>NZ_SCNN01000029.1 GCF_005503535.1 Mesorhizobium comanense | reverse complement strand
GGCTGAATCTGGATTCATGTCGATTACGGGCGAAAAGGATGGCGAGCCGATGCGGCTCGGTGTCGCCTTCATCGATCTCATATCGGGCATGAATGCCGTGCAAGCAATTCTCGCTGCCCTGTTTATGCGCGAACGCACCGGAAAGGGCCAGTGGCTCGACATCAGCCTGACCGACAGCGCGATGTTCATGTTGGCCAACGTCGCGTCGGGTCATCTCAATACCGGAAGAGAAGCGTTGCGCTATGGCAACGCTCATCCGAGCATCGTACCATATCAACTGTTCGATTGCGTCGATGGCCGAATTGCACTCGCAGTCGGAAACGACGAACAGTTCCGGCGGTTCTGCAAGATCATCGGTCTGCCGGATCTCGCGATGGATGAGCGGTTCGTCACCAATAAAGGACGAACCGAGGCGCGTGATGAGTTACTGCCGATCATCGAGGACAAGTTGCGCGATCGTAAACTGCATGAGCTTCTCGCCGAACTTCGCGCCGTCGGAGTCCCGGCTGGCGAGCTTCGCACTGTCGGCCAGGCGTTCGCTAGCGATGTTGCAATCCTTCGGGACACTGTCGTTTCGGTTCCTTCCGAAAGGATCGGCACCTTCCGCTCCGTGCGCAGCCCGTTGCGCATGTCGGAAAGTCCGTTTGCTCCGCCGACACTTCCACCCGAGGTCGGCGAGCATACCCGCCAAGTCCTTCAGGCCGAGCTGGATCTGAGCGCAGATCGGGTCGATCAGCTTTTGGAGATGGGCGTAGTTGCCGGTATCCCGGCGACGACCCGAAAGTAGCTCTGATGCAGAAGGAGCGCGTTCGCCGCCAGGGCCGTCCACCCACGATGGAGAATGCACGCGGCAAGATTCTGGACGAAGCCGCCGAACTGTTCGCGCGGGAGGGCTTCGATGGGACTTCGTTAGGAAGTGTCGCGGAAGCGGTCGGCGTCACCAAGGCCGCGATCTACCATTACTTCCCGAACAAGAAGGAAATATACGAGGCTATCATCGTCCGGACGCTCAAGGGCCTTCTTGAAGCTGTAAATATCGCTGTTGATGGTGACGACGAGGCCCCGGAGGCTCTTTGCCGCTTTATGACGGCACACGCCGACTACTTCGAAGCGCATTACCATGGCTTCGTCACGATGTTGGTGGGCTACGGCGGCATGGAGAATGGTGGGCTGCTCGAAGAAGCGCAGGAACTGCGCGACGCCTACGAAGAGCTTCTTCGACGGATCGTGCTCGCAGGCATCGAATCCGGCCGCTATCGAAATACGGATTCCCGGTCGATAAGCCGCGCGATCCTCTCGATGCTGAACTGGATGGTTCGCTGGTTCAAGCCAGGGCATGGCCGTCCCGCCTCCTCCTTCGCGATGGAGTATTGCGAGCTCATTCTGAACGGTCTGGCCGCCGACGGCCGAGCCCTGAACACCGACACGCGTCCTCAGCCCTCCGATAGGCGCCGAGGCCATGAGAGCGCATCAAAAGTCAAGCGTTCCGTCATCTCAGTCGATGGCGAATGTACGCAGAAGTATCCCATGAATTGGAAGAGGAACTAACAATGGCAGATATCCATACTTCGGCCGCCGCGGTGTTCAAGCCGTCGAACGCCTTGTCGAAGGTCGGACCTTCGGCGATCTCTCGCATGATGGCCGCGACGGCAGAACTCAGCCGCCAGGGCCGCGACATCGTGGGTCTTCATGTCGGCGAGCCGGATTTCGATACACCTGAGAATATTCAGGAAGCGGCGATCAAGGCGATGCGCGCCGGGGATACTCACTATACCGCGCTCGATGGCTCGCCCGCGATCAAGGCTGCCGTGCGCGAAAAGTTCAAACGCGAAAACGGGCTCGATTTCACGCCGGAAGAGATCGTCGTCACGACCGGCGCGAAGATGCTCCTGTTCAGCGCATTCTTCGCGACGATCCAGGCTGGCGACGAGGTAATTCTTCCGGCGCCCTACTGGGTAAGCTACAGCGACATCGTCGAGATGATGGGCGCGACGCCGATCATTTTGCAAACACGGTCCGAAGATGGGTTCCGCCTGCGGGCAGAAGATCTGGAACGGGCCATCACGCCGCGTACCCGCTGGTTGTTGATCAACTCGCCGTCCAACCCGACCGGCTCGATCTATCGCAAGGAAGACTACGAACCTATCCTCGATGTGCTCGCACGCCATCCGCAGGTCTGGTTCATTGCTCCCGAGGTGGCGATCCCGGATGTGGGTCCGCGCCCCGAACCCGCGCGTGGAGCCACGACACAGGAAAACCTGGCCGTCACCCTCGCGGCCCTGATGCCCGAAAACTCGATCGTTTCCAACGAGAGCATCTCCTATGGCCGCGACTTCTATAAGCTCACGCACAATGCCCCAGCTCACGACTGGCTGAACCTTGGCGGCGGCGCGATCGGCGACGGCCTTCCGGTCTCCACCGGCGCAGCGGTCGCCGGTGGCGGTGATCGAAGGGTTATCAGCCTGCAGGCAGACGGCTCCGCGATGTATTCCCTGCAGTCGCTCTGGACGCAGGCCCGAGAAAAGCTCCCTTGCACGACGATCCTGCTCAATAACCGGAAGTACAATATCCTGATCGGCGAATACAAGAACGTCGGCGCCGTTCCCGGCCCGACAGCGATGGGCATGCTTGACCTCTCGAACCCCGATCTTGACTGGATCAAGTTGGCAAATGGCATGGGCGTCGAGGCCGCACGCGCGACCACAATGGAAGAGTGCGCCGACCTGATGCAGCAGAGCTTCAGGCAGAAGGCACCGTTCCTCATCGACCTCATTATCTAATGCCATCGATGCCCGCTCTTCCGGCGGGCAACGTCCTTCCTTTCGAAAAATTGGAGACAGCAATGCTGGAAAAGAAATTGTTTTACATCGATAGCGAATGGGTGGCACCGCTGGAAGCCCGCGAACTCGCCGTTATCGACCCGTCGACAGAAGAGGCCTGCGCAGTTATCAGCATCGGTAGCCCCGCCGACGCCGACCGGGCGGTCGCGGTCGCCAAGCGTGCGTTCGAGAGCTGGTCGAAGACTGCCCCCGCCGAACGTCTCAAGCTGGTCGAGCGCTTGCTCGAAATCTACAAGCGCCGCGCACCGGAAATGGCCCAGGCAATCAGCCTGGAGATGGGCGCGCCTATCGACATGGCGCTGGAAAAGCAAGTCGGCGCCGGCACCTGGCACATCTCGAACTTCATCACCGCATTCAAGGACTTCGAGTTCATCCGGCCGCTCGGTCCGCATGCTCCCAACGACCGCATCCTCATGGACCCGATCGGCGTCGTCGGCCTCATCACTCCCTGGAACTGGCCGATGAATCAGGTGACTCTCAAAGTCATCCCCGCTTTGCTGGCGGGCTGCACCATGGTCCACAAGCCCTCCGAGATCGCGCCGCTTTCCTCGATGCTGTTCGCGGAATATATCGACCAGGCTGGTTTCCCCAAGGGCGTCTTCAATCTCGTCAATGGCGATGGTGCTGGCGTAGGCACGCGTCTGTCCTCGCATCCCGATGTGGAAATGATCAGCTTCACGGGTTCCACGCGGGCCGGCGTCGCGATCTCCAAGACCGCGGCAGAAACTCTGAAACGGGTGGTCCTCGAACTTGGTGGAAAAGGCGCCAACTTGGTGTTTGCCGACGCGGACGCGGAAGCGGTGAAACGCGGTGTCCTCCATTGCTTCAACAATACCGGGCAGAGCTGCAATGCGCCAACGCGTATGCTGGTAGAGCGGTCGATCTACGATCGCGTCGTTGACGAGGCGAAGGCGGTTGCGGAAAGCCTCGTGGTCGATTCCAGCCACAAGCCTGGCAACCATATCGGACCGCTTGCATCGGAGGCGCAGTTCCAGAAGGTCCAGGAAATGATCCAGAAGGGAATCGAAGAAGGGGCGCGTCTCATCGCTGGTGGTCTCGGTCGTCCGGAAGGGCATGAACAGGGCTACTTCGTCCGTCCGACGATCTTTGCCGACGCCAACAATGACATGGCAATCGCACGGGAAGAAATCTTCGGACCGGTCCTGACGATCATCCCTTTCGACACCGAAGAAGAGGCTGTCCGGATCGCTAATGATACGCCTTATGGCTTGTCGAATTACGTCCAATCCACCGACGGCGAAAGGCGTAACCGCGTCGCCTCGCAACTCCGCGCCGGGATGATCGAAATGAATGGCAATCCTCGCGGCGCCGGTTCGCCGTTCGGTGGCGTGAAGGCATCCGGCCGGGCTCGCGAGGGCGGACTCTGGGGGATCGAAGAATTCCTCGAAGCCAAGGCGATCTCGGGCTGGGCGGGCTCGAACCCGGCTTGATCGAATGTCCGGCAGCGCATCGCAGCATCATGCGATGCGCTGCATTTCCCCGCAGCATATTCGGTATCTTTCGATGCGCTACTCTGCCCTCTCGATTTTTGCGAACGGCCTCTTCGGTAACAGATGGTGGAAGCCAGCCTGGCGCAGCCCCGAACCGAAGCCGCATTATGACGTCATCATTGTCGGAGGTGGCGGTCACGGACTTGCGACGGCCTACTATCTCGCAAAGGAATTCGGGCTCTCGAACATAGCTGTATTGGAAAAGAGCTACATTGGGTCCGGCAATGTCGGACGCAACACAACCATCATCCGCTCGAACTATTTGCTTCCTGGAAATAATCCTTTCTACGAATTCTCGTTGAAACTCTGGGAAGGGCTGGAGCGGGAGCTCAATTTCAACGCGATGGTTTCCCAACGCGGCGTGCTCAATCTCTTTCATACGGACGGCCAGCGCGACGCCTTCATTCGGAAGGGAAACGCCATGCACCTCCATGGCGTCGATGCAATGTTGCTCGATCTCGATGCAGTGAAGTCGATGGCACCGTACCTCGGCTTCAACAACACGCGTTTTCCTATTTTGGGCGGGTTCCTCCAGAGCCGTGGCGGTACGGTTCGCCACGATGCCGTCGCCTGGGGCTACGCGCGCGGGGCCGACAGCCGCGGCGTCGACATCATTCAGAATTGCGAGGTCAACGGAATACGCCGCGAGGATGGAAAAGTTGTTGGCGTCGAGACCAGCCGCGGCTTCATGGGCTGCGGCAAGCTGGCATTGGCCACGGCCGGCAATTCGTCGAGGCTTGCGGAGATGGTGGGCCTCAAACTTCCGATTGAAAGCCATGTGTTGCAGGCCTTCGTGTCAGAGGGACTGAAACCCTTCATCGACTGCGTCGTATCGTTTGGAATGGGGCATTTCTACATATCGCAATCTGACAAGGGGGGCTTGGTCTTCGGCGGCGACATCGATGGTTACAATTCCTATGCCCAGCGCGGTAATCTGGCGACCGTCGAGCATGTCGCGGAGGCGGCGAAGACGATGATCCCTTCGCTTTCGCGCGTTCGTATTCTTCGGTCCTGGGGGGGTATCATGGACATGTCCATGGACGGTTCGCCCATCATCGATCGAGCGCCAATCGAAAATCTCTATCTCAACGCGGGCTGGTGCTACGGCGGATTCAAGGCGACGCCGGCATCCGGCTATTGCTTCGCCCACTTGCTCGCTCGCGGGACATCGCATGCGACCGCATCGGCATTCCGGCTCGACCGTTTCGAGCGCGGTTATCTGATCGATGAAACCGGAAGCGGCGCACAACCGAACCTGCACTAACCCCTGCCGATCTGGATTGAACGAATGGCAAGTCTTATTCCCTGCCCACATTGCGGCGGCCGCCCGAAGGAAGAGTTCACGGTAAAGGGGGCCGCCCTCCCACGCCCAGAAACGCTGGCCAACCCGGAAACGTGGTTCGAGTATGTCTATTTGCGCACGAATCCCCGCGGCCGTCATGACGAGTTTTGGCACCATACGGCCGGATGCCGCCGCTGGCTGATCGTCACCCGCGACACTGCAACCCATGAAATTGAGGCGAGCCGGGATGCTACGCTCGAAGGAGAACACCCTCGATGAGCACCCATCGTCTACCGGCCGGCGGTCTCATCGACCGTGCCGCACCACTAGCATTCACCTTCGACGGAAAGTCGATGCGAGGCTTTGCTGGTGACACGTTGGCATCTGCGCTTCTGGCCAACGGTCGTCAACTTGTCGGTCGCAGCTTTAAATATCATCGTCCGCGCGGCATCCTTACAGCCGGTGCCTCCGAACCGAACGCACTGGTTACGGTAGGCCGCGGCGGGCGCTCTGAGCCCAATACGCGGGCCACGACGCAGATGCTGTACGCCGGTCTGGAAGCCTCCAGCCAGAACCGCTGGCCCTCCCTTGAATTCGACCTTGGCGCGGTGAACGGTCTGCTCTCTCCCTTCCTGGGCGCCGGTTTCTACTACAAAACCTTCATGCGGCCGTCGTGGTTCTGGGAAATGGTCTACGAACCGCTGATCCGGACAGCGGCGGGTCTCGGAAAAGCGTCGGGCGAAGCGGATCCTGATCGCTTTGAAAAGACTTGGGCGCATTGCGATCTTTTGGTGATCGGCGGTGGACCCACCGGCATAGCGGCCGCTTTAACGGCCGCGCGATCAGGTGCGCGCGTTGTGCTCGTCGACGAGCAGGCAATGATTGGCGGCTCGCTTCTTTCGGAAACCGCAACGATTGGCGACGTGTCAGCCCCGGAATTCGTGCGGCAAGCCGTGGGCGAGCTGAACTCCTACCCCAATGCGCGGGTGCTGGCCAGTACGACCGTATTCGGTTGGTTCGATGGTAACGTTTTCGGCGCGGTGGAGCGTGTCCAAAGGGGGGATAGCGTTGCCGATGCCGGCCGGCTCGCGGAAAGGCTCTGGCGCATCGTTGCCAAGAAGGCGCTCTTGGCCAGCGGCTCGGAGGAACGCCCGCTCGTCTTCGGTGGCAATGACATTCCGGGCGTCATGATGGCGACGGCAATGCGAACCTATTTGAATCGCTTTGCTATCGCACCGGGCACTCGAACTGCGATCTTCACGACGAATGATAGCGGCTATGCTCTTGCGCGCGATCTCGAAGCGAGGGGGCAACCGGTTGTTGCCGTTATCGACAGCCGAAATGACGCGAACCCGCCATATTTCGGTGAATTCCGGGTCATCCGCGGTGCGGTGGTTTCGGACGCCCGCGGCGGCAAGATGTTATCTTCAGTCGATATCTGGCACGGCAATCGGAGAGAAAACCTGAAGGTCGATGCCTTGGCAATGGCTGGAGGTTTTAGCCCAATCATACACCTTGCCTGCCACCGCGGCGGCAAGCCCGATTGGTCTGATCAGTATGCGGCATTCCTCGCACCGGAATTGAGCGGGCTCGTCGTTGCGGGCTCTTGCAATGCTATTTCCGGGATCGCCGCATGTCTGGACGATGGTGCTGCAAAGGCAGCGAGTCTCGTTGGCGATCTCGGTTTTCGCGTAGAGCAGCAGGATTTTGGAACCATCGAGGATGATATTGTTGCCCCGCCGGCGCGCGCCTTGTGGTCGATTCCGCGTATCCGCGGTAAAGCCTTCGTGGATTTTCAGAATGACGTTCACCACAGAGATCTCGGTCTTGCGGTCCAGGAAGGCTATGGCCATGTCGAGCACGCGAAGCGATACACGACGAATGGGATGGCAACAGATCAGGGCAAGCTGTCGAATGTGAACGCGATCGGTCTCCTTGCCGACGCGCGCGGCGTGTCCCCTAGAGAGGTCGGCACAACGACATTTCGCCCGTTCTATACGCCTGTCTCCTTCGGATCGCTAGCGGGTTCCTACCATGGGGAGCATTTCCAGCCGGTCCGGAAGTCGCCGCTCCACGATTGGGCGGCAAAGCACGGCGCCGTGTTTGTAGAATCCGGTCTATGGTATCGCTCCGCCTGGTTCCCGCGTGACTACGAAACGACCTGGCGGGAGAGCGTCGATCGAGAGGCAACCAATGTTCGGGCGAATGCCGGCCTTTGCGATGTTTCCATGCTTGGCAAAATAGAGGTCCTCGGAACAGATGCGGCGGAGTTCCTCGACAGGGTGTACTCGAATGGCTTGCGCAAGCTGCCCATCGGGAAAGCGCGCTACGGCCTCATGCTGCGCGAAGACGGTATGATCTACGATGACGGAACCGTCAGCCGGTTCTCTGAAGACCATTTCTTCATCACCACCACGACAGCCTATGCAGCAGGCGTTCTGAACCATCTCGAATTCTGCGCCCAGGTGTTATGGCCGAATCTCGACGTTCATCTTTCGTCGTCTACCGACCATTGGGCGCAAATGGCGGTTGCTGGACCCCAGTCACGAAATATCCTGCAGCAGATCGTTGATGAAGACCTGTCGAATGCGGCGTTTCCTTTCCTCGGCGCTAGGGAGATATCACTTTTCCAAGGTCAACTTCATGGGCGGCTGTTCCGCATCTCCTTCTCAGGGGAACTTGCCTATGAACTTGCGGTGCCCGCAGGTTACGGCGAGAGCGTCGCCGATGCGCTGATGATCGCCGGCCAGAACCACGGCCTTCAACCCTATGGGGTCGAGGCGCTCAGCGTGCTCAGGATTGAAAAAGGCCATGTAACCCATAGCGAGATTAACGGTACGGTCGTTCCGGCTGATCTCGGCTTTGCCAAGATGGTCTCACCTTCCAAAGCGGATTTCATCGGCAAGCACATGCTGGCGCGCGAGGGCCTCCGTGACCCGGAGCGGCCGCAACTTGTCGGGATCGTTCCCCTTGATCACCAAGCCGCAATCCGGAGTGGCGCGCACATCCTCGAAAAGAATGCTTCGTGGACGCTGGAGAACGATCAGGGCTATGTGACCTCGACGGCGTTCTCACCGCATGTCGGCTCCAAGATCGGGTTGGCCTTGGTCAAGCGTGGGGCGGCTCGACATGGGGAAGAGGTGATCGCCTACGACAGCCTTCAGCAAGAATTCACTCCCTGCCGGCTTTGCAGCCCGGTCTTCTACGATTCAGAAGGTGAAAGACTCCATGGCTGAGGCTGGTATCAAACATCGGGCCGTCCTTGCTGGTCTAAGACCGATC
This sequence comes from Mesorhizobium comanense, assembly GCF_005503535.1. Lineage (GTDB taxonomy): Bacteria > Pseudomonadota > Alphaproteobacteria > Rhizobiales > Rhizobiaceae > Mesorhizobium > Mesorhizobium comanense. The sequence goes on along the minus strand of NZ_SCNN01000029.1, from coordinate 58,641 downwards.
AACGTGAAGCAAGTCGATCTTCGTGCTTTGCCGGAGGGGTCGATCATTCAAATTCTAGCCCGAAGGGGAGCCGGTGATCTCGCACCGCTCCTGGCAGATCTCACGGCCGACAAAGAGTGCGAGGTTCGACCGGCCGCTCCGGGCGAGTGGCTTCTCGTCGGGAATACTGCTTGGGCGCGGGAGGAACTGGACAGTCTTGAAGCAAGTATTCATGCGGTAGGTTATGCCGTTGACCAGAGTCATGGGCGCGTTCGCCTATCGCTTGCCGGATCGGCCGTCGAGGACGTCCTCGCAAAGGGAAGCGCGGTCGACTTCGACGCCGCCGCATTTCCCATCGGGAACTCCACGGTGGCGTTGATCGGCCATGTTTCCGTCCACCTTACCCGCGTGAAGGACAGCGGATTCGAACTTATCGTCGGGCGCAGCCTTGCAGAGGGTCTTTGGCAGGACCTGGCTCGCATGTCCTCCGAACTCGCCTGATAACCCCATATCCCAGGGAGAGAATTTCAATGTCGCACTCGAGCAAGAAAATCGGAACCAATACGCAGCTTGGCCACGCCGGCTATGATCCGCTGTCATTTCATGGTTTCGTCAACCCGCCGATCGTGCGCGCCTCCACAGTTCTTTTTCCGGATGCCGAGACGCTTGCAAGCGAGAACCAGAAATACACCTACGCAACACATGGCACGCCGACGACTGATGCTCTTTGTGCGGCGCTGACGGAACTCGAAGGTGCTGCCGGAACAGTTTTGGTGCCGTCCGGACTGGCCGCGATCTCTGTCCCGCTTCTGACCTTTCTCTCGGCAGGGGATCATGTGCTTATCACGGATTCCGTCTATGGCCCGACCCGTCGGTTTGCGAACGAGGTGCTGCCGCGAATGGGGGTCGCGGTCGAATACTACGACCCGTTGATCGCCGGAGATATCGTCTCTCTGTTTCGCCCGGAAACGAAGGTTGTGTTCTTGGAGACGCCCGGCTCGAACACCTTTGAGATGCAGGATGTGCCGGCGATCGTCGCGGTGTGCAAAGAACGCGCTATCGTCACGATGATCGACAACACCTGGGCGACGCCCCTCTTTTTCAAGCCCATCGGTATCGGCGCGGATATCGTAATCCATGCGGCAACCAAGTATTTTGGAGGACATTCAGACGTTCTGATGGGTACGGTCTCCGCCAACGAGGCATGCTGGCCGAAACTCAATCGCGGGCACATGGTTCTCGGCATGTGCGTAGGGTCTGATGACGCATATCAAATCCTCCGCGGATTGCGGGGAATGGGCCGAAGGCTCGACACGCACCAGCAATCAACGCTTGCCATTGCCAAATGGCTCGAAGGCCACCCCAAAGTCGAGCAGGTCTACCACCCTGCTCTTGAAGGCAATCCTGGTCACGCAATTTGGCGACGCGACTTTTCCGGCTCTTCCAGTCTTTTCTCGTTCGCCCTGCCGCGTGCCGCAGATCCAAAGAGTTTCCTGAATGCATTGGAGATCTTTGGCCTTGGCTATTCCTATGGTGGCTATGAGAGCCTTGCAGTTCAGGTGGGCCTCTCCGACCGAATTGTTCGACGGCCTGATTTCGAGATGTCGATCATCCGCCTCCAGGTGGGACTTGAGGATGTGAACGATCTGATCGACGACCTCGATCGTGGATTCGCGGCGGCCTTCGCATGACCGAAACGGCGGAACTCCCCGAACGCGAGAGTATGGAATTCGACGTGGTGATCGTAGGTGCCGGTCCTGCGGGGCTTTCTGCGGCGATCCGGCTGAAGCAGGCCAATCCGGATCTGACGGTCGTCGTGCTGGAAAAGGGTTCGGAAGTCGGCGCGCATATCCTGTCCGGCGCGGTTGTGGATCCGATCGGCATCGACCGCCTGCTGCCCGGCTGGCGTGAGGATGACAGCCATCCGTTCAAGACCGAGGTGAAGGACGACCATTTCCTGCTGCTCGGCCCGGCCGGCTCGGTGCGGCTGCCGAACTTCGCCATGCCGCCCTTGATGAACAACCACGGCAACTACATCGTCTCGCTCGGCAATGTCTGTCGGTGGCTCGCCACCAAGGCGGAAGAGCTCGGCGTCGAGATCTATCCCGGCTTTGCCGCGACCGAGGTGCTCTACAATGACGAGGGCGCCGTCATCGGCGTGGCCACCGGCGACATGGGCATCGAGCGCAACGGCGAGCCCGGCCCGAACTTTACCCGCGGCATGGCGCTGCTGGGAAAATACACGCTGATCTCCGAGGGCGTGCGCGGCTCGCTCGCCAAGCAGCTCATCGCGAAGTTCGACCTTCAGAAGGATCGCGAACCCCAGAAATTCGGCATCGGCCTCAAGGAACTCTGGCAGGTCAAACCCGAGAACCACAAGCCCGGCCTCGTGCAGCACTCCTTCGGCTGGCCGCTCGGCATGAAGACCGGCGGCGGCTCGTTCCTCTATCACCTCGAAGACAACATGGTTGCCGTCGGCTTCGTGGTGCACTTGAACTACAAGAACCCCTATCTCTTCCCCTTCGAGGAATTCCAGCGCTTCAAGACGCATCCGGCGATCCGCGGCACCTTCGAAGGCGGTAAGCGCTTGTCCTACGGCGCACGCGCCATCACCGAGGGCGGCTACCAGTCGGTACCGAAACTGTCGTTTCCGGGCGGTGCGCTGATCGGCTGCTCGGCGGGCTTCGTCAACGTGCCGCGCATTAAGGGCAGCCACAATGCGGTGCTCTCGGGCATGCTCGCCGCCGAAAAGCTCGCGGATGCAATCGCGAGTGGCCGCGCCAATGACGAGCCGATCGAGATCGAGCAGGGCTGGCGCGACAGCGCCATCGGCTCGGACCTCAGGAAGGTGCGCAACGTCAAGCCGCTGTGGTCGAAGTTCGGCACTGCGGTCGGCGTGGCGCTCGGCGGCCTCGACATGTGGACGAACACGCTCCTCGGCTTCTCCTTCTTCGGCACGCTGAAGCACGGCAAGACCGATGCGCAGTCGCTGGAGCCGGCGGCCAAGCACAAGAAGATCGACTATCCGAAGCCGGATGGCGTTCTGACCTTCGACCGTCTGTCCTCGGTGTTCCTGTCGAACACCAACCACGAGGAAGACCAGCCGGTCCACCTTCAGGTGAAGAACCCGGAGCTGCAGAAGACCTCCGAACTCGACGTCTATGCCGGTCCGTCGACCCGCTACTGTCCGGCGGGCGTCTACGAATGGGTGGAGAAGGACGGCAGGCAAGTTTACGTCATCAACGCGCAGAACTGCGTGCACTGCAAGACCTGCGACATCAAGGACCCCAACCAGAACATCAACTGGGTGCCGCCGCAGGGCGGCGAGGGGCCGGTCTATCCGAATATGTGAGCCAAACCCTGGCCGAAAAGGTGAATCCCACCAAGAACATGGTGGTCGCATCTCACTCCATGGAGATTTGCGTGCGATCACCGATTTGCGAAGGCGAATATCAACGAAGGATATGAACATGGACCAGTCTTTGCTTGGGCAGACGATCTTGGTTACTGGTGCCTCAGGTGGGATCGGAGCGGCGGTCGTAGAGCGACTTGCGTTGGAAGGGGCGAGGCCGATCATTCACTACAGGAAGAATGAGGATAAAGCGCAAGAATTGCTGGCCAAGATCGGTGGCAACGGTCTCATCGTACAAGCTGACCTTTACGAAGACGAGGGAGTATCCGCGCTTTGGCGGAAATCGGTTGATTTTGCGGGCCGAATCCACGGCCTCGTCAACAATGCTGGCAATCGCTCGGAAATTTCGATTGAAAACTCGCACGGCGAGTGGAAGGCACTATGGCAGAAGGAGTTTCAGGTAAATCTCTTCGCCGCCGCCGATCTTTGCAAGGAGGCGGTTCTTCATTTCAAAACCGAGGGCGGTGGGCGCATCGTGAATATTGCTAGCCGCGCTGGTCAGCGCGGTGGGGCACGGGATTCGATGCCTTATGCTGCGGCGAAGGCGGCTATGATCAATCTCACGAAATCAATCGCTCGCAGCTTCGGTCGGGAAGGTGCATCTGCAGTCTGTATAGCCCCCGGTTTGGTACGCACCGACATGGCAGAGAAGTTCATCGCTACGCATAGCATGGCAGAGGCGATAGATGACATCCCGATCGGCGACATGGCCGAACCCAGAGAAATTGCGGAACTCGTCGCCTTCGTGCTGCGCTACGGCCAAGACTCGCTGAACGGTGCGACGCTTGACGTCAATGGCGGTAGCTATCTCCGCTGAGATGTCGGAATAGTGTAACGCGGCCCATCGCGGTGGCCATCGACCAGCCTTTTAATGTCCGTGTTAAAGTGTTCCGGATGTTGGGCTATTCGTCGGAAAATACCGATGCGACTTCCCTTTGGACTTTTTTGGCCGCCCGTTTCTTGACGGGCGTGCCGCCAAGCAAAGTAAGTATCCTCTCGAGGGACTTGTCCGCGTTCGCTTGTCGCTCTGCACTCCTCTTCATGGCAAATCTAAAGTCCGGCTCGTCGCCGCCGGCTTCATGAACGGCATGCTGAGAATCAGCTACCACCCGCTGCGCATCATTTCGGTTGTCGGGAATACGTGCAGTGGACGGTGTTCTCGATGGCTCGTTGCCGGCTTCGAAACTCTTGGCGACAAACGTTGCTCCAGCGAGCGAAGGCGCTGGGAAGTGCAGCTCAGAGGACAGAGCGACCTCGAAATCCGTATGTTTGGCGCCGATTGCGACTGTGACACCCTGCTCCTTTTTCGGCGTTCGCACACGCCACCACGCCCGCTTCATCAACCCGCCGTCGGCATAGTAGAAATTGCGCACGCCGAAGATCGGCTGCTGGTTCCGCAGCTTGATGACGCATCGCGTCTCGTGCATTGCACCAAGCTCGTCGGGCCGCATGAGCGGGCGCATCGTGGTCTTGTGCGACATGGTAGCGCCCTTGCGATCGAACAGGGTCACGCCCGTCGATACCGCTTTATCGACGGTCACCTCTTTTCGCTCGCCGAGAAGCTGCGAGACGTATCGCTGATCTTCTGGATCCTGGGCGCCAAGGAAGATCTGCGCGCGTGCCGAATTCACCAGCGTCTGCCGGCCCTCGCGGGTGTAAACGTTGTCGAGCGAGCGCAGGGACTGGACGAAGAACCAGCACGGAATTCCATAACCGCCGAGGACGGTGGCGACGGTCAGGGCATTTTCCAGCTTGCCGAGATTCTGGAACTCGTCGAGCAGCACGAGCACGCGGCGTTCGCCCCGCTTCATCATGTTGCGCGACATGTAGTCCATGAACTGGACCATCAGCACGTTGAAGATTGGCCCGATCGAGGCGATCTGCTGGATACGGAAATCCAGGTAGAGGCTCATATTTTCGCGGCGCATCGCCCGGATGTCGAAGGTGGACCGCGCCGTCGCGCGCAAAATGCGATTGTTCTTGAAGGGCCGCACGGCGGCGGCGAGGGAACCATAGACGCCGTCGAACTGCTTGCTGGCCATGACGGCGAAGCGGGCGAGGGTGGTATAGGTGAAGGAGCTGATCCACTCGGCACGAAGCTCGGGATTGGCAACCTCCTCCAACCATTCGCGCAGCGGCTGGTCGCCACCCTCGACGACATTGAGGACCGTTCCAAGGTTCTTGTCCTTGTCGATGATATCAGGGTTTTCGAGCACCCAAGATGTGACGCCAGCGAACAGCGCTCGAGCATCGGAAATCCAATAGGCATCGCCTTTGGGCGTCGGCAGCAGCGCGGTCGCAATCGAGTTGATGTCGATATCGCGCTGATCTGGATCAATGGCCACGAAATCCAGCGGGTTATAGCATTCGGTATCGCCATTCTCATCTGCCGGTGAGAAGCGCAGTACGCGCGAGAATTTCGAGCGATAGCCCGCCGTCGCCTCATAGGTTTCGCCGCGCATGTCGAGCACGACGATGCTGTCAGGCCAAAGCAGGCAGTTGGGCACAATCAGCGAAGCACCCTTACCGGACCTCGGCGGGCCGATGACGAAGCCGCCGACGTCATCGCCATCGATCCAGAGCTTCTTGCCGCCGAACAGCATGGGCTTCAAGAACCGCCGCCGGCCGGACCCGCGCTGCGTGAACCCGCCCGGAACCTTGATCAGACTGCCGCCGATCCGTCCGACGAACACGCCGCCCGTGCGGGTAAGCCCGAGGGTCCGCGCTTCCAGCGGGCTCAGAAACCGCGCATCCGTCGATTTCTTTTTGCCGGTCATCGCCGTGATGAGCATTGCGAAACCAGCAACCGCGCCAGCGCCAGCCGCAATCGCAGGCCGATGCCAGTCGCCGGCGGCGAGATCGAGACGCGCCGCTCGATAAGATGCGAGCATATCGTCCTGCAGCGCCTGGAACATCCCGGTCGAGTTATCGAAGGCGTAATAGAGGCCGGCATAGGCAAGCGAGGCGACGAAGGCCGCCATCGCGGCGGCGATGACCAATCCGAACAGCAAGATTGCCGGGTTCACAGTACGTCTCCCTTGGTGAAGACGATTTCCGACACGACCCGCCGACCGTCCGGGAAACGATGAAGCTGAACAACCACCGGGATCACCTCCTTCAGGTAGTCGATGATCTCGTGCTTCTGCAGCCGGACGCCACTCTGCATGACCATCAATGCCAGACGGTCATAGGCGTCACGGGCGGAATTGGCATGGACCGTGGTGAGCGAGCCGGGATGTCCGGTATTGATCGCCTGAAGGAAGGAGAACGCCTCCTCGCCGCGAAGTTCGCCCAGCATCACCCGATCCGGCCGCATGCGCAGCGACGCTTCCAGCAATTGCTGTGGCGTCACCTTCGCCCGGCCTTGATCACCCTTGGAGGCGAGAAGGGCGACGGTGTTCGCAGTCGGCGGTCTCAGCTCGCGGGTGTCCTCGATCGTTACGATGCGCTCCTCGTCCGGAACCTCCTTCAGCAGAGCATTAAGGAAGGTGGACTTGCCGGTCGAGGTGCCCCCGGAGACGGCGATCGAGACCCGCGAACGCACGGCGGTCCGCAGAAACTGCATGACGTCGACATCGCCCTGCAGCATGGCGGCAAGGGTCTCTTCGGCCGGAGAAAGCCGGAGTTGGCGACCGACGCGCGTATCGTCGAAGGCGCCGCGGCTCTTGTAGACGTCCAGGCCGATGTCATGGATGACCTGCTTGCGGATGGAGATCGCGCCTCCGGCAGGTGCCGCCGGCGGCAGCACGCACTGAAAGCGCTCGCCGGTCGGAAGTGAGGCCGACAGGATGGGATGTTCCTCGTTGACAACCTGGTTGGTGGAGCCCGCCACCCGCTCGCTCAGGGTTCTGATCCAGTCGGCGGTAAACTGTGCGTCGACAACGCGTTCCATGCCGGCGACGCCAAGTCGCTCGATGAACACCTCGCCAGGGCGATTGACCGAGATTTCGGAGACGCGATCATCCGAGAGGAACGGCTTCAGCCGCTCCAGGGCTTTGTCGAGAAACGGGAACTGCTTCATTTGTAGACCGGCGCGATCGGATAGTAGGGCGTCGGGTCGACATTGCGCCGGATCTGGCCACCGCGCTTGAGCCGCATCATCTCCTGCCGGACCGGGTCGGCATAGAAGGCGGAGAAGTCGAGATCGCGCCTGAGGAAGACGATGATCGACTCGCCCTGCGCGACATAGATCGTCGGCGGAATCTTCGAGCTTTCCTTGAAGGCTTCGTTGGCGATGTCCTGGAGGACGGCCGACGATTTCTCGGCGGCGATCGAACGGGCTTCAGCAGCCGTGCGGCTCGGCTCCGTGGTGACCGTCGTCACCGCGCCGGTGAGCGGATCGACCGTCGAGATTGAACGAGCGCTTTCCGTGGCGGTATCGCCCAGCGCCGAGACATATTCCGCAGCTCCGCCGATTACCGACAGCATGATGGCCGAACCGAACCGCTCCCAGAAATGCGTGTCGATCTCGCCGGTGAGCCCGGCGCGGCCGAGGCGATCGGCGCCAGGGGAGGCGATCTCGACGGAGACGCCATCCGAGCGGATGACGCGGGACCAGACGATGAAGATGCGCTTCTGGCCGCGGGCCAGGCCGGACTTGTATTCCCCGACCAGCCGCGAGCCCTTCGGAATGAGGATGCGGCCGCCGTCGAGAGAGCGGACATCCTCGCGCACGATAGCGCGCACCATACCGGGCAGGTCGGTATTGATCGCCGTCTCGAGGAAGCCACGGATCATAGTGCCTTGTGCGACCAGCGCATCCGTCCGGTCGAAGCGGGTCGCCTTCACGATGCCCGCGGTCTGCTTTTCCGACTGGGCGAGAAACGCCTTGTTGGCGTCGCTTTCCGCGCCGGGGACGGCGACGAGCTGGCCGTCGTCGGCGATGGTCACGGCCGGGTCGCCGGACAGCGTCTCCCGGTTCGAGCCATCGAGGACGATTTGCTCGGAGCGCAGCCGTTCCCACCGCGCCTTTTCCTCATCCGCCAGCCGCTTGGCCTCGAGTTCGGCGAGACGAGCGTTTTCTTCCGCGCGCCGGCGAGCCTCTTCCATTCGTAGCCGCTCTTCCTCGGCCTTGCGACGTGCTTCCTCGATCTGCCGCAGCTTTTCGAGATCGTCGCCCTGGTTGACGGTGACGTCGACATCAGCGGAATCCACTGGCTTCTTCTCCGCGACGGGGATCTGCACGAGGTTGGGATCGGCGGCCTGCTTCACCGGCTCGTCAGGGAAATCGCGAATGCTGGAGTTCGAAGTCTCGAAGCTCTCGCCGCTGCCTTCGGAGAGGCTGGGGTTCTGTGGTCCGGTCGGCCAGTTGACGTATGCCAGGACGCCCACGCCGACGACGAGCAGGACAGGAAGGGCCAGCTTGCCGAGGCGACCATTGCGGTCGCTTGCCACGCTGCTTTGTCCATCGAGATGGTCGAAGTCGATTTTGCTCACCGCTGGCGCTCCTCTTTGTGGCCGAGGCGCTTCGGCCCGTAGGCGTCCTCGATGAGATCGAAGGATTGGCGATTGGCCTGCCGATTATAGAGGCACAGCCACTTGTCGCCGGCGCGCAGGGTGAACTGAGCCGCGATCTTGTCGACGACGACATATTTGCCTTGCGTGCGCAGGTTGACGAGCGACTCCTGGCGCTTGCCCTCGACCACGAAGATCGCGGGAATATCGCCGGGAAATTCCAGATACATATGCGTGCCGTCATCGAAGGCGACGCGCGGCTTCAGGCTGGTGTCGCCCTTGAAGACATAATCGTAGTTCAGGCGGTTCGGATCGAGATCCTTCAGCAATGGATCCTTGGCGCTCTCCTGCGCGGCGGCCAACAGCCGGGCATTGACGTCCTCATCAGGATATTTGAACCGCACCTGAAACGCGGCGCGCAGGTCGGCCGCGGCGGAACCTTTGAGGAGCAGGGCATAGACGCGCTGGTTCGTGACGATGTTGACGTTCGTTTCGGCGTTTTCGCGCAGAGGCTTCACGAACAGGATGCCGGAGCCCTTTTTCGGCACGATCGACCAGCTGGCGGTATCGCCGGCCGAAATCGTTTCGATCACTTCTGAGCTGCCAAGCTGGATCATGGTGGAGACACCGAGGCCGGCCGGGACGGTGACGACGGCATTGTTGTTGAAGGTGATGTAGCGGATGCGGGGATCGGCCGCCGGCGAGGTGGTCGCAGTGGCGAGCAGCGTGAGCGTCGCGAGGGCGAGGACAGGTTTCCGCATCATCGCACCGCCTTGTCCGCCGGCAGAACTTCCGGCAAGGATTCCTGGTCGCGCCTATATTCAGTTGCTTGGAAGCCGAGTGGATTGTCAAAACGATATTCGTTCTTCAGCGGCGCGGTCGTGTAGCGGAAGCGAACCACCGAGACCCAATGCTCACGGCGCAGGGTGTTGTCGCGTCGCGTTTCCGTCGAAAAGCGCACGGTTGCCGTGGAGGCATTGAGGAACGAGACCGACTTGATGGTGACGGCAATACGCGTGTCGCGGCCGAGCAGCTTGTCCTTCGATTGCGGGTTCGACGGCTCGAATTCGTGGCGAAGGTCGGTCGCGGCCTGTCCCGTCGAATAGAGCTGGGCGAGATCGAAATTATCCTTCAGCGCCCGCGGATCATAGGTCTCGCGCGCCCGGATATAGCGGACGATGTTGGCGGTCTTGATGGCGTCGTTCTCGGAAAGCTTGCTCTCGTTCAGGGAACGGGCGACCTCGACGAAGCCGGTGGTCTTGTCGGCGATCACCACCACGGCCTCGAACTGCTTCAGGGGAACAAGGAGATTGAGGGCCGACAGGCTGAGCAGCGTGGAAATGCCGGCGACGGTCGCCACGGTCCAGGCGATTTTCCGGGAGCGGCGTTCCTTGCGATAAAGCTCGGCCTCCCAGGATGCGCCGGCTTTCCAATAGGCGGTGAGATCGATCGGCGGGGTTTCTGGCGTTTTTGCGGCGGCATCTTCGTTGGTCATTTAGGTATCCGGTGATCGCCGACGGCGAAAAAAGAAACTATAGTTTATTCACTTAGCCGAGCGATCTCCTCTGCCGGGTGGACCAGCGTCAGGATCAATCCGCAAAGCCTGGGATTAGGGAGCGCTCAGCTCCTCGGTGCAGCGGCTCTAGGTCCTAGCTGCACAAGCGCATCAGCGTTTTCTTGGACGCCGTATTGGAGAAGAAGAAGGAGCGATCGTCCTTCACCTCGATCGTGACGGTATCGCGGTCGCCATCCGCTTCGTCGGCGCCGGCCTCGATCCACAAGACATCGAGCGTATAGGTGCTGCCGTCCTGTTTGACGGACAGCACCTTGCCGGCGGTCTTGTTGGCGCCGATCGCCTTGTCCTCGACATAGATAAACGCGGCGGCCGCGGCTTCGCAGCCGCCTTCAGCGGGTGCATAGGCCCCGGTCAGCACTGGCAGGATCGAGCTTGGCGATTGTGCCTGCGCCGCGCCGGGGAGCAGCAGGCCGAGCGCGAGCATCGTCGATACGATTTTCTTCATTCTCAAGCCTCCTTGTTCAGAAACCGAACAATGCGCCGAGGCTTTGAGCATAGCCGGCGAGCGTGTTGTAGAGATCGATGCAATATTCCGCGAACGGCTTGAAGAAGATAACCGCAAGGATGAACAGCAGATAGCCGAAGCCGCCGCCCTTTTTGGATTCAGCGCGAGCGTGTTCCGCAGCTTCTTCGTTGATCTGAGCCTGCTGATGTAAGGCCGCCTGGTAGCGACGGGGATCATTCCAAGGGTGCATTCAAGCCTCCTTCATATAAACTATATTTAACGAGCAGCGACCTGTCTGGCTAGCCTAAAATTGCCCGTTCCTTTCGGTTTCCCGCTGTATCGCACGCGCCCGTGCTGCCTGAACGTCGGCGGATGTTCGGCGACGCCCGAGGCCAGTTCGGAGAATCTGCGCTCGGTTGGTGAATTGGTATCCGGTGCGCCGCAACGATTCCCTTCCCCCCTGGAAGGGGACATCGCCTTGGCCTGGCGCTGTGCCCCCGGTAATCGCGGCAGCAAAGGCCGGAATAAACCGGAACACCACAATCCCGAGCAGGCAGACGATTACGAAGGGCGCGACATAGGAGAGCTTGCTTTCCGTCGCCGTGTTGTTGGCCGTGTTGATGGCGAGCTCAATCAGCTGGTAGAGGAAGGCGAGGAACGCCATCATCAGGGTCTGCGTCACCATCAGGTTGACCATCAGCAGCAGCCAGCCGTCGGTGAAGCGGAAGGTCCAGCGATAGAGCGCCAGGATGATGAACACCGGCGCCAGTGCAAGAGTGATGAACAGCATCAGCTTGGCGGCGAGGATCGCGGCCGCTGCGACGGCGATGAAGATCATGGCGACGACAAAGACGATCGCACCGATCAGCGCGCCGACATATTCGAAGGTGCCGGTCGCCACCTGCTCATAGATCTTGCCTGCGGTCTCGAACACGGCGTCGAGGATTCTGACGACGCCGGTCGTGTCGCCTGTGCCGCCATCGAGTGTACCACCGGAACCCGCGATCGACTCGATGATGGTATCGGAAATCAGGTTGGGCACGGACTGGACCAGCTGGTAGAGCGTGGCGGAGAACGCCCCCCAGTTGGTCGCCATATAATAGATGGCGAAGGCGCGCCCGAGCCGCCAGGCCGCCTCGGGTACGGAGAAGCCATCGCGGCCGGCAAGGATCATGTATCCCCACCAGATGACATAGAGGGTGAGCATCGACCCGAACAGGACATTCACCTGGAGCGCGAGGCCGTCATAGGCGTTCTTGATGAACGTCTCGCCGATGCCGTCGAGCTTGGCAAAAATGTCCGAGATGATCGTGGTCGCTGCCATCGGCCTATTCCTTCAGCACGGGCGCGAACACGTCATTGACCGGCATTGCCCGGCCGCACAGGTCATCGGCTTCCGCATATCCGGAGATCGGCGGGCAGGGGGCCTTCTTCTCCCCCTTCGTCTGACAACCGGCGAGCAGGACGAGACCTGCCAGCATCGTGACAACGAGGAAACGCATGCGGCCTCACTTGAAGGGGTTGATGTCTTTGTATTGCAGCATCTTGGCGGTCTCCGATTGCTGGGTCAGCCGCATCTGCATCTCGGTGTTGAGCGCCGAGACCGCTCCATTCGAGACGCCGATCAGCTCGTTGATCGTGCGCGCCGTCTCCAGCTGCATGCGGGTGTTGGCGTCGACCGAGCCCTTGACGTCTTCGGCCGAGCCGATCTGACCGGTGGCCGACTGCAGCGATTGCTCGCGCTGCGTCACGCCTTTCGTCGCCTGCTGGGTCAACGCCGAGAGCAGCGCCACCGTGTTGACCGCGCCCGAGAAAGCATTGTTCATCGCGCCGGCATCCTCGCCTTCGACGATGGCCTTGACCTGTTTCACCAGCTGTAGGCCGTTGATCAGCGTGGCGGCGATATTCTGGGCGTCGGAGCCAAGACCGCCGAAGGACAGTGTGCCGCCGTTCATGATTGACGAGAAGGACGGCGCGGCCGAGACCGACATGTTGCCGCCGAGACCGGTCGAGGAAATGCCCATCGATCCGTCGCGGCTGCCGGAGAGCGCGCCGAGGATTTCCTTGGTCTTTTCCAGGATGTTGGTGTTGGTCTTCATGATCTCACCGGTGTTTTCGGCGTTCTTCTTGGCGATGGCGAGATTGGTGTTGTCGATCACCGGAATGTCCGCGAGCGCCGGCGTCGCGAAGGTGAGGGCGGCGGTGACGACGAGAAGCTTGTTCATGGAGAACCCCCTTAATCGGCCGCGTTGGCGGCGTTCTGGATGGATGAGAGATTGTCACTGACCGAGCGATCCGAGCCTCCCGACGAGAGGATTTCGCTGTCGGCGTCGGCGGCCGCGACCACCGCGCAGCGCGGCCAATCCTCGCGCGGCACCTTCATCGCCTCAAGGATGACCGGATCGCAGCTATAGGGATTGACCTTGCTGTCGGACTTCAGCGTCTTGGCGGTCTCGGATGTTTTCGAAAGCCGCATCTGCATGCGCGCCTGCAGGAGCTCGTTGAAGAGGTTGCGCGCGGTGATGAGGTTGTTCAGAAGCTCGGCATTGACGGCACGAGCCTGCGTGTTGTCGTCCCAGGCATCCTGATAGATCTCGGAGGCGCCGACCGACGCCGACAGCGCATCGATGCGCCGGCCCGCCTCCTGGACGCGCGCGGAACTTGCGTCGATGCCGGAAACGGCCCGGTCGATCGCGTCGGCCGCAGCGCTGCTCGAGCTGCGCGTCGCGCCCGAGCCATAGTCGACATAGGATTTATATGAAGGCGAGGCGATGTCCTCGATGTTCGAGCCGCCGGCATAGGCGTTGAACCAGGTATGGTTCCGGCCAACTTTGCCGGCCCAGTTCTTCTGCTCGGCCGCGGTCGATCCGTTGTACCAGGAGGCGAGGCAGGCATAGTTGGTGCTGCCGCATTTGTTGACGCCCATGCCGAGGTATTTGACGCCGCCCTCGATATTCTCCTCGTTGATGTCGCGGTCGAAGCCCATGCCCTTGCCGGTCCGCTTCGTCAGCTGCATGACGCCCTTGACGCCGGTGGGCGAGCCAGAGCACGTCGAAATCCCGGACTCGGCATGGGCGACCGACAATGCGAGGCCGACGGGGACATTGTGCTTTTCCGCATAGTGCTTGATCAGTTCGACGTTCTTTGCGTCCTCTTTCACGGCTTGCGCCGGCGAGCGGTAAAGCCGCCGTTTCTTCTCCTTCTGGGAGATGTTGCAGTTGGTGATCTCCTGCCCCTCGAGCTGCTCGGCTTGCGTTTCCGTGTCCTTCTTCGAGTGCTCCTCGTCCTCGGCACGCTTGTCCTCCACATCGTCGTCGTAGACCGGAATATCAGCCCGGACCGAGGGCGCCAGGGCTCCGGCGATTGTGGCGGACAGCAAAAGAATGATCGCTCTACGCATCGGTCGCCTCCGGAATGGTCCAGCCGCAGAAATGGGGAAGCCACGCCGCCGGCGCCTCGCCATACGTCTCGCGCAACGCCTGGCATTCGCGCACGGTCTCCGGCCGTCCGGAAAGCACCTTGACCAGATCGGGCATCGCCGAGAGGTCGAGCCGGGCGATGATCGAATCCTGCGCGTGTTTGATGAGAAAGGTGCGGCTGGCCTTGTCCGCTTGCTTCACGAAGCGGAATTCCTTTTCCGAGAGGCCGAACGCCTTGCGGTAGCTTTCCTCGTCGGCGGACGCGTTCGGGAAGAAGATGTTGGTCATCGTCTGCTCGATGATCGTGTTGCGCAGATCGGAGCGCACGACGTCGGCCGCCGATTGCGTGCCGAAGCCGACGATGCCGTTCATTTTGCGGATAGTTTTGAGCCAGTCCTTGATGAAACCGGAAAAAACCTCGTCATCGAGCAGCCGCCAACCCTCATCGAGAAAGATCATCGAAGGACGGCCGTCTAGGATTTCGCCAATGCGATGAAACATATAAAGGAGGGCGGCCGAGCGCGTTCGCTTGTCGGAGAGGATCTCCGTCATGTCGAAGCCGATAACCGAGCCGTCGAAGTCGAGCTTGTCCGTGGGGTTATTGAACAGCCAGCCCTTGTCGCCCGTGGTCCATTCCTTCAGCCGGTCGGCCAGGTCGCCGATCCCCGACCGCATCCGCCCGCGCATCGCCTCGGCAAGCATGTCGAGCCGGCGCTGTGGCCGCTCGAAATCGGTATAGATGCTGTCGACCGCATCGGAGATCACAGCCATTTCCTCGGCATTCAGAACCCGGTCCGAGGGCGTGACGAGGTACGAGACCAGCGTCTTGCCGAAGCTCCGGTTGGCCGGCGTGTCCTCAAGCTGCAGCGGTGCGAAGCCGGTCGGTTCACCGGGCGACAGCCGCTCGTAGCGTCCGCCCATCGCGCGCACGAAAATCTCGCCACCCCTGTCCTTGTCGATGAAGACGCAGCGCGGGCGCGGCTGGATGCGCATGCCTTGGGCAAGCAGGAAGGAGAGGGCGACGGTCTTGCCCGAGCCGGTCGGACCGATGACGGTGAAGTTGCCGACATCCGCCTCATGGAAATTGAAGAAATAGGCCGTCTGGCTGGTGGTCTCCAGCAGCGAGACGGGCATTCCCCAATGGACCTTATGCGTCTGCCCGGACGGGAAATTGTGCGCCGAGAACAGGCCGGCGAAATTCACCGACGAGATCAGGCCCTGCCGGGCGATATAGGCGAAATTCGTCGGCAGTTGCGCCCACCAGGCCGCTTCCTGATTGAGGTCTTCGCGTACGGCGACGACGCCCATGCGCGCCAATTCGGCGGTGACGTCGGCCACCGCCCGGTTCAGCCGCGGCAGGTCGCGCTCGAGCACCGCGACGGTCATATGGTGCTTGCCGAACACGACTTCGCCTGACGCCAGTCGGTCGCGGGCCGTCTCGATATCGTCTTCGACGGCCGTGCCGCCGTCGTCGGAGTTGGAAATCTGCCGGCTGATCGTGGCGATCGCCTCCGTGACCGTGGTGCGGTCTTCCGGCGCGAAGGAATGGGTGAGAATGAACTCGTAGGGAAGACGCAGCAGGCCGTCGAGCTGGCCGGGTGTCGTCATCGGCGGATATTCCTTGATCGACACCATGGCGGCGACCTTCGACGTCGCGCCATCGGCCGACCAAATCTCCGTCGCCTTGCGGCCGAACATGATCCGCCCAGTTCCGATATAGTCGGCAAGCGACATGCGGGGCAGGGGCATGCTGCGCTCATCGCCGGCGGCGAGGATCTTCGCGAAGAATTCGGCCGGTTCGGAAAAGAGGCCGCCATCGCGCGTCACGCAGGAGAGGATCTCCGGGCGGTAGGTGCGGAAATCGCCGACGATGCCAGAGACCATGTCCTTGAGGTCGCGCAGCGCCTCGCCCCTGGCTTCGACCTCGTTGTCGGCCATGCGGAAGATGTCGAACATGCGATCGACCTTGCCGGCGCGCCCGGTCATGGGGCGCCGGATCACCGTCAGATAAAGCTCGTTGACGAACATCGTCCGGTGCTGGAGGCCGTCCATGTAGCGGGCGTTCAGCTCGTCCGCGAAGGGATTGTCGAAATCGCCATCGATGGCAGGTGCGATCTTGCGCCGGATAATGGTGGCATAGAGCGCGAAACGCGACGAGCCGAGCGAACGGACCGTCATGTTGCGATTGGCAAGACGCGCATTGATCTCCGCCTGGTCCATGGTCTGGTAGGGCAGGCCTGACAGCCGGATCACCTGCAGCAGCAACCCGGACTTGGTGACGATCGTCTCCTCGTCGACATGGCGAAGGTAGGGAACATGCGTGCCGATCCCCAGATCGCGGGCACGCTCCCGCCCGAACTTCAGATCGTGATTGACGATGTTCATGGGGCATAGCTCCCCGCTTTCCAGAAGCGCCGGTTACGGATCGCCCGGCGCATCGACAGAAAGACCTGCGCCACGCGGACGATGTGGATGTCGCGCTGGCAGAGGTAGAGCCCGATGAAATGAACCGGCAGGACGACCAGTGGCGCGAGAAAGCTCGACGATGCGATGAAGATGACGATCCCGAAGATGCCGTTCACCACGAACACGATGATGTCGACCCCGAAATATGTCGGCGGCCGGGTCAGCGGCTGGATGAGCGGTTCGACATCGGGTGCATCATCACGCATGTCAGACACCCCCTGCCGCCTTCATGGCGTCGACCAGTTCGGCGGCGCCGAAGATGATGGCGATGCCGATGACGATGGAGATCGCGCCCTGCCAGGCCATGCGGCCGGTTAGGAACAGGAAGCCGAGGAAGCAGACGGCTATGATGGCGAGCGAGCGGGCGACACTGCCCTGGAGGACACCGACGAACCATTCGAGGATGCCTTCGACGGGCGCTGCCGACTGCGCATAGGCGAGTTCGGGGACCAGCGCGATCGTGGTCGCGAGCAGCGCCAGCGACAGGACGGCCTTGCCGCGCCGGCGCGGCGTAATCGGGGAAATGCTCATGCGAAGTCCTTCATGTCTTGGGAGGATGATCGGGGGGCCGGCGCTATTCGGCGGTCCAGACGTGCTGGTCGCGCCAGGGCGAGGGCGCCAGCGCAACGGTCTCTTTTCGGGGGAGGCGGTTTCCGGCGCGCTTTTCCTGCGCCACTGACGCCTTGGCGTTCAGCGTCCAGCGGTTCATCACCTTGACGATGTACTGGGCGGTCTCGTTGAATTCGGGAATGCCGCCTTGTCTGTAGACGCGCTCAGGGCCGGCGTTGTAGGCGGCGAGCATCAGCAGCGGATCGTCGAATTCCCCGTAGAGCTTTTTGAGGTAGCGGACACCGGCGCGGATGTTTTCTTCGGGGTCGCAACGGTCCGTGACGCCATAGTCGGAGGCGGTCTCCGGCATCAGCTGCATGATGCCGACGGCACCCGCCTCGGAGACCTGGTGCTGGCCGCCCGCGCTCTCGACGTCAACCACAGCGAGCGCCAGATCGGGATCCAGGTCTTCTTCGGTGGCGATGGTCCGCACCATCTCCAGAACGCGGTTCGTATCGACCGGATCGCAGGCTTGCGCCGCGATCGGCGAGGTCGAGACGAGGAGGAAAAGCAGGGTGGTTTTCAATTCGAATGTCCGGGTTGCCGCGTTTGCGAATAAACTATAGTTAATTCGCGAAGGATTCCTCTGTCAATTCAGAAATGGCTTTTTCTGCAATGCACAAACAACTCAAGGTTCTCGAGATGGCCGCTTGGCTCCTCGTCGGAGGCGCTGGATTCGCCGTTGCGGAGGGTGAAGATCCCTATGGTGAGCCGTCGCCAAACTACCTTCGTCAGTTCCGGGATGAGGGGGCGAAGACGTTCGTACTGGAGCGCTTCGACGCCGAAGGAAGACTTGCGGCGCGGTCTGTGGAAAAGCTCGATGGGGAGGTCGAAATCGGCGGCCCGGTCGAGCGGATGATCGCCGGCCGGCGGTTTACCCTGCGCGGCCTGAACGCCTGCCCGACGGAGAAGGTCGTCTATAACCGGGTGCAGTCCTGGAGCTGCACCGACGCGGCGCGCGACTACGCCGGGGCGGTCTATCACAGGCGCGCCAGCGTCATCCTCTGCAAGACCCTGGTGCTGACGCCGGCCGCTGGCGAGACCACTCCGGCCTCATGTTTCGTCCTCGTCGGCGGCAAGGGCGAACCGTTCAAGACCGTCAACGATGACGACAGCATGGTCTTCCTCGGCCTTGCCGCAATCGGGCGGACAGCTGAGGGCCGATCCCGTCGGCCGGACCTCGAAGCATCGCAATCGCTTTCTCGATCGATGGGGTTCCAGAATGCGGATTGAGCTTTCCATTGCCGTGGCCTTAGTGCTGGCGACGACGGCGCGTGCGCAAGAGGAGACGATCTCGTTTCCTGCGGCCGTGAGTTTTGAAACGGGCGATAGCTGGCAGTACGAAGGCCGGAAATTCAGGCTGTTCGCCGTGCAAGCGTGCATTCGAGGCACGATCTATCGTGCCCCTGACGGCGCGGAAAGCGATTGCGGCATGCAGTCGATTGCGTCTCTTGCGGCACTGTTTTCGACGGGTATGGTCGGGTGCCAGCCGGTCGGCCGGGCGAAGGACGATGCGACCTTCGTCGTCTGTGCCGCCCAGCTCGACAACACCACCGTCGATGTCGGGACCGCGCTGATCTCTTCCGGCGCAGCCTTCGCCGCAGTGTTTCCGTCCGGTGCCCCGGTGTCCGCGGCCTATGCAGTCGCCGAATCATCCGCCAGGGATAAGGCCAGCGGCTTATGGTCGGGGACGTTCGCCCATCCCGTTTCCGTGCTTCTGAACAAGTGACCAGATCGCGGTGAAATCGACATGCAGGCACTCGGCGATCGCGCCGATCTCCTTGACCGTCAGGCGATGCCAGGCGCCGGCCTGAAGGTATTCCAGCCGCTCTTCCGAAATACCCGTCATCTCCGAAAATTCATGGAGCTTCGTCCCGCGCTGTCGAAGCTCCTCCGCGAGGAATTGCACAAGGTCGGCAGCACTCTCAATGGCCATTTGCGGTCATCCTTTCCTTGTCCCGTCGCACGGCGTCCGAGGGGCGGGAACCGCTGGCTCTGATCGCGAAGTATGGCGGAGGATCGTCGATAAGCTGATGGCGGAGCGGGCGGATACGGTACCGCCAGCCTCCAGTTTTGTCGCGCAACCTCTACACGAGCAAAAAGCGGCGTTTTCGCGGCGGCTCGGCTTTTTGGTTGGTCTACAAGTAAAATATAATTACTGTCGTGACTCGCTTCATAAGCAATCGAGCGGTGGAGGTGCCATGCCGTAGACAAAATAAAACCCGCCTCGGAGAGACGGGTCGAGTGACACACGAAGATGTGCGCAAAAGTCTTATAGCCACTGATTTTTTCGCACATTGACGCCGCCGCTGCAAGCTAATTCTTGCCACGGATACGTGTGTCCTGCGCGCCGGTCCCTCCGTTGTCATCATTGAATATGGAGAGATCATGCCTGCCACGATCCGAACGGCCTATGGGCCGAGCCTATTGGCGCGCCTGCTTGCAGCCGGTACGCAGCAACAAGTCGATGAATGCGCGAAAGCTGCCTGGATACTAAACGGCGAAGGACTGATCGCCGACGAGGAGATGGAATATCTTGCTCCTGTGATCGAGCACCGGCGGCTGTCGATCAGCGCAATGATGCGAACGGTTCGGGCGAAGGGATGCACCCGTCATTGCCGTCCGGCGATTCCTTTGCAGAAGCGCGCTGCTTGCTGGCTTCGCCGGCGGGGGCTCGCCAAGGACTGCATCATTCCAACGTGCCTGGCTCAGGCCTTCACCGTCAGCAAGCTGGCGGTGCTCTCCGTCATCGCGCGGGCGGTCATGGAGCGAGGCCAATCGACGATGTCATTGCCCGAAATCGCTGCGCGTGCGGGTGTCGGATGCACGACAGCGCGTTATGCGATTCGCGATGCTGCAAAGATGGGTCTCATCAGCGTGTCTGAAAACCGCATCAATGGATTTTGGAACCGCCCCAACACGATAAGGATCGTCTGCGGCCGCTGGCTACGATGGCTGAAGGTGTGCGCGGCATCCCGCGCACAAAAATCTGCGCGACCGGCGGGTCGGGGCGATCTCAGCACCCCCCTCAGAAATCTGATCCCCACGATTGAAATAGTAAGATTCTCCCTGCGAGGTGCGATAAGGCAAGGGACGAGTAGACCCGTATTGCCGCCCTGCTGGCGAGTTTGCCTTGGATCGAGTGAGGAAGGGTGGCCCTTGTAGCAACGATCCGGCTGGCGGCTCGACCTATATCGCAGGCATATCCGTAGTCGTTCGGCTAATTGCGATGCCGCAACGCGTCGACAATGACCTTGAACGCCGGAAGGTTCTGGCGGCGGCTGGGATAGTAGAGGAAATAGCCGTCGAAAAACGGCGACCAGTCGTCCAGCACCTGCACCAGCGCCCCTGAAGCGATATGCGGCTCGACAATATTCTCCGGCACATAGGCGATGCCGTAGCCACTCACCGCAGCGTCGATCATGGCATAGGAGTTGTTGAAGGTGAGCTGGCCGCTGACGCGTACGCGCAGTTCCTGTCCGTCTTTCTCGAATTCCCATGCGTAAAGGCCGCCGGCAGTCTCGTGGCGCATGTTGATGCAGGCATGCCCGACCAGGTCCTGCGGATGGTCCGGCAAGCCATGTTCGTCGAGATAGCCGGGCGAAGCGACCGCGACCAGCCGCCAGTCCGGCCCGATGCGCATCGCGATCATATCCTTCTCGACGCTTTCGCCGAGCCGCACGCCCGCGTCGAAACCGTCCTCGACGATATTGCGGAAGGTGCTGTCGAGGATCAGTTCGACGTTGATATCGGGATAGGCCTTGAGCACCGGCTTCAGCTTCGGCCAGACGACGCTTTCGAGCGCGTGGTCGGAGAGCGTCAGCCGGATCGTGCCCGTCGGCGTGTCGCGGAACGTCGATAGTGCAGCAATCTCATCCTCGATCTCCGCCATGCGCGGCGTGATCGTCTGCAGAAGCCGCTCGCCCGCCGGCGTCGTGGCGACGTTGCGCGTCGTGCGCGTCAGAAGGCGAATGCCCATGTTCGTCTCAAGCTGCCGGATGGCGTAGCTGAGGGTGGACTGCGCCACGCCGATCCTCGCCGCCGCCTTGGTGAAGCTCTTCTCCTCGGCGACGATCCGGAACCAGGTGAGTTGGTTGAAGTCCGTCTTCTCCATGTTCCCTCGCGATGTTCGATGAGCGGAGATTAATCGATGACATCGATTGATCCAATCAAATTGCGACGGCTAATCGCCTCAGTGTCGACGAGCTATATCCGCATCGAACCCGATGGACAGGAGAATGCGGACAATGGTTTCCGCCGTGGAAAATGCCGGCAGCAAGCCTGCCGCCTGGGGCGCCGTCCTTTCGATGGCGCTTTGCGTGGCGATGCTGATCGCCTCGGAATTCATGCCAGTCAGCCTGTTGACGCCGATGGCCGAGGGGCTGAACGCGACCGAGGGGCAGACGGGGCAGGCGATCTCGATCAGCGGGCTGTTCGCCGTTGCGGCCAGCATGCTCGTCACCACCGCTGCCGGACGGCTGAACCGGAAATGGGTGCTGATCGCGATGACGGCCTTCATGCTGCTTTCGCTGGCCCTGGTCGCCGCCGCGCCGAACTTCCTCGTGCTGATGGCCGGTCGCGCGTTGCTTGGCATCTGCATCGGCGGTTTCTGGGCACTGGCGACCGCCGTCATCATGCGGCTGGTTCCGGCCGAAGACGTGCCCCGCGCGCTCGCCCTGATGTATGGCGGGCAGGCGATTGCCGCCGCCTTTGCGACTCCCGTCGGCAGCTATCTCGGAGGCCTGTTCGGCTGGCGTGAGGTGTTCTGGGCGCTAACGCCGATCGTCGCCGTCAACCTCGTCTGGCATGCGGTCGCGCTGCCGTCGCTGCCCGCGCACCGGAAGCAGGATTTCCGGGCGATGCTCGGCCTGCTGAGGCGTCCGTACTTCATGCGGGGTCTGATCGCCTGCATGCTGTCCTGGGGTTCGGCCTTCACCATGTTCACCTATCTGCGGCCGTTTCTGGAGCAGGTGACAGGCGTGGATGTGACGACGCTGTCGGTCCTGCTGCTGCTTCTCGGCTGCGCGGGGTTCATCGGCACATGGGCTGCTGGCCGTTTCCTCAAAGGTAACGTCGCTCCCTTCCTGAAGCTGCCGGCGCTCGTCATGGGCGGAGCCACCGTCGGGCTGCTTCTTTTCGGTTTCTCGGTCGCCGCCATTGGCTTCTTCATGATGATCTGGGGTGCGATGAACACCATGTTCTCGGTGATCTGGATGACGTGGATGTCGCAGAACGCCGACGATGCGCCCGAGGCCGCAGGCAGCCTGATGGTCGCGGCGATCCAGGCCTCGATCCTGCTCGGCGCGCTCGTCGGCGGGCTGCTGCTGGACGGCATTTCCATCGAGGCGACATTCATCGGCAGCGTCGTGCTGGCGGTGCTCGCAATCGCCCTGATCGGCGATGGCCAGCGCCTGCTGAAGCCGGAGGCAATCTGACATGGGCTCGTCCGTACCGATCTCCCGGCGTCGATTGCTGGCAACAGGCGTCGCCGGCCTTGCCCTGCCGATCTTTCTGCCCTCGACCACCCAAGCCCAGGAAGGAGCGATCATGCGCCTCAAACTGACCTTCGCTGACCAGGATTTCTCGGCAACGCTGGAAGACAATGCCGCGGCGCGCGAGCTGTTCGCGATGCTGCCGCAGGATCTCACGATCGACGACTATTCGACCAACGAGAAGATCGCCTACCTGCCGCGCAAGCTGAGCGATGACGGTAGCGCACGCTTCGAGAACGAGGCGGTGGGCGACCTCTGCTACTACGCGCCCTGGGGCAATCTCGCGATGTTCCATGGCCCCTACCGCTGGTCGCGCGGGCTGGTTCGGATCGGCCGGCTGGATCAGGGCGCAAAACCTCTGCTGGTGCGCGGCGAATTTCCGCTCCGCATCGAAGCGCTGACCTGACGCGCGGCGCGCGCCCCCTTTCTCACAACTGCAAGGAGAACCTGCCATGAACCGGAACACCGACTCTGGAATCGAACTCCATCATCTGGACGCGCCCAATGCCGGCCGCCGCAACCTGCTCAAGCTGACCGGCGCGGGTGTTGCTGCCTTCGGTGCAGCGTCATTTCTCAAAACTCCCAACGCAAAGGCTCAGAACATGTCACAGGAATGGGACAAAGTTTTCCCCAAAAGCGAAAAGGTCGACCATCAGAAAGTCACCTTCAGGAACCGCTACGGCATCACCCTTGCGGGCGATCTCTACCTGCCGAAGGACCGGGCGAATGACCGCCTGCCCGCCATCGTCGTCAGCGGTCCGTTCGGCGCCGTCAAGGAACAGTCGTCGGGTCTCTATGCGCAGACCATGGCGGAGCGCGGCTTCGTCACGCTGGCGTTCGATCCGTCCTATACCGGCGAAAGCGGCGGCGAGCCGCGCAACGTCGCCTCGCCCGACATCAACACAGAGGATTTCATGGCAGGGGTGGATTATCTCGGCCTGCACGCCTCCGTCGACCGCGAACGCATCGGCGTCATCGGCATCTGCGGCTGGGGCGGCATGGCGTTGAATGCCGTCGCCGCCGACAAGCGTGTCAAGGCCGTCGTCGCCAGCACCATGTACGACATGACCCGCGTCATGTCGAAGGGCTACAACGACAGCGTAACCCCCGAACAGCGCACGCAGGCGCTGGAGCAGATGAGCCGGCAGCGCTGGGACGATGCCGAGAAGGGCACTCCGGCCTACCAGCCGCCGTACAATGAGCTGAAGGGCGGCGAGGCGCAGTTCCTGGTCGATTACCACGACTATTACATGACGCCGCGCGGCTACCATAAGCGTGCGGTCAACTCAGGCAACGCCTGGACGATCACGACGCCGATGGCGTTCATGAACATGCCGATCCTCAGCTACATCAAGGAAATCTCGCCGCGACCGCTGCTGCTGATCCATGGTGAAAAGGCGCATTCGCGCTACTTCAGCGAAACCGCCTATGCAAATGCCGCTGAGCCGAAAGAACTGATGATCATCCCCGGTGCCAGCCACGTCGATCTCTACGACAAGGTGGACGTAATCCCGTTCGACAAGATCGCCAGCTTCTTCGAACAGCATCTCGCTGCCTGACGCGCTGGCGGCACCCGTGTGAAAGGACATGGGTGCCGCCCTAAGCCGCCAACATTGCTCGCTTCCTTGTTGTTGGCCATGGCTAGTGAAAATTCCGGGCTTTCACCTTCAGCGTATCGATATGCAAGTCTTTTACGAACATGTCGCGTGGGCGCACGGCCGGCGCCTGGCGATCGCGCGGGTCCGGCCCGCCACCATGGGCGAACTCGTCGCCGCGCCCGGCCGGTAGCCGAAATTCGGTATCGCGCTCCGACAGGCTCGACAGATCGACGGAGAGATCGAACAGCTGCTGGGCGATGAGATGCACGACCTCGCCTTCGCGCTGAATCCTGCCGTTGATCGCCATCATGGATGAGCCGAGCACGACGCGCCGGCGCCGCTCGAACAACTTTGGCCACACCACGACATTCGCGGGGCCGGTCTCGTCCTCGATGGTGATGAACATCACCCCCTTGGCGCTGCCCGGCTTTTGCCGGACCAGCACCAGGCCGGCGGTCATCAGCCATCGCCCGTCTCGCGCCGCCATCGCCTCCTGGCAGGTCACAATGCGCCGCTCGGCAAGATCTCGGCGGAGGAAGGAAAGGGGGTGCTCGCGCAGCGTCAATCCCGTGTGGCTGTAGTCCTCGATGACATTGTGGCCCTCGGTCATCTGGCGCAATTCGACATCCGGCTCCTGCTGCTCGGCAATGGTGCGCGCTTCGCGCTCGGCCGCGGCGGCAAAGAGGGGGAGGGGCTCGTCGCGCAGGGCCTTGATTGCCCAGATCGCGTCGCGCCGTTCAAGCCCAAGGGAAGGCAGAAAGGCGTCGGCCTCGGCGAGCTCCACGAGCGAAGCGGCCGGCACGCCGGAGCGACGCCACATATCGTCGACGCTGTCGAACGGCTGGTCGGCGCGCGCCGCAGTGATTTTGGCGGCATCGGCGGTCGCCAGCCCGCGCACCATGCGCATTCCAAGACGCACGGCGTGCCGCTCGCCATCCCCGACCGGCTCGAGCGTGCAGTCCCAGCGGGAGCGGTTGATGCAGACCGGACGCACCTCGACACCATGCCGGCGGCAATCGCCAACGATCTGGGCGGGAGCGTAAAAACCCATGGGCTGGGAATTCAAGAGGGCGGCGCAGAAAGCATCCGGATAGTGGCATTTGATGAAGCTGCTCGCATAGGCGATCAATGCGAATGACGCGGCGTGCGACTCGGGGAAACCATAGGATCCAAAACCTTCGAGCTGGCCGAAGGTCTTGTCGGCGAATTCCGCCGAATAGCCGTTGTCGATCATTCCGTTCACAAGCTTGTCCTTGAAACGCGAGACGCCGCCAGTGAACTTGAAGGTCGCCATGCTTTTCCGGAGCTGGTCCGCCTCTCCCCCCGAAAATCCGGCGCAGACCATTGCCACCCGCATCGCGGATTCCTGAAACAGCGGCACGCCGAGCGTCTTGCTCAGCACCGCCTCGAGCTCCGGCGTCGGATATTCCGGCTGTTCCTTGCCTTCGCGCCGCCTGAGATACGGATGGACCATATCCCCCTGGATTGGACCCGGCCGCACGATAGCCACCTGAATGACGAGATCGTAAAATGTCCTGGGTTTCATGCGGGGCAGCATCGACATCTGCGCGCGGCTCTCGATCTGGAAGGTGCCCAGCGTGTCGGCCCGACGGATCATCTCATAGGTCCGCGCGTCCTCCGGCTCGATCTTCGCCAGATCGAGATCGCGGCCCTTGTGCTCGCGGATCAGGTCGAAGGCTTTGCTCATGCAGGTCAACATGCCGAGGGCGAGCACATCGACCTTCATGATCTTGAGCGCCTCGACGTCGTCCTTGTCCCATTCGACAATCCGCCGATCCTTCATCGTCGCCGGCTCGATGGGAACGAGATCGTCGAGGCGGTCGTTGGTCAAGACGAAGCCGCCGGGATGCTGACCGAGATGGCGAGGCGCCCCCATCAGCTGTTGGGCAAGCTTCAGCGTCAGGACGAGACGCCGATCCTCCGGGTTTAGGTTGAGTTCGCGGACGTTGCGATCGCTGACTTCTTCCGACCACGACCACATGCCCGACGACAGCGCCTTGATCACGTCCTCCGGCAAGCCGAGCGCCTTGCCCACATCCCGGATGGCGCCTTTGGCGCGGTAACGGGTGACGGTCGCGCACAGGGCCGCCTTGTCATGCCCGTAGGTTTTGTAAATCCACTGGATGACCTCTTCGCGCCTGGCATGTTCAAAATCCACATCGATGTCCGGCGGCTCGTCGCGCTCGCGAGAAACAAACCGCTCGAACAGCAGGTCGTTGGTCTCGGGATCGATGGAGGTGATGCCGAGAATATAGCATACGGCGGAATTGGCGGCCGATCCGCGCCCCTGGCAAAGGATGCCTTGCGAGCGCGCGAACCGCACGATGGAGAACACCGTCAGGAAATAGGGCGCGTACTTCATCGCCTTGATCAGGTCGAGTTCGTGCCGGACGATCTGCAGCGTCTTGGGCGGCAGGCCCTCCGGATATCGGTCGGGAACGCATTGCCAGACATAATGCTCGAGCGAAGCCTGCGCGTCCTTGCCGGGAACGATAGCCTCCTCGGGATACTGATAGGTCAGCTCTTCGAGGCTGAACTTGCAACGCGCGACGATCTCCATCGTCCGCGCCAGCGCTTCCCTGTATCGGGGAAAGAGCCGTTCCATTTCCTCCGGCGGTTTCAGATAGCGGTCGGCATGGCGCTCGCGTTCGAAGCCGACATCGTCGATGGTGGTGTTGGTCCGGATGCAGCTGACGACATCCTGCAGCTGGCGGCGCTCCGGATCATGAAACAGCACGTCGTTCGTCACCACCGGGCGGACCCCGACGCGGGTGGCGAGGTTCGACAGATTGTGCAGCCGCAACTGGTCGCGCGGCCGGCGGCGCAAGGTCAGAGCCATATAGGCGCGGCCCCCGAAAATCTCCGCCATCTTGCGGAGCTGCACCGCGCAGGTCTCGTCCGCCAGATCTGGGACGAGAACGCCGATCAGCCCTTCCGCATACTGGGCGACGTCATCGAGGTGCAGGATGCAATTAGCCTTGCCGCCTCTAGATTTGCCGAGCGTCAGTAGCCGGGTCAGCCGGGAATAGGCGGCGCGATCGGTCGGATAGACGAGGATCGACATGCCGCCCTGAAGGTCGAGCCGACAGCCGACGACCAGCCGGATCTTCATCTCGCGTGACGCTTCCAGCGCCCGGACGATGCCGGCGAGCGAATTGCGGTCGACCACGCCGAGCGCCGAGATGCCGAGCGCCTTGGCCGTCTGGAATAGCTCGTGCGCCGACGATGCCCCGCGCAGAAACGAGAAATGGGTGGTCACCTGAAGCTCGGCGTAGCTCATGCGAAAATCCCATGCACGAACCAGCGATGCGAGCCGGTCGCCGGATCGACGCCGTCGCCGCTGCGGAAGATCCACAGGCGCTCGCCGGTTTCGTCCTCGACGACGAAATAGTCGCGCACCGCCTCATATTCCGCGTCGCGTGTCCACCATTCCCCGAATATACGCTCCGGGCCGTCGGCGCGCTTGACGCGCCGGCGCTTGCCCCGCCAGGTGACGGATACGGGAGGGTGGTCGGGCATGAGCGCGATCACCTCGATCAGCTCCGGCCGGGAAAGCAGGCGGACCGGCCGCGGCCAATGCTGGGTCCACGTCGCGCCGGCGGCGACCGCCGCAGGATCGATCCGCCGCACGCTGCGCTCCGGAACGTCGCTTGCCACCGGCATCACGCGATAGACCCGCTGGCCGCGATTGGCGAAGACGTCGATGAGGGGGACGACGTCCGTCATCTGGTCTTCGACCAGCGAGGACGCCCTCTGAACTTCTTCCAGCGGCTCGGTCATGACGGCGACCAGCGTCAGCCGCTCGATGCCGAAGCCGGGCTCGATCTTCTCCGTCCTATCTCGAAACAGCTTGGTGAGCCATGTGACGTCGCGCGAGGGCTTGGCCGTGCCGGCGCGAATGGCCTGTCGTGTGCCGTCGACCTTTTCGACGATGAGGTCGGTGCGGCGAACGCCGTGCCCCCGGCGCTGCAGCTTTTCGACGAGCTGCGTCACCAGGCCGGCGACATAGCGGTTGATGGTCTCGGCCGCGCCGATGGGCTCGGCGAAGGCCTTGCTGACCTCGACAATATCCGGGGTGCGGATGGGATCGATGGGCTCGGCCATGCGCCCATACATCTGATCGAGCCGACGGCCGATTTCCGGCCCGAAGCGGAGGGCGAGGGGCGCGCGCGGCGTCGCGGAAAGCTGGCCGATCGTTCGGAAGCCAAGAGTTCTGAGATCGCCGACGATTTGCTCGGGCAGGCGCAGCAGGGAAATTGGAAGACGCTCGACCGCGCG
Source organism: Mesorhizobium comanense (assembly GCF_005503535.1). Classification (GTDB taxonomy): domain Bacteria; phylum Pseudomonadota; class Alphaproteobacteria; order Rhizobiales; family Rhizobiaceae; genus Mesorhizobium; species Mesorhizobium comanense. The sequence goes on along the minus strand of NZ_SCNN01000029.1, from coordinate 29,892 downwards.
CGCCGTTTCGCCCGGCGGCACGATGACGGTTTCGCGGGCGATGACACGGGCGCAGGCATGCGCCGCGCCCCAGGTGTCGGCGATGGCGACGCGGGCCGTCAGGGATTTGCCCCGGAACCGGTTGGCGGTCGCGGTCAACATGAGCTGCTCGCCGCCCTGCAGATGGTCGGCGCCTTCGGTGTCCATCACGATCCCGTCTGGCGCATCCATCGCGACGATCGGCGAATATTGCGTCAGCGCCCAGAGCGTGATGCGTTCCAATGCAGCGGCGTCGGCCGCCGGATCGGCATCGATCAGCATAAGATCGCGAAACAGCGCCTGCGCTTTTGCCGCCGGCATCCCGACCGTCACGCCGACCTTCCGCGCGGCGGCGTCGGCCGCGGCCACCCAGCGCCGGGAACCGCTGCGCGCGATGACGGCGATGGGCTGCTCAGCCGGCAGCGAAGGATCGGCCCGCCTGATCCTGTCGGTGGGCAGGTCCGGTAGATAGATCGATACGACCCGAGGCATCACAGGCTCCAACGATAAACTCAGCGCACTCGCCCGCTTTCACGCGCATAATTTCCACAAGCCAGTTCGGCCGTCCGACGCAAGGGACCGGTAACTCCTCGGATGGAAGTACGCTCACCCGCCATCGTGTGGTCGAGGCGGTCGGCTGGCCGTAGTCCGATGCCTCCGTCGGCCGCCGCCAGCGCCGGACAACCAGCGCCATCGCCCCGGTCTTTTCGGCGGCAAGCTGCAGCCGCCGGCTCGCCACCATCGGCAGACGCACCAGCTCGGCGACGACGGCGCCGAGCCCGCCATAGGCAAGCGCCTCCTCGGCATTGGCCAGGACATCTTCCTCCTTGTCGCTCTCGACGAAATAGACGCGGTCGGGATGCAGTCCCACCTGAGCCAGCGCCGGAAAAAACAGGTCCGGCCGTGTCAGGCACCAGACAATCGGTCCCGTCGTTCGAGCCGCGATGCCGGCGGCGAACAGCGCGGCCGCCGCGCCATCGACCGCGCCGGCCCCGCCACCCGAGACCTCATGAAGCGCGCCGTAGGCAAGACCGCCGCCGGGCAGGGCGGCATCGACCTCCGCCACTTGAAACGGCAACGCACCGGCTTTGCGCGAGGCAGGGCTCTCCATCGAGGCGATGCGCTCTCTCAGCTCGGTTATCACCCTGTTTCGGGCAGCATTCATCGTTCACGGACTCCAGCGGGTTCGTGTTGGCAGGCGACATCATGTCGTACAGGTCTATTTGTTCTGTATCTGTTCCTCACGGCAAAAAGAGTCAAGCCACCCGAAAATAGGAAAATTGTCTCACATTTTTGCCCGCGCGGGATTCTTGCTTGCGAATCATTGACATGAGGTCGGAGGCGACGCGCTTGCCGACTTCAAAAAAACTTATGCGGTTCGCCGTCGCGAGGGCCGACAATTGTTCCTCGTATGTTCCCATGATAGTTTGGGGAACCAAACTGGATCGGAGGCCGAAATTGTCGCGCCTGTTTTCTATATCTCGGCCGATTGAGGAAATCGTCGAGCATTTCGGCGTCAATCTTTCCTCGGTAGCGAGCGTTCCTTCCGAGACCGTCGAGGGCACCCCTGGCCTGATCGTGCTCGAAAAGGATGGCCTGCGCCTCCTGAAATCCCCAACCTGGGGCTTTCCCCGGCAGACCAGCGAGATGCGCCATAAAGGCGAGCCGCCGGGGCGCATTGGCCTCGTTGCCGACCTCACCAATCCGCTGTGGGATCGGCTTGTCGTCGACGCCAAGTATCGATGCCTGATAGCGCTAACACACTTTGCCAATCCTGACGGGTCAAAGGGTCGAAGACGAGGACGTGGTTCTCGCTTCATCGCCAGCCGCTGGTCGCCTGGGCCGGCTTCTGCCGCAACACGCCGGAGTTCGGACCCGTCTTCGCAGGCATGACGATGAAGGCGAACGAGAAGATCAGGCCCCTGAACGATCGGATGCCGGTCCTGCTGAAGCCGGACGAATACGAGCGTTGGCTTCATGGATCGATCGAGGATGTCATTGCGTTCCAATACCGCGAGCCGCCGCCGTCCGAAAAGTTCGAGGTCCTGCGAACACGGGATCGATGGCAAAGCGGCACACCGCCGTCCAAGGCTTCACGGCGCCGGGATGACGTGCTTAAGAAAGGCAAGATGACGAGAACCTGGTTCAGTGTTCGCGAGGAACCGATCTTCGCTTGGCGGGCCTCTGGCGCGTCAGCGATGAGTGGGGGCCGGTCTATTCCGGCGTCGTGACCGATGCCAACGAGGCGGTCGCGCCGGTTCACGAGCGTATGCCGGTGCTGCTCCATCGCGACGAATACCGGCAGTGGCTTCAGGGCAGCTTTGATGACCTGCTGGCATTTCAGAAGCGGGTCTTCCCGGCCGACCGCGTCTTGGTGGAGAGGACCTCGGAACTTTGGCTAAAAAGATGAGTGCCGGTTCCGCAGATGCAGCGCCTGTTTTCTGAGGCTCGAGTGCTATATCTGTCGGCTTGTAGGTCAAACCGCGAATCCTGACATTTAGAAAGTTTGGCGTTCCTGCTCTCCTGATCGGAGATGGCTATGCCGAGCGAAACGCCATTTCGTGGGGGAGTTCGAACAGGTGGGGCTACACCTCTGGCTTGTGTCGTTGGGGCGGGCACTGTAATGAGCATACTCTCCGGAGGACTTTTTTGACAGACCAACTCAAGCCCGTTGACATTCCGACCAAGTGGCCCGGCGCGAATGCTAGGCTTCTGGGTGTCGGCGTCGGATACGGACTACCGGTGAAACCCTTAGATCGCTTGGGTTTGTTCAGCGCCGATGACTTCGAGCGGTTCGTTCTCGAATGGGCTCATGGCTACCTCAAGGAGAAGCTGCCCGGCGTGACCGATGTCCAGCAACGTGGAGGGGCGGGGGACAAAGGACGTGACATCGTCGTTTGGTTTGGTAAGCCCGGGGCTCCCGACCGATTTTGGCATCTCTACCAGTGCAAGCGCTACGCCAACAAAATCGGTAAAGGGGTCGCGTTCGAGGAGATAGGGAAGGTACTCTATTTCGCATCCATCGGAAAATACACGCTGCCGAAAGAATACTGGTTTGTGACGCGGAAGGGCGTAACCGGTGACTTGCAGGACCTAGTCGATGATCCCAAGAAGTTGAAAGATGAGCTGATCGCGAATTGGGACGAATATTGTGCAGAAGGAATCGCCAAGAAAACCAAGATCAAGCTTGAAGGCAAGTTGCTGGATTTCGTAAAGAAGGCAGACCTCTCGATTGTCAAGGTGAAGCAACCCCTGGATATACTCGAAGAGCATGCTCAGACCAATTTTCATGACATCGTGTTCGGCAAGCCATTGATCGAGCGACCGCCCGCTCCCGCACCGCCGTCGTCCATAACAGAAGAGGAGCGGACCTACGTTCAGCAGCTCTTCGAAGTGATCAGCGAAATGATCTCCGCTCCCGTGAGGGCAGAGGCAGATTTCGCGGGCCATTCAAAATCGGCCACGTTGTTCGAGCGGTCGCGCATCACGTTCTATAGCGCTGAGGGCCTAAAGCGTCTCGCCCACGATCAAATGCAGCAAGTCGAGTTTTTCCACGATCTGGTGTCGCAATTTGGCGACGGCCTCTATCATACCTATAACGGTCCCGCTTCCAGCGGACACGAACGCCTTCGTTTGACGATCAATGCCGCGCAGGCGCAGGTTGTTAGCGGTCATGTCCTCGACCCTCACCTCAAGCCATTGGATCGCGAAGGTATATGCCATCATCTTGCCAATGACGGCATCGCCAAGTGGTGCCAGAATGAGTGAGGCGGCAAAGCTTGCGCCGAGACCGCAACCGCCGCGCTTGTTCAATACGCCAGTCGAATGTGGTTTCAGGCTCCTGTTCATTCTATCGGCGTCTCGCCCGGCCTTATTCGACGTGCAAAGGCTGATAAGTTACGACTATCTGCTCGTCCACTCAGGCGACGTCGACACGTCCTACCCAAGCCTTCATCCCGCGGTGCCTAACCGCGGGGCGGAATGGGTGATCAAGCGCCAGGTCGTCGACACGGGTCTGTCGCTCATGTGCGCTCGCGAGCTGGTAATCAGAAACATGACCGATCTGGGAATCTACTATTCGGGCTCGGACCTCACGTCTGCTTTTGTAGGCCTTCTCAAAACGTCATACGCCGAAGGACTTCGCGATCGGGCAAAATGGCTCGCCGAGCGGTTCGATTCCTATACCGACGAACGCTTGCAGTCGTACATGGCCGCACAAGTTGGAGAATGGGGCGCAGAATTCGACACACTCTCAGCATTGAAGGACGTTGATCTGTAATGTCTCGTATTGCCGAGATAAGGATGACTGGGCGAGGACAGATTGACGCGGTGATCCGCTTTGATCCTGGCCCCAACGTTGTGTCCGGCGATTCCGACACCGGAAAGAGCTATCTCCTGAGACTGGTCGACTATGTCTTGGGTGCCGATCAGCTGACCAAGACGATAGACGAAGCCGCCGCATACGAGACTGTATGGCTCGAGTTCAGGAACGAAGCGGACGATGTCCTTACCTTGGAGCGGAGCCTTCAGGGTGGCGAAGTCATTGCCTACTCCCAGCCCATTGGCGACTTGATCAGCGACGACTATTTCGAACTCCCCCGATCTCCAGATGACCATATCCGGAATGGCAACAATCAGGGCGAGACCTTGGCGTCGAAACGTCAAGGGCGATCTGTTGATCCAGATGTCACCGCGAGGGTGTTTCCCTTTTTTGGTCTGCCAGAGACGGTGAAGCTGAGGAAGAATAGTGACGGCGAGATTCAACGCCTGTCAATCCGCACTTTGTTGCCGATCTTCCTCGTCGATGAAGAGGCCATTATAACCGAAAGTTCCCCGATTTTAAGGGGTGGGTTCAGTGACACCGCTGAAAAACGAATGTTTTCCTATCTCCTGACCGGAAAGGACGACGCGAGCATCGTTGCCCAAGAGAAGCGCGAGATCATATCCGCCAAGCTGAAGGCGCAGCGCGATCTCCTCGCCGACCTTCTTGCTCCCTTGCATGCCCGGTTGAAGGATCATGTGGAAGCTGAAGAGGAAGAGAGCATAGAGCGTCTCGAAGGTACCATAGCAAGATTGTCGGACACCTTGGAGCAGAACGCCACCGAACGGACGCGATTGCATTCGGAGCGCGTGGCCGTCTACCAGTCTCTTGTGAAGTCAGAGACCCAAGTCGTCGCCCTCGACGCGATGCTCACCCGCTACCGTTTGTTAGACGACAGGTACTCATCAGACCTTCAGCGCCTCGATTTCATTGCCGAGGGTTCCTATTACCTGGACGGCTTGCAGACTAGCGCATGTCCTCTCTGCGGACAGGCGCTCGAAGGCGCTGAACACGATCACCCGGATCAGCCGGGACCTAAGTTCAGTTCCGATGAGGTTTACGCTTCGGCGTCGGCCGAAGCGGCTAAAATACGCGGCTTGCAGGCCGATCTCAAGAACGCCATATCGGACTTACAAAAACGGCGTGACGGTTGGCACAAAGGTGCTCGCGAGGACGCGGACCGGCTAAGGGAGATCGACAGGCTCCAGGACGTCGTTTTGGCTCCAGCACGACAACAAACCAAGGCCTCGCTTGACCAGTTGGTCAAGCGGCGGCTTGAACTACAGTCGACCCGTGCCGACCGGACTGAAGCGGCCCGGCTAGAGGGGCTGAAGGCAGAGCTTGAACGGGCCATCGAGGAACCGCCGAAAAAACTGAAATGGGCTCCTCTCGACCCGATGGCGACGACGGAACTCTGCAAGGAGATCGAAGCTGTCCTGAGAGATTGGTCTTGGAAGGACGATGTCAGGGTAGAGTTCGAGGAAAGCCAGTACGACATCAAGGTCAATGGCAAGTTCCGCCGCGCACATGGGAAGGGATTCCGCGCTGTGCTCCACGCTGCCCTTTCGGTCGCGTTGTTGAGGTATTGTCACAGCCGCGGGAGGCCTCATCCGGGGTTTCTCGTCCTTGACTCTCCTTTGACGACCGTGAAACAGCGTGGTGGGCAATCTGTCGTTGAAGCGGAAAGTGACCGCATTGAGCCAACAATCGAGCCGAAATTCTGGGAGAGCCTAGCGGCTCTCAATCCTTCTATGCAGATAATAGTCCTCGACAACAAGGAGCCGCCTCTGGAGTTTGCCAAAGCGGTAAACCTCCAAATCTTCGCAGGTCCGGGTGCTAACCCTGGCGAGCGGAAGGGTTTCATTCCTGCTCAGGTCAGGAGCTAAAGCCCATCTTTTTAGGTAAAAGATAGGTATGTAATGGTGTTTCTGCGGTTTATTGTTTAGAAATTCCAAGAACGGATCTCCAATCCATTTTCTAGACCCTCTATACCCCATCAATGACATTCCCAATGACGAGATCGCCCTTCTCGGTGAGATGATGGCCTGGACAGCTTACATCGAGGTCGATCTCTTCACTCTGTATATTCTTGGAAAACCTGGAAGCGAGGTGAAGCGCCGGAAAGAATTTTACAAGCAGACGGCCGGTCTAAAGCAACGGGTCCGCCTTGTCCGCGAGACGCTCCATGCCAAATTGCATGCGGAACTCGCCGGCCCTTTCAATGCGCTCATGACGGAGGTTGAGATCCTCGCAGACGTGCGCAATACCTGGGCACACAATCCAATTATCCGCTTTGGCCCAGAGCGTACCCTCGTGCGCTGGGAAATCGGTTCAGGCGAGTTCGCCGGTCGACTTGTTCGAGTTGACGCGAAGGTCTTGCGTCCGCTCATGCCTCGCGTCGAGCAACTTCACCTTAACCTTCGCAATCTGGCTGCACTTGTAAACAGCCCAACTGGAGAGCAATTCGCGATCACCTTCGGGGAGCGCGATGCTCGAATGGATGCGCAGCTTAAACGATTACTAGCGGCATCCCGGCCCAAAGACCCATGAACGAAATCGCAATTTTGAAGAACTTCTATTGTTGTGCCTTTAAATCACTCTCGATGAGATGGAGCTACCTTTGTCATTGCCTCCCATTCCTAAGAGGCTAGCTGCCCGCATCCGGGCTGCGCAAATGAAAGTCCAGGAGGCGAGAGGTTGGATCGACGCGACGGAGTTCAACGCCCTGCAATATGAAGCGCGTTGGAACGAGTTTGCGCGCGACCCTGCGGCATTCGCTCAAAAATATTATCCGGGCCACGGCGTGGATTCGTATCCAGTGCAAACGAACATGGCTCGCATCCGGGAGAGGCTAGAGAAACTGCCAGCGCAGCGGGACCGAAATTATCGTGATCTCGAAGAGGCCGATGCCCAACTATCGAAGGTCGAGGCCGACGTTCTGAAAGAGGTAGGCCACATGCGAGCGTCTCCTGGTCGCACCCCATGGCCAGCACCTCTAGAGCAATACAAAACGTTCCATACCAGAGCGATGGCGCAGGCTTATCACCAGCGCGACACTGCCGATGCGCAGCGTGAGGGGTATCTTGCCCGAGTCCAGAAAGACTACGATGAAGAGATCGCCGCAAGCGAAATCGAGCGTCAAGCCGAGCTTGACGAACTGGCCGAAGACATGAAGTCTTAGACGCCAGCACAACGAGCGAAATTCAAAGAAATCGTGGGGCGATCGCAGAAGGACTCCGAAACCGGACGTTGACGCCGAGTCATATCGGCGATTTCATAAAGGAGGAGCTCAAGCGGTAGTTTAAATTTTTAAGGATCGATGAGGTGCACGTATAACGGAACGAATTGTCTCATGGTTGTAGCGAAAGTCCTAAGTTCTGCTGTAAATAATCAAGACGTGACGGAGGGGCAAATATGGGGATGAGTGCACATGAGCGCGCCGCTTTCGAGCGACTGCTGAAGATCGGTCGCGGCGACACCGGCCAATCTCGCAAGGTGGCCAACTTCATCCTGGCATGGTGGAACGCAGACACTCATGGCGGGTTCGACCTCACGGAGCTATTCGGCGTGGACGAGGTAATCGCCGCCGATATGGCGACCGTCTTTGTTTGCCTGTCCCGCAACCCCGTCACATTCTACCCGGAAGAATGTCGATCGCAAATCGAGCAGATTATCAAGGGCAGGCGTCCAGAGGCATGGGCGCGCGCCAATTCCCCCGAAGCATGAGGACGCGGGCGCGCTGCGGCGGTCTCCGACTGCGAACTTCTATGGAATTTCCTCTATCGCGGAGGCCTGCTACTATCTCCGGCATCCCGTGCTGGCCAACAGATTGGCGCGAGCGGTCGATGCGGTGCTCGGGGTAGCCGGCCGTTCCGCCCATGAGATTTTCGGCTCGCCTGATGACCTAAAATTCCGCTCGTCGATGACGCCGTTCAGCAAAGCTGCCGGCGAGGAGGGCGAGAGGTTTCGTCTGGCCCTCGAGCGCTTCTTTGCCGGCGAGCCAGATCCCGTTACCCCTGAATTGCTCGGCGGGGGCATCGACTAGCCGCCGCCCTTGCCGCGTCGATCAGAGCGCGCGAACGTTTTCCGCTTTCGACTTGCCGGTCTTGCGGTCCTGGCCGAGGTCATAACTGACCTTCGAACCGTCGCGCAGGGGCCCGCCGGCGATCACGCCGGAGACATGGACAAAGACATCCTGTCCGCCGTCGTCGGGCGTGATGAACCCGAAACCCTTGTCCTGATTGAAAAACTTGACCGTACCAATCGCCATGAAGATCCTCGTAAGCTGAGCGGCGTTTCGCCGACCGCGAGCATATTCGCCACGCGAGATACTCGCAACCTGACATGCGCGGCGCGGCGGGAACAAGAATCCTTCGCGGGGGGTTTTCGTCTCGACGTGGCCTGACCTTCTGTCGGGATCGGCAATGCGAAATCGAACGAGGTCGATGATGGTGGCTGACAAGCTCTCAACCTACAAGAAGAAGCGGGATTTCAGGCAGACGCAGGAACCGAGCGGATCGACCGAGGTCAAACCGTCGAACCGGCTACGTTTCATCATCCAGAAGCACGATGCCACCCGGCTCCATTACGATCTCCGCCTCGAACTCGACGGCGTGTTCAAATCCTGGGCGGTAACCAAGGGGCCGTCGCTCGATCCGAGCGACAAGCGGCTCGCGGTCGAGGTCGAGGACCACCCGCTCGACTATGGTGATTTCGAAGGCACGATCCCGAAGGGCCAATATGGTGGCGGCACGGTCATGCTCTGGGATCGGGGCTACTGGGAGCCGGAGGGCGGCAAGTCGCCGGAAGAGGCGATGAAGAAGGGCGACTTCAAGTTCGTGCTGCACGGCAAGCGGCTGCACGGAAGCTTCGTGCTCGTTCGGATGCGTCACGACCGCGACGGTGGCAAGCGCACCAATTGGCTGCTGATCAAGCACCATGACGACCATTCGGTGGGAGAGAACGGCGCGGCAATCCTCGATGAGAACATGACCTCCGTCGCATCCGGGCGCACGATGGATCAGATCGCCGCCGGCAAGGGCCGCAAGCCGAAGCCGTTCATCATGGCGAGCGGCGATGTCGAGGCAGATGCCGTCTGGGATAGCAAGCACGGCCTCGCCGCTGATGAGCGGAAGAAGAAGACCCTCAAAGATGTTGCGACTTCCACGGCCGCCGACCTGCCCGACTTCATCCCGCCGCAGCTTTGCGAGACGCTGGACCGCCCGCCCGCCGGCGACAGCTGGCTGCACGAGATCAAGTTCGACGGCTATCGCATCCAGATGCGGGTCTCCGACGGGAAGGTGACGCTGAAGACCCGCAAGGGCCTGGACTGGACCGCCAGATATCCCGAGATCGCCGAGGTTGCCACGTCGCTTCCCGACTGCATCATCGATGGCGAGATCTGTGCCCTCGACGACAATGGTGCCCCTGACTTCGCCGCGCTACAGGCGGCATTGTCGGAGAAGAACACAGGTAACCTCGTTTATTTCGCCTTTGACCTGCTGTTCGACGGCGGCGAGGATTTACGGGAAAAACCGCTGACCGAGCGGAAATCGCGGCTGCGAGATCTTCTCGGAGATGCCACCGACGACCCGCATCTGCGCTTCGTGGAGCATTTCGAAACCGGGGGCGATGCGGTGCTGCGGTCCGCGTGCAAGCTCTCGCTGGAGGGCATCGTCTCCAAGCAGGCGGACGCGCCCTACCGATCCGGCCGCACCGACACCTGGGCGAAATCAAAATGCCGGGCGGGCCACGAGGTCGTGATCGGCGGCTACGCCAAGACAAACGGCAAATTCCGCTCGCTGCTGGTCGGCGTTAACCGCGGGAACCATTTCGTCTATGTCGGCCGGGTGGGAACGGGCTATGGCGCCAAGACCGTCGGGACGCTGCTGCCCATGCTGAAAGCCGTGGAGACGGACACATCTCCCTTCACCGGGATCGGTGCGCCAAAGAAGGAAAAAGAAGTCGTCTGGCTGAAACCCGAACTCGTCGCCGAGATCGAGTTCGCCGGCTGGACTGCGGACGGCCTTGTGCGCCAGGCAGCCTTCAAGGGCCTGCGGGAAGATAAACCGGCGGCGGAGGTCGAGGCCGAGAAACCTTCTTCGCCTATCAAGGCCGAGACACCAGACCCGGCGGCCGTCGCAAAGGAAAAGCCCAGCCGCCGCAAGGGCGCAAAAGCCGAGGTCATGGGCGTGCTCATCTCCAATCCCGACAAGCCGCTCTGGCCGGACGCCGGCGATGGCGAGCCGGTCACCAAGGAAGATCTCGCCCGTTATCACGAGGCCGTCGGTTCCTGGCTCATCGACCATGTGAAGGGCCGGCCATGTTCGATCATTCGCGCGCCCGACGGGATCGGCGGCGAGCAGTTCTTCCAGCGGCACGCCATGCCCGGCACGTCGAACCTGCTGGAACTGGTCAAGGTCTTCGGCGACAAGAAGCCGTATTTGCAGGTCGATCGCGTCGAAGGGCTGGTCGCCATCGCCCAGATCGGCGGCATCGAACTGCATCCCTGGAACTGCGAGCCCGGCCAGCCGGAGGTGCCGGGCCGCCTCGTCTTCGATCTGGATCCCGGTCCTGACGTGGATTTCTCCACGGTCGTCGCTGCCGCGCGCGAGATGCGCGACCGGCTGGACAATCTCGGTCTCATCAGCTTCTGCAAGACCACCGGCGGCAAGGGGCTCCATGTCGTCACACCGCTCGCCATCAACAAACGCAAGCCGCTGTCCTGGGCGGAGGCCAAGGGTTTTGCGCATGACGTCTGCCAGGAGATGGCCCGCGACAATCCGGACCTATATCTGATCAAGATGACCAAGAGCCTGCGCGGTGGGCGGATCTTCCTCGACTACCTGCGCAACGATCGCATGGCGACCGCCGTGGCGCCGCTTTCACCGCGCGCGCGGCCGGGCGCCACCGTCTCGATGCCGCTCACTTGGACGCAGGTCAAATCCGACCTCGATCCGAAGCGCTTCACGATCCGCACGGTCCCGGCGCTTCTGAAGAAAACGGCAGCCTGGGAGGATTATTGCGATGGACAGCGTCCGTTGGATCAAGCCATCAAGCGGCTCGGCAAGCAAAAGGCCGCTGCATGAGCGCGGGACAGGGCAGGGGGATCGCGATCCGGCATGAAGCATGACATCCCGATCGATCACTTGATGCGTCTTCGCCGGATACGGGGCTTGGCCAGGTTGATGGATACCGCCTTGAGAATTCCGGGCACGGGCGTCTCGCTTGGCGCCGACTCCGTTCTTGGCCTGATCCCCGGCATCGGCGACTTCGGCGCTGCCGCTGTCAGCCTCTTCATCGTCAACGAGGCACGCCGTCTCGGCGTGCCGAAGGAGACGCTCTTCAGGATGCTGGTCAATGTGGGCTTCGATACGGTTGCCGGAAGCGTGCCGGTGCTCGGCGACGTCTTCGACGTCTACTTCAAATCCAATCGGCGCAATCTGCAACTGGTGCTCGATCACTTCGGACTCGATCACGCCGATCTGGATCGGCAGCGATGATCAGCGGCGGCCGCCCGCCGCGGCCCTATCGAACACCGCGGCATTGTCCTGGATTTCGCGCAGCCCCTTGTAGGAGGCGTGGCGTAGATTGCCGTCGTCGGTCCAGCCTCTAAACTCGATCTCGGCGATGAGCGTCGGCTGGGCGAAGACGTAGTTCTTTCCCTTCAGAGGCACGACCGGCTTTTTGGTCTTGAGCTTGTCGAGCGTCTTGCGCAGATATTCGGCGTCGGCGGTCTTGAAGCCCGTCCCGACCGAGCCGACCGACACCCAGCCGTCGCCCTTGCGAGCCGCCAGCAACAGGCTCCCGATGCCGCCGCGTGCCGCTTCCGACTGCTCGTAGCCGACGATCATGAAGCTCTCGCTCTGGATGCACTTGATCTTGATCCAGTCGCCGGTGCGGCCGGACCGATAAGGACGATCGCGATGCTTGGCGATGATGCCCTCAAGACCCATTCTGCAGGCGTTTGCCAGAAGCTCCGTTCCGCCGCCATGAGCTTCCTCCGAGAGCTGCACCGCGCCAACCGTTCCGTCGAGGAAGTCTTCGAGCAGATGCCGGCGGACGGCGAGCTCGGTCCTGGCCAGATCGTGGCCGTCGAAATAGAGGAGGTCGAAGGCGAAGAACACTGCTTCGGTCGAGGCGCGCTTTCCGCCGCGCCCACCAAGCGAGCGCTGCAGCGCTCCGAAATCCGAATGACCCGCCTTGTTGAGGACAACGGCTTCGCCATCGAGGATGGCGGTCCCCACGCCAAGTTTCCTGGCGTCCGCGGCGATCACGGGAAAGCGGTGGGTCCAGTCATGGCCGCCGCGTGTGATGATCCGCACGCCCTTCGGCTCGATATGAATGGCCAGGCGATAGCCGTCCCATTTGAGTTCGTACAGCCAGTCAGGGCCTTCCGGCGGCGTCGACCGGAGCAGGGCGAGGCATGGCTCAACGCGGTCGGGCATCGGATCGAACGGCAGGCTCGGCTGCTCGGGGTGGCGCTTGCGCACCGGACGCGACTGCAGCGTCTCGCGGGACTCGTCGTAAAGGGGGATGGCGGATTGGCGCTTTCGTTTCATCGGTGTCCATCACATGCGGAGAGTCCGAACATAGGTGCCTTGCGCGAAGAATTCAGGATGCACGCTTGCCTTTCTCGCCTGCGGCGAGACTCTTGCGCAGCGCATCCATGATGTCGATGACATTCCCGCCCGACGGGCGGTCGTCGCCCTTGGCCTTGCCCTTTCGCGATGGTCTCAGCGCCTTCTTCTTTTTGGCGATGATATCGAGCAGGGCGTCCTGCACCGGGTCGGATACCATGTCGGGCGACCATTCCTTCGTGTGCTGCTTGATGAACTTCTGCACCAACGGAATAAGCTCGGGGTCGGCCTTATCGTCGATATCCTCGAAATAGGATTCCTCCGGCCGAACCTCGTCGCCGAAACGCAGCGTCCAGAGCACGATGCCCTCGCCGCGCGGTTCGAGCACGACGGCGCGCTCGCGCCGGCCAATCACCAGCTTGGAGACGCCGAACACCTTGTCGGCCGCCATCGCGTCGCGAATGACGGCGAACGCCTCATGACCGACCGGATCCTCCGGCACCAGATAATGCGGCTTTTCCAGATAAATCCATTCGATGCTGTCGCGTGGCACGAATTTCTCGATGTCGATGGTCTTGACCGTATCAAGGGCGACGGCGTCGAGATCGTCGTCGGTGAGGAGCACGTAGTCGTTCTCGCCGCGGGCATAACCCTTCACCTCGTCGTCGTATTTGACGGGCTTCCTGGTGACGGCATCGACATATTGTGAGGCGACACGGTTGCCGGTCGCCTTGTTCAAGGTGTGGAAGCGGACCTTCTCGCTCTCCGACGTCGCCGGCGACATGGACACAGGGCAGGTGACGAGAGAGAGCTTCAGATAGCCTTTCCAATAAGGGCGCGGTGCCATGAGTTCTCTCCTCAACCAGCTTTACGCTGCGCGGCGGCCGGGCTGCGCGCCTTCGAGGCCGCCGACCGGGCTGCCGGCTTGCGACCGGTGCCCTTGTTGGCATTGGCGGCGGCGCGCTTCGGCTTGTCGTCGCCGGCCTTGAGCATCTTCGCGCTCTCGCGCAACGCGGCCAGCAGGTCGTCGGGTTTCGAGACCTTGACCTCCTTGCGCTTCGGCAACGCCTTGCCTTCGATCTTCGCTTTCACCAGCTCGGCAACTGCCGCTTCGTAACGATCGTCGAATTCGGCCGGATCGAAGGTCCCTTTCTTCGTCGCGATGATATGCTTCGCAAGATCCAGCATCTCGCCCTTGATCTTCAGTTTTGGCATCTCTTCGAACGCCTTATCCGACGAGCGAACCTCGTAGTCGTATTGCATGGTCGTGGCGATCATCCCCTTGCCATGCGCACGGATCAGCACCGTCCGTATTCGGCGGAACAGGACAGTGCGCCCCACCGCAGCGACTTTGGATTTCTCCATAGCGTCGCGCAGCGCAGTGAAGGCATCGGAGGAGACCCGATCGGTCGGCACGAGATAATACGGCTTGTCGAAATAGACGTCGTCGACGCCGGCGCAGGGAATGAAGGCTTCGACCGTCAGCGTCTTGTTGCTTTCCGGGATCGTCGCAGCGACCTCCTCGGGATCGATCATGATGTATTGGCCATTCTCGATCTCGAAGCCCTTGGTCTGGTCCTCGCGGTCGACTTCCTTGCCGGTATCGCTGTCGATAAAGATGCGGTTGACGCGGTTGCCGGTCTTTTTGTTGATCGTGTGGAAGGAGATGCGCTCGGAGGTGCTCGCCGCCGTGTATAGACCGACGCCACAGCTCACCTCGCCGAATTTGATGAAGCCTTTCCACTGAGCACGCTGGGCCATCTCGAAACTCCCGACTCGACGCAACCAACGCGAGTCAAGCGAATCACTTGCGAATTTGTTCCGATTCAAAAATGAATCGGAAATCAATGACTTAGGGGCGGCGCGCCTCCCTCATTGCGAGTCTGCAATATGTCCTTGATTCGCTGCATCTTTCTTGCCGTTCCGTGCGTTCTTCCCGGACCACCACCGGAAAGGAATATTGTAATGACGAAGCGTGAGACCATCGATACCGGAACCGACAGGCGCTATGTCCGTCGTGACGAGAAGGGCCAGTTCAAGGAAAGCGTCAATGTCGGACGATCCCTGTCCGCCGACCGCCGCCACAAGGCGAAAACCGAGGCCAAGCCCGGTGAAGGCGACCGGGGCGATCGGCATACAAAGCACTGAGTGCCTGCTATCCTGAGCACGGTGACGCCATGGACGAGGAACGCGAGATCGGCCATAAGGCCGAAGAGGACGGCGAGCATGCCGCCGTCGCGTTCCCGTTCGACCGGATGACGGTGCAGCGGTTTCGCGAGACGTTCCCGCGGGCTCGCTGGAGTGACCGGCGAAAGGCGTGGATCCTCCCTGGCAAGACGGCCCGCCGACGCATCGATCGCTGGATGGCGAGAGAGCAATCCCGCCTCGACCCCTATGCCGAAGCGAAGGGGAGGGACGCCTATGCCTTCGAACCAATCCTCAGCCCCTATCTCAGCGTCGACAGGGACGGGTTTCGCGTTAGGACGCCCTATTCGCGCAAACTCGTCGAGGAAATCCGGCAAGTTCCCTTCGCCCGGTGGGACGGCGCCGAAAAGGCCTGGCGCGTGCCCTTTTCTTCCTATGACGATCTTGTCGATCACTGGCAGGCCATTGAAGCGGAGGCGCAGCGCTGCGAGCCAGAGGAAAGGCGCAAGCGCGCCGAAGCGCGCAAGGGCACCGATGAAGAAAGAATAGCCCGCCGTCGCACAGCCGAGCGAAAGCGGAGACGCATCCCGCTTCCGGCCGAGGATCTGCCGCCACTGGATCGTCCGGTCGCGACCGCGCTCTATGGTATCATCGTCGTGGACGACGTCACCGGTGAGCTCGTCGACCCAGGTGAGATCAGCGATCTCTATCCGGACTTTCACGGTGATCGCGTCTGGGGAGCCTGGCGCGTTCCCTCGCTCGAAGAGCTTATCCACACGTGGGCGTCAAAGGTCGAGCCGACGGAAAGGGAGCGTCAACGAGGTTGGTGGCTCCCCACCATCGAGGAACTGCGTGAGGCAAGGCGGACAGCACGGTCACGCGAGAGACGGATGGTTTCTCAGCCGCCCGCCTAATCCGCATCCGCCGGCAGATCGATCTCGATCATGACGGGGGCGTGATCGCTGGTGTGCTCCCAGCTTCGCGGCGTGCGTCGGACACTGGCCGACCTCAGCCACGGTGCGATGGTCGGGCTGAGCAGGAAATGATCGATCCGCAGCCCTGCATCGCGCTCGAAGGAATGTCTCCAATATTTCCAGAATGTGTAGATGCGCTCATCGGGATGGAGATGACGGATCGCATCCATCCACCCTTGCGCGACGAGATCGCCATAGGCCTCGCGAACCTCCGGGCGAAACAATGCGTCATCGCGCCAGCGCTCCGGTGCATAAACGTCGAGATCGGTCGGCATCACATTGTAGTCGCCGACCAGCAGGGCCGGAATATCGAGGTCGATTAGCTCGGCGGCATAGGCATGCAGGCGCTCGAACCAGCGCAGCTTGTAGTCGAACTTCGGGCCGGGCGCGGGATTGCCGTTCGGGAGATAGAGGCAGCCGACAAGGATCCCGTTGATGGCTGCTTCGATATAGCGGCTGTGCGTATCGTCGGGATCGCCCGGGAGTTCGCGGCGTGTCAAAACCGGAAGCGTGCCCTTGGCAAGTATCGCTACGCCGTTCGAGCTTTTCTGGCCGTGCGATATGCCCTCGTAACCGAGGTTCTGCAGCTCGCGCCGCGGAAAAGTCTCGTCCGTTGCCTTGAGTTCCTGAAGGCAGACCACATCCGGCGCGTCCTCCTTCAGCCATCGAAGCAGCACCGGTAGCCGGCCAATCACGCCGTTGACATTGTAGGTGGCAATCTTCACGCAGTCTCCTTACGACGATCGATGATCGTTCCGGGAAACAGGTGGTGGAAATTAAAAGGTCCGCTCGCGGCGATCGCCGAGACGAGCCCTCAGGGATCGCGACGACCGTAGTGCTCACGGGCGATGGATTCGAGGAGCGGTCGATCAAGGCCCGGTCGATAGGTCCCGCCTGGATAGGCGTCGAGCAGATATCGCGCAAACGCCCTTCTCGCCTCGGGATCTCGGCTGAACCATGGTTGCGAAGTGATCTCCTCGTAAACGTCCTTCATTGTCGAAAGCTCGTCGGGTGCAAAGATACCGTTGCTCATTTTCTTACCCCCCAAATCACAGTTCGTCTGGGAACAAGCGGCCGTGCGACGGGTTTGCAGCCACGTTTACAGTTGAGCACGCCGGGGACCGCGACGGATGATTTCATGCCGCCCGCCTCGGCGCTCTCTCGTGCCGAACGACCACCGGGATATGATATCGTGAAATACGAAGATGGCATGCAGATTCTGTACGACGTCCTCAGCAAGGGCGTGTTCATCCAGTTGCGCGGCAAATCAGGGTTCCTCAAAGCCCCTTTCCAAACCAGCGGGAGGCGATACGCGCTGCGGAGGACTACTGCCGAGAGCTCGGGATGGGGCGATTCCCGCCCGCAATAGGGGCCCGAGAGAAGATGGGAAGCGCCCGGCGTATGTTGCCGTCTCAGGCTGAACGGCCTTGTTTTCCGATCGGACCGATCTACCCCACCTGCTCCACCGATAAGGAGCCTTTCGGAAGCGGTTTGATCAACGCCTTTGCGGAAACCGAACTATCGAGCCAATCGGCCCAACTCTCCTGTTCGAGAATGACGATCTGACGGTCATGGTAGGGAGCGATATCCGGCCCCGGTTCCATCGTCAGCATGGTGAACGCCTCGCCGACGTCCTCGGTCTCGCGCCAGATGCCGGCAATGGCAAAGATGGGCTCGCCGGTCTTGCGGAACAGCCACTTGTCCTTCCGCTTCTTCTTCGGGTCGGCCGGCGCGGTGAACTCGTAGAAGCCATCGGCGACGATGAGGCAGCGGTTGGAGGCGAACTCGCGGCCCTCAGAGCGAAAGTTATAGACCGGTTTTCTCGTCGGGCTCGGCCAGCTCCACCGGCGCTGAACCAGTTCCCCGGCTCCGCGCTCGCCTTCGATAGTCCGGACAATCGGCGCAGTATCGGTGATCTTGATATCCTCGCGCGCCTCGATATTGGGACGCCCCTCGGGAAAGCGGATCTTGATCTTGCGATGCTCGAACTCCTCGATGACCGAGGCCAGTTCGACCATTAGCCGGTAATCGTTGCACATGGCTCCTCCGAATGATCAGCATCTACAGCACCTCGCGGCGCGCTGCATTTGCAATGTAAGGCGCTGCGTCCGGATTTCGACTGCAGACTGGAGGCGCGGCTAGATCTGCAACTCCAATTGGTCCGCCGCGGTTTCCTCGTCATCCATGAAAGACGATAGCGTGATGCCGAGCAGGCGTATGCCTTTTGGCGTAGGGAACAACGGCTCAAGGAGCGATTGCGCGATTGCTTCGAGATCATCAAGCCGGCCGATCGACGTCGACGTCGTCCTGCTGCGGGTGATAATCTGGAAGTCGGCATATTTGACTTTCAGCGTCACGGTCCGCCCATGGAGGCCCTTGGCACCGCAATGACGCCAGACCTTGGCGGCAAGCGGTGGGATTTCGGCGCGGGCGGCGGCGAGATCGACAATGTCGACAATGAAGGTGTCCTCGGCGCCAACGGACTTGCGCGGCCGATCCGGTTGCACGGCCCGGTTATCGATGCCGCGGGAGATATTGTAGTACCAAGCACCCGACTTACCGAAATGCTCCTGTAGCCAGGAAAGCGATTTTGCCTTGAGATCCGCACCGGTCAGGATGCCAAGCCGCTCCATCTTGGCGGCTGTCGCCGGCCCGACGCCGTGGAATTTCTTGACCGCGAGCGCTTCAACAAACCCCGGACCATTCTTCGGTAAAATTACTGCTTGGCCATTGGGCTTGTTGAGGTCCGAGGCCATTTTCGCCAAGAATTTGCAATAGGAGATGCCGGCGGATGCGTTGAGGCCAGTGACCTCCTTGATGCGCGCCCGGATGATTGTCGCGATCTCGGTGGCGATTGGAATTCCCTGCTTGTTTTCGGTCACGTCCAGATAGGCTTCGTCCAAGGAGAGCGGTTCAATCAAGTCTGTGTGTTCGGCAAAGATCTCGCGAATTTAAGCGGAGACCGCGCGATAGGTGTCGAAGCGCGGCGGCACAAAAATCAGGTCCGGGCAGCGCCTTTTCGCCGTTACCGATGGCAGGGCCGATCGAACGCCGAAGGCGCGCGCCTCGTAGCTCGCCGCGGCAACGACGCCGCGCGCTGCTGAGCCACCGACGGCGACTGGCATTCCGCGAAGCTCTGGATTGTCGCGCTGTTCGACCGACGCATAGAAGGCATCCATATCGACATGGATGATCTTCCTTATCGGGTTGTCGCCGTCCGCGCTCATGTCATTTCCACATCGATCGCATGCGCGCGGTGACATCGATGCGGATCTGCTTGGCGCTGCGCTCGCTGGCGGCCGCCGAGACCTTTGGCCAACTCGTCCCCTCGAAGAACTGCAGGAGCGTGGCCGGGATGAAGCGCGTCCGCGACGCATAGACATGACGGTCGCCTTGGGCGTTCTGTCCGTGCGTGAAGAACCGTTGCGGCGTGAGAAGGGTGAGTTTGTCGCGCGCCCGCGTCATCCCGACATAGAGCAGCCGGCGCTCCTCCTCGAGTTCCGCGGTCGTGCCTGTGCCGAGATCCGAGGGAATGCAGCCGTCGACGACGTTAAGCATGTAAACGGCGCGCCATTCCTGCCCCTTTGCGGAATGGATTGTCGAGAGGATCAGATAGTCCTCGTCGAGCAGGGGCACGCCGGCCTGGCCACTGGTGGCATCCGGCGGGTCAAGCGTCAGTTCGGTGAGGAAGCGTTCGCGGTTGGGATATCCACCGGCGATCTGCTCGAGCTGGATGAGGTCGGCCTTGCGGGTATCGGCATCCTCGTGAATGCGATCGAGATGCGGTTCGTACCAGAGACGTGCGAGGCCGATTTCTCCAGGCCATCCGCCCTCGACTTTGCGGAGGGCTGTGAGCAAGGTGACAAAGGCGGGCCAATCCTCACCCGTCTTGGGCGGCGGCGGGATCTCCGCAAGCGATTGGAGTGGTTCGGGATCGGCCGCGATCGTGTCGAGGATCTTGCCGGCCGTCTGCGGACCAATGCCCGGCAGCATCTGCAGGAGGCGGAAGCCGGCGACGCGGTCTCGCGGGTTCTGCGCAAAGCGCAACGTTGCCAGGAGGTCTTTCACATGCGCGCTGTCGAGGAACTTCAGGCCGCCGAACTTCACGAACGGGATATTCTGACGCGTGAGCTCCACCTCCAGCGCACCGCTATGGCTCGATGTCCGGAAGAGCACCGCCTGCTGCTTTAAGGTCATGCCGACTTCGCGGTTCGCCAGCACCTGCTCGACAATGTAGTTGGCCTGGTCGGTCTCGTCCTTGACGGTGACGAGCATCGGCTTTTGTTCGGATTTCCGATCCGTCCAGAGGTTCTTCGTGAAACGCTCGCGGGCAAGATCGATCACGCCGTTGGCCGCCGCGAGGATCGGCTGCGTTGAGCGATAATTGCGATCGAGCGTGATCACGTCGGCCGGTTTTGGTGAGAACTTCTTCGGGAAATCGAGGATATTGCGCACCGTCGCCGCTCGAAACGAATAGATCGACTGGGCATCGTCGCCGACGACTGTCAGGCCGCGGCCGCCGGGCTTGAGACCCATCAAAATTGACGCCTGCAGGCGGTTGGTGTCCTGGTATTCGTCGACAAGGACGTGATCGAACCGGCCGCCGATGTCGTCGGCAAGCTCGGGGTCGGACATGACCTGCGCCCAGTAGAGCAGCAGGTCGTCGTAATCGAGCACGTTCTGCGCCTGTTTCGCCTCGACATAGCCGGCGAAAAGTTGCTTCACCTGCTCCTCCCAGCCCATCACATAGGGATAGGACGATTTCAGAACCTCGTTGATCGAGCTTTCCGAATTGACTACGCGCGAATAGATAGCAAGGCATGTGCCCTTGGTTGGAAACCGGGTTTCCATCTTCGAGAAGCCAAGCTCGTGGCGGACGAGGTTCATAAGGTCCGCGCTGTCCTCACGGTCATGAATCGTGAAGTCGACGTTGAGGCCGATCTGCTCAGCATACATCCGCAAGAGCCGCGCACCGATGCCGTGGAAGGTGCCGGCCCAGGCCATGGCGTCCGCCATGACGGCCGAATTGTCGCCGAGCACTTGCCGGCAGATCCGCTGCACGCGGCGCCCCATCTCCGCCGCCGCGCGTCGCGAAAAGGTCATCAGGAGGATGCGACGCGGATCGGCGCCATTGACGATCAGATGTGCGACGCGGTGGGCCAGCGTATTGGTTTTGCCGCTCCCGGCGCCGGCGATGATGAGCAGTGGCCCGCCAACTGAACCGTCGGCCAGGCCTATGCCATGCTCGATCGCCTCGCGCTGGCGATCATTTAGTTTTTCCAGATATGTCGCTGCCATCTGTCTATAGCTCGAAAAAAGAGGATACATCCCAAGATCGAAGCGCAAAGGATGACCGGAACATATAATGAACGTAGCAGCGTCACGGGCGAAAGAAAACCCTGGAGAGTGACCTCGCCTGCCCGCCATTGAGCGGTAGGTTCCATAATAGAACTTATGCGATATATTATAACATAACGAATCGTGCGATGAAAGACTTTCTGTGTTTGCAGGGTCCCCAGCCGTTTCCTTGACAACCTACATTTCAACCAGCAAGTGCCACAGCTCAATTGGCGGGCGCCCAACACGGTTATGTGATGATCTACCCAAAATGGTACGGGCCACTGCATCGTGGTGCTCGATTGCTATGGAATCCGCGGTTGTCCATGGTTTTACGGTGCAAGCGACAAAGGCCTTCACCCAATGGTTCAAGGTTTCCATCCAAGCGTCAGAAGTTCGCGATTGAACATAGCCAATTATAGCCGCGGTTTCGTAATTTCCGCCGTGAAGGCCAGCCATAAATCGCTGAACGCCACCGGTTGTCGACCTTCTGGTGTGAAGATACTCGCGCCGTTCTCGCTTTTTAAGGTCTGGAGTTGGAAGCCTTTTACATTCGATAGGAATTAGGGGATCATAATATGTATGCTGGCGGCCGTTGATCCAAATAGAGCAGCCTTTCGGGGAAGCTATCAGATCAATTGTCCTCCCCCCTTTTGCTGTATCCGGATCCTCAGGTTGAAAATTGATATGGTCGAGTTTGGCGCGCCGGGTATGGTTGTTTAGAAATTTGCACAACTGGCTCGTCAACGTCGTTTCGCTCGTTACATTTTTTCGGCGAATGGGGTCGTCCCGCCATAGTGGAAGGCAAGATAGTACGAATTGCATCATCTCACGCAGGAACGTTCCAGGTAGATGCATATCGGTGTCGAATGCGCCAGTTGCAGCGCCTGAAGGATCGTCAGCGAGCATCAAAAACCCTGGCCGCGAAGATCAAAGAGAAGGTCATCTGCATCTCGCAGTGCGATTGATTTTAACCAGTAACGTTCCCTGTCGGGTTTGATCAGATAGACAAACTTTCGATCGTAAATTCGCGCAATGCGGGTCATCGCTAGACTTGTGCCTCGCTTTTCATGCAGAAGTGCTTCGACGTGCTCCTTCAGATCTGACATTCCGCCCAGATCGACGTTGGCCTTTCCGAATGCAAAGAGTTCGCACCTCATCCCCGGCCAAGTTTGCGATTCGAGTGGGACTAGTTGATTGTCGCGATAAATTGCATTGATCTGAGAGCAAAGGAGCGAGCGAAACGCATCGATTCCGGTCGGCGGCTTGCCAGCTGGCGAGGCGAAGCCATGACGCATGAACTCTCTATAGTAGAGCGCTATGTCGTCTAGGACGATTGACTCGTTTTCGCTTAGGTCCAAATCGCCATTGGATGGGAATGGAAGCTCATAGATATCCTTGCAGGAGATCGCTGTCGCCTTTTTCGTGAAAAGCTTCGTACTATTTGCCGCGACGAACCCCTGTAGTTTAAGTTTGTTTTTGTTAAGCCATTTCGAGGCAGCTTTAAGCGGGCGTGGATCCTTACCAGAGAATCCAACGATCTGGTCTTTATAGGTAAGGTCGCCTTTGTCCCAAAAGCTATGATGTAGGTCCATTTGTTCGCGAACGAGAAGAAGTGGAGGTCGGAAAATTTCCGCCCTACGCGGCACTTCGATCGGAACTCGTGGCATCACCTTAATCTGGTCCGTCTCGACGCCATTCCCCGTCAAGCCTTCCGATGGCAGAAACTGCTTTCCGGTAATGTAGTCGACAATACTGCCTCGGCCCTTGTCTCCTTGGATGAACCCTTCACCGTGCTCCCAGCGATGCTTGGCTGCAAAGTCGCCAAGCGTCGAACACATTCGCAGCCGCGTGACAACAGCTTGAACGCGCACCCCGCCTAAGAGACCCGCACGCCAGACGACGACGCCACTGTCCTTCAGTAGATCACCACGGCGATGCCATTGAAGATCATAGTAATCGACTTCGAAACGAAGATCTGCTCGCGCGCGAGGTGTTCGTCGGAAAATTGCATGAAGAACCTTACGATCGTCAGTAGGTTCGCTTGCTTCAGCCACGACTGCGATTGCTTTTGTGTCCGCTGCATCAAACAAGCCGCGGATCGATACAAAGTCGAGGATCTCTCGGAGATCCCACTTCGCGATGAACTCCCTTCGAAAATCATCGGCACCCGGGTTATAGAGGAAATTATATTGCTGCAGCATGCAGAGGACACCACCCGGAGCCAGTAGTGACATGCTGTCATGGAGGAAAAGGAAGGCTATCTGCTTATCGGGCAGAGACTGATGGGCCTCATCATACCGCTTGCAGCTCTCGATCGCGCCGGGAGTGTCGAGTTCGGACGCGAACGGCGGATTCCCAACGACCACACCAAACCTATCCTTGAAACCGTCTTTTTGAAGATGCTCAAAAAAGCAACTTGTAATAATTGTCCTATCGATCAGGGGAGGAAATAGCTTTTTGCTGCGTCCAAGCTCATCAGAGGTAAGCTCGTCGCACATTGCAAGCGATAGACTGAAGGCAGCAAGCTCCACTGCACCATGCTCTAGATCGGTCCCGCGAAGGCGATGAACCAAGTCCTTTAAGACGGCGACAGAGGGACGACCCCAGTTATTTTTGCTACGCCAATGAAGAATGATCCTTTTATAAGCTTCTACGAGAAATATCCCTGAACCGCATGCTGGATCAAGAAGCAGCTCGCCATCGTTGACAATCTTATCGAGGCGCGCGGGGTCGAGTACTTCGTCCAAAAGCAGCCGTACGAGAGCAGGCGGTGTATATACGCTACTCTTCGTATTCTTCACAAACATTTGGTAGATATGGCTTATCAGCTCGACGGGCAAATCTTTGAAGGAATATCTTTTCCAAAAATCAAGCTGACCGTCTTTATCTTCCTTAGCATCGATCAGGCGCTGGAAGCCGGAAAGATCGAGGCCGTCCTTCAGGGCAAGCTTATGTTCGTCATCCAGCGAGAAAACACCGCCGTTGAATTTTAATTCAAGATCTTCAAGAAGAGCAACGAGCGCACTTCCTTGCGTCAAAATATCCGCGAAACCAGATGCGCCTGGTAGGAAACTACCGAAATAACCTTCACCAAGTGCGCCCCTCTCATCGAGGTAGGCAATAAGCAGTGAAAGGATCAGAAGACGACGGACCAACTCTGGCGCAATGTTGAGTTCGCCTCTCTTCAGTTTGGCATTGAGCAGGCCTATAGCGGTGATGAGCGCCCGGTGCGCGGCCTTCTCCCTGGATAAAAGTTTCTCCGATACTTCAGGATCATCCCAGATCGTGCCGTTGCGCAAAAGCTCCGCGTTCCAGTAGGCTTCTGCGCGCGCAATTTTTCCGGCTAGCCTGATGAAGTCGACCGGCCGACAAACGAGCGCACCATTTTTGTCGAGGAAATCTGCATCATGCCGGCAACGAAACAGTTGAACGAGACCCGGCGTGTGTCGATAGACCACAGGCACACCACCCCAGTTCCATAAACGCTTATGGAGGCGAGCGAACTCGGGGTCCTTCGCAGAACCTTTGGAGATATAGATGAAAGCTTGGGCCGGGCCGGGATGCCTTGCGCTTCCCGCTTCAAAGAAGACTGCGGTCGCGCCGTACTCGGCTGCCTTTTCCATGACGACGACTTCGGCTGGTGGGCGCCCTGCTGGCGAGTAGCCTTCCACGACCATAAAGCCGTCGATTAGCTTACCGTTCTGGGCAAGCGCATCGATCGCCGTCGCCAACGAGGGCTCGACGCGCAACGTCTCCTCAACGGCTGCCTTCGCTTTTCTCACGATTTGCGCTGCTTTTTGCTGAGTTCGAAGCCTTCGCGGAGAAGGTCGACCATGCTGATTCCATGCTCGACCGCATAGATTTTGAAGGCCTTTTTGAACGAGCGAGGCACCTTAAAATTTAAAGTCTGCAGGTCGTCGGCATTCGCCTCCGTCTGTGACGCTGTTCCGGTTTGAGTTTCGATCATGTGCCCCGCCTCGCCGAATCGAAATTTTAACGACGAGAAGTTGCATTCGCAACAAATATTTCAGTATTGCCGTAAAGGGAGAAAAACGGAAATACGGCTTGCTGGCTTTCTGTGTTTCGTGCCTCATATGATAGACCCATAGCTTCCCCTGCGGCGCAGAAGCATCCTCACCTCTGCCTGCCGACTGGACCTCTTCCGATTCGGCCCAAGTAAATCGAACCTAGGGATGAGGCAAGCGACGGCAGGAAATCCGCCGTAACCGGAAGCGGCTTCCCACCAAGCCTTATTTCACTGGTCGACAAACCAATGGTCGAAGCTCTTGGACGATGACGCCCGCTTTCGGCGAGAGCAGTACTCCGATCCAGTTGTCCGAAAACACCCCCGCCCCGTCGGCCGGCGAAAGCCAGATCACGTCATTCGTTTCGAGCTCGATCTTCACCTCGCTCCCGATCGGGCTGCCGACCACCGTCTGGACGTAATGGCGCTTGATCGGATGAACCGCGCCCTTCTGATCCGTCAGGCGGTTTTCGCGATAGTCCAGGGCGAGTTCCCCCTCCTCCGCAACCGCGGCGCAATCGACGGAACGCTCACACCGGATGACCGAGGAAAACCGGCACGTCCAGGCCAGGCTCGTTGGCCACATCGGGTTCTCACCGGCATATGCAGCGGTGGCGATCGCGAGGAGACCTGAAGCTAAGAGATAACGCATGGCCGATATGCCCCGAATCCTGCGCCGGAAACCTTGCGGTTCATCCAGCGATCATACAGAGGCGGAAAATTAAATATAGTTTATGTTTTCGGCAAGCCGTTTTTGGCAGGAAGTCGGGTTCAGTCCGCGCGAGCAGCGACATTCCCGGCATTTTCGATCAAAGAGGCGCGGACCCGCTCATGAGTTCTTGCAGGGGCACATCGAGGTTGATGCTGATGCGGGTAATCGTCTGCAAAGAGGGGTTCGCTATTCCTTCAAGGATTTGAAAATAAAAGGGATAAGTCACTTCGCACAGCTCGGCCATTTCTTTCTTGTTGAGGCCGCGTTTTTCCCGCTCGCGCTCCATGACCCGTGCCATGTTTCGCAGGATCCTCGTACCAAGCTCGGTGTCTGCCTTCTTGCGCTTGCTCGTCATCGTCGTATAAACTATAATTTACTCGTAGTGTGTTTGATGAGAAGAGTACGATGATCGCCAAAGCCAAGCCTCACCATGTCGTCCTCGGACTGTTTCTGACGGCCGCGGCCCTTCCCGCTCCCGCCACTGCCAGCGAATGGGGCTGCGAAGTGCTGCTGTGCGCCTCGTCTTCCAATCCGTCCTGGCGGGGCGTGTCCGCCTGCCATCCGCCGATGAACCGGCTTATCTCCGCGATGAAAAAGCCGGGCTTCGACTGGCCAACCTGCCCCGAGGCGGGAACGGGTTCGCCGGGTCACGAGCGATATGCGGATTGCCCGGAGGGCTATCAGGTCGGAAGCAGGGGGGACCGCAATGGATTCGCCCGAGAGGGCGATCTCTGCGTCAAGACAGTCAACATTTGCCAGGGCAGAACGCACGGTCTCTACAGTTCTGATCGGCAGCGGAGCTGCATACAAACGGTCTCCATATCCCGACCGCTCAGGTCAGAGCCATACTATTTCGATATCAAGAATGACACTTCCGGGCAAACCGAGCGGCATTGGTTCGGGCTCAACAGATAGACGGTTTTCCTCGATTAAGAAAGGTTTAATCCATGCGTACGGTTAACCGGCATACCTTGCTTGGTCACGTCGGAAACATCATGCCGCTGAAGGGCGTGTTGAAGGTGAATGTGGCGACCAATCGCGAGTGGCAGTCGGACGGAGAGCGCAAAAGTGCCACCGACTGGGTTCAGATCACGGTCCTGGACAAGAAGCAGGCGGAATGGATCGAAGGGCACGTCGAAGAGGGCGATCTCGTCTACGTGGAATCCCGCGTGTCCAACAGCAGCTATGAACGCGCCGGCGAAAAGGTCTATGCCACCGACGTCATTGCGCAGCTCTTCAATCTCGTATCGAAAAAGACCTCATGATGCTCACTCGGGCCGTCATGGCCGTGGGGATTTCGCAATTGTTGATGCTCGCCGTCGCCTCGGCTTCAACGAATCGTCACACGATTGTCGGTGCAGCGGTCTGTGATCGTGACGCCTGCCAGGATGTTACGCTCTGGATCTGGGATGGCGATACCTTCACAGTCCACGACGGGACCGGCAGGCGCGAGAAGATCCGCATCGAGAACATCGATGCGCCGGAGATTGACGGAGCGTGCGCCGCGGAACGCGTTGCAGCGCTGCAAGCGAAGGACGAACTGGCAAACCAGGTGTCGGGTCACCGGATCGAATTGGTCCGTGGCAAACTTGACCGCTACGGACGCCAGTTGGCGCGCGTTGCCGTGGAAAGACGCGATGTCGGAGAAACTCTGATCGAGCTTGGCCTCGTGCGCCGGTGGGATGGCTGGCGAAAGCCATGGTGCCATAGCTGACCTCGCCGCTCTCGCGGGGAAGGCAGGCATATTCCAGCCGAGAGCAGATCCCGGCCTCGGGATGAACAACCCGAGCAATATCGGGTGAGAGGAGATGTGTTCTGCCGCGACGCCTGTGCAGCAACCGACGCCTCCATAGGGAACGGACCAATCCCGCTCTTCTGGAATGGCGACCTGGTCCAGCGCGGGGCTATGACGATCAACCCGCAAGGGGTCCGTTAGCAAGCTACGGCCGCTGCGGCATGCGCCTTCGCGGTGATCGCGCCCCGCCCCGGACCAAACATGGCGCCATCGAGCGGGAATTGGCCCGCTCCCGGATGGAGCCTCACCATGTCGCACGATCTCTCGCTCGCCCAATCACATGCCTTTCACCTCGCCCGTACGCTCATGGTCCCGGTGACCTTGTTCCGATCGGCTGGAGAGTACGGCGTCCTGCCGAGCGAGGAGCTCGACGACGCCGACGTGGACGTGATCCACGAGATCGATCCCTTCGACTTCGGGCCGGCTCACTGAGACCGCCCTGCCCTCCTCTGAGGTGCCGCATCCATGCGGCGTCCGCAAGGGAAGCGGCGCCGCGGCGGGGCGCGGGTTCCCCTCGCCCCGATTTCCGCGCCCTTGCAGCCGCCGCTTGGCGCGGCGGGTGTCGGTCTGCTGCGCAAATGTGTGGACGGGAAATGAAGGGGGTGGCCGCTGGCGCGGCCGGATCGGCATGAAAAGAGAGAAAATCAGAGAGTTGAAGGAGAAGGTGAATTGCGGTGCGCTTCTGGAGCGGGCCGGATTTGCCGTCGACGTCAAGGAGAGTACGCGCCGGGCCGTCAAGTTTCGCCGGGGCGGCGAAATCGTCATCGTGACGCATGAGGGGAAGGGCTGGTTCGATCCGCTCAGCGACGACAAGGGCGATATCTTCGCGCTCGTGCAACGCCTTGATCATGTCGACTTTGTCGAGGGTGTCGAAAGCGTCGCGTCTCTGGTCGGTTTCCAGACCAGCGATCCGGTCTGGGCGAAGGCACCCCGCGAACGGCCCGCAGCGACGAGCCTTGCGGATCGATGGTCGGCGCGACGCGTTCCATGGCGCGGGTCCGCAACTTGGCGCTATCTCTTCGGCTCGCGCTTCCTTCCGACGAGCGTGCTGCGAATGGCAATCATGAGCAACCAGCTTCGCGAAGGTCCATATGGCAGCATGTGGGCGGCCCACACGGACGATGGCGGCATTGTCTGCGGCTGGGAGGAGCGCGGCCCGGAATGGCGCGGGTTTTCGACGGGCGGCTCGAAAACCTTGTTCCGTCTTGGCGCGCGGGATGCCTTGCGCCTGTGCGTCACGGAGGCGGCGATCGACGCGATGAGCCTTGCGGCCTTCGAAGGTCTCCGCGAGGGTTCGCTCTACCTCAGCACCGGCGGGGGGTGGTCTCCCCTCACCGATGCGGCCCTGCGGATCTTGGCGTCGCGTCCCGGCGCCACGCTGGTCGCGGCGACTGACGCAAATGATCAGGGCGAGACATTTGCCGAGCGTCTGCGCGTCCTCGCCGACAGCACCGGTTGCGCCTGGCAGCGGTTGCGGCCCACGGCGGACGACTGGAACGAGGCGCTCCAGGAAAAGGCGAAGATGGAAAAGGAGAGAAGGGAGGAATGGAAAAAGGCGAGGCGTGCCGGATGCGCGCCGCCCGCGTCAAGGGAAGCTTCGCCCGGCGGAGCCGGCCCTTGACCCGGCCGGTCGCGATGCCGGCGGTCGAGGAGGGGTAACAGAGGACTGAGGAAGAAGGCAGGGTCGAGAAGGCTGTGCCGCACTTCGGTCCGATAACCCCGAAGGAGCCGCATATGACCACCGCACCCACAATCCGCAAGGTATTCCAGGGCATCGCCGACCGCCACCAGATGTATCGCATGTTCGACCGCCATGCCGGGCGCGTTCACCGCCGCGCTGACGACGCAACGGCGCTCTATGCAGGGGAATGGTTCGAATATGTTGCATAGACGGTTATGTTGCGGCCAAGCCTATAGATCAGTTCAATCGCCTTTTCGGGTCGCATATAGGCAACATAATTTTCATCGGTGCGCCCTGCCTGCA
>NZ_SCNN01000028.1 GCF_005503535.1 Mesorhizobium comanense | reverse complement strand
CGGGAAAGAGTTTTGCACTTGGCTCCATCCGCGAGGCGCATGAGGCGGCGGGTTATCGGGTTGTCGGCCTGGCGCCAACCAACGCTGTCGCTCAGACCATGAAGGACGACGGTTTTGCCAGAAGCTCGACCGTTCATGCCGAGCTGTTCCGGCTGAAGAACGGACGCGCGCAGTGGGACCGGCGCACTTTGGTCGTGGTCGACGAGGCGGCGATGATGGACGCCAAGGTGACCGGCGAGGTGTTGCGTGAAGCGCGGCTGTCGGGCGCCAAGGTTGTGCTGACCGGGGACGACCGGCAGCTCGGCTCGATTGAGCGCGGCGGGCTGTTCACAGAGCTGAAGAAGGAACACGGTTCGGCCGAGATCACCCAGGTCACGCGCCAGAAGGTCGACTGGCAGAGAGAGGCGGCGCGCGATCTTTCGGACGGTCGCTTCGAAGACGCGCTGCGAGCCTTTGCCAGAAACAAGGCGGTGGTGTGGACGTCTAAACAGGATGAATTGCGAGAAAAACTGGTCGAGCGATGGGCGAAGGATGCTGCTTCCAATCCGTCGGCATCGCGGTTCGTGTTCGCCTATACCAACAAGGATGTCGATGCGCTGAACAAGGATCTGCGCGCGGTGCGTCGCGAGCGTGGTGAGATCGGCGAGGATTTTGTGTTTACGACCAAGCATGGCGAGGCCGCGTTCGCTGTCGGTGACCGGGTGCAGTTCACGGATACGCTGAAAGGCGCTGGCATCTACAACGGCAACGCCGGGACCATCACCGGCATCGACCGGAATTTTGGCCGCATCGGTGTCGTGCTCGATTCAGCTGCGGGAAGGGAAGGACGAAGGGTCGAGTGGTCTGCGTCGGAGTTTTCTGGATTCCGGCACGGCTATGCCGGCACGATCTACAAAGGCCAAGGCAAGACGCTCGATCATACCTATCTCATGCACACGCATCACTGGCGCGCCGCCTCGAGCTATGTCGCGCTGACGAGGCAGCGTGAAAGCGCGACGATCTTCGTGGCGACGCAGACGGCCCGGGATCTGCGTCAGCTCGCCCGCCAGATCGGTCGCAACGAGATCAAGTCGGCGTCGGTGGCTTATGCAACACGCGACGAGCTCAGCGCGGAACAACGGGCGAAGCTGGACGAGGGACGGGCGGCGGAGAATGCTCGGCCGGCGTTGCATGTTGGGCAAGTTCAGGATGGCCGGGAAAAGGAGCAGCAGCCGATGGTTTCAGTTGTCGAAGAGGCACGCGCGGGTATGCGTCGGACAGATCCGCGCACACCGGAAATGCAGGCCGGCGCAATCGCTGGGGACGCGGAGAATCAGCGCCAGGGTACTGAGCATCGAGGCGCGACGCCTGAGCCCGTCGTGGCACAGAAGTCAAAAAAGGCAGGAGACAGCGATCGTCATGGGCCTGCCGCCGATGATCGGGCCGTGGCGGGCAAGACCGAAGATCGGCAGGCTGTTCCAGATGCCAGAAATCAAGAGGCGTCGCTCAGCACCACAGCCAACCGGCCAGCGGACGTCAGGGTGCTGATAGCTGCATTCCAGGATGTGAATGCTGATGGCGTGCGCCGCGACAGTTTTGGGCGATCGATCGACGAACGAAGCATCGCCGCCGCTGTCAGTCGCGATGCGGATGTACAGCGCGAGCGGGACGCTCGCTTGATCTATCTGGAGACCGCCTACCGTGATCCGAAATCCGCTGCGCGGCGTCTCGATGACATCATCGCGCGAGACGGTCCGACAAGTGCCGCACAACGGATATCGGCGGATGCAGAGCTGCTTGGCGAACTGCGGGGCAGGCAAGGGTTCTTCGCCGGCGCTAAAGCTCGTGAAGAGCGGGAAGCCGCTCATAGAGCAAGCGAGGCGATCGGTCCGAACATTGTCCGGACCGCCGAGTTCGAGAACCGGGCTGAACAATCCTATCGTGGCGAGGTCGAAAAGCAGATGAGGGCTGACGCGGTGGTGGTGAGGGATGTTTCGGATCGGGCGAAAGCCGCACTCGGAAAAATTGCAACGGCCAAGGATGATCGCGAGCGGGCCGAAGCCTCCAAGGCGATGTCAGCCGATCAGGAGGTCAGTCGGGAGATCGCCACCTTCAGGAAATCGATTGAAGCCCGTTTCGGTGAAGACGGCGCACGCGAAATCGCTCGTGCGACAGCATCTCGTACGGCATTTGAACATCCGTCCGTGCCGAAATCCGAACAGGGCAGGTTGGGTGAGGCCGCCAGGCTCTATTCCGCGGCCCGATCTGGTGAAGTCGCGTCCAGGCAACAGGCCGAAACCGAACGTCTTGCGGCGCG
Organism: Mesorhizobium comanense; assembly: GCF_005503535.1. Lineage (GTDB taxonomy): Bacteria > Pseudomonadota > Alphaproteobacteria > Rhizobiales > Rhizobiaceae > Mesorhizobium > Mesorhizobium comanense. The sequence goes on along the minus strand of NZ_SCNN01000028.1, from coordinate 66,287 downwards.
AGAATCTCAGTCGCCACGGCTGAAACAGTAGGGAGGCGCCGGGGGGGCCGGCTGTCGTTATCCCGTCGGCGTCGCAGGCCGCGGCGAATGACTACTCTTTAAGCAAGGTGGTCGTTCATTGTCACAAGTGGGAGAGCTGCAGCTCAGCAATAGGCGAGTTGCCAAAGATGCTCTTGTACTATCGGCTGAACTGCGAGGGGCTGAGGTCGCGCGATGCACCTTCAGGAGCCGGGCGACCCTCGGCCGGCTTGATATCGTCGTTGATGAGCTGTCGCGCATGCGCGACCTGGTCGGGGGCGGGCAGGGGAAAGGGCAGGTGACAGTCCCAACCCCATCCCGCGCGCCCTGGCCGCGTCCGGCGCGGAGCCATCAAATAGCTCAAACTTCGCTAAAGTCGTAGCGAAACCCGCGAACCTCCCAAAGCTCTGACAGGGTCGGGGTTTCTTTCAAAAATCGCAGAACCTTTCGAGCCGCGATCAAATTGTAGGGGAACATTCCAATAGATGAGTGCCCACAATTCAGCCGCACGACCTCAGGCGGAAGATTGCACTTCGCCAGGAACTTAATGACACGCTCAGAGGCTCCTGGGCGCGCAACCGTATCGTCCCTACCGAGCAAGAACATCAAATCCAGATGAGGACGTGTAAGGCCGAAAAGATGCTTCTCTAGATCAATGAGCCCCCATGCGGTTCTTAGCCCTTCCAGTGACATGGACGGTTCAATACGACCACGTAAGGCCGTCATGGTCTCCGCAGTCCAGACGAGATCAGCAGGGCTTCCCGGCGATACCATGAGAACCGCCTTATCAACCTTCTCCTCTTGGGCAGCGACGAGACCTGCAACAGTGCCACCCAAACACATCCCTACAACCGAGATTTTCTGATACCCCTGACTATAAAGCCAACGAACAATCTTACGGCCATCTAGGACAGCCTGTCTCATCGACTGGACGGTGCGCCCTAAATTCGCGTTGAAAAGTTTTTCCTCAGAATAGTCATTCGAACTCCGCCCAAAATGATACGGAAGTGTAGCTTCAATAATAGTTATGCCCTTTCCAGCGAAATATTTGGAAAATGCCGGATACCGGCTCCGAGCATACCAATGATGGAAAACAACAAGCGCATGTTGTTTCAATCCACTGTCGGTAACAACGCATTCGAACGTGTTGTTCGCCTGGTCTTCAGTTGAAATATCAGATTGGAAGATAACACTGGCCCCTTCTTCCCTCAACGGAACAGCTGGCAATATCGGCGCGAAAAACACCTCGCCCTTGGAAATTTCATTGAAGGCCAATTCGTCAGAACCATCATCAGAAAATGGAATCGCCTTATCATGAATACGCCTCTGACGTTCTAATGATCTCAGGATGTGCTTACGATCATAACGGCGCGCTAGATAGCGGAACATTTTCTCTCCTTTTTCTTTCATGAAACCAATGCTGAAATCCCGCCGTACTTCATTCACCAGACAAAGGGGCGGCTGGACATCCCTCCACACTATTTAGCGCCCGATAAAGGGTTGCTCGATGTACCTTCAGGAGCCGTGCAACCTCAGTCACTGGCTTGTCCTGGGCGATGAGCTGACGGGCGTGCGTGACCTGGTCGGCCGATAGGGCAGGGGAGGGACCGAACCGCACTCCACGTGCCCTGGCCGCGATCCGGCCGGCGCTGGTGCGCTCCACGATCAAGGATCGCTCGAAATCCGCAACGCCGGCGAACATGGTCAACACCATGCGGCCCGCCGGCACCGTCGTGTCGGCCCATGGCTCGGCCAAAGATCGCAAGCCGGCCTCGGCCTCCCTGATCCGCTCGGCAATGTCGAGAAGGTCGCGCGTCGATCGGGCGAGGCGGTCTAGCCTGGTGACCGTCACCACGTCGCCGGGGTGCAAATGGTTGAGGAGCTTCACCAGCTCGGGCCGATCGCGCTTTGCCCCGGAAACCTTTTCCTCAAAGAGGCGAATGCAGCCGGCCGAGCCAAGCGCCGCGCGCTGCTGGTCGAGGTCCTGGCCCTGGGTGGAGACCCGGGCATAGCCAATCATCATCGTTGCGGGTTTCCTGTCGCAAGTTATGTCGCAACGACAATTACCACTTGCGACAAAGACATGCGACACAAAAAGACCCCCTGATTTTCAGGGGACGGCCGATCTGTCGCAGGTTTTAGGAATTATGCGACGCAGAAACGATCTGCCGAATCATGAGGAAAGAAGGGAGATGTCGCTCTGGACAACCTGATCCGGAAAGGCACCGCGACGCTCTAAGGGTAGAATGTTGGCCAAACCAAGGGTCCTATTCGCAAACCACACGGTACCGCTTGCCGGGCTCGCTGATGTTCTTGCAGACAAGCGGCTTGTGTGGCTCGGAAGAGGACAGCGGAGGACTTGCGGCCCGCCATGCACGTCTGTTTGATGTCTTGCGACTTGCCGTCCGGCGCGGTTCGAGCCGTTCCGGCTCCTGTGGCGCAACCGGAAATACGCTGGTTTCGATCTGTGGCTGCTGCAGGCGTGGCGGTTCTTTGTCAAAGAATCGCCTGGCATCAAGCGATCTCGGAATAATCACCGTACCATCATCGCTGTGCGCGCAGCCGCTGCCCAACAGTAACGCCAGCCCCAGGAAAAAAGGCAGTATCCGTCCAAACATAAGCATAACCCTTGGCGGGCATACCCCGGCTTGCGGGTCGCCGACAACCGGCGCAATTGATACGAAGAAAGGGCGGCACTGCTTGCCGCCCTTCCGAGATTGTTGAGATGCGTGGACCTTAGAAACCCATACCGCCCATGCCGCCGCCGCCCATGCCGCCTGGCATGCCGCCGCCAGCCGATTCCTTCTTCGGAGCCTCCGCGATCATGGCTTCGGTGGTGACCAGCAGGCCGGCGACCGAGGCCGCGTCCTGGAGAGCCGTGCGCACGACCTTGACCGGATCGACGATACCCATGGCGATCATGTCGCCATATTCGCCGGTCTGGGCGTTGTAGCCGAATGTCGCGCCCTTGTTCTCGAGGATCTTGCCGGCAACGATCGATGCTTCCGCACCGGCGTTGGCCGCGATCTGGCGGGCCGGGGCCTGCAGCGCGCGACGCACGATGTTGATGCCCGCGACCTGGTCGGAATTGGCGCCGACAGCCTTGATGCTCAGCGAAGCGCGCAGAAGTGCTACGCCGCCGCCGGGAACGATGCCTTCTTCGACGGCCGCACGGGTCGCGTTGAGGGCGTCATCGACGCGGTCCTTCTTTTCCTTGACTTCCACTTCGGTCGCACCGCCGACGCGGATGACGGCAACGCCGCCCGCCAGCTTGGCGAGACGTTCCTGCAGCTTCTCCTTGTCGTAGTCCGAGGTAGTCTCCTCGATCTGCTGCTTGATCTGGGCAACGCGGCCCTGGATCTCGGCCTTCTTGCCGGCACCGTCGACGATGGTGGTGTTCTCCTTGGAGATCGACACCTTCTTGGCGCGGCCGAGCATGTTGAGGCCGACATTCTCAAGCTTGATGCCGAGGTCTTCGGAGATGACCTGGCCACCGGTGAGGATGGCGATGTCTTCCAGCATGGCCTTGCGACGATCACCGAAGCCCGGCGCCTTGACGGCGGCGATCTTCAGGCCGCCACGCAGCTTGTTGACGACGAGCGTGGCCAAGGCCTCGCCTTCGACGTCTTCCGAGATGATGACCAGCGGCTTCGAGGTCTGCACGACAGCCTCGAGGATCGGCAGCATGGCCTGCAGGTTGGAGAGCTTCTTCTCGTGGAGAAGGATGTAGGCGTCTTCCAGATCCGCAACCATCTTTTCGGCGTTGGTGACGAAATACGGCGAGAGATAGCCGCGGTCGAATTGCATGCCTTCGACGACCTCGAGTTCGGTCTCGGCGGTCTTGGCTTCCTCGACGGTGATCACGCCTTCATTGCCGACCTTCTGCATCGCTTCCGCGATCATCGAGCCGACCGAAGCGTCGCCATTGCCGGCGATGGTGCCGACCTGGGCGACTTCCTCGGAGGTCTTGATCTTCTTGGCAGCCTTGCCGAGCGCCGCGACGACTTCGGTGACGGCCAGATCGATGCCGCGCTTCAGGTCCATCGGGTTCATGCCGGCGGCAACCGCCTTGTGGCCTTCCTGGACGATCGACTGCGCCAGAACGGTCGCGGTCGTGGTGCCGTCGCCGGCGATGTCGTTGGTCTTCGAAGCAACTTCGCGGACCATCTGGGCGCCCATGTTTTCGAACTTGTCTTCAAGCTCGATTTCCTTGGCGACGGTGACGCCGTCCTTGGTGATGCGCGGGGCGCCGAACGACTTGTCGATGACGACGTTGCGGCCCTTGGGGCCGAGCGTGACCTTCACCGCGTCGGCGAGGATGTTGACGCCGCGCAGCATGCGCTCGCGGGCATCACGGGAGAATTTTACTTCTTTAGCAGCCATTTTTAGCTCCTGGCAGGGCCTCGATAGAAGCCCGAAATTCAGTTGATGTTAGGCCGATGATCAGCCGATGATGCCCATGATGTCGGATTCCTTCATGATCAGAAGGTCTTCGCCATTGAGCTTGACTTCGGTGCCCGACCACTTGCCGAACAGGATGCGGTCGCCAGCCTTGACGTCCAGCGGGACGAGCTTGCCGGCTTCGTCGCGCGCGCCGGAGCCGACGGCGATGATCTCGCCTTCCTGCGGCTTTTCCTTCGCCGTATCCGGGATGATGATCCCGCCGGCGGTCTTGGATTCGGATTCGACCCGGCGAACGACCACGCGGTCATGAAGCGGGCGGAACTTCGACTTTGCCATTTTTGGATGTCCCTGGTGCGGAGATTGAGAGGTCGTCGGTTGCCGGAGCGTTGTTAGCACTCGCCAGTGGCGAGTGCTAACGTGGCGGTGAGATAGTCTGTAAGCTCATACCAGTCAAGACGGAAGAGGGACGGGCGAAGAGCAAAAATCGCGTGGCCCTGCGAGCGCAAGACGCCCTCGCTGTTCGTGACTGCCTGTGACGGGCCTTAACACGCGAGCAAGTTGTAACGGGCTTGCAAAATTCGCAGAGCTTGGCCACAACGCGCTTCGCTAAATGGCCGGAGCACGGAGAGAACATGGTTTTCCGACTGAAGGAGCTGCTCGGCAAAAGGTTTGATGAAGAGGTGCAATTCTTCAAAGGCTGGCAGAAGGACAAGAAGGGCGTAGGAGCCCTCATCCCCACTTCGATTTATGCGGCGCGCCGGATGGCAAGCGTGGTCAACCCGCGGTCCGGAATGCCGATCCTGGAGCTTGGCGCGGGAACCGGCGTCATCACCAAGGCAATCCTAGAGAGGGGCATTAAATCGCATCAGTTGGTGTCGGTCGAATACTCCAGAAATTTCTACAACGGCCTGGTGCAACGCTTCCCGGGCGTGGACTTCAGATTGGGCAACGCATTTGCGCTGAATGAAGTTCTGGGTGAGCGCAGGGGTGAACAATTCGATTGCGTGGTCAGTGCAGTCCCGCTGTTGAGCTTTCCTATGGAACAGCGCGTTGCCCTGATTGAGGATCTGCTTGCCCGCATTCCTGCCGGACGGCCGGTAATTCAAATCACTTATGGGCCTCTATCGCCGGTGATCAAGATGCCCGACCGCTACGTGGTTTCACACTATGACTTCGTCGTCCGCAACATACCGCCGGCACAGCTGTGGACCTATCGACGAGCAGTCTAGCCAAATCCGGCACGCAAAAGGCCGACTGCGCTGAGGTGTATGCAACCAGGCCCCATGTGAAATTGCCATCAGTGCGCTTTCATGTTTGCTGGGTCTATGCTGGATCGGCTTTCGAATAGAAGCCTACCTCTCCACTTTGTCGAAAACAGCTAGATCAGCTGTTGGCGGGATCTTTTCGGAAAAGAGGAAGGTCGCTGGATTCAGTTTCAACGCCTTGGCGATCGCGGCAATCGTGTCCACGCTGATGTTGCCGCTCGCGCGTTCCAGTTTCGTGAATGTCGCCTCCGCCACGCCGATGAGTTCGGCCATCTCATAACGGTGCAAAGTACGTCGTTGTCGCTCAAAATCGATGATGCGCGCCAGCCGCTTGCGGATCGCATTGTCGTCCAACCGATGCGCCCATTCCGGAACTTTCTTACCGCCGGCGAGCAGTTCTGCAAAAGACACTTGCAAGCCTTTTGCCATGATCTGCAGCGTTGTCAATGTGACATTATTTTTCTGACAAACAGTCAGTTGGGCAAACGCAAAGTCCAGAAGCTGCTTCAAGGCTATGTCACAGAGGGGGTAGCCGATCCTCAGCACGACTTGCCGCTGTTGCGCCTGATGCAGGACCGCCGGGCCACTGTCGAAGCCAACATCCTATCTGGGAAGCCGATCGGATTTGCCGCACTTGATACCGACACCCGTCGTATCGATCAGATACTCTCGATCGCCGAAAGGCTTCGACAGACGCTACGCCTGCCCGGCCTCGGCACGGAGGATCTCAAAGCGCTCCTCCAAGCAACCGCCCCGAGCCTGCGAAGCGGTGCAGCAGATAGCACGATGCGCTATGGGGCAGCCCGCTTCCTTGCGGCTTCTGCAGCATTCGAGGCTGCCAAGACCCAATTTGCGATCCCTGCTGGAAAGACGCCTTCTTGGGCAGAACATGATAACCCGCTGACCGAATTGACGACTGCGATGGGAGACTTGCTCGACGCCCGTCATCTTCTGCGGGACTGGACTTCGTGGTGCGGCATTCGTCGCAGGGCTGTCAGTCAGAATCTGGGAGCGTTGGTCGACGATATCGAGGCGGGTCTAGTGCGACCAGCTGAAGCTCAATCGGCGTTCCGCCTGGCCTATGTACGCTGGTGGCTGCCGGCCACGCTGGATGCCGATCCGGTGCTGCGGAATTTCCGTCGCTTCCAGCACGAGCACGCCATCGAAGATTTCCGGGAAATCGACGATCTTGTCCGCGCTCAAGCAAGCCTTCGCGTCATCAGTGCCATCGCTCATGGTTTGCCGGCTGTGCAAAGCGTCCCGCGCAATTCCGAGTTGGGCCTGTTGCGCCATCAGATGGAATTGCAGCGGCCCAGCAGGTCGATCCGCGAGATGATCGGCGCTATGCCATCGAGCTTTGCCAAGCTCGCCCCCTGCATGCTGATGTCGCCGCTTTCTATCGCTCAATACCTACCTCCCGACCAAGCGCTTTTCGACGTGGTCATTTTCGACGAAGCATCGCAGATCACCACCTGGGACGCTGTCGGTGCTATCGCGCGAGCCCATCAAACCATTATCGTAGGCGATCCCAAGCAGTTGCCGCCCACCAATTTCTTTGGCCGCAACGAGGAGGACGAGGAAGTCGTCGAGCACGAAAAGGATCTTGAGAGCATTCTAGACGAAGCCAAAGCGGCAGGCATCCCGGTACGTGACCTGCGCTGGCATTATCGTAGCCGCAATGAGTCGCTGATCGCCTTTTCCAACCATCACTACTATCAGAACCGGCTCATCACATTCCCTTCGCCAACGGTGGAAGATCGGGCAGTTCAGCTGCGAAAAATCACGACCGGCATCTATGACCGTGGCAAAAGCCGCACCAATCGAATCGAAGCCCAAGCGGTAACCGACGATGCGGTCAGCAGGATGCGGCGTTGGCTGGCCCTACCGGAAAAGGACCGACCCACGCTCGGAGTCATCACTTTCAACGCGCAACAGCAGTCGCTCATCCTCGACCTTTTCGACAAGGCGCGCCAGACAGAGCCGGAGCTTGAATGGTTCTTTGCCGACGAGCGTATTGAGCCCGCCATCGTCAAGAATCTGGAGAATGTCCAAGGGGACGAGCGTGACATAATCCTGTTTTCGATCACCTTTTCGCAAGATAATGCCGGCAAGCGCAGCATGGATTTCGGCGCGCTGAATCGGGACGGCGGCGAACGCCGGCTGAATGTCGCGGTGACGCGTGCGCGGCAGGAACTGATCGTATTTTCGGGTTTTGCCGCCGACCAGATCGACCCCAACCGAACCAAAGCGATCGGCGTGCAGCATCTCAAAGCCTTCCTCGATTTTGCCGAACGCGGCGCTGTGGCATTGCCAGCGCAGGAACGCGGATCGGTCGGAGCCCTGGAATCCCCTTTCGAGGAGGCCGTCGCTGCCGAGCTTGAGAAGCGCGGATGGACCATCGTTCCTCAAGTCGGCATTTCTGGCTTTCGAGTGGATATAGGGATCCGGCATCCCGATCTCGCCGGCGCCTATCTGGCTGGGGTCGAATGCGACGGCGCGACCTATCACAGTTCTGCCACGGCGCGAGATCGAGACAAGGTCCGCGAGCAGGTCCTGCGCGGCCTCGGGTGGAACATTGTCCGGGTATGGTCAACCGATTGGTGGTTTGATCTCGAAGGTTGCACCGAGAGGCTTCATGCCAGCCTGGCCGCGCTGCTCGAGGAAAGCCGTCGGAAACAGGCTGAACAACAGGAAAGTGAACCCGCGATCCATTGGGACATGGGACATAAGGTCGACCCCATGGACCCATTGCCAGCCGAGGACCTAGCATCGGCCGGCGAACCGGAACATCCGTCGATAAAATCAGAGCCAGAACTTGTCGCCGCTCCCCTCGCGACGGGAGAGCGCCCATCGGCATCTGCAGGAATTTTGCCTGCGGCCGCGCATTCGACGCATGATACCGTACCGACGGGCGGCCGTTATCGCCTGACTGATCTAACCGGATTTTCCACCAGCCCGGATCAGTTTTATGACTTCGTCTACCGAGGCACGCTGCGGTCCATGGTCGACGCGGTGATCGAGCAGGAAGGACCTCTGCGAGAAGACGTCCTTGCGCAGCGCATCGCACGGGCGCATGGCTGGCTGAGAACGGGCAACAAGATTCGGGAGCGGATCGACCTTCATCTGCGCGAGTTCGATAGAACTGAAGAATCCAGCGGCAGCTTCCTATGGAAGAGAGGGACGGTGGTCGACCTGCTTGATTATCGCATGCCGTTCGATGCCGATGCCCGCCGGTCCATTGCCGACATTCCAATCGCCGAGCTGGCCGCTGTCGTCGTTGCGAACGAGGACATTCTGGAACAGTCCGACCCCGCTCTCGACCTTGCACGTCTGCTCGGTGTCGAGCGACTTGCGGCGATTTCACGCTCCCGGCTGGATGAAGCCATCGATCGCGCCCAGCGCAACCTGGCATCGACATAGTCTCGGAGACTCCATGTTTCGATTCATCCACAGCTCCGATCTTCACATCGGCAAGCGGTTCGGCAACATGCCGGAGGATCTGCGCGGGCGGCTCCGTGAAGCGCGCCATAGCGCGATCAGCCGGCTGGCAGAACAGGCACGCGTCCATGGTGCATCCAACATATTTCTGGCCGGCGATACGTTCGACACCGAAACGCCTACACCGGCGATGTTGCGGCAGGCCCTTGCCGAGATGAGCCAGAGCGCGCCCTTGCGCTGGATATTGCTCCCTGGCAACCACGATTCACTGTTAGCTGATCAATTGTGGAGCGCTGCGGGTAGCGTTGTGCCGGACAATGTCATACTGGCGACCCGGCCTGAAACCCTGACCATTGGCGCAGACGTGGCGCTGCTGCCTGCACCGTGCACCACCCGCAGACCCGGTCGCGACCTTACCGAGTGGATGAACAGCGCCGCGACGCCGCAAGGCGCCATCCGGCTTGGGCTTGCTCATGGCGCCATTCAGAACTTTTCCGAAGATTCAGCAGCGTCCGACGTCATTGCACCAGATCGTGCGACCAAGGCCGGCCTCGATTATCTGGCACTCGGCGACTGGCACGGGCCCGTCACCATCAATGAGCGCAGCCGCTACAGCGGTGCGCCCGAACCTGACCGTTTCAAGCATGATACACCCGGTCAGGCCCTTGTCGTTTCCATTGCCGGGCCTGGCGCCTTGCCCGAGATCGTGGCCGTTGAAACAGCTAGCTTTTCCTGGAAAACCGCTCCCCTGCATCTGCTGTCTGGCGACGACAGCGCGGCGGCATTTGAAGCGTTGCTTCCACCGGCACATCTGCGGCGCCAGACCTTGCTGCGAATTGCCGCGTCTGGCCGGGTGCGGTTAAGTGGGCGAACAATCCTTCAAGCGGCGATCGCGGTAGCCGCGCCCGACTTCGCCTATCTGGAACTGGACGGGGACGGGCTCGCGACCGACTGCGAAAGTGGCGATTTGGATCGGATCGACCGCTCTGGTGCCCTTCGCGAGGCAGCGCAGGCACTGTTGGATGAAAGCAGCGACGAAACCCGGTCGGCTGTCGAACGCGACATATCGCGAGAAGCACTGGTTCGGTTGTTCAGCTATTGCGAGGCGATGGGATCATGAAACTTACGGCCCTTCGGCTCCACAACGTCAAACGGTTCGCCGGGCAAGGCGTCGCCATCGAAAACATCGGCGACGGCGTCAACGTCCTTTGCGCGGTCAACGAGTTCGGCAAATCAACCTTCTTCGAAGCGCTGCACGCACTCTTTTTCCAGCCTCACACGGGCACACCCGAAGGCGTGCGACTGTTGCGGCCTTATAGTGGGGGCAATCCGGTGGTGGAGGCCGACATCACCACTTCAGAAGGACGCTATCGACTTGCCAAGCAGTTTTATGGCGGCAAGCTGGCCAGCGTTATTGACCTCGACGGCGGGCGACTGTTGGCTCAAGCCGATGAGGCCGAAGCCTTTATCGGCAAACTAATCCATGGCGGAAGCGCAGGACCGGCAGGATTGCTCTGGGTTCGCCAAGGGGTCACCGGCATCGAAAGGCGCAGCAAAAGCGAGGAGGACGGCGAAAAACGCGTGCGCGAAAGCCTACTGTCCTCGGTTCAGGGGGAAGTTGAAGCCCTGACCGGCGGGCGACGCATGGCCGAAATCGCCGCCGCATGTGAAGAAGAACTCTATAGCCTGGTTACGTCAACGCTGCGTCCCAAGAGCGGCGGTCTCTATGCAGCGGCGCTCGATGAGCGCGACAAGCTGCTGAAAGACGAGCAGCGTCTCAGCGCCGAAGTCACCGGTCTGCGCGATGCGCTCGACAAGCGGCGCATGGCGTTGGCGCGTCTGTCTGAGCTTGAAAACCCCGAAGAAGGCGCTATCCGGCGGGAGGGTATCTCGGCCGCCGAAGCCTCCGTCGAGGCCGCCAAGTCGCACAGCGAAGCCCTGAAAGCTGCTGAAGCGGAAGCCGCTCTGGCCGTAATTCACCACGACGCAGCGAAGCAGGCCCTCGATAGTTTTCGGACCGCGCTCAAAAGAGCCGCGGATTTGCGCGAGCAGTCGACGATTGCGCAGCTTCGCCGCAGTGAGGTTCTCGATCGGCGCGCTTCTGCCATTGCCGAAAACGAACAAGCGATGGGCGAAGTTCAGGCAGCCGAACAGGAAGAGCTCGAAGCACGCGAATTGCTCGCGCGGGTGGATGCGACGCTTTTGGCACGCGATGCGGCCGAACAACTGGCCGGCTCGGACAACCGGTTGAAACAAGCCGAAGTCGCCAGAACCCAGATCGAAGATGGAGAGGCAGCGCTAGCTATGCTGACGGTGCCGGAACAGGCTGTCGAGCAACTGCAGGCGCTCGAAATCGAGATCGCCAGCCTTCGTGCAGCTCACCTGGCAACCCTGCCGACGCTATGCATGGAATACCGGGCCGCCGCCGATTTGGTGACGATCGATGCCAAGCCCTTGCCCCATGCAGAAGACCAAAGCTTTGCTGGCACCGTGCGCCTGGATATTGCCGGCATCGGAGTCTTGACCCTGCGATCGAATCGGCCGCAGCAGGCCGACCGGACCATCGAAGACGCCGAAGCGAAGCACCGCAGCCTGCTTGCGTCCCTCGGTGTCGACAGCCTCATGACGGCACGCCAGCGCTTGGTTGAAGCGCGCGACAGGGCCGCCGAACTGGGCTTGGCGCGTCAGCGGCTCGGCGATCTCGCGCCCAAGGGAATACAGCAATTGCACGAAGAGCTTGCCCGACTGAGTGCCCTCGCGGCCGGGGACCTCGAACTTAAGGTCGATTCGCAACAGATCCGACAACATCATGCAGCAGCTCAGCAGCGTGTGACGACAACACGCAACAACGTGCGCGAGGCCCTGCCCCTGCGCAGCCATGCCGACGAGGCTGTCATGGCCGCGGAGACTGCTTACGTGACCATCCAGGCGGAACTGACCAGCCTCGACGTCATATTGGGACCTGAAGCAGCACGCGAGGAGAAGGAGCGCTTGCTGCTTACCGAGGCCAACGCACGACAAACTCTGCGCGAAGCGGCCGAAATGCGCGCTGCTCCCCTGCGCGACGGCGCTCACGATCTCACCAGCGCCGAGGCCGTTCTGCGCCGCGCCCGTTCGGTTCAGGATGCCGCCACCCAGGAGGCAGGTCAGTTGCGTGTGACTCTTGCCGATCTCAATGGCCATATTCGCACTCGGTCCGACGACGCGGTGGAAGAAGCTTGGCGCGAGGCCAGGGAAAAATTGGAAGTCGCTGAAGAGCGAGTGGGACGCTTCGAGATCGAAAAGGCCGTTCTCGACCGGCTGCGCACAACGCTGGGCGCTGCACGCTCGGCGGCACGCGATCTTTATCTAAAGCCGGTCATGTCCGAGCTGCGACCGTTGCTTGGATTGCTATTCGATGACATCTCCATAGTGTTCGACGAGAACACACTGTTGCCGCAGACCGTTCGTCGCAATGGTCAGGACGAGGATGTCGATAGGTTGAGTGGCGGCATGCGAGAACAGCTTTCGGTTCTGACCCGGCTAGCCTTCGCCCGTCTGCTCGCCCGCGACGGGCGCCCCACACCGGTCATCCTGGATGACGCGTTGGTCTATTCCGATGACGATCGCATTGAGCGCATGTTCGACGCTTTGCATCGTCAATCACGCGATCAGCAGATTCTCGTTTTCTCTTGCCGCCAACGCGCGTTCGCAAAACTCGGCGGAAACATTTTGCAGATGAGCGACTGGCAACCGGGTCAGTCATAAGCGGGGATCAGATGGCTCTGTCCGAAATTTGTATATACCTTTCGGACAGACTGCTTGTTGATCGTCCGGAAAACGTCTACAATTTTCGGACATGAGTGACTCGCCCGATCTGAAGCCAGCCATGCTTGCCCGCATCCGTGCCGACGCGCCGCGCAAGGTGTGGACGCCGAGTGATTTCGTGGATCTCGCCTCGCGGGACGCCGTCGATAAGGCGTTGCAGCGGTTGACGAAGGCGCAAACCCTCAGGCGGATTGATCGCGGGCTCTACGATCAGCCTGGCTTCAACAAGCTCACCCAAAAAACCAACCCGCCCGATCCGCGCTCGGTCATCGACGCGGTCGGTCGACGCGACCAAACCCGGATGCTTGTCGATGGCATGACCGCAGCAAACGATCTGGGCCTGACCGACGCGGTCCCGGCAAAAATCGTGGTGCACACAGACGCCCGCCGTCGTGCTATCAAGCTCGGTAACGTCACGATCACCTTCCGTCCGACCGCGGCAAGCAAGCTGTTCTGGGCCGGGCGACCGGCGATGCGCGTCGTCCAGGCGCTTCACTGGCTCCGCGATCTCCTGGTCCGTGAAGGAGAGAGTGATCACGTCAAGCACAAGCTCGCCAAGCTCTTCGAGGATCCCGTTGCGGGCCCGCAGCTGAAAGCTGACATCACTGCGGGTATAACGGCGCTGCCAACCTGGATGTGGGTGTTTCTCAAGCCGCTTGTCGAAAACGACGCTGGCGTTGGTGGTTGGCATGTCGGTGATGATGATCATGCTGGTGCCGATGCTGATCATGATCGTCAGCGACAACGAACGACGGACGGCGACGACGATCACGCAGCCATCGGCCGACGGAAGCCGAAACCGCACTCTGCCGACAAGACACGAACCGCCAAGCGCGGCGCAACCCGGGCCGCGAAGACATGAATGCGGCTTTCAACGAGGTCCTCGCGGCAGGGTCGGACACGATGTTAAGCGCCTTCGATACGACGGCGCTGCGCCTCGGCACGGCATCCCAGAATATCGAAAAGGACTTCTGGGTCTGCTGGACGCTGGATGCCTTGTTCAATGGACTGAAAGCGGGGGGACCCCGCCTTCTTTTCAAGGGCGGAACCTCCTTGTCCAAAGGCTTCGGTCTGATCAACCGCTTCTCAGAGGATATCGACGTCACGGTGTTTCGGGACGACATTGGCGAACCGGCGACCATCGAGGAGCTCGACGCGCTGAGTGGTAAGAAACGCAAGGCGCGCCTCGATGCGATCAAGGACGCCTGTCAAGCCTACATCAACGGCCCGCTACGCGCTGAGTTGACTCTGATCCTACAAGAAAGGTTCAAGGCCGCCGGCCTCGATACCGGGGCGGGACGCGTGGACGCCGACGATGCCGATCCCTATGGGCAGACGCTGCTGATCTGGTATCCGGCGGCGACGCCGCGATCGGATTACGTGCGAGCGGCGATCAAGATCGAGTCTGGCGCGAAATCCGCGCTCGACCCCAATAGCGAAGTGCCGATCAAACCCTATGTCGATGATGATCTGCCGGTGCTCGACCTGACCGTGCCGGCCGTGCGAACGGTCGACCCTGAACGCACCTTCTGGGATAAGATCGTCATCCTCCACGGGCTGCGGCGCTGGTTCGACAAGCGCGGAGAGCTGCGTGGGGGCGGCCAGCGCGTGTCTCGACACTACTATGATCTGCACCAACTGGGCGCGACGCCGGTGGGCGACGCCGCCATCGCTAACAGCGCGCTCGGCGCGGACTGCGTCGCGCATGCCCGGATGTTCTTCAATCGACCGGACTTCGATCTCGCGAGCGCCGTGCCTGGCTCGTTCGCGCTTGCACCGCATGACGCCATGATCGAACAGTTGCGCGTCGATTACAGAGCCATGAAAGGGATGATCTTCGGCGATCCTCCGGAATTTGAGGCGGTGCTCGACAGCATCCGCTCGCTCGAGACGCGTCTGAACGAGAGGCGCGATATGGAAAGCGAGGCGGCGCGATGAACCAGCTGGAGGGAGCTGCCGACGCAGGGCAAGAGGCAGACGCTCAGCGCATGCGCCAAGCGACAGTAACACCGCTGCGCAAGCGACGCCTCAGCGGCGAACTCTACAAGCGCGACCAGAGGGTAGAAGCGCTCATCGCCGAACTGGCGGCCCTGTCGCGTGACGAGTTGATCGCCAAGGCTGAAATCAGGAAGCGCTCCGACCCAGCCTACGTTTCCAGCGAATGTCTCGTCTATTTCATCCGCGCGAGCCGCCAAGACAACAACGAGATGTGGTTTGAGCGGCTCTATCGGATCCTGACTGAACGGGTAATGCGTAGTTTGTCCAAGGCGGAAAGCCCTGATGGCAAGACGGAATCTTTGACGCGCGGGGTCGTGCGCGACAAGGTGTTCGGCCGCTTCGTCGAGCTGCTGTCGGCGGATCGCGCCGCCTATGTCGACAAGGTCGACTACTTCGAGGTGCGTTTCGACGGCGCGCTGGCTAGCCTGCGGCGCGATGCCCAGGAACAGGCCTGGCGCGACGAGAACCGTTCCCGACCACTCGAATACGACGAAGAAAGCGGTGAGCTGTCACCGGAAGTCGAGGCGGCTGCCGGGGTTCACGACCCGTTCACCTTGTCGGATTTGGACGATCCGGCTTACCGGTTGCGCCTGGATGCGGCGATTGCGGCTCTACCCATAGAACAAAGCAGGATCATTCATATGCTGAGACAGGGCTTCCCCATCGACTCAAAGGAGCCGGACGTCATGACCATCGCCAAGGCCCTGGGCCGCTCGGAAAAGACCGTCCGAACCTATCGCGACAAAGCCTTCGCCGCCCTGCGGGCCCCCATGGCCGATGGAGAAGAGCGGTGAGCCCCGCAGGAGAACGTCCAACCCGCGAGTCTGTGCTCGACGCGTTCGCGGTCGAGAGCGAGCCTGGCCGGTCAACCTTGGAGCGCTATTTGCGGCTTTACCCGGAATATGCCCGAGAGCTCGTTGACCTGTCGCGCGAGCTTAGCCGCGAAGTCTACGACGATGACGCGCCGCTGACCGCTGCCGATCAGGCCCTCCTCGACGCTGCCTGGTCGCAGCACGCGGCGGCCATGCCGGCGCCGATGACGGACCCCTTCGCGGCGCTTACGGTCGCCGATTGGCGTGCCGTCGCCCTGCGTCTTGACGTGCCCCGGCAGGTCGTGACCGCGCTGCGCGAGCGACGGATCTCCTTCATCAGTATCCCGCGACGGTTTCTCGGCAGGCTTGCCCAGGAGGTGAGCAGTTCGGTCACACAGTTGGAATTGTCCTGGGGCCCCGCGCAGCTGGCCGCCGGGCGCAGCTACAAGGCCGACGGCAAGCCCGCGATCGGCGGGCAGGTCACTTTCGAGCAGGTGCTGATCGACGCAGGCGTCCCGGCAGAGAAGCGCGCCCGGTTGTTGGCAGAGGCGGATTGAAATGGACAGCGTGGAGCTCGCCAGGCAAGTCGCCGCCGAGCTTCATGCTCGCCTGGTTGCTTCCGGCGCCGATCCCTGGTCGCCCTATGACTTTGCTGTCGCCGAGGCCAGGCGACGGGGGATTGATGTCGAACCGACGGCCGCTGGGGCAGCCGTCCTCAATGGCGGCCGTGCGACCTTCGTCACCGACGACGATCTGATCCTTCACGAGAATGTCGGCTCGCGGTTCGAGCAAGCCTTCCTGGTCGCCCACGAGATTGGTCATGCCGAACTCGGCGACGATCCTGAGGGCGAGCCAGTACCGGCGATTGATCCCAGCCGCGCCGCAGAGCCGTCGCCGGTTGGAATGGATCGGGTTGTCGACTATGGCCGCAGGCAACGCCGTGAGGTCCAGATGGACCTGTTTGCACGCGAGCTGCTGCTACCGCGCCCCCTGGTCCGCACACTTCATATTGACGAAGGGCTCTCCGCGTCCGCCATTGCCGCGAAGCTCGGCGCGCCATTCGAGATGGTCGCGCAACAGCTGTTCGACGCCTTGCTGCTGCCGCCAGTGCCACCTGTGACGGCGGCGACGCATATCGAGCGGCCGCTGAATTCGCTGCAAGCCTCGGCGGCGGCTCATCGCGGCGAGGCGTATCTGCTTGAGGCGAGTCCTGGCACTGGCAAGACGCAGACGTTGATCGCTCGCGTCGAAGGCCTTCTGGAGGAGGGTGTCGATCCGCGGCGCCTCTTGCTTCTGACCTTCTCCAACAAGGCGGCGGGAGAGATGGCGGAGCGGATCGCCCGCAAGCGACCCGAGGCTGCCGCCGCGATGTGGATCGGCACGTTCCACGCATTCGGTCTCGATATCATCCGTCGTTTCCATGCAGAACTCGGCCTGCCGAAAGATCCGCGGATGATGGATCGGACCGAGGCGGCCGAGCTCCTCGAGGAGGAGTTCCCGCGCCTGAGGCTTACTCATTACCGCAATCTCTACGATCCAACCCAGATCATCGCCGACATGTTGGCCGCCGTTTCCCGGGCAAAAGACGAGGTGGTCGACGCCGAAGCCTACGCCGCACTCGCCGGCGCAATGCTTGCGAAAGCCGGGGACTCCGATACGCGCGACGTCGCTGAACGCGCCGGCGAGGTAGCCCGCGTCTACGCCGGCTATGAACAGCTCAAGCGCAACGCACATTGCATCGACTTCGGCGACCTTGTCGCATTGCCGGTTCGGCGAGCCGTCGATGACGTCCTCGAGACGATGGAAGATGTAGAGCAACGCCGCCGAGCGCAGCTTTCGGTCGCCCAGGATCTTCGTCATGTCGAACCCGACAACGGGTTTCGAGAAATCGACCAGATCGACGGGATTGTTGAAAAGCCAGCCCCTGTCCTTCGGGTCGAGCCAGGGTTGTATGCGCGCCGCCAGATCATTCATCCCAGGCATGAGCGAGCCCCGCAGGACTTCCGGCAGCAGGTCGAAGGTCCGCTGTTCGCGCGGTATCTTGTAGATCATGTCGACGGCGGCGTTGATGACGCGCATCTTGCGCTCAACGCCACCGGGAGCGGCCATATCCATCCCGTCATAAATGAACGAACACTTTTTCGCCGTCCAGCGAGATAGGCAGCGTCCGCGCCCTGATTCTCGAATCCACTAGAAACTCTCCCGAGCGGATGTCGAACTCCCACCCATGCCACGCGCAGCGTATCAACTCACCTGCCCGGTCGTAGACGAATTCTTGGTCGTCCGTGGCCCTGGTTGTGCCGCAGACCGGGCCTTCGCATAGGGCGGCACCTCGATGCGGGCAGATGTTGAGCAAGGCGTGGAAGCCATCAGACAGCTTGAAGATTCCAACTGACAAGCTCTTGATCTTGACGACCTTCGCCGCGTCGATCGGGACATCATCGACGTTGCAAGCGAAATGCGGTTCGGCCACAGCGCTCCCCCTCATTCCGCTGCCACGGCGATTGGCTGCGGGATCCGCTTGTAGACCTCCAACGCATTGAGACCCATGATCCTTTCGCGCCATTTCGCCGGAATGTGCAAATTGTTGGCATCATCATAGTCCCAATGCGGATAGTCGGAGGCGAACATCAGGGTGTGCTCGCCGTCCATCGCCTCCAATGTCGACCAGAGATGCTGAAGATTCTTGGGCTGCTCAAGCGGCTGCGTCGAAAACCGGATATTGCGGCGGAAATATTCCGACGGCAGCATCCTCAGCCACGGCGTTTCCTTGCGCAGAGCACGATAATTCGAATCCAGCCGCCACAGTACCGAAGGCACCCAGGCAACGCCACATTCGATGATGACGCAGTAGAGGTCCGGCCACTTCTCGAACACACCCTGGGCGATCATCGAGGCCATATGCGTCATGGCTGATTGCGGCAGCAGCGCGTGGGTCTCCCAGAAAAAAGTCGTCGGCCCGGCTGCTACGGCGGTGGCGTTCACGCCGCCCTGCCCGCCCAGATGCATCGCGAACGGCAACCCCAGCCCTGGGCCTATGCCCCCGCGCCACTCAAGGCCGTGGCCTGAGAACAGCGGTTACGTCCAGTGCCGGAAGCGAACGGGCCCAGATGACTGGCATCGATCCAAAGCTGCTGAGCCCCGCTAACTAACCGCGCGGCCTGGCTTTAGGCCCCGGCGCGCTTTTCCCCGGGTTTCCGGCTAATTTGTGGAGCCGTTCATCCTTAGCCATATTGACTTCTTTTTTCTTCCCAGCAGCTCGTCGCGATCATCATACGACAACTTCAACGTGACCTGAGTTCGCTCCCGGTCCCCCCACGCCTACCTATCCGGCTTGAAGCCGCAATCTGAAGCCACCGCCTTTCAGGCGGCGGAGCATTCACTGGAGGCTCTGGTTCATTGGTTTAGCATTTTAAGCGGTGGCTTTGCGATGCCGCAAGCGCCGCAGTTCGATGGTCCCTCGCCTGATCCTTTCTCGTTGGAACAGGATAGTCTGGCCGCGTCCGAAGTAGACATCGGCCTCAGTGAGATTGCCGAGGCTCTCGCGATAGCGCCGATGGTTGTAGCGCTCGACGAAGGCTGCGATCTGGGCTTCAAGATCGCCCGGAAGGAAGTAGTTTTCGACAGGATGCGGTTCTTCAGCGTCTGGTGCCAGCGCTCGATCTTGCCTTGGGTTTGAGGATGACATGGTGCACCCCGGGTGTGGCGCATGTCGCGATCCTGGAGCCAGTCGACCAGTTCGCCGGCGATATAACACCTCCTTTGATTTGTGCGGAAATGATGCACCATCAAAGCTCGGGACTACACACCTAGGGTTTGTCCTCCTTATCGAGCAAGATGCGCTCCGCCGCGCCGTCGAGATCTTCGTATTGGCCTGATCGCAGCGACCACATGAAAGCCGCGAGACCGACCAGCCCGAGCAGGATAGCGACAGGGACGAGGACAATAAGATAGTTCATCGACCGGCGACCGCTTCCGCCCGCGTCAGAACCGGGGCGTGAGGGCTGTCGGTGGATCGAGAAATTGAAGTCCGATGAAGCCGCATGGCGTTCGCCACGACGAGCACTGACGAGAGGGACATCGCAACTGCCGCCAGGAGCGGCGTAACCAATCCACTGATGGCGAATGGCACGGCAAGCGCATTGTAGGCGACTGCGAGCACAAAATTCCCGCGCACCAAGCTTCCTGCCTTCCGGGCGATGTCGAGCGCCGTCGCGACAGCCGAAAGGTCCTCGTGCAGGAACACGAAGTCGGCGGCGTTACGGCCGATGTCCGCGGCGGTGGCGGGCGCCATCGAGACATGCGCGGCCGCCAACGCCGGGGCATCGTTAAGCCCGTCGCCGACCATGAGCACCTTACGGCCCGCTTCGGCGAATTCTCGGATACGGGCGAGTTTTTCCGACGGCAGCAGCTCGCCGGCCGATTGGCTGACGTCGAGTTCCGCCGCCAGCCTCTCAACTGTCTCGGCGCGGTCACCTGAGAGTATCTCGACTGGAAGATCCAGCCCGTGCAGATGTCGCACAACCTTCTTGGCGCCTGGGCGAACGCGGTCTTCTATCTCGAACGTCGCGAGCATGGAGCTGTTGCTCGTCAGCACGACGACGGACCTGCCTTCCGCGACGGGATATTCCATGCGTCCTTCGGCGAGTGCCCAGGCGGGCCGGCCGAGGCGAACGAGCCTGCCTTCCATACGGCCCTCGATCCCCAAACCAGCTATCTCGCGAACTTCCTCGAAGAGGACAGCGCTCCCTGCCGTTCCGGCAGCGGCGATCGCACGGGCGGCAGGGTGCCTCGACCCCGCCGCAAGGGCGGCCGCGATTGACAGTGCCGCTTGCGGGATCGTGCCGGAATTGGCGACGCGCGGCCTGCCCAGAGTAAGCACGCCGGTCTTGTCGAACAGAACGGTGTCGATCTCGGCTAGACGCTCCAGCCCAGACCCGTCCTTGACCATGATACCTAGTTCGAACAACCGCCGTGCCGCCATCACCTGGACGATCGGTACCGCGAGGCCGAGCGCGCATGGACAGGTGATGATGAGGACTGAGATCGCCACCGTAACGGACATGTGCCAGTCGCCGGTCGACAAGAGCCAGCCGGCGAACGAAAGCGCCGCGATCGTGTGCACGACGGGAGAATAGAGCGCGGCGGCACGATCCGCCAGCCGCCGATAGCGCGCCCGGCCGCCTTCGGCGACCTCCATCAGCCGGACCATTTCAGCAAGAAAAGAATTCTCAGCGCGCGCTGTAGTCCTGACGGTGAGTGGGCCGGTAAGATTCATGATGCCAGCGTGAACTTCACTCCCCGGCGTTGCCGGGCTCGACACGCTTTCGCCAGAGACCAGCGACCGGTCGAGGTCGGAGCATCCCGTTACCACCACGCCGTCGAGCGGAATACGGTCGCCCGGGGCGACGAACAGTAGGGCGCCCGGCTCGATTTCGGCCAGCGGCATGTAACGGCGCGTTCCGTCCGTCTCGATGAGCGTCGCACCGGCAGGGACGAGACGCGCGAGCCCGGCGACGGCGGAGCGCGCTCTTTCCCGCATAAGATGGTCAAGCGTGCGGCCGATCAGCAGGAAAAACACCAGGGTCGTGGCGGCGTCGAAATAGGCGTGCTCGGCGCCCTGCACGGTGTCGTAGAGGCTGAGGCCGAAAGCCAGCGTCACGCCGATCGAGATGGGGACGTCCATGTTGGTGCGACCATGGCGCAAGGCTCTCCAGGCCGAAGCATAGAAAATGCCGCCACTGTAAAGGATGGCGGGCAGCGCCAGCATGGCGGAAATTATGTGGAACGCCTGCCGCGTCCCCTCGTCGGCGCCAAGCCAGACGGATACGGAAAGCAGCATGATGTTCATGGCGCAGAAGCCGGAGAGCGCCAGAGCTTTGAGAAGACGCGACAACCGAGGATCGGTCCTGTCGGCCTCAAAAGAATGAAGATGCGCCGGATAACCGATCCTCTCCAACGCGCCCACCATGTCGGGCACGACATCCCTAACCGTCCGCCAGCGGACCACAACCCGCCTGGTAGACAGGTTGACGCGCGCGCTGGTCACGCCTTCCAGGGCGGAAAGCGTCTTCTCCACGGCAGTGATGCACGCGCCACAATGGATGCCAGGAACAGAAAGATCGGTCTGGCGGGTGCCGTCGCCTAGATCACGGCTCGACAGGAGAATTTCCTCGGGCGCGATCGGTGGCGGCGGTTCGAATTCGAGCCTGACCTCGGCGGGCGAGCAGCAGGACATTACTCTCGCCTTGTTAACGCATTGCCTTGTAGGCGTGCCAAGTGGCATGTCCGAGTAACGGGAAGATGACGATCAGGGCGAGGAAGGCGGTCGCCACGCCTAGCGCGAACAGCACCAGCACCACCAGGCCCCAGACTAGCATGGGCAGGATGTTGTTCCACACCATCGCCATGCTGGTTGCCATGGCGGTCAGCGCGTCGATCGGCCGGTCAAGCAGCATCGGAATGGAAAAGACGCTGATGGCGAAGCCGAAGGCGGCAAACAGCCCGCCGATCGCGCCACCGACCACCAGCATGGCAATTCCCATCGGCGTGGTGACGATCAACTGCGTTATATGGTCGAGACCTGGAAACGGCCGCAAGCCGAAGAAAAGTGCATAAATCAGCACTGCGGCGCGCATCCACAAGAGCATGAGCAGGCACAGCAGCAACCCGGTGAAAAAGATCTGGGCGCCGGCCCGCCGCCATCCATGCAACATCGATCCAAGGCTTGGTATTCCGCCGGCCTCGAGAACGCGACTCTTCTCGTACAGCCCAACCGCCGCTACCGGCCCGACGATCATGAACCCGGCGAGCGCCGGGAACAGGATATAGTCCCATCCGAAAGCAAACAGCGTCCAGACAAATGCCGCCGAGACGGCAAAGACGACAAAGCCGTAGGCGAGGCTCGGACCCGGACGCATCCAAAGATCGCGCCAACCGACCGCCAGCCATGACAGGCAGGCGCCGGCAGGCAGGTTGCGCTGGCGGGCCGGATTGCGCGTTTCCTCGATGCCGGAAAGTTGCGCCAGCAGGCCATAGGGGCGTTCCGTGTCACTCATAATTCACTCCTGAAACCTTAGCAGTCCGACTGCGCCGCGCGATAGACCCCGCTTCCGTGCAGCGGTTCCTTCAGATGCGCCACGCAGCCGGGCTGGGAGGTCATAGCCACATAGACAAGATGAGCGTTGGCGCCACAGAAGATCGCGACGCCTGCGCCGACCAGCACCCATACGATCCAGTAAACCGGTCTTCTGCCGCTCGCTTTATCGCTCATAGCAACGCCGCGCTCACGGATTTTCCACGCCCAACGAATGCACGTACAGGGCGAGAATCTTAATGTCGGCGGCCGATAGACGCTTGCCCCAGGTCGGCATATGCCCCTGACGGCCGCCGTGGATGGTTGCCACGATAGTCTCGAGATCTCCGCCGTAGATCCAGTATTTGTCGGTTAGGTTCGGCGCGCCGACATCGACGTTTCCTTTCGCGTTCTCGCCGTGGCAGGCCGCGCAGGTGGTCAGGAACACCTGACGTCCGGCCTCGATTGTTTGGACATTGTCGGGCGTTGCGTCGCCCGGATTGCTCAGCGAGTGCACATAGATTGCGACATTCTGCAATTGCAGCGGATCGAGCATCTCGTCGCGGCCGAAGGCGGGCATCTGGGACACCCTGCTGTCGGCGTGTGCGCTGTTGACGCCGACGCTGATCGTCTGGGCAATCGCTTCCGGTCCACCGCCCCAGATCCAGTCGTGGTCGGCCAAGTCGGGATAGTTGCCGCCGCCGCGTCCGTCGCGTCCGTGGCAGGCGGCGCAGTTGTCGCCGAACAGACGATGACCGGTTTCCTGGACGATTTTCATCAGTTTCGGATCGGCTTGGATCTCATCAAAGCTCTTCTTCTCAATCGCCTCGACCCACGGCGCGCGCGCCGCGTTCGCCTCAGAAAGCCTTTCGGCGACCATCTTGTGCTGGTCGGTATCGAGCAGCCCGTGCGTGTAGGTGGTGCCGAGCGGCCAAGTGGGCATCAGGAACCACCACAGTACCGCGAAGATATGGGTAACGATAAGGAATATCAGTACGCCCCGCGGCACGGGGGTGTCGAGCTCGGTGATGCCGTTCCATTCGTGCCCGGTGGTTTCGCGCCCGCTTACCGGATCGATCTCCTCTACCGCCATGGCCTGTCATCCTGCTCGAGAATATCCTTCTTGGCCGCGTTGAAGCGCGCACGATTGGCGGGCCGGTAAGCGTAGATGACAACCGCCACCGCGAAAGCGATCAGGTAAAACAGTCCCCAGCTCTTGGCGAGCGCGACAAGCGTATCGTGGCTCACATCCATGGTTCGCTCCTCAACCCCCGTTTCCGCCGACGTGGGGTGCGACGGCTGCCTGCTCCCGGCTTGCCGCATCCGTCAGACGTCCGAGAACCTGCAGATATGCCACCAGCGCGTCCATCTCCGAGACGTCCGTCGTTACGCCGTCGAATGCACTCACATCGGTCGCCTCGCCATAGCGCTTGACGACACCAGTGGCGAAATCGCTGTCCGGCGTCGCCTGTCCGTAGGCGTCGCGGGCGGCATTGGCGATCATGTCATCGGTGTAGGGCACGCCGAGTTCGCGCAGCACCGCCAGATGTTGGCCCAGATCGTCCATCTCAAGGGGCGTGCGCTCCAGAAACGCATAGGCCGGCATGTTGGATTCGGGCACCACGCTGCGCGGGTTGGTCAGGTGCGCGACTTGCCATAAGTCGGAATACTTGCCGCCAACGCGAGCGAGATCGGGGCCGGTGCGCTTCGATCCCCATAGCATCGGATGGTCGTATTTGGATTCCACGGCCAGCGAATAGGGGCCGTAGCGCTCGACATCGTCGCGCAGCGTGCGGATCATCTGGCTGTGACAGGCATAGCAGCCTTCGCGCTCATAGATGTTGCGGCCGGCCAGTTCGAGCGGGGTGTAGACGCGCATGTCCGGCGCGTCCTCGACGGTCTGGTGAATGGTGAAGAGCGGCGCGATCTCAACGATGCCGCCGACGCTGGCCGCGGCGATAATCGCCAGTACGAAGCCGATTGCCGTCCGTTCGAGCTTGCGATGGAACAGTTCAGGCATCGGGTCACTCCGCAGGGGCAGGCGCGGCGTCGGACTGGGCCGGTCCATCGCCGACGACGGCGACCGCCGGCGCTCCGCGCGCCGTCATCCAGATGTTGTAGCAGGCGACAATCGCGCCGAGCAGGAACAGTAGGCCGCCGAAGGCGCGCGCGATATAATAGGGATACATCGCAACCAGCGTGTCGACGAAGGAATAGGTGAGCGTTCCGTCTTCTGTGTAGGTCCGCCACATCAGGCCCTGGATGATGCCGGAGTTCCACATCGCGAATACATATATCAGCGTGCCTGCCAGGGCTAACCAGAAATGCACTTCGACCAGCGTCGCCGAATACATGGCCGGGCGTTTCCACAGCGCGGGAACCAGGGTGTAGATCGAACCGAAGGTGATCAGCGCCACCCAGCCGAGTGCGCCGGCATGGACATGACCGATCGTCCAGTCGGTGTAATGGGAAAGAGAATTGACCGGCCGGATGGCAAGGAACGAGCCCTCGAAGGTCGCCAGGCCATAGAAGACGGCGGCCACAAACATGAAGCGCAGCGTCGCGTCGTCGCGCACCTTGTGCCATGCGCCGTTAAGCGTCAGCAACGCGTTGCCGGCGGACGCCCATGACGGCACCAGCAGCATCACCGAGAAAGTCATGCCGAGGTTCTGCACCCAATGCGGCAGAGCCGTATAATGGAGATGATGGGAGCCGACCCAGATGTAGAAGAAGGTGATGCCCCAGAAACTAAGGATCGACAGCCGGTAGGAGAAGATCGGCCGCCCAGCACGCACCGGCAGGTAGTAGTAAAGCATCCCCAGGAAGCCCGAGGTGAGGAAGAAGGCGACCGCGTTGTGGCCGTACCACCATTGCACCATCGCATCCTGCACGCCGGCCCAGATGGTGTAGCTCTTGGCGTGGCCCCACGACACCGGAATGGCGAGATTGTTGACGATGTGCAGAACCGCGACCACCAGGATGAAGGCGAGATAGTACCAGTTGGCGACGTAGATATGTGGTTCCTTGCGGCGCGCCAGCGTACGGATGTAGAGGATGAAATAGGCGACCCAGACAATCACCAGCCAGAGGTCGGCATACCATTCGGCTTCGGCGTACTCCTTCGACTGGGTGACGCCGATCAGGTAGCCGCTCACCGCCAGCAGACAGAAAAGGTTGAAACCGAACAGCACGAACCAGGGGCTGATCTGCCCGGCGAGACGTGCCCGTGAGGTGCGCTGCACGACATGGAAAGAGGTGGCGATCAGCGCGTTACCGCCGAAGCCGAAGATAACGCCCGTGGTGTGGGTGGGCCGCAGCCGGCCAAATGTCGACCAGGCGGCGTCGAAGGCGAGGTTCGGCCAGGCGAGTTGGGAGGCAACCCAGACGCCCATGAACATGCCAAACACGGCCCAGACCATGGAAAGCGCGATGCCGACCTTGATCGGGTCGTCGTAATAGCTGGCCTGCCGGTCCTCTTGCGGTTCGGGGCCGTAGAATGCCGACAGGACCAGGTAAAGCAGGACGCCGCTGTAGACAATAACGATGACGCCGTGCACGCCGAGCGGATCGGACTTGCCAAGCGCTGCCATGGCGACGCCCACGATCACCATCAGGATCAGGGTGATGGCACAATATTGTCTTTCACTCGAAGTAAGTTGCGCGACCATGCTCTCTCCTTGGCAACGCTCGGTTCATGCCGCCTGACCTGCAGGATCGCCGGCCAGCTTATATGCGTCAAGCACGACCGCAAGCTGCGATCGGTTCTCAACCAGATCCGACAGCGTGAACTTGTCAAATACCGATAGGTATGCGCCGAGCGCGTCGCGGATGACACCTTTCAGGCGACAGATCGACGATAGGACACAACCGCCCCGTCGCCTTTCATACACTCGACGATCGGAAAGTCATCACCGAAATTGCGTACCACTACCCCGAGATTGATCTTGTCCGGTGTTATCGTCAGACAGATGCCGTCCGAGCGGCCGCGGGCTGTGGACAGAAGTACCATGTTTCGTAGCCTCAGCGCGATCTTGAGAAGGTGCCGTAGCTCTCTGCGACCGTCGTTCACGGTGCTCGGCCGTCGATCATGGATCGCAAGATAGATCAGCATTCTCAGCACATAATCGGTTTGTAGCGTATCCGCATTTCGGTTGCCTCGGCGCGGCGTCGCCTCGCGGCAGGTGAACGAACATGGCGAGCTTCAGCCTCTGCGCGTTGCGTTCGGCGCGGTCGATGAACACAGCCGCAATCTCGGGCTCGCAAGGTTCGAGCGCCGTCTCGCGTGCCCGAGCCATATCTCGAAGTCGTCAACCAACACCTCTTTCAGCTTAAGAGGAACCGACACCGGCCGGCCATTATAGCCGCCGGTCTTGAGGATGACCGAGCACCATCAGTCACGCATTTTCTCCAGATGGGGCCTCCAATCGCTGACAATGTGCCGGGCCAAGATCCGGCCGAGGCGAGCTTCAGCCCGCACGTAGAAGGAGCGGACCAGCCGACCGATGGATGTCCGCTCTACTTGCGAGTGCACCAAGGATTGCTCCGCAGCGGGCAGGACTCTGTGGAGAGGTTGAGCAGGCATCCGGCAATTATCGTCAAATGGCATCTCACATACCGCTTTACGATCGATCAAAGACTTCCACAGGGAACGAGCGTCACGGGACCCCGCTTCGGCTCATTGCAAACGAGGCCAAAAGCCGCAGCGCTTGGCTGACGTTGCGGAGAGCGCCCAAGTTGCGGTCGTTTCAGACGTCATGGAGCGGTCGCAGCTACAGCGGCACGCCGACGACCGCAAGAAGGGTCAGAAGTAGCGAGCCGAGGCTGGCGACTACGACGATAACGCCGAAGATGAATGCAAGCGCAGCGATCGGATCGAAAGGTTTTCCCATCGTTTCGGTCACAGGTACCTCCATCATGAAACCGCCGCGCCTGACGAACACTGGACCCCGCACGTTGCCAAGTCGACCCCCCATCCATTTCTAGACTAATATCTACTGACGCTGACGACCCGGCCAAACATCAACCGAGAGCGTCGAGGCGACGACTCCGGCGTTCCTTGACCCACCCGGTTGGAGGCCTTCCGCGCCCTCTGACGAGGATGCTGGAAAGCTGAAGTCGCGTAGGGCTAACGACGGCTCAAGCGGTTGCCGCCATTTCGAGTTTCATCGAAATAGGGCAAAAACAATTTGCTCTCAATCTCGACAGATCTGTGCGCAGTGCATTGATCGTGGAAACCAACCGCTAAGGAGAATCATCGAGCGGTCTATTATTGGTTGCCGGTTCCCTAACCGATGTCCAGTCGCGCCAGTGGGTCGGGTGGACGTCGACGCGTGCGCCGGTCGCCGCATTCGTCCAACCATCCTGTCCCCTGATGCAGGGAAACACAAGCGCGTGCTCACCGTCCTGGTCGAAGACGGCCAACTCGAGATCGCGTTCAAACGGAGCGCTTTGGATTGGCTTCCACATTTTCGGATGATCCGTGGGAGTGTCGAGCCCAGCCTTGATTTGAATCATTCTGAGAAATGCCGCGTCGCTTTGAAAGCTGGTGACCACCACAGCCGTTAGCTAGCCGCTCTGATCCATGGCAATCGGCTTTCAGCGGCCTGCATCGGTGATCTGGGCCGCCCTCGGGGAACAGCCGGAAATGGTTGGCCCTCGCTCTTGTGCAGGATGTGCTGTCCGCGGCAAGATGCGTCTTCCACGACTAGATGTGGCTCTCGGCTGTTCGCGCCGGCCTTTGGGTGCCGACCTTGCCCGCCGGTTCGGCGAGCTAACCTTGAATAGGTGGGCGGCCAACGACAGTTCGAAGCACGTCTCGTCCATTTTGCGGAATATGCCGCTTCGCCGACCGACGGTGCTGAAGCCGAAATCTCTACGCCGAATTCTGCAAATCAGCGGCGGCATCACGGCAAATATTTTCCACGCAATCACGAGCATGGCAGCCGAGTCAATCGAGAGCGGTATAGAGCACATCACGGACGAAGCGGTGGAAAGTTGGCGCCCGCCAGTTAGCGCCGAAACAGCCTACGCATGATCCGAGAGCTCTGCGACGCAAGGCCGCTTCCAAGACCTACGATTGCAAGACCCATCTTGCCTATGGGACTCCGCATGATGCTGGCCGCTGGTATCTCAATCGTCTATCAGACAGGTCCGACGTTAGTCTCCGAACTCAAGCGCCAAACGCTTGGCGCCCACTCTACACGTTTTGCTGCAATCGGCGCCGGCACGTCTGTTCCGAGAAACTCTCAGCCGCTGCAGGTAAATTGAGACTCAGAGGCATTGAATCTCATGATTAGACCATCGCTACGGCACCGTCGTCTGCGACCTGGAGCGGCGGCGCATCGTGACACTATTGCCAGATCGTGAGATTGCGATCGTCGAGACGTGGCTGGCTGACCATCCGAAGATCGAAATCGTCTCGCGCTTCAATGTAGTGACGTCACGGGCCAAATGCCTGTCGATCCTCGTTGCGTCACCGGACGTGTTCGAAGCCGGGTGCAAAACACTGCGGCAGATTCAGCTTGCCAACGCGTTCTGCCGATATCTCGAGATGTGCTCGGTGATCCAATTACCGGCGCTACGCAATGCCGCAAAGACTGCGGTCAGGCCGACTGCCCGTCTAGTATGCATTCCTTGAAGAACCCGACGTTCGAGCAGAACTCGGCGAACCTGGCAAGATCACTGTCGCGCTCCAGCCAATCGCAGCATTCGCGATGGAAAGCGCATCCAAGGCAGGCTTTTCGCGCATTCGCCATCGCCTTTCCTCTGCATTTGCGGGCAGCGACGAGCGGATCGACTTCAACCCGCGCCATGACGAGGTCCATAAGCTCGAATTGCCGCCAGACCCTCTCAACCTGCGACCACTGTCGTTGCCTAGACTCCATGACTATCTCCGTCTTCTAGAGCGACCATCTGTCTATAGTACTCTATCCATGAAGACCCTGCGGCTCGATGTGTCGCGTCGCCGCGCCAGCGAGAGTCGGTGCCCAACGCGTTTCGCACCTCTCGGATAGCGGTAGAAAACGAGATAGTTTGCTGGCGTTTGCACGGCGCCTTGTGCCGCCATTTTTCTTCCCTCTACTCGGCTGCTGATATTGCCGCTGCACTCGCTGGCCAGGCGGACGGTCTGTTCGAAATGGCTGAGCGAGCACCGCAAGCTACCCGAACAATCCGACGGATCTATCCTTCGCCTTTGAAGTGAGGCTGGACGAGCGATCGTCCGTCGTGAGGTGAGCCGCGCTGTTGGGATCTGGCCGTTTGAGACACACCTTACAATCAAATGGCGTGCAAGGAGAGCGAATGGCCGGCAGCGGAGGGGATGTCAGCGGCAGGCACGAATCATACCAAACCGGCCGATGCGCCATCAAAGGGCTTTCGGTCTCGGGTTTCGCGGTGGACCTGTTTGCAACGCTCGGCGAATTGGAACTACGATATTTGCACGGGTAGCATGGAAAACCCGCTCGCCGGATAGCTCGCGATTGCGGGCTGCCGGCCGGGCACCAGCGCGATCTGCTGGGTCGATTTCAGCAATTCCTCCATGACAACGCGTAGTTCCAGTCGGGCCAGAAGCGCGCCCGGACAGACATGGATGCCGCCGCCGTAGAGGAGGTTTTGCGTAGCATCACGATCGAGGCGGAATTCGTCAGAGTTGCCAAAGACCGCTTCGTCGCGGTTGGCCGACGCCCACATGAGAGTAATCCGCTCGCCGGCTGCAATCCTGCGTCCGCCGATTTCCACCGGCCTGGTCGTCACCCGTCGGTTGGAAATGAGCGGTGCCTGTATCCGCAATATCTCGTCGATGGCGGCGGGCAGCAAGCGCAGATTCTCTCGGAACTGCTGCTGCACCTGCAGGTTTTCCGCAACATAGTGGCCCAGAATCCCTACACAGGCGGTTATCGTGCCCAGTTCGCCGACCGTCCAATTACGCAGGATGCTTACGATCTCCTCGTGGTTCAGCGGCCTGTTCTCGATCTTTTGCCGGAGCAGACTCGTCGTGATATCATCTGGGGCGGCCGCACCGGCCTCACGCCGCGCCTCCAATAATTCGCTGATATAGCCGTCGAACTCGAGCGCTATGGCAGACATTGCATTCGTGTCTCTGGCCAAGGTGGCCTCATGGTTCTTGCGGACCCACAGAAGCAACGGCTCATGCAGACTTCCAGGCCAGCCGAGAAAGGCGCACTGGATATGCACTGCGAATAGCTGGGCAAGCTGCGTCACCAGATCGATTTCCACGCCCCTTTGCAGGCCAGAGACGAGATTTGCTGAGATCGTCCGGCAAAGCGGTTCGAAACCTTCCACGCGCGCGGGCTCGAAATGGCGCTCGATTAGCGGCCGGTACGCCGTGTGCTGCGGCGGGTCCATGCCGCTTGGCACCGACAGATGGTTGGACACGACGCTGCTGAACGTATCGTGATCGTCCAGCGCCTGCACCACGTCCTCATGCCGGAACAGCGACCAGCCGAGATAGTCGCTATACGCCACCGGGCAGCCGTGACGCATGGCGTCATAGGCTTTAATCTGGTTGGAAAGGACTTGGTCGGATCGGGGATCCCAATCCGGTTGCGGCTTGTCTGGCGCCGAGTTCATGGCACTCCCCTGAAAACTTCCCTGCAGCGCAAGCCACGGGCACAGGCTACAATTCTAAAATGCAGGGTTCTGCTAACCCAGAGTGGGCAGAAGATATTTGACAGAGATCAAACCTTCGCCCCACATCATGCTGCGCGGACTGCGATAGCCTATTGGGTGACTATTGGTGGACCTCGATGGCAAGGTCTTGCTCAGTTGTGCGCTACGCGGGCAAGCAACACCGACAGGCGAGGACTCGGCGCCATCGCCAGAATTTCGATGACAGCATAGTCCTTGATGCTCCGACAAAGAAGCGCATCAGGGACAGTCAGATTTCCGCAGCCATCATCAGCCCTTGCCCCCAGAGGTGAGAACATGCATCCAACAGCAAGACGGCGCGAGATCCGCCCGCTCCTGATCGGCACTGCGACAGCCGCCACGGGTGAGCTGCACCGTCTAGTCCGTTGAGGCCCGCTAGCAGAGATGCGAGCCCGCACATTTGAGTTATCGGCTGGGGATTGCGCTGGCCCCTTCTTTGCACGCTTGCAATCGGGTGAGCTTCAAAGCTTGGACGCGAGCACTTCTCCTGCTATGATACCGAGAATCTTCTCCGATCCTTGAATGCGCTCTCGCCCACAGCCGCCGTAGCAAGGTTTCCGGCACCATCTCGTCGAATTTCGCTCTCCGAAGGTTCTCCACGAAATTCGCGATAGATTGAATGTCCGGCGGCCGCTCGGCAACCTGCCGAGGGATTGCGACAAGACCAAGCCGGACATCACGGCAGCCATTCGCATGAATCCCGACAACCATGCGATTCTTGACTACCTAAGCGGCCAAGCACACGAGGGATTGCATCCCTGTTGAATTGGCGCTCTGTCATACCGAGGACAAATTGTAACCTTCGCGGAATTCATGCAACCTCGGTCCGGGTTTCGCTCAGCGGCGACCAATACGACAGCAGGCGTTCCGCTGCCGTGAACGGATCGGATACGACCTGCGACAGGTCGATTTCTCGTGCGAGATCGGCTGAGAATTCTCGAAATGGTGTGAGATTAATGAGGGGAACGCCGACCAGGACGGGAACGGAAAGTTCGAGCGCCTTGGCGATCAGGCTCCTGAACCCGCCGCCTTCAACCTCGGTCTTTCCGAATTTACAGAGGACCAGAAGATCGGCTTGAGTTGACAACTGCACTTCGGCAGCCGTGCAGGCGCGGAGCAGCCGGTCGGTATTCAATACGCAGCCTCTTGCGTGAGGACCTCGATCGTCCGATATCGCGTGAAGCACGCCTGTGGCGAGATCCCGCAGAAACATGTCGCATTTTACACGACCCGGTCTCCGCTCGCTACGCTGTATGAGGCCGGCCAATTGCATGCCTTGCTCGGCCATGGCGGCGGTGAATTCCTGCAAAAAAGCCTCGAACCTGGGACCGTCTGAATAAACGATCGCGGTGATTGGATAACCAGGGCGGCCGGTCTGCATGCGAGAGTTCCCTTCCCGTTAGAATCTGCGTCAGTTAACCTCGAACCGCGGCTGGTCGAACGGAAGCACCTCGAGGCGTGTGCCAACGTCGACACGCATCGACGCCCCAGGCACGACGGCAACGGCGTCGGCGAACACCATGGGCATCATTCTGTGCGAGCCGTCCGGCCCGCTGCGATGTGCGGTCAATCGCCCCTGCTTGACGTTCAAGCGGACCGGCAGCAGTTCCGTGCGATCCGGCTTGCGGCTGTGCGTAAAGCTCATCTCGGCCGTGACGCGGCTCGCTGGAGCTTGACCAAGGAGGGCTTTCATCATCGGGCGCACGAAGGCGAGCGCGCCAAAAGCCGCGGCTTGCGGGTTGCCGGGCAGGCCGACGAAACACGCGCGTCCAAGCGTGCCGAACGCCAGCGGCTTGCCGGGCTTCATCGCCACCTTGACGATGTCGAGTTGGCCCCCCGCACGCATGACGGCTTCGCGCACATGATCTTTTTCCCCCACCGACATACCGGCGGTGACGATCACAAGGTCGGCGGACTCCGCGATGCTTTCGAGCGCATGCGTAATGGCGATCAGGTCGTCACGAACGGTCAGCGTCGAGATATGTGCGTTGGGTGCTTCCAGCATCGCGGCAAGCATGGGGCCATTGGAGTCGTAAATGGCGCCGAAGGGAAGTGGCTCGCCTGCATGGCGGAGCTCTGAACCCGTCACGAGGACCACAATCCGTAGGGGGCATGCAACCGAAACCGTCGCAATGCCAAGCGCGCTTAGAAGCGCAACTTCGGTCCAGCCGATCACGCGGCCCGGCCGAAGGATAGTCGTGCCCTGTTTTACATCCTCGCCAACCCGTCGAATGTGGGTGCCGGCTTCGACGTCGAGCCCGAACTGCAGGAGATCACCCCTGCGGGTCGCATGCTCCTGCATAACGACGGTATCCGCGCCGCATGGCAATGCGGCGCCAGTCATGACGCGATGGGCTGTCCCCGGTGCCAACACCTCCTGTTTGTCGCCAGCGCAGGTGCATCCGGAAATCGGCAAGACCAAAGGCACACCGTTCTTGCCCGAAAGGCGGATGGCATATCCATCCATTGCCGCCTGGGCGAATGGCGGAAGGGCACACGGAGCTTCGATCGTCGCGGCCAGGATACGCCCTGCTGCACGTGCCGATGGCACGTCTTCCTGCCTGTTGAGCGGTTGAGCAAGTGCGATGGCAGCTGTTCGTGCAGTTTCAAACGACACCATCTGCGCATCTGAGTGGAAGCAGCTATGGCGTACTGCACGCATCGTCAGGCCGCCTTCATTCCCGGCAGGGACTTTTCGAGAATTGCACGCATGGCCGCCAGGCCAGGATCTTCCGATCGATTCATGAGACCAATGAGCTGGGTCCAATGATCGTCGGAGGCGGTGTCCACGAAATTGCGAACGGCCGAGCCGACGATCTCGGCTGGCAAGCGACCGGACGCATCCGCCGCCGCAGCCAAACGGGCAAGCAAGGCGGGCTCGTCGAATGCTGCAACGAGACCCATGGCGACATTCGGGTCGTCCAGCGAGGCAATCAGGTTTCCCAGCATCGCATCGTCCTCACTGCACCAACGGCGAGGATGAGCCGTCGAGATCAATCCCACAAATATCCGCCTGGCCGACAAGCAGGGACACGTATTGCGCCGTGGCTTGCCGATTGACGTGCTCGGTCAAGTAGGCGGCGATCCGCTTCCGCACAGCCTCGAACGGGAGCTGGCGGCCGTCGATCCGCCGCGTCAGGCGGATGAGGTGGAAGCCGTAACGTGTCTCCACCGGAGGCGACATGTCGCCGGGGGCGAGATTAATCAGAGCGGCTTCGAATTCCGGCGTCGTGTCGCCCGGGCCGATCTGACCGAGGCTGCCACCGATGGCCCCCGATGGGCAATCCGAGCAGTCCTGCGCCAGGGCCGTGAAACGCTCCGGTGCAATTGCCAGCGCCGCTCTGAGCGATAGCGCCTTTTCTCGCGCCGCGGCGAAGGCTTCGCTTTCATCGCGGCGGGCGCCGATGAGAATGTGATCGGCCTCGCAGAGCGATGGCGTCACGAAGCGGTGAAGGTTGTTCTCATAGAAGCGGCGCAGCGTTTCTTCGTCCGCTTCCGGAACACGAACTTCGCGTTCGATGAGGCTGCGCACCTGGGCGTCCTCCGCCGTTTCCTGGCGCCCGTCCTCATCGGTCTTCTGCTCGACGCCGACATCGAGCCGCCGCGCTTCCTGCAGCAGCAATTCGCGAATGACCAGCGCTCGGGTCGCCGCCTTCCAGCCCTCGCCGGGGTTGCGCGCGGGAAAGTTCTGCACCTCGGCGGCAATCGCCTTACGCGAAATCGTCACACCATTGACTGTTACTGGCGGCATCGCCACGCGCTCGCGCGACGGAGTCGTGTCAGGTGTCGCGGGCCCGTGCTCGTGCGGATGTTCGCAGGACGGTGCGCGGCTGGCGGCGTGATCGACGATGAGAGCGGTCATGACTTACTCCGCGGGTTGGCGGTTAGGACGAACAGCAACAGGCCGCACGGACGCAGGAGCCCGAGCTGATGGTAGGGGTGTGGGCACCCGCCGCCCCGCAAAGCGCGTGCGCACCACCTGGTAGCCGGGGCGCCCGAGATACCAGATCGGAGCACTCCATATGTGAACCAGCCGTGTAAACGGGAAGACCAGGAAAATGGTCATACCGAGCAGGAGGTGCGCCTTGAAGATCGGGTTGACGTCGGCGACATAGGCTGCGGCCGCTGGTTGTAGGGTGAGAATGCCCTGCGCCCAGTTCATGAATTTTACCATCTCATGGCCATCCATGTGACCGAGCGAGACGAAGATGGTGGACAGGCCAAGAGTGAGTTGCAGCCACAGCAGCAAAAGAACCGCGATGTCGCCAAAACTGGACGTGTTGCGGATGCGGGGATCGAACAGCCGACGATGGGCGAGGAGCGTGATGCCGATGAAGCAGGCAATGCCGGCTATGCCGCCGACTGTGATAGCGAGCCCCTGCTTGAAGCTATGAGAGATGCCGAGCGCATCGAATACCCAGATCGGCGTCAGCAGACCGACGAAATGTCCCCCAAAAATCGCCAGGATGCCCACATGAAAAAGATTGGAACCCCAGCGGAGCTGTCGCCGCCGCAGAAGCTGGGAGGAACCCGTCTTCCAAGTATATTGCTCGCGGTCGAATCGGATCAGGCTCCCAAGCAGGAAAACAGTCAGGCAGAAATAGGGATACCAGCCAAAAAGCGCGTCGTTGATTGCGGTGGACATCGCTTGCCTCCCGGTCAGGTCACGTTATGCCGCGCGTCGCGGTTCGCGGCGCGCATCTGGATTCTCAGCCGATCGACGGAACAGCCGTCGGTCGCATTTCCTGGACCGAAAGTGACGGCTGTTTCTTCCCAGGCGGCATCGATGGACGCCAGGTCGTCGGGCTCGTCATTGATCTCGACCGTGTCGGCAACAACAGCCGTTTCGTTGACGATCGAGAGCGCGGCCGCGAACACAGCGGCATAGCCTCCGTTTCGCTTGGCCAGCCTTTCCTCGAGCAGCGAGAAGATATGAGCGGTCTCCTTGAGCAGGCCGCGCGCCTCATCGAGCGGGCGAGCGGACAGAAACTCCAGGAAAAGCGGGATGAAATCGGGCAATTCATTCGCTGCGATGAGAAGCCCCCCGCGCCGATAATGTTCGACCAGATCGACCATTGCCTGGCCGCGATCGCGGCTCTCGCC
This sequence comes from Mesorhizobium comanense, assembly GCF_005503535.1. GTDB lineage: Bacteria > Pseudomonadota > Alphaproteobacteria > Rhizobiales > Rhizobiaceae > Mesorhizobium > Mesorhizobium comanense. The sequence continues at coordinate 29,700 of NZ_SCNN01000028.1, read as the reverse complement.
GTGGATATGTTCGAAGAGATGCAGTGAGTGACGGCGCGTCTTGTCGAACAACTCCACATAGCGCTCCTGGAGATCGTACAAATCCAGAGTAGCCAGATCGGTAAGCAGAGGGCGCAGTTGCTCCCTTGCTTCGTCCGATATCAGCCCCTCTGCCTCGATCGCCGAGATAATTTCGGGGATCGCCGGGGAAAGGTCCTCCGACGGATAGGCAAGGAGCGCCGAGAGCGCCCTGAAGGTCCTGTTCGAAACCGGCGCGGTCATCACGCGATCTCCATCGGGTTCGTTGGTCGCTTGGTCTGCTTGGTGCCAAAGAGGTTCGTCTCTGTAGAACCGCCCGAGCAGCCGTTTCCGAAGGAGAAGCCACAGGAGCCGCGCATGTCCTGCGCGTCCTCACTCCATTCGCGGTGCGCCGTCGGGATGACGAAACGATCCTCGTAATTCGCGATCGCCATCACCTTGTACATTTCGTCGATAGCCGTTCCGGTCAGGCCGACCCGCGCCGCGATCGACTCGTCGAGGCGGCCGTCGATCGTCTTGGCCCGCATGTAGCTGCGCATCGCGAGCATGCGCTCGAGCGCGAGAGCAACAGGCTCCTCCTTGCCCGCCGTCAGTAGATTGGCGAGATACTGGAGCGGGATGCGCAGGCTGCGCACATCGGGCATGTCGCCGTCGACGCCCATCTTGCCCGCGGCGGCCGCTGACTGGATGGGTGACAGTGGCGGCACGTACCAGACCATCGGCAGGGTACGGTATTCCGGATGGAGCGGGAAGGCGATTTTCCATTCCATCGCCATTTTCCAGACGGGCGACAGTTTGGCCGCTTCCAGCCAATTGTCGGGAATCCCGTCAGCGCGGGCCTGGGCGATAACGGCCGGGTCGTTCGGATTGAGGAAAACGTCGAGCTGCGCCTGATAGAGATCCTTCTCATCGGGAGTGCTGGCGGCCGCCTCGATACGATCCGCATCGTAAAGGATCACGCCGAGATAGCGGATGCGCCCGACGCAGGTTTCCGAACACACCGTCGGCTGCCCAGCCTCGATGCGGGGATAGCAGAAGATGCACTTCTCCGATTTTCCCGACGACCAGTTGTAGTAGATCTTCTTGTAGGGGCAGCCGGAGACGCACATGCGCCATCCCCGGCATTTGTCCTGGTCGATCAGGACGATGCCGTCCTCTTCGCGTTTGTAGATGGCACCCGAGGGGCATACAGCCGCGCAGGTCGGATTAAGGCAGTGCTCGCACAATCGCGGCAGGTACATCATGAAGGTGTTTTCGAACTGGCCGTAGATGTCCTTCTGGACACCCTCGAAGTTCACGTCCTTAGAACGCTTCTCGAACTCGCCGCCGAGAATCTCCTCCCAGTTCGGGCCCCATTCGATCTTTTCCATGCGCTCGCCGGTGATCGCCGAACGCGGACGGGCGGTCGGGAAAGCCTTCGATTCTTTCGCCGTGTGCAGATGCTCGTAATCGAACGTGAACGGCTCGTAATAGTCGTCGATCTCCGGCAGGTCGGGGTTGGCGAAGATGTTGGCAAGGATTCGCCATTTGGCACCCATCTTCGGCTCGATGCGGCCGTTCTTCTTGCGCCGCCAACCGCCGTTCCATTTCTTCTGGTTCTCCCACTCCTTGGGATAGCCGACGCCGGGCTTGGTCTCGACATTGTTGAACCAGGCGTATTCGACGCCTTCCCGGTTGGTCCAGACGTTCTTGCAGGTGACGGAGCAAGTGTGGCATCCGATGCATTTATCGAGGTTCAGCACCATCGCGATCTGAGCACGGATTTTCATTCTGCAGCCTCCTTCGGTGCCTCAGATGCGAGCGGCCCTTCGAGCCAATCGACAGTGGCCATCTTGCGGACGACGATGAATTCATCGCGGTTGGAGCCCACGGTGCCATAATAGTTGAAGCCGTAGGATTGCTGGGCGTAGCCGCCGATCATGTGGGTGGGCTTCAGCACTGTTCTGGTGACCGAGTTGTGGATGCCGCCCCGGTTCCCGGTCATCTCCGATCCCGGCGTATTCACGATCTTTTCCTGGGCGTGATACATCATCATCATGCCCGGCTTGATGCGCTGGGAGACGACGGCACGCGCGGTGAGAGCGCCGTTGATGTTGAAGACCTCGACCCAGTCATTGTCGACCAGGCCGGCCGTCTTGGCGTCGGTCTCGGATATCCACACCACCGGGCCACCGCGGTTGAGCGTCAGCATCAGCAGATTGTCCGTATAGGTGGAATGGATGCCCCATTTCTGGTGCGGCGTGATGAAGTTGAGGACGATTTCCTTGTGCCCGTTGGGACGGGCATCCTTGATACCGGGGATCGTCTTCAAATCGACTGGCGGCTTCCAGGTGACTAGCCCCTCGCCGAAGGCCCGCATCCAGAGGTGATCCTGGTAGAGCTGCTGGCGGCCGGTCAATGTCCGCCACGGGATCAATTCATGGACGTTGGTATAGCCGGCGTTGTAGCAGACCTTCTCGCTTTCGATGCCGGACCATGTTGGCGAAGAGATGATCTTGCGCGGCTGCGCCTGGATATCGCGAAAGCGTATCTTCTCGTCTTCCTTCGGCAAGGCAAGGTGGGCGTGCTCACGGCCGGTGATCTCCGACAAGGCTTCCCAAGCCTTGATCGCGACCTCGCCATTCGTCTCCGGCGCCAGCATGAGGATGACCTCGCAAGCGTCTATGTCGGTCTCGATCTTCGGCAAGCCCTTGGCCGCACCGTCAAGGTGCACCCCGTTCAATGCTCCGAGCGCCTCGACTTCGTGCTTGGTGTCCCAGGCAATGCCTTTGCCCCCGTTGCCGACTTTCGTCATCAACGGCCCCAGCGCCGTGAACTGGGCGTAGAGGTTGGGGTAGTCGCGGCTGACCAGCGTCACCGACGGCATGGTCTTGCCCGGGATTGGCTCGACTTGGCCGAGCTTCCAGTCCTTCACGTCGAGGCCCTGGGCCATCTCGGCCGGGCTGTCATGCTGGATCGGAGTGAGAACCACATCCTGCTCGACGCCCAGCACCTCGGGAGATACTTCCGAGAAGGCCTTGGCGAGGCCCTTGTAAATCTCCCAGTCGGAGCGCGACTCCCAGGCAGGATCCACTGCCGCCGACAGCGGGTGGATGAAGGGATGCATGTCGGACGTGTTGAGGTCGTTTTTCTCGTACCAGGTGGCCGTCGGCAGCACGATGTCGGAGTAGACGCAGGTGGTCGACATGCGGAAGTCGAGCGTGACCAGGAGGTCGAGCTTCCCCTGCGGCGCCGTCTCGTGCCAGACGACTTCGGTGTTGCGGACCGCCCCTTCCGGGCCGAGGTCCTTGCCCATCACGCCGTGGGTAGTGCCGAGCAAATGCTTGAGGAAGTATTCGTGACCCTTGCCTGATGAGCCGAGAAGATTTGAGCGCCAGACGAACATGTTGCGCGGCCAGTTGTCGGGATCGTCGGGATCATGACAGGAGAGTTCCAGTTCACCGGATTTCAGCGCGTTGACGACATAGTCCTTCGGCTCGAGGCCGGCGGCCTTGGCCTTGGCGGCGATCGTCAGCGGATTCTGCTTCAGCTGAGGCGCCGAGGGCAACCAACCCATACGTTCAGCGCGCACATTGTAGTCGATGAAACTCTTGTTCCAATCGCCCTCGGGCGCGGTCGGCGACAGTATTTCGGCAGCCGTCAGGGTCTCGTAGCGCCACTGGTCGGTCTGCGCATAGAAGAAGGACGTCGAGTTCATGTGCCGGGGTGGCCGGCTCCAATCGAGCCCGAACGCAAGCGGTGTCCAGCCTGTCTGCGGCCTCAGCTTCTCCTGCCCGACGTAATGCGACCAACCGCCGCCCGATTGACCGATGGCGCCGCAGAAAACCAGGAGATTGATGATCCCCCGGTAGGTCATGTCCATGTGGTACCAGTGGTTCACACCAGCGCCGAGGATCACCATCGAGCGGCCGTTGGTTTTCTCCGCGTTGGTGGCAAATTCACGGGCAACCGTGATGATCGCATCGCGCTTTACCCCGGTAATGCGCTCCGCCCAGGCGGGCGTGAACGGCACGTCCTCGTCATAACTCTTGGCGGCGTGGGAGCCGCCAAAGCCCCGGTCGAGACCATAATTGGCCATCATCAGGTCGTGCACGGTGGCAACTGCCACCTGGGAGCCGTCGCTCAGCTTGATCCGCCGGACCGGAAGGTTGCGGGTGAGAATTTCACCGTGATCGGTTGATACGAAATGCTCGGTGGCGCGCCCGCCAAAATACGGAAAATCGACTGGTACGATCTTGGATTTCTTGCCAGCAAGCGTCAGCCTGAGCCGAATGCTCCGACCTTCGCCGTCCTTCTCCTCGAGGTTCCATTTGGCGCCCTCGCCCCAGCGATAGCCGATCGATCCGCGCGGTGAGACAAGTTTGTCCGTAGTCTCGTCGATCGCGACCGTCTTCCATTCCGGATTGTTGCTCTCACCCAGGCCACCAGCGATCTCCGAGGCTCGCAGGAGCCGTTCGGGAACGAACCGGCCATCGCGCTCCGTGAGGCGAACCAGGAACGGCAGGTCGGTGTATTTGCGGGCGTAGTCATCGAAATACGGGACAGTACGATCGAGGTAATATTCGCGAAGAATGACATGGCCCATGGCCAGTGCCAGTGCAGCGTCGGTTCCCTGCTTCGGGTTGAGCCAGATGTCGGCAAACTTGGTCGCCTCGGCGTAGTCCGGGCTGACGACCGCACTCTTCGTGCCCTTGTAACGAACTTCGGTATAGAAGTGCGCATCGGGCGTCCGTGTCTGCGGCACGTTGGAGCCCCAGACGATGATGAAGCCTGCATTGTACCAGTCTGCGCTTTCGGGAACGTCGGTCTGCTCGCCCCAGGTCTGGGGGCTCGCTGGCGGCAGGTCGCAATACCAGTCGTAAAACGACATGCAAACGCCACCCATCAGCGACAGGTAGCGCGAGCCCGCTGCGTACGACACCATCGACATGGCCGGGATCGGCGAGAAGCCGATGACACGGTCGGGACCATGAGCCTTCACTGTATAGGCATTGGCCGCCGCGATGAGCTCGTTCACCTCGTCCCAGGTCGCGCGCACGAAGCCACCGTGGCCGCGGATCGAGATGTAGGATTTCCGCTTGTCACCATCCTTGACTATGGAGGCCCATGCGGCAACGGGCGGCATCGTGGTGCGAGCGGCCCGCCACAGGTTCAGCAGCCGCCCGCGGATCATCGGGTATTTTACCCGCGCGCCGGAGTAGAGATACCAGCTATAGGACGCGCCGCGCGCGCAGCCGCGCGGTTCATGGTTGGGAAGATCGGGCCGCGTGCGTGGATAGTCGGTCTGCTGCGTCTCCCAGGTGACGATGCCGCCTTTGACATAAATCTTCCACGAGCACGAGCCGGTACAATTCACGCCATGGGTGGAGCGCACGATCTTGTCATGCTGCCAGCGCTTGCGGTAGCCGTCCTCCCAAGAGCGATCCTCATTGGTGACGATTCCGTGGCCGTCGGAGAAACTGTCGACGGTCTTGCGAAAGAAGGTTAGCCGGTCGAGAAAATGCGACATTGCTCTTGCCTCTGATTATTCGGCTACGGCCGGATGGACGGACGCACCACGCTTGGCGCGCTCGATATCGTGAAGCAGGCCGCCCTTGCGGGTGTAGACGGCCCAAGTGATGACGAGGCAGCTGACGTAGAATATCAAGAACCCCCAGAGCGCGGCGCTCGGCCCGCCCGTCAAGGCGATCGAACTGCCGTAGCTCTTCGGGATGAAGAAGGCGCCGAAGGCAGCAATAGCCGAGGTGAAGCCGGTGATGGCGGCGGACTCCTTCTCCGCCTGCCGTCGGCGCGTCTCTGCATCTGCCGTGGGCATCAAGCGGCCCATCTCCTTGGCCATGATCACCGGGATCATCTGGAAGGTGGAGGCATTGCCGACACCGGTGGCGAAGAACAGCAGCAGGAACGCGGCGAAGAAGCCAAGGAACGCACCAGGTTGATCCTTGATGCCGATGAACCACAAAACCCCTGCTGCACCCGCGATCATTAGGACGAAGACCCAGAAGGTGACGCGCGCGCCGCCATATTTGTCCGCCAGCCACCCGGTGCCTGAGCGCGACAGGGCGCCGACAAGCGGGCCGAGAAAGGCGAACTGAAGTGCGTTGACGTCCGGGAACAACATTTTCGTGAGCAGCGGGAATCCGGCCGAATAGCCAATGAAAGACCCAAAAGTTCCAGTGTAGAGCCAGCACATGATCCAGTTGTGCCGGCGCTGGAAGATCACGGCCTGCTCGGTGAAGGATGCCTTGGCCGAAGCGATGTCGTTCATGCCGAACCAGGTCGCAAAAGCCGAGATCGCAATAAACGGCACGAATACGAACCCGGCATTCTGCAGCCACAAGGGCGCCTCGCCCGTCGGTCCCTTGACCATGGCCGGATCGCCACCGAACCAGCCGAATATCCCGGCGGTGATTGCGAGCGGCACGACGAACTGGACGACGCTGACGCCGAGATTGCCAAGGCCGGCGTTAAGCGCAAGCGCATTGCCCTTTTCCGCCTTCGGGAAGAAGAAGGAAATATTGGCCATAGACGAGGCGAAATTGCCGCCGCCAAGGCCGCAAAGCAACGCCAGCATCAACAGCACGACATAGGGGGTGTCAGGATTCTGCACTGCATAGCCGATCCCGACCGCCGGGATGAGGAGCGACCAGGTCGTGAGCGTCGTCCAGAGCCTGCCGCCGAAAATCGGCACCATGAAGGAATAGAAGATGCGCAGCGTCGCGCCCGAGATTCCGGGCAGAGCCGCGAGCCAGAAGAGCTGGTCGGTGGTGAAGGTGAAACCCACGAGCGGCAGCTTGGCGACGACGACGGACCATACCTGCCAGATGGCAAAAGAAAGGAGAAGCGCCGGGATCGAAAGCCACAGGTTGCGCCGCGCGATCTGGCGCCCTTTCTCCTCCCAAAAAATGGGGTCCTCCGGGCGCCAGTCGGTGAGAGCGCCGCCTTTCTGTGGCCCGATCGCCGGCTTGGGCATGCCCTGCATTTCGGGGAAAGGCGGGAGCTTGGCGAGCGCCTCGCCCGCGACGCCGCGCTCCATCTGGCGGATGGCGACGTGCATCCACAGGAGCGCACCAGTGACCAGGACAAAAAGCGCCATGAAGCAGCTCGTCCATAGGCCGGTGAGGTCAAGCAGCAGGCCGAACAGGATCGGCAGCAGAAAACCGCCCAGGCCACCGATCATGCCGACGAGACCGCCGACCGAACCGACATGGTCGGGATAGTAGACCGGGATGTGCTTGTAGACGGCTGCCTTGCCGAGGGCCATGAAGAAGCCGAGCACGAAGATCGTGATGACGAAGCCGACGAGGCTCATCTCGAGATGGAAGGAGGTTACGCCCTTGAGGCCATGGACCATGTAGTCGGTCGGTGGATAGGACAGGATGAAGGTCGCAGCGACCGAGACCAGGAACGTCCAGTAGAGCACGCGCCGTGCGCCAAAGGTGTCCGACAGGTGTCCGCCATAGGCGCGAAACAGGCTCGCCGGAACCGAGAAGAATGCCGCGATCATCCCGGCCGTCTTGATGTCCAGGCCGTAGACGTTGATGAGATATTGCGGCAGCCAGAGCGCGAGCGCGACGAAGGCGCCGAAGACAAAGAAATAATAGAGCGCGAAGCGCCAGATCTGCACGTTCTTCAAGGGCTCGAGTTCGAGCCATGCACTTTTCGGCTTGATGCCAGACCGCCGCCGCTCGACGATAATGGGGTCGTCCTGCGTCGTAAGCCAGAAGATGACGGCCATGACGACCAAACCGGCTGCCCAGACTTGCGCCACGGTTTGCCATCCGAAGGCGACGAGCACGAAAGGAGCGAGGAATTTGGTGACTGCGGCACCGACATTGCCGGCGCCAAAGATGCCAAGGGCCGTGCCTTGGCGTTCCGGCGGGAACCAGCGCGACACATAGGCAACACCGACTGCAAACGAGCCACCGGCTATGCCAACGCCGAGGGCGGCCACGAGCATTTGCGGATAGGTGTGAGCATAGGACAGCAGAAAGGTCGCGACGGCGGCGGCGAGCATGTTCCCCGTGAAGACGATCCGACCGCCATAGCGGTCCGTCCAGATACCCAGCACGACCCTAATGAGAGAGCCCGTCAGGATCGGCGTGCCGACAAGCAAGCCGAATTGTGTTTCGCTGAGGCCGAGTTCCTGGCGCATGCGAATGCCGATGATGGAGAAGATGGTCCAGACGGCGAAGCAGACCGTGAACGCTGCCGTGCTCGCACCCAGGATTTGACTGGACTTCGGATACACGGTCGTTTGCATCGTCGACGGCCCCTTTGACAGTTGGTCCATAGGAACGGAATCGCGTCCGCCCAAAGCCAACATGGCCAAGCTGGCGCCCTGCAACATTGATCTAAGTCAAAGACTGCTGTGACTTTTGTCGCAAACGATGCAGCAGTGGTTGGGAGAGGCTTGGTCGAGGAGACAATCTGTTGCACGGAATGACAGATAAGGAACTGGACCCGGAGGGGTTGCCGCTGTTTCGATCGCTATCCGCGTCCAGGCGAACTGACCTACTGCGAAATGCCATGGTCCACGGTGTGGCGTCCGGCACAGTCTTGTTCGAGCAAGGTGACGTGCCGAACTTCCAACTCATCGTGCTGGCGGGGTCAGCGCAATTGTTTGGACGATCGGCCAAAGGTCGTGAAGTGCTGATCGAGGCCGTCCGGGCCCCGGATCTGATCATCCCTGCTGCTGTGCTGACCGGAGCGCCCTACCTCATGCAGGCCCGGGTACCTGAGCCGTCACGCTTTCTGTTGATTCATGCTGCGGCGTTTCGTGCAGCCGTGGAAGCAGACCCTTTGTTGGCACATGCCGTGATCGGAAGCCTCGCGCAGCAATTTCGGCGCATGGTCCGTCAAATCAAGAACCTCAAGTTGAGAACCGCGACCCAGCGTGTGGGATGTTACCTCTTGGCCCTCTCACAGAGGCAGCGCACTCCAAACAAAGTAGTCCTGCCGTTTGAGAAGATGCTGATCGCCTCCGAACTTGGTATAACTCGAGAATCCTTTTCGCGTGCGTTGTCCAGCCTGAGCAACTCAGGCATTCGAGTCGATGGCCAAATTGTCGTGATTCATGACGCTCTCCGGCTAGCCGCCGAGTGCGGGTTTGACCCCGTTACCGACGGGCCTGAGACCGATGACTTCGTGATCCGATCGACCGAAGTCGCGGAGATCCTTGATTCTGGTTGATCCAGGTCAAAGCTTGTCCGTCACTCTTGCCGTCACTCTTGCCGTCACCTCAACCAGTCGAGGAAGGAGAACAGGTGTGCCAGCGGAAAGCTCGACGGTCACTGTCTTAGTGTTGGATGTCTTTGCCTTCCTCGCTGTGCTGGCCTACGCCTCGTTCGAATCGCGTCATAGGTCACGCAAACAGCACGGCGCGCTGATCAAAACGGACGAGAAACCTCACCAGAATTCAATCAAGCCGAAAGCCTGAAGCGCCAGATATGAGATGTCAGGGGAACCTTGAGGATGGGCCACCTCCACAAATTGGCGTCCGCGGCATCGTTGCTTGGATCACGCTATGGGGACGTTTGGGACGTTGTTAAGCGATTGCTCCATTGCCAGCGATTGGATGCTAGCGATTGGAGATATGTCGGCCGCGTATCGTATCGAGCGGCCCGCGATGCCGGAGGGGATCGCCCAAGACCGAATATGGGCCTTGCCGATGATTTTTTTGCGCCGGCTGGGAGGAATGGTACTGGGTAGGGCGACCAACCTATCAATCGAGCTTCGGGCGGGTGTTAGAGACCTGTCTCCGGCTTATTTTGCCATGGTGATGGCAACGGGGGTCTTGTCGATCGGCCTCAGCCTTCTCGGCATGCCCGCTGTTGGCGTCGGCATATTTGTCCTGAATATCGCGATCTATTTCATTATTACCGTGCTTACCTTGCTGCGATTGGCGTGGTTTCCGTCGGATTTCTTCAGCGATCTGATCGACCACCGCCGCGCCCCCGGCTTCTTTACGTTCGTTGCCGCATCCTGCATTTTGGGTAGCCAATGTCTCATCATCGCCCATAGCCTGACTGTCGCCGTCGCGTTTTGGTTGATCGGGCTGGTGCTCTGGTTGGGCCTGACCTATGCGATCTTCGTGGCGCTCACCGTTAAACAGAAGAAACCTCCTCTGGAGGAGGCTCTAACCGGCGCTTGGCTGCTCGCGATCGTCGCCACGCAGTCGGTAGCCCTGCTTAGCGCGTTGATTGCGGCTCATTGGGCGCAGCCCTATCGCATCGAACTCAACTTTCTGGCTCTGTCAATGTGGCTGTGGGGCGGAATGTTCTATATCTGGATGATATCACTGATCTTTTATCGCTATACGTTTTTTGCATTTTCGCCGGGCGACTTGTCTCCGCCTTACTGGATAAATATGGGAGCTATGGCGATTTCAGTGCTGGTAGGCGCCACGCTTGTCGAAAACACCAAAGGGGCGCCTTTTCTGCAGTCGCTGCTGCCCTTCATCAAGGGTTTCACTGTATTTTTCTGGGCGACCGGAACATGGTGGATTCCAATGCTGCTGCTGCTCGGAGTCTGGCGGCATATCTACCGCCGCTTTCCGTTACGCTACGATCCTTCCTATTGGGGCGCGGTGTTCCCGCTGGGGATGTACACTGTCTGCACTTTCAAGATGGCCGAGGCGCTGGATCTGGGCTTCCTACTATCAATCCCACGCTACTTCATCTTCGTCGCTGGCGCGGCCTGGTGCCTCGCCTTCGTGGGATTTGTCCACAACATCACGATGTGGCTTCTGGGCCGTCAGCCAGCTGGTCGAAGCGCCTAAGATGCTTTGGGACGGTTGATATGCCGCCCGCATGTCAGGGGTAATTCAATCGTTTATCATTCAATTGGCGCGCGGAGTCCAAGCCGATTCACAGTCATCGGGATGACTGGTCCAAAGCGAGACCGCCGGGTGCTTGTCCCTCTCCTCTTCCTACTCGCCAGACGATGCTGCTGACCGATTGCTCTTCCGGATCTGGTAGCTCGGGCGTCTCACGCCCGTGGTATGAGCATTCGACGGAAGGCCACCAGAAACAGGCCGAAGGCGACAACCCACAGTGTGCCCGAAATGCCGGCCAAAAGAGCACCGTAGCCCGGCAACAATTCGACCAGGAGGCGCGACAGGCAGGAAATTGTCATCGCCACGGACGCGCTAGTGGCAAGAACCGAGGTCGCGAAAGGGCGGCGGCTGTGCTTGCGGATCATGCTCGCCATGATCGCGAGAGCCATCGTGCCGATGGCGCCGATCGTCCAGGCATGAACGGCAGCCGCCTGCCCCAGCCTTGCAGGCGCGAAAATGTCGATCGCCAGAAGCCCGAAACCGACGGTGATCCAGCCATACCCAATATGAAGAGCGAGAACTGACGACGACGCCACCATCCGCCATCCCTTCCACTGGGCGACCCGCATCACCTGACTGCAGGCAGCAAGGGCGCAGGCAAGGCCGGTGAATTGCGCCTGCGGCGCGACAACCCACGAACCAAGGGCGCATGCTGCCACGACCGCTGCCGCGTACTCCAAAACAGCGGAGCGATCGATGAAGATCCGTCCGCCGGCGCTTTCGACGTACGCCATGGTCAAAGCCGGCACGACCCGTCCTCCGATGATCATGAGGAGGCCGATGATCGAAGCCAAGGCCAGTCGCAGAGCAAATTCTACCTGGCAGGACGCTGCCGTGAGCACGTTGCTGCCACAAAAGATAATCAGCAGAAACACTATCTTCAGGTTGCGGCGGTCCCGGCTGGCGATCACATGTCCCGCCGCGATCAAGAGGAGTGTCAGGACCAACAGCGCCGAGAGGGCAAGCCCGGCCGAATGCGACAGGAACAGGAAAGTCCCCCGGCTGCACAGCCATAGAGCGACCAGCAAACGCGTGGTGAGCGGCGACACCGCACGACGTCCTGTCCATCGGGGCAGCGCCGTCAACAGAAAACCAGTCAGGATGGCTGGAACCATCCCGAACAGAAGCACGTCACGATGCCAATCGCCGGGAGAAATCCCGGTCGGGCCGATGGCCTGTATTCCGAACGCCGGGGGCAACCAGACCGCCGCGCCCACGATCGCGTCCAGCCCGGCGATAAGAAAAAATGGCTGAAACGGCGCCGGTATCCGCTTCGCATCGAAAGCGAGCGCACTCCCGTCAGTCGCCATGCAACAATTCCTCCACGGGGATGGCTGACACGAGATCCTCGTTCTGCTTCGCCGTTCGCAAGAACGGCGATCGAAAAAAGCCGATCCGAAGGCAATAGCGTGGGCGATCGGTCTCCGTATTTGCTCAAACGCAAACAGGCTTCAAAACGGGTGACTATAATCAAGACCAGTTTTCGAGACCGGATCGGTGGATAAGACGGCGCTGCTCCGTCCGTCGTGTAATCGGCCGCGAAACGTCTTCCCTCGCGCCGCGCCAACAGCTCGATCGGACGCCAGCAGGATTGTGATTGGCCTTGGCATAGGAGCGAACAAGATATGAAGCAGAACGTTCCATCGAGTAGCATTGACGACGGCATCCGGCGCTTTGCCGACATGGCCTTTTTCGGCCGGCTGGCAATCTTGATCAACGACGCCCAGCTGGATTGTGAGTGCCGTTCCAGGCTCGACGAGACGTTGGCGCGATTTGCGGCTCTGGAGATCCGACGGATCGCCCGCGAACATCTCGCCAATGCCCGCGGCCAACGCGAACGCATCGAAGCCATTCTCTTCTTCCTGCAGGACCTTGACGAAATGGGGGCTGCCGAACGAGACCGTAGCGTCTACCTGGATGTCGCGCTCCTGTTCGACGACATCGCGAACACTGCAAAGGAAGGCGCATTTTCGATGCGGCAACTCAGTTTATCCCCGGTGCAAACCGGGCCATAGGTTTTCGGCCGCAACAGTCGGCGAGGACTACAGCTGCCCTGGCGGTCCGGTTCCAGTGATCCTCGATCGCGGTCCGAACGGAGCCGGCGGCCACCTCTGGATGGGTGAAACTCAACACATTCGCAAAGGGGAGAAATCGCGTGAAGAAATGCATGATGCCAACAGTCGCGATGGTCCTCTTCGCCGCCCCGGCGCTTGCGACGGGAGTGCATTCCGGCACTCATGACGGCCATGAAATGATGATTATCGGCCAGCCGGGCATGGCGGCCAAAGTAGACCGTACCATCGCGATCAGCATGGTCGAGAACGAAGATGGATCGATGGCGTTCGATCCGGTTTCAGTCACTGTGAAAAAGGGCGAGACGGTGCGTCTGGCCTTCACCAATGAAGGCGAATACGGCCACGAATTTGTCATGGATACGCATGAGCAGTTGATGGAGCATAAGGCGGGGATGGAGAGGCTTCCCGACATGGAACACGCCGACCTCAATGCGATCCGCATCGGCCCCCAAGGAAACGGCGAGATCGTCTGGACCTTCACCAGCGTCGGCCAGTTCGACTTCGCCTGCCTAATGCCTGGTCATTACGAGCTCGGAATGAAGGGGACCCTCACGGTCGTCGCCAACTGAGCCTTGAGGCGACCGATCGACGTATTTCGTCAGGGTTGGACATCACCGCGCCGATTGAGGTCTTCCTATCTCGATCAACCAATCTGGCGGTCCCGGTTCAAGGCAAACCCAAATGTGTTCGCCAGCAAAGAACGCCTCGAACTGACGCCTGAGTTTATCAGGATCGAAATCGAGAACGACCACGAATGTCTGACCGGGTTTGAGCCCGTCGAACATCGACAAGACGGCGGACTGCTTCCTTTCAGGAGGAAGTCTCCGCACGTCATATGTCGCGCCTTTCGGCGTCTGAAGATTCATTGCAATCCTTGCCCGTTGAGAAAATCCACCAGGACGATCACGCGACGGCGACTTTCTTTTCGCCCCACCGTGTCATCTTGTCGCCAGGGTCCACGCCCGCCCAGCCAACCAGCCGGGCAGCCATCTCGACCACCATTTCCTCAATCGAGGCAAGCTTGACGTAGAATGGCGGCACCGGCGGCGCGATGATCGCCCCCATCCGGGCCAGCCTGAGCATCGCGTCAAGGTGCCCTTCGTGGAGCGGCGCCTCGCGCGGCACGATGACCAGCCGGCGCTTTTCCTTCAGGACGACATCGGCGGCCCTTGTAAGAAGGTTGTCGCCCAACCCATGCGCCATCGCCGCCAAGGTTCGCATCGAGCAGGGAACGACGATCATGCCATCCGTTCTGAAAGAGCCGCTGGCAATAGGTGCGGCCAGGTCCTGATAGGAATATGCGTGGTTGGCGACAGACGTCAGTTGGGCAAGGCCGTCGACGCCGAGTTCATGGGCGACAGTCAACTGCGCGCCCTTGGAGACGACGAGATGCGTCTCCACCCCGGCCCTGACCAGTTGACGAATGGTTTCCAGCGCGAGCACGGAGCCGGATGCACCGGTGACACCGATTATCAGCCGTTTGGTCATTCTTGCCCCTGAGCGGTCGTTTGCGAAAAAAACTCGTTCCATCGTCGGGATACCTGCTCCTCGATAGCGGCTGACATGGTCAGCTCCTTTCCCCATTCGCGAGAGGTCTCCGATCCGATCTTGCGCGTCGCATCGAGCCCGATCTTTCCTCCAAGCCCCTCGAGCGGCGACGCGAAATCGAGCTGGTCGATAGGGGTCCGATCCACCTGCATCAGATCGCGCGAGGGATCCATGCGGGTGGCGACCGCCCACATCACGTCCGGCCATGATCGAATGTCGATGTCGTCATCCACCACGACGATCATCTTGGTCATCGAGAACTGCGGCAGCAGGGACCAGAACCCCATCATCACGCGCCTGGCCTGTCCGGCATATTTCTTGGCGATCGAGATAACGGCAATCCTGTAGGAGCAGGCTTCCGGCGGAAGCCACAGGTCGACGATTTCCGGTATTTGTTGGCGCAGGAGCGGCTTGTAGACATCGAGCAGCGCCTCGCCGAGGACCGAGGGCTCGTCGGGCGCGCGCCCGGTGAACGTGGTCAGGTAATTTGCCCCGTCACGGACGCGAACGCGCTTGAGGTTGAATACGGGGTATCGTTCCGGCGCGTTGTAATATCCGGTGTGGTCGCCGAAGGGTCCCTCCAGCGCTGTCTCGGTTGGAGAGACGACACCTTCAAGCACGATTTCCGCACTGGTTGGCGCGTGAAGCATGACGCTCCTGCAGGGTGCCAATCCGACTCGGCGATTGTTGATCATCCCGGACAGTGCCAGCTCCGACACGCCTTCGGGCGCCGGCATCACCGACGCGATCAACGTGGCGGGGTCCGCCCCGATGATAACCGCCACCGGCATCTCGAGGCCCCGCGCCTGCCACATGCGATGGTGGGCGGCGCCACCTCGCATAGGCAGCCATCGTATGATGGCGCGATCACGAGCAAGCACCTGCATGCGATAAACGCCCAGATTGTATGTGCTCGGATCGTCATCGCCAGGTGGGCGAGTGATAACCACGGGCCACGTTATGAGGGGGCCGGCGTCTCCTGGCCAACAAGTCTGGACGGGAAGAAGCGAAAAATCCGGATCGGCGTCCCGCCACTCTCGGGGCGGGGCAACGATCTTCGGCCGCGCCGCGAAGGCCCCGCGCGCCGCCGGCAGCATCTGTCGGGCCTGGTGAAGGTCCCGTGGGACCCGAGGCGATCTCATCCACGCAAGAAGCGCGCCGAGGGTTTCCAGCCCGTGAAGGTCGGTGCCAAGGCCCCAAGCGACGCGTTCCCGGGTACCGAAGAGATTCGCGACGACCGGAAAGGCTGATTTGACGCCGCGATCGTCGATGGGCGTGGTCAGGCGCAGCGCCGGGCCTTTCGCGGCGATCACCCGCCTGTGGATCTCGGTCAGTTCGAGCCGTGTCGAAACCGGCACCCCTACGTCCTGCAGTTGTCCATTTCCATCCAGGTACGAAAGGAATGAGCCGAGGTCCGAAAACGACGGGAGGCAGCGGTGATGCATGGCGAATTCCGGCTCGACCGGATCGTCGGGCGGACAATTTTGCCATGCGCGCTGACGAAGAACTTTGCGCTAGCGCAAAGAGCGAACGATCCGCCCCCGCTATTTTCCCTTCTCGCATTACTTCCCAGCAAGGCGATCGAGGCGAAGGGGATTTCACATGGCAGGCAATCTCATCAGCGAAACTGTCGAAGCTTGGCGGACCGTAGTTTCCCTTCTTGCGGACCGCCGGCGGAGCAAGGCAGCGACAAGAGAATTTTGGGCAATGGGTTTGGATGAGTGCACAGGCATCTTGAATGACATCGGTCTATCGCGAAGCGAATTCGACGAAGCCATGCAGCTACCTTACGCCTCGGAAGACATGCTGACCTCAGCGATGCTCTCAATTGGCATCGATCCGGACAGCTTTGACTCGCGGAAAACAGCGCGGGACCGCTTGATGCCACGGACCTGCATTACATGCCCGCATCGCCGCCAGTGTCATAGTCACATGGCCGCCTTCGATTTCGAAAGCCACTATCAGGATTTCTGTCCGAACAGGGATAATTTTGCAGAGCTGCTGGGCAAAAGGCGCCCCATCCTCTCTCTCGTAAAATCGTCTTGATCGGCCCGAAGAGACAGGGCGTGCAAATGCTGCCGAGAAATAGCGAAGGAAGATTGCCAGCGGTGGTTCGCCATCTTTTCCCGGTCTTCACCGGCTTGCCGCTCGGGCCGCTGCTCACGCTGTCCTTGCGCTCCTTGGCCGGGCGACAGCCCCGATTGTTCGACCTCCTCGGCGAACATCGAACAGCTTGCTATTTCATCGACCCGGTCGACCTTGCCTTCGCATTTACCGTCGTACCGGACGCGGAGCGTTCGATCGTTCGTGTCGTCAGGAAAAGTGAGGCCGCGACATCAAGCGTCCAGATCAGGGGACCTATTCTGACACTGCTGAGCCTGCTCGACGGCACGCTGGATGGCGACGCGCTTTTCTTCAGCCGGATCATCTCGATCAGCGGCCGCACGGAGGCGGTCCTCGCGCTGAGGAATACGATCGAGGATGCCGAGCTTCGCCCGGCGGATCTGCTCGGCTTGCGCGGCGCACTGGCTCGTCTTGTCGATACGGGAATTCTCGGTGCGCTGGATGTCGCGCGCCAAATGGCCGCTCGCAACTCCAGACGCAAGGCACCAGAGGCATGACAAGCGGACGCATGGAACTTGTCTGCCCGGCCGGAACCCCCGCTACATTGAGGGCAGCTGTCCAGGCAGGCGCGGACGCAGTCTATTGCGGATTTCGCGACGAAACGAATGCCCGGAATTTCCCAGGACTCAACTTCTCCGGGGAAGAACTGGCCGAGGGCGTCCGCTTCGCGCATGACCACGGCAGCAAGGTTCTGGTCGCTATCAACACCTTCGCGCGGGTCAATGATGTCGACCTTTGGAAGAAGGCCGCGGACACGGCGGCCGAATGCGGCGCAAACGCGATCATCGCGGCGGACATCGCCGTCCTCGATCACGTCGCGAAAAACCATAAGCAAGTTCGTCTTCATCTCTCCGTACAGGCCGCGGCCGCGACGCCGGAAGCAATCGGATTCTACGCGACCAATTTCGGCATCCGTCGCGTCGTCCTGCCGAGGGTGCTTTCGGTTCAGGAGATCGCGGCGCTCAACCGTGCAATCGACGTGGAAACGGAAGCATTCGTGTTCGGCGGCCTTTGCGTGATGATCGAAGGCCGATGCTATCTCTCTTCGTACGCGACAGGAAAATCGCCAAATCTGAACGGCGTCTGTTCGCCACCCGAAATGGTGAGCTACGACGACGAGCCGAACAGCACGGCGGCGCGGCTTTCAGGGTACACGATCGACCGCTACGAGCCCGGCGAGCCGGTGGGCTACCCCACATTGTGCAAGGGCAAATTCAAAGCTGGCGGTAAGACCTCCTATTTGTTCGAGGATCCCGTCAGTCTGAACGCCGGCGGGATGATTGCCGGGCTGAAAGCCGCCGGCGTAACCGCCTTGAAGATCGAAGGACGCCAGCGTGGCAAAGGTTACGTGACGGAAGTGGTCCGTGCCTTCCGGAAGGCCGTCGACGCCGTCGAGCAAGGTGGCGACGCGATCGAGATCGATCGGATTCTTGCTGGCCAGTCGGAAGGTTCCCGGCAGACGGCAGGAGCGTACAGCAAGAAGTGGAGATAGCACCTTGTCCGCAATTGCGTTGACGCTTGGGCCGGTGTTCTTCCACTGGTCGCCCGACCGCCTCTTGGACTTCTACCGCAGGATAGCAGACGAGGCTCCGATCGACCGCGTCCATGTCGGCGAAGTCATATGCGGCAAGCGGATGCCGTTCTCGGACCCGGCATGGCCCGAGATCATCGAACGCCTCGAGCGTGCGGGAAAGGAAGTGGTGCTGTCCACGCTGGCGGCACCGGCAACCGTTCGAGAACGCAGAAGCATCGCGGACCTCTGCACCGACGAGCGGCTGGTCGAGATCAACGATGTCACCGCCCTGCCGTCACGCTCCGGCAAGCCCTTCGTGACTGGTCCGTTCCTGAACGTCTACAATGAGGCTGCCGCGCGGTTCATGATCCAGCACGGTGCCACAACGATATGCCCGCCCGTGGAATTGTCGCTCGCCGCCGTCGGCGCCATGGCCGGCGCATGTCCCGAGGCGGAATTCGAGATTTTCGTCTTCGGCCGGCTGCCGCTCGCGCTTTCCGGCCGATGCTATCACGCGCGCATCCACGGCCTTCACAAGGATTCCTGTCAGTTTACCTGCGAACAGGACCTGGATGGTCTTGCCGTGGACACGCTCGACGACCAGCAGTTCCTCGCGATCAATGGCGTGCAGACGCTCTCCAACCAGGTGCAGGCCTTCTGCCCCGCACCCGCGGATCTCACCTCCAGAGGCGTCCGGCGTATCCGCCTGTCTCCGCACACGTGCGACATGGTCGAGGTGGCAAAGACCTATAGAGCGCTTGCCGATGGGAGAGAGGATCCCAAGGCTGCCCGCTTCATCCTCTCGTGCCTCGATCTACCCAGCACGCTCGTCGATGGATACGCCCATGGCAAGCCCGGCTGGCTGCCAGCCCCTTCGATCTGAAGATGGATTTCGAACGAAAGAAATGACCCAGATCGCAATCGTCACGGTGTCGGACCGTGCAAGCCGCGGCGACTACGAGGACCTTGGCGGTCCAGCAATCGAGCGTTGGCTTCGACGTGTCGTAGCATCGCCGTGCGTCTTCATCCGTCGCATCGTCCCTGACGGCGTAGAAAGTGTCCGGGATGTGCTCATCGAGCTTTGCGACCAATGTGGCGTTGATCTGATCCTGACGACTGGAGGGACCGGTCCATCTCCGAGGGACCTTACCCCAGAGGCCATGCAGCAGGTCATCACCAAGGAGCTTCTCGGTTTCGGCGAACTCATGCGGCAGGCCAGCTTGCGGCAGGTCCGCACCGCAATCCTTTCACGTCAGACCGCTGGAGTACGCGGCCGTTCGCTGATCATAAACCTGCCCGGTAAACCGGCTTCGATCGACGTGTGTCTGAACGCAGTTTTTCCTGCCGTGCCGTACTGTCTCGAACTGATTGGAGCAGCGCCAATCACAGCGGATCCAACGATTTTCGGATGATCTCTCGCGCCGACATGGCCTTTAGATCTGGAGTTGTGGACCGTTAGCTGATCCATAGGATCATAGCTGCGAGCGTGACGACAGAGAGATAATTCCCGCCTGTTTTCTTGAGCGAGTTGCGACGCGTCGACGCGTCGGAACCGTTTGAGCTTAGAGAAGCAACATGCGATCAGGTCAAGATGCTGTTGATAGGGTGTTTTTGAATCCGCGAGGGTTGTTTGGAATGACGGCCACAGCGCCCTTGTCTGCGATCACCTGGCGCAGGCGATCGGTGTCCTAGGCAGCGTCGGGATGACGCTCTGGCGGGCCGTCGAACAGGGTATAAGCCTGCGGCCCATCCCCTGTTGGCCGGCGGTCAGGATGAAGCGCAGCGGCCGAGACCTCTGACGGCCATAGGGATCTTGGTGCTAAGGCCGCCGCGGGAGCGGCCAATGGCCTGATTTCCAAACCCCATCTTTAGCACTCGAAGCATGTTGATGGGCGCGGATGATCCTGGAATCGACGACACTCGAAGTCCGGATCGTCCGACATCGCCGCGAAGATGCGCCACCAGACACCCTCACGGCTCCAGCGGCTGAAGCGGCGAAAGACTCTGTTCCAATCGCCGAAGATATCGGGCCGATCGCGCTGGGGCAATCCGGTGCGCAATATCCACAGAACGTCGAAATCCCTGCCCGACACGTACGATTCGGACTTTAGAAGATAGCCATGTTCATCAAGCCAAATGCCCTGAACTCAACCGCGCCGCATGTACTCAGGCTTCTCGAGGGGAGGATGCTGCCGGCAGCTTGCTGATCTGCTTTAGGATTTTGGCGGTACTGCGCAGTGAGAACCCGACATAGGTCTGGCTGTCCACCTATGTGCTTCCGTTACTTTGAGGGCAATTGGCAGACAAACAGCCACTGAGGAATGCGAGACATCCGTGCACGCCGAAAGACGCTGCGGTTTGGCATACTCCTTCAAGGGAAAGCATTTTGGTCCTCTTTGTTCCAGCGCAAAGACTTCGGACCTGATCTGGGCAACCCTTGGTTTAGCGGTTCGCCATCTCGTCCTCACGACAATGCGTTGCGTCGAATGAGTCCTCTGAGTTTCAAAGCCGTTGTGTTGAACATGCATGGAGCTTCGTCATGAACACCCAATTCCCAGGTCCAGATCTATGGGAACGCACCGTCGGCGACATAGCCGCTACGCTGCCTGGCGCCACCGCCGTTTTCCGCAAATTCAAGATCGATTTCTGCTGCAACGGCGATCTCACCCTTGATGGCGCCGCGCACCGGCGTGGAGTCGATCCCGACGAGCTTGAGCGCGCGTTGGAGGCACTTGGTACCGGCGCCGGGGACACAGCCGCGCCCGCTGCGATGGACAGCGATGAACTGATCGGCCACATCGAAGCCTGCTACCACGAGGCGCACCGCCGCGCTCTGCCCGAGCTCATCGCCCTGTCGCGTAAGGTTGAGGCGGTGCATCGCGAGCATCCGAAGGTGCCGGCCGGCCTTTCCGATGCGTTACGGCAGATGCAGAGCGAACTGGAGCAGCACATGGCCAAGGAAGAGGCTATTCTGTTTCCCGCAATGCGGCAGTGGGCCAAAGGCAAGTTCGATATCCCGATTTCGGAACTGCGGCACGAGCACGATGACCAGGGCACCTTGCTTCGGCTCCTCGAAAGCCTCACCGACGACTTCGTCACGCCCGACGGAGCCTGCCGCTCCTGGCAGGCGCTGTACGTCGGCACGGCCCAGCTTGCCGAGGACCTGATGGAGCACATCCACCTGGAGAACAACATCCTATTCCCGCGGTTCGCGGCAACGGAAAGCCGTGCCTAGCCGCCCAACGTTGATGGCGACTGCTGCTATGTGAAGCGCTTGGCGAATCTTCGACTGATGGGCTTGGCGCTGGACGCGGTAGTCGCCGCGCAGCCACTGTTGCTGTTAACACTAACTCGCCTACGGGTCTGGGTCTTAGGAGCACGGAAAGACTCTATTGGCATAGGCACAATCAGTGGTGAGCCCTACGTTGCGATGCTCGTTGCTGCTGGAGGAAAGGCTTTTTCACTCACCCTGCAGCCTTATGACATCTCAAAACTTGGGAAGGCCTGAAAGAGCCGAGCGGAGCGAGCTGTAGGACTAGGCCTCTCGACGAACGGGCGAGGTCATTCCAGACTTCTACAAAACTCGGCGGGCTATCCGCCGGTGCGATGCAATTGGCGCGGTAGGAGAGCTTGCCCAAAGTCGATCATCGAGCGCCGTATCACGTTGCCGGCGGCATCAATGCTCAGACGCGCGCGGCGATTGCCGTAGAAGAAGCTCAATCGATATTCGCCCTCGTGCTCGCCAATCCCGCGTTCACAGAGGGAGGTAATCTCCTGTGTTCTCATCAGCGAGTGCACCGCCGTCGGATCGAGACGTAGCAAATCGGCAAGCAATCTTGCGTCAATGAGGATGTTGTCGTTGCTGATTTCGACCTGCATCGGTCCACCCTCGAATCGGAAAGCCCTTGATGAACCGTGGCGGAGCCGCAACCGATCCATTCCGGAGGATCGCTGGCGGGGAACGATCCCCACAATGCCTGCGGGATCGGACCAAGGGGCCGGTGGCTCGTGCGGTTTCATCAACTAGCAGAGCTTTGCGATCATTTCGCACCGTCACCTCCTGACCACATTAAATGATGCATTTCGTGTTGCGTCTGCTACCTGTAGTCCTGATCGGACCCATTCATGCGATCGCTTCGATTCTCTCAGAAAGGCGCGATAGTCGCCTCTATGGCTCGTCCCACCGCACCTGTTTGCTCAACCGGTGCAGAAGCGCGTTGAATTTCTGCCATCGCCTCGCGTCGACGTCGCGCAGTTGGGCACACGCCCGACCGGCAAGGCGGCAGGCGGCATCGGTATGTCCGGCCTTTGCAAGCGCCTCGAGACTGGCGACCAGGATATCCGCCAGGCCATCGATCCGATCTGCCTGTCGGTATTGCATTAGGTTGGCCTCCGTGGACTTGGTCAAGTCAGTGCGAACGTCGCTCACCACTCGCCATCATCGCCAATGCCGAGGTGGCGCTTGGCTTCGATGCTCATCTTCTGTGGCGACCAGGGCGGTTCATAGGTCAGGGTAACGTCAACGAATTCGACGCCGGGAACGCTCCACGCAGCGTCGCGGGCCCCCTCCTTCATGTAGTTGGTGGCGGGGCAACCGCGGGTCGTGGTGGTCATCACGATGTTGACGACACCGCCGTCGTTGACCAGGACAGCGTACACAAGCCCCAGATCAACGATGTTGTAGCCGAGTTCCGGATCGATCACGAGGCGAAGCGCCTGCTTGACCTTCTCGTCGTCCAGCCGCGGTTCTGCTCCAACGGTCATGTCCCGGCCCCTGCCACAGCGCCGCCCACGCAAGGTCCGCGGGCGGCTTGTTGGGTTGCGATACCCGTCTCACGCCGCCTTCGAGAGGCGACCGATCTCGACGCGCCAGACCGGCCCCCTCTCGAGATAGGTCCAGGAGAATTGGTGCGGATGTTCTGCCTCCAGCTGGTAGTAGAGGGGCTTAGGATCATGATCGTTGACGAGGATGAACTTCTCGCCGGGCGCAAGCTGATCGACAAGCTCGAAGATCTTCTGGTGCCTCTGCATCGGCACCAGGCTGCGGACATCTATTTCGTTCGTTTCTGCTTCTGTCGTAAGTGCCATTGAATCGTTCCTTCAATTTCAGTGAGGAGCGGCGGATCCAATCCTGACCTAGGTCGCCGCCGTGGCGAGGCAACTTGCGCTGCACCGACGGTCATCGATAATCGATACAGAAAGATACATTGTCAATATATGTTTTAGCGCCGTGCCAGAAACGCCGAAAATTGACCGCCTTGCAAAAGATACCTCTGCAGCGCATCTTTCTGGTATTTTGATCGCCGAGATGCCGCATTGGGTCGGCAAGAGGGCTTTGGATGAGACTGACAGATTTCTCCGACTACTCGCTGCGGTTGCTCATGTACGCTGCGGCCAGGGCCGGGCAGCTGGTCACAATCGAGGAAACCGCTCAGGTTTATGGAATTTCCCGCGCGCACCTCATGAAGGTGGCCAACCAACTAACCCGCGCCGGCTTCCTGAAGGCGGTGCGCGGTCGCCATGGCGGCCTCACGCTCGCCAGGCCGCCAGCGCAAATCCGATTGAGCGACGTCTTGCGCGCGACCGAGCCAGACTTTGCGCTGGTCGAATGCTTCCGAAGCGAAAACGCCTGCCTGATCACCCCGCGTTGTCGCCTGCGCGGCATGCTGAAAGAGGCGCTCGCCGCCTTCTCGGGGACGCTTGACCGCTACACCTTGGCCGACCTTCTGCTCAGTCCCGAAGACTTCGGCATCCAGCCGGCGGCCTAAGGGCTGGCGACGCTCCCCGCTTCACCTGGTCGCATCGTTTTCCCTTGCTGGGTCATATCCAAAAAGGTACATTTATAATATATCTTTTGTCTAGCCTGATGGTGATCACCTTGCCAGCCATTTTCATCGGTCACACGTTGCGTACCCTTCGAGGATTCTTGCCTGCGTTGACGCGCTCGGACCTCACCTGCGGCCTGTCACGCCAGGAGCGGCTCGGCCTGATCTTCTCAGCGATCGAACAATGTGGCGTCGACTGCCCGCCCTGCGCAATTTGGGCGCTGGAGCAGGATAGATCCCAGGCAGCGATGGATATTGAACTAACCGAAAGGAGATTGCCATGCTGAGCAATTCGCACGATTTCGTCCGGCCTGCAGATACAGCAGAGCGTGCTTATCTCGAATCCTTGGTTCGCGCCGATTATGACGAGAGCCACCCTGGGGAAACTTTCGACGACATGAAGAGCCGCATGTCTTTTTCCAGGGAGGATCAAGGCCTCTACCGCGACTGGATAGCCCTTGCCGTGGCTCGCGCCGAGACCGCGCGCGCGTCAAGACCGAGCCCGGTAGCCGCCTGAGGATCTCGCATGGCCTACGTCGTCACGGACAACTGCATCAAATGCAAGTACATGGACTGCGTCGAAGTGTGTCCTGTGGACTGCTTCTACGAGGGCGAGAACATGCTCGTCATCCACCCCGACGAGTGCATCGACTGCGGCGTTTGCGTCCCCGAATGTCCAGCGGAAGCAATCTTCCCGGACACGGACCCTTCAGCCACTCCGGCCTGGCTCGCGCTCAATCACGAATATGCGTCGTCCTGGCCCAACATAACGCGCAAAAAGATACCGCCGGCCGACGGGGACGCCTGGGACGGGACGCCCGGAAAGTTCGACGCACATTTCAGCGGCAAACCCGGTGAGGGCGACTGATTTGGTGCCCCTCTCTGACCATGGCCGCGGACGATGCGGGCAAATGAATCTCGGCCGACCGCTCGGGCAGCGGCAGCCGGAATGGCCCGCAGCTTCGATTTCTGTACTCGCCACGGCGCCGCCACTCTCTCGATGGCGGGCGCAACCGCTCCGCAGCATCGCCTTCCCAGATGCAAGACATTTGGCATTCCGCAAAGAAGCCGGGCGGGAAATCGACGAGTGTCCGATGCTGCAACGGAGGCGAGGAAGGTCGTGAAATTGTCTGTTTTGCAAAAATATGGTGAGGTGCGTCTGCCGCGCTATACCAGCTACCCACCGTCGCCGGAGTTCTCGCCTTCGGTCGACGTCGACACCTATGCAAACTGGCTGTCGCACCTGCCGCGAGGCGCTCCGGCCTCCCTCTACCTGCATATCCCCTTCTGCCGCTCGATGTGCTGGTATTGCGGCTGCCACACCACCGTCACGGCCAAAGATCAGCCCATCGTTGAATATCTGGATCTGCTTCGCAACGAGATCCAGATGGTCGCCGCGCAGGCGGCGCAGCCACTTCATGTCGACAGGGTACACTTCGGCGGCGGTACCCCCACCATCGTCACGCCAGCGGATTTCGTAGCATTGACGGATCTCCTTCGCGATCGCTTCGCTTTGGCCGAGACCGCCGAAATTGCGGTCGAGATCGATCCGCGCACACTCACGATCGAGATGGCGGGCGCCTTGGGCGGCGCGGGCGTCAGCCGCGCCAGCCTGGGAGTGCAGAGCTTCGACCCGGTGGTCCAGAGAGCGGTGAACCGCATCCAAAGCGAGAAGACAACACTGGAGGCGGTCGACCGCCTGCGCCAGTCCGGCGTAAGCAGCATCAATTTCGACCTGATCTACGGCCTGCCTCACCAGACGGTGCGATCCTGCATCGACACGGCCAAAACCGCAGCCGCCATGCGGCCTGACCGGCTTTCAGTTTTCGGCTACGCCCATGTGCCGTCGTTCAAGAAGCACCAGCGCATGATAGAGGAAGCCACACTGCCTGACAGCCTCGCTCGCATGGAGCAGGCACTTGCCATAGCCGACACGCTCGTTGGCGCTGGCTACGTCCAGGTCGGGCTGGATCATTTTGCGCTGCCCGACGACGATCTCGCGCGGTCGCAGGCTACGGGAAAACTGCGGCGCAACTTCCAGGGTTACACCACCGACAATTGCGAAACGCTGGTCGGCTTCGGCGCCTCCGCCATCGGTCACACCCGTCACGGCTATGTCCAGAACCAGGTCGGCCCCGGCTTCTATGCCGGTTCGATCGCTTCCGGGCGGCTGGCGACCGCCAGGGGCTACCGGCTAACCGACGAGGACCGCCTGCGCGCGGAGATCATCGAGCGTCTGATGTGCGACTTCACGGTCGACGTGCAGGAGGTTTGCAGCCGGCATGGATTTGATCCGGCCAGGTTGCTCGCCGACAACCAAAGGCTTGCCGAACTCGCCGATGACGGCATCATCGACGTCGCCGAAGGCATCATCCGGCTACCACGGGATCATCGGTTCCTGGTCCGCGCCGCCGCGGCTGCCTTCGACGCCTATCTCCATCGGTCGGGCCGAGGCCACAGTCAGGCCGCCTGACCGGCGGCAATGCTGCCGCAAGAATTCAGGCGCGGTTGATAGTTGAGGCGGCACTACCGCGCCAGCAAGTATTCCCAAATTTAACCTAAATAGATCGAGGTCGCCAGTTCAGCGACCTCGATGCTTTTAAGAATGGAGCGTGAGGGAGGCCAACCGCGTTGGCGCTGGCCGCTGCCACCATTTGGTGATATCCGCCCAGCCCGAATGGGACATCACGTTGCGAATCCTTTAGGGCACAAGCTTGAAGTTGAGCGCGAATGTACCCATCAGAATGAGATCGGACTTCAGCCAATTTGACGGCGCCGACCTTGTGCTGAGGACTCGCGGAACCGGCTCCGAGCCGCGCGACCTATCCCGAAACGATACAGGAGGTTGTAACGAAGGAACTGTCCACCTTCGGCGAATTGACGCGCCAGACGAACCCGCTTGAGGTCCCCACCGCCATCCTTTCGCGCCAAACCATCGGCATCAGGGGACTACTCGCTCTTGGTCCCCCCGCAAGCCCCCAGCGTTCGCGATCTGCCTCGCCGCGTCTTTCCAGCTATATCCTGGATCGACCTGATCGGAGCGGAACAGATCGAGATGTCCGCCCCGTTCAATGCCGCCAACCGGCGAATTGGGCCTGCTTTCCGATAGGCCTCCTCATGCCCTGATACGAGTCCACCCACCTTCATGCGACAGGATATGGACCTCGACGCCGGCATTGCCGTGGACGGCGGCCGCGATCGCGGCCACGTCCATCAGGTTGAAGGCGGTTGACAACGCATCCGCCAACGCCGCATGCCCGGCCACCACGGTGACGCTGGCATGGCGCTGGGGCGTCGCGCCGCTGCGTGGATCGATAATGTGGCTGAACCTGCCTTCCGCGTCGAAGCGGAAGCCGAACGGGCTCGACGTGGCAACCGCGCGATCCTCCACTTCGAGTACCTCGACGATGCGGGCCGAGTCGAGCGGGTCGGAGACGCCGACGCGCCACGGCCTGTCGCCTGGCGCCGAACCAATAGCGCGACTTTCACCCATGTCCACCATGGAGCGCTCGACGCCGCCGGCCTTCAGCAGATCGACCACCCTGTCGGTGACGTAGCCCTGGGCGATGCCGTTAAGCGTCAGTGCCGCGCCTGGCACCGACAGGTCTATCCGGCTGCCCGAGCAGGCGACCCGGTCGAGGCCGACGCGGCCAACGCATTCGCGCACAATCTGCGCCGAAGGTCCGGCTTCGGCGGCGCCGGACGTCGAGAAATGGCGACGGTAGGCGTCCCACAGCGGCTGCACCGTGGGATCGAAGGCGCCCCCCGTGAGCGTCCAGACTTCTCGGCTCTGTCGCAATATGTCCACCAGCTCTCGCGGCGGCGCGATGAGAAAGCGCTGACGGTTAAGGAGCGTCAGGTCTGAATCGTCCAGGTATAGGCTGAAGATGCGCTCCAGTCGCCGCACCTCCGCGACGACGTCGTTGGTCAGCTTCAGTGCCATGGCGCGGTCGGGATGATGGATGACGAGCGAGGCCTGGGCACCCATCGCCTCGCCCTGCCAGGTCACGGCTTCCTGGGCAGCCTTGCCATGCGGCGGCAGTAGCGCCATGCCGGCCGCGGCGGCGCTGATGGCGATCATGCGACGTCTGGTCATTGTTCCGGAAATCATGTCAATCGGCCTCCCTGGTGGACTGCTGCGACGTATCGCCGCCGCTGGCCTGCTCGTCCAATATGTAGTCGCGCGGAACGGCGTCGAAGCCGACCACCCTGCCGCCATGGTCGCCGGCGAAGGTCCTCGCCGCCGCCTCCGACGAAAAGGGCACGGCTTCGGCCGCTCCCATGCCGCCTTTGCGATCGCTGCCGACGACGAAGAAGGCCTTGCGGGCGTCAACCCAGTTGTCCGCACCGGGCTTCTCCCAGCTTGCCGCCTTGGCCATGTCGGAAACATAGATTGCCCTTATGTCCTTGGGCTCCTCCGGCAACATGGTGAAGGCGATCGTGTCGCGCGCCGAGGAGAACCAGATCGGCTCGTCGTATCTGGCGAGGATGACTTGCCCCTTCGGCCCGGCATGTTCGAGGATGTTCATGCCGCAATAGCGGCCCATCGCCTCCTCCGTCATGGCGAAGGGGACGGGGGGCGGCTCTGGCGCGCGCTGACACGCGTCGAGCGCGAGCAGGCTTGCGAGCAGACCTATCTTCAGATGTGGCTTCACAGTTCCCTCCGCGAGAAGGCGAGTGCGGCAAGCGCCATCGGCCCGGCAACCCATGCTACGAGCGCCGCGATCAGCGCCATGGGCGCCAATGCGACACTCTGCACGCTCCCCGCCATGCCCGAGGCAGCGGCGATCTCGGTCGAGCCGGAGAGATTGAGGATGCGGTAAGCATCGGTAGGATTGAACAGGAGCAGTGCATTCAGCGCGCCGCCGCTGACGTAGTGACCCTGGTCGGCGACCAGAATCCCCAGCAGGGCCATGTCGTAGATGACCACGAAGACCAGCCATATGCCAATGGCGACGCCGGCGGCTGTGCCGCGGTCGCGCGCCAGCGCGCTGACCAGATAACCGATCGCCACGAAGACGGCGCCCAGCAGCACCGACGACGCCGTCATCGTCGCGAACGCCGTCCAGCTTTCGCCGCCAATCCCCTTGTCCATCGCCACCAGCGCCAGTGCGGCAAGCCCGTAACCGACGCAGGTGGCGAAAGCCAGTATCGCGAGATGACCCAGGAACTTGCCGAGCAGCACCTGACGGCGACGGACCGGATAAGAAAGCAGCAGCGTCATGGTGCCGCGCTCAATCTCGCCGACGATGGCATCGTGGGAAATGAGCAGCGCAATCAGCGGTACGACGAAGATGGTCAGGCTGGCGAGGCTGATCACCACCACATCCAGCGCGCCGGCGCCGACCGTGCCGGCAGGCGCACTCCCGAGGAAGACGAGCGTCAGCGCCAGAGCTGCCAGAAGCCCCGTGGCGGCGATCACCCAGCGGTTGCGCAGGCCTTCGCGCACCTCCTTGGCCGAGAGCAGTAGGATTGTCTTCATTGGGATATCCTCTCCGCGAGGAAATGTGCATAGAGTTCATCGAGGCCGGGCGGCACCATATCGAGATCCTCGAAGGGGGCGCCCTCGCCCACGGCGCGGCGGAGGAAGGCGGCCTTGTCCTCAGGCGTGGCGTCGATCTCGACGATGTGACCGTTGATCTGCCTGAGTGTCCGTTCCAAAAAGAGTTGAGTGATTTCAGCAGGTTGTGATTCCGTCGGATTTGCGAGATTCGATGGAGATCACGATGGCCTGGACTGAAATCACCCGTGCGCATTATG
>NZ_SCNN01000027.1 GCF_005503535.1 Mesorhizobium comanense | reverse complement strand
TCTCTGTCCTGCCGGACATCTCCCCCGCAAGGGGGGAGATCGGCAGTTTCTGTGTCGTTGACCAACCTGCCAAGTCGACGCTTGGCGAAGGTGTAAATGAGAGCACAATCTCCCCCCTTGCGGGGGAGATGCCCGGCAGGGCAGAGGGGGGTGTGACGGAGAGCAAGTTCCGCCGGACAGCCTGAGCGTTCAATCCGACCACTTCACCTTGGTCAGGTCGTTGGCGGGGATGGGTGCGTTTTCCCACAGGCCTTGCAGCTTGGCATCCCAGACGCCGACCTTGGGCAGTTCGTAGAGGAAGCCGACCACGGCATCGTCGGCCAGAATCTTCTGCGCCTCGGCGTAGAGTTCCTTGCGCTTGGCCTCGTCGGCGGTGAGGTCCAGGTCGGCGATGACCTTGTTGAAGGTCGGATTGTCGTAGTTGAAGTAGTAATCCTTGCGCGAATAGATATCGATGTCGTTGGGCTCGGTGTGGGAGACGATGGTCAGGTCATAGTCCTTCTTGGTGAACACCTGGTCCAGCCACTGCGCCCACTCGATCGGGATGATCTCGAGATTGATGCCGACGTCGCGCAGTTCCGATGCGATGATTTCTCCGCCGAGGCGCGCATAGGAGGGCGGCGGCAGTTTCAACGTGGCCTTGAAGCCGTTCTCCAGCCCCGCTTCCTTCAACAGTTCCTTGGCCTTGGCCACGTCGTGCGGATAGCGGCCGGTGAGGTCGACATAATATTTGTTGGTCGGCGACATATGCGAGCCGATCGGCAGGCCGAGCCCGGCGGAAGCGCCGTCGATGATCGCCTTGCGGTCGAGCGCATAGGAGATCGCCTGCCTCACCTGCAACTTGTCGAAAGGCGGCTGCTTGTTGTTGATCGACAGGATGGTCTCGCCTTCGGTGGCACCGACAACGACCTTGAAACGTGGGTCGTCCTTGACCTGGGCGACGCTGTCGGGGTCGAAGAACGGGAAAGCCTGGATGTCGCCGGAAAGCAGCGCGGGCACCGCTGCGGCGGCATCGGGCACGATGCGGAACTCGACCTTTTCGAGGAAGACCGGCGCGCCCCAGTAATGGTCTGATTTCAGCAAGGTGATCGACGAGCCCTTGGCCCAGCTGTCGAACTTGAACGGTCCGGTGCCAACAGGCTTTTCCTTGTTGGTGTCGGCGGATTTCGGCGACACGATCACGGCGTCGCCCCAGCCCATATTGTAGAGGAACGAGCCTTGCGGGTGGGTGAGCGTGACCTTCACCGTCGCGGGGTCCACCACTTCGACCTTGTCGATGGCGGCAAAGAGCTGCTTTTGCGCGTTGAGCGAGTTTTCCGCGCGGGCACGGTCGAGCGAGAACTTCACGTCGTCGGCGCTGAAGTCGGCGCCGTCGTGGAATTTCACGCCGGTGTGGAGCTTGAACGTGTAGACCTTGCCGTCGTCCGAGACGGTCCAGCTTTCGGCCAGATCCGGCAGGACTTCGCTGTTGGGACCGATGCGAGTGAGGCCTTCGAAGACGTTGGCGTAGGTGACCTCCCTGATGGCGGCCGCCGCTCCCGCCGTCGGATCGAGATGCGGGGGTTCGAGCGGAATGCCGATGACGAGATCGGTGCGGGCGGCGAACGCCGAGGTGCTGGCGGCGGCCAGCGTCAGAACGGCAGCGGCCAGAATGGTTTTCCACAATTTCATCGTGCAACTCCCCGTGTGGTCAGACATGCGCTCGAACCATGCGGATAGAAGCGTGATTTCGCGCGGGAGTAAATTGCGTTTCGTGCTGTGCGGCGCCCTGGCCGGGAATGTTTTTCTCCGCTGGCTTCATCGGCCGGTCGAAGCTTGCCGGCGCGGGCGCTAGTCCGTCGCGGTGCCACGCAGCAGCACGTTGAGGCCAATGGCCATCACCTTGGCCGATTCGATCATGTCCGATATTCCGACCCATTCATCCGGCCGGTGCGCGAGATCGAGAATGCCCGGTCCATAGGCGATGCAGTCGTAGATATGGCCAATGCGGGCAATATGCTTCTGGTCGTAGGTGCCGGGCGAAATGACATAGTCGGGCTCTCGGTCGAAGATCGCATGAATGCCCTGCGCCACCGCCTTGACGACCGGCGCATCGCGCTCGGTCATCAGCGGCAGCACTTCCATCAGATCGCGGATCTCGTAGTCGAATTTCCTGCGCTCACGCTTCAGCCGGTCGAGAATACCGGTCACTTCGCCTTTGACGGTGGCCAGGTCTTCCTCGAGCAGGAAGCGGCGGTCGATGGTCAGCCGGCAGGAGTCGGGCACGTTGGGCGAGGGCAGGCCGGGCCGGAAGTCCTCTGTCTGGCCGCCATGGATGGAATTGATGTTCATGGTCGAGCGCCTGGCGCCCTCGGGAACGACCGGCATGCGCGTTACCTTGCGATCCAGCGCCGGGAACAGGTCGTCTTCGAAGGCTTGCAGCACCGCACCCATGTGACGCACCGCATTGTCGCCGAGGAAGGGCATCGAGCCGTGCGCGATCTCGCCCTTGGTCTCGATTTCCGCCCACCAGACGCCACGGTGGCCGAGGCAGATGCGGTCCTTGTTCAGCGGCTCGGGGATGATCACATGGTCGACCCTGGGCTTCGAAAAATAGCCGAGCCTGGCCAGATGGGCGACGCCGCCGAAGCCGCCGGACTCTTCGTCGACCGTGCCCGATATCTCGATGGCGCCGGGAAAGTCGGGGAAGACGTCCATGAAGGCTTCGGCCGCGATGATGGAAGCGGCCAATCCTCCCTTCATGTCGCAGGCCCCGCGCCCATAGACCCTGCCGTCTCTGACGATGCCGGCAAAGGGATCGAGGCTCCAGCCTTCGCCGGCCTCGACCACGTCGATATGCGAGTTGAAGTGGACGCAGGGACCGGGCGATCTGCCGTCGAAGCGGGCCACGACATTGACGCGCGGGTAGCGGTCGGTGTCCCCGGGCGTCCCTTCGGCGCGGATGAATTCGATTTCGAAGCCGCGCTGCTTCAGCCGGGCGCCGATATATTCCGCGCATGGTCGGTAGGCCTCGCCGGGCGGATTGATGGTGGGAAAGCGAATGAGGTCGGCTGTCAGCGCGACGAGATCATCGCGCCTGGCATCGATTGCTTTGAGGAGTCGTTCGTTCATGCCGCGAGTTGAGCAGCGATCGCGACGGTTTTGCAAGCCCGTCGAGCGAAGCCGTGCGGCGTGTCGTTGCGGCAACTATCGCGCGAAATCGTTCAAATTCACTGCTTTGAATTGGCTAATTGGTCAAGGAGTGTGTGTTAACCCGTTCACCTGCCATTAAAAAGATGAAAAACAGCGTGAGGGCAGGCAAGTAAGGGGCAATCAAAGGGGTTTGATCGCATGAAAAAGTCATTTCTCATGGCAGCGATGATGGCCGTCGCACTGTTCGCCACATCAGTCGCCAGCCAGGCGGCGATGCTGGTGGCGAACATCGACGTGTCGACGCAGACGATGACGGTCAGATATGGTTCGACGGTTTACCGGTGGGCCGTGTCCACCGCCCGTCCGGGTTATTTCACGCCGCGCGGAACCTACCGGCCGCAGCGGACGGCACGCATGTGGTATTCGCGCAAATATGACATGTCGCCAATGCCTTACTCGGTGTTCTTCCATGGCGGCTACGCCATTCATGGAACCGGCGCCGTCAGGCAGCTTGGGCGTCCGGCATCACATGGCTGCGTGCGGCTGCACACGGCCAATGCCGCGACCTTCTATTCGATGGTGCGGGAAGTCGGCTTCGGCAACACGCGCATCGTGGTGACCAACTAACGCCTGCCGGACGCGCCGCCGTACGTGCGGCGCGGTCCGCCTGGCCGCGCATCGGTCCAGCGGATCGCCCGACCGATCCATCAGCGTTGCAAGCGCTGATGCCGGCCAACGACCCGTGACGGCGGGAGGTTCCCCGTGATCGTTTTGAGGCGGGATTTTTACCGCTGGCAAAGCATCCGGCCAAGTTCCATCTGTTCGGATGTCCCGAGAAGCTGTTACTAGGAGCTTGTGCCTCCGGTTCTTTTGCAGAACCTGGATGGCACAGATCAATAGTGATGCGCGGCCTCTTTTATTAGCCTTCGCTTGTATTTCGCAGGCCCGCCGATCGGTGCGCGAGGAAACGTGCCATTGCGTATCGTTCGCCGGAATTGACAGATGCTTGCGCAGCCCGAGACGGACGATCGCGTTTCCAGCCGGCCCGCCGGGGTGGTTATTCTCGGCGGCGCGCATGGGACCCTGGCGCTTGCCAGGAGCCTCGGCAGTCGCAAGGTCCCTGTCTGGCTGGTGAGCAACGACACGCCGTTGCCTGGCTTTTCGCGATATGCCCGCCACACGATGACATGGCCCGGTCCCGATGACGCGCGGGCCGTCGACTTCCTGCTCGATCTGGCCAGGACCCATGGGCTGGGCGGCTTTCTGCTGATCGCGGGCGGTGACCCCGAAGTTCGCTTTCTGTCGCAAGCGATCGATCAACTTCGCACGGTGTTCGAGGTGGTGCTGCCGCCGTGGGAGCAACTGAAATGGGTTTGCGAAAAGCCGCTGCTCTACCGCCGCGCGCGCGAATTGGGGCTCGCCGTGCCCCTGACCTACGCGATCACCGCTTGTGGGCAGGCGGCGCAGGCCGAGCTTCGCTTTCCCGTCATTCTGAAGCCGAATATGGGCGGACGCAGCCGCTTCGCGCGCGCCAAGGCCGTTCTCGCCGGCGATCTGAAAACGTTCCTTGCTGCCTATGAATGGGCCTCCGAGGACATCGGCGGCGAGAATGTCGTGGTCCAGGAGATGATACCGGGGGGAGGAGAAAGCCAGTTCTCCTACGCGGCACTCTGGGATCAGGGGGCGCCGGTGGTGGAATTCACCGCCCGACGTACGCGGCAGTATCCGGTCGATTTTGGCTATACCAGCACCTTCGTGGAGGTCGTCGACGAGCCGCAACTGATCGCTGCCGCGCGCCGGCTGCTCGAATCGATCGGGCATCATGGGCTGGTCGAGGTCGAATTCAAGCGCGATGCCCGCGATGGCTCGATGAAGGTGCTCGACGTCAATCCGCGGCCGTGGACATGGTTTGGATTGGGCGCCGCCGCCGGCATCGATCTTGGCGCCATTCTATGGGCGGTCCGATCGGGTCAACACCCGCCGGTTGCCACGGCGCGGCCGGGCACATCCTGGATGTATCTTGTGCGCGACATGGTGGCGGCAGGCCAGTTGATCACGAGCGGCAGGCTGACAAGACGTGCCTATTTCGGATCCTTCGCTGCCGTCAGGGCATGGGCGACATTCATGGCGCGCGACCCGGTTCCAGCCTTGATCGACGTGCCTTTGACGGTCTGGAGAGTGCTTACAAGGCGGGTGTTTCGGTTGCCGCGATAGTTTGGATGGACGGCCAGAGGCTCGGGTGAACACCCTCATTTTTCCCAATCTTAACCGGAAAACATCTAGGACGACATCATGATGGATTGCCTTTCCCGGCTGCGAGCCAATCGCGGAAAGCCAGATGTGAGGCCACGGACATGAACGCCTCCATGCCAGGGATGGATTGCGAAGTCGCCGTGATCGGTGCCGGTCCCTTTGGACTGGCCGCGGCTAGCGCTCTCAAGGCTGCGGGCATCGAGACGCGAACCTTTGGCGGCGCCATGTCTTTCTGGCGCGATCATATGCCGAAGGGCATGAGGCTGCGCTCTCCATGGCATGCGACCTATATCGGCCACACGAAGGGTCGGCTGTCGCTCGATTCCTATGCGACCATCCTCGGGATATCGCCGGGCGAACCACTGCTGCTTGAAAACTTCGTCGACTATGGACTTTGGATTCAGGCCCAGGCGGTTGGGGACCTGGATACACGCAGGGTAAGTCAAGTCGCGCCGGCGAATGGCGGGTTTCGGTTGGCTCTTGCCGACGGCGATGCCGTCACCGCGCGACGGGTGGTGGTTGCCACCGGTTTGATGAACCAGCAACTGATCCCTGGTGTCTTCAGCGGGATGCCCTGCGAACTGGTCAGCCATGCCAGCCAGCATACCGACTATGGATCTTTTCGCGGCAAGCGTGTCGCGGTCATCGGGCGCGGGCAGAGCGCCTGCGAAACCGCCGTGCTGCTCAAGCGCAGTGGCGCCGATGTGGACCTCGTCTGCCATGGCCCGATCCATTGGCTGGGGTACCGGGCCATGGCGGGAAAACAGAAATGGAGCTTGCGCGACTTCCTGTCGGAGCGCCTCGCATCGCCGTCGAGGGTCGGCCCGTTTCCGATCTCCTGGTTGGTCGAGGTCCCGGGTTTCGTGCACATGTTCCCGGAAGCCGCGAGAGCCGGGCTCAACAGGCGCAGTCTCGGCGCCGGCGCAACGGGCTGGCTGAGGCCGGATTTCGACGGGATAAGGATTAATGCCGGCAGCAGGATCGTTGGCGCCTCCGCCGGAGAGAGCGGCGTCGAACTGCGGTTCGAAAAGGATACCGCCACCTTTGACCATGTCCTCTTGGGGACGGGCTACAAGATCGACATCGCGAGGCTGGGGTTGTTCGGCCCCGACCTGCTTGACGCGATTGTGCGCCGGGAAGGGTTGCCGGTGCTTTCCGCCGGTTTCGAATCCAGCATTCCCGGGCTGCATTTCATCGGTGCGAGCGCGGTCGGCAGTTTTGGTCCGCTGATGCGGTTCACCGCCGGCACGCCGTTTGCCGCACGCACCGTCGCGCACTTCATCCGCAAGACCTCGGGAAAGGCCTATGCGGCGGTCTGAAACCGGAAGACGGCGTAGTCGATCGGGCGGATCGCGTCGAGGAAGCCCGGCATTGCCGAGACGGGCAATTCCCTGAAGACCTTGGTCTCGCGGAGTGCGGGTTTCGCCCAATCGATGGCGCGATGGCTGGAACTTCCATAGATGACGAAACAGCTGCGTGGCCGTCGTTCGAGCGACGATACGAGGTTTTTCAAGACGATGTCGAAAACGTCCTGTGAAAAGGGATTGTAGAAATAGACCACCAGCGGCGCCTCGGGAAAGTCATAGGCCGCGGCATCGGCTTCGACGACGCTGAGTGCCTGGCATCTGCGCGAAGGATCCCGGAAACGCTCGATGTTGGCCCTGGCGATTTCGACCAGTTCGCGCGCGAACTCCACGCCGACGACCCCGGCAAACGAATATCGGGATGCCAGCAGCAACGTCCGCGACTTGCCGGAACCGATATCGACAAACGTATGATCGTGGAGGTCGCGGGGCAGCGACTTCATGATGAAGTCGAAGGTCCGGGGCGAGGTGCATACGGCTTCGTTGCCCTTGGTCCGGTGCGGACCGACGACGGTCAAGGTGGCAAGCTGGATCGAGCCGGCCGTATCGACGCCATAGCGGCGGTCCCATTTGCGGGCGAGACGGTCGGCCAGAACATGCCGGATGTTGCGCCTGATGAAGCCAAGGCTCGCGCCTGGGCCATGCCGGTGTACCAGCCTCAGCGGCTCCAGCGGACCATGTCGACGGATATAGGCCCATGCCCGGCCAAGACGGCCGAACGAACGGTCTTCGATACCGTCGCGGTCGAGGCGCGGCATCTCGATATTCGTCATGCCGCGCTCCATTCCGATCGACGACCTTCCACAGGGATATGTGCGCCCTGGTCGTTTAAGATTCCCTGACCTGGAAAGTTACGAATGTCTGGATTGCGAGGTCGCGTGGCGCGCCGCCCGGAGATCGGCGCCTATTCTTCGGCGACAGCTGTCAACTCGTTGCAACCTGCGGCTTGGCCGGCGGGCGCGGCTTGCGCCGCCACTTGGTGATCTCCCACCTCTTGTGAAACCACATCCACTGGCCGGGATCCTCGCGCACCCAGCGCTCGACCACGTCGTTGAGCATCTGGGTGGTGGCGTGGACGTCGACGCTGCCGTCGGCGGTACGCGGCAGGACCAGCCTGTCCTCGATCTCGAGCCGGAAGCGGTTGCCCGGCAGCCTGACGCAGCGCGCCGGATAGACGTCGCAGTCATAGTGGCGGGCAAGGGTGCCGAGCACGCGGTTGCTCTGGCAGGGCCGGCCGAAGAAGGTCGTGTCCAGCCCGTTGGAGAATTTCTGGTCGACGAGGACACCGATATTGCCGCCATTTTCCAGTACGCCGGCCAGGGCGAAAGAGGCGCCGGCCATAGACGGCAACAAGCCGCCCATGCTCGATCGCCTCGTCGAGAGAATGTAGTCGGCGAGATAGGGATTGTTGGGCGGGCGAAACAGCGCCGTGATATTCATGCCGAAAGTGGCCGCGGCCACCGGCAGGAGCTCGAAATTGCCGAGATGGCCGGTGAAGACGATGTGCGGCTGCTTTTCGGCGGCGATCTCGACGAAGTGCTCTGTACCCCTGACCTCGACGCGGCCGGGCTTGCTGGCGGCCGGGTCATAGTCGAACAGGGCATCGAGAAAGATGTACTCGGCGGCAAGGCGGGCCATATTGCCCCACATATCGGAGGCGATGGCCTGGATTTCGCTTTCGCTCTTCTCCGGATAGGCCTTGCGCAGATTGTCGATGGCGACCTTGTGGCGTCCGACCCTCGGGCCGATGAGACGGGCGGCGCGGTCGGCGAAATTCAGCGCGCTGTCGACCGGCAGCAGGCGCAAGACCGACATGATGATCATGGCGGCGCGCGCGACCAGCCAGTAGTTCACCTGGCGCAGTTGCCGGCCAAGGCGAAACCTGAGATCCCGGCGTAGCTTCTTGAGCACCGACGTCAGGGCCTCAGGCGACGCGCAGGATGATCTTGCCGAACACGTCGCGGCCTTCCATGCGCTTGAGCGCGGCATCGATGTCGTC
The DNA here is from genome assembly GCF_005503535.1 of Mesorhizobium comanense. Taxonomy (GTDB): domain Bacteria; phylum Pseudomonadota; class Alphaproteobacteria; order Rhizobiales; family Rhizobiaceae; genus Mesorhizobium; species Mesorhizobium comanense. Next base: position 66,533 of record NZ_SCNN01000027.1, on the reverse strand, counting down.
GAAGCCGACCTCGGTGTCGATGACGGGTGCCACCTGTCCCGCCGCCATCTTCTGCATGGCGTTGGCCATGTTCTCCATGCGGCAGCCGAAGGAACCGAGCAGCTTCAATTGCTGCTGGAAGAGCTGCATCAGGTTGATCTGCGTCGACACGCCCGATGTCGAGCCGCAGGTGACCAGGCGGCCGCCACGCTTCAGGCACAGCATCGAGCCGGCGAAGGTGTCGGCGCCGACATGTTCGAAGACGACGTCGACGCCTTTCTTCTTCGTCAGCTTGCGCACGACGCCTTCGAAGCGGTCGTCGCGGTAATTGATGACATGATCGGCGCCGAGCGCCTTGGCCTTGTCGATCTTTTCGTTCGAACCGACCGTGGTGATGACGGTGCAGCCCATACGCTTCGCCAGCTGGATGGCGGCCGAGCCGATACCGGAGCCGCCGGCATGAACGAGGATCGTTTCACCGGGTTGCAGCCTGGCATTGTCGAACAGCATGTGCTCGACCGTGCCGAAAGTCACGGGCGCGACGGCGGCGCCGATGTCGGTCACGCCGGGCGGGGCGGGGACGAGCAGGCGCGCCGGCAGATTGATCTTCTCCTGCGCGAACCCATCGAGATGGAAGCCATGGACGCCCGAGACATGTTCGCACAGATTGTCGCGGCCTTCGCGGCAGGCACGGCAGAGACCGCAGGTGCGTGCGCCGTAGATCGAGACCAGTTGCCCAGGCAGCAGGCTGGAAACGCCGGGTCCGACCGCCTCGACCTCGCCGGAGGCTTCCGCGCCGACGACGAGCGGCAGCTTTCGCTTGGCGAAGGCCATGCCGCGCCAGCCCCAGACATCGATGTGGTTCAGGGCCACCGCCTTGATGCGCAGCGTGACTTCGCCAAGTGCGGGTGGCGGCGGGGGCGGCAGGTCCACCGTTTCAAGACGGCGGTCCTCGATAAGTTGCAGTGCGCGCATGGAGCCTGTCGGTTCTATTTCTTGTTCTATGCGTGTCGCGGTCGCAAAATCGAGGTCACTTCTGCGCGACATGCATTGGGCGGAAGCGGCTCGCTTAGACCGGTTCCCGCGCCATGACAAGGCAAGTGTTCTGGCCGCCGAAGCCGAAGGAGTTCGACAGGACCGTGCGAACCTGCGCATTGCGCTTCTTGTTCGGCACCACGTCGAGCACGATCGCCGGGTCGGGATTGTCGTAATTGATGGTCGGCGGAATGACGCTTTCGCGCATCGTCATCAGCGAAAAAGCCGCTTCCACCGCGCCGGCCGCGGACAGCGTGTGGCCGATCATCGACTTGTTGGACGAGATCGGCATCGAGCCTATCCGCTCGCCGAACACGGTCGACAGCGACAGGTGCTCCATCTTGTCGTTTTCCGGCGTCGAGGTGCCGTGCGCGTTGACATAGTCGATCTCGCCTTCGCTCAAGCCCGCATCGGCAAGCGCGGCGCGCACGGCGGCAATCGCCGGCGAGCCATCCGGCTTGGAGCGGGTGCGGTGGAAATCGTCAGCCTTTTCGCCACAACCGCTCAAGATGCCGAGGACCTCGGCCCCACGGGCAAGTGCGGCTTCCAGCGATTCCAGCACCAGCGCGCCGGATCCTTCCGCCAAGACGAAACCGTCACGGTCCTTGGAGAACGGTTTTGACGCTTTCTCGGGATTGTCATTATGGGTGGAGAGCGCCGAAAGCAGGGAGAAGCGGATAAGCGCTTCGGCGGTCGCCGAGCCGTCGGCGCCGATCGACAGCGCCCGGTCGCATTCGCCGCGCCGGATCGCCTCGACGCCGAGCTGGATGGCGGTGGCGCCGGAGGCGCAGGCGGTCGACAGGGTGATCGGCAGGCCGCGCGTGCCGAACCGGTCGGCGAGCCTGTCGGCGATCGAGCCGAACTGGGTGGTCTCGAAAATATCCAGTTCCTTCAATCCCCGCGCGACCCGCAACAGCCTTTCGGCGCCGGCGTCGTCCTTGTCGGAGTTGTAGAGCGCGAAGCGCTCATGCCAGTCGAGTTCGACCGGCGGCGAAGCGAGGAACAGCGGACCGCCGAAATCGCTGGAATCAAGGCCGGATTCGGCCACGGCCTCACGCGCGGCGGTCTCTGCAAGCTCGTAGGTGAGGGGACTGGCGCCCTTGGAGCTCGACGAGAGGAAATCGACCATGCCCGAGATGCGGGTGTTGAGGTGATCGACCGGAAAGCGGGTGATCGGGTGGATGCCCGATTTTCCCGACGTCAGCGCCGCCCAATTGTCTGCCTTGCCGACGCCGAGCGAAGTCACCACGCCGATGCCGGTGACGGCGACGATCGGCCTGCCCATGTGATCCCTGAGATTGGCCATCCGGAAGCCCTTTGCCCTTGAAGCGTGAATTGCGAGGAGCACTTACGCTGATTTGACCAGCGCCATGCCCTCGAATTGGTGATAGCCGATCGCCGTTGCAAGGACGCTCGCCGGAATGCCTTCGAACGGCTTCTCTGCCGTGGCGTCAAAGACAGGATAGGCGGCCTTGCGGTCGACGGCGAGCGCCGCCAACGCCACGGCGAAGGGAAACTGCGCTTCCTTCATATGGCCGGTAAGCGTCGCGAAGCCGCGCGCCGAGATCGCCGGATTGGCTTCGAGGGCCGCTTTTTCAGAGGCCGTCGCGGCGTGCGCACCAGATGCGCCCGACATCGCCAGCAGCTTGCCGTCCGGCAGCGCCGCCCGGCTCAGCAGCGTGGCGATCTCGGCATCGAGTTCTCCACGCGAGCGCCTGGCACGGCCGGACACAACCGGTCCGAGTTCGGCATAGATATTGCGGCCGCGACTTATCGCATGTTCGCGCTGCTCCAGCACCAGGAACGCGCCACCGGAGCCGGACACCACGCCGCCGCCTTCGGCGCCCTGTCTTTGCCAGACCGGCTTCCAGGGGCCGCGATGCAGATAGCCGGCCAATTCATAACCGAGCAGCATGTCGGAATGTTCGGTCTGGAAAGCGCCGCCAACCAGGATGTGCGTCGACTGGCCGGAGCGGATGCGCGCGGCCGCCGTCTCGACGGCAGCGACGCCAGCGCCTTCCTCGCCCATGAAGGTGCGCGATGAGCCCGTCACCTTGTGGACGATGGAGATGTTGCCGGCGAGCAGGTTGGAAAGCTGGGCGAGAAACAGGGTCGGCCGCAGTTCGGTCGTGAGCTTCTCGTTGAGCAGCACGTCGCGGTCGTTGCGGCTTTCCGAAGCGGCCAGAATGGCGGCATCGACCGCCTCGTCGCGCTCGCCGCCGCCGGCCGCCACGACCATGTCCATGGTGCTGCAGAGTTCGTCGTTGCCCTTGATGCCGGCATCGTCCAGCGCCAGGCCGGCGGCATAGGTGCCGAGCCGTTGCCAGGTTTCCATCTGCCGCTGATCGCCGCGCTTGGCGATCTGCAGGTTCCAGTCGATCTCAGGTAGCGGATGAATGGTGTAGGGGGCAAAGCGCGCCGTTTCGAGCACCGGCTTCTGGCCGGGTTGAGACAGCTTCTGCCAGTGGGCGTCGGGACCTTCCCCCAGTGAGGAAACAAGGCCGATACCTGTGATGACGACGTCGCGGGGGCTGCTCATGAGCGGCTTTGTGGGTCAGGCGGCGCGGCCCGTCAAGGCCGCGTACCGGCCGATCTCAGGCGGTCTTTGCCGCGACCAGCGCGTCGATCTTGGCGCACAGGTTCTTCATGACGAAGTAATCGTCGGTCGAAGCCTTGCCGTCATTGACTTCCTGCGTCCACTTTTCCAGCGGCACCTTGATGCCGAATTCCTTGTCGATGGCAAAGACGATGTCGAGGAAATCGAGGCTGTCGATGCCGAGATCGTCGATCGTGTGGCTCTCGGGCGTGATGGTGTCGATATCGATCTCGCTGGTGTCGGCAATGATCTTGGCGACTTTGTCGAACGTGGTGGACAAGGGTCTTTTCCTTCTTTGCGGGCGGAATCTGTCCGCATCTTGTTTGGGCGCTGTCTAATCGGTTTTTCCCGGCAGGAAAAGGCCTGATAAGCCGGGCGCAGATGGGTAGGTCGCCCAAGAAACGCAAGAAGGGCCGCCGGTCAACCCGGCGGCCCTTCCCATTACCGTTACGTCAGTCCTTGTTCCGGTGCCTGTCGTTTTCTCCAACCGCAACCGCGTTTGGGCGACATGCATCAGTTGTCGCGGAGCTTGACCAGATCGTTCAGCAGTCCGCCCGTCCCGTTGTGGACGGTCAGCCGCTCGACCTTGCCGGCGATGGCTTCGAGAGCTTCAAGCTCCTTCAGCCGCAGCATCACCGGGTTCTCCGCCATCACCCTGGCCGTGTTGAGCAGGGAACGCGTGGCGTTCGTCTCCTCGCGGCGACGGATGACGTTGGCCTCGGCCTGCTTCTCGGCCGACACCACCTGGTTCAGGATCTCGCGCATCTCGCCCGGCAGGATGACATCCTTGAGTGCGATGTCGCTGACCTCGACCCCGATCTCGGCCATGTCCGTACGGACCTTGGCCGCCGCTTCCTCATCGACCGTCACCTTCTTTTCGAGGATCTGGTCCAGCGTCAGCGCGCCAAGCGTCTTGCGGAAGGCGTACTGGAGGGCGCGGTAGAGGGCTTCGGAGAAGTCCTTCACCATGCTCAAAGCCTTGACCGGATCGACGACCCGGTACTCGGCTGATATGTTGACGCGGATCGTGACGCGATCCTTGGTCAACACTTCCTGTCCGGCGACGTCGAGCGACTGGCGCTTGAGGTCGACGACCTTCACCTGCACCATGCGGCCGACGTTCCAGAAGGCGTGCACGCCCGCCGCAAGCGTGCGGGCAAGCACGCCGTCCACGAACAACAGTCCGGCCTGGCCGTCGACGACCGGATGGACGGACATGAGTTCCGTCTTCCGGGCCTGGCCGAGCCGGCGCATGACCGCCGGATCGATGGCCAGATCGACCGACGTGTCGACCAGCGTCACCTTCCACGGACCGGCATCGGTCCACAGCACCAGCTTGCGATCCGGGGCGAGGGCGGCATGCAGGTTTCCGTCACGCTCGATGACGGCGACCTCAGTGCGCCCGGTGCGAACGACGGTCAGATGACGCGCGGCCACATCCGGGAGCTTGTCGAACAACGCCTTCTCGTACGCCGAAACGAATTCCGGGTTCTTCAGATCGTGCCGGGACACTTCGAGGCTGCCGCGCCGGTTGGCGAGCGCATGCTCGCCCGGCAGCAGGACAGCCTTGATCTCCCCCTTGTAGAGGGTAAGGGCACGTTCATTTTCCTTTACGAGGACGCGCTCGCGTCCAAGAACCTTGTCGAGAACAGTCATTGTCTTACTCCTGTCGGGCATGGCCCCATGCGAGGCGTCAACTCATGCGTCGATCTTCCCTTCGTTTCTCGTTTCACTTCCAATTCCGGGCACGAATGATCCGGGGACTGGTGGCATCGATCCGTGGCGGACCTTCGGGAGCGGGCCGCGGGGCAGCGAAGCGGGCTGTGGAGGCTGAAGCCTCTGTTGCCGGCGACGCTGCGCCTTGACCATCACCGCGGGCCTGGCCGCGAGCCGATGGCGTCAAACCTTCCGATCCAGCTTCGGCCCGAAGGCTTCGGCCGTCCGTCAGATCTTCAGCATTCCAGTCCCCGGACCGTTTTTCAGATAACACCGTGGCAGGGTGCTGGCTTATCAGGCCAATGGAGAAGGATTTGAACCTTCGACGTCAGAACCTAAATCTGATGCTCTACCAAACTGAGCTATCCGTGGTGCAGACAGCAGGATTCGAACCTGCGACCTCCGGACCCAAATCCGGCGCTCTACCAAACTGAGCTACATCCGCGATCCCAATCCCCAAAGCGGCGCCGTATACAGGGCGGCAACGCCGCCTGCACGGGCGGAGACGAAAGCTCCAACCGCTGTGCTCGCTTCGGTTCTCGTGACCGGGAGCGCGGCTATAGGGCCTGCGACGGGTTGTCGCAAGCGGCATTGTCGCGGCGAATTCGTGGCTTCTTTCGGCAGTTGCATTTCAGCAACATCAGCCTATTGGCAATTGCATGTACCAATGTACCATGGTACAAATTGGATTATGGATATAGAACGCGTGCAGACCGGGGTCCGCCTGGAAAAACGATTGGTGAAGGTGCTCAAGGCGCTGGCCGAGCATCGCGACATGAGCCTCGGCGATCTCATCGAAGGCATCGTGCTGCATGCTTTCGAGGGGGAAACGCCGTTTTCCCCGGAAACACTCGAAACGATCAGCCAATTGAAACGCATCTACGGGTTGGAGCTTGGCGCGGCGGACAGCCACCGTCTGACTGAAGCGCCATCCTCCGAACGGAAAGGGAAGGCGGATGACGAGCCATCTTGAACGCAGCCACAGCATAGTCCTTTCCGGTCCGGTCGATCGCGTCTTTCCGCTGTTCACGCCGATCGGCGAGACTCTATGGGTGGAGGGCTGGGACCCGGAATTCCTGCACCCGCAAGGTGGAGAAACGCGGCAAGGCATGGTCTTCCGAACCGTCCACGGCGACGAGACGACGCTGTGGGCCTGCGCCGACTGGAATCCAGCCGCGCACCGTGTCCGCTATGTCAGGGTCACGCCGGATTCGCGTTTCGGATTTGTCGACGTGGCCTGCCGTTCGGCGGCCGATGGCGGCACCGAAGCATCGATCGCCTATACGTTCACGGCTCTGAACGCGGCGGGAGAATCCTATCTGTCTGATCTGACCGAGGATGCCTTCACGCACATGATCGAGACGTGGAAAGTCAGCATCGATGCCTGGCTGCGCACCGAGACCTCTAGAACGTGACGCGGCCAAGCACGCGCAGACCGTCACCTTGCGGCTCGACGATCACGGCCTCGCCCTCGCGCGGCGAGACGCCGGTGAGTGCCACGATGTCTTCCAGATGGGTGACCATGACCAGATTGTCCGAGCCGGAATAGGCGCGGATTTCCTTCATGATGGCGGCGATCTGTGCGGCTTTCTCCGCATCGTCACCCTTGAGAAGATCGAGCGGGGCAAAAAGCTCCGGCTCGGCCTCGAAAGCGATGCGCGCCGTGTCAAGACAGCGGCAGTAGCGGCTGGAGAGCACGCGCGCGACGGGCGCCGCACGGGCAGCGAACAGCGCTCCTATCTTGCTCGCCTGCTGCTTGCCGCGCGCCGACAGATTGACCTGGGTGGCGCAGCTGTCGATGTCGAAACTGGCCGGATCGGTCGTGCCGGTCACCATCGCATGGCGCAGCAGCACGACATGCCCGCCGTCGCGCAGCAGCGCCCAGCCGGCATCCGTCGCATGAGCCGAAGCCGGAACGACAAGCAGGAACAAAGCCAAGGCAAATCGGATCATCGCCACCCTTTCACAAGCCAGGCGCGAGGCGCCGGCTCTTCGCATATAGGGATCGGAAAGCCGACACAAAGACAAGCAAGGGCTCTTCGCCCCGCCGCCTCACTTTTTGGCGAGCTGCTTCTTCACCAGATCGATCTTCTGGTCGGTGAGCGGGATGGGTATTGTGTAGCCGGCTTCGGTAAAGCCCTGCTTGGCGTTCTCGAAGAACCCGATGGCCTTGAGGTATTGCGGCTTGCCGCCGCCATAGCTGGCGCGGTTCCAGTATACGTCGCCGATATTGTTCTGTTCGAAAGCCCACTGCAGGGGCTGGCTTTCCCTGGTGAAAACCTTCAGCGTTGCCGTGAAAGCCGCCTCGGCATCGTCCAGATATTTTCCGGTCCGTTCGATGGTGCCGAGATTGAGCAGGCTCATGCCGATGCCGTTCTGGGCATTCGCCCAATCGACGGGGGCGGCCTCGATGGTCAGCACTTCAAGCGCCGCCCGGCGTGCCGCGATGGAATCATGCAGGATTTTCGGATCGGCATTGCTCATGCTCAGCCAGTGCAGCGTCGAGCCGAGGCCGGCCTGAGTGAGGGCCCATTGCCGCGGGTTGGTCTCGCGCTTGTACTCGCGCAAGGCATCGCGGTAGGCGTCCGCCGCCGCGCCGTAGTGTTCCGGCTTCTCGGTCACGGCGCCCAGAAGCTGGAGCGTGTTGCCGAGATTGTAGTAGCTCATGGCCCAGTCGAGCGGGAACTTGCGCCTGACATAGACCTGGCGGGCGGCCTGGAAGGCAGCGACAGACTGTTCGAGCTTGGCCGCGTCGCGGGTGCGCTGTCCAAGCGTCTGGTAGATCGAGCCGAGATTATTCTGGGCCGATGCCCAATCCATGGGGAAGCGCTGGCGGGTGAAGACCGTCAGCGCATCGCCATAGGCGGCGGCCGCTTCCTCGAGCGTACCGGTGCCCATGTCGAAGCGGGCTATGCCGCTCAGCGCGTTGCCGAGGTTGAGGCGGCTCGTTGCCCAGGAGACCGGGAAGGTTTCGCGGGTCCGCACCTCGAGCGCCGCGCGGAAGGCATCGGCCGCCTCGTTGATTTTCGCTTTCTCGTTCAACTGGATGCCGAGCGTGACGAGTGTGTTGCCGAGATTGTTCTCGACCATCGCCCATTCCACGGGTGTCTTGGCACGTGTGTACTCCTCGAGCGCCAGCCGGTAGGCCGCCTCGGCCTGCGCGAGGTGCTCGCCGGCCGGTTCGCGCTCGGAGAGCGCATAGAGCGCAAGCCCGAGATTGTTCTGCGAGGAAGCCCAGTCGAGCGGCAGCTTGTCGCGCGGACGCTTCTCCAGTGTGGCGCGCATCGCCGCCACCGCCTCATTGAGGCGCTTCGGGTCGCTTTCGCGTTCACCGATCTTCAACAGCACATTGCCGAGATTGTTCTGTGCGGCCGCCCAGTTGCGGTCGTCTTTCACCTTTTCGAAGACGGCAAGCGAATCGCGAAAAATCTGGGCCGCTTCTTCCAGATGCGCGGTTTCCGTCTCGCGCTCGCCGATGTTCTGCAGCGCCACCCCCAAGTTGTTGCGGGTGATGGCCCAGTCGCGGTTCTGTTCGCCGTTGGGGATAAAATTCAGGATGACGCGATAGGCGTCGATCGACCCTTGCAGCGCCTTGAGGTCGCCGGTTGCATAGCCATAGGCATTCAGCGCTTCCGCTTCCTGGTTTTTGTAGTTCCAGCGCAGTTTTTCGTCCCATTTCTCGATCAGCGAGAAGGCCTTGGCGTAGTCGTTTGCCGCGGCCATGTAGTCGAACACGAGCGCCGAGGCATCGGCGCGTTTGGCGTAGATCGTAGCATCGGCTATGCGCTTCTGCCGGATCACTTCCTCTGCCTGGTCGACCGCGCCGCTGGTTTCCTCGACCCTGCCCACGGCCTGATCGAGGAACTTGCGCGCCGTGGCGATCGCGCCCTGGCCGATCGCCTTGTCGGCGGAGGCGACGAGACGTTTGATTTCAGGATCGTCGGTGCGCAGTGCGTCACTTTCCGCGATCATCTTCTTCAGGCGCTCCGACTGCACCTGAAGCACTTTCTGCAGATCGGCCGGATCTTCAGGGGTTTTTTCGGTGCCGAGCGCCTTCAGCACGCCGTAGAGCGCGTCGAGCGGCACGCCATCCTGCAGGGACGCCAGTTCCACCTGCGCGCGCTTGGGGTCTGGCAGGTCGGAAATCGTGAGCAGCAATTGCCGCCGCTCGCCCGTTATAAGCCCGTCGTCGCCGGTCGGCTCCGGCGGCGCAACGCCGAAATAGAGCAGACGCCGCAGGCTTTCATTGACCCAGGGACGCTGCCTGGCCTTGGTGTCGAGATAGACTTCCTCCGTCACCATGCGCATGACCGAACCGAACTCGCTGCCCTTCATCGCGCCGAGGTGGCGCAGCAGGGCCGCCGCATAGGGGCTGTTCTCGCCCGCGGCGCCGTCCAGCGCCGGGCGTCCCGGTTCGGCGGCGAAACCGATCACCGTGCCGAGGCTCGCGTCCTGCGCCTGCGCATTGCCAAGCGCCTTGGCGCCGCGCACCGGTTCCAGGCCGCCGGCGCCGATCGGCTCGGCCGAGGCGGTCGGAGCGCGCCTCACCAGGGCATCGGCCGGAAACGGATTGGTGCGGCAGGCGTCGAGCAGCATGATCGTCACCGGCACGGTCTTCTTCAATTCATCCATGACGGCTGAAATCGGCACCAGCGCCTGGCCGGCGTCCTTCAGGGAGGCGACGTCGGCATCGACCGGAATCAGATAGTTCTCGCCGCCGGCCTCGATGCCGTGACCGGAATAATAGATGAAGGCGACATCGGCGCCTTCGGCATCCTCGGCGAAGCGTTCGAGATCGCGCCTGAGCTTGCCGGCATCGCGGTCGCTGACGCTTCGCGCGTCGAAGCCGAGGTCGGTCAGCATCTTGGCCATGTCACGGGCGTCATTGGCCGGGTTGGGGAGGGCGGCGATGTGTTCGTATTTGGATTGGCCGATGACCAGCGCCACGCCCTTGAGGTCTTTGGCTCCGGCAGGTCGCATCGGCACGGCAAGGCATAGCAGCATGACGACCAGGGTCGTCAGCCACGCCTGACGGAAAAGACTGCGCTTCGAGGTTTCGACAAAGATCATTTGTCGCTCGTGTCCGCCCTGATAAATCCAAACCCTCTATACCGTTGCCAGCCGACCATGATCAAATTCGGGCACGTTGATCAAGCCGTGGTTTTGAAGTGGCTTTGATCTTGCCACTCTTGATCTTGCCGTTGGTGGCGGGCCGGAAGCCGGCGCGACATGTGTTCGCGCCAAGTGCAGACACTTGATATCCGGCTTGGTTTTGAATTTGAAGTTTGTCGGCTGCGATGTCATCAATGGCCGACGAACGTCAAGCCCACGGCCCCAGCCCGTCCATCGCCGGAAAATGTCTCCACTCACCGAAACGGTTCTCTTTGTCTTCAGCCTGGTGGCGCTCGGCTATCTCGCGGGGCTCACAGGCTACCTGAGGCCGGCGAGCGGCGAGGGGATATCCGATTTCGCCGTCAGCGTGGCGATGCCGCTGCTCCTGTTCCAGACAATGGTCAACGCCGACTTTCACGGCGTGGCGCCGTGGCCGCTGTGGGGCGCTTATTTCGCGGCCGTGGCGATCACCTGGGCGGCTGGCCACCTCGTCACCACGCGGATCTTCGGGCGCGACGCGCGCGCAGGTGTCGTGGGCGGCGTGTCGTCGGCCTATTCCAACGTGGTCCTGCTTGGCGCACCGTTCATCCTCGGAATATTCGGTCCGAGCGGCTTCGAGGTGCTGTCGCTGCTTGTCTCGGTGCACCTGCCGATCATGATGATGGTCTCGATCGTGCTGTTCGAGATGTTTGGCCGCGGCAGCGGCGAACATATGCATCCGCTGCGGGTCATCAGAAGTTTCCTGCGGCGGCTGTTCATCAATCCGCTGATCATCGGCATCGTGCTGGGACTTGCATGGCGCATCGGCGGCGTCCCGCTGCCCGGCCTCCTTACGCGGCTGGTCGATGCGCTGGCCGATACCGCAGGGCCGGTGGCGCTGTTTGCCATGGGGCTCAGCCTGCGCCGGTTCGGCATTTCAGGCAATGTCCGGCCGGCGCTGGCCCTCTCCGCGCTGAAACTGTTCCTGATGCCGGCGCTGGTTCTCATCTTCGTCTGGCTGCTCGGTCTGCCGCCTTTGACCGCCAAGGTAGCGGTCGTGGTGGCGGCGCTGCCGTCGGGCATCAATTCCTATCTGATCGCCGTGCAGTTCAACACCGGCCAGGCGTTGGCCTCGAACCAGATGACCATCGCCACGGCCAGCGCCGCGGTCACCACGGCCTTCTGGCTGGCGGTTGTCGTGCAGGTTTTCGGATAGGGTTGGCCTCGATGGGCGAGGCGGTTGCCCGGTCGGAGCCCGCCGGCCCTCGTTTCCTGCTGGCCTAACCCCTATATGCCATCTTGCGATTGCTTGCGGGCCTTGCCCTAGGTAAAGAGCAGTGGCTCCGCCGTGCCGGCCTTTCCAAGCGCTCGCGCACGCTCACCGAAGAATTCACAGACCGGCCCCTCAGCGCGCCGAATGGAGGATAGACCATGCTTCAGAAAACCAGCCATTTCATGCGGCAGGCCAATCTCATCAACGGCGAATGGGTGCAGGCCGACAGCGGCCAGACGGTCGACGTCACCAATCCGGCAACCGGCCTCAAGATCGGCACGGTGCCGAAGGCAGGCAAGGCCGAGACCCGTCGCGCCATCGAGGCCGCGAACGAAGCCTTCAAGTCCTGGCGCAAGACGACCGCGCTCGAGCGTTCCAAGTTGCTGCGCAAGCTGCATGACGCGATGATGGACAATCAGGATGTGCTGGCGGAGCTCCTGACCATAGAGCAGGGCAAGTCGCTGTTTGAATCCAAGGGCGAGATCGGTTCTGCCGCGGCCTACATCCTGTGGTTCGCCGAGGAAGGCCGTCGCACCTATGGCGACGTCGTGCCTTCGCCGTGGGCGGATCGCCGCATCCTGGTCACCAAGGAGCCGGTTGGCGTCATCGCCGCCATCACGCCGTGGAATTTCCCGTCCTCGATGCTGGCGCGCAAGCTCGGGCCGGCGCTCGCTGCCGGCTGCACCGCGGTCGTCAAGCCGGCCTCGCAGACGCCGTATTCGGGCCTCGCCTGGGGCGCGCTCGCCGAGGAAGTCGGCTTCCCCAAGGGCGTCGTCAACATCCTGACCGGTTCGGCCGCCGAGATCGGCGACGAAATCTGCGCCAACCCGCTGGTGTCGAAGATCACCTTCACCGGATCGACCGAGATCGGCAAGCTGCTCATCCAGAAGTCGTCGGTGACCGTGAAGAAAGTATCGATGGAGCTTGGCGGCAACGCGCCGTTCATCGTCTTCGACGACGCCGACATCGACCGCGCGGTGACCGGCGCGATCACCGCCAAGTACCGCAATTCCGGCCAGACCTGCGTGTGCACCAACCGCTTCCTCGTGCAGGCCGGCGTCTACGACAAGTTCGTCGAGAAGCTCGCCGCCGCCAGCAACGCGCTGAAGGTCGGCTCCGGCCTCGAGGAGGGCGTGCAGCAGGGGCCGCTGATCGACGAGAAGGCGGTCGAGAAAGTCGAGGAACTGATCGCCGACGCCACGTCCAAGGGCGGCAAGATCGTCGCCGGCGGTCATCGTCACGCCCTTGGCGGATCGTTCTTCCAGCCGACCGTCATCGCCGACGCGACCCCCAAGATGCGCTTCATGAAGGAAGAGATCTTCGGGCCCGTCGCCCCGGTGTTCAAGTTCGAGACCGAGGAAGAGGCCGTCGCGCTCGCCAACGATACCGAGTTCGGCCTTGCCTGCTATTTCTACACCGGTGATCTCGGCCGCGCCTTCCGCATCATGGAAGGGCTGAAATACGGCATGGTCGGCGTCAATGAAGGCCTGATCACCACGCCGGAAGCGCCGTTCGGCGGCGTCAAGGAATCCGGTCTCGGCAAGGAAGGCGGGCACCAGGGCATCGAGGACTACCTCGATACCAAATATGTGTGCATCGGCGGCCTCGGCCTCTGATAGTCTTTCCCTGAGACGGGCAGGCCTGTAACCTGCCCGTCTCAGGCTCCGGAAACCTCCTGGGCTCTGGGAATCTGCCGAAATCCTCGGATCAACTGGCATTTGCGGGCGTGGCGATGAAGGACGGCGAGGTATTCGGCACGACGCAGGCGGGCGAGCCGATCCGCCGCTTCGCGATCAGGGGCGGCGGCCTCACAGCCAACATCATCGGGCTGGGCGCGATCATCCAGGATTTGCGCCTGACCGGCCATGACGCACCGCTGGTGCTCGGCTACGACACCCTGGCGGCGTATGAAGCCGACAATGCCTTTTTCGGCGCCACCGTCGGCCGTTACGCCAACCGCATCCGCGATGGCCGTTTCACGATCGCCGGCAATCGCTACCAGACCGAGCCCAATTTCCTCGGCAAGCATACCTTGCATGGTGGCTCGCAGGGCTACGCGCATCGGCCGTGGACGGTTTCGCTGCATGGCAAGGATTTTGTCACGCTGACGCTGCACGACCCCGATGGAACCATGGGCTTTCCCGGCGCGCTCGACGTCACCTGCACCTACCGGCTGAAGATACCGGGTACGCTCAGCGTCGAACTGACGGCGACCTGCGAGGAGCCGACGCTGTGCAATCTGACCCAGCATTCCTATTTCAATCTCGATGACGGCGGCGCCGGCGATATTCTCGACCACCGGATGATGCTGAATGCCGGTGCCTATCTGCCTGTCGACAGCGACATGATCCCGACCGGCGTCGTCAAGCCTGTCGACGGGACGCCGTTCGACTTCCGCCAGGCGCGGCCGCTGCGCATGGAGACGGAAGGCGAGCAGTTGCCCTACGACCAGAATTTCTGTCTCGGCTCGGCACGCGGGCCGCTCCGGCAGGCGTCATGGGCGCAAGGGGCGAATTCGGGTGTCGAGATGGAAGTCTGGACCACCGAGCCCGGCGTCCAGCTCTACACCGGCCAGTATGTGACGCCGCGCACCGGGCTGGAGGGCCGTAATTACAAGGCCTTCTGCGGCTTCTGCCTGGAGCCGCAGATCTGGCCGGACGCGCCGAACCGGCCCTATTTCCCGCAGGCCACGCTGTGGCCCGGCTCCATCTACCACCATGTGACGGAATACCGTTTCCGCCTTCCCTGATTGCAATCTGGCCTGATTGTTGTCAGGCGAAAGCTGCCCGCAGCGTTTCGAACGGCGCCAGGGCGCCGCGCACCTGCACGACAGCAGCCGCGACCCGGTGCGCACGGTGTGCCGCGTCGGCCGGACCAAGACCGGCAAGGCGGGCGGCAAGGTAGCCGCCATTGAAGGAATCGCCGGCGCCTGTGGTGTCGAGCGGCCGGGCGACATGAATTGCCGGAACCTCCCGCAGCGTCTGCGCCTGCGCGACCAGTGCCGGAGCCTCACCATTCTTGACGACGACTTCGCCCACGATACGCCCGAGCCGCGAAGCGGTCGCGAGAGGCGTTTCATCGCCAAACAGCATCTGTTCGTCGGGAAAGGTCGGAAGGGCGATGTCTGTCGTCCCGAGCGCTTCGATGATGACGGCCTGGGCTTCCTCGCGGCTGCGCCAGAGCCGCGGCCGATAATTGGGATCGAAGGCGATCATCGAACCAGCGGCGCGAGCCTTGGCCACTTCTGCCAGAAGCGTCTTACGCGCGGCCTCGTCCAGGATTGCCAAAGTGATTCCGGAAAAATACACAAGCGCCTGATTTTCCAGGCTTTTCGAGAGCGATCCGGGATCCGACGCCAGCTGCCTCGCGGCAGCATCGCCACGCCAGTAAGTGAAGGAGCGCTCGGCCCCGGTCAGCGTGATGGCATAGAGCCCGGGGCGGGCGCCTGGTATCACCGGGCTGGAGCCGATGCCGATGCCATTTTCAGCGAAGAAACCGATCTGGCCCTGCGAGAAGGGATCGTCGCCGAAAGCAGACACGTAGGTCGCGGGCCGCCCATCGCTCAGGGCGTGCAGCGCCCACAGCGTGTTGAACGTGTCGCCGGCAAAGCCCATGCGCCAGTCCGGGCCGCTCTGGCCCGACAGTTCGATCATGCATTCGCCGATCGAAGCGATGCCGTTTCGGGCCATCCGTGATCCTCCAGTGGACTTCGGTCCTGTAGCTTTTTGCCTGGCGCAGCGCCATGCTTGGCAAGCAGGCTTTTTTGCGCCACAGCGTTTTCCCACAGTTTGGCGGGACGCAATCCCGCCGGCAGACGTTGTCTGCAGAAGAGGAACCGGTTTGGCATCGATATGGCGTTATCTCCTGGCGGGTCTTGGCCTGGCTGCTCTGCTGGTCGGCGTTCTCGCGGTCGTCTATCTGACGGCGCCGCAATCGGCGCAGCCCGTCGGCCCGGATGTCTCGCGCGCCAAGAGCACGGACAACGGGTTGTTCCTGGCGAGCTTCGAGCCCGAACGCGGCGTCGTGCGGCAGGGCGAACTGGAATCCTGGTTGCTGACCTTGAAGACGAAGGCCGGCGGGCCGGTGGAGGGCGCCGCGATAGCCATCTCGGGCGGCATGCCGCAGCACAATCACGGTCTGCCCACCAGCCCCCAGGCGACCGACTATCTCGGCGAGGGGCGCTACCGGATCGAAGGCGTGAAATTCACGATGAGCGGCTGGTGGCAGTTTCATTTCGCCATTTCAGCGACCGCCGGGTCCGATACGGTGCTGTTCAACGTGGTGCTGTGAGCGATCGATGAAGCGCCTCCTCTGCTTTCTGGCGCTGACGGTGGCCGCCATCCTTGCCGGTTGCGGCAAGCCTGATTTTTCCGACGCCCAGAAGAAGACCATCGCGTCACTGGCGCTGAACACGCTGCCTTCGCTCAAACCCGACACCACCAACCGCTTCGCCGACTTGCCGGCTGCCGCGGCGCTCGGCTCGACGCTGTTTTTCGACCTTGGCATGAGCCGTGACGGTAAGGTGTCCTGTTCCACCTGCCACAAGATCGACAGGCAGTTTCAGGACGACCTGCCGCAAGCGGTGGGTGTCGGGCGCACCAACCGGCGCACCATGCCGTTGGCCGGCGTGGCGCGCGACCCCTGGTTCTTCTGGGACGGCCGCCGCGACAGCCTTTGGTCGCAGGCGCTGACGCCGCTCGAAAACCCGCTGGAGCAGGCGGGAAACCGCACCGCCTATGCGCATTACATCAAGGCGCGCTTCGGCGAACGCTATGAACGCATCTTCGGGCCGTTGCCGGATTTTTCCGGCATTCCGCCGAATGCGAGCCCGCTCGGGACCGATGCCGAGAAGGCCGCCTGGAACGCGATGAGCGCCGCGCAGCAAGACGGTATCAATCGCGTATTCGCCAATATCGGCAAGGCGATCGCGGCTTTCGAACGCTCGATCGAGCCGACACAGACGCGTTTCGACCGTTTTGCGCTGGACCTCGCCACTGGCGCCGAGCCGAAGGACGATGCCGCTTTTTCCAGGGAGGAAATCCTCGGGCTGAAGCTGTTCATCGGAAAGGCCAATTGCGTGACGTGCCACAACGGGCCGCGCTTCACCGACAATGGTTTTCACAATACGGGCGTGCCGCCGGTGCCGGACCTGCCTTTGGATCGCGGACGTGTCGATGCGGTGGCGCAGGTTCAGGCCGATCCGTTCAACTGCTTCGGCGCCTATCGCGATGGCGATGTCGGAGCCTGCGGCGAGTTGCGCTTCATGGTCAAGGACGCGCCGGAACTGGTGCGCGCCTACAAGACGCCATCGCTGCGCGGCGTGGCCGGGCGGCCACCGTACATGCATGCCGGGCAGTTCTCCTCGCTCGACGAGGTCGTGGCGCATTATGCGCGGGCGGCGCCAAGCGTCGAAGGCACCTCGGAAATACACCCTCTGCAGCTGTCGGACCGCGAGCGCTCGGCGCTGGTGGCGTTCCTGAAAACGCTGTCGGAGTAGAGGGATCTACCTGTCCTTCACCGTCTCCATCGCCACGAAAGTGGATGTCTGGGCGACATGGGGAAGGGCAGAGATGCGCTCGCCCAGTACGCGGCGATAGGCGGCGATATCCCTGGTGCGGACCTTCAGCAGATAGTCGAAGCTGGACGCCATCATATGGCATTGCTCGATCTCAGGCACGCTCTGGACGGCGCGGTTGAAGGCATCGAGCGCGGCGGAGCGGGTGTCGGACAGTTTCACCTGGACGAAGGCGACATGGCCTTCACCCATGCGCTCGCGGTCGATGATCGCCTGATAGCCCCTGATATAGCCGTCCTTCTCGAGCCGCTTCACCCGCGCCTGGACGGGCGTCTTGGAGAGACCGACCCTTGCCGCCAGTTCCGACATGGAAAGCCGGCCATTGCTCGCCAGTGCCGACAGGATGTTCCTGTCGATGCGGTCCAATTGGTCTTCCGTCATGGAAATTGCAGCCCGATCATCTGATATGACCTGCCATGTTAGATCAAATGGCCTGGGAAGTCGATTTCTTCGGACCGACTGGAAATCGCGCCTGTGCTAGCGTGCGCCATTCGGTCCGGTGACCGCCGGCCCGCTCCCTGGTGCTTGCTCCATAGGACCGTCATGCCGCTCGATACCATCCGCCAGCAGATACGCGCCAACTACCTTCCCGATGAGGACGAGGCCGTGAAGCGGCTGGCGGATGCGACGGGACTTTCAGCGAAAGACCGCGCCGCGATCTCGGCGCGAGCCGCCGATCTGGTGCGGGCCGTGCGCGGCTCGACCGATCCCCGGCTGATGGAGGTTTTCCTCTCGGCCTACGGTCTCTCGACCAAGGAAGGCGTGGCGCTGATGTGCCTGGCGGAGGCGCTGCTGCGCGTGCCCGATACCGAAACGATGGACGACCTCATCGCGGACAAGATCGCGCCGCACGACTGGTCGGCGCATTCGGGCGGTTCGAGCTCCATCTTCGTCAACGCCTCGACCTGGGCGCTGATGCTGACCGGGCGCGTGCTCGACGAAGGCGAGGGCGGCATCGAGGGCACGCTGCGCTCTATGGTGCGGCGGCTGGGCGAACCGGTCATCCGCAAGGCGGTGGCCGCGGCGATGCGCGAGATGGGCGAGCAGTTCGTGCTGGGCCGCACCATTGCCGAAGCCGTCAAGCGCGGCCGGCCGATGACGCAGAAGGGCTATCTCTATTCCTTCGACATGCTGGGCGAGGCGGCCCGCACCGAGGCTGACGCCCTGCGCTATCACAAGGCCTATGCGGACGCGATTTCGTCGCTCGATTCGGGCTCCAACGGGCCCGATATCCGCCATAACCATGGAATCTCGGTCAAGCTGTCGGCGCTGCATCCGCGCTACGAGGTGGCGCAGAAGGAAGAGATGCTGCCTGTGATGGCCGAGCGCCTCTTGTCGCTGGCGCTCGCTGCGCGCCATTCGCGCATGGGTCTCAATATCGATGCCGAGGAGGCCGACCGCCTCGACCTGTCGCTGGACGTCATCGAAAGGGTGCTGGCCGAGCCGGAACTCGCCGGCTGGAATGGCTTCGGCGTCGTCGTCCAGGCCTACGGGCCCCGGGCGGCCTACGTCATCGACTGGCTCTATGCGCTGGCGAAAAAGTACGATCGCACCATCATGGTGCGGCTGGTCAAGGGCGCCTATTGGGACACCGAGATCAAGCGGGCACAGACGCTCGGCTTGGCCTCCTATCCCGTCTTCACCCGCAAGGCCAACACCGACGTTTCCTACATCGCCTGCGCGAAGAAACTGCTCGGCATGACCGACCGCATCTATCCGCAGTTCGCCACCCACAACGCGCACACCGTGGCCGCCATTCTTTCGATGGCAGGCAATCGCGACACCTTCGAATTCCAGCGCCTTCACGGCATGGGCGAGGCGCTGCACGAGACGGTGCGCCAAGCCGCGGGCACGCGCTGCCGCATCTATGCTCCGGTCGGCGCGCATTCGGACCTGCTGGCCTACCTGGTGCGCCGGCTGCTGGAAAATGGCGCCAACTCCTCCTTCGTGCACCAACTGACCGACGAGGACGTCGAGCCCGAGGACATCGCCCGTGATCCGCTCGAAACGGTCGAAGGCCAGGGTCCCGCCGCCAATCCGGCGATTGCCCGACCTTCGCAGATTTTTGGAAACGGCCGCCGCAATTCGAAAGGGTTCGATATCACCGATCCGGTGACGCTGGCGGCAATCGACAAGGCCAAGGCCCCCTTCGCGGGGGCGGACCGCTGGCATGCCAAGCCGATTACGCGTGCCGCCGGCTACGGCAAGCAGCGCCCGGTCGTCAATCCGGCGAAACCTTCCGAGGTGGTTGGTACGGTGCTCGAAGCCGCGGCCAAGCAGGTCGCGACAGCGGTGCGGATCGCCGTGGAGGCGCAGCCAGCCTGGGCGAAACGTCCTGTCGCCGAGCGCTCGGCCATCCTCAATCGCGCCGCCGACCTCTATGAGGCCAATGCCATCGAGTTCTTCGCGCTGGCCACACGCGAGGCCGGCAAATCACTGGCCGACGGCGTGGCGGAAGTGCGCGAAGCCGTCGACTTCCTGCGTTACTACGCGGGCGAGGCAGCCAATGCGGAATCGGGAACGCAGGCGCGCGGCGCGATCGTGTGCATTTCGCCATGGAATTTTCCGCTGGCCATCTTTACCGGCCAGATCGCCGCGGCACTGGTGACCGGCAACTCGGTCATCGCCAAGCCGGCCGAGCAAACGCCGCTGATCGCCTTCCGCGCCGTCGAGATGCTGCGCGAGGCCGGCGTGCCGGAGGACGTCATCCAGCTTCTGCCCGGAGACGGACCGACGGTCGGCGCGCCGCTGACCGCTGACCCGCGCATCGCCGGCGTCTGCTTCACCGGATCGACCGAGGTCGCCAAGCTGATCGAAAAACAGCTTGCCGAGACAGCCGCACCCGACGCCATGCTGATCGCCGAGACGGGCGGTCTCAACGCCATGATCGTCGATTCCACCGCGCTGCCCGAGCAGGCGGTGCGCGACATCCTGGCCTCGGCCTTCCAGAGTGCCGGCCAGCGCTGCTCGGCGCTGCGCGTGCTCTACGTGCAGAAGGATGTCGAGAAGAAGATGCTGGAGATGCTGAAGGGCGCCATGGAGGCGCTCAATATCGGCGATCCCTGGCTGATCTCGACCGATGTCGGTCCGGTCATCGACGACGAGGCGCAAGGATCGATCCGGGATTATTGCAACACGATGGGCCTGCAGGGCCGCCTGATCGCCAAGCTCGAGGCCCCGAAGGACGGCCGCTTCGTCGCGCCGCATGTCTTCCGGGTCAAGGGCATCGAGGAGATGGAGCGCGAGGTGTTCGGGCCGGTGCTTCATGTCTCGACGTTCGACGCCGACGAGATCGACGCCGTCATCGCCGCGATCAACCGCAAGGGCTATGGCCTGACCTTCGGCCTGCACACACGCATCGAAGGCCGTGTGCAGCATTTCGTCGACGGCATCCATGCCGGCAACATCTATGTCAATCGTAACCAGATCGGCGCTGTCGTCGGCTCGCAGCCGTTTGGCGGGGAGGGACTTTCCGGAACCGGTCCGAAAGCCGGCGGCCCGCACTATCTCAGGCGTTTCCGCAAGGGACCGGAAGCGGGTACGGAAGTCGGTGAGGGGCACAAGGTGACGGCGACGGAGCTTGCCGACAACCTGCCCGATTCCGCACTTGGCGGCTGGTCGACGCGCCCGGACCGGATCGCGATCCTGCGCAAGCATCTGCGCGGCAAGGGAGCCGCCGCCATCGCCGCCGCGGCTGCAATCGATTTCGGCCAGGTCGATCTGCCCGGGCCGACCGGCGAGGCCAACACGCTGTCGCTGTCGCCGCGCGGGCGAGTGCTGTGCCTGGGGCCGGACGCAGACACGCTGCTCGCGCAGACGATCCAGGCGCTCGCCGCGGGCAATGCGGTGCTGGCCGTGGCGCCGGGCGCGCCGGCCGCACTTTCGGCGCTGACCGGCAAGGGGCTGCCGCTGGCCGCGATCGACGGCCGCCCCGATCCGGTCGAGGCGCGCGCGCTGCGCGTCGATGTCGTCGCCTTCTCCGGCACGCCGGAAGCGGCGCGCATCGTACGCAAGGTGATCGCCGAACGCTCGGGCCCGATCGTGCCGCTGGTCAGCGAGGTGCTCAATCCGGCGGCCTATGCGCATGAACGGGCCGTCTGCGTCGACACCACGGCGGCGGGCGGCAACGCCAGCCTGCTTGCGGCGGCCTGAACGGCAAGGCTGCCTTACACCTCTTCGGGGGCGCAGCCGAACTTCAAGAGATTGCCGTGCGGATCCCGGATATAGAACTCTTTCATGTTCCAGGGCCGCACGGCGAAGGGACTCAGTTGCTTCACGCCGCGGGCCGAAAATTCCGCATGCAGCGCCGGTACTTCGCCACCCCTGATGTAGCAGGCTGACACTTCCGGAAGCTTGCGGTCGTCGCTCTTCCAGAAATGGATTTCGATCTCGCCCCGGCGCACGATCAGATAGTCATCCATCTCCGGCCCGACGACTGCGAAGCCGAGATCGTCGCGGTAGAAATCGCGTGTCGCCGCGATGTCGGGCGAGGGCAGGATCGGGATGCTGCGCGCGGGATCCTCGGCTTGCGCCGTCATGATCAGGCGCCTTCCACGACGGAAAAGCCCTCGAATTGCGGGTGGCCGAGATAGTGGACCTTGGTCGTGCCGACATTCCTGTGCGCGGCGCGGAAGTTTTCCGACTTGGTCCAGCCGACGAAATCGTCGTGGCTCGCCCACACCGTGTGCGAGGCAAACAGCGTATAGCCCTCGGTCTCGTTGACGGGGCCGCGCAGCAGGTGGAACTCGCGAAAGCCTTTCATCTCGGCGAGGCTGGAATCGCGGTTCTTCCACACAGCCTCGAAATCGGCTTCCGAGCCGTTCTGTACCTTGAAGCGGTTCATGGCGATGTACATGGGATTCCTTTCATGTGGATTGTTGTGGTTGCCGTCCTGGCTTGGCGCGGGTCGGTCGATTCAAAACGGGCCGATGTCGAGTTCGAATTCCAGACTTGGCCTGCCGGCCTGAGCAGGAATGGGCGGGAACGGCGCGGCCTTGCGCACGATGCCGAGCGCAGCTTTGTCGAAAGCCGCCGACCCGGAGCTTTCCAGGATGCGCAGCTCGTCGATGGTGCCCTTTCTGCCCACGACGAATGCGACAATCGCGTTGTTGCGCGCGGTCAGCTGCAGCGAGGGCGGGAGTGTGCGGTTGACGCTGCCGAGCTTCCTGAAGACATCGCCGCGATAACTGTCCTCGGTGGCGCTTCCCGTCTCTTTGCGGTTCTTGCCCGTGCTCGTCGCCAGCGCCGCCTGGTCCTTGCCGTCCGCGGTGCCGCTTCTCTCGTCCGCTCCACTGGTTGCCGGCGGCGTTGGTCTCGCCGTGGGGACAGGCGGCCGGTCGGGAACGGCAACCGGCGCCTCGACGACTTGGGTCTGGGCGTTTGGCTCATTCGGTGTTTGCGGCTGAACCACCACGCTCTGATTGTCCGTGCGCGGCGTTGCCGACACCAATATGTCCGGTCTGGCTGGCGACTGCCTGGCGGTTTCCGGCAATGGTTCGGGCGCCGGCTTTGGCGTGTCGGTGGCTGGCACGGGAGCTTGGCTGGTCGCCTGACGCGCCGGCTGCGCCGGCGGCGTCGGCGTGGCAGCTTTTGTCTGCTGCTGTTTGACGGGTTTGGGGCTCGGCACCAGCGTCACGTTCATCGCATCGGGATTGCGGTCCAGCGCGTTGCCGGCCACCTTCTCTCCGGACTGGTCGCTGCCTTGCGATTGCGGGGCGTCCAGCAGATTTGACGAACCGGAGGGCGAGATCAGGAAGAACGCCGCCGCCGCGGCGTGCAACAGGCAGGAGGCCAGGAAAGCCACGGGCCATTTTCCGTTACGCGGGACCGACGCAGGTGCAAGCGGCTCTGCTGGCGCTATCGCCAGCTCGGCGCCGGCGTCTGGGAGGGGGCTGATTTCCTGCATGTCGCGGGCCGGAAATTGCCGCGACCGGCGGGCAAAAGTCAAATCAAGATCGGTTGCCGCAAACGGCGAAATGCCGGCCACCACCCGCGGCCACGGCACGGCATTTCCAGCGAATGCGGTATGCAGTCCCAATGGCTCAGACGCCGAAAGCGATGCCGGTCTTGGTGTCGGTCTTCAGCTTGCGCATGCAGGCGGCCGGTTCGACACCGGTTCCCGTGCATTCGGTCGCGCTGTTGATGAGCACGCGGCTGACCTTGGCGCAGTCGGTGCCGGCGAGATCGAAGCGCGTCACCTTGGTCTTGCCCGCCGGCAGGTCCTTGAAGTCGAGCACGGTCAGCCGGTCGACGACGCCGGCCTCGTTGAACAGGGCGATCTCGAACGCCGCCTTGGAGAGGTCGGCGCCGAGATTGTTGTTGACCAGGAAGGTCAGCCGGCAGCCCTTGCCGGACGGCTGCGCGGCATTGAGTTCGAGGGTCAGGACCGGCGCGGACTGCTCAGCCCACGCCGGAACCGTCGCAAGCGACATCGCCAGCGCCGAGGTCAGCAGACGAAGGGATGTCGTCAAGCTCTTCATGGTCCATCAGCCTCCAAAGCGCATGGTTGCGGCGAGTTTCAACGTGATACCGGGTTCATAGGCCGCGAATGTCGGTGGCGCGGCCGGATTGGTCGACGGAACGACGTTGAGCGGGTTAGCGTATTTGACATCGAACAAATTGTCAGCGCGGAAATCGATCTTCAGATTGTCGGTCGCCTGGTAGCTGGCGAAGGCGTTGACCAGCGTATAGTCCTCGGCAATCGGATTGCCTTTCGGCTTGCCGTTATATTGGACCTCGCCGCCGACGGTCAGCTTGTCCTGGAGGAAACGCAGGCCGAGTTGCGCGGTGACCTGAGACGAGGGGATGGTGGCGAGGTCGGCTTCAACGCCCTTGTACGAGATCGTGTGGCCATTGGTGATCGACGCGGAGAGTCCGGCATAGCCCCATCCGGCATCATAGACGCCTTCCAGTTCAAAGCCGTCGATCTTGGCCTTGGCGAAATTCTGGTACTGGGAGCAGATTGGAATTCCGGGGCCGAACGGACATCCGCTGCCCGGAACGAACGGGGACAGCGTCACGGAGTCTATGTAGTCGTCGACATTGTTATTGAAATAGGCCGCCTTCACACGCAGCGCGTCACCGGCTTCCAGAATGTCGTTCTGCTTGTAGTTGACGCCGAATTCGGTCGTCTTGCCGATCTCGGGCCGCAAATTGGGATTGGGCAGAAACGGGAAGGTTACGCCGGCCGGGTGCATGCCGCTGATCAGCGTCTCGGTCAAAGACGGCGAGCGGTAGCCCTCGGCATAGGTGCCATAGAACTGCAGGCCTTCAAGACCAGCGCTTTGGAATGGCGAGACGCCGATGGTGATGCGCGGCGACAAGCGGTCGCCCGAGGTTTCATGCGTGCTGTCCTTCAGGCTGTAACTGTCGTAGCGCAGCCCAGCAATCACCTCCAGCCAGTCCCAGGTGAGCTTGTCCTGGACATAGGCGCCGGAAACGTTGCGTTTGCCGGAGGGGGTGTAGAAACTATCGCCGCCGGCGGAACCCCCGGTCTCGACATTGTCTCCCACCCAGTCGCCACCATAGGTGAGCTCGTGCGCGATCGCCGCCGTCTCGAATCTCGACGTGTTCCAGATGTCGATGCCCGTCGTGCCGATATCGAAGGTCGACATTGAACCCGCGGGCAGAACCACGGGAAGGCCGGTCACCGGGCTGAAGCGGTTTTGCGGGACCAGGCTCGTCAGGTCGAGATTGGTCTTGTTGTAGGAGGCGTTGATGTGCAGGTCGAGCCAGCTCTTGTTCTCGTCGGTGATGTTGTAGCGTGCGGTGAAGGCATTCGACTTCAAGTCGACGTTGTTCGCCGGCACACCCTGGCTTATCTCGTTCCAGCCGTCGCTCGAGCCGACCCAGCCGAGTTTCAGTTCGCTGTTGTCGGTCGGGCGGATGCTGGTCTTGAGCATGCCGCTCAGCACGTCGAAGCCTGTGCCCTTGACGGTGTCGCCGCCACCATCCTTGTAGTCGCCGTAGTCACGGTAGACGATATTGCCGAGCACATCCCAGTTCTCGTTGACGCGATAGGCGCCCGTGGCGCTGGTGGTCCAGCCCTTGCCGTTGCTCTCGTACCGCCCGGTCACCGAGGCGCCCCAGGTCTCTTCCGGCTTGAGGAAGTCGGCGGCATCCTTGGTGTCGAAGAAGACGACGCCGCCGATCGCACCCGAACCATAGGTGTTGGCGACAGGGCCGCGGATCACATCGACGGATTTGATAAGTTCAGGGTCGATGTAGAAGGTCGACTGCGTGCCGTGGTCGGAGCGCTGAAAATCCTGGCGTGCGCCATCGACGATGACCGCGACGCGGCCAAAATCCTGCAAACCACGGATGTTGATGCTGGTGCTGACGCGCCTGGCGTCGGCCTGCGCCGCCACACCGGGCACGCCGAACAGCATTTCATTCGGGGTCGTCGCCATGCGACGGTCAAGCTGTTCCTGACCGAGATGGCTGGCCGAGGCCAGCGACTGGATCGCCGTCTCGCCAATGCGGCTGAGCACGAGGATCTTGTCGAGCAGTGTCGCGCCGGCTGGCGCCGCCTTCTCCTGCTCGACCGGCTTCGATTGATCGGCCTGCTGGCCCGCGGGCGGTGTCGCCTGCTGTGCGCTGGCCGAGGTTGCAGAGAGGGCGATCGCCGCCACGCTTGCCAACAAAGTCGCTACGCCCGCCGCCGACCGGCCGCGCCGTTCCCAAATCACCAACCCCATGCCCCAACTCCAAAGTCCAGGTTTCATGCTGGCTGGCCTGGGGCTGGCTGGCATTTTTGATCGTGTCCGGCGTCTTAAATGTTGACTCGTTTGCTCCGGTATTGCACTGACTAATAAACATGATTATTCAAGTCAAGAAATGAATCGGCAATTACGCAACGCCTAGCCAGATGCCCGGCACAGGAAAGGGATCGACCCAGATGAACACGCACAATCCCAACGATTTTCGTTATCGCGTCCGCCGTTCCGATGATGCCTCCACCCGCTTCGATCGGATCCCGCTGTCGGTGCGAACCCTCTCCAGCAATACCCTTTTCCAGGGTGAGCACGAGATCGGCATCGAACATCATGGCGCGCTCTACCGGCTGAAGATCACCCGGCAGGGCAAGCTCATCCTCAACAAGTAAAAAGGCAGCAGGGGTAAGACATGGACCAGCGCGTAAAACCCGCCCCACATGAAATCCGGCGGGCACGGACGGAAAATCCGAAAACGCGCGAGCGTGACCTCGCCAGCCAGCTTGGCATTTCGGAAGCCGAGCTGGTGGCTGCGCATTGCGGCGACGGCGTCGTGCGCGTCGAGCCGCGCGTCAACGACCTTCTCACCGGGCTTGAGGCCGTTGGCGAGGTGATGGCGCTGACGCGCAACGAAAGCGCGGTGCACGAAAAGATCGGCGTCTACGACAAGGTCGTCACCGGCAACCACAATGCGATGGTGCTCGGCGAGAACATCGATCTGCGCATCTTCCCGAAGGTCTGGGCATATGGCTTTGCCGTGGAGAAGCGTGACGGCGAAGACATCCGCCGCAGCCTGCAATTCTTCGACGCCGCCGGCGAGGCGGTGCACAAGGTGCATCTGCGGCCGTCCTCCAGCCTCTATGCCTATCAGAAGCTGGTCGCCGCGCTGGAATCGCCGAACCAGGAGCCTACGATCGATATTTCAGGGGTCGCCTCCGACGATGAGGGCGAATCCGGGACGGCGTCGCCGAATCTGGACGATCTGCGCGACCGCTGGAGCCGCCTGACCGACGTGCATCAGTTCTTCGGCATGCTGAAGACCTTGAAGCTCAGCCGCCGCCAGGCCGTGCGCATGGTCGGCCAGGACTATGCCTGGCTGCTCGACAATGACGCGGTCCGCGCCATGTTCCATCACGCCGCCGAAGGCGACATGCCGATCATGTGCTTCGCGGGCAACCGCGGCTGCATCCAGATCCATTCCGGCCCGGTCAAATCGATCAAGCCGATGGGCCCGTGGATCAACGTGCTGGACGAAACCTTCCACCTGCATCTGCGCACCGACCACATCCATGAGGTCTGGGCCGTGCGCAAGCCGACCAAGGACGGCCATGTCACGTCGTTGGAAGTCTATGCCGCCAATGGCGACATGATCATCCAGTTCTTCGGCCAGCGCCATGAAGGCGAAAGCGAGCGCGACGACTGGCGATTCCTGGCGGAAAACCTGCCGCGCATCCCCAACCCGACCGCGGCCTGAGGTAGAATCCGATGCGTACAGTTTTCTGTTTTCGCGCGGCGCTTGCGCCGCTGGTTGGCGCTTTGCTTGCTTTCACGGCCCTGCCTGGCCGAGCCAACGAAGGCACGGCTGTGTTTTCCGATAGTTCGCGGATCGTCTCCATCGGCGGCTCGATCACCGAGATCGTCTATGCGCTCGGCGAGGGGAGCCGGCTCGTCGCCCGCGATTCGACCAGCAATTATCCAGAGGAAGCCTCAAAGCTTCCCGATGTCGGTTATATGCGCCAGCTGTCGCCCGAGGGTGTCCTGTCGGTCAACCCGTCGGGCATCCTGGCGGTCCAAGGCAGCGGCCCGCGTGAAGCGATCGACGTGCTGAAAAAATCGAGCGTGCCCTATATCGAAGTGCCGGATCATTTTACCCATCAAGGCATCCTGGAAAAGATT
Organism: Mesorhizobium comanense; assembly: GCF_005503535.1. Taxonomy (GTDB): domain Bacteria; phylum Pseudomonadota; class Alphaproteobacteria; order Rhizobiales; family Rhizobiaceae; genus Mesorhizobium; species Mesorhizobium comanense. The sequence continues at coordinate 38,661 of NZ_SCNN01000027.1, read as the reverse complement.
CGGCTTGTCGGCAAGGCACTGGGTGTCGACGCCAAGGCCGAGGCGCTTGCCGTCGAAACGGACGCGAAACTGGCCGCGGCGGAAAAGCAGACGGCCTCGATCAAACAGCGCAAACGTGTCCTGTTCGTGCTCTCGACACAGGGCGGCAAGATTCTCGCGGCAGGCGGCGACACAGCGGCCGACGGCATCATCAAGCTGGCCGGAGCGGTCAATGCCGTTGAAGGATCGTCCGGCTACAAGACCATGTCGGACGAGGCGATCGTGACAGCGCGGCCCGACGTCATCCTGACGATGAAAGGCGGCGGACCGCCGATTTCGCAAGAGGAGCTCTTCGCCAATCCCGCGATCGCGTCGACGCCGGCGGGTGCCGATCGCAAGTTCATCAGCATGTGGGGCGGCTACCTGCTCGGTTTCGGTCCGCGCACCGCCGACGCCATCCATGATCTTGCCGTCTCGCTCTATGGCGCGCAGGTCACGGACTGAGCGCGGATCATGGTCGATCAATCGATCGCCGGCCAGGTGGGCGCGATGATGACCGGCGAGGGCGATCGTTCCGGACGCGCCCGTCTGGTCATCTTCCTCTCCTTTGTCGTGCTTGTGCTGTCCATGCTCTTGTCGCTGACCTCGGGCGCGTCCGACGCGTCCGCGGTTCGCGTCATCCACGGGTGGTTGACGGGTGCCATTCCGGTGGATGCGGCGCTTGCCGCACGCGACCAGCTGATCGTCTATGACATCCGCATGCCGCGGGTGCTGCTCGGCGTGCTGATCGGTGCGGCACTTGCCGTCTCCGGCGCGGTCATGCAGGGGCTGTTTCGCAATCCGCTGGCCGATCCCGGCCTTATCGGCGTTTCGGCGGGAGCCAGTCTCGGCGCGGTCGCGGTGATCGTGCTCGGCTCGACGCTGCTTTTGCCGCTGACCGTTCTGTTCGGAACTTTCGCCTTGCCGTTTGCCGCTTTTTGCGGCGGGCTGACCGTCACCCTGCTGCTTTACGGCGTCGCCACGCGGCAGGGCCGCACGTCGGTCGCCACCATGCTGCTCGCAGGTCTCGCCATGGCCGCCCTTGCCATGGCACTGACAGGCATCCTGATCTTCATCGCCGATGACCGGCAGCTGCGCGATCTGACCTTCTGGCAGCTTGGCTCGCTGGCCGGCGCGACCTGGCAGAAGATCGGCTCCGTCGGGCCGATCATCGTGCTTTCGCTGGCGGCGATGCCATTCCTGGCGCGCGGTCTCAACGCGCTGGCGTTGGGGGAGGCGACCGCCGGCCATCTCGGAATTCCGGTGCAGCGGCTGAAATACACGGCCATCATCGGTGTCTCGGCGGCGGTCGGTGCCTCGGTTGCCGTCAGCGGCGGCATCGGCTTCATCGGCATCGTGGTGCCGCATCTGCTGCGCCTGCTGATCGGTCCCGACAATCGCTACCTGCTGCCGGCCTCCGCATTGCTCGGAGCGTCGCTGCTTTTGCTCGCGGACGCTGTCGCCCGCACCATCGTGGCGCCGGCCGAATTGCCGATCGGCATCGTCACGGCGATCGCCGGCGCGCCGTTCTTCCTCTGGATATTGCTGCGCAAGCGCGGCGTCATTGATTTGTGAGGCTGGAATGATCGAGGCGAGGGATGTTTCGGTGACGCTGGGTGGCAAACGCATCGTCACCGGTGTCGATTTCGGCGCGCGGCCGGGCGAAGTCGCGGCCATCGTCGGCCCCAACGGTTCCGGCAAGACGACCTTCCTGAAGGCGTTGTGCGGCGAACTTGCCTATACGGGGACTGTCACCCTCAACGGCCGCGACCTGCGTGCGATGAAGCCGGTCGAGGTCGCGGTCCAGCGGGCGGTATTGCCACAGGCGACGGTGCTGTCGTTTCCATTCACGGTGCGTGAAGTGGTCAAGCTCGGCCTTGTCGGCGGTCGTTCGGGCGCCTTGCCTGGCGAGGATTCGCGGCTGCCGGAGAGGGCGTTGGCGCGTGTCGATCTCGAAGGCTTTGCCGGGCGTTTCTACCAGGAGCTTTCGGGCGGCGAGCAGCAGCGCGTCCAGCTTGCCCGCGTGCTGTGCCAGGTCTGGGCGCCGGTGCTCGACGGCAAACCGCGCTATCTGTTCCTCGACGAGCCGGTTTCCAGCCTCGACATCAAGCACCAGCTGATCATCATGAACATCGCCCGCGACTTCGCCAGAAGGGGCGGGGGCGTGGTCGCCATCCTGCATGACCTTAATCTGACGGCCATGTATGCCGACCGGATCTTCGTCATGCATCGCGGCCGGCTGGCCGCGACCGGAGCTCCGCAGGACGTGCTGAGCGACGATCTGATCGAAAGGGTTTTCGATTGCCGGCTGAGGGTCGGTGCGCTGCCTGCCGGCAACATGCCGTTCGTGCTGCCTCAGTCCGCTGTCTGAACCCTACGGTTCCTTGCTCTCATCCTGCCAGAGAACGGGCTCAGGCGGCGGGGGCGCGGCGTTCCAGCATGTCGATGCCGAGCAGGTTGCGCACATTCGGCCGTGCCGCTACGAGGTCGGCGATCGTGTAGCGGGCAAGTACGGCGAAGAAGGCGTTGAGCGCCTCGCGCAAAGCCGAGTTCAACGCGCAGCTGTCGACCAGCGGGCATTCGGCGGCATCGTTTTCGAAGCATTCGGCCATGGCGAAGCTTTCCTCGGTAACGCGCACGACATCGAACAGGCTGATGGCCTCGGCCGCGCGCCCGAGCCGGACACCGCCATTCCTGCCGCGCACAGTCTCGACCAGGCCGTTCTCGACCAATGGCTGCAGGATCTTGAACAGGAAAAGCTCCGACACGGAATAGGCGGCCGCGATTTCAGGGATGCGGCTCAACCGGTCATTGTTGGCGGCACAATACATCAGAATGCGCATGGCATAGTTGGTTTGGCGCGTAAGCCGCATTTTGTCCTCGCTGGGCGCTGGTGCGATGCAACCACGCCGGATTCTTGAACTTTGCTGGGCGGCTCTTCTCCAAGATTCCGGAGTCGCCACACTGGCCTTGGCCGAATATGGCCTATACCTTGGAATAATTCCAGACTAGCTTCGCACAATAGATGAATATTCTCGTCAACTTTATGTGCGCAACCGCATGGAACGCCGGGAAAGGCGGTTGTCGCGGGCATTTGGAAGACCGAAGCCCTAGATAGGGTCGAGATCGACCAGAGATCGACCGAAGTCGACCAGAGATTGGCGAGGAGCATTTCATCCATGTCACAATCGGCCCTGCCGCTGGCGACCGCCGGTTTCGATGCCGACGCTGCCGCCAAGCTTTCCGCTTTGCGCCGGACCAAGTTCGTCGCCACCGCCGCGCTGGCGCTTTGCGTGCTGGTGTTTGCCGTGGCAAAGTCGTTCGAGAGTTCCTATCCGTGGCTGGGTTTCGTCGCGGCTTTCGCCGAGGCGGCGACGATCGGTGGCCTCGCCGACTGGTACGCGGTGGTGGCGCTGTTTCGACGGCCGCTGGGGCTGCCGATCCCGCACACCGCCATCATCCCGGAAAACCAGACCCGCATCGCCGACAATCTCGGCCGCTTCATCGAGGTCAATTTCCTGGCGCCCGAACCGGTGCGCGAAAAATTGGCCGAGGTCGATTTCTCCGCGCTTGTCGCCGATTGGCTCGCCGATGCCGAACGCGCCGCCGGCCTGTCGCGCTTTGTCGTGCGGCTGGTGCCGCAGACGCTTGCCGCCGTCGAGCAGTCCGGCCTGCGGGGCTTCGTCACCAGCCGCATGCTCGAGCAAATCGAAAAGGTGCCTCTGGCCCCGCTCGCCGCCGAGTTGCTGTCGGCGCTCACCGATGATCGCCGGCACCAGAAGCTGTTCGACGAGTTCATAAAGGTGATCGGCCGTTTCCTCAACGACGAACAGGCCCTGGAGACGATGCGCGACAAGATCCGCGAGGAATTGCCGTCGCTGTTCAACCTGTTCAGGGCCGATGCCTATCTTTTGAAGAAGATCGTCGCTTCGGCCGGATCGCTGCTCGATGAGGTTCGTGCCGATCCCGATCACCCGATGCGCGCCGAGTTCGACCGGTTCGCGCAAGGGTTCGTCGAGCGGCTGCGCACGTCGAAGCAATATGCAAGGCGTGCGGAAAAGATGAAGCACGATTTCCTTGCCAGGCCGGAGGTCCGGGCGCTGGCCGGCGACATGTGGGAAAGCCTCAGCCTGTTCATCGAGCAGGATGCCAAGGCGCCGAATTCGGTGATCCGCGAACATCTGACCGATATGTTCGTCGAGGTCGGCCGGCATCTTGCCGGCGATGCGCAGATCAGGGCCGATATGAACCAAGGCTTCGTCGTGGCGCTGGCTTCCTTCGTCGAGAGCCAGAAGAGCGGCGTCTCGAAATTCATCGCCGATCAGGTCAAACGCTGGAATCTGGCGCAACTGACGCGGCTGATCGAGATGAACATCGGCAGGGACCTGCAATATATCAGGTTCAACGGCATGATCATCGGCGGGTTGGCCGGGCTCGTGCTCCATACGATCGAACTGCTGCTCCCGATCAATTGATGCCGATAGCCCGTCAGGCCCGCGTTCGAATTGGACAGGCGATGTCCGAGTGCTATCCTCCGCACGAGGGCAACCGCACCGGCGGCAAAAGGGGAGAAGACATCATGGCGAAACAACCGGAAACCGATTCCTTCATGGACATGTTCGGCAGGTTCGGCCGCGACCTGAAAGTGCCCAACGTCGATGTCGAGGCCATCCTTGCCCACCACCGCAAGAACCTCGAAGCGCTGGAGAAGTCAGCACGAGCCGGCGCCGCCGGCGCGACCTCGCTGTTGTCGAGGCAGCGCGAAATGCTGCAGGACACGCTGCGCGAGGTTGCCGACATGGCACAGGGGTACCGCGCGCCCGGAAATCCGCAGGAGCTGATGACCAGGCAGACGGAGTTCGCCCGGAAATCCTTCGAGGCGGCGCTCAAAAATGCCGGTGAAGTGGCTGAAATGGCACGGAAATCCGGCACCGAATCGATCGAGATCCTGCGCGCGCGCATCAAGGAGGCCATGGAGGAAATTCGTGCCGGCTACGAGAAGAAGTAGCTCCCGGCGACCTCTTTTCAGGCTTTTTGCCGTGGACGCCAATCCGGCTTTGAACCGTTGCGCATCGTCGCATCCGCGCCACACGAGGGGTGGCATGGCACGGTCGAGCCAGAATTTGGCGGAACGGATTCAGGCAGAGTGAATTGACAGAGGCCGCCCGTTCGTGGTCCGGAGGCGCTGCAATCGATCGGGAAAGCAGGAATGAACGAAGCACGGCCTAAAACGCCGCCGACCTACGAGCAGTTGAGGACGATGTCCGGGCAGGAGCTCGGCGTCTCGGAATGGACCACGGTCGACCAGAACCGCATCAACCAGTTCGCCGAATGCACCGGCGACCATCAATGGATTCATGTCGACCCCGAACGGGCCCGGCGGCAGAGCCCGTTCCGCACGACGATCGCGCATGGCTACCTGACGCTGTCGATCATCGGCGCGCTGGCGCTCGACATGGGCATCGTGCCGGAAAATACGCAGGCCGCTTTCAACTACGGATTTGACAAGGTGCGGTTCCTGGCGCCGGTCAAGGTCGGTGCGCGCATCAGGTTGCGCACCACGCTGCTATCCATGGAGGACAGGGGCCCCGGCCAGTACCTGATGAAGGCAGCTAATACGGTCGAGATCGAGGGCGAGGAGAAACCGGCGCTGACGGCGGAAACGCTGGTCATGCTCTATGAGCGCCGCAAGCGGGCAGGGGCCTGAGCGGCGCTCGCTCAAGCCCCCCTCCGGATCCTGGTGCTACCGCTGAAGCAAGCGCCTCAACGCGCATAGGGTTGTCGCCGCCAGCACCGTGGCGTAGCCGGCCAGAGGCCACGCCGTGTTACCGTCCAGCAGGACGATGAAGGCCGTGCCGGCAATCCCGACGATCAGGCTCTGGACACAGAAATAGAGCGCGACCGCCGTTCCCGCCGTGTCGCCGAAGGCTTCGAGCGCGCCATTGGCCGTGACTGAACCGGCAAGGACGATGCCCACCGCCATCACCCACATCGGCAGGACGACGGTGGCGAAGGATGGCGTGGCGAACACCTGCGCGACCACCAGCATCGCCGCGCCGAGCAGCAACATCGCCATGCCGCGCGCGAGGCTGCCGGCCGTGCCCCAGCGCGCGATGAAGGGTCTCGCAAGACGGGTCGTGGCGATCATCACCAGCGCCACCGTGGCAAAGGCGAGGCTGAATCCCAGCTGGGAGTAGCCTGCGCGACCGATGAGCACGCGCGGTGCTGTCGAGAAGAACACGAAGAAGGTGCCCATGGCCGCGGCGAAACCGAGCGTATAGGTCCAGAAGGCAAAACTGCGCAGAACCGGGCCGAAAGCGGGGCGCGGACCGGAACTGTTCTGCGGTCGTCTCGTGCCATCGCAGCCATGCATTGAGGGTGGCCATCATGGCCAGAACGCAAAGCGTGGCAAAGATGGCGCGCCAGCCGAAACCCCCGGCGATCAGAGCGCCGGCGACCGGTCCCAATGCCGGCACGAAGGCCAGCATGGAGCTGAACAGGCCATAGATGATCGTGCCCTCCGGGCGTTCGGCATAGACGTCCCGGACCGTGGCGAAGGTTGCCACCAGGATGGCGGACGCACCCATGGCCTGCGCGACGCGCAGGACGACGAAGGCCGCGCCGGATGACGTGCCGGCGAGCAGGATCGAAGCGGCCGCGAACAGCAAACCGCCGCCGATCAGCACCGGGCGTCTGCCGATCCGGTCAGAGATCGGCCCAAACACGACCTGGCCAACGCCAAGGGTGATCATGTAGAGGCTCAGCGTCAGTTGAATGACGGAAGCCGATGTGCCGAGCGCCTCCGGCATGACCGGAACGACAGGCAAGTAGATGTCCATGGCCAGCGAGGCGAGGATGTCGAAAGGCGCCATCAGCAGCAGCGCCGACGGCAGGGAATGGGCCCATATGGGCCGGTTTTGAGAAGGCATGATTGAGTGTCCGCACAAATGGTGAGATTTGGCGGCGATCTGCCGTTTCAGCGATGGTGTGATTTACGGGGCAGAAGGCCGCGACAACGGGATGTCGCCGCGGCTTACCTGTCTGCTGATTTGGTGGTTCCCATGCCGTTGCCCCGTGATTTGTCTTGCAGGCGGTCGCCTGCGCGCCATCCCGTATCAGCCTGCGACCGGATCGGCAACCGTCGGGTCGGGACGGAGCGGTTCAGCCAGCCTTCGCTCGACGGGCGAGGCGCTGCTGAACCAACGCCAGCAGCAGCGCGACCAGCACCAATCCCGTCGCGGCCTCGAAGGTGACCTGCATGCCCCGCGCGGCAGCCTCCGAATTCAGGACGTCCTGATCTGTTGCTTGCCGTGCCGTCGCCGCGAATATTGCGCCCATCAGCGATGCGCCGGTGACCAGCCCAAGATTGCGCGACAGGTTGAGCAGGCCGGAGATAACGCCACGCTCGCCCGCACCCACCCCGCTCATGACCGCGGCGTTGTTGGAGGTCTGGAACAGCGCGTAGCCGAAGCAGGTGACGGTGATCGGAATGACGTAGCTGGCGATGCCGAGCCTGGTCTGAGCGAGAGACAGAAGGAATGTGCCGATGGCCAGGCTGGCTAGTCCCGCGACCATCATCCTGTTCGCCCCGAAACGATCGGAGAGCCTCCCGGCCACTAACGCCGATAGGGTCGAGACAAGCGGGCCGGCCGTCAGCACCACGCCGGTCATCGTGCTGTCCAGCCCCAGCCCGCGCGCGAGATAGAACGGGGCGACAACCAGCGTCGCCATCATCACCGTCGCGACGATCAGGCTCATGGCCAGACTGGCGCCGAGCCTCGGATCGCGCAGGCTGGCGAGTTGGATCAGAGGATCCTTCGCGATTTTCTGCGAAAGGACGAACATTGCCATGCCGGCAGCGGCCACCGCCAGGAAGCCGATGTTGAGCGCGCCAAAATTGGCCCTGCCGAGCGTCATTGCCAGCGCATAGGCAGCCAGCGTCACGGCCAGCAGGAAGGTGCCCGCCGCATCGAACCTGCCGCGTCGTGCTGGCGCGTCCTTGTCTCGGGCAGGCAGGGCGCTCCAGGCGATCACGAAGGTCAGGAGGCCAAGCGGGACGTTGACCAGGAAGATCGCGCGCCAGCCGAGGCCGGCGATCAGCACGCCGCCGAGCGAAGGGCCGAGCGTCGTGCCAACGGAAGACATGGCACCGAGCAGCCCCATGGCGCGGCCCGTCCTTTCCTTGCTCACGCTTTCGGTCACGAAGGCCAGCGTCAACGTCATCATCAGCGCCGCGCCCAACCCTTGCGCGGCTCTGGCGGCGATCAGCAGCCAGAGCGTGGGCGCCGTTCCGCACAGCGCCGATGCCAGCGTGAACAATGCGATGCCGCCAAGCAGAAGCGGCCGGTGCCCGAAGATGTCGGCCAGCCGTCCGGCGCCGACGACCAGCGTGGTGATGGCCAGGAGATAGGCGAGGACGACCCATTGCACGGCCGGGAACGATGCCGCGAAGGTCTGCATCAGCGAGGGCAGTCCCACGCTGGCGATGCTGGTTCCGAGCGACGACAGCAGCGTGGCGAGCGACAGGCTCGCCAGTGTCCAGTTGGCGGCCCCGATCTTGTGCGGGGCCGATATCAGGCCATCCTGGTTCTGCTCGGCGGCTGCCATGTCGATCTCCTTCTTCTGCGGCTCCGGCCTTCAATGGCGGGCGCCGGGGGGAGATCTAGGCTCACGTTTGATATGGCGGAAGGCGCAGCATTTGCATCATATTCGTGTGTTGAGCGCCATATCATGTTATGGTTCATCCCATGACTTCTCCCGATCTCAATCTGCTCTTCGCTCTGGATGCATTGCTCGCGGAAGGCAGCGTGGCGCGCGCCGCACGTCGCTTGCGGCTCAGCCCTTCGGCGATGAGCCGGACATTGGCGCGGCTACGCGAGGCGACCGGCGATCCCCTGCTGGTCCGCGCCGGGCGTGGCCTGGTGCCGACACCGCGCGCGGAGGCATTGCGGCGGCAGGTCGGCCGCGCGGTCGAGGATGCGGAGGCGCTGCTGCGGCCTGCCGAACTGCTGGATTTTTCAACCCTGGACAGGGTTTTCACGCTGCGCACCAATGAAGGTTTCGTCGAGGAGTTCGGGCCGCGCCTTGTCGCCCGCGTCGAGGCCGATGCGCCAGACGTGCGGCTGCGTTTCGCGCCGAAATCCGACAAGGACGCGATGTCGTTGCGTGATGCGGCGATCGATCTGGAAATCGGCGTTGCCGGCCAAACCGGACCCGAAGTGCGTATCCAGGCCTTGTTTCGGGACCGCTTCATCGGGGTGGTGCGGGCAGGCCATGCCTTGAGCGAAGGCACGGTGACGCCAGAACGCTACGCGGCTGGTCGCCACATCAGCGTTTCGCGTCGTGGCCGCGAGAGGGGACCTATCGACGAGGCGCTGAGCGCGCTCGGCTTGCGGCGAACGGTGGTGTGCATGGTTTCGGGTTTCTCGGCGGCACTTGCCATGGCGCGTGCCTCCGACCTTGTCGCCAGCGTGCCCGAGCGGCATACGGCCAGCGCGCGCGCCGGCATGCATGGTTTTGCGCTGCCGGTCGCCACGCTGGAAGTCACCATTTCCATGCTCTGGCATCCACGCCTGGATGCCGATCCGGCGCAGCGCTGGCTGCGGGACTGCGTACGACAGGTGTGCGCGAGCAGATGATGGGGTGGTCGATCAGCGCGCCATCGCCGCCTCGATCACCTTGAAAATCCGCTCGTCTTCGCATTGGGCGACGTTGAAGCGCAGGAACCGGCTGGCCGTGCGGGACAGGCTGAACACATTGCCGGGCGCCAGCACGACATTGTCCGCCAGGGCGCGACGGGCGACTTCGGCGGCGTCTATCCCGTCCGGCAGGCTGCACCACAGGAACAGTCCGGCCGGCTGTTCGATCCAGGGCGTGATACCGATTGCCTTCAGGCGGCTGCCGGTCCCGACCATGGCGCGCGCAAGTCGCGCGCGCAGCAGATCCATGTGTTTGCGGTAGCTGCCGTCCTTCAGCAACGCCAGCACGAGTTCGGCCGCCAGCCTGCCGCCGCCGAAGGTCGTGGCGATTTTCAGGTCGGTCAGGCCTTCCATCCAGTCACGTGGCGCGGCGATGAAGCCGCAGCGGACGGACGCCGACAGGGTTTTCGAGAAACTGCCGATCTGGACTACACGGCTGAGGCCATCGAAGGCCGCCAGCCTTGGCGCGGGGGCGTGTTCGAAATCGGCGAAGATATCGTCCTCGACGATGGTCAGGTCCGACTGGTCGGCGAGCTTCAGCAGCCGGTGTGCCGTCACCGGCGACAGGATGGCGCCAGTCGGGTTGTGGATGCCGGAATTGGTGATGTAGAGGCGCGGCCGGTGCTCGGCCAACGCCTGGGCGAACAGCTCTATGTCAGGTCCCGACGGGGTGTAGGGAACGCTGACGACCTTGGCGCGATGGGCGCGCAGCAAGGCATGAAAATTGAAATAGCAGGGATCGTCGACCAGCACCGTGTCGCCGGGTTCGATCAGGAACCGGCACAGCATATCGATGGCCTGTGTGCCCGATTCGGTCAGCATGATCTGTTCGGGTGAAACCTCGATACCATGTCCGGCCATGCGGCGCGCCAGCAATTGCCGCAGCGGCGGCAGCCCGAGCGGTGTCCCGTAGTCGGCAAGCGCGACATCGTCGGCTCGCGACACCGTGCGCAGGGCGCGGCGCAGCCCGTCCTGAGGCATCCACGAGGCCGGCAACCAGCCGCAGCCGGGTTTCAGGATCTCATCGCCGGCGTCCAGCGACTGGCGCGAGACCCAGAGCGGATCGACGGCGCGGTCGAGCCGGGGGCCGATTTCAGCCAGGGAAAGCGGCGCCAGCGAACCGGCGGCGTAAAAACCGGAACCGGGCCGGGATCGGATAGCGCCTTCAGCAGCTAGGCGTTCATAAGCTTCAACGACGGTGGATTTCGACACCTGCATTGTCTTAGCGAAGGCCCGGATCGAGGGCAGCCGCGTGCCGGGCGTCAGGCTTCGCGCCGCGATCCGCTGGCGGACCGCGGCCATGACGCTCTCCGCCAGCGTCTGGTCGCTTTCGGGTTCGATGAGAGTGTCTGCCATCTGTACTGCTCTCATGACCATTACAGTTTTGCAAAATTGTACCGCATTGTCTCTGGCTGCGCCACATCTGTCACGCGATAGAGGGCGAAAGATTGGAGCCTGCAATGGACAAGACCGCGAGCGGTTGGACGAACGGATTCATCGGCGTGCTGATCTTCAGCGGCTCGCTGCCGGCAACACGCGTGGCGGTGATGGATTTTGACCCGACCTTCGTGACATCGGCCCGGGCCGCGATTGCCGGATTGCTTGGCCTGGCGATGCTGCTCTTGTTCAGGCAGAAACGTCCGGAACGCGGCGATCTGTTGTCGCTGGTGATCGTCGCCCTTGGCGTGGTGGTCGGCTTTCCCTTGCTGACGGCGCTGGCACTGAAGCACGTCACCTCCGCGCACTCGATCATCTTCGTCGGCCTGCTGCCGCTGGCGACCGCGATCTTCGGTGTGCTGCGCGGTGGTGAACGTCCTCGACCGGCGTTCTGGCTGTTTTCCTGTGTCGGCAGCGCGCTGGTCGCGGGCTTTGCGCTCATGCAAGGCGTGACGGCCTCACCGGTCGGCGACAGCCTGATGCTCGGCGCCATCATCGTTTGCGGGCTGGGCTACGCTGAAGGAGCCGCGCTGTCGCGCAGGCTTGGCGGCTGGCAGGTGATCTGCTGGGCGTTGACGCTGTCGCTTCCGATCATGCTGGTGCTGACATTTGTGACGCTGCCGCCATCGTTTGCCGCCGTCGGCTCCCACGCCTGGATCGGGCTCGCCTATGTCTCGCTGTTCAGCATGCTTATCGGCTTTGTCTTCTGGTATCGCGGCCTGGCGCAGGGCGGCATTGCGGCGGTCGGCCAGTTGCAGCTGCTGCAGCCTTTCTTCGGCCTGGCGCTGGCGGCGAGCCTGCTGCATGAGCAGGTCAGCCCGCTGATGGTGATCGTCACGCTCGGCGTGGTGGCGTGCGTGTTCGGCGCGAAGAAGTTTGCCCGGTAGGCGAATGGCCGGGACCGTCTCGCTCAGAACTTCGTCACCACCCCGATGCCGATGCCCTCGAACCCGCCCATCGCCATCAGGGCAGCGGGTGCCTCATCGAGGCTGATCTTCTTGCCGACCAAAAGTTCGGGCTTGAGCTTGCCGGTTCGGATCATGTCCATCATCGCCTGGTAGCGGAAGGCCTGCATGCCGTGGCTGCCGAGAATTTCGAGTTCGAACGCGATCACCTTGCTCATGGGAACGGGAGCCTTGGCATGGTCGCCCAGCATCAGGCCGACCTGAACGTGGCGGCCGCGCCGGCGCAGGTTGGAGATCGAGTTGAACGAGGTCGTGGGATGGCCGAGCGCGTCCATCGACATATGCGCGCCGCCCTCGGTGATCTGCTTGACGGCTTTCACGACGTTGGGCGTCGTCGAAGCATTGATTTTGGCCACCGCGCCGATCTTGCGGGCAAACTCAAGCTTCTCGTCGGTGAGGTCGATGGCGATGACATTGGCGCCCATGGCGCTGGCGATCATGATCGCCGACAGGCCGACTCCGCCGCAGCCATGCACGGCAACCCATTCGCCGGGTTTTACCCGGCCCTGATCGACAATGGCGCGGAATGAGGTGACGAAGCGGCAGCCCAGGCTGGCGGCGGTGGCGAATTCCATTTCCTCGGGCAGGCGCACGAGATTGGTGTCGGCAAAGTCGATGGCGACATATTCGGCGAACGAACCCCAGGCCGAGAAACCGGGCTGGAATTGATGCTCGCAAACCTGATGATTGCCGGAGGTGCATTCGAAGCAATGGCCGCAGCCGCCGACGAAAGGCACGGTGACGCGATCGCCGGCCTTCCAGCGCGTCACCCGTTTGCCGGCAGCCACGACGACGCCCGCCAGTTCATGTCCGGGCACATGTGGCAGGCGGATGTCGTCGTCGTGGCCCATCCAGCCATGCCAGTCGCTGCGGCAAAGTCCGGTCGCCTCGACCTTGATGACCACGCCATCCGCGGCCGGCTTTGGATCGGGGACGGTCTGGACCGTCGGCGCTTCGCCGAATTTTTCAAAAACAACGGCTTTCATCGGCACGCTCCGCGCTAACCCCGACCTTCATGTCGCAACCAACGATAGCCGATTCCCCGTCGGGCCGGCCGGAAATCGCTTCGGCCAGGGCGAGCAGGCCGACGGCCTTCCATAGACCGCGGCGAACTCGCTCCATTCCGGAAGCCGATGCCCGAGGCGGCGGCCATGATCCTGGCATCTGTGCGGTCGCGGGCGGCGCGAGCAGATCTGCAATGCCGATGGTCTCGATGTCTTGTGTCATGGTCCAAGCCCATCACGATTATCGATGACGTTGCATCAACGCTTTTCAATTGACCCAATCGGTCGCGCCGTTAGCTTGCGCGTCCACTCTCTCCACGATTGGAAACGGGCGATGGCAAAATATGAAGGCGGATGCCTGTGCGGAGCGGTGCGCTATCGCGCGGATGTCGATCCGGTCAACGAACGGATCTGCCATTGCCGCCTTTGTCAGAAGGCGATCGGTGCCGCATTCAATGCTCGTGTGCTGTTTCGCATCGAGGATGTGTCGATCGAGGGGCAATGGGCGATCGTCAACACTTCGCCGGATCTCAAACGCGGCTTTTGCCCAAGCTGCGGCACGACCATGTTTTCGCGTCGCGATGCCGCCGGCATCATGGGCATCACCACCGGGTCGCTCGACGACCCTTCGCTGTTTCGGCCGCAAATGCATATTTTCACCGCCTCGAAGCAGCCATGGGTGATGCTCGATGACGGCTTGCCGCAATATGAGGCCGGGCCACCGGCAGCCTAGGCCTGCCGTTCCTCGCGCGGGGAACGGGGAGCGTGACCATGACAAAAAATTAATCCAAATCGACACGCGATAGCCGGCAAAGCGTCATTGGCGAGCCATTATTGTCTTCCTATCTATGCTGCGCGGGCCGGCATTCGAGGAGACGACGGATGAACGACACCATCAGCACCCTGGACGAGCTTTTGAGCGATCCGATGGTTCTGCTTGTGATGGAGCGCGATCGCGTGCACCCCGAACAGGTCCGCTTGCTGCTCGAACGGGCGAGGCGTCCTTCCGTCGAGGAGCCTGCCGTTCCCCCCGCCCATGTGATTGCGCGCACGTGCCAGAAACTCTGGCTTTGCCCATAGTCTCGGGGCTTGCCCGGCGCGAATGCAAACCGGCGAGATGGCCGGTTTGAGGTGTGTGCTCAAGGCCGCATCAGCTTACAAATCCGTAAATTGATTATCCCATCCATGACGGTAAGGCTTGCCCGCGATAGGCCAACAATGGTCTGATCCCAGCAAGCCGATCTCTCACACACGGAACCCGACATGGCTGACATCTGCACCCAGGGCGTGGATACGGGTTTCGTCGGCCTCGGCTATGCCAAGGTCGCGTTCCTCGGTCTTGTGCAAGGCATCACCGAACTGCTGCCGATTTCCTCGACCGCCCACATGCGCATCGTGCCGGCGGTGCTCGGCTGGCAGGACCCAGGTTCCGCCTTTTCCGCCGCCATGCAGCTTGCCGCGCTCGCCGCCGTAGTCAGTTATTTCTGGGGGGATGTCAGGGATCTGCTGTTCGGGTCGCTCGGGGCCCTCACGCGGCGTGATTTCGCCGACCGGCATTTCCGGATGGCTTTCTGGATCGTGGTGGCGACGATTCCGATCATCATTGCCGGCCTGGCGCTGTCGGGCGTTCTCAACGCGTGCAATTCGCCGCTGCGCAGTTTGAGCGTGATCGGCTGGTCCTGCATCGTCATGGCGATCCTGCTGGCGCTGGCTGAGATTTTCGCCCGCCACCGTCTCACCATGGCCCAGGCGTCGCCCGCCGATGCGCTCCTTGTCGGTCTCGCGCAGGTCGGCGCGCTGATACCTGGTGTCTCCCGGTCGGGCTCGACCCTAACGGCGGCGCTGGGCCTCGGCTTCAAGCGGGAGGAGGCGGCCCGCTTTTCGTTCCTGCTCGGCCTGCCGGCGATCGCGCTCGCCGGCCTCAAGGAATTGTGGGAACTGCACAAGGTCCATCTCGATGGCCACGGATGGTCGGTTCTTGCCGTCGGGCTGGTCGTTGCTTCAATTTCCGCCTTCTTT
Source organism: Mesorhizobium comanense (assembly GCF_005503535.1). Taxonomy (GTDB): domain Bacteria; phylum Pseudomonadota; class Alphaproteobacteria; order Rhizobiales; family Rhizobiaceae; genus Mesorhizobium; species Mesorhizobium comanense. The sequence continues at coordinate 23,520 of NZ_SCNN01000027.1, read as the reverse complement.
GCGATCTGGGGCCTGATGCGGGTGCTGGAGCGCTTCTCCGCCTGGCCATTCGTCATCTATCGTGGGCTGCTTGGGGTCGTCCTGCTGCTGGGCGTGGCGATGGGATGGCTTGCCTGAGGCATATCAGGACGCAAGCAGGACTTGAGGCGGGGCAGGCCGTTTCGACGCGATCCGGGCTGAGGCGCGGCGTTCCTGTGTTGCACGGTTGCAACCCGAGGGATGCCTGATTCGATCCCGCAAGATGTGATCGTGCGCTTTCATTGACACGCGTCGATATCCGCCCTTAACATTCTGTTAACAAAATACAGAAGGGGCGGGGCCGCATGGCATCCTCGATGGGTTGGCGCCGAAAGGCGAAGGGGCTGGGGCTGGCTGTCGCCTTGTCAGCCTTCTGTGTAGCGGCGGGTTTCGCTCATGCCGCGCCTGCTTCCATGGTTGTCGGCGGCTCGACGTCCCAGCCGATCGGTCACTATGATTTCTGCAAGATCCACGTCGCCGAATGCTCTATCCGCTCGCCCAACAGCGTGCCGGAACATCTGACCAGCAAGCTGCTGCACGAGATTTCAGCGGTGAATCTGTCGGTGAACACCCGCGTCAAGCCGATGAGCGACCTTGACAATTACGGCAAGGACGAATGGTGGGCCTACCCGGACAATGGCTTCGGCGACTGCGAGGATTACGCGCTGGAAAAGCGGCGTGAGCTGAACGGCATGGGCATTGCCATCGCCAATCTCCTGATGACGGTGGTTCGCAAGCCGGATGGAGAAGGCCACGCCGTGCTTACTGTGCGGACGGACAAGGGCGACTTCATCCTCGACAATCTCGTCGACAAGGTCCGTCTCTGGAACCAGACGCCGTACCGGTATCTGAAAAGACAGGCGAGCGACAACACAGGCCACTGGGTCTCCATCCTCGGCGGCGACGAACAACTGGTCAGCTCTGTGAAATAGTCTTGCCCGCAGCGGCTGGCCGGGTGCAAAACCCGTCTGCGCTCCAGACCAATCTTCCAACATGGCCCCCCGCGATGCTATTCACGGCGGCTCATTGGAGATGGTGAACCGGCAGGCGCATGGATTTTCTGACACTTCTCAACTCGGCGTCCCTGCTGCTGGCCCTGGCCAAGGCCGGGCTGCCGCATGCGGTCGCCGCGATCGTGGCATCAGGCCAATGGCTGGCGTCGGTTCCGCCATGCCGGGACTTTGTCTTCGAGACGGCCAGCTATTTCGTCTGCGAGGTCGATCCGAGGCGCTATTCGATAGAACTGTTCTGGAAGGATCCGGCCGGAAAGCCCTACCAATCGCTGCACAATCTCGACAATGCGCAGCGCGCCGCGGGACGCACCTTGCTGTTTGCCACCAATGCCGGGATGTATCATCCGGACCTCCGGCCGGTGGGTCTCTATGTCGAGCGTGGCGTGGAAATGGCCGGGGTGAAGACGGGATCGGGAAGCGGCAATTTTTCGCTGCAGCCGAATGGCATCTTCTACATCGGCGGCGGCAAGGCCGCGGTTCGGGCGACCAGGGATTTCGTCAGGAAGCGGCCGTCGACCGACTATGCGACGCAGTCCGGGCCGATGCTTGTCATCGATGGCGAACTGCATCCGAAATTCCAGGCCGACAGCACGTCGCGCAAGACCCGTGACGGTGTCGGTGTTCGCAAGGACGGCGTCGCTGTCTTCGCGATCTCGAACGGCACCGTGACGTTCCACGCCTTCGCGCGCCTGTTCCGTGACGCGCTCGGCTGCGACAATGCGCTGTTTCTTGACGGTTCGATCTCGAGCCTGCTCGCGCCTGCCATCAATCGCAACGACGATTATTGGAATCTGGGGCCGATGATCGGGGTCTTCAGGCGGTAGAGCCGGATGATCTCAAGTCGAATCGACCTGAGATCTGAAGCCGCCTCTCAATCATGCTCTGGGATCGGCTGGTTCGCGCTTGCCGCCACGCAGCCTGATGACGACCACCGCGACGATGATTGCCGCCAGGAGTGCGATCGCCGCCATGCCGAACAGACTGGTCGCATCGAGTTCGGGCAGGCTGTCGGCCCCCTTGGCGACCAGCCATCCCGGCGACAGCACGGCCGGCGCCCATATGATCGCCGACAGGATGTTGGCGATCTGGAAGCGGCGCCGGTTCATGCCCATCATGCCCGCGACCAACGGCACGGTGGCGCGCACCGGGCCAAAGAAGCGGCCGACGAAAACCGCCGCGAAGCCATAGCGGTGGAAGAACAGGCGGGCCCTGGCGACCTCGCGGCGGTAGCGGTTGAGCGGCCATTTATGGACAACGCCACGTCCCAGCCATTTGCCGAGAAAATAGGAGACGGTATCGCCAAGGGCGGCTCCGATCATCGCCGCCAGGAGGACGGGCAGGGGGTCGATGATGCCTGCGCCGACGAGACCGCCGACGATCACCAGCACCGTCGTACCGGGCAACAGGATGCCGACGAGCACGAGCGACTCGCCGAACGCCAGCAATCCGACCACGAGCCCGGCCCAGGCCTGATGGTTTTCGATGAAACAAACGCTCTGGTCGATGAACGACTGCACGCAAGCCCCTTGATAAAAAGCGTTTCTCAGCTGCCGTTGTCGAGCAGGCTCCTGAGCTCGTCGAGCTTGTCGTTGACGAGCCAGCCATAATAGTTCTCGACAGGCAGCTTGTGGCCCTTGCCGCTGGCGAGCGCCGCCGCGCGCAGCCTTGGCTGCCCGACATTGTAGAGCGTGGCCGTGATGCCCGGATTGCCCGATATGTCGAAGCCCTGTTCCTTGTAGGCGTCGATCGAGTCGCGCACGATGGCGGCGATGTAGACGATGCTGCGGTCAGGATCCATGACGTCGCGATAGATCGCCTGCGGATGATCCGGCGAGAGCTTGTCGAAGCCGCTCACCCTGTTGACCATATCGGTGACTTCGAGCGCAGTCAGCGGACTGATCTGGCCGAGGCCGAATGTCTGGCCGGCGAAGAAGGGTTGGAAGAATGCCTGCTGGAAGGTCATCGCGTCATAGGTGACGCCGTCGACCGTCTTGCCCCGGAAATGCTCGATCCACACCCGGTCGCGGCAACTCCACAAGGCGGCACTGTCCTTCGCCTGCGCGCAGGCGGCGAATTCAGGCCGCTGGACGAAGGTCTGCACCGGCACGCCCTTGTAGCGGAAGGCGAAGTCGAGGCCGGAATAGGACAGCGCCTTGACGTAATAGGTCTGCACCGAGCCGACGGCTGTCACATTGTAGGTATGCTCGCCAACCAGCGCGCCGATGATGTGGATGGGGTCGATGTCATAGGCCGCGGCGACCTGCTTGATATGCGTTACGAGCTTCTTCTCGCGCTTCAGGAGCGCGACGATCTTCTGGTATTTTTCCTCATAGGTGGTCTTGAACGCACGGGTCCGCGTCGCCGACGCGTCCGGAATGGTGGGTTGCGTTTCGGAGCGATTGCCGGGAGGAACGACGACCAGCCCGCTGGCATGAGCCGTCGGCGTAAGAGCCGCGCCGCCCAAGGCCATGAGCAGGATGACCGGAAGAAGTCGCTGCAATGCAATCATCGGGCGCCTTTTTGCAATTGCTGAACCTGTCGGCAAAAGCGCCGCATACCGTTCTCAACAGGCACATCGTGGCGCTGTCAAGGCTGTACGGACCCTTGGCGGCGAATGTCTGAAATGGGCCACAGCTATGGTAAAAAACTTGATTCAAACTTTATTGGTAATTTCTCGTTCATAACTCGTCTGGTTGTCCGTCGGCCGTCGCCCTCGGTCTGTTGTGTTCTGAGTACAGGTCCAGATGCGGTCATCAGGCATCGTCAGTTTCGTGTTCGCGTCGCTTTGCCTTGCCGGCTGCTCGTCTACATCCGGCATGGACGCGCTCGACGTCCAGAAGCCCTCGAACGAGACCACCAGTTCGGTGGTGCGTCCCAGTGCGCCGATCGCATCGGCGCCAGTGGCCAAGGCCGGCAATGCGCGCAAGCCGGCGATGGCAGCGCCCGCCGGCGAGCCTGTGCGGCCCTTCGGCCTCGCGGAGGAGGAGACGGTAGCATTTCCAGCGCCTGACCTGCCCGACAACGTCGATCCGCCGGTCGAACCGGTCGCTCTGGTGTCGCCGCCGAAACTCCTGTCGCGGGCGGCCCCCGCAATGCTCGCGGGGCCGGTGACGCGCAACGGCTTCCGTGATGCCAAGCCGATCAATTTCGGCCGCTCCTCGCCGCGCCACCTTGCCGTGCACGGTGTCGACGTGTCGCGCTGGCAGGGCAATGTGAACTGGGAAAAGCTGCGCGCCCAGGGCGCCAACTTCGCCTACATCAAGGCCACCGATGGCGGCGACCATCTCGATCCGATGTTCATGAAGAACTGGCGGGGCGCCGATGCGGCCGGCCTGAAGCGCGGCGCCTATCATTTCTTCTACTGGTGCCGGGTTGCCAGCGAACAGGCCGACTGGTTCATCCGCAACGTGCCGAAGGTCGACGGCGCGCTGCCGCCGGTGATCGATGTCGAGTGGAACGGCGACTCCTCCTGCAAGCGGCGGCCTTCGCGCGAAAAGGTGCTGGAGAAGATGCAGGTGTTCATGGACAAGCTGGAGCGTCACTATGGCCAGCGTCCGATCATCTACACCGCGCCTGATTTCTATCGCGACAATCTGCAGGGGGCTTTCCCCGACTATCCGTTCTGGCTGCGCGCCGTGGCGCAGCACCCGTCAAAGGTCTATCCCGGCCGCAAATGGCTGTTCTGGCAATATTCGGGCTCCGGCCTGTCCCATGGCGTGACTGGCCGCATCGACCTCAACGTCTTCCATGGCGACGAGCGGCAATGGCGCGCCTGGGCCGGCGGCGGCGGCCGGCAGATGATGGCGGACGCGGACTAGGAGTAGGCCAGGAGCACTCTCGAGCGGGCTTTCCGGCCATCGAAAGTGCCCTGCGTGGCCTGCCATGGACCCCAATTGAAGAAACTGTGAACGGCATCGCCCCATGGCGTGCTGGATCGGCGCGGGCGCGGCGCTATGATCTGACATCTCGCACCGCCGATCGAGGTGATCGGGCGGGCGTTGTCACGGTGCCATAGAGGCGCCTTGGGATATGGCTATGTTCGGACTTGGCTGGGATCATCTCGTCGTGATCTTCGTGGTGGCGATGGTCGTCTTCGGACCGGGGGAGCTTCCGAACGTCATGCGCTCGCTCGGCGCCACGATGAAGACGGTCAACCGGTACGTCGGCGATTTCCGCAGGCAGTTCGACGACGCCATGCGGGAGGCCGAGAAAGAGCTCGATCTGGAAGACACCCGCGCCAAACTCAGGAACGCCGGAAGCAGCGTGACGCAGGACGCCGGCACAACGGAGGTCGCGAAGGAGCGCGGCCAGGATGCCCGGACCGCTGCCTCATGAGCGGTTCCGGTGGGCTGTTGAAACCGGGGCAGGGTGTGTTCACCTTGCTTGACCGTGGCGTGCCGATCGCGCTGCTGCTCGTCGGAGCCTAGCGCTATGCTCACCGCCTATCCGCAAAGCAAGACCCCGGCGGCGAAAGCGCGGCCGATCTGGATCGATCTCTGCAATCCCGAACCGGCCGAACTCGCCGAGGTTGAGAAGCTGACCGGCGTTGCCATGCCGAGCCGTGCAAGCCTGAGCGAGATCGAAAGCTCCAGCCGGCTCAAGACTCGCGAAGACGTGCTGACCATGAGCGTGCCCATGGTCACGCATGTCGAGGGCGACGCACCGCAGTTCGCGCCGGTGGGGTTCGTGCTGTCGCGCGAACGTCTGGTCACCGTCCGCTTCGCGGCCTTGACGGCCTTCGACACGGTCGCTGGACGCTTCGCCGATCCTGCCGGACGCCCGGGCTCCGGCCTCGAGGTCTTTGTCGAGCTCTGCGAGGAGATCGTCGATCACCTTGCCGACAGCCTCGAGCAGTCGGCGACGGAGTTGCGAACCCTGTCCGCGACGGCCTTCCACGTTCCGGACAGCGGCGGCCGCAAGGCGATCCGTTCGAACCGGGTCATTCGCGCTCAACTGCGTCATGTCGGCAGGCTTGGCGACCATCTTTCGGAAAAGCGCGACATCCTGCTGGCGCTGGGCCGCGCCATCGATTTCGCATCGCGCATGACCGCGGACTGGAATGCCGCGCAGATGGCGCAGCGCCTGACCGGCCTCAAGGAGGATGTGGCGTCCCTTGATGACTACGAGGTCCACCTCGCCGACAAGGTGCAGTTCATGCTCGACGCCATGGTCGGCCTGATCGGCATCGCGCAGAACGACATCTTCAAGATACTCACCATCGTGTCGATCGTCGGCATTCCTCCAACGCTGATCGCCGGCATCTATGGCATGAACTTCAAGGGCATGCCTGAATATGACTGGGCCTATGGCTATCCCTACGGACTGGCGATGATCGTGCTCAGCGCCATCATTCCGCTGGTATGGTTCAAATGGCGGGGCTGGTTCTGAACCATCGGCTCCCGCGCGGCGCGCGGTCCCGGCGATCTACCGTAGCTGGCCGCCCCGGCCGTTGCGTTCGTCGCTAAGCCGCAGCTGCGTTCTCAGGGCCATGATCTCGGCGATCGCGGCGTCGATCATGGTCAGAAGCGTCAGCGTGTCGTGCTGGGTCGGATCGGCCCTGACATAGGCAAGCTGGTTCACGATGTCGTTTTCGTCGTCGGTCTCGTTGCTCAAGCTGATCTCCCGACTGCTGTCCGCGAATGCTCCCACCTTAAGCCGAACGGTTGAGCCGTCAAATTACGCTTCTGCAATCCGATCCGAACCGTGGTTGGGCGGGAGAAGACGGCTTGCCTTACGCCGCAAATGGGGGCGGGCAGAGAAGCTACGCGTTGATCATCGCCTCGATGTTGTAGCCGTCCGGGTCGAGCACGAAGCAGGCATAGTAATCCGCGCCATAGTCCGGACGCGGGCCGGGCGCGCCATTGTCCGAGGCGCCCGCTTCAAGGGCCGCACGATAGAACGCATCGACCTCCGCCCGGCTGTCGACGCGGAAGGCCACATGCAGATGCGTCAGCGGCGGCTTTTCCTCCGCCTGCTGGATCTCGAACAGGCTGCCGGCGCCGGCGTCGAAAGCCCAGAACACGTCCTCCTTTCCGAAAGCGAGGCCGTATCCCAGCGGCGCGAAGGCGCGTTCGTAGAAAAGCTTGCTTCTCGCCAGGTCGCTGACGGCGATGGTGATGTGGTCGATCATGTTGCCTCTCCGGAAACGCCCGAAATCTTGCGGCCTTCCTGCTTTCGAATGTCCTCGGTCTGCGCCGGGACCCAGTCCCTTAACGCCTTGCTCTTGGCCGTGTCGAGGCAGGTTGCGAGGCGGGCTGGATCGGCGGCCGGATTTGTGCAGGCAATCACTCAACGGCACCGAAGCCTCGATGCGTCGAATGCATATTGCCTTCACAACCAAAGGGGTGGATTTTGCCAGCACGTAAATGCGCGTGGCGTCGCCCACGGAGTGGATATGCAGGACATCAGCACCAGACGTCTGCTCACCTTCGGGGCGCTGGCTTGTCTTTTGACGCTCGCGGCGCCCGCGAAGCCGGAGGCTTCGGCCCTCAAAGACCCTACGGGCGAGACGCTGGACCGCTGCCTGAACGACCCCGCCAACGGCTCGACCGCGGGGCAGACCGGATGCGAGGCGACGGCATCCGACGACTACGACCGCCGGATGAACGCGGCCTACGCCACGCTGATGCGCGAGTTGCCGCGCGAGGCGGCGCAACAGCTGCGCCTGTCACAACGCGCCTGGCTGGCCTTCCGCGACGCCGAGGCGAAGGCGCGGAACGCGCTTTATGAAACCCGCCAGGGCACGATGTATGTCCCCATGCAGGCATCCGACGCCACCAACCTCGTCCGCGATCGCGCGCTCCTGCTGGAGGGGTATGTTCGGGTCATGGCAATTGACGAGTGAGGGAGCAGGGCATTGGCTTGGGATGGCACCGCACACTGCTGGCGCCCAAGGTCTTGTTCCCGAAGTGTTGAAGCCTTGGGCCGGCAACTCTCCGCAATAGATATTTCATCCCAGACTACAGTGGCGTATCAACTTCCTTGAAATGCCGAAGCCGGCATCGGCCCGGCCTGCGCGATGGCGCAGAGCTGATTGCCTGTAGTGCGTTGGTCCAAGAAATGCATGTGGCGGGAGGATCTCGATGACCTATGGTCGCGTTACTGTCATTCTGGGCGCTGCTCTGCTCGCGTCAGGACTTGCCTTGAACATGACCGCTCCGGCGAGCGCGGGAGCTCCCCTCAAGGGCATCGATTGCAAGTTGGGCAAGAATCCCGGGAAGGGTTGCGTCAAGCGCAAAGCGAAGCCAGCCGCTCCAAACTCCGTGAAGACCGCAAGGGTCAAGAGCCACAGCAATCAAAGCAACAACTGATTTGATCGCCGTACTTGAGCGTATCTCGCGCGGCAGTTCCGGTGTTGCCCTCCTCGCGGTGAGGAGCAAATTCAGCGGAATGATTGGGGCACTGTCAGACTAGGCCTGCGGATCAGGGCGCGGGAGGACAAACCATGTTGTCCTCCGCACCATGACCAAGTTTTCGCTCAGCTGCACCCGCTCGTGGCGCCGCAGGTGTCGCATTTTTCGCAAGTCCCGTTGCGCACCATCGTGAAGTTCTGGCACTCGGAGCAGGAATTGCCGGTGTAGCCCTGCAGCAGCGACTTGGCGCGGCGGTCGGCGGCGAGTTTCTTCGCTTCGGCCGCTTCGCTGGCCGCGGCGTCGGTGAAGAGGGCCGAAGTGGCGTCGGTGGAGGCTTCGGAGGCCGCTTCCTCGAAGGCGATGTCCTCCGCCAGCTCCTTGGCGCGCTCCTCATAGTCGCGCTTGTAGGCGACCGCCTCGTCGCTGGCCGGCTTCAGCGCCAGCACGTTCGAGCCGGAGAAGGCCGATGGCGCCGAGCGGGCAGGGGTTGCGGCGGTGCCGCCGGCAAAGCCCTTCGGCTCGCTGCCGCTTGCCCTGGAAACCAGCTTCACCGGCGAACCGCGGGTCAGGCCCTTGGAGACGGCGTCGGTCTTGCCTTCGCTGATGCCGCGGCCAAGCGCGGTGTTGGAGAAGTCCGACTGGTCGACATGGGCGAGGTCGTTGCGGCCGAGATAGGAGATCGCGAGTTCGCGGAACACGTAGTCGAGGATCGACGTCGCGCTCTTGATGGCATCGTTGCCGATCACCATGCCGGCCGGCTCGAACTTGGTGAAGGTGAAGGCATGCACATATTCGTCGAGCGGCACGCCGTACTGCAGGCCGAGCGAGATCGCGATGGCGAAGTTGTTGAGAAGGCCGCGCAGCGTGGCGCCTTCCTTGTTCATGTCGATGAAGATCTCGCCGAGGCGGCCGTCATCATATTCGCCGGTGCGCAGGAAGATGGTGTTGCCGCCGATCTTGGCCTTCTGGGTATAACCCTTGCGGCGGCCGGGCAGCTTCTCCTGCTCGCGCGACACACGCTCGATGATGCGCTCGACGATGCGCTCGGTGATCTGCGCCGCGCGCGCCGCCTGCGGGGCGGCGACCAACTGCTCGACCGCCTCGTCCTCGTCCTCCTCGCCATCGGCGAGCAGCGAGGCATTGAGCGGCTGCGACAGCTTGGAGCCGTCGCGGTAGAGCGCGTTGGCCTTCAGCGCCAGCTTCCACGACAGCATGTAGGCGTTCTTGGCGTCCTCCACCGTCGCGTCGTTGGGCATGTTGATGGTCTTGGAAATGGCGCCCGAGATGAAGGGCTGCGCCGCCGCCATCATCTGGATGTGGCTGTTGATCGAAAGCGAGCGCTTGCCGATCTTGCCGCACGGGCTGGCGCAGTCGAACACGGGGAGGTGCTCGGCCTTGAGGAAGGGTGCGCCTTCCAGCGTCATGGCGCCGCAGACATGGATGTTGGCGGCCTCGATGTCCTTCCTGGAGAAGCCCATCGCCGGCAGCATCTCGAACGAGAAATCGTTGAGCTGCTCGTCGGTGAAGCCGAAGGTCTCCTTCACCCAGTCGGCGCCGAGCGTCCACTGGTTGAAGACGAACTTGATGTCGAAGGCGGACTTCAGCGCGGCATTCAGCGCCGCGATCTTCTCATCGGAAAAGCCCTTGGCCTTGAGCGAGCCGGGATTGATGCCGGGCGCCTGGTTGAGATTGCCGTGGCCGACGGCGTAAGCCTCGATCTCGGCGATCTGGCTTTCGGAATAGCCCAGCGTGCGCAGCGCTTCCGGCACGGCGCGGTTGATGATCTTGAAGTAGCCGCCGCCGGCGAGCTTCTTGAACTTCACCAGGGCGAAGTCGGGCTCGATGCCGGTGGTGTCGCAATCCATGACGAGGCCGATCGTGCCGGTCGGCGCGATCACGGTCGCCTGTGCGTTGCGGTAGCCATGTTCCTCGCCGAGCTCGATGGCGCGGTCCCAGGCGGCTTTCGCATGCTCGGCAAGCGCCTGCTGCTTGAGGTCGGACGCAACCAGCGGCACCGGATTGACGGCGAGCTTCTCGTAGCCGTCCTTGTCGCCATAGGCGGCGCGGCGGTGGTTGCGCATGACGCGCAGCATGTTCTGCGCGTTGCGGTCGTAGTCTGCGAAGGCGCCGAGTTCAGACGCCATCTCCGCCGACGTGGCATAGGCGACGCCGGTCATGATGGCGGTGAGCGCGGCGCAGATGGCGCGGCCCTCGTCGGAATCATAGGGGATGCCCGAGGTCATCAGCAGGCCGCCGATATTGGCGTAGCCAAGGCCGAGCGTGCGGTAGTCGTAAGAGAGCTTGGCGATCTCCTTCGACGGGAACTGCGCCATCATGACCGAGATTTCGAGAACGACGGTCCACAGCCGCACCGTGTGTTCGTAAGCCGCGATGTCGATCGTGCCGTCGGCGTTGCGGTAGGGCAGCAGATTGATGGAGGCCAAATTGCAGGCCGTGTCGTCGAGGAACATGTATTCCGAGCACGGGTTGGACGCCCGGATCGCACCGGCGGAAGCGCAGGTGTGCCAGTCGTTCATCGTCGTGTTGAAATGCAGGCCCGGATCGGCGGAAGCCCAGGCCGCGTAACCGATCTTTTCCCAGAGATCCCGGGCCTTCAGCGTCTTCAGGACCTTGCCGTCCTTGCGGGCGGTCAGGTGCCAGTCGGCGTCCTGCTCGACGGCGCGTAGGAAATTGTCCTTCAGCGACACCGAATTGTTGGAGTTCTGGCCCGAAACGGTGAGGTAGGCATCCGAATCCCAGTCGGTGTCGTAGGTCTTGAACGACATCGACGTGTAGCCCTGCTTGGCGAACTGGATGACGCGGTAGATGTAGTTTTCCGGCACCGCGCTCTTCTTGGCCGCCTTGATCTCGCGCTTCAGCGCCGTGTTGATGGCGGGGTCGAAGCAATCGTCATCATGGCCTTCGCAATTAACGCAGGCCTTCATGATCAGTTCGAGATGCTTCTTGACGATCTTGGAGCCGGTCACCAGCGAGGCGACCTTCTGCTCTTCATTGACCTTCCAGTCGATGAATTCCTCGATATCGGGGTGATCGGCGTCGACGATGACCATTTTGGCGGCGCGGCGCGTCGTGCCGCCCGACTTGATGGCGCCCGCCGCGCGGTCGCCGATCTTGAGGAAGCTCATCAGGCCCGACGAGCGGCCGCCGCCGGACAGCTTTTCGCCTTCGCCGCGCAGCAGCGAGAAGTTGGAGCCGGTGCCGGAGCCATATTTGAACAGGCGCGCTTCACGCACCCACAGGTCCATGATGCCGCCCTCGTTGACGAGGTCGTCCTGCACGCCCTGGATGAAGCAGGCATGCGGCTGCGGATGTTCGTAGGAGGATTTCGACTTGGTCAGCTTGCCGGTGAATGGGTCGACATAGAAGTGACCCTGGCTCGGGCCGTCGATGCCGTAAGCCCAATGCAACCCAGTGTTGAACCATTGCGGCGAATTCGGCGCGACGCGCTGGGTGGCGAGCATATAGGCGAGTTCGTCACGGAAAGCGCGCGCGTCTTCCTCCGACTTGAAGTAGCCGCCCTTCCAGCCCCAATAGGTCCAGGTGCCGGAGAGCCGGTCGAAGACCTGGCGGGCATCGATCTCGGAACCATAGCGTTCAGCCTCGGGCAATTTGGCAAGCTCGGCCTCGTCGGCCACGGAGCGCCACAGGAAGGAGGGAACGTCGTTTTCCTCGACCTTCTTCAGCCGCGCGGGGACGCCGGCCTTGCGGAAATATTTCTGCGCCAGGATGTCGGCAGCGACCTGGGAGAACTGCGCCGGCACATCGATGTTGTCGAGTCGGAACACCACAGAGCCATCCGGATTCTTGATCTCGGAAAGCGCCTTGCGGAATTCAATCTCGGCATAAGCGGATTGCCCCGGCTTGGTGAAACGACGCTCGATGCGCATTGGTCCTGTCCCTTTTGTCTATATATAGCGCTTCCGTCAGGAGATTGCTGCCCCCCAAGGCGAAAAGCGCAGTCCGCCGTTTGCCGGCAGCGCGAACGACGCCGGCATCTCCTCTTCGCGGTTTCGGCCACGCACACGACGAAACGCCTTGCCGGGCGTTTGTCCAGGCTGCCTGCCGACCCCGCGGGTCCTTTCGAAACTGAATTTTTCGATTCCCTCACCGGAGGGAAATTCACACTATCTAGCGTCGAACCTACCTGCAAACACTAAATATAGTGTTAACAGACAATTTATTCCAGTCCGACAATTCTCCCTTTCGTCGCCCCACCACCCACAATCCCAACGCTTCCGCCGGCCTCGTAAACAGGCGGAAATGCGAGCAAAAACGCACATAATCCGGGAAAAAGACCGGGCTCAGAACTTTCCGGTCGCGCTCTCAACAGGAGCACATGGCCTATAAAAGGCGACTCGTTTCGAGCCGTCAAGGATTCGTTTGCGTAGCTTTTGTGACCCCAACATCTTGTGTGTCACATATGTGGATAACGGGGATAGAACCGGTCAGTCGGAACTGCCATTGCCGGCGGCGCCGGCGCGGCCGGCAATCGAGAACCGCCGCCGGGCACAGGCATCCTGGCTCAAAACCTGCGCCGAAAACGCGCGGTCAGCCGTAATGCATCTTCGGCTTTGGTTCCGTGCCGGTGAACTGGACGCCGACCCGGTCGTTGCGGCGCCAGCGGACCTCGCACCGGTAAGCGATGCCGTCGACGGGTACGTAAAGCAGGAAGCGGTCGGGAACCCTGGCCTCGAGCGGTACCTTCAGTTCGGCGCCGCCCGCATGCTGGTTGCGCAGCAGAACACCGACCTCCGAGTTCTGAATCCCGGTGATGATTGTTCCGCCCTTGAGCACGCGCGGGCGATGCTCGCGTTGAGGCTCCGCCGGATCTTGTTGAGTTGGGTTTACAGGATTCGCCATCGATCAAACGCCAGGTTGGCCGATTCCTAGCGAAGAAAAATTATCAAACCATTCATGCGACACATCACAGGGTTGTGAATCTGCCGCAATGCACGCGATGAAGGGCGGCGGGTTAGGAAAATCTCCGGGGGTCGGCGCAGAAATAGGCGATGATCTGGCAAAGGTCTGGTTCATGGACCATGCGCACGGCTTCGCTGGAAGAGACCCATTTGCGGGTGCGGCAGTGCTTTTCCTTCCAGCGGTCGGCGATCTTGCCGACATGCAGCGGAAACACCAGCACCTCACAGGGCACTTCCTCGCCGGAAGCCAGCACCTTGGCATAGAAATAACGACCGGCCTCGATATGGGAAACGTTTCCGCGCAACCCGGCTTCCTCGCCGGCCTCGCGCGCCGCTGCCTCGCAAAGCGGCTCCCGTGCTTCCGGCCAGCCCTTCGGCAACACCCAGCGGCCTGTATCGCGGCTGGTGATCAGCATGACCTCGACGCCGTTTTCGGACTCGCGCCAGGGCAGGGCGGCAACCTGAAGGCGGCACGGCGCGGTGCCGAAGAGTCGCCGGACCCTTTCAGCCAGATGGTTGTGCGTCGTTGGCCTCGTCAACATCGAAGAAGCTAGCCCAAGCCCAGAATCGTTTTGCCGCCTCATGAATCCTACGGCGAATTGTCAGCAATAAAAGTAAAAACTTCGGTCGGGCTGGCCGATTCCCGTCAACAAAGCTCGATTGTACAGGATATCTTGCCCGCCAAGCCGCCGGTGCGAGCAAATATTGCCGCCGATCACGGCTCAATTGAGAAAAATGTTTGTCGCTCAGCCGGCGTGGTCGTCGGCGATCGGCTTCTGGTAGGTGAAGCCCATATCCCACGGGAAATAGATCCAGGTGTCCTGGCTGACCTCGGTCACGAAGGTGTCGACCAGCGGCCGGCCCTTGGGTTTGGCGTAGACGGTGGCGAAGTGGGCCTTGGGCATCATGGCCCGCACGATGCCGGCGGTCTTGCCCGTGTCGGTAAGGTCGTCGATGATCAGCACGCCGGCGCCGTCATCGGCCAGCAGCGCCGGCGTCACTTCCTTGAGCACCTGCAACTGCCCCTGGCTGGTGTAGTCGTGATAGGAGGCCACGCTGACGGTTTCGATGATGCGGATACCGAGTTCGCGCGAGATGATTGCCGCGGGAACCAAGCCGCCGCGCGTGATGCAGACGATCGCCTTCCATTGTCCCTTGTTCGTGCCGGCAAGCCGCCAGGCAAGCGCGCGGGCGTCGCGATGAAACTGGTCCCAGGAGACCGGGAAGGCTTTTTCGGGAAGGGACATGTCTCGCGCACTCCACGGCACGCGAGAGCCGCGTGCAAGAAACAGGGGAATGCGCGCGGAATTAACTGGAAACCCTACGCTTTGGCAAGGGCGGGGGCTGGCGATCGCTGTGGACTTACCGCGACAGGAAAACAGCCACCTGTGCCGTTCGCAACACCGTGCGCGTCACGCCGCCGAACAGAAGCTGGCGCAGCCAGGAGTGGCTGTAGGCGCCAAGCACCAGAAGATCGGCGCCGCTCTCTACGACCCTGTTCTGGATAATGTCGTCTACGGAGGTGCCGCCCGATTTCTGCACCGAGACGCTGACGTTCGCGCCGTGGCGCGACAAGGCGGACGCGATCTCCGCGCCGGATGCCTCGGGGCTTTCGTCGAGCGTGTCGGGCGGATCGATGACAAGGATGTCGGTCTTTTCAGCCTCGATTATGAAGGGCAGGGCGTCAAAGGCGGCACGGGCGGCCTCCTTGCTGCCGTTCCACGCCAGCAACACGCGTTTGAAAGTGGTCACGAAGGGACCGGCATGCGGCACCACCAGTACCGGGCGGCCGGCATCATAGACAAGCGAATCGACATCGGCGCTGGGGTCGCCGCCGGCCTCGCGCTGGGCTGCGATGATGAGATCGGCGGCGCGCACGCTCGAAATGCCGGTCAGCGCGCTGTCGCCGGAAAAGCTCTCCAGGCTGCGCCACTCGAAGGAGAGGCCGGAGTCCTCTATGCGCTTGAGGAACGCGGCTTGCAGCTTGTCGGCCCGCTCCCGGTTCATGTCGGCCGACACCTGCAGGAATTCGGTATCCGGAAAGCCGGTCGCGGACGTGTAGGGCACCGGAAGCGCCTCGGCGTGAATGCCGATCAGGTGGCTTTGAAAGCGGCTGGCGAGCGGAATGGCGCAGTCGAGCACGCGCTCGGCGTCCTGCTCGTTCTGCAGAATGGCAACGATGGTCTTGAAGCGCATGGTGATCCCTCAATTCGCGGGCGTTGGCACCCGCGCGGGTGAAACGTCGGGGCGTAGCGCTTGGTTCCGGTCCGAAGTGCTCAGCTCGCGCTGGCGGCGAAACCCGCCACCATTGCCTCGACGTCAGCGCGGGCGGCGTCCAGCGCCTCCTGGCTGCGGGCGCGCACCACAAGTTCGGTCCAGAACTTGCCGTCGCCATATTTCGGATAGGAGCCGATGATCGTGTCCGGATGTGTCTTCTGGATCTCGCCCAGCGGTCCGCCGACAAGGCCCTCGCCGAATGGACAATGCACCGTCGCCGACAGCATTTTGGTGCCGGTCTTCAGGGTCGGCACGACATTGTCGAGCATGGCCTGGAAGATCGAGGGCACGCCGGCCATGACGTGGACATTGCCGATGCGGAAACCGGGTGCGACCGACACGGGGTTGTCGATGTGGTCGGCACCGCGCGGCATGCGCGCCATGCGCTTGCGGGCCTCGGTATAGTCGATGCCGCGCGCGGCGTAGCTGGCCTCCAGCATCGCATAGGCCCTGGCGTCGTATTCGCAGGGCACGCCGAATGCCTTGGCAATCGAATCCGCCGTTATGTCGTCATGCGTCGGGCCGATGCCGCCGGTGGTGAAGACGTAGGTGTAGCGGGCCCGCACGGCGTTCACGGCCGCTACGATCTCGTCCTCTTCGTCGGGAACGATGCGCACTTCCTTCAGGTCGATGCCGATCGCGGTCATGATGTCGGCGAGATGGCCGATATTCCTGTCCTTGGTGCGGCCGGACAGGATCTCATCGCCTATGACGAGCATGGCGGCGGTGACGATTTCTGGCATGGAAGGCTCCGGAGGGACGGTCGCCTGAGATAGCGCGGCGCGGCGTCATCGGCAATGCCGGCCGAACTGTGAACAATCTGTGCCCAGATGTGAGATATCCATTGAACGTTCGGCCCTCTAGATAGATCGCCCAAGGCCGGGCGGTTCCCGGCAATCATCGAGGAGACGGAAATGGCGAAGGTACTTGTTCTCTATTATTCGAGCTGGGGCCACATGGAGCAGATGGCCAAGGCCGCGGCCGAAGGCGCTCGCGAGGCCGGCGCGCAAGTCACCATCAAGCGCGTCGCCGAACTGGTGCCCGAGGCGGTGGCCAAGGCTGCCTACTACAAGCTCGACCAGGAAGCGCCGATCGCCGATCCGCTCGAACTGGGCGACTATGACGCGATCATCGTCGGTGCCTCGACGCGCTATGGAGCCATGGCTTCGCAGCTGAAGAACTTCTTCGACCAGACCGGGCCTCTGTGGGCCAAGGGTGCCCTCGTCAACAAGGTCGGATCGGTCATGGTTTCGACGGCGACCCAGCATGGCGGCGCCGAACTCGCTCTTTTGAGCACCCAGGCGATGTTGCAGCACCACGGCATGATCATCGTTCCGCTTTCCTATGCCTATCAGGGCCAGATGGGCAACGACGTGGTGCGCGGCGGCGCTCCCTACGGCATGACAACGACCAGCGATGGCGACGGGTCGCGCCAGCCTTCGGCTCAGGAACTCGAGGGCGCGAAATTCCAGGGTAAGCGCGTCGCCGAGATCACTGCCAAGCTGCACGGCTGATTGTTCCGCCGTGCCGGGCTCGGCCGGCGGTGTGCACCGGGAAATCGATGAAGAACGGGCGGTTCTGGAGCCGCCCGTTTCGATTCAAGGTTGCGGCATGATCCCATGCGGCTAAGTTCAGCCTGTCGAGGTCCGGGTGAAAAATGCTTCTGTCCGTCGTGTCGTGGTTGCTGGCCATACTCTTGCTGGTGGTAACCCTTGCAGTCGCCTGTCTGGTGCTGGCGACGTTTTGGATCGCGGCGAAAGCGACGAGACTGGTTCCGCCGGTCGGAAAATTCATCGAGATCGACGGCAACCGCATCCATTATGTCGATGAGGGCGAGGGCAGGCCGATCGTCTTCGTGCACGGGCTTGGCGCGCAGCTCCATCATTTCCGGCACACGATTTTCGGGCGCTTCGGACCGGGTTATCGGCTGATCGCGCTCGACCGCCCGGGATCTGGCTATTCGGTTCGCGCCGCCGGCGCCACCGGTCGCTTGCCCGAACAGGCACAACTGGTGCGGCGCTTCATCGAGACCCTTGGGCTGGAGCGGCCCCTTGTGGTGGGACACTCGCTGGGCGGCGCCATCACGCTGACCCTGGCCGTCGAGCATCCCGATGCGATTTCAGGCATCGCATTGCTGGCGCCCTTGACGCATCTGGAAGCCGGCATGCGCGAAAAGACCGGTTTGCTCAATATCCCTTCGCGTCCGTTGCGCTGGATCATGGCTCACACCGTTGCGATCCCCATGAGCCTGCGCTACGCGCGCCCGACAATGGAATTCATCTTCGCGCCACAAACGCTGCCGGCCGACTATATGACCGCAGGCGGCGGATGGCTGGGGCTAAGGCCGGCCCATTTCCAGGCCACCTCTGCCGATGTCGTGGCGATAGAACGGGACCTTGGCCGAATCGAGCAGCGCTATGGCGAGATCGCCATGCCCGCCGGCATCCTTTTCGGCACGGCCGACCGCGTCCTCGACTTCCATGTCCATGGTGCGCCGATGCAAGGCAAGATCGGGGCTCTCGATTTCGAAGCCGTCGACGGTATCGGTCATATGCCGCAATTCGCCGAGCCGAAGCGCATCGTCGATTTCATCGAGCGGATTGCGTCCCGGGCCTTTCCATCAAGGCCGCCTCACGACAAATTCAATGAACCAACCGGCTGACCGCCGGGTTTACTTCGTGCCGCACCCAAGGCGGCCCAAGACACGGAGTAATTCAATGTACAAGAAACTTTTCGCGGCATCGGTTCTGACGATCGGTCTCGCCACCTCGGCGATGGCGCAGTCGTCGGACGCCTCGTACCGCAACCATCACAATTGGTCGCTGTTCGGCAATGAGGATTCCTCAGGTGTCGATCAGAGCCATACGGGCAGCATCGATGGTTCGGGGTTGAACACCCTTGGCAATACCGGCGCGGCCGGCCCGTGTGCCTACAACACGCCAGGCCCTGATGCGAACGCCCAGGGCAATGTCAACGATCAGTACTGCGGCAAGTAGCGAGCCGCAGGCTCACGTCCGGTCGCCGGACACCATCTCTCCTGGTGTCCGCGGCCGGCGTCATAGCGATCAGTCGGAAACCTCGGTCTGTGGCCGGTCGCGGCCATCGGCCAGCTCCTCATGCCATTTGCCTTCGGCGTCCTCATATTGGATACCGTCCGTCGATCCAGCGACCTGCTGCTCCGCCGAAGCGATTTCGGCTGCACGCAGTGCGTCCTGGTGGGTGGGAAATGTCTCCGAGAAGGTCGCGCCGACCTTGTAGGCCCAGCCGCCGTCATGTTCGACGATCTTGTAAGTCAGCTTCGCCATCAAAAACCTCCGGTTGAAAGGTCCACCTGCTCAATGCAGCCGGTCGTCGGGCAGCCGTTCGGCCGGTAGTCTGTCGTCAGGCACCAGCACTTCCGATTCCCTTGCGGCCTCGATCAATGCCCGGCGCGCTTCCGCCGTCGAACGATAACCTTCCAGCACTTTGAGGCAAGTGTCGAGAGCATCACGATGGCGCGGGCCGCGATTGAGCGGCCACACCGTCATCAGGCACTCCGCTGCTTCCTGGGTGCTGCGGATATGACGATATTTGCCGACATGGCCAAGTTCGACCACGACCGGCGTTTCAAAGGGTTTGTTGTCCATCATGGCGGCAACGCAAAGCAGCCAAATTGGTTGCAAACGTGGCTCCCGACCTGCGCCCAATGGTCGCGTCGCGCCCGCGAACAGCCTCGGTTGCCTGTCTGATGGACGTCCCCGGCCCAGAAGCCGGCTCGAACCTTAGTAGCCGCAATCGTTGCGCAGCCAGCGCGCATTCGCCCAGCCGGTCGCACCGCCGATTTCAACCTGGTACCAGTTGCCGCGACGGTCGAAGATCTCGGTGTGGTCGCCGTTGAACAACTGGCCGATCATCCGCGATGACGAGTTCGGCTGCGTCCGGACGGCGAGGAAGCCGCTGCCGGTCGCCAGATTGTAGCGGCCCGACAGGCCATGCACCGTCCCCTCGCAATATTGCGCGCCGGCCGGCGTCGATGCTCCGATCCATAGGCCGGCCGCCGCGGTCAGCGCGGCAGCCGTCAAAACTGTCCTGAACAGCATTTTTCTCTCCCAAGCCCGGCCGCGCCCACTGCGGCCTTACCCAAGGTAACATCTTGGCGGGAAAATTGAAGCGAGGCTGTGGCGGATCGCCATCGCTTGCGGTGAAGGGCGGAGGCCTATCAGCCGGCCGCCTTCATCCAATGCTCCATGGTCGTGACCGAGCGGGCCAGCTGCGGCGCCGGATGGATCTTCTCGCTGAACGTGGCGGCTGCCCGCCAGCCCCAGCGCGGGTCGGCCAGAAAGGCGCGAGCCAGGGCGACCATGTCGGCGCGGCCCTCGGCGATGACAGCTTCGGCCTGCTTCGGATCATCGATCAGCCCCACCGCCCGGGTCGGGATGCCGGCGCCCTTGCGCACGGCTTCCGCCAGATGCACCTGGTAACCGGGGCCGGTGGGCAGTTTCTGCAACGGGGAATTGCCGCCGCTGGAGCAGCAGAGATAGGCGACACCCTCAGCCTTCAGCGCTTTGGCCACCTCGATCGCATCCTCGACGTCGAATCCGCCATCGACCCAGTCCTTCACGGACAGCCGCGCGCCGAGCATCAGCTTCGGCGCCGCCTTCTTCACCGCTCTGGCGATTTCGACGACGAGACGCATCCGGTTTTCCAGTGAGCCGCCCCAGCGGTCGGTGCGCTGGTTGGACAGCGGCGACAGGAACTGGAAGATCAGGTAGCCATGTGCGGCATGCAGTTCGATGAAGTCGAAGCCGGCGCGTTCGGCCCGCTTCGCGGCCTCGGCGAACCGCTGGACAAGCCCCAGGATCTCCTCTTCTTCCAGAGCGCGCGGCACGTTCCAGCCGGTGTCGTAGGCGATCGCCGAGGCCGAGACGGTCTGCCAGGGGTCTTCGTCCGGCTGCAGCGGCCCGCCGCCCTCCCAGGGCTTGCGGTTCGAGGCCTTGCGACCGGCATGCGCCAGCTGCGTTCCGAACCTCGTGCCGGGTGCCGCGACCCGCCTGGCGGCGTCCAGAGCCCGCCGTGCAGCGGCCTCATTGTCTTCGGAGTAGAGGCCGAGGCACCCGTGCGTGATGCGGCCGCGCCGCTCGACATCGGTCATCTCGACCGTCACCATTCCGGCTCCCGACATTGCGAGGTTCATCCAGTGGTAGAGGTGCCAGTCGCTGGCCGAGCCATCATCGGCCGAATACTGGCACATCGGCGCCACTGCGATGCGGTTGGGAAAGGTGAGGCCGTCGAGGATGATCGGCTGGAAAAGCGATGCAGTCATGAAACGGGCTCCGGAGGGACAGGGCGCCTCTCTAGGCAATGGGTCGAGAGCGCGCCAGACACGAGGCGGTGAGGGGCTTTTCTGGACCAATTGCCGGCATTGCGCAAATGCCGCCCGGCGGCTACGCCTCGATCCGGCAGCATGGAGACCATCATGGAAGACCGCATCCGCATCCGCTCGGAGGAAGTCCTGTCCGACGACTGGGCGATCCTGAAGAAGACCGTCCTCGACTATCGGCGGCGCGACGGTCAGTGGGAAACGCAGATCCGCCAGACCTATGATCGCGGCGACGGCGCGGTGATCCTGCCTTACGATCCCCGGCGCCAGACGGTGCTTCTGGTGCGCCAGTTCCGCTATCCCGCCTATGTCACCGGCCACCGCGAACCGCTGATCGAGGCCTGTGCCGGTCTGCTGGACCAGAACGACCCCGAGACGGCCATCCGCAAGGAAGCGGAAGAAGAGCTCGGCTACCGGCTGAATACCGTGGAGCGGCTGTTTTCGCCCTATATGAGCCCGGGCAGCGTGACCGAGCGCCTGTGGTTCTTCATCGCCCGCTATTCGCCCGCCGACCGCATCTCGGCCGGTGGCGGCGCGCCGGAGGAGGGGGAGGACATCGAGGTCCTGGAGATGCCGCTGGACGAAGCGCTGGCCGGCATCGCCGACGGCCGCATCATCGACGCCAAGACGATCATCCTGATCCAGCACCTGAAGCTGCACCCGATGCGTGCTTGATGGATTGTCGCCTCTATCGGGGGGCCTGGCTGCCTTGGTGCGGACGACGGGAATCGAACCCGTGCGATCAGAGATCGAGGGATTTTAAGCCAGATGCGTCTGATGATATGATGTTGAAATTATTTGTATATTTGACTTTTATATCCAGCTATGTGAGGGATTTCGTGTAAACTTCGCGCCAAAACTACGGCTGTTTCCGCATCCGAAAGGCCATAGGACCTGAATCTAACCGGTGGCATGGCCGATCATCGAGGAAAGGCCGGAATCTACAGCTAGACAGCCCAAGCGGCATCGATACCGACACAACGCACCTCGATCGCACCGCTGGTGTTTAAAAGAACTGTGTTCGCGATCGAGGACAACCGCGCGATCAAGTCCTCAAAAGAAAGCTTTTGACGCGTCGATCTGTCGATCCATTGGCGTAGACTATGGTTGGTGACGATCAGGACGCCATGCCGCCTGCTTGCAGGTTTTAAAGCCTGTTCCAATAATTCCAAGCGCAAAGACGAAGAACGCAAACTGGCCGGCGATCGGTCGAAGCGCTTCAGCCGCCTGCGATGATGTCTGAATGTCGGTCACGCCGTTGGCGTTCAGCGTCGCCGCGGTGGTCACGATAATAAAGAGGGCAACGGTGTTGGAAATGGCCATCCCAAAATATGTATCGATGCGGATACGCGTCAATTCTTCTGGTGCCTGTTCGGGAGCGACTTTGAGCGGCGAGGCCTCATCGCGCTCCTTAACCTCCTCCACCTCCTGTCCAGCTTGCCAGAAGAAAAGATAGGGGCTGATCGTCGTCCCAAGGATGGCCACGACAGAAGTGATGTATTGGCCGTCAAGGCTGATGTGCGGAACAATCAGATTGTAGCCGACCGTCGCCCAGGGGACCTTCGCAACGAAGGCCACGGCGACATAAGCCAGAAGCGACAGTGTGAGCCACTTCAGTACCGACACATAGCGCGAGTAACGAGAGAAGATTTCAAGCAGGACGGTGACGATGCCAAACGCGGCGACGTACAGCAACTGTGGCCCGCCAATGATCAGTTTTAGCGCAGCTCCCATTGCACCCAGGTCGGCGCCGATGTTGATGATATTGGCGACCATGAGCAGCGACACGATCGAAATGCCCACGCCGGCTGGATAGTACTTTCGCAGGTTGCCCGCGATGCCTCGACCGGTGACACGGCCGATCCTGGCGCTGATCTCCTGGATGGCGCACATAAGGGGCCAACTGAACAGCATGACCCACCCCATGCCGTAGCCGAACTGGGCACCGACTTGAGAATACGTTGCGATGCCGCTTGGATCATCGTCCGAGGCACCTGTAATCAAGCCCGGACCAAGTATTTGCAACAGCTTGGGCGTCCCTGGCTGTTTGACGGTTTCAGCCGAGTCCTTTTTTAGGATCTCTGTCATCACAAGCCCCTCTCAAGAGATCGATCAATCGCGCGTGCTGATCGTCTGAAGGTCACTGCACAGTCTCTTTCCTGGCGCCCTGAGCCTAACTCACCCAAGACCACCGAAACTACCGCAGCGCCGATATCAGTCTAATCTAATGTTGTGCCGAACACGCAATGCGAAAGATCCGGATTCGTTCCGAGAGAAGTCACATTGTACGTGCCATTTCCAATCTGCATCAATGCTCAGACCAGCCCGCAAGTGCGTCGAACAACAGGACCGCCTAGCCTCCTAGGTTCTCGAAATCGTATCCTTTGCGACCGCCAATACAGGTCCATTTGCTCGTCGCTGCTCCAAAGCCTCACACGGGCCGCCCTTAGAGCCTGAATCAAAAAGAATGGTTTGATATCAAGCTCTTGCGAGCCTGCGTGTGAGCAGGCGAATGTGGGCGACGTATATCCAGGCTTCTGCAGAAGCGATGGATTTCTCCC
>NZ_SCNN01000026.1 GCF_005503535.1 Mesorhizobium comanense | reverse complement strand
AACCCCACCCGCCCCCTTCGACATCGAAAACGCCGTCTCCAGCACGGCGGCCAGGAAACATATGCGCAGCGGCTCGATGAGCAGGCCGGTCGAGGAATCCTGGAACGGGCTGCCGAACAGAAGCGTCACGCCGCGCGAAAAAATCTGCCAGACGTCGAGCTCGTGCGGGCCGATCAGCCGCGTCGCGCCGAGCCACAGCCAGGCAGCACTCCAGTCGAGCAGGCGGTAGCCGATAACGAGCGTGCACAAAAGCACGAGGCTGGAGCTTACCGTCAGCCTGACGCCGTTGGCGATCGGCAAATAGCGCGAGCGATAGCCCTTGATGAAATGCTCGACGAAATCACGCAGGAATTTCGGCATTCCGGCATAGCGCCGGCCGGCACGCTCGAGGCGGCTGCCGGTGCGCATCAGCGCCGCCTCGTCGCGCACGTCATAGCCATAGATCAGCGCCGCCATGACCAGCCAGATCAGCGGCAGGAGCATGTAGAAGAACAGGTTGATGGCGATGGTCGAGGGCGCGACCGAGGTGATCTCGACCGGCACCATGGGCGCCGCCGTCGCGGCCGGAACCAGGCCTGCCAGCCCCTCGGCCGCGGCCTGCAGCACGGACCAGAAATTGCGGCTCATCAGCCATTGCAGCGCCGTGTCCTTCCAGCGGCTGATCACATAGAGGCCGACGAAGATCCAGTTGGTCTCGCAGATCACCACCACGATTTCCCAGAACGAGGCGGTTGCGACCTTTGTTGGCGATGTCCTGGCCTGCATGAACTTGGCCAGCCGCCGTACCAGCCACGACACCGCCACCGAGATCAGCAGCCATCGCGAATCCAGCACGTCGAGCACGTTGGCGCCCTGGCCGAAATCGGCCTGGTCGAGCGTTTCGCGCGAATACTGCCGCACGATGTCGCCAAGGAAGCCCCACGCGGCGTAGTAGGCGAAGAACGGCAGCAGCGCGATGGTGATCATGCGCACCAGTCGCGAGCCGCGCCGGCCGGCATCGGGCTGTTCGGCGCGCTCCCGCGCCTCGTCCTTGCGCTGCGCGGCCAGCACGTTGGGCAGGCCGGGGCGCAGCACATGGAACATCGCCACCGTCACCACCAGCTGCGCCAGCGCCACCAGGGTCAGCATGGCGAGCCCGGCAAAGTGATTGGCCAGCGCCACCCTGGCCGCCAGTTGCATCAGAAGATCGCCGGCCAGCACACCGGCCAGCACAAGGGCCGCAAGCTGCGGCCAGAACCGCCGCAGCAGCGAAAAACTCAAGCTGATCGGCCTGATGATGTCGGCAACCATGAGCGCTCCTCATGATGCCACCCGCCCCGGCCTTTCTAGAGCAATTTCGGGAAAAGTGTGAGCGGTTTTCCCGCGGGAAGCGCATAGCGCTTCCCGCTTGGGAATTGCATAAGAACAAAGAGATAGAGCAATTCCGATTTGCAATCGGCCCTCATTCCGTCGGAATGATACGCTGAGTGAAGGCCTGCAAAATCGCCTGCCCGGAGAGACCGCCATGAAACGCCTTGTTCTCGCAGCCATGTGGATGATGGCGTTCGCCCTCTCCGCGCTCACCGCCTCCCCATCCGTAGCCAAGGACACCACGACCGGGCTTGCCGATGCCACGGTGCTGATCGTGCGCCATGGCGAAAAGCCCGACAGCGGCCCCGACCTGTCGCCCGCCGGCGAAGCCCGCGCTCGGGCCTATGCCAGCTACTTCCATCCCTTCATGCTCGACGGCGCGCCGTTCGTGCCCGACATGCTGGTGGCGAGCGCCGATTCGAAAAACAGCGCCCGTGAGCGGCTGACGCTGGCGCCGCTCGCGGAAGCGCTCAAACTGCCCATCGACCAGCGCTTCGCCGACAGGGAAGTCCAGGAACTGGTGGCCGCGCTGTCCAGCGAGACCCACGGCAAGTCGATCCTGATCGCCTGGCATCACGGCCAGCTCGGCAAGCTGATAAAGGCCTTCGGCGCCGACCCCAAGGCACTGCTGCCGGGCGGCAAATGGCCAGGCGACGAGTTCAACTGGATTGTGGTGCTGCGCTTCGACCACAAGGGCCAGCTGGTGCCGGGCTCGGCGCGCATCATCGAGGTAAAGCTGGGCGGCTGAAGCTTCTTCCTTCTCCCCTTGTGGGAGAAGGTGGATCGGCGCGCCAGCGACGAGACGGATGAGGGGTGTTCCAGGGAACGCCGACGCCTCACTCCGCTGGAACACCCCTCATCCGTCGCCTGTGGCGACACCTTCTCCCACAAGGGGAGAAGGAAGAAGCGCTACCTTCGCACCCTCGACTTCAGCCATCTGTCGAACGCCACCGCCAGGATGAGGATAAGCCCGATGACGATGCTCTGCGTATAGGACGAGACGTTGTTGAACTGCAGCCCGTTCTGCAGCACGCCGATCAGGGCTGCGCCCACCACCGTGCCGCCGACCGAGCCGATGCCGCCGAACAGCGAGGTGCCGCCGATGACGACGGCCGAGATCACCGTCAGCTCGTAGCCGATGCCGGCCACCGCCTCGGAAGAATTCAGCCGCGCCGACAAAACGAAGGCGGCAAGCCCGGCGAAGAAGCCGACGATGACATAGACCGAGACCAGGATCCGGTCGACGCGCAGGCCCGAAAGCCGCGCGGCTTCCGCATTGCCGCCGACGGCATAGACGGCGCGGCCATAGCGCGTGTAGCGCAGCACGATGTGGCACAGGATCGCGGCGATGGCGAAGATGATCGCCGGCACGGGCACCGGACCAATCAGGCCGGTGCCGAACCAGCGCATCGAGGCGTCGAAGCCCGAGATCGGGCCGCCATTGGAAATGGTCAGCGTCAGGCCGCGAAACACCGTCAGCCCGCCCAGCGTAACCACGAAGGGCGGCACTTTCAGCCGGGTGATGGCGAGCCCCTGCACGCCGCCGGCGGCCGCCCCCACCACGACGGCGGCGAGCAGCGCCGCGAACCAGCCATAGCCCTGCGTGCCCGATGTGGACAGCGACAGCGTGTTGGCGGCCCCCCCCTTGGCCACCACCGCCGCCACCATGCCGCAGAAGGCGAGCAGCGAACCGACCGACAGGTCGATGCCGGCGGTGAGGATGACGAAGGTCATGCCGAGCGCGATCAGCCCGGTGATCGAGATCTGGCGCGTGATGTTGAACAGGTTGATCGGATCGATGAAGCTCGGCTTCAGCACGGTGAAGACCACCACGAGCGCCACGAGGAACAGCAGCGGCCCGAAGCTCATCAGGAGCCGAGCGAGCGTTGCGCCGCCGCGTTGCTTCTGGTCCTCGGCAATGCTCATACCGTCTGCCCCCTCGCCTCGTCGCGCCGCGCATCCCGCCTGTCGAGCGCCATCAGTTCCATCAGCCTCTCCTCGCTTGCCTCGGCGCCCGGCATCTCGCCGGTGATGCGGCCCTTGCGCATGGTGACGATGCGGTCGGACACCGCCAGCACCTCCGGCAGTTCGGACGAGATCATCATCACCGCGATGCCGCGCGCCGCCAACTGCACCAGGATCTGGTGCACCTCGGCCTTGGCGCCGACATCGACGCCGCGCGTCGGCTCGTCGACGATCAGCACCTTGGGATCGCGCGCCAGCCAGCGCGCCAGGATCACCTTCTGCTGGTTGCCGCCTGAAAGACCCTCGATCGGCTGCTCGGCGGAGGCCATGCGGATCGACAGCATCTTGCGGAAGCCTGCCAGCGCGTCGCGCTCGCGGCGCTCGGCCATGACGCCGAAGCCGTTGCTGAAGCGGCCAAGCGAGGCGACGGAGAAATTCACCAATATGCCGAGCGCGGCGAAGATCGCCTGGTGCTTGCGATCCTCCGGCACCAGGCCGATGCCGAGCGCGATCGCGTCCGCCGGCGAGGCCGGCGCGATGCGCCTGCCCTCCAGCATTATCGTGCCCGCGGCGATGCGGTCGGCGCCGAAGATGGCGCGTGCAAGCTCGGTGCGGCCGGAGCCGACCAGCCCGGCGACGCCGAGGATTTCGCCGGCCTTGAGGTCGAGGTCGACGCCATCGAGCACGATGGCGTGCGGCGCCTCGGGATCGCGCACGGTGCGCAGGCCGCGCACCGACAGCACGACATCGCCCGCCACGGCACGCTGCGCCGGCCGCGCATAGAGTTCGGACGCCGCACGGCCGACCATCTTCTCGATGATGGCGGGCAGACGGATCGGCCCGCCCTCGCGGTCGAGATGTCCGGCGAGCCTGCCGTCGCGCAGCACCGTCATGCGGTCGCAGATGGCGGACGCCTCCTCCAGGCGGTGCGTGACGAACATGATGGCCACACCGTCCTTGCGCAGCCTGTCCATGATCGACAAGAGCCGCTGCACCTCGGTCTCGGTCAGCGCCGAGGTCGGCTCGTCCATGATGATCAGCCGGCTTTCCAGCGACAAGGCGCGCGCGATCTCGACCAGTTGCTGCTCGGCCACCGACAGCGCCGAGACCGGCGTCATCGGGTCGATTGAAAGGCCGACACGGGAGGTAATCGCGCGGGAATCCGCCTCCATGCGCCGCCAGTTGATCAGCCCGAGCGGCCCGACCGGCGCGCGGCCGATAAAAATGTTCTCCGCCACCGTCAGCGTCGGGATCAGGCTCAGTTCCTGGTAGATGGTGACGATGCCCGCCCGCTTGGCGTCCTGCGGGCTGGACGGCGCATAGTCGGCGCCATCGAAAGTGATGCGGCCGGCCGATGGAGGCATGACGCCCGAGAGGATCTTGAGCAGCGTCGATTTGCCCGCCCCGTTCTCGCCGAGCAGGCCGAGGATTTCGCCGGGGCGGATATCGAGCGAAACGTCGCTGAGCGCCGTGACGCCGGCGAAATGCTTGGTCAGGCCTTGCACGGCGAGCAGGACGGGTGCGGCTTCAGTGGGCAAAGGTTGCTTCCCAATTGGCAGCGGCAGCGGGACAGCGCCCCCCTCTGTCCTGCCGGACATCTCCCCCACTTGGGGGGAGATCGGCAGTTCTGCCGGCAGCGCCTTTTCTGCAAGGCTGATAATTGGCGAAAGCGGAGACAACAGCCGATCTCCCCCCTTGTGGGGGAGATGCCCGGCAGGGCAGAGGGGGGCGCTGTCCCGCCGGCCTCACCAATGAGCCTTTCCCGGCCAAGCTCTACTTCGTCTCGTTCAACCGCTCCGCCTTGTCGAGATTGTCCTTGCCGATGACGATGGGCGTGAGCAGCACCAGTTTTTCCTTCGGCTCGGTCTTGTTCTTGGCGTAGGCGACCGCGATCTGCACGGCGGTGCGCGACTGCTGGCCCGGGAACTGTTCGACCGTGCCGGCGAGCTTGCCGTCGCGCACGGCCACCAGCGCTTCGGGAAGCGCGTCGAAGCCGTAGATCTTGACGTCGGTGAAGTTGCGCGCCGCGCAGGCTTCGAGCGCGCCGAGCGCCATGTCGTCATTGGCGCAGATGATGGCGTCCGGCTTGCCGTTGGCGGCGAGCCCCGCTTCCGTCACCGTCAGCGCCTCGGCGCGGGCGAAGTTGGCGGTCTGCTCGTAGACGATCTGATACTTGTCCTTCAGCGGATCGAGCACATTGTGCACGCCCTTGTTGCGGTCGATCGCCGGACCCGCGCCCGGCTGGCCCTGCAGGTGGAACAGCTTGGCGCCATTCGGGAACGCCGCCACCACGGCCTGGGCTTCCGCCTCGCCGCCCTTGACATTGTCGGCCCCGACATGAGCCAGGATGCCCTCCACGCCGTCGACGCGGCGGTCGATCGTCACCACCGGCACGCCGGCCTTGACCGCTTCCTCGATCGCCGGCGCCAGCGCGTTGACGTCGAGCGGCGAGATCACGATGGCGTTGACCTTCTGCACCAGCGCCGCCTCGATGTCGGCGGTCTGCTTGGTGGCCGAGTTCTGGCCGTCGCTCTCGGTCAGGTTGACGCCCTGCGCCTGGGCTTCGGCCTTGATCTCGTTCAGCATGTGCACGAAGAACGGAAAGCCGAGATTGGGCACCGAGCCCAGAATGGTCAGCTTGTCCTCGGCGAAAGCCGTGCGCGCGGCCACAACCATGGCGCCGGCGGCCACGGACGTCATCAGGAATTCACGTCTGTTCATGGGATCCTCCTCCACAAGAACGCACGGGCCCGGAAACCGGGACCGGTTTCAGGATGGCCATGCGTCGGTTCAAAGTGTTGGAGCATCCTCCTTGCGTTCGACAACGCATGCGCTCCAGCCGATCACCGTTGCAAAACGCCTCCCACCGGTATCAGCAAATGGATGCTAACCCAGCGGCAACCACTTGTGCAATATCGATATAACAGCTCCGGCTCGCGAATTATCGGAATTGTCGGAATTTTGAATGTCGGCGCCCTGCCTTGCCTGATGGACGCGGCGCTCCGCCAACCTTATGGCCTATGACTGCGGTTGACAGTGACCAGCGTCGGCGCTGCCCCTCACCTGCCTGCCGGCATCCTCTCCCCGTATAGCGACGGGGAGAGGGGCGCTGTCATCACCCGGCCTCGCCAACCGTCAGCGTTGGAAAGAATGCGCCTGCGTCGCGGCCAGCCCTCTCTCCCCGTCCCTATACGGGGAGAGATGTCCGGCAGGACAGTGAGGGGCAGCGCCAACGCCGGAAATTCCCGTGTTCGGCCAGAAACTCATAACGTGGTAGTGCTTCTGCACGTCACCCAAAAATGGCCCCGGTCTGGAGAACACCATGAAGCCGCACGTCATCTGCCACATGCTCGCCTCGCTCGACGGCAGCCTTCATCCCAGCCGCTACACGGCGAGCCCCGATGGCGGCGTGCCGGACTGGTCGGGCCTCTATGAAAAGATCCATGGCGATCTCGAGGGCGATGCCTGGATCGTCGGCCGCGTCACCATGGCCGAGATGAGCAAGGCGCAAGCCCATCCCCCGGCCCAGCCCGGCAAGGTCGACCGGCCCCATCATTTCGCCCGGCGCGATGCCGGCACCTATGCCGTGGCGCTCGATGCCTCGGGCAAGCTGCATTTTTCCAAGCCCGACATTGGTGGCGACCATGTCGTGGTGCTGCTCGGCCACGATGTCGAGGACAGCCATCTGGCGGAGCTTGCCGCCGACGGTGTGTCCTACATCGTGTCGCAGACCGCCGAACTCGACCTCGCCGCGATGCTCGATGTGCTAGCCCGCGAGCTTGGCATCCGCCGCCTGCTGCTCGAAGGCGGCGCCGGCATCAACGGCTCCTTCCTGGCGGCGGGACTGGTCGACGAGCTCAGCCTTCTCGTCGCCCCCGCGCTTGACGCGCGGGCGGGCAACCAGGGTTTCGTCGAGTTCGGTCAGGCCGGCCTCGCCGGCAAGGTGCGGCTTTCGCTGAAAGGGTGCGAAGCCCTGGCGCACGGGCTTGTTCACCTGCGCTATGCGGTTATGCCCGGCTGACAGAGCCGTCAGTACCGCATCGCATCCAGATCGGCGATCAGCGTCTGCCCTGTCGGACGCCAGCCCAGCCGCTGTTGGGTGAGCGCGCTGGAAGCCGGCAGGTCCATGGGCGCGAACATCGCCATCCAGCCGAAATGCTCCGCCGCCTCATCCGGCGCGATCGACACGGCCGGCAGTTTCAGGCCCCGGCCCAGCGCCTCGGCGATGGCCCGCACCTCGACGCCTTCCTCGCCGACCGCGTGGTAGCGGGCGCCGGGCTGGCGCTTCTCCACGGCCAGCCGGTAGAGCCGCGCGGCGTCGGAGACATGTCCGGCCGAATAGCGGTTGCGGCCCTCGCCGACATAGGCCGACACGCCCTTCTGGCGCGCGATCTCGATCAGCGGCGAGATCAGGCCCTGCTTCACCGGATTGTGGACCTGCGGCAGGCGCACCACCGAGACATTGATGCCGGCGTCCAGCAAGGCATTGCCGGCCAGTTCCGAAGCGATGCGCGGATTGGGGTGATCGGGGTTGAAGACATCCTCGACCGCCAGTTCGCCATGGCCGGGGCTGCCCATGCCGACGCCGGACGTGATCACCAGCGGCCGGTCGGACCCGGCGAGCGCCTCGCCGAGCGCGGCGATGACACGGCTGTCCTTCTCGCAATTCTGGACGAAGCGCGAAAAGTCATGATCGAAGGCGGTGTGGATGACGGCATCCGCCTCGGCCGCGCCGTCGCGAAGCCCCCTGGGGTCTTCCAGCGTGCCGCGATAGACCTCGGCGCCCGCCGCTTCCAGCGCCTTTGCGCCTTCGTCGGAACGGGTGACGCCGATCACCTGATGCCCGGCCTGGAGGAGTTCGGGAACGATGGCCGAGCCGATGAAACCGGTGGCGCCGGTGAGAAAGATACGCATGCAAAAATCTCCTGCGGTTGCCTGCGCAGTATCTCTCGTCTATTATTCCATTAAAGTAGTGACTTTATCATGGTATAATGACTAACAGGGAAAGGCTGACAGGATGCCCGCCAATTCCGCCGGTACGCTCGCCGCCTTCCTGAAGGACCGCCGCACCCGGCTCGATCCCGCCTCGTTCGGCTTTTCCGGCCGCCGGCGCACGCCAGGGCTGCGCCGCGAGGAAGTCGCCCAGCGCGCCAACATCAGCCCCACCTGGTACACCTGGCTGGAACAGGGCCGTGGCGGCGCGCCGTCGGCCGACGTGCTGAACCGCATCGCCAAGGGCCTGCTTCTGACAGAGGCCGAGCGCGAGCATCTCTTCATGCTAGGTCTGGGGCGGCCGCCCGAGGTTCGCTATGTCAGCGTCGAGGGCGTCAGCCCCCGGCTGCAACGCCTCATCGACACGCTGGAGGCGAGCCCCGCGCTGGTCAAGACCGCGACCTGGGACGTCGTTGCCTGGAACCGCGCCGCCCAGCTGGTGCTGACCGACTACAGCGCCCTGCCCGCCGGCCAGCGCAACATATTGCGCTTCATGTTCTGCAGCCCGATCATCCGCGCCAAGCAGCACGACTGGGAAAACCTCGCCCGCTTCGTCGTCGGCGCCTTCCGCGCCGATGCGGCGCGCGCCGGCGCCGTTTCCGAGGTCGCGCAGCTGGTCGACGAACTCTGCGCCGCCAGCGCGGAATTCGCCGCCCTCTGGCAGGAGAACGACGTGCTGAGCCACGGCGACGGCACCAAGCGCCTCAACCATCCCGAACTCGGCGACATCGAGCTCGAATATTCGGCCTTCTCCGTCGATGGCCGGCCCGACCTCAGCCTCACCGTCTACAACCCGCTCGACAGCGCGGTCGCCGACCGCATCCGCGCGCTGGCCCGGCGCTTCGAGAGGCAATAGCCGGACTGACCGGCCTCCATTCGGGCGGCTTGCAATATCCTCGCGCCGCGGCTAGCGGCACACCATCATCCACCATCCGCCGGATTTGTCTGCTGACCACGCTTTACGCCTATGCCGGCCTGTTCCTGAGCGCACTCATCGCGGCCACCATCCTGCCGGCGCAATCGGAGGCGGTGCTGGCCGTCATGCTGGCGAGCAAGGCCTATCCGCCGCTGCTTCTGCTTGCCGTGGCCAGCGCGGGAAACATCCTCGGCGCGGTCATCAACTGGTTTCTGGGCCGGGGCATCGAGGTCTTTGCCGACCGCCGCTGGTTTCCGGTCAAGCCGGACGCGCTTCGATCAGCGACGCGGTGGTACCACCGCTATGGCCGGTGGTCGCTGCTGGCCAGTTGGCTGCCGGTCGTGGGCGACCCGCTGACCGTCGTCGCCGGCGTGTTGCGGGAGCCGTTCTGGAGTTTCCTGGTGCTGGTCTCGATCGGCAAGATCGCGCGCTACGCCGTGCTGGCCGCGATCGTGCTGAACTGGGCCTGACGGCATCGACCCGCGCAAGTTCTGAGCGGAGGAAACGGTCATCCGGCCGCGAGCGGCACGGCCGGGTCAGCCGCGCCGCTCTTCTGGTCCTTGCGCGATTGCCGGCTGATCAACGCGATGGCGGCGAAGGCCGCGATGCCGAACAGACCCACCCCGACATTGAGCCACAAGGCCGGGAGAACGCCGAGGCCCGATATCATCAAGGTGAGGCCGAACGGGGCGAAGGCGGAACTGAACTGGCGCGCCGCCGTGATCCAGCCGACATAGGAGCCGTAGCGTTCCTGGCCGAACAATTCGAGCGGCAGCGTGCCGCCGACAATGCTCATCAGCCCCGATCCGAAGCCGAAAAGCACGGCAAACAGCATGGCGCCGGGAACGGAGGGCGCCACCAGCAGCAGCACCGCGAGGCCGCCGGCCAGCGCGGCGGTCGCGCCGAGCGCCAGCGATGTCTGCGTCAGGCCGCGCCCGAACAGCATGTTGACCAGCCGGCTCGCCACTTGCGAAGGGCCAAACAGGCTCGCCACCAGCACCGAGGCCCCGCCAAGCCCGACCAAGGTGAGCAGGGGCACCATCTGCACGAGAACAGCCGAAAGCATGAACCCCTCGATGGCAAAGCCGGCCAGCACCAGCACGAATAGCGGCGACCATCGCCGGCCTGATGCCGGGACAGACATGCCTGATGTGGCGGGAACGATCTTCTCCCGCGCCTTCCCGGTACGGGCCGAAAGCCCGGCCAGCCACCAATGGATCGGCAGGCAGACAAAGGCGTTGAGCGCGGCAAAGAGAACCAGGACCTCGCGCCAGCCGAGATGCTGGTGCAGCAGCGTCGTCAACGGCCAGAACAGGGTCGAGGCAAAACCCGCGATCAAGGTGAGATGCGTGATGCCGCGCCGCGCGCCGCCAAGCTGCACGATGGCGACGAAGGCCGTGCTGTAGAGGACGAAGCAGGAGGCGAGCTCCATGGCCAGCACGCCGATGGCAAAGCCGGCGCGCCCGGGCGCCAGCGCGCACAGGAGCAACGCGCCCGCCGCCGCCAGCGATCCCGGCACCATCAGTCGCCCCGCCCCGATCCGGTCCGCGAGGCTGCCCGCGAACGGCGCCAGAATGGCGCTTGCCAAGAGCGACACCGACAGCACGGCGAACACCCATTGCTGCGACCAGGCAAGCTCCGCTGCCACTGCCGGCGCCAGGATGCTGTAGCTGTAGTAGAGCGTGCCATAGCCGATGATCTGGGAGGCGCCCAATGCCCAGATCGCTGCGGCGGGGATCTTGCCGTCGCTCACTCGGCCGCCTCCATCTTGCCGGCGCAGCCGCAGCCGCTTTTGCCGGCGGCCTTCGCATCGGCATCCGCGACGCAACAGGCGTCGATCGCTGCCGGCGCCGGTCCGCCGCAACAGCTCTGCGAAGCGCCACCCGCCGGCACCGTGCAGACACCGGTTTCGGGCAGCACCAGTTGCACGGCGTCGGCCGCCGCCATGTCGCCTGCGAGCGCCGCCGCGACAGAGCGGACCTGCTCGTAGCCGGTCAGCAGCAGGAAGGTCGGCGCACGGCCATAGCTCTTGATGCCTACCGTGTAGAAACCGGGCTCCGGATGGCCAAGCTCGCGGTGGCCGTGCGGCGGCACGTCGCCACACGAATGTTCATTGGGATCGATCAGCGGTCCCAGCGCCCTGACGCCTTCCAGCCACGGATCGAGATCGAGCCTGAGCTCCCTGGTCAGCGACAGGTCCGGGCGCTGCCCTGTCGCGGCGATGATGCGGTCGACCGGACCCAGTTGAGCCAAGCCCGCCTCGCCCTGCCCCTCGACGATCAGCCGTCCGTCCCGCTGACGAATGACCACCGTCGCGAAGCCCGTCGCCAGGCTGGCGCGACCGCTTTCGACGAGATCGCGCACATCGGCGCCGAGTTCGCCGCGCGCCGGCAACTGGTCGGCGTCGCCACCGCCATAGATGCGCACGAGGTCGGTCCCGCGCACCGCCCAGAGGAAAACCGTTTCGGGCGCGGCATCCGCCAGCCTGGCAAGGTCGAGCAAGGCATTGGCCGCCGAATGGCCGGAACCCGCCACCAGCGTCGTGCGCCCCGCATAAAGCGCACGGTCGCGGCCCAGAACGTCCGGAATGCCATAGGCGATGCGATCGCCAAATTCCGACTCGCCTTCCGCCTCGATGCCGCCGGCGCCGAGCGGGTTGGGCGTGCGCCATGTCCCGGAAGCGTCGATCACCGCGCGGGCACTGTCGCGCCGGATGCCATCGGCGGTTTCGACGACAAGCATGAAGGGCCGTCCCGCACGCGCCTTGCCGCGCACCTTGTCGGCACCCCAGCGCGATATGGCAACGACACGCGCATTGGTTTCGATCACCGACGAAAGTTCCGGCACACGGGCGAGCGGTTCGAGATAATGCGCGACGATTTCATCGGCGGTGGGAAACGCCTCCGCGTCCGGCATCCGCCAGCCATGGCCTTCGAGCAGCCTGCCGGCCGCCTCGTCGATGCAATAACGCCAGGGTGTGAACAGCCTGATATGGCCCCAATCCCGCAGGCTGGCCGCAACCCCGCCGCCGGCCTCATAGAGTTTCACCGGCAGGCCTCGCGCCAGGAGATGAGCGGCAGCCGCCAGCCCAACCGGGCCGGCCCCGATGATGGCGATGGGCGGTTCGTCTTGCATGGCCATAATTTCTATCCTTCCAGCATTATCGAAATAGCAGGCAAAAAATTAGGCGGCGGCGTCATCTGCCGCCGGATTGCACGCCGCGTCGGCGCAACATTCGTCGGCCAGGAAGCCGATGAGATCGGTCATCATGGGATAGTTGGCGCGGCAGATCAGCGTGGTTGCCTGCCGCTCCTGGCTGACGAGCCCGGTCAGGATCAGCCGGTGCAGGTGATGCGACAATGTCGAGGCCGCGATGCCGAGGCTTTCCTGCAGGAAGCCGACCGGTCGGCCGGCCTCGCCGGCCCGGACCAGGATGCGGTAGAGGTTCAGCCGCGTCGGATTGCCGAGCGCTTCCAGCTGCTTTGCTGCTTGTTCGAGTTTCATGGAAATAGAATGAAGCCGACGACACCAGTCGTCAAGCCATATTTCGAAAAATATCGAAATAGACCTCAGGCGACCCGCTTGCCGCTGGCATCGATGACGACCTCGCCATCCTCCTTGGTGAACGGGCCGATATCCGGATTGGGCAGGATATCGAGCACCTTTTCCGAGGGACGGGCCAGGACGACGCCGAGCGGGCTCACCACGATCGGCCGGTTGATCAGAATCGGATGCGCCAGCATGAAATCGAGGATCTGGTCATCGCTCCACCTGGGATCGGCTAGGCCGAGCTCGGCGTAAGGCGTGCCCTTCTCGCGCAGCAATTGGCGGGGCGTCATTCCCATCGCCGCGATCAGCTCGACCAGCCGTTCCCGCGACGGCGGCGTCTTCAGATATTCGATCACCTGCGGCTCCTCGCCGGACTGGCGGATGATCGCCAGCGTGTTGCGCGACGTGCCGCAGGCGGGGTTGTGATAGATGGTGATGCTCATGGCACTGTCCTTTCGCGGGACATGGCGTCGCGGACGGCGGCGCCCTCTTCGTACCAGCCCCGGCTCCGGTTCACGATCCACACCACGGAAAGCATGACGGGAACCTCGATCAGGACGCCGACCACGGTTGCCAGGGCCGCGCCCGAGTTCAGCCCGAACAGGGCGATCGCGGCCGCCACCGCCAGTTCGAAGAAGTTGGAAGCGCCGATCAGGGCCGATGGTCCGGCCACGCAGTGCCGCTCGCCGGAGATCCGGTTGAGCAGATAGGCAAGGCCGGAGTTGAAATAGACCTGGATCAGGATCGGCACCGCCAGCAGCGCGATTACCACCGGCTGGGCGATGATCTGCTCGCCCTGGAACCCGAACAGAAGCACCAGCGTGGCCAGCAGGGCAACCAACGACAGGGGCTGCAACGCGGCCAGCAGCGCATCCAGCCTGTGCTGCCCGGCCGCCAGCAGCCGCCAGCGAACCAGTTGGGCAACCAGCACCGGCAGCACGATGTAGAGGGCAACCGACAGCGCCAGCGTGGCCCATGGCACGGTGATCGCCGACAGGCCAAGCAGCAGGCCGACAATGGGCGCGAAGGCGACGATCATGATCGCGTCGTTGAGCGCCACCTGCGATAGCGTGAAGTTCGGCTCGCCGCGTGTCAGGTTCGACCAGACGAACACCATGGCCGTGCAAGGCGCGGCCGCAAGTATGATCAGCCCGGCTATGTAGGACTCGATTTGCGCTGCCGGCAACCAGGGCCGGAACAGCCAGCCAACGAACAACCAGCCCAGCAGCGCCATGGAAAACGGCTTCACCCCCCAATTGATGAGCAGCGTGACCCCGATCCCGCGCCAATAGGTGCCGACACTGGCCAGCGAGGCGAAATCGACACGCAAAAGCATGGGCACGATCATCAGCCAGATCAGCACGGCGACGGGAATGTTGACCCTGGCGATCTCGGCCGAGGCAATGGTGGCGAACATGCCGGGCAGCAAATGGCCCAAGGCAATGCCGGCGACGATGCACAGCGCCACCCACACCGTCAGGTATTTCTCGACGAAGCCGATGCCTGGCCGCGCCGTCTCGCCGGCATTGAGAACATTGTATGTTCGGTCGGTCATGGCTCCCACCTCAGCATTTGCAGGTCACGGCCTGGATGACCGGCTGGCAAAGCTCCGGCGCGCCGTTGCAGCAATCCTCCATCAGATAGGCCAGCAGGTCGCGAAACCCGGTCATGTCGGCCATGTAGCGGATGCTGCGTCCTTCGCGTTCGGCACGAAC
Organism: Mesorhizobium comanense; assembly: GCF_005503535.1. Classification (GTDB taxonomy): domain Bacteria; phylum Pseudomonadota; class Alphaproteobacteria; order Rhizobiales; family Rhizobiaceae; genus Mesorhizobium; species Mesorhizobium comanense. The sequence continues at coordinate 72,969 of NZ_SCNN01000026.1, read as the reverse complement.
CAGCCCGGCCTGGCCAAGGATCTTCAGATGCGCCGACATGGTGTTCTGCACCGTGCCGAGCCGCGTGGCGATTTCGCCCGCCGGCACGCCCTCCGCCCCGGCCCGGATAAGCAGCCGGAACACGTCCAGCCTGGTTTCCTGCCCGAGTGCGGCGAGCGCCAGCAATGTCTTTGTCTTGTCCATAAATCTATATATCCAGATTTATGGATTAATAGCAACAGGCGATGTCGAGCTTGCGACAGCGGTGGCGGTCTAGGACTTGCCCAGGGATGTGGCGGGGCGCTGGCCGCTGACATGCGGGCGCCAGCCGTGGACGCGGTCGCGCCCCGCGGCCTTGGCGCCGTAGAGCGCTTCGTCGGCGCGCCGCAACAGGTCGGCGATCTCCATCGCCGCGCCGGCCGCCTCGAACGTGCCGACCCCGATGCTGACGGTGACGGTGCCCTTTTCGCTGGCGGCATGGACCAGCGCGGTTTCGCGCACCTTGCCCTTGAGCTTTTCGGCGATGATGAAGGCGCCCCGCGCGTCGGTCTCGGGCAGGATCAGCGCGAACTCCTCGCCGCCATAGCGTGCCGCGGCGTCGCCCGGCCGGCGCGCCGTCGCCTCGATGCAGCGGCTGATGACGCGCAGGCACTCGTCGCCCGCGGGGTGGCCGTAATGGTCGTTGAACCGCTTGAACCAGTCGACGTCGATGATGAGCAGGCTGAGCGGCTTGGCCGTGCGCCTGGCGCGCGCGAACTCGCGCGCCAGCGCGTCGTCGAAGGCGCGCCGCGTCAACAGTTCGGTCAGCCCGTCGCGATGCGCCAGAAGGTCGAGCTTCTCGTTGGCGGCCAGAAGCTCTGCCTCGACTTCCTTCGCCTCGGTGATGTCGGAAAACACGCTGAGGCTGCCGCCATTGCCGGTCGGGCGCGTGCGCACATCCAGCCAGCGTCCGTCGGCAAGGCGGATCTGGCGCTGGTTGGCGTGCGTCTGCAAGGCCATGATGCCTGATATCCAGTCCTCGAGAGCATCCGGCGGGGCGATGCTCTCGCCGAGCGCCACCGAGGCCCGCAAGATGTCGCGGTAGTCGGCGCCCGGCACCCTGATCTCGGCGGTCCTGGGAAACATGGCGCGGTACTGGGCATTGCACAGCACGATCCTGCCCTCGGGGTCGAACATCACCAGCCCGTCGGCCATGTGCGTCAGCGCGTCGCCGAGCCTGGCCTGGCTTTGCGCCAGTTCGGTCTCCAGCTGCTTGCGCGCGGTGATGTCGCGATTATGCGTGATCAGGCCGACGACCGCCCCGCTCTTGTCGCGGAACGGCGCCTTCAACGTCGCCAGCCAGCCATCGGTGCCGTCCTCGTGGCGCAGATGCTGCTCGATGGCGGACGCGGCGCCCGACTTGAGCACGGCGAGTTCGTCCGCGCGAAACTCGCGTGCCGTCTCGACCGGATAGAAATCGAAATCCGTCTTGCCGATCAGCGCCCTGGCGTCGGCCGCCTGCATCAGCTCGGCCGTCGCCGGATTGGCGGCGATGAACCGTCCGTCGAGATCCTTGACGTTGAGGCAGTCGGGCAAGGTCTCGACCACGGCCTTGAAGATGCGCCGCGACTGCAGCGCCTCGATGCGCCGCCGCTCCTGATGGAGCGCCAGTCCCGACATCGCCACGGACACGAAGATGAGCAGAGTGGAGGGAAACACCACCTCCGGCAGCACCCTCTCCAGAACGGATTGCGGCAGGACGCTGAGTCCGAGCAGCGATCCGCAGGCGGTCGCAGCACCCAGGATCATGATATCGCCCATGCCGGGCTGGCGGCCTCTGAGCGCAAGATTGCCGGCAACGCCCACCAGCATGGTGGCCGCGATGCCGACCGCGCCGGCGAAAGCGCCGATGCCGCCCTCGAAGGTCCGGAAGGCGCCCGCCGTCACAGCCGCGACGATGCCGGCCACCGGGCCGCCGAAGAAACCGGCAATGGCGATCATCGTCGCCCTGAGATCGACCAGCACGCCCGGCTGCAACTGCATGGGGGTCAGCATCAGGATGACGGCGCCCGCCCCCATCAGCGCCCCGAAGGCAACCGACTTCACCAGGGCCGGCCTGCGGTCCAGCCACACATGGGTGTGGATCCAGGCCGACACGAACATCGCCACGACAGCGAGATTGGCCAGCAATTCGGACCAGGGCGAACCCATTTTCCTGTGCGTCCCCTTCTCGCTCCAGACGTCGAGGGTGCATCGGCCATCGGCGGCACTACCCGGTGGATAGGCGGGGCAGGCAAACAAAGCGTTACGGACCGCGCTTGGATTGTCCGGAAATGCCGGTAAGGTTACCGGACCGTGGCCGAGCCGGGCGAGGCCGGGACATTCGCCGGTTTCGCATGCCGCCGGGGTCCACGCGCCCGGCCACCGGTGCGCGCGGCCATCGCCAAAACCGGCCGCCGCATCAATGGATGGACGATATCTTCAACCGGCTGTCCGTCGTCACCACGAACAGGGTCGTATCCATCGTGACGAGACGCCTCGGCAGGCACGGCTGACGGAGGATATGGCGAACACGGATGCCAGGAAGGCCCGCGGTCCAATTCCCCTCATCCGGCGATACCGCCAGTCTGTTCGAACGCATGGCATTGGCCGACGGCCTGGCCGGACGGGGCGCCGGCGCTACTCTTCGACGAAGGCGCGCTGGAAGGAGTCCAGCACCGGCCGCACCAGATACTCCGCGAAGGTGCGATCGCCCGTGCTGATGAAAGCCTCCACCGGCATGCCCGGATAGAACTGGTCGGCGCTCACATTGGCCGGAAGGTCCTGGCCGATGCGCAGCCGCGCCCTGTAGTAAGGGGTGCCGGTCTTCTCGTCGACCAGCCGGTCGGCAGACACGTCCGTCACCGTGGCGGCGACTTCCGGAGTGAGCCGCGCGTTGAGGGCGGACAATCTGAGCCGCGCCTGCTGGCCGATATGGACAGCGTCGATATCCCCCGGCGAAAGCCGCGCCTCGACGATCATCCGCGTACTGGTCGGCAGGATTTCCATCAGCTTCTCGCCGGGTTTGATCACACTGCCCGGCGAATTGTACACGCTCGAGACGATGATGCCGTCGGCTGGAGATTCCACCGTGGTGCGGGCGAGTACGGCTTCCGCCGCCAACGACTGCTGCTCGATATCGGCAAGGGAGGCGCGCGTTTCCGACAGCTGGCTCACGGCCTGTTCGACCCTCTGCGTCTTGCCCCGCTCGATCTGCTCCTTCGCCTCGACGATCTGGCTGCGGGTCGAGGCGAGCTCGGAGGTGATGGCGCCCGCCTGCCCGATGAGATCGGCCTGGTTGCGCTGGATCTGCGTGTATTCGAAATGATTGGTCAGCCCCTTGTCCACCAGCGTCTTCTTGCGGCTGAGTTCATCGACCACGATCGACAGCTGGTTCGCGATTGCCTGCTGCTGCGCCTCCAGGCCGATAATGGTTTCCTGCAAGGTGGCGACGCGCTGGCGCAGGATGCCCTGCTCGGAGCGGAACCGCTCGAGACGCGCCTGGAACTCCTTCTTCTGCTCCTCGATCAGATAGGCGAGTTCGGCGTCGCCCGCCCCCGCCTCGACCTCGGCGTCAAAACGCAGCACATTGACGTCGTCCCTCTCCGCCGCCAGCCGCTGCGCCTTCGCCGACAATGTCACGAACTGTTTCCTGAGCCGGTTGGCCTGCGTGCGGGCGGCGGTGCTGTCGAGAACGATCAGCCTTTGCCCGGCTGTCACCCGGCCCCCCTCCTCGACCAGGATATCCCTGACGATGCCGCCTTCCAGATGCTGGATCACGATGTTGCGCCCGGCCGCGGCGATTGTGCCGGGGGCAATGGCCGCCCCCGACAGCGGCGCCGTCGTCGCCCAGTATCCGAAACAGCCCACGAGCAGGGCCAGGGCGCCGTAGCCGCACAGCGCGATCCGGCGCGTATCGGACCGCACGGATTTTTCCCAGGACGGGTCCATGTCGGCCATCTCCTCATGCCCCGCCGGATTTCAGCGAGGCCGCCCAGCGGCCGCTGCCTTGCGAGCCGGTGCTGAACGAGCCGAGCTGGATCTGCCGGGCCGTCGGCGCCGGAGCCTTCGGCTTCCCGCCCGGTCCCGGCGCCGGCGCGAGAATCTCCGCGCTCGGGCCGAACGCCTCGATCGCTCCGCCGCGCAACCGCAGGACACGATCGCATTGCGCCGCGATGGACAGCCGGTGCGTGATGATCACCACGGTCGTGCCACTCTGGCGGGCCTGCGCCAGCGCCAGTTCGAGCGCGACCTCGCCATCCCGGTCGAGATTGGCGTTGGGTTCGTCGAGGACGAGGATTTTCGGGTTCCCGAAGAATGCCCGCGCCAGGCCGATGCGTTGGCGTTCCCCGCCCGAGAGCGCCAGGCTGGCAGAGCCGATGCGGGTCTGGTAGCCGGCGCGCTGCGACAGGATCAGCTCATGCACCTGCGCCCGTCGCGCCGCCTCGACGATCATCGCGTCGGTGGCCCCGGCGTCGAAGCGCGAGATGTTCTCGGCGATGGTTCCGGGCAGCAGCTGCACGTCCTGCGCCAGATAACCGACCGCGCGCCCGAGCTGATCCTCGTCCCAGGTCCTGAGGTCGGCACCATCCAACTGCACCATGCCGCTGCTCGGCTGGATGGCGCCGACAAGCAGTCGGGCGAGCGTCGATTTTCCGGCCCGGCTCGGACCAACGATGGCGAGCCCTTCCCCGGCGCCGATCTCGAAATTCAGCCGCTTGATGATCGGCTCGGTCCCCGGCACCGACCCTGGCGGCATGTAGACCAGGTCGCGGACCGCGAGCCTGCCCATCGGTTCCGGCAGCTGCAGCTTGGGTCGGTCATGCGCGGCGCTGTCGGGCAGCGATGTCTTCAGCCGCAGCCACGCGCGGCGCGCGTCCACCGTCTGGCGCCAGCCGCCGATCAGTTGGTCGAGCGGTTGCAACGCCCGGCCGGAGATGATCGAAGTGGCGAAGATCATGCCCGCCGTCATCTCGCCGGCCAGCACCAGCGCCGCGCCGACGCCCAGTATGGCGAGCTGCAGCAACATGCGCGTCGACCGGGAAATGCCGCTGAAGACGGCGTTCACGGCCGAAGAGCGGTCCTGGGCGTTGAGCGAGGCGCCGAAGGTCCGGCCCCACACTTCGGTGGCGTTGCCGCTCATGCCCATCGCCTTCAGCGTATCGGCGTTGCGGGCAAAGGACTGCGCGGCGAGATTGGCGCGCGCCGCCTCCTCCGAGGCCGCCGCCGAAGTCTTGCCGTTCGCGAACTGGTTGAGCAGCACCAGGACGATCATGACCACGGCGCCGCCAAGCGTGAGCCAGAACAGCGCCGGATGGATGAAGCCGAGCAGCACGACGAACAGCGGCGCGAAAGGCAGGTCGAACAGCGTCATCAGCCCGCGCGACCCGACGAAGGCCCTGACCGTGGCGAGATCGCGCAAGGGCTGGATATCGCCGGCCTCGGCGCGCGGGCCAGACAGCGATGCCCTGAATGCGCGCGAGGCCAGATGCCGGTCGATCGAGGCGGCGACGCGCTGCGAATAGACGGAGCGGACGACCTCGAACAGACCGAGGAACGCCAGCGCGAGAACGGCGATGATCGAGAGATAGATGAGCGTGTCGACGCTGGCCGCCGGCAGCACCCGGTCATAGACCTGCAGCATGAACAGCGGCATCACCAGGAGCAGCACGTTGATGATCAGCGAAAAGACGCCGATGTCGAAAATGCCGCGGGAAAACAGGGCGGCTGTGCCGGGTTTGGTCATGCAGGTCGCTCCCGGAGAGATCACATGAGGGCCGCGACTGCGATCGCGGCCCTGCCTTGGATGTCGAAATCCAATGAGGCGCATTCCATCAGCACCGGTGCGGACTACACCAGCCCGCCAATCGGCTCCGGTTCATACCAGGCATCGCCCGGCACCCGCGCCTGGATAGCTTCGAAATCCGCGCCGAGAAGCTCGATATCGGCCACGCCTTCGGCAAGTCCGTAGGCAAACTCGGAACCATCCGCAAGGTATGCAGAATGCCAGGCGCCGGCGGCAATCCAGCCGGGGGGATGCCCGCCGTCATAAACCTGCACAGCTGTATCGAGGTTGATCGGCCGCCGATCATCAGCCAATCGAGCCTGATCGTTCTCCACCTCTATCAAGGGTACGGGAATGACCATGTCGTGTTGAGGCGCCTGCCGTTGCTGCCCCGGCTCCTCGGGTGATTCCGGCAATACTATCAACTGGCCGGAGTTCCAAATATGGTCGAATGCTGCCTGATTGGCGACAATATCGGCTGAATACGTTCCTCCTAACTGGCCCCTCATTCCGTCGATATGGGTCAGGTCGAAGAACTGAATCCCGAAATCTCCCTCCTGGAAATCATCGATTTGCACGGAGCCGGTTGACCAGGCGTCGGCCGACATGTCGAAAAACGAATAGACTATCCCCAGGCCTTCCGCCCCGCCCTCACCCTCGAATGTATAATAGCGGATGAAGCGGCCGGGCTGATCACTGAGATCGTCCACAAACGGCCACTCCTGGGCTGTGCTCACCGTGTCCCACTCATCCTGACTGTCACCTTGCTCGGCATCGGGGTCGCCCAGGAAAGCCTTCCACTGCTCCCAGGTTATCGACGACTTCTGCTGCAGCTCGAATGCGGCCTCGATGCCGCCGGACATCCGAAACCCGCCGAGCAGCGCCAGCCCCTGTGTATCGTCACCGCCACCAAAATTCGTTCCGCGAAGAACCAATCTATCCTGGCTGCCGCCGCCGCGAATAACATCATTATCATCGTCGACGATGACGATGTCGCGCGTGCCGTCATCGCTGAGGTAGATCGTATCACTGCCATCACCGCCTTCGATGATGTCCGCTCCCGATCCATCATAGATGTGATCGTAGCCACCGCCCGCAAAGATCGTCTCATTGCCATTATAGCCAATGATCAAATCATCAGTCGGGCGATCGTCCCCAATCACCGAACCTACCCGATTGATAATAACGTCATTTGCCGACAATACGGTTCCATGTATAACGTCATCAATGATGGATTCGTTGGTATAAGATGATATCAACCTCAATGGGTTGGTCTCATCCGGGTATATCAGATTAAAGTAATGCATCTGCCCGTTTTCCTGAAACGGGGCCTGCGCCATTATGTCGTTGGTCATTCTAACAGTTTCGCCGATCGGATCAAAACTTGGATCTTGCAAGAGTGCGATATAAGCGGACAAAGGAGCGTTGAATGGTAAAGGGTCGCCTTTGCCCAAAACTGCATGAATTGTCTCGTGAGTAATCAACCTCTCAAAAGTCAAGAGGTTGGTTTTTCCATAAAAATCAATATATTTTACATTGTCGAAATCAGAAGAATTGATAGATATTATGCCGGAGCCTTGATGCGATCCGCTGGAATTGTCCAGGCGTATTTCAATTGTCTTGGTGACCGAGAAAAGCGAAGAGGCCACCGATAGAGATTGCAAATTATTAAAAAGAGTATCCAGCCTAGATGCATACGAGCTCATTGAAGAATCAACAACAACGGTCAATTGTCCGTAAATTGCCATAAGATCATCTCCTTTCAATACTGACCATTTAGATTGAATTTCTCAAGTATGGACAAATCCGATTTTGAGAGAAGCGATGCGTCACAATCCGCGACCAACCCCATCGCCGCATCCCTGAACCGATATCTCGCAACAAACGCCTCGCCTTTTGGCGACCCGGCGGCCCAGGTGGCGGGAGCTGCATGTATGCATGCTTGAAAATCAATCATGCGCTCCCACCTCGCAGCCATCTCAGCCCCCTCATACCCCTCCAGAACGAAGGCACCACCGCATGTGGTTCTCAGGCAATACACAATTTTCTCAAAATACCCGTTGAAGTACCTTTTTATGAATATTTCGGAATCGTATTGCCTGCTAATGCCAATGCCATCAATAAGCTTGCTTATTTCAATATGATTGACCGAACATCTGTCCTGCTCCTCCGAGGAGGCATACTCCGAGCATTTCCTCAGGTAAGGCTCAATTCCGCTTCTGTCCAACAGAAGATACACGGCAGCGTCGACCTGTGCCTTGGCAGAAACGGGCTCTGCGGCAACATGGCTTGTATTGTTACCGAAAAAACTCACCATCGTGCCGAAAACAATAAAGCTGGTTCGCATTTTGTAATGGCTCCCTTGCTGCATTGCGCGAATTCAGCACTGTGCTGCCATGCTCGTCCCGATCCTCGACAGGCCGACTATCTTCGGACAGCGCGATAGCTAAACCCAAGCTCTACGTCGGCCGCTCCGTTGACAAAAGATACCTTCGAAAGAACGTCGATAAGGGCCACGCGCTAGTTCCTTTCCATGGATGCCGATACATAGGCAAGTATTTCTTTCAGGATAGCTAAATTGTTCTCACCAAGTCGGCCATAGCCGAATTTTTTCGAAATTATATCGATCTTGCTTACTGTATATTTGCAGTTTTCACTTTCTGGATCATTGAACAGGCGTATGTCTTGCAGACAATAAATAAATTCCCTGTCCACATTTCCTTGCTTGACAATGATTTCTGCAAATCTAGCCGGGTCCGATTCCACCGTTGCTCCGATTAGATTCGCATGCGAATCCGCGGTGAAGCGTATGGTGAGCGCCACCGCGAGCAGGCATGTGGACAGGGTTGTCCTGGTCGCCCTCAAGCTTGGCATTCGACATCCAATTGCGCCTCGGGCGTCACGAAATCCGCTTGTCGACACCCCGGGCAACTCGATCTCTCCATCGGCTTCTTCGAACCCGCCCCAGAACCGCGCCCCGGGAATTGACGTTAGAATCCACAGCATTGCAGGGGACGTAGCTGAGGACCCTCACGTCAGCGCAGCCGTAACTGGGGTAACGTTTTCGTGATCATATGCGGTAATCGCACAAGCGCAAGTAAATAGTGATCGGATTATTATATTTTATATTGCTAATTTTCATTCATGAATTTCTATTCTCAAGCCACACTGCAGAAACACCAGAAAGTTGACTGTATATGACTGAGCGTATTCTATTTGTGACACAACCGATCGAGCTCGCTGCCGCGCGCATCCGCGCGGCATCTATCCTGATCCGGTTCGGCCATCCGCGTGTGCTCGCGGCCCCTTTTTTCGATGTCGGCTGTGACGGCGCCGTGGCCCCGGCGCGGTCCGCGCTCAGACGAGCGCGCCGATGGGCTCCGGTTCGTACCAGAAATCGCCCGGGCCGGGATTGTCGTTGGACGCCATGTCAGCCAGCATAATGCCGATCGCGCCGTCGAAGCGGATATAGTCCGCGGGCGGCGCGGCCCCGGCGACGCTGTCGAGATCGACGGTCTCATGCGCCGCGCCGCCATGCGGGACATCGCCGATATCGGCGCCGGCAAGACCCAGGTGAAGCCCGCCCGCGTCATTGGCCGCGACATGCCGCGCCGAAGCCGCCCCGCCATCGCCTCCCGCCCTCCCGGTGACATTCCCGGCCATGGCCATCCGCTGTCCCGGGGGGTCGAGCGTGAAGGTCGAGATCGGGAAGGAGAACCTGGAGTTGGTGTCGAACATCTCGGCGAATGCCGTGTTGCCACCTTCGGTCAGCCATTGCCCGTTTGGAGTGCCATCCTTGTATTCGTGGCGGGCGGTGACGCCGTTGAATTCAATTCCGAAGTCACCGTTCCGGAAGCCCCATATCTCGACACGAGGATAACCGTCCGGGCGGCCGAACATATCGTATCCGGTTGCCTCCCGAAGCCATATCGCGTCACGCTGATGGGGGTCGTACAACGTATCCTGGTAGATCAGGGCGTCATAGTCCCATCCACCCTCTTTGTAGCCGTAATATCTGTCTCCTATTTCACCGCCGTTGGGATTGGTGAAGAGATTCTCCTGGACGATGCCGACATCGACAGCGCCGAACCGATGCCCATTGTAAGTGATGAAATCATCGGCATCCGGGTTGACGACGATGATCGAAGGATACCCGTTATACTCCTGAACGACTTCGTCGTGATAGTATTCGCGCAGCTTGGCGTAGTCCAGATTCATGACGTTCTCTTCGGTGAGAGACGGATCATAGACGACGAAGATTCCAGCCCAGGAATACGCAGTGTTCTGCGCGTTGACGAACCGCAGTTCATCCGCGCCGGCACCACCCCACACGATGGTCGGGTTGAACGTCCCGGCCAGGTTTCCGAAATCGATGGTCGGATCCATCGGTCCGAACGGCGGCAGATTGTCGAAGATGAATATGTCGTCTCCCGCGCCGCCGACCGCGAATTCCTTGCCAAAAGCGTCGAGGTAGAAGGTGTCGTTGCCGTCGCCGCCAAACAGCCGGTCCGCGCCGGCGCTGCCGTAGAGCGTATCGTTGCCGCCCTCGCCCCTAAGGATATTGTCGCCCGGACCGCCCTTCAGGACATCGTCGTGGGCCGAGCCGCGAATCTCCTCGATGTTGAGCAGCTTGTCGTCCTGCGCATCGCCGCCGACCTGGTATTCCCGGGTTAAGTCTATGTTTACACCCGTCGCTGAATCGCGATAGTCAGAGACATCCCAGCCGTCACCGCCGTCGAGCGTGTCAGCCCCTTGGCGGCCCCACAGGATATCATCACCCGCACCGCCCGAAAGCACGTCATAGTACAGACCGCCGCGCAGGATGTCGTTGCCGTCCGTCCCATTCAGGTGAAGGGGTATTGCATCGGAGGCAATCTGCAGGATGTCGGTCTCCGAGCCTGGGGTCGAAGAAATGATCCCAAGGTGCAACTGATCGTAGTAATCAGAGATATCGAATCCCGCCACTCCCAAAAGTGTCGCCGCATAAGAGTTACTATTTTTATATAGATCGTAACTAACGTCAGGATATTCTATATAATACTGCGTATTTACTTGCATAAATATGTTCCAGACGTCCTCGGCCTCTCTCCCGCCTAAATCAAGGGCCACCGTATAGTAATACCCGATCTGATTGTAATTGGGTGTATTTTGAGGATGATCCCGCGCTGGAAGGAATACGAACGACCCCAACGTTACCAGATATCCCGCCTGAACCTCAATTTCGGTCTCGTTCGCGCCATCGACGTAGACGAGCTGCAAGTGCCCAAAACCAGGGGTGAAGTTGATGTAATTTACCGCAATACGGATTTCGGACATGACATATACTCCCACCTCTATTCAAACGTAGATGTCTACTCGAACGTATAAGATTGATCGACGACCAAGCTCTCCGGCCCACGCCACCAGAACGAAAATACTTGATTGTAGGCCATGAGGCGAATTTGGAGAGACCAGAGTCCTCCCGGATTGTAGAGCAGTCCAGCATCTCGGATCGGCCATACCGCGGAAAGAAGTATGTCGCGATTGCTCTTGCCGAACTGCTTGATGAACCTTGCCTTGAAGCCATTTTTCTCCAGCCACGTCAGCATCCTGTCCGGCCCCAGTTCCATCGCCAGGCCGCGAAGGCAACTCACGGCCTCCCGGTCGGACGTGATCCGCAGCCACACAATCACGCTCGACAGCGGATCCTCACCGTGCACCATGGTCAGGGCTGGGCACTGCGAGGGCGACCTCGAATGCTGCTTCGATTTCTCGGCAAGCCGCCTTGTCGCGCCATCATTTCCATCCGGCACCTCGGCCCAGCCTGCGGTAGGCGAAAGCGTGAGAATTCCCAACAAGACGAGAAAAGCTCGGCCTATCTGCATTGACCTGCCTCTGATAGAGGGGCGAGCACGACAGCATCGCAGGCAAATTTCACACATATTATATAGCTCTAATATAATTCAGAGCAGAAACCAAAATAACGGAGGCAGCATATACCCATATTTTTACTTGGCAACGTGGTGTTGTTATCGAATAGTAAAAATTACATTTATGAAATTCGGCACAATCTACGAATCGAATGACGAAAATGAGTAAGCAGTGACATATAAAACCGGACCCGGCGAGCATCCGCACCGTTTCTCGTCGCGATCGCGCAATGTATGCCGCATGAATATTTCCAGTATTTTTGGGTCGAGGCCCTCATGCTCGCGGGATGGCGGCTCTCGAACGCCAAGCCCTGCCGGATGGGCCGCATCTCGCTCTGCGATTCACCCCCACCGCATCCCGGCGACGAAATCGATGAAGGCCCTGAGCGGCGCCGGCGTCAGGCGACGGCCGGGATAGTAGAGGAACGGGCCGGAAAACTCCTGCCACCAGGGCTCCAGCACCGGCTCCAGCCGGCCGTCGTCGAAATAGGGGCGTAGCCAGTCCTCGAACAAGGAGACGATGCCGCCGCCGGCGACCGCCACTTCGAGCGCAAGCGCCATGGCCGTGCCGGTGCTGACCAGCAGCGGGCCGGCCGGGTCGACGCTCACCACCTCGCCGTCGCGTTCGAACTCCCAGGGCAGCGTCACGCCGCTGGCGAAGCGGCCGCGCAGGCAGGCGTGAGCGAGAAGGTCGCGCGGATGTTCGGGCCGGCCATGGCGGTCGAGATAGGGCGTTGCCGCGGCCGTCGCGTAACGTTGCCTGCGCGGACCGATCGGCACGGCGATCATGTCCTGCTCCAGCCGCTCTTCATAGCGGATGCCGGCGTCGCAGCCGCTCGCCAGTATGTCTACGAAATTGTCCTCGGCGGTCACTTCCAGGCGGATGTCGGGATAGGCGGCCAGGAAGGGCGGCAACAAGCGCGGCAGCACCAGTTTGGCGGCCACCACGGGCACATTGAGGCGCAGCGTGCCTGCCGGGCGGCCGCGAAAACCGTTGACCACGTCGAGCGCGGCCTCGACCTCGCCCAGCGCGGGGCCGAGCCGCTCGAGCAGGCGCGCGCCTGCCTCGGTGGGCGCCACGCTGCGCGTGGTGCGGTTGAGCAGCCGCACGCCGAGCCCGCTCTCCAGCCGCCGCACCGTCTCCGAGAGGCTGGAGGCGCTGACCTTGCCGAGGCGCGCCGCCTCGCGAAAACCGCCGGCCCGTGCCACCGCCATGAACGCCTGCAGGTCGCCGAGATCCGCCGCCATTGTTCGCCCTTCCGCACAGGCTGTTTCAATTACACGATATTATCGCGCAGCAGCGTCTTGTCTATATTGGCCTCATCAAAAGGAGACGAGACCATGACCGACATCAGCAAGGCCGGGACGTTCAAGCTCGGCGACCGCACTGTGAAGCGCCTGGGCTACGGCGCCATGCAGCTGGCCGGCCCCGGCGTGTTCGGGCCGCCGAAGGACCGCGACGCGGCCCTTGCCGTGCTGCGCGAGGCGATCGCCAGCGGCGTCGACCACATCGACACTTCGGATTTCTACGGGCCGCACGTCACCAACCAGATCATCCGCGAAGCGCTGCACCCCTACCCCGCCGGCCTCACCCTCGTCACCAAGATCGGCGCCCGCCGCGACGACAAGGGCGCATGGCTGCCGGCCATGGCTCCCGATGAACTCAAGCAAGCCGTGCACGATAACATGCGCAATCTCGGCCTCGATGCGCTCGACGTGGTGAACTTCCGCCGCACCGACGGCCTGCATGAACCGTCCGAAGGCTCGATCGCAGGGCAAGTCTCGGTTCTGGCGGAATTGCAACAGCAAGGCCTGATCAGGCATATCGGGCTGAGCAACGTCACGCTGACCCAGGTCGAAGAGGCGCGCCGGATCGCCCCGATCGTGTGCGTGCAGAACCTCTACAACATCGCCCACCGCAACGATGACGCGCTGATCGACACGCTCGGCGCCGCCGGCATCGCCTATGTGCCGTTCTTCCCGCTTGGCGGCTTCACGCCGCTGCAGTCGGACACGCTGGCCAGCGTCGCCCGGAAGCTTGGCGCGACACCGATGCAGGTGGCGCTGGCCTGGCTGCTGCGCCGCGCGCCCAACATCCTGCTCATCCCCGGCACCTCCTCGGTCGGCCATCTCCGCGAGAACCTGGCGGCGGCAGAACTGGAGCTGCCGGCCGACGCGATCGCGGTGCTGAACGGCATTGCCGGCGAGAAGGCAGCCGCCTGAGGCTGTTCGAAATGAGAGCCGTTCAGCGCCGACCGGAATCGCTGAACGGCTCTAGCTCTCTGTTTTTTGCGAAACGCCAAGGGGAAGCTCAACGCGCTTCTCATGCACCGGGTCCGGCACCACATTCTGGCGAGCGGTCCGTCCCGTTGCGGGAGCAGCACCGATGTCAGCTGCACCGCCCCTTGCCTTGATCGTCGAACCGGCAGATGGAGCCGTTGGCCAGCTTGATCGAGTGCGCATCGAGCACTTCGCCGTGGATTGTCGGCTTGCCCTTCAATTCCGCCGGGCATGTCCCCTGCACGACGATTTTCCCGACCGCTTTCCAGGTCTTGCCATTGGGCGTCACGAATTTCTGGCACCCGTCGACGCTCGTCTTGTGAAGCTTGAGAACAGATGCCGCGGCGTCCGCGATGGACACCGGACCGACGGCGGCGAATGCCGCGATGGCTGCGATTGCAAGACCTTTCATGATCTCACCCTTGCGTACGAAGCTGTGTTTCATGTCGATGAACTCCTGGAGCCGTGACTGGCCTCGGCACTGTATGGCGCCAGATTCTGGTCGCCTCCCCCAAATGAGGGACCCGCGCACAACGCGTTTCGCATAGTGTTGCCTGCTGGAACCATGGCGGTTGGGATCCGGGCTAGGCACGGTCCGGATTTGAGCAGGGGCGACGGGTTCTTGCTGGCAAGGAGATCCAACCCGACACTCTCCCCGATGCTCCGGCCTCCTCGCCCAAACGAAGGCACGCCAAGATCAACGGGCGGGAATCTGAAGTCGAAACAAGACTTCGATTTCCAGCCATCGTTTATGATTTGGAGTGGACTTCGACGACAGCGGGCATAATATGCATAGAATCTAATGCTTGGAAGTATTGGGCGGCGAAGCAAGAGCCTGGTCCTGGCGGGACATCAAGGCCGATCGGAGCGTTGGATGCCCCGGTCGGGCACCGGCGCAACAGCTTGAGGTCCACCCGATGCAGGGCCGTGAATCCGGCACCTGCAAGGCATGATTCATTGCCGAAAAGGCGAACGGGGCCGAAAAGCCGAACGGGGCCGAAAAGGGGGGACAGGCATGCCGGTGGAAGGCTTTACGCGAGGTTTCGGGGCCGGTGCGCCGGTGCTGGTCGTCATCCTGCACGGTTGGCGCTCGACGCCGCAGGGGATGGCTGATGTCGTGCAGGCGAGCCGCGAGGCGCTTGGCGAAGCCGGCAACCGCCGCGTCGACACCTATGTTCCCAAGCTCGCCTATCATCGGGCGCTCGGCACCAGACGGGCCGTGGACATCGTCCTCGACATACTGCGCGACATCGACGCGCTGGTCGCGGAAGAACCCGCCTATGAGCGCATCGTCCTGACCGGGCACAGCATGGGCGCGACAATCGCGCGGCGGGTGTTCCTGGTCGCGGCGGGATGCCCGCCAGGTTTCCGCACCGAAGACGAATTCGCCGGCCAGCCGAGGCGGGAATGGTCCGCCAGGGTGGACCGGATCATCCTGATGGCGGCCTTCAATCGCGGCTGGCAGATATCGCAGCGCCTCAGCTGGCGATATTCGATCGGCCTGAACATCTGCGGATTGCTCGGCCATACCGCGCTGAAAGACGCCTGGGTGCCCACCATCTTCGACATCCGCATGGGGGCACCCTTCATGGTGCAGACGCGCCTGCACTGGCTGGCCTACCGGCGCCACTGCCTGGCGTCCGGCGCGGCCTCGCGACCAGAGCCAGTCACGAACCAGCCAGTCACGAACCAGCCCGCCACGGGCCAGCCCGCCACGTCCCCGGCCGAGCCCATGCTGATCCAGATCATCGGCAGCCGGGACGATCTCATTTCGCCCTTCGACCAGGTCGACATAACAGTCGACGGCAACGCGTCGGGCAACCGCACCTATTTCCTGATCCAGTTCGACGACACCGACCACAAGAGCGCGGTCCGCTTCACGGGATCGGGCGACGACGCGGCTGTGGCAAGCGCCCGCCGCGAGCGGTTCGTCACCGCGCTGACAGGGACAACCGGGGACATTGCTGAAGTCGCCTCCAACCCCGATCTTTTGATCGACGAGATCGACAAGCCCGACGTCAGCGTGAAGCATACGGTGTTCGTCATTCACGGCATCCGCGACGATGGTTTCTGGACCCATCGCATCGCGGAAAAAGTACGCGAGGCGGCCAACGCTCCGGTGAGCTTCCGCGCCTGGACGCCAACCTATGGCTACTTCGCCATGCTGCCTTTCGTGCTGCCCTGGGTCCGGCGCCTGAAAGCGGAATGGTTCATGGACCAGTATGTCAGCGCGGTGGCGCAATATCCGAACTCGCAGTTCCACTATGTCGGTCATTCCAACGGCACCTACCTCGCCGCGCGCGGGCTGGCGGACTATCCGGCCTGCGCGTTCGGCAACGTGTTCTTTGCCGGCAGCGTCGTGCGCAGCGACTATGACTGGAAGACGCCCGTCAGGGACGGCCGGGTGGCGCGCTTGCTCAATGTCGTCGCCAGCAAGGACTGGGTCGTCGCCCTGCTGCCAAAGGGCCTTCAATGGATACCCGGCACGGATGTGGGAGGGGCGGGCTTCGATGGTTTCCGCCAGGCCGATGCCGGCCCGGCGGCCGAAACCGATCCCGCGGTCAGGATCGTGCAGCGCGAATATGTCGAAGGCAGTCACAGCGCCGGGATCGCCGAGGCCCAATGGCCAGGCATCGCGAACTTTGTCGTCGACGGCATCATACCGTCCGATCGTTCGGCCGGTTTCATCCGCAAACAGCCTCTGTGGCTGAAGCTTCTGTCCGACAGCCGTGCCGTTCCCGTGCTTCTCGTGGCGGTCTTCGTCGTGTTCCTGCCGGCTCTGATTGTCTGCCCCGCATTCGACGTCCGCGTGGCGGCGATAGGCGCCACGATTGGCCAACAGATATCGGCGTTTCTTTCCCAGCTGAATCCGCTCGCAGGCAGGATGCAGCCGGCAGCCTTGTTCATCTCGGCATTGCTGTCCTGGCTGTCCTTCGGAGATCTGGCGCGGGCGGCAGTGTCGCTGATATCGGCGCTTCTTTCCTGGGTGGTCTCCTTTGGCGGCACCGGGCGCGCGACACTTCTGTTCCTCTACATTCTCCTGGTGAAATTCGTCGTCACCCGCGTCTGACGCGA
This sequence comes from Mesorhizobium comanense, assembly GCF_005503535.1. Classification (GTDB taxonomy): domain Bacteria; phylum Pseudomonadota; class Alphaproteobacteria; order Rhizobiales; family Rhizobiaceae; genus Mesorhizobium; species Mesorhizobium comanense. Next base: position 55,923 of record NZ_SCNN01000026.1, on the reverse strand, counting down.
GGCGCGCATTCCCTGGTCCTATCCGTTCTTCTGAAGGCCGCCGCGAGCCGGCCCATTGACCTGCCGGGTCGATCCATATATAGAACCGACTAGTTCCAGAACTAAATGGTTCCATAATGATCAGCCAAACCTCCCTCGACGACACATTCGCCGCACTCGCCGACCCGACGCGCCGGGCGATCCTGGCCCGCCTGCTCGACGGCGAGGCTTCGGTGGCCGAACTGGCCCAGCCTTTCGCGCTCACCGTGCGCGCCGTCTCCAAGCATGTCGGCGTGCTGGAGCAGGCCGGCCTCGTCACCCGCAGCCGGGCGGCGCAAAAGCATCTGAGCCGCATCGAGCTCAGGCCGTTGCGCGACATCGACCGCTGGCTGGACGACTATCGAAAGCTCTGGGAGGACCGTTTCGACCGCATGGAGGATCTCCTGCGGCGCGGCGCGGACAAAGCCGAATGAGCGCGCCGGCCGCCCAGACCGCCGACCGCGGCTTCGCCATCGAGCGGGTTTTCAACGCGCCGGTGCAGCGCGTCTTCCGACTGTGGACCGATCCGCTCCTGGTGGCGCAATGGTGGGGCATCAGGAACTGCACCATTCCGCGCTGCGAACTCGATGTGCGCGCCGGCGGCCGCTGGCGCATCGACATGCTGACCGCCAGCGGCGCGCTCTACCGCAACCAGGGCAGCTACCTCGAAGTCGCCGAGAACGCCAGGCTGAGCTACCGCGACGAGCCCGACCCCGAAATCCGCGAATGGGCCGGCAAGCCGCCGGGCGAGAGCCGCCACACGGTGACCTTCACCCCGGAAGGCGCGCGCACCCATGTCCATTTCGAGGTGACCTTCGCCAGCGCCGCCGACCGCGAGCGCCTGCTGGCGCTCGGCGTGCGCGACGGCTGGACGCAGAGTTTCGACCGGCTGGCGCAACTGATCGGGAGGAGCGCAAACCATGCCCGCTGAGATGCCGACCACGCGGACGGTTCCGTCGCGCGACGGAACGCCGATTGCCTGCGAGCAGAGCGGCCGGGGCCATCCGCTGATCCTCGTCGACGGCGCGCTCTGTTCGCGCGCCATGGGCCCGAGCGGCCCGCTGGCCAAGGCGCTGGCAGGCGACTTCACCGTCTTTCGCTACGACCGGCGCGGCCGTGGCGGCAGCGGCGATACCCTTCCCTACGCGGTCGAGCGCGAGGTCGACGACATCGAGGCCGTGCTCGGCGCGGCCGGCGGCGAGGCCTGTGTCTGGGGCATGTCGTCCGGCGCCATGCTGGCGCTGATGGCAGCAAGCCGCCTGCCCGGCATCACCGGGCTCGCGCTCTACGAGGCGCCGCTGATCGTGGACGGCAGCCGCGCGACCACGCAGGCCGACTGGGCCGCGATCCGGCAGGCCATCGCGGAAGACCGGCGCGGCGACGCCGTCACCGCCTTCCTCAAATCGGTCGGCATGCCCGGCCTGCTGATCCCGCTGATGCGGCTGACGCCGATCTGGCGGAAACTGAAGGCGGTGGCGCATACGCTGCCCCGTGACGGCGACATCGTCGCCGGCGATCAGCAGGGCAAGCCGCTCGATCCCGCCCGCTGGGCCTCGCTGCGCGTGCCGGTGCTGGTGAGCGATGGCGGCAAGAGCCCGCTCTGGATGCGCAACGGCAACAGGGCGCTGGCCAAAGCGCTGCCCGATGCCCGCTATCTCACCCTGCCCGGCCAGAACCATATGCTGAAACCGGCCGCCCACGCACCGGCGCTCAAGGCGTTCTTCAGCGATCGGGGCAAGACGGCTGGCCCCGGGAGAGAAAAGCATCCGGCTTGCGGAGCCGTCGCGGCACGTGCCATCTGTCGGCCATCGACCGATCCGGAACACCATGGCCGCACGACCACCATCAACCCGCAAGCCCCCCGCCGGCCAGCCTGCCGCCGGCAGGCCGCTCGCCAACAGGACACCGGGCGTCAGCCTGAACCGTGCTTTGTCGAAGCTCGGCCTGTGTTCGCGCACGCAGGCGCAGGCGCTGATCGCGCAGGGCCGCGTGCGCGTTGGCGGCAAGGTGGTGCGCGACGCCGAACTGCGCGTCGACATGAACCGCGACCGCATCGTCGTCGACGGCAACGACGTGGTGGCCGAGCGCAAGGTCTATCTCATGCTCAACAAGCCACGTGGGCTGGTCACCACGCGCGACGACCCGCAGCAGCGCGACACCGTCTATGCCTGCCTCGAAGGGCTCGATTTGCCTTTCGTCTCGCCGGTCGGCCGGTTGGACAAGGCGAGCGAGGGCCTGCTTTTGATGACCAACGACACCCGGTTCGCCAACCGGCTCATGGATCCCGCCTCGCATCTGCCCAAGACCTATCACGTGCAGGTCTCCGCCGTGCCGGACGAGGCGATGCTGGCCACGCTGCGCGCCGGTGTCACCATCGACGGCGAGACCCTGACGGCCACTTCGATCGGGTTGCTGCGCAGCGGCGGCCGCACCGCCTGGCTGGAGATCGTGCTCGACGAGGGCCGCAACCGCCACATCCGCCGCCTGCTCGCCGCCCACGGCATCGAAGTCAGGCGTCTCATCCGCATCGCCATCGGCCGCCTGCCGCTCGGCGACCTCGCCAAGGGCGCGGCGCGGCATCTGACAGCAGCTGAACTGGAATTGCTGGCGGGCTGAGACGCACACCGCGCGCGGCGCAGACGGCCCTTATTCGACGGTGATGTTTACCACGACATTGCGGACGTTGCCGGTGAACGTATGCACGATCAGGCTTACCTGGTCCTGCCCCTTGAAGTCGGGGGCCGATTTGTAGAAAGCCCGGACCCCGTCACTGCTCTGGGAATTGCACTTGTATCGTTCGCTGGTCTTGGGAAAGTTCGGAAAGAACTTGCCGTCGACGATCCGGAGCGTGCCGTGGCTTGGCCCCGATGCCGTCCGCACGACATCCACGCCCGCAACCGTGCAGTCCGGATTGACGTTGGCGTCCTGGAAAATGAAAATCTCCTGCTCGGAAAGTGCCGTCTTCTGATAGGTCATCGGCGGAGCGCTGGCAGCGGCCGCAGCATAGCCAGCAAATCCAAGCATTGCGGCCATCGTCATCACACCAGTCATCCGGCGCCTCATCTTGACTATCCTTCAAACAATCGGGAACTCCCCGCAGTGCTCCGATGAAACTTGAAGAAACAGACTGCGATCATATGAAATCTTCAGCAAGATCACGCAGAATACAGCTATCTATCGACCGCAACTGCTTCTTGTATAATGATTGAAGCAGCCCTTGTACTGGTGCGCGCGATCAAATTTCCGTCAAGGCAGGAAGAGACCATCCAACCCTGGGAACCGCCGTCGCCGTCTGCTTCCCCTCGCCTGCGCTGCCCATGTCGAACCGGCTGATGGTGGCCGTTCGCGATCGCGGCTCCCGCGAGCAAGTCACGTCATCTCCTGACAGAAAGCTGTCAGTGGCACTGGTGTACGGACTGATCGTCAAACGCGTTCGGCGATCAAGGAGCCAAAGATGAATTTCGTTTCTGTCCGCATCATCACTTCGGACGTCCAGCGTCTCGTGCGCTTCTACGGCGAGATCACCGGCATGCCGGTGACGGTCTACACCGAGGACTTCGCCGAGCTCGCGACGCCCTCCTGCACGCTGGCGATCGGCAGCACGCGCACCTTGATGCTGTTCGGCGGCGACATTGCCCGCCCCGCCGACAACCACACGGCCATCATCGAGTTCCGTGTCGGCGACGTCGATGCCGAATTCGCCAGGCTGGCCGACACGATCAAGGCCGCCATGGTGCAGGAGCCGACGACCATGCCCTGGGGCAACCGCTCGCTGCTGTTTCGCGACCCCGACGGCAATCTGGTGAATTTCTTTCAGCCGGTGACGGCGGAAGCGATCCGGAAATTCGACAAGTAAGGCCGGCGCTGGACCGCCCTACTTCAGGTTCCACCTGCGCAGCACCGGCTCGCCGAGGTCATGCTCGTAGCCGAGCACGCTGATGCTGGCCGTGTCGAGCACCAAAAGCGCGCCGCCTTCCGGCGGCAGGCCGAGCCAGCGGGCGGCCAGCACGCGCAGGAAATGCGCGCTGGAAAAGATGAGGATATCGGCATTGGCCTCGCGCAGCCGGCCGATGACCTTGTCGGCGCGGGCGCCGACATCGGCGGCCGTCTCGCCTTGCGGGCAGCCGTCGCGAAAGACGGTCCAGCCGGGCCGCTCGGCCAGGATCTCCTTCGTGGTGCGCCCTTCATAGGCGCCGTAATCCCACTCCTGCAGATCGTCCATCCTGACGCTGCGGTCACCGAAGCCGGCGAGTACGCTGGTGTTGTAGGCGCGCTGCGAGGGGCTCGACCAGACCGCCGAGAACGACAGGCCCTTGAGCCGCTCGGCCAGGCCCCGCGCGGCGGCTTCGCCCACCGCCGTCAGCGGCATGTCGGTGCGGCCGGTGTGCTGGCCCGACAGGCTCCACGCCGTCTCGCCGTGACGAACCAGATGGATCTGCGGAAACGCGCTGCTCAACGGCCTGCCCTCTCACTGGCTGTGTCGGTCCAATCTGTAGCCGCCGGCGCGGCGCCGCGAAAGGGTCCGTCGCGACGCGGTCGAAAAAGCCGCGCGACGCCGGCCTCAGAGGCCGTTTCGAAATTCGCTCTGGCGAGTCATATGATGGTGGTTTCGAGAACCGGCGCGCAGCGGACGTTCTGGTCCGTGAGCACCGGAAGCGCAGAAAACGCCTTCAGATGGCTGCCAGAGTAGAGTTTCCAAACGGTCTCTCAGGCGGTCAGGTGGTCGTGCAGGATGGATGCACCAAGGCCGATCAGCGCCAGACCGCCGGCGATCTCCGCATAGCGCCCGAAACGGGCGCCGAGAAAGCGCCCGGCAAGGATACCGCCGGTGGACATCAGCGTCGTCGCGGCGCCGATGGCGAGCGCGATCACCACGATGTTGACCTGCAGGAAAGCCAGCGAAACGCCGACGGCCATGGCGTCGATGCTGGTGCCGACGGCGGTCGCCAGCAGCGTCGCCAGCGAGCGGTTGGCGGCGACGGGCGCCTCGGCGTCGCGCTGGAAGGCGTGCAGCGCCATGCGGCCGCCGACGCCGCCAAGCAGGACGAAGGCGATCCAGTGGTCGATCTCCTGGACATACTGGCTGGCGACGACGCCCATCAGCCAGCCGAGCAGCGGCGTCAGCGTCTCGACGGCGCCGAACACGGCGCCTGTCTTCAGCGCATCGGCCCAGGACGGCCGGGCAGCGCCCGCGCCCCGCCCGATTGAGGCAATCAGCGCATCGACGGACATGCCGACGGCCAGGATGGCGATCGCAAGGGGTGACATGGCTATGATCTCGCGGGACATGATCCGGGTGAGCGCGATCGGCCTGTCCGAGGGCCGGTCCTCACCACGGTCTTGCCGGGCCGGATTTTCCGGCCGGCCGCACCACGCGATGTCCGCGAGCATGTTGATGCGGCCCCATCAAGCCGATGGTGGCTACTCCCCGATGGCCCTCATCTAGCGACGCCTCTCTGCGGTGTCAACGCGCCGTGACAAAAAATATCATTGAATTCAATGGCATAGCCTAGGCTATACTTGCCAGACAGCTGTCACAAGCCAAGCCGGCGCTGATCGTGCCGGCAAGCCGGCGGCTGGCCTTCATCCGCACGGCCTTGGCACAATGACTGGCGGTTCGGCATAACTATCTCTAGCGCATCGACACCATCAGGACGCGTCCGCCCGCGGACCGCTCCGCATCAAGGGCAACACATCATGTACAAGCATCTGCTCATCGCCACGGACGGATCGGAACTGGCCGAAAAGGGCGTTGCCCATGGCCTCACGCTGGCCAAGGACATCGGCGCCGCCGTCACCTTCGTCACCGTTTCCGAACAGTTCCCGACGCTGGCCTGGGGCGGCGCCATGGCCGGCTACGCCGCCGGCGACGAACTCGCCATCTATCAGGAGGAAGCCCGCAAATACGCCAAGGAGGTTCTGGACAAGTGCAAGGCCTCGGCCGATGCCGCGGGCGTAACCGCCCAGCTTGTCCATGTCGAGGACAAGCGGCCCGCCGAGGCGATCCTGGACCTGTCGCAGGCCCGGGGCTGCGACCTGATCGTCATGGCCTCGCATGGCCGCCGGGGCCTCGGCCGCCTGCTGCTCGGCAGCCAGACGGCGGAAGTCTTGTCCTACACCGCGATCCCGGTGCTGGTGGTGCGCTGAGGCGAAACCTGAAAGCTGGAACCGCCTTTCGGAATCATGCTCAAACAACACTCAGGGTCCGCGCGTCCGACAAGCGACGGTTCGGACGCGCCCCCTGAGGAACATTGGAAATGACGCATGAGGATCGCACCAGGATAATCCCCGGGAGAACGCCGGAATCGGCGGCGATGCTGGCGAACGTCAAGCGGGCGATGGCGATCACCGCCCGTCTCAATCGTCTGACGTTCAACGATGCGGACGAAGTCCGCGCCTTGTTCGGCGAACTCATCGGCAAGACGGTGGACGGCGGCTTCCTGCTGATACCGCCCTTCTACACGACCGGCGGCCCGGACATGCGTATCGGGCGCAATGTCTTCATCAATCAGAACTGCACGTTCTACGATCTTGGCGGGCTCGATATATCAGACAATGTGCTGATCGGGCCGAATGTCAGCCTCATCACGTCAGGCCATCCCCTCGAACCGTCGCGGCGACGCGCCTTCACCACGGCAAAGCCGATCGTCATCGAACGCAACGTCTGGATCGCCGCCGGCGCTACCGTCATCGGCGGCGTGACGGTGGGCGAAAATTCAGTTGTCGCGGCGGGCTCGGTGGTGACCAGGGATGTGCCTGCCAATACGCTTGTCGGCGGCAATCCGGCGAGGGTCATCAGGTCGATTGCCGAGTGAGGAAACGGCTTTTCCTGGGAGGACCAGTTCGCCGGGGCTGGCAATGAAAACGCAGCGACTTCGGCGCGAGATGGACGCCAAGGGACAACAGCCCCCCGGCAATTCTCCACCTCGACGCTCAGCCTCTGGCGCGGCGGCTCGCCGGTCGCGTCCTCAGCCCTTCAGCCGTTCGCCCTTGGGATCGTACCAGCCCTTGAGCTGCGCCCGCGCCGGATAGCGTTTCCAGGCGATCTCGACCTCCAGCGGCATGGCGGCGAGATAGGCGTCGGTGACACCGTCCGCGCATTCGACATAGGCCATGCCCAGCGAGGCGCCGATGCGATGGCCGTACGCGCCTGAAGTGACCGAGCCGACGATGCGCCCGTCGCGCCAGACCGGCTCGTGGTGGTAGAGCAGCGGCGCCGCTTCATCCTCCAGCCGCACCTGCACCAGCCTGCGGCGTATCGGCCCGGCTTCCTTCTGGCGCAGCAGCGCCTCGCGCCCGATGAAGCCGCCCGGCTTGTCGAAGGCGACCGCGAAGCCGAGGCCACCCTGCAGCGGCGAATCCTCCTCGCCGATGTCGTGGCCCCAGTGGCGGTAGCCCTTTTCCATGCGCAGCGAGTTGATGGCGAAATAGCCGCCATGGGCGAGCCCGAACGCGGCGCCCGCCTCCACCAGCCGGTCGAAGACGTGGGCGGCGAACTCCGCCGGCATGTAGAGCTCGTAGCCAAGCTCGCCGACGAAGGTCAGACGGCTGGCGCGCACACGGGCATAGCCGAGGTCGATCTCGCGGCTGGTGCCGAACGGGAACGCCGCGTCGGAGAAATCATCGGGCGAGACCGCCTTCAACAGGTCGCGCGCCTTCGGCCCCATCAGCGCCAGCATCGGCAGGCCGGACGTGACGTCGCGCACGAAGACATGGGCGTCCGTGGGAATGTTGCGCGTCAGCCAGGTCATGTCGCGGCGCTGCGACACCGCGATCGTCACCACCATGAAGCTGGTTTCCGACAGCCGCGTCACCGTCAGGTCGGCCTCGATGCCGCCGAGCTCGTTCAGCCATTGCGTGTAGACGACCCGGCCGACGGAAACGTCGATGTCGTTGGCGCAAATGCGGTTCAGCGCCTTCAGCGCGTCGCGGCCCTCGACCTCGTATTTGACGAAGCAGGAATGGTCGAACAGCGTGACATTCTCAGCCGTGTTGCGGCATTCGGCGCCGCAGAGGTCGAACCAGTTCTGCCGCCCGTAGGAATATTCGATTGTCGGGGTGACATCGCGCCCGGCGAAGAAACCGGGGCGTTCGAAACCGGCCGCCTCGGTCATGAAGGCGCCTTCGGCGACGAGCCGGTCGTGGAAGGGACTGCGCCTGATGCCGCGCGCCGTCTCGAACTGCCGGTAAGGCCAGTGCATGTCGAACAGCAGCCCGAGCGTTTCGGTGGTACGGTCGTAGAGATAGCGCTTGTTCGCCTGGAAGGAGACGGTGCGGCGCACGTCGACATCGGCGAGGTCGACGGGCGGGCGGCCATCGCGGATCCATTCCGACAGCGCCTTGCCGACGCCGCCCGACGACAGGATGCCGATCGAGTTGAAACCGCAGGCGCAGAACAGTCCGGCGACCTCGGAGGTCTCGCCGATCAGGTAGCGGTCGTCGGGGGTGAAACTTTCCGGCCCGTTGAAGAACAGCTTGATACCGGCCTCGGCTAGCAGCGGCACGCGCCTGGTCGCCATCTCCAGGATCGGCTCGAAATGCTCGAAATCCTCCGGCAGGGAATCGAAGCAGAAATCCTGCGGGATGCCGTCATGGCCCCATGGCTTGGCGTTCGGCTCGAAGCAGCCGAGCAGCAGCTTGCCGGCATCCTCCTTGTAGTAGGCGCACTCGTCGCCCATGAACAGCACCGGCAGGTTGCGCGGCAGTTCGGGAATCGTCTCGGTGACGATGTAGAAATGCTCGGCCGCATGCAGCGGCAGCGTCACGCCGGCGCTTGCCGCGAGATCGCGCGACCACATGCCGCCGCAGATCACGACGCGCGAGGCGCGGATCTCCCCCTGCTCCGTGACGACGCCGACGGCACGGCCGTTCTCCACCAGGATCCTGTCCACCCTTGTGTTCTCGAAGATCCTGGCGCCGCGCATGCGCGCGCCCTTGGCGTAGGCCATGGTCACGTCGGCCGGATTGACCTGGCCGTCATGCGGGAACCAGAAGCCGCCGACGATGCCGTCGAGATCGATCGGCGACCAGCGCTCCTTGATCTCGCCGGGGCTGACCTTTTCGACCGGCAGGCCGAAATTGCGGCCCATCGAGGCGCCGCGCGCCAGTTCCTCCAGCCGCGCCTCGGTGCGCGCGACGCGCAGCGAGCCGCGCCGCATGAAGCCTGTCGCCTGCCCGGTCTCCTCTTCCAGGCTGGCGAACAGCTCGCCGGTATATTTGGCGAGTTCCGTCATCTGCCGCGTGGCGCGCAGTTGCGTGACCAGGCCCGCCGCATGCCAGGTCGTGCCGCAGGTCAGTTGCTTGCGCTCGCACAGCACGACATCGGCAATGCCGAGCTTGGTCAGGTGGTAGGCGATCGAGCAGCCGGCCACGCCGCCGCCGATGATCACGACATCCGCCCTGGCGGGCAAACGATTGGAGGTTGTCTCCGTCACCTTCTCACTCCCTGATATGCTGATTGTATTGGCGCCGCCGCCTCAGCCATGCGGCGCGTTGCCGGCCTCGCGGGGCTTCGCCCAGGCGAAACGCCGCTCGAAACGCTTCTGCAGGAACATCAGCGCGTAGACCATGGCAAGATAATAGATCGAGGCGACGGAATAGAATTCCGCGTAGCGGAATGTCGAGGCGACGCTCTGCTGCGTCACCGCCATCAGTTCCGTCAGCGAGATGACCGAGGCGAGCGACGTGGTCTTCAACAGGCTGATGAACTCGTTGACGGTCGGCGGCAGCGCCACCCGCAGCGCCTGCGGCACCGCGATCAGGAAGAACACCTGCGGCTTGCGCAGGCCGAGCGCCGCGCCCGCCTGGTATTGCCCGCCATCGACGGCCGACAGCGCGGCACGGTTGATCTCCACCTGGTAGGCCGCCTCATTGAGCGTCAGCGCCAGGAAGGCGGCCATGAAGGGCGAGAACCAGGCTTCACGAAACACGGGCGATATCTGCGGCAGGCCGTTCCAGACGAACAGCAGCAGCAGCAGCGCCGGCAAGGCGCGGAACAGCCCGACATAGGCCGTGGCCGCCCAGCGCAGCCACAGCCGCTTGCCATCGAGAGCAAGCGCAAGCGGCAGCGACAGTAGGATCGCCGCCACATGCGAAATCACGGTCAGTGCGAGCGCCACCAGCGCGGCCTTGAAGAAGGTCGCCGAAAACAGCGTTGACCAGAAAAGACCCGCGTCGAAACTCACCGCAGCGTTCGCCCGTCTCTATTCGCCGACGCCGGCGATCGTCGACATCGGCAGCTTCCACTGCTCGGCGATGGTCTTCATCGTTCCGTCGGCCAGCAGCGCCTTGACCGCGCTGGCGACCGCCGCCTGGTCGGCCTCGTCCTTGCGGAAATAGGCGGCGTACTGGTCCGCCGCGCCGGCGGCGTAGAGGATCTTCAGTTCGCCGGGCTGCTGAAGGTCGCGATAGGCGAACTCGGTATCCTGGCTGATCGTACCCGTGGCGCGCCCGACCATCACCTGCTGGATGGCATCGGTCTGCTTGGGATAGGTCTGCAGCGTGATCTTGTCTCGACCGGCCTTGGCGAGATCGTCGTTCACCTTGTTCAGGAGGTCGATGTAGGAGGTGCCGGTCTGGACGGCGACCACCTTGCCGGAGAAATCCTCATAGCTCTTGTAGGCAGTGGCGTCATCGGCCTTGCCGATCATGACGACGCCGGTCTTCAGGTAAGGCACGCCGCTGAACTTCTCGAGGCGCTCGGGCTTGAGCAGCGCGCCGCTGATGACGATGTCGCAGCGCTTGGATTCCAGGCCCGGCAGCAGGCCGTTGAAGTCCATCGCGGTGATGTTGGCCTCGACCTTCCAGTGCGCGGCGAGCGCCTTGACGACGTCGATGTCGATGCCGACGGGCGGCTCGCCCGGCGTCTTGACGAATTCCATCGGCGGGAAGGTCGGGTCGACGCAGGCCTGCAGCTTGCCGCCCGAAACGAAGCTCGGCCCGTCGGCGAGCGCGGGTGTCGCGGCGGCTGGCACGGCGGCGAGCAGGACATAAAGGCAGATCGATTTTCTGGACATGGTTCACCTCTGGTTTCGGCTCTTGGCGGCCTCGCATTAGGCTTGCCCAGAGTTCTTAAATAGTCAACATAATTCGCTATTACCGAACAAGCCTTGTACAGAGCGCCCCTTGCCGGCTAAAGCTGTGCCATAGTGCCGGGCAACAGGCCGAATCGGAGGAAGCGTTCGTGTCGGACACACAGACCAGCAAGCGAAGCGCCCCCAACATCGGCAGGCTGCTGCGCGCACGACGCCGCGAACTCGACATGACGCTGGACGAAGTCGCGGGCGCCGCCGATCTCACCAAGAGCTTTCTCAGCGACATCGAGCGCGACAAGACCTCGCCCTCGGTCGCCTCGCTGGTCAGGCTCTGCGAAGTGCTGGCCCTGCCGGTCGGCGACCTCTTCACCCCTGCCCGCTCCGGCGTGGTGCGGGCCGACGACCGGCCGCCCATCCGCTTCGGCGGCACCGACGTTTCGGATTTCCTGATCTCGCCGGCCGAGGCCAAGCGCCTGCAGGTGATCTATTCCGACATCGCGCCCGGCGGTACCGGCGGCGAGAAGCTCTACACGCTCGCCTGCGAGGAGGAATTCGTCTTCGTGCTGGAAGGCACGGTCCGCATCGTCGTCGAGGACGTCACCCACGAACTCGGCGTGGGCGATGCCATCGCCTTCGATCCGCGCCGCCCGCACACTTTCGCCAACGCGTCGGAGACCGAACCGGCAAGGGCCTTGTTCGTGATGACGCCGCCGCCGCGCTGACCGTGACGGTTGGCGGGCGGCGACGCGGCTCACGCTGGCCTGTCGGTCCGCATCCGGTCCGCCATCAGGCAGATCATCTCGAAGGCCACAACCATGGCGTTCATCGCGGTGATCTGGTTGGGGCTGTCCTTGGTCGGCATCAGGCACACGATGTCGCCGCCGACGATGTTGAGCCCGCGCAGGCTTTGCAGGATGCGCACGGCGTCGCCGATCCGCAGGCCGGGATAGCCGGGCTCGATGTTGGAGACGCCGGGCGCGTCCGCGGGGTCGAGCACGTCGAGGTCGAAGGTGATGTAGACCGGCGCGTCGCCGACGCGGGCGCGCACCTGGCTTGCCACCTTCTCCCAGCCATCGCGCTCGATCTCGTCCATGCCGATGACGCGGTAGCCCAGTTCCTCGCTGGTGTTGCGCGAACCGGGCGTGCCGACATTCGGGCGGATGCCGATCTGCGAGGAGCGCGCCGGATCGACATTGCCCTCCGTGGCGGTGTAGCTGCTCCAGTGCGCCGCCGAGCGCCGGTTGCCGAGCCAGTGCGGCAGGTGGTGGTAGCTGTCGGTGTGGGAGTCGAAATGCACCAGCGCCACCGGCTTGCCGTCCGTCATCGGCGAACCCGGCCCGGCGACCGCCTTGAGCAACGGCCCGGTGATCGAGTGGTCGCCGCCGATCGAGACGAGACGCGTGCCGGCAGCCGCGAAGCGCTTGGCGTAGAGCTCGATATGGCGCACGCTGGTGTCGTTGACCATTGCTTCCGGCAGCGGCACGTCGCCGGCGTCGACGACGTTGCAGACATCCCAGGGCACGAAGCCGAAACGGCCATGGCCGCGCCGGTAGAGCGCCGAGACATGGCGCACCGCGCGCGGACCCAGATGCTGGTCGCGCTCCGTCGAGCCGTTGCCCGAGGAATGCGGAACGCCGAGCACGGCGATGTCGCCCGCCCCCGGCTCCTCGTTCCAGGGCGCGCGGAAAAAGGTGGGAATGCCCCACCAGTACCAGCGCTCCATCTCCTTGCGCGCTGCGGCCCAGTCCACGGTATCGGCTTCGATCTGGCTCATCATAGGTTCCGTATTTACGAATAATGTTCGCCAATACCGTACCAATGAATGACAAAACGTCAAGCGCCGCCGCTGGCCTTACATCGCTGGTCCGAAAAGTGGCGCACGGCGACGGCCGACGGCCCACGCCGCGTTTCTGGCGCGCCTCGACGCTCCGCCGCGACCGAACGATCGGTTGCGCCGCACGATGACGACAAAGGCTCCCTGGGATCACGCATGAGCCTGTCGGCTCCGGTCCCGCTTGCCAATCATCATCAACTCGGCGATTTCTCGTCGGGCATCGCCTCGCTCGACGAATGGCTGAAGAAGCGCGGCCGCCCCAATCAGGCTGGCGGCGCGTCCCGCGTTTATGTGGCTTGCGAGGACAATCGCATCATCGGTTACTACGCGATTGACGGTGGCGATGTGCAGATGATCGAAGCTCCCGGACATTTCCCACGCAACATGCCCGATCCCATCCCATTTGCGGTGCTCGGCCGGTTGGCGGTCGACCAATCCTGTCACGGCCGGGGCATTGGCCGTGCGCTGGTAAGGGATGCCGGACTGCGGATGCTCCACGCCGCCGAGATAGTGGGGATCAGAGGCATCCTGGTGGATGCCATCTCCGAGGATGCCCGAGCTTTCTATATTGCTGTCGGGTTCGAACCCTCCCCAATCGAACCGCTGACGCTCATGGCCACGCTTGCCAATGTCAGCGCAAGTCTTTGAAGAGCCCGGCGCGCCGTGAGACCGCCTCTCAGTGAGAGGCGGGCCCCCGATCCTAGTGATCAAAGAAGGTAGAAGCGGCTGTATCCCACCGCAACACCGCCTACAAATGCGACTTCGATGCTCGAAATCGGCTGGTTCGTAACCAAATATCCATGCGATTGGTAACCCAAAATGCGCCCATCTCCGAGCGCGAATGTCGAAAGTCCCGAACCCGTTATCTTTTGCGAAGTGGGCGATATGGCCAACGTAAATTCCACCATTGCGGTTGCATCGATGCTCCACCCATTTCTGCCGACGTAGAACCCGGGACCGCCGCCAGGCGCTTGTTCCCATTCGCCGGCAGAAGCATCACCATTCATCATAACAAATCCACGATAACCGCTGTTTTGGTTGTTAACCGTAATAAGAAGCCGGCGGTCCGCGCCTTGCGCGTTCAATTCTCCGTTTGCCAGAATCTTTACGAAGCCGCTAGTCAACGCCGATTTTGGCTTGAATGACAAAGCGTTTAGTTCAAACTTTGCTTCTCCCAGAAGTGTTTCACTCATCTAATTTCTCCCCTGTGATTGCGCGAGCCGCGCAGTTGCCACACAGTGGAGAAAAACAGAGTTCACAAAAGGAGTCGAGCCGAATATTTTTCCAATGTAATACGTATTTACTTACAAATACATATCCGGCCGAGTTCTACAAATTCGAAGTTCGAAGAAATGGATAATGCCTGGAAATGTGCGTTAGATGCGATAAGGTTAGGTAGGCTGGCATTGTCCGCGGTCGGAAACCTCAGCTAAAGTACGGCATCCAGCATCAGATAAGCCCCCAGCGCCAGCAGGCCGACCAGGAACACCTTGCGGAAGGTTTCCACGCTGAGCTTCTGGCGCAACGCCTGGCCGATGAACATGCCGGCCAGCGCCGGCAAAAGCGCCGCGATCGATCCCGCCAGTTGCGCCGTCGGCGAGCCAAGCGCGCCGGTCCTGGCCAGCCCGATGGCAAGCGCCACGGTCGACACGGTGAAGGACAGGCCGAGCGCCTGGATCAGGTCTTCCCTGCCGAGCCGCAACGATTGCAGGTAGGGCACGGCAGGAATGACGAAGACGCCCGTCGCGCCGGTCACCAGCCCGGTCGCAAGGCCGATCAGCGGCGAGACCCAGGCTTCGTGGCGTGCCGGCGTGGTGAAGCTCAGCTTCAGCAGACCGAGAACGGCGTAGACCACCAATGCCGCGCCAAGCCCCGCCGAGGCGAAGGCCGTGTATGCGCCGGTGAGCAGCCCTGCGCCGGCGTCGGTTCCGATCATGACGCCGGCCATCATCGTCCACAGCCTCCGACACAGCCCGCCAAAGGCCGGGCCGGTGAACAATTGCCAGAGATTGGTCACCATGGACGGAATGAGCAGCAGCGCGGCGGCCTGCGCCGGCGGCATGGTCACGGCCAGCAACCCCATCGCAACGGTCGGCAGCCCCATGCCGACGACGCCCTTCACGAACCCAGCGGCGAGGAAGACGGCGCCCACCCAGGCGACAACAGCGGCGCTCAGCATGAATGGATCTCCGGCATGTCGGCGCGCTCAGTCATGCAGCAGCATGTCCACCGCGTCCGGGCCGGCCCGCTCCGGCGCGGCCTCGCGGCCGTAAACCGTTGCCGGCTCGCGCTCCCTCGGATCAGTGTAAGCCCGCGCCATGGCAAGCGAGGCGACCGCCACGGCCAGCACGACCGCCATGCTCTCAAGAATGCCCAGGCCCTGCCGGTGTGGTGTTCTTCCGCTCATTGCACATCTCCGTGCAAATGATTTGACGTATGCGGGGACAAGCCACAATGTGGAAGTTGCGGCATCAGCCTTCGTCCAGGCCGAAGGCTGGGGAGAAACGAAAATGCGCTTCGACCTTGTCGATCTGCGGCTGTTCCTGCTGGTGGCCGAGCGCGGCAGCATCACAAGTGGCGCGGCACTGGCCGGCCTTGCCCTGGCTTCGGCCAGCGCCCGCATCAAGGGCATGGAGGAGAGCCTTGGCGCGCCGCTTCTGGAGCGCCGCCGCCGCGGCGTCGCGCCGACCGCCGCCGGACAGGCGCTGCTCCACCATGCGCGCGCCGTGCAGAACCAGATCGAGGCGATGGCCGGCGATCTCGGCGCCTATGCCAGCGGCCTGCGCGCCCGCGTCCGCCTGATGGCCAACACGGCGGCGACGGGTGAAATCCTGCGCGACGCCTTGCCAGCCTTCCTTGCCGCGCATCCCGGCATCGACGTCGAACTCGACGAGCGCCCCAGCCACGAGATCGCCGAGGCGGTGGCCAGCGGCGCCGCCGATCTCGGCATCGCCGCGACCTGGGCCGGCCTCGCGCATCTGGAGCAGCGGCCTTTCTTCATCGATCGCCTGGTGGTGATCGCCGCGCGGGACCGGCCCGGGGCGCTATGCCTCGAAGGCCACGCCACCGGCCTCGCCGACATACTCGGCGAAGCCTTTGTCGGCCTCGGCGCCGGCCATCCCCTTCAGGAACATATCGCCCGGCAGGCCGCCCGCCTTGGCGGCCACCTGCACTTCCGCATCCGCGTGCCCGGCCTCGACAATGTCTGCCGGCTGGTGTCGCAAGGCGCCGGCATCGCCATCGTGCCCGAAAGCGCGGCGCGCCGCGCGGCACGAACGCTGCGCCGCCTGCGGCTGACCGATGAATGGGCGACGCGCCAGCTCAGCCTGTGCGCCCGAAGCTTCGAGGCGTTGACGCCGCAGGCGAAGCTGCTGGCCGATGCCCTCGCTTGAGGCCTGCGCCTTCAAGAGCGTTCCCACAGATGGCGTTCGACGTCCATGCGCTGATGCAGGACGCGGATGACATCGAGCGCGGTCTCGGACAGGCGGAAGAAGACGAAGTGTTGGCCAACCGGGTATTTGAAGTAGCCGGCGCGGACATCGACACGACGACCGGTTTTCACGCCCCGCGCCAGGTCTTCGGCTGTATCGATCAGATCGCGGTGATACCGGTCTGCCTGCTTCAGCGACCACTGCCTGTATGTGTAGAGCCAGATCTCTTCCAGATCCGCTTCCGCCATGGGTGAGAACCGGCATTCGCGGCTCTCACTTGGCATGCTTGGCCCGCATCCTCGTCAGGAATGATGCGCTGTCGAAGGCAGCCGGTGTGCCGGAAGCCTCGCCGGCAATAAGGGCGGCTTGCAGAGCGGCGACCTTGGCCTCTTGTTCCTCAAGCAGGCGCAGACCTGCGCGCACGACATCGCTGGCCGAGCCATAACGGCCCGTCTCGACCTGCGCATCGATAAAACCGGCGAAATGATCGCCAAGGGAAACAGATGTATTTCGGGGCACGGACGCTCCTTTAGTTGATCAGGACATTCTATACCAAAAATTGGTATATGTCATGTCTTCCGCGCGATGCATCCGTTTGACGCCGGAACCAGCCAAGGCTCGCATAGTTCTTGCGCGGGCCGTTGACCCGCCAAACCTCGGCCCATTCATCACCGCGAAAGAAGAACCGGCCGGCATAGAGATCGGCGCCGCATTGATGGCGCACGCTCTGCGCGGCCTTCGCTTCAAGCTCGATGAAGTCGCGGCCGTCGGCATGAAGCACGCGCGTCGCTGTCTCGCCGGGCTCGATCCTGTAGCTGCGGCTGGCCGGCATCTCGCGCACGCCGAACCGCAACAGGCCCTGCTCGGTGAAGGCGGACGCCGTGATGACGGCGGTGCCCTCGAAACGATGCCGGGCGCCGGTGAGGAAATCGATCACCGTGCGCCGCACTGTCCAGCCGCCCGCGAGCCTCTCGTCCATCCGCTTGTCCCGCCGGTCAGATCACCCAGGGCTGCCGGGCGCCGAGATCGACGATCACCGACTTCACCTCGGTATATTCGTCGATACCGGACGGCCCGGTCTCGCGACCGAGGCCGGATTGCTTGTAGCCGCCGATCGGCATTTCCGGACCGCCTGTGATCGTGGTGTTGATCCACATGCGCCCGGCGCGGATGCCGCGCATCAGGTCCATGCTCTTGCGCAGGTCGCTCGACCAGATCGTGGCGGCGAGCCCGTATTCGGTGTCGTTGGCCATGCGGATCGCATCGGCGGTCGAGCTGAAGGTGGAAATGCCCAGCACCGGTCCGAACACCTCCTCGCGGGCGATGGTCATGTCCGGCGTCACGCCGGTGAACAGCGTCGGCTCGACGAAATAGCCGGCCTGCGGCTCCATGCGCGCGCCGCCTGTCACCAGCCTGCCGCCCTGCGACTTGCCCTGGTCGATGAGGCCGAGGATGCGCGTCATCTGCGTTTCGTTGACGATGGCGCCGACCCGCGTCTCGGGAACCAGCGGGTCGCCGACGCGCACCTTGCCCATGAGGTCAAGGATGCGCTCGGTGAGCGGCTTCTCGACGCTTTCATGGACGATCAGCCGGCTGCCCGACACGCAGCACTGGCCGGCATTGTGCAGCACGCCGTAGACGATGCCGTCGGCGGCCTTGTCGAGATCGGCATCGGCGGTGACCACCACCGGGTTCTTGCCGCCGAGTTCCAGGCTGACCTTCTTGATGTTGGCCGCCGAGGCGATGACGGTCGAGCGGCCGACACGCGTCGAGCCGGTAAACGACACCATGTCGATGTCCATGTGGTTGACGATCGCCTGCCCGACCGGATCGCCGTAGCCGGTGACGATGTTGACCACGCCTTCCGGCAGGCCGGCCTGTTCGAGGATGCGGCCCATCATCAGCGTCGTCGAGGATGTGTGCTCGCTCGGCTTCATGACCACGGTGCAGCCGGCCGCCAGGATGAAGGGCAGCCGCTCGGCCAGGATGTAGAACGGGAAATTCCACGGCGTGATGAGGCCGACAACGCCGATCGGTTCACGCAGCACCAGACCCAGCGAGTCGTGGCCGAGATTGTTGAACGTCTCGCCATGCATGGCCTGCGCCTGGCCCGACGCGTAATACCAGAGGTCGGCGGCGCCGGTGACCTCGTTGACCGACTGCCACAGCGGCTTGCCGCTTTCGAGCGTCTCGATCAACGCCAGTTCGTCCTTCTGCTGCAGGATGAGGTCGGCGGCCTTGCGCAGGATCGCCGCGCGGCTGCCCGCCGGGATCTCCGCCCAGCCGCCACCCTCGAACCGGCGCCTGGCCGCCACGACCGCCTTGTCGACATCGGCGGCCGTGCCGCGCGGCACCACCGAGACAGGCACGCCATGCGCGGGGCTCAGGCGCACGATCTCGCCCCCCTGGCTGTCACCCCAGCTCCCGCCGATCAGGTTCTGGAACTTGCGGGGCGCCGATGGCAGCTGGGGATGAACGGTCATGTCGAAAACTCCATGATGAAACGGCCGGAAATTCAATATCGGCCCTTATCGCCCGATATTGCCGGCGGGACAAGGAACCGGCCGGGAGCACGCCGGCGGGGATGCTGTCACAATCGATGACAGCGCCCTGGAATGCCGTGGATGCTTGAGCCCGATACCTCACCGCTGTATTTATCCAGATATATCGAAAAGGAGAAATCATGGAAGCGACGGCACAGCACGACGAAGCGGCGCGCACCGAAGCGCTCAGGGGTGCCGAGCGCATGGCGCTGAACCTTCTCGACGCGATCGAGGATGCCGGGTTCATCCAGGCGGGACGCACCGAACGCGAGATCGAACTCGATATCCGCGCGCTGGCCAGGGAGAAGTTCGGCATCGAGCGCGACTGGCACAAGCGCATCGTGCGCGCCGGCATCAACACGCTGTCCACCGCCGCCGACAATCCGCCGATCCGCACGGTGGAGGACGACGATATTGTCTTCCTCGACCTTGGTCCGGTGCTGGAAGAATGGGAGGCAGATGTCGGCCGCAGCTACGCGGTCGGCCCCAATCCGCAAAAGCACGCGCTCTGCCGCGACCTGCCGCGCCAGTTCGACATCGTGAAGCGCCACTTCGAGGAGAACCCCGAGATTTCCGGCGCCGAACTCTACGCCTTCGCCTGCGACTCGGCGCGCAAGGCCGGCTGGAAATTCGGCGGCAAGATCGCCGGCCACATCGTGGCCGAATTCCCGCACGCCCGCATTCCGGGCGTCAAGCAGCTCCATCACGTCAGCCCCGAAAACCCCGACCCGATGCGCAACCTCGACGCCAACGGCCGCGTGCGCCACTGGATCCTGGAAATCCACCTGGTCTCACCCGACGGCGCCTTCGGCGGCTTCTATGAAAGGCTGCTGGAGGGGTAAGTTCGACAGGGCGGCCGCCCATCCCCGCAAACTAGTCCTCCAGCGACGGCGTGTTACCGGTGGAGCGCAATGCACGCGCCGGCAGCGAAAGCCTGCGCACACATCGTGGCCGAATGCCCGCATTTCGTTCGCCTCCCGGAAGCTTCAATGCGATTTGCCCAGGGACCGCAAGCCGGCAACTGCGCCACGATATTCGACATAATCCTTGGGACAGGTGCTGACGGCGATGCGGTAGAGTTGCAGGGCTTCGTCGTCGCGGGCCTGCAGCCGATCGAGTTCGGCGGTGTAGAAATTGGCTTCACACACGCGCCCGCCCCTCACCGCAAGGTCCGCGGAACCGGCATCGGCCAGGGCCTGCGCGGAAGTTTCTTGCCCCAGCAGCATCTTCATCACCGGAGCCGGCCATTTCGACATGTCCAGCCTTGCGGCCGCATCCTTTAGATGGCCGAGCTCACCATTGCGCCGTTCGACAATGTCGAGCCAGATGGCAAAATAGGCATTGCCGGGCGAAAGCGCTGCCGCCTTGGTGAAATCGGCCTGCGCCTTGGCCGGCATACCGGAATAGAAACGCACCATGCCACGACCGGCATATGAGTTGGGAAGGTTCGGATCGAGCGCGATCGCCCGGTCGTAGTCGGCAGCGGCGCGGGCAAGATCATCTTTGCCCATCCAGGCAATCGCCCTGTTGCCGTAGGTTTTGGCCTGGTTGGGATCGAGCGCGATCGCCCGGTCCAGATCGGCAAGCGCACGCTCATACTCGGCCATCTCGTTCAGGACCAGGCCTCGATCGTTCAACGCCATGGCGTTTGTCGGCTCGAGCGTGATGACCTCGCTATAATCGGCAACGGCGCGGTCTCTCTCGCCCTTCTTGAGCCACTCCGTGCCCCTGCTGAAATACGCGGCCGCCATTTTGGAATCGAGAGTGATCGCCTGATCGAAATCGGCGATCGCGCGATCGCTGTCGCCCTTGCGCGACCACGCCAGAGCTCTGTTGTAACGGACGCTGGGGTCCTTCGGATCGAGGTCGATCACCTTGCCGTAGTCCTCGATCGCCCGGTCGTAGTCGCCCTTGCGCCACCAGATCATGCCGCGACGATAGTAGGCATGAACGTTCTCGGGATCGAGGCCGATCACCTTGCTGTAGTCGGCCATCGCGCGGTCATCGTCGCCCTTGGCGTCCCAGACATCACCCCGAAGGCTGTACGAGCTGGCATTTTTCGGATCGAGCGAGATGGCCTGGTCGTAGTCAACCTTGGCGCGCTCGCCATCGCCGGTCCGCGCCCAGCTTAGACCCCGGTTGTGGTATGCCCTGGCGTCCGTGGGATTGAGCTTGATGGCCGCATCGTAGTCGGCGATCGCACGTTCGTCATTGCCCTTGTAGGACCAGGCAAGGCCTCTGTTGTAGTAGAATTCGGCATTGTCCGGATCCAGGAAGATCGCCTGATTCAGGTAGGTGATCGCACGATCGTAGTCGCGCTTGAATATCAGGATGATGCCGTTGTTGTAGTAGGCGCCCGACATCCCCGGATCAAGGCCGATTGCCTTGTCGTAGTCGGCGAACGCATTGTCTTTGTCGCCGCGGCTCGCCAGAACGCCGGCGCGTTTGAAATAGGCCGCGGCACGGTTTTCCACGGTCTCCGTCTTGTCTTCGATTATGGCGGTGCAGGCGGTTGTCTTGCGGACCGCCTCGACCCCTTCATTGACGCAGTCGGCATGGTCCTTGACGGCCGCCACCGCCGCCGTCTCGAGCGCGAGGAGGAGCATCGTGACGGCGGTCAGGGTTGGGCGAAAACCAAACCTCACGGCGTCTTGCCCATGGCTCGCAGGGCCATGAAAGCCGCCGTGTATTCGGTGAAGGCGCGCGGGCAGTCGCGCAGGGCGAGCCGGTAGAGATCCACGGCTTCGGCGTCGCGATGCTGCAGCCGCAGGAACTCCGCGACGAACACGCGCGCCTCGCACAGATGCTCGTTTTTCGTCGTGGCGTCGGGATCGTCGGCGGCGGCCAGCGTGGCTTCGGGGCCTTGCCGGCCGAGGAACAGGCTGACCACGGGCGCCGGCCATTTCGTGACATCCAGCCTGGCATTGCCCAAAACGCTCGGCAGCCCGTCGTGCCGTCGCGCTATATCGAGCCACATGGCGTAATAGGCGTTGTAGCGACCGTCGGGATTGACCCCGAACGCCTGTTCGAAGTCGGCCTGCGCTTTTTTCAGCGAGCCCGTATAGAAGCCCAGCAGCCCACGGTCGCCATAGGCGCCGGCATCGCGGGGATCGAGCCGCACCACCTCGTCATAGTCGGCCAGGGCCTGATCGTAGTCCGCCTTGTACACCCGCGCCAGACCGCGGCATGCAAAGGCGGACACGTCCTTTGCATCGAGGCTGATGGCCTGGCTGCAATCCGCCACGGCGCGGTCGTAGTCGGCTTTGTAGATAAAGACGCGGCCCCTGCCGCTATAGGCTCCGGCATAGCCGGGATCGACCGAGATAGCCTGATCATAGTCGGCGATCGAGCGGTCATACTGGCCTTTGCGGGCAAACACCCAGCCCCGGTTCCTGAGGGCCAACGTATCGCGCGGGGCGAGCTTGATGGCCTGATCATAGTCCGCGATGGCGCTGTCATAGTGCGCCTCGCGGCTGAACACCCAGCCCCTGTTCCTGAACGCAATGGCCATGTCGGGCTTGATCATTATGGCGACGTTGAAATCCGAGATGGCGCGGATGAAGTCGTTCTTGGCTGCCCAGGCCCGGCCTCTGTCATTGTAGACCCAGGCATCTCCCGGCGTGAGGACGATGGCCTGCTCATAGTCCGCGATGGCCCGGTCGTAGTCACCCTTGTCGGCCCAGATCAGGCCGCGATTGTCGTAGGCCCTGGCGTAATTCGGATCGATGCCGATCGCCATGTTGAAATCCGCCAGGGCATGGTCGGGGTCGTTCTTGAGCGACCAGGTCCAGCCGCGATTGTTGTAAGCCACCGCGTCGTTCGCGTTGACGGTGATCGCCTGGGCATAGTCGGCAATCGCGCGGTCGTAGTCCTTCCTGCCACGCCAGATGTCGGCGCGGTCGCGCAAGGTCTCGCCATCGGTGGGATCGAGCCTTATCGCCTCGCTGTAGTCCGACAGCGCCCGGTCGGTGTCGCCCAGTTTCATCCAGGCGTCAGCGCGCCATCGATAGGCATGGACATGGTTCGCATCGAGGCTGATCGCCTGGCTGTAATCGGCGATGGCGCGCTCCGGATTGCCCTTGGAGGTCCAGGCCAGGCCGAGATTGAAATACTGGTCGGGATCCTCGGGGTCGAGAAAGATCGCCTGGCTGTAGCTGGTGATGGCGCTGTCGTAGTCGCCCTTGCGCAGATAGGCGTTGCCACGAAGATTGTAGAGACTGTTGTTTTCCGGCTCGAGGCCGATTGCCTTGTCGAAATCGGCGATTGCCTTGTCGTAGTCTCGCTTCTGGCTGTTCCAGATCACGCCCCGGTTGCCATAGGCGATGCCAAGCCTCGGGTTGAGCTCGATCGCCTTGCCGTAATCGGCGAACGCACGGTCGTAGTCGCCCTTGTGGTCCCAGGCGAGGCCGCGATTGTTGAAGGCGTCGGCATCCTTGGGATCGAAGGCGATGGCCTTGTCGTAATCGGCGATGGCGCGGTCATACTCGCCGGTCGTGTCCAACGCGTTGGCGCGGTTGAAATAGGCGAGCGCCTGGTCGCTCGCCGAAGCGGCCTTGTCCTCCAACACATTGGTGCAGGCGACGATGCGGTTGGGCGCGGTCAGCTTGTCGTTGCCGCAATCCTCCAGAGGGCCGGCGGCCAGAGCGGGAACGGCAAGTGCGAGCAGCATGGCAACGCTGCTCAAGGCCCGCTGCGCATGCCCGCTCCGGTATCGATGAAACATCATGCAGACAATACCAGGATCACGACTGCCGGTTGCTGTGCTCATAAAGGCTTGATCAGACAAATCCTTGAGCCGCGCAAGTCGGCCTGACGACGAAATCATGCAAGCCAGTCGATGCCGGCAAGGTTTACTGGGCGTCCAGCTCGGCCACGCAGGCGACGTGCCCGCCCGAGCGGATCAGCCGGATCGGCACGCCATAGGCACCGGACAGAACCGTCTCCGTCAGGATCTCTCCCGTGGCCCCCAGCACCGGCGGCTGGTGCGGCGACATCACCAGCGTGCGGTCGGCCAGCGCATAGGCATGGTCGGGCGCGTGCGTGGTGAGGATGACAGCGAGCCCGCTTGCCGCGAGCCGGCGCACCAGCGAAAGGAAGCGCGCCTGGTTGGCGAAATCGAGATGCGCGGTCGGCTCGTCAAGGATCATCAGCCGGGGCGCCTGCACCAGCACGCGCGCGATCTGCACCAGCTGCCGCTCGCCGCCGCTGATCTCCGAATAGGCGGCGTCGATGAGATGGCCGATGCCGAGCGTTTTGAGCGCGTCCTCGGTCATCCGCGCCGCCTCCTCGCCCGGCGCGTCGAACAGGCCGAGATGCGGCGCCCGCCCCATCTCAACCACCGTGCGCACCGAAAAGGCGAACACCGTCTCGTAGCTCTGCGGCACGAGCGCCAGCAGCCGCGCCACCGCCGCGCGCGACAAGGAAGCGATCGGCTGGCCCTCCAGCAGCACCGAACCGGCGCCCGGCGCGGAAAGCCCGGCGAGGCAGCGCAGCAGCGTCGACTTGCCGACGCCGTTCGGCCCCAGCACGCAGACCACCTCGCCTGCGGCGATGTCGAGACTGACGCCCGAAAACACCGGACTGGCGCGTCCGGGATAGGAGAAGGCCAGATTGGCGGCTGCGAGGATCATCCCTTCACGCCCAGCCCAGCCTGCCGCGCCCCAGCAGCAGCATGAACACCGGCGCGCCGACGATCGCCGTCAGGATGCCGAGCGGTATTTCCGCCGCGGTGACCGTGCGGGCGACATCGTCGATGATCAGGAGGTAACAGGCGCCGAGCGACAGCGTGGCCGGCAAGAGCCGCCGGAAATCCGGCCCGACCAGGATGCGCGCGAAATGCGGGATGACCAGCCCGACCCAGCCGATGATGCCGCTGATCGACACGGCCGACGCCGCGATCAGCGTCGACAGCAGGATCATCGCCAGCCGCAGCCGCGCCACCTCGACGCCCATGATGCGCGCCTGCTCGTCGCCCATCGCCAGCACGTTGAGCCGCCAGCGCAGCGCCAGCAGGCCGGCGACGCAAGGCACCGTGACGACGATCACTGGCACGAGGTCCGCCGTGGTGACGGAAGACAGCGAGCCGAGCAGCCAGAATTCGATGACCGGCAGCTTGGAATTGGGATCGGCGACATATTTGAGCAGCGACAGCAGCGCCGTGAACAGCGAGCCGACGATAACGCCGCCCAGCACCAGCGCGATGGTCGAGTTCAGCCGGAAGAAGCGGTTCATGGCAAAGCACATCGCCACCGCCAGCAGGCCGAAGGCGAAGGCGCAGGCCTGCGTGGCGTAGCGCTCGCCGAACAGCAGGATCGCCACCGCCGCCCCAAAGCCGGCGCCCGCCGAGACGCCCAGCGTGAAGGGCGAGACCAGCGGATTGCGGAACACGCCCTGATAGCAGGCGCCGGCGACCGCCAGCCCGCCGCCGACCACCATGGCGGCAAGCACGCGCGGCAGCCGCACATCGAGCACCACGGAGGTCACGACAGGCGGCCAGTCCTGCGCGATCGGCAGAAATTGCGCCGCGATCACCTTGATGACGGTGAGCGGTTCGACGGGATAGCGGCCGAGCAGGAAGGAGATGAGAAAGAGGATGATGGGCAGCGCGACGAGCAGGATGGTTGCAAGGCTGCGGGTGACGGATGTGCGCATGGGCTAGCGCCTGCACGTGGTGGCTGGGCACAACTTTCTTGAATGGCGAGCTTCGCGATTGGCGGTTCCTCGCCCCCGCGAAGCGGGGGAGAGGTGGATCGGGCGAAGCCCGAGACGGAGAGGGGGCAGCGCGACGGTCAAGATTTGCCTGTTAACTGACGCGCAACCCGCTTCTCATCATGCGTCTTGTTTTGAGCCGGCTTTGGCTTCACGGACGTTGCTCCCCTCTCCGTCTCGGGCTGCGCCCGAGCCACCTCTCCCCACTGCGTGGGGCGAGGAACCCAAGTCCTGATACCCCGGCCCTCAATTCGGCCCCGTATACGCCTGCCCGTAAAACTGGCGATAATACGCATCGGCCTGCTTCTGCATGTCGATATCGGCGAAGCGCTCGGGGTAGAGCTTCTTGGCCATCCACAATTCGCCGAGCGCCAGCGCTTCCGGCAGCGGATAGCCCCAGGGTTTCACATATTCGGGCGTGATGTAGATGCGCTTGTTCTCGACCGCGTCGACATGCTGCCAGGCGGCGCCCTTCCTGATCTCGTCGGCCACCGGCGCATAGCGGTCCTGCACGAAGATCACCTGCGGGTTCCAGGCCAGCACGTCCTCCATCGACACCTTGGTCGCGCCGCGCACACCGGCCGCGACATTGATGCCGCCGGAGCGCTTCATGATAACGCCGGTGTATTTGCCCGAACCATAGGTGTTCATCTCGGGATTGGCCATGTAGAGCCTGACGCGCTCGGCGTCGGGAATGGAAGCGACGCGGTCCTCCACCTGCTTGCGCTGCGCGAAGGCGTAATCCAGCAGCGCATCGGCCCGCTCGCGTTTCCCCACGATGTCGCCGATCAGACGCACGCCGATCTTCAGCCCTTCGGCATAGGCGACGTCGTCATCGGCGAAGGTCGGGTTGAGCTTCGGCGCCTCGACCCCCTCGCCTTTCGACAGCGAGATCGCCACCACCGGCAGCCCGGCCTGGGACATCTGCTCGATCATCGCCGGCGGCGCGTAATTGGTGACGAAGACGACGTCGGGCTTGAGCTTCAGCACCTCCTCGACATTGGCGGTCGACAGATCGCCGGGCATCGGCAGGCCGGTCAGTTGCGGCGCGTATTTGTCGAGGCCGGGAATGAGCTTCGGCCAGGTGCGCAGCACGCCGACGATTTTGTCGGCCGCGCCGAGCTCGACCAGAATGTCGAGCGTCTGGTGCTGCAGCACGACGATGCGCTCGACCTTGTCGGGCACCGTCACCGTGCGGTTCAGCTGATCGGTGACCGTGCGCGCCATCGCCGGCGCGAAGGCCATGAGCGAGGAGATCAGGGCAAGGGCGAGCATCGAGCCGCGACGCAAAATCATTGGAAACCTCCCGGACGCAATCGGTATGTTTCAATGCATATAGCGCGAGACCTGAGGCGGCAAGCTCACCCCGGCAGGCGATCGCGCGCTGCCTCCCTTCTCCCCTTGTGGGAGAAGGTGGATCGGCGCACAGCGCCGAGACGGATGAGGGGTGTTCCAGGGAACGCTATCGTCTCACTCCGCTGGAACACCCCTCATCCGACCTCGCTGCGCGAGGCCACCTTCTCCCACAAGGGGAGAAGGAAGAGATGCCACGCTCACATCCCTTCCGGCAACGCCACCGGCCGGAAGCCGAAATCGCGCAGGATGCCCTGCCCGGCGGCCGACATGACGAACAGCGCGAAGGCCATCGCGGCCGGCGAACTCTGCGCCAGCGTCGCCAGCCCGTATTCCGGCACGACATTGACCGCTGCCGGTATCTCCACGATCTGAAGACCGCCGGTTTCCTTCACCAGACCCGTCAACCCCGTGCGGTAGCCGAGGAAAACATGTGCCGTGCCGGCGGCCAGCGCCGCCGCGATCGGATCGTAGCGGCCGGGCATGTTCTGCGCCTCCGAACCGCCCACCAGCTTCTGCGCCTTGGCGTCGAGCAGCGCGAAGGCGCCCGGCCTGACCGCCTCGATGCGCCGGAAGATCGCCCAGGCGTAATCGCCCGGTGATCGAGGCATCGCGCCGAACGGCGGCGGCCATGGCATTGCGGGCGAACACCACCGCCGGCCGCGCCAGCCCCTGCTCGGCAAGCCGCGCCGGATGCGCAAAGCTCGCCGACAGGAAGATATCGGGCCGCTCCCCTGCCTCTATACGCTCGCGCAGCAGACCGGCGGGGCCGAGGCGGGTTTCGGCGGTGACGCCCGTGACAGCATGAAACGCCGAGACGAGCGACGGCAGCACATGGCGCAGGCTGCCGGCCGCGTAGATCATCATCACCGGCTTCTTCGCTGGAGCCATTCTTTTACCCCTTTTGCCTTCGAACGAAGCCGTGTCTGAAGCCATCGGCAGAACCCGTGCACAGCCGCGGTTCCGCCATGAGCTTCAACTGCGCGTGATCGTCGTTATATCCGTAACAAAATAGCGTTTGCCTTCGTATGGCTCTGTATGTCGTCTTGAGCGAATGTTCAATCCGGCCGCAACCGACACTGGGAAGCCGTCACCATGATCCTGTTCCTGCTCGCTTATCTCGGCGGTGTGCTGACCATCGTCAGCCCCTGCATCCTGCCGGTCCTGCCCTTCGTCTTCGCCCGCGCCGACAAGCCGTTCGTCAGGAGCGGCCTGCCGATGCTGGCCGGCATGGCCGCCACCTTCGCGCTGGTGGCGACGCTGGCCGCCGTAGGTGGCGGCTGGGCAGTGCAGGCCAACCAGTATGGCCGCGTCGCGGCGATCGCGCTGCTGGCGCTGTTCGGCGTCGCGCTGCTGCTGCCCGGCCTTTCCGAGCGGCTGACGCGGCCGCTGGTCGATCTCGGCGCGAGGCTGTCAATGTCGGCGGACCGCAGCGCCGCCAGCGGCGGCTCCGGCGTGCTGCCCTCGTTGCTGCTGGGCGTCGCCACCGGCCTGCTGTGGGCGCCTTGCGCCGGCCCCGTGCTTGGCCTGATCCTGACAGGCGCGGCCTTGCAGGGCGCCAATGTCGGCACCTCGCTTCTGCTGCTGGCCTACGCGCTGGGCGCGGCCACCTCGCTGGCGCTGGCGCTGCTGGTCGGCGGCCGCGTCTTTGCCGCCATGAAGCGCTCGCTCGGCGTCGGCGAATGGGTGCGCCGGGGGCTGGGCGTGCTGGTGCTGGCCGCGGTCGCGGCAATAGCGCTCGGGCTGGACACCGGCTTCCTCACCCAGGTTTCGCTCGCCAGCACCTCGTCACTCGAACAGGGCCTGCTCGACAAGTTCAACGCCGCCAGGAACGATCAATCCGCCATGGCCGGCGTCGCCATGAAGAGCGGCGAACCGGCGATCAAGTCCGACAATTCACCGGCCATGGCGCCAGCCACCATGGCGATGACCGGCGCGCCTGCAATGGCCCCATCGATGGCGATGACTGGCAAGCCGGCGCAGCCGGCCATGGACCTGCCGGTCGAGGGTGCCCTGCCGTCGCTCGACGGCGCGGTGGAGTGGCTGAATTCGCCGCCGCTGACCGCCGAAACTCTCCGGGGCAAGGTGGTGCTGGTCGACTTCTGGACCTATTCCTGCATCAACTGCCTGCGCGCCATCCCCTACGTCAAAGCCTGGGCCGAGAAGTACCGGGATCAGGGACTGGTGGTGATCGGCGTGCACGCGCCCGAGTTCGCCTTCGAGAAAGTGGTCGGCAATGTCAGGGGCGCGGTATCCGACCTCAAGGTGAACTACCCCGTCGCCATCGACAACAATTACGCCATCTGGCGCGCCTTCAACAACCAGTACTGGCCGGCGCACTACTTCATCGACGCCAGGGGGCAGATTCGCCATCACCATTTCGGCGAAGGCGATTATGACGGGTCGGAACGCATCATCCAGCAGTTGCTGGCCGAGGCCGGCAACACCAAGGTGGCGGGCGACATCGTCAAGGTCAGCGCCACCGGCGCGGAGGCAGCCGCCGCCGAGGCCGACATGCGCTCGCCCGAAACCTATGTCGGCTATGGCAGGGCGGAGAACTTCGTCTCGCCCGGCGGCGCGGTGCGGGACGCCGGCCATGTCTATGCCGCCGGCTCGCCGCAGCTCAATCAATGGGGCCTTGACGGCAACTGGACGATTGCCAAGGAGAACGCGCTGCTGAACCAGCCCGGCGGCGGCATCGCCTACCGCTTCCATGCCCGCGACCTGCATCTGGTGCTGGGACCCTCGGCCGACGGCAAGCCGGTGCGCTTCAAGGTCACCGTCGACGGCAAGCCGCCGGGCGAGGATCACGGCACCGATATCGATGCCGACGGCAACGGCACGGTATCGGGCCAGCGCCTCTACCAGCTGGTGCGCCAGAGCGGCGCCGTCAGCGACCGGCTGTTCGAGATCCGTTTCCTCGACCCCGGCGCGCAGGCGTTTGCGTTTACGTTCGGGTGAAGGGGCTTCGCCGGTAAGCGTAGCGCTCTACGGCGCCCCCCTCTGTCCTGCCGGACATCTCCCCCACGAGGGGGGGGAGATTGGCGGTTGCGGCGCCGGCTTCATCTTTCAACGGTGAAGATTGGCGAAAGCCGCGGTGACAGCCAATCTCCCCACCTGTGGGGGAGATGTCCGGCAGGACAGAGGGGGGCGCCGTAGAGCGCGGCGTCAGCGACGATTGCTTTTATCAATATTAAAAATCACGACAGTTGAGAGCAGGATTAACCTTTCTGCAAAGCGGACTAAGCAGAACGTCAGCGTTCTGAGTTCCAAAGTCCTATGAAACCAGCCTCTCGTCACCATCGCATAAAATTGCACTATTATTGACTCAAGTGCAATTTGATGGCATCGTAAGCCAGCATTCGAAAAACCGGCCTGGAAGCCCAGGCGAGCAGCGCCCGTCGCTGCTCGCCACGGCATTCCATTGCCAAGAGGGAACAAGGCTCCGGGGGCAGGACGCTCCCGGGGGAACGATCAATGACGCCTGCCGGAAGCCAGTCGCGAACCGGCGATACCGGCAGCAGGGACAACAATGCCAGAAACAACAATGGGAGACACTGACATGACCAATCCTTCGAGTGGCGCGTCGCCCGGGCTGCAGCCCGGCGCGATCAAGGTGTGGGAGAGCGTGCTGATCTCGATCGCCTCCTCGGCGCCGGGCCAGGCGACGGCGGTTTCGCTCGGCCTGCTCATTCCGGCCACCGCCTATGCCGGCGGCCTGTCGATCATGGCGACGACGGCGGCGATGCTGGCCATCGCCTGGTCCTATCACCGGCTCAACATGTGGGACCAGAATGCCGGCGGCGCCTATGTCTGGGTCGGCCGCGCCGTCAGCCCGTATCTGGGCTATCTCGTCGGCTGCGTCATGCTCGCCGGCTACATCCTGGGCACCGTCAGCGACATACTGCCGATCGGCCCGTCGATCCTGACCCTGTTCGGTTTCGCCGATGTCTCGAACCCGTGGGGCGAGGTGATCTCCGCCACCATCCTGGGCGGCATCACCATGGTCTATGCCATTATCGGCATCCAGCTCACCGCCCGCTTCCAGACCATCATCTCGGCGATCGAGCATGTCATCCTGATCTCGTTCTGCTGCATCGGCGTCTATGTGGTCTTCATCCTCAAGCGCGAAGGCACGGTGACGCCGTCCTGGGCCTGGCTGATGCCCTCGGGCGTCGGCGGCGGCGGCAGCCTCGTCGCCGGCATGATCGTCGCCGTCTATCTGTTCACCGGCTGGGACACATCGATCTACCTCAACGAGGAGACCGAGAAGCCGGAACTCAATCCGGGCAAGGCCGCCCTGTGGTCGGTCGGCATACTCGGCGTCTACTACACCGTACTGGTGGTGACGCTGCAGGGGGCTGCTCCGCTCGCCGCCATCAGCCAGCATCAGGATTCGGCGTTGATCTTCATCGCCCACCAGCTCGTCGGCTCGCCCTGGGACAAGGTGATGGCGCTGGCCATCGTGCTGTCGATCCTCGGCACCACGCAAGCCTTCCTGGTCGGCGCCGCCCGCATATCCTTCGCCATGGCCCGCGACAAATTGCTGCCGCGCGTGCTGGGCGAGATCAGCCCGAAATACCGCACGCCGGCCAAGGCCACGATCATCTTCGGCCTCGCCATGATCGTGGCGACCTGGCTCTACGTTTTCCTGTCCTCGGTCGCCGGTGCCTTCGACACGGTGGTCAGCGTCGTCGGCATCATGTTCGCGCTGTTTTATGCCGTCACCGGCTTCACCGCCACCTGGGCCTTCCGCGCCACCGTCGCCGCCAGTTTCGGAAACCTCATCAGCCTTGGCCTGGTGCCGATGCTGGGCGCGGTCACGCTGCTGGCCATCGCGCTGGCCTCGATCCGCGATCTCGAGCCGGCGGCCCTGTGGTCGCTGATCGGCATCATCGCGCTCAGCTGCGTGATGATGGTGATTGCAAGGTTCGGCGCCGGCGCCGCCTTCTTCCGCACGCGCGCCCAATCGGCGGTGCCGCAACGCGCCTGACCCGGTTCCCCTCCCCT
Organism: Mesorhizobium comanense; assembly: GCF_005503535.1. Taxonomy (GTDB): domain Bacteria; phylum Pseudomonadota; class Alphaproteobacteria; order Rhizobiales; family Rhizobiaceae; genus Mesorhizobium; species Mesorhizobium comanense. The sequence continues at coordinate 23,993 of NZ_SCNN01000026.1, read as the reverse complement.
GTGGAGCCGGTTGCCCCTCGCTGGTCCGCGATGACCAGCGAGGGGCTCTTTTTTCCTGGGACCGCTACAAAACCCAGCAGGGAACGCCAGGCTCAGGCCGCCGTCGGATAGTCCGTGTAGCCTCGGGCGTCGCCGCCATAGAAGGTCGCCTTGTCCGGATCGTTCAGCGCGGCATCGTGCTTCAGCCGGCTGACGAGGTCCGGATTGGCGATGAACAGCTTGCCGAACGCGACAAGGTCCGCATAGCCCTCGGCGATGGCCTTTTCGGCCAGCGCCTTGTCATAGCCATTGTTGACCAGCCACGCGCCGTTGCCGCCGGCCTTGCGGTAGGCGGCCTTGAGTTCGGCATAGTCGAATGGCCGATCGCCCTGGCTGAAGTCGCGCGCTCCGCCGGTCGCGCCCTCCACGACATGGACATAGGCCAGGCCGCGCGTGCCGAGGCCCGCCACGACGTGGTTGAAAAGCGGCTGCGGATCGGTATCGGAAGCGTCGTTGGCCGGCGTCACCGGCGACAGCCGGATGCCGGTCCTGCCGGCGCCGACCGCGCCCGTGACCGCGTCGACCACCTCGAACAGCAGCCTTGCGCGGTTCTCGATCGAACCGCCATAGGCATCGCCGCGATGGTTGGTGCCTGAGCGCAGGAACTGGTCGATCAGGTAGCCATTGGCGCCGTGGATCTCGACGCCGTCGAAACCGGCCTCCTCGACCGCGGCTTTCGCGGCGCGGCGGAAATCTTCGACGATGCCCGGGAGTTCGGCAAGTTCCAGCGCGCGCGGTTCCGAGGTTTCGACGAACTCGCCGCTGCCATCCGGCTTGACCAGGAAGGTCTTGGATTTCGCCCTGATCGCGGATGGCGCCACCGGCTTGCCGCCGCCGGGCTGCAGCGTGTCGTGCGAGATGCGGCCGACATGCCAGAGCTGCACCACGATCTTGCCGCCGGCCTTGTGGACGGCATCCGTGACACGCTTCCAGCCGGCCAGCTGGTCCGCCCCGTAGAGGCCGGGCACGTCGGCATAGCCCTGCCCCTGATGGCTGATGGCGGTGGCCTCGGTGACGATAAGCCCGGCGCTGGCGCGCTGGCTGTAATAGGTGACGGCCAGGTCGCCGGGCACCGCGTTGGGCGAGCGGTTGCGCGTCAGCGGCGCCATGACGATGCGGTTGGAGAGCGCAAGGTCGCCGACGTTCAAGGGATCAAAGAGGGTAGCCATGGAGAAATGCCTTTCATGCACTTTGGGGGGATGGGGCTCTTCAGAGATCGGACAGGGCGGCGCGGAAGGCGGCGATGGTGTCTTCGTTGCGCTTGTAGAACACCCACTGGCCGACGCGCCGCGTGGTGACGAGGCCGGCCGAGGCCAGCGTCGCCAGGTGCGCCGAGACACTGGATTGCGCCAGACCGCAGCATTCGAACTGGCTGGCGCAGACACCCATCTCCAGCGGATGCTCCTGCGCGGTGAAGTGCTTTTCAGGCTCCTTCAGCCACGCCAGCACATCGCGCCGAACCGGATGCGCCAGCGCCTTCAATATGATGTCGCGGTCCATTTCTCGCCCTGCATCGATCTCGTCCGATATATAGATCGGATAGAAACGATATGGGAGCAAATCCGTTCCATTATTCCAGCGGATCGGAGCACATTAGCGATGCGCGCTGGTCGACCCCCACTCCGTCTCGGCTTCGCCGAGCCACCTCTCCCCCGATCGACGGGGGAGAGGAAGGGCGCCAGGCCTTTTGCGCTCAACGCTCGTCCAGAAAAGCTCCCTTCCTTTCCCTCCGGAGGGGGGAAAGGTGGCGCTGCGAAGCAGCGACGGATTGGGGGAACCACATCGCAATCAAGCCTCGCCCTGACCAGTCACGCCAGTCACACGTGTGGATCCCCTAGAGCCGCCCCACCGAGGCATGAACCACGTCGAGCACTTCCTTCAGCACCGCCAGCAACTCCTCGATCTGCGCGCGCGTCGAGATGAAGGGCGGGGCGAGCACGATCGAGGCGCCGAGCGGGCGGATGATGAAGCCACGGTCGCGGGCTTCGCGCGCGATGCGCTCGCCGATCCGCAGCGACCCGTCGAAGGACTGCTTGGTCTTCTTGTCGGCGACCATTTCGAGCGCGCCCATCAGGCCGAGGCCGCGCGCCTCGCCGACCATCGGATGGTCGGCCAGCCGACGCAGCCCCGCCTGGAACAGCGCGCCGACCGAGCGGATGTTCTCCAGCACGCCCTCCCGCGTGATGATGCGGATCGCTTCGAGCGATATGGCGCAGCCCACCGGATGGCCGCCGGTGGTGAAGCCGTGCGGAAACTCCTCCCAGGCCTCGCAGGCTGCGGTGGCGCGCTTGTCGATATCGGACGACAGCATCACCGCGCCCATCGGGAAATAGCCCGCCGACATGCTCTTGGACGCCACGACGATGTCGGGCTGCTGGCCCACGGCCAGCGCGCCCCACAATTTGGCGGTGCGGCCAAAGCCGCAGATCACCTCGTCGCCGACCAGCGGGATGCCGTATTTCCTGAGCACCGGCTGGATCGCCGCGAAATAGCCTTCCGGCGGCACGATGACGCCGCCCGCCCCCATGACCGGCTCGGCGAACATGCCGGCGATGGTCTCCGGCTTTTCGGCCAGGATGCGCGCTTCCAGATTGGCGGCCAGACGGGCGCAAAATTCCTCCTCGTCCTCGCCCGGTAGCGCGAAGCGCCAGGCATGCGGGCAATCGAGCGTCACGATCTCCGGCCCGGGCAGGCCGAACGCCTTGACATAGTCCTTGCCGGTCAGCGCCGATGCCATCACGGTCGCGCCATGATAGGCGTTCTTGCGGGTGAGAAGCTTGCGCCGCTGCGGCTGGCCTTCCGCCGCCCACATCAGCCACAGCAGCTTGACCACGGATTCATTGGCCTCCGAGCCCGAATTGGTGAAGAAGGCGCGGCTCATCGGCAGCGGCGCCAGCGCCAGCATCGTTTCGGCCAGTTCCACCGTCGGCTTGGAGTTGCGGCCGAAGAAGGTGTGGTAGCCCGGAAATTCGCGGTATTGCCGCACCGCCACATCGGCCAGCCGTTGCTCGGAGAAGCCGAGCGTCATGTTCCACAGCCCTGAATTGCCCTCGAAGAAGCGCCGGCCCGCCGTGTCGACGATATAGGCGCCGTCGCCCCGGTCGATGACAACAGGCCCGTCCTCGCGCATCGACGGCAGGTCGGTGAACGTGTGAAAGAAGCTCGACGCCTCGCGGCGCTCCCATGATTGTGCGGCGATGTCCATATGATCCTCCCCGAGAGTGCGCCGGCTTGCGGCGCGATGACTTCGTAATGCGTTTTACATATTCAAAGAACTATTTTGAGAGAACACCATCTTGCGCCGTCTGTCAATTCGTGTTCAAAACGCATTCAAGGAAAGCGGGAGATTTCTGACTTTGATGGCACGCGGATCATTCGGCAAGACGCTGATTCATGCCGATCTTTGCTGGAAGAACCGGAAAGGCCGGCAACCGAAGCGGCCCGCTGTACCACGCACCACGAATGCGCTTGAGATATGAAAAGTGCAATTCCGGCGGGTTACGCATCGAATGCCGGCCGCGGGCGCGATGAACAATCACCTGGCCAACGACTTCACCTGGCCAATGACTTTACCTGGCCAATGACTTTACCTGGGAGGAACGACCGTGAACCATGAACTCACCACGCGCTTCGGCATGCCGCTGGCCGGCGGCCATGACTGGCTGCCCGGCGACTTGCGCAAGCCGGCCGCCGGCCGCCTGACCATGGAGGAACTGCGCCAGGCCGTTGCCGAAGGCGCGATCGACACCGTCATCGTCGCCATGACCGACATGCAGGGGCGGCTGATCGGCAAGCGGCTGACGGCGCGCTTCTTCCTGGAGACCGGCGCCGGGCAACAGCTGTTCTGCGACTATTTCCTCGCCACCGACATGGAGATGACGCTGGTGCCGGGCTACGAGGCCGCATCATGGGCGCGCGGCTATGGCGATTTCGCGCTGGTGCCCGACCTCTCGACGCTGCGCGCCATTCCCTGGCTGCCGAGGACGGCGATGCTCCTGGCCGACGTCGCCACGCCCGCCGGCGTGGCGCTCGACCATTCGCCGCGCCAGATGCTGCGCCGCCAGCTCGGGCGGCTGGCCGATCTCGGCCTCGCCGCCGACATGGCGGCGGAACTCGAATTCTATCTGTTCAACGAGACGTTCGAGGAGGCCCGCGCCCACCGCTACGAGGCGCTGAAATTCTCCAGCTGGTATCCGGAGGACGGCCACATCTTCCAGACCAGCAAGGACGAGCCCTATATCAGGGCGATCCGCAACCTGATGGAAGCCGCCGACATTCCGGTCGAGGGTTCGAAGGCCGAATGCAGCCCCGGCCAGCAGGAGATCAACCTGCAATATGCCGAGGCGCTGGAGACCTGCGACCGGCTGGTGCTCTACAAGAACGGCTGCAAGGAGATCGCCCACCAGATAGGCAAGTCCGTCTCCTTCATGGCCAAGCTCGACCAGGGCCTGGCGGGCAATTCCTGCCACATCCACATCTCGCTGCGCGACATCGGCAGCGGCAAGGCCGCGTTTCACGATGCCGGAAGGCCCGGCGGCATGTCGGACACATTCAGGCATTTCCTGGCCGGCGCCATCGCGCACGCGCCGGCGGCGACCTTCTTCTACGCACCCAACGTCAATTCCTACAAACGCTTCAGTGCCGGCACCTTCGCGCCGACGCGGCTCGCCTGGTCGGTCGACAACCGCACCACCGCGTACCGCGTGCTCGGCCAGGGCCGTTCGCTGCGCTTCGAGTGCCGCGTGCCCGGCGCCGACGCCAATCCCTACCTCGCCTTCGCCGCGCTCATCGCCAGCGGCCTGCAGGGCATGGAGGACCGGCTCGAACTCGCCGATGCCTTTGTCGGCGACGCCTACGGCGCCGACGAGGTGCCGCGCATCCCCGGCGCGCTCCACCGCGCGCTCGACCATCTCGAAGCTTCATCCGTCTTCAGGCATGCCTTCGGCGAGGACGTGGTCGCCCACTATCTGCACTGCGGCCGCTGGGAACTGGGCGCCTTCGAAGGCGCGGTCACCGACTGGGAAAAGATCCGTCTGTTCGAGCGGTGTTGAGGGGGGTGGCGGGAGCCGGCTAAGTCAGATGACTCCCGCGTAAGCGCGAAGACGGTTCACGGTCTTCGGCAAGCCCTGCCTTTCCAGCGTGTCCAGATATTCGGCGACACTTCGCGGCGGATTCCTGAGACGCAGACGACATCGCTGCGCAGACACCAGGACAGCAGCGTCATTGATCCCGAACTGGTTGAAGATGAAATCGTCGGGATGGATCAGATCCAGCTGGTATCTGTCGAGGATCGGCTTGGGAAAGTCCTTGAGATTGAATGTGACAATGGCATCGGCCCCCGAAACGATGGCAGCCGCCAGGACATGCCGGTCGTTTTCATCGGGGAGCTTCAGGGCCGGTACGATCTCCTCATAACCCTCGACAAGGCAATCAGGCACGGAACGATCCATCAGGTCTCGCGTCCTGGCTATCTGCTCGGGCTTGAGGTCTGGCCGGTCCTTTGCAAGATTCCTGGTCCACTCCTCGTGGATATCCTGCGTCCATTTGGCTCGATACAGGCCCCCTCCTGCCGCGAGTTCCAACAGCAGGTCTCGCAGCGGAGCCGGATAGAGAACGCAAGCGTCCAGGACCGCGCTGTATGGAGATGTTCTAATAGCCCATCCCCAGTTCCTGGGCCTGCGCCGCCAACTCGTCCATCACCCTCTTCCGGTCGTCCTCCGCTCTGCCCCGGTACGCCGCCAGATCGCTGAACTTGACCCGACGATGCGTGCCGACCAGGCTGAATGGCAGCTTGCCTTCCTCAAGCAGGCGAATGAGATACGGCCTCGACACATTAAGGTAGTCGGCGGCTTCCTGCGTGGTGAGTTCAGCGTGAACCGGGATCACCGTCACCGCGTTGCCTTGGCCCATTTCCGTGAGAAGGCGGTAAAGCAGGTCACCAACACTGTTTGGCAGGCGCAAGGTCTCGTTACCCACCTGCACGCGCAATTCGGCGCCCTCATGCTTGCCGCGCGAAAGCTGGCGGCTGGCCTGTGCGGCCAACTCGGCGTCGTCGGCCGAGGGCGGAAGCGGGCGCTCGACAAGCTTGGCCATTGTCCGTCTCCATCATTGCCCTTGATGCGACATTATCCGCAATATCCGAAATAAACGCAATAATCGAATTGAACGAGCGGCTATGTCACCTTCACGCCAGCCTCGTCCAAGCCTCAGCCTTCCTCGTCGTCCCCGCTCAGCCTGACCTTGCCGCCCCTCACCCGCTCGAGATCCTGCTCCATGTGGACAAAGGTCTCGTCGCGCGAAACCTGGAGGTGGATGCGCATCAGCGCGGCGGCCGTCTGGCGCTCGCCATGGAGCAGCGCGGCGATGATGCCGCGATGCTCGATCATCGACTGGCGCAGCCGCTCCAGCCTGACGAAGCCGAGATATTCGGTGACGCGGCGGATGTTGTTCTGACGCTCGATGGCATCGACCAGGTCGGCCGTCCTGGCGCCCTGCGCCACCAGCCGGTGGAAGCGGGCGTCGAGGTCGAACAGGCGCCGACGGTCCATCGCCTCGAGGTTCTCGATGGCGTGGGCGTGATCGGCGTCGATCGCCTCCAGCGCCGGCGCATCGATGGCGTAGTCGTCGGACAGGATCGCCGCCGGCTCGATGATCTGGCGGAAGCGGTAGCCGTTGGCCAGCGCCTCGGCGCCGACATCGGCGAAGATCCAGCCGCGCCCCGGCGACGGTTCGACCAGATGGTCTCGCGTCAGCCGCCGCAGGGTCGACATCAGCACGCCGTTGGCGACCGCGTATTTCTGCATCAGCGCGCGTTCCGAAATCACCGAGCGCAACTCGCCGATCGCCATGTCGCGCATCACGCGCTCGTCGAGTAGCATCTCCTGCTCGGCCTCGGAGTTCTTCAGCAGCAGCGAGACATCGGCGAGCCGGAAGCCGCGATTCTGCTCGTAGTCGACGGCGCCTTCGGCCTGCAGCTGCTGCAGCGCGCGCCGGACCGGCGTGCGCGAGACGCCGAGCCGGTCCGAAATCTCTGCCTCGTTGATGCGGTCGCCAGGCTCCAGCGCCTCGCCGAGCAATTGCCGCAACTGGTCAAGAATACGGGCCTGAAGCGGTGTTTGCATCGATCCTCCCGCGCAGACTGCGCCACAAATCGCCTTTTATCCCCGCAAAATCGTCCTTGTCCACGACATCGAGGCTTATTGTGCTGTTTCGGTACGAAGCTCTACCGGCTTCACACCACCGCCAGCACCTTGCCCGTGTCGTGCTGGCGCACGAAATCGACGCGCCCGCCATCCCAGTGGTAACTGTAGTGGCGGCCCTGCTTGGGAACCGTGACGGCATCGGGCCAGAAGACGCCGATGCACTGGCCATCAGGCATGCGCACGCTGTTCCACAGCAGCCCGTCGCTGCCGGCGGCGCGCAGCTCCCGCCCCTCCGCCTGCGAGGCGGCATAGTCATCGGGATCGAGCACGCCAGGCACGGCATTGACGTCATCGAGATCGCGATCGACGCTGCCGACCAGCACACGAAAGTCGGCCGTCCAGCCCGGCGCCTCATGGGTGGCGCGCATGAATTTCTGATGGTGGTGGATGGTCTCGGCCAGCGCCACATCCTCGCTGTCGCCGGCATAGTATATGCCGTAGCTGCCGTCGGAAAAGCGGCCGGGCCGCAAGGTCGAGCAATGCACGAAGGGCGCCATCACGAAGCTGGCGCCGGGGCCGGACACACGCCTTGCCGCCGTCACCTTGCCGAGATCGCCGATCTCCAGCCGGATGCGCGGGTTGGTCTTCTCCTCGACCGAGGCCAGCGCCTCCCAGTCGCGCGGATCGGCAATATCCTCGAACAGATCGATCGGCGGATGGATGGAGCGGATGATGCGGAAGGTTTTCGGCCAGTGGACGCGGCGGCGAACCGCGAGCCCGCTCACCATGCACCGCGCTCCGCGTCCAGCCATTCGCGCATAGCGGCAAGATCGGAGATTTCGCCGCGCAGCATCAGATCCAGCGCCGATTGCCCGCCGAAGGTGGCATTGGGCTTGCGGATCCAGGCATAACCACGTGCCGGCTCGGTGAAGAGATAGCGCAACCCCTTGTGAATGCCCATCAGATGCGCCATGCGCGTGCGCAGGTCGCGGTCGATGCGGCCGATGCCGCCCTCCTTCCAGCGCGCCCAGGTGCGTGCCGAGATGCCGCCGAGCAGGATGCAGGCTTCGAGATCGGTCAGGTTCCACGCCTTGAACAGGTTGACCGTGGTGCGCGCCAGGGCGCCCGCCTCTTCATCCGAAATGGCGGACCCGACCGTAGCCGGCGTGGTGACGATGGACTGAAGCTGCATGGTGCTTACCTCTGCTATTGGCAGAGATATAGCATGAATTTGCCAATTGGCAAGGGGATGGAGCATCGACAAACCTGGGTTCCCCGCCCCACTTTCGTCTACGCTATGCACACCTCTTCCGTGACTGGCGTGACTGATCAGCCGAGGCTTGATTGTCACCCCGGGGCTTGATTGCGCTGTGGTTCCCCCAATCCGTCGCTGCTTCGCAGCGCCACCTTTCCCCCTCCGGAGGGAAAGGAAGGGAGCCTCGCCGGACGGGCGTCGAGCTCAAAAAAGCCAAGCGCCTTTCCTCTCCCCCGTCGATCGGGGGAGAGGTGTCGAGCGAAGCTCGACGGAGTGGGGGTCGATCAGCGCCGCGTAACACAATGCATGCGCCAAGTCGCCATGAAGCAGGCTTCGCGCCCCCCCGCCTAGTCCCCCAGCACCTTCGCCTTGCAGGCGGGGCTCAGTTCCTTCAGATGCTTCTTCAGGCACGGGCCGGCCTTGCCGTTTGGAAATTGCGGGCAGAGCCGCTGCCGGTCCTCCTTGCACGGCGAATTGGCGATCGTCGACTTGGCGTTGGCCTCCACGCCAACCGCGAGCACCGTCGCCACCATGGCCGCGAGGCCGAGCATTTTCGCAATTTTCATTCCAGCCACCCCATTGTTCAAGGACGGCCGAACCTGCCCGATGCCGCAGGCGCCAACAACTAGCGGTATCGGGAGGGTGACGCGTTGCGATGACCTGTCAGGGCGCGAGAGATGCGGTCGTCTGCGCCGCCCCTCATTGTCCTGCCGGACATTTCTCCCCGTATAGTGACGGGGAGAAAGACGCCGTCATCGACGGGTTTCGCCAATTATCAACATTGCAAGAAAAGCGCCGAGGGCAATGCAGCTTCCCTCTCCCCGTCACTATACGGGGAGAGGATGCCGGCAGGCAGGTGAGGGGCAGCGCCGGCTTCAGGCCACCGGCCTCCCCGCGCGATCGATGCCTTACTCCGCCGCCTCATAGCCAGCGATGCCCTTGATCTCGAGGAAATCCTCGAGCCCGTACTCGGCATACTCGCGGCCATTGCCCGACTGCTTGTAGCCGCCGAACGGCAGGCCGGCGTCCCAGGTCGGGTAGTTGATGTAGACATTGCCGGAGCGCATGCGCGCCGCCACGTCACGGGCCTTCTGGATGTCCTTGGCCTGGATGTAGGAGGCAAGGCCGTAGACGGTGTCGTTGGCCTGCTCGACGGCCTGTTCGACAGTGTCGTAGGGCAGGATCGCCAGCACCGGCCCGAAGATCTCCTCGCGCGCGATGCGCATGTCGTGGGTGACGTCGGCGAACACGGTCGGCCTGATGTAGTAGCCGCGGTTGAGTTCGGCCGGACGGCCCGTGCCGCCGGCAACCAGCGTGGCGCCTTCGTCGATGCCGCTCTGGATCAGGTCCTGGATCTTGTCGAACTGCACCTGGCTGACGACAGGGCCGAGCTTGGTGTCGGCGCCGTCGGCGGGGCCGACCACGAACTTCTCCGCCGCCGCCTTGGCGTAACCGGCGGCCTCGTCATGACGGTCGCGCGGCACGAACATGCGTGTCGGCGCGTTGCAGGACTGGCCGGAGTTGCCGAAGCAGCCCGCGACGCCCTTGGTGACGGCGGTGGCGAGGTCGACATCCGGGAACAGGATGTTGGCCGACTTGCCGCCCAGTTCCTGATGCACGCGCTTGACCGTGTCGGCGGCGGCCTTGGCCACCAGGATGCCGGCGCGCGTCGAGCCGGTGAACGACATCATGTCGATGTCGGGGTGGCTGGACAGCGCCTGGCCGACGCCCGGGCCGTCGCCGTTGACGAGGTTGAACACGCCCTTCGGCACGCCGGCCTCGTCGATGATCTCGGCGAAGATGATGGCGTCGAGCGGGGCGATTTCCGACGGCTTCAGCACCATCGTGCAGCCGGCCGCGAGCGCGGGGCCGACCTTGCAGGTGATCTGGTTCAGCGGCCAGTTCCAGGGCGTGATCAGGCCGACGACGCCGATCGGCTCCTTGACGATGAGGTGACTGCCCTTGACGTGACGGAACTGGAAATTCTTGAGCGTCTCGACCATTTTGGTCAGATGCGCCAGCCCGATGCCGACCTGGCTGTCGAGCGCCATCTGGCGCGGCGCGCCCATCTCGCGCGACACGGCGAGCGCCAGGTCCTTGGAGCGCTTCTTGTAGACCTCCACGACGCGGTTGAGGATGTCGAGCCGCTCTTCCACGGAGGTGAAGCCGAACGTGTTGAAGGCGCGCTTGGCGGCGACCACCGCCTTGTCGACATCGGCCTTGGAGCCGAGCGAGATCTGCGCGAAGACATCCTCGTTCGACGGATCGACGACATCGAATGTGTTGGGCACAACAGGATCGACCCACGCGCCATCGATATAGAACTGCAGATTGTGTGACATGGTTTTCTCCTTGGGGTGCCGCCAGGCCGTTTTCGGCCGTGATATCGGGCTAGAGATAACGATGCACAATCGGCGCTGTCAAACGCAACCCCCGAAGTGGTTGAGCCAGCACGCGAAGTGATTGAGCCAGCGTGGGCAGTGGTCTCCCGACGGAGGCTGATGCCTCAAAAACCGCCGTCGAGTTCCTTCGCGCCCCCCTCTGCCCTGCCGGGCATCTCCCCCACGAGGGGGGAGATTGGCAGTTCGCGCGATCGGCGCTTCCTTTTCAACGTTGGAGATTGGCGAAAGCCGTGATGACAGCCAATCTCCCCACCTGTGGGGGAGATGTCCGGCAGGACTGAGGGGGGCGCCGTAGAGCGCTACCCCTGTGCACGCTCCCCGGCGACCTCACACCAGCGTATGTCCGGCGTCGCCCAGGTGCCGCCTGGCCGCGGCCTCGTCGGCGGCCTTGACCAGCAGATGATCTCCGTCGAAGGTGGACACCAGGAAGATGCCCAGCCCGTTTTCCGACAGCGGCTGGATGACCGACAACACGATGCCGGTTTCGTCGAAGGCGAAAGGCCCCTGCAATTTGAAGGCGACCCAGTCGCCGTCGTGCTTGACCGAACCTGGAACGCGATCCTGCAGGCACGTGATCGAAAGCTCGTCGTCGGTCCTGGTGATGCTGACGAAGCCCGGCCCGTCCGCCCAGCCGGGAATGCCGTCGCTCGGCCCCAGCCGCGAAACCGCGTACGCCCCGGGCAGTTGCTTCAGTTTGACCGTGGCAGCCATCGTCGTACCCTTGCCTCCGATTGACCGCTATCGCGTCAATCTCTTGCTCATATAGACCGTCATGCCGCCCATGAACGGCTCCTCCCGGTCGATCGTATAACCATGCCGTTTGTACAACAACACATTGGCCTCGAAGGCGCCATTGGTCAGCAGCCGAAGCTCGCGCAGCCCGGCCTCGGCCGCCTTGCGCTCGGCCCGCTCCAGCAACAGCCGCCCGATCCCCCTGCCCTGTACCTGCGGCGCGACGCAGACATTCTCGATCCAGAGATGATCGTCAGCCAGCACGGTTTCGATCATGCCGACTATACGCGCATCCTCGATGGCAAGGTCGAACGGATGCTCGGCCACCGCCTTGTCGTAGTCGGCGCGCATCGGCAGCGGCTCGCGGCCGATTGCCGGCACCCACTTTGCGTAGGCTGATCGCACGATGTCCCGGATCGCGGCGGCGTCAGCGGGCTCGGCCGGCCGAAAGGAGATGGACTTGTCTGTCATTGAAGAAACTCCAGGCATGAAAACCCCGCCGGCTGCTGTCGCGGGCGGGGCTGGAAACGAACGAACCGGATCTATTCTGCCGGGTCTTGTCGTCGCGCGATCAGCTTGCCGCTCCACAGTGGGCGGCGTCGCTGGTTGTCGGTGGGCGCGAGGGCGAACATGACGGCAGGCTGGAGCAGGAAGAGCGGCGCGTCAAGACAGGCCACTGTGGCCAGGTCCGCCAATTGCCGAAGTTGGCGCTGCCCCTCATCGCCCTGCCGGGCACTTCTCCCCGTATAGTGACGGGGAGAAGGGGCTGGCCGCAACCTGGCGCCTACTCTGCAACGCAGGTGATTGGCGAAGCCGGCGATGACAGCGCCCCTCTCCCCGTCACTATACGGGGAGAGGATGCCGGCAGGCAGATGAGGGGCAGCGCCAACGCCTAAACGGACGAGGTCGAAATCTGAAACGATCACCTAGCCCTCAATACTCCTGCGCCGTCGGCCGAAACAATATCTCGTTGATGTCGACATCATCAGGCTGGCTCATGGCGAACACCACCGTCCTGGCGAAGGAATCCGCCGGGATGGCCACCCGGTCGTAGAGCGCCTTCACCCCTTGCGCGACATCGGCCTCGGTCACGCTGTCGGGCAGTTCCGTCGCCACCGCGCCGGGCGAGATGATGGTGGTGCGGATGTTGTAGGGTTTTACTTCCTGCCGCAGCCCTTCCGAGATGATGCGCACCGCGTGCTTGGTGGCGGCATAGACCGCACCGCCCGGCCCCACCTTGTGGCCGGCGACGGAGGACACGTTGATGATGTGGCCGCTCTTCTGCTCCTTCATGTGCGGCAGCGCGGCGGCGATGCCGTAGAGCACGCCCTTGATGTTGACGTCGATCATCCGGTCCCAGTCCTCGATCTTGCCGCGCTCCAGCGGCGAATGCGGCATCAGCCCGGCATTGTTGATGATGACGTCGACGCGGCCATGCGTCTTCGCCGCATGGTCGACGAGGCGCCGGACCTGGCCCGCATCGGTCACGTCGGTCGCGAGCACTGCGTCCTTGCCGAGCGACAATTCGCCGGCCAGCGTCTCCAGCCGGTCGAGGCGGCGTGCGCCCAGCACCAGTTTCGCGCCGTCTTTGGCCAGTAGCCGCGCCGCGGCTTCGCCCAGCCCGCTGCTGGCGCCGGTGATGACGACGACCTTGCCCTTGATGTTCTCGCTCATGATGATCTCCTTTCTGATTTCGCTGCCGTCAAAGCGGCAGCTTGCGTATTCGAATGATCGTTCAGCCGGATATTTCGACCCGGCCAAGCCAGCGTGTGACCTCGGCCAACGTCTCGCGCTCCTGGTCGCACCGTTTGGAAAAGCCTTCCACCAGCCGCCCTCCTGGCGCATGGCCGGCGAGGACATCCAGGCTCTGCCCGACCCCATAGCCGCCATGGGTGATGAACGGCACCAGGGTCTTGCCGGACAGGTCGTGCCGCGACAGGAAGGAGCGGATCACCGCGGGCGCGGTCATGCCCCAGATCGGAAATCCGAGGAACACCGCCCGATAAGGCCCGATGTCGGGCACCGTGGCGGCGAGCGGCGGCTCGAAGCCGGAATCGCGCTGCCGCTGTGCCTCGGCCACCTGTTCCTCATAGTCTTCCGGGTAGGGATCGGCGGTCCGGATCTCGAACAGGTCGGCCCCCAGGGCGCGGCGGATCTGCCGGGCGATGATCCCAGTGTTGCCGGTACGGGTGTAGTAGGCGACCAGGATTTCCGAGCCCCGCCGCGCGCTTGCCGCACCGGCGGGACGCCCCAATCCGGTGCTCAGCGGCGCTGCAAGCGCGGTCATGAGCGCACTTCGCCTTGAGAGCAGGCCCGGCTGACGCATTTCGCTCTCCTCTGTGCCCGCCCCTAGCGATCGATCCGTGCCGCGTGCTGCGGCGAATAGCGCTCTCCCTGCACGGAAATCGCCGAGACGGCGGTTTCGATGGCGGCAAGATCGTCCGGCGTCAGCACGATGGCGGCCGACCCGATATTCTCCTCGAGCCGGTTGAGCTTCGTCGTGCCGGGGATCGGCACGATCCAGGGCTTTTGCGCCAGCAGCCAGGCGAGCGCGACCTGGGCCGGTGTCGCCTTCTTGCGTGCCGCGATCGCCACGATCGCGTCGACCAGCGCCTGGTTGGCCTTGCGGGCGTCCTCGGCGAAGCGCGGCACGCTGTTGCGGAAGTCGCTGCTGTCGAACGTCGTGTTGGCGTCGATGGCGCCGGTCAGAAAACCCTTGCCAAGCGGGCTGAACGGCACGAAGCCGATCCCCAGTTCCTCCAGCACCGACAGGATCGCTTCCTCGGGTTCGCGCCACCATAGCGAATATTCGCTTTGCAGGGCCGCGACCGGCTGCACGGCATGCGCGCGCCTTATGGTGCGCACGCCGGCCTCCGACAGGCCGAAATGCTTCACCTTGCCCTCCAGGATCAGCTCCTTCACCGTGCCCGCCACCTCCTCGATCGGCACGACCGGGTCGACGCGGTGCTGGTAGAGAAGATCGATGCGGTCGGTCCGAAGCCGCTTGAGCGAGGCCTCGACCACGTCGCGTATGTGCTGCGGCCGGCTGTCCATGCCCTCGTGACCGGCGCTGCCGGCGATGTCGATGCCGAATTTGGTGGCGATCACCACCTGGTCGCGGATCGGCTGCAGCGCCTCGCCGACGACTTCCTCGTTGGTGAACGGTCCATAGACCTCGGCTGTATCGAAGAAGGTGATGCCCCTCTCGAACGCCGCCCTGATCAGACGGACAGCATCCGGCGTTGCCATTGGCTGCCCGTAGGATTGGCTGATCCCCATGCAGCCAAGCCCGATGGCCGAGACTTCGAGGCCGCTTGTTCCAAGTGTGCGCGTTTGCATTTCAATTCTCCTTCGGTGTGATCCGCACCGTGGCGGCGCGGGCGCGCGCCGCAATCATCGGTGCGAGATATGGGCTGGCTGCGTATTTCGCCCGGTAGGCGTCATCGATGCGCGCCGCGACGGTTCCCTCGACTGCTTCGAAGGTAACGTCCCGGGTCATGCCGGCAACGGTGATGCGCCCGGCCTTCTGCCTGATCGCGGCCCGATACCAGCGCGACTGCTGGCCGTTGTAGCCGCGCACGTAAAGCGCGCCGCCGGCAACCACCGACCAGATCCACGTCGGCGTGCCCAAGGTCACGCCATCATCGCGCAAAGGCGAGACATGAAGATCGTCGGCTGCCGCGATGCTTTCGAGTTCGTCCCTCGACCAGGGCATTTTCCTATTCCTTGTTCTCGGCGTCGGCCTGTTCGAAGACCTTGCGGGCAATGCCGATCGCCGTGCTGGCGACAGGCCATCCGGCATAGAAGGCGAGATGCGTGATGGCCTCGATGAGTTCGTCGCGGGTGACGCCATTGTCGAGCGCCCGCTTCATGTGGAAGGGCATCTCGTTGATGCGGTAGCCCGAGATCAGGCTGCTGACGGTGACGAGGCTGCGGTCGCGTGGCGACAGGCCTGGCCGCTTCCAGACGTCGCCGAACAACACGTCGTCGGTGTATCTGGCGAGCCCCGGGGCGATGTCGGAGAACGGGTTCCTGTGCGGTACTGGTGCGTCGGTCATGATGATTTCCTTCATTGCCGGACGAGGCCGGCTCTTCGCTCAAGCCTGATATTGTTCGTCGCTGACATGCTCCATCCAGTCGACGACCTTGCCGTCCAGCGCTTCGGCGATGGCGATGTGGCTCATCGCCGTGGTCGGCGCCGCGCCATGCCAGTGCTTCTCGCCGGGCGCGAACCAGACGATGTCGCCGGGTAGGATCTGCTCGACCGGTCCGCCTTCGCGCTGCGCCAGGCCGGCGCCTGAAACAACGATCAGCGTCTGGCCGAGCGGGTGCGTGTGCCAGGCCGTGCGCGCACCGGGCTCGAAGGTCACGGTGGCGCCGCCGACGCGGGCGGGTTCGCCGCCCTTGAAGGGGGCGTCGACGCGCACCGTGCCGGTGAAGTATTCCGCCGCGCCTTTCGCCGAGGGCTGAGAGCCGCTTCGCTTGATATCCATGGTCTTTTCCCTTTTGACGCCGGGCATCGCACGGCCACGGCTCTGAAGACCGCCACTTTGGGCCGTCCGCTGTGATGTCATCTATTTAGGCCCTGCGATTAATCGCGATTAGCTGCTATATCCGGCATGCACTTATGAGAAAGGCTCATCAATGCCGCGCGACAATCTCAACGAACTGACCGCCTTCCTCGCGGTCGCGCGCGAAAGGAGTTTTACCCGGGCGGCAGCGCAACTCGGCGTCTCGCAGTCGGCGCTCAGCCACACCTTGCGCGCGCTGGAGGAGCGGCTGGGTGTGCGGCTGCTCACCCGCACCACGCGCAGCGTGTCGCCGACCGAGGCCGGCGAGCGCCTGGCCCGCAGCATCGGGCCGAGGCTGGACGAGATCGAGGCCGAACTCGCCGCACTCAGCGCGCTGCGCGAGAAGCCCGCAGGCACCATCCGCATCACCGCCGGCGAGCACTCGGCCGACACCGTGCTGTGGCCGGCGATATCAAGGCTGCTGCCGGACTATCCCGACATCCGGGTCGAGATCATCGTCGACTATGGGCTGACCGATATCGTCGCCGAGCGTTACGATGCCGGCGTGCGGCTCGGCGAACAGGTGGCGCGCGACATGATCGCGGTGCGCATCGGCCCCGACATGCGCATGGCGGTGGTGGGCGCTCCGGCCTATTTCGCCGGGCGGCCGAAGCCGCGCACGCCGCAGGACCTGACCGTCCACAACTGCATCAATCTGCGCCTGCCGACCTATGGCGGGCTCTATGCCTGGGAATTCGAGAAAGCCGGACGCGAATTGAAGGTGCGCGTCGAGGGCCAGCTCGTGTTCAACACGGCGGGGCTGCGCATGAACGCCGTGCTCGCCGGCCTCGGCCTTGCCTATCTGCCCGAGGACCAGGTCCGTGAGCCGCTGGCCGACGGCCGGCTGGTGCGGGTACTGGCGGACTGGTGCCCGCCCTTCCCCGGCTACCACCTTTACTACCCCAGCCGCCGCCAGGCGACGCCGGCCTTCTCGTTATTGGTCGATGCGTTGCGGTATCGTGATTAGCGCGACTGGGCCGGAAAGCCCCGCTGACTTTTTCAGGGTGGACTTTCCGCAGGTCAGGATTCCGCATTGCCGCGTCAGAGCCCGAAATATAAGGAATTCAAAATCTAAGTGATGACGGGGGCGTCATGGGTGGGGGTTTCGCCGCGCGGGCAACCGCACGAAGGCTCGGCGCGGTGGTGCTTGCCGTGACTTTGGGCTGGGCATCACCCAGCCTGGCACAGTCATGCGGCGCCGGCGAGACAGCCGAGAGCTTCAGCTTCACAGGCAGCGACCAGACCATCGCCGTCCCCCCACGGGTCCACTCCGCGACCATTCATCTCAGGGGCGCGCAAGGCGGCAACGGCAAGAACGGAACCGATGCCGCCAACCCCGGCCTCGGCGGCACTGGCGGGCATGGCGCCGAGGTCAGCGGCACATTGGCTGTCTCGCCAGGGGATGTCCTGTCGATCGGGGTAGGCGGACGAGGTTCGTTGGCGGTCAATCCAGGCGGCGCTTCCGCCACGCCGGACGGCGGCAATGGCGGCGGCGGCACCGATCTGCGGTTGAACAGCTCTCCGGTCGCCATGGCCGGCGGCGGCGGCGGCGGCGGCAACGCCGGCTCCTATCCGAACAATCCCGTGGCCGGCGGGGCCGGCGGTGACAGCGGCGGCGGCGGATCTTCGGGTGCAGACATTCCGGGCAACGGCCCCTACGGCGGCCAGGGCGGCACACCGGGCGCGGGCGGCGCAGCCGGGGCCGGATGCGGAAGGTTTCCAGGCACCAATGGTTCGTCCAGCGGACAAGGCGGTGCGGCCGTTACTTTTACTTCCTTTGGGTCTTTCCCCGGCGCCGGCAGCGGGGGCGGCGGCGGCGGCGGTTCCATGGTCGGCGGCGGTGGTGGCGGCGCCGGCGTCGGGACGACAAGCTGCTCGGCGAACTGGAATGGCGGCGGCGGCGGCGGCGCGGGCGGAACATCGAGTTCCGGCTCGCTGCAATCGGCTTCCGTCTCGGAAGGCGCCAACTCCGGCGACGGTTCGGCGCTGGTCTGCTTCGGGCCGCCGCTCTACACGATCAGCGGCACCGCCACGGGTCAGACCGGCGCGGTCGACCTGCAATTGACGAGCCCCGCCGGCAACCAGACGGTGAATGTGGCTTCCGGGGCGGCAAGCTTCGCCTTCGCCACCGGGTTGCCCGATGGCGCAAGCTGGAGCGTCGCGGTACAGAGCGAACCAGCCGGACAAATCTGCAAGGTTACGCCCTCATCCGGCACGATCTCGGGCGCCGACGTGACCGATCTGGCGCTGGTCTGCACGACGGTGACGGTGCAGCTTGCGCCAACGGCGCTGCCCGACGGCACTGGCGGTGTCGCCTACAGCCAGACCATAACCGCAAGCAGCACCGACGGCGGAACGGCCCCTTATACGTTCCTGGTCACGTCCGGGACCTTGCCCGCCGGGCTTGTCCTGTCATCGGGCGGCGTGCTTGCGGGCACAACCGTCGCGACGGGGAGCTTCACCTTCACCGTGGAGGCCACGTCCAGCAATGGCTTCAAGGGAAGCCAGGCCTATACGCTCGCCATCGCCGCACCGGCCATCACGGTTGACCCTGCCACGCTGGCCGACGGTGTCGGCTCCAACAGCTATGGGCCGGTGACGGTCTCGGCCACCGGGGGCACGGCGCCCTACACGTATGGGGTTACCGGAGCCCTGCCCGCCGGCGTCACCTTGGTTGGTGATCAGATCTCAGGTACGCCCACCGCGACCGGCACCTTCAATGTCACGGTGACGGCAACAGATGCCCATGGCTTCACCGGCGCGCGCGCCTACACGTTTGCCATCACGGCACCCGGCATCACCGTCGAGCCGGACAGCTTGGCCAACGGCAATCTTTTCGACAGCTACGGCCCGGTCCCGCTGTCGGCCGATGGCGGAACGGCACCCTACACCTACGCGGTCACAGCGGGCGCGCTGCCCAATGGGCTTACCGTGTCCAATGGTCAGATTTCAGGCACTCCGACCCAGTTCGGCACCTTCACCTTCACGGTGACGGCGACGGACCACAACAGCTTTACCGGCGACCGGGATTATACGCTGGTCGTCGACCGCACATTGCCGGAGGCGCAGGATCACACGCTCAGCCTGCTGGCGGGCACCAGCGGAACGGTCGACCTCACGCAGGGCGCTCTGAACGGGCCGTTTACCGACGCCGCCATCGTCTCGCCTCCGGCAAGCGAGGCCGGCGTGGCTTCAATCGTGCACGAAAACAATACCTATGTGCTGCATTTCGCCGCCTCCGCCACCTATGCCGGCACGACCAGCCTGACCTACACGCTGTCGAATTCCGATGGCGTTTCGGAGCCCGCCACGGTCACCATCACCGTGACGGCCCGCCCCGATCCTTCACTCGACCCGGAAGTGGTCGGCCTCGTCCGCGCGCAGACGGAGCAGGCAAGACATTTTGCCGACAACCAGATCCGCAGCTTCGGCCAGCGGCTGGAGCAGTTGCACAATGAAGGCGAGCAGCGCGAGAATTCGATCAATGTCGGCGTGAGCGTCGACGGCGCCTCGAACGGCGACGATTGCGGCCCGCAAGGCAATGGCCAGCGGAAGGGACCGGGCCAGCCTGTTCCTGACGGCGCCTGCGTCCTGCAGAGCACAGACGCCGGCTATGGCATGCCCAGCCAGCTGCCGCGGGGCCAGTTGCCAAGTGGCCAGCCCCCAAGCCAGGTCGATGCAACCGAGGCTTCGAAGACGACGGCTTCGGCCGGCTACCCTTCGACCGGCGGCGGCGCGACGGCATCGATCCCGACAGGGTCCGGTTCGCCCGGCACGGGCAACGGAAGCACCGCCTATCAATCCGGGCCGGCCGCAAACCCGTTCGGAGAACTCGCCTTCTGGAGCGGCGGCTACGTCAATTTCGGCACCAACGACGATGGCGCCATCAAGCTTGACCATACGCTGGTCGGCCTGAGCGCCGGCGCCGACTACCGCTTTTCGCCCACATTCACGGCCGGTCTCGGACTGGGATACGGCCACGACGTCACCGATGTCGGAAGCAATGGAACCGAAAGCCGCGCCCAGGCAATCTCCGTCGCCGCCTATGGCAGCTATCGGCCGACGCCGGGAATCTTCCTCGACGGCCTTGCCGGCTATAGCGCACTCAGCTTCGACAGCCTGCGCTACGTGACCGCCACCGGTGATTTCGCCTCCGGATCGCGCGACGGAAACCAGGTCTTCGCGTCCTTGACGGCGGGGTACGAATTTCGCCGGACAGGCTCGCTGATGTCGCCCTATGGCCGTCTGTCGGGGTCGCATTCCATGCTCGACGGCTTCACCGAGACGGGCGGGGACATCTACAATCTGACCTATGGCGAGCAGACGGTCGACACGCTGTCGGGCACTCTCGGCCTGCGGCTTGAAAACACGGTCCCGACCGACTGGGGCGTGCTCACGCCGCGCGCCCGCTTCGAATACACGCATGACTTTTCCGGCTCCAGCCGCGCCAGCCTCGGCTATGCCGATATCGGCACCATGCCGTACACGCTCGACGCGGATGCCTTCGCGACGGATTACCTGTCCATCGGGCTCGGCGTCGATGCGCGGATCGGCGGCGTTACGTTCGGGCTGAACTATAGCACCGCCGTCGGCACCAGCGGCGCCAGCCAGGACCACACCATCGCCGCCAGGCTCGGCATGAAACTGTAGGCTGTCGGCACCATCCGGCCGGCAGTGCCGCAAAGTCGATGCAATGCCGGGCGCGAAAAGACGAGGAGCGATCCGGCGTTCGCTGGGACAATAAACCGCCCCTGGACGGCGCCGAGGCGTCTTCTATCTTGCTGCGTGATCCATTCCGAACAGCAGCGGAGCCATCGCCGTGACGCAAGCCGACCTCTACCGGGGCTATATCGACTGCCTCAACAATCAGGATTGGCAAAGGCTGCATCGCTTCGTCCATGACGAGGTGCACTACAACGGCGGCCGCGTCGGCCTGTCAGGCTACCGCGAAATGCTGGAGCGCGATTTCCGCGAAATTCCGGATCTCTATTTCGATGTGCAACTGCTGATCTCCGACCCGCCCTTCATCGCCAGCCGCATCCAGTTCCACTGCACGCCAAGGGGGACGTTCTTCGACCTGCCGATCAACGGCAGGAAGGTCTCGTTAAGCGAGAATGTTTTCTATGAGTATCTGGATGACCGGATCAGGAATGTCTGGTCGGTGATCGACAAGGCGGCGATCGAAGCACAGCTGTAGTCTTGGCCTCTTTGCTGCACGACCCGAATGTTTGCGCAGCCCCTCATCGCCCTGCCGGGCACTTCTCCCCGTATAGTGACGGGGAGAAGGACGCTCTCACTACCGATTTCGCCAATCACCGGCGTTGCAAAAGAAGTGGCGGCGCTGCGGTTTGTACGACCCTTGACCTCAATCGTTCGTAAAAATCGATCATTCTAACCAGAACAATTCGTTGGAAAGATTGGTTCAGGAATGGCATTTCCTTGGCGTACTCGCCTGGAGAATTGCATTGTCGTCCTTCACCCACATCACGAACGATATTCCGAAAAGCACGATTTCGGCCGATCTCGCCGCTGGCCGCAAGCGCCTCGATTCGGTGTGGAACGGCGTTGTTCCGGGTGTCGTGCTCGTGGCGATGATCACGGCCGTCGCCTTCTCGGCACACAATGTCTCCGGTTTCGCCCTGTTCAGTCCCATGATCCTGGCCGTGGTGGCCGGCATGATCTATTCCAACGTGCTGGGCACGCCCGCCCATGCCAAGGCCGGCATCGCCTTCTCGCAAAAGCGCCTTTTGCGTTTCGCCATCGTGCTGCTCGGCTTCCAGCTGACGCTCGGCCAGGTCGTCTCGATCGGTGCGAGCGGCGTCGGCATCGTTGCCGCCACGCTCGGCGCCACCTTCCTGTTCACCATTACGCTCGGCCGGCTGATCGGCGTCGACGCCAAGCTGGCGCAGCTGATCGCCGCCGGCACCTCGATCTGCGGCGCCTCGGCGATCGTGGCCACCAACATCGTCACCGACGCGCGCGACGAGGACGTCACCTACGCGGTGGCCTCCATCACCCTGTTCGGCACCGTCGCCATGCTCGGCTTCCCGCTGCTGGCGCCGCTGCTCGGCCTCGACCAGCACGCTTTCGGCCTCTGGGCCGGGGCTTCCATCCATGAGGTGGCGCAGGTCATCGGCGCCGGCTTCCAGAACGGCACCCAGTCCGGCGAGATCGCCACCGTGGCCAAGCTCACCCGCGTCGCCATGCTGGCGCCGATGGTCATCGCGCTCGGCCTGATGGCACGGCGCGGCAGCCGCGGCGACCGCTCCGCCGCCCGCCCGCCAATGCC
This sequence comes from Mesorhizobium comanense, assembly GCF_005503535.1. Taxonomy (GTDB): domain Bacteria; phylum Pseudomonadota; class Alphaproteobacteria; order Rhizobiales; family Rhizobiaceae; genus Mesorhizobium; species Mesorhizobium comanense. The sequence goes on along the minus strand of NZ_SCNN01000026.1, from coordinate 1,563 downwards.
CTGGTTCGTCGCCGCCTTCGTCGCGGTCGTGGCGTTGAACAGCCTGGTCACCATCCCGGCCGAAGTGAAGTCGGCGATGGCGCTCTCCACCACCATCATGCTGACCATGGGCCTGGCCGCGATGGGCCTGCAGGCCGACATTTCGCAACTGCGCTCGCGCGGCCTGCGCCCGCTGGCGCTCGCCTTCTGCGCCTTCCTGTTCATAGGCTGCTTCAGCCTGATGCTGGTCAAGTTCGTCTGAGTTAGAGCAATTTCAGGAAAAGTGTGAGCGGTTTTCCGTCTGAAATTGCGACAAAACAAAGAGTTACCGCATATCACCGTTTCCGTGAAACGGTGATATGCGGTAAGACCGCGCGCGTTCGGCGCGTTTGGGAATCGAAACGACATCGGCTAGATCTCAGGCCCGCCTGCCGTTTCGCGAGCCCTTCGACCGACCATGCCTTTCGTGCCCCTGCCCTTCGTCGTCGCGCTTTTGCTGTTCATCCTGTTCTGGGTGATGGCGAGACGCCAGGACGGCGCGGCGCTCAATCTTCCTTTCCTGGCCCTGATCCTGCTCGCGGCGCTGCAATCGGTTTTCGCCGGCCTGCGCTGGGGCTACGGCATCGGCGCGGTGGGCTATATCGCGCCTGTGACGGCCGCGATCATGCCCTCGCTGCTTTATGCCGGCGTCGCCAGGCTGGTGCGGACCAGCGATCGCCGATGGCCCGCGCTGCTCGCGCTCCATGCTGCACCAGCCTTCATCGTCGCCGTGCTGATAGTCGCCCGGCGCGATGCGCTCGACACGGCACTGATAGCGATCGATTTCATCTACGCAGCCGCCATCCTCTGGCTGCTTCGCTCCGGTGCCGACGGGCTTCGCCTGGCGCCCTTCGACGGCGCGGTCCCGGCCTACCGCGCCATCATTGCCGCGGCGGTGGCGCTGTGCCTGTCCGGCATGGTCGACATGCTGGTATCCTTCGAGGTGGCATCCGGCCATGCCGAGCGCGCTGCGACGGTGATCGGCATCGCCAACCTTTTCATCCTGGTCATTGTCGGCGTGGGCGCGGCCGCCGCCAGCCAGAGCCATATACCGCCCAACGCGACAGAGCATGCCGAGGCCTCCTCCCGGGTCGACACGCGGGAAGACACCGACACGCTTCGCGGGGTCGACGAAGTGCTGCGGGAGAAAAAGCTCTACCGTGACGCCAATTTGAACCTCAATCGCCTTGCCCGGCGCGCCGGCATACCGGCACGGCAGATTTCGGCTGCGATCAACCGGGCGACAGGCAAGAACGTCTCGCAATATGTCAACGAACACCGCATCGTCGAGGCCTGCCGGCTGCTCGCCGAGACCGGTCAGCCGGTGACCGAGATCATGTTTTCGGCCGGCTTCCAGACCAAGTCGAACTTCAACCGCGAGTTCCGCCGTGTAACCGGCATGACGCCGCTTGCCTGGCGGGAGAAGAATGCCAGGGACGGCCAGCCCTTCGGTGCGCCCGGCAAACCTGTTGACGGAGCGGCCTAAACCCGACAGTCTGCCTGCCGCAAGGGAAACACCGAAATGGGGAGTACCGTGAGCAAGAC
>NZ_SCNN01000025.1 GCF_005503535.1 Mesorhizobium comanense | reverse complement strand
CCATCGGCCGGAAACTTTCAACCAGCCCGGTGGCGTCATCTACAGATCTATGCGCGTGTTCGCGCTTCGTTCGACCTTAGCGTGTCTGCGGGAACGGTTCTTGTTCCGACCCCCGATAGATTCGAAGGGAGAGCCAAGCGCGTTCTCGACATTACGGAAGTCGAGGACTGGGTCGTGTCGGAAGTATCGGCCATAGAGCCGCTCACGGTCATAGACCTGCGAACGACAGGGCTGCTAAAGCTCGGTGTGACGACCAACGCCGCCCGTGCCAAGCACCAGGCCGCCGGCCGTCGACTTAGCAAGGCGCTCTATGATAGCTTCGCAGTCGACGGTGTACTCTATTCTTCTCGTCTGACGTCGGCCGAGTGTCTCGCAGTCTACGATCGCGCCGTGAAGCCCAAATTGCGATCAAATGCGGCAGTAGGCCTCGTGCGGCACGCCGGACTGATCTCGGCTTTAACGGCGATAAACGTATCGGTGCGGGGGCTTGGATAGGCATTCACATAAATGCGCCCAATTCGCTTTCCTGCGGACGACGTGATAGTCCGTCAAGTTAGATACTTCTTGAGCGCGAGGCTTAGGCCTTGCTGGGCAGCTGGTCCAACTCCCGATCAAAGAGACCGTCCCGTCCTCTTTCTTCTCGCCTCGGCCATGAGGCGTCCGGGCGTTGAAAGGCCCATTCCCCTTCAGCCCACTACATGGCGATCTGGGAAACACAGGATTTTCATTTTAGTGCGTAGGGAAGTATAGAATCTACAAACAGTCCTGGTCCGTGGCTAACGCTGATCCCCGAGCCGCTTGTACGCCGTCCGGGCATCAGCTGGAACCGCGCTGTCAGCCCGCGCCAACCAAGCCGCGCGATCGGTCTCAGTAAGTGAGTTCCACCACACCATTCCGGCGGTTTCGTCCGGCGTCGGTTCCCGATCGTGTTCGTTTCATGCCCTCGATGCTCTCATAAGACGCTCGTCCCAACAAGCACTGCAGCGATCGCTCAAGCTCATAGAGCGGATCAAAACCCGCCTTCCTCATCATGATCCGCGCCCCGGTCTGTCGAGGCTGCGTCGCAACGCATCGCTGATTTCCAACCGTGATTCGGTGCGCACAACCTTGCCTGCCGCCTCCAAATCGACGGCAGCGGCTTCAGCTCCGGTTCCGGTCGTCTTGGATGCGTCAAGCTTGGCCCGCAACAAGGCCATCACCATCGGCCAGACCGAGAACTTTCCGGCCTTTGCTCGGTCCGTCAAGCTGCGCAAATAGCCGCCGGCGCTGTTGATCTGGTCCTGCCGCTGGTAGATCGCGGCAATGATAATCGCCGCCTGCTGCTCACCCATTGCCGTTCGCGCTTCCTCCCAGGCGCTCGGGCTGATGCCCATGGTCGGCCGGGCAACCTCGGCCGCGGCCAGAAATTCACGCCAGCTGCGGATTCCGCCGCCGCCCTTCACTAGCCAAAGCATGTTCGGGCAGGCGTCCAACACGATTCCTAATGGTAGTTCGCGCTTCGGCAGGCTCCGTACGTTGTCGGTGTCCGCAACGTTGCCGCCCGCTTCATCTTTATTTCCTAAGCCGGGTTCAGATTCAAATTTAGAGTCTGGTTTTGAATTCTGTATGTGGCGCCCATTTTGGGACTCATTGGCGTCCACTTTCTGTGTTTTTACAAATGATTCCAATGCTTCACGCACTTCAGCCCAAAGGCCTTCAAGTTCTCCGGCAACCACCTCGAGAGTCTGCCTAGGTGCAGTGCGTGGTATCTGACCAACAATCGCCTGGTAGGCCTGCTGAACCCTGCCCCAGTTCGCCGGCACGCCTTCCTCAATGCCGGCGTCGATCATCTTGACGATATCACGTCGGCATATGGTAAGCCGCTCCTTAACGAGACGAAACGCCTTCTTCTCAGATCTGACCGCATCCGCAAGATCCTTGAACTCCTCAGCGCGCGCCACGATCGGCGAGATGTCAAAGCCATAGGCTTGCTCGATCTCGCCCGCCTGCCCTTTCCGGGCGAAGCGCTTGCCGTTTGGGCTGTCCCGACGGATGATCAATCCACACTCGACCAGAACGGCCAGGTGTCGCCGTAAGGTCGTTGGGGGCATGCCATTGGCGCGGCGGATCAGCTGCTCGTTGGATGGCCAGACTATCAGCTCGCCGTCGCCACAAAGCGCCGTGTCCGGATGGAACGACAACAGCGCGTCGAGAATGGCCAAGGCGCGATCAGTGGCGCCCAGAGCGATCCTGGCGTCCTTAATATCTTGGAAGACATGCCATTTGTGGACAGTCGACCCCTTCGGCACCGCCCTTGCGGTGACTTGGCTTGAGATCATGCCAAGCGTCATTTGCCGCCGCCCAAAGGGCGTCGTTGAGATATGCGTTTCCATGCTCTTTCACCTATCGCTAGGCAAAAGAAACCTGCTCGCCGAAACGACGCCTATGCCCGAAAGGGCTCTTGACTGTGATTCGCGGAAGTGCGATTCTCTAGGTGCTAACTTGGAGAAGGGCTTCCGGACGCTGTTTCGGGGGCCTTTTTCTTTTGCTGTGTCGATCTCCTACCTTCGATGCCTGTATCGGCGGAGCCGTTAACGGCTCTGCCGATTCTCCTTGAAGAGCCGCGGCAGCTCGTTGATCACGAATTCCGCAAACTCCGGTGATGATTTCCGGTCGATTGTGACTGTGACTTTCTGTTTGCTCTGGGTAATACGGCCGATTTCCTGACCAGCATCCGATAGAAGCGCATCCTGGCTGCGGGCGAGCGTGCCGGGCTTGAGCGATCGCGCCACAGCTTCAAACCTCTCCTTTGAGGAAAGGGTGGCGAATTGGTGCTGCTGAATGACGGCTCTCGCCTTGTGCAGTTGGGCCGGATCGACCACGACATCGGCCAACGACATCCAATTGCGCCGGCCGACGCCATGCGCGGGACCGATCGCCTCGATGAGATCACCAGGAATTTTGGCGCCGACAGCCAGCATGTTCGACAAGTCGCTTTTGTAGACAGAGAGCGCTGACATGATCACATCCCGTGAAAAGCGCTGTTCGAGCTGCTGAGCGAAACGAACTTTTTCAATATAGGAGAGATCTTGCCTTTCATTGTTCTCCTGGCCTTGGGCAACGACCAATTCCTGGTCTGTGAGCTTCCGCACGATTGCTTTGACTGGGATTTCCAGCTCAATCGCTGCGCGCAGGCGCCGGTGGCCGAAGGCGACCTGGTACTTGGCCGGATGTTCAGGATGGGGCCGCACGAGAATGGGTACCTGCTGACCCTCGTTCCTTATTGCCTCCACGAAACTGCGGAACGCTTCGTCGTCGCTCAACATTCGATCGGGGATGAACGATGGCTCGACACTGCTGGCGTCGAGCTCGACGATCGCCTGACCAGAGATCAATCGTTGCTCGATCTCGTCGGCCCTTTTCGAACGCTCATTCATTTCCCCGAGTGATTGCCCCAGAGCCCCCACTGGGGACCCGGAGCCGCTCTCCAACAGATCGGGCGAACCTAGAAGCGGGCGAATGCGCGAAGACCGTCTGGCTGCCGGTGGTTCAGGGGTCTCGGGACCGGAGAGCTCGGGATCAACCTGTGGCGGGCCGGATTCAAGGTTGGCGAAAATGCGCTTCCTGCTCATAGCGGTCTCCCCCACGCCTTCTTAATGAGAGCTTCGATCTCTGCGTTAACGCTCTCCACCGATTCTATCGCGCGGTCGTAGGTTGTTCGCGTAAATTGGCTGCGTTCCACCTCGAAGATCGTTTGGTTGGTAAGTCCCGCATCGGAAATTGCCGTACTTTTCAGCATCGGATGATTGAGAACGTGCTCCCCAAAGATAGAGCGGAGGAAGGCGACCATTTGATTTTGAGGTCCGTCGCTCGGCTCAAACCGGGTGATCAGATACTTCATCCATTTGTATTGCGAGGAAGCCCCCGCCCTGCTGATTTCATCCAACAAATCGCCCGTCATCGCCAGAAACTGGCTCATCGACATAACATCGAGCATCTGCGGATGGACGGTAATCAGGACCGACGTTGCGGCCGTAAGCGCGGATAGAGTGAGATAGCCCAGTTGCGGGGGACAATCGATCACCACGACATCATAAATCTTCTGAACCTGCGCGAGTGCTTGGCTAATACGGGCAAAGAACATGGCGTCGCCAGGCGCTCGGTTCATGAGCGCACGCGGAGTATCGTGTTCGAACTCCATCAGTTCGAGATTGCCGGGAATTAGGTGCAAGTCGGGGATGTATGTCGCACGGACAATTTCAGCGATGGGCCGCCTTTCTTCGTCGTAGCGGAGTGCCCCATAAAGGGTTTCATTCGGACCGACATCGATCTCCGGCTGATGGCCAAAGAGGGCGGACAGGCTTGCCTGTGGATCAAGGTCGATTGCCAGGACCCTATAGCCCTTCAGGGCGAGGTATTGAGCAAGATGGGCCGTGGTCGTTGTTTTCCCAGACCCGCCCTTGAAGTTCATCACCGTGATGACCTGAAGGTCTTCGTTTTCGGCTCGCCAAGGGAGATAGCGCCTGCTGCCTCTTGCTCCGCTGTCCAGGAACTTACGAATCGTATGAATCGCGTCGACCGAATAGGAACGCCGTCCACCACCGGAGACCGTGGACGCATCCGGGATTTCAGCGGCCACCTGTCGCAGGTAGCCTTCTGTTATCCCAATGAGCTTGGCGGTCTCGGCAGGCGAGAAATTGCGGATACCCTTTTCGGCATTGGGAGGAAACGTGCTGAGATGGTGGGCCTGCAGCTGAGTCGATAGCGTAGCCGAGTGACGCTGGATTAGCGTCTTCAACTCTTCCGACTCGCTGGCTGGCTCAAGTGCCGCAGCAGTGCTATCCATGGATTTCATTCTCTCTCGCCGCAGTTGCGGAAGTTTGTCATGTTTGCGGTTTTTTCCGCAGATGACCGGACTATGCCCGATTCTTTCTCATGCGCAAGAAAATAAGGGTTAACAGCTTCTTAACACGGATGGGTTCGCCATAGAGCTGTTAGCCGCGGCTAACTCCTCTTGGTCACCTCCGAGTGTCGAGCGGAATATACGTTCCGTTCGCTCGCCTCCGGTTGACCAAATGCGCTCGACCAAAGGCCGAGACGTTTGCCGAGCGCCAGCTTTTCGCGTCGAGCATAGCCCGGCAATGTCCCCTCGCCGCTTGTCGCCAAGACAATACCCATGCCAGCGTCGAGTCCCATCACTGCCGGGTTCTCGTCATCGACGTTACCCTGCGCGCGGAAAGCAGCCTCATCTGGCCGCTCGATGCGGATGGGCGGCACGCGACAGCCTTTCCGAGCGTTCGCGAAACGAGCCAGGCTGCGCCGACCAAACCGCATGGCCATGGGACGTCACCGTGAATAGCGGTCTGACTGGATCAAGTCGAAGGTGTGGCTCCCTAGGGCGATGTCACCGCAACGCCTTGTAAGGGACGCCGCGATAGACGCACTTCCATAAACCCCAGGCCAGTCAGCTACCAATGCCACTGCTTCCCGCCTCAGAGCATCGCCAATGCCGGGCGCGGCTCGGTTTCCGCTGGGTGTGCGCCTTGTCGAGGCTGCTGGAGTGCGCCGTTGTCGTCTCCAATTAAACGATCCGCCGTTGGAGAAGTTCTGCACGGACTATGCGCGTAACATTCATCCCAAGAAGCCGAGCCGGAACGACGTTTGGCATCTGGACGAGGTGGTCATCACCATCGTCGGCAAAAAACACCGGTTGCGGCGCGTCGTCGATCACGACGGTTATGTGCTTGACAAGATCGTCGGAACCGCCGCGACACCAAGGCGGCGCGCGCCGCCAAGTAATGCCGGACGTCGAAAGTGGACATCACGAGGATCTGAACAACCGCGCCGCGAACTCACATGGGCCACGGCGAAAGCGCTAGCGTACGATGCAGAGCTTTCGATCGCCGGGAAGTCTTCAGCACTTCCTCTCAATCTTCTCCGCCATCCGAAATCTCACGTTCCCACCCAGTCCACAACGCTCCGCTTTCAAAATGCCGCGTTCACCGTCATGCAAGCGATCGCGGAGTGGAAAACCGTGCGAGCCGTGACCTGAAATCAATCCGCAAGGCAGAACGCCTTCCGCGTGTCCGAGTTCACCTTAAGGTGACATCGCCCAGTGGGGCTGCTCTGACCTTGCACCAGATCATGGAAAAAGAGCCGGAAGCGGGTCTTATGGGCTCTGTCAGCCGATAAAGCTGAAGGTGGGTAGGGGCGGGCCTCTTGGCGCCTATAGCCCGCTTGCCTTGGTGAGATTGACACGGAAACGATCGCGTCTGCGCTGATAGCGGCGAGTCATTTCAGCCGAGGCATGGCCGAGCTGCTTTTGAACGTAGCGCTCATCAACCTCGGCCGAGGAAGCAAGGCCAGCGCGCAACGAATGGCCAGAAAACTTTTGGCCGCGTTCGCTCTCCGAAAGATCCCCGCGCACGCCGGCGGCCAAGACCGCGCGTTTGACCAGCCGCGCCACCTCCTGATCGTTGAGCCGCTCGGCACCCACCGCTTTGCCCTGACCGGTGACGCGGCGGAAGAGGGGGCCATGCGCGATGCGGGCCAGCTTCAGCCATGTCTGCAGGGCGACGACCGGGCAGGTGGCGTCGGACGAACCGCGGCCGATCTCGACCTCGCGCCAGCCGGTCTTGCCCCGCAACGTCACCAGCACGCCCTTGCCTGGGAAAACTTCAATCCATCCGCGACCGTCCTCGGTTTGATCGCGCGCAACATCAAGGCCGACGATTTCGGAGCGGCGCAAGCCGCCGGCGAAGCCCAAAAGCAGCATGGCGCGGTCGCGCAGACCGCGCAGCGTGCCACGGTCGAGCGTTTCCAGCATGGCTACAAGATCGTCGCGCAGGATGGCTTCCTTTTGACGGGGAGGGGAGGCGTGTTTGTTGCGGATGCCGGCCAGCACTGTGGCGATGTGCCGGTCCTTTCGGTCGAGCGGTTGACCGCGTTGCGTATAGTTCCATGTCAGGGACGAGAGGCGGCGCTCGATGGTCGACACCGACTTTTTGTCCCTCGCTGATCCCGAGGCCTGGGCGGCGATGTAGAGGCCGACGATTTGTGGGTCTGGCGGCAGCGGATCAAACGACTGGCGCCGGCACCAGCCGCAAAAATGCTTCCAGTCGGCGGCATAGGCGCGACGGGTATTCGTCGAGCTGGCGGCCTCGACATAATCGCGCGCGCGGTCTGCAAGCTTTTCGAGATGCGCGGGCATTGATGCTTGTCGCGAGCCCTGGACCTGCGAGGAAGGGGAAGGGGCCTCATCCGGGCGTCCCATTTCCATGACGACGTCGCCAATGTCAGGCAGATCGACGGTGTCGGTCGTGTTGACGGGCGTCATGAAATTACGGGGACTGCCCATCGGGGGCTCTCGTTCATTGGAATGTCGCAGTCTGCGATTCTGAGAGCACAACGTGCGACCAAAGCGCCGAATTGTCCACCGCGAGACGCTTGACTAATAGCCAAACTGCTTCCCGCCACGTACGACAATGGCCGGGCCTCGCGGCCCCGAGCGGGCACTGTACTCATGGACGATGCGGCGATCGTTTCCTCGGCATTGCCGTTCCTTGCCCCGTTCATTGCCTTCCCGTTCAACATCCTCTATGTTTCGTTCAACAGCGGAGAATCGAGGAAACCCTAGGATGAGCGATCGTGGCGCAACGGCAGCCGAAAGCGAGGAGCGGATCGCCCACACCCGCAACCGCCTGGTGCTTGAGCAGGCAAGGGCGGTTGGCCTTCTTGGCGCGGCCAAGAACACACGCCTTTCCGGCAGGGTGCCGTCGGAACTGATTGAGGCGGCGAAGAAACGTGCGCATGTGACCTCCGACACCGAACTCCTGGAGCTCGCCTTGTCGCGGCTGGCCCTCGATGACGATTTTGGCGCCCGGCTTGTGCGCCGTAAGGGCAGTATCCCTGCGGATATTGATCTTGGCGTTTGATCTCAGGAGCGCGCTGCGTTCCCTCAAGCCACAGCGGCGCACCGCGGGGCTGGAACGGCGTCCGGAGTCCGCGCTGTCCTGGGCTGGAGACGAGCCGGCGGTCGGTGGTGCCCTGCTTCTCGACACAAGCGTCTATCTGGATGTCTTGCAGGGACGCACTCCCGAAGCCGTCGATGAGCTTCTCACCTATCGGCTTTGTCACCACTCGGCCGTTTGTCTTGCCGAGCTCAGCCATGTGTTCGGCCGGCTCGACCCGGCGCATCCCACGACGAAGTCGATCCTGAAAGTGGTTGCAGACACGATCGAGGACATTCCCGGGCATCGGCTACATGCTCCCGACGCCACCGCCTGGGGACGCGCCGGCATGCTGGCCGGCCTCCTGTTCCGGCTGAGCCGTCTGCCGAAAGGGGAGGGGCACGAACGCCGCTTCCTCAACGATGCGCTGACCTTTCACCAGACCGGTCCGCTGGGGGCGACGGTCCTGACCGCGAACATCCGGGATTTCGATCCCCTCAGCCAGTTGGTTCCGTCGGTGCGGGTGATCTTCTACCGGCCGTTGACAGGCTTGCGCCCGCTGGGTTGAAAACATTGGTGGCAGATATGCGTGTAGACCATCGTCGTCGCAAGGGAGGGAGTGACGGAGTGAAAATGAAGGGCGAGCGGTTGCAAAAAGGGCAAAAATACGCTATACGATGCCTCAAGTGGTGAAACGTGTGATCGTTCCATCTTGGTCGGGAACAAGGCTGCTGGCAGCCGATAGCCCGAGGGTCAGGCAAGGCATTTTGTTCGGCCTGATGGCGACAGCCGGCGGCTTGCCGCCGCGATAAATCTCGTGATTTCTGGTGAAAAATAAGGGCGAGTGGGGCATTTTGCTGCTCGCCCGAAAAACGAGCGATAATGCAAGATTATCGTTCGTTATTGCTGCGCGACAAGCACAGCGCTTTTCGTCCATTTCTGTTGCTAAAAGCGCCGCCATGATTCATCGTGCTCTCCATGATTCTGCGTCCCAGACCTTCTGCACGTCACCACGCCACGCCTGCCGGAACCCCTCCGACCGTGCCAATGGCAGCGGTGCCGGCTTGGCTGCGCCGGGCCATCTCGGATGCCCACAGTCATGCGAGAAACGAGTTCGAGGACGTCTCGCTCGCCGCGGGCGCTGCCATCGGCGCGCTCGATGCTGTCGTCCGCCGTCAGGAGCGGTGGGCCGGCGCCTGGCGGCAGCGCCTGGCGCTTTCGGCTGCCGTGGCAACGGCAAAGCAGGCTGGCCGCGTCGAGGATGAAAGCGCGCTGCGCGACGCCGTGTTGCTCACCCGGCCCGGCGACAATGTCGGGCCCGCCGGCCGTTTTCTCCTCGCCTGGCGTCGGCTGGCATCTCGGCCAGCGGGGGATCTCCTGACGGAGAAAAATCTCGCGGCGGTGTTGGAGGAGTTTGGCTACGCGCCGGATGATGAGGCGGTCAGCGATCTGGCGGATGATCTTCGACAGCTTTCCGCAGGCATCGGAATGGTCGGCATGCTGACCGGTGCGTTCACTGCCGCCGAACGCCGTGGCTTCGCACGCACCGTTGGAGCTTGGCTCGCCGACGCCCTGCGGGCGCAGCGGCTGGGTTGGGCATACGCCATGCCGCTGCTGGGCGCCGAGGCAGCCTTGGGGACAGGCGCCCGCACGCCTCGACTGGCAGCCAGCTCCGTGGCGACAGGCATTGAGACAGATCCTGATGAGCGTGCGAAAGGCCTGCTGGCCGCGCAGGCACGCGCCGCGCTGCGCGCCATTGATTTATCCGTCGAGCTCGAGCGCCGCGCGGACCGGCTGCTTGCGGTCGCGCCGAAACTCCGGGCCAAGGCGGCGGACATGGTCGTCGAAAGGCTCTTGTCCGACGACGCGATCGTGGCATCCGAAAAGATCGCCGGCATGAGCGACCGCGGCCTGCGCCGGCTGTTCGACCGGCTGGTCGAACTCGGTGCCGTGCGCGAGCTGTCGGGCCGCCCAACCTTTCGCATCTACGGGCTGTGACGACCATGGTGGAAGCGGTGCGCAGACGCGGAAAGGATCGGCCAGATGACCGTCGATCAGCTGACCAGCTGTTTGACCGGGAGCTGGATCACTTGCCGCCGGAGGCGCGCTGGCGCGAATGGAAGAACCGTGTCGAAGCGACCATCTTCGCCGCCAGCGAACCGGTCGGCCGCGAGACGCTCGCGCGGATCGTCGGAAAAAACTGCAGCGTTGACCTTTTGATCGATGACATTCGCGAGGAACTGCGCGGTCGACCCTATGACCTCGTCGCCGTCGCTGGTGGCTGGAAGCATCTGACCCGGCCGGCTTATGCAGACGCTATCCGCAGTGCAGTCGGCGGTAACGAGCGCGCGGTGGACCTCACGCAGTCAGAGGTGCTCGTGCTGATGTGCATCGGCTACTTCCAGCCGATCACCCGTGCCGAGTTGTCATCTTTCTTCGGCAAGGAGATCAGTCGCGATTTTATGGGTCATCTGCGCGGTGCCGGTCTGATCGCTTCCGGCCCTCGTAGCCCGACGCCGGGCGCGCCCTACACCTACGTGACGACAAAAGAATTCCTGCTGGAGTTCGGGCTCGACACGCTGCGCGATTTGCCGGATTTCGAGGCGCTCGAGGACGCCGGACTGCTGTCGAAGGAGAAGCTCCTGGCTGGTGACATCATGCCCGACCTTGCCGGTAGCGAAGAATACCGTGGGGTCGAGGTCGACGAATGACTGCCCGCCGCCACACAACAGTTCGCTGGTCGTTGCGGATGCTTGAAGCTTAAGCTCGACTGCGAAGCGAAGGTCTTTCCATGTCCTGAGAGCTTTGCGGACCGTATTGAACGAGCCTAAGCTTGGCTGCATTGAACCCAACGATTCGGATCGACGATGGTTGAGCAGCCCCGCATCAAATATCTTGCGATCTCGAAGTTTCGGGGTATCGACTCTCTGGAATGGCGTCCAGATCGTCGAATAAACATCCTCATTGGCGGTGGCGATTCTGGAAAGAGCACCGTTTTACATGCGGTTTCGCTGCTGTTCAGCCCAACGAATACAATCCAAGTGCTCGAGACGGACTATCTCAATCGATCGACGAAGGAGGGTTTCTCAATTGAGGCCGTCGTCGAAATTCCAATCGAAGTCGGAATTTCAGACCATCAGCAAGCTCTGTGGCCTTGGGAGTGGGACGGACAGAAGGCGATCCTCCCGGACCCTAGTCATGAAGGCCGCCCCAATCAGGCCGTCTTCAAGTTTCGAGTCCGCGGCACCGACGAACTCGAGCCAGTTTGGGAGGTGGTTCAACCCAACGAAGACGTGGTTGCATTTTCGGTGGGACTGCGGCGGAAGATCGGAGTCGTTCGTCTTGCCAACGACGATCGTAATGACCGCGATCTGAGGCTCGTCTCGGGCTCTGCCCTCGACCGGCTCCTTTCAAAAGGAAATCTCAAATCGAGAATCAACAAGCAGGTTTCCGATGCGAACATCTCGGACGCGCTCTTGAAGGACGAGAAAGACTCGCTGGCGACACTCGGGGTCGCGATGCGTGAAGCCGGGCTACCCTACGATCTGGACCTTGGCCTCACGAGCAGTCAAGGCCTGTCGATCGGCGCTTTGATCGGGCTGCTCGCTAGCAAAGATGGTGTCATGCTGCCGCTCGCAAGCTGGGGTGCCGGCACGCGTCGTATGTCGGCGCTTGAGGTGGCTGGTGCAACCGAAGCCGCAACGAGGCTTACCATTATCGATGAGATTGAACGGGGCTTGGAACCTTACCGGCTGAGGCAGCTGATAGCCAAGCTGACAAAGGACGAGAGCCAGTGCTTTGTGACCACACACAGCGCTGTCGCGATCTCTGCGGCGACAGAGGCCGCTCTCTGGTTCATGGATTCCAAGGCCAAGATTGGGCCACTTCCTCACGACAAGATCGCAAACCAACAGCGCCGCGACCCTGAGACATTTCTGGCAAAGATACCTGTCATCGCCGAGGGGGTAACTGAGGTGGGATTTCTTCGGTTTCTTCTCAGGAATGCCTTCACCGCACGCCCCGAAGATCATGGTGTCCGAGTTTGCGACGGCGGCGGAAACGAAACCATGATGGGCTTGTTGCAAGGGCTCAGCGAAGGCGGTCTCGTACTGGGGGCTTTTTGTGACAACGAAGGAAAATCTCCCGAACGCTGGCGGCGAATAAGCGAAAGGTTCGGAGCGAGACTGTTTCAATGGCGGTCTGGCTGTTTGGAAGAAAACATCATCGCCCATGTACGCGATGACCAGTTGCTGGCTCTCGCGCAAGAGCCCGACGGTACGTTCGGTCGCCGGATGCGAACTCTCGCGGATCGGCTGGCGATCAAAGACAAGGACGAAGCGAGCATCCTAGCGGCATGTGGCAATCCTGAACGGCGCTTGGCGAAACTACGCTCGATCATCGTTGCAGCTGCCACTGGCAACAAAGATGGTGCTCCGGACGAACAGACAGGCAAGGAGTGGTCTAAGCACAGCCAAGTCTGGTTCAAATCGCTCGCCGGGGGCGTCGAACTCGGTACCAAGATGATCTCGTTGTCTGTCTGGCCCTGCGTCGAGCCGGAGATTCTGCCCTTCATCAACGCACTGCGCGCGACAATCGGCGATCACCCTCTTGCCGTAGGAGAGCTGAGACCGTGACGGATGACGAAGTCGCATCGCTGCTGCGGTCTGACCTCCCTTTGGTCACAATCGAGGCACCGGCAGGATGCGGGAAGACGCATCAGGGTTCGTCGTTTGCGATGGACGCGGCGTCAGCGCTGTCTAAGGGCCGTGTCCTGATCCTGACACATACACACGCAGCGCGCTCGGTCTTCGCTGCTCGCACGCGCGCCGTCGCAAATCGCGTCGAAATTCGGACTATAGATAGCTTTCTTACCGAAATCGCGAGTATCTACCACCGCACGCTGGATCTTCCTCCTGACGTTGCGGGTTGGGCGCGCGAAAATGATCGGTATGATGTGGTCGCCGCGCGATGCCGTCAGCTCCTTGAGAGCTCCGCAATCGTTGCGGGCGCTGCTTCACAACGTTATCCAATTATCATCTGCGACGAGCATCAGGACGCGACTGCTGACCAGCACCATGCGGTCGTCGCGGTACATTCGGCGGGATCAATCCTTCGTTTGTTCGGTGACCCGATGCAGGTAATATTTGCTGACAGCGAGGCAGAAATTCGCGCAACACTCGGGCGCTGGGCCGCCCTGAAAGATGCGGGCGGTTGGGGAGAACTCTCGACACCCCATCGTTGGATTTCTGGCACGCCCGAACTGGGAGAGTGGATCTTGGACGCTCGTCGGGCCCTTTCAAATGGAGGCTCGATTGACCTAACCGGCAGCCTTCCCCCGGGGCTAAGGGTACTTTTCGCTGAGAACTCAGCACAGGTTGCACATAAGGCGATCGGCATGTCACGAGAGCACAGGGCACCAATCAGCTCCCTGTTACGGCAAAGTGAGCAACTTCTGGTGATGACTGTCGGTAACGAACGCGTTGCACATTTGAACGCGTTTTTCGGTCGGTCCGTGCGCATTTGGGAAGGCCACACCCGCAACCACCTCTCGGCGCTGGCTGCTTGTATCCGGAATCACACCGGAGACCTCGATGCGATTGCCGATGGCTTTCTGTCCTTCGTCTATGCAACCAGCGTCAGATTTTCGGCTTCAAGCCACGGCAATCGCCTCAAGGCCGAGGTACAACAAAGGTGCGCGAGACCGGCGCGCGGGATGCCTGGTCAGTTGCAAGCAATCGCGAGCCATCTGATCGCGGAGCCGTCCCATCGTGGCGTGGCCAAGGCGCTCGAGCACCTCATCGGCCTCGTAGAACGAAAGGAAAATGGCTTCAGCGATATCGAGTTCGATCTAAAGAGCGAAGTCCGCGACGCCGTCCGAATGGGAGCTTTTGATGTAGCTGCAGACGGATTCGCTGAAATTACTCGGCGTCGAACGTTCTCGCACGCGCAACCACCACGCAAATGCCTGAGCACTATTCACAAATCCAAAGGCCTTGAGTGCGCGAATGCCTTGATCATGATGTGCGATCGATCGGCGTTTTCAGGGACAGAATACAAGCGCAGACTTCTGTATGTCGGCTTGAGTCGGGCCAAAGAAAAGCTGACTCTTATTGTATCTCAAAACAATGCAACTCCGCTGTTCAACGTGCCAGGCTGAGCAGCGTCGATAAAATTTCTCCAGCCGCCGATTGGTCGATATCCTGAGGGCTTCGAGCCGTGGCCTACTTTAGTTGCTCGAAATCGTCTGGGTGGTGGCCGAACGCGGCCTTGAACGCGTTCTTGGCCCAGATCTCCATGGCCTCGTTCTGACTGCCACCGGTCAGCGATCGAAAATCGTAGTGAAAGGGTCCGTCTCGAAGAACCCATTGAAATGTTAGGTCGTAGAGAACCGTCGACGCCATGAAGGTATCGAGCATGCGCTTCAGGGCGGTGCCCTCTCGGCCCGCAAACGCGCGGGTGAAGATTTGCTGTGAGTCAGCGCGATCCGTGAAGAGGGACAAGTGTCGCAGGAAAAGCTCCTGGAACACCTGAGTCGTATGGCCCAGAGCTAAGGCTTTGCCCGCCCAGCAGAAGAAGTGTGGATGGGTGAGCTTGCTCCTGCAGAGATCCATGAAATGTGAGGTCATAACCCGGATGGGCAGGTTACCAGCGGAGTACTCGAAACTCGCCCATTCGGCCATGAGGGCCTGGCCCGCCACCGTTTCGGACACGGCTATGACTGCTCGTAGGGCGACAAGCGGATCGTCATAGCCGCAGCGGTCGGTGAGGACGCGCGAAACGAAAGCATACTCTTCAGAGCTATAGGCTTGGATCGCTGGCTTCACTTCAGGATGCTCTCGGGCGGCCTGACAAAGCAGGGCGAATCGCGCGCCTGGATCGACGTCAGAAATGAAGTCCTCGAAACGTTCGATATCGAGGGGAAAGCCGCGGGTCGGGTTGATCGAAAGGTCGCAGATCAGCAGAAACAGCCCGACGAGGGGGCTGTCGATTGTCTCAGGCCATTCGGACTCACTGAGGCGAAGGAACTCTGTAAACGCATCGACGTAGATGCCGCTCAGATAACCGTCGGCAGCGTAGGCCGCGCAAGTCGAGGGGCCGCCGGACGAAGCGAGAAACTGAAGTTGGATGAAACGCGCCTGGCCTTCGAAGATAGCGTGAAGCCCCACGTCACCGCGCGTGATTGGCGACCCATGGTAGAAGCCCTCGTGGCGCGTGACCGAGAGGCGATCGAACTCTGCTTGCCATCGTTCTGGATCAGGCAGGCTATCGGGCTCCAGATCGCAAGACTGCAGCAGGGCCATCAGCGTGTTACCATAGGCGATACGGTACGAATGACCGACGCTCTCGAAATGTTGGTTCTGCCTAAGCTCGGATGACCGGTTTGGGCTATGCGCGAAGAATTTGTAGAACTCGATGTCCAGCGCATTGTTGACGGCAATGTTAGCTTCCGCGAGCGCCTCGGCCGAGGGCGCCGTGCCATGGAGTAGCGCGTCATCAGCCCATCGCTTTAATGATTTCTTCGGCCCAATTTCCGCGATCGCCTTTTGAAGGTGTTCGAGACTGCTTGAAAATTGTGCTGGGTAGCAGAGGCTGAAAATAAGGCCAGCGGTCGAGCCTACATGCTGCCACCAGTGGATAGTCTCGTGGATGTAGGTCGAGTAGGCTTGGATGAGGTCTGCAGGGTCGTGCCCCCCAAAGTCGCCTGAGGCGAGGGCGTCGACCAACTCATGAACACGCGGGCTCAAGCGCAGCACGAATTGTTTGGTGCTGTAGAGACCATGAGCTTCCAACGTCGCCGCGAACGTCGTAGGCGCCATCAGGATGCCTCCGCTCGGTTCGAGCAAATCATGTTTGAGGTCGTTGAAAACGATCATATTGCGGCCTTGTGGTTGCGCATACAATTGAGGCGTGATTTGACCTCTCGTACCGTCGCCGACGGTATGTCGTCTCGCCGCCGGTACTCTGCGCGATCTGCTATAAAGTTGACATTCGCCCCCCCATGACATAGATGTCTCCTCGGAGGCTTTGTACGCGGAAACGTGGGCATTGCCTTTTTTTATGCCGGGTTGAGAGCGATAGGCCTCAGATCCCGAATGTGCTTAATCCCCCAGATTTTTTCACCTCCTTCGGTCTCGCGACTGAATCGGATTCGCTTTACGCGATCAGCTAGTCCCGCCAATTCGGGTCTGGCCGGCAGCGTCATGCCATTCAATCGCAAACCCCAACTGATCACATACGCGACGATGTCCGTCAGCTGAATTAGCGTCGTTAGATCGCTGTGTACGAAGAAGGGTTCCGGGATAATGAGTCGGGCGCGCACCCTGCCGTTTCGTGTCCTTATGAAATAGTTCGATACCTGCCCAAGCAAGACATGGCTCTGTGCCTTATCTAGCTCGTCGAACACGAGATATCCCATCGGATCGTCTGGCATTCCATTCAAAAAGTAATAGAAGCGCTCGAATAGGAAGGCGTAGTCCTTTCGCATCGCTTCATCGCTTGGTGGCCGCGGTGCTGATTGCGGGACCATGGTTGCGAAGACCTGTGCTCCGTGGCTACGAGCAAGGTTGAGCGCAAACTCGCAATAAGCGATCTTCGCCTGGCCGAGCGCAGTCAACCGATCGCGCGTCACTGCTGTCCCATCAAGAAGGATTTCCCGCGCAAGGCGACTGCGGGTGTTCTGCTCGAAGGCTGGCAATTGTGCAGCGTGTCTGAAAGTTTTTGGCTTGAGTAGCTCCTTGGCTTTCGCCTCCTGGCCGTAAGCCTGATAAAGACGCATCCCGAAGATATGCTGCTGAGCGTCGGAAAGTTGCCGGATGAGGGGCCATATCTTTCGGTCCTCGATCGCAACGCCTGCCAGCACTTCATATGGCGAATTCCGGCGATCTTGGCCTGACTCGTCAATAAATAGCGCCCAACTCATTCCAGTCCCTCGCTCTTGTTCTTTTTATCCATCGGGCCCCAGGGGATCATCGTGCGGCCTCGACGCTCGGTTTCGGCGTGGCTTTGTAACCACGCTTCGTCACCGCCTTGCGGGCTGCCTTGGCCGACTCTTCGATTTCGCGGAATTCAGGTTCTAGTTCCTGAAGGCGCTTCACAAGTCCGCTCAAATCATAGGTATTGCTGAGCTTGCCCCCATTGCTGCTACGGCGCTCGATCCTCTGGACCAATCCGGCCTGCTCCAGTTCCGCAATGTACCGTTGGACCTGGCGTTCACTAAGGCTCAACCGCTGCGCAAGGGTCTCCTTGCTTGGAAATGGTTTCCGCTCCTTATCCCACCAGAAATCGCACAATTGCAGGAGGACGGCGAGCTGGGTCGGATTAAGCCCGATACGCTGCTGAGCGCGCAGCAAGAGAGACGGAACGAGGCAAAAGCCCAGCTCGATTACCTGTTGACCCCATTTATCGGCGGACGCTTTGTTGGTCTTGATCGTCGGCGCCGGCGTTGCGTCTTCTTCTTGTGGAGGATTTGCGGTCATGGTAGTGTCCTTTTGCTAGCTTCCGGGACACAAATGCGCGGCGTTTGCGCTGTTTGCAAGAGGGCGCAACCGGACGTATATGTCTCTAGGGACAAGACATAGATGTCGCTAGGCTACCAGTCAAGGATGGCTGGTAAAGAAATACGCATCGTCTAATCGCAGATGAAGGCGGACTGCACATAAACGAGTAGTAGTTTCGCACCAGGCGCCCATGACCAGTGGGAGTGGCCGGTTATCTCCCGATAATCAGGCTTATTCTGTCTGATGGTCTTTGGAGGGGGCTGATCTTGGGGAGCATGAGGTTTTGTGCGGCAGTCACGTTGCGGCCGACCAAACGGGCGTTTTCTGTGGCGTGGTTCCGGCCCGCTCGGGGAGCCTCCGTAACCAACCGTCCCACAGTTCCTCATGCTCTCCAGTTGTCTCAGCGCAACGCCATTGCTACGTTGCCGACTGGCGGCTGGTGGCGAGAAAACCCAGCCGAGGGTCGCGCCGACACGGAAATCCGATACAGTCTCGCGGCGAAGTTACGTACCGCTGAGTATGTGGATCTCGATGCTCCGATCGCCACACCGTGGCTGTACCGGCGGCCAGAGGTTGAGATCGACGTCTGACGACTCCGTTTGTCGACGGGACGACAGGCCGGACTTAGACTATGCCGCTTTCATCACTGCGTCCTTGAACAGGTCGTCCGCCCTGAAATTCTCTCCCTTGTCGAAGCTGTATACCGACTTCACGTGACAGCCGTCCCAGACGAAGCGGAAATGCTCGGCCTGAACGCTTCTCGCGAGAACGTCTCCGTTGAAGATCGCGACGCAGGTCCCGGCAGGCCGGACGGGGCAATTGAATAGGGCACCATCGGCGCCGACATTTAAGAGCTCTTCCCCGACCTCCCACCGCGCCGTTTGGGTCAAGGTCGGGTCGAGCGCCCGCAAATCAGCAAGTCGCCCCTTCACGCGAGTACCGAGGACCCGCATGTCGAGGTCGAGAGGCGGCTCCTCGGTACGCGAGAGGAAGAGTTCGCGCTTGCGCACAGACATAGCGAGGGCGGTCTGAAGGCAGTCACACAACTCCATGGCGCCGAAGAGCGGGCTCAGCAGCCACGTGCCCTCGGGATTCAGGTAGGCAAAGGGAGCATGGTTCCAGTTCTGTAGTTTGGGGGACGCTTCGTCGACCTGGGCATCCCCGGTCAGCAGCCGGCGCATCTGCGCGCGGGGATTCGTGAGATCTTCGACCGAAGTCACAACAGGCCACACCTCCTCCCGCGCGACGCGCTCGTATAACGAGATGGGCGGGAAGCGCGAGGGGATGAGGCGATACCAGGTACTCTCGACCACTACATAGTCGACGCTCAACACTATCCTCCCCGCTGCGCATCCAAATATCGTCGTACATCAATCAGGTCCGCCATTCTCCCCTTCATCATGTGATCGAGGGCGCTGCGGCCGTGCCAATATTTATTCTCCCGTTTTATCCACTGATCAGCGCGCTGAGGATCCGGAAACAAGATGTTTAAGCACTTGTAGATACTGAACACGTGCGAAATCCGTTCGAGCGTATCGCTGGGGATCGCTCCCCCCTCTTTCTTCCATTTGAAGAATGTCGACCTGGCCGGCGATCCAAGCAGGATGATCTGCTGATCCGTCGTTAAGCCCCAGGCGTCCGCGATGTTGATGAAGGTTCCTAACGCGGTTCGCTCTTGGACACCTCGTTCAATCGATACGTCCTGAGCGTGTCCAGCCATGCATACCCCGTAAATATGGTAAGTCCAAAATCGAACTTGAAACTCACAAGCAGTCCAGATATGGATTAGTCCAGATATGGACTGATTCGTGAAATTGAATCCGATTTGCCAGTTAGTCAAGAGTCCCACCTGACGGGCAGCCCGATAGGAGATCAAAATGTCGAAACACGATGTGCTGGAGCAGACCAGCAACGGCAAGGACGGCGGCAAGCCCGATAAGCCGAAGGCCTATACCTTCTTTGTCGGGCGCGAGAAATTCGAGACTGACCAGCCGGTGCTGACCGGGTTACAGATCAAAGCCAAGGTCCCTGACTGGGATCCCTCGCACGATCTCGTTCTGGAGGGGCACGGAGACGATCCCGACCGCGTCATCCGTGACGATGAAGAGGTCTCGCTTGAGAAGATCCACGGGCCTTTGCGCTTCTCTGCCGTGCCGAAGGCAAATTTTGGATGATGAGCCTCCTAGATGTCCAGCTCGCGGAGCTCACGGAGCGGTATCCCGGGGTCGCGGCCACTCGGCTTCCGAGCGGCACGACCCTGATCACCGTGCCGGGTGTGCGCTTGCCCGCGGGCTGGACAAAGGCGCACACGACGATCTGGTTCCTGGTGCCCCCGGGCTATCCCTACGCGGCACTAGACTGCTTCTGGGCCGATGGGGACCTGCGGCTCGCCGGTGGCGCCGTCCCGGCGAACGCAAGTGCTACGAACCCCATCCCGGAAGTCGGTACCCCTAACCTGTGGTTCTCCTGGCACCTCGCCCAGCCGTGGAATCCTAACCGCGACAGCCTCTCCTCGTGGATGAACACCGTGAACGACCGCCTTCGGCAACTGAAATGACCGGCTTGCGTTTCGCCGCCCCCGAATACGACCGCCTTGCGCGCACCCTGCTCGCACATGACGAGGAGACCTGCGCCGTCGTATTCACCCGAAGCGGCGGCTCGGAAGGCGCCTGGATCGCTGCCGACTGGGTGCTGGCCCCCGCAGACGCTTACAGCCATCGCGACGGCATCTCTGCCGAACTCTGGCCCGCCTATCTGGTCGAGATCGCCAACCGCGCGCGCAAGGAGAAGCTCGGGTGTGAATCGGCGTGCAAAATTGACCCCATAAGCCGGGGAATCGGCGTCCAATTTTGACCCCCCTGATGCTTTGATTTGCGACCATCCGCTCGTCGTGGCGAGCGGATGGTGTGGGGATGAAGTCGGTGGATACGATTGCCCGGGTTCGGCGCGCCTTCCATGTGCAGGGATGGTCGCTCAAGCGGATTTGCCGCGAACTGCATGTGTCGCGGAACACCGTCCGCAAGATACTCAGGTCCGATGAGACATCGTTCTCCTACGAACGCGAGCGGCAGCCCAAGCCGAAGATCGGTCCGTGGCAGGATCAGCTTGAC
Organism: Mesorhizobium comanense; assembly: GCF_005503535.1. Taxonomy (GTDB): domain Bacteria; phylum Pseudomonadota; class Alphaproteobacteria; order Rhizobiales; family Rhizobiaceae; genus Mesorhizobium; species Mesorhizobium comanense. The sequence goes on along the minus strand of NZ_SCNN01000025.1, from coordinate 70,012 downwards.
GGGTTTTTGAATGGCAACCGTGGCAAGGCGGCGCGCGAGCAACTGACACTGATCCGGATTTACGAAGAGCTTTGCAGCCTCGGCTACGAGGGAGGCTATGACGCCGTCCGCCGATACGCGAAGAGCTGGGCGAAGGCGCAGGGGTCGGCGATGGCGGACGCCTATGTGCCGCTATTCTTCGCGCCGGGCGAGGCCTACCAGTTCGACTGGAGCCACGAGATCGTCCTGATCAACGGCGTGACAGTAACCGTGAAGGTCGCCCATGTCCGGCTCTGCCACAGCCGCATGATGTTCGTCAGGGCCTATCCGCGCGAGACCCAGGAGATGGTGTTCGACGCCCATGACAGGGCGTTTGCCTTCTTCGGCGGCGCCTGCACGCGCGGCATCTACGACAACATGAAGACGGCGGTGGAAACGATCTTTGTTGGCAAGGACCGCCAATACAATCGCCGCCTCCTACAGATGTGCAGCCATTATCTGGTGCAGCCAGTCGCCTGCACGCCGGCGTCGGGCTGGGAGAAGGGTCAGGTCGAGAACCAGGTCGGGCTGGTGCGCGAGCGCTTCTTCACGCCCAGGCTGCGCTTCAAGACCTATGAGGAGCTGAACGCCTGGCTGCAGGACAAGTGCGTCGCCTATGCCAAGGCGCACCGTCACATCGAGCAACCGGAACGAACGATCTGGAACGTGTTCGAGGAAGAGCGCGGCAAACTGGTCGAGTATCGCGGCCCCTTCGACGGATTCCACACGGTGCCGGCCTCGGTGTCGAAGACCTGCACGGTTCGCTTCGACACCAACAAATACTCGGTCCTGTCGACGGCCGTCGGCCGCCCCGTCGAGATCCATGCCTATGCAGACAGGATCGTCATCCGCCAGGACGGCGTGGTCGTCGCCGAACATGCCCGCTCCTTCGGGCGCAACGAGACGGTCTACGATCCCTGGCATTACGTCCCTGTACTTGCCCGCAAGCCCGGTGCGCTGCGCAATGGCGCGCCATTCCGGGATTGGGCTCTGCCACCAGCGATGGAGCGTATCCGACGCAGATTAAAGGCGGCGCATGACGGCGATCGGCAGATGGTGTCGATCCTGGCCACGGTGTTGACCGACGGCATCGATGCCGTGGAGGCTGCCTGCCAGGAAGCGCTCGATCAGAATGTCTGCTCATCCGCCGTCATCATCAACATCCTGGCGCGGCGGCGCGATCCGGCGCCGGCAGTCACCATTCTCACCCCGGACGCACTTCGCCTGCAGCATGAGCCGCAGGCCGACTGCGCCCGCTACGACAGCCTCAGGAGGGCAAGCTGATGGAACGCACCCAGGTTCTGGAACTGATGGGCACGCTGAAGCTCTACGGGATGCGCGGCGCCTATGACGAGGTCATGGCGACAGGCATCAAGCGCCAGCACGAGCCGCCGAGGATCGTCGGCGATCTGCTGTCGGCCGAGATCGCCGAGAAGCAGGCCCGCTCCATTAAATACCAGCTCACTGTCGCCAAGCTGCCGATCGCCAAGGACATCGATGAGTTCGACTTCGACGGCACGCCGGTCAATGAGGTGCTGGTCCGGGACCTCGCCAACGGCACCTTTGTCGCCGACCAGCGCAACGCCGTGCTCATCGGCGGCACCGGAACCGGCAAGTCGCATCTGGCAATCGCCATTGCCCGCGCCCTGATCCGCAACGGCTCACGTGGCCGCTTCTTCAATGTCGTCGATCTCGTCAACCGGCTCGAGACCGAGCACCGCGGCGGCAAGCAGGGCCGGATCGCCGATTACCTCACCCGGCTCGACTTCGTCGTGCTCGATGAACTCGGCTATCTGCCCTTCGCGCAGGCCGGCGGGCAATTGCTCTTCCACCTAATCAGCAGGCTCTACGAACGGACCTCAATCATCGTCACCACCAACCTGGCGTTCGGCGAATGGCCCGCCGTCTTCGGCGACGCCAAGATGACGACAGCGCTGCTCGACCGTCTCACCCATCATTGCGAGATCATCGAGACCGGAAACGAATCCTGGCGTTTCAAGAACCGCGCCTGATCACCCCATCAAGCTGCCAAGCGCCATCCGCGCTCGCCCTGGCTGCGCAACCCTGACCAGCTCCGCCCGGGCGAACGCTGACCGCCGCGCACTACACAAGGGGGGTCAAAATTGGACGCCGATCGGGGGTCAGTTTTGGAAGCCGTTTGACAGCCGAGGTCCTGGCGGCACTGGACATCGTCAGATTCAGACCCACGCTCGAGATCGCGGAAGAGCTCAACGAGATTCCATGGGACGTAGCGCGTGCCGCACGCAAGCTTGTTGACGGCGGGCTCGCCGAGTATCCAGCAGACGCTCAGCGTGACCGCCTTCGGAAAAGGCCCATGCAGGAATCCAAACCGGAGAAGCCGCGCAAGGGAGGATTTCTCGACTGGATGCGGCGCCTTCTGTTAGGTGAGACGAAGTAGCGGCATGCGTAGGTCACTTCGAGGCGGGACAGTTCATCCGAGGTCTTGGGGTGAGGTCGTTGGCAAGTCGGAGTGGATGTCTTGTTCGCTGATAGCCACTCACCTCGCTCGAACGCCGACCTATAGCTCGAGAGCCAACACCCCGTATCTTGAGATGTTTCCTGTCGAGCCGCAGCCGAACGCCGTTATGCTCGGACCGGAGCCAGTGTCATGCCATTTCGATTCGTTCACACCGCCGACATCCATCTCGACTCGCCGCTGCGTTCGCTGGCGATGCGAAACGGCGACCTTGCCGAACTCGTCGGAGACGCCAGCCGCCAGGCGTTTGTCTCCATAGTTGACCTCTGCCTGGCGGAGCGTGTCGATGCGCTGGTCATTGCCGGCGATCTCTATGATGGCGACCAGACGTCGATGAAAACCGCCCGCTTCCTGGCGTCGCAGATGACACGACTGCACCAGGCCGGCATCAGTGTCCTCAAGATCCGTGGCAATCATGACGCGCTATCGCGCATATCGAAGCAGCTGGTGTTCCCGGATACGGTCACGATCTTCGGTGGCCGTTCCCATTCAGTGCTGCAGACAGCCGGCGGGCTCGACGTCATGTTTCATGGCTTGAGCTTCGCCAGCCCCAAGGCGCCGGACAGCCTGCTGCCCAAGTATTCAGCGCCGCGTGAAGGCGCGGTCAATGTCGGCATCATGCATACCAGCCTGGCCGGATCGCCCGGCCACGACGTCTATGCCCCCTGCAACGCCACCGACCTGCATGCCCATGGCTTCGACTACTGGGCGCTTGGGCACATCCATGTCCGCCAGGTCCATCCCGGGGCGAGCACGGTGGTGATGCCGGGAATTCCCCAGGGCAGGGACATCAATGAGGCCGGGGAGAAATCCGTCACCCTGGTGACGATACGAGACGACCGCACCGTAGAGATCGAGGAGAGGCTGACCAGCATCGCGCAATTCGAAAGGGCGAATGTCGACCTGACCGAAACGGTGGAATGGTCCGATGTCGTCGGACGAGTCCGCTCCGCGCTCGAAGATGTGCGCGCCTCCGTCAGGTCCCGTCACGTTGTGGTCCGTCTCGGCCTGACCGGGGCTTCACCCTTATCCTGGGCGCTGATCCGTGACCGCGACCTGCTGCTCGCGGAAGCCGAGCAGGTCGCGGAGCAGATGGGTGACACCTGGGTGGACAAGCTCGAGCTTAGCGTCTCTCCATTCGCGGCCGAACCATCCGAGGGCATCGCCGATCCGATTTTCGAACTCGCTCAATCCATGCGCGCCGATGCCGGCTCGGACGCGTTCCGCGCCGAGGCGAGGGCCTTGGTCCAGAAGATGGTCGCGGATCTTCCGCCTGACGGGCGCGATTTCGCCGGCAAGGACGAGGCTGAGCTGGAGTTGTTCCTCGATAGGGTGCTTGCCAACGGCGCAGATCTGGTCACCGCCCGCCTCAAGGCCGGTGGGTCACAATGAGGCTCCGGCGACTTGATCTCATCCGTTATGGCAAGTTCACCGACAGGACAATCGACTTCGGGCTGAAACCGGAATCCGGTCCCGACCTGCATATCGTCTTCGGCCTGAACGAAGCCGGCAAGTCGACCGCGCTTTCCGGCTATCTCGATCTGCTGTTCGGCATCGAGGAACGCAGCCGCTACAATTTCCTGCACGAGTACAGCGCCATGCGCATCGGCGGGGTGCTCGAACTCGGCAGCGCGGAGCACACGTTCACACGCACCAAACAGCGCACCAACTCATTGTTGAACGAGACTGGCCAACCGGTCAGCGAAATGGCGATATCGGCGCATCTGGCCGGCCTGTCTCGCGACGCATACGAGACCATGTTCTCGTTGGACGACGAAACGCTGGAAGCAGGTGGAAAATCAATCCTGGAATCGCGCGGCGACTTGGGCAAGCTGCTGTTCACGGCCAGCGCCGGTCTCGGGCACGCAAGCGATACTTTGAGCGTGCTGGAGGCCGAAGCGGACAAGCTCTATCGCAAGCAGGCGCACGGAACCGAGCTTGCGCTGCTCAAGAAGCGGCTTGCGGAACTGAAGGCCGGCAGGGAGGCGATCGACACCTTGGCGTCGACTTATGAGAGCCTTGAACCCGAGCGTCTCGACGCGACAGAAAAATACGACCGCAGCATCGCCGAACGATCGGTGCTGTCGGCTCGGCTCGATACCATCGCGAAGTATCTTCGCGCGATCCCGATCCTTGCCGAAATCCGACGCAAGCAAGCCCAACTGGCCGAGTTGCCCGAGATCGCTTCACCGTCACGGACCTGGACGGGCAGCGTCACTGAGATGATCGATGACGACGCCAGTCTGAGAACGCGGCTATCCGCGAGTGTGGAGGAACTCGAGCGGGTGACGACAAAAATTGCGTCGGTCGATGTGGACGAGACGATCCTAGCGATCTCCGAACGGGTTCTCGGCCTAGCCGACCGCAAGGTGCGCCATGTCTCGGCCGGCCTCGACCTGCCAAGTCGCAGGACGGAGCTGCAAATCCTCGACAATGCGGTGGCGAGCTGCCTTGCCGCCCTTGGAAAGCCCTCCGAGCAACACCCTGCCAAACTGCTCTTGCCTGCTGCAACCATTGGCGCTGTGCGTACCATGGTCGAGCAGCGATCCGGGATCGTCACCAGCGTCCGCGTTGCGCGCGAGGAGGCCGCGGCAGCTGCTGATGCGCTTCAGGGGGCACGCGAGCGGGTCGGCGAAGAACGGGCCGTGCCGGAGCCTGCCAGGGCAAGGCTGGCTTCGGCTTTGTCTACGGCAAAGGCTAGCGGATACATGAGGGAGACCAAGGCGGCACGCGAGGCCGCGGATGCCGGTGCAATTCGATGGGAGGCCGCGATCGCGCGCTTGCTTCCCTGGTCGGGCGATGCTCAGGCATTGGCCAGGATCGCCATTCCGAATGCCGGACGCCTGGGCGCATGGAAGGCGCTGGCAGCAGAGCTCGGGAAGGGTAGGGGCATCCTTTCCGAACGTCTTGCCGAGCACCAGGGCAATCACGACTTGCTTTCGGCGCGGCTGGAAGCCCTTCGTGCCTCAGTCGATGTCACCGACGATGATGCGGCGGGCGTCATTCGGCGCGCCCGTGACGAGGCCTGGGCAAGGCATCGCGATGACCTGACTGGCGATACGGCGGATGATTTCGCGGCAGCACTGGCCCGAGACGACAGTGTCGGAGCAGGCCGTTTGGCCAACGCCCGGGAACTGGTCGAAATCCGCAGCACAAGCCGCAATCTCGCAGAAACCTCGGCCACCATCGCGCATGCGCGTGATCAACTTGCTCGCAACGGCTCAGATCGGGAGGCTGTGCTCTTGGAAATTCGCGCATCAGCAAGAGAGCTGCTCGCAGACCGCCAGGAATCATCCCCCGAGCAGCTGATCGAGCTGATCGAGGATCGCATCGCTGCCCGAAGAGAAGCGATCGCGGCCTGGGAGGAGATCGAGCTTTCCCGCAAGAAGGCCGAGCGGGCGGTTGATGAGGAAGGCCGAATACGCCTGGAGTTGAGCGGTGCGCTGGCGAGCGTCGGCGTCGGTTCGGGTCCGGGTGACAGCCTGGAGACGATCATGGCCGCGGCAGAGCTGTTCCTTGAGAGACAATTCAAGGTGGACGCTGAGCGCACCGAGGCGCTCAAGACGGTTAGCACAAGGCAAGAGGATCTGGCCGCCAGGCGCCGAGCTGTCGAAGTCGCGGAGCGACGTGAGGATGAATGGCAGGCTGGTATTGCCGAAGCGCTAAAGGGCACATGGCTGGAGAGCGGCATCTCGGTGCCCGGCATGGGAGGCGTCCTTGACCAACTGGCTGAACTGTCCAAGGGCCTTCAGGACCGGGACTCCATGCAGCTTCGCATCGAGAAGATGGAGGCCGACAGGGACAATTTTAAGGTCGAGGTTTCCGCCGTTGCAGCCGAAGCGGGCGAGGCGGCGGACGACGACGAACCGGAACAGCTGGCCCTTCGGCTTGCCGAGCGCTTGGAGCGCGCCGAGCGCATGCGCGAGGCCAAGGCAAGCCTCGTCAATGACCTGCAGCGCCTGCAGGATCAACGGGAGATCCTCGATGCCGAGATTTCGGCGCATGAGCGCCGCAAGAACGAGGTCCTGAGCGTCTTTGGCGTCGCCACACTGGCGGAGGTCGTGCAACGCGACGAACTGCTGCGCGACAGGGATCGCCTGCGCACTGCCGTGGCCGAGCTTGAGGAACAGGTTTCGTCCGAGCTCGCGGTGGAAGGCTTCGAGCAGGCGCGTTCGATACTGGATGGTGTCGATCTCGACAGCCTTGCAATCGAGAAGGCCGAAGCCGAGCAACGGCTTCACGACCTTGACGAGGCGATACAGCAGCAGCTCATCCGGCAGACACGCGCGACCGACAAGCTGGACGCCATTGGCGGCGACAGCGCTGTTGCCCGCATCGATGCCGAACGGCGCACCGTCCTTCTCGAGATCGAGGAAAAGGCCGTCCGTTATATCGAGCTGAAATTGGGAATCATGTCGGCTGGCAATGCGCTGCGTCTCTACCGCGAGCGTCACCGCTCCGGGATGATGGAGCGCGCATCAGACGCGTTCGCCCTCATGACGCGCGGCCAGTACTCTGGCCTGACAACGCAACCTGTGAAGGGTGGGGAAGTGCTGATCGCATTGCAGCGCGATGGGCAATCCAAGGTCGCGGACGCGCTGTCAAAGGGCGCGCGGTTTCAGCTCTATCTGGCGCTGCGGCTTGCCGGCTACTACGAGTTTGCGCAGTTTCGGCCCTCCGTGCCCTTCATCGCAGACGACATCATGGAAACTTTCGACCATGTCCGGTCCCAGGAGGTTTTCCGGTTGTTTGGCGAAATGGCAAGTGCCGGTCAGGTGATCTATCTTACGCACCACCAGCACCTGTGCGAGATCGCCAAGGCTGTAGTGCCGGGCGTAGCGGTCCATGAGCTCGGATGAGATTGGACTTCTTGATGCGCTGCGGAAATACCGTGCTGTTCGATTGCCCCTTAGCTAGTCTAATCGACATTTCCAAGCGCCGGCTTTCGCGTCAGCTTTGCGCCTCATCTCGGCCGTGGAGGCGAAGTTTTCCTCCACTCGAAAGCCAACATCCAGGTTGCGGGCAGTGAGGCAGCTTTGCGCCTCGCGGCGCAGGAGGCGATCAGGAGCGCGGGTTGGCCGACAAATACCGAAAATAGGCAGACGCCTTGCAGCATTTCCATCCGTTCGTCAGCTCTAAGCTGCTGATGGGGATGGTGAAAACATACGCGCGGGAAGCCAATAGGGAAGACGCGGCAGCCGGTTTCCGATCAGCTGCTTTCGAGCGATCCAGAGCCAAACTGGACAGGCTCCCACCGGCCCGGGCCGGTCGTTGATAGCTAAATAGGACGCGTAAGCACATCCCGTCAGGGTCGGCCTGTGGTTCAGACCTCTTCATCTGTTTCGTCGTCATCGACGACGCTGAGCTTGGACCCGCCGCGTGACACGTTGAGTTCCAAGAAAAATCTTAGGACTTCATCCGGCTTGGCATCAGCGGAGATTCCATACGCAGCCCCAACAGCCTCATCTACCGACCGGTGAGCGTCGATCAGCCATTTGGGCTTTGCATTGTAGAGCTTCGTCAGAGTGCGCTTTGTGAGCTCCTTCGCCGCCTTGTCATCGACAGGAACAAGACGCTCTGGGAAATGCCCAACGACCTCAGGGATCGATGTAACTAGGCCAGTTGGGTTCAGCCAATTCTCCCGAAGGCGGTTCAGCTCTCTTGCGACTTCTGCGATCGCACGCCCATGAGCATTCTTCTCCAAATCGTTAGCAGCCAATTTAGGGGTCAGCCCATCCGGAAATGCGAAGGTGCTGAAACTGGTTGTCGGCGTGTAGCGAGGGTCATTGCCCACGCCCAGAAACGTTCCTCGCCGAAGGGACCAGATCTCGTGGAAGCGGCTGTGAACGATCCCGAAGGTCGTGTCATCAGATCGGGCAATGACCACTACGGCATTGTCGGCGACAATCGGCGGCTTCCGCCAAGCAAAAAGTCGGTACTTCGCCACTCTAGGACTTACTATAAACCGGTCGAGCGAAGCGATAGCTGCTCTTAGCTCTGGCCTTGAGCGCCAGTGCTGCCACCAGCTGAGCAACGCCTCTGGTTGTGTCATGTTCGCCCGATGTGCTTTCACCGGTTCGATATATGCATAAGGCGCCTCGTAAAGGGCCGCCTGGCTTTCTGTCATGTCGCGAAAGTCGACAATGAACCGGTCCTTTGGCCGATTGGTAACGTCGTTGCCGACCAGGAATGGCAAGACGACGTCACTGTTAGGACGTCCGTTCGGGTTGACAGGTTGTGCAAGCAGTTCGCGGGCGATGCCGCCGGGCAACACGAAGGATGCCGGCGGCAGCTTCAACTTCACAGCAGCCTTTTTATTTAGCTGGCTTCGGGGCACGACACCCTGGAAGGCCACATCAATGTTCGCGTCCAGAATCTTTGCACGGCTTAGATCGAACGCTTCGCCATCGCTGGGAGCATGCAGATCCGCGAAAATCGTGGACACCGGCTTTCCGTCAAGAAGCGGCGCCTTCGCCTTCTCTCGGCCGAAACAAACAAGCGATACCCGCACGGCTGCTCCGTCCACCGTCCATGGTTCATCGCGCCAAGCCTCGAAGATACGACCATTCCGTGCGATCGGCTCTAGCACCTCGCGGCTTGCTCCGCCGGTGATCGAGTTGGTGGAGACCAATCCAACATGTTGGGGGCCGCCATTCTCGACGGCTTGCCAAGCCTTCGCAAACCAGAAGCAGACCAGGTCAGCGCCTTCGTCCACACGCCCACGATAAAGGCGCCTAATCTTGGCCGTATATTCTGGCCCCAGCTCTGGTTGCAGCTTTCTGCTGCCGAGAAATGGAGGATTCCCGACAATCACGTCGGCATCCGGCCAGCTCGCCTCGGTGCCATCCTCGTTGATCAGGGCGTCCCGATGATCGATGTTCTGCAATGGCCTCAGGATGGGCGTCTTGCTAACATCGAAGCCGTTCTTTCTCATCCATTGGATCTCGCCAATCCATACGGTGACACGAGCCAGTTCGGCTGCATAGGAGCTGAGCTCGATCCCCCGCACGACCTCCGGCCCCACGGTAGGGAACTGCCGCCCTAACCCGAGGATCTCGCCCTCAAGATTCACGCGGTGCTCAAGGTCCTTGATCGCCAGCAGACTGAGGTACAGGAAATTTCCGGAGCCGCAAGCCGGATCTAGCACTCGAAAGCTCCTGAGCCGCTCCAGAAACCCGTTCAACAGCTCTCGTTTTCGCTTTGCCGAGGTTTTTGCGTGCTCTATCCTCTCCCGGATTCCATTCCACTCTCGTGTGAGCGGGTCGATAATAACCGGCCGGATGATCATCATGATCTTTTCCGGGTCGGTGTAATGGGCGCCAAGCTGGCCGCGTTTCTCGGGGTCCAATCCACGTTCGAAGAGCGTCCCGAAAATCGACGGATCGATGTCGGACCAGTCTAGCGCGGCCGCTGCTCCGATTGACTCGAGGTCATTCTTGGTTAGAGGGAGTGCGGTAGCATCATCGAATAAACCGCCGTTGAACCACTCAATTTCATCAACGCCAAAGGGGCCACCCTTCTGCATGGCCCCAAAAAGCTGCTCTAGCATACCTTGAGCCACTGAAGGCTTTTTGATGCTTTTCTCTAGGATAAGGTTGAATATCTTTCGAGGAAGGAGGCCGATGTCCTCTGCAAACATGCAGAAGACAAGCCTATTCACGAAGTGAGCGACGGCATGCGGGTCATGAACTTTGCTGAGGCTGATCGCGAGTGAGGCGAACGTGTCTGCGGCTTCACGCGTGAGCGCATCAATCGTCTTGGCGGGCCTCAGCCGATCAGGTTCCGTAAATAGCCAACGCAGCTTATCGCGTTGATTTGCGTCAGAAAGATCTTGGATCTTGATATGATGGGTCTCTGATACCGTATTCGTCCAGTTAGTATGAATGACAAAATGGTCCATGTCGGACACTACAAGGAGCGGCGGGTTCTCGAGCGCCACCGCATATTGCTGCAGCTGTGCGTAGGCGGCTGTCAGATCTTTCCTCTTGCCTTTATATTCCCAGCCGAAATGCCCCTTTTTCCATACGTCCGCCCAGCCTTCACCTCCAGTCGTCTTTGAAGCGCCCCGCTCAAAGCAGTACCAGTCACCACTCGTATCAACGTCGGTCGGCTTATCCACGCCCAACATCTCGCACAGGTCGTTGAAGTGCGACTGTGCCGCGGAACGTTCCTTGAGGGTTGACGCCTCCCACTTCCCAATGAATTGTTCAGGTGTCACGATCGCTCCGAGTTGTCCGAAAATCTTATAATCGAGGGAATATTTTCCTCATCCGCAAGTTCACGCTATCGCGTCTAAAAAGGTCCCTAAGTCAAGGTGATTTTGGTCGGTTGTCCGAGCCGCGAGGGAAATGCCAGCAGGGCACGGCCATTCGTCCATGAGGTATGATTCCCGCCAAAATAGTGACGAACCTCAATCGATGCACGGGTTGACCCGCCATCGGGCGGAATTCCTGAAGTTCTGAGCATTGATGATGCGGCAGCGCGGTTGATTTCTGCTTATGCTAGCCTTTCGCACCAGGAAAACAAATGTTCCTCGCTCTGTTCGGGATCAGCGGACATCGCTCTATTGAGAACTGGTCGCCGCATGAGGCATAAGCCGCGCTGGTGCCATAAGCAACTAAACTTGGCTGTGGGTGTGATTCGAACTTATTAATTCAACGACAACCTAAGCTATCTGCTTGACGCGGTGCGACCATTTGGGCCAACTTCGTTGGCGGGGGATGATTCTTGGCAAGCTCTGTATCGGTGTCTTCGCCGGACATTTTGCGTCCGCAGCTTTTCGGCCGGCTCGGTTCCGACATCTTTGCGGTGTTTTCGGATGGAAATCGCGTGCGCACGAACCGCCGATCCTGGCGGTCAACAACGCCCTCTTTCGCTGCGACCTTCTCATCCCAAGCCTACGGAATCCGCTCGAGGAAAGTCGCCCCGCGCGCGATATTGTCGACGGAAGTTCAAGTCGGATGATGACAGGAGCAGCCGTTGCCTAGTGTCGAGCCCACGATCGGCTGGTTCATGCTGTCGGAAGCCGATCGGGCCGCCGCCAACCGACTGCTCACGAGCGCCGCATCCGACGGGACGCGTGACGAACTCGGGTTCGCTCCGATCCACTTCGCCTTCGCCGACCGGTTCTTCCCTGGAACGTCGGTGCAGCACGCCCAACTCAGATACGTGTTCTTCGTCGCTTGGTCCTACCAGGAGCTGCTCTCCCGCACAGCTGGCGAACGCTTCTCAGTCGACAAGCTTTTCGAGATCGAGCGACGATACTCGCGCCGCCTCATGCAATCAGTGGAGGTGCTGGAGAGCTCCGGCATCTCCGGCTGGACGAAGTACAAGGCAGAGCAGCGTCCGATGGTGCGCGCCAGCACCATCTACTGGACCGCCCTTAGGTCGTGGCGGATGGCAAGCCCTGTCGGAGGTCTAAGCGAAGCTCCCACTGAGACCGGACTTCGCGACAGGTGGCAGCGCCTTATCACAAGGGAGGATGGCGATGACGGCAAGTACTTAACCGCGGTCCTGTTCGAGGGATTGCCAGGACCCCCGCCAGGTTGGCTCAACAGGACCGGCAAAATCGACTTCGCGCTGCGCGGCCAAGAGGCGAAGTATCTCCGGCGGTTGTGGATGGTGGCCGGAAAGGATCGTACCCAGCCACTTCTCAGCAGACTGGCCGAGGACGGAGTGACGACGGAGTCGCTCTGGTCCACCGCGGTCCGGCGAGCCGCGACGAAGCCTGACCGCGACGCCCTTGTGCTCGCCGAAAGGGCAGCCTCCGTCGCCTGCATCGCCCGAGCCGCACACTCAGCGCTGATCGAGGCCAGGCGCAATGTGGACCGCGGGTTTGAGGATCACCGCCACGCGGATGCGCTTCCGCTGCTCGTCGAGGAACACCGGAAAGCCGCGCTCGATCTTGACGTCGCCGCGCTTAGATCGGAGACCCGCATAGATACTCGTCTCGTAGAGTTCATCGAGACCGTGACGGAATGGGTGCGCGAGCGGAGGCCTCTCGATGCGATTGCCAGTGCGCTGACGATCAGGGAACGGGATCTGAAGGATGTTCGCGCGTACCTCGTCAACGAGAAGCGCCGCCGGGACTGGCAGAAGGGCGTGGCCACCCCCCTCGACTTCCGGTGGCCCGCCGTGCGCAACATGATCAAGTGCGTAGGGCACGCATCATGACCTTCGGTCGACGCGACGACCGCATCTCGATATTCGGCACGCTTAGACCGGGCCCCGGTCAGATGGTGTCACGGGCGATCGTCACGACCTATTCGCTGGACCTGGTCGCCATGCTCGGCTTGGTGCTTGCGCTGGGAAGCGATGTCGAAGTGGAGTTCGAGGCATCGCCGCTTGGGCTGGTGAAGGCGTTCGACAAGCTCCGTGGCAAACTCCTCGTCTTGCATCAGCTCAGCCGTGTCATGGCTCCGAGCGCGCATCGGTCAGTCCTGCCACTCTTGGATACGATGGTACACGCCATCCCCTCGAACGAGCGCGAAGAAAGCTGGCACCCTAAGACCGCCCTGGTGAGATACGAGGCGGAGGGTGGTGTCGAATGGCGCTTTTGGATTGGCAGCCGCAACCTCACGGGCTCGACCGACCGTGACGCCGGCATGCTGCTCGTGACCTCCAAAGAGAGGGCGGCCAAGCCAATCCCCGACATCGCACGCCTGGCGGAGGATTTGATGGAGGAGGCCCGGCTCACGCCGACCGAGTTGAGCGAGCTTAGATCCACCCGATGGATGGCACCGCCGGGAATGAGCGTCCGTAACATCCTCTGGCGTCGCAACGGACAGACCCGGCGGTTCATCGATACGGCGCTGCTGCCGCGAGCCGACCGCAGCTGTGCAGTCAGTCCCTTCATCGATCACGGCGGCCTCGCCGAGGTCCTGAAGGCAGGAGCGCGAAGCATCGCGCTCCTGACGACCGAGATCGCGGGGGCGGACTGCGCACCCCACGACGGGGTGAATTTCCGCGTTGACGCCGCGCCAGAGCCCGAGGCGACCGTTTCCGTCGAGCAGCAACAGGAGGAAGCGGACGGCGAGTTCAACGAGCCGCCGTCTACGGGCATTCACGCCAAGCTCCTAGCGGTATCAAAGGGGCAGAGGACCGCGCTCCTGCTCGGCAGCGCGAATCTGACGAAGCGAGGCCTGGTCGGTCCCAATGCAGAAGCCGTCGCGATTCTCGACATCACCGATCCGGCTCTGGCTGATTCAATCTACGGCTTCGTCGACAGTGGCATCGAGCTTGCCACCATTGAAGTTGATACGACTCAGGAGCGGGAGAATGCACGCGCACAGCGGGAGCTGGACGGACTAATCAGCCAGTTTCTGGAATGCTCGTTCATCCTAGCCTACAAGGACGACGGGCTGCACTTAATCGTCGGCGATGGCACCGGACATGTGCTGGGGCTTGCGCACTTTGAGGTGTCTCCATTCCTCGACGCCGACGCCTGGACGTCGATCCAGGGATCATCGCGCTCGATACGACTGCTCGCAAACCCGCCGCCTGTGAGCGAGCAGACGTCGCTCGTAAACTTTCGGGCGCGCAGCCTCACCGACCCGGAGGTGAGTCGCAGCTGGGTACAGGCTCTCGACGCCGAGGGCATCGACGTTGAACGGAGGGACCGCGTGCTGCTTGCGCGCTACGTCGGTGCGAACAGGTTCCGCGACTGGCTGCGGTCGCTCCTCGATGGTGTCGACGGCACTGGCGGGCAGCGCTGGTCGGACGCAGTCGGGACATCACCCCGACAGGACCCGTCCGGTCGGCTGGCCCAGATTTTCACCCTCGAGACCATGTTGGCCGCCTGGGCGCGCGACCACAAGGCGTTCGAGAGCCGCGTGGGCGGAATGATGGTAATGCTGGAATCGTTCGGGGAGGTCTTCGCGACCATTCCTGACGATGAGGAGCGGGAAGCCGCACTCAATGACCTGGAGGAGGTGCGGCCGTTCCTGCAGGCTGTCCATGACGCCATCGGCGTCGCGGCGTGACGAACCTTGCAGAGTTCCAGAGAAGGACCGTTCGTGTCGCGCTCAAGCGTCTCGAGGGGGATGGGCCGAGACGCTTTTTGGTGGCCGACGAAGTCGGGCTGGGCAAGACGATCATCGCGCGCTCGGTAGCCGAAGGGCTGCGAAAGAACCGCCGCCGGCTCAACGTGATGTACCTCTGCCCGAGCCTCGAGATCGTCGGACAGAACCGACTGAAGTTCGTGTCACTCACAGAGATCGACGAGAAGGATTACACGACGGGCGAGGACCGCCTAGCGCTCGTGCCCGGTGCGCTACCCGACGAGGGCAAGGGCTATCGCATATTCACCTTCACCCCCGAAACCAGCCTACCTGGATGGAAGCCAGGCCCGCGAACAGGCCGAAAGGCGGAACGCGCGCTCATCCGCAAGGTACTCGACAAGTACGATGCGCTGAGGTCCATCGTCCTGCGACTCGACCGCAACCGCGGACCGAATGCGCGGTCGCTTCTTGGCGAGCGAGCGTCAAGCCTGGAAGGCCACACCCAGATCGGCATCGAGCGTGCGTTGCGTGACATCTTCGACTGCCCAAAGGGCAACCTCGAGAAGACCATCATCGCTTGGCTGGAAGCAAAGGAGATTAGGCTAGCGGAACTCATTGCACGGTTCCGATCCGCGCTGGCCCTTTCGGCGTTGCGCTCGAAATCGGTTCGTCCGGACCTCGTAATCCTCGACGATTTCCACAGATACGCAGATCTGATCCTTCCCCAGCGCGAAGCATCTGAGGACAGGCTAAAGCGCGAACGAGCGCGGGTGCACAAGCTCCTTGTTGATGCACTCCTGAAGGGCGATCAGAAACCCGCAGTCCTCCTGCTCTCGGCAACACCCTACCGACTCCGCCGGCTCAGCGGCGAAGAGGTGCATCCCGTCGAGCATTACCGGGCGCTGGTCGACCTGGCTGGATTTCTCGCCGACGATCCCAATTGCTGTGTGACGGTGGAGGCGGCGATGCGGGACTATCACGACGCACTCGCCACGCCTGGCTCCTCCGAGATCGTGCGAGAGGAAGTGCTCAAGGCGAAATCCCGACTGGAGACACTCCTGAGCCCGCTCATGGCGCGCACTGAGCGCGCTCTCGTTCACAAGAAAGATCTGTTCGAACGCGACAACCACCTCGTCGACATCGAGGCGCGAGACCTAATGCTCTTCAGGCACCTCGCCGAGAACTGCGGCAAGGAATTCGCCGGATGGGCGCCAGCGATGTGGAGTTCGATACCCTATCCCGCGCAGACGCTGCATGTGTACAAGGTTTGGGAGAAGCTGTCCGATGCCAAGGCGCCGCCCTTCGAGGCTGGGTCCGGCCGCGGGAGTTTGGCTCATCCGCAGTTGCGAGTGCTCTCGGGCATGGCGGGCGGATCAAAGAGTCTGGCGCTGCCATGGCAACCGCCGACGGTGCCATGGTGGCGCCTGGAGGGACCTTGGTCCTCGAAGCGGACCCTGCCAGGCAAGACACTCCTGTTCAGCAAGTGGCGCGGAGCACCCACCTCGATATCCGCGCTGCTATCGATTGACCTCACGGGCGGGATCGGCGGCCATGGCAAGAAGGCGCCGTTTCTAAGACCCGGGGGCAGCGAAAGTGGAGCGCTCGTTGGCATCTTCATGCAGTGGCCAAACCTGTCGCTCGCGATCGACCCGAGAAAGGCGACCAAGAGTGGCATGCTGGCGATGCGGCGTGACGCGGTGGATCAGCTGGAGGACTATCTCACCAGAAAGGGAGTCCGCTTGGACGGGGATGAGAAGAGGCCGACTTGGATTGTCGCTTGCGGCATCGAGCGGCAGATCTCCGCACAAGCCTTCAACCGCGTCGTCTCGCTCGCGGCGAGCGCACGGACAGGCGGGAAGTCCAAGGATTGGAGAGCCATCCAGCGCATCGCAACGATCTCGCGAGCGGAACTTGCGACCCTCGCAGATCACATCGTATCGGCTCCGGGATCGATCATCGCCCGCTGCGTCAACCGGCACGGCATCCCGCAGAACTCGAAACGCGAATACGCACCCGTCTTCGACTTTGCCTGGAACCGACTCCGCGGGTATTTCGGGCATCGCACCTTCGCCGAATTGATGCTCGCTGCATCGACACGCACGCGCTATCCGGACGCGCTGTGCGAGGCCATGATGAAGGGCGGCTTCGAGGCCGTCCTCGACGAGCAGATCTGCCTCGTTGGGAAACTAGGTGATGCTCGAGGACTCGAGATCGTGGAGCAACTGTCCAATTGCATTCTGGACCGTCCCGGTCTCGTGCAGTTCAAGCGGGCGAGAGGAAAGTACCGAGTCCCCGTCCAGGCGGTCGCCCCCTTTGCTGGGGGCGAGCAAAGGCGGACGGGAAAGAAGAAGGGGGGAAGGCTACGCAGCGACATGCTTCGCCGCGCGTTCAACTCCCCATTTTGGCCCCATGTCTTGTGCACAACCTCGGTCGGCCAGGAGGGCCTCGACTTCCACCTCTGGTGCCGCCGGATCGTGCATTGGGACCTGCCGACTGACCCAGTTGACTTCGAGCAACGGGAGGGCCGGATCGCCCGGTTCGGGAGCCTCGCTGTCAGGCAGTCGCTCGCCGCCGCCCACAGCGATGCAGCATTAGCGCGCGCGGAGGAGGGCAGCCCGTTCGCCTGCCTTCTCGAAGTCGCCCGGGAGCAGCCCCCTGGTGGTACCGGGCTTGAACGCTGGTGGCTGCCGGACTCGGGCCGTCCGGAGAGTATCAGTTTCAATTGGCGGTTCAGCCTGAGATCGACCCGAAAGGAGCGGATGCTCAAGGACCTCCTCTACTACCGCCTCGCGCTCGGCCAGCCCGACCCCGACGCCTTCCTCGAGATGCTGCGACGGGTGGGAGCAGATGAGGAGGACGCCCATCGCCTGGCGATCGATCTATCCGCGATTTCGCGACCCGAACAACCAGAATAAGCGCCGGCCTCAGCACCGCGGCTTGACGATGAGCCGTCTTGGTCGCCTGCACTTCGATCCTCATTGCAGTGTCAGAAATGGAGGCGGGAGCGGAGCGACCGCTTCCTGATAGTTTCATTCTTTTGCGGACGGTCGGCTTCCGGCCCCGTTGCGGCCATTTTTGCACTCCCAAACTGGCCTTGGGCGATGAATGGAAACGGTCAGGTGTTCCCGGTTTGTGCTCGAAAAGTCGCATAAAAGGGCAGAGTGGAACGCGGAGCTGGATCGTCGATGGCGAGTGCTGGCAAAATGATGCCATAGGCAGCTGAATCCTTAGGCCTGCCGTGCATGGACAAGCAGGGCAACAATGCAAGCATGGTCGTATTCGAGGAGCGGTCGGCTCGATCAATTCCTACGAAAAATCCGCTCGAAGCGTACAGAACGTCGTCGCCGGCACCGACGCTAGCCGTCCAGCGCTCTGCCAAGCGCTTCACGCGAGGTCTGAGACAGCCTTGTCGCGATAACGGTTTCTCATGGGCCCATGCGATGTACTTATTTGCTGTCGCGCCCTAGCCAAATTACCGTTTTGCACCGGCCAAGGCTCACTCAGACGAAGTCGAGGCCGTGGTTCCAATCAATGGGAGTGGCGGAAATGAGATATCCCTTAACAGGTCGTGTGCTGACTTTGTCGCTGTTGGCGCTGACGCCGCTTTGTTCGAATGCAGCGCGAGCGCAAGACACGCTTTCGGTCATGAGTTTCGGTGGCGCTTATCAGGAAGCGCAGCGCAAAGGCGTGTTCGAAACCTATACCGCCGAGACCGGGGTCAAGATCGACGAGCAGGAATATGGCGGCGAGATCGCCAAGATCAAGGCGATGATCGAATCCGGCAACACCACCATAGATGTCGTCGATGTCGATGCGCCGACGTTGCTGCAAGGATGCGACGAGGGCATTTTCGAAAAAATCGACTGGGCGAAGGTCGGACCGCAGGACGATTGGATCAAGGGCACGACCTCGGAATGCGGCGTCGGCACGATCGTCTATGCGACGACCCTTGCCTATGACGGCGCCAAGCTGGCCGATGGTCCGAAGACGATCAAGGACTTATTCGACACCAAGAAATTCCCCGGAAAGCGCGGCCTCTGGAAGAACCCCGCAACCAACCTGGAATTCGCGTTGCTCGCCGATGGCGTTGCGCCTGACCAGGTCTACGAAACACTGTCGACCCCGGCGGGAGTGGATCGTGCCTTCGCCAAGCTCGACACGATCAAGGACAGCATTGTGTGGTGGGAAGCGGGCGCCCAGGCACCGCAGTTGCTCGCTTCGGGCGAGGTAACGATGACGACCGCGTGGAACGGCCGCATCTACAACGCCAACAAGGAAGGCAAGGATTTTCGGATCGTCTGGGACAACCAGATCCTTGACTCCAATTACTGGGTAATCCCCAAGGGCGCTAAGAATGCCGAGGGATCGCTTGCCTTTATCAAATACGCGGTCGAGCCCAAGGTACTCGCGGGGATCACCAAATACATTCCCTACGGCCCTGTACGGAAATCGGCGGCCGAGTTCGTGGCGCCGGAGGATGCCAAGAATCTACCGACCAGCCCGCAGAATCTGACGGTTTCGCTAACCCTCGACAATGGTTTCTGGGCTGACAACGGGGACGAAATACGCAAGCGGTTCACGACCTGGCTCGCGCAGTAGTCAGGACTTCCGGAGGAGAGCATCGATGAATTTTGCCCAGCGAATGTCACTTGCGACGGACAACCCAGTCGATGCCCTCGTTCGGTTCGAGGACGTGAAGAAATCCTACGACGGCATCAACTTCGTCGTGAAGGACCTCAATCTCGACGTCTTTCGTGGCGAGTTCCTGACCATGCTGGGGCCTTCGGGCTCCGGCAAAACCACGACGCTCATGATGCTCGGCGGTTTCGAACAGCCGACGCTCGGCCATATCCTGCTCGACGGCAAGCCTGTCGAGCGGTTGCCGCCCGAGAAGCGCAACATCGGCTTTGTGTTCCAGAACTACGCACTGTTTCCACACATGACTGTGGCGGAGAATGTTGCGTTTCCGCTGCGCTATCGTGGCATCACCGGCGCGGCCGCGAAGGAAAAGGTTCGCCAGGCGCTCGGCCGCGTCAGTCTCGACGCGCTGGGCGATCGTCGCCCGGCGCAGCTTTCCGGCGGCCAGCAGCAGCGTGTCGCATTGGCCCGCACTCTCGTGTTCGAGCCCTCGCTGGTGCTGATGGACGAGCCCCTCGGGGCGCTCGACAAGCAATTGCGCGAACGCATGCAGATCGAAATCAAGCAACTCCAGACCTCGCTCGGCATCACCATGGTCTACGTCACCCATGACCAGTCCGAAGCGTTGACCATGTCGGACCGCATCGCTGTCTTCCACGATGGCCGTATCCAGCAGCTTGCGGATCCGAAAACGCTGTACGACGAGCCGTCCAATCGTTTCGTTGCCTCCTTCATCGGCGAGAACAACACGATGCCATGCACCTTGCTTGGACGGGAAGGAGGCGTGGCCATCGCGCGCATGGCCGACGGCACGACGTTGAAGGCCGCCGGCGCCAATGTGTCCGGCACGGGCGCGAACATAAGTGTATCCGTGCGGCCGGAGAACATTTCGCTGGCCGGCAAGGGTGTCCGTGCCGGTCTCAACCGTTTCTCGGGCAAGGCGCGCGACGTCTTCTTCCTCGGCGACCATATGCGGCTGTCGGTCGAGGCGTTTGGCGGCCAGCTCGTCACCGCGCGTATCCCGGCGCGGCAGGCGCGGCATTTTGCGTTGGGCGAGGATGTCGTCCTCGAATGCGGCATTTCCGAATGCCGTCTGCTGGAGGCATGACGCCATGACCGTAGCGGAGATAGACCGTGTCAACATCTTCATGGCCGTACGTCGGGCAGAGAGACCCGCTCGGCGGGCCGCGCTTTCGCTGGCTCTGCCGCTGATCGTCTTCCTGGTGGTCGCCTTCGTCGCTCCAATCCTTTACCTGCTGGTCACGGCGGTGGGCAATCCGGAGACACGCGAGGTGCTGCCGCGCACATTGGAGGCCCTCCAAAACTGGGATGGCGCTTCAACACCGGACGAACCTGTCTACGCCGCGCTCGCCGCCGACTTGAAGGTCGCCAAGGACAACAGCACGGCCGCCTTGCTCGGCAAGCGTCTCAACTACGAGATTTCCGGCATGCGCAGCCGCGTGCTGGCGACAGCACGGATGGTCGAGAAACTGGATACCGGTCCGTACAAGGAGAAGTTCCTCGCGTTGAACCAGGATTGGGGCTCGCCTGAAACCTGGGCGATCATCAAGCGCAACGGTGGTTCTCTCACGCCTTACTATATGCTGACCGCGCTCGACCTCAAGCAAGCCCCGAACGGATCGGTCGAGCGCGTCCAGGGCGACCAGGCGATCTTCCTCGACGTGTTGGGGCGGACGCTTTTCGTAGCCGGGTTGGTGACGCTGTTTACCCTTATCCTGGGCTATCCCGTCGCCTATGTGCTGACCATCGCGCCCAAGGCGATTGCGGGCATCATGATGCTGATGGTGCTTCTGCCGCTATGGACGTCGCTGCTGGTGCGCACCACAGCATGGGTCGTGCTGCTGCAGTCCGACGGCATCATCAACGACGTGCTGATGGCCTTGCATCTGACAGGCGAGAGGGTTCAGCTCATCTTCACGCGCGTCGGCACGGTCATCGCAATGACGCACATCCAGTTGCCCTTCACCATCCTTCCGATCTACAGCGTCATGCGCTCGATCCCGACCACGCAGCTCAGGGCGGCTCGCTCGCTCGGGGCGCCGCCATCCTCCGCCTTCTGGCGGATCTATGCGCCGCAGACGCTGCCTGGCGTCGTTGCCGGGTGCCTGATGACCTTCATCCTGTCGCTCGGCTACTATATCACGCCGGCACTGGTTGGCGGGCCGCGCGACCAGATGGTGTCCAACTTCATCTCGACCTACATCAACCGCGATCTCAACTGGGGCCTGGCTGCAGGCCTGGGTGTGGTCCTGCTTGTCGTGACACTTGCCATCTACCTGTTGTTCCTGCGCCTCGTTGGCGCCGACAAGATCAAGCTCGGGTGACGCCATGTGGCTGCCTTCCTATGCGACTCCCTCTGAACGGATAATGCGCACGCTGGTGGTGGCGTTCGCCGTCTCGGTGCTCTTGTTCCTGATCGCGCCACTGTTCATCATCGTGCCGTTGTCCTTCTCCAAGGATCCGTTCTTCACCTTGCCCGTGCGGGAGTATTCCCTGCGCTGGTATGCGGATTTCTTTGGCAACGCGCGCTGGATGAACGCCATCGCCAATAGCGCCGTTGCGGCGGTGATGACCACGATCCTGGCCACCACGCTCGGCACGTTGGCGGCACTCGGCATCTCGCGTCCCGATTTCCCAGCGCGCCGCCTGATCATGGCATTGCTGATCTCGCCGATGATCGTGCCAATCGTCATCGTGGCTGTCGGCAGCTATCTCTTCTTCGGCCAGTTCGGCCTGACGAACACGCGCACCGGCCTCGTCCTGGCGCATACCGCACTGGCGACGCCTTTCGTGGTCATCACGGTGACGGCGACCCTATCCACCTATGAAACCAATCTCACCCGGGCGGCATTGAGCCTCGGCGCGCCGCCGTCGGCGGCGTTCTTTCGCGTCACGCTGCCGAACATCCTGCCGGGGGTCATTTCCGGCGCAATCTTCGCCTTCGCCACCTCGTTCGACGAGGTGGTCGTCGCACTGTTCATGACGGCGGCGGAGCAGCGCACTCTTCCAGTGCAGATGTTTTCCGGCATCCGCGACCAGATCAATCCGACCATCATGGCCGCTGCGACGCTGCTGCTTGCGCTGTCGATCATCCTGTTCGCGATGCTGGCGCTGCTGACCCGGCGAAGGGTGAAATAACCGGCTGGCCACCACGTTTGTCCGGCTGGAATTCGAAGGCCGTTCTCAATCGACCTTGGCAGCACCTTCGCCGGCGACGAACATATCAGCAAATCGAGCGGCAAAACTCTGCGCCACAGCGGACCGCTTGCGGTCGGGGCTGACATAGATGCCGACCACGACATCTGCGAGCCGAGGCAGATGGGCCGACGGTTGGATGATCCTGAGTTTCGCTGGAATGATCCGGCGCGCCAGTACCGTCACCCCGAAGTCGGCGCCCACAGCCGCCTCCAGGCCGGCAAGACTTGGGCTTGTGTAGACGATCTCGAAATTGCGACCGTCGCGCTGTAGCGCAGTCAGCATGTTGCGACGGTAGAGGCACCCCTCGGGATAACAGACAATGCGCAGTTCGCTTTGTCTTGCAGCATCCTCCGGCAGATCTGGCATCTGCGCTCCGCAGACCCAGGCCAGCGTCTCCTTCCAGGTCATGAACGCGCCTTCGGAAGGCCCGTCCGGGGTCATTGCCACGACAATATCGAAGAGGCCATTGCGCAGGCCCTGCAGCAAATTGTGCGACAGATCGCAGACGACGTCGAAGGTCAGGTCGCCGCCATCGCGCGCCAGACTGGCCATCAGCTTGGGCAGGAAGTGATCGGCGTAGTCATTTGGGATGCCGAGCCGCAGGCGACCCTTGCTGTCGCGCTTCGAGAGCTTCAGCATCATGTCATCGTTCAGCGCCAGGATCTGGCGCGCGTAGCCGGCAACAAGTTCACCCTGTTCCGTGATCTGTGCGCCGCCTTCCTTGGCGAAGAGCGAGACGCCGAGCAATTCTTGAAGCCGCTTCATCTGCAGGCTGATCGCCGGCTGCGTGCGACCGAGCTTTTCTCCCGCCCGCGTATAGCCGCGCAGGTCGATCACGGTGATGAAGGCGCGGAGAAGGTCGGTCGGGATGCTGCGCATGGGTTAGCTCCACATTCGCCGATTAGATCACGGCGCTCCAAACAAACGCAAGCGAGCCTCCCTTTCCAGGAAGGCCCGCCAGGGATAGCGCTATTCGGCGATCATGCCTTGACGATGTTATGCTCCGGACCAAACGGGAACTTGGTGATGTTTTCCGCCCCGTCCTCGGTCATCACCAGAATGTCGTGCTCGCGATAGCCGCCAGCGCCAGCCAGTCCCTCGGGGATGGTCAGCATCGGCTCCATGGAGACAACCATGCCCGGTTGCAGCACTGTGTTGATGTCCTCGCGCAGTTCGACGCCGGCTTCGCGGCCATAATAATGCGACAGCACGCCGAAGGAGTGGCCGTAGCCGAACGAGCGGTAGCCGAGCAGATCGTGACTGCGGTAGATTTCGTTCAACTCCGTCGCCACGTCGCCGCAACGTGCGCCGGGCTTCAGGAGTTCGAGCCCGCGACGGTGGACGTCGCAGTTGATCTCCCAGATCCGCAGGTGCTCGTCGCTGGCATGATCGAGGAACAGCGTGCGCTCGAGCGCGGTGTAGTAGCCCGAGATCATTGGGAAGCAGTTGAGCGAGAGGATGTCGCCTTTCTGAACCTTGCGCGATGTCACCGGGTTGTGCGCGCCGTCAGTGTTGACCCCCGATTGGAACCAGACCCAGGTGTCCATCAGTTCGGCATGCGGAAAGGTGTTGGCGATGTGCCGGACCATGGACTGCGTGCCGGCCAGCGCCACTTCGTATTCAGGAACGTTCTCGCGGATCGCATTGCGAATGGCTTCGCCGCCGATGTCGGCGGTGCGCGCGCCTTCCTTGATCAGGACGATCTCCTCTGCCGACTTGATCGTGCGCAGCCACATGGCCGGCGCGCCGACGTCGACGAACTCGACGTCCGGGAAGGCGTCCTGCAAGAGCTTCCTGAATTCGAGGTTGACGTGGTCGAACTCGATGCCGATACGCTTCACGCCGGGCAGCGTCTGCTGCAGGGCGTAGAAATAGTTGTCACGCTGCCAGTCGGTGTAGGTGATGTTATCGCCGAAAGTACGGCGCCATGGCTGGCCGGCATCGATGCCGGCCGAGACCGACACTGCCTTCTCCGGGGTGACCACAAAGGCATAGCGGCGGCCGAAATAGCAGAACATGAAGTCCGAGAAATAGCAGATGTTGTGGTAGGAAGTCAGCACCGCCGCGTCGAGCTTCAGGTCGGCCAGGATGCTGCGCAGCCCATCCTGACGGCGCGTCATTTCGGCGGGGCTGAAGGTGGCGACAGCCTTCTCGCCATTATGCATCTTCTGTAGACGCAGCAATTCGTTGGGCATGCCCTTGGCGTAGACGTTCATTCTTTCCTCCGCATCCAAATCGGGTTCAGGTTGGAAGCGGACTATAAAAATTCGGCCGAGCCGCTGGAAATGAGAAGTCGATATCGGAGGATAAGTGTTGCTAATCGCCGGTCTGCGCCACAAACGCGCGCGGGATTTCCATAACTTCTCGTAATGCAGGCATCAGGTGAATAAATTGTCCTGATGCGCTCATCGATCGTAGCTTTCTTGCATCGATATTGCAGGGGACAGCACGATGACCGACGACATGTTGCATGTGATGGCGTGGCACAATGGGGAAAAGGAGTACTCGCCTTTCTCGGATGCCGAGATGAAGCGCCGCCAGGCCGACATTCGCCTCTGGATGGCAGAGAACAAGGTCGATGCAGCGCTGTTCACGTCCTATCATTGCATCAATTATTACTCTGGCTGGCTCTACTGCTACTTCGGCCGCAAATACGGTATGGTCATTGACCACAACAAGGCGACGACGATTTCGGCCGGCATCGATGGTGGCCAGCCCTACCGCCGCAGCTTTGGCGACAATATCACATACAGTGACTGGCGCCGCGACAACTTCTATCGTGCAGTGCGCCAACTCACTGCGGGCGCCAAGCGCATCGGCATCGAGTTCGATCACGTCAACCTCGACTTCCGCCGTCAGCTTGTGGAGGCGCTGCCTGGCGTCGAATTCATCGACATCGCTCAGCCCTCGATGTGGATGCGCTCCATCAAGTCGCTGGAAGAGCAAAAGCTGATCCGCGAGGGGGCACGCATCTGCGACGTCGGCGGTGCCTCCTGCGTGGCGGCCGTGAAAGCCGGCGTGCCTGAGCACGAGGTGGCTATTGCAACGACCAACGCCATGATCCGCGAGATCGCGAAATCGCACCCCTATGTCGAACTGATGGATACCTGGACATGGTTCCAGTCCGGCATCAATACCGATGGCGCCCACAACCCGGTCACCAACCGCCGTGTCCAGTCCGGCGATATCCTTTCGCTCAACACCTTCCCGATGATCTTCGGCTATTACACCGCGCTCGAACGCACATTGTTCTGCGACCACGTCGACGACGCCAGCCTTGGCATCTGGCAGAAGAACGTCGCTGTCCACCGCCGCGGTCTCGAACTGATCAAGCCCGGCGCCCGCTGCAAGGATATCGCGATCGAGCTCAACGAGATGTACCGGGAGTGGGATCTGCTGAAGTACCGCTCCTTCGGCTACGGCCATTCCTTCGGGGTGCTGTGCCATTACTATGGCCGCGAAGCGGGCGTTGAACTGCGCGAGGACATAGACACAGTGCTGGAGCCCGGCATGGTCGTGTCCATGGAGCCGATGGTGATGCTGCCGCAAGGCGTGCCGGGTGCGGGCGGCTATCGCGAGCACGATATCCTGATCGTGAAGCAGGACGGCGCGGAAAACATCACCGGCTTCCCGTTCGGCCCGGACCACAACATCGTCGGGGACTGACGGACGTGTTCTACATCCCCCACGATTGGCATCAGCGAGGGGACCGAACAAACCGACCCAACCCTTACGCGGCGTCGCCGGTCTATGGCTTCGCCCGCGAATTCTTCATTTTCCTGATAAAAGTGTTCACGGCCGACACTCTCGTGGAACGCGGTGATTGCCCACCCGACGAAAATGCCGGCACTGTGAGAGGGCAGGCGCCACCGAATTGGCCGTTTCCATATTGATAATGCGTACTGGATCGAGAATCGCTTGACGGGGTGGCCTTCGCGCGCTGCCTAAAGACGCATTGGGAGTTCAAGCCCCGATCGCAATCCGGAAACAAGGCGGGACGCAGGGCTCAGCGCGGAAACTCGGCCCGCAGGGCTTTGACGATGCCCCTCACGCAGACATCCAGCAAGATGTCGCCTTTCGCTTTCGAAGCTTCCTTGGGCGACGACAATGTGCCGGTCGCCGGTGTCCATTCAGGCTTGGGCGGGTATACATCATAGGGCGGAAAGCTGGCCGGTTCATGATCGGCGGCGCGCTCGAGATGAACGAAGTTCGGGTAGAGCGCCAGCATCAGCGATGTTTCGAGCACCCCACCATGTTCCAGATCCCAGCCAGTGAACCCGTTTGGATAGAGCCGCGCGATCGTCGGCTTGTCGACGAAATCCCAATAAGACAGCACCACGATCTTCATGTCGCCAATACCGCCCCAGCGCAGTTCGCGCAGCGCCAGATCGATGCCTTCGACGATGAACCACGAGTTCTCGAAGTGGCCATTCATCAAGCAGATATTGCGCACGCCGTGGCGGGCGAATTCCTTGATGACATCGCGGAGCGCTGCGACCAGTGTCGCGCCGTCCAGACTGGTCGTGCCCGGCAGGTGATTGCCGCCCCCCGATTTCTGATGCGATTTGTAGCCGTAGGTGAAAGGGGGTGCCACAAGCGCGCCGATCTCGCCAGCGACGCGGCGGGAGAATTCGACCGGCAAGAGTACGTCGACATGCATGGGCATATGGTGGCCGTGCTGCTCCATCGACCCGACCGGCAGCAGGATAGGCACGGAGCCGTCCCTGACCTTCGCGTCGTAGTCCGGCCAGGGCAGTTCGGCGGCGAAAACACTGGAATCCGACATGATGTCCTCCCAAGGCGGCTGTTGGAATTGATGCTTAACGGTGATAGTCATGATATCAAAAATTTATATTCATGATCCAGGTATGAGAAATCCAAATCCATGCGCAATTTCACCAACTTTCAAACCGACCTGCTGCGGGCCTTTGTTTCGGTCATCGATCTTGGCGCCTACACCAAGGCCGGAGATGCGCTGGGGCGCACCCAGCCGGCCATCTCGCTGCAGATACGCCGGCTCGAGGAACTGGTCGGGGCGCCAGTCATCAAACAGGTCGGACGCAGTCTCACTCTGACCAGCGAAGGGGAGATGCTGCTGAGCTACGCCCGCGAGATGCTGCGGCTCAACGATGAGGCTGCGTCCTATTTCAATCGGTCGAAGATAGCCGGGGTGCTGCGGATCGGTCTGCCAAACGACTATGCGGTCGCTTTCCTGCAGGGCGTGATTACCGAATATACCAGTCAGCATCCGGGCATTTCGCTGGAAATCCACTGCGGCTGGAGCGCCGACATTCTCGATCGGCTGCGCGCCGACGAACTCGATCTGGCGGTGGCGATGGTCAACAATGAACGCTCCCAATATCTGTCGCGTTCATGGATCGAGCGGCCGATCTGGGCTGCCGCCGAAGCTGCCCGTTTTGACCTGGGAACCGGTGTGCCCCTCGCAGCCCACCCAGAAGGTTGCGCCTATCGGGCGCGGATGATCCAGTCTCTGGATGCCGCACAGATCCGCTGGCGGGTGGCCTATACCGGCTCCGGCATCGCGGGGTTGCAGAATGCCGTGGTGAACGGCCTCGGCGTCAGCGCGCTGACCCGTTACACGATGCTGCCCGGCATGCGGGTTCTTGATGACAGCGACGGGTTTCCAGCGCTCGCTGAAATCCGGGTCGGCTTGTTCTACAAGCATCCCCGTCTGTCCGATGCAGGAATCAGGCTGGTCAATCACATCGTCGCGCGGCTGGATGAAGCCGGTGTCTCCGGCGACCCGGTGCGGCGGCCGATCGAGCTGGATCGCCAATAAGGCATGTAAATGCATTTATTATGAGAATTAATTTTCCAAATAGTTGGACCGCTCGTAGGCTTGATGGGACTACAAGCCAAAGGGGAACAACCATGATAGTCAAAAAAAGCTTGTCCGGCCTGCGCACGCGCCGCGATCTTCTAAAGGGCGCAAGTATTCTGGGCGGCGGCGCGCTGGCGATGCCGTTCCTCAGCCGGCTGGCTTTCGCCGACCCGGTCGAGCTCAATATGCTCGCATGGTATGGCCATGCCGAACCTGACGTGGTGGCCGAGTTCGAGGCCGCGAACAACGTCAAGTTCAAGCCGAAATACTACACTGGCGGCGACAACATGCTCGGGCTGATCGCCCAATCGCCCCCGGGAACCTTCGACG
Source organism: Mesorhizobium comanense (assembly GCF_005503535.1). Classification (GTDB taxonomy): domain Bacteria; phylum Pseudomonadota; class Alphaproteobacteria; order Rhizobiales; family Rhizobiaceae; genus Mesorhizobium; species Mesorhizobium comanense. The sequence continues at coordinate 41,469 of NZ_SCNN01000025.1, read as the reverse complement.
TCATCCTGTCGGATGCCGAATACGTGCAGCAGCTCAACGCGGCCGGCTATATCGAGAAGCTTGATCCCGCTGACTACCCGTTCGACGAATTCTTCCCCGAATTCCAGCATTTTCCAGGACACTGGCAGGGCAACGACCTCTATTCCGTCATCACTCGGTTCGGCTTCCTCGGCGTGGCCTATAACACCGAAGCGATTACCGAGAAGGAGGCCTCGACCTACAATGTCTATTGGGCCGAGAAGCTGAAAGGCAAGGTCGGGCATTTCGATTGGCATCTGCCCAATCTCGGTCAGATCAGCCTGCTCGGTGGCAACGCCTTGCCCTATGATATTGACGCCGCGGCCTGGAGCGCCGTGCAGGAAAAGACGAGATCGCTGCGCCCGCAGATTGGCGGCTTCTTCGACTACGGCGGCACCTTCTCGTCGCTTCAGAACGGACAGATGCTGGCCATGGCGGGCATCGGCGACTGGATTACCGGGGCGCTGGAAAAGGGCGGCGCGAAGGTGCGGACCGTCATTCCGGAAGAGGGTGGCCTGCAGTTCACCGAATCCTTCTCGATCGGCAAAGGCTCGCAGAAGGCCGATCTGGCGAAGAAATGGATCCAGTACATCACCTCTGCCAAGGGCCAGGTGAAGTCGGCCAACATGGTAGCCTACCCTTGCCTCATCCCGAACAAGAAGGGCTGGGAGCTTTTGGCCACCGAAACGCCGGCGGAGGCCAAGCGGCAGGGTATGCTGCTCAACCAGAGCAATGTCATGGACATGATCCGCAATGGCCGTATCAAATACCGCCAGTTGCCGGTTCAGCAGAGCCTTGAAGACTGGAACGACTTCTGGTCCGAATACAAGGGGTCGTAACAGTCACCATCGCCAGGTGGGCATCCTGCCCACCTGGCATTCTTGGGGAATCGTCGTGCGTCATGCAGACGGACGAGCCGTGGCTCAACGGACGGAAACTGCATCGATGCGGAAATCGATCACCCTTTACGGACTGACATTCTCGCTGCCCATGCTGATCTGGCAAGTGCTGTTCTTTCTAGCGCCGCTGGTCTTTTTGATCGCGCTGAGTTTTTGGACGGTCCGGAATTTCCGCATGGAGCCGGATTTCAATCCAGACAACTGGGCCAGAATGCTTGGCCGAGGCGTTTTCTGGCAGGCCTATTTTCGCACGCTGGTCCTGTCCACGACGGCCGCGATCATCACCAGCGCGTTGGCCTTCCCCTGCGCCTACGGCATCGCCTTCAAGCTGTCGGAAACGGCGCGGCGCTGGGCCGTGTTCCTGATGGTCATCCCCTTCTTCACCAGCTATCTGGTGCGCGTCTATTCATGGCAGATTTTCCTGTCCGACAACGGCATCATCAATGCGCTGCTGGCAAAGGCGGGCATTGGGCCGTTCGGCATGCTGAATTCGGTCTTCGGAACTATGGTCGGCTATCTGACTCTGAGCTTCCCACTCGTCGTGCTGCTGCAATTGTTCAGCCTCGTGTTCGTCGACCGCACGCTGATTGAAGCGGCGCACAATCTGCGCTGCGGGCGCCTGCGCACGGTGTTCGAGGTGGTGGTGCCGGCGGCCAAGGTCGGGCTGGTGATCGCGGCGCTGTTCTGCTTCATCCTCACCTTCGGCGATTTCGTCAGCCCGCTCTATCTCGGCGGCGGTGACCCGCCGACGCTGTCCATCCTGATCACCGACACCACCAAATCGGGCCAGCAATGGCCGCGCGCGGCCGTCATCGCGCTGACCATGATCGCGACGTTGCTCGCGGTGGCGTTCGCGGCGGTGAGCTTTGCCTACAAGGAGCGCGGGCGATGAGCGATTTCAACCGCAATCCGCTGATCGACTGGGCGCTGAAGCTCTACATCGCGCTCGCCTTTGCCTTCATTTTCGCGCCGATTGCCGCGAGCTTCGTCTTCTCGCTCAACATCGACCGTTTTCCCTCGCTGCCGTTGGGTGGTTTCTCGACCATCTGGTACGAAGCCGTCTATGCCGATCCGCTCGTCTGGGAGGGCTTGCGCAACACGCTGATCGTCGGCGCGACCGTCTCGGTCGTCGCCACGGCGCTCGGCTTCGGCGCCGCCTACACCGACTTCCGCTATAAATTCTTCGGCAAGCCGTTCTATCTGGCGCTGGCGCTGTTGCCGCCGACCATTCCCGTGGTCATTCTGGGCCTGGCGATGCTGGCCTTCCTGTCCAACGTCCACCTGTCCGGGGAAGTCCATTCGGTTATCATCGCCCATGTCGTCATGTGCGCACCCTTCGCCATGGCGATCTGCCGATTGCGCCTATCGCAGATGGACCCATCGCTTGAAGCCGCCGCCTGGAACCTCGGCGCGTCCGAATGGATGGCGATGCGCCACGTCATCGTGCCGTTCTGCCGGCCCGCCATCTTCGCCGCGTTGTTCATCACCATGGCGGTGTCGTTCGACGAATTCGCGGTGTCCTGGTTCGTGTCCGGCCTGCACGAAACACTGCCGGTCAAGGTTCTCGGCTTTCTGCAAGGGCAGGTCAGCCCACGCATCAATGTCATCGGCACATTCGTCTTCCTCGCCTCGATGACGCTGGTGATCCTCGCCCAGATTCTTCTGATGAAACGCAGCGTCGCGCCCAAGGCCGGCGGCAACGCGTCGGAGTTGTTGCCATGACCGATCAAGCTCTCGTCGTCTTCGACGGCGTCGCCAAGAGATTCGGCAATTTCAACGCCGTCGAGCACATGGACCTCGAAATCCGCAAGGGCGAATTTCTTGCCATCATGGGGTCGAGCGGCTGCGGCAAGACCACCACGCTCAGAATGCTGGCCGGGCTCGAAGCGCCAACCGAAGGCGAGATCCGCCTTGCCGGCAAGCGTATCAACGACCTGCCGACCTGGCGCCGCGACACGCCGATGGTGTGGCAGAGCCTGGCGCTGTTTCCGTTCCTGACGGTGCGCGAGAACGTCGAGTTCAGCCTGCGCATGCGCGGCGTCGAAAAAGCCGAGCGCAGGCAACGCGTCGACAAGTGGCTCGAGCGCATGCAGATCACCGAATTCGCCGATCGCAACGTCGCCCATCTTTCCGGCGGCCAGCGCCAACGTGTGGCGTTGGCGCGATCGCTGGTGACGGAGCCGGAAATCCTGCTGCTCGATGAGCCGCTGTCGGCACTCGACGCCCACCTCAAGGTGCGCATGCAAACCGTGCTGTCCAACCTTCAGAAGGAACTCGGCATCACCTTCGTCTATGTCACGCACAGCCAGTCGGAGGCCTTTTCGATGGCCGACCGCGTCGTCATCATGAGCCGCGGCCGCATCGAACAGATCGGCAACCCGCAAGAGATCTATCGCGCGCCGCGGACGAGGTTCGTCGCCGAGTTTCTCGGCTCATCCAATATCTTCGCCGGCAAGGTTTCGGCGGCGGACGGCGATGCCATCAGGATCGCCACACCCTCAGGCGAGTTCGACGTCGCCCGCAATCCAGCCAAGACATTGGCCAAGGGAGACAAGGCGACCTTCGTCGTCTCCGGCGATCGCGTGCAGTTAACCAACGAGAAGCCCACGGACGCCGTAAACGGCGTGCAGGCCTCGGTGGTCGGCGAGGAGTTCGTCGGCGCCACGGCCGTCATCCACCTCGAAGGCGCCGACGGTCTGGAACTCAAGGCGCAGAAGAGCCACGACGAACTGGAACGGCTGAACCTGACGCCCGGTGCGAAAATCTGGATGTCCTGGCGCACCGAGTCGAGCCACATCCTGCCAGGCGAGTAGGCGTCGAACCCCTTCCCTAAGCGTTGCTTCGAAATACCGCCGGCGTCACCCCGCGGCGCTCGCGGAAGGCGCGGATGAAGTGGGACGAATCGCAGAAGCCGGTCGAGTTGGCGATTTCAGTTACCGAACCCTGCGAGTTTTTGAGCAGAAACTCGGCATATTCGAGACGCATGATCTTGTAGGCCAGCGTCGGCGCCATGCCGATCGTGCCCTGGAAGTGGCGCTCAAGTTGCCGTCGATTGGCGCCGAGGCGCCGGGCAAGCTCGTCGACGGCGATCGGGGTGTCGATGGTCTGCTGCATCAGCAGCAGCGCCCTCTTGACCATCGGATCGTCGGTGTGCAGGTCGAGCGGCATGCCGGGCTGGGGCGTCTCGGCTCGCTCGGCCTCGTCGATGATCATGATGTTCAGGCTCTTGCGGGCCTGCGCGCGCCCGACATGCCTATCCACCAGATAGGCCGCGAGATGCGCCGAACTGGCGCCGCCCGAACACGTCAGCCGGTCGCGGTCGACGACGAAGATCTGGTCGGAGACCGGCTTCAGCCCGTCGAACTGCTCCAGGAAATCGTCGTGATGGAACCAGCTGACGCAGCATTTGTAGCCGTGCATCAGGCCGGCGCGGTGGAGAGCGAAGGCGCCGGTGCAGACGCCGACCAGCGGCACGCCGGCGATCGCCGCCCGATGCAGGAAACGCACATAGTCCGGATGCAGGTTTTCGATCTCGTCGATCAATCCGCCGACCACCACGATGTAGTCGAAGCGGGCCGGGTCGCCCAACCGCTCCTCGGGTTGAACCGCGATGCCCGAACTGGAGACGATGGGGTCCATCGTGGCGGAAAGCACGCGCCAGCCGCACAGGATCGGTCGACTGCGGTCGCCCTCGTCGGCGGAGAGGCGAAGCACGTCGACGAAATTGGCAAAGGCGCAAAGGGTAAAGCGCCGGGCCAGGATGAAGCCGACTGAAAGACGCCTTGAGTCGCCACGCTTTGGCGCATGTCTCGATTTCGTCCGTATCTCCATAGGGTTCGATATAGGGTTCGATCCATCTCGCCATTTCGTCTGTCGCACAGGTAATACTACCCTGACGCAGCCGTTCTGTTCAAGGCCGGGTATTGGGTGAATAGTCGCGGCATGTTGAACCCGGGGTAAGTCATGACCCGCTTTTCGTTTTCCGCGCTGCTGCGCAACGCCGCGACCGGCAACAAGAACTGGCAGCCGCAATGGCCGGACGCCGAGCCCAAGGCCGAGTACGATGTCGTCATCGTCGGTGCCGGGGGCCATGGATTGGGCACGGCCTACTATCTCGCCAAGGAGCACGGCATCACCAATGTCGCGGTCATCGACAAGGGCTGGCTCGGCGGCGGCAACACCGGCCGCAACACCACCATCATCCGCTCCAACTACCTCTACGACGAGAGCGCCAGGCTCTACGACCACGCACTCGACCTGTGGGAAGGCTTGAGCCAGGAGCTAAACTACAACGTCATGTTCTCGCAGCGTGGCGTGATGATGCTGGCGCATTCGATCCATGACGTGCAGAGCTTCAAGCGCCATATCCATTCCAACCGGCTGAACGGCGTCGACAATGAATGGCTGACGCCGCAACAGGCCAAGGCCTATTGCCCGCCGCTCAACATTGCCAGAGACGCGCGCTATCCAGTGATGGGCGCCGCCTTGCAGCGGCGCGGCGGCGTTGCCCGCCACGACGCGGTCGCCTGGGGTTATGCAAGGGGCGCCGCGGCGCGCGGCGTCGACATCATCCAGAACTGCCCGGTAACGGCGATTCGCCGCGACGTCTCGGGCAAGGTCACCGGCGTCGACACGCCGCGCGGCTTCATCAAGGCCAGGAAGGTGGCCGTGTCGGCGGCCGGCCACACCTCCGTGGTCATGGACACCGTCGGCGTGCGCCTGCCGCTGGAGAGCTACCCGCTCCAGGCGCTGGTGTCGGAACCGGTCAAGCCGATCTTCCCGTGCGTCGTCATGTCGAACACGGTTCACGCCTATATGAGCCAGTCCGACAAGGGCGAACTAGTCATCGGCTCGGGCACCGACCAGTATGTGTCCTACAGCCAGCGCGGCGGCCTGCCGTTGATCGAGCACACGGTCGCGGCTATCTGCGAGGTGTTCCCGATCTTCACCCGCATGCGCATGCTGCGCAAATGGGCCGGCATCGTCGACGTCACCCCCGACCGTTCGCCGATCATCGGCAAGACGCCGGTGCCGGGGCTCTACGTCAATTGCGGCTGGGGTACTGGCGGTTTCAAGGCGACGCCGGGCGCAGCCCATATCTTCGCCCACACCATCGCCCGAGACGAACCGCATCCGATCAACGCGCCCTATACGCTCGAACGCTTCACCACCGGCCGGCTGATCGACGAGGCCGCCGCCGCCGCCGTCGCGCATTGAGGGGAGAAAAAAGATGCTCCTTATCCGCTGTCCCTATTGCGAGACCGAACGGCCCGAGGTCGAGTTCGTCTATGCCGGTGAAGCACATGTCGCCCGCCCAGTTGATCCCGCCGCGCTGACCGACGACGAATGGAAGAATTTCCTCTTCATCCGTTCGAATGCGCGCGGCACCCATTTCGAACGCTGGCGTCACATGCATGGCTGCGGCCGCTTCTTCAACGCGGTGCGCGACACGGTCAGCGACCAGTTCGCCATGACCTACAAGGCAGGCATGCCGCGCCCAACGGAAAACGAGATCAAGGAAGCGCGTTCATGAGCACCTATCGCGTATCCGGCAAGGGCCGCGTCGATCACAACCGGCCGGTCCGCTTCACCTTTAACGGCGAGAACTTCGAGGGCCGCCAGGGCGACACGCTGGCCTCCGCGCTGCTCGCCAACGGCGTGCATCTCATCGGCCGCTCGTTCAAGTATCACCGCCCGCGCGGCTTCCTCTCCGCCGGTTCGGAAGAGCCAAATGCGCTTGTCGGAGTCAATCGTGGCGTCGGCCGGGCCGAACCTAACACCCGCGCAACAGTGCTAGAAATCTTTGACGGCCTGAACACCGTCAGCCAGAACCACTGGCCGTCGCTGAAACGCGATGTCGGCGCCATCAACGATCCGCTCTACATGCTGTTTTCGGCAGGCTTCTACTACAAAACGTTCATGTGGCCGAAGTCTTTTTGGAACAAGGTCTACGAGCCGATCATCCGGGGTGCCGCTGGTCTCGGCAAGTCGCCCGCGGTTCCCGATCCGGACACCTATGCCAGCCGCTATGCGCATTGCGACGTGCTGGTGGTCGGCTCAGGTCCTGCTGGTCTTGTGGCAGCTCTGGAAGCGGGAAAGAGCGGCGCCAAGGTCATCCTTGTCGACGAGAGTCCTGAATTTGGCGGCTCGCTGCTCGGCGAGCCGGATGCGGAAATTAACCACCTGTCGGCATGGGACTGGCTGCTGGAGACAAACGCCGCGCTTGCCGCGATGAAGAACGTCACGCTGCTGAACCGCACCACCGCTATCGGCTATTATCACCAGAACTTCGTCGGCTTGTGCCAGCGCCTGACCGATCATCTTTCCGAACTGCCGGACGGCGCGCCGCGCGAGCGGTTATGGAAGGTGCGGGCAAAGCAGGTCGTGCTCGCGCAAGGGTCTATCGAAAAGCCGCTGGTGTTCGACGGCAACGACAGGCCAGGTGTGATGCTGGCTGGCTCGGCCCGCGTCTATCTCAATCGTTACGGCGTCAAGGTTGGCAACCTGCCGGTGGTCGTCACCTCGCACGACTCGGCTTGGCTCGCCGCTTTCGATATGGCCCAGGCCGGCGCAAAGGTTGCAGCGATCGTGGATATCCGCGCTCGGGTTCCGAACTACTTCGTTAAGCGCGCCAGGGCTTTGGGTATCGAAACGCTGTGCGGCTGGACCATAAGCGGCACCAAGGGCCGGCATCGCGTCACCTCCGTGCGGGTCAATCCGGTCAGCGCCGGTGGCCATGTCGGTCCAGCCCGGACGATCGCCTGCGATGCACTGCTGATGTCGGGCGGCTGGACGCCGAGCGTGCACTTGTTCTCGCACACCAAGGGCAAGCTCGACTGGAACGACGAACGACAGATGTTCCTGCCGGGCGCGCGCACTGAAGACAGCCGGTGTGCCGGCGCCGGTAACGGCAAATTCGGTCTGGAAGAGTCTCTGATGGAAGGCGCTTCGGCAGGAGCCGCCGCGGCGATCGATGCCGGCTTCAGCGCCAGCGCCGGTTCCTACTCGGTGGAAGGCGAGGTGCTGTGCATTGGTGCCAGCAACCGCGAACTGCCGTCGGACGGGAGCGCATCCTGGGCCAAGGCCTTTGTCGACTTCCAGAACGATGTGACCGCCAAGGACATTCGACTTGCCGTCCGCGAGGGGTTCAAGTCGATCGAGCACATTAAGCGCTACACCACCACCGGCATGGCTACTGACCAGGGCAAGACGTCGAATATGAACGGCCTCTCAATCGCGTCGGACGCGGTTAAGCGACCATCGCCGTCGGTCGGGCTGACCACGTTCCGCCCGCCCTACACGCCGACCACCTTCGGCGCCTTCGCCGGCTACAATCGCGGCGACCTGTTTGAAGTGACGCGCAAGACAGCGATCGATAGCTGGGCTGAGGAGAAGGGCGCCGTCTACGAGCCAGTCTCTCTTTGGCGGCGCGCTTGGTATTTTTCGAAACAGGGCGAGGACATGCACCAGGCGGTGGCGCGCGAATGCCGGGCGACGCGCCAGTCGCTCGGCATGTTCGACGCATCGACGCTCGGCAAGATCGAGATCGTCGGTCCGGATGCGGCTGAGTTTATGAACCGTATGTATACCAACGCCTGGACCAAACTCGCGCCAGGGCGGCTGCGCTACGGACTGCTGCTTGGCGAGGACGGCTTCATCCGCGATGACGGCGTCATCGGCCGGCTTTCGACGGACCGCTTCCATGTCACGACCACGACCGGCGGCGCCGCGCGGGTGCTCGCCATGATGGAGGACTATCTGCAGACCGAATGGCCCGATCTGAAGGTGTGGCTGACCTCGACCACGGAACAATGGGCGGTGATCGCGCTGAACGGGCCGAACGCCCGCAAGCTCATCGAGCCGCTGGTCGAAGGCATCGATCTAGCCAACGAGGCGTTCCCCCATATGTCGGTCGCCGAGGGCAGGATCTGCGGCGTGCCAACCAGGCTGTTCCGCGTCTCTTTCACCGGCGAACTCGGCTTCGAGGTCAACGTGCCGGCGCGCTACGGCCGCGCCGTCTGGGAAGCGCTGTACGATGCTGGCCGCAAATACGGCATCACACCCTATGGTACCGAGACAATGCACGTGCTGCGTGCCGAGAAGGGCTACATCATCGTCGGCCAGGACACCGACGGCACGGTGACGCCGGAGGATGCGAGCCTTGCCTGGGCCATCGGCAAGACCAAGCCGGATTTCGTCGGCAAGCGGTCGCTGACCCGCCCCGACATGCTCATGGCCGACCGCAAGCAACTGGTCGGGCTGCTGACGAGTGATCCCAAGACCGTGCTGGAGGAGGGGGCTCAGATCGTCCTCGACCCGAATCAGAAGGTGCCGATGAAGATGGTTGGTCACGTCACCTCGTCCTACTGGAGCGAGACGCTCGGACGCTCCATCGCGCTCGCCATCGTCGAAGGCGGGCGGGCGAAGGAAGGCCAGACCGTTCACGTGCCGATGCCGGACAAGACCCATTCAGCCGAGATCGTCGGCATGGTGTTCGTCGATCCGGAAAACAAGCGCCTCAATGTCTAGGAGACGACCATGCTGCAGGAACGTCACCCGCTGAAGGGTCACCGCATCTCACTGGCCGAGGGGGTCTCCCTCGTTATCCACGACGCCGAGGATTCTTCGCGCTTCAACCTCCGCATCGCGCCGGAAAATCTGGGAGCTGCCTCGAAGGCTTTCGGCTGCGAACTGCTGGCGACGATCGGCGCGACCGCGACTTCGGGTGGCAGGCTGGCGCTTTGCCTTGGCCCGGACGAGTGGCAGCTCTATGCGCCTCTCGCTGAGAGCCGCTCCATCGAAACCACTTTCGCCGCGCTCTATGCCAGCTGCCCGCACAGCCTGGTCGATGTCGGTCATCGCGAGATCGGCATCGCCGTCGAAGGTGCTGCCGCGGTGCTGGCGCTGCGCTCGGCCTGCGCCTTCGATTTCGACACCATGCCATCGGGCACCGGAACACGCACGATCTTCGACAAGGCGCAGATCATCCTGATCCGCCACGACGAAAACCGTTTCCGCATCGAGGTCTGGCGCTCTTTCGCCGATCACGTCTGGGGACTGTTGCAGGCCGCCAGCCGCGAAATCGCGCTCGGCATCTGAGAACAAAGGACAAGCAAATGACCCTTCACCAGACACAGATGAACGCAACGCTCAGCGACGCCGAAATCGCTGCCTCCATAGGTCGCGAACTTGAGCGCCAGCAGAACCAGATCGAATTGATCGCATCGGAAAATATCGTCTCCAGCGACGTGCTTCTGGCGCAGGGGTCGGTGCTGACCAACAAATACGCCGAGGGCTATCCGGGACGCCGCTACTATGGCGGTTGCGAATTCGTCGATGAGGTCGAGACGATCGCCATCGACCGCGCGAAAAAGCTGTTCGGCGCTGGCTTCGCCAATGTCCAGCCGCATTCAGGCGCGCAGGCCAACCAGGCGGTGTTCTTGGCGCTGCTCAACCCGGGGGACCGCATCATGGGCATGTCGCTGGCGCATGGCGGGCATCTCACCCATGGCTCGCCGGTGACGATGTCGGGCAAATGGTTTGACGTTGTCAGCTACGAGGTGCGCCAATCTGACCAGCAGATCGACTACAATCTGCTCAGGCAGAGAGCTCTGGAAACCAGGCCGAAACTCATCATCGCCGGCGCCTCGGCCTATCCACGCGCCATCGACTTTGCGGCTTTCCGCAGAATCTCCGACGAGGTCGGCGCCTATCTGATGGTCGACATGGCGCACTATGCCGGATTGGTCGCTGCCGGCCTCTATCCAGACCCGCTGCCGCATGCCCATGTGGTAACCACCACGACGCACAAGACGCTGCGTGGCCCGCGCGGCGGCATGATCCTGACCAATGACGAGACGCTGGCGAAGAAGTTCAACTCGGCTGTGTTTCCGGGCAATCAAGGCGGCCCACTGATGCACGTTATCGCCGCCAAGGCTGTAGCCTTCGGCGAAGCCTTGCGCCCCGACTTCAGGGCCTATGCCGGACAGGTGGTCGCCAACGCCCGGGCTCTGTGTGAGACACTTATTTCGGGTGGTCTCGACATTGTCTCGGGCGGCACTGACTGCCACATGGTGCTGGTCGATCTGCGCCCCAAGGCCGTCAAGGGCCGTGACGCCGAGCAGGCGCTGGAGCGCGCCGGACTGACCTGCAACAAGAACGCCATCCCGTTCGATCCGGAAAAGCCGGCGGTTACGTCAGGCGTGCGGCTCGGCACCTCGGCCGGCACGACACGCGGCTTCGGCGAAAAAGAATTCCGGCGGATCGGTGCATTGATCCTGTCGGTGATCGATGCACTGGCCGAGGCCGGGCCGGAGGGCAATCGCGCAGTCGAAGAGAACGTTCTGGCCGAAGTCCGCGACCTCTGCCGCCGTTTTCCTATTTACCAGTAGCGCCGGTTCAATGGCCAAATCTTTTGCGAAATGTGCCGCGTCCACCGGCGCGGCTAATTCGCCAGCCTGATGAGCCGGAGCAGTCAGATGTTTCTCAGTGTATTCGACATGTTCAAGATCGGCATTGGTCCGTCGTCCTCGCACACGATGGGCCCGATGACGGCAGCGGTCCGCTTCCTGCAATCGCTGAACAAGCGGGCGGCAACGGGGGGCGAAACATCAAAGCCGGCCAGCTTGCGCGTTACGCTCTATGGTTCATTGGCCTTCACCGGCAAGGGCCATGCGACGGATCGTGCCGTGGCGACCGGACTGCTTGGTTACACGCCAGCCGATCTCGACCCGGATGAGGCGGAACCGCGGCTCAAGGATCTGCAACGCACCAAGACGCTGCGGCCTGTCGATCTGCCGCCACTTGCCTTCGATCCGAGCACTGACATCGTGTTCGACTACGGGCCTGCACTGCCCGGCCATGCCAACGGGCTTAAGTTTGAAGCGTTCGACGTCGATACCCGATCATACTTCGCCGAAACCTTCTACTCGATCGGCGGCGGCTTCGTCGTCACGGCGGCAGCGCGGGAAGCACCTGAGGCGACACCCGCCAGCGAGGTTGCCCGCTGGCCCTATCCGTTCGACACAGCGGCGTCGATGCTGCGCATGGCCAGGGGCACTGGCCTTTCGATCGCTGCGATGAAGCGGGCCAACGAGCTCGTGGTGCGCCAGCCGCGCGACCTCGATGAGGGCGTGGCGCGTATCTGGGCGACGATGAGCAACTGCATCGACCGTGGGCTTGCGCTTGACGGCGAACTGCCGGGCGGCCTTCGCGTCAAACGGCGCGCCAAGAAGATCCTTCAGCAACTTGAGCAGGAACGCGGCTCGAACCGCGCGCAACCGCATGTCACTTCCGATTGGCTCAGCGTTTATGCCATGGCGGTGAACGAGGAGAACGCGGCCGGCGGCAAAGTGGTCACAGCGCCGACCAATGGCGCGGCCGGGGTCGTGCCAGCGGTGCTGCGCTACTATCTTGACCACTGCGTCGGCGCCGACCCGGCCAGCGTTTCCGAGTTCCTGTTGACCGCCGCCGCGATCGGCGGGCTGATTAAGCACAACGCCTCGATCTCGGGCGCGGAAGCCGGCTGCCAGGGCGAGGTAGGCTCGGCCGCAGCGATGGCCGCCGCAGGACTCTGCGCGGTTCTCGGCGGCACACCGGGGCAGGTGGAGAACGCAGCCGAAATCGCGCTTGAACACCATCTCGGCATGACCTGCGATCCGGTCGCTGGGCTGGTCCAGGTGCCATGCATCGAGCGCAACGGTATCGGGGCGACCAAGGCAGTCGCGGCCGCTTCACTGGCGCTGCGCGGCGACGGTTCGCATTTCATGCCGCTCGACAATTGCATTGAGGCGATGCGCCAGACCGGCGTAGAAATGAGCGTGAAATTCAAGGAAACCAGCCTTGGCGGGCTCGCTGTCAATCTGCCCGAGTGTTGAGCGGGACGTGAGACGGTTGACGAACTTAGGTACTGTGCTTCTTCAGCCGCGAGCTGAGAGGTGGTGCGCTTCCAGACGAGGGAAATCCGTGTGCATGATCGGTCGCACCTCGAGGTTGCGCCCGAGAAAACCAATCAGGCTTTCGGGATAAACCGTCACACCCAGGCCAGCCGCCAGCAGGCCCAGCGGCGCGAGCGTATTGGATGCCTCGAGCTTGGTGTTGAGCGGCACGCCTTGGCCGGAGAAATGTCGTTGAGCCGCCAGCGATAAGCCTCCCATTGAGCAGGCGCGTACGGACTTGCGGCTATCGAGTCGCATCTCTCAAAGGGTGAGAACGATGCAGCGCACGTGCGTGCCCAGGCGGCTATCGTGCACTTGGCGCAATTGATCGAAATCGAAAAGTTGCCGCGTCGGACTTAGCGTTCGAGGTCACAGGTGAACGACCGGCCGCAAACCGTTCGGTTGATCGCGTTCCTGACATAGGTTGGGTCCGGTCGTAAACGCCGGCGCCAGCCCCACGCATTTCCAGCTAGAGTCTAATCTGTCCTGTCAGTACTTTCCACCTTTGAAGCGCTTTCGGCTTCTGTGGCGTGCCAGTCGCGGTCGATCAGGCCTTCCGCAGCCTGATGAAGGTGTTGAGAGCAGACTAATCTAGCCAGCTTTTAAGCGGCCGAAGCGCTTTCTCCCGGGTCTGGACGAGAATACCTCGTCTCCCACAATCAGCGTCAGCTTCCCGGGTGAGAAGGTCCGAAGTTTCTCAGCGAGCTTGTCGATGGCCGTTGTGATCGTGCGAAGTTCTATGTTCGCTCGTCGTCCCGAATCTGCCGACGTCGCCGCATACATGATGTTCACAGGCAAAGAAAGAAAACCCGGGCCCGTCGGCGCTGCCTGACTGTCTCTGAAAGCCCGCCGCAACAGAACCGGTATCTGGTCAGGATGGGTTAACTCGCGGGCCCATTTCACAGCGGGTCTGGCCAAATTTACGAGATCCCCCGTTAGAAGCGGATCGTCCGCGATGTGGCGCATATCCTGCTGCCCAGCGGTAGCGACCAGCGGGGTCCTTGCGAGTTGAGCGGCCAGGATCGCGCCCATTGCATGACCAAGACCTCCGGAGGAATGAAGGTTCACAACGCCGACACGGCCTGAGGCCTACGCATACCCATCTGCCATCGCCACAACCGACGTCTCCTGGAGGCAGAGCACGAAGGCGATATCCCGCCTCCGCTGCGCCCTCACAGAAAAATGGCAGACGCCAACGAGGCCTTCACGGAGAAGAGCGGCTTCGTCAGCCGGATCATCGCAAGAAGCCTTCGGGCCGATGCCGGAGGCCGCCCGACGCTCCAACAACATCAAGTAGAAGGTGCGTTCGACTCGTCGAGCATGTCTTTGTCGAGCAGAAGAGCCGCATGGGGCTGTTCATCCGAACCATTGGCATCGCAAGCGCCACGACGAAGATCGACATGGCCGACATCCTCTACAATATGAAGCGCCTGATCTATCTGGACCGCATCGCTATCGCGTGAACTGCCGCCGAAAGGGCCGCGCGCCGCCGCAAAAGTGAGGTGTTGACGACCGATGAACGCGGTTGTGCGCCGAAATCTGTCGGTCACCTTCAGTCAGCATGTTGGTCGAACCGTCCAGCTTGGCTAGGGGGCGGATGGCATCCACGAACGCGATCCCGGGATTGCGCCTACCCGAATAGTGGAAGCAAAAAAGCTGCGCGTAAATGACAACGAAATTCATTTGTCAAATTAATGAGAGACAATACACTCCGAGTCGCTCTAAAATGCGTGACGAGGAGCTTTCAATTGTACTATATGAAGAGGCCAAAGACGGATTTATTTCATAATGTTAACAAGAAAGCGATTTTCGTCATTGCGAAATGATACAGAGGGGTGCTGGATATCATGAGACGTGCAATGTGATTGTCTGCGATGTTTATTTGCCGAGACCGGAGTTCTCAAATGACGCTTTCTCTCTCTTTCGCAACGCGCTCAACAGATGACGTGGCCGACGCTTATGTGCGGTCTAGAGGTAAATCGGGATTCTTGTCGACGGCTCGCGCGATCCAGGCAATGCGTCTTTATCTGCCAAATTGCGATGCGACCGATCGGGAATTAGAGGGAATTGTCGCATCCGCGGCCATTAAGCATGGTGTTTCTGTCAAATTTGACGTCGCGCGCGCGGCAGTACCCGCGTCTCAAAGACCTGCTGTACGCACATCTTGAGATGAGACGGGCAGACCGCCTGGGCAACCGTCCGTTCCCAACCGCGCTCGATCCGTTCACCTGCAACCGCTACGAGTGCGTAGAATTCGTACGTGAAGTCTTCGACATCAGCGTGCGCTAAATCGGCCTCTGCTGCGGAGCAAGCCCACACCATATTCGCACGGTCGCGGAGGCGCTCGGCCGTACCGTGCCCGGCAGTTGCTATTCATCTCTATCCCTCTGGAGATCCTCTTGGAGTATTTTATCATGCCCGTTGAAACGGAAAAAACTAATTTAACTCAAGCTGTTGGAATTCGGGAACTCTACACGGATGACACTGTTGTGGCGCTGAATGCCGCTCTTTTCGAGCGTGGCGTCGAAATCGAACAGATTATCTCTGTGCTCACTGTCCCGGGGCAAGCGATGGGGCGACCCGTACCGCCGCGGTTCCGCGTTCTTTATCGGTCTAATTAACGTCGGACCCTGATCGGCACCGACAATACCGCGCGCAAGGAGGCTGAAGAAGCGCTCCTCCAGGCAGGCGCGTTGCAGAGCGCGATCTTCAACAGCGCCAACTTCTCCAGCATCGCCACCGACGCCAAAGGTGTAGGTTTGGCGGATGAATACCTCGTCTTCGACGATGAGAATAACGGCCATCAATGGGCCATGAGCGGCAGAATCGGCATGGTATCGGAAATCCCCTGACCGCGGAGTCCGCAGTCAACACGAAACTCGCGTCTCAGGAGAAGGTTCCATGAGGTGTGTCGTATTATTGTTCGTGCGCGAAGGCTGTTTTCGTAATCCCGATATGCATGCGTTGAAGTCACGGATGTACTGGCGGCCCCATCAACGGGTGCGCGCGGAGCAGGTATGATCCCAAGACCTGACAGCAGCTTCCTGTTCGTTTCCGTGGACGATCAGGTGAGGCCAATGTCTAAAAAGCGAAGGCGGGCATACCTCGCCCCCTTAGCGTTACGCATCCAGCCTCCGGAGCGCCGCGAGCCGCCGTGACATTATTAGTCAGTCGTTTCGACTGATTGTATCCTTGGCTCTATGGAGCGGCGACAGTGGTCCGCCGTTGGGTCGTTGAAACGTCACCCATACCGACCCATGTATGTGTTGCGTCGGATGTCTCCTCCCATTCGTTCGACGCGTTCCCCTCTGGAGGTTTTAACCTTCATAATTGGCCGGGCTTAAGAGCCCGGCCTTTTTTATTGAGGATATGAGCCTAATACGAAGACGCCACGGGACGCGGTCGCGCAATCTTATGACGCTGAGCCGAATCGTGAGCTTCATGATTACGTTGTGGCGGTTCCATACAGGGCGAGATTAGAATTCTCGCTCTCAAATTGCCGGATAGCGCCGGTCTGATCGTCTATTGCCGGTCGCACTTCAGGTCGGGATCGTTGTTTGCGCCGCCGGGGAAGCGCAAGGGCCATCCTAGTGGTAGAATTCTGACATTTGGTACCCGATGCGAAATACCTGTTCCGACCCAAGCGGAAGTTCGCTCAGCGTCGTCTGTTTGGAGAAGATCGGCTACAAATAACAAAAGGGCAGGAAGACTTGGGAGGGAATATGTCCAACACGGGTTACGCATTGACAGGGTTTGTCTCGTGGGCGCTCTTTCTGCTGATAGTAATGGAAACCCTCCGAACCTATCTCGTTGTCACAGGAAAGGTCGCGGCCAACGGCTTCACGCCAGACAATTCCGGACTATCGCCCTTCATGCAGCGCCTCGCCCGCGCTCATGCCAACTGCATCGAAGGTCTGCCGATTTTCGGCGGCTTGCTGGCGATTGCGATTATGACATCAAGAACAGGAATTACCGACCCTTTGGCGTCTTGGCTCCTCAGCGCGCGAATCGTGCAGTCGATTATCCATCTCGTTTCGACTAGTCCGACAGCGGTAAGTCTCCGCTTCACTGCTTTCGCCATCCAGATGGCGATAGGCGTCTATTGGTCGTGGAAGCTGATGACCTAAGGGCAGTGCGAATAACCAACAGCGATAGACGTTCCGGCAGCGGGGGTGCCGCGATGCATAGTCTGAAGGTGGCGCTGGTTGCTCGTCCCGGACAACGAGACATACGACAGGAAACCACCCTGAGTTGTCTTCTTATCGGGTACCAAGCGTTAGAATTTCACCACTAGTAGCGCCAACCTTGCTTGAATTCGCTTGTGAACCAGCGCTCGACGTCATCGCGCACCGATGTTGTGGTTCGAAATCTCAGGTGTCCGGGCGACTTCTCCTGAAGCCAAGAAAAGAAATCGGAAAAACTTGGATCGTCCGGCTGATGCGGAAGGCCGCGCTCCTCAGCCCATTTTGTGCAAAAGAAACGCACAGCTTCTTCGGCTTCATCCTTTTTCATGCACGAGATCATGGTCGGGTGTTGCCGGAAACGCAAGGCGGTCCGGCTTCGGAGCCGCGGGCTCGGTGATGATCTTACAGGTCGTGATATCGAGGTGGAGTCGTATGCCGAAAGACCGGCGAACGAGAACGACGCGTGTCCAAATGCGTGCGGTTCTCCACAGCAGCTGCAGGCGCCACAAGGGCGGGGTTGCACGCGATGTTGAACGCAGCTTCCTGATAGCTTGGTCTTCTATGACTCTAAAAACCGGCAGCCGCGGGCAAGTTCGCAACACATCCTTCTCGCAGTCGCTAGTCCGCCTTCGATGGTGTTGCGCGGGTCTCCTTTTGGCCAAGACCCTAGCCGGCACCTTGGGCGGAACCGGAACGTCGTGGGGGGAGCAGCCGGCGAGGGCTTTCTTGGGTTAGGCTGGGCAGCCCTCAAGAATGGAAATGGGTCCTCGGGTCTCAATTACGGGTTCAAGCTGTAGACCAGCGGCGCCGAACAAGCTTGCATACTGGGGCCTGCCTTCTCCCCAGGCCGCCGGTGACGGCGAGCATGGCCACATCGATACCCTTGATCTGGTTCGGTTCGTCACCCGGCGGCCCAAGCGTCTCGGCCAAAAGCACCTTCCCGTTCGACAGCATTGCCTTGCGGCAATTTTGCAAGAGCGTGCATTCCGTTTTTGTCGAGGCCATCGAGCAGGTTGGGCCCGTCATCGTTTGGCGCAAGGAATTGCGCGAGGGGTCTGGAGCGGCAGGGCCGGAGGCAAGAATGGTGCGCCGGGCCCCAGAGCGAAGCGCGGTATCGCCGTTGGGTGTGTGGCAGTCCATTCCTGAAGGCCCATGCCGGCACGCCCGTGTAGTTCTTCAACGGTTCAATCTTCGACCGCTTTTAGGCGGAGCGGACGCGGTCGACGAACTCGCTTTCGGTGCTCCCGCCCGAAGAACCAGCGTTTCGTCAGTTCCGACACGATCAGATAAAGGCAGGTGATGGCAACGATGCCGCCCAACGTGGGAAGTGGCAGCGGAACGAACCCAAGCCAGCCAGCCAATGGCAAGTAAGGGATCGCGATGGCGAGCAGCGCCACCCCGAGCGTCAGTGCGGACAGGAGAGGGCTCGGACGGCTCAGCCAGAACGCGTGATAGGTACGGATAATGACCACGATGGCAAGCTGTGTCAGCAGCGATTCGACGAACCATGCCGTGCGGAAGATGTCTACCGTCGCATGCTGAACGAGCAGCAGAAAGCCGAAAGTCAGGAAATCGAACAGGGAGCTAATGAGGCCGAAGCTGATCATGAAACGACGGACGGCGCCGATGTCCCATCGCCGCGGCGTGCTGGTCTGCTCGACGTCGACGTTGTCGCCGGCGATCGCGAGCGATGGCAGGGACGACAGAAGGTTGTTGAGAAGTATCTGCTTGGCCAGCAGCGGCAGGAAGGGCAGGAACAGCGACGCGAATGCCATGCTGATCATGTTGCCGAAATTTGCGCTCGTCGTGATCGAGACATATTTCATGGTGTTGGCGAAGGTCTTCCGGCCGTGGTCTATGCCACGCAGCAGGACGCCGAGATCGCGCTTGAGCAGGATTAGGTCAGCCGCTTCGCGCGCGACGTCGACCGCGCTGTCGACCGAAATCCCAATATCTGCTTCGTGCAAGGCCGGCGCATCATTTATGCCGTCGCCAAGGTAGCCTACGACATGGCCGCGCCTACGGAGCGCCTCGATGATGCGCTCCTTCTGGTTGGGTCTATCTCGACGAACAAGTCCGTTTTTGGCGCGCGCGCGAACAGCGCATTCTTAGTCATCGTGTTCAGTTGTTGGCCGGTCATGATCTTGTTGGCGCCGAGACCGACCTGGGCCGCAAGATGCGCGGCGACATAGCGATTGTCGCCAGTTATCATTTTGACCGCGATGCCGCACTTGCCAAGGGCTGCAAGCGTCTCCTTGATCCCAGGTTTGGGCGGGTCGAGGAAGAGCAGGAACCCGGCGAAGGCGAGATCCTTCTCGTCGCTTCTTGCATAGTGGGATTGCCGCGCAAGGTGGCTGACTGCGACAGCGATCACGCGAAAGCCCTCTGCGCTCCATGCCTGGAATCGCGCGTTGATCATCGCCCGATGCTTGTCATCCAGCGGCGAGCTTCCCGTGCCGGCAAGTACCGACGAACAGACCTCAAGCACGTTCTGCACCGCTCCTTTGCAGATCATGAGATCCTGGCCGGCGGAAACCTCTTGCCTGACGACGACGGATAGCCGCTTGCGGATGAAGTCGTAGGGGATCTCATCCACCTTCGCGTATGTCGAAGAGCCGGCCTTCGCGTCAGGGGTTGCGGCGATGGCCGCGTCCAGCGGGTTCCGAAGCCCTGTCTGCAGCGTGGCATTGAGGCAGGCCCACCGCAGGATCTCGGGCGAGATTTTGCCCTCCGTATCATAGCAGCCGTCGAGATGGATGATGCCCTCGGTCAGCGTGCCCGTCTTGTCGGTACACAACAGGTCCATGCTGCCCAGGTTCTCGATCGCTTCCAGCCGTCGAACGATAACCCCGTCGGCCGCCATGGCGCGGGCGCCGCGCGACAGCGTCACACTGATAATGGCGGGAAGCAGTTCGGGCGTCAGTCCGACCGCGAGTGCGAGCGAAAAGAGCAGGGACTCGATGAGCGGTCGGTGCAGGAGCAGGTTGGCGACGAAGACGACGATGACGATCGCCAGCATGATCTCCGTCATCAGATAGCCGAAGCGACGAATCCCCTTGGAGAAGTCGGCCTCCGGAACGCGCCGTTCGATTGCGGCCGCGATTCCCGCGAATTCCGTCCGACCGCCGGTCTCAACGACCAGGATTGTCGCTGTGCCGCTGCGAACCGAGGTTCCGGTATAGACCGCGTTGCTACGCTGCGCGATCGTTGCGTCGATTAACGACTGGCCGGGGGCCTTGACGACCGGAAAAGTCTCGCCGGTCAACGTCGCTTCGCTGACGTTGAAATCTCGGGCATCCAGGATGATGCCGTCGGCAGGGATCAGGTTGCCAGCCGAGAGCCTGATTATATCTCCCGGCACAATGTTTTCAGCCGATACAATTGCCTCCACACCGCCGCGAACCACCGTAACCTTCCGCGACACGCGTTGCTTGAGCGCGTCCATCGCCCGGGAGGCCCCGTATTCCTGGGTGAAGCTCAGGAAGCAGCTTGCAAGCACAATCAGGCCGATGATTGTCGCGTTGCTGACGTCACCGACGACGGCCGAGACGCCTGCTGCAAAGACAAGGATGAGCACCAGAGGGCTGCGGAACTGACGAATGAACGTGCCGATGGCGGTGGACTGCGACGCGTTGCCAACCGTATTCGGTCCGCCTTTGGCGAGGCGGCTTGCCGCCTCGGGTGAGGAGAGACCCTTCGCGCTGGTTCCAAGCGCGCTCAGCAAATCGGCCGCCGCCCGTGACCAATAGGCCTCTGCCGACCTTGCGGCGCGGGGTGATGACAATGGCTGAGCCCCCTTGTGCCGCATTGACGGCTTTCCTTTTCCAGAGCGAGAAAGACTTGGATTACTTCGCAGCGGCCTCTACCAGACCGTCTGAATAACCACTTCGAAGGAAATCAAGTAAGTGCGTTTCGGCAGCCAATCGGCCCCGCCCTCAACTCCCTGAGCTCGCCGCAGGCGATCGGGTTGGGACAGTGTCTCAAGCCAGCGGATCGATCATCATGCCGGATAGGGGTTCGACCCATAAGAGATGATCCGTCACAGCCTTGACGCCCGCGATGTTTTCGGCCGCGACAAGCGCTGCCTGGCGCTCACGTTCGTCAAAGATCGGTCCGCTCAGTTCCGCGACGCCCTTGTCTACGTTGACGTGAATCAAGCTGTTGCGGGCCCACGTTTGGCTAGCAAGTTCTGCGAGTATACTCTGGCGTATCTGTTCGTCGCCGACATCCGTCGCATCTCGCTCTGGGAGGACGCGAAGCAATGCACGCAGAAGATCGGAGCGAGCGATTATGCCCACTACTTTCCCGTTTTCAACCACCGGGAGGCGTTTGACATGGTGGTCGGCCATCAGTTCGACGACGTCTTCGAGCGATGCTTCGCGAGCTGTCGTGACGACACTGTCGGACATCACTTCGTCGACCCGCCGTCCGTTGGCGTGGACATATTCATCAGCGACTTTTCCGGGGCTGACAAGAAATTCAAGCCAACGCGAGCGCTTGCGTTTCGTGCCCAGTTCCCCCCGGCGGAGAAAATCGCCCTCGCTGATAATTCCCACCAGCGTGCCGTCACTCTGAATGACGGGAAGGCCGCTGATCTTCCTGGAGAGCATCAACCTTGCCGCATCGGCGATCGACGCGGATGGCTCGATACCAACAACTGGTGATGTCATTACCGCTTGGACTTGCATGTTCATCTCCTTCAAGCAAACAGCTGCGGCGGCTTTCGGTCACAATCGAGGACTTCGGATTTCTGAACGTCTGGCTGTCTGCTTGGTTGTGGCGGTGCGAAACATCCTGTCCCAAAGCCCAGTGGTCACGCCAAAGTTTCCGTCGCCGTCAATATGGTGGTGCAGAGCATGCCTTTGCTTCAGCCTGTAGACATAGCCTGCATGCGGGGGGTGCCAATGATGTAGGATGTGGTGGATGCAGACGTACCACAAGTAGCCTACTATCAAGCCGCTAGAAACGGCGCTGGCGATCTCGAAGTTTGTGAGGAGCCATATAGGCAGGAACACCAGTAACCCATGAGCCGAAAGGCTCAGCCACGAAGGCGTACCGCGCGATGCGGTCTCGTTGACATGATGATCATGGTGCAAATCCCTGATCAAAGGAAAGCGATGGAAGATCACGCGATGAAGCCAGTATTCGATCAGGGTCCACAATCCAATGAAGAATCCGCAAGTAGTTATCCACCAGGCCGCACCGCTCAATCCGGCTTCAGCCAGACCGCTGGCTGCGAGGATTGCTATCAAGAGCGGGTAAACGACGAAGTCGCTGTAGTAACCAATCGGGCTCAACGGCATTTCAGACCCGTTCGTTTTTGGGCTCCGGAGGGCGTTGCATCGGGGATGTCGCACCCGACAGGGCATTCTGATCGAAGAGCGTAAGCATTTCCTGTTCTACCAAAATGGATTTGCGGGTCGGTCGGTCTGTCGAACTTTTCGCCGCCTCATCCCGAAACTAGACAAACATCATGACGATGATCGCGCCGAGGACGATCAGCACTAGTCCGCCGATCAGCATCGGCAGCAGACTGTTGTCCGGGTCGATACCAGACTCAATCTCCCTCGTTATCGGCTTCTCGTTCTTCTTTGGCTTAACCACGGCTCGTCTCCATGAGAGGAAAAGCGGCAGGCGTTCGGCAAGAGGCGTGTTGCCGATGTACGTGACCGTGACAGCTGTCTGTTTCGTCCTCAAATCGATCCAGAGACGAAATGGTTAGGCTCTCCATTCCTCGCTTCGCAGTCATTTTGTCTCCAGTCCTAGAAAAAGGCTCAAGCTTATTCGCCGCCTCACGCCGCGCCGGTGCGATCTGGCGGCCGCCCGCCAAGGAAATCCTCGGGCTTTAGCGTGACATCCGCCAGTGTGTAGCGATCAAGGGTGCTCTGGAAGGAGGCCATCGCTTCGCCAAACATGCCTGAAAGCTTGCAGCAGCGAGTGAGCACACATTGGTTTCCCGAGGCGAAGCACTCCACGAGCGCAAAATCCGGTTCGGTCAGCCGCACGACATCGCCGATGCGGATCATCTCGGGCTGGAGCCCGAGAACAAGACCGCCAGAACGGCCACGGATCGCCTTCAGGTAGCCGCCGCGCGTCAAGGTATTGGCGACTTTGTTGAGGTGCGTCTTCGACACCTTAAAGGCGCGAGCAGTCTCCTCGATCGTGATCAGGCGATCGCCGGCGGAAGCCGCATACATCAGCATCCTCAAAGCATAGTCCGAGAAGTTGGTCAGCCGCATGGATGGTTCCTCTCATGGATCGGCGTCCTGTTGGGGACAACTCGCGAACCCAATCCAGCATCACAGGTCTTTCTCGCCAGCATCACAGGTCTTTCTCGGCGATCGGCTCGATTCCAATCGTGCTCTCGCCGCGATTGAAGGCGACCGCGAGACGAAAGCTGTGCGCGATGCGCAGTGCGCGATCCATGAACAGAGCCGCCACCTCGGGCGGGCAGATGCGGCGCACCGTTGTGTGAAACAACTTCAACCAACGCCGGAAATGCATCTCGCCAAGATCGGCTATCGCGAGATGCGGCGGCAGAGGTCGCCCTTCATATCGGGTCGTTCGCAGCAGTGTCGCGGACCAAAAATCACACATCTTCGCCAGATGACGCGGCCACTCGTCGGGCAGGATTCGCTGGTAGAAAATGGGGCCGAGAAGCTCGTCGCGGCGAATTTCATCATAGAAGCCGTGAACCACACCACGGATCATGGTCTCGTCAAGCACATCCGGCAGCGGAACGCCGTCGACGATGATGGTTCTCTTGCTCCGACTATTCCCGCTCATGTGTGCGCTCCCATCTCCGCAAGGCCAAGGCGGCTTTTGACATCCTCGCCAGGCGCAATGCTGGCTGCCGGCCGTATGGTGTCCACTGAGAGTGCTGGCAGACTGCCGATACGAAGGGTCACCTCGTGCGCAGCACCGGAAATGCGCAAGCTTGTTGCGGTGTTTTGCGATGAGGATCGATGGTTTTGCATTCTCATGATTTCTTACCGATGAACCCAAGGCTAGCATCCCAGCTAAAACATATATTGTCAATATATGTTTTAGGAATGACGACCATGAAAGGAGAATGCTATAGGGGACATCGTGAAGGCTGGCCCCCAATTCATGAGCCGGGAAGCTTGACCGAAGCCGAGGTCACTTCCACACATGCCGGCGCCAAGGTATCAGCGGCTAATTGCTCAGCTGCCTGGGCATGACAATGCCAAGTCCGGCCTGGCAGGCGTGCGAATTGGTAGAAATGGCCGGACGCGGATCAGTATCAAGTATTGCCATCACCTCATCGGCTGACTGTGCCTGTCGGAGCCCCTCCCGAATCCGAGGCGTCCGAAGCACCCGGCACACCTGTGAAAGCGCGGGAAGGAAGGCGGAAACGGCAGAGCATGGCCAGAGCATTGTGTAAACGATATCGACCGGTTCGTCGTCTGGACCGTGGAAATCGATAGGCTTGGCCAGTCGCGTGAAAGAAGCGACAGGCGAAGAGATCGTGTCGAGCAAAGCGTGTGGGATCGCAACGCCACGGCCGATACCCGTCGAGCCGAGGCACTCGCGGTGCAGAAGATCACGGAGAACTATCTGCTCGTCCGTCCCAGATCTCCGTGCAATCCTGACGGCGATTCTCGACAAGGCCGAATGCTTTCCCTTTGTCACAAGGTCAAGCGAAATGTCTTCTTCTGACAAGATGTGGGGGATCATCACAGTCGCCTCTAAGCTGGTCCGAACGCGGTTGCGAACAAGCGTTCAGCCACATTGCCCACGCAGGGCAGTGTTCACTTTGGATTGAATTGGGATCTGGCTGTCCCGGACGCAAAGCTAGGGTCTTTTCGCGTCCGGGCTAGAGGCCTGCTTTGAGGCGCTGCGGCTCTCGTCGGAAATGGAGCGTGGAACTATTCATGGCAATTCAAATGTAGTGAAAGGTTTTTCGAAATCAAGCAAACAGCGCGGGGCAGGGAATTCCGGCCCAACCGCGAACTGTGTCAAGCTTCGGACGAACAAAAGCGGCCGTGACGGGGCGTGTAATCCGGCTTGCCTTGTCGCGGCTTGCTGGCAAACGACATCCTGCCAACGCGCGTTCCCGAACCTGTCCAATAGGTTCGGGAGCAGGATTCATCGATCTCGAACCGGATCCAAAAGATATCAAACTAAACGCACGGGCATGCAGAAATAGTGCACTGAAATGCCAGTTAATTTCGTTTGACGAACATAAGGGCCTCCTACTTACTGGCGGCGCGAACAGGCCGTATCAACAGCAAAATCACATTTTTATCGGTCTCCCAAATTCGGCCATCGCGGCTTTTGAATTCAACAAGGAGATACCCCTATGAAAAAGCTCGCCCTCGCACTTGTCGTGACAATGGCCAGCTCGCTTTGCGCCATGGCGGCAGCTGACGTAGCCAAATCGCCGCCGGCCGCGCCTTACCAACAGGTAAGCAAGCTAGTAAAGTTGCCTGACTTTCTGCCGGGCATGGGCCAGCTCTTCGTAGATCCGGCGAAACTGCCGGCCGGTCCGTTCCTTGCCTATGATCACGATGGCAAGCTTGTCAGCACGATCTACATGTTGCCGATCAAGGATCTCAACCCGGACAAGCGTTTTGACAACCTCGCGGCACCGGGCGGAAATGTCGACCATGTCGACGTCTACTACAATGCCGGCCATCCAGGCGTCGAAGTCCCGCATGCCCACGTCGTGCTGTGGCATGTCTCGGTCGCCGACGAAGCGCGGGTTGCCAAATGACACTCACGCGTCGTGAGATGCTGGGCGCGGGCGGCGGGCTTGCCGCCGCCCTTTCCCTATTCCCATTGACGGCGTGGGCTAGCGAGGTGGTGGACATCAGGATGCAGGGGCGCGACGACGGCTCACACGTCTGGTTCGACCCGATCGGCATTCTGATCAAACCAGGACAGACGATCCGCTGGACCAATCTCAATCCTGGCAATTCGCACACGACGACGGCGTATAATCCGGCAAACTTTGAGCGGCCGCTCCGTATCCCCAAGGCCGCAAAACCGTGGGATTCTGACTATCTCCTGCCCAACGAGAGCTTTTCGGTTACCTTCACCGAGCAAGGGGTCTACGATTACTATTGCATCCCTCATGAGCATGCTGGAATGGTCGGCCGTATTATCGTCGGCGAACCCGAGGCACATGGCTGGCCTCAACTGGCGGGAGCGAATGGCGACCTACCGGAGGAGGCCCTCAAGGCATTTCCGACCATCGAAGACATCATGACGAAAGGGATCGTCCGGCGCGCTTAGATCATGCGCATGAGAGGCACGACCCCTTGGCAACAAATGGACCGAATAAGACGATACGAATGAGAGCGCGAGCTTCTTGGGTGTCGTCAGTGACCTGAAGGGGCGACTTTCATGACAGGCTGCGTGTTTCCGTGTGAAACTCAACCACCATCTCAGTCGGAACGCGACGTGCGTACCCAGGTGCCGGACACGCCTTTCGATGTCCAAACTGCAGCTGAGCAACGGGAGCGCGCAACGCATCGGCTTGCCGCGCTGGGCGAAATGACAGGCGGTATAGCCCATGATTTCAGAAATCTCCTGACAGTAATCGAATCCGGGCTCGGGCTCGCCGAGCGGAGAGCAGACGAACCCGAAAGCGTGCGTGCCTACATTGCGGCAGCGCGGGAAGGGATCGATCGAGGGGTCGAATTGACGTCGCTATTGCTCGCCTTTGCAAAGCATCAGGAACTCGATGCCCACACTGGCGACATGAATGAATTCCTCAGGAGTTTTGAACCTTTCTTGAGATATGGCGGCGGGCCAGATGTCCGCGTTAAGCTCGAACTAGGTTCCGATGTCCCGGCGTGCCTGATCGACCCGGCATTTTTCGACGCAGCAGTGCTTAATCTCGTCATCAATGCGCGCGATGCCATGCCAAATGGCGGCGAGATCCGAGTCATTACCGGGCGAATGGTGCAGACGACGGCATCACCTGATCCGCCCGGGCCGGGAAGCTATGCGCACGTTCGCGTCAAGGACGCCGGTTGCGGCATGCCTGAAGACGTCTTGCGAAAGGTGTTCACTCACTACTTTACGACCAAGGGTGAGAAGGGTACCGGAATAGGGCTGTCGCAGGTACGTGCATTCGTGCAAATGGTTGGTGGCCACGTTAGCATTGCAAGCGAACCCGGCGTTGGAACGACAGTTGATCTTTTGTTCCCGTCAATCCAACCGAATCCCTGAACGTCGTACCAGAATTCTTATGGTTTGATGTCGCCGCTCGCGATGGCATGCAGTCCTGCCAAGGCAGGGACCGCTACGGTTTCATCGGCGTTAGCAGATTGCACCGCATAGACCGGGTAGGAGAACTGCGGCATTTCAGGTACGAGGTGGAGGCGCCCGGCCGCAATGTGAGACCGCGCCTCGCTCATCCTGAAATAACCGGAACCGCCGGCCGCAAGTACATAGCTCAGTGCGAGCGGACCGAGGTCGAAAGAAAGATCCGGCGCAGCACCCGGGAAATTCATCCCATGGTGAAGCGTAAAGTCCGGCCCCCAATCCATATAAACATAATCGGATCCGTCCAGGAGGTGCGCTTCTGAATTGGTAGTTACGAGGACGAGTTTTTCCTCCAGAACCAGATCGATCTTCAAACCCGGTCTGTGCGGGGGCGCGTACATGATGGCTATGTCGACCATTCCCGACGCAACCTGATTGATCAGGTCCTGCGGGACATCGACGTGTACTCGAAGTGCAATATCCTGAAGCGAGCGACGCATCCATCGAACCCAGTCGAGCAGAAGGGGTTGAGCAAGACTGACTTCGCTGCCGACAGTCAGAACGGCGCGACGGCCTGGTGGGACAGCAACCTGATGAAGGGTGCGCTGCCATAGCTGGACGAACATCGGAGCGTGGCGCAGGAATTGTTCGCCAGCAGGGGTGAGCGAAGCGCCGCCTTTATGCCGGACGAAAAGCGGTCGACCTAGTTGTTGCTCAAGGCTGCGAATTCGCGCGCTCACGGTCGTCTGAGCAACATTCAAACGTTCCGACGCCCGGATGAAGCTTCCGCTGGAAACAATCTCGATAAAAGTGCGAGCGAGCTCGATGTCCATAGGCAGTATAACATAAAAATTGCGTTCAAAGGTCAATCGAAATCATTTGTCAGATAGATAGCACCCATATTTAGGCTTCGGAAAATCCGCCAAGCGCGGCGTCGGTCGGTTTCGTGGGCGAAGAGTGGCTCGGCCCGGCCATCTCTCTGCCTCGCTCGCCAATGGGCAAACAATCACCGCCCGGCGACATGACTCGAACGCTCAACGAGGAAGTCTATCGTTGCCTGGTCACCTCGTGGAATTCGATATCCACATACCCAATGTGGCAGCACAAAAAGTGCATTTAAATAACATTTCTATTCGTTTGCCAGATAGCTATCCCGGTCAGTAGGCTTTTGTGGAATTCGTCAGTCAAAACGCTAGATGCGTCGTCGATTTTGTACAGATAGCGCGAGAGACTTTGCACTCATCGCACGTTCGTAGATTGCACACAGCTAAGCCTGGTTGAGCCGCTGCTGCTGCCTCGAAATAATAGCGACCTCGACGCGACGATCCTGGAGATCCGAAGATGTTAAATTTCCAACTCAACGGCCACGATGTCACCGCAGACGCGCCAGACGATGCAACGTTGTTATGGGTGCTCACTGACGATTTGAAGCAACACGGCCTGAAATTCGGTTGTGGATTGTCACAATGCGGAGCGTGCGACGTGATGATTGACGGTGAGGTCGTCCGTTCCTGTCAGACCAAGGCCAGCAGCGCCGGGGGACGGTCGGTTACCACGCTTTCCGGGCTGATGGAGAACGGCAAGGCAAGCAAGCTGCAGCAGGCGTTCATTGACGAACAGGCGGCGCAATGCGGCTATTGCCTATCGGGGATGATCATGACCGCCCAAGCGCTCATCGATCGCAATCCCAAGCCGACCGAAGCAGACGTACGCGCCGCGCTGAATGGCAACCTCTGCCGCTGTGGGACGCATACGCGGATTATCCGCGCCGTATTGCGCGCGACGGAATAGGGAGGCCAATCATGAACACAATGCTCAAAAAGATGACCCGGCGCGAGCTTCTCGCAACGACTGGCTTTCTTACTTTGACCTTTGCCATGCCGTCGAATTTGTTCGGTCAGCAGGCGCCGGAGGCGTTGGGTATTGCTGGTGGATCGGGTCTTCCGCATGACCTGAAGAATAACCCGATGCTCAGCGCCTGGCTGCGCATCAACTCGGACGGAACCGTCACGCTGTTGATCGGTAAGGTCGAATTCGGCCAAGGCAACAGAACCGCCATCGGGCAAGTATGCGCCGAAGAGCTCGACGTCGATTTCAGCCGCTTGCAGATCATCGCCGGCGACACCAAACTCTGCCCGGACGAAGGTGTCACCTCGGGTTCGACGTCGATGCCTGACGGTGGGACCGCTGTCCAATATGCTTCGGCCGAAGTCCGTGGCATCCTTCTTGGGTTGGCAGCAGAAAAGCTCGGTCAGCCAGCTGAAACCATGAAGGTCAAGGACGGCACCGTCACCGCCGCTAATGGCAAGACCACGACCTACTGGGAACTCGTTGTCGGCAAGGCACTGGACGTCAACGCAACCGAGAAGCCGATACTGAAGGACCCGGCGACATACACGATCGAAGGTACCTCGGTGCCGCGCGTCGACATTCCGGCGAAGATGACCGGTGGCGAGTCCTTCGTTCAAGATATGCACCCCGATGGTGTGGTCTACGGTATGGTCGCTCGCCCGCCCAACTACCGATCGAAGCTGACAAGTATCGACACAGGGCCGATCGAGAAGATGCCCGGCGTGATCAAGGTGGTGCGCAACGGCAGCTTTCTTGGCGTGATAGCCAAGACGAAAGACGAGGCCATGGCGGCCTCGGCCGCGCTGGGCACGGCTGGGAAGTGGGACGTTCCCAACGACATGATCGGGAACGCAGGCATTTATGACTGGCTGTTGAAGGCGCCGAGCAGTCCTAACATAATCCACGACCAGAAGCGCGCAGACGGCGCCGCGCCCGTCAAGACGATTGAGGCGACGTTTCAACGGCCGTATGTCATGCACGGTTCTATTGGAACGTCGGCGGCTATCGCGCAGCTGGGCGCGGACGGTGTGATGACCATCCACACGCACAGCCAAAGCGTGTGGCAGACCGCGGAAGCGATCGCGAAGATGCTGAAGGTGGATACTGACAAGGTCCGCTGCATCCACACCCAGGGTTCAGGTTGCTACGGTCACAACATGGCCGATGATGCCGCGGCCGACGCGGCGTTGTTGGCAGCTGCCGTTCCTGGCACAACGGTGAAACTTCAGTACACGCGCGCCCAGGAACACCAGTGGGAGCCTTACGGTCCCGCGATGGTCATCAAGATCAAGGCCGGCGTGGACGGCGACGGCAACGTGCTCGATTGGGAAACCGACGTATGGTCCACGTCGCACGCCACGCGGCCGGGTGGAAACCCCGGCAACCTCCTGTCGGCGCGCTATCTTGATCCGCCGTTCGAGCAGCCGACGCCAAAAGAAATCCCCGGTCCGAATTTTGGCGCTGGCCGCAACGCCATCCCGCTGTACGAGTTTCCAGGGCAGACCGTGACAACGCATTTTGTCAGTGAGATGCCGATTCGCGTGTCGTCTACGCGCTCGCTCGGCGCCTATGCAAACGTCTTCGCGTTGGAGTCGTTCATCGATGAGCTGGCGCATGACGCGAAGGTGGACCCGCTCGAGTACCGGCTGCGTTTTCTCAAGGACGACCGGGCGCGGGCCGTGCTGACGAAGGCGGCCGACCTGTTCGGCTGGAGCAACTACAAGCGTAAACCAAACCAGGGCCGCGGCATCGCTTTCGCGCGATACAAGAACTACGCGGCGTTGACCGCGGTTGCGATAGAGGTTCGCGTCACCCCGCGTAGCGGGCGGGTGCAGGTGCTGAGAGCGTCGGTCGCCGACGACAGCGGTCAGGTCGTCAACCCGAACGGTATCGCCACCCAGATGGAAGGAGCGGTTATCCAGTCATTGAGTTGGACGCTCAAGGAGGAAGTTAGATTCAGCGATTCGGCGATCCTGTCAGCCGATTGGGCGAGCTATCCGATTATCACTTTCCAGGAAGTGCCCAGCATAGACGTTGCGGTGATCAATCAGCCAGGCATGCCGTTCCTCGGCACAGGGGAAGCGGGTCAGGGGCCGACTGCCGCGGCAGTGACGAATGCAATATTCGATGCGGCAGGCGTGCGGTTGCGCACGCTGCCGTTGACGCCTGATCGCGTGAAGGCGGCGATGGACGCCAAGAAAAGCTGATCTCCCCGACCAGCAAGAAAGAAGATAGGCACAGCTATTCGTGGGTTTTGTTGCAAGCTTTCTGTAATTGGCACAGCGGCATGAAGGTGACCCCATTTTGGAATGATGTTGTGCCGCCTAGTGAAGAAAGCCGGATAGTAGCGCGCGTGCGGCTATTCTGAATTTTGCGACGGAATCTTTGCCGCCGATGTGTCGATGTGGAGGATTGTCGTGAAGGGGTGGACGCCATGCGTTATTTGATTTCGGCCCTTATTCTCCTCTCACTGGCGATCGTAGGCCTTTACGCATGGGTAGATCGATATTCTGAGATTGATGCGATCAAACCGTTAGCCGCCAACGCCTTCGACAAGGTCGTGATAGACAAGGGCGCTAGCCTCGTCGCGATCGGTGATTGCGCAGTCTGCCATACTAAGCCAGGGGGTGATTCCCTCGCCGGCGGCCGCGAGATCAGGACGCCCTTTGGCACTATCCTTTCGACAAACATCACGCCGGACGTCGATACGGGCATAGGCGCTTGGTCACTGCCCGCCTTCACCCGCGCGCTCAGGGAGGGCGTAGATCGCCTCGGAGGCTATCTGTACCCTGCCTTCCCCTACGACCATTTCACCAAAGTCAAGGACGACGATATCGCTGCGATCTATGCGTATTTGATGACCCTTCCCCCGGTCAGTGCGCCAAAACCGAAGAACGAACTGCCGTTCCCATACAACGTGCGCGTCCTGCTCGCCGGCTGGAATTTCTTATTCCTGCGCCAAGGCGCCTACTCTCCCGACCAGACTCGAAACGACCAATGGAATCGTGGCGCTTATCTCGTTGAGGGTATTGGCCATTGCGGCGCATGCCACACTCCACGCAACATCTTCGGCGCCGAGCGCCGTAGCGGCGCCCGTTTTGCCGGCGAAACGCTGGAAGGTTGGCATGCGCCGGCGCTGAACATGGCCTCGCCTGCGCCAGCACCGTGGACGGCCGACGCTATGGTCAACTTTCTTCTGGATGGTTGGGATGGCGATCATGGCATCGCCGCCGGTACCATGACACCCGTGGTCAATGGACTCGGCTCTCTTTCGGAGGACGACGCCTACGCCATCGCGACCTATATCCTCTCCTTCCAGGATCAGACCAACGTGGACGCGCGGACGAAGGCAGCCAAGTCCTTCGCCGAGAAGGTCGATTTCGGCCCGTCTTCGCCTGCACCGCCGCCGCTGGATGCCGCCTCCGAGCGCGGCGAGGCGACTTTCGCCCGCGTCTGCGCGAACTGCCACCGCGCCGGCACCAACACGGCGCCTTTGGCGCTAAGCAGCGTCGTTAGCGGGCCTGACCCGAGAAACCTGATCCACATTATCGACCAAGGCATCGAGCCGCCCCAGAACGCTCTCGACCACTCCATGCCGGCGTTCGGCCGATCGCTCTCCGCCAGCGACCTTGCTGACCTGGTGACGTTTGTGCGCAGCCGCTTCTCCGAGAAGCCCGCATGGTCGAACGTGTCCGTTCTCATCACGGAGGCGCGAGCCGCCGAACAGTAACCCAAAAGACCAGCATGAATGAGGTTGTTGCAACAGCGGCTGGAAGCGCAAAGAGGCTAGATTCGAGCCAATTATGCGGCAAGAATTTCGAACTGCTCGGCCAGGGAGGGCGGGCGACCCGCCTCAAATCGGAAACCCTTTATCGAGTGATCGCCGTACTGTTGTTCGTCATCGCGGCCGTCCTCCTGTTTGGGCATGATGCCACGGAGGCTTCTCTCATCTTAGGAATGGAACGACCTGGTGGACATTGCTGCAACTAACTTCGACCTGCGGAGCCCCAAAACATGCGCTAGCTCGGAAGAGTCGCAACTCGACGCGTTACTCTCGAACATTCGTGCCTGTCGCGCATGTGCTGGGGAATTCAGCCATGAACCCCGTCCGGTGGTGCAGGTAACCTCCGAGACCCGGCTCTTGATCTGCGGCCAAGCGCCAGGACGACGGGTGCATGAGAGCGGATTGCCGTTCGACGACCCTTCAGGTGATCGGTTGCGCGAGTGGCTTGGGCTCGATCGCCATGTCTTCTATGGGGACTCGCGGATCGGCGTGGCTCCGATGGCGTTCTGCTTTCCTGGGACCAATCCCAAAGGCGGCGACTATCCGCCACCGCCACGGTGCGCCACGCTCTGGCGCCGGTCGCTTCTGGCGTGCCTGCCGAGGGTGGAACTGACGCTCCTGGTCGGTGCTTACGCTCAACGGTGGGCGTTGCAGCACACCTCGGGACCGTCGATGACCGCGACCGTCGCCGCATGGCGCACCTATGGTCCCGCAGTGATCCCGCTGCCTCATCCCTCGTGGCGCAGTACAGTCTGGCTGCGTCGCAACCCGTGGTTCGAGAACGAATTGGCGCCTCATCTTCGCACCCGGGTTGCTGCCATCCTCAGCGGCGCAGCCGCCCCTCATGAGCCGGCGTCATGATCAACTCGCGGCGGACTCGGTACCGGTCTTATTAACCGCAGACGTGACACTCCCCGGCAGTCGAACGGTTGTCGCCCGGCGGCGAGCGGGATCGTCGACAGCTGTTCGGCAATGAATCCTTCACGGGAGCACTCCGGAACGCCATGAGCGCACGCCTACGCGGCCTGATTGGTTCGATCAATTCGGCCAGGCCGTCAGTCACTCAATCGGGTGAGCACCTGGCCGCGGTGCAGGGCCACGTGGTCGGTCTTGCTGCTCTTGATCTCGTATTGTGGAGACTGCGGGCTCGCGCGATGCGTATAGCCCTTGTAGTCTACATCTTGGGTATGAATCTCAACGATCGTACCGCTGACGCGACCAGCTTCCGAATTCCAACTCACCCGATCCCCGACCTCAAACCGTTTCGTCATCACGAGCGGCGCGGTGCCGCGGTGCCTTCTTGTGTTCGGTCATTCTGTGTGCTCCGCTTGGGCAGACGCAATTCAAGTGTAGGCTGAGGGACTAGATCTTGGCGGTCACTCGTTCCTGACCATCGCCCGCTCAAACTCCAGTTCGGCGCGGAGTCCCGCCAAGTCCCGATGGACGAAGGCCTGGGCCAACTTCTGGCCGCCGCGCCGGTAGGTGACTGTGCAGTCTCTTGCTGTGAGATCACCGTCGATTTCTGCCTTATCCCACCCTTCGGCGTGGCCGACGTAGGCCAAGCTGAAGTCGTACTGTTCGGTCCAGAAAAAGGGCACGCAATCGAACCGCTCACGTCGGCCGAGCATGTTGCGCGCAGCGGTCTGCCCCTGGCGCTCAGCGACCACCCAGTGCTCCACGCGAATGTTCTCACCCGTGCGACGGTCGGGCCAGCGGGCGATGTCACCGGCGGCGAAAATCCCCGGAACGCTGGTTTCCAGATAGGGGTCCACCGTCACTCCGCGGTCGAGCTCCAACCCGGCCTGCTTGGCCAGTGTCAGAGTTGGGCGCACGCCGATCCCCGCGACAACAAAATCGGCCGCGAGTGTGGCCCCATTCTTCAGGGTGACGCCGCCGACACCGATCGAAGCCGCCGTCGTGCCGAGGTGGAAGACCACACCATGAGGCTCGTGAAGCGTCCGGATATGCTGCCCGAGGTCGTCGCCAAGAATCCGCTGCATGGGGATTGCTCCGGGGGCGACCACATGGACGTCGACGCCACGCGCGCGCAGCGAGGCAGCAACTTCCAAGCCGATGAAGCTGGCGCCGATCACCACGGCCCGACGTGACGCCACAGCGTCGGCGTTCAACGCATGGGCGTCGGCAAGCGTCCGCAGGTAGCGGACGTGAGGCCGTTCGTCACCCGTACCCAGCCGCACGGGCTCGGCACCCGTGGCCAGCAGCAACGCGTCATAGGCATATCGGGTCCCGTCAGTGAGTTCGACGTGCCGTGCCCCTGTGTCGATAGAACCCACACGCGCACCCAGCTTCAGCTCGATGTCCTGAGCTTGGTAGAATTCAGCCGTGCGCAACGGATTCGAGTCGTCCGAGGCGGTCCCCGTGAGATACCCCTTCGACAGGTTAGGACGATCGCAAGGGGCCGACGTATCGGCGCTCAGCATCGTCAGCCGCCCGTCGTAGCCCTCACGCCGGAAGGTTTCAGCGGCCGCTAGGCCAGCAGCGCCGCCGCCGACGATCACGATCGAGTCGGGCAGGCCGGAGTGGGCTGGAAGCGACCGGTGCGATGCGGGCTTGCGCCGCGCCCGAACCCGTATGCGGCCGTCGTTACGCTCGACATCAAAACACGGGATCGATGTCAGGGCAGGGGCGCGGAGCGCCTCCCCCGTGCGCAGACTGAAGCAGGCATGATGCCAGGGACAACGAACGGTGTCGCCGACGAGGAGTCCGTCGGCGAGCGGTGCGCCGTAGTGCGTGCAAACCGATCCAACGGCGAATATCTCCTCGCCTCGGCGCGCCAGCAAGACGGGCTCGTTGTCAACATGGCCGGCGAGCATGGCGCCATCTGCGAGCTGGCTCAGAAGGATGCCAATGCCGAAGTCCAAATAGTCAATGTCAGGTGTACTGGAGTTCATGGAAAGCCTCCTTGCTCGATCCTACAGCCTCGGCGTGCAACGCGCTCCGGGGACGGCGCGACGAAACGCTCCGCTGGGGCAGGGTTCCTGCTCGGATTTTCCAATCTGACGGTGCGCACCGACCTCTCGGGCAACGTGATCAATTCGACATGACCCGGTTCAATCGATCATTTTCCAGCAGCGAGCGGGTAGCACCGCCGAAGATCCACTCCCTGAACCTGCTGTGGCCGTAGGCGCCGGATATGATCAGATCCGCATGCATCGCGTCGGCGACATCGGCGATCGTTCCGCCATCGGATTTTTCCGGAAACACTTCCGCTTTCGCCTTTACGCCGTGAAAGGAAAGTAAGGCAACGACATCTTCCAGGCTGTTCCAGGTTTCGTCGGTTGCGTCACTATCGATCGTAACGACACGAACCTCCTGGGCCATTTGCAAAAAGGGCATGGCATCAGTAACCGCACGCCTGGCTTCACGCGTGTCCTTCCATCCGACAACAACCTTGTTGATGCGGAAATTTTCCTGGTTGGTTGAGGCGACCAGTACAGGTCGTCCCGCTTGAAGGATCAGGTTGCCGAGATCGGTGGACCGATGGACGTTGCCAGAAGAGGCACCCTCGGGCGACGCTGTGACGATGAGATCGGCCACGCGTGCCGAGTCGATCAGCAAGCGGGTCGGATTGCCCACCGCTCCACGCCATTCGGTATCAACCGTTGCGCCAGCAAGGCCTTCGAATTCCGCGCGGAGGTCCTCAATTCGTCGCTCGATGTTTTTCCGCTGGCGCATCATGCTTTCTCCGTCGAAGGCCACTCCTCCTTCCATCACAACGGGCGGAGGAACGTCGGCGGCCGAAAGACCGATCAGGCGCGCATCGAACCGCTGGGCCAAATCGACACCAAGCTTGATAACAGGAGCGACCATACCGTCGATGTCGAGATTGAGGACGATTGACTTGTAGGCCATTGGATTTCCTTCCTTGGATGGGTAATGAGTCGATCCTGCTAAGGGAGAAACGCCAACCGGCGATGCGCCGCAGAACGCGACGCGACAGCTGTCATCAAGCGTTAGAAGGACGGACCTCTGCCCTGCAACGCCTCAAAAAACTCGGCGTCACAACCATCGTCATGAAGCGTCGCCGGCCGGCGTGACCGTCGATGCTCCTCGCCCTACTCGAACATGATCCGAGCGGTACCTTTTTTGGCGATCAACATTCTCCGAGCTTCCTGGATCCGCTCAGCCTGTAGTTTGGTATAGGGGCCCATCGGCTTGGTCTTTTCATCGCCGCGACGGACCTGGCAGTACCACTGGCCATTGATCGAGAATATTTCAACCGACGTCGACGTCTCGTTGGGCTCGTCCTTAGCGACCGCCTCCATGAATTTGACGATCGTTGAATAATGTTGAGCGGGCGCGACCGTGCCCAAACCATTGGTGGTGCTCAGTTCCTGTTGCATTGTGGACATAATCCGAACTCCTTTGGGTCACGACGGCATTCCGCTCAGCCATTTCTCATTGCGCTCTTCTTCGGACTGCGGCGCCCGAGAGCGCTTTGCTAAGTCGCCATCTGGTGCTCCATTTCCATCTCTGCCTTCAGACTTTCGATGTCGCGGAAGATCGAAGCAACAGCCAGCGTGCGTCCTTCGCGTTTGAAGCGCAGCAGGCAATCCCTGGCTGTGATGTCTCCATCGACCGCGATCTCATCCCATTGTCCGGCATGGCCGACATAGTTGATGGGAACATCGTAATGCTGACTCCAAAAGAACGGCACGGCCGCGAATATCTCCCGATGGCCGAGCATGTTCAGGGCCGCGGTTTGCCCCTGCCTCTCTGCAACCACCCAGTGCTCGACCCGAATGTTCTCGCCACTGTAAGGATCTGGCCACTGCGCAATGTCGCCGGCCGCGAATATCCCTGGCTCGCTGGTTTCCAGAAAGGCGTCCACAACAACGCCGTGGCCAACGACCAGCCCCGCCGTTTTGGCAAGTCCGGTCCGCGGCCGCACGCCGATGCCGACGACGACGAAATCCGCCGCCAACGTACCGCCGCTGCTGAGTTTCACCTTCCTGCCGTCGATGCTTGTCGCCGTGTTCTCGAGATGGAATACGACGCCATGTTCTTCATGGAGGGCGCGGATGAAGTCGCCCATTTGCGGGCCCAGGACCCGCTCCATGGGCCGCTTGTCCGGCGCCACGACATGAACCTCGATATCGCGCGCCCGCAGGGCCGCGGCAACCTCGAGCCCGATGAAACTGGCTCCAATCACGATCGCGCGCCTTGCTGTGGTGGCTTGCTCGATGATCGCCTTGCAGTCTGCGAGCGAGCGCAGCGTGTGAACGTGTGGTTGGTCGGCGCCTGGGATGGTCAGGCGGACGGGTTCGGCTCCGGTCGCAAGCAGCAGCCTGTGGTAAGGAATCCTTCCTTCATCAGCGAGGACGACCTCGCGGGAACGCAGGTCGATGTCAACGGCCTTCGTATTGAGACGCAGGTCGATATGGTTTTTTGAATAGAACTTCTCGCCGCGGAGCGGAATCCAATCCTCAGGGGCCTTTCCGGCGAGGTAGTCCTTGGAGAGGTTCGGCCGGTCGACGGGCGGCGCTTCGTCGTCGCTGATCATGACGATGCTGCCATGATAGTGTTCGCGCCGCAGTCTTTCCGCCGCCGCGAAACCGGCCGCGCCGCCGCCGACAATGACGACTTTCCCTGGAACCAAGCTGGAGTCTCCGGCACGCGGCCTCGGTGCCGTCCATTTGCGCTTCTCGCCCACGAATATCCGATCATCGCGCTGCTCAACCGACCAGCAAGCGAGTGGATTGAAGGCAGGCGCTCTTAAGGCCTCGCCTGTGCGCAAATCGAAGCACGCGTGATGCCAGGGACACCGAACGCTATCCTCCACCATAAGACCGTCGACGAGCGGCCCGCCGTAATGTGTGCAGGTCGCCCCGACGGCGAAAACCTCGGCCCCACGGCGCACCAGCAGCACCTGTTCATCGCCGCAATGGCCTACCAGCTTTCCACCATCGGGAAGATCGGAGAACGCGATCCCCTGAGCCAGATCCGGCCCGTCTAGTTTGTTATGGCCTTCAGCCATTATCTTCTCCCTTGGCGATCCCGTGTCATCGCGTGTTCGGTGAAGCGGGAACTTCCAAGCCCACCAGCATCGGAATATCTTTCGCCTGGCCGGCGCGTCGTCAGGTTTTCAGGACTGCCAAAGACCCAGACCAGTTCACTCGTTGCGACCGAGCCGCATACACAGTGTAGTTTCTCGCCTTCTTAGATATCGTGCAAACGAATTTAATCGGCAATTGCATGCAATTTTTATGATACGTTAAACGACAGCTTTTGCTGGGGAGGCAAGTTGCTAGCAGGTGCTTTGCGAAGCAGGTTTGGCTTCTCCCTTTGCCTTTCTCGTCGACGCTGACACCACCATCGACGTTGTGCCATAGGCCATCGTTCGCGCCTTCAATTGTGGTCCGGCGAGCGTTGACGACGAGCTTCTCGATCGCTCTCGCCGCCACCCAGAAAACCTTGAAGGGTGTGAAGCCGTCGAAGTCCAGGAAAAGACCACCTATTCTTGCAGGTTGAGCATGCAGCAGATAGACACCCTCACGGAATCCAGGGAGATACCCATGTACGCAATCGGACTAGCTCTAGCGGCTCTCACCCTGATGCCATCTTTGGCCTCCGCTCAGGCATTCGTCTGGTCTGAACAACTGCAGAAATCGCCCTCCGAGCTTGAGGCTGCTCTTGGGGCGAACGCAAAATGTGCCCACGCAGCGCAACACTCCGTGCCGGTGGAGACCGTCGATTTGGGGACCACAATCGGGGCTGACCTTTTCTCGCCGGTTGCAGTGCACGACTTCATGTCATTGGTGTTCGTAGTTGGCAAAGAGAACCCGCGCGTAGATCGAAATCCAGACCGGCGATATGTTGCGCAACAGATCGAGAAATCCGTGTGCTCGATAGGGAGAGAGGCCACAGCGACCACATATTCCTTTATGGATCGGATCTTCCGGATCAAACTGGTGTTTGACCGATGCGAGTCACGAGAGGAGAAGGCTCACTCGCTTTTGGGAATGGACGCGTCGTTGGTGTACGCACAATGCGAGGGTATTGACCTCAAGGAAAAGGATTTCGACACCACACTCTACCAGTCGATCAAGGGCCGGAACTCATATGGCTACACCAGACAGGGACAGCCAGGACTTCTGGACTATCGATGGTCTCGCTTCATGGATGGCGAGTACGAAGCAGCGGAACGGAGATACGTTGTCGACTTCGGCTGCAGCGTTCGCCGCGAGATCGAGAGCCAGATATCACATATGGATCAGTCACATCGATGCTTGATAGACGTCGATAATTCCGACCCCACACATTGGTCGGCGACTTCCATGTATGAAAGCTTCACGCCCGGCATGATTTTCGATGACGTCAGCTTGCGCCTTACCGCGAACCGGCTGTTCGTCGACATGCCGGCTGAAAAACTAGCCATAGAATCCATGCGGCCTGGGCTTCAGGCAATGGTAGATGGCATCAAAAAGGGCATCGTTAATCGGCTAGCCGCGAAGGAATCCGAGGACAATGGCGTGTCCAACATCCTCGGCGCTGGCAACTGACGATCAGCACCTCGGCCCGTGACGCCCGGTCCAAGCCTTCGCGAGGCCCTCCTATACACGCGATGACGTGGCTGGCGGACGGCAAGGCGTGACGTCTCCCAGGGAAGCCTGTTGCGAGCGATTACAGGATCGCTTGCCCCGTCTTGCCCCAGTCGGCGAGAAAGGACTCAAGTCCCCTGTCGGTGAGCGGGTGTTTGGCGAGGTTTCTGAGCACCGCCGGTGGCACGGTCGCGATATTGGCGCCTGCGATCGCCGCCTGTTTGACGTGGAGAGGGGTACGAATTGAGGACGCCAGGATTTCTGTCGTGAAGGATTTGTCGTTGTCATAGATCTTGCGGATTTCCCGGATCACCTCCATGCCGTCCAAACCGAGATCGTCGAGCCTGCCGACGAACGGCGAAATGAAGGTCGCGCCTGCCTTGGCTGCGAGCAGTGCTTGGTTGGCTGAAAAGCACAGGGTGACATTGACCTTGTGTCCGAGCTGACTGAGCGCCCGGCAAGCCCTGAATCCATCCCAGGTGGATGGCACTTTGATGGCCACATTGGCGGCGATGCTGGCCAAACGCACTCCCTCGGCGATCATGCCATCGAAATGGATCGCGGTGACTTCCGCTGAAACCGGGCCCTCGATTGTGTGGCAAATTTCCTTGATCACATCCCTGATCGGTCGGCCGGTCTTTGCAATAAGGGACGGGTTGGTGGTCACCCCGTCGAGAAAACCTGCGGTAGCAAGCTCGCGGATTTCAGAAATGTCGGCTGTATCGATAAAGAACTTCATTGTCTTTCTCCTTAACGTGAATACGTCCACCAATGATTTGATGAGGTTTCTTCAGTTTGGTTCCCTGAAAATTGATTTTGTTCTCGAAGTTGCGACCGCACGCCCTATGTCTTTGAAAGGCAACAGCAGTGCGGGAGCGACGTCGATGAGTGAAGAAATCTCCAACGAGAGAGTAAAACTGAAACGGGCATATGAGAGCCCGGCTGCCGACGACGGCATGCGCGTGTTGGTTGACCGGCTTTGGCCGCGCGGGGTCAAGA
>NZ_SCNN01000024.1 GCF_005503535.1 Mesorhizobium comanense | reverse complement strand
CTCGACCGGGTTTCTCGATTGGCGCGCCGCGATCGTGCAGCGCGCCCGAACTTGTCGACGCTCTAGCGGACGCTGGCGACCGCGTCGGAGCGGCCGTCATTGATCGTCACCCAAACGCCGGAATTCTCCGTCGATTGGCGCTTGAGATAGGTGTAGTCGGTGTCCGTCCAGGACAGGACCTTGTTTTCCAGATTGTCGAGTATGAACTCGCCGAGGCTGGTGCGGACCGTCAGCACGGCATGACCGTCGCCATTGGGCTGACGCGCGACCGTCATCAGGAGGTCGCCTGCCGGGACGCCCGCATCCATCAGTTCGCGGCGCTTTTCCAGCGCGTAGTCCTCGCAATCGCCGTAGCCATTGTCGGGATAGGACCAGTATTCCTCGACGCCGTAGTTTTCCATGTCGGTACGCGGCTTGATGCGCGTGTTGACCGAATTGTTGATGTTGACGATCGTCGCCCAGAGCTTCCGGCTTAGTTCGACAGGCGGCCCCTTGGGGGTCTTCTGGTTGCATTCCACCGGTATGCGCTGGCAGAAATCATAATGGCCAACAGGCTGTGTGGTGCGCCCGCCGGTGTGCATATAGGCCGGTCCCGCGGCATATGCTGATCCCCATGCGGAAAGCTGCATCGCCATTGCCATCAGCAACAGCTTGCCCCTCGTTTTTTTCATTTTTAGTCTCCCCGTTCGAAGGAGACATTGCCACAGCTGGATTTATTTGACGCAAAGGCGCGAAGTAGATATTAAGTAAAACGCCTGTAGAATAAACATAAAATTTGAATCATTTTAGTATTGATTTGTACGGGTTGTTTTTCCTTCTGATGGAAGGGCGGCCATCCCGGGCAGCGATAGGCTCAAAAACAAAAAACCGGCCGCGAGGGCCGGTTCTATCGAAGTGTCTTGTGAAGCGTTCAGGCGCGCGGCGTGTTGAATTCGGAATCGAGCGTTTCGGGCCGCTGGATGACCGCGAATTCGATGGCGACGCCGTCCTCGAAATGGCGGACGATCTGGCCGCGCATGGTGCCCAGCATGACCTGGACGCCGATCGCGGGCTTGACGTCGATCTCGATCGCGGCGCCGGACAGCGACAGGTCGATGATCCGGCACTGATACTGCCGGCCGTCGACAAGTTGCAGCACGCTGGTCGGGTTGCGCGGCGCGACGCGTTCGTGGCGGCGGTCTTCCGGCAGGTCGAGTTCGTGCTTGTTGGCAAGCCAGGTCAATTGCGCCGCGAGCTTGTCCTTCTTGCGGTCCGAGGCGATTACCGTCATGGCGAAGCCGTCCTGCAGGGTGCGCGTGACGACACCCTCGATGCGGCCGATATGATCGATATAGGCAATGACCTTCTCGCCGGGCATGCCGATGCGGTCGGTGCGAAGCGCTACATTGCCGGGCGACATATCGACGACCTGGCAAGGATGCTCGGTGCGGTCTTCCAGCATGAATCGTCCGTATATCTTGACCCGGACGCGCTGAAAGTTACGCCTTTCAGCTTGG
Organism: Mesorhizobium comanense; assembly: GCF_005503535.1. Classification (GTDB taxonomy): domain Bacteria; phylum Pseudomonadota; class Alphaproteobacteria; order Rhizobiales; family Rhizobiaceae; genus Mesorhizobium; species Mesorhizobium comanense. Next base: position 90,697 of record NZ_SCNN01000024.1, on the reverse strand, counting down.
GACGGCGCGTAGTCGACCGCCGCTGACCTCATGACTGCCTACACCCCGTTTGGCATTCCCGCGCGCCGATGCGAGGAACTTCATAAGAGAAGTACAACAAGGCAAGTTAACAAAGGGGAAAAGCGCGCCGGCCGGATCGATAGATCATCAACTATTCCTCGCGTCCGCCATCGAACACGACGAGGTGTCGGATGCGGCGCGAGCGGCCCAGCGCCGAGATCGTTTCGGGAGCCCCGATCTCATCGGGAACGAGCGAGGGAACGCTGATCGCCGGACGGTTGTTCAGGAGCTCCTTTTCCGGATCGATGATGCGGATCGTGTCGATCAAGGCGTCCGTGATCGGGTCGGCGCCAAGCCAGAACGGCTTCTCCGCGGCGCTGATGACGCCCAGGCAGCGCGGGTTCTCGACGCCGCCATCGAGAGGCAGGGCGAGCAGTTCGAACCTGTTGGAGCGGCCATTGCGGCTGAAGCCCTCGAACGTGATCAGCACGACGGATTTCTGGTCGAAAACCCCATGGACCAGCCGCGAGACCAGCCGCTGGTCCTTCTCGCGCCACAGCGACGGAAAGGAGAATCCTTTCAATTCACGGCCATAGACGGCGCAGAGCCGTGTCCCCGCCAGGCGGAATACGGCCTGTCCACGCGTGTCCCTTTCCAGGATGAAAGTATCGGCCAGCAACGACTTGATGTCGGCCGGCTCGACTTCCGAACGCTTCGGAGCAGGGCGTCCGTCACGCAGGCGGTTCCAATAGTGGAACAGCGTGATCGATCCGTTTTGGTTCATGCTACAAAGCTCCGCGCATTCTGTCGTCTGATGTCCCATCGGTGAACAGAAGGGCGCCCTCCGATGATCTACATGCGTTGGGGAGCAGGAAGCGTGCCAGCGTCGTTAACACTTGTTCACGGGTCGGGGCCGTTAAGGTTAACAGGTGGTTTACGTTGCGCCGGGCGGGGCCGTGTGGCACACCAAAACCACTCCAGAAGCGGTCGTTTCGCGACGATCGGCAGCACTTCAGTCAAGAGTTTTAGGGGAGCAGGGGGCTCGACCGGCCGTCCAGGGGAAACCCTGGGCGGCTTCTTTTTTGATTCGCGCCCTTGATTCGTACCGGGACGATTCGCCGTTTGCGGTTCCTTCTGCCGTGATCTAGATGCTCGCCAGGGCGAACGCCCAAGCCGATCCAGAACCGAGTGCGAGCGCAGATGAGCGAACAGCTGAATCCGCCCGAGGCCGAACAGGCCGAAATGCCGCCGCCGGCACGCGAGCCGGTGTTCAACCTGCCGCCGGTCGTGTTGGCGGTGATCGCCATTTGCGCGGCCGTCTTTATGCTGCAGCAGTACGTGCTGAACGATACCCAGCAAACGACGCTGCTCTACGACGGCGCCTTCATCCCCGTCCTTTATACCGGGCAGTACGGCTTTGACTGGTTCCTGTTCACGCGGCCCTTCACCTATGCCTTCATGCATGGCGGGTTCGCCCACATCGCAATCAACATGGTCTGGCTCGCGGCTTTCGGCTCGCCGCTGGCCAATCGCCTCGGCGCGTTGTGGTTCGCCTTGTTCTTTGCCGTCACCGGATTGGCATCCGTGGCGCTCTTCTGGGCCGTGCATCCCTATGGCGAAGCGCCCCTGGTCGGTGCGTCGGGCGCGATATCGGGCATGATGGGTGCCGCGGCCCGTTTCGGGTTCCGCACCGACCGCTCGACGGGCAGGGCTGCCTTTGCCGGTCCGGTGCTGCCGATCGCGATCGTGCTGCGCCTGCGTGGCGTGGTGATCTTCCTGGCGATGTGGATGATCATCAACCTCGCCACCGGCCTGCTCGGCTTTGTTCCGGGAATGGACGGCCAGATTGCCTGGGAGGCCCACATTGGCGGCTTCGTCGCCGGCTTCTTCGGCCTGCGCTGGTTCGACCGGCGATGGCAGGCGCCCGATTGGGAAACCGCAGGCCGCCACACTTGAAAAGCAACCGATCACGGCGCACGATGTTCACTCTTACGTGAGGCCGGCTTGGGCAGGGGCCGGCAAGGCGAAGCAGAGGAGGACGCCATGACGGTTAAGGCAATTCTGGAAAGAAAAGGCCATGACGTGTTGACGCTCGGGCCGAACGAAAAGCTAAGCGAAGCCATCCGCATCCTGGCCGAACACAAGATCGGTGCGCTGGTGATCACCAATGGAGACCGCAAGATCGTCGGCATCCTGTCGGAGCGCGATATCGTGCGCGTGGTGGCCAGGGAAGGTGGCGCCGCACTCGACATACCGGTGCGTTCGGCAATGACGCCGAAGGTGAAGATCTGCAACGAGAACCACACCGTCAACGAGGTGATGGAGATCATGACCAGAGGCCGCTTCCGCCATCTGCCGGTGGAGAAGGATGGCCTGCTCGATGGCATTGTCTCCATCGGCGACGTGGTCAAGCGCCGCATCGAGGATGTCGAGCGCGAGGCAGAAGAGATTAGGGCCTACATAGCCACCGCGTAAGCGGCGGCAAAACCGCCGGCCGGAGACCGGCCGGCGGAGTTGTCTTCTACCTGTTGTCCAGTTCGGAGCGGACCAGTTCAAGCCCGCGCCGCGTGATGCGGTAGGGGCCGCCGTCCGACGATGAAACCGCCTTCTTGCGCTTCAACTTTCGAAACAGGTCGAGATCGACGCCGGGGTACTGCCAGCCGTCACGGGTCAGGCATTTGACGGAGGCGATCCGTTTCTTCTGGTTTTTCTCGATTTCTATGCGACCGCCCTGCGCGAGCAGGTGCAGGATGCGCTGTTCAGTGCGCGAAATATCCATGGGAGAGTTTCCGGGAAAACAAAAAATGCCGCCGCCGCGAAGCTTCGCGGCACGGGGTTTCAGGTTTTCTGCCCTGCCTCGCTACGAGGTCAGGGCCTTACCGGGACTGAGCGTAAGTGGACATCCACTCTCCATTGGGATGAGCGGCATATAGGCGAACATAAGCTAAAACGCTAGCCTTTGGCTTTACGCTTGTCTCTTTTGGCGGTTTGCACTAGCGAAGTTGCACACCAAAATATGCATTCACGCATATTCTGCAGTTCCAATATGTAGGCCCCCATGTCGCTTATCGATACCCGCACGCCCGACGCGAAACGCCTGATCTCCGGCGCTACCGGCGACTGGGAAGTCATCATCGGGCTTGAAGTCCATGCGCAGGTCATCTCGGAAGCAAAACTGTTTTCCGGCGCCTCGACCGCTTTCGGTGCTGCCCCAAATGCCAATGTCAGCCTGGTCGATGCGGCCATGCCCGGCATGCTGCCGGTCATCAACGAGGAATGCGTGAAGCAGGCGATCCGCACCGGCCTCGGGCTGAAGGCTGAGATCAATCACAAGTCGGTTTTCGACCGGAAGAACTATTTCTATCCCGATCTGCCGCAGGGCTATCAGATATCGCAGTTCAAGCAGCCGATCGTCGGCGAGGGTACCGTGATAGTTTCGGTCGGACCGGACCGGCAAGGCGAGTTCGAGGACATCGAGGTCGGCATCGAGCGGCTGCATCTGGAACAGGATGCCGGCAAGTCGATGCACGACCAGCATCCGACCATGTCCTATGTCGACCTCAACCGCTCCGGCGTGGCGCTGATGGAGATCGTCTCCAAGCCTGACCTGCGTTCGGGCGATGAGGCCAAGGCCTATGTCACCAAGCTGCGCACCATCATGCGCTATCTCGGCACCTGCGACGGCAACATGGACGAAGGCTCGCTGCGCGCCGACGTCAATGTCTCCGTACGTCGGCCCGGTGGCGAGTTCGGCACGCGCTGCGAGATCAAGAACATGAACTCGATCCGCTTCATCGGCCAGGCCATCGACTATGAGGCGCGCCGCCAGATCGCCATTCTCGAGGACGGGGGCAAGATCGACCAGGAAACGCGGCTGTATGATGCCGTCAAGGGCGAGACGCGCTCGATGCGCTCGAAGGAAGAAGCGCATGACTACCGCTATTTCCCCGATCCCGATCTTCTGCCGCTGGAGTTCGACCAGGCCTATGTCGATGCCTTGGCCACAGGACTGCCGGAGCTGCCCGACGACAAGAAGGCGCGGCTGATCTCCTCGCTGGGTCTCTCGACCTACGATGCCTCGATCCTGGTTTCGGAAAAGTCGATCGCAGACTATTTCGAGAAGGTGGCCGCTGGCCGCGACGGCAAGCTCGCCGCCAACTGGGTCATCAACGATCTGCTCGGTCAATTGAACAAGGCCGGCAAGGATATTGAAAATGCTCCGGTTTCTCCCGACCAGCTGGGCGCGGTCATCGACCTGATCAAGGACGGCACCATCTCCGGCAAGATCGCCAAGGACCTGTTCGAGATCGTCTGGAACGAGGGCGGCGATCCGCGCCAACTGGTCGAGAGCCGTGGCTTGAAGCAGGTCACCGACACCGGCGCCATCGAGAAGGCCGTCGACGAGGTGATCGCCGCCAATCCCGACAAGGTCGAACAGGCGCGCGCCAAGCCGACCATGGCCGGCTGGTTCGTCGGCCAGGTGATGAAGGCGACCGGCGGCAAGGCCAATCCGCAGGCCGTCAACGACCTCGTCAAGGCAAAGCTCGGCATCGAGTAAGAATATGTTCGTTCGCACCGCCGGCGATCGCGACCTAGCCGCCATCAGGGCGCTGCTGGTCGAGACCTGGCATGCGACCTACGACGCCATTTATGGGCCGGAACGGGTCACCGCCATCACCGACGAATGGCATTCGATCGCCTCGCTGAAGGCAAGGCTGACCAAGCCGAACAGCGAATTCCTCGTTGCCGACGACGGCAAGCGCATCGGCGGCGTGGCTTTCGCCGAGAGCATCGAAGATGGCCGGACCATAGGCTTGAAGCAACTCTACGTGCTTCCGGACCTGCAGGGACGCGGCATAGGCGGAATGCTTCTGGATGAGGTTATCGAAAGCTTCCCCGAAGCTCGCGGCGTCCGCCTTGAAGTGGAGGCGCAGAACACAAGGGCCGTCGCGTTCTACGAAGCGAACGGTTTTGTGCGATCCAGCGACGCTGGAGAGCACGCGGGCGCATCGGGTCAGCCGACGCTTGTCTACCGCAGGGCCCTTGCCGGCTGACCGGTTCCGATCGGCATTCCGGATCACCTTCGCGCGAGCGGCGCGGCACCCGGCCTGTTTTCGTTTGACGGCCCTGATACCGCGCACCAAAGCTGGCGCTGCTGACCGCGCGAAAGCCGGAATGGACCGGCCGCGGTGCGGCGCTGGGGGGAACCATGCCAAGCTTGCCGGAACTGATGCCGACACAGGTGTCGGACGAAACCTTTGGTGGCGTCACCTACCACATAGCGGGCGAACTCGTGCCCGTGCTTTCGGTGGATGTGACGCGGATGCCTGTCTATTTCGAACATCACATCCTGTTGTGGAAGAACTCCACCATCACAATCGGCCTGAAGTCGCTGAAGGGCGCGCTCAAGCGGATGATGGCCGGGATGCAGATCTTCGTCACCGAGGCCTCGGGGGCGGGCATAATCGCCTTCAGCCGTGACGGGCCTGGCCACATCGTGCCGATCCATCTGCGGCGCGGCGAGGAGATCCAGGTGCGCGAGCATCAGTTTCTCGCCGCCACCGGCAATGTCGACTACACATTCGAGCGCGTGCGCGGCCTGGCGACCATGCTGTTCGGCCAGAGCGGCTTCTTCATCGACCGTTTCCGTGGGGATTCCGGCGACGGCATCGTCTGGCTGCATGGCTACGGCAATGTCTTCGAAAAGGTGCTTGCGGCGGGCGAAACCATCGACATCGAGCCCGGCGGCTGGCTGTTCAAGGATGCCTCGGTCCGGATGGAAACAAAGATTGACCGCCTGTCGAGCGGGTTCTTCGGCGCCAACATGAATTTCATCGTCAACCGCTTCACCGGCCCGGGCCGGGTCGGCATCCAGTCGATGTATCTGCATATGCCGACGGAGGAGTAGGCCCGGCGGTTCGCCGGGAAGAACAAGCGGTCAAGCCGAGCGCAGCGGCGGCGACAATTCGCGGATCAACAACTCCAGCTCGCGCTGGTCGCCTGTTCCGGTCTTGTCAAAGATCGTCGCCAGTTGCGATTTGATGGTGCCGTCTGAAACGCCGCTGGCTGCCGCGATCTCCTTGCGCGTCTTGCCCGACGCGACATGGCCGGCGACGCGCCTTTCGGCCGCGGTCAGGCCAAACAGCGCGGAGATCGCTTCCAGGGCCGGCGTCGGCGTGGCGCCGGCGGCGGCAATGAAAATCGCCGCGGCGGCGCGCTGCGACATGCGCGCCGAAATCTCTCGCCTGGCCAGCGGCATCACATGCGCCACGGCCGGGACGCCGACCTTGGCGAGTGGAATGTTGATGCCGCAGGGCCCAAGCGCGAACTCGTCGCGCGTGCCGAGTTCCACGGCGCAGCTGATCGCGGCATTGGCCTGCGGATAGGCGAACGCCAGCTGCCCGCGCACCGAGGAAACGGCCGGGCTCTGCGTCAGCAGGGCTTCGGCAGCGCCATTGGCGAAGATGATCTGCATGTCGTTGGAAACGATCATCACCGGATGGTCGAGGTTCTCGAGGATCGAGCGGAAAATCTCGGCCTTGCGCCGTTCGGCCTCGAAAAGGTCGCCGATCGTCACGGCGCGCCTGACATGCGGCGCCAGCGATGACATCAGTTCGAGATCGTCGGCCGAGATCTGACGCCTGTCCTTGTCGGTCACCACCATCAACGTGCCGATGCGGGTCGGCTGCTTCATCAGCGCCACCCAGAAGAAGTCATCCAGCCTGTTGGGTTCGACCCATTCGCGCACGATGCGGCTCTCGATCCAGTTCTGCCGCGCATCGGGGCCCTGGAGCGCGTAGAAGGCATCGACGGTAAAGGGCACATCGATGTCCATCCTGGGAACGGCCGCGAAAAAGGGCACCTCCGTCCCATAATCGCGCTCCAATGGCTGGAGTATCGCCTGGTCACCGCAGGACACCGAAAAGCGGGCGGAATTGGTAGCCGTATCGACGACCGCGAGCATGGCAAGCTGACCGAGCGCCAGCCTGCGGATGGCATCGAGGGTCGATTGCCAGCGGCCGACATCGGCAACCGAATCGTAGATGGCTTCGACGACCTGCAGCAGAGCGCGGTCGATCGTGTTCGCCAATGCAGACATAGGCCCTCTCGTACCGCCCTGGAGCCGGATTCCACACAACATTGCGCGTCGTGACGCTAGGGCGGGCGTGTAACCTGACGATGCCGCATCGGCCTTCGATTGTTACATCGAGGTGCCGGGCATGGCTTGAATCGGCGCTGATCTCGCGCAGCGGCAGTGCAAGCTCAAAATGACCTCAAGTATCGGCCTCGGCGGCGTGGTGGCGGCCTGGGAACTTCCGGTCAGGCGGTCGGAACTTCCACATTGTCGATCAGCCTGGTTTGCCCCAGCCACGCGGCTGCGAGTACGCGGCCCGCGCGGTCGGGCCGCCACGGCGCGAGTGTCAGGCTTTCGCGGGCTTCGACATAATCGACTTTCTGGAAGCCGGCGGCGATCAAGGAACTGGTGGCCTCATCGGTCGCGTCCTTCTGGCCGGCGTTGCCTGCCAGCGCGGCCGCCGCCTCGCGCAGGATCACGTTGAGCCGGCGGGCGGTCTGGAGTTCGGCGTCGCCGAGATAGGCATTGCGTGACGACATGGCCAGGCCATATGCATCGCGTATGGTGGGCGCCCCGACGATCTCGACGGGCAGGTCGAGGTCGCGGCAGAGCTGCCTGACCACGCAGAGCTGCTGATAATCCTTTTCGCCGAAGACCGCGCAGTCGGGCGTCGCCTGCAGGAACAGCTTGGCCACCACGGTGGCGACGCCTTCGAAGAAGGTGGGGCGAAAATCTGATTCTAGCCCCGCGGACGGGCCTCCGACCGAGATTTTTGTGGCAAAGCCGGCGGGATACATCGCGCCGACCGTCGGTGTGAAGGCGAGGTCGGCCTTGACCGTTGCCAGCATGTCCAGGTCGCGGGCTAGCTGGCGCGGATATTTGTCGAGATCCTCAGTGGGCGCGAACTGCGCCGGGTTGACGAAGATCGACACCACGCAGCGTTCGGCCTTTTCCCTGGCGATCCTGATCAGGGAGAGATGCCCTTCGTGCAACGCGCCCATGGTTGGCACCATGGCGACGCGCTGGCCATGCCTTCGCCAGTCACGGATTTGCGCGCGAAGTGCTTCGACGTTGTCGGCGACCTCTGGCCGGCTCATGTCTCATTCCCGCCATTTGAGACCGAAGGGACTTCTGAACCCGAAAAAACATGGGCAGGGCCTGGAAAAGTCCGCTCTCGCACCTCCGACGCGTAGCGCTCGGCGGCATGCGCGATCACACCGCGCAGATCGGCGTATTCCTTGGCGAATTTCGGCACGCGGTCGACGGTCAGTCCAACCATGTCGTCGATGACCAGGATCTGGCCGTCGCAGTCACCGCTGGCGCCGATGCCGATGGTTGGAATGGCGATGCGGTGCGTGATGTCGGCGGCGACCGCCTCGATAGTGCCTTCGATGACCACGGAGAATGCGCCAGCCGCTTCCACGGCGAGCGCGTCGGCCATTAGCGCCGCTATGGTCTCGTCGGTGCGGCCCTTGATCTTGTAGCCGCCATCCTTCTCCACCGATTGCGGCAGCAGGCCGATATGGCCCATGACCGGGATGCCGGCGGCCACGATCGCGGCAATCTGTCCAGCCATGTCGACGCCGCCTTCGAGCTTCACCGCCTGACAGCCGGTTTCAGCGACGATGCGTTGCGCCGACTGCACAGCCTGTGCCGCCGATCCCTCATAGGTGCCGGCCGGCATGTCGACGACCACGCAGGCCCTGGCCGACCCACGCATCACGGCTTGCCCGTGCGCGATCATCATCTCGAGGGAAGCGCCCAGGGTCGTCTGATGGCCGTGCAGAACCATGGCGACGCTGTCGCCGACCAGAAGCAGGTCGACATGGGGATCGAGTAGCCGGGCGACAGGGTAGGTATAGGCGGTGAGGCAGACCAAGGGTGTGCCGCCCTTCCGGCGACGAATCAGCTCGGCGCCGATGCGGATTTCGGTGGTCGGCAAGTCCTCGGCCAATCGTCGCCTCCGTCGCCCGTGCGCCAAGGGTATGGGTTATCCCTGCGCAAGCGGGCAGAGCTTTAGAAAGGCTGGGAAGGCTTGGCAAGCGGCGATCGATGGCAGCAAAGGGTCACGCATCGGTGTCGGACCCCCGGCGCGCCATTTGCGCGCTGCTTGCGGCAAAACCCTTGCCTTCGCGAGGGCCTGACGCCATAAGCAGGAAACAGGCGCCGCCAGCGCGAGGGTTCTTGAGATGAAGACGTTCCTGACGCAGTTTTTCACCTGGTGGAACAGCCAGACTTTGGGAACGCGCCTGCACACCTGGCGATATGGCAAAAGGGTCGGCCAGGACGAGGCCGGCAATGTCTATTATGAAGGCGGCATCGATTCGGAAGGCCGCACGCGCCGTTGGGTCATCTACCGCAATTATTCGGAAGCCTCGGCAATTCCTCCCGGCTGGCACGGCTGGATTCATCACCGTGTCGACCTCGCGCCGCCCAGTGACGATTACAAGCCGCGCGACTGGCAGAAACCGCATCAGCCCAACCTGACCGGCACGCCGGCCGCCTATCGCCCGAAGGGCTCGGTGCTGACCAATCAGCATCGCCCGCAGGTTACCGGCGATTACGACGCCTGGACGCCCGGGTCGTAACCGCCCCTGGATGTAACGGGGCAAAGTGCAGGCCGGTCCTTTATTGCCACAATTGGTGTTTAGCTGCTTGCTGATCAGAAAACGGCGACTAGCCTTGGCGGTCTACGGAATCACCTGGGCGCGAACCACCGGTACCCCCTTATGAGATTTTTCAACCTGATATCGACGGGCGGTCTGGCGCTAGCCGCCGGGCTCGCGGTCAGTTCCGCTGCCTTTGCGGCTTCGCCCGCACCGGCTGCGCCGGCACCTGCCGCGCCCGCGGGATCCGACCGTATCACAAATCCGATTGCCGAGTTCGCCGGCATCGACAAGATCACCGGTCGTATTATCACTTTCGATGTCTATATCGACGAGACGGTGCAGTTCGGCGCTTTGCAGGTGACGCCGCGCGTCTGCTACTCACGGCCACAGAACGAGGAGCCGAAGACCGATTCCTTCGTCGAGGTCGACGAGATCACGCTCGACCGCAAGATCCGCCGTATCTTCACCGGCTGGATGTTCGCGGAAAGCCCGGGCCTCAATGCGGTCGAACACGCCGTCTATGACGTATGGCTGAAGGAATGCAAACAGAAGTCGGATGTTCCGGCGCCGGATGCCACCAAGGCCGACGCAACCAATGCCGATGCTTCGAAGCCGGCTACGGCGAAGCCCAAGCCCGCACCGTCCAAGCCGAAGCCGGCCGCCACCTCCGATGGCAATCTGCCCGATCTGGCGGAGCCGGATACGACCAACACCAACTGACCCCCGGGAACCGTCGCGGCCACCGAACGTTTTCGCCGCTGACAGCTGCGCTTTCAGGCGCCCGGAGGATTTGCAATGTCGGATAGCAAGCGGATCACGGCCAGCAAGAAGGAACTGCTCGAACTCGAAAGAGGGTTCTGGACGGGCGACGAGGCCTATTATGCGGCAAATGTCGATGCCGAGTGTCTGGTGGCATTTCCTGGCATGGCGCAGGCAATGGACAATGCCGATCTGGCGAAGACAGCGACAAAACCCAACCGGTGGCGTGATCTTCAGATCGAGCTCAAGGGCATAATCGAGCCCGGCAGTGACATCATCATGCTGACCTACGAGGCGCATGCGACGCGGGAGAATGGCGAGCGCTACGCGGCGCTGGTCAGCACCGGCTATGTCCATCGCGTCAATGGCTGGAAGATGATGTTCCATGCGCAGACGCCGATCGAGGCCAATTCCTAGAAACGGCTAGCTCTACGGGAAAAAGACCGCCTCGCCCTTCAATGCTTCGGCCAGCATCTTCTCATACTTGCCGCGCGGCACGTCGATCGCGCCGAAGCGCTTGAGATGCTCGGTGGTGAACTGCGTGTCGAGTAATACGAAGCCGCGCTCTTTCAGCCGCTCGACGAGATGGACGAGGCAGGTCTTCGACGCATCGGTCTGCCTGGAGAACATGCTTTCGCCAAAAAACACCCGTCCCAGCGAAACGCCGTAGAGTCCGCCGACCAGCCGCTCTTCATGCCAGGCCTCGACCGAATGGCAGTGGCCCATGCGGTGCAGTTGCACGTAGGCCTCGCGGATCGGCCCGTTGATCCAGGTCGATCGTCGATCGTCGCGTTTTTCGGCACAGCCGTCGATCGTCGCCTCGAAGTCGAAGTCGAAACGGATATCGAACTGGTGCTTGCGGATTGCCTTCTTGAGGCTTCTCGGCGTGTGGAACTCGTCGAGCGGGATGATGCCGCGCGTCTCGGGCCGTACCCAGAAAACTTCCGGGTCCGCGGCACTTTCCGCCATCGGGAACACGCCCGAGGCATAGGCCTTGAGCAGGAGGTCGGTGGGGATGCGATAGCCTGGCGCGTAGGGGCGGGTCATCGCGTCCCCGGACTATTCTTCCTTGGCCAGGTATTTTTCCAGCCAGTGGATGTCATAGTCGCCATTGGCGATGTCGGCATTGCCGACCAGGTCGCGAAACAGCGGCAACGTCGTCTTGATGCCGTCGACCACAAATTCATCCAGCGCCCGGCGCAACCGCATCATGCACTCGACGCGGTTGCGTCCATGCACGATCAGCTTGCCGATCAGGCTGTCGTAGTAGGGCGGGATCTTGTAGCCGGAATAGACACCGGAATCGACGCGGATACCGAGGCCGCCCGGCGTGTGGAAATGGGTGATCGTGCCGGGCGAAGGCGTGAAGGTGCGCGGATCCTCGGCGTTGATACGGCATTCGATGGCGTGGCCATTGAACTTGATGTCTTCCTGCTTGACCGAAAGTCCGCCACCCGACGCGACACGGATCTGCTCGTGCACGAGATCGATGCCGGTGATCGCTTCGGTCACCGGATGCTCGACCTGCAGGCGCGTGTTCATCTCTATGAAATAGAACTCGCCGTTTTCGTACAGGAACTCGATCGTGCCGGCGCCTGAATAGCCGAGATCGGCAATCGCCTTGGCGCAGATGCCGCCGATACGCGAGCGCTCCTCGGCGTTGAGCGCCGGCGAATTGGCCTCTTCCCAGACCTTCTGGTGGCGCCGCTGCAGCGAGCAGTCGCGCTCGCCGAAATGCACGCCGCGGCCAAAGCCGTCGCCGAACACCTGCACCTCGATGTGACGCGGCTTCTGCAGATATTTTTCAATGTAGACGGCGTCGTCGCCGAAAGCGGCACCCGCTTCCGTGCGCGCCGTTTGCAAGGCGATCTCCAGGTCCGCCTCTGTCAGCGCGACCTTCATGCCGCGCCCGCCGCCGCCAGCCGAGGCCTTGATGATGACGGGATAGCCGATCTCGGCGGCAATGCGCTTGGCTTCCTTCTCGTCGCTTACCGCACCGTCGGAGCCGGGCACCACCGGAATGCCGAGGCGCTTGGCTGTGCGCTTGGCCTCGATCTTGTCGCCCATGATGCGGATGTGGTCGCCGGACGGGCCGATGAAGGTGATGTTGTGGGCGGCCAGGATGTCGGCAAATTTGGCGTTTTCCGAGAGAAAGCCGTAGCCCGGATGCACGGCATCGGCGCCGGTGATCTCGCAGGCCGCGACGATCTGATGGATGTTGAGGTAGCTGTCGCGCGACGGCGGCGGGCCGATGCACACACTCTCGTCGGCGAGCCGCACATGCATGGCGTCGGCGTCGGCGGTTGAATGCACCACCACGGTCTGGATGCCGAGTTCCTTGCAGGCGCGCAGCACCCGAAGCGCGATTTCGCCGCGATTGGCGATGAGGATCTTCTGGAACATCCGGCCCGCTCTACTCGATCACGACGAGCGGCATGCCGTATTCGACCGGCGTCGCATCCTCGAACAGGATCGCCGTCACCGTGCCGGCACGCGGTGAGGGGATCTGGTTCATCGTCTTCATGGCTTCGATGATCAGCAGGGTCTGGCCCTCCTTGACTTTCTGCCCGATCTCGATGAACGGCTTCGCGTCCGGCGAGGGCGCCAGATAGGCGGTGCCGACCATCGGCGAGGGAACGGCGTTCTTCGACACGTCGACGGTCGCTGCCGGTGCAGCCGCCGCGGCAGGCTGGGCGGCGGCTGCGGCATAGGTGGGTTGGGGCGCAGCGATCGCGTGGACGGCGGGCGCCTGCCGCGAGACGCGAACCTTCAGGTCGCCCAGTTCAACCTCGATCTCGGTCAGGTTGGTGTCGTTCAGTATACCCGCAAGATCGCGGATCAGTTGCTGGTCAACACCGGTCTTCTTTATCGACATATTCGAGCCTTCTGTTTGTTGGCCGGTCATAGGCGTGCGGCCAGCGCCTGTAGCGCCAGCGTGTAGCCGAGCGGCCCAAAACCACAGATCATGCCGACGGCGACCGGCGCGACCATGGAGACGTGGCGAAATGATTCTCGCGCGTGGATGTTGGAAAGATGGACCTCCGCGACCGGCAGCGGCGCCACCGAACGGATGGCATCGTGGATCGCGATCGATGTGTGGCTATAGGCGCCTGGATTGATGACGATCCCGGCGGCTTTATCTCCGGCCTCCTGAATCCAGTCGACGAGGTCGCCCTCGTGGTTCGACTGGCGGAAATCGATCTCCAGCCCGAGCGATGCGCCGGCCTGCTTGCAGTCGTCCGCGATCGCGGCAAGCGTCTTGCCGCCATAGATGCCCGGCTCGCGCTTGCCGAGCGCGTTGAGATTGGGACCGTTCAGGACGAAAACCGTTTTCAAAAATCAGACCTTTCCCGGCGCCGGCCTGGGCCGGCGCGCTGGGCCCTCTATAATGGGCATAGCCGCCCACGGAAAGAGCGCAAGTGCGTTCTTTCACTGTCCACAACAGGCGGAAATGTGGCCGTGAGCAAAATCAGAGCGCCGCTTTCGCCGCCTCGATCTTTTCCGCCAGGACTTCCTGTCCAAGCGCCCCGAACACGACCTCATTGCCGACGACGTAGGACGGCGTGCCGGTGATGGACAGCTTGTTGGCAAGGTCATAGGTCTTGGAGAGGGCTTCCGGGATCGACGGATCCTTCATCTTCTCGCGCAGCGTCGCCTCGTCTGCGCCGAGTGAAAGCGCGATCTTGAGGGCGGCGGCTTCCGTGGCGCGCCCCTGGCCGCCGAGCAGCGCGTTGTGGAACTCGCCATACTTTTCCGGCATCATCAGGTGGAAGGCCATGGAAACGACGCTCGCCTTCTGCGAATCCGGGCCGAGGATCGGGAATTCCTTGAGCACGAAACGCAGGTCCGGATCGGACTTGGTCAGCGCCTTCATGTCTTCGATCGCCCGTTTGCAGAAGCCGCAATTGTAGTCGTAGAACTCGACGATCGTCACCTTGCCGCTGGGATTGCCGACCACGCCGTCGAAGGCGGAGTTGAAGATCTGGTCCTTGGCGTCCTTGATGACGCCGAGATGGGCGATGCGCTGCTCTTCCTTCTGTTTGGCTTCGAGGGCGTCCTGCACTTCGAGCAGCACTTCCGGGTTCTTCAGAAGATAGTCGCGGATGATGCCTTCGACCTCGGCGCGGTCGATCTTGGTATCGCCCGCCTTCGTATCGGCAGCCGCCGTCTGGACCGGCTGCGTCGTCCCGGCCTTGGCAACCTCCGGACTGCCCGCCACGAAGCCGAAAGCCAGCATGGCAAGGGCTACAGCGATCCCCGTGGTGCCCAGCAGCAGTGCTTTTTTCATCGTTCTCGTTCCTTTTGCCTGTTTTCCCGGTGCGCCTGTGTCGCGGCGGCTGGCCGGAAGGTTCACTAAATCTTGGCTGACGATTTGTAGTTTATGATGTCCTGGGCGCGGAGCCAGCGCGGCTCGCCACGCTTCAGCTGCTGCTGCGCCCGCATGGCGAAGATCTTGGCATCCTTATAGTTACCGGAATAGAAATGACCTTCGGCCGTCGCGAGTTCGGCGCCCGGTATATCCCCCAGTTCACCATAAGCCTGCGCCAGGTAACGATATCCGGTGGAATTCTCCTTGTCGCGCCCCAACCCGTTGTTGATTTGCACGACTGCCTTTTTCAGGGAGTCGGGCGTGCCGACGGCCATCAGCGCCTGGCCAAGGGAGACTGGCAGCAGGCCGGACCGCGCGGGATCGAGGCTGACCGCCTTGGCATAGGCCTCCGCCGCGTCGCCAGGCTTGTTGGCCTTCATCAGAATGTCGCCGCGCAACTCCTGGAAGTAGGCATTCTTCGGCTGAGCCTTGATCAGGGCGTTGGTCTTGGCGAGCGCCGCGGCGATGTCGCCGTAAAGATAGGACGATTGGGCGTCGCCGTACTGTGCGGCGAGGCTGCCGCGCATCTTTTGCATCAGCCGCGCCGCCGCGGCCTGACCGTCCATGTAGACGGCGATCTTCACCCGCATCATGTCATGGCGCTGCTGGAGCGCCGGCGCGTCGAGCTTGTCGACGTTGGGGCTCTGTTTCACCAGCACTTCGAGGTTGGCGATCCGGTCCCGCGGCATGGGATGGCTGATCCGGTAGGGATCGACCTGCGCGCCCGACAGCGACAACGCCGACTGGAAGCGGTGGAACGTCTTCAGCATGCCCATGCCGGACTGGCCGGTGGTGTTGAGGTAGGTGATGGCCGAGCGGTCGGCCGTCATTTCCTCGGTACGCTGATAGGCGAGAATGCTGCGCTGGGCCATCTCGCCGCCGCCCGCCGCTACGCCCATGCCGGCGCCGGCAAGGCCACGGCTGTTGGTTGTGGCCCCAGCGACGATGGCGCCGGCGCCAAGCAATGTCGCGATGACGGCCATGGTCTTGGCGCGCTCCAGCTGGTCGCGCAGTTTCTGCTGGTGGCCGCCGGCGATGTGACCGGCTTCGTGCGCAATGACGCCGATGATCTCGTTGGGCGTTTCGGCAGTCATCAGCGCGCCGGTGTTGATGAACATCCGGCGTCCGGTGACAAAGGCATTGAAGGAGGAATCGTTGACCAGCACGATGTCGATGCCGTCATTGGCCAAGCCGGCAGCCTTGAAGATCGGCCGCGCGTAGTCGCGCACCAGGGCCTCGATTTCGGCATCGCGTATGACAGGCACGCTCTGGGCGAAGGCGGTGACCGAACTCGCCACCGCAACGGCCGCCCCAAGTGCAAGCGTGGCGAGGGCACGCGCTCGCCGGGCAATCGTCGGTCTGGGTCGGCTCAACATTATGTGTCCACTGGTAGACGAGCGGGCGAAAGATGAAAAGTCGGCACCGGAAAAACTTCCTCAACTTGTGATCCTCATATCAATCGGGCATTTGTGCGGCGCCTGCGTCAGGATCTGGCGCGCTCAATCCTCGCAGCAGGGGTAAAAATGGTCGTTTCGCTCTCCCGTCGCGGCAATGTCGAGCCGTTCCACGCCATGGATGTGCTGGCCGAGGCGAACCGGCTGAAGGCCCTGGGCGCGCCGGTGATATCGATGGCCGTCGGCCAGCCATCCGACCCGGCCCCGCAGCGGGTCCGCGCCGCGGCGACCGAAGCTTTAAAAGACGGCCGGATCGGCTACACCGATACGCTTGGCCTTGCCGCCCTGCGCAAGGCAATCGCCCTGCATTACGCCGACCACTATGGGCTCGATGTCGATCCCGGCCGGATCGCGGTGACGACGGGATCGTCGGCCGCGTTCAATCTCGCCTTCTTGGCGATGTTCGATCCGGGCGACCGCGTCGCCATTGCCGCGCCCGGTTATCCCGCCTATCGCAACATCATGACGGCACTTGGCATCGAGGTGGTGGAGATAGAGCTCGGCGAGGCGGCTTACCTGCATGCCGGTCATCTTGAGAGCGCGCACCGGGAGAAGCCTCTGAAAGGCGTGCTGTTCGCCAGTCCCGCCAATCCGACCGGCGCCGTCATTCCCGCCGACGAGCTCGAGACGCTGGTCACCACGGCCGAGGCCCTGGGAATCGCGGTCATCTCGGACGAGATCTATCACCGGCTGGCCTATGGCGCGCCCGACACGACGGCGCTGCGATATGGCAACGGCGTCACGGTGATCAACTCGTTCTCGAAATACTATTGCATGACCGGCTGGCGCATCGGCTGGATGGTGTTGCCTGGGGAATTGGTGCGGCCGGTCGAACGCATTGCGCAAAGCCTCTACATCTCGCCGCCGGAACTGTCGCAGATCGCGGCGATCGAAGCCTTTGCCGCGACCGAAGAGCTGGAGGCGGTCAAGGGCCGCTATGCGTGGAACCGCGAACTGCTGATGAAGCGACTGCCGGAGCTTGGCTTTCCGCTCGCCGCTCCCATGGATGGCGCCTTCTACGCCTTTTGCGACGTCACCCGGCACAGCAATGACAGCATGGCCTTCGCGCGCAGGATGCTGGCCGAGGCGCACGTGGCGGCGACGCCCGGACGCGACTTCGACACCAGGGCAGGGCACCGCACGATGCGCTTTTCCTATGCTGGCAGCCACGACGACATGGTCGAAGCGATGGCACGCATCGAACGCTGGTTGAGGTGACGCCATGCCTGAGCTCGAACAGACCCCCACACTTGATCAGGCCCCCAAACTTGATCAGGCATTGGCCGAGGTCGCCGCCGAAATGGCGGAACGCGCCGATCGCGGCGATGTCGCGACTTACATTCCGCAACTGGGCAAGGTCGATCCCAGGAAATTCGGTATCGCCGCTGTCACCAATGACGGCCGTGTCCTGACGGCGGGCGATGCCGACCAGGCCTTTTCGATCCAGAGCATATCGAAAGTGTTCACCCTGACGCTGGCGCTCGGCAATGTCGGCGACGCGCTGTGGAAGCGGGTGGGACGCGAGCCCTCCGGCAACCCTTTCAACTCGATCGTCCAGCTCGAGCACGAGAACGGCATTCCGCGCAATCCGTTCATCAATGCCGGCGCCATCGTGATCTCCGACATCCTGCTCGCCGGCCATCAGCCGCGCGAGGCAATCGGCGAGATTCTGCGTTTCATCCAGTTCCTTGCCGACGATGAGACGATCATCATCGACCGCGAGGTCGCCGCTTCCGAACGGGCTACCGGCTATCGCAATTTCGCGCTCGCCAACTACATGAAATCCTTCGGCAATCTGCATCACGAACCGGAATTGGCGCTGGGTGTCTATTTCCATCATTGCGCCATCGCCATGAGCTGCCGGCAACTGGCGATGGCGGGCCGCTTCCTTGCCAATGGCGGCAAGAACCCGGCGACCGGACATTCGGTTGTGTCTGCGGAGCGGGCGCGGCGCATCGGCGCCATGATGCTGACTTGCGGCCATTATGACGGTTCTGGAGATTTTGCCTTCCGGGTCGGCATTCCCGGAAAGAGCGGCGTCGGCGGCGGCATATTGGGGATCGTGCCGGGCATCGCTTCGCTCGCCGTCTGGTCGCCCGGCCTCAACGCCAACGGCAACTCCAAGCTCGGCTCGATCGCGCTGGAAAAACTGGCGAAGATGATGAACTGGTCGATTTTCGCGCCGTAAGGCATCCTTGCACGGCTCGGCCTGTCCGCCTTCACGGCACAAAAAATCCCGCGCCGTTTTTCAACGGCGTGGGATTCTTGTCAGACAATCAACTCAACTGGCTGAAAAGGCTTAGAAAAAGCCCTTTCTCTGCCACCAGCCGGCGCGCTTCGGCTTTTCCTCGGCTTTTGCCTCGGCCTGCTCGGCGACAGTCGAGGAAACCACAGGCACGGCCGGCGTGTCGGCGGATGCTGGCTTGCGCCGTGACGGGCGAGCCTTCGCGGGCTCTTCCTCGACAGCCGCAACCACCGTTTCTTCAACAGCGGCCGGCTGGACTTCGGCCGGTACCTGCTCGACCGCTTCGACAACGGTCACTTCGGCAACCGCTTCGGCGGCCGCCTTCTTCGGCTTGGCCGCACGGCGGGGCTTCTTGGGCTTTTCGGTGACCGGTGCCTCGTCGGCAACCGGAGCAGCCGGCTCTTCCGCGATTGCGACAGCCACCGGCTCTGCCGATGCCGGCTCGCTTTCGGAAGCGTCGAGCTCGGCTGGTTCGGTCGTTTCCTCGGCACCCGCCTCTGTTTCGCCTTCGCCATCCTCGCGCTTGTTGCGCTTGCCGCCGCGCTTGCCGCGCCGGCGCTTCTTGCCCGCGCCTTCTTCCGAAGCCTGGACCGTCTCGCCCGGCTCGGCCGCTGTCACGGGAGCGGTGTCGTCGGATTCCGCGTCCTCTCCGCCCTCCGCATCAGCGGCTTCGGCGAAGTCAGAGGGAGCAGAAACGGATGCACCGTCGGTCGGGGCGCCATGCTCGCGATCGCGATCCCTGCCGCCGCGACGCCTGCGGCGCTTGCGGCGCTTGCGATCGCGGCCTTCGCCGTCCTCACTTGCGCGTTGCTGCTGGCCCTGCTGGGGTTGGCGCGGCTGTTCGGCCTGTGCCGGCGCTTCGTCTTCTTCCTCGGCGACGACAATATCGTCTTCGGGCTCTTCCGGCTCGACATAGGCCGGCAGGCTGCGCGCTTCGACGAAGCCTTCCGGCTTCTCGGCCAGCGCGCCGCGGAAGATCGCATAGTGCTGCGAGCCGACCGTGTCGTCGGCCTCAAGAGTGATGGTCAGGCCAAAGCGGCTTTCCAGTTCCACCAGCGTGCCGCGCTTGTGGTTGAGGACATAGAGCGCCGTCGCGGCAGGCGTGCGCACCGTGATGTGGCTGCGCGAATCCTTGAGCAGGAATTCCTCGATCGCCCTGACCACCATCAGCGCGACCGACGAATCGGAGCGCACATGGCCGGTGCCGCCGCAATGCGGGCAGGGCTTCATGGTCGATTCCAGCACGCTGGCGCGAATGCGCTGACGCGACATCTCCATCAGGCCGAAATGCGAGATGCGGCCGACCTGGATGCGGGCGCGGTCGTTCTTGAGGTGATCCTTCAGCCGCTTCTCGACGGAGCGGTTGTTGCGGTTCTCCTCCATGTCGATGAAGTCGATGACGATCAGGCCGGCAAGGTCTCGCAACCTCAACTGGCGCGCGACTTCCTCGGCCGCCTCCAGATTGGTGTGAAGCGCGGTGTCCTCGATCGAGTGCTCCTTGGTGGAGCGGCCCGAATTGACGTCGATGGCAACCAGCGCCTCGGTCTGGTTGATGATGATGTAGCCGCCGCTCTTCAGCGTCACCTGCGGCTGCAGCATGCGGTCGAGCTGCGCCTCGATGCCGTTGCGCACGAAGATGGGCGTCGTGTCGCGGAACGGCTGAACCACCTTGGCGTGGCTCGGCATCAGCATGCGCATGAAGTCCTTGGCCTCGCGGTAGCCATCCTCGCCGGAAACAAGAATCTCGTCGATATCCTTGTTGTAGAGGTCGCGCACCGAACGCTTGATCAGGCTGCCTTCCTCATAGACCAGGGCAGGGGCCGTGGACTGCAGGGTCAGGTTGCGCACGTTTTCCCAAAGCCGCATCAGATATTCGTAGTCGCGCTTAATCTCGGCCTTGGTGCGGCTCTCGCCTGCGGTGCGCAGGATGACGCCCATGCCTTGCGGCACTTCGAGATCGGCAACCACCTCCTTGAGGCGCTTGCGGTCGACCGCGCTGGTGATCTTGCGCGAAATGCCGCCGCCGCGCGCGGTGTTGGGCATCAGCACGGAATAGCGGCCGGCAAGCGACAGATAGGTGGTGAGTGCCGCTCCCTTGTTGCCGCGTTCTTCCTTCACGACCTGGACCAGCAGGATCTGCCGGCGCTTGATCACTTCCTGGATCTTGTACTGGCGGCGCACCGGCTTGCGGCGATTGCGCACTTCCTCGAGCGCATCCTCGGCGCCCACCGATTCGATTTCATGATCGTCGTGGTGCGAGGACTGCACTTCCTCCAGCATGCCGCGATCGTTGTCGGTGGACGTGGCTTCGTCGGCGGGGGCAGCTTCGCTGACCTGATCGCCCTGCGGCACAGGCTCGGAAATCACATCGGCATCGACGGAAGCCGCGATCGATGTCGGGCCGCCGTCGCGGGCCTTGCCTTCGCCCTCTTCAGAGGCGTCTTCGTGGGCGGCCGTGCCGGAATGTTCGGTCGAATGTTCGGTCGCCTCGGGATGTCCCGACGTGTCGGCACCCGGCTCGATCGCCTCGGCAGTTGCGTGCGCGTCTTCCGTTGCCGCCTCGGCCGTCACCGTGTCGGTGTCGTCGTTGTGGTTTTCGCCGGCCTCGTCGGAATCGGCGGCGCCAGCGTCGCGCTTTTGCTCAGCGCGCTCGCGGCCCTTGCCGCCGCGCCGGCGGCCGCGCCGTCCCCGGTCGCGATTCTGGCGATCATCACCGTCGCCGTCCTCGTCTTCCTCGTCCTCGGCCTCCTGCGCTTCGGCGCGAAGCAGCGCCTGACGATCGGCGACCGGGATCTGATAATAGTCGGGATGTATTTCACTGAAGGCGAGAAAACCGTGACGGTTGCCGCCATATTCGACAAAGGCTGCTTGAAGGGAAGGTTCGACGCGCGTTACGCGGGCGAGGTAGATGTTTCCTTTGAGCTGCTTCTTGTCCTGGGATTCAAAGTCGAATTCTTCGATACGGTTACCGCGTACGACGACAACTCGTGTTTCCTCCGGGTGGGAGGCGTCTATCAGCATTTTGTTGGGCATTATTTCGTTTCCCCCCGGCAGCCGTCAGCCGCAGCTGGCGGGGCAAAGCCCGCTGCTGTGTGTCTGGATGAGAGTGGGTGCCGGATAATTGAACGGCCGCCGGACGGTGCCTGCGCGTCATGTCGGTGCCGCCCGCAGCCATATTGGCGCGGTTTGATGCGGACCTTTCCATGATTGCGCTTGAAGCCATCGTCACCAAGCAGACCTTTTGAACCAAAGCCCGGAAACCGGACCAGCTTGTTTGCTCGTACAGAGCCGGCGCGGGGACAAACCCGGCCGTTTTCCTCACGCAGGCGATTCCCCCGCCACGGGAGCACACCTGCGAAATTCGTCGCGATCACCTGAAGCCTTCTCGCAGAAGCGAGAGGAGCCGCCTTTCATCTGACCCTTTAGCAGGAAGCTGCGGAGGAGGGCGGTTCCAGGATTGCAGTGATCCACTATCGCTTTTATGATTTGGCGGGTTGGAAGGCAACCCCGATTTCCGATGCCGGCAAAAAGCAGTTCCGCAGCGTAAGCCTGGGTTCCGATCCTTGCATGAAAAGGCTTGGTTAACCTTCTCTGGATACCAATCGTTAATCGAGTTCGCGGCCTAACCGGCACTTCGATGAACGAGAGGGCGCCTGGCGCCAAACCGGGAGCGACTGGAAGAGAGATGGGACTGGCGGGCTTCACTGACAAGGGATGTCGTGTTCGCGGCCGGATTCTGGGCGCCGTCTGTCTTTTGCTGCTGGCGGTGCTTTTCCAGAGCTTTTCCTCGGCCGCAAGTGCCGCCGATGTCCCTCTGGTGGCGAAGGCCTACAAGATGGCGGGCGATGCGACCAAGATGCGCATCGTCATGGATCTCGACCGCGAGCCCGATATCAAATGGTTCCTGCTGCGCGGACCCAACCGGTTGGTCATCGACATCGCCAATACCAGGTTCGCCATCGATGCCAAGGATCTGAAGCCGCGCGGTCTGGTCAAGGGCGTGCGTCTGGGCGAACTCGGCGATGGCGTTTCGCGGCTGATCCTGACCGGCAAGGGGCCGTTCGCCGTAGACAAGCTCGACGTGCTCAAGAATGAGGACGGAACCGGCTACCGCATTGCCATAGACATGTCGGCAGCCTCCGAGCGCGAGTTCGACGACGCTCTTGCCAACCAGGCGCTGACCACGGGTTCCACGGTTTCCTCTGACAAGGGTGAGCGGGTCGGCAAAGGGCCTGTCTCCAATCCAGGTCACCGCTTCACTGTCGTTCTCGATCCCGGCCATGGCGGCGTCGACGGCGGCGCCGAAGGCCTGAACGGGACCATCGAGAAGAACGTCACGCTGGCCTTCGCCACGGAGCTGCGCGACAAGCTCATGGCCATCGGCAAATACGATGTCTTCATGACGCGAGATACGGATGAATATCTGCGCCTGGATGACCGCGTTCGCATTGCCCGCCAGCATGAGGCCGATCTCCTGATTTCGATCCATGCCGACACGATCAGCGTCAAGGGCATCCGCGGCGCCACCGTTTATACGGTCTCCGACAAGGCATCGGACCCCGAGGCGCAGGCACTTGCCGACCGCGAAAATCTCTCCGACCAGTTTGCGGGCATGGTGATCAAGGACGACAACAAGGAAGTAACCGACATCCTGATCGACCTGATCCGCCGCGAAACGCACACCTTTTCAATGAGTTTCGCCCACACACTGGTCGGCCAGCTTTCGACCAGCGTCGGCCTCATCAACAATCCGCAGCGTTCCGCGGGGTTCAAAGTCTTGAAGGCGCCGGATGTGCCATCCGTGCTCGTCGAACTCGGTTATCTCTCGAATGCCAAGGACGAGGCGCAGCTGCTCGATGCCGAATGGCGGGGCAAGGCCGCGCAAAGCATTACCAACGCCGTCGCGCTGTTTGCGTCCGCTCGCGCCGGGGCGGGAACCGGGGGCTGACATGCCTGACGGCGCGCCTGCAACCAGAGGCGGCGTTGCTGGATGACAACACCCTATGCCTTTATTTCCCCCGCATGGTCACGAAATCCGGCCTTGCCGTATTTTGTCCACATGGTGGCGACATGGGTTTTCGATTACGGATTGGGACCGGCTCGAAAGCTTGCGCGGAAGGCGGCTTCGTTTAGGAAATTCCCGAACCAAGGACTGGAGCGGGTATGATTCGTCTCATTGGCTATTTCTTCGGCATCGGCACGACGCTGGCCCTTCTGGTCGCGGCGGGCGTTGCCATATACATCAGCCATCTGTCGAAGGACCTGCCCGACTACGAGGTGCTGGCCAAATACGAGCCGCCGGTGACGACCCGCATCCATGCTTCGGACGGCTCGCTGATGGCCGAATATGCGCGCGAACGGCGCCTCTACCTGCCGATTCAGGCTATTCCGGACCGCGTCAAGGCGGCGTTCCTGTCCGCCGAGGACAAGAATTTCTACAACCATCCCGGTATCGACGTGACCGGCCTTGGCCGCGCGATCATCGTCAACCTGCAGAATTTCGGTTCGGGAAGGCGTCAGGTGGGCGCCTCGACGATTACCCAGCAGGTGGCCAAGAACTTCCTGCTGACCGCCGACCAGACCTATGAGCGCAAGATCAAGGAGATGATCCTGGCCTTCCGCATCGAGCAGGCCTACCCCAAGGATCGCATTCTCGAACTCTACCTCAACGAAATCTTCTTCGGCTTTGGCGCCTATGGCGTCGCCGGCGCCGCATTGACCTATTTCGACAAGTCGGTGAACGAGCTGACCGTGGCCGAGGCCGCATACCTGGCCTCCTTGCCGAAGGGACCGAACAACTATCATCCCTTCAAGCATGCCGACCGCGCGATCGAGCGCCGCAACTGGGTCATCGACCAGATGGTCGAGAACGGCTACGTCACGCGCGAGGAAGGCAACAAGGCCAAGGCCGAGCCGCTCGGCGTCACGCCGCGCCGTACCGGCACGTATCTTTTCGCCGGTGAGTATTTCACCGAGGAGGTGCGCCGCCAGATCATCGCCCGTTATGGTGAGAACGCGCTGTACGAAGGCGGCCTGTCGGTGCGCACCACGCTCGATCCGAAAATCCAGCTCATCGCCCGCAGGTCGATGCAGAACGGCCTGATCAAGTACGACACGCTACGCGGTTATCGCGGGCCGGTGACGACGATCGATGTATCGGGCGACTGGGGCGTCCCGCTGGGTGCGGTCAAGGGTCTGGAAGACGTTCCCGAATGGTCGCTGGCCGTTGTGCTCGACAGTTCGGCGTCCGGCCTGTCGATAGGCCTGCAGCCCGCGCGCCAGGCCTCGGGCGATATCGTGAAAGAGCGCGTGGAAGGTACCGTCAGCAAGGACGACATGGGCTTTGCCATGCGCCATCTGGTCGGCGGCAAGACGGTCAAGGCCAAGTCGCCGGCCGAAGTGCTGAAGCCGGGCGATGTCATCTTCGTGCAGAAGAACGAAGGCTCCGAGAATGCCTACAGCCTGCGCCAGGTTCCGGAAGTCGAGGGCGGCCTGATCGCCATGGATCCGCACACCGGCCGTGTGCTGGCCATGGTCGGCGGCTTCTCCTACGCCCAATCCGAGTTCAACCGCGCTACACAGGCGATGCGCCAGCCGGGCTCCTCCTTCAAGCCGATCGTCTATTCGGCGGCGCTCGACAACGGCTATACGCCGGCTTCGGTGATCATGGACGGCCCGATCACCATCCAGAGCGGCAACACGACCTGGACGCCCAAGAACTATGACGGCACGGTCGCCGGACCGGCAACGCTGCGCTCCGGCATCGAGAAGTCGCGCAACCTGATGACGGTGCGCCTCGCCAACGACATGGGCATGAAGCTGGTCGTCGAATATGCCGAACGTTTTGGCGTCTACGATCACCTGGCGCCCTATCTGCCGATGGCGCTGGGATCGGGTGAAACGACCGTCATGCGCATGGTTTCGGCCTACTCGATCATGGCCAATGGCGGCAAGTCGATCAAACCTTCGCTTATCGACCGCATCCAGGACCGCTACGGCAAGACGGTGTTCAAGCAAGATGAGCGCGGCTGCGAAGGCTGTAACGCGCCCGAATGGAAGAACCAGCCGGAGCCGGAACTGGTCGATAATTCCGAGCAGGTGCTCGATCCGATGACCGCCTATCAGATCACCTCGATGATGGAGGGCGTGGTCCAGCGCGGCACGGGCGCCACGATCGGCGAGCTCGGCCGCCACATCGCCGGCAAGACCGGCACCACCAACGATGAAAAGGACGCCTGGTTCATCGGCTACACGCCGAACCTCGTGGTCGGTCTCTACATGGGCTACGACACGCCGCGCGGCCTTGGCCATGGCGCCACGGGCGGTGGCCTGGCAGCGCCTATCTTCAAGGACTTCATGCGCGTGGCGCTGGACGGCACGCCCAATGTCGACTTCAAGGTTCCCGACGGCATGAACTTGGTCGCCATCAACCGCAAGACCGGCATGCGTGCCACCTCGGGCGACCCGGGCACCATCATCGAGGCCTTCAAGCCCGGCACCGGTCCGGCCGACAGCTATTGGGTGATCGGCATGGGCGCCGACGGCTCCAACGCGTCTGGCGGCGCGCTGTCGCCGCAGGCCAACCAGGCCATCCAGGACGGTGGCGGCGGCCTCTACTGACGGTTTTCGACGGCAATCATGGGCCAGCCCCCGGCTGGCCCATTTCGCTTTACACGCGGCGGTGCCGTCCCTATGTATCGCGCCGATCGGGCGTCATTTCAGCAACAGGATAAAACAGCAGGCCATGCGCGCGGAAACGCAGAATATTGTCGACGAGATCAGGCAGGCGATAACCCTGCTGAGGAGGCATCTTTGACTGGGATCAGGCCATAAAGCGGCTTGAATACCTGAATGTTCGCGCCGAGGACGCCAGTCTCTGGAACGAACCGCTGGAAGCGCAGAAGCTGATGCGCGAGCGCCAGGGCCTTGAAGAAGGCATCGCGGCGGTCAAGGGCCTGACCCAGGCGCTGGAAGACAATATCGGTCTCATCGAACTCGGCGAGGAAGAGGGCGACGCAAGCGTCGTCGCCGAGGCCGAAGCGGCGATCCGCTCGATGCAGGGCGAGGCGAAAGCCCGCCAGGTCGAAACGCTGCTGTCGGGCGAAGCAGACGCCAACGACACCTATCTCGAAGTCCATGCCGGCGCCGGCGGCACCGAGAGCCAGGACTGGGCAAACATGCTGCTGCGCATGTACACGCGCTGGGCCGAGCGCCGCCGTTTCAAGGTCGAGGTGCTGGAAGTGCATGACGGCGAAGAGGCGGGCATCAAGTCCGCCACCTTGCTGATCAAGGGTCACAATGCCTATGGCTGGCTGAAGACCGAATCCGGCGTCCATCGCCTGGTGCGCATTTCACCCTATGACAGCAATGCGCGCCGGCACACCTCGTTCTCCAGCGTCTGGGTCTATCCTGTCGTCGACGATGCGATCCAGATCGATGTGTCGGAATCCGATGTCCGGATCGACACCTATCGTTCGTCCGGTTCGGGTGGCCAGCACGTCAACACCACCGATTCGGCCGTGCGCATCACCCATATCGCCACCGGCATCGCGGTCGCCTGCCAGGCCGAGCGCTCGCAGCACAAGAACCGGGCGAAGGCCTGGGAGATGCTGCGCTCTCGCCTCTACGAGGAAGAGCTGAAGAAGCGCGAGGCAATCGCCAATGCGACCGAGGCGTCCAAGAGCGATATCGGCTGGGGCCACCAGATCCGCTCCTATGTGCTGCAGCCCTATCAACTGGTGAAGGATCTGCGCACCGGCGTCGAAAGCACCAGCCCGTCGAGCGTGCTCGATGGCGACCTCGACGACTTCATGGAAGCCTCGCTGTCGCAACGCATCGAGGGCGGCGCCGGTGAAGCCGTGGCCGATCTGGATTAGGGATTGTAAGGTCCAGGCGGGTTGGCCTGGGCTGAATCCAGATGCGTCGTCGAACCTCATCGCGCGAGGATCATCGGATGACAGAGCCGCAAACGACAAATGGCCGCGCGCTTGCCGGCAAATGCCTGTGTGGCGCGGTCCGCTACGCGGTGGCGGACGAGTTCGTCTACGCCGCCAATTGTCATTGTTCGAATTGCCGGCGTTCGACCGGTTCGGCCTTCAAGCCGTTTGCCGGCATTGAACGCACCAAGCTCAAGCTCACCGGCGGCGCTCGCGACCTCATGATTTTTGGCGACGAGAGCGCGAACCACGACACCCACTGCAGCCGATGCGGATCGTTACTTTATTCGGTTGTGCGTGACGGGGCTTTCGCCCATGTCACCATGGGAACGCTGGTCGATGCTCCGACGATCCGGCCGACAATGCACATCTTTGTCGGCTCCAAGGCACCGTGGTTCACCATCACTGACGACCTTCCGCAGTTTGAAGGACACGCAGGCTAGGACAGTTCACCGTTTCCGTGAGGGGAACGGGAAGCGCTCTTTCCCGAAAAACATTCAAACGGGTCTTGAAATTGCTCTTGCCTGATCGATCCACCGGCGGGCCCGGCGATCTCTTGCGCCGACTCATAAATCGGCTCACCATCGAAGGCAGGAGGAGACAAAAGCATTTATGGCCGGTCGCGGCATATCTGCAGGCTGACGGTTCGGCCCCGGGAAGACACGTTCCAGGAACGGGCAAGCGAAACGCTTGAACCACGTCTGAAAGGAGCGTTCCCATGTTTACCGCCAATTCCAGATCGGCCATCGCCGTTCCATCGGTTGGCCAGTTGCTTCTTCCCTTGTGCGCAGCCTGTGCGATCGCAGCCCTGTCCGGGTCGGCCCTGGCGCATGACGCCAAGCCCACGGCGGCCAAGCCGCAAGGGTGGAGTTATCCGTTCGCCTGCTGCGCGAACTACGATTGCCATGAGGTATCGCAGACCTCGATCAGCGAACGCCCGGAAGGCTATGTCATCAAGGATACCGGCGAGGTGCTGGCCTACAGCGACAGACGAATCAAGGATTCGCCCGACGGCGAATTCCACTGGTGCGCGCACGTGGCGGGGCTCGATGCCGGCAAGACCATCTGCCTGTTCGTTCCGCCTCAATCTTACTAGAGACGGTTCGCCGGTTCGCGCAAAAGCCTGCTGACGGGCGGTTGTCAGGATCGCTTCTTTATGGTGCCCTGCCGTGCGGGCGGCGGACAATGGAGAGGTGATGTTCATGGCTATCAAGGGAAGCTGCCACTGCAAGGCGACGACATTCGAGGTGTCGCAGGCCCCGGAAACGGTGACGCAATGCACCTGCTCGTTCTGCGCGAAGCGTGGTTCGCTTTGGGCCTATTACAGCCCGTCGCAATTCAAGCTCATCACGCCGCCGAAAAATGTCTCCTTCTATCGATGGGGTTCTAAAACCATCAAGCACGGGTTTTGCGCCACTTGCGGCTGCGGCACTTTCACGGAAACTCCGGATTGGTCCACCGGCGAGCCGGACTTCGACAATCCCAAGATCAGCGTCAATTCACGGCTGTTCGACGATTTCGATCTCGACACCGTCGAAGTGGTGGTCATCGACGGCAAGAATCTCTGGTAGTTCAGCCAGGCGGCCGATCACGCAAGGCCATGGGAAAAGCCACCGCGGGCGCTTTTCCTGTTCCGCTTTTCGCCGCAATTCATGGTACAAGTCGCGCGAAGGGCTGATTTGGCGCCGTCGAAATGGCGCGACTTGGAGAGGGACTATCTATGAAGAAGACCGTGCTCGTCGTCATGGCGACGGCTCTGCTCGTGAGCGCCTGCACCACCACCGACCCGTATACGGGCGACCAGAAGATTTCCAACACCGCGGCCGGTGCCGGTCTCGGTGCCCTGGCGGGCGCCAGCCTCGGCTTGCTTGCCGGCGGCAATGACCGCCGCAACGCGCTGATCGGCGCCGGCATCGGTGCACTGGCCGGTGGCGCCATCGGCGCCACGATGGACCAGAACGAGGCGGAACTGCGCCGCCAGCTCCAGGGCACCGGCGTGAGCGTCACCCGCAGCGGCGACCAGATCATCCTCAACATGCCGTCGGACATCACCTTCAATATCGACCAGGATGCGGTGAAGCCCGGCTTCTATCCGGTGCTGAATTCCGTCGCGCTGGTTCTGAAGAAGTTCCGCCAGACGACGGTGGACGTCTTCGGCCACACCGATTCCACCGGCGGCGACCAGCACAATTTCGACCTGTCGCAGCGTCGCGCACTCGCTGTTGCCAACTATCTGTCCGGCCAGGGCGTCGATTCGAGGCGCTTCGCCGTCACCGGCTTCGGCAAGACAAGGCCGATCGCTTCCAACGCAACGCCCGCCGGCCGCGAACAGAACCGGCGTGTCGAAATCCAGCTGTCGCCGCTCACCTGAGCCGACACTGGCTTGAAAACAAAACGGCCCCGCAAGGGGCCGTTTTCTTTTGGTCTTCCAGAGACGTGCGCGCGCCTGACGACGCCGTTTAAACCTTGGCGACGATGCGCATGAAAGCCGGCATGTCGTCACCGAAGCCGACCGTGGTGTCGTTGTCTTCCTGGTGGTGGCGGGCAGGGCGGTTGCCGCCGCGCTGTCCTGCACGCTGCTCGTTGCGGTCGGAGGATTTGCGCTCGCTGTTTTCCGAGCGGATCGCATCCTTGCGCGCCCGCCTTTCGCCGATGTCGGCGACGGCTGGTGCGGCGACATCGGGCTGCTCGTCCTGCCGGACGGCCTGGACCTCTTCGTCCTCGGCGTGCTTGCCGCGACGTTCGCCACCCTTCTTGCGCTCGCCGCGATCCTTGCGATCCTCGTCCTTGCGGCCTGCGCGACGCGGCGCGCCCTTGCCGCGGCGCGGAGCGTCGTCCTCGCCTTCGCTGGCGACCACGGTCGACAGGTCGCCGTCATGCCACTCGATCTTGGTGCCGATCAGCCGCTCGATGGCGTCGATGTATTTGGTGTCTGACCTGGTGGCGATGGTGAAGGACTTGCCCGAGCGGCCGGCACGGCCGGTGCGGCCGATGCGGTGCACGTAATCCTCGGCATGGATAGGGACATCGTAGTTGAAGACGTGGCTGACATCGGGGATGTCGAGGCCGCGCGCGGCAACGTCCGAAGCAACGAGATAGCGCAGCTTGCCATCGCGGAAATTGGCCAGCATCTGCATGCGCGCGCGCTGGTCCATGTCGCCATGCAGCGCACCGGCATCGAAGTCATACTTCAGCAACGAGCGGAACAGTTCCGACACCTCGACCTTGCGGTTGCAGAAGATGATGGCGTTCTTCAGTTCCGCGTCCTCGGCCCTGATCAGATTGCGCAGGGTCTCGCGCTTGTCCCACGGCTTCGAGCCGGACTTCACCAGGCGCTGGGTGATGCTGGTGGCAGTGGAGGCCGCCTTGGAGACCTCGACACGCACCGGCGCGTGCAGGAATTTTTCGGTCAGCTTGGTGATTTCGGGCGGCATCGTCGCTGAGAAGAACAGCGTCTGCCTGGTGAAGGGGATCATCTCGCAAATGCGCTCGATATCGGGGATGAACCCCATGTCGAGCATGCGATCAGCCTCGTCGATGACGAGGATCTCGACGCCGTTGAGCAGCAGCTTGCCGCGCTCGCGGTGGTCGAGCAGGCGGCCGGGCGTGGCGATCAGCACGTCGGCGCCGCGCTCCAGCTTCTTGTCCTGTTCGTCGAACGATACGCCGCCGATCAGCAGCGCGATGTTGAGCTTGTGGTTCTTGCCGTATTTTACGAAGTTTTCCTCGACCTGCGCGGCAAGCTCGCGCGTCGGCTCCAGGATCAGGGTGCGCGGCATGCGGGCACGGGCGCGGCCCTTTTCCAGCCGGGTCAGCATCGGCAGCACGAAGGACGCCGTCTTGCCGGTGCCGGTCTGGGCGATACCGAGCACGTCCTTGCCCTGCAAGGCGTGCGGGATGGCGCCGGCCTGGATCGGGGTCGGCTGCGTGTAGCCGGCATCGGTAACCGCGGAAAGTACCTTCGGCGACAGGCCGAGGTCCGAAAAGGTCAACGCTTCTTGAGCGATCGTGGTGTCTGAGGACAAGTGTTGCTGTCTTTGGCTGGTTCGATGAAGCGCAACGCTATTCGTCGCGGCAAGCGCCACGCGCCTGCAAGATTGGCATTGCGATTAGGCGCAAGTCCGCGATTTGTCAACAGAAACGGGCGGGATTGGGACGATTGTGAAGTTGTAACCTTAATCGCGATGCTTAATCCGGCCGCGGATCCGTGTGCCGGCTCAATAGCGGAACTGCTCGGCCAGGATGCGCTCGTTCCAGGAATGATTGGGGTCGAACAGAAGGGTTGCCGTCGCTGTCGGCGATTCCCGCACGGTTACGGAGGTCACCGCCTTGACTTCCGTGTGGTCGGCGGCGGCATTCACCGGCCGCTTTTCCGGTTCCAGTATGTCGAAGCGCACTGTCGCCTTGTTGGACAACAACGCGCCGCGCCAGCGGCGCGGGCGGAACGGGCTGACCGGAGTAAGCGCCAGCAGTGGCGCGTCGAGCGGCAGGATCGGACCGTGCGCGGAGAGATTGTAGGCGGTGGATCCTGCCGGCGTCGCGATCATGACGCCGTCGCAGCTCAGTTCCTCCAGTCGGATCTGGTCGTCGACGCTTATGCGGATCTTGGCGGTCTGGTAGGATTGACGCCACAGCGCCACCTCATTGATGGCCAGCGCCGAGACGGTTTCACCTTCCGAAGTGGTTGCCAGCATCTCCAGCGGGCGGATCGTTTCGGCGACAGCGGCCGCGATGCGCTCGGCCAAGCCGCCCGAACGGTACTCGTTCATCAGGAAGCCGATGGTGCCACGGTTCATACCGTAGACCTTCTTTCCCGTTCCCATCGTATCGCGCAGTGTCTGCAGCAAGAAGCCGTCGCCACCCAGAGCCACGACAATCGCGGCCTCCGAGACAGGGCACTGGCCATAGCGCGCCGACAGGCTTTCCAGCGCCGCCTTGGCGTCGGCTGTGTCGGACGAGACGAAGGCGATGCTGTTGGCGGCTGTGCTCATGGCTCTCCGATCGCGACGGATTGGCGGCGGCAGGTCCGGTCGCGCCAGCGCCGGGTTAGCATGGGGCGGGCGGGTCTGCAAAGAGAGCCACGATACCGCTCGTCAGGCGCGCGTCGTTGTAAAGGCCGACAGGTCGCGCATCATATCAAGGCCGGGGTGAATGTGATGGTTAAGACGATGCTTAAACTCTCGTAAAGGCGGATGGATCATGTTAGCCGGCATGGGTGGCGTGGGGCGCCCGCAGCACCGCCATGTCCTTCGGGATGCAATGCTGTGGCAGTTTTGATTTGTGCGCACGATCCCGGTGAAGTCTCGGGACACGCACCAGCCGGACGAGGCCGACATATTGCCGGTAGCACGCCTGATCATCGTCTTTGTCATGCTGGGAAGTTTCGCCCTGGTCTTCGCGGAACTTGTTCGCCAGTCGGAAGAAATGAGCGCCAGGCCCGTACCCACGGCCTCACGCTGCGGCGACGCCGCTGGCATGCCTTGCCCGCTGAGGGCGCTCTAGGCCGGAACGAAACGATCGCCCATCGGCGCGCCTTTCAGGTTCGCGAACGCGTTGTCGCGGGCCGTTCGTCCTCTGGCGGCCCGCAGCCGGCTGGCGCAAGACAAGTTTGATCGTTGCAATTGCAGCATCGATGAAAGCACTGATACAAGACCTCCGGATTCGGACAGGATCCGTTTCCCACCATCTTCGGGAAGCAAGCCGCGGCGCGATGACCGGCCGAATTC
The DNA here is from genome assembly GCF_005503535.1 of Mesorhizobium comanense. Taxonomy (GTDB): domain Bacteria; phylum Pseudomonadota; class Alphaproteobacteria; order Rhizobiales; family Rhizobiaceae; genus Mesorhizobium; species Mesorhizobium comanense. The sequence goes on along the minus strand of NZ_SCNN01000024.1, from coordinate 57,524 downwards.
TGGAGGGGAGGGCGCATGCCGCGCAACGTGTTGATTTCCGGAGGCTGCGGCTTCGTCGGTTCGCATCTCGTCGATCGCCTGTTGCGGCGCGATGACCTCCAAAAGCTCGTCGTCGTCGACAATCTCTGGACCGGATCGCGCGATAACATCGCTCATGTCGCGGACCCGCGATTGAGTTTGCGGATTGCCGACGCCGAAAGCTTCGCAGCCGATGAACGTTTCGACGAGATCCTCCATCTGGCGTCGCCTGCTTCCCCGGTATGGTACATGCGCGAGCCGGCGCGTACGATCCGGGCCAATATAGGCGGCGCGCTCAACCTTCTGTCGCTGCTCAGACCCGGCGGCCGTTTCTGCTTCGCCTCGACTTCTGAGGTTTATGGCGATCCCATGGTTTCGCCGCAGCCGGAGAGCTACCGGGGTGCCGTGGACTGTACGGGTCCCAGATCCTCTTACGACGAAAGCAAGCGATGCACAGAGGCACTGCTGTTCGAGGAGCAGCGCGTAAGCGGCCTTGATGTGCGTGTCGTCAGGCTGTTCAACACCTATGGACCGCGCACGCGTATCGATGACGGCCGGGCCGTTTCGAACTTTGTCAGCCAGGCCCTGACCACCGGGGTCCTGACCGTCTATGGCGACGGCTCCCAGTCACGCAGCTGGGGCTATGTCGACGACATCGTCGATGGGCTCGAACGCTTCTTCTGGCGCGACGGCATCGAGCACAAGGGGCCTTTGAACCTCGGCAACAATCGCGAAATCTCGGTTGTCGACATTGCGAAGTTCGTGTGCTCGCTCGTTCCGGGCAGCCGCATCGAACACTATCCTCCCGTCCCGCAGGATCCGACAAATCGCTGCCCGGACCTTACCCTGGCAAAGCGGCTTCTTCCCGGCTGGGAGGCGACGACCGGCTACGAGGAAGGGATCCTGCGCACCTTCGAATGGTTCAGGCGCCAGATCGCTGGCGGCGGCAAATCGGCGGCAACCAGCTGAGACCGGAAATTCCAGCGTATTGGAGCCTCGCCGTCACGGCGACCGCGAAACGGAATCTAACCGGCCGGCAAAATAGGGCTCAAGAACGGTCTCGAAGGCCTTGAGGGCCGCGCCGATCGCCTGGTGCATGTCGAGATACCGGTAGGTGCCGAGCCGCCCGCCGAGATGCAGGTTCTTCTCGGCGGATGCCCGTTCGAGATAGCGGCGGTAGACCGCCTGGTCCCTTGCCGTGTCGATCGGATAATAGGGTTCGTCGGCGCGGCCGGCAAAGCGGGAATACTCGCGACCTATGAGCGTCTTGTCGCTGCCATGCTGGCGTTCCGGATTGAAATGCCGGAATTCGACCACGCGGGTATAGGGCACGGTTTCATCGGCATAGTTCATGATCGCCGTGCCTTGATGGTCCGGCGTATCCATGACCTCCAGATCGATGTCGATGGTCCGCCAGCCGAGCTCACCTTCGCTATAATCGAAGTAACGGTCGATCGGACCGGTATAGACGACCGGCAGGTCCTTGCGCAGAAGCGGTTTGATATCGAAGAAGTCGATGCCGAGCCTTGTTTCTATGAGTTCGTGCGCCAGCATCCTTTCGAAGATCGCCGTGTAGCCGTCCACGGGTTGGCCCTGGAAGCGATCATTGAAATAGCCGTCCTCGAATGTGTAGCGGACCGGCAGGCGGGCGATGATCTGTGCCGGCAGTTCACGAGGATCCGTCTGCCATTGCTTGGCGGTGTAGCCCCTGATGAAGGCTTCGTAGAGGGGGCGGCCGACGAGCGAGATCGCCTTCTCCTCGAGATTGGCCGGCGGACGGTCGCCAAGTTCCGCCGCATGCTCGGAGATCATGCGGCGGGCCTCGTCGGGGCTCAGCCGTTTGCCGAAGAACTGACAGATCGTGGCAAGGTTGATCGGCAGAGGATAGACCTTGTCGCGATAGGTCGAAAAGGCGCGATGGCGGTAGGTCGTGAACCCGCTGAAGGTCCGCAGGTAGTTCCACACCTCCTCGTTGGATGTGTGGAACAGATGCGGGCCGTAGCGATGGATTTCGACACCGGTGACGGGGTCCTGTTCGGTAAAGGCATTGCCGCCAATATGCCGGCGTCGGTCGATCACCAGCACGCGCCGGCCAAGTTGAGTGGCGATGCGCTCGGCGAGCGTGGCGCCGTAGAAGCCCGCGCCGACGATGAGGATCTCGGCTTCGCCCAACAGATTGTCCATTCGCGGATTTGCCGCCCTATGGCTCGAGTTCGATCTGGGAAAGATTGACAGGTCTGGACCATTGCCGGCGCAGAAGGCTCCACAACCGCTTCTTGAGCCGCGATGCCTGCCGGAAATGCTTTCTGTCCGCAAAATAATCGGCCACCATGCGCAGGCCGATCATGGATCGCGATCGCCAGTGCCTGCCTTTGCGGTCCACGGCCCCATAAGACAGCGGAAAGAACTCGCCGAATCCATACCGCACGGCCAGCAGGCGATATTCCGCCTCAGGCGTGCGGCCGGACTTGAGCATTGCTGTCGCCAGATGATTTCCGACTGGCCGTGTATGGCGGACGGGCAAGGCGTCGAAGACAGCAGATGTTCCGAGATTCTGCTCGGCAAGTCTCGTCCACAGAAGGTCAAGACCGAACCCACTCATGGAGTCTCTGAAAAGAGGTAGCATCCTGCATGCCACGTCGGATCTCAAACAGGGAGCCATGACCTCGACCTTGTCAATCAAACGAAATTCAAAACTCTTGGAACGCAGAAACGGCAGATGGCTATAATAGCTGTCCGGCGTCAGTGCCGGTTGGGCAACGTGAAGGTCCAGTCGGCGCATATTGGAAAACATCGCCTCGATGGTTGCCCTGTCTGCCTCCAGATCATCGTCCGGAAACCAGATGTACCGGTAGCGATCGAGAAGTTCAGGTCGCTGGGTGAGCAAGGCGTGGATGCCGTCCCATTTGCCTCCGATGTAGTCGACCCTGTTTTCATGGGGCTGCCGGAACAGCGACGGATCGGCGCCATAGTAGCTGACGATCAGATCGAATTCGCATCCGCGATCGTCTGCGCCCCATCCGCGATGGAGGGAGTTGTCACCCGCCCGCACGACCACGAGATTGCGCTGGGCGGCGTTCGTCAAAGATGGGTTTTCGAGAACCATGCTTCGGTCCAAGCTATTGCTGCCCCTGGCGAGGCCGTACACCAAAGCCGGATGAATGCGAAGGGCCGGGCCGGGGATTTGTTCGTCCGATCATTGTCGCTGCGATCCCAGGGATGTCGAGCGCGCCTGGGCCGTGCGACCATCCCACACCGCAATTTGAATTTGGATTCACGGTGCGATCGGATTTACCTCGCTGGAACATTCGGACCGTTATGCGGGAGGATTCTGATGAAGCTGATCGTCGTGACGCCGGCGGGTCGTGAAAAATATCTTCGCCTGCTCAGCCATCATGTTCTCGGGAGTCCCGAAGTGCATGAATGGCAACTTTGGGACAATTGCCGAAACGATGCCGATCGCGCCTATCTCCGGCGCTTGGCGGCGAGTGATCCGCGCTGCAGCATCAAGACGCTTCCAAGCGCGGATGGCAGCGTCGAAATCATCGGCAGGTTCTTCCGTTTCTGCGATGACGCCGACGCTCTGTACCTTCGCCTCGACGACGATGTGGTTTTCCTCGAGGACGACTTTCTGCGCCGATACAAGGAACGCGCCATGGCCGAGAAAGGGTCGGCGCTCTGGTATGCGCCGCTCATCATCAACAATGCGGTCTGCAACACGTTGATCAAGAATTTCTCCAGGGTTCTGATCGATGGGCCACTCACCTGTCAGGCTATGTGTCCTTATTCCTGGGCCCATGCCAGCTTTCCCGAGGCGCTTCACCCGGTCTTCATCGAAGCGGTTCGGACGAACCGGCTGAGTGACTTCCGCGTGCCGGACCGGGAAGTCAGGCTGGGCCGTTTTTCCATCAACGCGATCGGTTTCTTCGGGTCGGACGTGCTGGGCCTGGGCGAGTTGTTCTATCCGCCGGGAGATGACGAGGAAGAATGGCTGTCGGTGACCTTGCCGGCAAAGCTCGATCGTCCGGGCAAGGTCTTCGGTAATCTCGCGGCATCCCATTTCAGTTTCTTCACGCAGGAGCAACGGCTGCTGCAGACCAGCATCCTCGACGATTACTACGCACTCGCCGGACTGCCGCCCCCGCTTTACGACAAGCCGATCGTGCGCAAGAGACTGAAGGATCGGCTGCGGCCTTGGCGGAAGCCGAGGAATTCGGCGCCGCGCTACTCCATTTCACTTCCGACGACCGGCTCGGACTGACGCCCTGGTTCGCCCGGTGCACCAAACCGGCCGCGAGTGCGTGACCAGTTGAGGTTGGGGTGCGTCGTGCAAGGGCCACCCTGACACGCAGGTGCGCGGCCCGCCAGCGATGCGTGAAAAGATATTGACTGAATAGTTAGTCATAGTTATTCCTGATGCCAAGAATGGCCAGCCGGCGTTGCCGGTGAATGGCCCCGGAAGGGAACATCGTGACAGTCGGGCGGCCGTTCGTGGAGCTGAATGGCGCCTCCGGTTTTTCGTCAGAGAAAAATGGACCCGAGGCGATGACGCGGACGGTCCCAACAATGGGAGCAACTCGCATGAACTGGAAACTGACCGCGGCGGCCGTCGGGCTGACACTTTTTACCGCAACAGGTGTCGCGCGCGCGGATGGCGAACTCAACATCTACAACTGGGGCAATTACACCAGCCCGGACCTGATCAAGAAGTTCGAGGAGACCTACAAGGTCAAGGTCACGGTGACCGACTACGACTCCAACGACACCGCGCTTGCCAAGGTGCGCCAGGGCGCTTCGGGCTATGACATCGTCGTGCCTTCCGCCAGTGTCGTGCCGATCTGGATCAGCGAAGGTCTGCTGCTGGAGACCGACCCCAACAAGATGGAGAATTTCAAGAATGTCGATCCGCGATGGGTCGACGTTCCCTTCGATCCGGGCCGCAAATATACGGTTCCGTGGCAGTGGGGCACGACCGGCATTTCGGTGAACAAGTCGGTCTATGCCGGCGACCCGAACACCTCGGCGCTTTTCCTCGATCCGCCGACCGAACTTGTCGGCAAGATCAATGTCGTGCCCGAAATGGGCGACATCATGTTCCTCGCCATCGCCTATGAGGGCGGCAAATACTGCACCGACGACATGCAAGTCCTGAAGAAGGTGCACGACAAGCTGGTCGAAGCGAAGGCGAAGTGGCTTTCGCTCGATTACGCGGCCGTCGATGGCCTTGGCCGGGGCGACATCGCCGCCGGCGTCAACTGGAACGGCATATCGCTGCGCGAGCGGCTGCAGAACGACAAGATCGTCTACGGCTACCCGAAAGAAGGCTTTCCGATCTGGATGGACAATGTCGCGGTTCTCAAGGACGCCAAGAATGTCGAGAACGCCAAGCTCTTCCAGAATTTCATCATGGACCCGAAGAATGCCGCGATGATTTCGGCCTTCGCCCGCTACGCCAACGGCATCAAGGGTTCCGAGGCTTTCCTGCCCGATGACATGAAGTCCGCGCCCGAGGTGGTGATCCCGGCCGAGTTCGCCGACAAAGGCCAGTTCATGCCGGCCTGTCCGTCTGACGTGCAGGCGCTCTACACGAAGATCTGGACCGACCTCCAGAAATAGCGGCGCCCGGCTACCCCATCACATACCGGACCGTGAAACGCGGTCCGGTTACCTCTCATGCCAGGTGCGATCCTACGATCGCAGGAGATTTTCCATGTCCGATCTCGACCTTTGCTATATGCCGGCCCACGAGGCGCTCCGGCTGTTCAAGGCCAAGAAACTCTCGCCCGTCGAACTGATGCAGGCGACCATCCGCCGTGCCGAGGCGACAAAGTCGTCGATCAACTGCCTCACCTTCGAGCATTTCGAAGAGGCGCTGAAGCTCGCCGCCAGGGCCGAGGCGAAGTATGCCAGGGGCGCCAGGACCGGCGCGCTCGAAGGGCTGCCGATCGGCATCAAGGACGAGAGCTACATCAAGGGCAAGCCGACATCGCATGGTTCGCTGCTGTCCAGGGATGCGATGGGCGGCCACACCTCGACCATGAACGAGCGCATCATGAAGGCGGGCGGCATCGTGCATGCCCGCACGGCAACGCCGGAATTCAGCTGTGCCGGCTACACCTGGTCGAAGCGATGGGGCGTCACCCGCAACCCCTGGAATCCGGATTTCACGCCGGGCGGTTCGTCGGGAGGCGCCGCGGCCACGCTTGCCTCCGGCACGTCGTCGATCGCCACCGGATCGGACATCGCCGGATCGATCCGCATTCCAGCTTCGGCCTGCGGCCTGGTCGGCTTCAAGCCGCCCTACGGCCGCAATCCGGACGAGCCGCCGTTCAACCTCGACTTCTACTGCCACACCGGACCGTTGGCCCGGAATGTCCGGGATGCGATCCTGCTGCAGAATGTCATGGCCGGACCGAGCCCGCTCGACATCGCGACGCTTCGCCCGAAGCTGCGCCTGCCGCTCGACTACAAGCCGATCAAGGGTTGGAAGATCGCCTTCTCCATGGATCTGGGCTCGTTTGAAGTCGACCCGGATGTGCGCAGGAACATGCTCGCCGCTTGCGATGTGTTCCGCTCCCTGGGGGCTACCGTCGAGGAAGTCGATCTTGGCTGGGACGACGGGGTGCTCAAGGCCGGAATGGCTTATCTGGAACATCTTTTCGGCGCGTCGCTGTCGCAACTTCTTGCCGAACACAGCAGCGACATGACCAGCTATGCCCGGCGGTTTGCCGAGGACGGCCAGAAATCAAAGGCCACCGATTTCGTCGCGACGCTGGATGTGGCCGCGCGCATGTACCAGACGCTGGGCCCGATGCTGGAGACCTACAATGTGCTGATCTGTCCAACGAACGCCCTCCCTGCCGTGCCGGCGGAGTTCGATCAGACCACGGGCACCGTCGAGATCAACGGCAAGCAGGTCAACCCGTCCCTGGGCTGGGTGATGACGACACCGTTCAACATGGTCAGTCGCTGCCCGGTGCTTTCCATGCCATCGGGGCGCGCGGCCAACGGTGTGCCGACGGGCTTCCAGATCGTCGGGCGCACCTACAGCGATGCCGATGTCTTCCGGGCCGCGATGGCCTATGAAGCGGCACAGGGGCAATGGTACACAACGGCCGGGACGCGCCCTTCGCTCTGACCGGGCGGCGGAAGGAAGAGACGAAAGATGGTGCAACGCAAGGCGACGGCAAAAGGCGCGGTCGCGACAAGCAAGGGCAGGGCGTCGGCCAATGACGCCGCCCCCAAGGACCGCCGGCGCGAGCGCGGCGAAGCAAGCGTGCAGCGCATCATCGACGCCACGATCGAGCTCATCGCCGAGGAGGGCCTGGCGAGCGTCACGATGCAGCGCATCGCCCAGCATGTCGGTTCGTCCAACGCGCTTGTGGTCTTCCATTTCCGCAGCAAGGAGAACCTGTTCCGGGCCGCCCTGCAATATCTCAGCGACCAGTATGACGAACTGTGGCTGCAATTGGTGCGGGCGCCGGGCCTGTCTCCGGTGGAGCGGCTGCTGGGGGCGGTTGGCTGCGCACAAAGCTTTGCCCGCCAGCATCCCCAATGGGTATCGGTCTTCGTCGCGTTTTCCAGCGACCGCAAGAGCATGCAGATCTACAATGAGATCGGCCTGCCGAGCGATCTGGCCTACACCGCCGAGGCGACTGAGTTCCTGGTCGAGATCGCGCGCAGCGGCGGCTATACCGGTGTCGACATTCACACGCTGTCGGAGAGCCTGAACTACCTGGTTCACGGTGCGTGGTACTGGGATCACCTGAACCCTGCCGGCCGCCACACGGACGTTTTGCGCAAGACCATGCTGCTGCTGCTGCACCAGGCATTTCCGAGGCATTTCGATCCGATGCAGTAGCCAGTCTCAGGGGTGGGGCCGCAAATGACAGCCGGCCTGCCGTTTCCGGTCGAGATACTCGTCGATCAACTGCCGATAGCGCACCTTGCCGAAGCTCGGGAAATGGCCGCCATGCACCACGCTGACATCGAGGTCACGCATGGCAAGCAGCGTCTCCATATAGTCTGATATGTCCGAGTGGTAGACGTCATCGATCAGCGGGCCGTCATAGATGATGTCGCCGGACAAAAGGATGCCGGTCTTGTCCTCGTAGAGCGCGATGCCGCCAGGCGAGTGGCCCGGTGTGTGGACGACCTCGAAGGCGCGGTCGCCGAGATCGACGATGTCGCCATGCTCGAGCAGACGGCCGGCCGGCGCGGGCAGGATGCGATAACGCCCCGTGTCCCAACCTTGCGGCTGGCGATCGAACATCTCCTCGGTGGCATAAGTGCCGGCCGCCGTCCATTCGTTGCGTGGATCGGCGAGGATTTCTGCCTCGGCCGTGTGGACGCAGCGGTCGGGGAATTCGTGGTGGCAGCCAATGTGGTCGAAATGCGTGTGGCTGGCCACGCAGGTGAGCTTTCGTTCCGTGACCAGCGGCACCTGACGCCTGAGGCTGACATGGCCAAGGCCGCTGTCGAACAGAAGATCCCGGTCGCGGCCACGCACATGCCACATGTTGCAGCGGAAGAACGGCTTTATCCACGGCTCATGAATGAGCGTAACACCGTCCGCCATGCGTATGGTTTCGTACCAGTTTTCAGCGTCGACAACCGCAAGCGTGCTCATATCTCAGCCGGCCAGTTGGATGATGTCGCCAGCGTTGCATGAAACGCCGATCTTGTCGCCTGACTGGATGACGGCCGAAGCCGGCGCCTTGGCGATGAACTGCAGGCCGGGATCCTGGTCTGATGTGGCAAGCACGCGCTTGAAACTGCCCTGGAAGACGACGTCGCTCACCTTGGCCGTGCCAAGCGAGGTATCGCTTTTGCCTTCACCAAGGATGAGGTGCTCGGGCCGGATGGCAAGCGCAAGGCCTGCTCCCACGAGCGATGTTCCCGGCAGCGAAATTGAGCCGGTCCCGGTTGCGATCGTCATGCGTCCATTGTCATTGTTGCTGACCTTGCCGGCCAGGATCGTGCTTTCGCCCATGAAGGTGGCGGAGAAGCGCGTCGCCGGGCGGGCATAGACGCGCTCGGGTGGGCCCTCGTCCTCGATGCGGCCGTCATTCATCACCACGCAGTGGTCGGCCAGCGCCATTGCTTCCTCCTGGTCGTGGGTGACATGGATGAAGGCGGTGCCGACGCGTTTCTGGATCGCTTTCAACTCATCCTGCATCTGCCGGCGCAGCTTGAGATCGAGCGCGCCGAGCGGCTCGTCGAGCAGCAGCACGGCTGGCTCGATCACCAGGGCACGCGCCAGCGCGACACGCTGGCGCTGGCCGCCGGAAAGCTGATGCGGCTTTTTGTCGAAGGCCGAGGCAAGGCCAACCAGCGCCAGTGCCTCACGGGCTTTTGCCGCGCGCGTTGCCGCGTCCACGCCCTGCATGCGCAAGCCGAAACCGACATTGGCGCCAACGCTCATATGCGGAAACAGGGCGTAATCCTGGAACACGGTGGTCGTCGGGCGTCTGGCGGGTGGCGTCGAGGTGCAGTCCTCGCCCCTGATCAACACCTTGCCTTCGCTCGGATTGACGAAGCCGCCAAGAATGGAGAGCAGCGTCGTCTTGCCGGAGCCGGAGGGGCCGAGCAGGATGGTGTAGCTGCCGGGCTCGATGCGCAGCGAGACGTTTTTCAGCACCGCCAGCTGGCCGAAACGATGCGAGATGTCGCGGATGTCGACGAGGGGTGTGCTCATGCCGGCTTTCTCCGGAGCAGCGTCAGTTCGAACAGTACGACCAGCACGATGGAAACGGCGAAGACCAGCGAACCGACGGCGTTGGTTTTCGGATTGAGGCCCGAGCGCAGCAGGTTCCAGATTTCCACCGGCAAGGTCGTCTCGAAACGGGTCAGCAGGAAGGAGATCACGAATTCATCCCAGGAGAAGGTCATCGACAGGAAAAAGCCGGCGAAGATAGCGGGGGCCATGACCGGCACGGTGATGAGCAGCAGCACCTTCCACTCGGGCGCGCCGAGGTCGCGAGCCGCACGCTCGATGTTGACCTGGTGGTCGCCCATCTGGCTGTAGATGATGGCAAAGCAGAGCGGCAGGTTGATCACGACATGGCCGATGCCGGCCGCCAGCAGCGATTTTGGCACGCCGGCCCAGTTGAACAGCACCAGCAACCCCATGCCGATGATGAGGTAGCTGACCGTCAGCGGCAGCGTGATCAGGCCACGCAACAGGGCGGAGCCCGGCAGGACGAAGCGGGCGAAGCCCCAGGCCGACAGGAAGCCCAGCGTGACGGCGGCGAGCGATGAAATGGACGCCACCAGCAGGGAATTGACAAGCGCCGAGGTCAGCCGCGTGTCCGAAAGCACCGCTTCGTACCAGCGTAACGACGGGCCGGTGAAGGGAGGGATCGGGAAGGAGGTCGACTGGAGCGAGAACAGCACCAGCACCACCACCGGAAGAAAGATGAAGGCATAGACGGCAAGCGCGTAGAGCCACGAAACGATGCGAACAGCCCGGTGCATGGTCAGGCCCGCTCGATCTTGAGCCAGCGCGCGCAGGCAAGATAGGCGACGGTCACGACCGCCATCAGGATGATGGACAGCGCTGAAGCCAGTGGAAAGTCGCCACGCCGGCCGATCTGCATCATCACCAGCTGCGGCATCAGAAGCTCGTTGTTGCCGCCGAGAATCTGCGGCGTGATGTAGTCGCCGATGCACAGAACGAAGGTCAGGAACGCGCCGACCATGATGCCAGGAAGCGTGAGGGGCAGCACGACATGCAGGAAGGTGCGGACCGGCCCGGCACCGAGATCTGCGGCCGCCTTTCGGTAACTCGGACTGAGCTGCTTGAGGTTGGCGAAGATGGTCAGCGTCAACAGCATGACGAAGAAATGCACGAAGCCGGTGACGGTGGCTAGCCGAGTGTTGGCGAGCTGCAGCGGTTCGCTGATCAGCCCGGAGCCGGTCAGCACGCGATTGATGACGCCGTTCTGCGCCAGCACCAGCAGCCAGGAATAGGAGCGCACGACATAGGATGTCCAGAACGGCAGCACGGCCAGCATCAGCGCCAGCCGCTGCCAACGCTCCGGCACCTGCTCGGCCAGGATCCAGGCGAAGGGATAGGCGAGCAAAACGGAAACCAGAGTGACGATCGCGGTCACCTGAAGCGAGTTCACCATGGCCTGCAAGTAGGAGGGGTTGGTGAAGAACTGGCTGTAGTTGGACAAGGCAAAGCCGCCGCCCTCATGCGCGGTGAGGCTCGACAGCCCCATGGCGATGAACGGCAGGACGAAAAATGCCAGCGTCCAGCCGAGCGCCGGCGTGACCAGGGCCCAGGGCAGGGCGCGGCCCGCCCCTCGGCCAGGGCCATTGTTTGCAACCGGGTTCATATGCCGCTGCCTACTTGGCCTGCAGCATCTCGGTCCACATGTCCTGCATCTTCTTGTCGAGATCGGCATTCGGCGCCGGGTAAGCCTGGGCGCGCGACAGGAAGCCCGGCTGCTCGTCGAAGCGCAGCACCTTTTTCTGGTCGTCGGTCAACGCGGCCTTGGTGTTGGACGGCATGCCCCAGTAGCAGGACGAGGTGGCGAGCCGCGCCTGGCCTTCCGGGCTCAGAATGTACTGGATGAATTTCAGCGCCATGTCCTTATTCTTCGAATCCTTGAACATGGCCAGCGACTGCGACCACAGCACGGCCCCTTCCTTCGGGATCGAGAAATCGAGCGCGGGGTTTTCCTTGGCGAGGCCGGCCGTCACCCACTCGCCGCCGCCGACCAGTACATCGACCTCGCCGGTGGCGAGCGCCGTCTGGCTGGCGGTGACTTCGCCGACCAGCTTGGCGTTGGCCTTCATCTTCAGAAGTTCTTCCTTCAGCGCGGGCAGATCGGCTTCGGTGAGGTCGGCCGTCTTCTTGCCGATGGCCAGCGCCGCCATGCCGATGACCGGGAGGTAATAGTCGTAGATCGCGACCTTGCCCTTGTATTTGTCTGATGTCAGCGAGGCCAGCGACTGCATGTCGGCCGGATCGACCTTGGTCTTGTTGAAGCCGATGGTGTTGTAACCGAACTTTTCGGTGATGCCGTAGCGCTTGCCGTCGACGATGGTCGACTTGTCCATCTTCACCTGCGGGAAGAGATCGCCGAAGGGGAGCTTGTCTTCCGGCAGCGGCTCGAACAGGCCTTTTTCGACGCCGCGCGGCACGTCGATGGAATCGATCACCATCACATCCCAGTCGCCCGGCTGCGACTGCTCGACGATCGCCAGGCCGGCGCCGGTGCCTTCGAATTCCTTGACGTTGACCTTGACGTTGTTGGCCTGCTCGAAGGGCTGCAGAAGTGCCGGATCGGAGTGATCGCACCAGATCAGCGCGTTGAGATCGGCGGCCTGAGCACCGCTCGCCGCGATGAGCAGCGCGGCTGCCGCGCAAGCTGCCGCGAGATTGCACTTCAGGGTGGAAAGCGGATTGCGGATGTTGCTGGTCATCGAGTGTTCTCCCTTGCCTTGCTGGCTTGTTGGAGAAAACTTGAACCAATTCTAAAATTGAGTCAATTATGATTTTCTGGCAAAGAGGCCGATATGAGTGGATTGCGCGAAAGACAGAAGGCGGACCGGCATCGCCGCATTATCGAGGCGGCGGCTGAGCTTTTCCGCGAGGCCGGCTATGAGGGCGCCAAGATCGAGGCGATCGCCGCGCAGGCCGAAGTGTCGATCGGCACGATCTACAATTACTACCAGAACAAGGGCGACATCCTCGGCGCTATCGTCTCCCTGGAGGTCAACGAGGTGCTGAATGCGGGGCGCGGCGTCGTAGACAATCCGCCGGCCAATGTCGGCGATGCGCTGGACACGCTGGTCGGCATCTATATCGAGCATTCGCTCCACTATCTCAGCAAGGAGATGTGGCGGCAGGCCATGGCGATCTCGACGCAGCAGCCCGACAGTCCTTTCGGACAGGCCTACACCGCTCTCGACGGTTCTCTGACCGAGCAGATCAGCGCGCTCATCGCTCGCTTGCAGGCACTCGGACTGGTCCGCCAGGATGTCGACGGCAAGGCGCTCGGCGAACTGATCTTCAACAACATGAACATGATGTTCATCGAGTTCGTAAAGCGCGACGAAGCCAGGATACCGGAATTGCGCTCCGCGATAAGACGGCAGAACCGGATCCTCGTGACTGCGATCGTGGTGTGAGATTTCGGATCGTTTGAAGACGCGCGTTCACCGGGGCTTGCGTTCGCGTGCCTGTTCCTGAATAATGCAACCTGGGGATGCATTTTTGGGAGGGGTAGAGTGCATTTTTCATTCTGGCATTGGGCAGTGGTTCTTTTGATCGTGGGTGTGCCGGTGTTTTTTACCGTACGCTCGGCGAGACGGTCTTCACCCGAAGCAGCGCCTGTAGGGTTCGGAGGCTGGCTGATGCTGCTGGCGATCGGCCAGGCGCTGGCTCCGCTGCGAATTCTCAGCATCATAGCGGGATCGATAGAGGGCTATCAGCAGATACTGACGGTCCAGAACGGCGCACTGGTTGTCTATGGCGAACTCGTGCTGCTGATTGGCTTCATGCTCTTTCAGGTGATTGTCTTCATCGCGATGGTACGGCGCAGCCACCGTTTCAAGCGGCTGTTCTTCTACCAGTGGCTCGCGATACCCGTGGTCTTCATCCTCGACACGGCGTTGATCGCGATGGTTCTTGACGTCCCGGCAAGCCAGGTGCTGGCTGGTGGCGCGGCGGTGGCGCCGATAGTTTCGTTCGTATTGGCGGGTGTCTGGGTCGCCTACGTCTATAAATCGGTCCGGGTGAAGAACACTTTTGATGCGCCGGCGGGGCTTAAAAGCGCTTGATCACTGCCGTGAGCCTTTCTGTTCTTACCGGACGCGCCCTCTCAACTGGTCGCGCACGGCTTCGCGAAAGCTGCGGAAGCGCGGATAGCCAAGCAGTGACAATAGTCGAAGCAAGGTGGTGACCGGCAGGCCCGTGGCCGCGGCCATGCCGGCCGCCGTCATGAATGCGGCGTCGGCCCAGCGATGCCTCAGGAAGGCGCCAAGCTCCGGATATTTGGCGACGAGCTTCGGTTCGCGGGAGAGAGCGGCGACAAGTGCCGGCGGCGGCGACGGCCGTTTGAGCGGCGTCGGGAGCGCACGGCGAACCGATGGCTGCAACGAGGGCAGGTCAGGGCTCGTCATGGCAAACGCGCTCAGATCCTCACCGGCTCGAAGCGGCCGGACTTCACTGAGGCGAGGGCCGCCTCGCACAGGATCATCGCCTTGCGCCCGTCGGCGGCTCCGACCGCAGGCGTACGCCCGCTGGCGACCGATTGAATGAAATGGTCGAGCTCGGCCTGGTAGGATTCGGCATAGCGCTCGACGAAGAAATAGAGCGGCCGGTCGGCCGATATCCCGGTCTCGCCGCTGAAACTGACCGAGGTCGGGGTTCGGTTGCTGGCCTGCAGCATCCCCTTGGAACCATGCACCTCGATACGCTGATCGTAGCCGTAGACGGCGCGCACGCTGTTGTTGATGTGGCACTGCCGGCCCGAGGCGGTGCGCAAGATGAACATCGCCGTGTCGTAGTCGCCCAGCTTTTCATAATAGGGCAATACCAGCGACGAGCCCGTGGCGAAGAGTTCGACGGGTTCTTCGCCCAACAAGAAGCGCGCCATGTCGAAATCGTGGATGGTCATCTCGCGGAAGACGCCGCCGCCGCTTGCCAGAGCCTCCTCGCTTTCCGGCTCGGGATCGCGGCTGGTGATGATGACCTGCTCGACCGCGCCGATCTCGCCGGCATCGATCCTTTTACGCACGGCGGCGAAGGATGGATCGAAGCGCCGGTTGAACCCGATCTGCAGCGGCACGCCGGCCTTTTCGACCGCCGCCAGGCATTGATCGGTGCGGGCAAGGTCGAGGTCGATCGGCTTTTCGCAGAAGATCGCCTTGCCCTTCGCGGCGGCCTCGATGATCAGATCGGCGTGGGTGCGGGTTGCCGAGGCAATCACCACCGCCCTGATCGCCGGATCGTTCATCACGGTCGCGGTGTCGGCGATCTCCGCGCCCGTCTCCGCGGCCATTCGCTCGGCCGTGTCGCGGCGCGGATCGACGATATAGCGAAGGCGTACGCCCGGATGGCGGGCGAGATTTTTCGCATGCACCGAGCCGATCAGCCCGGCGCCGAACAATGCGGCGTCGATCATTTTTCTCTCTTTTCAGTCCTTCAGGAAACCGCTTCCACTTCGGATCCGGATTTGCCGAAGCGCTCCAGTTCCTGCTGCAATTCGCGGATCTCGCGGCCGCCGGCCATCATGTCCAGCACCTCCTTCTCGGTGATCTCGCCCTTGCGGAAAGTGCCGAGCGAGCAACCCCGGTTCAACATGGTGAAGACGTCGCCGATCGGATAGGCGTGGTGGATGTTGTGGGTGATGAAGATGACGGCGAGCCCGCGTTGGCGCGCCTGGGCCACATAGCGCAGCACGATGGAGGCCTGGTGCACGCCGAGCGCCGAGGTTGGCTCGTCGAGGATCAGGACGCGCGCGCCATGGTAGACCGCGCGCGCGATCGCAACGCACTGGCGTTCGCCCCCCGAAAGCGTACCCACCGCCTGCTGCGGGTCGCGCACATTGATGCCGATCTTGCCAAGCTCCTCATAGACGATGACGTCGGCGCGTCTCATGTCGATGCGCCTGGTGATCCACGCGCCCTTCAACGGCTCCCGGCCCAGGAAGAAATTGCGGGTGATGCTCATCAGCGGGATCATCGACAGATCCTGGAAGACGGTGGCGATGCCGGCATCGAGCGCCTGGCGCGGTGATGTGAAGGTCACCGGCCTGCCATCGACATACATCTGGCCTTCGCTTGGCGTGTGCACGCCCGACAGTGTCTTGATCAGCGTAGACTTGCCGGCGCCGTTATCGCCGAGCAGGCAATGCACCTCGCCGGCATGTGCGGCAAAGGACATGTCGCGGATCGCCGTAACCGAACCGAAGCGGCGGGTGACGTTGCGAAGTTCAATCAGCGGTTCAGCCATCAGCGTGCCTCCGTCGCCTTGCGGCGCACGTAATTGTTGACCAGCACCGCGATCAGAAGCATCGAGCCGAGGAAGACCTGGAACCAGTCCGTGTCGATGCCTGTGTAGAAGATGCCCATTTCCACCGTGCCGAAGATCAGCGCGCCGAACATGGCGCCGATCGCCGAGCCATAGCCTCCGGTCAGCAGGCAGCCGCCGATCACCGCGGCGATGATGGCCTGGAATTCCTTCTGCGTGCCGCGCAGCGTGTCGGCGGAACCGGATTCCAGCACCTGGATGACGGCAAAGAGGGTGGCCGAAAGCGCGGTGCCGATGAAGAGCAGGATTTTCACGCGGTCCACGGGCACGCCGACGTTGCGGGCGGCACGGTCGTCGCCGCCGACGGCGAACACCCAGTTGCCGAAACGCGTCTTGATCAAAAGCCAGGTCGCGAACGCCGTCACCACCATCCACCACAGGATGGACATGGACAGGCCCTGGACCATCGGCGAGCCGTCGGGACGCGCCGCGATCCAGCCATGGCTGGCGAGCCACGCGAAAACCGGGCCGCCGAATTTGCCGCCGAACAGCCAGACGACGAAACTGCCCTCGTGGCCCTCGGTGATATAGGGGATCTGCGTGCGGCCGGTGATGGTGCGGGTGACCGCAAGGGTGAGGCCGCGCAGGATGAACAGGCCGGCAAGCGTCACGATGAAGGACGGCAGCCTGGTGCGCACGACGAGGAACCCGTTGAGCGCACCGACGACCATGGCGACGACGAAGGTGATCACCACTGTAACCGGGATCGAAAGCCCGAACTGGGTGACGCAGAGGCCGATGGTGACGCTGGCAAAGCCGATCATCGAACCGAGCGACAGGTCGAACTCGCCACCGATCATCAAAAGCGCGACCGCGGCGGCGAGGATGCCGAGTTGGGCTGAGACTTGAAGGAAATTTGCAATGCCGGCCGCGCTGAACAGGCCGCTGCTGCCCGCGGTGATGCCGAAGGCGAGGAAGACCAGGATCGTGCCCGTCAGGGCACCGAGTTCGGGACGCCGCATCAGCCGGGTCAGGCTTCGCGAAACGGGTTTCGGCTCGGGCGAGCGGGCCGGGTTCAGTGCATCTGTCACAATCGTCAAACCTCAGTCGGTGTCTGGCCTCAGTCGGTGTCTGGAGCAACGTCCGGGGAGCCCATGAAGCGGCCTTGCCGGCGAAATTGCATCAATACAAAGCGGCCCGCCAGCCAGGGAACCGGCGGGCCGCCCAGGCTCAGCGGATGCCGGCCTTACTGAGGTCGCCGACGGCGGCCGCGTCATCCTTCATGATGAAGGACGGTCCGGTGCGCACGGCCGAGGTGGGGAAGGTCCTCCACATCGCCTTGTTGGTCAGGAAGACGACCGGATAGTAGCCCATCATGTATTGCTGGTTGTCGATGCCGAACATCATCGTGCCCTTGCTCACGGCATCGAGGATTTCGGGCGACAGATCGAAGGTGCCAATCTTGTAATTGCCGATCGTCCCGGCGTCCTGGAACATCTTGAGCAGGGGCGCCGCGACGGTCGGACCGAGCGTCAGCACGCCGGTGACGTCGGGATGCGCGGTCAGATAGCCCTCGACGCGGCGCGTCACATCGGTCGGGTCCATGGTGGCCGCGACGACGGCGGAAGCGCCACCGCTCTTCTTCAGCCCGTCATTGTAGCCTTCGCAGCGCTTGTCGAGGCTGACATTGCCGACCTCGTGGTTGACGCAGATGCCTTGCTTCACGCCAGCCTTGGCCATGATCTCGCCAGCCTTGACGCCATTGTCGTATTCCGAGCCGCCGCCGACGAAAAGATCGAGGCCCCACGGCTCGACCGCTTCCTCGCCGCTGTCGATGACGACGACCGGGATGCCCGCAGCCTTGGCGGCCTGGATCGGCGCCTTCAAGGCATCCATGTCGGGAATGGAGACGACGAGCCCGTCCGGCTGCGAGGCTGTCGCGGCCTCGATCATGCGGGCCATGCGCACCACGTCGAAGGTTTCCGGCGCCTGGTATTCGACCTTGACGCCGAGTTGCTTGGCGGCGGCCTGCATGCCGTTCTTCACCACGCTCCAATAGACGTCGTTGGCCTGGCCGTGGGTGACGAAGACGATGCGCACATCGCTCTCCTTCTTCACCTGTGCCGGCGCCGGGAGGATGCTGGCGCCGGCAAAGGCAAGCGAGAGCGCGGCCGCGCCCAACGCGTTTCGGATTCCAGACATTGAGAATAAGGCAGTCATCATCGTTCTCCTCAGTTATTGTTGTCGTTGCTCAGGTCCGGCTCCAACCCTCCCGGTCGGGCCATTTCGTCTTCATTCCAGTCGTCTCCGGAGCAGGATCATGCCCTGAAGTCCTGCAGTGAGCCCCGGCGGATGGACAGTCCCTCCACGAAGGCCATGAAATTCGGGTCTGGAAGCAGGTCGAATTCATCGATGCGGATCTGGGCCGAGTTCGGTTCGATCACCTCGATCTCGCCGGGCGCGTTGGCATGCAGGCACAGGAAGTTCAGGCCCTCGCCGATCTGCCTGAACAGCGTTTCGTAGCGCGCGCGGGCCGGCTGGTTGCGGTGCCAGGGCGTCTCCAAGACGGCGCTGGCCAGTGTTTCGCCGGCGTCCGCGAGCCTCTTTCCAGGCGCGGCATAAATGCTCTCGTCGAGCTTGCCGAGGTTGTGGATAGGCCCGTAGACGGAGATGGTTTTCGGAAACAGCGTCGGAATGCCGTATTCGATACCGACCGCGGCATAGCGGTCGACGAATTCGGGCGAGAACACCGCGCCCATGTGGCCGTCAATATGCGTAAGGGAAAGCCCAGCCGCCAATGCCGCATCGATCTGGGCCCGCATCTCGGCTTCTACCGCTTCCGGCTCGCCCCTGGCGCGCAGTTCGGGCACGCTGCGAAAGAGATAGCCGTCGCCGTCGACGATGCCTGACGCCTGGCTAGCCTTGGTCAGGGGCCGCCAGCGGTAATATTTCTTTTCGGACGTGAGCGTGATGTGGACGCCGAGGTTGAGCGAGGCGTCCCGGGCCCCTTCCTCGGCGATTTCCAGGTACCACGGGCAGGGCACCATGACCGAGCCACTGTCGACCGCGCCGGCACGTTTCAGGGCCAGGTAGGCGACATTGGCGCCATGGCACATGCCGACGTCGTCGATGTTGATGACGACCTTGCGTTCAGCTGGCATTGTGGAATTCCTTGTTACGCTGTTCCACGGTGAAACCGGCGGCTTCGGCGAGCGTCTTCAGGTTGCGATAGCCCATCGTGGCATAGGTCAGCGGATGCGCCCTGGCCGGGTCCTGCTCGGCCTCGACCACCAGCCAGCCGGAATAGCCGTTGTCGGCGAGCATCTTCAGCAAACTGGGATAGTCGATCGCGCCGTCACCGGGCACGGTGAAGATGCCTTCCATCACCGCGCCCATGAAGCTCATGTCGGTGTCACGCGCTTTCTTCAGCATCGCCGGGCGCACGTCCTTGCAATGGACGTGGACGACGCGGCCGACATGGCGGCGCAGCAGCTTTTCCGGGTCGCCGCCGGAAAAGGCGCAGTGCCCGGTGTCGTAGAGCAGGCCGACCGCTTCGCCAGTGGTCTTCATCAGCATGTCGATCTCGCCGTCGGTCTCGACGATCGTGCCCATGTGATGGTGGAACGCCATGCCGACACCGAAATCCGCGAAGCGTTCAGCGAGCCGTGTTATCTTGGCGCCGTAGGGCTTCCATTCCTCGTCCGCGAGCCTTGGGCGCTGCGAGATCGGGTCGTGGATCGCCCCATGGCGGCCACGCGAAGTATCGGCATAGACGACGTGCTTCGCGCCGAGGTCCCTGAGCAATGTGAGATGCGGGCGGATCGCCTCGAATTCCTCATCCACCTCCTTCTCGCAGATGCGCCCGTCATACCAGCCCGACACCAGGGCGAGCCCGTAGTGGTCGAGGATCGGACCGAGCGTGCGGCTCTCACGAGGAAACTTGCCGCCGAGTTCTGTACCGGCATAGCCCGCCTGCGCGGTTTCGCTCAGACACGTCTCGAGCGGCGTGTCGCCGCCAAGTTCCGGCACATCGTCATTGCTCCAGGTGATGGGATTGATGCCAAGTCGAACTGTGCTCATTGCTCGCTTTCCAGCCGCGGCCAAGGGCCCCGGCATATCTCAAATCGAAGGAGGAAAAGGCCACGGTGGACGACGGCAGGCTGAAAACCCTTGCCGTTTCCCGCTGGCGCGGCGTCCTCCCAGTGCCTCGCCAACATCTTGCGAAACGAAGTCTACGCTGCTCTGTCTCCATCGCGAGGTCCAGTTTTCTGGAAAATGAAGGAACCAGTTGCATGTGTTTCCCGCTGTGGCAGGATGCGGCGGACAGCCGATGTGAGGAGGCGGGATGCAACCCCTGCAACGCAAGCGCCAGGCCTTTCCGCTCGACATGCTGGCGGTAAACCGTGCGAGCGGCGAGCATCTGTCACGCCAACTTTATCACGGGCTGGTGGCCATCATCCGCAACCGTACGCTGGCGCCGGGCTCCGAGCTTCCCTCGACACGAGCGCTCGCGGCGGAGCTCGGCCTTGGTCGCAACACCATCGTCTCGGCTTATGATCAGCTCGTCACCGAAGGCTATCTGGCGAACCGCCAGGGGGCGCGGCCGGTCATTGTCGACCTGCCGGACGGACCGCGCGAAGCGCCGGCCGAGGCACCGCCCGTGCCGCTGCGATCACCCTCGCGGCGCGGCGAGGAACTGCTCAGCCAACCCTGCCACCATGGCACGCCCGGGCGCTTTGCCTTCCACCCCGGCATGCCGGATGCCGCGAGCTTTCCCTTCGGCGTCTGGGGCAGGCTGGTCGCGCGCCGCGCCAGCCACGGCGAAACGCTGTTCGGTACCTATGAGGTGACCGGCCATCCCGCGCTGAAACAGGCGATAGCCGGCTATCTTTTCTCGGCGCGCGGCGTCGGCTGTCGGCCCGAGCAGATCGTCATCACCACGGGTGCGCAGGCCGCCTTCGATCTTCTGGCGCGCCTGCTGCTCGATCCCGGCGATCCGGTATGGATGGAGGAGCCCGGCTATTACGGCGCGAAAGCCGCCTTCACCGTTGCCGGCGCCCGCATCGTGCCCATCCCGGTCGACCAGGAGCGCGGCTGGCGGCTCGACGCGCCCGATCCCGCGCCACGCCTCATCTATGTAACGCCGGCCTGCCAGCATCCGCTCGGCATCACGATGCGCATGGAGGAGCGGTTGCGGCTGCTCGACATCGCCGAGACCGGCAATTCCTGGGTGATCGAGGACGATTTCGACGGCGAGTACCGCTTCCAGGGCCGGCCGGTGCCGGCGATCCAGAGCATGGACCGCTCCGGCCGCGTGATCTATGTCGGCACCTTCGCCAAACTCCTGTTCCCGGCGCTGCGCCTCGGTTTCATGGTGCTGCCGCCGGAGCTTGCCGAACGCATCGCCAATGCGCTGTCCACCACGGGCCAGTTCGCGCCGCTGGTGCTGCAGGCAGCACTCGCCGACTTCATCACCGAAGGGCACATGAGCCGGCATCTCAAACGCATGCGCCGGATCTACGCGCAGCGCCGTCAGCTCTTCCGCTTCGTCGTGGAAGAAAGGCTCGGCCGGGAAATGACATTGTCACCGGCGGAAGCGGGAATCCAAGTGGTGGGCTATCTCAGGCCCGGCATCGACGACATCAAGGTCAGCCACGCGGCGGGGCGCCGGGCGATCAACGTCTCACCGCTGTCAAAATACTTCCAGAACACCGCGCCCACCCAGGGCCTCGTGCTGGGTTACGCGGCCTGCAACGCGGCGCAGACGATCGAGGGCGTCGACCGCTTGGCCATGGCGATCCGCGAGACGCTTTCTTGAAAGGAACGGGCGCTCTACAGCGCGGCACGGGGGCGGGGAATGCCTGTTTTCTATCGATGCTGGTACCCCCGGCAGGAATCGAACCCGCGACCTTCGGTTTACATGGGCGCAGGTCGTCGGCCGGGCTTTGCGTCTCGTCTGCCGAATTCTTACTGGTGTCCACCGAGCAATCCCTCCTCATAATCGCAGGCGTTTGATAACCGCTTGCCGGTTTGAAGATTTCCGAAGGTAGGTCTGCCCTCTCTCCACAGGCGATAGAGCTAGCATCGCTTCAGTTGTCGGGATACTCGACTGCAGCGCCAACGTCTTAAAAATCGCAATCACTGGCGATGAATATTAAGACGTACTAATATTAATGGTTATCCCACATCCAGAATATACAAATATTTCTCCGGCACCTACTTGCGTAGCAATTAGAAGCGGCTCATGAATCGACGGGTACTATTTTAGTGCCTTACCGGGGGGTAGGTGAACTCCGTCACGCCTACAGTCGTGCGTCTGGACAGTGGTGTCATTTGCTTGACGCTGATGACGCAGTATTTGCGCCAGCCGGCGGACCCGGATGCCATTCGCCATGACCTTGGCCTTGGCGAAAGGCTTGCCGATCGCGTTGACATTGTGCGGGCGGCGAAGAGGCTGAAGCTGAAGGCCAGGATAGCCACGCCGTCACCGAAGCGGCTGGACCGTCTGCCGCTGCCGGCGATCATTGAGAAGACCGACGGCAGCTTCGCGCTGCTGGCCGCAATTTCCCTGGGTAAGGTTCTGCTGCAGGATCCGCAGGCTGGCGCGCCGCAGGAGATAACGCGCGGGGATTTCGAGGCGCTGTGGAGCGGCCATGTCGTTCTGGTCACCAGCCGCGCTTTCGCGCAAGGTTTTTCCAGGCGTTTCGACTTCTCCTGGTTCATTCCCGAGATCATCCGTTATCGCTGGATCTTCGCCGAGGTCCTGCTCGCCTCATTCTTCGTGCAACTGCTCGGCCTGATCTCGCCGATCTTCTTCCAGTTGGTCATCGACAAGGTGCTGGTTCATAACGGCCTGACCACGCTGGAAGTCTTGGTCATCGGCCTGTCGGCCGTATCGATGTTCGAGGTGCTGCTCACCGGGCTTCGCACCTACACCACCATTCACACCACCAGCCGCATCGACGTGGCGCTCGGCGCAAAGCTGTTTCACCATCTGCTTAGCCTGCCGATCGCCTACTTCGAGGCGCGGCAGACCGGCCAGACCGTGGCGCGCGTGCATGAGCTCGAAAACATTCGCGCCTTCCTCACCGGCTCGGCGCTGACCGTGCTGCTGGATGTCCTGTTCCTCTTTGTCTTCCTCGCGGTGATGTATCTCTACAGCCCGTGGCTGACGCTGATCGTGGTCTGCTCGATCCCGGCCTATGTCATCCTGTCGATGGCGGTGACACCGGAGTTTCGCCGCCGCATCGAGGAAAAGTTCAACCGCGGCGCGGAGAACCAGACGTTTCTGGTCGAATCCATCGTTGGCGTCGAAACGCTGAAGGCGATGGCGGTGGAGCCGCAGATGCAGCGGCGCTGGGAGGACCAGCTCGCCGGCTATGTCGGCGCTGGTTTCCGCACCGCCAGGCTCGCCAATTTCGCCTCCAACACCGCCCAGCTCATCTCCAAGGCGGTGATCGTCGCCACCATGTGGTTTGGCGCCAAGGCGGTGGTGGCCGGCGACATGACGGTCGGCCAGCTGGTCGCCTTCAACATCATGGCCGGTCGCGTCTCCGGCCCGGTGCTGCGGCTGGCGCAGCTCTGGCAAGACCTGCAGCAGGTTCGCATCTCCGTCGATAGGCTCGGCGACATCCTCAACGCGCCGGTCGAAATATCGGGCGGCGGCGGGCAGGGTTCGCTGCGCAAGATTTCAGGCCATGCCGCCTTCGATCACGTCACTTTCCGCTATCGTCCTGGCGAGCGCGAGATCCTGAGCGACGTCTCTTTCCAGACCGAGCCCGGCGAGATCATCGGCATTGTCGGGCCGTCCGGCTCGGGCAAGAGCACAGTCGCCAAGCTTTTGCAGCGGCTGCATGTGCCGGAGCGCGGACGCGTGCTGGTCGACGGCGTCGACCTGGCGCTGATCGATCCAAGAAGTCTGCGCCGCCAGATCGGCGTCGTGCTGCAGGAGAACATCCTGTTCCGCCGCACGGTGCGCGAGAACATCGCGCTGGCCGATCCGGCCTTGCCGCTGGAGCGCGTCATCGAGGCGGCAAAGCTGTCGGGCGCGCATGACTTCATCCTGCAACTCAAGTCGGGCTACGACACGGTGCTGGAGGAGCGTGGCGCCAACCTTTCCGGCGGCCAGCGCCAGCGCATCGCCATTGCCCGGGCGCTGGTCACCAACCCGCGCATCCTGTTGTTCGACGAGGCGACCAGCGCGCTCGACTACGAGTCGGAATACATCATCCAGCAGAATATGCGGCTGATGGCCAAAGGCCGCACCGTGTTCATCATCGCGCACAGGTTGGCGGCCCTTCGCGACGCCACCCGCATCATGACCATCGAGGCGGGCCGCATCACCGAACAGGGCACGCATGAGGAGCTTTTGAAACTCAATGGCCGCTACGCCCAGCTCTACCGGCTGCAGGCCGAGCAGCACCCCTCCACCCAACCTCAGGCGGCGGAATAGGTGATGGGGCGCTATTGGCAAGCGGTGAAAGAAGGTGTGGCGCGCGAGGCAGAGGCCAAGCGTCCGAAACTCAACCGCGACGAGCGCGCCTTCCAGGCAGCCGCGGTCGAGATCCTGGAAACGCCGGCCTCGCCGGCCGCGCGTATCTTCGCCGCGCTGATCATGGTCTTCGCCACCGGCGCGCTCACCTGGTCGTGGTTCGGCCGCATCGACACCTATGCGACCGTGCAAGGCAAGCTGATCCCGATCGGCAAGGTGCAGGTCATCGAACCGCTGATCACCGGCACGGTCAAGGCGCTGCATGTCAAGGCGGGCGACCATGTCGCGGCCGGCGACACGCTGGTCGAGCTCGACCCCTCCGAATATCAGGCCGAGCGCCAGAAGAACGCCGGCAACCTTGCCGCGGCGCAAGTCTCCAAGGCGCGGCTCCAGGCGCTGATCGATGCCGTGGCCGACGGTACATCCTCTGACGATGCAACGTTCGTCGTGCCCGAAAACGCCCCGACACCCCTGGTCGAGCTGCAACGCTTGCAGATGCGCCAGTCGCTGGCGGCCTATCAGTCGGAACAGGACAGCCTCGAAGCCGAGATCGCACAGAAGCACATCGAGATCGAGCGCGCCGGCAAGACGTTGGTCGAGCGTCGCAAGCTGGTCGAACTCGCCGGCGACAGACTGGATGTCTTCGAAGAACTCGAAAAGCGCCAGGTTGGCATCAAGACCAGCACCATCGAAGCCCGCCAGGGCGAGCAGGACCAGCTGATGGCGACGGTGTCCGACGAGGGCCACATCGCCGAACTCGAAGCCACGGTGAAGACGCTTACGGCGCAAAAGCGTGCCCGCCGTGACGCCTATCTCGACAAGGTCGCCACCGAACTTATCGAGATCGACCGCTCGATCGGGGTGCTGCGACAGGATCTCGCTAAGGCTACGCTCTTCGAGCGCGCCAGCCTGCTGAAATCCCCGGTCGCCGGCCGCGTGCAGCAGCTCGAAGTCAATACGTTGGGCGAGGTCGTGCAGACCGGACAGAAGCTGATGGTGATCGTGCCCGACGGCACCAAGCTCGAGATCGAGGCGATGCTGCTCAACCGCGACAAGGGCTTTGTCCATGAAGGGCAGGAGGCGCGGGTCAAGCTCGAAGCCTTCCCCTTCACCCGCTACGGCACGCTCGACGGCAAGGTGCTGACCGTCTCCAACGACGCGATCCCCGCAGGCGCGCCGCAGCAGCCATCAGCGGCCAGGGAAGAGACCGCCCGCGACGCCTCCGGCCCGCTGGTGTTCCCGGTGCGCATTACGCTGAACGAGACGTCGATACGGGTCGAGGGCAAGGATGTTGTCTTGACACCCGGCATGTCGGTGACGGCGGAGGTCAAGACCGGCAATCGCCGCGTGCTGGAGTATCTGCTCGACCCGCTGATGGAAATGACGGATGAGGCGTTTCATGAGCGGTGAGGCGGAGATTTTGCAGCGTCCCGAACAAGGCGCGCAACAGAGCCCCAAACAGAGCATCGTTCGTGTGCGCCTGTCTGAAGATGGAGACTGGGCGGCGATACGGTCCCTTGTTCGTCAGTTTCATGCGCGCACCATCTTTGCCGACATGCCGTTTTCCGAGGGCAAGTTTGACGAGATCGAAAAGCAGATCCGGAGTGCGCCGCCGAACCAATGCCTGCTCGTGGCCGAGGCGCGGGGCGAACTGGTCGGTCTGGCCTGGTTTTCCGCCGGCGAATACTTGATCGGCGAGGGTGGATTGATGACCACCGCCCACCTCATTGCCGTCGATACGCAGCGTTGCGGCCGTTTTCTGTCGGCAAAGGTGTTCACGCGCCTGGTTCGCGGCATCGTGCTGTGGTCGCAGAGCCGCAATGCCAAACATGTCCTGATCCATGTCACGACGGGGACGGCAATCAAGGAGACGGACCGGCTGTTACGAGCCGGCGGAGCCAGGCTCCTGGGAGGCGGATATGTCATTCATGTGTAATGCCGGACTGCTGGAATTGCCCCGGAAGAAGCGAAATATATGCTATGTCCGACGTACTCGTACGAGTTGTGCAATAATCTTGATCAGTATTAGTCCGCTCTATTGACTTGTGAGTGCGTCGAGACGTAGCTTGCATATGATAAAAGTCGTATATTTTTGGTCCTTGGAGGTGAGGATCTGCTGTGTGCGACAAATTAGATTTATCTGATACATATGGCCACTCAAGCAATGTTTCGTGGAAATCCATGGGCAGGGATGGATGAGTCGCGCGCAGAGGCCGGAGACAGGGCTGCATGCGACGCCTCTGGGGGCGGTGAAGTTTCCAGCGTGCATCGTGCCGGGTGAGACTTCGTTTCGCGTCAAGGATGGGGGATGTCGTGCTGACGCCTGGCGTGTCGAGAAGGTGGAGGTCAAGACCGGCAACCGCTGCGTGCCGGAGTCTTGATCGATCCCGTGGTGCGCTGACGGATGAGGCTCTTCATGAAAGATAGGGCGCCTGCGGAGGGAGTCCAAAATTTGCGGAGGCGAGTGTCGTTGACTCAAAAAATCGCTTCGTGGGTCCGTGCGGTAGCATTCCTCTGCGTGGTGTTGTCGCCAGCTTTGCC
This sequence comes from Mesorhizobium comanense, assembly GCF_005503535.1. Taxonomy (GTDB): domain Bacteria; phylum Pseudomonadota; class Alphaproteobacteria; order Rhizobiales; family Rhizobiaceae; genus Mesorhizobium; species Mesorhizobium comanense. The sequence continues at coordinate 30,486 of NZ_SCNN01000024.1, read as the reverse complement.
TTTGACAGATGCCTTCGCGGGTTCGTTAGAGGCACAGGCGGCCTACAACGCCAAGAATTATGAGGAAGCGTTCAAGCAGTGGAAGCCGCTGGCTGATGCTGGGGATCCGGCCTCGGAATTTGGCCTGGGTGTCTTGTATGGCCAAGGTCTGGGTGTTGCTCAGGATAAAAAGCAAGCTGTAGCTCTATGGCGCAAGGCTGCGGAGCAAGGAAATTCCGACGCTGCTTACTATCTAGGCTCCTGTTACCTGCTCGGTGAAGGTGTTGACAAAAAAGATGCGTCGGTTGCCGCGGTATGGATTCGACGTGCTGCCGAGGCCGGGCAAACTGAAGCCCAAAATCAGTTAGGCAGCCTGTACTGGCGAGGCGAGGGTGTGCCTGCCGACGACAAGCTAGCATTTGGTTGGTGGCTCAAGGCTGCTCAAGCGGGTGTTGCAGAGTCGCAATTTAACGTCGGAGCGTCTTACACGTCTGGCAGAGGCGTTGCCAAAGACGATGCGCAGGCAATGGCATGGCAACTAAAAGCAGCGCTCCAAGGGCATGCTGTAGCGCAATACGTGTTGGGTTACAGGTATTTTCAGGGGACTGGTGTTGCCACCAGTGGGGCAGATGCAATCGCATGGTGGCTGAAGTCCGCAAATCAGGGCTATGTCAATGCAGAGCTGGCCTTGGGGAATGCTTATGCCGAAGGAAAAATTGTAGAGAGGGATGTAAATTCTGCCAAATATTGGTGGGAGATGGCGGCAAATCAAGGCAATGCGGATGCGCAATTTAATCTTGGTTTTTTGTACTATAATGAGATAAATGGACACATAGACTACGGAAAGTCGGCGTTTTGGCTTAAAAAAGCTGCATCAAATGGGAATGAAAAAGCAAAATATCTATTGGATATGATGAAATCTAAGGGGCAACTTTAGCTAAAGATTCTGGAGGGTGACTTGGCCAACGGCAGTTTGCTCAGTGGATCGAACTCGCAACCGAAAGAGAAGTCCAGCACCGTAAGTGGCGGGGTGGAACAAGAAGGACAAAACATTACCGGATTTACGCTTAGTGGTCAGGTCGGGTATGGGCAGATAAGTGTTACTTTTGGGCCAAAAGATGAAAAAACTGGGCTTAGTAAGATAAGCGGTTTTGTTGGGGTTGGTACGCCAGGTCCTGTTAATGCCAAGGCTGGAATTACTTTTGATAGCACAGGGAAAATAAGTGTAGGAGTAAATATACAGGTAGGTGTTGGTCCAGTTAGCGTCACGGTATTCGATGCGCAGTTTGGAGTCTCTCCAACGCTTAAATTCGATCCAACTACCGTAGCGATGTTGAATCTACAAAATACGTATAATTATCCTAATGTAGGCGCAACGCCTGTAAATGTTGGGCCAAATCCATTCGGTGGGCAGGTAAATTTTACGGCGCCCCCATCAGCACCAAAATTTGATGTTGATGATATGTTCAGTTCAATTAGTGGAGTTAATTGGAATACATTTACAACTGGACCGGCATGGCTTACGACGCCGCCCGATTATTCATGGAGTTATACGCCTGATCCAATTCGGGATCCAACTAATCTGCGCCCCTACTCAATGCCTAATGTCGACTTAGGTATGTATGTCTGGTCCGGATATACCGGAGTCGATACCGGTCTGGATACTCCAAGCGAAACCAACGCTAAGAACCGGACAGCGCCGGGACTGCCCTCCGGATACACCGGCCCGGGTACGGGCTTGGATAGTCCAAGCGAAACCAACGCCAAAAACCGGACAGCGCCAGGATTGGCTCCCGGATACACCGGCCCGGGTACGGGCTTGGATACTCCAAGCGAAACCAACGCCAAAAACCGGACAGCGCCGGGACTGCCCTCCGGATACACCGGCCCGGGTACGGGCTTGGATAGTCCAAGCGAAACCAATGCCAAAAACCGGACAGCGCCAGGACTGCCCTCCGGATATACCGGCCCAGGCACAGGCCTAGATAGCCCAAGCGAAACCAACGCTAGAAACCGGACATCGCCGGGACCCGGCAATGCCGGGGGAATCGGCGCTGGGCCAGGCTCCGGTGGCGGTTCACCTGGCGGTGGCAGCGGCTACACCAACACGGGCAACAATCCTGGCAATAAAAGCGCCCCCGGTTATTTAGGGGGCACTTCGCCGAGCACCGTGACGGACAACCAAAATCCCGCCGCGTACGGACCTGGCTTGGCTCCCCCCGCGCCGCCCAAGTACTCTCCCCCAGCGCCCGAATTTCTTGGAGGCGTGCCGATTACCAATATTTCACCGCCGCCCGCGCCGGTTGGCGTATTTCCGTCTTTTAATCCGCTTGTCCCGTCCATGCCCTATTCTGTGGCCACGCCAGCCCCTCGCGCCCGTCGCGCGCCCCCTACAAAACCCGCCGCACCGCGCGTGGCTCCCCCGGCCTTGGTCGTGCCACCGAAAGTTTATATCCCAGGCTTCAACGACGCCAGCACCGCCCCCATGGATACTATCGGCGCGGGCGTTAAGGATGCGATTGACAAAGGCATGTCGGCCAAGGCCGTGAGGGCGGCGGTCGCGCAGGCCGCCATCAATCAAAAAGTAGACCCCAGAGACCCGAATTTGAAGGTAATGGTCGATCGCCAGCTCGCGGCTGCGGGCAAGTCCGATCACACGAGTAACGCAAGTCCCAGCAAGTCAGGCGGCATCAACGACTCCGGCGGCTATTCCACCACCGGGAATGACCGTCATGGCAACTACAGCAGCAGTGCGGCCAGCCATGCCGGCGCCAATGGAAAATCCGGTGCCAAACCCGTATTGCTCGACCTCTCGGGCAATGGCCTTTCGGTCGACACCTTGTCGACCTCGTCGCAGTTCCTCGATCTCGATGGCGATGGCTATCAGCACCGCACGGCTTGGGCGGGAGACGGCAATGGCGTCCTGGTGCTCGATGCCGATGGCGACGGCAAGATCAGCCGCTCCAGCGAATTTGCCTTCACCGAATGGGACCCGACGGCGAGCAGCGATCTCGATGCGCTGAAGAGCGTGTTCGACACCAATCACAACGGCATGCTCGATGCCGGGGACGATCGCTGGTCCGACTTCAAGATCATGGTCGGCGGCCAGCTTGTCTCGCTGGCATCGCTCGGTATCACGTCGATCGGCCTGACGGCGACAGGTAGCGGCCAGAACTTTGCCGATGGCTCGGCCATCACCGGGACGGCGGTCTACACCAAGACCGATGGCAGCACTGGCGCGGTCGGCAATGCGGTTCTTGCCTCGGACGCCAATGGCTACATCATCCAGAGCAACACCGTCACCAATGGCGATGGCTCGAAGACCACGACGCTTGGCGGCTACGACAAGGACGGCACGCTCGCCTTCCAGAACCGCATCACCGTCAGCGCCGACGGCCTGTCGAAGACGACGCAGTTCGACGATGACGGCAACGGCACCTATGAGCGCTCGCAGACCGATGTCACGAGTGTGGCGGCGGGCGTGCGCCAGCGCGTTGTCAGCGATTTCAACACCGACGGTTCCCTGGCCGAGCGGACGACCACGACGACCAGCGCCGACAAGATGACGGTGACGACGACGCTTGACCAGGATGGCGACGGCGCCGCCGATCAGACGCAGGTGTATGTCAGGAATGCCAACGGCTCGACCGCGACCACGGTTTCGGAAACCAGCGTCAACGGAACTCTGCTTCGCAAGGTGGTGACATCGGCGTCGGCGGACGGCCTTACCAAAACGGTGCAGAGCGATTCCACCGGCAGCGGCGTCTATGATCTGATCAGCACCGAAACAACGGTTGTTGCCGGCGACGGCACGCGCACCAAGACGGTTGCGGAAACCAGCAGCGGCGGCACGCTGATCGATCGCGAGCAGACTGTCACCAGTGCCGACGGCCGCACGCGCACGGTCTCGCATGATCTGGACGGCAACGGCGCTTACGAAACCCGCGACGTCACCGCCATCACCAATGGCGCCAATGGCTCTTCGGTCACCACGGTTTCCACCTACAGCTCGACCAATGTGCTGATCGCCAAAACGGTCGCCACCACCACCGCCGACGGCCTGTCGAAGACGGTGTCGACCGATCTGAATGGCGATGGGTTGAACGACAGCGTCTCTTCGGATGTGACGGTGGTTGGCGCCGGCGGCAGCCTGGCCCAAACGCAGCAGGTCAAGAGCCGCGACGGCACCTTGCTGTCCAGCACCATCACCAACACCAGCGCCGACCGCAAGACGATCTCGATCTCCACCGACGCCGATGGCGACGGCCACACCGATGCGGTCAAGACCATCGTAGTCGACGGCGCCGGGGTGACCACGTCAACCGTCAGCCTGTTCAATCCGGACGGCTCGCTGGTTGGCAAGACCTTCGACCAGACCTCCGCCGATGGCCTGTCGCTGACGAGCAAGGCCGATATCGACGGCGACGGAACCTACGATAAGGTCATCACAGATGTGACGACCACGGATGGTTCCGGCAACCGCACGCGCACGGTCACGACCAGAAGCGCCAACGGCACGCTCACCGGCAGCTCGGCCACAACCACGAGCGCCGACAGCCTGACACAGACGGTCAGGGACGACATCAATGCGGACGGCACGCTCGATCGCACGACGGTAACCGCGACGGTGCTCGGTGGCGACGGCAGCCGCACGGTCACATCGACGACCACCAGCACCAGCGGCGCGCTGCTGGCGAGGACCGAAGCCAAGACCAGCGCCGACCGCAAGACCGTAACGACCAAGATCGATGCCGACGGCGACACGAAGACCGATCGGACGCAGATCGTCAGCACCGGCAGCGATGGCAGCCAGACCGTCACAATATCCGACACCGACAGCAACGGCGTGCAGCACGCCGAGTCTGAAACGACACTTTCCGCGGATCGCCTGACAACAACAGACAAGCAGGACGTCAACGGAGATGGCGTCTATGACGATATCACCCAGGCCATCACCGTCATCGGCACGAACGGCACCCGCACCACGACCACCTCGGAGACGTCGAGCAACGGCACGCTTTTGTCGAGGACGATCGGTGCCGTTTCGGCAAACGGCCTCGTCATCGATGCTCAGATCGATTCCGATGGGGACGGTACGGTCGAAAGCAAGGTAAACGACACCACAGTGCTCAATGCCGACGGTTCGACGACGCGGACGGTGTCGTCGCTGGCCGGCAGTGGCGCCCTGATCGGCAAGACGGTCACCGCCACTAGCGCTGACGGCCTGACCAAGACGATCTCGACCGATCTGAATGGCGATGGACTGTACGATACCGTTGCCTCGGATGTGACGGTGATCGGCGCAAGCGGCAGCACGTCGCAAACCCAGCAGCTCAAGAGTCGCGACGGAACCTTGCTGTCCAGCACAGCCACCAGCACCAGCGCCGACCGCAACACCGTTTCGGTCTCCACCGACGCCGATGGCGACGGCCATGTCGATACTCTCAAGACCGTTGTGGTCGGCAGTGATGGTGTCACGCGCTCGACCGTCAGCATGTTCAATGCCAATGGCTCGCTCAGGGGCAAGCGTGTTGATGTGACCTCTGCCGATGGCCTGTCACTGAGCAGCTATGTCGACCTCGATGGTGACGAGGGCGCAACAGAGTCGGGTAGCTATGATTTGACGACCTACGATGTGACGACATTGGATGCGTCGGGCTATCGGACGCGCACGGTGTCGGTTTTTGACGTCGGCGGCGCGCCGGTCGAACGTACGGCCACGACGACCAGCGCCGACGGTCTGAACCAGACGGTGCGCGAATATATGGACATCGACGAGACAGCGGACCGCACAACGGTGACGGCGACCGTGCTTGGGAGCGACGGCAGCCGCACGGTCACGACCACCAAAACCAGCGCCAATGGCGCCCTGCTTGCCAAGACAGAGGTGAAGACAAGCGGCGACCGCAAGACGACCACCACCAAAATCGACGCCGACGGCGACACCAAGATCGACCAGACGCAAATCGATGTCCTCAATGCCGATGGCAGCCGCGTCACCACCGTGTCCGACACCGACAGCAACGGCGTGCAGCATGGCAAGCGGGAAACGACCATATCCGCCGACGGCCTGACCATCACCGACAAGCAGGATATCAATGGCGACGGCACCTATGATGCAATCACCCAGGCCGTGACGGCCATCGGTGCGAACGGCACGCGCACGACAACGACCTCGCAGACATCCGCCAATGGCACATTGCTGGCCAGGACGATCTCCGCCGTATCGGCGAACGGCCTGAGCATCGACGTGCAGTTCGATGCCGACGGCAATGGTGTTGTCGAAAGAAAATCCAGCGACGCTATTGTCCTCAATGCTGATGGGTCGAAGACCCGGACGGTCTCCACGCTGGCCGGCACCGGCGCTTTGATCGGCAAGACGACCACGAGAACCAGCGCCAATGGGCAGGTGGTGACGGCATCGACGGATCTTGATGGCGACGGGCTTGCCGACATCGTTTCATCCGATGTGAAGCTTATCGGATCCGGCGGCAGCACGAGTGAGACGCTGCTGGTGAAAAGCCGCGACGGCTCACTGCTGTCTTCCTCCACCACCAGCACAAGTGCCGACCACAGGACGATTTCGATTGCGACAGATGCCGATGGCGATGGCCATCTGGATTCGGTCAAGAACATCGTTACGGATGCGGCGGGCGTCACGACATCGACCATCAGCCTGTTCAATCCAGACGGCTCGCTTGCCGGCAAGATCCTTGAGCAAACCTCGCCAAGCGGCGCGACGCGAACCAGCAAGACCGACCTGAATGGAGACGGCATCTATGACGTCGTGGTCACCGATGTGACCGCCCATAACAGCGATCACGTCCGCACGCTGACGACCAGGAGCGCCAATGGCACGCTGATTGGCAGATCCATGACCGGGATCAGCGCCGACGGCCTGACCAAGACCGTGAGCGTCGACCTTGACGGCGATGGCATGACCGATCGCTTGACGACGACGGCCACTACGCTTGGGGCCGATGGCAGCACAACAGTCACCACATCGACGGTAACCAGTGGCAGTGCCCTGCTTGCCAAGACCGAAGTCAAGACCAGCGGCGACGGCAAGACGGTCATCACGAAGATCGACTCGAACGGCGACACCAAGATCGACCAGACGCAGATCGACGCGTTGAACGCCGACGGCAGCGAGGTCACCATCATATCCGATACGGACCGCAATGGCGTACAGCATGCCAAATCGGAGACGGCAGTCTCGGCCGACGGCCTGACCGTAACCGACAAGAAGGACCTCAACGGCGACGGCGTTTATGATACGGTCAGCCAAGGGGTGACGGTCATTGCCTCGACCGGCAGCCGCACCACGACAACGTCGACGACCTCGAGCAACGGTACGCTGCTGTCGAGGACGATCCTCGTAAAGTCCGCGAACGGGTTGAGCACCGATGTCCAGGTCGATGCCAATGGCGACGGCACTGCCGAGAAGAAGTCGAGCGACGTCACCGTTCTCAATGCGGATGGTTCGACGATCAGGACCGTTTCGGAACTTGCCGGCACCGGCGCTCTGATCGACAAGACCATCGTGACGGCAGCCGCCAATGGCCTGTCCTCGACAACCCAGGTCGATATTGACGGCAACGGCACCATCGACCAAACCACGATCGCAACCACGGCCCTTGGGGCGGACGGGTCGAAGACCACCTCCGTCCTGGTCAAGAATGCAAACAACGCCACGATTTCGACTTTCGTGCGGATCACCGGCGGTGACGGCAACACGATCAACACCGCCACGGACGTCAACGGCAATGGAACGACCGACGAAACTCGTTTGATCGTCCTCAATGCCAATGGCTCGACCACGCAGACCGACCGCACCTACGAAGCGGGCGTTCTGAGATCATCGGCCACCCGCACCGTCAGCGCCAATGGCCTGTCGAGCACGCTTGCTACCGATCTCGACGGCAATGGCACCATCGACCAGTCGACATCGGATGTCATTGTGCTCAACGCCGACGGCAGCAAGACCGAGACCATCACCGATCTCGACGCCGCCGGCGTCGTGAAGGACAGGACGGTCGTCGTCACCAGCGCCAATGGTCTCTCGAAGTCCGTGACCTGGGCAGGTACCGGCACGACTACCAGCCGCTCCAAGACCGACGTCATTGTTCTCAACGCCGATGGCAGCACGACGCGGACCGTCGACTACAAGAAGGCGAACGGTTCGCTGGAAAGCAGGACTGTCACCACGGTGAGCGCCGACAAACTGACGACGGCGGTTACCAGCGATGTGAACGGCGACGGTGCGGTCGATCTGACAACCACCTCGGTCGAGGCCTCTGACGGCAGCGTGACGACAACGACGACCGGGCCCGACACGACGGCAAACGCACTGGGGACAGGCGCCTACACGACGGCTCCGTCCACGACCAGCAGGACGACAACCGTCAGTGCCGATGGGCTGAGCATCGTAACGCTGTACGGAACCACCTCGGTCAACTACATTCCGGTGGCCCCCGAAAAGACGACGGCCAATACGACGATCGGGGTCGATGGATCGACGATCCAGACGAACAAGACCTATCAAACCCCCTCGTTTGTGCTGAGCGATCAGACCAGGGTAACGACCTCCGGAAATGGGCTTTCGGTCACCAAAGAGTGGGATTTGAATGGTGATGGAACCTATGAGCGAAAGGAAACCAGTGTCGCGGCTTTGAACGCCGACGGTTCAACGGTTTCAACCGTCAGCAAATTCGAGGGCTCCACGCTGGCGAGCACCGTCGTCACGACGGCGAGCGCCAACGGCCTGTCGATCACGACGAACTGGGATGTTTTCGGAGCCAATCCGTTCAGCCAGGATGCGACCGATGTGACCACGGTCAATGCCGACGGCACGAAGACGCGCACCCTCACCAACCTCAAAGCCGATGGTTCGCTGCTGTCGAAGTTCGTCACCACGACGACAGTCGATGGCAGGACGGCGACCACCCAGGAAGACATAGACGGTGTCGTCGGCTTCGACCGCACCACGACCGATGACGTCAGGAAACTGGCGGATGGGGCAATCGTCGAAACCGTCAGCAGGTTCACGACCGCGGGAGTGCTGCTGGACCGCGAAATCACGACGACGAGCGGCGACGGCAGGACGATTACAACCAGCCGGGATGCTGACGGCGATGGTACCGTCGATCAGACCGAGGTTACGACCAAGGCAGTCGATGGTTCGATAACGACCACAATCACTGATTTCAGTGCAGCAAATCACAAGTCGAGCATTACCAAGATCTCGACAAGCGCGGACGGCCTGTTGACGACGTCTGAGTGGGATTTCGATGCCAACGGAACCGTCGACCAGAAGCGTCAGATAAACAAAAACAGCCTTGGAAATGGAATAGACGAGACCAAAACCATCGATCTGGTTACGCCTGCCAATACGATGATCAAGAAGACCACGACTTATACCAGTGACGATGGTCGCAACAGCTGGTCCGGCGTGGACTATGACGCCAGCAGCGGCGGCTTCGACAATCTGCACAGCACGATTGTCGCCGCCGACGGTTCCATGACGGACGGCTTTTACAACCGGAGGACGGACGTCGCCTTTCTCATCCCTGGCGTTGTCTATTACAAACAAGCAATCGCGGGGCAAATTATCGTTCAGACAAGCGCGGATGGGCTGACGACGAAATCTTACTATGACTACAATGCAAGCGGAGCGAGCCCGGTAAACGTGGCCAATCCGAGCCTTGCGGGATACGAGACCACGGCCGTTTCCCACAAGCAGATCGATGGTTCCGTCGTTACCGAGATACTGGACCATCAACAATGGGACGGGCCTGTCACCGGCAAGGGTATCATAACCGTCAGCGCCGACGGAATGACCACGACGCTGCTCAAGGACGCCGACAACAACGGCACCTATGAACACCGGGAAACGGCTGTCACCCGCATCGACGGATCGATCCGCAAGATCGTCACCGACTACAATGCCAGCGGCGTGATTACGCAGACTGTGACGACGGATGTCAGTGCCGACGGCCAGTCGACCTCGGTCGTGACAGCCAACGCCACGACCGGGACTGGCACAACCGCCGGTCCATCGGGCGTTCAATTCATCGCCACCGGCACCACGAACGACACCATCACCGGCAGCGCCGGCGACGATCACATCCAGGGAGGCGGCGGCGTCGACACGCTCAACGGCGGCGCGGGTGACGATCTTCTCGACGGCGGCACCGGCGCCGACATCATGAAGGGCAATGCCGGCAACGACACCTACATCGTCGACGATGCCGGCGACCAGGTCATCGAGGCCGCGAGCGAAGGCACCGACACGGTGTTGAGCTCGGTCAGCTATACGATCTCGGATCCAGATGTCGAAAACCTGACGCTGACGGGCACGGCCGCGATCAACGGCACAGGCAATGCCTCCAACAATGTGCTGATTGGAAATTCCGCTGCAAATTCGCTCAACGGCGGCGACGGCAACGATACGCTTTATGGCGGGGCGGGCAACGACACGCTCGCTGGCGCCAATGGCAACGACACGGTCTATTCCGGAGCAGGTAACGATTACATCAACGGTGGCGGTGGCGACGACACTCTGGTCTTCCAGCGAGGCGATGGCACCGATACGGTCGATGACGCTTCAGCCATCGTGACGACGGCGGCTGCCGACATCAGCGCCGCCAATGCACTGGGTGTTTCGGCAACCGGGATAGTCAACGACTGGGTCGGCGGCTATCTGTGGCAGACCAGCACCAACAGCCTTTTGAAAAGGCAAGAGGCTGGAACCGGCGACACGCTGGTTCTTCAGGGAATCTCGTCGGACAACTTGTCTTTCACCTGGTTCGGGCACGGGACCGACAATCTGCGCATCGACATCGCCGGCGGCCCGGCCGGCGACGCGGTTCTGCTTTATCAGCAGGGCGTCGTCGGTCGCGTCGAAAAGCTCCAGCTTGACGGCCTCGGGGCGATGAACTTTTTCGTGGCGCCCGCTTCCGGAGCGATCGTCTACGGCGGCACTGGCAACGACATCATGTTCGGCCTGGCAGGCAATGATTGGCTGAGCAGCGGCAGCGGCGACGACATCCTGTACGGCGGCGATGGCAATGATGTTCTGCAGGCGTTCGATGGAAACGACCGGCTGATCGGCGGAAAAGGTAATGATAACATTCAAGGCATGGATGGGAGCAACGAATATGTCTTCCGTCCAGGCGACGGAAGTGATGTCCTGTTCGACTTTACGTGGCCGGGTACCACCGCTGCTGCCGATATCGCCGCCGCCAGTGCGCTGAACGTCAAGGCGGGGGGTGTCGTCGACAGTTGGGTCGGTGGCTATTTCTGGCAGTCTGCAACCAGCACTTTGCTGAAAGCTAGCGGCTCCGGCACCTCGACGTTGACGCTGCAGAGCGGGATAACCCTCGATAATCTGTCATTCGCCTGGACCAGAAACGGCGAAGACCTGACGATCTATACTGGAGGCGCTGGCGATTCCATCACGATCAGCGAATACAAAACCGCGCCGGGCCGTATCGATAAGTTGGCTGTTGACGGCGTGGCCGCGACAAGTTTCGCGGTTGCAACCGCTGCCGGCGCCACAGTGAGCGGGACTGCTGGTGCAGATATCTTGTTCGGTCTGGCGGGCAACGAGTGGTTAGACGCAGGTGCCGGCAACGACATCCTGTATGGCGGCGACGGCAACGACGTCATGAACGCCGGAGATGGAAACGACCTATTGGTTGGGGGCAAGGGTAACGACACTTTGTGGGGAATGGGCGGCGACGATCAGTACGTGTTCCGCCGCGGGGATGGAAGTGATGGGATACAAAACTACAATTGGCCCGTCACCACATTGACTTCAGATATCGCGGCGGCCAGCGCGATAGGTGTGAAAGCGGGCGGCATCGTCAACACCTGGGTCGGCGGCTATTACTGGCAGACGGCGAGCAACAGTTTGCTCAAGGCGTCAGGAACGGGCACCTCGACCCTCGTACTGACGGGTGGCATCAAAGCCGATGATCTCTCGTTCTCTTGGACGGGGCTTCAGAGTGAGGATTTGTCGATCATCATCGCCGGTGGCCCAGCAGGAGATGGAGTGTCCATCTCCCAACAGGCTTTGGCAGTTGGGCGTGTCGAAAACCTTCAGCTCGACGGTTTGGGTTCGCTCAATTTCCTCGTCGCGCGCACGGCAGGTGGAACGATCGCCGGCAGCACGCAGGCCGACATCATCTTTGGTCTGGCGGGCAACGAAACGCTGAACGGCGACGCCGGCAACGACATATTGGTCGGCGGCACGGGCAACGACACGCTGGTCGGCGGCGCGGGCAATGACCAATATCGGTTCAGGGCCGGCGATGGCGCCGACACCATCATCGAATCCGGTGCCTACAACGACAACGACGAACTGGACTTTGGCACGGGCGTCGACTGGAACGAGCTCTGGTTTGCCCAGCAAGGCAACAACCTCGTCGTCTCCGTGCTGGGAACCACCGACAAGGTGACGATCAAGGACTGGTTCGCCGGGCCTGGCAATGTCGTCGAGACGATAAAGTCCGGCGATGGCAAGGTGCTGCATTCATTCGACGTGGCGGCCTTGGTTGCCGCTATGGCCGGGTTCACTCCGGCGACGTCTCCGATGGGCACCGACATCCAGCCGAACGACTCACGGCTGGGCGAGCCGAACCAGATTGGTTCGATCGCCGCCACGATGCAGCAAGCGTGGATGGGCTACAACGTCATTGCCGGAACCTCCGCAGCCAACACGCTGACGGGAACAGCCGGCAGCGACTTCATCTATGGCGATGCTGGCAATGATGTGCTCGCCGGCGGCGCCGGCAACGACATGCTTGACGGAGGCGCCGGCAACGACACGATGCGCGGCGGCGCTGGCGACGACATCTATATCGTGGACAGCGCGGGCGACGTTGTCGACGAAAACGACACGGGTTCTGACGGCACCGATACGGTGTGGTCGGTGATCAGTTTCAGTCTGGTTAACTCGGGGCAGGTTTGGGGCTCGGTCGAGAACCTGATCCTGACGGGCACTGGTGCCATCAACGCCACTGGAAATGCCGGCAACAACCTGCTCGTCGGCAACACCGGCGCCAACATCCTGGATGGCGGCGCCGGCAACGACACGATGCGTGGTGGCGCTGGCGACGATGTCTATGTGGTCAACTCTGCGGGCGACATCGTCGATGAAGGCGTGGCGGGTTCCGACGGCACCGATACGGTGCAATCGGCAATCAGTTTCAGCCTGGCCAATCCCGCACAGGTCTTGGGTTCGGTCGAGAACCTGACCCTGACGGGCACTGGCGCCATCAACGCCACTGGGAACGCTGGTAGCAACCTGCTCATTGGCAACGGTGGCGCCAACATCCTGGATGGTGGCGCTGGCGCCGACACGATGCGCGGCGGCGCAGGCAATGATGTCTATGTCGTCGACAGCTTGGCCGACATCGTCGACGAAAGCGTGGCAGGTTCTGACGGCACCGATACGGTGTGGTCGGCGATCAGCTTCAGCCTGGCCGCCTCCGCACAGATATTGGGTTCGGTCGAGAACCTGACCCTGACAGGCGCTGGCGACGTCAACGCCACCGGCAATGGCGGCAACAACCTGCTCATCGGCAACAGCGGCGCCAACATTCTGGAAGGCGGGGCCGGCGATGATGTGCTCGACGGCGGCGCCGGCAACGACACGATGCGTGGCGGCGCGGGCAATGATGTCTATATCATCGACAGCCTTGGCGATATCGTCGATGAAAGCGTCGCGGGTTCCGATGGCACCGATACCGTGCAGTCGGCATTCAGTTTCAACCTGGCCACGTCCGCACAGATATTGGGTTCGGTCGAGAACCTGACCCTGGCGGGCACCGGCGACATCAACGCCACCGGCAATGCCGGGAACAACGTGCTCACCGGCAACAGCGGCGCGAACGTCTTGGACGGTGGCGCCGGCAACGACACGCTGCGCGGCGGCGCTGGCAACGATGTCTATATCATCGACAGCATGGGCGACGTTGTCGACGAAAGCGTGGCCGGTTCCGGTGGCATCGATACCGTGCAGTCAGCGTTCAGTTTCAGCTTGGCCGATCCGGTGCAGGTCTTGGGCTCGGTGGAGAATCTGACTCTGACAGGTACCGGCGATATCAACGCCACTGGCAATGCCGGCACCAACGTGCTCACCGGCAACAGCGGCGCCAACATTCTGGATGGTGGCGCTGGTGGCGACGTGATGTACGGTGGCGCTGGCGACGATATCTATATCGTCGACAACGCCGACGATGTTGTGGACGAAAGCATGGCGGGCTCTGGCGGTATTGACACGGTGCTGTCGGCGGTCAGTCGCAATCTGAGTGGCGGGCGGATTTATGGCACGGTCGAAAACCTAACGTTGACGGGTACTGGCGACACTATCGGTATTGGCAATGCCATTGATAACGTGCTCATCGGTAACAGCGGGGCCAACACACTAGATGGCGCCGCTGGCAACGACATTATGCGCGGTGGCGCTGGCGACGATGTCTATATCGTCGACAGTGCTGGCGACATCGTCGATGAAAGTGTGACGGGTTCCGGCGGCATCGACACTGTTCAATCGTCGATCAACTTCAGCCTAGCCAGCTCGGTCCAGATCTTGGGCTCCGTGGAGAACCTGACTCTGATTGGCAATGCCTGGATCGGCACTGGCAATGCTGGCAACAACGTCCTTGTTGGAAACAGTCAGTTCAACATTTTGGACGGCGGTGCGGGCAACGATACGCTGATCGGTGGCGCTAGTGGTGATTGGTATCGTTTTGGTGCCGGCGGCGGTGCCGATGTCATTATCGAATCTGGCATTTCATCCGATAATGACGAGCTCGATTTCGGGGTTGGTATCGACTGGGATGAATTGTGGTTCAGCCAGCAAGGCAGCAATCTCGTTATTTCGGTGCTGGGAACGACCGATAAGGTGACGATCAACGACTGGTTCGTCGGCACCGGCAACGTCATTGAAACGATCGTGTCGGGAGACGGCGCGCGCCTGTATTCGTCCAGCGTCGCAAATATGGTTGCCGCCATGGCCGGTCTCGACCCGGCTACGTCGCCCACCGGATCGGGCGTACAACCCAATGATCCGCGCATTGGCGACCCCTTCCAGACCGGCTCGATCGCGGCAGCCATGCGGTCGTCTTGGGCTACTCCCAGTAACGCCTATTATGGCACCCCTGGCAACGACATCTTCCACGGCCCTGCCGGCAACCAAAAGCTCTATGGCGGAGCGGGCGACGACATGCTTGATGGCGGCGCTGGCGACGACATGATGCATGGTGGCGCTGGCAACGATGTCTATGTCGTCGACAGCGTCGGTGACGTCGTCGATGAAGGTGTTGCGGGCTATGACGGGATTGACACAGTGCAGTCAACCATCAGCTTCAGCCTGACCAATTCGGCGCAGGTCCTGGGCTCTGTCGAGAACCTGACCCTGATGGGCGCCGGTGCCATCAACGCCACTGGCAATGCCGGCGACAATGTGCTCATCGGCAACAACGCTGCCAACGTCTTGGACGGCGGTGCAGGCAACGATGTGATGCGCGGTGGCGCTGGCGACGATGTCTATCGTTTTAACGCCGGCGGCGGAGCCGATACCATCGTCGAATCGGGTGCCTCCAACGACAACGACGAGCTGGATTTCGGCGCGGGCATCGATTGGGACGAGCTATGGTTCAGCCAGCAAGGCAACAACCTCGTTGTCTCGGTGCTGGGAACGACAGACAAGGTGACGATCAACGACTGGTTTGCCGGCCTTGGCAATGTGGTCGAAACGATCAAATCGGGCGATGGCCTTGTGCTGCGTTCGTCCGATGTGGCGAGCCTGGTTACCGCGATGACGGGTTTCGATCCGGCAACTTCCCCGACCGGATCGGGCATCCAGCCGAATGATCCACGTCTCGGCGATCCGAACCAGGCCGGCACGATCGCCGCGGCCATGCGGTTGTCGTGGATGAGAGGCTTCTACGGTGGTGCCGGCGACGACACACTTTACGGTACCGATGGCAACGATATGCTCGACGGTGGCGCCGGCAACGACACCATGCGTGGGGGCGCCGGCAATGATGTCTATGTCGTCGACAGCGTTGGCGACATCGTCGACGAAAGCGCGGCGGGTTCTGGCGGCACCGATGCCGTCCAATCGGTAATCAGTTTCAGCTTGGTCAACTCGTTGCAGATCCTGGGCTCGGTCGAGAACGTGACCCTGATAGGTACTGGCGACATCGACGCGACCGGCAATGCTGGCAACAACGTGCTCGTCGGCAACAGCGGCGCCAACATCCTGGATGGCGGAGCCGGCGATGATGCGCTCGATGGCGGCGCCGGCAACGACACGATGCGTGGGGGCGCCGGCAATGATGTCTATGTCGTCGACAGCGTTGGCGACATCGTCGATGAAAGCGTGGCGGGTTCTGGCGGCACCGATACCGTGCAATCGGCAATCAGCTTCAACCTGGGCTCCTCTGTGCAGATACTGGGGTCGGTCGAGAACCTCACTCTGATAGGCGTTGCCGACATCAATGCCGCTGGCAATGGCGGCAACAACCTGCTCATCGGCAACAGCGGCGCCAATATCCTGGATGGCGGAGCTGGCGACGACACGATGCGCGGCGGCGCTGGCAACGATACCTATGTCGTCGATAGCGTGGGCGACATTGTTGATGAAAGTGTAGCGGGTTCAGACGGCGCCGATACCGTGCAATCGGTAATCAGCTTCAACCTAGGCTCCTCCGCGCAAATTCTGGGTTCGATCGAGAACCTGACTCTGATAGGCGTTGGGGACATCAACGCCACTGGCAATGCCGGCAACAACCTGCTCATCGGCAATAGCGGCGCCAATATCTTGGATGGCGGCGCTGGCACCGACACGATGCGCGGTGGCGCGGGCGACGATATCTATATCGTCGACAACATGTTCGATGTCGTTGATGAAAGCGTGGCCGGCTCTGGCGGCATCGACACCGTGCAGTCGTCGGTCAATTTCAGCTTGACGGTGACGTTCACGGCTGCGTACGCGCGGGGCTCCGTTGAGAACGTAATTCTAACAGGTAGCGCTAACATCAATGCCACCGGCAGTGCCGGCAATAACGTCCTCGTTGGCAACAGCGGCAATAACACCCTGAGCGGTGGTGCCGGCGACGACACGATGCGCGGTGGCGCTGGCAATGACACCTATGTGGTCGACAGTGTGGGCGACATCGTCGACGAAAGCGTGTCGGGTTCAGACGGAAACGACACTGTGCAGTCGTCGATCAGTTTCAGCCTTGTTAACTCGGCGCAGGTTCTGGGTTCAGTGGAAAATCTGACGCTTTTGGGTGCGGGTGCCATTAACGCCACTGGCAATGCTGGCAATAATGTTCTTACGGGCAACAGCGGCTCCAATATCCTGGATGGCGGAGCTGGCAATGACACGCTTAGCGGTGGCGCTGGCGATGATACGATGCGCGGTGGCGCCGGCAACGATACTTATGTGATCGATAGTGTTGGCGACGTCGTTGATGAAAGCGTGGCGGGCTCCGACGGCACCGATACCGTGCAATCGGCGATCAGCTTTAGTCTGGTGAACTCGGCCCAAGTTTTGGGCTCGGTCGAGAATTTGACGCTGACAGGCGCTGGCGCGATCAACGGTACCGGCAATGCTGGCAACAATTTGCTCGTTGGCAACAGCGGCGCCAACATCCTGGAAGGCGGAGCTGGCGATGATACGCTTAACGGTGGCGCTGCCGATGATACGATGCGGGGTGGCGCGGGCAATGATATCTATGTCGTAGACAGTGCGGGCGACGTCATAGACGAAAGTGTGGCGGGCTCCGACGGCACCGACACAGTTCAGTCGGCAATCAGCTTCAGCTTGGGTAGTTCGGTGCAGATTTTGGGTTCGGTCGAGAACCTGACCCTCACTGGCAATGGGGACATCAACGCAACCGGCAATGCCGGCGACAACGTACTCATCGGCAACAACGGCGCCAACATCCTGGATGGCGGCGCCGGGAACGATAGGCTCGACGGTGGCATTGGCAACGATGTGCTCAACGGTGCCGCGGGTGATGACACACTTATTGGTGGCTTTGGTAACGATACACTCAACGGCGGCGCTGGCGACGACACACTCGACGGTGGGCTCAACGATGACGTGATGCGGGGTGGCGCCGGCAACGATACCTATATCGTTGATTGGGCCGACGTCGTCGATGAAAGCGTAGGCGGTTCCGATGGCGTCGATACGGTGCAGTCGGGGATGAGCTTTAGTCTGGTTAACTCAGCACAGGTCTTGGGTTCGGTTGAGAACCTTATCCTGACGGGTGGAGCCGCCATCAACGCCACCGGCAATGAAGGCAATAACGTGCTCACCGGCAACGTTGGCGCCAACATCTTGGATGGCGGCGCTGGCAGCGACACGATGCGCGGTGGCGCCGGCGACGATGTCTATATCGTGGACAACGTGGGTGACGTCGTCGATGAAGGTGTTGCTGGTTCAGCCGGCATCGACACAGTGAAATCGGCGGTCAGCTTCAGCCTGGTCAACTCGGCGCAGGTTTTGGGTTTGGTTGAGAACCTCACCCTGACAGGCGCTGGCGATATCAACGCTACCGGCAATGCTGGCGACAACGTACTCATCGGCAACAACGGCGCCAACATCCTGGATGGCGGGGCTGGCAACGACACGATGCGTGGCGGAGCCGGCAATGACAGCTATTATTTCAATGCCGGTGGTGGCTCGGATACTATCTTCGAATCCGGTTACGCCACCGACAGTGATGAGCTGGACTTCGGCGCTGGGATCGACTGGAATGAACTCTGGTTCGCCCAGCAAGGCAACAACCTCGTCGTCTCGGTACTGGGAACGACCGACAATGTGATGATCGGCAACTGGTTCGCCGGGACTGGCAATGTCGTCGAGACCATCAAGTCCGGCGACGGCAAGGTGCTGCATTCATCCGATGTCGCAACCCTGGTCGCGGCCATGGCCGGCTTCGATCCGGCGACCTCGCCGACGGGTTCAGGCATTCAGCCCAACGATCCACGGCTCGGCGACCCAAACCAGACCGGCACCATCGCCTCCGCCATGCAGCAGACTTGGATGGCGGCCTGAGAAGGTCGCTTGGGATGGGCCGACCGAGCAAGATTTGCAACGTCGGCCCACATCCGCAGCTTATTGGATAGCGATGTGAATGTGGCAGGTACAACCCAGGCGCCATACCACAGCTGTCAACATGATCGCCGCGGCTGTCTTTCCGGCTAACGCTATTGGCCAATAGGGGTGTTGCCTCCGACCATATTCGAAAAGGCACGTCGTACGACCCAATAGAAAGTCAGATTCGCCTGGAAGGACCACAGAAAAGGCGTCTATCCGTTACACAAATGCCGGATACGTCGACCGGCGGCGTAGTCGGCACTCTGAGCTGCGCCAAATTATGCAGGCAATAGAACGGCTTACATCTTGAAAGCTGGTGCCCCCGGCAGGAATCGAACCCGCGACCTTCGGTTTACAAAACCGCTGCTCTACCAGCTGAGCTACAAGGGCACTGGCGCCCCGTTAGCATATTTGCCGCGCCAGTAAAGACAAAACTCTGTTTTCAGTGCCCGGCCGGCAATTTGCGACGGTTCCCAGCCGTGTGCTGAAAACCGGCAGCCCGCTTCCTATATGCCCGTCAGGTGCAATCGCTTGAGCGAGGAGGCTGTCGCGTGATCAGGTTTGTCATCATCTTGCCGCTCGTAATCGTGGCCTGGATGCTGCTGGTTAAGGTTGTCAGGGACGTCAGGAACGCCAATGTCGACTGGACCGGCATCACCACCATCATCGGCTTCATCGCGCTGGCCTTCTGGCTGCGCCACGTCACCGGTATGGGGTGAGAGTAGGGAGTAGGGAGTAGGGAGTAGGGAGTAGGGAGTAGGGAGTAGGGAGTAGGGGTTAGTCCGTCTGAGATAGATGCATGGGGTTGCATCGCCTTTATGCGCATGGTGCAATTTCACTACTGCCTACTGCCTACTGCCTACTGCCTACTGCCTACTGCCTACTGCCTACTGCCAGAAATCTACCGACTCCGTCGAACCTTTTTCCGCGCCGTGCCGACTGATCTCCCGAGAGGCGAATGGGTCGCCTCGATCAAGGATCCAGGAGATCATCATGTTGAAGCGCACTCTGACATCGGGCCTCGTCGCCATCTTCATCGCCACCGGCGCGCTTGCCGGCACCGTCCAGTCGTCCTCGGCTCACGGCATGCACCACCACCATCATCACCACCACCATCACCATCATAATCACCACAAGAAGTTCTGGTGGTGGCACCACAACCATCATCACCACAAGCATGGCAAGGTGATCATTCTCCTTTGATGGACGACCCCATTTCTCCTGAGCAGGGCGGCTTCGGCTGCCCTGTTTTGCGTTTTGTCTGGCCCTTTCCGGATTGTGCCCCGTAGCGGAAAAACCTGGGCTTGGAGAGATATCGTGCGGGGCCCGCAAAAAAATCAGAAAGCGGTTCGAACCTTTTTCCTTGCCGTAACGACAGATGATCAAGAGGCGGATGGATCGCCTCGGTCAACGAAGCAAGGAGATCATCATGTTCAAGCGCACACTCGTTTCCGGTCTTGTCGCCACCACCGTCGCCGCCACCATGCTGGCCGGTACTGTTCAGCCTTCGGCGGCTCATCCCCTGCATCACCACAACCACGATCTTGGCATCGGCATCGCCGCCGGCGTCGGCGGGTTCGTCTTGGGCAGCCTGCTTGCCCAGCAACAGCCCCGCACCGTCTATGTCGATGAAGGCGGTTACGACGGCTCCTGGCATGTCCGCCGCTGCATGGCCCGCTACGGCAGCTACGATCCAGACACCAACACCTACATCGGCTATGACGGCTACCAGCATTACTGCCACCTCTAAGCGAGGGAACTGTCTCGGCAAACAGAAGAGGGGCCCCGCACGGGCCTCTTTTCTGTTTTATGCCGGAAGCCCCGCCTAGGCATGGGCCTTCGAACCGGCGGCAGGCAGCGGCAATCCGGCTGCTCGGCAGGCAGTGTCGATGACAAGGTCGGCATTCGGCGATTGACCGCTCATTGCAACGAGCTCGAAGTTGCTGCCGGCGTCCGGGTAGACCTTGGCCAAAAACGATCCACCGTCGCTATGGGCTTCAGTTGTGCTGACATAACCGCAGATCACTATTTCCTGGTGGCCATCGGACGTCCTCTGGCCAGCGGCCATTGTTCCGAATTTGGCGGACACGGGGTCCTGAAGGTGCTGCCGGACGCCCGTGGTGATGATCTCCTCGAGGGCGAGCGAGATTGGAATGGGAGTAACGCGCTGGCCGCCGCCGGCATCAGGCCGAGGTGCCGCCGCCACGCATCCGCAAAGTGAAGCGGTAAGCAGAATCTGGACCGTTTTCCGCATCCGTGCCCTTTCGCATGCATTCGAACGCCAGGAAAGGCGGAGTCCATGCCGCCGGCGGTGTACAGCGATTTTGCGAACGTCTAGTCTTCTCATTCGAGCGCCAACGAAGGGGAGGGTGGCTTGGACGAGCAGGACCCCAAGAAAGATTTGAGCGAAGATCTGATCGAGACGGTTTTTCGCAACGGCACCGTTACCACTGTCGGCATCCTGCTGGCGTTTTCGCTGGGCTTCATCACCCATTGGGCCGCCAATCCGATTCCGTGGCGGGCTTATCATCTTGTCGCCGTCCTGCCGATCCTGGCCGGCATCGCCTTGCAGATGCGGGCATTGTCGCTGCTGCTAGACGTCAACTCCCTGCAGCGGCGTGTCTATGAGCGCGCCAACCGCATCTTCATGACCGGCCTCATCTTCACCGCCTGCGGAGTCGGCATGGCTATACTGCTCGATTTCTTCGATATTGCGACCAGGAGCGCGTTGCCGGGAGCCGGCTGATCAGCCGGCTTGCATGCCGCCGATCATCCTTGTTACCTCAGCCGCCGCGTTGCGCACCATCGGCCCGATCTCGGCGAGCCGCTCGGGCGTCACACGCACGGTGGGGCCAGACACCGACACGCCGCCAATAGGCTCGCCGAATTCGTTGAAGATCGCGGCGGCCACGCATCGCATGCCGGGGTGCCGTTCCTCGTCGTCGACAGACCAGCCGCGCCGCTTGATGGCGGCCAGATCATGCGCCAGGGCAGGGATGTCCGAAAGCGTCCTGTCTGTGAAGCGCTGCAGGCCGGCCTTGCGCAATATGGTTCCGACGCGCTCGGGATCGAGATGCGCCAGCACCGCCTTGCCGATGCCGGAGGCATGGAAGGGGCTGCGCGTTCCCGGCCTGAAGAAGGCGCGGATCGCCTGATGCGTCTCGACCTGGCTGACGAAGACCACGCAATCATCCTCCGCAACACCGAGATTGGCGGTCTCGCCTGTCCTTTCCATCAACTCCTGCATGACGATGCGGGCACGGTCGACCAGCTTGCGGCGGCGCAGGAACGCCGCGCCCATGCGATAGGTCTCGACACCGATCGACCACAACTGGTCACTCGTGTCGAATTCGACCATGCCGTGGTTCTGCAATGTCGTCAGCATGCGATAGGCGGTGGATGCGGCCAGTCCGCTTTGCGCCGCGATCTCGCTGAGCGACAGGCCGCTGCCCTCGGCGACGATGGCCAGGATGCGCAAGGCGCGGTCGAGTGATTGCACCGAGCCGGCCTCGGAGGGGCCGTTGAAGGCGCGGGGCCGGCCGCGCTGGCGTTTCTCGGCGGTTTCCATCGATTCATTGTCGGCAATTCAGCGCAAACAGGCAATGAAAAAGTTTTTCATTGTGCGGCGCAACAAAATAACTGGAAAACGGAAAACCATTTGAATTCAGCACTTAAGCCAACTTTTCTAGAAATGAAAAAATATTTTGAAAAAATTGAAAAATAGCCGGCTTGCTGAGATAACGGGCCATCCAACAATGACAACCCTGTGGAGGCCCGGAAAATGGCCAGGATGCGCGCTGTCGATGCCGCCGTTCTCGTTCTCGAAAAGGAAGGTATTTCCTGTGCTTTCGGCGTGCCGGGCGCGGCGATCAACCCGCTCTATTCGGCCCTGAAGGCGAGGGGCACCATCCGCCATGTGCTGGCCCGCCATGTCGAGGGCGCCTCGCACATGGCCGAGGGCTACACCAGGGCCAAGGCCGGCAACATCGGGCTCTGCATCGGCACGTCGGGCCCTGCCGGCACCGACATGATCACCGGGCTCTATTCGGCATCAGCCGATTCCATCCCGATCCTGTGCATCACCGGCCAGGCGCCGCGCGCCCGGCTGAACAAGGAAGATTTCCAGGCGGTCGACATCGCGGCCATTGCCGCTCCCGTCGCCAAATGGGCGGTCACCGTCATGGAGCCTTATCTGGTGCCGATGGCGTTGCAGAAGGCCTTTCACCTGATGCGCTCTTCGCGGCCCGGGCCAGTGCTGATCGACCTGCCGGTCGACGTCCAACTGGCCGAGATCGAGTTCGACATCGACGCCTATGAGCCCCTGGCGCCGTTCAAGCCGGCAATGACACGCGCCCAGGCCGAGAAGGCGCTGGCCATGCTCAATGCAGCCGAAAAGCCGCTGATCGTCGCCGGCGGCGGCATCATCAATGCCGACGCATCCGATCTTCTGATCGAATTCGCGGAGATCACCGGTGTGCCGGTCATCCCGACGCTGATGGGTTGGGGCGCCATCCCCGACGATCACCGGCTGATGGCCGGCATGTGTGGCCTGCAGACCTCGCACCGCTACGGCAACGCGACGATGCTGGAAGCCGACTTCGTCTTCGGCATCGGCAACCGCTGGGCCAATCGCCATACCGGCTCGGTGGATGTCTACACCCGGGGCAAGAAATTCATCCATGTCGACATCGAGCCCACTCAAATTGGCCGTGTCTTCGCGCCGGATCTCGGCGTCGTCTCGGATGCGGGTGCGGCGCTGAAGATGCTGCTCGACGTTGCCACCGAGTGGAAGACGGCTGGAAAACTGCGCGACTGGTCGGGCTGGGCCAGGGAATGCCAGGCCCGCAAGAAGACCATGAAGCGCAAGACGCATTTCGACCAGGTGCCGCTGAAGCCGCAGCGCGTCTATGAGGAGATGAACAAGGCGTTCGGCCGCGACGTCACCTATGTCACCACGATCGGCCTGTCGCAGATCGCCGGCGCGCAGTTCCTGCATGTCTACAAGCCGCGCAACTGGATCAATTGCGGCCAGGCCGGCCCGCTCGGCTGGACGTTGCCGGCCGCACTCGGCGTGCGCGCCGCCGATCCGGAGCGCACGATCGTTGCCCTGTCGGGCGACTATGATTTCCAGTTCATGATCGAGGAACTGGCTGTCGGGGCGCAGCACAAGCTGCCCTACATCCATGTCGTCGTGAACAACGCCTATCTCGGCCTGATCCGGCAGGCGCAGCGCGGCTTCTCCATGGACTACGAGGTGAGCCTCGCCTTCGAGAACATCAACCGATCAGACGATCCGGAGGCTGGTTATGGCGTCGACCACGTCGCCGTCGCCGAGGCGATGGGCTGCAAGGCGGTCAGGGTGCGCAAGCCGGAAGAGTTCGCGGGCGCCTTCAAACAGGCGCAGCGGCTGATGAGGGAGCACCAGGTCCCTGTCGTGCTCGAATTCATCCTCGAGCGCGTCACCAATATCTCGATGGGTACCGAGATCGACAAGATCACCGAATTCGAGGAACTTGCCGAACATCAGGAAGATGCCCCGACCGCGATCGTGATGTTGGATTAGGAGAAAAAGAATGCCACGTTTTTCAGCCAATCTCTCGATGCTCTTCGGAGAGCATGATTTTCTCGACCGCTTCGATGCCGCCGCCCGCGCCGGCTTCAAGGGCGTCGAATATATCGGCCCCTACGACCATGCGCCCGAGGTGGTGGCCGCGAGGCTGAAGAAGAACGGCCTGACGCAGGTGCTGTTCAACCTGCCCGCCGGCGACTGGGGCAAGGGCGAGCGCGGCATTGCCGTGCTGCCGGACCGCGTGCCGGAATTCCGCCAGGGTGTCGCCAAGGCGATCACCTATGCGCAGGCGCTGGGCTGCCAGCAGGTCAATTGCCTGGCCGGCATCGCGCCGGCCGGCGCAGACCGCAAGGTGCTGGAGGATGTGTTTGCCGAGAACCTTGCCTTCGCGGCGGAGAAGCTTGACCAGGCCGGCATCCGGCTGCTCATCGAGCCGATCAACACGCGCGATATCCCGGGCTTCTTCCTGAACTATTCCGACCAGGCCTTGGCGCTCATCGATCGCGTCGGCTCCAAAAACCTGTACCTGCAATACGACATCTACCACATGCAGATCATGGAGGGGGATCTCGCCCGTACGATCGAGGCAAACCTCGGCCGCATCGCGCATATCCAGCTTGCGGACAATCCCGGCCGTCACGAGCCGGGGACGGGCGAGATCAACTATCCCTTCCTCTACGACCACATCGACCGCATCGGTTATGCCGGCTGGATCGGTGCGGAATACAAGCCGAAGGCCGGCACGGATGCCGGTTTGGGCTGGTTCCGGGATCTGGCCGGGCAGGGGAGCGCTGCGGCCTAAGAGCTTCCTTCTCCCCATCTCTATACGGGGAGAAGGTGCCGGCAGGCGGATGAGGGGCAGCGCCACCTTCCGATAAATTCGAGCTAAGATTCTCTGGAGAAAAAACAATGGAAACCATAGGCTTCATCGGTCTCGGCATTATGGGCGCACCAATGGCGGGACATTTGCTTGATGCCGGCTATCCCGTCGTCACCAGCGACCACCGCTCCAAGCCACCGGTCGATCTCGTCAGCAAGGGACTGAAAATCGTCACCGGTCATGACGCTGTGGCCAAGGTCGCCGGCATCGTCATCACCATGGTGCCCGACACGCCGCAGGTGGCCGACGTGTTGTTCGGCGAAAACGGTGTCGACTCCGGCTTGGCCAAAGGCAAGCTGGTCATCGACATGAGTTCGATCTCGCCCATCGCGACCAAGGAATTCGCAAAGAAAATCAACGAGCTCGGCTGTGACTATCTCGACGCCCCGGTTTCTGGCGGTGAAGTCGGCGCCAAGGCGGCGTCGCTGACCATCATGGTCGGCGGTGATGAAGAAGTGTTCGAGCGGGCAAAGCCCGTGTTCGAGAAGATGGGCAAGAACATTACGCTGGTCGGCCCGAATGGCGTCGGCCAGACCACCAAGGTCGCCAACCAGATCGTCGTCGCGCTCACCATTGAAGCCGTCGCCGAAGCTCTTGTTTTCGCATCGAAAGCCGGCGCCGATCCAGCCAAGGTCAGGCAGGCCTTGATGGGTGGGCTGGCGGCCTCGCGCATTCTCGAAGTGCATGGCGAGCGCATGGTCAAGCGCACTTTCGCGCCGGGGTTCCGCATCGAACTTCATCAGAAGGATCTGAACCTTGCCCTCGAGGGCGCGAAAGCGCTCGGCGTGTCGCTGCCCAACACTTCGACCACACAGCAACTGTTCAACTCCTGCGCGGCCAATGGCGGCGCCAAGGAGGATCATTCGGCGCTTGTTCGCGCGCTGGAGCGGATGGCCAATTTCGAGGTCGGCGGTGAAGCCGCCGAAGTCAAAGATAAGGCGGCATAGGTCAGGAGAGGGCGGCACAACGTTCCCAAGCCGCCAACTCTTTCCCTGTTGAAGAGCGGGTTCCGGCGTTGATCGCCTGAACCCGCTCTCGTTTCAGGATCAACTCGTGTCCCTGGCCTAACCGCGCTTCAGGAAGGCCCGCGCGGCATAGAGGCTGACAGCCGCCGCGTTCGACACATTGAGCGAACGGATGGCGCCGGGCATGTCGAGTCGCGCCAGCGTCGTCACCGTCTCGCGCGTCTTCTGGCGCAGGCCCTTGCCCTCGGCGCCGAGCACGAGGGCTATTCTGTCACCGGCAAAGCTCGTTTCGAGTTCCGCCGGCCCATCCGAATCAAGCCCGATGGTCTGGAAGCCGGCCTCGTGCAGCTGGCCGAGCGCATCGGCAAGGTTCTTCACCTCGACCTGGTCGATATGTTCCAGTGCACCGGAGGCGGATTTCGCCAGAACGCCGGATTCCTGCGGGCTGTGGCGCGCCGTGGTGATCAGCGCGCCGGCGCCGAAGGCAACCGCCGATCGCAGGATGGCGCCGACATTGTGCGGATCGGTGACCTGGTCGAGAACCAGCACCAGCCTTGCCTCGCCCAGCGCGTCGAGGCGCTTGGGGTTCAACGGCTCCGCCTCGATCAGCACGCCCTGATGCACCGCGTCCGATCCGGTGATCTTGTCGATGTCGCGGGGCTCGACCAGTTCCGCCTTGAAGGGCAGGGCGGTGAGGTCGGCAATATTCAGACGCTCGGCGGCGTTGCGCGTCACCAGCATTTTGCTGATGCGGCGGCGCGGATTGTCGAGCGCGGCGCGCACCGTATGCAGGCCATAAAGCCGCACCAGGCCGTCGGCCGCGTTTTCGCCCGGCGGCACGGGCTGGCGCGGCCGGAACTCCGGCGCGCCACCGCTTTTCTCGTCGCGATGCGCCCTGCGCAGCTTGGCGTAATGAGTGTCTTTCGGCGTGTGGGTCTTGTTGCTCATGGCTGGCTTCTATAGCCGTGCGCCGCGGTCATGGATATGGCCGGGTGACGCAGTCGGCGAACAAGTTCGAAAAACGCTTGCTGCGCGGTTGACACCCACTGGCCTTGCCGCCATAAGGCGCTTCGCTGATTTCGGACAAGACTTCTATCTCGGGCTCCGGGATCGGCGTGAATGCCTCGTTGCATGGCTCCGGCGGCAGACTGGAGAGGTGCCCGAGTGGTTAAAGGGGACGGACTGTAAATCCGTTGGCTTAGCCTACGTTGGTTCGAATCCAACCCTCTCCACCACTGCCGGCCCGGAAGCCCTGAAACGATAAAAGCATCGGAGACGAAAAGCGCATGGCGCCTTTCGGATGAATCCGGTACTTCAGTGCAAGGCGCGGGTATAGCTCAGTGGTAGAGCAGCAGCCTTCCAAGCTGAATATGCGGGTTCGATTCCCGCTACCCGCTCCAGATTTCCATTCCATACCGTTGCCAAGGTGAAACGCCGCGCGACAAGGGCGCGGCGCTTCAGGGATGCGGCATTCCGTGCTTCAGCCGTTGAAGGCGGATGCGACCTGGTGCTGCTGCGGCACCTGGCCATTGGGTGTCAGCTTGTCGACGATGCCGGGTAGTGCCGTCGACAGCTGCTGCAGCAATTCCTGTTCGTTGAGGCCCGTCCGCTGCGCGATCTCGTGAATCACCTGCGGTCCAAGTGCTGCGCCCAGATCATTCGCGTTGATCGACTGGTTCTGCCCGGTGCCGACCCAGGAATCGGCGACATTGCCATGGCCGGCGTCCTTCAGCTTGTCCAGCAGTCCGCCAAGGCCACCGAGCAGGCCACCGTCACTGGCGGTGGTCGTGGCCGGGTCGGCCGGCGCTGGCGTCTGAGGTTGGTCCGGCTGCTCAGCGCTTCTGCCGCTCAGCATTTTCCCGACCAGAAGCGCGCCGAGCGCGATCATCAGCGGTTTGGTGATGTTGCCGCCGGGGACGGCGTTGTCAAAAAGTCCCATAGTGGATCCTCCATCTCAACCAAGCCCAGCCCGGTTTCAACAATGGCGCATCCGGGCGGAATTTCAAGCTGGCTTGAGCTTTTGACAATCATATGAAAATGTTGGCCCCGCGGGGGATGGAGAGGAAAAAATGGGTATCATCAGCTGGATCATTCTCGGCGTGATCGCCGGCTTCATCGGCAGCAAGATCGTCAACAAGACCGGTCAGGGCGTGATAATGGATATCGTGCTCGGCATCGTCGGCGCCATTGTCGGCGGTCTGATCTTCAGCGCCTTCGGCGCGTCTGGGGTAACCGGCCTCAACATCTACAGCCTGATCGTCGCCGTGATCGGCGCGGTGGTCGTGCTGTGGGCGTACCATCAGTTCAGCGGCAACCGGACGCTCTAGACAGGCGCCGCACAATTTGAAGGTTTGACTTGGCTGCAGGCCAAGGCCGGCTTCGAGCCGGCCCGGGCATCGATGCGGCTATGGCATCAGGATGGCGTCGGCGGCGACGAAGAAAATCACGGTCCCGGTGATGAACACCGCCCATCCGACAAGGGAATGCCGAATGGCGGCCTTGCGCTCGGCCTCGGAGCGCTTGTCCTGGTCAAAATCGGTCATGGGCTGCTCCCTTGGCTGATCACGTTTAGGCTGGATAGACGACACCGCCCGCATAGACGATCCATTCTGCCTTCGCAACCGGGGCGCGGCGTGGGCCTCAGGCGACGATGCCGAGCCTGCGTCTGCGCTGGTCCAGCGACACGATCGTCAGCCCGCTGCCGACCACCAGCAGGATGCCGCAAACCGCCAGCGTATTGGGGAACTGGCCGAACACCAGCAGGCCGGAAATGACCGCCCAGACGGTGAAGCAGTAGTAGAATGGCGCCACCGCGCTGGTCGGCCCGACGCGATAGGCCATGAAGATGAAGAAGTGGCCGAAGATCAGGAAGAAGCCGGCGCCGGCCATCAGCAGCAGATGATAGGCCTCGGGCATGATCCAGTGCTCGGAGACCAGATGCGCCGCACCGGCGCCAACCAGCACCACGACGACAGCCGAGATGGCCACGATCATTCCCGGCACCTCAGCCGGAATCCGCCTTCCGGTAAGGTCTCGCGCGGCCGACAGCGCCGCGTTGCCGAGCGCAAGCAGGGCATAGACGGAAATGCCTTGCATGGTCGGTTGCGCCACCATGAGCGCGCCGATGAAACCGAGCCCGATCAGCGCCATGCGCTGACCGCCGATGCGCTCACCGAACAGGATCGAGGAGCCGACCAGCATGAGAAGCGGCGTGATCTGGCCAAGTGCCGTGGAATCGGCGATCTGCATGTTGGCGAGCGCCACGACGTAGCAGAGGATCGCCGCCAGCTCGAGCAGGTTGCGGCGCAGCACGCGCCTGTCGAAGATCAGCGGGATCTGCTTGCCGTAGCCCAGCAGGAACAAAAGCGGGAAGCCCCAGAGCGTCGCCGCCGCGCCGCGCAGGAACAGCACCTCGTAGGACGGCAAGCCCGCCGTGGCGAGCTTCATCATGGTATCGTTGACCAGGTACGATCCGGTCGAGACGATCATGAACAGCGGGCCGCGAATGGCAGTCGGGATGAAATCCATCCAGGCAGGAAACCAGAGATGGGTCGGTGCCGCAATGGGCCATGAGCGGCCCGGATTTTCGACAGGACTGGCGGGCCGAAGCATCGCGCAAGTGGTGCTGCCGGACCGGCCTCGCGCCCATTTCATTTCGCGTATCGCGTTCCTATATCAGCGCCATACCCCGCAATCGGATCAGCGGTTCGGCCCGGGTGATATGGCGCCCGGCCAAAAGACGCTTGTGTTTTTTGGCCTTTCTCGCTAATCGCCCCGCATTCGACTGAACTGAAGGTCCAGGCCGTCCAAGGAAAGAGACTATGGCAAAAGGTAAATTCGAGCGTACGAAGCCCCATGTGAACATCGGCACGATCGGCCACGTCGATCACGGCAAGACGTCGCTGACGGCTGCGATCACCAAGTATTTCGGCGAATACAAGCGTTACGACCAGATCGACGCGGCTCC
>NZ_SCNN01000023.1 GCF_005503535.1 Mesorhizobium comanense | reverse complement strand
GTTCAACTTTTCCGTCCGCAAAGAAAGAGGGAATTTCGATCCGGCTTCCGCCAGTATCGGAAACGACCCATTCGATCGGTTCCTCGGCCATTGCAGGTGGTACCGGCAGCGTCAAAAGACCAAGTGCAAAGACAGCTGCTCTCATATCGTCATCTCATAAGTTCTCTGCTGCAGTCGACGTCGTAAAATATCATGCTAGTGCATCGTCAGGTAAGAAGCCGAAGGCCACGGAGTTGAGCGCCGTGGGCAGAAGCAGATTGTGGACCTGGTCATCAGCCGCTTGGCGAAGGAATACGGACTGCAATGCTTGGGAACCGGCTGCGGGGAGGCGAGTGAGACGAAGGCTTCTGTGCTATTTGTGGAGGTTCGCCAATCACCGACTTTTTCGAAATGACCGTACAATGCGTTCAACGATTGGCTCAAAAAAACTCTGATCATTCTTGCGATAGGAAATATCAAAGCATTTATTTTCATTTTCGTTTTTCTGGCACATATTGTAGTATATGTAGGTAAATTGGCCTGGGAATTCCATGGAAACCACGCCCAAAAGCGGCTTATCGACTTCATATTTAACTTCACTGCCTCTTGGAAAAACCTGGTCGTAAATATATTCGATCGGTCGCTTATTGGTCCCATCAATTACTTTGTATTGAGAAAATTCGGCTCCATACTCTTTCGAGTCGAAAATCAAGCCGTCCTTTCCGCCCCCCTTAAGCAATCTGGTCTTGCCGTGGGCTATGAAGGTGGGGATCTCGATCGTGGTTCCCCCATGGCGGGAGAATGTCCAATTCAACGGTTCTTTGGCAAGAGCAAATGGTGGCAATCCCAGCAACAGGCCGAATGCGAGTAGAACTGTTCTCATGGCCACTGTCCGGCGTGCGCCTATCATCGATGTCTGCGGAATGATCGAGCGATGCGTTCGACTATCGGTTTGAACATCCCTTGATCCCGCTTGTTCCAGGATATGTCGAAACATGTTGTCGTGCCCTGTCGTTTTTGACACATGCCGTAGAAGATGCGTGTGCCATCCGCCGTGGTGCCGGAAATTGCCCCAAGCGACGGTTTGTCAATTTTATAGGTCACCCTGCGTTCGGCTGAGGTCTTTTCGCTAATGTATTCGAACGGACGCTTGCCCGGCTCGTCAAATATTCTGTACTGACGAAGATAAACGCCATACTCCTGCGAGAAAAACGCTGTGCCGTGGCTTTTGCCGTTCGTCAAAAGCTCTCGAGTATCGCCATCCTCGAAGAAGATCGGGATTTCGATCCTGCTGCCGCCGCTGATGGACTCGGTCCATTTCATCGGTTCCTCGGCTGCCGCGAGTGGAGAGGACACGACCCAAAGACCGAGCGCAAGGACGCCGAGAAATGACTTCAAGTCTACCTCCTATGGTTGTATGACACATTAGAGAGCTCGTCTGGTTGTCGCAAGCGCCTGGGCGGCGAGACGACATGTTTCGACATTTGAAGTGTTGTCCGGTGGTTACGTTGGACTCATGGGACGGCAGCCGTAGCCTGCCGCGATGAATAATGGGCAAGAAGATATTTTTCGGTGGGACCTGGTCTTATGACGAGGACATCGAACTGGATAAGCAACGGGAACACCCGACCATAGCCTGGCTATGGCGGCTGGAGACGTGCGCGCCTTCGGAAAGACCGGTGTTGCTGGCAAAATCCGAAGAGAGGGATCGGCATCAGGACGAGAAAAAAAGAGACGCCAAGGGTTGGGAGCACTTGATCTACGACAGCTTCCTGGATCTTGACGATGTCGGTCGCAATGTCATGCAGCGGGCGACGCCCGAGGCGATGGCGCTGAGAATCGAACTCGGACTGCCCGCCGAGCCGGAGAAAGTGCCGACCGAGGAGGAGCGCATCCTGGCCGAGGTTGGTGACGGTTACATCACGCCACCGCAGCGCAAGCGGCTGCGCTATCTGCGCAAGCATCCAGAACGGAGCTAACTCAGGGGTACCAAAGCGGTTTCAGACAAGCGGCCACCAAACGGGTCGTGCAAATGCTGGCGCGGAAAAGTGCCATCTAGGAATTTTTTCTTAGAATCTGTTGACGGCGTGAGGGCAGCAATGGTATCCTTCTGTCCATGGTGCTGATTTGCGCCGACGACCTCAAGGCGGGTTTTGTTTTTTGGGCGACTGCCGGTGCGGGTACGTGCCGCGGTAATTGCCTGAGAATGCGGCGCCTCGGAATTCTGCATCGTCGCGGCGCTCGCAGGATGAAAGCCTGGCATCGGCGCTTCCTTGCCGACGATGGCTTCGGCGACTGACGAAAGTCCATCCATGACCGTCCGCATCATTCCCGCCACGTTGCGCGATCTTTCCTATGTCGCGGCCAATCTGCGCTCCGAGGATCGCGCCGAGATCGACTGCCAGCTTGACCATTGGTCGCCGGCTCTGCTGGCGCTCACCGCGTTGCAAGGTTTTGCCTATGTCGCCGAACTCGACGGCAATCCGGAGGCAGGCTTCGGCGCGGCCGAGCAGCGGAGCGGGCTGTGGATCGCCTGGAGCTGGGGCACGCGCCGCATGAAGCGCTGCGTGCCCGAGATCACGCGCTACTTCCACGAAGCGCTTGGGCCACGGGTCGCCGCGCGCGGCGCCTGGCGGGTCGAGGCGCGGGCGCTGGCCGAAAACGATCTGGCGCTGCGCTGGCTACACCGCCTCGGCGCAACTGAACGCTGCCGCCTGCCGGCCTACGGCAAGAACGGCGAAGACTTTTTCCTTTACGATTGGACAAGAGAAGGCTGGAACCATGTGCCTATTCCAAAAACCACCGGAACTGAAGCCGCTGCCGCCGGCGCCGACCTTGCAGGACAAGGATGTGCAGGCGCGCGAGGATGCCCTGCGGGCTGAACTCGAACAGCGCCAGGGCACGCTGAGCACCGTCAAGACCGACCTTGCGCCGTCGAGCCTCAATGGCCAGCGCCGCGTGCTGCTGGGGCTGTGACCATGACCGCGATGAAGCGAAGCTTTCGCCGCCGCGTGCTGGACTGGTGGTACTGGCGCCGGCATGCGCGATTGGTGAAGAAGCGGGGGTGAGGCGCGCTTTTCCTTCTCCCCCTGTGGGAGAAGGTGGCCTCGCGAAGCGAGGCCGGATGAGGGGTGCTCCAGAAAACGCCAACGCCTCACTCCGCTGGAACACCCCTCAACCGTCTCGGCGCTGCGCGCCGATCCACCTTCTCCCACAAGGGGAGAAGGCAAAACCTCCCTCCCCACATCCCCAGCGAGGCCATCCCATGACCGATTCCCGCGCTCGCGATATTCTTTCGCGGCAGTCCGAGCTCGAGACCGAGCGCAGCCAGTATGAGGCCGTCTGGGAGCAGGTGGCGGAGTTCTGCGATCCCGACGCGCCCGACATCTGGAGCGGGCGGGCCGGCGGCGGCCGGGACTCGCAGGCCGAGCGCCAGGAGCGGCGCGGCTCGCGCGTCTATGCCAACACGATCAACTCCGCCGCCAACCGGCTGGCCGCGGGGCTGGAAAGCCTGATCATCCCGCAGTCCGAAAAATGGCACGGCCTGTCGACGGCCGAGATGGACGACGAGGAGACCGACGAGGAAAAGGAGTGGGCGGAGGCGCTGCGCGATTTCCTGTTCTCGCTGCGCTATTCGGCCAGCTCGAACTTCGTGCCGGCCACGCAGGCCTGCCTGCGCAACGTCGTGCGCTACGGGCCGGCCTATCTCTATGCCGAGGAAGGGTTCGGCTCGACGCTGATCCGCTATGCCTCGATTCCCGTGGTCGAAGGATATCTCAGCCGCAACCGCTGGGGCCAGGTCGACATCTTCCACCGCCGCTACGAGCGCACGGCGCGGCAGGCGGCGCAGATCCTGGGCTACGAAAAGCTGCCGGCGCGCATAAAGGTGCTGGTCGACGATCCGGCCAAGTGCGAGACGAAGATCTCGCTCATCCAGTGCATCCAGCCGCGCGACGAGCGCCGGATGTACGGTCAGGAGGGCCAATACCGCTATCTCGACATGGCGTTCGGGTCGTATCACGTCATCGAGGACGAAGAGGAGATCGTGCGGGAGAGCGGGTTCCGCACCTTCCCGGTGTCGACCTTCAACTGGCGCCGCTACGAGGGCGATCCCTATGGCATTTCGCCCGCCATCGAGGCGCTGACCACCGTGCGCGAGGAGAACGCGGTGCGCCGTTCCGGCCTGCGCGCGCTGCAGCAGGTCACCGATCCGGCCACCGCATCCAAGGCGCGGCTCGACTATGTGCCGGTGCTGAACCCGGGCGAGAATTATCCGGGCCTCATCGACGACAATGGCAGGCCGCTGATCCAGCCGATCGCCACCGGACAGAACCCGACCTATGCCTTCAACTACGCGGCGAGCCGGGCGGAGGAAATCCGCGACATGATGTTCGTCAACCTGTTCCAGACGCTGGTGCAGAACCCGCAGATGACGGCGACGGAAGCGCTGATAAGGCAGGAGGAGAAGGGCGCGCTGCTGGGACCCTCGGGCTCCATCATCCAGGCCGGCTTCGCCACCAATCTCGACCGCGAGCTCGGCATACTGGAAGACAAGGGGCTCTATGACGAGGGCAGCCGCTTCGTGCCGCCGCAGAGCCTGGCGGGCAAGTCTGTGCGGCCGACCTTCACCGGTCCGCTCGACGTGCTCAGGCGTTCGGCCGAGGCGCGCGACACCATCCAGCTGGTGACCACAGCCATGCAGATGGCGCAGTTCGACCCCGGCGTCATGGACAATATCGACAGCGACGAGGCGATCCGCGTGGTGCAGGGCGCCGGCCGCAGCCCGCAGCGCATCTTCCGGCGCAAGGAGGAGGTGCAGGGCATGCGCGGCGCCAGGGAGCAGGCCCAGCAGGCGCAGGCCGGCATGGCCGCCATCGCCGCGGCAGGCAAGGTGGCCAAGGACGCCGTGCCGGCGGCCGTGCAGGCGCGCGACAGCGGCCTGCTCGACAGCCTGCAGGGAATGATGCAGGGCGGCGCGGCCGGCGGGACGGCTTCCGATGCCGGCGCCCAGGGCGCTGCAATGCCGGGGCAGGGCGCATGAGCCGCAAACGCTTTGCCCATGCCGCGCGCAACCGCGGCCCGGCCGGGGCGCGCGAGGCGCTGGCCAAGGCATATCAGCGCGCCTTTTCCGGCGAAGACGGCGAAATGGTGCTGGCCGATCTCACAGCCGCGGTCGGCTACTACCGGCGCCCTTCCTATGGCGAGTGGATGGCGCGGACCAAGACGCCGGAAGGCTTCGAGCTGCACAGCGCGCTCTCCAACGCGCGCGCCGAAGTGGTGCAGCACATCATGGACTTCCTAACGCTGGACGAGGCGCAGCTCGCCGCGCTGGAAAGGGCCGCGCGGGCCGAGGAGCGGTGAGGCGCTGAAGCTGCCGATCTCCTCCGGGTGTCTAGGGGATGCATGCATCTTGTGTGACTGGCGTGACTGATCGGTCCCAGGCCTGATTGCCATTTGGTTCCCCAATCCGTCGCTGCTTCGCAGCGCCATCTTTCCCCCTCCGGAGGGAAAGGAACGGAGCCTCTTGGACGAGCGGTGACGACAGAAAACCTGGCGCCTTTCCTCTCCCCCGTCGATCGGGGGAGAGGTGGCTCGGCGGAGCCGAGACGGAGTGGGGGTCGACCAGCGCCGCATAAGAGAAATGCATGCTCCAAGCCGCCACGCACGCTATCGGCGGGGCAGAGGCGGGGGCGCTGTCCCGCCGATGTTGCAGTGTTTCGATACCCCTTCGCCAGGGATTCTCAGTTGAAGTTTATCCAGGCCAGATCGTCGTAGGCGCTCTACTGACCTCCTCTCTCCTGCCGGACATCTCGCCCACGAGAGGGAAATCAGCTGTCGCGGGCGCCGCGAGTCCTTGCTCCTTCCGCCGCCCAGCCGAAACCCCACCATCCGCATCGCCATGCCGGCCGCCGTTCCCGGTGGCCCGTCGCCACGCCCCCAACCGCCAGGCAGGAGACAGCCAATGGTCCATGTCATTCCTCTCTCCGTCGGCCAGCGGCGGCGCGATGCCGGCAATCCGGTGCAAGGTCCCGACTCGCCGCCGCTCGGCGAGGCGGTCCAGCCACTCGACGACGAGTGGCAGGCGCTTGCCGGGCACTATCAGCTGCGCCAGGCGCAGCAGCAGGGCTTCGACACCGAGATCGCCGCGCGCCGGCTGAACGGCCAGCTCGCGCAGGCCGAGGCCGACGCCGTGGCGAACGCGGCGGCCGACGGCGCGGGCCTGCACGACGCCATTTACGGGCAGCTCGATCCACGCACCGGCCAGGTGGTGAAGACCGGCCTGTTCGACACGCTGTTCGACGACTTCGTCAAACAGGCGCCGGCCGAACTTCGCCCTGGCCTTGCCAGCCGCAAGCCCGCGCTGCGCGAGGCAGGCTCGATACGCATGGCGCTGCAGCAAAATCAGCGGCGCCGCGATTACGAGCAGGCCGAGGTGGACACGGCTCTGAAGACCGGCGCCATCGCCATCGGCAATGCCGATCCCGACGATCACGTGGCCTTCGAAGCGGCCAGGCAGGAGGGCCTCGACCTCATCGACAAAATGGGGGTCGATCCCGGCATCCGGCAGCAGATGGCGAAGGAGTGGTTTAGCACCGCCGCCAAGGCCCGCTTCGAGGCGCTGATCGCCAGGGATCCGCAGCGCGCGCTGGATATGTTTGGTGTCGGGGGACAGGGAGAGACCTCAGAGGGCGATGCCTCCGGCGTCCAGCCGATCACCTGGGGTCTTGCCTCGGGCAACCCGGAAGCGGCTGTCGCGACCGGCGATCGCGTTGGCAAGCCCACGCCAGACCAGCGAGTGGCTCAGGCTTTCCGGGACGACATTCCGCCTGAAGATCGGCCGGCCCTAGCCCAGCAAGCCTGGGCAGCCGATGCCGCGCGGCAAGTCGAAATGCGCGCCAGCATTAGCCTGGCAGAACAGAACGCGCCGGCCGCGATCAGGGAGACAGGTAGCTATTCAGGGCCGACTTTCACACCAGAGCAGTTCGTGGCGCTCCATGGCTCGACGGAAGGGGGCAGGCGTTCTCAGGCCTTCAATCAAGCGCTTGATGTCAGTCGCCAGTTCTACGGCATGCGCACGATGTCTAACGACGCCGTGCAGGTCATGGTCAAAGAGTCCGCGCCCAAGGCCGGTAGTGCGACGCCGGAACAAGACCGGGCGCGTCGTGACGCCATAGCTACTGCGGCCGACCTCACGCTCAAGGAGAGGCAGGACGATCCGGGCGGCTATGTCCGAAAGGTTTTTCCCGGTTTGGATGCGGCGTGGAACATGGTGGTGGAGTCAGGCAGCTCCGATCCGAGTGCCTATGGAAAAGCTATGGCGATATCCATCGCTGCGCAAAAGCAACTTGGTATCGAAAATCTTCAACCCTTGCCGCAAGCTGTAGCTCAAGACATCGCCGAGACCCTGAATAATGAGGATGTGTCCCAAAGAGACAAGAATGTTCTGCTGGATAGGTTGCGCTCGGGAGTACCAGATGCCGGCGTTCGAGCCGCTCTGTTTCAGCAACTGACCCGGGCTCGTGTCTCAAGGCCTGATCGAATCGACCCGGTTATGACGGCTGCCACGCGGGAGACGGCTCAGGAGGCCGAACAGGAACTTGCTCCCGTGCCTCTTGGGCAAGAGGATTTCGACAAGCGGGCTAGGCCATTTTTTCAAGACGAGGGAGCTCGGCAGAAAAGTAAAGAGGTTACTTTCGCGACCATTGTAAGTCGGAAAGGAGTGAGAGACAAACTTATAGTCCCGCCAAGGATAAAACGTGATGTAAATGGGATCCTCCAGTCTGCGGTCATCGACGAATCAAAGTTGGCGTTTGACCCAGAGGGGCCAGGAGAATGGGGAGCGTTCTTTGGAGACCCCATAGGAGCCGTTTATGGTAAAATAGCTTCATCTCGTGCGGGCAGCATCAAAGGGTGGAACAATGAGGGTGATGCAAAACGTCATGCTGCCTGGAATGCGGATATGACACAGTCGATAGGTGTCGAACGCGCGAAAACCTTTGCGGATGCACACGAAATTTCGGTTCCAGACCCTGATCCTGAACGAACAATGGACCTAATCAACAACCATAATGCTCGCGAACTGGCCGAAGCATTGAAAGATACAGACCTGACCCCAAACGATATTGCGGACCTCGCTTTTCGCTTCGGCTATCTGCAAAGTGAACCTGTGCATATGAGAAAAAAATGAAACGCCTCGCCTCCTGGATTGCCGGATGTGTCGCTGCACTTTTCGCCATTGTGGCCATTGTGGAGGTGTTAAGCGCTTGTTTATTCGTAGTCTCTATGAAGGATTACCCCGGAGGGAGTATAAAATTCCTAGGTGTCGAATACGATGTTTCAAAAGGATATCACTTATTTGTTATTCCTAAGATTGTTAACTCGTCATCTGATTTTGAGGTAAATTGTGGCGATCTGTCTAGTAGAGATGGTTATATAACCGGAAATTTGAATATTATTGTTTTTGTTCATGTTGAAGGTTGCAAAATAGTCAATTTTGTTGGTTATTGATACCCGTAACGTGTGTCGCCTGTTGGTTCAATCGCGATGGGATGCGGTGGACTTTGGCGAGCGCGCGCCGCCGGCCATCGGGATCAGCCGGTGTAGGGTGCGCGGTCACCGTAATCTATCGGCATGGCGGGTCATTCGGTAAATCGATACGGACCATGACCTTCGTGGACATGCCGTAATTCGCGGATGCCTAGAATTCTTTCAGATCCACAGTGATCCGCGTCGGGCTGGTTTTGGCGCTTGGCGGCCAGCATCGCTGGACCGATCTCGAAAGTTGCCGAGCCGCTTCCGCCGCCGCTTCGGAATGCGGCTCATAGGATATGACGGCGACCGACTTTACCTTGCCGGCCTTGTCCAAGGTCACTTCGAAAGTGGCTTTGATGTGATTGTCGACGGCGGCAACCGGCAAGACCAGGCAGCCACTGATCTGATCGACGTTCACAGCCTCATTGGCCTGCGCGGACACCGAACAGGCAACCAGCAATGAGGCTATCGAAAATCGCATCGTTATCCCCTCGAGGAGGAGACGATAGCGTCGAAACGCTCTGAGGATAAGTGCAGCGCCAGCTTATTCAGACCTTGGCGCTGCCCCTCATCCCTCTGCCGGGACCTTCTCCCCGTTGAACGGGGAGCCATCGGACTTGTCGCGCAAGAATGACTGGGCATCGAGAACCCCCAACTGGTGCCGCAGTACATCATTCAAGAGCTTTCGGACAATCGTAATAGCCCCAGTACGTATCAGCAGGAAAAGAACGCGAAAATAACCGCGCTGCTTGCGGAAACCTCCGGCCCTGTCGCCCGGGCAGCCGTGGGTAAGCAACTGGCTGCCGTTGGCCTGGGTTGGATTATGCCGGTCGAGGCTGGCTATCAACCGCCATCCACCAGCTCAATATTTGCATCGGAGGCCAAAGCGCTTGGCAAACTTGCCGCCAATGCAGGGATATTTTTAGGCAAGGTCAGTGACCAGATGGGCTCCAACCTTGCCTCACTGGGCGGAGCCAGCGTCAAGTCTCCAGAGAACAAAGACGTTTACTACGAGCCGGCGAACGACGTTGAAGCCTTGATGATGCATCAGGGATCCGATGCGGCGACCTGGGGCTTGGGCGAAGGTGCTGGGAAAGGAATAGCGCGAGCGATTGAATGGCTCGGTTCCAAGGCGGCAGGGCAAGCAGGACGATCCGTTAGTGGTTTGGAAGCGACAAATACGCCAACCTCCAGGGTTGCTCCCGGTCAGGCTGCTGACGCAGGAGCGAAATCGGAGACCGGCACCAGTCTATATTCCTACTACCCGCCCAATGACGGTTTTCTAGGACCTGTTGTGGAAGAGACTTTACCTGTGGGGACCCGTATTGACCGCTATGGGACCGAAACAGGCGCCTTCGCGGCTCCTGAAGGTACTCCTGTTTGGATGCGAAGCCTCGTTCCTGGTACATTAGAAACCAAGCCATACAATGTGTATGAGGTTACAAAGCCTGTTAAGGTTCTGTCAGGAAAGAGCACGCCCTGGTTCGGTCAAGGCGGCGGCGGCACGCAGTACAAATTCCGTACATCGATTGGAGATGCCGTGGATTTATGGAAGGATCTAAGGAGGTTGACGGAATGACCAGGGACGAATTTTATTCGGCTGTTAATGATGAGAATATTATGCCTCATTCTTATAGTTTGTATAGTACAAAAGATGATTCATTTATTTTGGATAAGGTCGGCGGCGCGTGGTGTGTATATTATACCGAGCGCGGCTCGCAGTCGAGATGGGAGAGTTTTAAAACGGAATCCGATGCTCTAGAATATCTTCTTAAAACACTTATGAAAAGTCATACGTCGCGACAGATACCGAGAGGATCGTGAGATGAGCGACCATGTCATTGTCATTGGTGGCTGGGAGGATGTCAAAGGCCACGACATCAGGCTCCAGGACTTCATCATAAACGGAGAGTCTTTCATCCCGATTTTTGTCGACGAAGCGACATTCAAGCGAGAGGCGGCCGGCAGCGGTTTCGAAGATCAAGGTATTTCGATCGACCGCAATCTTCTTATCTCTATCCTCAGCGATGACCAGATGCTGCTGCTGAACCCTGGCAGCGACAGCTTACGGATGAGAAGAGCTGATCTTGCGAGAGGATTGCAGGTCGTTTTGGCTGCTCCCAGGAAACAATCCGACTGAGCACGATAGACAGCCTGAATGACATGGCGGTAATCGGATAGGGCGGGCATGGCGGACACGAGACCTAACCGGAAAGACGATCCGGCAGGAGAAGATGCACGGCTCGCCTACGCCGAAAAGAATGTCCAATAGGATTTTATTCTCAAGTCCATTGACGCAGTGACGGCAGCAATGCTACACTTCCGTCCATGGTACTGATTTGCGCCAGCGACCCGCCTTCGAGGCGGGTTTTGTTTGCGCCGCGATAGCCGATGCGGATGCCGCGATGGTTGCGGGGGAGCGGCGCTCCGGAATTCAGAATTGGCCTCTCGCCGATCGGCAATACGCGCCGTCATTATTCTTCAACGGCGCCGACATCCTAGACGTTGGCGCTGCTGCCCTTCATCTCCCTGCCGGGACCTTCTCCCCGTTGAACGGGGAGAAGGAAGAGGCCGACAGGATCAATAATTGCCGTTGTAGTAGCGATCGTCGCAGGGGGCCGTGTAGATCTGGCCGTAGCGGTCCTGGTAGCGGCAGAGCTGCCGGCCGCGCGGTTCCTGCGGGGTGGTGGCGGAGCCGACGACTGCGCCGAGCAGCGCGCCGCTGGCCGCGCCGATCACCGTGCTCTTGGTGTTGCCGCCGATCGCCTGGCCGACGAGGGCGCCGCCGGCGCCGCCAATCAGGGCGCCCGTCGTGGCCCGCTGCTGGCCTTCGGTCTGCGACTGGCAGCCCGCAAGCGCGGCGGCCAGAACCACGGCGGCAATGGCTTTGTGAAAGGTCATGCGAGGTCTCCCTTAAAGGTCTGAAATCCCTATCAATCGCCACCTGCGGCCGCATTGCGGCGGAACGGGGGCAGGGCCGCTCACGAAGTGAGTCATGGTTTCTCGGGCGTTGATGGGCCGAAACCCGCGAAAACAGCTTTGGAACAAGGCTGTAGCGCCGCCCGCTGGCAAATCGATTCAGGCTTTG
Source organism: Mesorhizobium comanense (assembly GCF_005503535.1). GTDB lineage: Bacteria > Pseudomonadota > Alphaproteobacteria > Rhizobiales > Rhizobiaceae > Mesorhizobium > Mesorhizobium comanense. The sequence continues at coordinate 80,824 of NZ_SCNN01000023.1, read as the reverse complement.
CAGCGCGGCGTCGCTTGTCGACCATACCGGCCTGCCCCGAGGCCGTTCCCGAAATTTTCAATAAATGGAGATGCAGAATGACGCGTGGACTTCCCCGCACCCTTGCCCGTGCCGCCGCCCGCGAGGCCGGCCTCGCCCCGCCCAGACCCGGCCTGAAGGCCGTGACATCTGGGCAGGGCGGGGCTTTCCGCACTGTCTTCACCTTCACCGGCATGCAGGTGCCGGTCACCGACGCGCTTGCCTATGCCTCCCAGAAAATCTTCGATTTCGCCGACGGCAAGGTGCGCATCAAGGGCGGCACGGCGCGGCTGCAATTTTCGGTGCAGACCGCTCGCGCCTCGACCATCAACGACAATGCGGCGCTGACCTGGTCGCTCGGCTCAGCGGCGGCGTCGAGCGCGACGCTGGCCGGCGCCATGGTCAATGTGCTGGCCTCCACCGGCCGGACGCTGGATGGGGCGGGCCCCGCTTTTTCGTCGGCCTCCACCGCCGACATCGCGGCGGCCTCGACGCTCGACGGGACGGTGACGCCGATCGACCTCTATCTCAACCTCGCCTTCGCCACCGGCACGGACATCGACGCCGACGGGACGCTCGCGGTGACGGGAACGGTGACGCTGCTGTGGGAGAACTGGGGCGATAACGTCTGAGTCTCAGCGCGGGTCAGGCTTATCCCTGCCGGTCTTGTTCAACCAGGCCCTCCACTCCGCCTGTGTCATGCTTTCCTGCCCATGGACACGATGCCTCTCCACCCATTCGGCATGTGTCGGAAGCGTCTCGAACGCCGGCTGGTAGCCGCGCAGATCATAATCGTCTTTCGGCACGATCATGGAATTCTTCTCGAACAGGACCATCGCGACGGTTTCGCCGTGGCGGTAGAGCCCTCTGGCCATGACTGCCTCCGAACAAGTTCGTGACCGCGCAGCATCGCACGGATCATTTTTGCCAACAATCAAGGATACATCACATGACAGATCTGGCAGACGCCGGGTCCGTGGCGGCGCGCGCGCAGCCTGCGGGCAACCCAGTTGGGCCATCGGCCGGCGCGGACAACAGGTCCGCCGCGCCCGCCGCGAAAAGTTGGCTTGACGGTCTTTCCGAAGGCAACCGCAAGCTTGCTGAAGCCAAGGGCTGGACCAGGACTGAAAATCTCGATCGGGTTTTCACGTCCTACGCGGAACTGGAGCGGCAGCAGGGCGAGAGCCTGCGCGTTCCAGGCAAGGATGCATCGAGGGAAGACTGGGAGAAGTTTCATGCCCGGCTGCCCGAGCAGATGCGTCCGCTGACGTCGGCCGAAAAAGTCGAGTACCGGCGTCCGGAGGGACTGCCGGAAAACTTCGCCTATTCGGACGAGCTCGCCAGCGCCTCCAAGGCCTGGGCGGTCGAAGCGGGCGCCAGTCCCCGGACCGCGCAGGCCTACCATGACAAGTTCGTCGGCTACATGGCCGAGCAGGCACAGGCGCAACAGATCGCGCTCGCCCGCTCGGTCGAGGCCACGCATGACGAACTGGTGCGGGAATGGGGGCCGACCGACAGCGATGGCTTTCGCGGCAGGCTGGAGGTCGCCAACCGGGCGATGAAGAAGCTCGGCCTGGTCGATGCCTACAAGGCCAAGGGCATCCTTCTGCCGGACGGGGCATTGACCGATCCGCAGATCGCCAGGGCGTTCCACGCCATCGGCGAAGCGATGTTCAGGGAAGACACAATCGACGGCGGGGCGGCTCCGGCAGGGGGCAACCCCTTCAGGCGCAACGCCTCCGGCGAACGCAACCTGACGGCCATCTCCACCCTCGTCAGAAGCGACCCGGCGCGCGCCCGGCGGCTGGCTCGCGAGGCCGGGGAGAACCCGGAACTCTGGATGCCGAACAACCCGCTTTAGGCCGCATCCGCAACACCTCAACCACCAAACCCAACCTGAAGGAAGACAAAAATGGCAGATGCCTACACCCGCATCGCGGATGCGATCGTTCCGTCCGTCTATGCGCAATACGCTTTCGAAGAACATGTCCAGTCGCTGGAGATCTACCAGGCGGGAATCCTGTTTTCTGACCCGGCCATCTCCTCGAGACTGTCGATGGGGGGCCGCTCCGTCGACATGCCCGGCTGGAAGGATCTCGGCAACGACCCGTCCGAGCCTGTCAACGACGACCCGGCCGACAGCATCGAGATGAAGAAGGTCGGTTCGCGGCGCGAGGTCGCGGCCCGCAACGTGCGCGCCCAGGCCTGGGGCGTTCCGGACCTGACCTCGATCCTTGCCGGCGACGATCCGCAGAAGTTGATCGTCAAGCGGCAGACCGAGTACTGGCAGCGCGCCAACAAGCTGACCCTGCTCGGTATCCTCAAGGGGGTGGTGGCGGACAACATCGCCAATGATGGCGGCGACCTGGTGCGCACCACCGGCGCCTCCATCGTCGACACCGACATCATCGAGGCCGCCTATCTGATGGGCGACCGCGCCGACAAGTTCAAGACGATCTGGATGCATTCCAAGCAGATGAAGGCGCTGAAGCTCGCCGACCTCATCGACTATGTGCCGTCCTCCGAGCAGGGCGGGCCGCTGATCCCCTACTATATGGGGCTGCGCTGCGTAGTCGATGACGACATTCCGGTGGCCGGCGGCGTCTACACCGCCTTCATGTTCAAGGACAAGGCGATCCTGTGGAACGAGCTGCCGGTCAACACCGAGGGCGGCCCGCTGGAGTTCGACCGCAAGCCGCGCCAGGGCCATGGCGGCGGCGTCACCGAAATGGTCGGCCGCCGGCACTTCGTGCCGCACGTGCCGGGCACCCGCTTCCTCGACGCCTCCTCGGCCGGTGAGTTCGCCACCGATGCCGAACTGGCGCTGGCGGTAAACTGGGACCGCACGGCGTCGAGCGTGAAGAACATGACCTTCATCGCGCTGAAGACCACCGAGGCCTGATCGGGCCGAGGCGAGGGGCGGGGGAAACATCTCCCGCTCCGGATGCCCGTGGCAACGTTCTCCAGTCCGATTTGGTCGAGGTGGAATTCCTGACCAGCTTCGGCCTGCACGCCGGCCAGCGAGCGGTGAGGCGCTGGCGTTCCTTCGCGCCCCCCTCTGGCCTGCCGGCCATCTCCCCCACGAGGGGGGAGATCAGCGGTTCCAATGCCGCGCTCATTCCTGCAATGGCGGAGATTGGCGAAAGCCGGCGCGACATCCGATCTCCCCACCTGTGGGGGAGATGGCCGGCAGGCCAGAGGGGGGCGCCGTAGAGTGCCGATCCTACCGGAATAGAAATCCCCAAGCCGCCTCGAGCGGCTTTTTTCCATCCCCGCAATTCACCACGAGGCGACCCATGGCCATCACTCCGCTCGACATCGCCAACATGGCGCTCGCCGTGCTCGACGAGGCGCCGATCGACAGCCTCGACCAGGACGTCAAGGCGGCGCGCCTGCTCAACCTGCATTTCGACCTGACGCGTGAGGCCGAGCTGACCAAATGCGCCTGGGTGTTCGCGATCCTGCGCGCAACGATCGCGGGATCGGATAGCGGCAACGGTGCCTGCACGTTGAACTTCACCTATGAACTGCCGGCCGACTGCCTGCGCCCGCTGCCGCTGACCCACAATGGCGAGGCGGATGGCGTGCCGATCTCCTGGCGGCAGGAGGCGGGCCTCATCTATTGCGACCAGCCGGGGCCGCTCGTCATCCGCTATGTCGCCAACCTGACCGACCCCAATGACTGGGATGCGCTGTTCACCGAAGTGCTCGTGGCGGCGCTCGCCATCAAGATCGCGCATCCGCTGACGCACAAGTCCGGCATGATCGACGTGGCCCGCGCGGCCTATGACCGCGCGCTGGACGCCGCCTTCAATGCCAATGCGATCCAGCGGGGCGGGCGGCTTTACACCGCTTCCTGGTCGCTCCAGCGCGGCGACGGCAGGGGTGTGCGCTGATGACCTCGCTTTATCCGGTTCAGGACGTCTTCACCCGCGGCGAGATTTCGCCGCGCCTCCACGCGCGCGCTTCGCTCGATTTTTACCGGGCAGCACTCGCCCGGTGCGAGAATTTCGTCACGCTGCCGCATGGCGGCATCCGCAAGCGCGGCGGCACCTACTTTGCCGGTGAAGTCAAGGTGTCGGCGAAGAAGACGCGGCTGATCCCGTTCATCTTCTCCGCCGACCAGGCCTATGCGCTCGAATTCGGCGACCAGTATATTCGCGTCTATGCCTATGGCGCCCGCGTCGGCACGGTGGAAGTGGCTTCGCCCTATCTTGAGGCGGACCTGTTCGAGCTCGCCTATGTCCAATCCGCCGACCAGATGTGGATCACCCATCGCAACTATCCGCCGAAAGTGCTGACGCGCACGGCCCATACCGCCTGGACGCTCGACGACTTCCAGTTCCTCGACGGCCCCTATGACGACATCAACTCAACAGCCACCACGCTGACGCCGACCAGTACCGGCCATGCGACGCCGAGGATGACATCCTCGAGCGCACCGAGCGGCACGGTGACCGATGATGGGACGGGATCTAGCAGCTGGAGGATATTCGACCGCGACTTTAACCAGTATGTGAAGGTGGGCGACGGAAGCAGCGGCTTTGTCCAATATCAGTTCCCCGCGGGCCAAGGGAGGGCGGTCAACGCCTACTGGATTGCCTGTACCGACAGTGTCGCGGGCAATGGCGACATGTGCACGGCCTGGGTGCTTTCGGGATCGAACGACGGCTCGAACTACACAACCCTCGACAGCCGCGCCGGCGAGATCGGATGGTCGGGCTCGGAAGTCCGGTTCTTTGATTTCCAGAACTCGACCACCTATCAATACTACCGCTTCAAGTTTTCCGGCGGCGGTGGCAGCGACGCTACCGTCACCAGCATGGCTGAACTGGCCATGGCAGAAAATGGCGATACGATGACGCCCTTCGACCTGACTGCCTCATCGCTGGTCGGCATCAACAATGACACGGGGTTTCAGACGAGCGATGTCGGCCGGGCGATCCGGCTACTGGGCGGCGACAATATCTGGCGCTGGGCCAAGGTCACCAGCCTGACCAGCGCCACATCCGTCAAGATCCGGCTCTACGGCCACGCACTTCCCGATCTCTCGCCGATCACGCGCTGGCGGCTCGGCACTTTCGTGCCCGGCAAATATGTCGAGAGCGGCTCGCTCTATGAGGAGCGTCTCGCCTTCAGCCGGAAATTTTCCGTCTACGCCTCGGCCACGGGCGATTTCGACAAGTTCGCGCTCGGCGAGAAGGACGACGATGCGCTGGAATTCGTCCAGGCCGGCGGCGGCCAGGCCAACGACATCGTCTGGATCGCCGATTCCGATGGCGCGCTGCTGATCGGCACGTCTGGAGGCGTGCGCGCTTTGTCGGGCTCTGGCATAGACGAGGCGCTGACCCCGTCCTCGTTCAAGAACCGGCGTTCGCGCACTTTCGGCTGCGCCCGCATCCGGCCTGTCGATGCCGGCCAGTCGTTCCTCTACGTCACACGCTCGCGCCGGTCGATTGCAGAGCTGACGCAGACCGCGCAGAGCCGTTTTACGTCGGACGACGTCGGCCAGATTTCCGAGCATATTCCCAAGCAGGGTGTGGTCGAGCTCGCCTTCCAGGCGGATCCCGATCCCCTGCTTTGGTTCCCGCTCGATAATGGTGAACTCGGTGGCTATACACACCAGCCGAGCCAGGACGTCAGGGGCATGCACCGACATCGGCTGGGCGGCGTCTTCGGCGATACGGGCTGGGCGGTGGTCGAAAGTGCGGCGGTCACGCCGGGCCAGGATGGCAATGACGATCTCTGGCTCATCGTCAAGCGCACCATCGGCGGCGTGACGAGGCGCTATATCGAGATCAAGACCGCGCCCTTCGAATACGGCGCCGTCGCCGAGGCCTTCGAGGTCGATTGCGGCCTGACTTATCATGGCGCCGCGGTTGCGACGGTGGGCGGCGCGATGCATCTCGCGGGCCAGTCTGTCGACGTGCTGGCCGACGGCAAGGTCTATCGGGGCCTGGCCGTCAGCGGCGGCGGCACGGTGACGCTGCCAGCTGGCGCGACCGCCGCCAGATGGCAGCTCGGGCTGCCCTATGCTGCGGGCGCCGACACGCTGGAACTCGATGTCGGCGGCCGGGACGGCTCCATCATCGGCCGCCGCAAGAAGGTGGCGAAAGTGATCTTGTCGCTGCTCGAGACCGACACGACGGGGCTGGAAGTGCAGTCGCTGATGCGCGGGCGTTGGGAGCCGGTGCGCATGCCTTCGATCGTGACGTCCGATGGCCGGGCAACGCTGTTCAGCGGGAATGTCGAGGTGCCGATCGACGACAGCTGGGAAGGGCAGGGCCGGGTGCGCATCCGCCATGTCAACCCGACCCCCTGCACGATCCGCGCCTTCACGCCGGTGTTCGATGCCGAGCCTTAGTTGATCCCCCCTCGAGGGGGAGATAACGCTTCATCCAAAAGGACATTCCCAATGACATCTCCCCATGCCGATCAGCTCGGCAAGGCGCGGACGGCTGCCGAGTTTGCCGCCGTCATCGCCTTGCTCGATGCCGACCTCAACGACGCGATCGCGCGCAAAGGCCCGTTGGCCGAGGCCGAGGAGCGCGCCGTCTTCGGTGATGGCGACCTTGCCGCCGCGCGCACCGCGCTCGACGATTGCAACGACCGGATCGCGGCCCTGGAAAAGACCATCGACGCCGCCGGCAAGCGCCGCGCCGAGGCCGCGCTGAGCGAGGCGCGCGCCGACATTGCCGCACTTGGCGATGAGGCCGCGGCCAAGGCGGCAAGGCTCGGCGAGCGCTGGCGTGCCGCCCACCGGCTGGTCGAGCAATTGCGACAGGAACTGTTCGAGGCCGATGCACTCGCCCGCGGCATCGCCACCGCCAACGGCCTGTTCGATGCCGCCGGCATGGCGGGCCTGAAGGTGAGCCTTGTCGCCATCCGCCGCACCGCCATGGCAGGGCCTCGCGCGGCGGCGCCCGCGCGCCTCAGCCGCGCAGGGCTGACGGGCGACCGGCAGCTCCTTTCGCTCATCGCCACGGGCGGCGCGCTCGATCCGCGCCCGGCGCTTGGCGGGCCCGCGCGGCAGGACCCGCGCGCCGAGGGCCGAGGCCGCAAAGGCAAATTCATTTCCGCAAGCAAACCCCTTCGCGAACGAGGCTGAACCATGTGCACACTTGCTCTTCTTGGACTGGCGGGCACGGCCGTTTCGGTCGGCGGCGCCCTGATGCAGGGCCAGCAGCAGAAGCAGATGGCCGACTACCAGGCCAGGGTTTATGAGCAGCAGGCGCTGGCCGAGGCACAAAGCACCGCCCTGGACCTGAACCGGGAGCGCCGCAAGCAGGACCTGCTGGAGGCGCAGGCGCGCGCCCAGGCCGGCGCTTCCGGCGTCGGCATTGCCGGCTCGCCCACAGAGGTGCTGGCGGCGAATGCCAGGCAAGGTCAGGTCGACCTCAACTCGACGCGATACAGCTCGCAACTGCGCCAGAACAACCTCAACGATCAGGCGGCCCTCTCGCGCTTCCAGGGTAGGCAGGCGATGACGGACTCGATCTTCAAGGCAGGCGGCAGCCTGATCGATGGCCTTTCGGGTCTCTACAATCCGTCCAGGTCCGTGGCTTTCGGTGGATCATCGCTGTCGCCCCGGGCGAGCAGGGCTATTATCGGTGGCTATACCGGGCTTTACTGAAATGGTTCAGACCCTCCCTCTTTCGGTGGGCCAGAGCCGGCGCGATGCGGGCAATGCGGTTCAGTATCCAGGTTCTCGGCTCGTGAACGAAGCGTTGCAGCAGTTCGGCGATCAGTGGCAGGCCGTCGCGGAGCACTAAGAACGGCGCATGGCGCAACAGCAGGCTTTCGGCGCAAGATCGCCGCTCACCGGCGAACGGCGCCGACCTGCACGACGGCACGCAAGATTGTCGCACGTTGCCTTGCGGATCGCCGTCCGAGTATCTTCCCTAGGATCGGCGTCTGTTTGACCGAAATATTAAATATAAAACCAAAATTCTTACGAACAAAACGTGATTTTCTCACTGAGTCCCGCGTAGCTAAAGGTATTAGGTTGTCCTCAAGAGGGCGCATGGCGACATTTGGCGCAATAAACCGGAAATAATCTCCATTTATGATAATATAATCACGAAATATACCTGCGCAGTGTAGAAATTTTTTTTATTATTTCAAAGTGGGATCGGCGGCCGCGATGGCTTGAGCCGGCCAGATCACCTGCATCAATCATCCCCGCTGTCGCGGGCTTTCATGGAGAAGCCTCATGGCCCGACCTGCAACCGCTGCCGTTCGACTGTTGACCGGCGAACGCGAACCCGTGCGCATCGCCACGACGGGCAATATTTCGCTGTACGGCCTCCAGACGATCGACGGTGTGGCGACCAATGTTGGCGATCGCGTCTTGGTCAAGGACCAGTCAGACCCGAAGTGGAATGGCATCTACACCGCCAGCGCCGGTCAGTGGTATAGGGCGTCCGACGCCTGCACTTCGCGGACCTTGCAGAAGGGAACGACGGTGCATGTGCAGGCCGGCGCCACGAACGCAGCCAGGGTCTTTGCATTCCAGACCGAAGCGCCGGTGATTGGGACGAGCGCGATCACATTGTCGCTTTATCTCTCCGACAACACGTTGGGCGATGCGCAGACGGCGGCCACGGCTGCAGCTGGAAGCGCCACAGCCGCTGCAGGGTCAGCCACCGCTGCGGCGAATAGTGCGGCCGGCGCTGCAACTTCAGCGACGAACGCGGCAACGTCCGCCACCGCTGCATCTGGTTCGGCTTCTGCCGCGACGACCAGCGCGACCAATGCAGGCGCCTCGGCGACTGCCGCTGCTGGGTCGGCATCGGGCGCTGCCACGTCTGCCACGAATGCCGGTAACTCAGCGACCACCGCAGCGGGATCAGCTACGGCGGCGGCCGGATCGGCGACCGCCGCATCAGGCTCGGCCACGGCCGCCAACACTTCAGCTGGCAACGCGTCGACCTCGGCCACCAACGCGGCGGCGTCGGCGACTGCGGCGAACACTTCGAAGGTGAATGCCGCCACATCCGAAACTAACGCTGCGGCTAGCGCCACGGCTGCGGCTGGCTCTGCGACTGCCGCCAACACCTCGAAGAACAACTCCGCCACGTCCGAAACGAATGCCGGCAACAGCGCGACGGCTGCGGCCGGGTCCGCAACGACAGCATCGACGGCTGCAACAAACGCGGGGAATTCCGCCACGGCTGCGGCCGGCTCGGCGACGACGGCAGGAACCGCAGCGACCAATGCAGGAAACAGTGCTACCGCTGCTGCTGGGAGCGCTGTAGCAGCCCAGACGGCTGCACCGTCACTGCCGTTCACGTTCTCGGCCACGACAGCCGATGCCGACCCAGGCAACGGCATTTTCAGGCTGAACAACGCGACAATCGGCTCCGCAACTGCCGCATATGTTGACAACCAGGACAGTGACGGGGTCAGCCAGGCGACGAACCTCGACACGTTCGACGACAGTACCAACACGATCAAGGGCAAGCTGACCATCCGGTCGAAGACGACGGCAGCAACGAAGCACGTCTTCAACGTTTCTGGATCTGTGGTTGATGGGACTGGCTACCGAAAACTGACACTGGCTTACGTTGGTGGCTCGGGCGCCATCGCGAATGGTGAGGCCTGCTGGCTGTTCTTCTCTGCCACAGGCGACAAAGGTGCCGATGGTCTTGGCTCCGGCGACTTCACCGGCCCTGCGTCTTCGGTGACAGACAACATCGTCACCTTTGCCGGCACGACGGGCAAGGCGGGTAAGGACAGCGGGATCAAGGCTTCCGACCTGATCGCCGGTCCTGCCTCAGCAGTCGCCGACAATATCGCCACGTTTAATGGGACGACGGGCAAGCTTGCCAAGGACAGCGGTGTCGCTGTGTCAAGCTTGGCGCCGAAGGCCAACCCGACGTTTACGGGCACGCCGGCAGCACCGACCGCCATTCCTGGCACAAACTCGACCCAACTCGCGACTACTGCTTATGCCGACGCTGCGGCCACTGCGGCTGCGTCGGGCAAGGCAAATACAGCCAGTCCAACTTTCACCGGCACCCCTGCTGCCCCAACGGCTGTGCCTGGAACAAATACCACTCAGCTTGCAACCACGGCATACGCTGATGCCGCTGCAACGGCGGCTGCTTCTGGAAAGGCGAATACTGCAAGCCCGACGTTCACGGGAACCCCTGCCGCACCGACGGCGGCGGCAGGAACAAACACCACGCAATTGGCGACAACAGCATTCGTCAAAGCGGCGATTGATGTTGTGCTGGGCGGTGTCTCCGCATCTTTCGACACGCTGTCCAAGATCGCAACGTCGATGATGCAGAAGGCGGCCGACAATCTCGGCCTGACGGCCGGCTTCACTTCGGTCGCGGTTGATGACGGCACAAAGTTATCCGGCACCTATACGCCGGCACCGACTGGCGGCAACTATCGCAAGATCGCAGCCAATGGCGCCTTCACGCTCGCCGCGCCGTCGACCTCCAACAACTACAATATGACGATCGACATCACCAACGGAGCATCGGCTGGCGCAATTACCTTCTCGGGCTTTGTCTCGGGCCACCCGAAGGGCGACAGCTACGCCACGACCAACGCGGCCAAATTCAAGCTCCACATCTCCAAAACGGATGCCGGCGTTACGGCTGTGCTGGAGGCGCTGTAATGACGCTGATCTGGCCTGCGCAGCCTATGCGCGATCCCGATATCTTCGTCACGGATTTCTCTGAATACACGGTTGGCGCGCAACCGCCTGATTGGACCAACCGCTATGTCACCGGGGGCTTCACGTTCCTGGTACAGAATTCGGCAGGTTCGATCTCCGGCCAAGCGCTGCGGTGGACGAAAACGGCGTCCAATCGCCAAGCGATCTCCTGGGATCGCGTACCTTTGGTCGCCGATGTCGAAATCCTCATGAGAGCCAGAAAAATCACGGCCGGCTCTGACAGTGACAATTTCGTCAATCTCTACGCCCGAGGTTCTGGGTCTGCTGGATCAGAAACCGGCTACCGAATGGCGACTGGCAACACGACCAACGGCAATAAATGGTCCCACGCGCTAACCCGATATTCTGCCGGGTCGGGCTCCGCCATCGGTGGCCAAGGTCTGCCAAGCCCGACCGACATGTCCACTAACGCATGGTTTTGGGCGCGCTTTCGATTGAGCGGGACCCAGTTCCTACGCCGGGCTTGGCTCGACAGTAACAGCGAGCCTGGGACATGGGCCAACACAGATACGGATAGTGGCGTGACATCTGTAGGCTGGGTTGGTCTGCACAATGTCACTTCCTCGCCAAACGTGGAAATCGACTTCTACAGCGTAGCGCTGCGGGGCAAGACCGCGCCTCGGGCGAAGCGATAGGACGTAGAATATGCTTGCATTGATCAAGAGCGACCAGATTATCGGGCTTGTCGCTGAAGGCGCCAGCTTCTCCCATGATGGCAGCGCATGGACGATGCCGGGACAAGCCGGGTGGGAGTTGGACGGCTACACGCTGGTGCCCGTCGCCGATCCAGATCCTATGCCTGATGGCAAAATTTCCAAGGGCAGCACGGTCTAGATCGTCGGCGGAGAGCCGAGGTTCGTGCACTCGCTTGCGGATGAGCCCGCGCCTGACCGGGTATCGGCGCGGCGCTTTCGAATGCAGTTGCGCATTTCGGGACTTCTGGAGCCCGTCCAAACTTGGATAGTGTCACAAGACCCGCTTTTGCAGGACGCGTTCCAATTCTCAGGGGAGTTTGTCCGGTCGGAATCGATGATGCAGTCTGGGTTCACAGCCCTGGGATATTCATCCGAGCAAATCGACGCGTTTTTATCGCAGCGTCGAAGCTTTAGCTCCGCCCATTAAAATCCTGCAGCCTAGTCGCCTCGACCGGCATCCGGGGCTAGATTCTGGAACCTGTCGTGATGGATGATCTGCTCGCCGAAGCGTTCGTCATCGGTCTCGATCGTCCCGTCGGCTGAGAGGCGGACGCGCATCGGCAGGTCGTGGACGGGGTCGAAGCACTGAAGGACAAGTTTGTTTTCCTGCACTTCGATGGTGATTGTATAGAGCCTGCCACTTGGGTCTTTGACGTCGAGCTCAACGCAAACCTTCTGGCAGTCGATATCGCAGCTCCAAGGAGCGGCGCGGTCAGCATTACTATCGATGGGCGCAATAATATGATGCAATTCTGATGCTCCACGCTATGCAACGACGAGATCATATCTCGTTCGCAAAAGGGATTTCAACTGTCACTGGCAGGCACCGACGTCAGCATTTTCCTCGTCGATACCCCGATCCTGCTTTACACGAATGACAAGACGAAACACGCGACTCTCGCAGTGCGTTCAGCGCCATATCAGCGTGGTTGTGATCGCTGCTTTTGTGAACATGCCAGATGCCGTCATGCGGTCAAGATGTCCTCGATCGTAGGTGTGGACCTCGCCGGCGCTAGATAAAACTTCTCCGTGCCATTTCTCGTCCTGTTTGCCCAAGGCTTTGCCAGCTTTATCCAATCGCCTTGGGTTGATCATACTTCATTCGGCCGCATCCTGTTGCGCCGTTCGTAATCCATCATCTCCGAAAGGACTTCCCATGGACCGCAATTTCGCGCGGGCGCTTGCGCTTGTGCTCAGATCCGAAGGCGGCTGGTCGGACAATCCGGCCGATCCGGGCGGCGCCACGATGAAGGGCGTGACGCTCGCCAATTTCCGCCGCTACGTGAAGCCTGGCGCAACCAAGGCCGATCTGCGCGCGATCAGTGATGATCAGGTCGCTACCGTCTACCGGCGGTTCTACTGGGACGCCGTTGCCGGCGCCGAACTGCCCGATGGCGTGGACTATGCCGTGTTCGACTTCGCGGTGAACAGTGGCCCGGGCAATGCGGCGAAGTATCTCCAGGCTGTCGCCGGCGTCACCCAGGACGGGCGGATCGGCCCCGCAACGCTTGGTGCGGTGCGCGCGACACCGGCCGGCGTCGTCATCGACCAGCTTTGCGATGTAAGGCTGGCGTTCCTCAGGCGATTGCCGACATGGCCGACATTCGGGCGTGGCTGGTCCGACCGCGTCAAATCGGTGCGCGCGCAGGCCTTGTCGATGTCGGCCCGAGGCGCGAATTCCGCTGCTGTGCAACCTCCGGAAACGGTGTCGGCGCCCTCGGCAAATCCGATATCCGCCGCCAACACGCCACAGGCCGGGCCAACGCCGCCAGCGTCACGCAATTCCGGGGTTGTGATCGCCGCCAAGGCGGGTGGCTTCGTCGCCGGCTGCCTGCTTGCCGCCTATGCCACCTGGCATCATATCGCCACCGCCTTGCAGGAGATTTTCTGACCATGCCCACCGTCACCCAGCCGACCGTCCGCCCGACCAACAAGCTGACGGCCGCCACGATCGCCGCCGCCGCCCTGTCCGTGTCCGGCATCTTCGTGCGCAATGTCTGGCCTTCCTGGTACGACACCGAGACATGGGCCACGCTTCTGCCGATCGCGGTCTTTGCCGCCGGCTATCTGGTCAAGGATGAGCCGAACGGATGAGCGCGCTCCTGTCATTCCTGCTCGGCAATCCGACCCTCCTCGGCATCGGCGCCGCCATCCTCGCGGCTCTGGGCTGGGGCGTGCGCCAGCGGCTTGCCGGCGAACGGGCCGAACGCGCCAGGCAGGCCGCCACCGAGGCTGCGGCGCGCGACATCGCCAGCCAGGTCCAGAACGATATCGGCGCGCTGCCTCCCGCCGCCGCCCGAAAGGAGCTCAGATCATGGGCAAGGGACTGATGCTCGCCGCGATGGCTGTCGCCATGGCCGGGTGCATGGCCGTCACGGGCGGGTTCTGCGCGGTGTCGAGCCCGCTGCGCCTGTCGGCGACCACGATCGACGCGCTGCCCGACGCCGAGGTCAAGGCTTTGCTGGCACACAACCGCAAGGGCGAGAAACTCTGCGGATGGAAGCCATGACTGGTTTCCTGTCCCCGGGCCTTGCCCGGCTGCTCGGTTTTCCGATTGCGTGGAGGTGGTGCGATGCATGACCTGTTCGACCTGCTCGGCATCAAGGGGCCTGTCGTTGCCGCGGGGCTGGCTGGCGGCGTGCTGCGCGCGCTTTCGCGCCACCGCTACAAGCTGCGCGAAATGGTGGCCTCGCCGATCTGCGGAGCCCTTGCCGCCGCCTATCTGACGCTGCCCGTGGTACAATACGCCCGGGCCACGGGCCTGCCACTGGCCGATGACGACACGACGACGCTGGCGGCCGCCTTTCTCATCGGCGTCTGCGCCATGTGGATTTCGGATATTTTGTTCGAGATGGTGGTGCGCAGGTTCCGGCCGACGGCGGAAGATTGATGGCAACACTCGGTTCGGCGGCGCCGGGCTTGGTATCTATAGCTTCGGACCGGTCACTGCTATATCGCGACTGGGCCATCGGTTCCCGGTGGCATTGACTCAGGCTTTCGGATGCACATCGAAAAATACGACGGGGACCGGAGCGCGCTGTTGCCGCTGTTTGCCTTGGCCGACGATTCTCCCAAACAGATCTCCGGCTATATCGGTGAGGGCGAGGTGCTTGTCGCGCGCGACGGCGAAGAGATCATCGGCCACGCGCAGATCACGGCGACCGATACTGCCGGCACTTTGGAATTGAAGAGCCTCGCGGTCAGCCCGGAACGGCAGGGCGAGGGGGTGGGCAAGGCCCTTGTCGCCGCGGTGGTAGCCCATTGCCGCGAGCACGACGGTCGCCGCCTGATCGTTTCGACGGCCACGGCCGACATCGGCAACCTGCGGTTCTACCAGCGCCAGGGGTTTCGCATGTGCCGGATCGTCCAGGATGCGTTCGGGCCCTCGACCGGTTACCCTGAAGGCCTGCTCGTGGATGGGATTCCGCTGCGCGATCAAGTGATTTTCGAACACGACCTTGGCGCCGTCTGACAACGGCGCCGCTTGCCTGTCTCCATGTTGCAGGCGCCGCAAAGTTAATCATGTCGATTATGCATAATCATTATTGTTAATTTTTGATTATCGCACTGAAGATCCGTAAGTACTTGAGCGTACCGGTCGTTCATATATTGTTAAACCAGAGGTAGACCACGGAAGACGGAAGCCATCTCCATCAATCAAACGGGAGTAGCTTTCATGAACAAGTTCACTGTCATTTTCACCGCTGCCGCAATCGCATCGTCCGCCGGCGTGGCCGAGGCCGGCGGCTGGGGAGGCAATTCGGGCAGTCTCATCAACATTTCGCCAACGGTCGATCTCGGCAAGATCGGCGTGCTCAACAACGTGCTCAGCGGCAACAACATCCTGAGCGGCAACCTCGTCGAGGGCATTCTCAGCGGCAACAAGACCAGCCTCGTCGGGGGCATTCTGAGCGGTATCGGCATCAACCTTGCCGGCGGCAACAGCTACAAGCTCGGCAAGCGTCACTAGATCCAGCCAACAGGGCAACCCAAATAGCCCGCTCCGGTTCGCCGGGCGGGCTATTTCGCGTTTGGCGTCGAGGCGCGATGGCAGCGCGCCATCAAGCGATTCGCACGGACGCGGTGCCATGTTCGCTGGAGTGGCTCCGGCGGTCCGAACCGAAGACGGTGAGCGGGCAAGTGCGGACAGGAGCGGGCAATTCAGACCATCCGCCGCAGGCCTGTTTGACGAACCAGACCGATCCTGCATGTCTCGGACACCATCGCCGCCATCGCAATATATCCTGTGTTCCGACCGCGACAGGGGCTTGGCTTTCGACATTGGACAAGGGGATCATGACCAGAAAGACATACGAAAAACCGACGCTGCTTCGCCGCGAAAAACTTTCCGCCGTCGTCGCGGCGGTCACCGTGTCCGGTACCAGCAGCGCCTAGAGAGATGATCTCAGGTCCAACCGGCCTGAGATCCGAATCCCTCATCTCATTGCAAAGGCCCGCCGCCCGACTGGGCGGCGGGCCTTTCTTCTTTTTGGCTGGCGGTCGTTTCCATCATGGGATCCCGTCAAGCAGTCCGGGTAGCCGGAAATAGCGATGCAATACGCTCTCGGCTGTTTCCAGCGCGCCCTCGATCCATGCCTGCCTCGGTGACC
This sequence comes from Mesorhizobium comanense, assembly GCF_005503535.1. Classification (GTDB taxonomy): domain Bacteria; phylum Pseudomonadota; class Alphaproteobacteria; order Rhizobiales; family Rhizobiaceae; genus Mesorhizobium; species Mesorhizobium comanense. Next base: position 64,808 of record NZ_SCNN01000023.1, on the reverse strand, counting down.
ATGCCTCGCCGCAGACATGAATGGGTGCACCGGCAACCGGACGCAGGGCTAGTGCGGCGGCCTCATCGGGCTTGCTGCCGGCCGCCCACAGATGGAAGGCGCCGCCGAACGGGGCGGCGGCCCAGTCGCGGATCATGGCTTTCAGGGGAAGCGGAGGCGCGCGCCGCAATTTCGGCCGGTAGACCGTCTCGACCATGCGACGGATTTCGGCCATGGCGGGATCGTCGGACGCCAGCCATGCGCCATCCGGAAGCGACCGCCCGCGCCAGAAGGCGCCACGTTCACCGTCGGCGAACATGGCGAGCGCACCGATGCCGCGGTGTTGCGGCCGGTCCTCGGCACCGAAATGCCTGACCATTCCGAGCGGCAGGTCGGTCACCGCGATCGCGGTGCGGAAGCCCGCATGTGTCCACCAGCAGTCCGGATAGAGGATGGCTGAGGTCACCACCGGCCAGGCATCGACCGCGGCAAGCAACGCACGGACAGTATCGAGGCGGTTGAAGCCGCCAAGGCCGGCAATGGCGACCTTGGGAAGCGCCAGGATCACGCTCCCCGCCCGGACCGGTGGCCGACGCCCGCCAAAGCCCAGTGTGATCGCGCCACCGGCATCAATGGCCAGGTCGAGGAGGGGACAGTCGGTAGCGATGTCCACGCCCTTGTCGTGCGCGGCCGCCGCCAGCGCATCGGTCACGCAGGACATGCCGGAGGGAACGTCGAACATCTGGTGCGAGCCCTTGAACAGACTTTGTTCTGCCCAGCCGAGCACCGCGTCGGCGTTGACCGGTGAGGTCCAGAAACCGTAACCCGAACGGTCCGCCAGATAGGCCATCTCCTGCGGGCTCAGCAGTTGCGACAGGCGAGGCCCGAGCTCTCCGGCAAGCCCTTCGAAGTCCGTCGCTTTGCGCTGGGCCTTTCGCAGCAACCGGCCGGGGCCGCCGCGCTGGAGGCTCACCGTGACATCATAGGCGAAGGGGCGGCGCAGCCGCGCCTTGCCGATCTCGGCGTGCGAGCGTGTGCGGCCGCGCAAGTGAACAAGGCCCGCGCCGTCATCCTTTTGCTCGGCACGCATCGCGATGCCCAGATCCTGCAGCAGCCGGATGAGAAGATGATGGTCGTCCCGGATCGATTGCGCACCGAGTTCGACTGTCAGGCCCGGCGCAGGATAAAGCGTATGAATGCGGCCTCCGAGCCGCCCCGATGCCTCGAACAGCTTTATCCGCCTCCCGCCAGCGCCGGCGAGCCGCCAGGCGGCGTAGAGGCCGGCAATGCCGCCGCCGACGATCGCAACGTCCGTTTCCACCTGGCCCCCAAGCGAAGTCCCAGCCACCCGGCAGGAAGCTACTTTGCTTCAATGGACCGGCTTGGCAAGGCCCAGGGTGGTTCGTCCTATGCCAGGATGTTGACGGCCCGGGCCGCGACCAGCGCGATCGTCAGCAGGGAGATCAGCGCCTCGGCCATCATCAGAAGCTTGGCGCGCTGCGAAAGCGGCATGGTGTCGGTCGGCGAGAACGCCGTCGCATTGGTGAAGGCGAGGAAGACGTAGTCGACGAACCCAGGCAGCCAGTCCCGGATCTCGCGGTCGTTGAGCGTCATCTGCGGAAACAGGAAATCAGCCTGAGCGCGCTTGACGAGGCCGCAGGTCGGCGGCCCGCCGCGGTCGGTGCTCCAGAACCAGAGGGCGAAGACGATGACATTGGTGACCCAGATGTTGAGCGCGTCGACCAGCAGGGTCTGGCCGCTCGAACCGGCATGGCCGGCGAGCAAGGCGCGCACCAGGAACACCAGCGAACCGCAGTTCATGACGCTGACGACACCGGTCATGACCAGCGCCGTCCTGCGGATCATCACGCGAAAGCGGCCGACCAGATGCCAGTGCTCTTCCTCGAAAGCCTTCTGGGTGGCGACTTGTGTCCAGGCTGTCGCGACGGACAGCGGCACCAGCAGCGCCGCCTCGATTGCCGGCGCCAACCAGCGGGGACCGAACGAAAGATCGTTGATGACCAAAAGCTGCAGGCAGATGATGACCAGGACGGCGCCGCGCGCCAGCCAGAAGTCGAGTGCGCGGTGGTGGATGATGGCATGCTGGTGACGCATCGGATGTCCGGGATGTTCAGGCCAACCGGATTTTGCGCCCAGTTCTGCCTTGGGGGAGGGAAACGCGGCATGAAATTCCCGTCCAATCTTGGTTATGCAATGGCGCGCAAGTATACTTTTTTGTAAGTTTCGGCGTTTGGGGCTGTTCGGAAAACCGGACGATGTGATTAAAGCGCCGCATGGCGGGAATAGATGACTCCATGGATCGTTGGGTGCCGGCAGGTTTACCTGCCCCGGGTTTGAATCCCTCGCCAGCCTGGTCGGCCCTGCTTCGTCATCCCTGGCGGCTGTTGGCGCTTCTGTGCCTTGCGCAGATAGTGTGCTGGACGCTGGCGCCGGCGCTTATCAACCCCGCACCTCCGGGCGATGTCGTGGAGGGTTTCATGTGGGGCCGCGAATGGGTGCTTCTGACCTACAAGCACCCGCAGCTTCCCGGTTGGCTGCTCGAAACCAGCCATCTTTTGACAGGCTCTTTCCGCTGGCCGCAATATCTGCTGTCCCAACTCACGGTGACGACCACCTTCGTCCTCGTCTACCTGCTGGCGCGCGACATGCTCGGCCCACGCCGTGCGATTGCCGCTGTTCTCTTCATGCCGTCGATCTATTTCTTCGGCTGGCCGACCGTGCAATTCAATCATGACTATGCCCAGATGCCTTTCTGGGCAGCCATATGCTGGCTGCTCTGGCGCGCCGGCCGCGGTGACGGCCCGGGCTGGTGGCTGGCGCTCGGGCTGGTGTCAGGCGTTGGGCTCTACGCAAAGTTCTCGACCGGTCTGCTGCTTGCCTTCGGCGCTCTCTGGCTTCTGTCGGACGCGCGTGCGCGCAGCCGGCTGGCGACCCCGTGGCCATGGCTCGGCCTTGCCGTCTTTGTTGCCGTGGCGGCGCCACTGGCCATCGAGCTGTACCGCATCGATTTCCTGCCGCTGACCTATTTCGCGGATCGCGACCAGTGGGTGAGCGCGCACCGCGCGCGTCTCTACTACATCGGCGTGCAGATGGCCGGGCTCGCCGGCTTCTTCGTGGTGTTGGCGATATCGGGGCTGCTAAGGCGCTCTCCGGCTCCCGAAACACCCGTCGAGCGCCGCATTCTGGTCTACCTGGTGTGGATGGGGCTTGGTCCTCCTGCCCTGATCATGGTGGCGTCCTTGTTCACCGGCACGGGCGAAGCCTGGGGCGCGCCGATGTACAATCTCGTCGGCGTCGTGGTGCTTGCCTTCTTCGGTCACCGGCTTGGCGTCGCCGAGATGCGAAGGCTTGTGGTCTGTGCGCTCTTCTTCATTGTCGCCGTCTCAAGCGCCTATGCGGCGCTGCGCTGGACGGGTTGCAATCTGCGCGGCCGCATGGATGCCGTCTGCTGGCCGGCCCGGCCGATTTCGCAAGAGGCCGAGGCAGTGTGGCACGCGGTGGTGCCTGGCCGGCTCGACATTGTCGGCGGCGATACCAACCTGGCCATGCTGGCCGGCCTCAATGCCTCTGACAAGCCCTCGATCTTTACCGATCTCAACACGCGTTTCGCGCCCTGGATCACAAGGCAGCGCCTCTATGACAACGGCATGCTGCTGATCTGGAGAGGCCCCGAGGTGCCCTCGCAGCTGCGGGCCTGGGTAGGCGACCTCCCGGTCAAGACGGTTCCCTTCAACTGGTCTCTCAAGGCGCCGCCGGTTCTGGTGAGCTTTGCCGTCATTCCACCGGGCACGCGGCATCTGCCGCTGCCGTTAGACAGCCGGACCAGGCATGCCAGGGATTAGAGCGCACGCTTCACGCCGACGCTGACTTGATGCCTGATCCCTGCGCTGTCGTTCAGGTGGCTGGACGAAACAGGCAACAATGCCCATTTATGGGAAATCCAATTTTGTCAGCGCAGTTCCCGGCGCAAGGCGCCAGCTGGAATTGCTTTTCGGGAGACGTGACATGGCGACTTCGAGCGAACGTGCAGTGCTTGCCGGCGGCTGTTTCTGGGGCATGCAGGATCTGATCCGGCGCTTCCCGGGAGTCCTTTCCACCCGTGTCGGCTACAGTGGAGGCGATGTGCCTCACGCCACCTATCGCAATCACGGCACCCATGCCGAGGCCATCGAAATCATCTTCGATCCGGCTGGGATCAGCTACCGTGACCTCTTGGAATTCTTCTTCCAGATCCACGATCCGACGACACGCAACCGCCAGGGCAACGATGTCGGCTTGAGCTATCGCTCGGCGATCTACTACACCAGCGACGAGCAGAAGCGCGTGGCCGAGGATACGATTGCCGATGTCGATGCCTCCGGCCTCTGGCCCGGCAAGGTCGTCACCGAGGTGGCGCCGGCCGGCGCCTTCTGGGAGGCCGAGCCCGAACATCAGGATTACCTGGAGAAATATCCGAACGGCTATACCTGCCATTTCGTAAGGCCAGGCTGGAAGCTACCGGTCCGCGAAAGGGCAGCTTCGTAAAGCTGGACGGACCGGGAGCCATGCTCCCGGTCCGGATTGCCAAAAACGTCAGATTTGAAAGGTCAGTTTTCAGATAGCACCGATTACCGCTGCTTTTGTCCTGGAAATCTCCGAATACACCGGCCCGCTGCTGGCCGGCTGGCTCGATGGGGGAAACCGTATCGGCGCGGTCGTCGTTCCCGGCTTCCCGCGTCGGCCTGCCGGTTTCAGTATCGGCAATTCCCGCAGGCGGCTGCAGCGCAAGCTGCTGCTCAGACGGTTTGTCGGCAACGCCGACGTCAGGCTTATCGAGTTCGGCCGCCCCTACGACTGGGAAGGACTTGGGCGGCAACTGTCTGAAATCAACGCCGATGTGCTGGTCTGCTATGCCTTCCCAACCCTCATTCCCCAGAGCCTGCTTGACCGCTTTCCCCAAGGCGGGGTCAACCTGCATCCGGCGCTTTTGCCGAATTACCGCGGACCTCATCCATTCCATCGCCTTGCGGCCGATGGCCAGCATGCCGCCCATGGCGGCGTGACGCTACACAGGATGTCCGCCGGTTTCGATGACGGCGACATTCTTGGGCAGGTGCGATTCAGCGAAGCCGACTGGACGTCGAAACAGACGCTCGTCGCCAGCTCGGCGGCCGCGATGCGAATGCTGGTGAGCGAGGCGGCGCCTGCCTATTGCAGGGGGAGGCTGCATGGGGTTCCGCAGCCGAAGGGCGACTTCATCTGGGCTCGGATGGAGCCGGTTCACACGATGATTTCATCGGCGATGCCGATCGGGCACGTCACGCTTTTGTGGCACGTGCTCGGATTGCTGCCGGGAATCTACCTGCAGATGGGAGAACACAAGGTAAGACTGGGATTCCAGATCAAGCGGCTAGGTCCGCCCACGGGGCATGCGCCGACCCTGCGATGGGGCGCGGTGGAATTCGATCTCGCCGACGGCAGGGTCCTGTATCTCACCTACAACCGGCTGCTCAAACGTCTGGTGAAGGTGAGGGCCATGTTCGCGCGGACGTCTTCCCCAAAGGGGCGCCTGGAAATGCGGCTATACGGCGAGACAAAGACCGCCAACCGCCAAGACGGCTAAGCGCCGGATGGCTGCCCCTTTTCTTCTCCCGGAATTACTTGCCGCAGTTCTTGTCGTTCACGGCCGGTGCCGTGGCATTGCCGTTGGCGTCCGACTTGTGCGTCGCCCGGGTCTGGCGCAACGCTTTTGGTGCTGCCTCCTGAAAAAATGACTTTCCAGGCCGATCGAATGGTGCTTTAACGCGCGCATCCACAGGGGTGCTCCGTACGGTCGGGGCTGAGACGGGGGCGGCAAGCCCACAGACCCTAGAAGCTGATCTGGGTAATACCAGCGGAGCGAGGCGGGCGATGTTTTCAGGCGCACAGGTTTCCCTATATCCCATGTCCGACGATTTCGTCGGCGTCATCCTTGGCGCGCTCGGCGCGCTCGATCCCTGGCGCGACAGGCTCAGGATCGAGACCGACGATATCTCGACGCTGCTGGTGGGGCCGCCCGAGGTGCTGTTTCCGGCGCTGCGCGACCTGTTCGTGGCGGCGGCGCGCAGCGGCAAGCATTGCGTGCTGTCGGCCGCCATTTCGCGGGGTTGTCCCGGTGAACCCGACGATCCGATCTGTCGCACCGACACACTTGGCGGACCGGTCGGACCGCTTGGTCCGCGCAAGGAAGCGGCCATTGCCGCCGTGCGCGGTGCCGCTGCAACCGGCCAGCCAGCCGCGGCCCAGTTTTCGCTCTATGTAATGGGCACCGGCGACCATATGGACGAGATCTACGGCTGCATCGACTTCCTGAAGCAGTCCGGCGTCTATGATCGCTCCAAGAATTTCTGCACCAAGCTGCGCGGCGATGCCGGCTCGATTTTTTCGGCGCTGAACGAAGCCTTCTGCCGCTTCGGGCCGGGTGCAGGGCACGTAACCCTCGACGTCACGGTTTCCGCCAACAGCCCCACCGCTGTCTGAACCGTTCGCGCCGTCGCGACCGCCGTCAAGGTTGTCTTATCGTGGTCTCATCGTCATCCAGCCGTCCGCGCAGGGTCGCGGGTTTCTTCGCCAGGTGCGCACCGGCTGTCATGTCTGTCGGGCTGCTGCTCGTGGCATGGGAACTCTACGCGAACCATTCCGGCATCAAGCCGACGGTGCTGCCGGCGCCCTCGCGCGTCTTCGAGCAGGCGATCCTCAATCGCGAAGCGCTGGTCGACAATGCCATCCCCACCATCCGCGCCACACTCCTCGGCTTCGCCTGCTCGCTCAGCGCGGCCTTCGCGCTCTCAATCCTGGTCGATTTTTTTCGACCGCTGCGGCGCGCACTCTTTCCTGTCTTCATCGTCAGCCAGACCTTGCCGCTGGTGGCGATCGCGCCCCTGGTGGTGCTGTGGTTCGGTTTCGGGCTGGCCCCCAAGATCATGCTGGTCGCGCTGGTCACCTTTTTCCCGATGCTGGTGGCGCTTGTACAAGGCTATGAGGCGACCGAGGTCGAGATCGGCCAGATGCTGCGCACCATGGGGGCGGGGCGCTGGCGCGTCTTCGTGCTGGCCCGGCTGCCCTCGGCGCTGCCCTATTTCTTCGCCGGGCTCAGGATCTCCATCACCTATGCCGTGGTGGGCGCCATCTTCGCCGAATATGCGGGAGCGGCGAAGGGGCTCGGTATCTACATGCTCAACGCCAAGAACAATTTCCGCCCCGACCTCGTGCTGGCCGCCGTTGCCGTCAGTGCGGGGCTCACCCTCGGCCTGTTCGGGCTGACGGTTCTTCTGCAGCGTATTGCCATGCCCTGGGAACGTGCCGGCCGTGAGCCGCCGGGAACGGGTCCGCGCGAATGAACCGGCTCGAACTGCGGCATGTGCGCAAGGCGTTTGGCGGGCTCGACGTGCTCGCCGACATTTCGCTCAATGTCGGCGCCGGCGAATTCGTCTCGATCCTCGGCCCCTCCGGCGCCGGCAAGTCGACGCTGTTCCAGATACTGACGGGCGCCGAGCATGGTCATGGCGAGATGCTCTTCGACGGTGCGCCGCTCGACGACCATGGCAGGCATTTTGCTTTCATGCCGCAGCGCGACGCGCTGATGCCGTGGCGGCGCATCATCGACAACACGACGCTCGGGCTCGAAGTGCAAGGTGTCAGGCGCAAGGCGGCACGGGCGCGCGTCGCACCGCTGTTCGCCGAGTTCGGGCTCGCCGGCTTCGAGCGGCATTTTCCCGCGCAGCTGTCGGGCGGCATGCGCCAGCGCGCGGCGCTGCTGCGCACCGTGGTGCAGGAGCGCGACATGCTGCTGCTCGATGAGCCTTTCGGCGCTCTCGATGCGCTGACCCGTGCGGCCCTGCAACGCTGGCTCGAACAGATGTGGCGGCACCATCGCTGGACGGCGCTGCTGATCACCCATGATGTGCGCGAGGCGCTGTACCTGTCGGACCGGATCTATGTGCTGTCGGCACGACCCGCCCGCATCGTGCGCGAAATCAGCGTGCCGCTGCCTCGACCGCGCGACCCGACCGCTGCCGCTTCGTCGCGGGCCAGCGCGCTCGAGGCGGAGATCCTCGACATCCTGCTCAATCCCCAACCATCCAAAGGACACGACCATGACTGAGATAACGCGTCGCCAGGCCCTGCTGTTTGCCCTTGCCGGCAGCCTGCCGCTGGTTGCCGGAGCGAAGCGCTCCTTCGCGGCGACGCCGAAGGTCACCGTCGCGCTGGATTGGACGGTCAACACCAACCACATCGGGCTGTTCGTCGCGCGCGACAAAGGCTTCTATCGCGAGGCCGGGATCGAGGTCGACATTCTTCCTTATAGCGACACCGGCGCCGGGACGCTTGTCGCCAACCATGTCGCCGACTTCGGCATCAACGGCACCATCAGCCTGTTTACCCAAAGAACCGGCGGGGCCGACTTGAAGGCTGTTTATGCCGTGGTGCAGTCCGAGACCGGCCGGCTAGTCTTCAATGCCGCGCGCAGCGATATCAAAAGCCCCAGGGATCTCGACGGCCTGACCTATGGCGGTTTCGGCAGTGCGTGGGAGAACGCGCTGATCTCGACCATCATCCGCCACGATGGCGGCAAGGGGAATTTCGAGACCGTGACCCTCGGCACCTCCGCCTATGAGGCGCTGGCCAACGGCTCCGTGGACTTCACCCTCGAGGTTTCGACCTGGGAGGGCGTGGAGGCGGAGCTCAAGGGCGTCAAGCAGCGCAGCTTCGTCTATGCCGATTATGGCGTACCGGACGAGCACACGACGCTGATCTCGTCGAGCGAGGCCTATCTGAAGGCAAATCCGGAGCTGGCGGCGGCTTTTGTCCAGGCAACGCGGCGCGGCTATCAGTTCGCCGTCGATCATGCCGGCGAGGCGGCGGCCCTGCTGATCGCCGCCAACAAGGATGCCTTGACCAATCCGGCGTTGATAGATGCCTCGCTGAAGGCGCTCGTCGACGGGCATTTCCTGCGCGGCAAGAGCGGTTCCATCGGCACCATGGATCCGGCCAAGATGGATGCGATCGGCTCCTACCTGTTTGCCACGGGCATCCTGCGCGACGCGGATGCCAAAGCTCTGACGCAACTGCCTGATTTTGGCGGATATTTCACCAACCAGTATCTGGCATGAGGCAGATCCGCGTAGCCCGGTGACAGATACCTTTGATGAGTGCGTCTGACGCCGGGCAGGCAGACACGAAACAGGAGGTTGCGCACGACCGGCGCCGACGCGGCACAGGCCATTTCCACGCGATAGTCGCGATCCGGTCTGCCGGTTAACCGGCCGGCAATGGTTGCGTGCAAAGGTCACTTCGAGGGGATCACGGGGTGCCTGCCTTGCTCACATCAAAAAGTGACGCGCTTTCGCATGCCGACGAAGGCGGAGTTTTCTCCGCCGCGCGAAAACGCGAAATGCTGATCGACCTGCGCGAAGGCTTTTTTCGCGTCTGCGCGCTGGCCTGCGCGGGACTGTTCGTCTACCGCGGCATGTACCAGGTGGTGGAGGATCCCACGCGGATCAATGCCGCACTGGTTGCGATTTCCGAGATACTCACCTTCACTTGGCTGCTTTTGTCGCGGCGCCCGGCAACGCGTGACTGGAATCCGCTTACGGTCATCGTCTCGGTGACGGCCAGTTTCGGGGTTGCCTTGATCAGCCTGAAGCCGGGCATCGCACTCATCCCCGTCTATGTCGCCGCGCCATTGCAGTTCCTGGCGCTCTGGTTCGTCATCTGGGGCAAGATATCGCTGGGTCGCTCCTTTGCCATCCTGCCTGCCAATCGCGGCGTGATGACGGGCGGCGCCTACCGGATTGTGCGTCACCCGATCTATGCCGGTTATCTTGCCGGCCACGTGCTGTTCCTGCTGTCGGCCTTCTCCTTCCACAACCTCGCGGTCTATGCGGTGATCACCTATCTGCAACTGTATCGCATCCTGCGCGAGGAAGCGCTGCTGGCCGCGGAGCCGGAATATCGCGCCTACATGGAACGCGTTCGCTACAGGCTGTTGCCTCGGGTGTTCTGAGAACACCCAGCATATTCTAGAACACCACGATCAAGACGCGGCGGCGATCCGGCTGGCTTCAGGTCAGCCAGCGGCGCATCGAATGGCCTGCTGCCGCGCAAACCCTCTTGCTCCTGCGAGATTTATCCAAAGCATCTCCTTGCGTCCTGTGCATTCTCTGGGATGCAAGGGTTATTGCTGCGTAATTTATGGCTACAATGGTTCTAGAAATGGACGTTGGAGTCGCCCAGCTTCAGCTGTTTCCGACTTTCTCATAAAAATCGTTTTTCCTTCTCAATTTCACATAATACCGATAATTCGGTATTTTCGGCCATAATATTTTTTACAGATATAATATATTTTTACTACTGTTGTTATTTCTGTATTTCTACAACGAATACCATCATTTTTACAATTGAGATCCGCATTGAAACTGAACCTCTTCTGTCGCGTATTTCAGTTCGCAATCGGCTGCATGCCGACTGCCTTAGCGCAACGACAACAGGAGAGTGTTATGGCTTCCATGATCAAAACAGTCGCCAGCGTGTTGGCCGGTAGTGCGATAATCGTCGTTCTTTCGATGCCCGCGAATGCTGCCGGCGGAATTGGCGTTGGTGTAGGCGCCTCCGTCGGCGGCAGCGGCGGCGTCAACGCCGGCGTCGGCGCCTCGGTGGGCGGCAGCGGTGGTGTCAGTGCCGGTGTCGGCGCCTCGGTCGGTGGCAGTGGCGGCGTCAATGCCGGGGCCGGCGCGAATGTCGGCGGCTCGGGCGGCGTCAGCGCCGGGCTCGGCGCCTCTGTCGGCGGCAGCAATGGTGTGAATGCGGGCCTGGGCGCGAATGTCGGCGGGTCGAACGGCATCAGCGCCGGCCTCGGCGCGAATGTCGGCGGCACGGGCGGACTTGGCGTCGGTGTCGGCGTGGGTGTCGGTGGCGGAACCAACCCCAGCAATCCGGGCAATCCGTCGAACCCGAGCAATCCTGGCCACCCGAATCTTCCGGGCGTCGTTGCCCAGATGTCGGGCAACCAGTTGGCCAGGATGAAGAAGCGTTGCGCCGACGTGCTCAGCAGCGAAGGCACCTATGATCGCGACCTGCGCCAGCTCTGCCTGCTGATCGCGCGCCGCTGAGGCCAAGGGTGCCGGAAGGGAAGTGCGGAAAACCAGCCGCGAGGCTTTGAAGCGCACTCTCCTGGCCTCCGGCCGGTTGGAAAGCCCGCCGTTCAGGCGGGCTTTCTGCTACGCCTCTGTTGCGCTTCCGCGACCTTGTTCTCACGCCTCTCTCAACCTGGATGCCGATGGCGGCTTGCCCGGCCGAGGGTATCGCGGGTTGCAATCTTCAAGCTTTTCATCTCGCGGGGCAGGGATTTCCTTTGCCGGCGAAATCGACACATGGCTCCATGACGATTGGAACGGCAGGGCTGCTCGGACGTTCTCGTTTTCGAACATCGCATCACGCGATGTCCAATCGGCGCACCAGCGCATACAGGAGCGGGAAATCATGAGCCTTGGAACAATCCTCATTATCATTCTTGTCATTGCGCTGCTTGGCGGCTTCAGTGGCCTGGGCGGCGGACCGTTCTACGGCACCGGCTATTATGGCGGTGGCGGGCTGGGGCTGGTGCTGCTGATCATCATCATTCTTGTCGTGCTCGGGCGCATCTAGCCGAGTGGTTGCCATGGGCGCTCGCGCTGTCGTGACCACGCGGATGCCGTCGCGCACCGGATCGTGATGAAAGCAGGCAGGCTTGTGATCCGCTGAAGGGCGAGACTCACCTATATTGAATGCGGTCCACACCCCCCGTGGAAACAAGAGGAGAGGGTCCCACCCCTTATCCTCCTCCAAGGCCCGCCCCGGCTTCCCGGAGCGGGCTTTCTTTTTGCCCTAGCATCACGTTGAGGTCCGGCCCGGGCCGGCGTACCCGGAACTCCAGTGAGGCTCCCTGGCTTCGGTTGAGGCTTCTGGCTTCGGTCGGCCGACGTCCATGCCACGCCAGCCTCCGCCACCTCGTTGACAGTGCCGTCTTGCCGATATATTGAACAGGACTATACAGGTTCACTGAACAGGTACGCATATGAAGCGGCGCGCGGTTCAATTGTCTCCCGGCACGGGCAAGCCCGAGCAGATCGCGACCGTTCTCGAACATGAAATCCGCTCCGGCGTTCTCGGCTTCGGCGATCGCCTGCAAAGCGAAAACGAGCTCGTCCAGCGCTTCTCCGTCAGCCGCAACACGGTCCGCAAGGGCCTCGAGGAACTGTCCAGCCGCGGGCTGATCACCACCAAGGTCGGCATTGGTTCCTTCGTCACTTTCGACGGCAAGCCTGTCGATGACGCCATCGGCTGGTCACGGGCGCTCGCCGATGCCGGCGCGAATGCCGAGACAAGGACGCTGCGGCTGGAGGTGATCGAGGATGCCGACCTGGCCGTTCTGCTCGGCATCGAAAGCCCGTTCTTCATCGCCGTCGACCGCGTGCGCACCAACGCCAGCGACGGCCATGCGATTTCCATCGAGCGCAGCCGGCTGCCGTTGTCGCCTGAACTGGAGGACGTGCCGCTGCGCGGCTTGCGTGAAGGCTCGTTGCACCAGACGCTGCGCGGGGCGGGGCTTGTGCCCGACCATGGCGAGGAATGGGTCGACATCGAGATGCTCGACGCCGGCGACGCCGCCATACTGGGATGCCCGCAAGGCACGCCGTTCCTGCGCGGCCGCCGGCTGACGCGCGCGGCTGACGAGCGGCCGATCGAATATGTCACCAGCCTGCTCAATCCCGCCCATTTCGCCCTGCATATGAGGTTTTGAGCGATGCCGGACAATGCAATGCTCGATCGCGCCAAGGGCGCGCTTGTCGGTGGCGCGCTGGGGGATGCGCTCGGCATGCCGACTCAGCTTCTGTCACCGGCCCGCATCGCCGAACTCTACGGCCATGTCGAGGATTTCGTCGCTCCTTTCGCCGAGCATCCGGTGTCGAAAGGCCTGCTGGCCGGAACCATAACCGACGACACCGAACAGGCGCTCTTGCTCGGCCGCATTCTTGTTGAATCGGGCGAGCGCTTCGACCATGCACGCTGGGTCAACGCGCTGCTCGACTGGGAGCGCGAGGTCAAGGCGCGCGGCAGTTACGATCTGCTGGGGCCGTCGACAAAGCGCGCCATCGACGCCATCAACAACGGCGTGCCGGCACAAGAGGCGGGGCGGGGCGGCGACACCAATGGCGCGGCCATGCGCATCGCGCCGGTCGGCATCATGATGCCGCCGGAGCCGTTCGACGCACTCGTCGCCAAGGTGGCGGAAACCTGCCGGGCGACGCACAACACGTCGATCGCGATTGCCTCCGCGAGCGCCGTCGCCGCCGCCGTCAGCCGCGGGGTCGCTGGCGGGGACTGGCGGGCCGCGTCCGACAGCGCGGTTGCCGCCGCAAGGCGAGGGGCAACGCTTGGCCATTGGGTGACCGGCGGCGACATCGCGGCCCGCATCGTGTGGGCGCGGGACCTGGTGCGCGGAAAGGTGGTGAAGGACGCGATCCGGCTGATCACTGACCTCGTCGGCACCGGGGTCGCCAGCCAGGAGTCCGTTCCGGCAGCCTTCGCGGTGCTGGAAGCTGCCGACGGCGATCCCTGGCAGGCCGCGATCATCAGCGCCAATCTCGGTGGCGACACCGATACGATCGGCGCCATCGCGGCCGGCATGGCCGGCGCCTGCACCGGGTTTTCACGCTTGCCGGGGGATCGCGTGGCCGGCCTCAAGGGCATCGACATGGCCGAGGTTCGCACGCTTGCCGCCGATCTTGTCGCGGCGCGGATGGCGACGGCCGGCAAGACGGGTTCTGGCAAGGACGCCGCGGCATGAACGGGCGCCTCGTCCATATCGGCAGCGCGGTGGTCGACTATGTCTACCGCATTGATGCCCTGCCGGCGTCCGGCACGGAAAAGACCGCATCGAGTTATGCGCAGGTCGCCGGCGGCGGTTTCAACATGATGGTCGCCGCGGCCCGCACCGGCATGACGGTGGTGTTCGGCGGCCAGCTTGGCGCCGGGCCGAACGGTGATTTCCTGCGCGCCGCGTTCGCGAGCGAAGGTATCGAGACGCTGACGCCGCCATCGCCTGTTATGGACAGCGGCAATTGCGTCGCCATGATCTCCAGCGATGCGGAACGCACCTTCGTGTCGTGGCCCGGCGCGGAGAGCATTCTCAGCCTCGCCATGATGGCGTCCGTCACGGTCGTGCAAGGCGATTGGGTGTTCGCGTCAGGCTATACGCTCAGCTATCCCGGCAGCCGTGATGCGCTCACCAGCTGGATAGAAGCGCTGCCGGCGGACGTTGCTTTCGTCTTCGATCCGACGCCGGTTGTTTCCGATATTCCGCGATCCATTCTGTCGCGCGTGCTTGCCCGCACCAATTGGCTGAGCTGCAACGCGACGGAGGCCGCCGAAATCGCCGGGCCTGGCGATGTCGAGAGCCTCGCGGCACGGCTTCTGGCCGACCATTGTCCGCAGGCTGCTGGTGTCGTCATCCGCTCGGCCGCCAAGGGTTGCCACATCAGGCTGGCCGGCGGCGCTCAGCAAACCATTCCCGGTTTCAAGGTCGAGGCTGTCGATACCAATGGCGCCGGCGATACCCATATCGGCGCGTTTGTCAGCGCCTTGTCGCGCGCAACGCAGCCGTTCGAGGCAGCGCGCTACGCCAATGCGGCGGCCGCGATTTCGGTGACGCGTCATGGCGGCTCATCGGCACCGACCGATGCGGAGATCCAGACTTTCCTGAGCCAGGCCGACGGTCCTTCGACCGATGTGCCCGGCCAGACACGGAAGGCCCATCAGACAGCCTGACAAAGCCCGGGAAGCGGGCAAACACAGAGAGGAACCAACATGCGCATGCCGAGACTGACTGCTCTCTTGACGGCGACCGCCGTCTTTACCACCGCGCTCACGCTGGCGGCGAGCGCCGCCGAAGTGCATGTGCTCAACTGGAAGGGTTATGGCGCCGACGAGCCCTGGGCAATCGCAGCCTTCGAGAAGGCGACCGGCAACAAGGTCGTCAACGACTTCTTCAATTCCGAACAGGAGATGCTGACCAAGCTCAGGACCAATCCCGGTCTCTACGACGTGGTCATGATCAACGCCGCCTTCAACGACCAGGCGATGTCCGAGAAGCTGATCCAGCCGATCGATACCTCCAAGCTGCCGAACTACGCCGATATCAGCAAGGACAAGGCGGGATCGCCCATGCTCGACCATGACGGCAAGGTCTATGGCGTGCCGTGGGTGTGGGGCCTGACGGCGCTCGCCATCAATGAAAAGTCCTTCGACAAGCCGCCGACGTCGATCGCCGAGATGTGGGATCCCGCCCACAAGGGCCGCGTCGTCATCCGCGACGACGCTGTCGAGGCGGTCCAATTCGGCGCCATCGCCACCGGCCAGAACATCAACGACATCAAGGATATGGACGCGGTCAAGACCAAGCTGACCTCGCTGATGCCGCAGATCAAGACGTTCTGGAGCTCGGAAAACGACTGGAACCAGATGGTCGCCTCCAACCAGATCGATATCGGCACCTATTGGAGCGGTTCGGCCGACCGCGCCAAGACCCATTTCAAACTGCCGGTCTCGCTGGTCATTCCGCAGGAGGGCGCCGTCGCCTGGCTGGATGCCTTCTCCATTCCGGTCGGCTCGAAGAATGTCGCTGGAGCCGAGGCCTTCATCAACTACATGATCGACCCGAAATTCTACGTCGAATGGGTCACCAAGGTCGGCGCCCCCGTCTCGGCCAACACCAAGGCCGTCGAGGCGCTGCCCGAGGATGCCTTCAACCGCAAGGTCATGGGTGATCCGGATGTCGCCAAGCGCATCCAGTTCCAGGCGCCGATCACCGACGCCCAGCGCGAGGCCTATCTTGCGCTCTGGCAGCAGCTCAAGGTCGACGTGAAGTAAGGCTCACGCCCGGACCAGCCGGCGGTTCACGCCGGCTGGTCCTTCCAATCCTGGGGAGGAGGATATCATGGCAGAGGGTGCGGCCGCATCGCGCGGCGGGCTGGGCAAGGCGTTACCGCTGCTGGCGCCGGCCTATCTCTGGCTGACCGTGGCGATCTTCCTGCCGCTTTCGGCCATGGTGTTCTTCTCCTTCATGACCGACCTGCCGCTGACGGGAAAGCCCTGGGCCTTCACGCTTGGCAACTATGCCGCCTTCTTCTCGCAGAGCCTTTACCTGACGCTTCTGCTGGCCTCTCTCAGGCTCGGTCTGGAAGTGACGCTATGGTGCGTCGTCATCGGCTATCCCGCGGCCTATGTGCTGGCCAAGGTGCTGAAAGGGCGCAGCCGCGAGGCGATCTTCCTGCTGGTCATCCTGCCATTCTGGTCGAACGGGCTGGTGCGCATCTTCTCCTGGGCCATGGTGTTGCGCGAAGGCGGCATCCTCGACGCCGCGCTCAACGCCGTGCTGCCGTTCAAGATCAACATCGATCTCATGTATTCCTATCCTGCCGTGATCATCGGCCTGGTGCACTCCTACGTGCCCTACATGGTGCTGACCTGCTACCTCACGCTGCAAGCGATCGACGACTCGCTGATCGAAGCCGGACGCTCGCTCGGCGCCTCGCGGTTGCAGGTGCTGAAGCGGGTGATCATTCCGCTGTCGATGCCGGGGCTGGTGGCCGGGGCCGCTCTCATCTTCGTGCCCGTCGTCGGCTCGTTCATGGAGCCGCGCATCCTCGGCGGTCGCACTGGCACCTTCTACGGCACTGTCATCGAGGACCAGTTCGTCGCCGTGTTCAACTGGCCGCTGGGAGCCGCGCTGTCCTTCATCCTGCTGGCCGTCGTGCTGGTCATCCTGGCGGTTGCATCGCCGGTGCTGCGGAGGGCCGCCTGATGATGACCACCCGCATCCTCGAATGGCTGGGCCGGATCTATGTCTGGCTGCTGCTCGCCTTCCTCTATCTGCCCATCATCATCATGGCGCTGATGTCGTTCAACGCCTCGCCCTTCTACCAGCTGCCATTCGAGTGGACGACGGACTGGTATGCTTCGCTCTGGCAGAACGACCAGTTGATCTCGGCCACCTGGAACAGCCTCAAGATCGCGGTCATCACCACCATCATCTGCGTCGTGCTCGGCACCACGGCTTCGCTGGCGCTCTTTCGCTATGAATTCCGCGGCAAGAAGCTGTTGCAGGCGCTGCTGTTTCCGCCGATTGCCATTCCCTGGCTGATCACCGGAACGGCGATGCTGATCTTCTTCTTCGGCGTCGGCATCGGGCGGGGGCTGTTCGCCATCCTGCTTGGCCATGTCGCGCTGGCGCTGCCCTATGTGATCGTCGTCGTCTCCGCTCGCCTGCAGACCTTCGCACCCGAACTGGAAGAGGCGGCGCGCTCGCTCGGCGCCAATCAGTGGCAGGTGACCAACCGGGTCACGCTGCCCTGGATCATGCCGGGCGTCATCGCCGGCGGGCTGTTCGCCTTCGCCGTTTCGTTCGACCAGTTCGTCGTTTCCTACTTCCTGTCGACGCCCGGCCAGACGACGCTGCCGGTCGAAATCTACGCCGCGATCCGCAAGGGCTTCACGCCCGAGATCAACGCGGTCTCGACCATCATCATTGTCGTATCGATGGCGCTGATGCTGCTCACGGCGCGCTTCTTCAAATTCGGCGGAGAGAAATAATGGCCGGCGTCACGGTATCGAACGTCTCGCGCAGCTTCGGTGCGCACAAGGCGCTGGACGATGTGTCCATCGATTTCGCCGACGGCGGCTTCTACGCGCTGCTCGGGCCTTCGGGCAGCGGCAAGACCACGCTGCTCAGGCAGATCGCCGGCTTCGATTTTCCCGACACCGGCCGTATTTCGATAGGCGGCGAAAGCGTCGAGCGCGTGCCGGTCGAGAAGCGGCGCATCGGCATGGTGTTCCAGAACTATGCGCTGTTTCCCAACATGAGCGTCGCCGACAATGTCGCCTTCGGGCTCTCGGTGCGTGGCGAGGCCAAGACTGTCATCGCGACGGAAGTGCAGCGCGCACTCGACCTCGTGCAACTCGGCAAACTCGGCGGGCGCAAACCGCACCAGCTCTCCGGCGGACAGCGCCAGCGCGTGGCGCTGGCGCGCGCAATCGTCACCAAGCCGCGCGTGCTTTTGCTGGATGAGCCATTGGGCGCGCTCGACAAGGCGCTGCGCGTCGACATGCAGATCGAGCTGAAGCGCATCCAGCGCGAGATCGGCATCACCACCATCTTCGTCACGCACGACCAGGAGGAAGCGCTGACGATGAGCGACCGCATCGGCATCCTGCGCGACGGCCGGCTGGTGCAGGAAGGGCCGCCGGAAGAAATCTACGATCGTCCGAAAAGCGAGTTCGCAGCCACCTTCCTCGGCGACGCCAACATCTTTCGCGGCGACGCGACTGGCAATGGTATCCGGCTGGCGGATGGCACCGCGATCGCGGCGGGGGTCGGTGACAGGCTTGCGGCGGGTGCCAAAGCCAGTTGCGCGGTTCGCCCGGAGCGCATTCGCATCGCCACCGATGCAGGAACAACGGATAGCAACATCAACACGCTGAAGGGCCAGGTTTCCAAGCGCATCTTCGCCGGCAACAACAGCACCTATTTCGTCGACCGCGCCGGCCAGACGTTGAAGGTCATCGTCCAGAACACCGGCGCAGACCTGCTGGCGGAAGGGCAGGATGTGGTGCTGCGCTGGTCGCCGGAGAGCACGGTGTTGATTGCGGCGGGCTAGGCACAAATTGGGAAGTTGGCGCTCTGTCACACCCCTCTCTGTCCTGCCGGACATCTCCCCCGCAAGGGGGGAGATTGGCCGTCATCTCTGCCTTCGCAAATTTTCGACGTTGCGGGAAGAGCTGCCGCGCTTACGCTGCTGATCTCCCCCCTTGCGGGGGAGATGCCCGGCAGGGCAGAGGGGGGGTGCTGTCCCTCCGTCCGATCGAGCAAGGGGCTGGAGTGTCCATGGCCTTGGAATTGACCACCCACGACCAATCCATGCTCGACGGCGGGCAAGGCCCATCCGCGGCCGCTGCCATGAAAATCCTCGTCGCCTTCTCCAACGCCGTCGGTGCGAACAGTCTGCTCGACATATCGGGCGCCCATATCGATGGCTGCCTGTACCACGGCAAGGCCGGACTCGATTTCGTCGAGCGGCTGGTCGAGGGCGGCGGGCGTGTCCAGGTGCCGACAACGCTCAATGTCGGTTCGTTCGACCTCATCCATCCCGGCATGGTAAAGATGCAGGTTGCGGAGGAAGTGCCGGCGCGGCGGCTGATGAAGGCGCATCTGGAGCTCGGCTGCCAGGCGACCTTCACCTGCGCGCCCTACCAGACGCGGTTCCGGCCGCAATTCGGCGAGCAGATCGCCTGGGGTGAATCGAACGCCATCGTCTTCGCCAATTCGGTGATCGGCGCGCGCACCAACCGCTATGGCGATTTCATCGACCTGTGCTGCGCCATGACCGGGCGTGCGCCTGCGTGGGGCCTGCATCTCAGTGAAAACCGGCGCGGGCGCATTCTGTTCGAACTCGATGAGGCTGCGCATGAACCGAACGACAGCCTGTTCGTCGGTGTCGGGTTGATCGTCGGACAGGCCAACGGCGACCGCGTTCCGGTGATCGCGGGACTACCGCAACCTCGCGACGAGGACCAGTTGAAGGCACTGGGCGCGGCCTCCGCGACGACCGGGGCTGTGGCGCTGTTTCATGCCGTTGGCATCACGCCCGAGGCCGCAACTCTCGATCAGGCGTTCCAAGGTCGCGCGCCGGAAGAGACGATCCGCATCAAGCGCGCCGACATCGATCAGGCGCTGGCCAGGCTGTCCGCAGTGCCTGATGGCGCGCCGCTTGCCGCAATATCCCTGGGCACGCCGCATTTCTCGCATGAGGAATGGATGCGCCTGTTGCCGATGTTGCGCGAGGTCGCGCCGGGCAGGGGAATCCCGATCTACGTCAACACCGGGCGTGCGACGCTGACGCGGCTGCGGGATGAAGGCGCGCTCGATGGCATGGAGGCGTTCGGCCTGATCCCTGTCGCCGACACCTGCACCTATGTCACCTCGATCCTCGAAAATCTCGATGGCGTTGTCATGACCAATTCCGGCAAATGGGCGCATTACGCGCCGGGCAATATCGGCGTGACGGTGGCGTTCGCCGAGATGAAGGATTGCATCCGCTCGGCCGCCGTTGGGCATGTGGTGCGGGGCGCGGCATGACGCAATCGCTGGAAGCATTTGAAAGAGCTGGCAGCTTCCAACTGGCCGGGGAGGCGGAGGGCGAGGCGCTGGTGTTTTCGCACCCGCTCAGCTTCTGGGGTGGCGTCGAGGCCGAGACCGGCGAAATCATCGATCATTCGCATCCGGGGCTGGGGCGGAACGTCGCCGGCAGGATTCTGGTCATGCCGAGCGGGCGAGGCTCGTCCTCATCATCTTCGGTGTTGGCGGAGGCTATCCGCCGGGGGACGGCGCCGGCCGGCATTCTGTTGGAGCGGCCGGACCCGATCCTGGCGGTTGGGGCGATCGTGGCAGAGTTTCTTTACGGGATCAGCATGCCGCTGGTGGTGTGTGATATTGCAGGGATTGTTTCCGGCGACCGGGTTGTGATTGGTGTTGGCGATAATGGTGGGGCGGTTGTCAGAAGGGCGTAGGGAAATCTCGGAAAGTCAGCGCCGCCCCTCATTGTCCTGCCGGACATTTCTCCCCGTATAGTGACGGGGAGAAAGACGCTCCCGCCGCTCATTTCGCCAATGACCAGCGCAGCAGAAAAGAGCGCCAGTGTTGCGGCCAGCCCCTTCTCCCCGTCACTATACGGGGAGAAGTGCCCGGCAGGGCGATGAGGGGCAGCGCTGACGTTTCTCAATTCACGCGCTCACCTTACGCGCTTCACCCCGCCATCAACCCTGCCGCCCCACGCCGCCAGTAGGCAGCTGCCAACGTCTGGTCTCGGCCGAGGCCGAGCGTGTCGCGCCAGTATTCGCGTATGGTTTTGGCCGCTGCCGCTTCCGCCGCGAACCAGCCGACGGCGGAGACATCCTCAGGCCACTGCACCGAGCGCACAGCCTCGGCCAGCAGCCTGTCCTCGCCCGCCGGTACGCCGTCCCGTGTCAGCCAGTGCAGTTCAATGCCGGTGGCATTGTTGATCTCCTGCTTTTCGCCTTCGTCCGCGATCTCGACGAAGGCGACACCCCTTGTCTCGGCGGGAAACGTTTCCAGCATGCGCGCCAATGCCGGCAGGCCGGTTTCATCCGCGCCCATGACATACCAGTCCGCCTGGCGCACCGGGCGACCGACCGGCCCCATGATGCCGACCTTCATGGCCGGCGCCGCCTGCATCGCCCAGGCCGAGCCGACGCTTTCGCGGGGATGGACGAGGAAGTCGACATCCATGATCCCCTGCGCCACGTCGAGTGCACGGATGGTGTAGACGCGCGCAACCGGTCGCCTGTCGTCCGCCGGCCAGACGGGCAGGCCGCTGGCGCCCAGAACCGGCCAGAGCGGGTCGGGCACGTCTCTCGTGGGAAAGAGCATGCGGATATGCATGCCGCCAAACTTGGCGAAGCGGCCGAGATCCTCCCCGGCAAAGCTGATACGGCGCATATGCGGGGTGAGGTCGCGGACACCGGTGACGGTCATCTCGCGGAACTGGGCAAGGTTGGTCTCACCCGAAAGATCGCCGGTCCATACGATCTCAGGGCTTTCCGCCTTGGCATGGACCTGCACCGCCGTGGCGAGCAGATCCTTGATGCGCGCGAGGCCGTCGCGATCGGCGGCGTTGGCGCGCATCACCAGGCGCTCCATGTCGATGGACGCGCCCCCGAAGGCGAAGCGGAAATCGATGCGCTGTCCCTGATGCGACGCATCGGCCTCGAAGCTTTGCAGCCGGTCGGTGATGCTGTCCATGTAATCGGGCAGATGCCGCAGGTTGAGCCGTGCCTCGCAGGCGAGTTCACGCATCGATGTCTGGCTCATGCTTATCCTCCGATCCTGCCGGTAATCGCCACCTTGAAGGTGCGGCCCTTGCCCTGTTCCGTGGCCGCCGAGGTCGACCAGGCGCTTTGCGGGTCGGTGTAGGCGGTGTTGAAGACGTTATCGACGCCGAAATCGACTTTGAGATTGTCGTTGACGGTCCAGTTGGCGAAGACGTTGACGAGCTCGAAGCCGGGATCGACGACGATCGGGTTGGAGAGGCTGGTTCGGCGGGTGCGGGTGATCTCGCCGATGCTGAGATACTGTGCACCCACGGTCAGCTTGTCTTCCAGCATCCGGAAGCCGACCGTGGCCGAGAAACGGTCGAGGGGCGTGTTGTTCAGCGCCTGGCCGGAATAGATGCCGCTGACAACCTTGGCGTCGATCAAAGCACCCGAGAGGTTGAGGAAACCCCAGCCGTAGTCGTAGACGGCCTCGGCCTCGATGCCTTTCAATCGGGCATCGCCGATGTTGATCGCCGTGCGTGGTGTGACGGTCAGGTTGGTTTCGATGTAGTCTTCGACGTCCGTATGGAAGACGTTTAACTTGGCACGAACACGGTCGCCCGCCGTCAGTACATCGTCATACTTGACATTGATGCCGGCTTCCCAACTCTTTGCCGTTTCGGGTTGCAGCAGAAGGTTGGGCCGGTAGGCGTCGGTGCCGCCATGCGCACCGCCGCCACGGAAGACGTCTTGAAGCCCTGGCGCGCGGTAGCCCTCGGAATAGGTGCCGTAAAGCTGGAAGCCCTCGAACGGGGTGACGCCGACGGTCAAGCGCGGCGACCATCGGTCGCCTGAGATCGAAGCCTCCTGAGGCGACGGCACGCGCGTCTCGCCATCCAGCGTATAGCCGTCATAGCGCAGGGCCGTGATCACTTGCAGCCAGTTCTCGTAATCGCCCTGCCACTGCAGAAAGCCGCCATAGCCCTGCTGTTCGCCGGCGCCGAAATGCGCGGCTTCAGACGAGCCTTCGAGGTAGTAGTAATCCATGCCATAGGTCAGCATATGGGCGATGCCCCAGGCGTCGAAACGTGACGAGTTCCTGGCGTTGAGGCCGGTCGTGGCGACGTCGTAGAAGCGGAAAGTGCCGATCGAGTTGGTCGGCCACACGTGCGTCTGCTCGGCGCGGGTGCGGTTGTGATAGGCATTCACGCTGAGGTCGATCAGGTCGCTGTCGTCGGGCTTCCAGGTGTAGGCGGCGGTATAGGTCTGGTTGGTGGTGTTGGCGTCGTAGCGGCTCAGCGTCGCCGAGGGCGATCCGCTCGAACCGCTGATGATGTCGTTGTAGCGCTGCAGGATGGCGCCGAGCTTCAGCTCGTGGCCATCGGCGGGGCGCAAGGTGGTCTTCAGGTAGCCGCTGGTCACTCGCTCACCGGTCCAGGGCACCGTGGCGCCTTCGCCGTCGGTATAGCTGTCGCGGTTGCGGTAGATGAGGTTGCCGATGATGTCGGCGTCCTCGTTGAAGCGGTAGGCGCCCGTCGTGCTGGTGGTGAAGCCGTCACCATTGCTCTCATAGCCGAGCTTCTCGCTAAGGGCCCAGTTTTCACCCGGCTTCAGGAAGTCGCCCGCGTCCTTGGTCTCGAAGGAAACGACGCCGCCGATGCCGCCGGATCCATAAGCGTTCGACACCGGGCCGCGAATGACGGTGGCGTCCTTGATCAGGTCGGGCTCGACATAGAAGGAGCCCGAACCATGGCCGACGCGCCAGTAGTCCTGGCGGGCGCCGTCAAGCGTCACGACGACGCGGCCATATTGTTCGAGCCCGCGTATGTTGATGGCGGTGGCCGGATCGTCGCCATTCATCGAGGCGGCGACGCCGGGCGTGGTGCGAAAGATGTCGGCGGCGGTGTCGGGCTGGATGCGATCGAGTTCATCCTGGTCGACGGCGCTGATGGCGGCCATAGAATCGATGACTGGGGATTTGATCATCGTCGCCGAGATGGTGATGACGTCGAGCATGGTCGCCGGCTGGTCCTTTGTGGTGCTGGCGGGTGCCAGGCGATCGGCCTTGGCGGCCTTTTTCTCCGGCTCCTGTTCCTGCGCGCTGGCGAAAGGCGCGGCGCAAAGGCCGAGCACGAAGGCGAGCGCGGTGCTGGCCATCAAGGTCGTGTTTTTTGTGGTTGTCATGCAAAGCCCCCAAGCAAAGCAAACTGCTGGCGGTGGCTGAGAGGCCCTGGCTGGCATGATTGGAATCCCGCGGCCAGGACGGCCGGGGCAGGGGTCACATATTAAAACATGATGACATGAGTCAACTTTAAATTTATAGGCCAAGCCGTCTTCGAAACGGGTTTGGGCAAGGAGCAAAAATATGGCTGGCAGTATGGGCGGGCGCAGGCGGAGGTCATGGTTCGGGCCGGGCGGCATGGCCGCCATGCTGCTTCTGACGCTGTCGGTGTTGGCGCCGTCCTGCGGCTTCAAGGCGCAAGCCGCCGAGACCGTCACCGATGCGCTGGGACGAACTGTCGCGCCCGGGCCGGCGACGCGAATCCTGACGCTCGGGTCCGACGTCACCGAGATCGTGCATGCGCTCGGCGCCGGCGAGCGCATCATCGCCGTCGACCGGGGCAGCAAGTATCCCTTGGAAGTGGCCGGGAAGCCCAATGTCGGCTATCGCCGGCAGCTTTCGGTCGAAGGGGTGGCGGGGCTGCGTCCGGATCTGATCCTGGCCGCCGAGGACAGCGGGCCGCCGGCAGCGGTCGAGGTGCTGAAGTCGCTGGCGATCCCGATCGTTTTCATCCCGCAGGACAACAGCGGCGAAGGCATAGACCGCAAGATCACCCTGATCGCCGCCTCGCTTGGGCTCGAAGACAAGGGCAAGGCTGTTTCCGCCGGGGTGCTCGGTGCTTTTCAGGTCGCCGCCGATCTCGCCGCGAGAGTCCCGCCGGAGCGGCGCAAGAAGGTGGTGTTCTTCCACGGCCTGGTGAAGCTCAGTGCGGCAGGTGCCGGTACGTCGGCCGATGCCATCATCCGCTATGCCGGCGGCCTCAACCCGATGGATGTGGTGCAAGGCTACAAGGCGGCATCGGAGGAGAAGCTGGTGGAGATGGCCCCCGACGTGATCCTGATGATGAGTGACGGCAAGGGCGGCCCGACGCCGGAGCAAGTGTTCTCCAACCGCGCGCTGGCGGCGACGCCCGCGGCCGCCAGCAAAGCGCTGATCGTGCTCGACGGTGCCTACATGATCGGCTTCGGTCCGCGAACGGCGGACGCGATCCGCGACCTGGCAAAGGCGCTCTATCCGGAAAGCGTCGATTAGGCCCGCAGTCAGATCTCCGGAATGTTCTCCTTGAAGATCACCTGCAGCCTGGGTTGGTGCAACTCATAGGGCAGGCCCCTGACCTCGTGTGCGAGGATGTTGAGCGCCTCGCGCGCCTCCACGCGCGGGTTCTGGTCGATGACCGCGTCGAGCGTGCCGTCGAGCAGCAACTCCTTGGTGCCGTCCGTCACCTCGTGGCCGAGGAAGACCATGGATTGCGCACGGCCACGCTCTTTCAGCGCGCGCGCGATGCCGGTGTTGCCGGCGCCGACATTGTAGATCGCGGCAAGGTCGGGGTGCCGCTCCAGAAGCGCTGAAGCCTCGGAATA
Source organism: Mesorhizobium comanense (assembly GCF_005503535.1). Classification (GTDB taxonomy): domain Bacteria; phylum Pseudomonadota; class Alphaproteobacteria; order Rhizobiales; family Rhizobiaceae; genus Mesorhizobium; species Mesorhizobium comanense. The sequence continues at coordinate 39,281 of NZ_SCNN01000023.1, read as the reverse complement.
GGCCTTTTCGCGGTCGTCGAGCATTTCGCGCATCTCGACGATTTCCAGATTGGGCGATTCCTCGGTCAGTATGTGCCGGAAGCCCATCTCGCGCTCCTCATGGCCGCGATAGGACAGCGAGCCCGCGAACAGCGCCACCTTTCCGGGACGTCCCGAACCCATGAAGCGGTTGAGAAGATAGCCGGCCAGCCGTCCGGCGGCACGGTTGTCGATGCCGATATAGGCGACCCTCGGCACATGCAGGATGTCGGAAGCGATGGTCACCACCTTGACGTCGCTGGCCGACAGCGAGCGGATCGCCTCGCGCACCGTCGGATGGTCGAGCGCAATGACGCCGACGCCTTGCGTCTGGCCGCGCAGATCCTGCAGCAGGCGGGCAAGGCGATCGGGATTGAAGCCTTCGATGGTGGCGATGTGGACATCGAGATCGGGACGCGCCAGGGCCTGCGCCTCTATCTGGCGATGCAGCATCTTGATGAAGGAGTTGGTGCCGGCCGGCAGGGCGAAGTCGAGTCGGATGACCTCGCCGGGCGCGAGCCGCGGCGGCGCCCCGTTCGGATTTTCGGCGATATAGCCAAGGCGCTGCGCCATTTCGAGCACGACCTCGCGCGTGCGCGCTCGGACCCCTGGGCGGTTGTTGAGCACACGGTCGACGGTGGCGGCGGAGACACCGGCTTCCCTGGCTATGTCGGTAAGGGTCGAACGCACCGTCTTTCACCTCCTCAACGCGTTGGCATCGTGCAAGGCCGGTGGAGACTGATCCCCACCCTTCGCGATTCTGATGGGAAATGATGTATCCGGCCTTGGCCGATACGCAAGCCGTCGGGCTAAATCACAGAGATCGGCGAAGCCTTGCCGGGTTGGGGAGACGTATTTTCCATCAATTTCAGGCAGCGGGAGTCGAATATGGACCTTGATATCAATCACTTGCAGGCCTCATTGCGATGTTGTGAGGTATTTTGATTATTTATGATGTTGACAGCCTTCCGATCCTGCCGTCAATATCCCTCATGGGCTCGTGGAGGAAACATTGGGCCCTGAGGGAGGAATTCCAATGTCTGATATGATCCGCATCTCGCGGCGCCGATTGCTGGCGTCCGGAGGCAAGGCCGCGATGTTCGTGGCCGCCACAGGTATCGCACCCCAGTTCATCCGCCCCGGCCGCGCCTTTGCCGCCGACGCACTGGCGCCGGGCATGATCGGCGGGCCGACCGGTTTCGAGGGGGCCGAACGCTATCAATACGGTCCGGACACGCCGGAAGGCCGCGCGGTCGAAGCCGCCAAAGCGCTCAAGGGCGCCGGCAAGGCGCCGGCCAGGATCGTGCTCGGCCTGTCGGACGGATCGATTGGCCAGCTTACGCAGCCTTTCCCGGCCGGCGCGCCGTCGATCAAGGAGCTGTGGGAGAAAGAAACCGGCATTCCGATCGAAATCGTCGGCCTGCCGAACGGCCAGGAATTCACCAAGACGATGCAGGATATCTCCACCAAGGGTGGAGCCTACGACATCTATTCGACCGAGTGGAACCGGCTCGGCGACCTCGCCGAGACCGGCGGTATCGCCAAGCTCGATGACTTCGTCGCGCAGTACAAGCCTGAGTGGGATGATCCCAAGACCGGCTATGTCGACGGGGCCAAGGGTGTATCCCTGCTCAACAAATACCGTGGCTCGAACTATGGCGTGTCGCTGGACGGCGACTTCCAGACCTGGGTCTACCGCACCGACCTGTTCGGCGACGAAGCGGAGAAGAAGGCGTTCAAGGACAAATACGGCTACGATCTGGCGCCGCCGAAAACGTGGAAGCAACACAGCGACGTCGCTGCCTTCTTCCAGCGTCCGGACAAGGGCCTGTTCGGCTCGACCGACCTGCGCAACCAGGGCTGGGGCTACACCAACTGGTACCAGCGTTATGTTTCGATGGCCTCGCCCAACCAGTTCCTGTTCGGCGATGACGGCAAGCCGCTGATCAATTCCGAACACGGCATCGCCGCCACCAACGAATATGTGGAATCACTCGTCCATCATTCGCCCGACGCCATCTCGTGGGGCTGGCCGGAGCAGTACGGCAATTTCGCCAAGGGCGGTGCCGCCATGACCTGCGCCTTCTCCAACCTGCCGAAGTTCCTCGACAATGCCGGCAACAAGGATTCGGCTGTCACCGGCAAGATCGGCTCCATGCTGCCGCCCGGCCGTGAGATCGACGGCAAGCTGATCAGCCGCTCGGTGCTGTGGTTCTCGCTGACCGGCATGGTCTCGTCGCAGTCGAAGAACCAGGAGGCGGCCTACCTGCTGCTGCAGTGGCTGGGCTCGGCCCGCATCTATGCCTGGATGAGCGCCAATCCCGGCGGCTATCTCGATCCGTTCCGGCTTTCGGATTTCTCCGACCCGCTGGTGCGCCAGACCTATCACGCCTACCACATGGACGTGGTGCGCGAGACGGTCGCGCGCACGGTGCCGACCATCAACTATCCCGGCGCCACGGCTTTCCACAACGCGCTCGATGAGAACCTCATGGCCTCTTTGACCAAGGCCAAGACGGCAGAGCAGGCGATGGCCGACACCGAGGCCGAGTGGAAGAAGATCGCCCGCCGCATCGGCGAGGACAAACTGCTCGAAGCCATCAGAACCAACAAGGAGGCCTGGCCGACCGTTCTCGATCCGATCAGCTGATCCATCTCCCTGGATCAGGGCCGGAGGGAAGGAGCGAAAGCTCTTTCCCTCCGCATCAACGCCACCAGCAGAAGCAGCCAGATGAAGCGTTCCGTTCCCTTCGAGATATTCCGCTACGCCGCGATCCTCGCGGCGATCGCGGTGACGTTGGTGCCGATCCTTTGGATGGTTTCGATGGCGTTCAAGCCGATCGCCGAATGGTCGGCGACCGGCGCCGACCTGACATGGTGGCCGAAGAACCCGACGCTCAGCAATTTCCAGTTCGTGTTCGGCGAGTCCACGAACAATCTGATCGTGGCGCTCGATCGCACCGCGCTGAAGCCGATCCTGTCATCGCTGCTGTCGGCGGTGTTCGGCACACTGATTGCCATGTCGGCGGGAACGGCGGCGGCTTACGGACTGTCACGCTTCGGCTCCGGCCAGAACCTGCCGCTGGCGCTGATCCAGCTCAGGCTGTTTCCGCCGATGGCCGTCATGATCCCGGTCATGATCATGTGGTCGTTCCTGAATTTCACCGACAGCTGGTGGGGGCTGGCGCTGATCTACGGCATCGTCACCTTGCCGTTCGCCTTCTGGCTGATGAAGACCTTCTTCGACGACATGCCGCGCGAGATCGAGGAAGCCGCCCTGGTCGAAGGCTGTTCGCGGCTGCGCGTCTTCACGCGCATCACGCTGCCGATGATGCGCGCGCCGCTGGCGAGTGCTGCGCTGTTCGTGTTCATCCTCAACTGGTCGGATTACCTGATCGCGTTGCTTCTGACGACGCGCGAATGGGTGACCATACCCGTCTACATGGCTTCGCTGTCGTCCTCGATGACAGGCCAGCTTTACGGCGCCAAGGCAGCGCTTGGGCTCATCGCGGCGGTGCCGCCGGTCATCATGGGCATCGCCATCCAGCGCCACCTGGTGCGCGGGCTGACCTTCGGAGCGCTCAAGCAATGAGCGCGGTGACGGCGACGATTTCGGAGGACGAGATGGACGCGCGGACAAAGCCGGCCTTGCGCGACGAAGGCGCGCGGCTTGGCTTCCGGCTGACCCTGCCGGCGCAGATCCTGGTGCTCTTCATCTCGGCCTTTCCGCTGTTGATGCAGCTCTACATCAGCGTCACCGACTGGTCGCCGCTCTCCGGCCTCGGCTGGTGGAACGCCTGGGAGATGTGGAACAGTTTCGCCAACTACACCGATCTCGCCGCCGATGCCCGCTTCTGGAGCGCGCTGAAGCGCACGGCGATCGTCATGGTCGTCTGCGTGCCGGCGGAGTTCCTGCTCGGCCTCGCGCTGGCAACACTGTTCGCCGACGACTTTCCGGGCAAGCGCATCTTCTATTCGATCCTGCTGATGCCGATGATGGTTGTGCCCGCGGTCGCCGGCTACATGTTCTTCATGCTGTTCCAGTCGGGCGGCCCGGTGAACGACATCCTGTCGACCATCACGGGTACGCCCGTCACCATCGCCTGGCTGTCGGACCCGACGCTGGCCTTGATCGCGGTCATGATCGCCGACATCTGGCAGTGGACGCCGCTGATGTTCCTGATCCTGCTTGCCGGGCTGGTCGGCGTGCCAGAAGACCAGATCAAGGCGGCGACGCTGCTTGGCGCCAATCCCTGGCAGCGCTTCACCACCATCGTGCTGCCGAAGATGAAGACCATCATCATCATCGCGCTGGCGATCCGGGTGATCGAGAACTTCAAGATCTTCGACACGCTCTACATCATGACCGGCGGCGGCCCGGGCGTCGCGACCGAGACGATCTCCGTCTATATCTACAAGGTCACCACGCAGGATCTGATCTGGGGCTATGTCGCGGCGATCGCGCTCGCCATCCTGATCGCGCTCTCCATCGTCGCAGTTTTCGCCATGAAGCGCATGGCGCGGGCGAGGCAGGTGCCGGCATGAGCGCCATTCACCTCAAGAACCTAGTCAAGACGTTCGGCGATTTCACCGCGCTGAAGACCATGGACCTCGACATAGCCGACGGCGAGTTCATGGCGCTGCTCGGACCCTCGGGCTGTGGCAAGTCGACGACGATGAACATGATCGCCGGCATGGAAGAACCGACCAGCGGCAAAATCCTCTTTGGTGAGCGCGACATGGCCGGCGTGCCGATGGGCCGGCGCGGCGTCGGCTTCGTGTTCCAGAACTACGCGATCTTCACCCATATGACAGTGCGCCAGAATCTCGCCTACGGGCCGAGAATGCGCGGCGCCGCGAGAGCCGAGATCGACCGGCGCGTCGGCGCGATCGCCGAACTCCTGCAACTGACACCGCTGCTCGACCGCAAGGCGGACCGGCTGTCCGTCAACATCCTGCAGCGCGTGGCGATCGGCCGTTCGGCGATCATGGAGCCGGCGATCTTCCTGCTCGATGAGCCGCTGTCCAATGTCGACGCGGCCTTCCGGGCGGTGATGCGCACCGAACTCAAGCAATTGCAGCGCCAGTTCCGGCAGACCATGGTCTATGTCACCCACGACCAGCTCGAAGCCATGACCATGGCCGACCGCATCGCGGTCATGGACCACGGCGTGCTGCAGCAGGTCGGCACGCCGCTCGAGGTCTACAACAATCCGGCCAACGTCTTCGTCGCCCGCTTCATCGGCGCGCCCGGCATGAACCTGATCAAGGGCAGGCCGTCGGAAAGCGATCGCGGGCTTGTCGTCGATCTTGGAGCGCTGGGTGTTTCGCCGCCGTTGCCGGACGACCTCGCGTCCGCCCTGCGCGGTGCGCGCGGCGACGTGCTCTACGGCTTCCGGCCCGAGCAGGTGGCGCTGGCGCCGGACGGGCGTGGGCTCGCCCTGCCGGTCACCTTCGTCGAGCGCATCGGCGCGCGGACTATCGTCCATCTCGGCGAAGGCGAGGGCGCGGTGAAGGCGGTCTTCGACAATGACGTCGGGCTCGCGATCGGGCAGACCGCGATCGTGGCGCCGGAAGCGGCGTCAGTGCGCCTGTTCGATGCATCGACCGGCCGCGCCATAAGGGCGGGAGGCTAAGATGTTGGCCCAGCAGTATTTCGCCAAGTCGGCGCTGCCCCTCACCCTTACCCTCTCCCCGCATAGAGACGGGGAGAGGGGGCGTCAGCGTTGGAGCGCTTCCCTTCTCCCCGTCGCTCTACGGGGAGAAGGTGCCGGCAGGCGGATGAGGGGCGGCGCCGGCGCTTGCTGCCTGTCAACGACCCGTGGAGCAGCCTGAGCCATGGCCAACATCGTCTTTCGCAATGTGACCAAACGCTACGGCGGCACGCTTGCCGTCGACGACGCTTCGTTCACGGTCAACGACAACGAATTCTTCTGTTTTTTCGGGCCGCCGCTGTCGGGCAAGTCGACGATCCTGCGCCTGGTGCTCGGGCTGGAGACGCCAGACTCAGGCGAAATCCTGATTGGCGGCAGGCCGGTCAACGCGGTGTCGCCGGCCGAGCGCAATGTGGCGATGGTGTTCCAGAACCTGGCGCTGTTCCCGCATATGAGCGCGCGCGACAATGTGCGCTTCCCGCTGGTCGAGCGCAAAGTCGCCGAGCCTCAGATCGAAAAGCGCGTCGCCGACGTCGCCGCCAAGCTGCATATCGGTCACATCCTGCACAAGCCGCCGGCGCAGCTTTCCGGCGGTGAGCGGCAGCGCGTGGCGATCGCACGCGCCCTGGTTCGCGATCCCAACGCCTATCTGATGGACGATCCGATCTCGGCGCTCGATGCGCGGCTGCGCGAGGAGACGCGCGTCGAGCTGAAGCGTATCCAGCGCGAACTCGGGAAGACGCTGATCTATGTCACGCACGACCAGGAAGAGGCGATGTCGATCGCCGACCGCATCGCCATCCTTGACAATGGCAGGATCAGGCAGATCGGCGCGCCCGCGGAGATCTATGACCGCCCAGCCAGCACCTATGTGGCGCGGCTGCTTGGCTCGCCGGTCATGAATATCCTGAAATCGGTTCGTGGAGAGGGCGCCGTAGAAGCCGCCGAAGGCAGGATCCGGATTGCCGACACGGCAGCCCCCGTCGATGCCGTCGAGATCGGGCTGAGGCCGGAGGATATCAAGGTCAGGCCGTGGCCCGTTGATGGAAAAGACGATCGCGGCCAGGGCCGCCCGGCGCTTGTGTTCGAGGTCGAGCCGCTTGGCGGCTATACCGTGGTGACGCTCGCCGCCGGACAGGCGCGGCTGAAGGCCCTGTTGCGCGGCCAGCCCGACATCAGGCCGGACGCGATGGTGGCGATATCCTGCGAGCCGGGACGCGTGCATTATTTCGGACAGAGCGGGGGAGCGCTGGCACGATGACCGCGGCCGCGAGGACAGAGTTTCGGGAGGAAGACATGACAGGCAAAGGCTTCGAGCCGGACGTGAAGGTCCGCACGAAAGAATACCGGATCGGCTGCGTCGGCGCCGGCATGATCATGGCCGAGTGCCATCTGGCCGCCTACAAGGAGGCAGGGTTTCCGGTGGTGGCGATCGCCTCGCGCACCAGGGCGAATGCGCAGAAGGTGGCCACACGCTGGGGCATCCCGACGGTGCACGACACGCCCGAGCAACTGATCGAGGACACCAATGTCGACATCATCGACCTTGCCTTTCCGCCCGACCAGCAGCCGGCGCTGATCCGCCATGCGCTGAAGCAGAAGCACATCAAGGCGATCCTGGCGCAGAAGCCCCTGGCGCTGTCGGTCGAGGAGGCCGTCAGCCTGCGTGACGAGGCGGCGGCATCCGGCAAGATTCTCTCGGTCAACCAGAACATGCGCTACGACCAGTCGATGCGGGTCCTGAAGCAGATCATGGACAGTGGCGCGCTGGGCAACATCGTCTTCGCGCAGATCGACATGCATGCCATCCCGCACTGGCAGACCTTCCTCCAGGGGTACGATCGGCTCACGCTCGCCAATATGAGCGTGCATCACCTCGACGTGCTGCGCTTCCTGTTCGGTGATCCCGACGAGATCACCACGCTGACCCGCAAGGATCCGCGCACGACATTCGATCATTCCGACGGCATCACCGTCTCGACGCTGCGCTTCCCCTCGGGCGTGTTTGCCGTGTCGCTGGAGGACGTCTGGTCCGGCCCGCGTCAGGAAGGCTACAAGGACGACCAGCACATCAACTGGCGTGTCGACGGCACCAAGGGCGTCGCCAAGGGCACGATCGGCTGGCCGACGGGCGCCGCCTCGACACTGACCTACGCCTCGGCCGAGACGACCGGCGGCGAATGGGTGAGCCCGAGCTGGGAGACGATGTGGTTTCCGCATGCCTTCATCGGCGTCATGGAGCAGCTGCAGCACGCGGTGAAGACGGGCACGCCGCCGGCGCTGTCCGTCGCCGACAACGTCAAGACCATGGCGCTGGTCGAAGCGGGATACCGGTCGATGGCCTCGGGCCGCACTGTCAGGCTTTCCGAAATCGCCATCTGATCACCCCAACCGAAACACCAGACAACTGAATCGCTTACAGGGAGGAATTCACATCATGATGCAGGCAGGTATTTTCACGGGCTATTTCCCGTACGGCCTCGAAGAGACGGCGAAGAAGATCCGCTCGCTCGATTTCAATACGGTGCAGCTCGACCTGCATTTTAGGGATGTCGACCTGTCGGCCGGGCAGATCACCAAGGACAAGGCCAAGAAGGTGCGCGACGTCTTTCGCGACCACAATCTGCCGATCTGCTGCGTGTCGGGCTACACCAACATCATCCATCCCGACAAGGCGGAGCGCGACAGGCGCGTCGGTTATCTCAAGGAGATCATCCGCAACGCCCGCCATTTCGGCAGTCCTTACGTGATCTCGGAGACCGGCACCTACAACACCGAATCCGACTGGGTGCATCACCCGAAGAACAAGACCGAGGAAGGTTTCGAGGAGTGCCGCAAGGTGATCGCCGACCTTGCCCAGACGGCCTATGACCACGGCGCGGTCTTCCTGCTTGAAACCTATGTCAACAACGTTGTCGGCTCGGTCGAGGAAACGGTGCGGATGTTCGCGCAGGTCGATCATCCCGGCCTTGGCCTGCTGATGGACCCGACCAACTATTTCGAGACGCACAACATCGACAGGATGGACCAGATCCTGAACCAGGTGTTCGACACGCTGACCGACAAGATCAAGATCGCTCACGCCAAGGACGTCAAACGCTCGGGCAGCGACAAGTCGGAAAAGCATGCCGATATCGGCGACGACAATGCCATGGAGAGCCATACGTTCCGCGGCGTCGGTGAAATCGAGCTGCCGGCGCCGGGCCTCGGCTCGCTCAACTACGACCTCTATCTCCAGCGGTTGGCGCAGAAGCATCCGAACATCCCCGTCATCATCGAGCATCTGGCCGAGGACGATGTGCCGCGCGCCAAGAAGTTCCTCGACGGCAAGTTCCGCGCCAACGGTCTGTGATGGCCGCCGCGTCCCCGGTGTGGTGGCGCGGCTCCAACAAAGGGAGGAAAGAATGTTGAACATCGCTTGGAAATTGGCGGCCGCCGCGACAGTGCTCGCCGGCGTCGTCCTCGGCACGGCAGCGCAGGCGCAGGATGGCAAGAAGACCTTCTACCTGCTTTCGCATGGCGGCCCGTCCGACGCTTTCTGGATCGACTGGAACGCGGGCGCGACAAAAGCCTGCGACCAGCTCAAGGTGACCTGCAAGATCTCCTTCAGCGGCGGCGACATGGCAGCGCAGAAGGAGGCTTTCAACTCGGCATTGGCGGCCAAGCCCGACGGCATCGCCACCACCTCGGCGCAGCCCGGCCTGTGGACCGAGGAAGTGAAGGCGGCCAAGGCCGCCGGCATTCCGATCGTGTTCTTCAACACCGACGATCCGGCGACGGGCCGCCAGGCCTATGTCGGTGCCGACCTCAAGGAGGCCGGCGCGATCTGGGCCAAGTACCTGGTCGACCACAAGATGGTGAAGCAGGGCGACAAGGTGTTTCTGCCGGTGGAAGTTCCCGGCGCCAGCTATCAGCAGCTGGAAACCGAGGGCATCGCCAGCGTTTTCGATCCGCTGGGGATCAAATACGACGTCGTCGATTGCGGCACCGATCCGGCCGGGATCATCGCCAAGATGACCGACTATATGGTCGCCAACAATCCGCCGGCGATCATCGCGCTGGGCGATTCCGTTGCGGCCAGCGTCAAGCGGGTATTCGACGGCGCCGGCGTGCCGGCCGGCAAGATCCCGGTCGTCGGCTGGGGCAATTCCAAGGAGACGGCGCAGGCCGTCAAGGACGGCTTCGTCAACGCCGCCGCCTGGCAATACCCATCGGCGCAGGGCTTCATGCCGGTGGCGCTGCTCGGCCTCGCCGCCTCGGGCGAGCCGATCGGCTACGACATCCACACTTTCGGTCTCTACGACGCCTCCAGCGTCGACCCGATCCTGAAGCTCTACGACAAGAAATGAGAAAGCCAGCGCCCGCCGTGAAAGCGGCGGGCGTCTTTCAAGCATGGTCCATTCCGTCATGACAATTGCCGCAGAAGACGATGCGCCGCGAGTGAAGGGCAGGTCCAGCCTGCTGCGCTCGCCGCAATTCTCCTCCTTCATCATCCTCGTCGTCCTGCTGGCGGTGTTCGCTGTCGCCGACGCCAATTTCCTGTCGCCGCTCAACATCTCCAACATGATGGCGTTCCTGCCCGAGCTCGGCATCATCGCGCTCGGCATGACGCTGCTGTTGACGGCCGGCGAATTCGACCTGTCCGTCGGCGCGGTGTTCGGACTGGCGCCGGTGTTGGTAATGCTTCTGGTGCAGAATGGCGGGTGGGATATCGGTGTCGCCCTTCTGGCCGGGCTTCTGCTCTGCATCGCGATCGGCGCGATCAATGGGCTGATCGTCACCAAGATCGGCATCTCCTCCTTCCTTGTGACGTTGTCGATGCTGCTCGTGGTGCGTGGCGCCGCCCTCTACATCACGCAAGGGTTTCCGCTGAAGTCCTGGGACCAGCCCGGCTTCTTCGTCACGCTGCTCGCCGGCAGCTTCAATGTCGGCTCGTTCCGCTTCTACACCTCGCTATGGTGGTTCATCGGCCTGTCGCTGTTTGCGATCTACATCCTGCGCTACGCCAAGCTCGGCAACTGGATCAGCGCCATCGGCTCCAATCGCAACGCGGCGGTGGCGCGCGGCGTGCCGGCCGATGCGGTGAAGATCTGGCTGTTCATCGCGACCTCGGTGCTGGCCGGCCTTGCCGGCATGATCAGCGCCTTCCGCATCTCGGCGGCCTCGCCGGTGGCTGGCACCGGCTATGAGCTGGAGGTCATTGCAATGGTGGTGGTCGGCGGCACGGCGCTGACCGGCGGGCGCGGCACCATACTCGGCACCATCGTCGGCGCACTGATGCTGCGCGCCATCCGCAACGGCATCGTGCTGATCGGCGTGCCGGGGCTGGCCTACAACATCTTCGTCGGCCTGATCATCCTGGCCATGCTCATTCTGCACGCATTGTTGCAGAAGAACGCCGCAAGGAGCTGACGATGGAGGTGCTGCGGCTACAGAACCTGCAAAAATCCTTCGGCAGCGTACGCGCGCTGAAGAATGCCTCGCTGACCCTGCGGGAAGGCGAGGTGGTGGCGCTGCTCGGCGACAATGGCGCCGGCAAATCGACGCTGATCAAGGCGATCTCGGGCGTGTTCCCAATCGACCGCGGCGATATCTATGTGCGCGGCGAAAAGGTTTCGATCCGCTCGACCCGCGATGCGATGGACCTCGGCATCGAGACCATCCACCAGGACACGTCGCTGGCGCCGGATCTCAGCATCGCGCGCAATCTTTTCCTCGGCCGCGAGCCGGTCAATTTCGGCTGGCTCGGCGTGTTCGCACCGCTCGATCTGGCCAAGTTGCGCAAGGCTGCCTCAGAGCTGCTCAAGCGCGTCGGCATTTCGAAGAAGCTCGACGCCGATGCGCTGGTCTCGACGCTGTCGGGCGGCGAGCGCCAGTCGATCGCCATTTCGCGCGCCATGCAGTTCGCCGCCAAGGTCATCATCCTCGACGAGCCGACCAACAATCTCGGCGTCGAGGAAACCCACGGCGTGCTGCGCTTCGTCAAGGAAGTGCGCGATGCCGGCCATTCGGTGCTGCTCATCACCCACAACATCCACCACGTGTTCCAGGTCGCCGACCGCATCGTCGTCATGCGGCGCGGCGAGATCGTCGCCGAACAGACGGTCGCCGACACCGACCTCTTGACCGTGGAAAGCATCATCACCGGCGCCGACATGTCGGCCCTGCTCAAAGAGGCGAGGGCAAGGTGAGGGGCGTCGCATGGTAGAGCTTTACGGCAAGAGCCTGTCGCGGCGGCAAGTGGCGGAACGGTCCGGCATGCTGTCGCAATTCGCCGGCGTGCGGCTGATGACGCTGGGCGACGGCGTCGAGCGCGGTATCCGCATGCTGGAGTTCCGCACCGGTTCGGGCCTGCGCTTCACCGCGCTGGTCGACCGGGCGCTCGACATCGCGGATTGCGAGTACAAGGGCCAGGCGATCGGCTGGCATTCGCCGAGTGGTTTCCGCAATCCCGCGCTGCATGAGTATGAAGGGGAAGGGGGGCTGGCCTGGGCGCGCTCCTTCTCCGGCCTGCTCGTCACTTGCGGCCTCGACCACATATTGGGCCGCGAAAACGTGCCGGCTGGAAACTACAACTACCCCGGCAAGAGCACCGTGGTGCATTCGCTGCACGGCCGCGTCGGCACCATTCCGGCGCGGCTGACCGGCTATGGCGAACGCTGGGAGGGCGACCGCTGCGTGCTTTGGGCCGAGGGCATCGTCCAGCAATCGGCGGTATTCGCAGAGGACCTGCATCTCATCCGCCGCATCGAGGCCGATGTCGGCGGCAACGAGATCCGGCTCTGTGACCGCGTCGTCAATCGCGGCTTCAACCGCACGCCGCATATGTATTTCTACCACGTCAATGTCAGCCATCCCTTGCTCGACGAGGGCGCGCGTTATGTGGCGCCGATCCGCGACGTGGTGTGGGCCGGCCATGCCGGTGAGCGCTACGAGGCGCAGAAAGTCGGTTACCGCACGGCGCCGGCGCCAAGGATGGGCTTCAGCGAGCAGGTCTGGCAGCACGAGATGGGCGCCGGTGCCAACGGCGAGGTGCCGGTCGCGGTGATCAATGACCGGCTTGGCCTCGGCTTCGAAGTGGTGACCCGCAAGGACCAGCTGCCCTGCGCCTATCAATGGCAGAATTTCCAGGCTGGGCAGTATGCGCTGGGCATCGAACCTTCGACCCATCATGTGCTCGGCGATCTCGCCGCGCGCGAACGCGGCGAGATGATCTGGCTGGAGCATGATGAAGGCCGGTCTTACGATGCCGTGTTTCGTGTGCTTGACGGCGCCGGCGAGATTGCTGAAGCCGAGGGCAGGATCGCGGCTATCGCGCGCCAGCCCGGGCAGGATTATCCTCAGCCGTCCGGAAACTTCCCAAGACTGACGGGCAGGGCATGAGCGTATATTTTCAAAGCAAGCCCTCCGGCCGGCGGACCGGATTGCCAGCGATGCATAGAGATTGGAGGTCGCTGTGACGACGATGGCAAGAAAACGCGACTACAGCCTGGTCGGCGAAAGCACCCGACGGGCGATCGAGACCGGGCTCGCCTCGGCCGAGTGGTATCATACCGACGTGCCGCGCAAGGCGATGAAGGAGCTGATGCAGCGCTCCGATGGTCCGGCTATCCGCGACACCATCATCTGGATCGCCGCGATCCTGGGCTCGGCCGCCGGTATCGTCTGGTTCTGGGGCACGTGGTGGGTGGTGCCGTTCCTGTTCGTCTATGGCGTGCTCTACGGCTCGTCGAGCGACTCGCGCTGGCACGAATGCGGCCACGGCACGGCTTTCCGCACGCGCTGGATGAACGACGTCGTCTATCACATCGCTTCGTTCATGCTGATGCGCAATCCCGTACAGTGGCGCTGGAGCCATGCGCGCCACCACACAGACACGATCATCGTCGGCCGCGATGCCGAGATCGCCGTCATGCGGCCGCCGGACCTGTTGAAGGCCGGGCTCGCCTTCACCGGGATTCTCGACTTCCGCTATTCGCTGCCGACGCTGGTGCGCCAGGCCTTCGGCAAATTGTCGGACGACGAGAAGAGCTACATTCCCGAGATGGAACTCAACAAGGCTGTCGTGGCGGCCCGCTGGCACGTCGCCATCTATGTCGCGACGATCGCGCTTGCGATCGCCCTGCGTTCATGGATACCGCTGGTGCTGGTCGGCCTGCCGCGCCTCTACGGCACCTGGCACATGGTGACGACGGGCCTGCTGCAGCATATCGGGCTCGCCGACAATGTCGTCGACCACCGGCTCAACACGCGAACCGTCTACATGAACCCGATCAGCCGGTTCATCTACTGGAACATGAATTATCACGTCGAGCATCACATGTTCCCCATGGTGCCCTACCACGCGCTGCCAAGGCTGCACGAACTGATCAAGCACGACCTGCCCGAGCCGAATCTATCCATGTGGCACGCCTATCGCGAGGTTTGGCCGGTGCTGCTCAGGCAGCTGAAATACGAGGATTTCTATCTCAAGCGTGAATTGCCGCCGACGGCCAGGCCCTATCGCGGCGAATTCCATGAGGTCGACATGTCGGCGGCGGCCGAATAGCGGTCGCGCACGATTGCGGGAGAACGAGAATGGCCGACTGGATCGAGGCGTGCGCGGTGGACGATGTCGAGGAAGAAGATGTCATCCGCTTCGACCATGACGGGCGAACCTTCGCCATCTATCGGTCTCCCGACGATGAATTCTTCGCCACCGATGGTTTCTGCACCCACGAGAAGACGCATCTCGCCGACGGGCTTGTCATGGACGACATCATCGAATGCCCCAAGCACAATGGCCGCTTCAACTACAAGACCGGCCAGGCCAAGGGCGCGCCGGTCTGCGTCAATCTCGCGACCTATCCGGTGAAAGTCGATGCCGGCAAGGTGATGATCCAGATCTGAAGTGCGGCAGGATCAGCCCAGCCGGCGCCGCGACAGCCAAGCAGACATGAGGAGTTTTTGATGAGCCGAAAGAGACCGACCGTAGCCGACCTGCGCGCCATGAAGGGCAAGCGCCAATTGACCATGCTGCGCGTGCTGACGCTGGACGAGGCGCAGGCCGCCGAGCGGGCAGGGGTCGATATCGTCTCGGTGCCGCCCGAACTGGTGCTCAACCCCGAGTACCGTGATGCCGCGCCCAGCCTGTTCACCATGCCCGGCGAAAACTTCTTCGAGATCGGTACGGCCGACGACTTTGTCCGCTGGGCCTTCCGGCTCTACAAGGCCGGGGCTGACGCGGTCTATTGCAGCGCCGGCTACGCCACCATCAAGCGGATGGCCGACGATGCCATACCGGTCATTGGCCATGTCGGCCTGATCCCCTCCCGCGCGACCTGGACCGGCGGCTTCAAGGCGGTCGGCAAGACCGCCGAGACCGCCATGCAGGTTTTCGAGGCGGTGAAGCAGCTCGAGGCGGCAGGCGCCATCGGCGCCGAGATCGAGGTGGTGCCGGTGGAGGTCGCCAAGGCGATCTCGGAGCGCACGCCGCTGATCATGCTGTCGATGGGCGCGGGCACGGGCTGCGACGCGCAATATCTGTTCGCCGAGGACATTCTCGGCACCAATCGCGGCCACATGCCGCGCCATTCCAAAGTCTACCGCAACTTCGCCGCCGAGTATGACCGGCTGCAGGCCGAACGGGTGGCGGCATTCTCCGAATATGTCGCCGACGTCAACAGCGGCGCCTATCCCGAGGACAGGCACGTCGTGCACATGGACCCGACCGAGCTGCGGCTGTTCCTGGACAAGGTCGGCGCGAGATAGAGACGGTCAGGAGCGTGCGGCAGCGGAGGCTGGCGAGACCGCGAAGGCGGGTCTCGGCGCCAGCGCCGCACCGATAAGCCCGGCCTGATTGGAGAGCGCCGAACGCAGCACGGGAACGCCCTTGGCCGGCTGATGCCAGACATGCTGCCTGACGGCGGCAACCAGATTGTTCCAGTAGGGGCCGGAATCCGCGACGACGCCTCCGCCGATGATGATCGCTTCGGGATCGAGCGTGTTGACGAGCAAGGCGAGGGCCGAGCCCAGGACGCGACCACCGGCGGCCAGCACGGCGATGGCATCCTGCGAGCCCGATCCGGCCGCTGCCGTCAGTTCATGCACGGCGTTGACCTGCAGACCCCTGCGCTGCGCCAGCGCAACAAGGCCCGAGCCGCCGCTGACCTCCTCGACCAGCACGGAGCCGGCCATTTCCGGCAGGCTGAGATCGACCGGGCTCATGCCGAGGCTGTAAACCCAGCCATGCGCGCCGACATAGCATTCGGCGCCGTTCATCAGCACGCTGGCGATGCCGGTTCCGGCGTTGACATAAATCCAGTGACCACGTCCCCGGCCATGCCCGAAAAGCGCCTCGGCGCTGGCCGCGGCGCGGATATCGGAATCGACCGCGACGTCGCCGAAATCATGGAAGGCATCGCGGATCTGCTGCCGGGTTATGTCGATGCGATGGCTGCTGGCGATCTCGCCGTCGCGGTCGATCAGTTCGCAGATGCCGATGCCCAGCGGGCGCGGCTTGTCGAAACGCTCCGCCATCCGTGTCGCGGTGCTGGCGATGTCCTCCAGAAACGCCGCGCCGGTCCTGCCGCGCGGCGGCGTTGGCACAAGCGTGCCGTGCAGGACCGTGCCACTGCCCCGGTCGACGATGCCGATGGCAGTCTTGCTGCCACCGATATCAACGCCGATCGCAATGTCCTGAGAGGCGCTCACCGCTTTCACTGCCGCTGCAGATAGTGCGGCGCGACACCGAAGACGAACACGGCCGGCTCACCGCCCATGTTCCAGTATTGATGCGCGGTTCCGGCCGGGGTGAAGAAGCCGTCGCCGGGGTGGAGTTCGAACCAGGTGCGGCCTTCATTCTCAGGCACGTGGACACGCAGCACGCCCGACGTGACATAGAGGCACTCGTCGCCGCCATGTTTCTGCGGCAGTGACGGGCGCCCCGACATGACGGTGGTGCGGCCGACGGTGAGCTGGTCGGTCGAGGCGAACAGGCCGGTCAGCACGCCCTGGTCGGCGCCGTCGAGTTCCCACAGCAGGTCGGCCTCGCGGATGACGCGCATGGTCGCCTTTTCCTGTGCCCTGGCCGAGGCCATCGGCCAATCCCCGATCAGTTCCTTGCGCTGGTAGATGGAGTTTTCGACATAGGGCCGCGACTTCGCGTAGGGGTTCGACGTGCCGGTCGAGGGCGGTGGCGCGAAATATTCGAGCACCTGCAACGGTTCGTCGGACAGGCTGAAGCCGTGATGCCAGGTGTCCTTGCGAAAGAAGATCGCCTCGCCCTTTTTGGCGACGTGCACTTCGCCGGTTTCGGGATTGGCCGAGCCATAGGTGCCGCTCAGCACATAGAGCACCTCGTCGGCGCCGAACACGGTGGGGCGGTCCTTCGAGTGCCGGAAGGCGCCATGCGGCGGCAGCCCGAACACCAGCTGATGGATCTTGTCGGTCGAGGCGTAGATGTAGTCGTCGACGAAGCCGGTGGCCTCGTCGCCCCACAGGAAGCGCGTCACGCTCTGGTACGGAATCTCCGTCGCTTCGGTGAATGTCGGGCGCGGGGATTTCTTGTAGCTCATGGCGCGGCTGCCTCTCGAATTATGCGTTGACATTGATTATGCGTTGACATTGAACTGACTGGTCAGTACAAAAATCATGTACCGGCCAGTCAGGAAAAACGCAACATGAAAAATGACAAGCCCAAGCGAAGCACGCGGGACCGCATCCTGGACGCGGCCGAGATCGTGGTGGAGAAGGATGGCGTCAGCAGCCTGACCTTCGACGCCGTCGCGGCGCAGGCTGGCGTCAGCAAGGGCACGACGCTCTATCATTTCGGCAGCAAGGATGCGCTCGCCCAGGCGATGATCGAACGCTTCGTCATGCGCTTCGATACCGCATGGGCCGAAGCCATCTGCGACGACCAGGACACGCTGGGGCGCAACACGCGGTCCTATGTCGTTGCCACGCGCCATGGCGAAGCGATCACCGGCAAGGCGTTCAGCAAGGTCAACGGCGCCATCACCGCCGCGCTCGCCAATTTTCCCGAGAAGGTGGAGATCGTGCGCCAGCAGGGCGCCCGCCATCAGCGCGCCATCGAGGCCGACGGGCTCGATCCGGTGCTCGCAACCATCATCCGCATGGCCAATGACGGCATGTGGTTCGCCGAGAGCTTCAATCTGATGCGCTACGACGAGGACCTGAAGGATGCCGTGGAGCAGCGGCTTCTGGCGTGGACGCGCGGCGAGGGCCTGCCGGGCCAGATCCCGGCGCGCCGGGAGGAGGCCGCTTCCACGGCGAAGGCCCCGAACAAGAAAAAATAAGGAGAGGAACCGACATGACGAAACTGGATGAACTGTTTTCCCGCGTGCGCCTCGACCGAAGGTCGCTGCTTGCGGGCGCCGCCGCGACGGTGGCGGCTGGCACCCTGGCCGGGTCGCGAGGCGCAAGGGCCGCGACGACGCTGAACTGGATGGGCTGGCAGGGTTATGACACCGCGCTGAAGCAGGGCACTTTCCTGGCCGACAACGGTATCGACCTCGCCACCACCTACATCGCCGGCAATGAGGAGATCATCACCAAGCTGCAGGCCGGCGGCTCCGTCGACCTCGCCACCATCTATTTCGGCCATGTCCCGATCATGGTCGGCGCCGACCTGATCGAGCCGATCGATGAAAGCCTCGTGCCTGACCTGGCCAAGATCTTCCCGCGCTTCCTCGATGTCGATTCGATCCGGCACGACGGCAAGCTCTACGCGGTGCCCTTCACCTGGGGAACGCTGCCCATGGTCTATGATCCGGCCGCCATCCCCGACGCGCCGACCTCGTGGAAGGATTGCCTGAAGGACGAATACAAGGGCAAGGTGGCGCTGACCGACGACATTTCGGGGCTGATCTCCACCTGGTCGCAGATCGTGACGGGAACCAAGACGCCCACCCGGCTGACGACGGCGGAACTGAAGGAGACGGTCGACTTCCTGATCAAGATCAAGAAGGAACATGCCCGTACCTTCTCGCCAAACTATGGCGAGGCGACCGACCTGTTCGCGCGCGGCGAGGTGGTGATCTCGGCCATAGGCTGGGACGCGCAGGTCGGCTTCGCCGACAAGAAGGGCAAGAAACTCGCCTATGTGCTGCCCGGCGAAGGCGCCATGGCCTACATGGACACGATCGTCATTCCCAAGAGCGCGGCCAACCGCGATCTCGCCTACAAGGCGCTCGCCCAGGCGGTCTCGCCCAAGGCGCAGGCCGTGCTCGCCGCCGAACTGACGCAGGCTGTCGTCAACGGCGATGCCGTGGCGCTGGTCGATGACGCCAATCGCGCCATCTATCAGTACGGCAATCTCGACAAACTGCTCGAACGCGCCAAGTTCAATCCCTTCTGGCCGGCCGAAAGCGATGGCACGCACGCCACGTACGATCAGGTCCAGGACGAATACCAGCGTTTCCTGCAAGCATGAACATCGATGTCCCGGCAGGCGGGGAGGCGGCCAAACCGCCTCTCCTGCGCGTTTCAGGGGTAACCAAGCGCTATGGCGCGGCCGTTGCCCTGCATCCTATCGATCTGGAAGTCCGGCAAGGATCGTTCACGGCGATCCTGGGACCGTCCGGCTGCGGCAAGTCCACGCTTCTGCGTCTGATCGCCGGCTTTGCCGAGCCGAGCACGGGCAAAGTCGAGATCGGCGGCCGCGACGTGACCAGACTCGGCCCGGAAAACCGGCCGACCAACATGGTGTTCCAGGGCTATGGCCTGTTCCCGCATATGAGCGTGGCCGAGAATGTCGGCTTCGGCCTGTCGATCGCCCGGCGGCCGCGCCCGGAAATAGATCAGCGTGTCGCCGAGGCGCTGCGGCTGGTCCGGCTGGAAGACTTCGCCAGCCGCCGCATCAGTGCTTTGTCCGGCGGGCAGCAGCAGCGCGTGGCGCTGGCGCGGGCGCTGATCATGCGGCCGCTGATCCTGCTCCTGGACGAGCCGCTCGCCGCGCTCGACCTGAAGCTGCGCCAGGCCATGCAGACGGAGCTGCGCCGCATCCACCGCGAGACCGGCGGCACCTTCATCTTCGTCACCCATGACCAGAGCGAGGCCTTCTCGCTGGCCGATAACCTGATCGTCATGAATGAGGGCCGCATCGAGCAGGCCGGCGTGCCGCAGGACGTCTATATGCGCCCGAACACGCTGTTCGTTTCGCAATTCGTCGGCGACACCAACATCCTGCCCGGCATCCGGCGCGGCGACCATGTGGAACTGGCCCTTGGCGCGCGCTTCTCCTCTCCCGGCCGGCAGGGCCAGACAACTTTCGTGCTGCGGCCCGAAGCGCTGCGGCTCGACGCGGCGACGCCGGCCGGCAGCGCGCCCGAGGGGACGGCCCTCCGCTGCACGGTCGAGGAGATGCTGCTGCTGGGCGGGGAGGCGCGCGTCACCTTGTCGATCGGCAATGGCGAGACACTTGTGGCGCGGCTCAGCGACCCGCGTGACGGTGAGGCGTTTCGGCCAGGCATGACAGTGACGGTGCGCTGGGCCGACAAAGCGCTCAGCGAAGTCGGGGTGGCGGCATGACCGGCTGGCCGCGCGCCCTGCGCCGCGGGCTGGCGCTGTTTCCGGCCTTCGGCATCCTGACCGGCCTGTTCTTCGTGCCGATAGCGCTGCTGTTTGCGGTCAGCTTCTGGTCGGTCAAGTCGTACAGGCTGGTGCCCGGCTTTTCGCCCGACGCCTATGCAAGAACCTTCTCGTTCTACGGGCCGCTCTTCATCTCGACAATGCTGATCGCGGCCGCGGTGGCGCTGCTGTGCGTGACGGTCGGTTTCGTCTTTGCCTATGGCGCGCGTTTCCGTTCCGGGCGTTATGGCGATCTCTTCATCCTCGCCACGATGATCACGCTGTTCGGCGGCTATCTGGTCAAGATCTATTCGTGGAAGGCCATTCTCAGCGCCAACGGCATCCTCAACTCCGCGTTGATCTGGCTTGGCCTGGTCGACGCGCCGGTCACCTGGTTCATCTTCAACCGCGGCGCCGTCATCGTGGCGCTGGCGCATTTCCTGCTGCCCTTCGCCATCCTGCCGATCTACTCGGCGCTGCGCAACGTGCCCGACATCACGCTGGAGGCCGCGCGCGATCTTGGTGCATCGCCGTGGGCGACGCTGGTCAGGGTCGTGCTGCCGCAATGCAAAGCGGGTCTCGTCGCCGCCTTCGCCATCTGTTTTCTCAGTGCCGCCGGCGACTATGTGACGCCGATGTTCCTCGGCGGCGGCAGCGGCATCATGCTCGGCCAGTTCATCGTCAGCGAATTCTCCACGCGCTTCAACTGGCCGGTGGGGGCGGCGATGTCGTTCTCGCTGATGGGGGTGTCGGCGCTGGTCATAGCGGCGGTATGGCTGGCGATCGTGGGGAGGCGCGGGTGATGCGTATCGGGTCTTTCGCCTGGCCGCTGGTGATGGGGCTGCTGTCGGCCTTCCTGCTCGGGCCGCTGGTGCTGGTCGCCGTCTTCTCGTTCAGCTCCAACGCGCTGATCAGTTTTCCGATGGGCGAGCTGACGCTGAAATGGTACCGCGACCTCCTTGCCAATGCGGATTTCCATGCGGCTCTGACCAATTCGCTGGCCATCGCGCTGCCGGTAGCACTCATCTCGACGGTCACCGGCACGCTCGCCGCCTATGCCTTCGCCGAATGGCGCACCCGGCTTGGCCTGCCGCTGCTGGCACTGCTCGGCCTGCCGGTGCTGTTGCCGCCCTTGGTCATCGCCATCTCGCTGGTGGTGCTCTATGTGCGCTGGCTCGGCCTGCCGCTCGGACGCCCGGCGGTCATCGGCGGCCATGTGCTGGTGACGCAGCCGCTGGTCGCCGCCGTCATCGCCTCGCGCATGGCGAGCTTCGACTTCACTGTGCTGGAGGCCGCGAGGGACCTCGGTGCGAGCCGATGGCAGACCTTCTGGAAAGTGACGCTGCCGCAGATGCGGGCGGCGATCGTGGGCGCGGCGCTGATCGCCTTCGCGCTGTCGCTGGACGAATTCATCATCGCGGTTTTCACGATCGGCGGCGGCAACACGATCTCGACCTTCGTCTGGGGCAAGATCAAGACCACGCTCGACCCCTCGATCAACGCCATCGCAACCATCCTGTTGCTGATGACGATCGGCCTGACGCTGATCGCGCTGCGGCTGACGCGCTACCGGGGCTAGCAATCCAGGTGGGAATGTAGGTCTATGCCTGCCAGTTCCCACCGATAAGCGCCGCATGGAGCGCTTCGGCGTCGACGCCGAGCGGACGGTCTTCTCTGAGGGAAGGGAAGAGCGTCCGGATCGCGGTGTGCACGGCTGCCGTGCGTGGCGCCAGCGTCGATCCTTCACGCAGGTCGACGGCCTGCGCCGCGGCCATCAGTTCGAACGCGATCAGCCGCCGCCAAAGAGCGATCATGTCAGTGCATTTCGCAACGGCGAGGGGCGACTGGGTCGCGTGATCCTCGACGCCTTCCGAAACCGGCAGGAAATCGAGCATCACCGGATTGGCCTTGTGGCGGATGGCGGCCAGGATCGACGTCGCCGTCTTCTGCAGCGGCACGAAACCGGCTGAAGCGCCGCCGACCGGTGACAGATATTTGGGCAGGCCGTTGCGGCCGGATCCGGTGAGCTGGATGAAACGGGCCGTCGTCGCGGCAGCGCATTGCGCGATCGCCAGCCCAAGCGTCTCGAAGGCGAGCGAAAGTCCGGCGGTGTGGAAATTGCCTGTCGATATCACCACGCCGTCCTCGCCCAGCACCAGCGGATTGTCCGCGGCGGCGTTGAGCTCGATCTCGACCGCATTCCTTGCCTGATCTATCGCGCCGATCAGCGCGCCATGGATCGAGGGCATGCAGCGGATCGACAGCGGATCCTGGATAGTGGTCGGCGCGGGTGCGTCTTCGCGGGCCAGAAGGTCGTGCAGGGCCTTGGCGGCCTCCTGCTGGCCGGAGGCGGGGCGCGCCATCTGCAGGCGCGGATCGAGGATGGTGCGGTTGGCGCCGATGCCTTCCATGGTCAGTGCGCCGGCCTGATGCTGCTGGGCAATCGCCGACAGCGCATCCGTCACCGCGAGCGCGCCGTTGCCTGCCGAGAAAGCGGACGCGTTGATCAGCGACAGTCCGTCCTTCGGCGCGAGCGCGATCGGGGCGAGGCGCGCCATCATCAGCGCCTTGGCCGCCGGCATGCGCCGGCCCTGATAGTCGGCTTCGCCTTCGCCGATCAGCAGCCGCGCCAGCGCCGTCATCAGAACGAGGTCGCCAGCGCCGATCGAGCCCAGCGAGGGCATGACCGGATGCACGCCGGCATTGAGCGCTTCGACCAGCGCCACGAACACGGCGGGCGAGAGCCCGGAGCCGCCGGCCGACAACATCGCCAGCCGGGCGAGCATGGTTGCCCGCACCGCCTCGACCGGCAAAGCCTCGCCGACAGCGCCGCTGCGGCCCTCCAGCAACTGGCGCTGGAAAGCGCTGGCGTCACCCTCGACCGATGTGCCGAGATTGGCGCCGAGCCCGGTGTTCAGGCCGTAGATCTGCTGGCCGGACGCCGCGGCCTGGTCGAGAACTTTGCGCGCCCTTTCAAGCCTGCCGATGACATCGGGGCCGATTTCAACCTTGCGGGCTTCCCGCGCGACGGCGGCCACATCGCCGGTGCTTACACCGGCTCCGGTGAGGACGAGCGGGCTCATGCGAAACGCAGCCTCTGGCCGATGCCTTGCGCCTGCGCCTTGGCCAGCATGGCCTTGCCGAGCGCGATATCGGACAGCGACAGGCCACGATGCCAGAACAGGATGGTTTCGCCGTCGCTTTCACGCCCGGATTTGAGACCGGCGGCGATCTGGCCGAGCTCGGCATGCAGCGTCTTTTCGCTGAGCCGCCCGGTCTCGACATGGGCGCGCAGCGAGCCGAACTTGCCGCCCTTGCACTGGCCCCAGTCGTCGACCACCATCTTCTGCATGATGTCGGTCAGCGACAGTTCCACCGCGCTCATCGTGCCGTAGGGAACCACCAGCGCGCCGGGCTTGATCCATTCCGTCTTCAGCAAAGGCGTGGGTTCCGAGAGGCGCGAAGCCTCCACGACGATGTCGGCGCCCTCGACGCAGCTTTTCCAATCGCCGACCGCGGTGACCTTCTTGCCGAGATCGGCGGAGAGTTTGGCGGCAAAGCCGTCGCGGCTTTCCGGGCGGCGCGAATGGACGCGGATCTCGTCGAAATCGAAGAGATGGTCGAGCAGGCGAACGTTCCAGTAGGCGGTGCCGCGCGCGCCGATATGGGCGAGCACCTTGGAATTCTTGCGCGCCAGGTGCTTGGCGCCGATCGCGGTGACGGCGCCGGTGCGCATATCGGTGATGACGGTGGCGTCGAGAATGGCGCGCGGCGTGCCGGTGCGCGGATCGAACAGATTGAGGATGCCGAATTCGGAGGGCAGGCCGTGCAGATAGTTGTCGACATAGTCGCCGACGATTTTCACGCCGGCCGCATCGAGCGGGGCGACATAGCCTCGAAGCACGTTGAAATGGCCGTGAAAGGAAGGGTCCGGCTCGAGGTGGACGCGCGGCTCGATCACGGTCTGGCCCTTGCCCTGCGCGACGAGCCCGGCCTCCACGGCGCCGATGATCTCGGCATCCGTCATCGCAAGGGCTTCGATGTCGAGGGCGTTCAGGTAGTCGATATAGATGGGCTTCATGCGTGCACGGTTCCTCGGGAGCCCCCGATCCCTCCATAACAGGCAAACAGTCGACACGAAAGTTTGTTGGACAATCTATGGACTGAACCAGCCGAATGCTGTTCAACCCGGTTCGCCATGGCAGTTGTTTCCGAAGACCAGACCGCGTCCCAGCCGATAAAGACCGAGACTGAAGCCAATGCGCGGCGCGTGGCGCTGATCGTCGCCATCGCCTTCTTCATGCAACTCCTGGATTCGACGATCATCTCGACATCGCTGCCGCAGATGGGCGCTTCCTTTGGCGTGCCGGCGGTGGCAATGAGCATCGGCATCACCGTCTACATGTTGACGATGGCGGTGTTCGTGCCGCTGTCCGGGTGGCTGGCCGACCGGTTCGGCGCGCGCAACATTTTCCTGGTGGCGATCGCCCTGTTCACGCTGGCCTCGCTCGCCTGCGGTGTTTCCAGGGACCTGACCGAATTCGTCGCCGCACGGGCCGTGCAGGGGCTGGGCAGTGCGCTGATGACCCCGGTCGGGCGCATTCTCGTCCTGCGCAATGCATCTAAATCCGAGCTCCTCAACGCCACGGCACTGATCACCTGGCCGGCGCTGTTCGCGCCTGTGGTCGGGCCGGTGCTGGGCGGCTTCATCACCACCTACCTGTCCTGGCACTGGAACTTCTTCATCAACATTCCGCTTGGACTGATCGGGCTGGCGCTGGTCGGCCGCTTCATTCCCGGTGACCGCGAGGCCGACGCCAAGCCGCTCGACTGGCCGGGGTTCTTCCTGACCTCGCTCGGGCTCGCCTGCCTGCTCTATGGCCTCGAACGCATCGCGCATCCGGAGGACGGCCTGCTGCCGACCGCAGCCCTGCTTTCCGCGGGCATCGCCATCGGCTTCATTGCCGTGCGGCATCTCTACCGGGCGCCGCATCCGCTGCTCGACCTCTCGTCTTTCAAGGTGCAGACCTTCGCCATCTCGACGCTGGCCGCCGGAACCATCTTCCGTGTGGCGATCAACGCCACGCCTTTCCTGCTGCCGCTGCTGTTCCAGGTCGGTTTCGGCCTCTCGCCGGTCGATGCCGGCATGATGATCCTGGCCTATTTCCTCGGCAATCTCGGCATGAAGACGGTGACCACGCCGACGCTGCGCCGTTTCGGCTTCCGTTCGGTGATGATCGTCAACGGCATCATCGCGTCGGCGTCGATCATGGCTTGCGGAGCGATCTCGCCGCAGACACCGCAAGCGCTGGTGATAGCGCTGATGCTGATCGCCGGCCTGTCGCGTTCGATGCAGTTCACCGCGCTCAACACGCTGGCCTTCGCCGATATAGCCGCGCCGCAACGCAGCTCGGCGGCGACGCTCTCCTCCATGCTGCAGCAGGTGGCGATGCTGTTCGGGGTCGCGGTGGCGGCGGCGATCCTCAACCTGTCGCAGATCGTAAGGGCCCAGCCGGCGCTCGACCTCGTCGATTTTCGAATCGCCTTTCTCGTGATCGGGGCCATCGGCCTCGTCACGTCGTTCCGTTTCCTGGCCTTGCCGAGGAGCGCCGGCGCCGAGGTTTCCGGGCACGGCGCTCGGAACTGAAAATCGGCTTTCCGGGCTGATCGCAGGGTTAAATTCCGCCTTGTGCTTTCGGCTTGGTGCGGTGTGTTCGCAGATGCGCCCGATCCCGAAAACAATTGCCAAAAACGCAGGAGTTTCCGGGCATTGCGCCAGTTTTGGCAATCGATGCGTCCACTCCAGGAATCCTGCCGACGGACAGCTTTTTGAACGCGGATTCATTTGACGAAACGGCGCTGAGCCGATTAGCTTTCCCTCAGGGATGGCAGCGCTGCCATCGGGGTGAAGCAGACAATGAACGCGATCGGCCGGCCGAGTTTCAGGAGCCTGAACCAGGAAGGCATTGTCTTTGCCATAGCGGTCGCGCTGTTTGCCGCCGCCGCGATAGGCCTGCCGGGTTTCCTCACCGCCGACAACATTGTCGCCATCGTGCGATCGGTGTCGGTGCTGGGCATTCTGGCGCTGGGCATGGCGGTCGTCATCATCGGCCGTGGCATCGACCTGTCGGCGGTGGCGATCATGGCGATGTCGGTCGCGTGGTACCTGCAACTGCTGAACACGGGAACGCCAGACGGGCTCGCCTTCGCCTATGTGCTGGTGGGCGTGCTCGCCATCGGCCTGCTCAATGGCTTTCTCGTCGCCTATGCCGATGTGCCGGCGATCTTCGTGACGCTCGCCACCGGCTCCTTCGTCTTCGGCTATGTGCGCTCGCAGCTGATCACGCAGGACGCGGTGCCGGTGCCGCAGGGCCATTGGGTCGAACTGCTCGGCGGCCTGCGCTTCCTCGACATTCCGGTCGAGGTGTTCGTCTTCGCGGGGCTTGCCTTCCTGTTCTTCCTGTTCCTGCGCTACACCAAATGGGGCCGCTACATCTATTTCGCCGGCGACAATCCGGTTGCTGCCCGTAACATCGGCATTCCGGTGCGGCCGATGCTGGTGCTGCGTTATGTGCTCTCGGCTTTCGTGGCGCTGATCGCCGGCCTTTTGACAGCCGCCAGCCTGCATTCGATCAACACGCGCGTCGTCAATTCGACGCTGCTCTACGACATAGTGCTGGTCGCGGTGATCGGCGGCATCGGCCTGTCGGGCGGCAGGGGCGGGGTGCGCAACGTGCTGGTGGGAGCCGCATTGATCGGCATCCTGCTCAACGCCATGACAATCATCGACATTCCGCTGCTCTACCAGAACCTGATCAAGGCGGCGATCCTGCTCGGCGCCATCATCGTCGACGGCATCATCAATCCCCGCGACGAACAGACTGCGCAGCAGGGCGACATTTAGAGCAGATGGGCCAGCCCATCTGCTTGGGGGTACCCGGAGCGATCACGACGATCGGCCGGCAATGAAAACCGAACCAGAGGACGTGACATGAAACTGATCAGAACATTGATGGCCGCGGCCACGGCGCTCGCCGTTACCGCCTTCGTGGCGCCGACCTTCGCGGCCGACGATCCCGGCCCGGCCGCCTACGCCAAGGCGCTCAACGGCAAGCGCGTCATGCTGGTGCCGCTGGCGATGGGCTTCGACCTGGCGCAGGGCTGGGCACACTATCTGAAGAAGGAAGTCGAAGGCTGGGGCGGCACGTTCGAGACGCGCGATCCGAACTGGGTCGTCGATGCCGGCGCGCAGGCCATCACCGACGCCATCTCGTCCGATACAAGGCCTGATGTGCTGATCATCCACGCACCTGACCTGAACTCCTATTCCAAGCTGATGAAGAAGGCACAGGCCGCCGGCACCTATGTGATCCTGGTCGACAATCCGGCCAATTTCCCGGCCGACGCCTTTGTCGGCAGCGACTGGGATCGTCTCGGCCAGCTCGAGGCCGAAGCCGCGATCAAGGGCTGCGGTCCGAACTCCTCGAAGAAGATCGGACTGGTGCAGGGCGACCAGGCGAACTCTTCGAGCCTCTATCAGTATGCCGGCATCATGAAGGTGCTGGACAAGAATCCCGACTTCAAGGTCGTCGCCAAGCCCGACTCCAACTGGGATGCGACCACCTCGCGCAACGTGACGACGACCATGCTGCAGCAGAACCCTGATATCTGCTCGATCATCGACTTCTGGGATGGTGACGCCACCGGGGCGTCCGCGGCGATCCGTGACGCCAAGCTCGATGGCAAGGTGTTCCTGGTCACCACCGGTGGTGGCGAAAAGGCCGCCGACTGCGACAAGCTGGCCGATGGCACGTATGGCGCCGTGGTGATGACCGACCTCGCCCGCCAGTCGGGCGACATGAACGCCATCATCAAGTTCCTGCTGCAGAGCGGCCAGCCGGCCGGCACCTCGCACACCTACATCTACACGCTGGAGAAGGCGACGACCAAGGCCGACCTCAAGCCCGACAGCTGTTGGGATCTCAAGGCGCTGCAGGCCGAAGCGGCGGCGAAGTAAGCCCCGCCGTCGAATAGACTCCACGAGGTGGCCGGATCAGTTCGGCCGCCTCTTTCTCTTGAGTAATGGCTGCCGATGTCCTTTCGTGAACGCCTTCAGTCCTGGCGCTACAATCTCGTGCCCGACCATCTGGTTGGCGAGATCCTGACCAAACGCTGGACCGACAACGCTATCCCGTTCCTGGCGCTGGTGGCGACGCTCGGCGTCTTCGGCTCGGTCATTCCGGGCTTCTTCAAACTTTCCTCGCTGCAGGAATCGACCCGCCAGCTCGGCGAGTTCTCGATGGTCGTCACCGGCATGACGGTGGTGATGCTGGGCGGCGGCATCGATCTTTCGGTCGGCTCGATCTTCGCGCTGTCCTGCTTCTCGGCCGTCTATGTCTTCTTCATTCTGGAACAGTCGATCTGGCTGGCGCTGGTCGCGGCGCTCGCCACTGGCCTCATCTTCGGCGCCATCAATGGCTACCTCGTCGGCTATCTCCGTCTGCGCGCTTTTTTGACCACGCTGGTGACTTTCATTTTCGGGCGGGCGCTGTTCGACATACTGGTGACGACCTACGCCGCCGATGTCCAGCTTTCCCAGGCAAGCTCGGATGTGCTCGACTTCATCGGCGACGGCACGTTCTGGGGCCTCTCGGTCTCGGTGTGGCTGGCCATCATCCTGGCCATCGTCACGCATATCGCGCTGACGCGCTCGCGCCCGGGCTGGCATGTGCTGGCCGTGGGCGGCTCCAGGCGCTCGGCGCACAATGCGGGTATCCGCGTGCGCCGCACCGTGTTCATGACCTATGTCTTTTCCGGCTTCTGCGCCTCCATCGGCGGGTTCCTCATCGCCTGCCGGCTGAGCGGGGCAGGGCCGGGCACCGGCCTCAACCTGGAGATCATGGCGCTGACGGCGGCGGTGGTCGGAGGCGTCAGCCTGGGCGGCGGGCGCGGCTCGGTGGTCAAAGGGCTGATGGGCGCCATCATCGTGCTGACCATGACCAACGGGCTGATCCGGCTGGGCTACGGCACCGGTACCAACCAGATGGTGCTCGGCATCATGCTGGCCGTCGCCGTCACAATCGATATCCGCTGGCTGAAGAACCGCCACAAGGTCCTGAACGAGGTCTATGTCGCGCCCGTCTATCTCAAGATGGGCGAGACGCAGTCGGCCGTGCCCGGCTCGGGCACTCCTTACCAACTCGACAACCGGCTGTCGGTGGCCGACCATATCGGTCTTGGAGAACTGGAAGGCCCCGAGGACGTCATCCTCGATCGCGACGACCATCTCTATTGCGGCACGCGCCATGGCGAGATCGTTCGCTTCTTCGCGCCGGATTATGTCAGGTCGGAAGTCTTCGCTCATATCGGCGGCTTTCCGCTGGGGCTGGCCTTTGACAAATCGGGCAACCTGATCAGCTGCGTCGGCGCCATGGGGCTCTATTCCGTCTCGCCGGAGCGGGAGGTGAAACGCCTGTCGGCGGAGACATCGCGCTCCTGGACGTCGATCGTCGACGATGCGCGGCTGCGCGATCCCAACGACTGCGACATCGCGCCTGACGGCCGCATCTATTTCACGGACTCGACCAAGCGCTACGATGCCCATGACTGGGCGCTCGACTCGATCGAGAACCGGGCCACGGGGCGGCTGCTGGTCTACGATCCCAGGGATGGCTCGACGAAGACGCTGCTCGACGGCTACCGCTATACCAACGGCGTGTGCATGGCGCATGACGGCAAGTCGCTGTTCTTCGCCGAAAGCTGGGCCTGCCGGGTGCACCGCTACTGGCTGGAAGGGCCGAAGGCCGGCACCGCCGAATGCGTCATCCGCGACATGCCGGGCTATCCCGACAACATCAACCGCGCTTCCGACGGCAATTACTGGATGGCGTGGCTCGGCATGCGCACGCCGAGCTTCGACCTGTCGCTGCGCCATCCCGACATGCGCAAGCGCATGACGCGCCGGCTGCCGCAGGACGAATGGCTGTTCCCCAACATCAACACCGGCGGCGTGGTGAAGTTCAACGAGAAGGGCGGCATCGTCGAGGCCATGGGAGACCTCTCGGGCGCGGCCCATCCGATGGTCACCTCCATGCGCGAGCACAAGGGCTATCTGTTCGTCGGCGGCATCCTCAACAACCGCATCGGCCGTTACAAGATTGCGGGCGCCGACCCGGACTGGACCAGCCCGGCTTCCTACTGGGGAGCAAAATCATGATCCTCGATCCGATCCTTGATGTGTTTCGCGGCAAGGCGGTCACCATCCCGCCGCTCGACGGCGCCTTCCGGCCCAACACGCGGCTCGACGATGCGCCAGCATTTGCCGAGCTGATCGAGCCGGACAATCTGCTGGCTTCCAGAGACAGGTTGTTGGCCTCCAGCGGCAACGCCCTCTATTCGATTGCTGCCGGCGTCGCGCCTGTCGTGGTCGAGACCTTTCCATCTGCGGTGACGGCGCTGGCGTTGTCACCATCGGGCGAACTCACGGTGGGGCTCGAAACCGGCAAGCTGCTGATCTCGGGCAAGGAAGTGTCGCTGCCGGCTGGTATCCGGTGCATCACGGCCTTGGCCTATGCCGAGGACGGCGCGCTGTGGCTGGCCAATGGTTCGGCCGAGCATGCACCGTCGCAATGGGCGGCCGATCTGATGACGAAAGGCGCGTCCGGTTCGCTTTGGAAACGCGATGCGGCGGGCGGCGATTTCCGCAAGCTGGCCGGAGAACTTGCTTTTCCCTATGGGCTGCACCCCATCGGCGGCGACGTGCTGGTCAGCGAAAGCTGGCGCCATCAGCTGGTCCGCTTCGGCGCAGCAGGCAGCGGCACCACGATCCTGGCACATCTGCCCGGCTATCCCGCACGGCTGTCGCCCGCGAGCGATGGCGGCGCCTGGCTGGCCCTGTTTGCACCGCGCAACCGGCTGATCGAGTTCGTGCTGCAGGAAACGCACTACCGGCGCGATATGATCGACCAGGTGCCGCCGGCTTACTGGATAGCTCCGGCGCTGGCCTCCAGCCGCAGTTTTCTCGAACCGCTGCAATGCGGCGGCATCCGCACCATGGGCATTCACAAGCCGTGGTCGCCAAGCCGCTCTTACGGGCTGGTGGTCAGGCTCGACCAAAAGATGCAGCCGCAATTCAGCCTGCACAGCCGCGCCAACGGCACGCGCCACGGCATCTGCAGCGTGGCGGACAGGGATGGCAAGCTGTTCATTGCTTCGAGGGGCGGCGACTGCGTGCTGGCCATCGACACGGGAGCTCTCTGATGGAGCCGATCGTTCGCCTGGAAAACGTCACCAAAAACTATCGCGGCGTGCCCGCGGTGAAGAATGTCACGTTCGATCTGCGCAAGGGCGAAATCCACGCCCTGCTCGGCGAGAACGGTGCGGGAAAATCGACGCTGACCAAGATCATCGCCGGTGTCGTCGAGGCCACGTCAGGCAGGATGTTCCACAACGGCCGCGAGATCGCCTACGCCTCGCCGCACGCGGCGCTCGAAGCCGGCATTGCCATGGTGTTCCAGGAAACCAGCCTGGTCCCGTCGATGACGGTGGCGCAGAACCTCTATCTCGGGACCGAGAAATTCCTCAACCGGCTGCGCGGCACGTATATTTCAGCACAGCAGTTCCTGCAGTCGCTGAATTTTCCGGTTGACCCCAACGCCATGGTGGCCACCCTTGGCGCGGCCAAGCGCCAGATGGTCGAGATCGCGCGCGCGGTGCACCACAATGCCGAGATCATCATTTTCGACGAGCCGACGGCGACGCTGACGCCCGAGGAAAAACGCCACTTCTTCGCTTTGATCCGCCGGCTGAAGGCGGGCGGCGTCTCCATCGTCTTCATCAGCCATGCGCTGGAAGAGGCGCTCGCCATCGCCGACCGCATCACCATCCTGCGCGATGGCGAACTGGTCATCACCGACGACACGGCAGCCTTCGACCGCGACAGGATCGTCGCGGCCATGGTCGGGCGCACGCTGTCCGGCCAGATCTACCGCCAGCGCGACGAGGCGAAACTGCGCAAGGCTGGCAAGAAGGTGCTGTCGGTGCAGGACATTTCGATGAGCAATGTCGTGCGCAACAATTCCTTCTCCATCTTCGAGGGCCAGATCACAGGCGTGTTCGGGCTGATCGGTTCCGGCCGCACCGAGACCTTCAAGATCGTGTCGGGCATCTACAAGCGCGATTTCCTGCGCGGCGGCACGATCGAACTGGATGACAGGCCGGTGCGCTATCTCGTGCCCAGCGAAGCGGTGGCCGACGGCATTGTCTACGTCACCGAGGACCGCAAGAGCGAAGGCATTTTCGAGACGATGGGCATCGCCGAGAACCTGTTCGGCGGCCTGCTGGCGGCGGGCCGCGAAAAGGCCTGGGTGATCAACCAGCAGGAGATGCGGCAGCTTTCGGCGGAATGGACCAGGACGCTCAACATCAAGGCGATCAACGACAATGCGCGCGTGGTCGAGCTTTCCGGCGGCAACCAGCAGAAGGTGGTGATCGGCAAGGGGCTGGTGCAGAAGCCGCGCATCGTCATCTTCGACGAGCCGACGCGCGGGGTCGATGTCGGCGCCATCGCCGAGATCCACCAGATCATCAACCGGCTTGCCGACGAGGGCCTGGCCGTCGTCGTCATCTCGTCCTACTTGCCGGAGATCATGAACCTGTCGGACCGGATCCTGGTGTGCCGGCAGGGGCGGATTGTCGAGGAATTTTCACCGGCGGAGGCGACGGAGGAGAAGATCATGTACGCGGCGGTACATTAGGGCTCTGCTGATGCCGGCGCCTTTTTCGACGTTGCAGAAAGAGGTGGTAAAGTCGCGGCCAGCCCCTTCTCCCCGTCACTATACGGGGAGAAGTGCCCGGCAGGGCGATGAGGGGCGGCGCTGAGCTTGGCGATTGGCTGTCCGCACAAAGGCGCCGAGTCTGTGGCGAGCGGGTGACGCTCGGCAAACCTCCCTGTTCGAAATGTCGGCACTGCCCCTCACCTGCCTGCCGGCATCCTCTCCCCGTATAGTGACGGGGAGAGGGGACTGGTGGTCTCGGGTTTCGCCAATTGTCGGCGTTGCAGAGTGGACGCCAAGGTTGCGGATGGGGGCAATTCAGTCTGCATCACAGATGGTTTAACGAGATTTCTCACACCGTGTTCGAACGAAAGGACCACCCCATGGCCACCACAAAACTCCTCAGCGATACCGAGGTCGATGCGATCCCGGCGGTGAAAGCCGTGTTCGACGATATCAGGGCAACGCGCAAATCCGACTTCGTCAACAATTTCTGGCGCGGGCTGGCCAATGATCCGGCGTCGCTGAAGCGGGTGTGGGAACAGTTGAAGGCGGTGATGGTTGCCGACAGCGCTATCGACCCGCTGACCAAGGAAATGATCTATATCGCGGTGTCGACCGCCAACGGCTGCTCCTATTGTGTTCACTCGCACACGGCGGCGGCGCGCGCCAAGGGCATGACGGACGCACAGCATGGCGAGCTCGTATCGATCATCGGGCTGGCCGGCCAGACCAACCATCTGGTCACGGCGATGCAGATCCCCGTCGATCCGCAGTTCGAGGTGAAGTGAGGCCGCATTTGGTCCTTCACCGCGCCGGCCCTCCACAGGCGCGGCGGGTACATTTGTCCCCATGCTGTTAAGGAAGTGACATGTAAGGGCACTAAGCAGGCCCCATGCGAAGCCGCTTGCTCCTGGTTCTCCGGGGCCGGCTCTCGCGATGGAGCCGGCATGAAAATCGTCCAGATCACAGATACGCATTTCAGCCCGACCAAGCCGCATTTCAACGGCAATTGGGAACCGCTGGCCAGCTGGATCGAGCAGAGCGGGGCGGATCTTGTCGTCCACACCGGCGACCTCAGCGTCGATGGCGCCGATAGGGATGACGACATCGGCTTCTGCATGGATCTGATGCGGGAAATCAGGCAGCCCATGCTGCTGGTGCCAGGCAACCATGATGTCGGCCATCTGCCGGGTTCGCTACAACCCGTCAATGCCGGGCGCCTCGAGCGCTGGCGCCGGCTGGTCGGCCCCGACTACTGGGTCGAGGATGCCGGGATGTGGCGCTTCATCGGGCTCGACAGCCTGTTGATGGGCTTCGAAGACGCCGAGGAAGACGCTCAATTCGAATGGCTGCAAGCGGCGCTGGACAGCCGTGGCGGGCGCCGCGTCGCGTTGTTCGCCCACAAGCCGCTGTTTATCGACAAACCCGGCGAAGGCGATACCGGCTACTGGAGCGTGAGACCCGCGCAACGCCAGCGCCTTTACGATCTGATCGCGGCCCACGATGTCGCGCTGTTCGCCAGCGGGCACCTGCACCGCGCCTGGCAAGGCCTCTACAAGGACACGTCGCTGATCTGGGGTCCGTCCGCGGCTTTCGTCGTCGGCGACATGGAGCGCGACATGCCGGGCGAGCGGCTGCTTGGCGCCGTCATCCACGATTTTGGCGAGGGGCTCGCCAGCGAGATCGTCGCGATCCCCGGCATGACAGTCCATGTCCTCGATGACGTGGTCGAGGAAGTCTATCCGCACGAAGCGCACAAGGTCCGGCGGAAGGTCGCGTCATGAGCGCGCTGTCGCTGCGCGATGTGAGGAAGTCCTTTGGCGGCAACGCCATCCTCAACGGCATCAGTCTGGATGTCGAGCAAGACGAATTCATCGCGCTCGTCGGTCCGTCGGGCTGCGGCAAGAGCACCTTGCTGCGCATTCTGGCCGGCCTCGACCATGCCGACAGCGGCGGCATAATCGTTGGCGGCAAGGACATGGCTCCAGTCGCGGCGGCCGACCGCAACATCGCCATGGTGTTCCAGTCCTACGCGCTCTATCCGCACCTGACCGCCGGCCAGAACATCGCCGTTCCGCTCGCCATGAAGCGGCTCAGCCGCTCGCAGCGGCTGCCGCTGATCGGCGCGTTGCTTCCCGGCCAGAAGGGCATTCGCGCCGGTATTTCACGCGATGTGCGCGAGATGGCGAGCGTGCTCAAGATCGATCAGCTGCTCGACCGCAAGCCGGGGCAGATGTCGGGCGGCCAGCGTCAGCGCGTCGCGCTGGCGCGCGCCATGGTGCGCCAGCCCTCGATCTTCCTGATGGACGAGCCGCTTTCCAATCTCGACGCCAATCTGCGCGTCCATGCGCGCGGCGAGATCGTCGAACTGCACCGCCGGGCCGGCGTGCCGACGCTCTATGTGACGCACGACCAGGCCGAGGCGCTTTCGATGGCCGACCGTGTCGCGGTGATGATCGGCGGCCATCTGCTGCAGCTCGCCGCGCCTGAAGCGATCTACAACGATCCAGCCCATATCGAGGTCGCGCGTTTCGTCGGCCAGCCCAGGATCAACATCCTGCCGGCTGTCGCCGACACCGGCCGTGTCGACTACCAAGGCGTCCGGCTGGCGCTGCTGGAGAAAGTGGCGAATGGCCCGGTCAGCCTCGGCATCCGGCCCGAGTTCGTCAAACTGGCCCCCGATGGACGCAGCGGTCTCGCGGGGCGGATCGAGCGCGTCGAATTCCTCGGCTCGGAGGTGATCGCCCATTGCCGGCTCGATCTGTCCGGCGATGCGGTCGTCGCCAAGCTCGCGCCACATGAGGCGATGGACCTGATCGGCGGCATGCCGGTGGGGGTCTTGCTGCCTTCCGAACAGGCCATGGTCTTTGGCCCCGGAGGGACGGCGGCTGCGCATCGCCAATATGGCCGCCACACCGCAGGAACCGGCCTATGTCTAGCGTCGCGGTTGCGGGGATCGTCCCGGATGCCGCCGCGCTTCACCGGCGCAGCGAAGGCCGCACGGCCTGGCTGCTGGCGACACCGGCAATCGTGCTGTTGCTGCTGTTCGTGCTCCTGCCGGTGGCCGCTGTCGTCTTTCTCGGCTTCACCGATTTCGAGCTCGGCTACGGCAAGTTCCGCTTCGTCGGCTTTGAGAACTACGCGCATCTCTTGAACGACCGCACCTTCCGCAGGTCACTGTGGAACACGTCGGTCTATACGGCGATCGTCGCTCCGGTCTCGATCGTGCTCGGCCTGGGCGTCGCCCTGTTGATCGAGGGCGAGGGGCGGGCGCGCGGGTTCTTCCGCACTGTCTATTTCCTGCCCGTCGCCTCGCTCATCGTCGCCATGGCCACTGTCTGGCAATACATCTTCCATCCCACGATCGGCCCGCTCAACGCGCTGCTGTCGCTTGCCGGCATTCCCGGCCCGAACTGGCTCGGCGCCTCCAACACCGTGCTCTACAGCCTGTCGATCATCGGCATCTGGCAGTCGGTCGGTTTCAA
Source organism: Mesorhizobium comanense (assembly GCF_005503535.1). GTDB lineage: Bacteria > Pseudomonadota > Alphaproteobacteria > Rhizobiales > Rhizobiaceae > Mesorhizobium > Mesorhizobium comanense. Next base: position 2,780 of record NZ_SCNN01000023.1, on the reverse strand, counting down.
CATGGTGCTGTTCCTGGCCGGCCTGACGGCGATCCCGCGCGAACTCTATGCCGCGGCCCATGTCGACGGCGCCAAGTCGGCGCTCGACCGGTTTTTCCTGGTCACCTGGCCGATGCTCGGGCCGACGACGCTGTTCGTCGTCACCATCAGCGTCACCAATGCGGTGAAGGTTTTCGAGACGGTGAAGATGCTGACCGACGGCGGGCCCAACAAGGCGTCCGAAGTGCTGCTTTTCACCATCTACCAGGAAGGCTTCGTCTATCTGCGCGTCGGCTACGCTTCCGCCATGACGGTCGTCTTCCTGGCGATCCTGGTCGTACTGATGTTCTTGCAGTACCGCGTGCTCGACCGGCGGGTGCATTACACATGAGCAACACCGCCATCCCGGCCGGCCGCATCATCCGCTTCGCGCTGCTGTCGCTCGGCGCGCTGATGATCCTTGCGCCCTACATCTTCATGATCTCTACAGCGGGCAAGACGCAGAGCGATATCTTCACCGCCGCGCTGTCGCTCGTCCCCCAGCATTTCTATTTCGCGGAAAATTTCGCCAAGGCGTTCGCCAAGGTGCCGATGGCGACGCTGTTGTGGAACGGCGTCGTCGTGTGCGGCCTGATCTTCTTCTTTCAGGTGTTGGTCGCCATCCCCTGCGCCTACGCCATGGCCAAGCTGAAATTCCCCGCGGCGCGATTGATGATGGTGCTGGTCATGCTCGGCCTGCTGGTGCCGATCCACGCAACGGCGCTGCCGCTCTATGTCGCCTTCGACCGCATGTCTCTGCTCAACAGCTACACCGCGCTGGTGGCGCCGTTCACCATATCGGTGTTTGCGATCTTCATGTTCCTGCAGTTTTTCCGCGCCATGCCCGACGATCTTCTCCACGCCGCGCGGCTCGACGGCATGTCCGAACTCGGCATCGTGGCGCGCGTCATCGTGCCCAATGCCTGGCCGGCGGTGACGGCCTTCGCGATCTTTTCCGTCGTGGCGCACTGGAACGACCTTTACTGGCCGCTGATCGTGGTCAGCAAGCAGGCCTACGCCACGCCGCCCCTCGGCCTGATGTATTTCCGCGCCGCCGAAGCCGGCGACGACTACGGCGCGCTGATGGCCGCCACGCTGATCATCACCCTTCCTCTCGTCGCCGCTTTCCTGCTCGCGCAGAAGCGCTTCGTCGAGGGCATCACCATGACCGGTCTCAAAGGCTGACCGGCCCGAAACCGACTGGCTAACAAGGAGCACCAGAGATGAAGCACTTTTCCAGGATTTTCGCTGCCGCGGCGGTGTCGCTGGCGGCGGCGCTGCCGGCCTATGCCGAGACCACGCTGACCGTCCACTACCCGATGCCCGGCTTCTTCAAGAACGTGATGGACACGATCTCGAAGAAATTCATGGAGGAAAATCCCGACATCAAGATCCAGTTCGCCAGCCCGTCGGCGACCTATGAGGAAGGCATCCAGACCATCCTGCGCCAGGCCGGCACCGACGAGATGCCCGATATCACCTTCATCGGCCTCAACCGCCTGCGCATGCTCAACGAGCGTGACGTCGCCGTCGATCTCGGACCGCTGGTCAAGAAGGACGGCAACATGGCCGAGCAGGGCTTCTCCGACACGATCCTGAAGCTGGCGCAGGTCAACGGCAAGCAGATCGGCCTCGCCTTCGCCACCTCCAACCCGATCATGTATTACAATGCCGACCTGGTGAAGGCGGCCGGCGGTGACCCGGACAATCCGCCCAAGACCTGGGACGAGGTGATCGCGCTCGGCGGCAAGATCAAGGCACTCGGCAACGGCGTCGACGGCATCGACTTCCGCTGGCAGGGCGACGACTGGATGTTCTCGGCGCTTTTGTTCGGCGCCGGCGGCAAGATGCTGAACGAGGATGAAAGCAAGGTCGCCTTCAACGGTCCGGAAGGCGAGAAGGCGGTGGAGATCCTGGAGCGGATGGTGAAGGAGGGCGGCATGCCGGTCTTCACCAAGCCGGCCGGCGAACAGGCTTTCGCGGCCGGCAAGGTCGGCTTCGAATTCCAGACCACGGGCGCGCTGGTCAACACGATCAAGAACGTCGGCGACAAGTTCACGTTGCGGACCGCCAAGATCCCGCTGATCGATCCGGTCAACGGCCATCTTCCGACCGGCGGCAATGCCGTCGTCATCCTGACCAAGGACACGGCCAAGCAGGAAGCTGCCTGGAAGTTCGCGAAATTCGCCGCCGGCCCTTATGGCGCCTCCGTCGTGGTGCCCGGCACGGGCTATGTCCCCAACAACGAGCTGGCGGCCAAGTCACCAGACTATCTCGGTGATTTCTACAAGAAGAACCCGCTCTTCCAGGCCGGCCTCAGCCAGATGCCGCTGATGGTCCCGTGGTACGCTTTCCCCGGCACCAACGGGGTCAAGGTGACGCAGACCATCGTCGACAATCTCTCGCGGATCGTCGACCAGTCGGCCTCGCCTAAGGAAGCGCTCAATGACGCGGCCAGCGATGTCGAAGGCATGCTGCCGACGCAGTAGGGGTTTGTAGTGGCTTCTTCCTTCCCCGCAAGGGACTACGCTTTGCACGCGTCTTTTGTGACTGGCGTGACGGATCGGCGCGAGGCTTGATTGCTACGTGGTTCCCCCAATCCGTCGCTGCTTCGCAGCGCCACCTTTCCCCCCTCCGGAGGGAAAGGAAGGGAGCTTTGCTGGGCGAGCGTTGACGACAAAAAGCCAGGCGCCTTTCCTCTCCCCCGTCGATCGGGGGAGAGGTGTCGAGCGAAGCTCGGCGGAGTGGGGGTCGACCAGCGC
>NZ_SCNN01000022.1 GCF_005503535.1 Mesorhizobium comanense | reverse complement strand
AACATCACGGTCGATGTCGAGCTGATCGTGCCGATCGCCATGGAAGAGAAGCTGCGCTTCGCCATCCGTGAAGGCGGCCGCACCGTCGGTGCCGGCATCGTCGTCACCATCAAAGAGTAATTTGGACTTAAACCGATCTGTCGCGGGCGCGGTAGTTGCCCGCGCCGCGCCAGAACAAGGAATTGACGCATGAACGGACAGAATATCCGCATCCGCCTGAAGGCGTTTGATCACCGGGTGCTCGACGCCTCGACGCGCGAAATCGTGTCGACCGCAAAGCGCACCGGGGCCAACGTCCGCGGTCCCATTCCGCTGCCGACGCGGATCGAGAAGTTTACGGTTAACCGGTCGCCCCACGTCGACAAGAAGAGCCGCGAGCAGTTCGAGATGCGCACGCACAAGCGTCTGCTCGACATCGTCGATCCGACCCCGCAGACCGTCGATGCTTTGATGAAGCTCGATCTGGCCGCCGGCGTCGACGTCGAGATCAAGCTCTAAGGGAATGAGAGCGCGGTAAGGGGCGGTGCCCCTGGCCCGGAACTCTAAAGGAATTGAACCGATGCGTTCAGGTGTGATTGCAAAGAAGGTGGGAATGACCCGCATCTACAACGATGCCGGGGAACATGTTCCCGTCACCGTTCTCCAGATGGAGAACTGCCAGGTCGTGGCGCAGCGCACGCAGGAGAAGAATGGCTACACCGCCGTTCAGCTCGGCGTTGGCCTCGCCAAGGTGAAGAACACGTCGAAGGCGATGCGCGGCCATTTCGCGACCGCCTCCGTCGAGCCGAAGGCGAAGCTCGCCGAGTTCCGCGTCTCGGCCGATAACATGATCGATGTCGGCGCCGAGCTGACCGTCGACCATTTTGTCGCCGGCCAGAAGGTCGATGTCACCGGCACGACGATCGGCAAGGGTTTCCAGGGCGTCATCAAGCGTCACCACATGGGTGGTGGTCGCGCGACCCACGGTAACTCGGTGTCGCACCGCACGCACGGTTCGACCGGCCAGCGCCAGGACCCCGGCAAGGTGTTCAAGGGCAAGAAGATGGCCGGCCACATGGGCGACACGCGCGTCACGACGCAGAACGTCGAGATCGTCTCGACCGATGCCGACCGCGGTCTGATCCTGATCCGCGGCGCGGTCCCGGGCGTCAAGGGCGCCTGGATCCTGGTTCGCGACGCCGCCAAGGTTGCGCTGCCGGCCAACGCGCCGAAGCCCGCCGCGATCCGCGTCGCCACGAAGAATGAGGCTCCGGCCACAGAGGGAGCGGAATAATGGATCTCAAGATCACAACGCTGGGCGGCAAGGACGCCGGCAAGGTGAAACTCTCCGAGGAGATTTTCGGCCTTGATCCGCGCGAGGACATCCTGCAGCGCGTCGTGCGCTGGCAGCTCGCCAAGAAGCAGCAGGGCACGCACAAGGCCAAGGGCCGCGCCGAGATCGCGCGCACCGGCGCCAAGATGTACAAGCAGAAGGGTACGGGCCGCGCCCGCCACCATTCGGCTCGCGCTCCGCAGTTCCGCGGCGGCGGCAAGGCCCACGGCCCGGTCGTTCGCAGCCACGAGCACGACCTGCCCAAGAAGGTCCGCGCGCTCGGCCTCAAGCATGCTCTCTCGGCCAAGGCCAAGAGCGCGTCGATCATCATCGTCGACGAGCTGAAGCTGACCGAGGCCAAGACCAAGGCGCTGGTCGCGAATTTCGCGACGCTGGGCCTGACCAACGCCCTGGTGATTGGTGGCGCCGAGCTCGATCAGAATTTCAAGCTGGCCGCGACCAACATCCCCAACATCGATGTGCTGCCCATCCAGGGCATCAACGTCTACGACATTCTGCGCCGCGGCACGCTGGTCCTTTCCAAGGCCGCCGTCGAGGCTCTCGAGGAGCGCTTTAAATGACCGACCTTCGTCACTACGACGTGATCGTCAGCCCGGCGATCACCGAAAAGTCGACCATGGCTTCCGAGCAGAACCAGGTCGTCTTCAACGTCGCCAAGAAGGCGTCGAAGCCGGAAATCAAGGCCGCCGTCGAAGCGCTGTTCGGCGTCAAGGTGACGGCCGTGAACACGCTTGTCCGCAAGGGCAAGATCAAGCGCTTCCGCGGCACGATCGGCCGCCAGAGCGACGTCAAGAAGGCGATTGTGACGCTGGCCGACGGCCAGTCGATCGACGTCGCGACGGGTCTCTGAGCAAGGCCGCGAGGACAAGAACATGGCACTGAAAAAATTCAACCCGGTAACGCCGAGCACCCGCCAGCTGGTCATCGTCGACCGCTCGGGCCTCTACAAGGGCAAGCCTGTCAAGGGCCTGACCGAAGGCCTGACCAAGTCGGGCGGCCGCAACAATTACGGTCGCATCACGGCCCGCTTCATCGGCGGTGGTCACAAGCGTTCGTACCGCATCATCGACTTCAAGCGCCGCAAGTTCGACGTTGTCGGCACGGTCGAGCGTATCGAATACGATCCGAACCGCACCGCCTTCATCGCGCTGATCAAGTATGACGATGGCGAGCTGTCCTACATCATCGCCCCGCAGCGCCTTGCCGCCGGCGACAAGATCGTGGCCGGCGAAGCGGTCGACGTGAAGCCGGGCAATGCGATGCCGCTGGCCTCGATGCCGGTCGGCACGATCGTCCACAACATCGAGCTGAAGCCGGGCAAGGGTGGCCAGGTCGCCCGTTCGGCTGGCGGCTACGCCCAGCTCGTCGGCCGCGACCAGGGCATGGCGATCCTGCGCCTCAACTCGGGCGAGCAGCGCGTCGTTCACGGTTCCTGCATGGCTACCGTCGGCGCCGTGTCGAACCCCGACCACGGCAACATCAACGACGGCAAGGCCGGCCGCACGGTCTGGCGCGGCAAGCGCCCGCACAACCGCGGCGTGACCATGAACCCGGTCGACCATCCGCATGGCGGTGGTGAAGGCCGCACCTCCGGTGGCCGTCATCCGGTCAGCCCGTGGGGCAAGCCGACCAAGGGCAAGAAGACGCGGTCCAACAAGGCGACCGACAAGTTCATCCTGCGCTCGCGCCATCAGCGCAAGAGCTAAGAAGAGGTAACGCCAAGTGACTCGTTCTATTTGGAAAGGCCCCTTCATCGACGGCTACCTTCTCAAGAAGGTGGACAAGGTTCGTGAAGGTGGTCGCAATGAGGTGATCAAGATGTGGAGCCGCCGCTCCACCATCCTGCCGCAGTTCGTCGGCTTCACCTTCGGTGTCTACAACGGCCAGAAGCATGTTCCCGTCTCCGTGAACGAGGACATGGTCGGTCATAAGTTCGGTGAATTCGCTCCGACGCGGACCTATTACGGTCACGGCGCGGATAAGAAGGCGAAGAGGAAATAATCATGGGCAAGGCCAAAGCTCCGCGCAGGCTTGCTGACAACGAAGCGCGCGCCGTTCTGCGCACGATCCGTATCAGCCCGCAGAAGCTGAACCTGGTTGCCGCGCTGATCCGCGGCAAAAAGGTCGCGACAGCGCTTTCCGACCTCGAATTCTCGGCCAAGCGGATTTCCGGCACGGTCAAGAAGACGCTGGAATCGGCGATCGCCAACGCGGAAAACAACCACGACCTCGATGTCGATGCGCTGGTGGTGGCGGAAGCCTATGTCGGCAAGTCGATCGTCATGAAGCGGTTCCACGCTCGTGGCCGTGGTCGCGCCAGCCGCATCGAGAAGCCGTTCTCGCACCTCACGATCGTCGTTCGTGAAGTCGAAGAAAAAGGGGAGGCCGCATAATGGGCCAGAAAGTCAATCCGATCGGTCTTCGCCTCGGCATCAACCGGACCTGGGATTCGCGCTGGTTCGCGAACACCGGCGAGTACGGCAAGCTGCTGCATGAAGACATCAAGATCCGCAAGTATCTCGAGAAGGAGCTGAAGCAGGCCGCCATCTCGAAGGTCGTGATCGAGCGCCCGCACAAGAAGTGCCGCGTCACCATCCACGCCGCGCGTCCGGGTCTGATCATCGGTAAGAAGGGCGCCGACATCGAAAAGCTTCGCAAGAAGCTGATGGAGATGACGAAGTCCGAAACGCACCTCAACATCGTCGAAGTGCGCAAGCCCGAGATCGATGCGACGCTGGTTGCCCAGTCGATCGCCCAGCAGCTCGAGCGCCGCATCGCGTTCCGCCGCGCCATGAAGCGCGCCGTTCAGTCGGCGATGCGCCTCGGTGCCGAAGGCATCCGCATCAACTGCTCGGGACGTCTGGGCGGCGCCGAAATCGCGCGCATGGAATGGTATCGCGAAGGCCGCGTGCCGCTGCATACGCTGCGCGCCGATGTCGACTACGGCACGGCGGAAGCGAATACGGCGTACGGCATCTGCGGTGTCAAGGTCTGGGTGTTCAAGGGCGAGATCCTCGAGCATGACCCGATGGCATCGGAGCGTCGCGCCACCGAAGGTGACAACGCACATGGCGGCAGCGGTGGTGGTGATCGCGAACGCGGTCGTCGTCGCGAGAACGCCTGATACATTTAGGAATTTGGAGTTAGAACGATGCTGCAGCCAAAGCGCACAAAGTTCCGCAAGCAGTTCAAGGGCCGCATCCATGGTACCGCCAAGGGCGGCACCAACCTGGATTTCGGTGGTTTCGGGCTGAAGGCGCTTGAGCCGAACCGCGTCACCGCGCGTGAGATCGAGGCGGCCCGCCGCGCGATCACTCGTGAAATGAAGCGCGCCGGTCGCGTCTGGATCCGTATTTTCCCGGATCTGCCGGTGACTTCGAAGCCGACCGAAGTCCGTATGGGTAAAGGTAAGGGCGCGGTCGATTACTGGGCGGCGCGCGTCAAGCCGGGCCGCATCATGTTCGAGATCGACGGCGTCAGTGAAGAAACCGCCCGCGAGGCGCTGCGTCTCGGCGCGGCCAAGCTCTCGGTCAGGACGCGCTTCGTACAGCGCATCGCAGAATAAGGACGGGCTGAACCATGAAAGCCGAAGATATCCGGACCAAGACTCAGGACCAGCTGACCGACGACCTGGCGGCCCTCAAGAAGGAGCAGTTCAACCTGCGCTTCCAGAAGGCCACCGGCCAGCTTGAGAAGACCGCTCGCGTGAAGCAGGTCCGCAAGGACATCGCGCGCATCAAGACCATCGCTGCGGAAAAGTCCGCGGCCAAGAAGGCTTAAGGACGAAAACCATGCCAAAGCGCATTTTGCAGGGCACCGTCGTCAGCGACAAGAACGAGAAGACGGTTGTCGTTAAGGTCGAACGGCGCTTCACGCATCCCGTGATGAAGAAGACCGTGCGCATGACCAAGAAGTACAAGGCGCACGACGAGAACAACGCCCACAAGGTTGGCGATCAGGTGTTCATCCAGGAATCGAAGCCGATTTCCAAGGACAAGCGCTGGATCGTCGTATCCTCGGATCAGGCGTAAACAAACGAATTTTGGACAGACCGGGGAGGGGCTTCGAGCCCATCCCGTTAGAAAAGAAGAAGGCGGCCAGTCATGATTCAGATGCAAACAAACCTCGACGTCGCGGATAATTCCGGCGCTCGTCGTGTCATGTGCATCAAGGTGCTGGGCGGCTCGAAGCGGAAATACGCTTCCGTGGGCGACATCATCGTGGTGTCGATCAAGGAAGCCATTCCGCGCGGCCGCGTGAAGAAGGGCGATGTGATGAAGGCGGTCGTGGTTCGCACGGCCAAGGACATCCGCCGCCCGGACGGCAGCGTGATCCGTTTCGACAAGAACGCGGCCGTTCTCGTCGACAATAAGAAAGAGCCGATCGGCACGCGTATCTTCGGACCGGTTCCGCGCGAACTCCGCGCCAAGAACCACATGAAGATCATCTCGCTCGCGCCTGAAGTGCTGTAAGGAGCCGGACCAATGCAAAAGATCAGAAAAGGCGACAAGGTCGTCGTGCTTGCCGGCAAGGACAAGGGCCGTACGGGCGAAGTCCTTTCGGTGCAGCCGAAGGACGACACCGCGCTGGTGCGTGGTGTCAACATGATCCGTCGTCACCAGAAGCAGACCCAGTCCCAAGAGGGCGGGATCATCACCAAGGAAGCGCCGATCAACCTGTCGAACATCGCGCTGGCCGACCCCAAGGATGGCAAGCCGACCCGCGTCGGTTTCATCTTCCAGAAGGACGGCAAGAAAGTGCGCGTCGCCAAGCGCTCGGGAGAAGTCATCAATGGCTAAGGCTGAAACCAAGCAGGCGGCTGCCAACAACGTGCCCCGTCTCAAGAAGGTCTACAACGAGACCATCCGCAAGGCGTTGCAGGAGCAGTTCGGCTACGACAACGACATGCAGGTTCCGCGCCTCGACAAGATCGTGCTGAACATGGGTGTCGGCGAAGCGACCGCCGATTCCAAGAAGCCTTCGGTCGCCGCCGAGGACCTGGCGATGATCGCCGGCCAGAAGGCCGTCGTCACCCGCGCCCGCAACTCGATCGCGGGCTTCAAGGTCCGCGAGAACATGCCGATCGGTGCCAAGGTCACGCTGCGCAAGGAACGCATGTACGAGTTCCTCGACCGCCTCGTGAACATCGCGCTGCCGCGCGTTCGCGACTTTCGCGGACTGAACCCCAAGAGCTTTGACGGCCGTGGCAACTACGCCATGGGCATCAAGGAGCACATCGTGTTCCCGGAGATCAACTACGACAAGGTTGATCAGATCTGGGGCATGGACGTCATCGTTTGTACGACTGCGAAGACGGACGACGAAGCCAGGGCATTGCTCAAGGCCTTCAACTTCCCCTTCCGCCAGTAACGGCAGCGAGAAAAGGAAAATCTGAAATGGCAAAGACCAGCTCAGTCGAAAAGAACAACAGGCGCCGCAAGCTTGCCGATCAGTACGGTCCCAAGCGCGCCGCGCTCAAGGCGATCATCATGGATCAGTCCAAGCCGATGGAAGAGCGTTTCCGCGCTCAGCTCAAGCTTGCCGCGCTGCCGCGCAACTCGGCCAAGATCCGCATCCGCAACCGCTGCGAAGTCACGGGCCGTCCACGGGCTTTCTATCGCAAGCTCAAAGTATCGCGTATCGCGCTGCGTGATCTCGGCAACAACGGCCAGATCCCCGGCCTGGTCAAGTCGAGCTGGTAAGGAGGACATAACATGTCATTGAGCGATCCTCTCGGCGATATGCTGACCCGCATCCGCAACGCCTACGGCCGCAAGAAGTCGAGTGTCTCGACGCCGGCCTCGCGTCTGCGCACCCGCGTCCTCGACGTGCTGAAGGCTGAAGGCTATATCCGCGACTACAGCCAGACCGACTTCGACAACGGCAAGTCCGAGATCGAAATCGAGCTGAAGTATTTCGACGGTGCTCCGGTCGTGCGTGAAATCGCGCGCGTTTCGAAGCCTGGCCGCCGCGTTTACGTTTCGGCAAAGTCGATCCCGCATGTCGCCAACGGCCTCGGCATCGCCATCCTTTCGACACCGAAGGGCGTGATGGCCGACCATGAAGCGCGTGAGCAGAATGTCGGTGGGGAAATTCTCTGCCAGATCTTCTGATCTGGCAGACCCCAGGAAGTGGCCTCCGGTTTCCGGGAGCGTTTCCGGAAACTGAGACCTGAAACAAGAGAAGTGACGAGGACAACCAGATGTCTCGTATTGGAAAGAAACCCGTTTCGCTGCCGCAGGGCGTGACCGCGTCCGTCAACGGCCAGACCGTGACGGCGAAGGGCCCCAAGGGCGAGCTGAAGTTCGTGGTGAACGACGAAGTTCTGGTCAAGATGGAAGGTAGCGAGATCGCTGTCCAGCCGCGCGACCAGTCGAAGGCGGCCCGCTCCAAGTGGGGCATGTCGCGCACGCAGATCGTCAACATCCTGCACGGCGTCAAGGACGGCTTCGAGAAGAAGCTCGAGATCACCGGCGTCGGTTATCGTGCCGCCATGCAGGGCAAGAACCTGCAGTTGGCTCTTGGCTTCAGCCATGACGTCATCTATGAGACGCCGGCTGGCGTCACGATCGCTGTGCCGAAGCCGACGGAAATCACCGTGACCGGCATCGACAAGCAGCAGGTCGGCCAGGTTGCCGCGGAGATCCGCGAGTATCGTGGTCCCGAGCCGTACAAGGGCAAGGGTGTCCGCTATGCTGGCGAGAAGATCGTCCGCAAGGAAGGCAAGAAGAAGTAGTATGCTTGGCCGAAAAGTCGCGAACTTTTCGGCCAAGAGAGTTTAACGCCGCGGGGAGCGGTCGCGGGAGGCGCTTTCGCCTACCGCATATGACGGCCCCCGTTTTCTGAAGGCAAGGAAGACTATCATGGGTACCAAGGAAGCCATTCAGCGCCGCGCGCAGCGCGTCCGCCGCCAGATCCGCAAGGTCGCGGGCGAGCGTCCGCGTCTTTCGGTTCACCGCACGTCCAAGAACATCTACGTGCAGGTCATCGACGATGCCAAGGGCCACACCATCGCCGCCGCCTCGACGCTCGAGAAGGACCTGAAGGGTTCGCTCAAGACCGGCGCCGACACGGCTGCCGCCGCCGCGATCGGCAAGCTGATCGCCGAGCGCGCCGCCAAGGCCGGCGTCAAGGAAGTCGTCTTCGACCGTGGCCCCTACATCTATCACGGCCGCGTCAAGGCGCTCGCCGAGGCAGCCCGCGAAGGTGGCCTCAGCTTCTGATGCATGATCCCGAACCGAAGGTCAGCGCAGCAAAAAGTTGCAGACTTTTCGGGTAAGATCAGGCAAAGGACAGAAATTCACCGTCGGCGACCCAAAGCGGCGCCGGCAATCAGCAACCCGTGCTTCCGGAAAAGAACAAGGAACAGGATATGGCACAGGAACGTAGAGAAGGCGGCCGCGGCCGCGAGCGTGAACGCGAAGAGCGTGACGACGGCATGGTGGACAAGCTGGTCCACATCAACCGCGTCGCCAAGGTCGTCAAGGGTGGCCGCCGCTTCGGTTTCGCCGCACTCGTCGTCGTCGGCGACCAGAAGGGCCGCGTCGGCTTCGGTCACGGCAAGGCGCGCGAAGTGCCGGAAGCCATCCGCAAGGCAACCGAATCGGCCAAGCGCGACATGATCTTCGTGCCGCTGCGCTCGGGCCGCACGCTGCATCACGACGTCGAAGGACGTTGGGGCGCTGGCCGCGTGCTGCTGCGCGCCGCCAAGCAGGGTACCGGCATCATCGCCGGCGGCCCGATGCGCGCCGTCTTCGAGACGCTCGGCATGCATGACGTGGTCGCCAAGTCGATGGGTTCGTCGAACCCGTACAACATGGTTCGCGCCACTTTCGACGCGCTGAAGAGCCAGATGCATCCCAAGGATGTGGCTGCCGCGCGCGGCATCAAGTATTCGACGCTTCAGGCCCGCCGCGGCACCGCCGTTGCGGCTGAAGAATAGTCGATCTGACCAGGGATTTTGACCATGGCCAAGAAAGCAACCAAGACCATCACCGTTGAGCAGATCGGTTCGCCGATCCGCCGCCCGAAGGAACAGCGTGCGACGCTGGTCGGCCTCGGCCTCAACAAGATGCACAAGCAGCGCACTCTGGAAGATACGCCTTCCGTGCGCGGCATGATCGCCGCCGTTCAGCATCTCGTCCGCGTTGTGGACGAGGGCTGAGCCAGAGCGCAGGAGAACTCAGATGAAACTCAACGATCTGCGTGACAAGGACGGCGCGACGCATTCCAAGAAGCGTCTGGGCCGTGGCATCGGTTCCGGCTCGGGCAAGACCGCCGGTCGCGGCGTCAAGGGTCAGAAGGCGCGCTCCGGCGTCGCCATCAACGGCTTCGAGGGTGGCCAGATGCCGCTCTATCGGCGCCTGCCCAAGCGCGGCTTCAACAACCTGTTCGCCAAGAGCTTCACGATCGTTTCGCTGGCCAAGATCCAGGCCGCGATCGACGCCAAGAAGCTCGACGCCAAGGCGACCGTGAATGCCGAGGCGCTTGTCGCCGCCGGCGTCATCCGCCGCGCCAAGGACGGCGTTCGCGTGCTGTCGGATGGCGAACTCAAGGCCAAGCTCGCCTTCGACGTCGCCGGTGCCTCCAAGGCCGCGATCGAAAAGATCGAGAAGGCTGGTGGTTCGGTCAAGCTGCCGGAACAGGCCGCTGCCGAGTAACGGCAATTTGAAGCGTGACCGGCAGGGGCGGCATTTGCTTTTGCTTCTGATCGCGCTTTGATCTGCTCAATTAGGCGGCCGCGTCAACGCGGCCGCTTGCATGTTTACAGCCCGGAGCTTATCTCGTGAGCTTCGGTGAAACGCGCCGCCTGACCTCACGGGCCATCAAGCGTTACCAAGCGGAGAATCAGGCATGGCTTCGGCTGCTGAACAACTAGCCTCGAATCTGAATTTCTCGGCCTTCGCCAAGGCGGAGGATCTGAAGAAACGAATCTGGTTCACCATCGGCGCGCTGCTCGTCTATCGCCTCGGCACCTACATACCGCTTCCCGGAATCAACCCCGACGCCTTCGCCCAGGCCTTCTCCTCGCAGAGCAAGGGCGTGCTGGGCATGTTCAACATGTTCGCCGGCGGCGCCGTGCAGCGCATGGCGATCTTTGCGCTCGGCATCATGCCCTACATCTCCGCCTCCATCATCATGCAGCTGATGACCTCGGTCATCCCGTCGCTGGAAGCGCTGAAGAAGGAAGGCGAGCAGGGCCGCAAGGTCATCAACCAGTATACGCGCTACGGCACCGTGCTTCTGGCGCTGGTACAGGCCTACGGCATTTCGGTGGGTCTGGAAGGCGGTAACGGCATCGTCAGCGATCCCGGCATGTTCTTCCGCATCTCGACCGTCGTCACGCTGGTCGGCGGCACCATGTTCCTGATGTGGCTCGGCGAACAGATCACCGCGCGCGGCATCGGCAATGGTATTTCGCTGATCATCTTCTCCGGCATCGTGGCCGGCCTGCCGCATGCCATTTCGGGCACGCTGGAACTCGGCCGCACCGGAGCGCTTTCGACCGGCCTGATCCTGGCGATCATCGTTCTGGCCATCGTCGTCATCGCGCTCATCGTGTTCTTCGAGCGCGCCCAGCGCCGTTTGCTGATCCAGTATCCGAAGCGCCAGGTCGGCAACCGGATGTTCCAGGGCGACACCTCGCATTTGCCGCTGAAGCTCAACACGTCGGGTGTCATTCCGCCGATCTTCGCGTCGTCGCTGCTGCTTTTGCCGGCCACCATCGCGGGCTTCTCGCAGACGACCAACATGCCGGCCTGGGCAAGCACCATCCTGGCTTCCCTCGGCCACGGCCAGCCGCTCTACATGGCATTCTACGCGGCGATGATCGTGTTCTTCGCCTTCTTCTACACTGCGATTGTCTTCAACCCGAAGGACACCGCCGACCAGCTCAAGAAGCATTCGGGCTTCATCCCGGGCTACCGCCCGGGCGAGCGCACCGCCGATTACATCGATTACGTTCTCACCCGCATCACCGTCATCGGCGCCATCTACCTGGTGCTGGTGTGCCTGCTGCCGGAGTTCCTGATCTCGGCGACTGGCGTACCATTCTACCTTGGTGGCACATCGCTTCTGATCGTGGTCAGTGTCACGCTCGATACGGTTGCGCAGATTCAGGGTCACCTGATCGCGCACCAGTATGAAGGCCTGATCAAGAAGTCGAAGCTGCGCGGGGGGAAGAAAGCCAGATGAGGTTGATTTTGCTTGGGCCGCCAGGAGCGGGCAAGGGGACACAAGCACAAAGACTGGTAGAAAAACACGGCATACCCCAGCTCTCGACGGGTGACATGCTGCGTGCCGCCGTCCAGGCGGGTACCGAGGTCGGCAAGCGCGCCAAGGCGGTGATGGATGCCGGCGAACTGGTGTCGGATGCCATCGTCAACGCCATCGTCGCCGAGCGCATCGACCAGGCCGACTGCGCCAAGGGGTTCATCCTCGACGGTTACCCGCGCACCCTGGTGCAGGCCGATGCGGTTGAATCGATGCTTTCCGAGCGGGGCATCGGCCTCGACACGGTCATCGAACTGGTCGTCGACGACAGGGCCCTGGTCGGCCGCATCGTCAAACGCGCCGAGGACGCCAAGGCTGCCGGCCAACCGGTCCGCAAGGACGACAATCCGGCGGTGTTCGAAGAACGCCTGCGGGAATACTACAAGAAAACCGCGCCGCTGACGGGCTACTACTACGCCAAGGGCAAGCTCAGGACTGTCGACGGCATGGCAAGCATCGACGCGGTAACCGCCGAGATCGAAGGCGTACTCACCGCCGCCGCCAAGGCGCGGTAAGCGGAAAATTAAGTTTTGGCTTGACGGCGGCGGCCCGCTGAGGTATGGCGGCCCGTCTTCCAGTCAGGCGTGAACTTTGCTTGTCCGCAAGGGCAAGGCGATGGCTTTGAACTGGAAACTCCCGCAAGGGCCGGCCTCCACCGGACGCGGGGCAATTTGAACAGCGCTGGACCTGCCTGGTTTTTCAAGGTTGGCCGGCCCATATGGAGAAGAGAAGAAGATGGCTCGTATAGCCGGCGTCAACATTCCGACCAACAAGCGCGTCGTCATCGCGCTTCAGTACATTCACGGCATTGGCAAGAAGTTCGCCCAGGAGATCGTCGACAAGGTCGGCATCCCGGCCGAGCGCCGCGTCAACCAGCTGACCGACGCGGAAGTGCTGCAGATTCGCGAAACCATCGATCGCGATTACCAGGTCGAAGGCGATCTGCGCCGCGAAGTCTCGATGAACATCAAGCGCCTGATGGACCTCGGCTGCTACCGCGGCCTGCGTCACCGCCGCTCGCTGCCGGTTCGCGGCCAGCGCACGCACACCAATGCGCGTACCCGCAAGGGCCCGGCCAAGTCGATCGCCGGCAAGAAGAAGTAATTTGGAGTGAGTAGCCGGTAGTGAGTAGTGAGAGGCGGCTTCAACGGTTGCGTCTCGTCACTACCCACTAATTCGCTACTCACTTTCTAGGTGGAGCCGCTGGCATTACGGCGGTGTAGAGATCAACTGAAAGGACTATCATGGCCAAGGAAGCCGCACGTGTTCGCCGCCGCGAACGCAAGAATATCTCGTCGGGCGTCGCCCACGTCAATTCGACCTTCAACAACACGATGATCACCATCACCGACGCGCAGGGCAACTCGATCGCCTGGTCGTCGGCCGGTGCCCAGGGCTTCAAGGGTTCGCGCAAGTCGACCCCGTTCGCCGCCCAGATGGCTGCCGAGGACGTTGCCAAGAAGGCTCAGGAGCACGGCATGCGCATGCTCGAAGTCGAGGTCTGCGGACCTGGCTCGGGTCGTGAATCTGCTCTGCGCGCCCTGCAGGCGGCCGGCTTCACCATCACTTCGATCCGTGATGTGACGCCGATCCCGCACAATGGCTGCCGCCCGCGCAAGAAGCGCCGCGTCTAATTGTCGAACGCCGCGCGAACGACGCAAGTCGTTCCTCCGCGGTATTCCAGGTCGCCCGCCACGATTGGATGGTGGCGGGTCAACGGAAGGAAAGCACCATGATCCAGAAAAATTGGCAGGAACTGATCAAGCCGAACAAGATCGAGTTCTCGTCGAAGAAGAAGACGCTGACCACGCTGGTCGCCGAGCCGCTCGAGCGCGGTTTCGGTCTCACGCTGGGCAACGCGCTGCGCCGCGTGCTTCTGTCTTCGCTGCGCGGTGCGGCCGTCACCGCCGTGCAGATCGACGGCGTTCTGCATGAATTCTCGTCGATCGCCGGCGTGCGCGAGGATGTGACCGACATCGTCCTCAACATCAAGGAAATCGCCATCCGCATGGAAGGCGACGGCCCCAAGCGCATGGTCGTGCGCAAGCAGGGCCCGGGTGCTGTTCTGGCTGGCGACATCCAGACGGTCGGCGACGTCGAGATCCTCAATCCCGACCACGTCATCTGCACGCTGGACGAAGGCGCTGAAATCCGCATGGAGTTCACCGTCGACACCGGCAAGGGCTACGTGCCGGCCGAGCGCAACCGCGCCGAGGACGCGCCGATCGGCCTGATCCCGGTCGACAGCCTGTATTCGCCGGTCAAGAAGGTCTCCTACAAGGTCGAGAACACCCGCGAGGGCCAGGTTCTCGACTACGACAAGCTGACCATGACGATCGAGACCGACGGTTCGATCTCGGGCGAGGACGCGGTCGCTTTCGCCGCCCGCATCCTGCAGGACCAGCTTGGCCTGTTCGTCAACTTCGACGAGCCGCAGAAGGAAGTCGCGGCGGAAGCCGTCACCGAGCTCGCCTTCAACCCGGCGCTGCTCAAGAAGGTCGACGAACTCGAGCTTTCGGTGCGTTCGGCCAACTGCCTGAAGAACGACAACATCGTCTATATCGGCGATCTCATCCAGAAGACCGAAGCCGAGATGCTGCGCACCCCGAACTTCGGCCGCAAGTCGTTGAACGAGATCAAGGAAGTGCTGGCGGCTATGGGCCTGCACCTCGGCATGGAAGTGCCGGATTGGCCGCCGGAGAATATCGAAGACCTCGCAAAGCGTTACGAAGACCAATATTGAGCATGAACTCCGAGGATCGGCGGCGTGAGCCGCCCGATCCGACGGTCATGCGGAAAACCATCAGAGGCCGTGGCCTCTTGAACAACTGAAGAAGGAAAAGAGCCATGCGCCACGGTTTCAAAGGCCGTCGCTTCGCCCGCAGCGTAAGCCACCGCAAGTCCATGTTCGCCAACCTCGCCGTGTCGCTGCTCGAGCACGAGCAGATCGTCACCACCCTGCCGAAGGCGAAGGACCTGCGTCCGATCGTCGAGAAGCTGGTGACGCTCGGCAAGCGCGGCGACCTGCACGCCCGCCGCCAGGTCATCGCCCAGATCGGCAATGAAGGCGTCGTCAAGCGCCTGTTCGACACCATCGCGCCGCGCTACGCCAACCGCAATGGCGGCTATCTGCGCATCATGAAGGCGGGCTTCCGCCACGGCGACAATGCCGCTATGGCCGTCATCGAGTTCGTCGATCGCGACACCTCGGCCAAGGGCGCTGGCGACCGCGCCCGCCTCGAAGCCGAAGGCACCAACGAAGAAGCCGAGGCCGCATAAGCCGCGATTTTTCGGAAAAGATCAAAGGGGCCTGCGGGCCCCTTTTTCTTGTCTGGACGCCAGGGATGGCGATGTTGTCGGCGTTTGCCTGGCACAGGCCGGGCTTTCAGGCGAAAAGTTTCGCGCCTCAGCAGCTTAGCCTTTCATTTTGCACATTCGTCGGGACAATGCGCCCGAACTCGTTTGGAGGATTCGCAATGCGCGCCAAAAGACTGTCTCTTGTTCTGCTTTGCGCAATGCTTGTGTTCGCAGCCGCGCCGGCAGCCAGGCAGGCGCTGGCCGAAGATGCCGCCAAACCCGCTGATCCGGGCCTGTCCGACGTGCTGACGGACCTGCTGCACGGCGTCGAAGGGGAGAACGGCACCTCGGGGCCTGACAAGCGCGTGCCGTTCGGCCGCGAGGAGGTACAGCTTTCCTTCGCGCCGCTGGTGAAGCAGACGGCGCCTGCCGTGGTCAACGTCTATGCCTCGCAGACCGCCAAGGTGACGTCTCCCTTCGAAGGGGATCCGTTCTTCGAGGAGTTTTTCGGCCGGGCCCAGCCGCGTGCACAGTCGTCGCTCGGTTCAGGCGTGCTCGTCGACCCGAGCGGCGTGATCGTCACCAATTTCCACGTCATCAAGAACGCCGACGAGGTCAAGGTCGCGACCGCCGACGGGCGCGAATTCACCAGCAAGGTTATGCTCAAGGACGAGACGCTTGACCTTGCCGTGCTCAAGATCGAATCCGACAAGCCGTTCCCGGTCATCGCCATCGGCGATTCTGACGCGCTCGAAGTCGGCGACCTCGTGCTGGCGATCGGCAATCCCTTCGGCGTTGGCCAGACCACCACGAGCGGCATCGTTTCGGCACTTGCCCGCAGCCATATCGGCGTCTCGGATTCGGGCTATTTCATTCAGACCGATGCGGCCATCAATCCCGGCAATTCCGGCGGCGCGCTGATCAACATGGGCGGCCAGTTGGTCGGCATCAACACCGCCATCTACAGCCGCAGCGGCGGCTCGATCGGCATCGGCTTTGCCATTCCCGCCAACATGGTGCGTGCGTTCGCCGATGCCGCCAAGGCCGGCCTCGACTTTTTCGAGCGCCCCTATATCGGCGCCGAGTTCGAGGCGGTGACGCCGCAGATCGCCGAATCGCTCGGCATGGAAAAGCCGACCGGGGCGCTGGTGTCTTCGGTCGAGGCTTCAGGCCCCGCCGGCAAGGCGGGCCTGAAGCCGGGCGATGTCGTGCTGCAGATCAACGGCAAGCCGGTCGAGAGCATCGAAGCGCTCGACTATCGCATGGCGACGCTGTCGATCGGCACCAAGGCCAATTTCGCGATCCTGACCAAGGGACAGCAGGCGGCGATGGACATCGCGCTGGAACGTGCGCCCGAGGGCGCGAAGGCAGCCGAGGTCACGCTGCACGGGCGCAGCCCGTTCTCGGGCGCCAAGGTCGCCGAATTGTCGCCGCGCCTGGCCCAGAAACTCGGCCTTCGCACCGATCTCAAGGGCGTGACGGTGATCGACATCAACCGCGATTCGCCGGCCGCCGATTTCGGGTTTCAGCCGGGCGACATCGTACGCGAGGTCAACGGCACCGCAATCGACACCGCCGCGACGCTGGCGCAGATAAGCCAGCAGGATACGCGCTGGTGGCGCTTTACGGTCGAGCGTGGCGGGCAGATACTGCGCCAGGTGTTGCGTTACTGAGTTCGGTTTCTGAAGAGATCGCGCTCCAAACCTAGAGCAGGCCGGCGTTTCACCGAAACGCCGGCCTGCTCTATATCCCTGTTTTGACGCAATTCCGGGCGGAAAACCGCTTCACACTTTTCCTGGAATTGCTCTAAGGGAAATGCATGGCCGATCTGTTCAGTGTCGATGAACCGGAAAAGGCGCCGCCGGGCAGGCCGTTGGCCGACAGGCTGCGGCCGAGAAACCTTGGCGAGGTCGTTGGCCAGGAGCATCTGACCGGTGCCGACGGGGCGTTGACCCGGTTGATCGGGTCCGGTTCGCTCGGCTCGATGATCTTCTGGGGGCCGCCAGGCACCGGCAAGACCACGGTGGCAAGGCTGCTCGCCGGCGAAACAAGCCTCGCCTTCGAGCAGATATCGGCGATTTTTTCGGGCGTTGCCGATCTGAAGAAGGTCTTTGAGGCAGCCAGACTGCGCCGCGCCAACGGCCGCCAGACGCTTCTGTTCGTGGACGAGATCCATCGCTTCAACCGTGCCCAGCAGGATTCCTTTCTGCCGGTCATGGAGGATGGAACGGTGGTTCTGGTTGGGGCCACGACCGAGAACCCGTCCTTCGAACTCAACGCGGCTCTGCTGTCGCGCGCGCGCGTCATGGTCTTTCATTCGCTTGGTGAGGAGAGCATCGCCAAGCTGATGACGCGGGCGGAGGAGACGGAGGGCAGGGCGCTGCCGCTCGACGACGAGGCGCGGACCATGCTCGTGCGTATGAGCGATGGCGATGGGCGAGCGTCGCTCACGCTCGCGGAAGAAGTCTGGCGCGCCGCCAAGCCCGGCGAGATCTTCGATGCCGAAGGCCTGCAGCGCATCGTCCAGCGCCGCGCGCCGATCTACGACAAGGGCCAGGACGGCCACTACAATCTGATCTCGGCGCTCCACAAATCCGTGCGCGGATCGGATCCAGACGCCGCGCTCTACTATCTCGCCCGCATGTTCGACGCTGGCGAAGACCCGCTCTATCTCGGCCGCCGGCTGGTGCGCATGGCGATGGAGGATATCGGTCTTGCCGATCCGCAGGCGCTGGTCGTCGCGAACGCCGCCAAGGACGCGTATGACTACCTTGGCTCGCCGGAAGGCGAACTCGCCTTCGCCGAGGCGACTGTCTATCTTGCCACCGCACCCAAATCCAATGCCGTCTATACGGCGTTCAAGGCGGCCACGCGCGCCGCCAAGGAACAGGGCTCGCTGCTGCCGCCAAAGCACATTCTCAACGCGCCGACCAAGCTGATGAAGGAGGAGGATTACGGCGCCGGCTATCGTTATGACCATGATGAGCCAGACGCCTTTTCGGGGCAGGACTATTTTCCAGAGAAAATGGGCCGTCAGACCTTCTATGATCCGCCCGAGCGTGGTTTCGAGCGCGATATCCGGAAGCGGCTCGACTACTGGGCAAAGCTGCGCAAGGAACGGGGATAACGCATTTGCGTGACCCGGTGGTTGTCACGCTGCGAGATGAGGCTTCGCCCTGGGGCGTTTCGACTTCGATCGTTCTCCATGCGCTGTTCGCCGCGCTCCTGGCGTTGATGCCCTTGCCGAAGCGGCCGAGCCGGCAGGAAGAGGAGCGTGTGTCCGTCGACATCCTGACACCCGAGCAGTTCGAGGCGTCGTTCAGGCCGCCGCCAATGGCTCCGGCTGCCCCGGCGCCGCCCGAGACGCGGGCGGCGACGCCACCGCCCGCGCCGATATCGCCCAAACCCCAACCGCCCACAGCCCCGGCGATGATCCGGCCGACAGAAATGCTGTCGGCCAAGACGCTTGCCGACCCACGTAGCCGTCAGGCGCGTGCCGATCTCAAGACCTTCGCTTCCGATGAGCGTATGGTGCAATTGTGCGACCTCGAGGCGATGGATCAGATCCGCCGCTGGCGCGCGGACTTTCAGCCGGAGCGCGTCGTGCCTTACGCAACGGCCGAGGAGAAAATCACCGGAACCACCATTGCCGCCGATGGCGCGGCTTTCCGCAGCCGCAGGAACTGGTATGGTCTGAAGTTCAGATGCCAGCTGGCCGGAGATGGCGAAAGTGTCGTCGGCTTCGAGTTTCTGGTTGGCGATCTGGTCCCAAGAGAAAAATGGGACGAACTCGGCCTGCCGGCGGTCCATTGACCTGATACCGGCAGGTTCACAAAGGCAGCCAGCCGGCCAGCATAGCGCTGGCCGTTGTGTGGTGACCCAAAAGACCTTATCAAGGCGCACGACCGGGCGGTGGTCGTTGTCGTGATTTTGGCATCACTCATTCGCAACAGGATCGCGCTTCGCGCGTGGAAAAATGACAAAGACCCTTCGCAAATCCCTCCGCAAATTCGCCATCGCCATTCCGCTTCTCGCCCTTGGCTTCTACTTCATCCCGATCCTGACGACGATCTTCATCGTCTGCGGTCTGATCGACGTGCTGCGCAACGACAGAAAGGATCTCTCGCTGTTCAGCGGTTACTTCCTCGGCAACGGGCTGTTCACCTGGCTGCTTTCACCGTTCAACCTTCTGGTCGATCTCCTGTGCTACAGAAATCCCGGCGTGTGGAAGCTGGAGCAGTTTCCCGCGGACTATCAGCGCGAGGTCAACGAAGTTCTCGACGTCTTCAAGGCACGCAAGGACGAGATCATCGCCGACATCGACGCCAATTTCGGCACTGGCCGGCGCGGCATGTATGTCTATCAATGGTACGGCAAGCACAGGATAGACAACGTCGCCGAATTCAACAAGGATTTCAAATACATAAAGACCATTGCCGTTTCCGTCTTCAGCAAACGCGAATCAACCTCCTGGCATTTCGGTCCGCTGCGGCTCAGCCTGCGCATCCTCTACAATCTGATCCCGGTGAAAGCCGAGATCTTCGTCGAATGCGGCAACGTCAAGAACTACTGGTACGACAATCCGCAGTTCATCTTCGACGACACGCTGCTGCATCGCTCGGTCAACGAATATGACGGCCGCCGCTACTGCGTGTTCATGGACATCATCAGGCCTTCCCCGTTTCCCCGCCTGATCGCAGGCATGCTCGCCGTGGTGTCGGTCAGTGTCGAACGCATCAATTCGATGTTCTACAAGAACTGGAAGATGATCGGCTCGACCAAGCCGAAGAAGGTCGAAACCACCTGAGCTGAAAAGCTGGTGAAGATGCTGCCTGAGCGGCGGATGATTTCTGGTCGAATCGACCAGAAATCATCCGGCTCTCAATCAAAGCGATTGAGCATGATGCTTGGACAAACCGGAGAAAGCCGCTTCACACTTTTCGGCATCATGCTCTAGGCCGCGCTGGCGCCTGGATCTGATTGACCCGCGACAGTTCTGTCTCCTCCGACCGGTGGCCTCGATTGACAAACAGAAACGCCTCTTACTGGCCAGCAATCTACATAGCCAGCACACTGTTGGGCGTCCTGCTGGCGATGCTCTATGTCAACCTCGAGGACCCGGTCTACTATTGGGACTTCGCGGGCTATTTCGACAGGTTCAACGAGCAAGGCGCGCTGTTGTCCAACAGTCCGGCCGAGTGGCTGAACCTGTTGCATACCTCCATCGCGACCGAAGACTACAGCCCGGCAATCCTGGTGCCCCTGCTGCCATTCTATCTGATTTTCGGCGGATCCCGGTTTTCCTACATCGCAGCGACCGTCACTGTTTACTTGGTCCCCACGGCTTTCTTCATCGCGCGGTTGAGCTATCGCGAGGCGGCTTCGGAAACGGCTTCGCCTCGGGCCTGGCTCTTCGTCTGGATCGCTGCGTTTTTCTATACGCCGTTCTGGGCTCCGTCGCTGCGCGGATTGCCCGACATTGCCGGCTGTATGGCAATTGTCGCGGCGACCTATTTTCTTTGGAAATCGAAATTCCTGACGCTCGATCCGGTCATGTCGGGAATTTGCGGGGGGGCGTATCTTTGGTTGGCGTTCATGCTGCGCCGCTGGTACGCCTATGCCGTGATCGGACTGGTGATTTCGGCGGCCTGCTTCTGTTTGCTGCAGGCGGTTAGGGAACGCAGTTTTTCTTCTCTCGGGAAAGCCGTACTTGGCGGCACTTGCGCGATGCTGGTTGTCATTGCAGCAGCGGTGACCTTCCAGCAGCCCCTGATGCTCAAGATAATGCACACCAGCTACGCCGATCTCTACGGCGGATACAGAACGGCCTTTGTCTCGCAGGTCGGCGAAGTGGGCTCCCGCCTCAGCTATGTGAACTGGCTGCTGATCGTGATCGGCCTCTGCGTTTCCCTGATGCGCCGCAACTGGTTTGCCTTGTTTTGCGCCGTCGCCTCGGTGCTGACGTTTCTGCTCTTTACGCGCACGCAGAATCCGGAGCGGCATCACTCGCTGCCGATGTTCCTGTGGCTGTTTCCGGCCTATGCCCAGGCAATCGTCGTCATGGTGTCGATGCCTGGCAGAAGGTCCCGGTGGTCGAGCATCGCCGTGACGGCTGCCGCTGTCCTCGCTTTCTGGGGCACCTTCTTTCCGGGCGGCCACAGGCTCCTGTCGCCTGTCAGCTTTGTTTTCGCGAGGGAAACCACACTTCCCCTGCGCCTCGACAACCTGCCCGAGTACAAGCGCCTGATCGACGATCTCGCCGGCAGAATGCGGCCCGAGGACCGGTTTTCGGTTTTTGCCTCAAGCCCTGTGATGAGCGACGCACTGCTCTACGAAATGAACAAGGATATTCTTCCGTTCATCAACTGGACCTGCCAGGTGGATAGCCGGGACCGGTTCCGTCCGGAAACATTGAAATCGAAATACATCGTCGCAACCGATCCGCCAGTCGTGCATCTGCAGGCGGGCGCGCAACTGTGCATCACCATTCCGGACCGGCACTTGATCCAAGGCGAGGGGTTTGGCGCCGCTTACAAGCGGGTCGCGACATACCAGCTCTCCGAAGGGGTCACGGGCTATCTCTATGAGCAGGTACGCCCGGTGTCGCGAGCCGAAATCGATGCGCTTTACGGAGAGTTCAGGACGAAATATCCGGACTGGACAACGCCCGCATGGTGACGAGCGGGCCGACTGCCGGCGTGTCCGGAGGCGCTTGTTACACCATCGTCCTATAGCGCGGCCGCGCCCCGATCCTTAAAACTCTGTGCTGCGGATATATCTAAGCAGATATAACGCCGTTGAGTTGGAAGCGACAATCGCCTTGGGAGGAAGAGGTGAGCGGACGGCAGCCGACTGGTCACCATGCGGATTTCATCCAGGCTTCCATCGCCAGCAGCGATGCGGCCCGTTCAGCGCTTGTTGCGTCCTGGCGGCGCTCGCTGACTCTGCATGGGCTTGATCCGGCAGAACGCAAGGCGCCAAGACGCCTCACCGCCGGTGAACTGAGCGAGGCCCGGCAACGCATCGAACCGCTGCTGCGCGCGGCGGACGCCAGTCTCGATCGTCTTTATCAGGCCGTTGGCGGTGTTGGCTGCTGTGTCCTGCTTGCCGATCGCGAAGGCATTCCCGTCGAACGCCGCGGTGCTGTCGCCGATGACGAGACGTTCGACGAATGGGGGCTTTGGACCGGCACGGTATGGAGCGAGGATAGCGAAGGCACGAACGGGATCGGCACCTGCCTTGCCGATCAGCGCGCGCTGACCATCCATCGCGACCAGCACTTCTTTTCGCGCAACACGCTGATGAGCTGCACGACGGCGCCGATCTATGATCATGAGGGCAACCTTGCGGCGGCGCTCGACGTGTCGTCCTGCCGGTCGGACCTGACCGAAGGCTTCGTCAACCTAATTGCCATCGCGGTCGGCGATGCGGCGCGCCGCATCGAAGCCGAGAATTTCCGCCTGGCGTTCTCGCATGCCCGAATTCTCCTGGCCCCGGTGGCCGAGCGCAGCGCCAGCGCATTGATCGCGGTCGATGCCGACGATCTCGTTGTCGGGGCGACACGCTCGGCGCGCCTCGGTCTCGGCATCACGCCGCAGGTCCTGGCCAAGGGCCTGCCAGCCGCCGACATTCTCGGCGCCTCGGCCAAGGCGGCTGAGGATCTGGACGAGGCCGAACGCGGCGTCGTTCAGCGGGCCATGGCCCGTGCCGAGGGCAACGTGTCGGCTGCCGCCGCCAATCTCGGCATTTCGCGGGCAACCTTGCACCGCAAGCTTGCCCGGTTCGGCATCCGCCGTCCGCATTGAGCTTTGAACCCGGCGACTGTCGCAGATCTGCGACAGTCCGGCTTGCCCGAGTGCCGGCACCGGGCTGACAAAGCTGGAGACGTCCGCAACTCTTGCCTCCGACGCGTCATATACCGTGACGCCATTCGGGAGGAAGATCATGAACAAGGTGGAATTTTCCCGCACGGCCAAGGTTCCCTTCGCCAAGCGCTATGACAATTACATCGGCGGCAAATGGGTCGCGCCGCATTCGGGGAAATATTTCGAGAACATATCGCCGGTGACCGGCCGGCCGCTCGGCGAGGTCGCCCGCTCCGACGCCCATGACATCGAAGCCGCGCTCGATGCCGCGCACAAAGCCAAGGACGCCTGGGGCAGGACAAGTGCCGCGGCCCGCGCCCTGATCCTCAACCGCATCGCCGATCGCATGGAAGACAATCTCGATCTGCTCGCGCTTGCCGAAACCTGGGACAATGGCAAACCTATCCGCGAGACGACCGCCGCCGATTTGCCGCTGGCCATCGACCATTTCCGCTATTTCGCCGGTGCCGTACGCGCACAGGAAGGCGGCATCTCGGAAATCGACCACGATACCGTCGCCTATCATTTCCATGAGCCGCTCGGCGTCGTCGGCCAGATCATTCCGTGGAACTTCCCGCTGCTGATGGCGGTCTGGAAGCTGGCGCCGGCACTGGCCGCCGGCAATTGCGTCGTGATCAAGCCGGCTGAGCAGACGCCAGCGACCATCATGCTGTGGGCGGACCTGATCGGCGATCTGTTGCCGGACGGCGTCCTCAACATCGTCAACGGCTTCGGCCTCGAGGCCGGCAAGCCGCTCGCCTCATCGAACCGCATCGCCAAGATCGCCTTCACGGGTGAGACCACGACGGGCAGGCTGATCTCGCAATATGCCAGCCAGAATCTCATCCCGGTGACACTGGAACTCGGCGGCAAGTCGCCAAACGTCTTCTTCCAGGACGTGACGTCGGAGGACGACGATTTCTTCGACAAGGCGATCGAAGGCTTCGTCATGTTCGCCCTCAACCAGGGCGAGGTCTGCACATGCCCGAGCCGCGCGCTGGTGCATGAGAAGATCTACGACAAGTTCATGGACAAGGCCCTGAAGCGCGTCGCCGCGATCGTCCAGGGCGATCCGCTCGACCCGGCAACCATGATCGGCGCCCAGGCATCGAGCGAACAGCTGGAAAAGATCCTGAGTTATTTCGATATCGGCCGCAAGGAAGGCGCCGAGGTGCTTGCCGGTGGCGAGCAGAACCACCTGCCCGGCGATCTGGCCGGCGGCTACTACGTCAAGCCGACCGTATTCAAGGGCAATAACAAGATGCGCATCTTCCAGGAGGAAATCTTCGGGCCGGTCGTGTCGGTGACGACCTTCAAGGACGATGACGAGGCGCTGTCGATCGCCAACGACACGCTCTACGGTCTTGGGGCGGGCATCTGGAGCCGCGACGCCAACCGCTGCTACCGCTTCGGCCGCGCCATCCAGGCCGGCCGGGTCTGGACCAACTGCTACCATGCCTATCCCGCGCATGCGGCGTTCGGCGGCTACAAGCAGTCGGGCATCGGGCGCGAGAACCACAAGATGATGCTCGACCACTATCAGCAGACCAAGAACATGCTGGTCAGCTACAGCCCCAAGAAGCTCGGCTTCTTCTGATCGCCTCCCAAGGCCGCGCATGATCCTTCCCGAAGGGTCATGCGCGCTCTACCTTCAGGACCGGCCCTTTTGCGCTACGCCCTGGTTTTCACGGAGGAGGCAGGCATGCTCGACAAGGTTTCCCTTGGAAAAGTCTCGGCAACGCCCGAGGCTGCGGCTTTTCTCGACGAGATCATCGCAGACCATGGCCCGGTCCTGTTCCACCAGTCGGGCGGCTGCTGCGACGGCTCCTCGCCAATGTGTTATCCGCGCAATGACTTCATCGTCGGCGACAACGATGTGATGCTGGGCGAGATCGGTGATACGCCTGTCTATATCAGCGCCTCGCAATATGAGGTCTGGAAGCATACGGACCTGCTCATCGACGTGGTGCCGGGCAGGGGCGGGATGTTCTCGCTCGACAATGGGCGCGAAAAGCGGTTCCTGACCCGCTCGACCGTCTGTGCCGTCCCCGAAACATCGTCGCGGGCCTGAAGGGATTGACGCCGCTCCCCTTGCGGGAGCAGTAAACGGCGATGTTCAATCTCCTTCTCGTCGTAGTTGGCGGCGGCATCGGCGCCGGCATCCGTCATCTGACCAATCTGGGCGCGCTGCGCCTCGTCGGGCCCAACTATCCCTGGGGCACGATGGTCATCAACATCGCCGGTTCCTTTGCCATGGGGCTGTTCATCGCCACCCTGGTCCGGCGCGGCGGATCGAACGAACTCAGGCTTTTTGTCGCCACCGGCATCTTTGGCGGCTTCACCACCTTCTCGGCTTTTTCGCTGGATTTCGCGACCTTGTGGGAGCGGGGCGCCACCCTGCCGGCCCTGGGATATGCGCTGGTAAGTGTCATTG
This sequence comes from Mesorhizobium comanense, assembly GCF_005503535.1. GTDB lineage: Bacteria > Pseudomonadota > Alphaproteobacteria > Rhizobiales > Rhizobiaceae > Mesorhizobium > Mesorhizobium comanense. The sequence continues at coordinate 72,702 of NZ_SCNN01000022.1, read as the reverse complement.
GTGCCATTATCGCCTTGTTTTTGGGTCTTTGGCTCGCAAGAAGCCTGCCTTAGTGCTATTGCCGCGCCGGGAACAGGCCCCGAGTCCCGGTCGGCAAACAGGTAAGCGAAGAACTATGGCAGGCGTCGAACAGATCACGGTGGAGGCCGGCGAGGCGGGCATGCGGCTCGACCGCTGGTTCAAGACGCATTTCCCGGGCCTCGGCTTCGGCCATCTGCAGAAGCTGCTGCGCTCCGGCCAGATCCGCGTCGATGGCGGCCGGGTGAAGGCCGACACTCGCGTCGAGCCCGGCCAGATGGTCCGTGTGCCGCCGCTCGAGGTCGACAAGAAGGGCGAGAGCGCGCTGACCGGCCATTCGATTCGCAATCAGGGCGATGCCGACGTCCTGGCAAAAATGCTGATCCATGAGGATCCGAAGGTTTTCGTCTTCAACAAGCCGGCGGGGCTGGCGGTGCAGGGCGGTTCGGGCGTGACCCGCAATGTCGACGATATGCTGGAAGCCTGGCGCAACCAGAAAGGCGAGAAGCCGCGCCTTGTCCACCGGCTCGACCGCGACACGTCGGGCGTGCTGGTCGTCGCCCGCACCCGGCTCGCGGCGATGAAACTTTCCGAGTCGTTCCGGGCCCGCGAGACCAAGAAAACCTACTGGGCGCTGGTCAAGGGCGTGCCGCCCAAGCGCGAGGACAAGATCTCGACCTGGCTGATCAAGGAGCCGACCGAGGACGGCGACCGCGTGCGGGTGGCCGCGCATGGTGAAAAAGGCGCCGACCACGCTGTGTCCTACTACCGCATCATCGAGCAGGCGGCGCAGACCATGACCTGGCTGGAGATGGAGCCTTATACGGGCCGCACCCACCAGCTTCGCGTCCATGCCGCGTATATTGGCTGCCCTATCATCGGCGATCCCAAATATTTCGAGGCCGATACCAACTGGGATTTCCCCGGCGGCATTCAAAACCGCCTGCATCTGCATGCGCGCCGCATCATCATTCCGCATCCCGACAAGGGCGTCATCGATGTCACCGCGCCGATGCCGCCGCATATGCGCCAGAGCTGGAACCTGATCGGCTTTGACGAGCAGAGCGCGGAGGACTGACCTTGAGCGGGGCCACGGATGCGCTTGATCGGCGCGACGCGGTCGACATGGCCGCCGCCTCGATCATGGTGGTCCTCACCTTCTCGTGGGGGCTGAACTACGTCGCCGCCAAGATTTCCTATGCGGGCTATGACCCTGTCTTCCTGTCGATAGCCCGCTCGATCATCGGCGGCTTCTGCGTCTTTCTCTGGTGCCGCTGGCGCGGCATCGCGCTGTTCGGCCGCGACGGCACATTGCTTGCGGGCATTGCCGTGGGCGTCCTTTTCGGCATCGAGTTCCTCTGCCTCTATGTCGGCCTGGAGCACACGACCGTTGCCCGCAACACGCTGTTGGTCAACTCGATGCCGTTCTGGATGCTGGTTGGCGGCCATTTTCTGCTTGGCGAGCAGATCACGCTGCGCAAGTTCCTCGGCCTGCTGCTCGCCTTCGGCGGTCTTGCCGCCGTCTTCTCCGACAAGCTTGGCGGTGGCGGTGACATGCTGTTCGGCGATCTGCTGAGTCTCGGCTCCGGGTTTTTCTGGGCCTTGACCAACATCCTCATCAAACGGTCGAAGCTGGTCGAGGCGAGCGCCGAGAAGCTGCTGCTTTACCAACTCGCCGGCGCCGCCGTCGTCGGCATCCTCGTGATGCCGCTCGCCGGGCCGCCTGTTCGCGACCCTGCGTTGCAGCCGACACTGGCGCTGCTTTTCCAGGCGATCTACATCGTCGCCTTCACCTATGTGCTGTGGTTCTGGCTGCTGCGCCGCTATCCCGCCTCGGGCTTGTCGAGCTTCACCTTCCTGTCGCCGGTCTTCGGCGTCCTGTGCGGCGCACTGATCTTGAAGGAGCCGCTGACCATACGCATTTTTCTGGCTCTTGGCCTCATTGCCGCCGGGCTGATCATCGTGAACCGGCCGGCGCGCAAGCTGACGCCGGTATAAGAAAGATCTAGATGCGCGATATCCTCAACGATCTCGAAGCCGGAAAATTTCTGTCCGATCCCGATCCCGTGCGCCGCGCCCAGATCCAGATGAAGACGCCGCTGCCGAAGCGCTTCTACACAACCGTGTCGGTTGCTGCGGCGGCAGACGGTTTTGCGGTTCACTTGGACGGCAAGCCGGTGCGCACCCCGGGCAAGGCCTTGCTCGCACTGCCGACCGGCACGGCGGCGTCGCTGGTTGCCGAGGAGTTCGCCGCCCAGGGTGAAACCATCGATCCGGTAACCATGCCGGTGATGCGCCTGGTCAACACCGCGCTCGACGGGGTCGCCGTCGATCCGCAGGCGGTGCTGGAGGACATATTGCGTTTTGCGTCGTCTGACCTGCTCTGCTACCGCGCCGATGCGCCGCAAGGGCTGGTCGAGCGACAGAACCAGCAATGGGATCCGGTGCTCGACTGGGCACGTACCGCCCTTGGCGCGCGCTTCAACCTTGCCGAGGGGATCATCCATGTCGAGCAGCCGCGTGAGACCATCGCGGTGCTGGGCGCTCATCTTGGCCAGCGCGCCCAGCCGTTGCGCCTTGCCGCCATTCACGTGATGACCTCGCTGACCGGTTCGGCCCTGTTGGCGCTGGCCGTGGATTTCGGCGAGCTTGACGGGGAGGCGGCCTGGGCCGCCGGTCACGTCGACGAGGACTGGCAGATCGAACATTGGGGACAGGATGCCGAGGCCGTCGCGCGCCGGTCCGCCCGCAAACGCGACATGATGGCCGCCGTGGCCTTGCTCGAGGCGCTCAAGGCCTGATCGGCACGGCAACGATCCGGCATACCGCACCGCACCTAATACCAAAGTCATAATCCCAAAGGCGCTCTGCCGTCGGCGGGCGCTTTCTGTCATTTTTTTCGTGATGGCTCGGCATTCGAGTCCGCGTTCGGAGGAGAGCGCGGGCATCGGCCCACGGCATCGAGGACAGGGTCTCACGGGAGGACAACTCAATGGCAATTGCATCGACCGCCGGCGGAGAGAGCCGCGGCATGACGCGGGAGGAGAAGAAGGTCATCTTCGCGTCCTCGCTGGGCGCGGTTTTCGAATGGTATGATTTTTATCTCTATGGCGCGTTGGCGGGCGCGATCGGCTTGACCTTCTTCAACGCGTTTCCCGAAAGCACGCGCTACATCTTCACGCTGCTGGTTTTCGCCGCCGGCTTCATCGTGCGCCCGTTCGGTGCGCTGGTGTTCGGCCGTATCGGCGACCTCGTCGGCCGCAAATATACATTCCTTGTCACCATCCTGATCATGGGCCTTTCGACCTTCCTGGTCGGCCTGCTTCCCGGTTCGGAGAGCTGGGGCATCGCCGCGCCCATCCTGCTGATCGCACTGCGCATGCTGCAGGGCCTTGCGCTTGGCGGCGAGTATGGCGGGGCGGCGACCTATGTCGCCGAACATGCGCCGGATGATCGCCGTGGCTTCTACACCTCGTGGATCCAGACAACGGCGACACTGGGTCTCTTCCTGTCGCTCATCGTCATCCTGATCGTGCAGAATTCCTTGAGCAAGGATGCTTTCGCCGCCTGGGGCTGGCGCATTCCGTTCCTGGTCTCGGCCATCCTGCTCGGCATATCGGTCTGGATCCGGCTGTCGCTCTCGGAATCGCCGACTTTCAAGCGCATGAAGGAAGAAGGCAAGGGCTCCAAGGCGCCGCTCTCGGAAGCCTTCGGCCAATGGAAAAACGCCAAGATCGCGATCCTGGCGCTGTTCGGTCTCACCGCCGGTCAGGCTGTGGTGTGGTACAATGGCCAGTTCTATGCGCTGTTCTTTCTGGCCAATGTGCTCAAGGTCGATGCCCAATCGGTCAACATCATGATCGCCATTGCGCTGGCGCTCGGCACCGGCTTCTTCGTCTTCTTCGGCTGGCTGTCCGACAAGATCGGCCGCAAGCCGATCATCATGGCCGGCCTCGCCCTGGCGATCGTCACCACCTTCCCGCTGTTCAAGGCGCTGACCTGGGCCGCCAATCCGGCGCTCGCCACCGCGCAGCAGAACACGCGTGCCACGGTGACCGCGGCGCCGGGAGATTGCGGGTTCCAGTTCAATCCGACCGGAACACGCGTCCCCACGACCTCGTGTGACATAGCAACCGATTTCCTTTCGAAGAACTCGGTGCCCTATGACATCGTCTCGACGGCGGCGGCGGGGACCGCGGCCACTGTCAAGATCGGCAGCGAAACCGTGCCGTCCTATGATGCTGCGACCGCCGGCGACAAGAAGGCTGCAAGCGATGCTGCTTTCAAGAAGGCGATCAACATCTCGCTTCAGGATGGCGGCTATCCGCTGAAGCGCGCTGCTTCCAAGGTCGCCGACCAGAAGCTCGACGCCTTTGTCGCGGCCAATCCCGAACTGAAGCTCGACGCGGCGGCTATCCGCGCCGGCGAAAAGACCACGGTGCCGGCCGAGCAGGCGATCAAGGACAAGGTGCTGACCAAGGACGAAGCCGCCGGCGCCCCCGAAATCACCGTCTACAGTGTTCCGGCATCGGGTGCGTTCTCGATGTTCGCTGACCCCGCCCAGGTCAACTGGGCAAAGGTCATCGGCATCCTGTTCATCCTGGTTCTCTACGTGACCATGGTCTACGGGCCGATCGCGGCGATCCTGGTCGAGATGTTCCCGACCCGCATCCGATACAGCGGCATGTCGCTGCCCTATCACATCGGCAATGGCTGGTTCGGTGGCCTGCTGCCCGCGATCGTGTTCGCGTTCAGCGCCTACAAGGGCGATATCTACTATGGCCTTTGGTACCCGGTGGTGATTGCGGCTATGACGCTGGTCATCGGCATGATCTTCGTCAAGGATACGCTTGGCACGGATCTGCACGCCAAGGAGTAGCCGACCCATCATCGGCAAAAAATCAGGCCCGGCGTGATCGCTCACGCCGGGCCTTTTTATGTCCCGAAGCTGAAGAAGCGGATCAGCTCTTGGCCTGATTGTCTTCCTCGATTGCCGCTTCGTGATACCAGCCGTCAAAATCGGCGTGCGTATAACGCAGCGAGGCCAGCTCTGCTGCGAATTTCGCCTTGGCGCCTAAATTTGAGGCAGACCTGCGCGCTGCCAGAGGGAACATCAGAATTTTTGCCGACGGACGGAATGAGACGACTTCCACGGGCGGTCTCCTTTCTTCTTCAGGAGCTTGTCGATTCAGCTTTCCCAGAAGATAGGTCTTGCGATTCATTTAGGCAATATGCCTACAAAAAGATCATATTTTGCCTAGTATTTGTGCATATGGCGACACTGACCGATCTCGGTCCATTGCTGAGGCGGCTCAGCAAATACAACGCGATATCGCTGCCATTTTGCCGCACTCGCCGATCGCGGAGTGGCACACGAATTGCATTTTAAGGGTCGGCAGCGCCGGCTGCCGACGGCGGACGCATGTCGACGCCGTCTGGTGTTCGGTGAACAAGCAACGAGAGGCTAGAATGACCAAATACAAGCTCGAGTATATCTGGCTCGATGGATACACCCCGGTCCCCAATCTGCGTGGCAAGACCCAGATCAAGGAATTTGCCGAGTTCCCGACGCTCGACCAGTTGCCGCTGTGGGGCTTTGACGGCTCCTCCACCATGCAGGCCGAAGGCCGCAGCTCCGACTGCGTCTTGAAGCCGGTTGCGCTCTATCCGGATCCGGCCCGCAGCAACGGCATCCTGGTCATGTGCGAAGTCATGATGCCCGATGGCGTCACGCCGCACGAATCCAACAGCCGCGCGACGATCCTCGACGATGAGGGCGCATGGTTCGGCTTCGAGCAGGAATACTTCTTCTACAAGGACGGCCGTCCGCTTGGTTTCCCCGAGAGCGGTTATCCCGCCCCGCAGGGCCCGTACTACACCGGCGTCGGCTACAAGAATGTCGGCGATGTCGCGCGCCAGATCGTCGAGGAGCATCTCGACCTTTGCCTCGCCGCCGGTATCAACCATGAAGGCATCAACGCCGAGGTGGCCAAGGGCCAGTGGGAATTCCAGATTTTCGGCAAGGGCTCCAAGAAGGCCGCCGACCAGATCTGGATGGCGCGCTACCTGCTTCTGCGTCTGACCGAGAAGTACGGCATCGACATCGAGTTCCACTGCAAGCCGCTCGGCGACACTGACTGGAATGGCTCGGGCATGCACTGCAACTTCTCCACAAAGTTCATGCGCGAAGTTGGCGGCAAGGCCTATTTCGAAGCGCTGATGGCGCAGTTCGACAAGAACCTGATGGACCACATCGCCGTCTACGGTCCCGACAACGACAAGCGCCTCACCGGCAAGCACGAGACGGCGCCGTGGAACAAGTTCAGCTACGGTGTCGCCGACCGCGGCGCGTCGATCCGCGTGCCGCACTCGTTCATCAAGAACGACTACAAGGGCTATCTGGAAGATCGCCGCCCGAACTCGCAGGGCGACCCCTACCAGATCGCTTCGCAGGTGCTGAAGACGATTTCGCAGGTTTCGACCGACGCTTCGGTTTCGGCGGCCGCCTGATTGTTTTTGCCGGCATGTGGGTCATAGGCCCGTGCCGCAGACAAACGAACAAGCCCCAGCGCACAGCGCTGGGGCTTTTTTCGTGATGTGGGTGGCCGTGGCCGTAATTTCAGGCGGCAATCGCTCCGCGTGCCTTCAGGGCCGCCGATAGTCTGGCGTGAGGCAGGGCGGGGGTGCGGTTGCCGTCGCGGCCGGTCATGTCGGCGTTGGCGACAAGGGCGTTTAGCACGGCTTCCTCGGATGCCTGGACGACCGCCGCATAGAAGTCGTCCATGCGACCCCATGGGATGAAATCCATATGGCTGTAGCTCTCATCGGTTGGCGCTCCCTTGGGAAAGCGGCCGTTCAGAGCGTCGCGATTGGCGGTCGAGAAGGCGAGGAAGATGTCGCCCGAAAAATGCGAGCCGCAGGTGCCGGTGCGGGCGAGCCCGAGCGGCACGCGGCGGGCCAGGGCCTTGCATTGCCCCGGCAGCAGAGGTGCGTCGGTGGCGACGATGCCGATGCAGGAACCGGCGCCGGTCGGTCCGCCCCGGAAATAGGATTCCATCGGATTGTCGGCCGCCAAGTCATCGCCAAGCGGCACGCCTGCGATGGCGAGTTCGTGGCGCGAGCCGAAATTGGCCTGCAGGAAGACGCCGACCGTATAGGAGCGATGGCCGTAGTCGACCACCCTCGACGCGGTACCGGAGCCGCCCTTGAAGGCATAGCAGTTCATGCCGGTGCCGCCGCCGACGGAGCCTTCCTCGATACGGCCGCTCGCGGCGTTGTCGATCGCCGCGATCGCGTGATCGACCGTGACGTGCGAGCCGTTGATGTCGTTGAGATAACCGTCCCAGGTCTCGGCCACCACCGGCAGCAGCCACTGGCTGGCGACATCGGGCTTGTGGCGCGCCACCCAGTCGATGACGCCGCGATGGCAAGTGCCGACCGCGTGTGTGTTTGTAATCAGGATCGGCAGGCTGATGCTGCCGGCCTCTTCGATCCAGGACGCGCCGGTCATCTCGCCATTGCCGTTGAAGGAGTGGTACCCGGCGGCGCAGGCGAGGCCCACGCCTTCACGGCCGAACGGCAGGATGGCCGTGACGCCGGTCCGCACCGGCCCTTGTCCGACGTTCAGCCTGCCTTCGCCCTCGATGATTGTGGAATAGCCGACCTGGACGCCCTCGACGTCGGTGATGGCATTCGCCGGGCCGGGCGTGCCCTGCAAGGGAATGGCGAGTGCGCGGGCGCGCGGCTTGCCGGTCGGGGTGGTGGTCTGCGTCAGCAGTTTGTGCATGCTTGGGTTCCGCTCCGTTTAACTAAGCCGGCTCAGCGGAGGCTGCAGCCGGTCGCAAGTTCCGCATAGCTGGTCAGGATGGCCAGCGCCGAGGATTGATCGACCGCCGGCACAACGTTGACGAGATGCAGCCCCAGGCCGTCTTCGAGGACGACAAGGCTGCGCGCGATCGTCTCGCTGGCCGCCTGGAGTTTGAAGATGCCGGTGGCGGCGCCTGCTTCGAGGATGCCGACATAGATCGACACCTGTCGCTCGAACAGGGTGATGTGACGGGCCGCGTAGCTAGGGTCAGAGCGCGAATAGGCGCCAAGCTCCAGCAGCAGTCGGCAGAGCTGGTCATCCGGATCGGTCGGCAAGCCACTATCGATCATCGTCTTCAGCCGCAGCCGGGGGTCGGCGATCTCGGCGACCGATGCCGCGCGGATCGTGCAGAACCGTTCGACGGCCTTGCGCTGCACATCGTCCAGAAGGTCCTTCAGGCCGGGATAATAGTAGAGCAGCGCGCTCGAGCTCATTCCGGCCTCGTTGGCGACGTCGCGCAAGGTGACGCCGGCAAGGCCGCGCTTGGCGATCATCGATTCTGCGGCCGCGACCAGCGTCAGGCGCCGGTCGGTCTGTGTCTTGGGTCTGCCCATGTCTGTTTCCTGAATTGAATTCAATTTAAATCGGGTGACAAAAATTTTGCAAGTATCAATACGCCATATTTGTTGACGATATGCGACTCCCTCGATAGGTTCCGCAGTGGAGGATAATTTTTATCTCATTAAAAAAAGGGGAGGACGATGTCTACAAACGAAGCAACAACAGGGGCGGCCGACAAAGCCGCGCCAGCCGCCAAAGGCCTCGACCGGGCACTCAATGCCCTGGGCACGCTGATGATCGTTCTGTCGGCGGTGACGCCGGCATCCTCGGTGTTCATCATCGTACCGGGCGTCATCGCGCTGGCCGGTACCGGATCATTCCTGAGTTTTGTGCTGGCGGCCGTGATCGGCCTGTTCATGGCCTTCGTCTATGCCGAACTGTCATCGGCCTATCCGATGGCGGGTGGCGAATACACGATGATCGGCCGCACGCTTGGCCGCTTCTGGGGTTTCGTAACCCTGGTCCTGGTGTTCGTCTCGATCGTGCTGATCGTTGCCGTCATCGCGCTCGGCGTCGGAACCTATCTCGGCGTGCTGATACCCAATCTGAGCCCGCAATGGGTCGGTGTGGTGACGATCGCGCTGGCGGGCGCGGTGGCGGCGATGCGCATCAAGCTCAATGCCTTCGTCACCGGCATCTTCCTTGGTATCGAGATGCTGGCGCTGCTGATCCTCACCGGCCTGGGCTTTGCCCATGTCGAGCGGCCGCTCAGCAGCCTGTTCACGTCGCCGCAGCTACTCGACGCCACGACCAACTCGCTTGTCCCGGCCTCGGCGGGCATCATTCTGGCATCCACCGCGGTTTCGCTTTTTGCCTATAACGGTTATGGCGCGGCCGCTTATTTCGGCGAAGAGACGCAGGACGCCCGGCGCAACATCGGCAAGGTGGTGCTTTGGGCCCTGGTGATCACCGTCGCGGCCGAACTCATTCCGCTGACGGCGGTGCTGCTGGGGTCGCCTGACCTGGCAGGCCTGCTCGCGGCGCCGCAGAAGATCGAGTATTTCCTCGAGGCGCGGGGCGGTCATGCACTGACGGTGCTGATCAGCCTGGCCATCGCAGTCGCCATCTTCAACGCGGTCATCGCCATTATCCTGCAAGCGGCAAGACTGTTGTTCAGCTCCGGCCGCGACAAGACCTGGTTCGGCCCGATCAACACTGCGGTCGCGTCGGTCCACGGCAGCTATGCCTCGCCGTGGATCGCCACCATCGTCGTAGCTGTGCTGGCGGCCGCCGCCTGCTTCATCGACATCAACCTGCTGCTGGTGGTCAGCGGCACGTCGCTGGTCGTGATCTACGCGCTGCTGTGCGTGGCCGTGTTCGCCGGCCGCCGCAACGGCACGACCGCCGGCGGCCACTACCGCATGCCGTTGTTTCCGGTTCCCGCCATTCTTGCCTTTGTGGCGCTGGTCTATGTCGCCTACCAGAACCTGCTCGACGCCGCCTTCGGGCGTCCGAGCCTGATCGCGACGCTGCTGATCATGGCCGTCGCGGCCGTCTACTACGTGGTGGTCCTGGCCAGGCGGACGGACTGGAATCTGCACGGTCCAGACGAGCTTGCCGGATAGGCGTCACCCTCCGACGATCTGTCCCTGCGAGAACCCCGGCCCCCTGCCGGGGTTCTTTTTTGCGCTATTCAGGCGGGTTGACAAACTCCTCCCAAAAATAGTCGGACGTTCCGGTCAGCGCCGCACTCGGCCCGAACGCGGCCGCAAGCAGAACGCTCAGATTCACGGAAATCCGAGAAAAGCCCGGAAAAACCGATATTTCAGGGCATGATATCGAGATCATGAAGTCCACATAAGCGACTGTAACTGCTCCCAAACAGTGGGTTCGGCAGGCCCCGGACGGCGTTGACAAATCGCAGTGCAGCATGCGTATTCACGCAACGGCAAGCGACATTGCGCGATGCCGAACCGGGTGGGACCAAGTGACAAACAGCAGAGACGGCGGCGCCGGAACGGCGGTCCGTGAGCGCACCGCCATGGCAGGACGTCACCTGCTTCTGGCCAACACTTCGCTGCTGGCGCTGGTGATTGGCGCCGGCGCCGCGATGGCGCAATCTGTTCCGACCGGTGGCACGGTCACATCGGGCCAGGCGACCATTGGCACGTCGGGTTCTGGCGTGGTTGTCAACCAGACCTCGCAGAACGCCATCATCTCGTGGCAGAGTTTTTCCATCGGCGGCGGCGCCACGGCGCATTTCGAGAACGGGTCGGGCGCCACGCTCAACCGCGTGACGGGAAACCTGCCGTCCTCGATCGACGGCTCGCTGACGGCGACTGGCTCGGTCTACCTGATCAATCCGGCGGGCGTTGCGATCGGCACCGGCGGCATGGTGCGCACCGGAGGATCGTTCGTCGTCTCCACGCATGACGCGGCCGATGCCGACTTCCTCAATGGCGGCGATCTCACGCTGAAGGGCGACAGCAAGGCCGCGGTCACCAATCAGGGCACGATCAGTTCTCAGTCGGGCGATGTCGTGCTGACGGCACGGCGTGTCGAGAACTCGGGCACGATCGATGCGCCCAATGGCAGCGTCGGCCTGCTCGGCGGCTATGAGGTGCTGCTGCGCGATACCTCGCTCGCCGACGGCAAGTTTTCCGTCAAGGTCGGTGGCGCCGACACGCAGGTTGTAAATTCCGGAACGATCCGTGCCGCCGAAGCCGAACTGCGTGCCAATGGCGGTTCCGTCCAGGCGCTGGCCGGCAACACCAAGGGCGTCATCAAGGCGACGGGCGTCAAGAAGAGCGGCGGACGCATTTTCCTGACCGCGGGCGATGAAGGCACGGTCGAGGTCACGCAGGAAGTCGTGGCGCGCCGGGCCGAAACCGTTCAGGCCAGGACCGTGGTCGCGGCCTTGCCCGACAATGCGCCGCTGCCTCAAGGGCGGCCGGACTTCAGTGGCGGCGAGGTGCAGATATCAGGCGGTTCGATCAGCCTGAGAGGCACGATCGATACAGCCGGCAGCGGCGGCGCGGGCGGTGCCATCGTTGCCGTGGCCAAGGATAGTCTCGACATCGCCGCCACGGGCCGGCTCGACGCCAGTGGCACGGATGGCGGTGTCGTGCTGCTGGGCGGCGACTACCAGGGCGGCAAGAACGTCGCGGCCAATTACTGGACCGCGCCGCTCGGCACCACGGCCGATACGACGGTCGCCGCGGGTGCGGTCATCAAGGCTGACGGTGATAGCGGCGCCGGCGGCAAGGTCGTCGTCTGGGCCGACCACAAGACCTCTTTTGCAGGCGCCATCTCGGCCACAGGCGTCAGCAGGGGCGGCGACGCCGAGGTCTCCGGCAAGGCCCTGCTTGCCTATACCGGCTCGGCGGATCTGCGCGCCACGAGCGGCGTGTTCGGCAACCTGCTGCTCGATCCGTACAACATCACGATTTCCAACGACGCCGACACCGGCGGTTTCACCGCGACCGGTGATGACAGCGTCATCAATGTCGGTACTCTGGAGGGCGCCCTGGCGCTTGCGAATGTCACGGTGTCGACAGGCTCGGACGGCTCGCAGGCCGGCAATATCACGGTTGCTGCGCCGCTTGGCTGGACAAGCAACGCTACGCTGACCTTGCAGGCCGCCGGCGCGATCAATATCAATGCCGACATCACCGCCACGCTTGGCGGCCTGACCCTCAATGCCGGCGGTTCGATCGGGGCGACCGGCGCGCTGTCACTTGGCCGCTTCACGCTGGCCAGCGGCAACTGGGTGCAGAACAGCGCCAGCCTGCCGGGTTTTTCGGCAACCGATTTCCGCATCACGGGTGGATCGTTCCTGCGCGCCGCCGGCGGCAATGGCTCGACCGCGACGCCGTACCTGCTGGCCGACATCTACGGCCTCCAGGGCGTGGCCACCATGCTTTCGGCCAACTACAAGCTGGCCAACGATATCGACGCCAGCGGCACCGCCGGCTGGAACGACGGCGCCGGCTTTGTGCCGATCGGCGACAGTTTCAGCAATAATTTCGCCGCCACCTTCGACGGCGCCGGTCATGTCATCTCCGGCCTGACCATCAATCGAGGCGACTATGTCGGGCTGTTCGGCTTTGTCGGCTGGACGGCATCGATCAAAAATGTCGGATTGGCAGGCGGGACTTTCGTCGGCAACAACATGGTCGGCAGCCTCGCCGGCTACACGATGGGCGGCACCATCAGCAACGTGTGGTCCACGGCGAGCGTGACCGGCGCATCCGCCGGCGGTCTCGTTGGCGCCAACGGCAGCACGATCACCCAGTCTTACGCCACCGGCACGGTCACCGGCACATATAGTGGCAGCGGCGGTACTGCGGGCGGCCTCGTCGCACGAAACAACGGCACCATCACTCGATCTTTTGCCACCGGTGCGGTCAAAGGCATTGCCTATGCTGCCGGTGGCCTCGTCGGCAACAACAGCAGTACGATCACCAACAGCTACGCCACCGGCGATGTCCGGGGTATCATCGCCGGCGGCCTGGCTGGCATCAATGGCTACCAGATCTCTGGATCCTATGCGACCGGCGATGTTTATGCCTCGGGCGGCCCGATCAATACCACCTACGGCGGCGGCCTTGTCGGCTACAACAATTATAGAATTGTCCAGTCCTACGCCACCGGCAGCGTCAGCAGCACGGGTTATTTTGCCGGCGGCCTTGCCGGCTACAATAACAATACCGGTGCTCTGATCGCACAGTCCTATGCCACTGGCGCCGTCAGCAGCAATGCCTATGCCGGCGGCCTTGTCGGCTACAACTTGTTCGGATCGGTGTCCGAAAGCTGGGCCAGCGGCGCTTTGAGCGGGAGCACTTCTGGCGGTCTCATTGCCGGGGGGGATTTCAGTTGGGGCGGCTCGGTCACATCGTCCTATTGGGACAAGGACACAACCGGCGTTGCAACCAGCTACGGCGGCGGCACTGGCCTGACGACGGCGCAGGCGCGCGACGCCTCGAACTACGCCGGCTGGGATTTCGCCAACAACTGGTACCAGGCCGGCGGCATGCGTCCGATCGGCCGTTGGGAAGCGGCGACGCCGGTCGGCGGTGTCACCAGCGTCTCCAATGCGCATCAGTTGCAGCTGCTGAACATCGCCCTCAACGACAGCTATGTGCTGACCGGCAACATCGACGCCAGCGCCACGCAAAGCACCGATGCGTCTTCCGGAATCTGGGGTGCTGCCGGTTTCGTGTCGATCGGCACCGACGGCTTCAACACGATCAACAACAACAACGGCTTTCGCGGCAGCTTCGACGGCGGCGGCTACACCATCTCCGGGCTGACAATCAACCGGCCAACGGCAAACCGTGTCGGTCTGTTCGGGTTCATCAACTCCAGCTCATCCAATTCCGCCGTAGCCAATGTCGGCCTCGTTGGTGGCAGCATCACCGGCCACGACGAGGTCGGCGGCCTGGTCGGCAAGCTGGTGACCGGCACCATTTCGCAGACCTATTCGACCGCCGCCGTCAGCGGCCACAACTACATCGGCGGTCTCATCGGCAACAACTATGTCTTCGGCTTCGTCACCCGGTCCTATGCAACCGGCGCCGTCAATGGCAATTTCGCCGTCGGTGGTTTTGCCGGCTCTTCCGACAGCGGGATTACGTTGTCATATGCCACAGGCGCCGTGAACGGCGCCATGCAGGTTGGCGGCTTCATAGGCACTGCCTATGGCGGCGGCGGTATCATCAACCACAACTGGTCCAGCGGCGCCGTTAGTGGGGGCAATGCGGGTGGCTTTGCCGGCAATTCCGACGACGGAACAATTGCCAATTCCTATTGGGACATCGGCACATCCGGCCAGGCGGGAAGCCAGGGCGGCAGCGGGTTGACCACGGTTCAGGCGCGGAACTCCTTCTACTATGCCGGGTTCGATTTCACCAATGACTGGTACCAGAATTCCGACATGCGGCCGATCGGCCGCTGGGAAGCGGCAAGGCCGGTCAATGGAGTGGCCACCATCTCCAACCTGCACCAATTGCAACTGATCAACGTCAATCTGGCCGGCAGATACGTGCTGGCCGGTGATCTCGATGCAAGCGCCACCGGCAGCGGCAACGCCACCTCCGGCATCTGGGGAGACGAGGGCTTCGTCTCCATCGGCAACAGCGCCGACAAGTTTACCGGCGACTTCAACGGCAATGGCCATGTGATCTCAGGCCTGACCATTTCCAGGAACGGCAACTATGGCGGCCTGTTCGGCTTTATCGATTATACCGGTTCAGTCGAGCAGGTCGGCCTCACCGGCGCCAGTGTCACCGGTCTTGCCTATATCGGCGCGCTTGCCGGACAAAATGACGGCACGATCAGCCGCGCCTATGCCACCGGCGTCGTCAATGGCGATTCCTTTGTCGGGGGACTTGTCGGGGGAGGCCTCGGCAGCATCGAGGAGAGCTTCGCCACCGCCGATGTCAGCGCTTCTGGCTCCATGGGCGGCGGTCTTATCGGGTCCAATGGTGGAAGCGTAGACAGATCCTACGCGACGGGAAAGGTGAGCGGTTGGGACAGCCTTGGCGGCCTCGTTGGCTACAGCACAGGCACGATCACCGACAGTTACTCCATCGGGGCGGTCAGCGGTGCTGCGAATGTCGGCGGGCTGGTAGGGTACAACAGGGGCGATGTCGCGCGAGCCTATGCCTCCGGTGCGGTCAGTGGTGGGGCGGGGACGACAGGCGGGCTGATCGGCAATTACGCCAGCGGCACGCTGCAATCGCTTTATTGGGACACAGCGACGGCGGCGCAGGCTATCGGCAGTGGATCAACCGGCGGTATTGTGGGATTGACCGCCGCGCAAATGACGGACCCGATGACGTCCTTCGCCGGCTTCGATTTCGACAATGTCTGGGCCCGCGCCGGCAACGGCTATCGTCCCGAACTCTATGGCGTGTCCGGCGTCATCGGCGTCAAGATCGCCGATGCCAGCATGATTTATGGCGACGGCGTGCCTGGCTTCGCCGCGCCGACCTATGTCGGCGCCGGCTATTGGAACACGCTGACCAGCGGCGCCATTCTCTCGACAGCCGCGACCTCGACCTCGAATGTCGGAACTTACTCCATCGACGGCAGCGGCGCTGCCGGCACGTTCTCGGCCGGCGGCGCCAGCCGCATGGTCTACACGCCGGGTGAGCTGACGGTGAACCAGCGCGCCATCACGGTGACGGCGGATGCGCAGACGAAGACCTACGGCGACGCCAATCCGACATTGACCTACACCGTCGGGGGCATGGGCCTGGTCAATGGCGACACGCTCTTCGGCGAGTTGGCGACGCAGGCCGGGTCGGGCACCGGCGTTGGCAATTATGCCATCGAGCAAGGCACGGTCACCAGCCTCGACAATTCCAACTACGCCATCACCTACAACGCTGCCGACCTGACGATCGGCCAGCGCACGATCACGGTGACGGTCGATGCATCGGGCAAGATCTATGACGGCAATGCGAACGCCACGGTTTCGCTCGGCGACGACCGCGTAGCCGGCGACGACCTGGCAGTCGACTATACCTCGGCGCTGTTCGACGATGCGAATGCCGGGACTGGCAAGACCGTGACGGTCGGCGGCCTGTCGCTCTCCGGCGCGTCCGCGGCCAATTACACGCTCAACAGCGTCACCTCGGCGACCGGCCTCGCCGACATCGGCAAGGCGACGCTAGTGGTGACGACGCATGGCGACCAGACCAAGACTTATGATGGGACCGGATATGCCGGCGGCGCCAGCCTTACCTACACCGGCTTCGTCCCCGGCGAGGACATGTCCGTCCTCTCCGGCACGCTCGCCATCGGCGCACTCGACGGCGGCGGGCAGGTTGCCGTCAATGCCGGCACCTACACGATCAAGGCCTCGGGCCTCTCCGCAGAGAATTACGACATCGACTATGGCAATGCCAGCAACAACGCCCAGCTGACGATCACGCCACGCGGCGTCACGGTGAGCGCGGATGCCAAGAGCCGCCTTTACGGCAACGCAAATCCGTTACTGACCTATTCGATCGACAATGTTGTCGACGGCGACACCTTGTCGGTGAACCTGCGGACGGATGCCACGGCCTCGTCGGGTGTCGGAACCTATGGCATTGCCCTTGATTCAGGCCTGATCGGCAACGACCTCGGCAATTACAGGCTCGACACCTACAACGGCGCGGACCTGACGGTGAACCAGCGCGCGATCACGCTCAGCGCCGATGCCAAGTCGCGGCTCTACGGCAACGCCAACCCGGCGCTGACTTTCGGTGCCGTTGGCGGTGACGGGCTGGCTTCCTTCGATACGCTGGGCAGTGCCGGCTACGGTCTCGCCACCTCGGCGCAGACAACATCCGGTGTCGGCACCTATGGCATCACGCTGACCGGTTCGAACGACAATTATGCGGTGACCTACACCGGCGCCGACCTCACGGTGAACCAGCGCGCGATCACGCTCAGCGCCGATGCCAAGTCGCGGCTCTACGGCAACGCCAACCCGGCGCTGACTTTCGGTGCCGTTGGCGGCGACGGGCTGGCTTCCTTCGATACGCTGGCCAGTGCCGGCTACGGTCTCACCACGTCGGCCCAGACAACATCCGGTGTCGGCACCTATGGCATCACGCTGACCGGCTCGAACGACAATTATGCGGTGACCTACACCGGCGCCGACCTCATGGTGAACCAGCGCACGATCACGCTCAGCGCCGATGCCAAGTCGCGGCTCTACGGCGATGCCAACCCGGCACTGACCTTCGGCACGATCGGCGGCGACGGGCTGGCGTCCTTCGATACGCTGGCCAGCGCTGGTTACGGTCTCACCACGTCGGCCCAGACGACATCCGGCGTCGGCACCTACGGCATCGCGCTGACCGGCTCGAACGACAATTACGCGGTGACCTACAGCGGCGCCGACCTCATGGTGAACCAGCGCACGATCACGCTCAGCGCCGATGCCAAGTCGCGGCTCTACGGCGATGCCAACCCGGCACTGACCTTCGGCACGATCGGCGGCGACGGGCTGGCGTCCTTCGATACGCTGGCCAGCGCTGGTTACGGTCTCACCACGTCGGCCCAGACGACATCCGGCGTCGGAACCTACGGCATCGTGCTCACCGGTTCGAACGACAATTACGCGGTGTCCTATACCGGCGCCGACCTGACCGTGAACCAGCGCGCGATTACGCTCTCGGCAAACAACGCCGCCCGCGCCTACGGCGCCGCCAATCCGGCGCTGACGTTTGGCGCCGTCGGGGGTGACGGCCTGGCCTCGTTCGACTCCATGCCGGAGGATGCGGGCTTCGGCCTGGCCACTTCGGCGACGGCCAATTCCAATGTCGGCAGCTATGCCATCACGCTCGCCGCCACCGACACGAACTATGCCGTGACATTCACGCCGGGCACGCTGACGGTCAACCAGCGCGCCATCACCGTGACGGCCGACAACCAGTCGCGGTTGCAGGGCCAGCCCGATCCGATGCTGGGCTATTCGCTGACCGGCGGCAGCCTCGCATCGTTCGACAGCGACAGTAGTGTCTTCACTGGCGCGCTGGTGCGCGCGCCCGGAGAGGCTGTCGGCGGCTATGCCATCAGCCAGGGGTCGCTTGCCGCCAACAGCAACTATGTGATGACCTTTGTCGGTGGCGTGTTGTCCATCGGCCCGGCGCAGGTCACGGTCAGTCGACCTCTGGAGACGACGCCAGACCAGGTCGCATCGCTGCTCCCGGCACCGGGCGGTCAGGCAGGCGAGGGAGATGAGGCTCAGTGCAAGGCTGGTGTGATCGGCGGCGCCTGCGCGTCCCAGGTCTATCCGGACAATCGCCGCCTCGGCCCGTTCATCGGTTTCTCGAACTAGGTGGCCGGGATGAGGATATTGCGCGCAACGACGCTCCTCTTGGCCGGTGCGGCCACGGGTTTGATTGCTGAGGGACAGGCCTGGGCGCAGTCCGCGGTGGAGCGCAACCTGCCGGCCACGGTTGCGCCGCGGCCGGCCGCGCTTTCGGTCGGCGAAACGGACTATGGCAAAGGCGACGACAAGCCGCTTGGCGTCAACCTGGCCGGCGTGCGCCTGATTGGGCCGGACGAGAAGGTTGCTGCAAGCGCGCCAGTCGGAATTTCGCTTGGCAACATATCCGGCATCACGGCAGAGGCGGCGCGGGCGGCGCTGTCGCCCTATATCGGTAAGCCGCTGACGCGCGCCCAAATCGCTCGTATGCAGGCCGCGCTGGCGGGCTTGTGGCGAAAGGCGGGCTTTCCGTTTATGTCGGTCACCGTGCCGCCGCAGGAAATAACGTCGGGCGTGCTGAGCCTCAGGATCATCGAATTCCATGCCGGTGCGGTGAAGGTCGAGGGCGGTTCGGTCCTCGAGCGCAATCTGGCGGGGCGCATGCGCGTGGAACCTGGCCAGCGCATCGACGCCGCGGCGATCAAGGAGGACCTCGACTGGATCAACCGAAATCCGTTCCGGCGCGTCGAGGGCGTGTTCGCGCCAGGCGACGGGACGGGTGCCAGCGACATCACGCTGAAGGTCACGCAGGACAAGCCTTTCCAGGTGTTCGGTTCCTATGCCAACACCGGCAGTGAAGCGACGGGGATGGACCGCTGGTCCTTTGGCGGCGGCCTATGGCTGCCGGCGCTCAACGACATGACGTTGTCCTACCGCTTTACCCGCTCGGGCGAGTTCTGGGACAATGGCGACGTGTTCAAGCTCGACACCGCGCGGGGCGGCTACATAAGCCATTCGGGACGTATCGACCTACCAACCTTCGACCGCCAGGCGCTGTCGATCGCGCCGAATTTCGTCGAGACCAACGAGCTTGTGACGGGCACGCCTTTCTCCTTCGACAACACGACATTCGAACTGCCCATTCTCTATCGCAGCGCGATTTCCAACATCCTGCCCGGTCACTATTGGGGCGACCTTTATTTCGGCGTCGAGCCGAAATGGTTGAAGCGCACCACCGCCTTCGCCGGCGTCAACGTCGCGCAGGGCGAGGCCAATCTGTTCAATCTGGTGCTGGGCTGGTCCGATGATTTCAGCGACCGCTACGGCACCACATCGGTCGATGCCCGCATCAAGGGTAATCCGGGAGGGGTGCTGTCGAAAAATACCGCTGCCGACTGGGCGGCGTTCACCGGTGGCCGCGTCGACGACAACACCTATGTCACCGCCGGCATCGACATCAGCCGCATGACTGACCTGACACACGGCTTCGGGTGGGCGACGCAGCTGTCCGGCCTGATAGCCGGCCAGGCGCTGCCGGACTCAGAAAGGCTGTCGCTTGGTGGTTACTATGCCGTGCGCGGCTACGGCAGCGAGGATGGCGCCGCGGATGCCGGCCTTGTCTGGCGCAATGAATTGCGGCTGCCAAGCTATGCGCCGCTCGCAGGGGCGGGGCTGGGCATCAGGGACGGTCTCTCGCCGTTCCTGTTCGCGGATCTCGGCCACGGCTATGACTTCGCCGCGAAGGACCACATGACGCTGGCCTCGACCGGTGCCGGCTTCGATTATTCGATCGGCGCCAACCTTGCCGCCAGTCTCACCGGCGCAGTCGCGCTTGCGCACGCCGGAGAGACTCGCTCCGGCGATGCCACACTCACAGCCAGCGTACGCGTAAGCTACTGAAGGCCTGCCTGAAGCCGCCGGATGGCGGCGGCTGGAAGGACCCAAAAAAAGTCAGGCTGAAAAGGTTTGGCCAAACCCTGCAATCAAGCGGCCTTTTGACTGATATCTTGCGGCCGCGATCAGCGCCTTGCGTTTGCCAATGGGTTGAAAAAGCCCGGAAAACGGCCTGTTCCGGTTCATCCGTACACCAATGATCCTTTGTGTAAGCTACTGTTCAGACACGGAAATCGCCGATCGGCACCACCCGCCGGCGGCGTTGACAGATGACGATGCGGCATGCGTATTCGTGGTCCTGGGGTTACGCCAAAGCGATGCTGTTCGAACGGGGCGGGGTTTCTTGAACGACAGCGTTGGCGGGGGCGCCGGACGAGCGGGCATTGCAGCCTGAGGCAGTGCGCCGCTCGCTCCTGGCGAACTATACGTGCGAAAATCTATTCGCCGACAAAGCCGATTGGCTCTCCCGATGCGTGAACTCGCCATGCCTTCCCTGCGTCTGCCAACGGTCATCGCTTGCCCGGCAGGCGGCTCCTGAGCCATGTCCATCGGACCGCAGTACCGCTCCAAGACAGACAGCAAAAAGCCCCTGAGGGAGAAATCCCTCAAGGGCTTGGCTCATTGTCCGAAAGGGACGTCAGACCGAATAGTACATATCGTACTCGACCGGGTGCGGGGTCATTTCGAAGCGCATGACCTCGGCCATCTTCAATTCGATGTAGCTGTCGATCTGGTCGTCGTCGAAGACGCCGCCGGCCTTCAGGAAGCCACGGTCCTTGTCGAGGCTCTGGAGCGCTTCACGCAGCGAGCCGCAGACGGTCGGGATCTTCTTCAGCTCCTTCGGCGGCAGGTCGTAGAGATCCTTGTCCATCGGTTGTCCCGGATGGATCTTGTTCTTGATGCCGTCGAGGCCGGCCATCAGCAACGCGGAGAAGGCCAAGTAGGGGTTCGCGCCCGGATCGGGAAAGCGGACCTCGACGCGCTTGGCCTTCGGCGACGAACCGAACGGGATGCGGCACGATGCCGAGCGGTTGCGCGCCGAATAGGCGAGCAGCACTGGCGCTTCATAGCCGGGCACCAGACGCTTGTAGGAGTTGGTCAGCGGGTTGGTGAAGGCGTTGATGGCCTTGGCGTGCTTGATGACGCCGCCAATGAAGAACAGGCAGTTCTCCGACAGGCCGGCATATTCATTGCCGGCGAAGGTCGGCTTGCCGCCTTTCCAAATCGACATGTGGACGTGCATGCCCGAACCGTTGTCGCCGAAGATCGGCTTCGGCATGAAGGTTGCCGTCTTGCCGTAGGCATTCGCGACCTGGTGCACGACATACTTGTAGATCAGCATCTTGTCGGCGTTGCGCACCAGCGCATCGAACTTGATGCCGAGCTCGTGCTGTGCGGCGGCGACCTCGTGGTGATGCTTCTCGACGCGCACGCCCATCTCGGCGAGCACGGTCAGCATTTCGGAGCGCATGTCCTGCGCGCTGTCGATCGGCGGGACCGGGAAATAACCGCCCTTGACGCGCGGGCGGTGGCCGAGGTTGCCGGTCTCATAATCGGTGTCGTCGTTCGACGGCAGTTCGGTGGAGTCCAGGCGGAAGCCGGTGTTGTAGGGATCGGCCTTGTACTTGACGTCGTCGAAGACGAAGAACTCGGCTTCGGGGCCGACATAGATGGTGTCGCCGATGCCTTCCGACTTCATGTAGGCTTCGGCCTTCTTGGCCGTGCCGCGCGGATCACGATTGTAGGATTCGCCCGAGACCGGGTCGAGGATGTCGCACAGGATGACCATGGTCGACTGCGCGAAGAACGGGTCCATATGGACGGTGTCGGGGTCTGGCATCAGCACCATGTCGGACTCGTTGATGGCCTTCCAGCCGGCGATCGAGGAGCCGTCGAACATGACGCCGTCTGCGAACATGTCTTCCTCGACCTCGACGACGTCCATCGTCACGTGCTGCAGCTTGCCCTTCGGGTCGGTGAAGCGCAGGTCGACGAATTTCACGTCGTTGTCCTTGATCTGCTTCATGATGTCTTTGGCTGTCGTCATGTCATGTATCCCTGTGTGATGACGTGTTTTTTGATGGATGACGTTTCTTGGAAGATGGCCGCGTCAGACCGCGTCCATTCCGGTTTCGCCGGTGCGGATGCGCACGACTTCCTCGATATTGGAGACGAAAATCTTGCCGTCGCCGATACGGCCGGTCTGGGCCGCCTTGCGGATGGCCTCGATCGCGCCTTCGACCGCATCGTCGCCGAGCACGACCTCGATCTTCACCTTGGGCAGGAAATCGACGACATATTCGGCGCCACGATAGAGTTCGGTGTGGCCCTTCTGGCGGCCGAAACCCTTGGCCTCGGTCACGGTGATGCCTTGCAGTCCGGCCTCCTGAAGCGCTTCCTTCACTTCGTCGAGCTTGAATGGCTTGATGATCGCTTCGATCTTTTTCATGTAAAAAGTGGCCTCCACTGCCAAAAAAACGGGTTGTGAGTCCCCGCTTGCGCCTCTTTCAAGCACGAACCGTGCCAGATACACGGATTCGAAGCGGCCTCATACGATTTCGAAGGCGCGCCGCGCGGGGATGCAAATTCGCGTCGTTCGTTGCGCCAGATGCGGCACGGGGCTCAAGCGTTGACAGGATATCTACAGGCTCTATAGCCCAATAATTGGGCGTCTTGCCTATCTCTTGGGCATTTTCTGCCAGCGGTGCCTCCCATCCGCACATCTTGAACGCGGGTCCGCCGCTCCTCCTCGTTTGCGTCGGATCGAAAACTGGACAATGCTTGATCCAATGCGGATCGGCAATCCATGAGCAACGAACTTCTTACTTCCGCCGAGATGGGCGAGGCGGACCGGCTGGCGATCGCGGCCGGTCCGGCGGACGGCATCGCCCTCATGCACCGTGCCGGTGAAGCAGTCGCGGCAGAGATTTTGATCCGCTATTCCCGGGCCAGCCATGTCCACGTGCTTTGCGGGCCGGGCAACAATGGCGGCGACGGCTATGTCGTCGCGCGCATCCTGGCTGCAAGCGGCGTCACCACCACCGTATGGACCTCCGGCCCGCCGAGGCCGGGAAGCGACGCGGCGCTGGCGGCAGCCGAATGCAGCATCGCGCCCAGGCCGCTGTCCGGCTTCGAGGCCGAGCGCGGCTCGATCGTGGTCGATGCGCTCTACGGGGCAGGGCTCTCCAGGCCGCTGTCTGGAGATCCCGCCAGGGCGATCGATACTGCCGCCGGTCTGCGTCTGACTGTCGTGGCGATCGATCTGCCCTCCGGCGTTTCGGGCGACAGCGGCAAAGTGCTGGGCGAGGCGTTTCGCGCCGATGTGACAGTCACGTTCGCCCGCAAGAAACCCGGCCATCTGCTGCTGCCGGGCCGGGAGCGATGCGGCGAGATCGTGCTTGCCGACATTGGTATTGGCGACGATGTCATCGCGCTCATCCGGCCCCGGACGTTCGAAAATACCCCAGATCTGTGGCTCAGGGACTTTCCGGTGCCGGCTGTCGACGCGCACAAATACAGGCGCGGCCATGCCGGCATCTTTTCGGGCGGGCCAAGCGCCACAGGGGCGGCGCGGCTGTCGGCGCTCGCGGCGGCCCGAAGCGGGGCAGGTGCGGTGACCGTGCTGTCGCCCGGCAATGCCATGCAGGTCAATGCTGCCCATCTGACGTCGATCATGCTGCGCAAGGCCGACGATGCTGATGACGTCGGGGCGTTTATCGGCGAACGCCGGCCTTCGGCCTTTGTTCTCGGCCCCGGCTTTGGTGTCGGCGAAAAGACACGGACCTTCGCGCTTATGCTTCTTTCCCTGAGGCAAGCGCAGAATTCCGCCGCACAACTCGACGGGCTTGTGTTCGACGCCGACGCGATCACGTCGTTTCGCGAGGCGCGAGATGTCCTGTTCGACGCCGCGCATCGACCTGGCGCACCGGCATTGGTGATGACGCCGCATGATGGGGAATTCGCCAGGCTGTTTCCCGATCTCTCCGGCGATGATGCTTCGTCCAAACTGGACAAGGCGCGCATGGCCGCCGCACGTGCCAACGCCGTCATCGTCTACAAGGGCGCCGACACGGTGATCGCCGCTCCCGACGGCAGGGCGGCGATCAATTGCAACGGCGCGGCCTGGCTGGCCACCGCCGGCTCGGGCGACGTGCTGTCGGGCATCACGGCCGGTCTGCTGGCGCAAGGCATGCCGGCATTCGAGGCGGCCTCCGCGGCGGTGTGGATCCATGCCGAGGCCGGCAGCCGCTTCGGGCCGGGGCTGATCGCCGAGGATCTTCCTCAGGCCATGCTGCCGGTGCTGCGTGAACTCGTGACTGCTCGCGGCCAGCGCTGATCAAAGGCGCTGGCGCAAGCCGCTCACAATGGAATGTTGTCGTGCTTCTTCCAGGGGTTCTGCATGTCCTTGTTGCGCAGCATGCGTAGCGCCCGCGCGACCCGGCGGCGGGTCGAGTGCGGCATGATCACCTCGTCGACATAGCCGCGCTCGGCGGCGACGAAGGGCGACAGGAAGCGATCCTCGTAAGTCTTTGTATGGGCTGCGATCTTTTCGGCGTCGCCAATGTCCTTGCGGTAGATGATCTCGACCGCGCCCCTGGCGCCCATGACGGCGATCTGCGCCGTCGGCCAGGCATAGTTCATGTCGCCGCGCAGATGTTTGGAGGCCATCACGTCATAGGCGCCGCCATAGGCCTTTCTCGTGATGACGGTGATCTTCGGCACGGTGGCCTCGGCATAGGCGAACAAAAGCTTGGCGCCATGCTTGATCAGGCCGCCATATTCCTGGGCGGTGCCGGGCAGGAAGCCCGGAACGTCGACGAAGGTGACGATGGGGATGGAAAAACAATCGCAGAAACGCACGAAGCGGGCCGCCTTGCGGCTGGCATCGGAATCGAGCACGCCGGCCAGCACCATCGGCTGGTTGGCGACGAAGCCGACCGTTCGCCCTTCGACGCGCCCGAAGCCGGTGACGATGTTCTTGGCAAAGCTCTGCTGGATTTCGAAGAAATCGCCTTCGTCGGCGACCTTCAGGATCAATTCCTTGATGTCATAGGGCTTATTGGCATTGTCGGGGATCAGGCGGTCGAGCGACATGTCGTGGTCGGTGACCGACTGATAGCACTCGATCTCGGGAATTTCCGAAGTGTTGGAAGCCGGCAGCAGGTCGATGAGCCGGCGCATCTGCAGCAGCGCCTCGACATCATTGTCGTAGGCGCCATCGGCGATCGACGATTTGGTCGTGTGGACGGAGGCGCCGCCGAGGCTTTCGGCCGTGACCGTTTCGTTGGTCACCGTCTTCACCACATCCGGTCCGGTGACGAACATGTATGAGGTGTCGCGCACCATGAAGATGAAATCGGTCATGGCGGGCGAATAGACATCGCCGCCGGCGCAGGGGCCCATGATCACCGAGATCTGCGGGATGACGCCGGAGGCCAGCACGTTGCGCTGGAAGATCTCGGCATAGCCGCCAAGCGCCGCCACGCCTTCCTGGATGCGTGCACCGCCGGCATCATAGAGGCCGATGATCGGCGCGCGATTGCGCAGCGCCATCTCCTGCACCTTGATGACCTTCTCGGCATGCGCTTCCGAAAGCGAGCCGCCGAACACCGTAAAATCCTTGGCGAAGAGGTAGACCGGGCGGCCGTTGACCGTGCCCCAGCCAGTGACGACGCCGTCACCGGCTATCTTTGTCTTCTCCATGCCGAAGTCGGTCGAGCGATGCTCGACATACATGTCGAACTCCTCGAACGAGCCTTCGTCGAGAAACACCTCGATGCGTTCGCGCGCGGTGAGCTTGCCTTTCTTGTGCTGGGCCTCGATGCGTGCCGGGCCACCGCCCATGCGCGCAATGTCGCGCCGACGTTCGAGTTCCTTCAGCACGTCCTTCATTGCGTTGCCCTCAAAAATGGAAGCCGGAATTCGTGGTAATCGTGCCCGATTGACAGCGCAAGCTTCACTTTCAGACCGCTTCTTGTTGCGCTGCAGCATTGCGCTCTTGCATTTCGAGGCGAACTCCGCCATATGCAGGCCATAGGCGCTTGGGCCGGGAACGAATCCGGCCTTCTCGACGAATGAGACTGGTTGCGTCTGTTTTCCCTCTTTTTCGGCTGATCGGCCCGATTGGTTGGCAAGGTGGTGAAAAAGCCCCGAGGCACAATGCCTGCGGGCACGACAGCGCAGCCGCGCGGACGGGTCACGTCCGCCGCCTTGTCGTTCCATTAGAGATATCCCGACGGCAGGTTGCGCCCTGCCGCCCCACGATGTTTGCGGCCAAGAGGCCGCTCGAAAGAAGATTTATTTTGACCAACGAAAACACTTTGCCCGGTAACGGCACTGCGGAACTCTCCGGTTTCGCCGCACTGGGAATTACGGGTGCGCTGCTCAAGGCCACCCACGCCGCGGGCTTCACCGATCCGAAGCCGATCCAGGTGCAGGCTATCCCGCCGCAGCTGGAAGGCCGTGACATTTTCGGCATCGCGCAGACCGGTTCCGGCAAGACGGCTGCCTTCGCGCTGCCGATCCTGTCGAAGATCATTGGCCTCGGCACCAAGCGGCGCGCCAAGACGACGCGTGCGCTGATTCTTGCGCCGACACGCGAACTCGCCGTGCAGATCGAGGAGACCATCAAGATCCTCGCCAAGGGCGCGCATGTGTCGACCGCGCTCGTGCTGGGCGGCGTCTCGCGCTTCAGCCAGGTGAAGAAGATTGCTCCCGGCGTCGATATCCTGATTGCTACGCCCGGCCGGCTGACCGACCTGGTGCGCGAGGGCGACCTCATCCTCTCCGACACCAAATGGCTGGTGCTGGACGAAGGCGACCGCATGCTCGACATGGGCTTCATCAACGACGTCAAGCGCATCGCCAAGGCGACCGCGCCTGATCGCCAGACCGCACTCTTCTCGGCCACTATGCCGGACGAAATCGCCGAACTCGCCAAGGGTCTTCTGAAGAGCCCCGTCCGCATCGAAGTGTCGCCGCAGAGCACCGCGGCGGCCGAGATCGTGCAGAGCGTCGTGCTTGCCCGCACCAAGCAGAAGCGGCAGGTGCTGTCGACGATGCTTGCCGACGAGGCGATGAAGTCCGTCATCATCTTTTCGCGCACCAAGCATGGCGCCGACCGGGTGACCAAGGACCTCGAGCGCGACGGCTTCAAGGCCGCCGTCATCCACGGCAACAAGTCGCAGAATGCTCGCCAGAAGGCGCTCAACGACTTCCGTGACGGGTCGGTGCGTATCCTGGTCGCGACCGACATCGCCGCGCGCGGCATCGATGTGCCCGGTATCAGCCATGTCGTGAATTTCGATCTGCCGGACGAAGCCGAAAGCTACGTCCACCGCATCGGCCGCACCGGCCGCAACGGCCGGGATGGCATCGCGATCACGCTGTGCGATCCCTCCGAAAACAGCAAGCTGCGGCAGGTCGAGCGGATCATCCGCACCAAGCTGCCCGTGGTTGCCGACCATCTCGGCAGCCCCGATCCACAGCGCAATCCGGCCGAGAGAGCCGAGCGCCGCCACGAGCCTGCCAATGACCGCGCCGACCACAATGGCCGTCGCGACGGCCGGCGCCCCGGCGGCAACAATGGCGACGGCAAGAAGCGCTTCGGCGGCAAGCCGGCCGGCGATCGCCCCTTCGCGGCAAAGCCGCAAGGAGAGCGTCCGGAAGGGCGCAAGCCGTTCAAGGGTAACAACAAGCGCCGTTTCGGCGGCAAGCGGCCCGCGACGCGGGCGGCATAAACGGATATTCCGTCCAATCGGGCCTAGTTTATTGGCCGATTGAAAAACTGAAGAAGGCGATCACGGCCATGCCGCGGTCGCCTTTTGTCTTGTGAACGTTCTTCTCTCGGGGATTCCTGGCAGGCTTACTTGACCACGGCCTCGACCCATACCGAAATTCTCTGCGCGAGGAATGCCGTTGTCGACGGCGAAAGCACGTCGCCGGCGATGACGTGGTTGTCGGGATCGCCGGTATCGTCGACCGGCACCAGCTCGTGCGGCGCGCCCCAGCGGGCGGCGATTTCGCGGGTGCGGTCCGGCCGCACCACCTTGTCCGAATCCGAAAAGATGAACAAGGCGGGGATAACAGCCTTTTCCACCGGCGCAGCGTAGGCAAGTTCCGTCAGCGCCTGCATCGGCAGCGTCGCGGCGACCGGATATTTGTATGTCCAGAATTTCTCGTGCAGCGCATTGCGCGGCACGAAGCTGCGCTCGCGGCCGATGACGAGCTCGGCGATCTGCTTGCCCCACGGCATGGTCAGGATCTCGGCACCAGATGCCTTCACCCCGAAATTCGGCGAAATGAATGCGATCGCGGCCACGCCCTCCGAGGCTCCGGGCTGTGTTGCCGCCCAGGCCGCCAGTGAGCCGCCGGTCGAGGTAGAGATCACGATCACCTTGTCGCCGATGGCACGGCCGATGGCGAGCGCCTCTTCGTAGTCGTTGATCCAGGCATTGACGCTGCCTTGTGTCATGGCCTCGCCGTCCTGCCCGTGGCCGGTAAGGCGGGTGTAGAAGAGATTGGCGTCGAGCGCGTCGGCCACGTCATCCGGCAATGGGCGAAGCTCGCCCTTCGATGCCGAGAAGCCGTGGATATAGACGATGGACAGCGGCGTCTTGGCATGCACCATCGGGTTGGCCCAGACGATCTCCTTTTCCAGCCCGTCGCGGATGCCCGGCACGGCTGCTTCGGTCCTTGCTATATAGGCTTGCGGATCGTCGCCGATGACGGAGGGGTCGAAACGGATCGTGGTGTCGACGGGGACGCGCGGACCAAGTGCGAAGGCCAGGGCAAGGACGGCGATCAGGCCCAGCACTGCAAGCACGATCCGTCGCCCCATTGCAGACTCCACGCAACAACAAGTCAACCTATGGCGGCGGCCAAAGACAGGCAACGCCCGGCGCTGACATGCCCTGTGAATTTCGGCGGCGAATTATTGGCTTGGCGGCTTGCGGTCGTAATTCAGCGGCCGTGCTTTCCATTTGGTCATCAGGGAGATCGTCGCCCTGGAAAACGGCCTGGGCAGCAGGCCGAGAAATTTCAGAGGCCAGCTCGTGCGGTAGGGAAACGTCACCTCGAAGCCGCCGGACTTTATGCCGCGTATCATGCGCCGTGTCGCACGACCGACCGGCATCAGGCCAGGCATCGGCAGCATGTTTTTTTCGGTCAGCGGTGTGTCGACGAAGCCGGGGTTTATCACCTGGACGCGGATATTCATCTTGTCGAAATCGTATTTCAGCGACTCGGCCAGGATGTTGATCGCCGCCTTGGTGCCGCCATAGGCGGCCGTGGTCGGCCAGCCGAAATAGGCGGTGACCGACCCAACCAGCACGACGTGGCCGCGGGCCCGCACGCGCATGTGCTCCACAACCGGCACCAGCCCGTTGATGATGCCGAAATAGTTGACCTCGAAGGAGCGGCGAAAGTCGCTGACCACAAGGGCCTCTCCGGGTGTCGAAATATAGTTTCCGGCATTGAAGACGGCCAGCACGATGGGGCCGAGTTCCTTCTCGATGGCGGCGACCGTTTTTGCCATGCGCGGCTCGTCGGAGACGTCGCAGGGAAACGATACGACGCGGCCAGGCATCTGCGCGGTCTCGACGATAAGCGTGTCGATCGGGTCGTTGTCGAGTGACGTCACCGCCACGGCATAGCCCTGAGCCGCCAGGTTTCTGGCCAGCGAGCGGCCTATGCCGCTGCTGCCGCCGGTAACCCAGGCGACGCCGTGTTTCGGATCTGCCCGATAGAGTGTCATGCCGTTCCAGTCGAATTGTTGGTGCCTTGCTCTAACGGCGAAGAAATCGGATGAAAAGAGTGCTTTTTGGCCGCGGCGATAAATGAAGTGTGTGACACTGGCCCGATCCAAGGGAAGCCGAGCGCTCTCGCAGTGCCCGAAATGCGACTGGACCAGGCGAATTCTTGCCTTGAAACCGGGGCGTCGGGTTTCTAGGGTTTCGGCGCACGCACACAAGGAATCCTGAATGCCCCGTTCTGTGATCGACGCGATCGGCAACACGCCTCTGATCCGCCTCAACAAAGCTTCCGAAGAAACCGGCTGCGAGATCCTGGGCAAGGCCGAATTCATGAATCCCGGACAGTCGGTGAAGGACCGCGCCGGCCTGTTCATCATCCGTGACGCCGAGCAGCGGGGCCTGTTGAAGCCGGGCGGCGTTATCGTCGAGGGGACTGCGGGCAACACCGGCATCGGGCTGACGCTGGTCGCCAAGGCGCTCGGCTACAGGACCGTCATCGTCATTCCGGACACGCAGAGCCAGGAAAAGAAGGACACGATCAGGCTGCTCGGTGCCGAACTGATCGAAGTGCCGGCGGTGCCTTACAAGAATCCCAACAATTATGTGAAACTGTCGGGACGGCTGGCCGAGCAGATGGCAAGAACCGAGCCGAACGGCGCCATCTGGGCCAACCAGTTCGACAATGTTGCCAACCGCGAAGGCCATATTCGTACGACGGCACAGGAAATCTGGAACCAGACCGGCGGCAAGGTCGATGGCTTTGTCTCGGCCGTCGGCTCCGGCGGCACGCTGGCGGGCGTCGCCATGGGGCTGAAGGCCAGGAGCAAGGACGTCAAGATAGCGCTGGCTGATCCGCTGGGGGCGGCACTCTACAGTTTCTACACCAGTGGCGAACTGAAGTCCGAAGGCAGTTCGATCACCGAGGGTATCGGGCAGGGGCGCATCACGGCCAACCTCGAAGGGTTCACACCTGACTTTTCGTATCAGATCAGGGACGAGGACGCGTTGCCGATCGTCTTCGACCTGATCCAGGAGGAAGGCCTGTGCGTCGGCGGCTCGACGGGTATCAACATTGCCGGCGCGATCCGGCTGGCCAGGGAACTTGGGCCGGGCCACACCATCGTGACCATTCTCTGCGACTACGGCACGCGCTACCAGTCGAAACTGTTCAACCCGGAATTCCTGCGCGACAAGAATTTGCCGGTGCCGGATTGGATGGAGTTCAAGAGCAGGATCTCGGTGCCGTTCGAAAAGGTCGCGTGATGGCGCACAAGACGGAAGCGTTGTTTCGCGACGATGCCTATCTGCGCACGGCCGATGCGACGGTGGTCGCCATCAATGATCGTGGCGGCATCATTCTTGACCGGACGATCTTCTACGCCACCTCGGGCGGCCAGCCAGGCGACATCGGTCATCTCGAACGGATGGACGGCAGCCGCATCGCCATCGCGGCCACCATTACGGGCGAGACCAAGGACGAGGTCATCCATGTGCCGGCGCCGGAACAGGCTGTGCCGCAGGTCGGTGAACGCGTGACCCTGGCGATCGACTGGGACCGTCGGCACCTGTTGATGCGCATGCATGCGGCTTGCCACCTGCTCACCGTCGTTTGTCCGTTCCCGATCACGGGCGCCGCGGTTTCGGTTGACGACAGCCGCGTCGATTTCGACATTCCGGATGCCGGTTTCACCAAGGAGGAAGTCACCGCACGCTTGATGGAACTCGTCCGGGCCGATCATGTAATCTTCACCAGGTTGATCAGCGACGAGGACCTTGCCGCAAATCCGGGCCTTGTGAAGTCCAAGAACGTCCGGCCACCGGTCGGCACCGGCAAGATCCGTCTGGTCTGCATCGGCGACAATGGCGCGGTTGACAGCCAGCCCTGCGGCGGCACGCATGTGAAAAGCACAGGCGAAATCGGTGAAATCCACATCGGCAAGATCGAAAAGAAGGGCCGCGAGAACAGGCGCTTCCGCATCCGCTTCGGCCCGATGCCCGCAGCCTGACCCAAGACGCCCATCTTTTGTCCAGAACAGGAAGAACCACCATGGCCGAAGACAGTCCTTTCACCGTCGATGCGGACTGGCTGCAGGAGCGCCTGGGACAGCCAGGCCTGACGATCGTGGACGCGTCCTGGTACCTGCCGGCGCAAAAGCGTCAGGCGCGCGCCGAATATGATGCGGCGCACATTCCTGGAGCCCGATTCCTGGACCAGGACGCGGTTTCCGATCCTGATGCCGCCTTGCCGCATACGCTGGCTTCGCCACGGCATTTTGCTCAATATGTCGGCGCCATGGGTGTCTCGGCCGATGACACGATCGTCGTCTATGACGGCCCGGGCTTCTTCTCCGCACCCAGGGCATGGTGGATGTTTCGCATCATGGGCGTTTTCCAGACCTATATTCTGGATGGCGGCTTCGACGGCTGGAAGGCTGCCGGACGGCCTGTGACCGCGGAACCGACAAAGATCGCGCCGGGCGTTTTCCATGCGGATTTCGACGCCAGTCGCGTGGCCAGCCTTGCCGACATGCGCGAGATCGTTGAAAGCAAGGCCAGCCAGATCGCCGATGCCCGGGGACCGGGCCGCTTCACAGGTGGAGAGCCCGAGCCTCGCGCAGGCATCCGCTCCGGACACATGCCCGGCGCCCGCAATGTGCCGTACTCCGCATTGTCGGAGAACGGCAAGCTGCTGCCGAAGGACCGCTTGCGCAAGGTGATCGAGGAGGCTGGCATTGACCTGTCGAAGCCGATCGTCACATCCTGCGGGTCGGGTGTCACCGCCGCGGTGATCACGCTGGCGCTTGAGACGCTTGGCCACACCGACAACCGGCTTTATGACGGCTCATGGACCGAGTGGGGCGGTCTTTCCGATACGCCTGTCGTGACCGGCCCAGCGACGCCCGGCCCCGCAAAGACCGGCCCCGCGAAGATCGGCAAGGAATGAACGCGATGGAAAACGGCGCGCTGCAAGACATCGAAGTCACTGTGACTTTTCTGGAGATGCATGCCCCGCCGGCCGTCTCACCGCCCGTGCCCTACAACCGTCAGGTCGCGCTGCTGAAGACCAGGGATATCCCGCTGCATTTCTACCGCTACCTGATGGACCGGGTAGGGCGCAAATGGCACTGGGTGAACGTTCTGCGGCTGAATGATGACGAACTCTCGGCTGGCATCCACCGCGAGGATCGCGACATCCGGGTGCTTTACCTCGATGGCTCACCGGCAGGCTTCTTCGATCTCAAGCCGCATCTGCCTGAGGAAGTTGAACTGGCCTATTTCGGCATGATGGAGCATGCCACCGGACAAGGCATCGGTCGCTGGTTCCTGGGCTCGGCCATCGCCGCGGCATGGTCGCACGGGCCGAAAAGGGTCACGGTGCAGACCTGCACGCTCGACCATCCGGCGGCGCTGCCGCTCTACCAGAAACTCGGCTTCAGGCCCGTCGCGCAGAAAAAGGAAGTTGTCCACCCGCTGCCCTTCGCCGAGCGCTCGGCCAGCGTCATGCGGCCATGACACCGGCCGGAACCTGAACCGGCCGTTCATCCGCGCTTCAGCCTGCCTTTGGCATGGTGCCCCGCATTACCAATGCGGCGCAGGCCGAAGGAGAAAGACATGCTGACCCGACGTACACTCGCCGCCGCGCTGATCGCAGCCATTGCCTTGCCAAGTCTCGCCGCTGCCCAGGCCACGACGCCTTCGGCCGCGACCATCGAGCGCAAGCTCGAGGCCGCGCCTCAAGTGAAGTTGCGGCCAAACGAGCGTGTCACGATCCGCGAATTCAAGCGCCGCCCGGATTTGCGCCGCATGGCCCGGTCGATCGATATCCAGTCGATCAACTTCGCCTTCGGTTCGGCCGCCATTTCCAGTTCGCAATACGACAAGATCGAAAACATTGCCGATGCGCTTCACCGCATCCTGCGCCGTGATCGCGGCGCACGGGTCCTGATAGAGGGGCATACCGACGCCGTCGGCTCGTTCCAGTCGAATCAGGTCCTGTCCGAGCAGAGGGCGGCTTCGCTGAAGCGCACCCTGGTGCGGGAATTCGGCGTTCCCGGCTATGCATTGGAGACCGTGGGGTACGGCGAGGAGTTTCTGCTCGTGCCGACGCAGAACGAAAACTGGCAGAATCGACGGGTGACGCTTCGCCGGTTCGACGATTTCATTCGCTGATTCCTCAAGCTGATTAGCCGGCTTATTAATCGACTCGATTGCTGTCGGTAAGCTTGTTCGGGACCGATTCGCATAGGCGGATCGGTCCTGCGGCACTTGGCGGGAATCGGGTGGGAGCCTTGGGAGCGAGCGCGTAATTTCCGGTCGACGAAACCGGAGATTTCACCATGACCATCCAGTTCAAGGCGCTTCCAACCCAAGATGTGCGGCCGCTGCAGTCCGGCGGGCGGGATGCATACGGAAATGCGCCCGAGCACAGGATTTCCGACGGTGACGGTATGCCGTGCCGGCACTGCCTGAGGAACATTGGAGCCGGCGAGCCCTATCTGGTTCTGGCCTACCGGCCATTCCCTGAGCTTCAACCCTATGCCGAGACCGGCCCGATTTTCCTCCATGCGCAGGAATGCGAGCGTGCACTTGAGACGGAGGAGCTTCCCGAGATTCTCGAAAGCGCCGATTACATCGTGCGCGGCTATGGCCCTGACAACCGCATCGTGTATGGCACTGGTGGCGTGATCGCGACCGGGACGATCGCCGCGCGGGCCGCGACGCTGTTCGAACGCGACGACATCGCTTACGTCCATGTGCGCTCGGCACGAAATAATTGCTATCAATGCAGAATCGAGCGGGCCTGACCGGTCAAACCTTGCCGGCTCACGAAAACGCTGTCGTATTCCCGTCGCATGGATGCGCTAGAACGTGACTGTCGATTGATTTGTCGACCGCGGATGAACCGGCGACACATCTCGACATCGAGGAAGCGGGGCTTTGGCTCCGCTTTTTTGTTGCCTGATCCCGGCGCAGAGACCCAGCCCAAAGAGAAAGCCCGCCGGCAAGGCCGACGGGCTTCGACTGTTTGCCTGGAGGGGCTTAGTTGAACTTGTATTTGGCGCCGACGCGAACGGTCTGGAAGGACGGGGTGTCCTCAAGGAAGCCGCCCGAGCCGAAGTCTTGCTTCTGGTACTGCGAATAGCGATATTCGAGACCGACCGTCACGTTGCTCGAAACTGCCGTTTCAAGGCCGCCACCGACCGAGAAGCCGCTGGAGCCCCAGTCATAGATGTCGGTGCTCGGGCCGCTGGGCGGCGAAGCATGCAGATTGAAGTGCTGCCAGCTATAGCCGCCGATAACATAGGCAAGCGTCGAGTCGTTGACCTTGGCGCCAACACGGGCCAGCGCGTCAAAGCCATAATCGGCGTCGCCCTTGATCGTTCCCCCGAAGATATCGAGTTTCGATTGGATACCAGAGTAGCGAGCGTCAAGCTGGACGCCGGCCACCCAGTTGCCGAAATCATGGTCGTAGCCGACACTTGCTTCGCCGAACACGCCTTCGCCGCCAATGCCGTTCAGATCGATGAAGCCACCGGCAACGGAAAGATCATGCACCATGGTGCCAGCGCCGAGCGCGCCACCGGCATAGAAGCCAGTCCAGTTGTAGACCGGAGCTTCGAGAGCGGCGCCGCCGCCATTCTGTGCGCCGAAACGATAGTTGGCGGCGATGTGGAAGGTGTGCGTCGACGGTTCAACATTCAGTGAGCCGCCGCCAAAGTCGAGCACCGATTTGTCGCCATAGTCCGCGTAGCGGTATTCGGTCTTCAGCGTCCAGTTGCCGCGCAGCACGGTTTCCATGCCGACACCGAGCACATAGCCGCCACGGTTTTCGGTGTAGTCGAAGCCGATGGAAGACGCATCGAGTTTGAAGTGTTGCCAGCTGTAACCGCCCAGCACGTAGCCGAGAGTATTCGGGTTGAGCAAGTATCCGGCCCGTACTCCAACGTCGAAGCCATAGACGTTCTGCAGATTGGCGTCCAAGCCAAACGCGCTCAACGACGGGCCGATATTGCCGTAATTGGCGTCGATGAAACCACCAAGCAGGAAGCGCTCGTTGACCATGTAGTCGTAGCCGGCTGTCAGTTCACCGAACACCCCGTTGCCGCCGATGCCGTTGAAATCGACAAACGGAGCCACGCTGACCTTGTGCACCGTCGCGCCGAAGCCGCCACCGATGCCGATATAGGCACCACTCCAGTTGAAACCACTCGCTGCGACCGGCTGAACCATGTCAGCGGCATGCGCCGCCGACATCAAAGCCACGGCCGAAACTGCACCAAGAAGAAAGGATTTCGCGGAAACGCGAACAAACATAGCCCGTACCCCTAATCAATAAGCCCGGGATCGTTCTAGCAGGAGGGCAGCTAATTTAGGAATGATAAAAATGCAACAATGATGGGCAAAGTGCCATTGCGGCACATGTTCGGCGGCTAACTCTGGCGGAAAAATGGGCTCGCGGCCGCCGATCGGATCAGAAAAAACCCGCCAGCGTTAACCGGCGGGTTTGACAGGAGGAAGTCTTCGTCAGGGAATCAGGCGGCGAGCACTGCCTTCGGCTCGACCAGTTCGTATCCGAGCGCCTCGGCGACCGCGCGATTGGTGATCTTGCCCTTGTGGACGTTGAGGCCGTTGCGCAGATGGTGGTCGTCGACGAGCGCCTTCAGGCCCTTGTCGGCCAGTTGCAGGCCGTAATGGAGCGTGGCGTTGTTGAGCGCGTGAGCCGACGTGACCGGCACGGCGCCCGGCATGTTGGCGACGCAATAATGGATGACGCCATCAACTTCGTAGGTCGGGTCGGCATGTGTCGTGGCATGCGAAGTCTCGAAGCAGCCGCCCTGGTCGATGGCAACGTCGACCAGCACCGAGCCCTTCTTCATGCCGGACAGCATTTCGCGGGTCACCAGCTTCGGCGCGGCGGCGCCCGGGATCAGCACGGCGCCAACGACGATATCGGCCGAAAAGCATTCTTCCTCAAGCGCCTCGACGGTCGAGTAGCGGGTGTGGACACGGCCGGCGAAGAGGTCGTCGAGCTGGCGAAGGCGCGGGATCGAGCGGTCGATGATGGTGACATCGGCGCCAAGGCCGGCGGCCATGCGGGCCGCGTGGAGACCGACGACGCCGCCGCCCAGCACGGTGACCTTGCCGGGCAGCACGCCGGGCACGCCACCGAGCAGCACGCCACGGCCGCCATTGGCCTTCTGGAGCGCCGTCGCGCCGGCCTGGATCGACAGCCGTCCGGCAACTTCCGACATCGGCGCCAAGAGCGGCAGCCCGCCACGGTCGTCGGTGACGGTTTCATAGGCGATCGCGGTCACGCCCGAGGCGAGCAGCCCCTTGGTCTGTTCCGGATCCGGAGCCAGGTGGAGATAGGTGTAGAGGATCTGGCCGTCACGCAGCTGGGCCCACTCATTGGGCTGCGGCTCCTTGACCTTGACGATCATGTCCGACTTGGCGAACACGTCGGCGGCGGTCTTGGCGATGGTGGCGCCGGCCGCGCGGTAGGCGTTGTCGTCGGCGCCGATGCCTGCGCCCGCGCCGGCCTCGACCAGCACTTCATGGCCATGAGCGACATATTCGCGGACCGAGCCGGGCGTAAGGCCGACGCGATATTCGTGATTCTTGATTTCCTTGGGGCAACCGACGCGCATCTTCTTCTCCTGATCCGGGCCCTTTTGGGCTCACTCCCTGTATTTTCGGAGTGAACCATGAATCGGCGCGAAGGTGTTTGCGAATGCGCTTGCTTGAGAAGGCAGCTTTCGCTAATCGTTGCGTGAAATAGCCGGATATTCGCAGGATTCACGAAAAATGCCGCTCGACAGGATCGATATCGCCATTCTCGAGGCTTTGCAGAAGGATGGCCGGATCCCCAACGCCGCCCTTGCCGAGAAGGTCGGCCTGTCCCAGTCGGCCTGCTCGCGCCGGCTCGACAATCTGGAGAAGTCCGGAACCATTCGCGGCTATCACGCCCGGCTCTCCAACGCGGCGCTCGGTCATCAGATGACTGCGATCGTGCATATATCGCTGTCGGGCCAGTTCGAGAAGACGCTCTCGGATTTCGAGGCAGCGATCAAACGCTGTCCCAATGTACTGTCCTGCCACCTGATGTCGGGGGAATACGACTACATCCTGCGCATCGCGGCGAAGGACCTCGTCGATTATGAACGCATCCACAAGGAATGGCTGTCGGCCATGCCCCATGTGACCAAGATCAACTCCTCCTTTGCCTTGCGCGAGATCGTCGATCGCACGGCAATGGGCATGAAGCCGGAAATGGCCTGATGCGATTCCGGGGCGTCTAGGCGGCTTCGGTGACGATCCGATCCATCGGGATGTCATGCAGCTGCGGATAGATGGTGGCGATGCGCTGCAGTTCGTAGCCGACGCCGATCACCAGCGGCTTGAACGGCATCGCGGCCAGCGTGCGGTCGAAGAAGCCGCCGCCATAGCCCAGGCGATAGTTGGCCGGGTCGATGCCGACGATCGGCGAGATGACGATGTCTGGCAGCACCGGATCGCCCTCGGCCGGGATCGGGATGTTCCAGACGCCCTTTTCCAGGCGGTCGCCCGGCCTGTAGGCACGGAAGATCAGCGGCTGCCCCTTCTCGATCACGATGGGCAGGGCAGTGCGGCCGCCCCGTTCGTTGATCGAGATCATCCACGGCCGCAGGTCCGGCTCGCCGCGGAACGGCCAGTAGAGGCTGACCATGCGGCCGGCGATGTCGCCGATGATCGCGTCAAGTCCTCCGGCGATGCGCTGCGACATCACTGTTCGCGCATCGGCGGAAACCGCAAGCCGCGCCGCGATCAGGCGTTCGCGCTCGGCCTTGCGCCAGCGCCGGACATCGGCCCAGTCGGCCAACGGGGCTTGGAACGCGGGGGCGAGTTCATGCATGAAACAGGGAGGCGAGGCATATTGTGCCGGACCCTGATTGTCATCCTCGTCAGCCATGATGCACCTCGTCACGTGTTCGATGACGCTATATCTCGCGATACGATACAACAGGCGTATTGACGACATCCAACGACGAGTCTCAGGCATCCCTGCCGTTGTTGCACTGCACAAAAACACCTACATCAAGGCAGGCAATCTTGCCCGCCGGGAGTGCGTGAGATGAACGAAGCCAGCCATCATGTCGTCGTCGTCGGGGCGGGTTTCGGCGGCCTCGAACTCACTCACGCTCTTGCCGGCGCGCCGGTGCGCATCACCATGATCGACAAGCGCAACCATCATCTGTTCCAGCCGCTGCTCTACCAGGTGGCCACGACCGCGCTGGCAACTTCGGAGGTTGCCTGGCCGATCCGCCATCTCCTGCGCAAGCGCAAGGACGTGACGACGCTGCTCGCCAATGTCAGCGGTGTCGACCGGGCCGGCAAGCGCGTGCTGCTCGAGGATGGCAGCGCCGTTGCCTACGATACGCTGGTGCTCGCCACGGGAGCGCGGCACGCCTATTTCGGCCATGACGAATGGGAACCTTATGCGCCGGGGCTGAAGACTCTTGAGGATGCCACCACGATCCGGCGCAATGTCCTCCTGGCTTTCGAGCAGGCGGAGCGCGAAGCCGATCCCGCAAGGCGCCAGGCGCTGCTGACGATCGCGATCGTCGGCGGAGGTCCGACCGGCGTCGAACTCGCCGGCACCATTGCCGAACTCGCGCATGACACGCTCCGTGGCGAGTTCCGCAACATCGACACGCGCCAGACGCGTGTCGTGCTGATCGAGGCGGGGGAGCGGATCCTTGCCAATTTCGCGCCCAAGCTCTCAGCCTACGCCCGTAAGGCGTTGGAGAAGCTCGGCGTTACAGTCGAGCTCGGAAGCGCGGTCACGCGTTGTGATGCCGACGGTGTGGTCTTCGGCGACACCGTTCTGCCGGCCAGGACCATATTGTGGGCGGCAGGCGTTGCCGCTTCACCCGCCGCCGAATGGCTGGACGCCAAGGCCGACCGGGCGGGCAGGGTGCTGGTCGAGCCCGATCTCAGCGTGCCGGGCAGTCCCGATATTTTCGTTATCGGCGATACCGCCCTTGTCGTGCGGCCCGACGGCCGGCCGGTCCCCGGTGTCGCGCCTTCGGCCAAGCAGGAGGGCCGGCACGTCGCCGCAACCATCAAAGCCCGGCTCGGCGGTGACATGACCCCGCGCCCGTTCCACTACAAACACGCCGGCGATCTGGCCACGATCGGCAAGCGGGCGGCGGCAATCGATTTCGGATGGCTCAAGCTGACCGGCTGGCCGGCGTGGTGGCTTTGGGGCATCGCCCACATCTATTTCCTGATCGGTTTCCGTAACCGGCTTGCGGTTTCGTTGAGCTGGCTATGGATTTATGCCACCGGCCAGCGCAGTGCCCGCCTGATCACGCAGGGCGACGACGACAAAGGCTGAGCTTTCGCCTCGCTCAAATTCATCCGCGCGTCATCTGTTGCTGATCGACTGATGCAGCGAAGAGCGACTTCTGGAATGGACTCGGATCCGTTTCGGCGCGAAGTTCGCTCCGGGGCAGGGCTTGTCACGTCGTCGAAGAAGGAGAAAACATGTCGCAACTGCTCCATCCCGTCTCCCGCCGCGGTCTCCTCGCAGGCGTTGCCGCCACCGGGGCGCTGATCATGCTTCATCCCTTTTCCGCACGCGCGCAGGCCAACCAGGCGCATCTGCGCATCATGGAGACCACCGATATCCATGTGAACGTGCTGCCTTATGATTACTACGCCGACAAGGCCAACGACACGATGGGCCTGTCGCGCACGGCGTCGCTGATCGAGGCGGTGCGCAAGGAAGCGGTCAATTCGATGCTGATCGACAATGGCGACCTGCTGCAGGGCAACCCGATGGGTGACTATATCGCCTATGAGAAGGGCCTGAAGGACGGCGACCTGCATCCCATCATGAAGGGCATGAACCTGCTCGGCTACGAGTGCTCGACGCTCGGCAATCACGAGTTCAACTACGGCCTGTCGTTCCTTGACAAGGTGCTGGCCGGCGCCAATTTTCCATTCGTCTGCGCCAATCTGATCCGTGGCACCACGCTTGCCGCCAACCCGCGCGACGACAAGCTCTATCTCAAGCCCTATGTGATCCTCGACAAGAAGATCAAGGACGGTTCAGGCGCCGAACATCCGATCAGGATCGGCATAATCGGCTTCGTGCCGCCGCAGATCATGGTCTGGGACCTCAAGAATCTCGAAGGCAACGTCAAGACGCGCGATATTGTCGAGGCGGCGAAAGCCTGGGTGCCGCAAATGAAGGAAGAGGGCGCCGACATCGTCATCGCGCTCTCGCATTCGGGCATCGACGTGAAGCAGGGCGACATGATGGAGAATGCGTCGTTCTTCGTCGCCGGAGTCGAGGGCATCGATGCCGTCTTCACCGGGCATCAGCACCTGGTGTTTCCCGGTAAGAAGGACTTCCAGTCGCTCGAGGGCGTCGATACGCAAAAAGGTACCCTTCAGGGAAAACCCGCTGTCATGGGCGGTTTCTGGGGCTCGCATATGGGACTGATCGACCTGATGCTTGAGCGCGACGGTTCGGCATGGAAGGTCGTTTCCGCGACGTCCGAGGCGCGGCCGATCTTCGAACGGGTCGACAACAAGAACAAGCCGACCGTGCCCGACGACAAG
Organism: Mesorhizobium comanense; assembly: GCF_005503535.1. Classification (GTDB taxonomy): domain Bacteria; phylum Pseudomonadota; class Alphaproteobacteria; order Rhizobiales; family Rhizobiaceae; genus Mesorhizobium; species Mesorhizobium comanense. The sequence goes on along the minus strand of NZ_SCNN01000022.1, from coordinate 31,352 downwards.
CGCATCGTGGCGGCATTGGAACAGGACCATCAGGCCACACTTGCCTATGTGCGCCGTCCGGTCGGCAAAACGTCCGCCCCGCTCTATTCCTATTTCGCGCTGGTCGCGGACGATCCATCGGTCCAGGTCGTCAGCCAGGCGCAGACCTGGTATCTGAAGGACATCCTCAAAAGCACGCAGTGGAAGGACGTGCCGCTGCTGTCGGCGGCAGCCCCCTTCAAGGCCGGTGGACGCAACGGCCCCGACTACTATACCGACGTGCCCGCGGGCGACATCGCCATCAAGAACGTCGCCGACCTCTATCTCTACCCGAACACCGTACGTGCCGTCGAAATCACGGGCGCGCAGGTCAAGGAATGGCTGGAGATGTCGGCCGGCATCTTCAACAGGATCGAGCCGGGGAAGGCCGACCAGGCCCTCATCAACACCGATTTCCCATCCTACAATTTCGACGTCATCGACGGCGTCACCTACAAGATAGATCTGTCGCAGCCGCCGAAATACGATGCCAAGGGCGGCGTGGCGAACGCCAATGCCAATCGCATTGTCGGCTTGATGCATGATGGGAAACCGATTGATCCCAATCAGAAATTCGTCGTTGCGACGAACAATTACCGGGCCGGCGGCGGTGGCAATTTCCCCGACATCAACGTCTCCAAGATCATCTACGAGGCGCCGGACACCAATCGCGACGTCATTGTTCGCTACATCGTCAGCCAAGGCACCATCAATCCGTCGGCGGACGGCAATTGGTCGTTCGCGCCTTTGCCGGGAACCAGCGTGGTCTTCGATACGGGCGCCAAGGCCAAGGATTTCATTGCCCAGGTGAAGTCGCTGAAGATCGAGCCGGCAGGTGAAGGCGAGGCGGGGTTTTCCAGATATCGCATCCTCCTCTGATGCGGCCATGATCGGAGGGCCTTCCCCCGTATGGGAGATGACCCTCGCTTCCGCCCGGTGGCATGATCCTGGTTCCGGCAGCCCTTGTCCGGGGTGCCGGGGCCTTGCATCTGAACCTTCTTGAACTGGCTGGCGATGCGTTGCCGGCAATATGGAGCCGTGCCCGTGACGGGCGGGCCGGCACGACGTTGTGCGTCGGAAGTCCTATGGGTGGGACCCTTTGGGGATCAAAGGAGTCCTTGCATGACTGACAAGATATTTACGGGAGCAAGTCTCGAAGAAGCGTTGAAGAATGACGATTTTGGCCTGTCCGGCACCGAAATGACCGGCATGGTCAAGGCATCGAAGAAGGCGGGCCATATCGCTTTCACCCGGTCGGGTTGCGAAAACTGGGTCGACATACCCGTCGGGCTTGTCGAGAAGGCCGAGCAGCTCGGCAAGGCCCCTTGCAAAGACCACTGGCATCCGATCTTCAGGCTGACGCTGAAGGAACCCAAGGATGCCGAGGCAAAGGTGTTTGCCGCCCTGCTGGCGGCGGTGCCGCAAGGCGGCGGCCGGCCGCCGCAGGGTGGTCCTCCTCCGATGCAGCCGCAGCCTATGTCTCATATCGGTTCGGGTGCCAGCTTCAGTCGCGCGGCGGCTTCGGCGCCCGGCCGAGGCTCACCACATGGTTCGATGGGCGGGCGACCCCAGACCGCGGCACGGATGGCGGGCGGTCTCGGCGGCTTTGGCGGTCTCGGCAATGGCGGCCTGAATGCCTGGGGCTGTTGGGAATCGGAGTGCTGCGACTGCATTCTGTGGGGCAATTGCTGGTATACGGGTGACGGACGATGCATCCCGGAATGCCTGCAATATGCCTGCGAGCCCTGCGAACGTTGCATCTGGCCCTGGTGAGCTTCGACATCAGCCTGAACAGGCCTGCTTCGCGACAGCGATACGGGCCTGTTCGACAAGCAATGGCGGCCTCAGTTGGTCGTCGGCGTCAAGGATGTCGCCGGGGCAGGCGGGCTGACCGGCTGCGTCGGCTCGAGGGATATGCCTGTCGGGTCGCTGGGTACCGTCAGGGGTGCCATCCCCGCCGGCGCATGGACCTCGTGGATCGTCGATGTCGGAATGTCGTTGAGGAGATCGCTGGCGCCTGGTGTCAAGGTTGGGCTGATGCTGTGACCCAGCGGATCGTTCATGACAGTCGGTGGGGTTATGCGCCGGGCATCGGCCGCCGATACGGCGGCAAGCAGGATGGCAATGGCGGCAACAATTCGCTTCATGGAAGCCTCCTATGGTCAGAGGCGCTCGGCGTTGGTTCTGGGGCGCGGGGCGTCGGATGCCTGAAAACGGCCTCGGCGCGGTCGCGGTTTCATCACGCAGTATCAGGAAATCGCGATCTGCTCAGGCCTTGTAGACCACTTGGCGGACGTCGATGTAGCTGGCGCGGAATCCGGCTTCGCAATAATGCAGGTAGAACTCCCAGAGCTTCTTGAAACGGTCGTCGAAACCGAGCGGTACGATCTTCTCCCATGATCCCCAGAAGCGCTGGCGCCACTCGGCGAGCGTTCGGGCATAATCCTCGGGGAAAACGCGTTCGCGCAGATGCGCGAGGCCATGGTCCTTGCCGAGCGTCTTCAGGATCGAAGGCGTCGGCAACATGCCCCCCGGAAAGACGTAACGCTGGATGAAATCGGGCCGGGCGCGGTAGGTGTCGTAAGCCGCTTCGTTGATGGTGATGATCTGCAGGCCCGCCGTGCCGCCGGGTCTCAGGCAGGACTTCATCTTGGAGAAGAACACCGGCCAGTATTTCTCGCCGACGGCCTCGAACATCTCGATCGAAGCAATACGGTCGTAGGTTCCCGTTTCGTCGCGATAATCCTGCAGTTTGATATCGACCTTGTCGGCAAGTCCGGCCTTGGCGATACGAGCTTTGGCGAAGTCGTGCTGTTCGCGGCTGATCGTCAGCCCGGTTACGCGGCAGCCGATTTCGCGCGCCGCGAATTCGGCGAATCCACCCCAGCCGCAGCCGATCTCCAGCACGTGGTCCTTGCTGCCGATATCGGTATCCCTGGCCAGCGCCCGGTACTTGGCGGCCTGGGCGCTTTCCAGATCATTGGCGCCGTTTGCGTAGAGCGCCGAGGAATAGGTCATGGAGGGATCGAGCCATTCTTTATAAAAGGCATTGCCCAGATCGTAGTGGGCCGAGATGTTGCGCTTCGAACCGGAGCGCGTGTTTTCGTTGAACCAGTGGCGGATGCGCTGGACCGCGCCGATCAGCCAGCTTGCCCCACCGGCAACCTTCTCGCCGAGTGCCGAGTTGACCACGAACAGCTCGAGGAAACTGGTTACGTCGGGGCTGTCCCAATCGCCGTCCATATAGGATTCGGCAACGCCGATCGTGCCGCCGGAAAAGGCACGGCCCGGCAGGCGCCAGTTCTTCAGCACCAGTTCGGCGTCGGGGCCCGGCGCCTTCCCGCCGACGAGCACCGCGCGCCCGTCCGGCATCCGGACCTTGAGGGAGCCGCGGGGAAGGTTCATCGCCGCCGACAGGACCATGCGCGCCTTGGCCGGCAGGCCCTTGACGATTTCGGCGAAGTTGAACTCATCGAGTTTCACCGCGTCGCCCGGCGTCATCCCCGAATGTTCCTTGTGAACCATGTCGTGCCCCTGGATTTCCACGATTTCGGCGCCAATTGCCTGGCCGTGGTTCTCTCGGATCATTCTCCGGGTTCGAACGCCGCCCCCCGATCCCGGTAACTGACGGGCTCGGGAAGTGGAGGGCTCGAACGAAAGCGCGCGCCCTTCAACCAGAGCTTCAGCGCTTCCCAGTGAATACCCGCGACGATCTTCCACGTCATGAAGGGAAACTTCAAGAGACAAGCCGCAAGCCGGGCTGTGCCAAGCTTCTGGTTTTTGCCGGCAAAAGTCGCCGACAGCAGCGGTTCACCGTTTTCGGTCTCGTGGATGCGCAGACGCACCACCTTTCCGGGCGGCAGGATATGGAAATGGTAACGCGTCCCCATGTCGATAAATGGCGAGACGTGAAACATCTTGGTTCTTGTCTGGCGCACGCCGGCCGGACCGAGATCGCCGGCTTCTATCGGCGCGACATAGGTATGCCGTTGGCCGAACGTGTTGCGCACGGCGTAGATCATGGCGATCAAGGTTCCGGCCTCGGCGTAGCAGAAATAGACCGAGATCGGATTGAAGACGTAGCCAAGGATGCGAGGGTAGGCGAGCAGCAGGATACGCGTCGCCGGCTCGCTTAACCCGGCGTCCGCAAGCAGCCGGTCGGCGAAGGCGCGCAGCGTTTCGCCTTCGCGCTCGACGTGGTCGCTCTCGTGGAACGAGGTCAGGCCTGGCCGGTTCACCTTCAGCAGCCATGTCATCCCGCCCACCTCGTTCAGCCTGTCGATGTCGACCAACAGCGAAAAGACAGAATAGACGAACCGGTGGCCGAAAGGCTTCAGCCGCGCGTGCATGACTTGGCCGGGGTAGAGCGCTCCGGCCGCTTGCGGCGGGGCTCCGTTTTCCGACATTGTCGAGATGCGCCGTTTGGACATTGTTGCGTCCACCTATTCCGCCGCCAAGGCGGGCTCCGGCATTTCGATGGAAATGTCGCGCCACGGTACTTTCGCGCCGAGCGCAATTGCCGCGTCCAGCCCGGAGCGCAGCCCGTCCTCGTGAAAGCCATGTCCCGTCCAGGCTCCGGCGAAGTAGACGCCGCGCGTGCCCTGGATGTCGTGGAGGCGTGCCTGCGCCGAAAGGGCGCGGGCGTCGTATTGCGGATGGTCGAACATCCATTCGCCGAACACCATATCCTCACGCGGTTCGATCACCGGATTGAGCGAGACAAACAGCGGCTTGTTTTCGTCGATGCCTTGCAGCCGGTTCATCCAGTAGGTGACGGAGACCTCAGGCTCGTCGCGATCGCAGGCGCAGCGCAGGTAGTTCCAGGCCGCCCATGCGGCACGGCGCTTCGGCATCAGCCTTGCATCGCGGTGCAAGACGACACGGTTCGGCCGGTACGGGATGGCGGAGAGGATGGTTTCCTCGACGCTGGTGGCGTCGCCCAGCATGGCGAGCGCCTGGTTGCTGTGCGCCGCGACGATCACATTGTCGAAGCGGTCCGGCGGCTGGTCGCCCGCCCATACCGTAACGCCAAAGGCGTCACGCACCAGAGTCTTGACCGGCGATTCGAGCTTGACGCGCCCGCCGAGCGGCGCCAGGAGCTTGTCCAGGTAGTTACGAGAGCCGCCGCTGACCGTGCGCCATGTCGGACGTTCGGCGTGGATGAGCCGATGATTCTCGAAGAAAGAGATGAAACTCGCCGCGGGGTAGTCGAGCATGCTTGCCCTTGGCGTCGACCAGATCGCCGCCGCCATCGGCATCAGATAATTGTCGCGAAAGGCGGCTGAATACTTCTTCCTTTCCAGATAGCGGCCGATGGTCGTATGGGTGAGCGAACCGCTGTCGCGATCGGCCACGCACTCCTTGTTGAAGCGCAGGATTTCGCGCAGCATCCAAAGGAAGCCCGGGGAGAAGACGTTGCGCTTCTGGGCAAATATCGTGCGCAGCGTCGAGCCGCACCATTCGAGCCTGCCTCCGTCGAGGGACAGCGAAAATCCCATGTCGCTCTCATGCGTGTCGACGCCGAGATGCGAAAACAGGGCCGAGAGGTTCGGATAAGCGAGTTCGTTATAGACGATGAAGCCGGTGTCGACGGAGAGGGGGGTGCCGTCATAATCGATGTCCACGGTGGCGGTGTGGCCGCCGGGGCGTGCGGATGCCTCGAACAAGGTGACATCGGCAACGGTGTGAAGCGCCCAGGCCGCCGCGGCCCCGGAAATTCCCGACCCGATGATCGCTATTTTCTTCCTGCCGCCGTCTCCGCCGCGGTTTATAGGCACGATATTCATCTGGTCCCCTTGCATCGACTTTGTTTGCTTGAGAGGCGCGCTGAGGCGCCAAGGCATGGTCAATGAAAGGTACGGTGCAACTGACGCCGAGTTTCATCGCTGAAGCAGCTCGGCGTCTGCGCGGTCTCGAAACAATTGCGGGGATTCTGAGCCCGGGAGGCATGATGACCTCTATGGTCACCGCCGCGCATGTGCGATAGCTTTAGCCATGCGTTATGTAATCGTCATTGCCGCCATCGCGTTCTTCCTGATCTGGGACGGCCTTTACAATCAGGGCCGCTATCTCGACATTTCGGTCAAGGAGCTCTCCCATGTCGTGCGCTATGTCACCGGCAAGGCCTAGCTAGCTTCGAAAAGCATCGGCGGTCGCGTCCTTGCGACCGCGAGGTGGCGCGTCGCAAGGACGCGCGTCGTCATGAGTGGTTGACGCCACCGGACCGCCGTCACAAAAGACCCGGCATCAGATCGAGGAGGCGGAAATTTGATCCGGCATATCGTTTTCTTCAGCGCGCGGCGCAAGGAGGACATGGAGGCGGTGCGCACCGGACTGCTGGCGCTCGGCGACATTCCCCATTCCAGTCTTTTCGAGGTTACCTTCAACACCAAGGTCGACCCGCTCGGCAACGAAATCGACGTCGTTGTCTATGCGGAGTTTGCCGATGACGCCGCGCTGGCCGCCTACAAGGCCCATCCGCTCTATGCGCAGACCACCAGCAAGGTCAAACCGTTGCGTGAACTGCGTTATTCCGCCGACGTCGTGGCCGGAAGCTGATCCAGGGCCTGCGCCAGGAGGTGTCTTTTGCGGCGCCCGGTGAAATAGCCTGGAAACACATGCAGGCCACCGGGCAGGTTGTCGGCCCGGCGCCAGGCTTTCAATTCAGCCAGCGCGACGCTGAAATGGCCTTGCGCCAATGCCTTCAATGCGCCGCGCACCGTCAGATAGCTGAGGATCGACGCGTAGCCGGCCGATCGATAATCGGGGCAGCGAGCCACGAAGTCGTCCAGCCCCTTGATGTAACCGGCATGGGTGCGCGAGATCGAATTCGCCGATCGGTACTTCAGGACATCGGTGGCGGTGCCGAAGGCTATGCGGTGCTGCCGCGCCAGGCGCAGCAGGAGTTCCCTGTCCTGATGGCGACGAAGGTCCGGATCGTAGCCGCCGACTGCCTCGAACGCCGCCCGGCGAACGGTGACGGTCGAATTGGTCAACGGAATGCAGTGGCAGAGCAGCAACTGCCGTAACGTTTCCTCATCGGGCTCGACCCGCGGCAGCCGATGGATGCGCTCGCCGCTGGGGGAGATGTCGCTGAATCCGTCTATGGTGCAGGCGATTTCAGGGTTTTCCTCGAAGAAGGAGACAAGCCGGTCGATCCGCCCGGGTCGGAAGGCGTCATCAGAATCAAGGAAGGCGATCAGCGGCGCACGCGACAACGCCGCGCCCTCATTGCGGGCCGTGTTGGCTCCGGCCGGCGCAGGCAAACGGCGCCATTTCAGGCGCGGATCGTCGATAGAGGCCAGGTAGCTTTCGGTGCCATCCGCCGATCCGTCGTCTATAACCACCACTTCGATATCTGTCCGGGACACGCAAAATATGGATGCCAGCGTGCGCGGCAAGCTTTCGCGGCGGTTCCTGGCGGGGACCACGACGGCCAGCCGGGGCGTGTCGAGAACGCCGTCTGGCTCCGGAAGTGTCGCAGGCAGGACTGTCACAGGCAAAACTCGTACATGGTGGAGCGGGTGCAGCCGAACCGGCTCTTGAAGGGCTCATCGCCAATGGTGAAATCGAAGGTCTTGCCCCCGTCGGTGGCCCAGGCCGCCATCACGCAGTCAAGCGCCAGCAGGCCCGGAGAATAGCGCGCATGGGCGCCATAGTCGCAGGCCAGAAGAATGTATCGGAAACAGTCGCCGTCGACCAAGCCGAAGACCAGGGCGACCGTGCGGTCCTCGGAAGCGAGACGATAGGTTCGCGCGAGGCCTGAATGCGCGCCGTTCACGGCGACGTCGATGTAGAATTCGAGGCCATGCTCTGTCTGCAGCGGATCGTCCGGAAACCGCCCGGAACGGAAATCGCGCGCCGCGATCATGGCCTGGCGCACATCATTGGGCTCGACCAGCCGCAGCTTCAGTTCGCCGGCCTCGGCAAGCCTGCGTGCCTTGCGGTCGAGATCTGCCGCGCGTCGATTGCCAAGGTTGGCTTTGCGCCATTCGGCATAAGGAAACGCGTAGCGCACGGCATGGGCACCGAAGTCTAGCTCGGATGGCCCGATGCCCAGCAGCGCACGCCATTGACTGAGGTGAGCGCGATGGACAGGGCCGATTCTCAGGGCGCAATAGAGGCCAAGTACATCGCGAAAATGCCGCCTGGTCGATGCATTGATTTTCACGCCCTTAGCAATGACAGGGCAAACGTAGTCGGTGACGCCGAGAAAGGCGTATTCGATCGACTGCGTTTGACTGCCGCTCTCGCGCCGGACGAGCGGCACCACAAGCCGAAGCTCGCCGGCAGTGTCCCGGCCAGTAATAACCAAAGGTTCCGCATCATGTGCCGGAGCGATGTTGCGATAGAAGGCCGTGAGCCAGTTAGGGTGTTGGAATGCCGATGCCGGTGCGCGGGCGTAGAGCCGCCGATATTCCTCGGAGCCGAAATCGAAGTGATCGGTCGCCTCGATCAGCATCGGCCGATCGGAAATGAAAGGTTCAGCCGCGGCGAGATCAAGCACGTTTCAGCCCCGTGAAAAGTCTTCTGAACGCTTGCTGCGGGAGGAGTGCGGGATCGTCGAGGCCGATGCGGGCGCCTGCCGGCACATCCACCGCCCGCAAGGCGGCGTATAGCCTGTCTTCCGATAGTTTTTGGGTCGCAACGCGTTCGGGATGGGTCTGCTGATAGATCGTGCTGTGGGAGCCATGTGCCGGATTGGTGTTGATCTCGAATATCTGGGGACGGCCGTCGACCAGCGAGAAATCGGCCCGTCCATAGTCGATGCCGGCAAGGTCGAAGGCCCGGCGCAGCACTTCTTCGTAGATATTGCCTTCGACGAAACGGCGTTCGGTTTCGAGGAATGCCGCGAACATCGGATGGGCGACAAGGCGCTGTGTGTCCTCCACGTCCTTGGCGGCCCAGCGGAAATCGACGGCGTTGTGGTGGGCGATCAGCCGATGGCCGACGCGATAGGTGGCAAAGCGCTGCCAGACGCCCGGGCTTACCTCCTGTCCGGCATACTCGATGACCAGCTTGCCGGCCAAGGGTATGCCGTTCGCTCTCATCCGGCTCAGTGCCGCATCGAGTGCCGCTTGGTCCGCAATCAACTCCAAGCCGGCGGAAACATGATCGAACTCGTTGCGGATGAAGACTGGAAACGAGTTCGGGCGCGGCTGGCTTTCACAACGCCAGGCCGAAAAACGATTGATCCCTGCCGCATTCAGGGCCTTCAGCAGATCATGGCGGCCAAGCACATGGGCGGGGTGGTTGAGCACGCGGGCTCCGCCGCGCTCAAGTCGATTGGCGACCCGGGCGGCCAGGGCGATCTCGAAGTTCGAAAGCCGCTCATGGTCGGTAAAAACCCAGGTACCGGAGCGCAGTTCCCTCTGCCGAAAGAGGCGCTCGTAGCTCCAATGTCGCGCATTGCCCAACTGGCGGACCAGATGGCGAACGGTATGGCCATGGCTGCGCGTGGTGACGAAGTTGATCAAGCGCTGTCCGGCGAGCCGCCGTCCTCCTGCCACGTCGGCGCGCCGGCCGGTCGCCGTGATCCTTTCGCGGCGAGAACTGAAGCATACAGGGCAAGGTTCAGCGCTACCGCGGAATCCACCGAAAAGTCCGCCGCGCGTCGGCGCCCTCGCGCGACAAGCCGTTCCCGCTCCTGACGGTCGGCAATCAATCGCAGTACACGGTCGGCGAGTTCGTCCTGGCGCCCCGGCCGTACGAGTTCCAGTGCTTCGGGACAGCCGGCGACGTCGCCAACACCCCCTACGGCATAGGCGACCACCGGCACGCCTGCCGCCATCGCCTCCAGAAGGACGCTGCCAAACACTTCTCGTCGGGAAGGCAGGACCATCGCGTCGGACAAGGCGAACGCCTTCTTGACCTCGTCGGGCGAGACGAAGCCGGTGATGGCCCACGAGCCCGGCCGGGAAATCGCGGCGAGGGCCGCCTCGAGTTTGCGGCGGTCGGGACCATCTCCGCAGATCAGGAGAAAGACGCCTTTCGCGGAGAAACGCTCGACCAGCGCGGGCAGATCCTGCCAACCCTTTTCGGCGCTGACGCGGCCGATGAAGCTGACGATTGGCCGGCCTTCGGGGATGCCGTGCTCGCCTCGGAAGGCCCGAAGCGCTTCAGGAGCGATCGGGCGCCGGAAAGCGCCGACGTCGACCGCGTCGGGGATGATCTCTACATCGGAGGCGTCGAGCCCCAGTTCCTCGGCCGTGGCCCGGCCGAATGTCCCGGTCAGTGCGACCACCCTGTCGGCGGACTTCAAAGCCATGCGCTCGACCCAGCGCGTTACGTCGTATGGCTTGCCCCTGAGACCGAACGCGCTCTGAAGACCAGACCACATCGGCGTATTCATCGAAACGACGAGCGGCATGTTCAGACTGTTGACGATGAGCGCGATGATCCTGCACCAGATCGAGTGGTTGAAATGAATGTGGACGATGTCATAGCTGCGGCGCGCTCGCAGAAGCTCGGGTATCGCCCCCACGAACCAACTGAAGCAAAGCATCGAGCCGGCCATGAATTCGGGCAACCAGAAACCCGTGCATTTGACCCGCGTTGTTGCCGACAATTGCATTCGTCTTGGGCTACCGGGAATGTAGCTGGTCAGGATAGTCTGGGTTGTGCCGACCTTGTCCATGCCTTGCGAGATCGTCCATGACTGGTTTTGCAGTCCTCCAACGGGATCGTAGGCCACGGGCCAACTGCCTGGTCGGTAGAAATGCGGCGTGATCCGCAAGATCCTGAGCATGCAGTCGCCCGTCATCCGTGGTTCCAGCCATGCAAGCAGGACAATAGTCGCGGCCGACATCGACTCGCGACGCCGTGACAATCGTCCAAGGCCGAACTCGGAACATCCCCCGTGCGGGGGATATTCTTACTTCAAATCCACAGGCGGCAGAAGAGAGTAACCGCAACTATTTCTGATCGCCGTTGCTGATGCCGGGCGGCGGCATTGCGATGGAGCCTTGAACCGGTCCGCGCAATGATGCACATCGCGTCACATGACACGAACAGCAACCGGAATTCATATGCGCAATCCTTTGGCGCTCGATCATCTGGTCCTGCCGACACAAAGCCTCGATCTGGCGCGAGACCGGCTTGCCTCTCTCGGCTTTGTCGTCGCTCCGACCGGCATCCATCCGTTCGGAACCGAGAATTGCTGTGTTTTCCTTGCCGACGGCACCTATCTCGAGCCGCTCGCGATCGGCGATGAACAGCGGGCGACGAAGGCTGTTGCCGAGGGCAATGTGTTTGTCGCGCGTGACCGGCTCTACCGCGAGAATCGCGGCGAGGATGGATTTTCCGCCGTGGTCCTGGCCACGGCCGATGCCGATCAGGACCATGGACGCTACGTGGCGGCGGGCCTGTCGGCGGGAGACATGCTGAGCTTTTCGCGCGCCTTCACCGACGCGACAGGCAAGAGCGATGTCGCTTCGTTCAAGCTCGCTTTCGCATCCGCCGACAAGGCAAGGGATGCCTTCCTCTTTGCCTGCCAGCGGATCAACGCGCCCGATGTCGACCGCTCGGCCTTGCAGGCCCATCCCAACGGCGCCACGGGAATTCTGGAGGTTGTGGCGCTCAGCAAAGCACCTGCCACACAGGATAGGTTTATTTCGGTGGCGGTTGGCGATCCGGCCGCCAACGAGCCAGGCGGCGTGTTCGACTTGCCCAATGCAAGGCTGAGTGTCGTTGACCCCGCATTGTTTGCCGAGCGCTTTGGTTTGGCGGCGGGTGCGCCGACGGACCTTCGCTTTGCCGCCGTGGTGTTCTCGGTCCGCGACGCCGATGCGGCGTCGCGGCTGCTTGCAGCCGCTTCGGTCGAGTACGATATAGCGGGCAATGACATCGTCGTGCCGCCGGCATCCGGACAGGGCGCGGCTTTTATTTTCCGGGAGACCCCATGAACAAGCCCTTGGCGCCCAATTCGTCCGTCACCGTCGGCAATGTCGTCTTCGACAACAAGGCGGCCCTGGCGCTGATTGCCGGTCCGTGCCAGTTCGAGTCACGCCAGCATGCCTTCGACATGGCGGGGGCGCTGAAGGAACTGACCGGCAAGCTCGGCATCGGTCTCGTCTACAAGACCAGCTACGACAAGGCCAACCGCACCTCGCTGTCGGCCACGCGCGGCGCCGGCATGGACGCCGCCCTTCCGGTTTTCGACCAGCTGCGCAAGGAATTCTCGCTTCCGGTGCTGACCGACGTCCACACCGAGGAGCAGTGCGCCATCGTCGCGCCGCATGTCGACGTGCTGCAGATCCCGGCCTTCCTGTCGCGCCAGACCGACATGCTGGTGGCCGCCGCGAGGACGGGCAAGGTGATCAATGTCAAGAAGGGGCAGTTCCTCGCGCCTTGGGACATGAAGAACGTGGTCGCTAAGATCACGGGTTCGGGTAACGCCAATGTCCTGACCACCGAGCGCGGCGCTTCCTTCGGCTACAATACGCTGGTATCCGACATGCGCGCCCTGCCGGTCATGGCCGATATCGGCGCGCCGGTTATCTTCGACGCCACGCATTCGGTTCAGCAGCCGGGCGGGCAGGGTGGTTCCTCCGGCGGCGAGCGTCGTTTTGTCGAAACGCTGGCCCGCGCGGCCGTTGCCGTCGGCGTCGCGGGCGTCTTCATCGAGACCCATCAGGATCCAGACAATTCGACCTCCTCAGACGGCCCGAACATGGTGCCGTTGAAGGACATGCCAGCGCTTTTGGAGAAGCTCATGGCTTTCGACCGGGTGGCAAAGGGCCGTTAAACGGCGGCATTCGACCGGTGCTTGTGGTCGTCGGGTGGCGGTTGTACGCTTGCCCGGCAAATGAGCGTTTCGGCAGGAGGAAGCCATGTCCGTTGCCCGCGTCACAGAAATCACCTCATCATCGAAAAAGAGTTTTCAGGAAGCTATCGAGAAGGGTATCGCCCGCGCGTCGAAAACCCTGAAGAACGTCGAAGGTGCCTGGATCCAGGATCAGAAGATCGTGGTCGAGGACGGCAAGATTTCAGCCTATCGCGTCAACATGAAGGTGACTTTCATCCTGGCGGAGTGACCTCGCGGCCGCTGAAAAAATCGGGAACTTTCGCCCCGCGCCTCATTGTCAAAGCAGAGTTCAACGACAATGAGGAGCGCATCATGACCACCCAGACAGGCCACACCGAAGCCATCGCTGCTTCGCGCGTGATCGGCACTTCGGTGTACAACACCGAGGGCAAGAGCATAGGCGGGATCGAGGACATCATGCTCGACAAGACGTCGAACGGCATCATGTTCGCGGTGATCGGCTTCGGCGGCTTTCTCGGCATAGGCGAGAAGTACCATGCCATTCCCTGGGCGAGCCTGGACTATGACGAGGACAAGGGCGGCTATGTCGTGCCCTTCTCTAAGGACCAGTTGCAGGCGGCTCCGGCCTACTCGATCAACGAACTGGCCGGTGCGGACAGCGAGAGCGCGCGCGATGCGTCTTACGAGTACTACAAGGTCACGCCTTACTGGCACTGACGCCGCATTCAAAAGGCCCCGCTTGGCGGGGCCTTTTCAATCAGGGCGATGATTGTTCACCGAAGTGAAGGGCGGGCAAGGACGCGCTGGCCTTCGGTGGTGACTGCTGGTTGTCGCATGACGTCAGGAAAGCCGCCGCGATCAGGAACAGACTGACGATACCGCTCAACTCGGACATGGCGAAACTCCTCCAGTTTCGCCCCTCGCGCCAGCAGCAATACCCCGAAATGCCTGTTGGGCGGCATGACTTATGATGACAGAAATTTGCGCTTCGTGACTCGGCGCGATGCCAATAAATGCCGCCGGCCCAATTGCCTTTTGCGTCGCTTTGGCTAAGACGGGCGCGACCTTCCTTCTGATCAATCGGGGACACCACAATGACCGCCATCATCGATATTGTCGGGCGTGAAATCCTGGACAGCCGTGGAAATCCGACCGTAGAGGTCGACGTCGTGCTCGAAGACGGCTCCATGGGCCGCGCCGCCGTGCCGTCCGGCGCGTCGACCGGCGCGCATGAAGCCGTCGAACTGCGCGACGGCGGCGCCCGCTATCTGGGCAAGGGCGTGCTCAAGGCCGTGGAAGCGGTGAACGGCGAGCTGTTCGAGGCGATCGGCGGCATGGAGGCCGAAAACCAGATCCATATCGACCAGACCATGATCGAGCTCGACGGTACGCCGAACAAGAGCCGGCTCGGCGCCAATGCCATCCTCGGCGTGTCCCTGGCTGTGGCGAAGGCCGCTGCCGATGCGGCTGGCTTGCCGCTCTACCGCTATGTCGGCGGTACCAAGGCGCATATCCTGCCGGTGCCGATGATGAACATCATCAATGGCGGCGCACATGCGGACAACCCTATCGATTTCCAGGAATTCATGATCCTGCCGGTCGGCGCGCCGACGTTGCGCGAAGGCGTGCGCTGGGGATCGGAAATCTTCCACACGCTGCGCAAGAAGCTGAAGGATGCCGGCCACAACACCAATGTCGGCGATGAGGGCGGCTTCGCGCCGAACCTGAAGAGCGCGCCGGTGGCGCTCGACTTCATCATGGAGTCTATCGAGAAGGCGGGTTTCAAGCCGGGCGAGGAGATCGCGCTCGGCCTCGATTGCGCCGCGACCGAATTCTTCAAGGACGGCAATTACGTCTATGAAGGCGAGAAGAAGACGCGCGATCCCAAGGCCCAGGCAAAATATCTTGCCAAGCTCGCCGCCGACTATCCGATCATCTCGATCGAGGACGGCCTGGCTGAGGATGACTGGGAAGGCTGGAAGTATCTCACCGACCTTATCGGTAAGAAAACCCAGCTCGTCGGCGACGACCTTTTCGTCACCAACACGGCGCGCCTGCGCGACGGCATTCGCATGGGCGTCGCCAATTCGATCCTGGTCAAGGTCAACCAGATCGGTTCTCTGACCGAGACGCTCGACGCCGTCGAGACCGCGCACAAGGCGGCCTACACCGCCGTCATGTCGCACCGCTCGGGCGAGACCGAGGATTCGACCATCGCCGACCTCGCCGTCGCCACCAATTGCGGGCAGATCAAGACCGGTTCGCTGTCGCGCTCCGACCGCATGGCCAAGTACAACCAGCTGATCCGCATCGAAGAAGAGCTCGGCAAGCAGGCGCGCTACGCCGGCAAGTCGGTGATCAAGGGCTGAGCCCTGCGCACATCGTCGATCGATGGAAAGGGCGGGAACATCCCGCCCTTTTTCATTTGCGGGCAGCCAAGCGGCCCCGCGTAACCGTCCGTTAAGCACAATCAGGCGAAAAAGACTGAGGGTCGTTCGAGTTCGCGGCCATGGGGAATCAGTCATGTGGACGCGCCAGCACAAGCAGAGAAATACCGGCCGGCTGATCATTCCCTCGCTGTGCGTGGTGTTCCTGGCCTATTTTGGCTTTCATGCCTATCACGGCGAATTCGGCATCAATTCGAAATACAAGCTGGAAGCCCAGACCGTTACCTTGCAGGCGCAGCTCGATGCCATCAAGGGGCGCAGGATGGAACTGGAGCGGCGCGTCAAGCTCATGCATGACGGGACCCTGGAGAAGGATATGCTCGACGAGCAGGCGCGCAGGGCGCTCAATCTGTCCCAGCCAGACGAGATCACCATCATGCTGCCGGCCTCTGCAAATTAATCCAATTTCGGTTAATCGCCAATATTTTCAATGATTTTAATCGCTTAGGCGCATGCCAGCTATGCATTTTCGACATGGCGGAGCGCGTTTTTACGTGTTAGCCTCCCATAAATCGCAGGGGAGGGTGATCTCCCCGGAGTGGATTGTTCCGCTCCAATGTCCGCAAAGAGACGCCAACAGGGAGTGATGCATGGCCACCGCAGCCAGAAAAGCGCCTGCCAAATCCAAATCCGACGGCAAATCAGGTCTTTCGGCGCCAAAGCCGGCCGACTTCACCAAGGACGAGGAGCTCTCCGCCTACCGGCACATGCTGCTCATCCGGCGCTTCGAGGAAAAGGCCGGCCAGCTCTACGGCATGGGCTTCATCGGCGGCTTCTGCCATCTCTATATCGGCCAGGAAGCGGTCGTCACCGGCATGAAGATGGCGCTGATCGAAGGCGACCAGATGATCACCGCTTATCGCGATCACGGCCACATGCTGGCCATGGACCTGTCGCCACGCGGCGTCATGGCCGAGCTGACCGGGCGCCGTGGTGGCCTGTCCAAGGGCAAGGGCGGCTCCATGCACATGTTCTCCAAGGAGAAGCATTTCTACGGCGGCCACGGCATCGTCGGCGCGCAGGTGTCTCTCGGCACCGGCCTGGCCTTCGCCAACCGCTACCGCGAAAACAAGAATGTCTCGCTGACCTATTTCGGCGACGGCGCGGCCAACCAGGGCCAGGTCTACGAAAGCTTCAACATGGCCTCGCTGTGGAAGCTGCCGGTGATCTACATCATCGAGAACAACCGCTACGCGATGGGCACTTCGGTGTCGCGCTCGTCGGCCGAGACGGATTTTTCGCACCGCGGCGCTTCGTTCAAGATTCCCGGCATCCAGGTCGACGGCATGGATGTGCGCGCCGTCAAGGCGGCCGCCGATCTCGCCACCGAATGGTGCCGTTCCGGCAACGGCCCGCTCATCCTCGAGATGCAGACCTATCGCTATCGCGGCCACTCCATGTCCGATCCGGCAAAATACCGGTCGAAGGAAGAAGTGCAGAAGATGCGCTCCGAGCATGACCCTATCGAGCAGGTCAAGGCGCGGCTCATCGAGAAGAAATGGGCCGACGAGGACGAGCTCAAGGCAATCGACAAGGAGGTTCGCGACATCGTCGCCGACGCCGCGGAATTTGCCCAGAACGATGCGGAGCCGGATGCATCCGAGCTCTGGACCGATATCGTATTGTAAGGGAGGGCCAGGACATGCCGATCGAAATTCTCATGCCCGCCCTCTCGCCGACCATGGAAGAGGGCAATCTTTCCAAGTGGTTGAAAAATGAGGGCGACAAGGTCGTGGCCGGTGACGTGATCGCCGAGATCGAAACCGACAAGGCAACCATGGAAGTCGAAGCCGTCGACGAAGGCACGCTGGGCAAGATCCTGATCGCCGCCGGCACCGAAGGCGTCAAGGTCAACACGCCGATCGCGGTCCTGCTACAGGATGGCGAGAGCGCCGCTGCTCTTACCTCCCCCTCCGATGGGGGAGGTCGCGCCGCAGGCGCGGGTGGGGGTGAGCCCGCCGCCGCAACTCCCACCCCGGCCGGCGAGCCGGCCGACCCTCCCCACAAGGGGGAGGGTAAGGCAGCGCCGGTTGCAGCCGCCCCGAAAGCCGAAATCGCCGCCGATCCCGACATTCCGGCCGGCACCGAAATGGTCTCGACCACGGTGCGCGAAGCGCTGCGCGACGCGATGGCGGAAGAAATGCGCCGCGATGGCGACGTCTTCGTCATGGGCGAGGAGGTCGCCGAATACCAGGGCGCCTACAAGATCACCCAAGGCCTGCTGCAGGAATTCGGCCCGCGCCGTGTCGTCGACACGCCGATCACCGAACATGGTTTTGCCGGCGTCGGCGTCGGTGCTGCAATGGCCGGGTTGAAGCCGATCGTCGAGTTCATGACCTTCAACTTCGCCATGCAGGCGATCGACCAGATCATCAACTCGGCCGCCAAGACGCTCTATATGTCGGGCGGCCAGATGGGCGCGCCGATCGTCTTCCGCGGGCCAAACGGCGCGGCGGCCCGCGTCGCGGCCCAGCACTCGCAGTGCTATGCCGCCTGGTACAGCCATATTCCCGGCCTCAAAGTGGTGATGCCTTACACCGCCGCCGACGCCAAGGGCCTGCTGAAAGCGGCGATCCGCGATCCCAACCCGGTCATCTTCCTCGAGAACGAAATCCTCTACGGCCAGTCCTTCGACGTGCCGAAGCTGGACGATTTCGTGCTGCCGATCGGCAAGGCCCGCATCCACAAGTCGGGCAAGGATGTCACGATCGTCTCGTTCGGCATCGGCATGACCTATGCGGTCAAGGCCGAAGCCGAACTGCGCGGTATGGGCATCGATGCCGAGATCATCGATCTCAGGACCATCCGCCCGCTCGATCTCGACACGGTCATCGCCTCGGTCAAAAAGACCAACCGGCTGGTCGTCGTCGAGGAAGGCTTCCCGCAGAACTCGGTCGGCGATCACATCGCCAACCAGGTCTCGCAACGCGCCTTCGACTTCCTCGATGCGCCGGTCATCACCGTAGCCGGCAAGGATGTGCCGATGCCTTATGCGGCCAATCTCGAAAAGCTGGCCTTGCCGAATGTCGGCGAGGTCATCGACGCGGTGAAGGCAGTGACGTACCGGGGTTAACGAGATGGCTCGCGAACTCGAAGTTCCCGCAGCGGTAGCCGAGAGTAGCGAATTTGATGAGGTACTCCGCGTCTGGATTGGTTCGGACGCGGTTGTCACGATGCAAGACCTCTTTGGATCAAACGCTCACAACTGGGGCATGGTGCTCGCTGATGTCGGGATGCACATAGCCAGGATGAGACTGGAACAAGATGGCATCCCTGAAATCGAGACGCTTCAGGCATTGGAAGACGGCTATCGCGGCAGAATGTCGGATCAGTTCAATATCCAGCACCGTTCGCTGACAGGACGGAACTGAGGAGGAAAAATGCCAATCAACATTACCATGCCGGCGCTCTCGCCCACGATGGAAGAGGGCAATCTTTCCAAATGGCTCGTGAAAGAGGGCGATAAGGTCTCGCCGGGCGATGTGATCGCCGAGATAGAGACCGACAAGGCAACGATGGAAGTCGAGGCCGTCGATGAAGGGACCGTCGCAAAGCTCGTCGTGCCGGCCGGCACGGAGGGTGTCAAGGTCAACGCACTGATTGCCATTCTTGCCGGCGAAGGCGAGGATGCCGGTGCCGCTGCAAAGGGTGGCGGCAGTGCTGCGCCCAAGGCCGAGGCTCCGAAAGCCGAAGCGCCAAAGGCGGAAGCGCCGAGGGCGGAAACTGCTGCCGCGGCGCCTGCGCCGGCCAAGGCAGAACCCGCTCCGGTCGCCAATGGTCACGCTTCGGGCGAGCGCACTTTCGCCTCGCCGCTGGCACGCCGCATCGCCAAGGAGGCCGGTGTCGATGTGTCTGCCGTGACCGGCACCGGCCCCCATGGCCGCGTGGTCAAGGCCGATGTCGATGCTGCGATTGCCGGTGGCGGTGCCAAGGCTGCCCCCGCGGCCAAGGCAGCGCCTGCTGGAGCTCCGGCGGCAGCATCCGCGCCGGCTGTGAAGGCCATGTCTGACGACCAGGTGCTGAAGCTGTTCGAGGAGGGCTCCTACAATCTCGTCCCGCACGACAACATGCGCAAGACCATCGCGCGGCGCCTGGTCGAGGCGAAGTCCACCATCCCGCACTTCTACCTGACGCTCGACTGCGAGCTCGACGCGCTGCTTTCGCTGCGCTCGCAGCTCAATGCCGCCGCCCCGATGAAGAAGACCGACAAGGGCGAAGCCCCCGTCTACAAGCTGTCGGTCAACGACATGGTGATCAAGGCGATGGCGATGGCGCTGAAGGCGGTGCCTGATGCCAATGCCTCGTGGACAGAAAGCGCCATGGTCAAGCACAAGCACGCCGATGTCGGCGTGGCCGTGTCGATCCCGGGCGGGCTGATCACGCCGATCATCCGGCATGCGGATGAAAAGACGCTGTCGACCATCTCCAACGAGATGAAGGACCTGGCCAGCCGCGCGCGCAGCCGCAAGCTGAAGCCGGAAGAGTATCAGGGCGGCACCACGGCGGTGTCGAACCTTGGCATGTTCGGCATCAAGGACTTTGCCGCCGTCATCAACCCGCCGCATGCGACGATCCTGGCGGTCGGCGCCGGCGAGGAGCGGGCGGTGGTCAAGAACGGCGAGATCAAGATAGCCACCGTGATGTCGGTGACGCTGTCGACCGATCACCGCGCCGTCGACGGCGCGCTGGGCGCCGAGCTGCTGGTCGCCTTCAAGCGGCTAATCGAGAACCCGATGGGCATGCTGGTGTAGAAAGGGAAAAGGCTGTGCGGATAGTCTTCACCAGCCTTTTCGCCTTCATCATTTCCGGGTTCGTCGGCGGCCTGGTCGCGCAGGAACTCGCGGTCGCCACCGGCGCCGAGGAAGAATACGTCATCGTCTTCATGTTCTCGGTCCTGGTGACTTTTGTCGTCACCTTCGTCTTCTTCGTGGCGCAGCTGATGAACGATCCCGTCGCCGCCGTGGCCATGGCGGGCAAGTGGACCCTGATTGTATTCGTGGTGTTGCTCGCCTTGCTGGTCGTACTGATCCTCTACAGCGACTCCAGCGCCGCCGTGGTCAGGAAAGACATGCCGATGGTTGCCGGGCTTGGTTTGCCGGGCCTTGTGACCATCATCGTGCATTGGCTGTTCGTGCGCTGGCGCGTAAAGCGCGGCATTGCCGAAATAAAGGCAGGTTGAACAATGAAGACAGTGCTTTGTTACGGCGACTCGCTGACCTGGGGCTACAATGCCGAAGGCGGTCGCCACGCGCTCGAGGATCGTTGGCCGAGCGTTTTGCAGGTTGGGCTCGGCAACGGCGTGGAGGTCATCGCCGAGGGCCTCAATGGCCGCACGACCGCATTCGACGATCATATGGCCGGTGCCGACCGCAACGGCGCCAGAATGCTGCCGACTGTCCTGGCGACGCATGCCCCGATCGACCTGATCGTGATCATGTTGGGCGCCAACGACATGAAGCCCTGGATCCATGGTAACCCGGTGGCTGCCAAGTACGGCATCCAGCGATTGATCGACATCGTGCGTGGCCACGACTATCCGTTCGACTGGACCGCGCCGCAGATCCTGATCGTTTCACCGCCTCTTGTCTGCCGCACCGAGAATGCCGATTTCAAGGCGATGTTCGCTGGCGGCGATGACGCCTCGAAGCAACTTGCACCGCAATACGCCGCACTTGCCGACGAGATGGGCTGCGGCTTCTTCGATGCGGGCGGCGTGGCGCTGACCACGCCGCTCGACGGCGTCCATCTCGACGCTGAAAACACCCGGAATATCGGCAAGGCGCTGACGCCAATCGTACGCGTCATGCTGGAATTGTGAATCAAGGAGAAGACCGTGGCTGAGAACTACGACATCATCATCATCGGCTCCGGCCCCGGCGGCTACATCGCCGCCATTCGTGCCGCGCAGCTCGGCCTCAAGACGGCGATCGTGGAGCGCGAGCACCTGGCGGGCATCTGTTCGAACTGGGGCTGCATTCCGACCAAGGCTCTGCTGCGTTCGGCCGAGGTGATGCACTATGCCGAACATGCCAAGAACTACGGCCTGAAGATCGAAGGCACCGTCAAGGCGGACCTGAAGGCGGTCGTGGACCGGTCGCGCGGCATCGCGCAACGCATGAACGCGGGCGTCGGCTTTCTGATGAAGAAGAACAAGGTCGATGTCATCTGGGGCGAGGCCAAGCTGACGAAAGCCAACGAGATCGTTGTCGGCAAATCGTCCAAGAAGCCGATGGAGCCGCAGGCGCCGCTGCCGAAGAACACCAAGGGCGAGGGCACCTACACCGCCAAGCACATCATCGTCGCCACCGGCGCCAGGCCGCGCGCGCTGCCGGGGATCGAGCCGGACGGCAAGCTGATCTGGACCTATTTCGAGGCCATGGTGCCTCCGGAAATGCCGAAGTCGCTGCTGGTGATGGGATCGGGTGCGATCGGCATCGAATTCGCCTCGTTCTACCGCACCATGGGCGTTGATGTGACCGTGGTCGAGGTGATGCCGGCCGTCATGCCGGTCGAAGACGCCGAAATCTCGGCTTTCGCCAAGAAGCAGTTCGAGAGGCAAGGCATGAAGATCCTGCTCGAGGCCAAGGTGGCGAAGGTCGAGAAGGGCGCGAACTCCATCACCGCGCATGTCGAACTCAAGGACGGCAAGGTCGAGAAGATCACCGCGGACCGCATGATCTCGGCCGTCGGCGTGCAAGGCAACATCGAGAATCTCGGCCTTGAAGCGCTCGGCGTGAAGACCGAGCGCGGCTGCATCGTCATCGACAGCTATGGCAAGACCAATGTAGCCGGGCTCTATGCCATCGGCGACGTCGCCGGCCCGCCGATGCTCGCCCACAAGGCGGAACACGAAGCGGTCATCTGCGTCGAGAAGATCGCCGGCCTGCCCAACGTCCATCCCATGGACAAGCTCAAGATCCCGGGCTGCACCTATTGCAGCCCGCAGGTTGCCTCCGTGGGCCTGACGGAAGCCAGGGCCAAGGCCGAGGGCAAGGACATCCGTGTCGGGCGCTTCCCCTTCGTCGCCAACGGCAAGGCCATTGCGCTTGGCGAGGACCAAGGCCTGGTCAAGACCATCTTCGACAAGAAGACCGGTCAGTTGCTTGGTGCGCATATGGTCGGCGCCGAGGTGACCGAGCTGATCCAGGGGTTTGTCGTGGCCATGAACCTGGAGACCACGGAGGAAGAGCTGATGCACACCATCTTCCCGCATCCGACATTGTCGGAGACGATGAAGGAGAGCGTGCTCGACGCCTATGGCCGGGCACTCAACGCATGATAGATTGGCTGCACGAGACTCAGGCGCGCAAGCGGTGGGATCTCGCCGGCAAGGTAGTTCGTATCCGGATGCAGTTTCACTCGGTCAAGGAGAGCGCATATGGACGTGAATGGCGTGGGCTGGATCGCAGCCATCATCATCGGCGGATTGGCGGGCTGGTTCGCCGAAATGGTCATGAAGAGCAACACCGGCATCTTCATGAACATCATTCTGGGCATTGCCGGCGCGGTGGTGTTGAACGCCATTCTGCGAGCCCTCAACATCGAGCCCTTCGGCATCGGCTGGATGGCCTACCTGATCACCGGGTTCATCGGCGCCTGCCTGCTGATCTTCGCGGGACGACTGGTGCGCCGCTAAGCTGGACGGATCCCGGTTATGCGAAAATGGCCGTGGCGGCATGCGCCGCGACGGCCTTTTTCTTTGTACCGAAAAGTCCTAGATGACATTTAGGTGGCTACCGCCAGTGGCGGCCGCGAAGACAAGCCGGATTTGAGATGGTTACTGTTCTCGACACGATCGCCAACGCGCCGCGCCTGCGGCACCCCGAAAAGGCGCACAAGCCTGACCAGGAGGTGTTGCGCAAACCCGACTGGATCCGCGTCAAGGCGCCGGTGTCGAAGGGCTATGCCGAGACGCGCGAAATCGTGAAGTCGCACAAGCTGGTGACGGTGTGCGAGGAGGCGGGCTGCCCCAACATCGGCGAGTGCTGGGACAAGAAGCACGCCACCTTCATGATCATGGGCGAGATCTGCACGCGCGCCTGCGCGTTCTGCAACGTGGCCACCGGCATTCCGACCGCCCTCGATGCGGACGAGCCGGCGCGTGTCGCCCATGCCGTGAAGCAAATGGGATTGAGCCACGTCGTCATCACATCCGTTGACCGTGACGACCTCGCCGATGGCGGAGCCCAGCACTTCGCCGACGTCATCCATGCAATACGCGCCGCAACGCCTTCGACCACGATCGAAATCCTGACGCCGGACTTCCTGCGCAAGGACGGTGCGCTGGAGATCGTCGTGGCGGCCAAGCCCGATGTCTTCAATCACAATCTGGAGACCGTGCCGTCGAACTATCTGAAAGTCCGCCCGGGCGCGCGCTATTTCCATTCGATCCGGCTGCTGCAGCGGGTCAAGGAACTCGACCCGTCGATCTTCACCAAGTCGGGAATCATGGTTGGCCTTGGCGAGGAGCGCAATGAGGTCCTGCAACTGATGGACGATTTGCGCTCGGCCAATGTCGACTTCATGACCATCGGCCAGTATCTGCAGCCGTCGAAGAAGCACCATCCGGTGATCCGCTTCGTCACGCCGGAGGAGTTCAAGTCCTTCGAGACGATCGGCAAGACCAAGGGCTTTCTGCTGGTGGCGTCGAGCCCGCTGACGCGCTCGTCCCATCACGCCGGCGATGATTTCGCCCGGTTGCGGGCCGCGCGCGAAGCGCAGCTCCAGAAATCGCCCTGATGCACAAGAGCGAGCTGAAGCGCGGCGCATGAATCCGTCTCGACACCACGCGCTTTAGAGCCGGTTCATGCCGAAATTCGAAGCCACCCGCCGCGTCGCCCATACGCCGCAACAGATGTTTTCGCTGGTTGCCGACGTCGAGACCTATCCGCAGTTCCTGCCGCTGTGCGAAGCGCTGACGGTGCGCTCGCGCAAGGAGCGGGCCGGCCGAACCATTCTCGTCGCCGACATGAGCATAGGCTACAAGGCAATCCGGGAGACCTTCACCACGCAGGTGCTGCTCAAGCCCGACGAGAACGCCATAGACGTCAAGTACATCGACGGGCCGTTCAAATATCTGAGCAATGTCTGGCGCTTCGAACCGGACGGCGCCGGCTGCGCCGTCCGCTTCTTCATAGACTATGAGTTCAAGAGCCGTATCCTCGGCGCGCTGATGGGCACCATGTTCGATCGTGCCTTCCGCATGTTCGCCGAGGCTTTCGAGAAGCGCGCCGATGTGATCTACGGCGCGAACCCGCTCCCTTCCGGCCCGTCTTATTCCAGGCCGCAGGGTTCCTGAGCTTGATCGTCAGTCCAGTGCGCGCAGCCCAAGCTGGAGCGCATGCCTGACCGTCTCGTGGCGGATGAATTCGCGGCCCTTGTGGCCAAAAAGCTGGCGCTCCGCGACGACCGGCCGTCCGGCCAACGCGATCCCGAACCAGACGAGACCGATCGGCTTGTCTGTCGAGCCGCCGCCGGGGCCGGCAATGCCGGTGACAGCCAGCGACAGTTTCGCGCGTGAATGCGAAAGCGCGCCCGCCGCCATCTCCAGCGCCGTCTCTCGCGAAACCGCGCCATGCGCATCGAGCGTCGCGGCGGACACACCGAGCATCTCCATCTTGGCTTCATTGGAATAGGTGATGAAGCCGCGATCGACCACGGCCGAAGAGCCGGCGATATCGGTCAGCGCGGCAATGATCAGGCCGCCAGTGCAACTTTCGGCCGTCGCCAGCATGATGCCGTGTTTCTGGCAGGCTCCGAGCAGGGCGATGGCGAGTTCGGCGTTGCTCACTGCGGCACCTCTCCCGGAAAGACCACGCTGGCCGTGGCGATCGCCGCGATGCCTTCCTCGCGGCCGACGAAGCCCAGCTTCTCGTTGGTTGTCGCCTTGACCGAGATGCGGTCGGCGGAGATGGCCAGCATCTGCGACAGGGCTGCCGTCATCGCCTCGCGATGCGGGCCGACGCGCGGCGCCTCGCAGATCAGCGTGATGTCGGCGTTGGCGATGCGCCCGCCACGCTCGCGCACCAGTTTAGCCGCGTACTCGACGAAGAGCCGCGACGCCGCACCCTTCCACTGTGGATCGGAGGGCGGGAAATGCGTGCCGATATCGCCTGCGCCGCACGTCGCCAGCAAGGCGTCTGTCAGGGCGTGCAGCCCGACATCGGCGTCGGAGTGCCCGGACAGTTTCTTCTGGTGCGGAATGGCGACGCCGCACAAGGTTACATGGTCGCCGGGCTCGAAGGCATGAACGTCGTAGCCATTGCCGGTGCGGATGTCGGGAAAGCGAAAACGTTCGCCCGAAAGTCTCTGGTCTGCCATCGCGATATCCCGTGCCCAGGTGAGTTTGACATTGTCTGGCGAGCCCGCAACGATCTTCACCGGCATCTGCATCCATTCGGCGATCGCCGCGTCGTCGGTAAAGTCCGCTCTGCCGCGATGATAGGCTTCCTCGTGCATCGTCATGATCGCCGCGAACGGAAAGCCCTGCGGGGTCTGTGCCGCGTGCAAGCCGCTTCTGGAAACGGTTTCGCTGACCACGCCACCGGCTGATTCCCGTTTCAAGGTGTCCGCAACGGGCAAAGCAGGCAGCGCGCCCTCGCGTTCGCCGATCGCGGCGATGGTCCGGTCGATAAGTTCGGCGTCGACGAAGGGGCGAGCCGCGTCATGAATGAGCACCTTTTCCGGTGCGTGGGTTCTCAAGGCCTGTAGCCCGAGCCGGACTGACTCCTGCCTGGTGGCGCCGCCGGCAATTGCCGTCACCCTATCCGCATGAGCACCCACGGCCTGATTGAAAAGCTCATGGTCCTCGGCGTGGATGGCCACGACGATCTCGCCGATGCGCGGATGCGCCAGGAAAATGTCGAGCACGCGCGCGATGACAGCGCGGCCGCCGATCCGCTGATATTGCTTCGGACCATCGGCCTGCCCGGCACGCGCACCCCGGCCGGCCGCGACGATGACCACCGCCACCTTGTCATGCGCGCCTGAAGCCTGTTTTCCGCTTGCGTCAGTCATGCCGATTGGCTTAGCGCACGATCCCGAAAAGTGTAATCGGTTTTCGGAAAGATCGTGCGCCAAATATAAACATCCAAGGCGTCCTTTTGTGTCTTCCCGATGGACGTGAGCGCTTTGGCCGCCGCCAAGGCGCAAGGCTCGAATTTTCCCAATTGCGCCTCAATGTGGCGTCATTGCGCGTTGCACATTGCGGCCGATATGGCTAGTGAATGTGCAACGAATGGACGTGCTTGGTTTTTGTGCATGGTTAATTTGGCTGGATTGTCGATGCCTCTCGACGTCGGTGGCGTAGGAATCCGCAACCGCGTCTTCCTGGCACCGATGTCGGGAATTACAGACATGCCGTTCAGGCAGCGCGCCCACGCGCATGGTGCCGGCCTGGTCGTCTCCGAAATGGTTGCGAGCGGAGAACTCGCCAAGGGCAGGGCCGGCTTCGACCTGCGCATACGGCATTCCGGCCTGCCCGTCCATATGGTTCAGCTTGCCGGACGCGAAGCGGTGCATATGGCCGAAGCCGCGCGGATCGCAGCCGGCGAAGGCGCCGATATCATCGACATCAACATGGGCTGCCCGGCCAAGAAGGTCACAGGCGGCTATGCCGGTTCGGCGTTGATGCTCGATCTCGACCATGCGCTGTCGCTGATCGAGGCCGTTATCGGCGCGGTCGAGGTGCCGGTGACGGTCAAGATGCGGCTCGGCTGGGATGAGGGCGCGCTCAACGCGCCCACTCTGGCGCGCCGCGCCGAACAGGCGGGCGTCAGCATGGTCACGGTGCATGGCCGCACGCGTTGCCAGTTCTACCAGGGCAAGGCCGACTGGCGCGCGATCGCCCGGGTCAAGGAGGCCGTGTCCATTCCTGTCGTTGCCAATGGTGACGTATCTTCGCCGGCCGAGGCGGCGGAGATTCTCGACCAGTCGGGTGCCGATGCCGTGATGGTCGGGCGAGCGCATTATGGAGCGCCATGGGTCGCGGGCAGCATTGCCGCGGCGGCCGCGGGCGATGCGGCGGCCGGCGTGCCGCAAAACGCAGCGGCACTCGCCGACTATGTCGTCGCCCATTATGAGGACATGCTGGAGCTTTACGGTCTTGAGAGCGGCGTTCGTCAGGCGCGCAAGCATCTGGGCTGGTACCTCGATCGCCATGCCGGCGGCGTGGCCGACGACAGCCGAAAAGCGATACTGACCTCGTTCGAGCCGACCCGCGTCAAGGCCATGCTGCGCGACGTGCTCTTGCGCGATCCGCAATCTCAGAACCTGCGGAGCGCCGCATGAACGCCACTGCCGGCCAGGGAACCGAAATGATTGATGCCGCGCAGATCGTGCTCAACACGATCCGCCGCCCGGTGATCATGATCAGCGAGGAGGGGTTCATCACCTTCGCCAATGCGGACGCCGAGGACTTCTTCCGCTCCAGCGCGACCATGCTTGCGCGCAACACCTTGTCCAAGCTCATTCCTTTCGGCAGTCCGCTCCTGACGCTTGTCGACCAGGTGCGCGAGCGCCGGGCACCGGTCAACGAGTACAGGGTCGACGTTTCCTCGCCGCGGCTGGGTATCGAGAAGGTGGTCGATCTCTATGTCGCGCCGGTTTCCGAATTCCCGGGGTCCGTGGTGGTGATGTTCCAGGAACGGTCGATGGCCGACAAGATCGACCGGCAGATGACCCACCGCGGCGCCGCACGCTCGGTGACAGGCCTGGCCGCGATGCTGGCTCACGAGATCAAGAACCCGCTTTCCGGCATCAGGGGGGCAGCGCAATTGCTCGAATTGTCCGCGTCCGATGAGGACCGGGCACTGACGCGCCTGATCACTGACGAGACCGATCGCATCGTGTCGCTGGTGGATCGCATGGAGGTGTTTTCCGACGAGCGACCGATTGATCGCTATCCCGTCAACATCCATGTCGTGCTCGACCATGTGAAGGCGATCGCCAAGAACGGTTTTGCAAGGAAAATCAAAATATTGGAGGATTATGATCCTTCACTGCCTCCGGTCTTTGCCAACCGCGATCAGCTCATCCAGGTGTTTCTGAACCTGGTCAAGAATGCGGCCGAGGCGATCGGCGGCGATCCGCAGGGTGAAATCGTGCTGTCGACCGCTTTCCGGCCCGGAATTCGCGTCTCGGTTCCCGGCACGCAGGACCGCGTATCGCTGCCTCTGGAGTTCTGCGTGCGCGACAACGGCTCGGGCGTTTCGGAGGATATCCTTCCGATCCTGTTCGATCCCTTCATAACCACCAAGCCTAACGGTTCGGGGCTGGGCCTGGCGCTCGTTGCCAAGATCGTCGGCGAGCATGGCGGCATCATCGAGTGCGATTCGACGCCGCGCGCGACAACGTTCCGGGTTCTGATGCCGGCCTGGAAGGAAACGGCGCCGGGCGCCGATCAAGATGGCGAAGGAGACCGCAAATGACCGCTCGCGGCAATATTCTCGTCGCCGATGACGATGCGGCCATCCGCACCGTCCTCAATCAGGCGCTTTCCCGCGTCGGTCATGAAGTGCGCGTGACATCCAATGCGTCGACGCTCTGGCGCTGGGTGGCGGCGGGCGAGGGCGACCTGGTCATCACCGATGTGGTCATGCCGGACGAGAACGCGTTCGACATGTTGCCGCGCATCAAGAAGGCGCGGCCGGAACTTCCGGTCATCGTCATGAGCGCCCAGAACACCTTCATGACGGCAATCCGTGCATCGGAAACCGGTGCCTACGAATATCTGCCGAAGCCGTTCGACCTCACCGAACTCCTCAACATCGTCAACCGCGCGCTATCGGAACCGCGCCGGCCGAAGATCGATGCACGCGCCGAAGAGCAGCCCGAGACCATGCCGCTGGTCGGGCGCTCGGCGGCCATGCAGGACATCTATCGCATGCTGGCGCGCATGATGCAGACCGACCTGACGGTGATGATCTCGGGCGAATCGGGCACCGGCAAGGAACTGGTGGCGCGGGCGCTGCATGAGTATGGCCGCCGCCGCGGCGGGCCGTTCGTGGCCATCAACATGGCCGCGATCCCGCGCGACCTGATCGAATCGGAGCTGTTCGGACACGAGAAGGGGGCCTTCACCGGCGCGCAGAACCGCTCCACCGGCCGCTTCGAGCAGGCCGAGGGCGGCACGTTGTTCCTCGACGAGATCGGCGACATGCCGATGGAGGCGCAGACCCGCCTGCTGCGCGTGCTGCAGCAGGGTGAGTACACGACGGTCGGCGGCCGCACGCCGATCAAGACCGACGTGCGCATCGTGGCCGCCACCAACAAGGATCTGCGTACACTGATCAACCAGGGACTGTTCCGCGAGGACCTGTTTTATCGCCTCAACGTCGTGCCGCTCAGGCTGCCGGCGCTGCGCGAACGCTCCGAGGACGTGCCGGATCTGGTGCGCCATTTCTTCAAGCTCGGCGAGATGGAAGGGTTGCAGACCAAGCGCATTTCCTCGGGCGGCATCGAACTGATGAAGCGTTATCCCTGGCCGGGCAATGTGCGAGAGCTGGAAAATCTCGTGCGCCGGCTCGCCGCGCTCTATTCACAGGACGAAATATCAGCCGAGATCATCGAGGCGGAGCTCAAGACCGGCGAGCGCCCCGTGGTGCCAGGCGGCGGCAATCTCATCCCCGATGACCTGTCGATCGGCCAGGCGGTGGAACACTTCCTGCAGCGCTATTTCGCCTCGTTTGCCGGCGAACTGCCGCCGGCCGGCCTCTACCAGCGGATTCTGTCCGAAGTCGAGTATCCGCTGGTGCTGGCGTCGATGACGGCGACCCGCGGCAACCAGATCAAGGCGGCGGAACTGCTCGGCCTCAACCGCAACACGCTGCGCAAGAAGATTCGCGAATTGGGCGTCAACGTCTACAAATCATCGCGAACGGGTTGAACCCTGGTCTGGCCTGTCCCCTTTTTCAGGGGATCGAGCGGCTAAAGATTTCCGCTCCGGACACACTTGTTGCATAATCGCCACAATGCGTTGCATAGATCGGACGCAATCACTGGCTTTAGACGGCGACATGGCTCCGCAGGCACCTGGAATAAACCAACCGCTTTTCAGCGAACCCGGCGTACGCGACGGGCGCAGGCTGCTGGCCCTGCCAGGCGTGGTGGCCATCGTTGGCGCGCTGATCATGGCAGCCATTTCGTTCGCGATTCTGGTGGGCGCGACGCCGATCGCGCCCGATGCCGACACGACCTGGGCGCTGATCGCGCTCAACGCCGCCTTCGTCATCTTCCTCATTGCCCTGATCGGCCGGGAAGTGCACCGCATCGCCATGGCGCGCCGGCATGGCAAGGCGGCCTCGCGGCTGCACATACGCATCGTCACCATGTTCGCACTGGTTGCCGCCATTCCAGCCATCATGGTGGCGATCATCGCCTCGATCACGCTCGATATCGGCCTCGATCGCTGGTTCCAGATTCGCACCAAGACGATCGTCAATTCGTCGCTGTCGATCGCGGATGCCTATGTCCAGGAGAATGCCCGCAACCTGCAGGGCACGACGCTGTCCATGGCCTATGATCTCGATGCGTCGCGGACGCTCTATGGCCTTGATCGCACAGGCTTTCTCGACCTGATGAACAAGGAAGCCGTGGGCCGTTCGCTGGCGCATGCCGCGCTTATCAAGCCCGATGGCTCTTTCGTCATGAGCGCCAAGACCGATGCCGACTTCGCCATGCCGGAACCGCCGGAAGGCGCTGTTTCCAGCGCCACGGACGGCAGGCCGGTGCTGATCGAACCGCGCACGCGCAACATCATGGGCGCCATCGTCAAGCTGCGCGAGATCGAGGGACTCTATCTCTACACCATCCGGCTGGTGGATCCCGAGGTGATCAAGGCGCGCCAGATCGTCAGGTCCAACACCGACGAATATCGCAATCTCGAGGACAACAGGCGCACCTCGCAGGTGGCGTTCGCGCTGCCCTATCTGTCGCTGACCCTGATCATCATCCTGTCGGCGATATGGACGGGCATCGCGGTCGCCGACCGGCTAGTGCGGCCGATCCGCCAGCTGATCGGCGCCGCCGACGAGGTGGCGACGGGCAATCTCGCCTTAAACCAATCTGGCGCTGCCGGCGGTGGCAGGGGCGTACGTATGTGCGGTTGCCGTAGCAATGCACAA
>NZ_SCNN01000021.1 GCF_005503535.1 Mesorhizobium comanense | reverse complement strand
GTGGTAGAGGAAGTCGAATTCCGCCTTCCAGATTTCCAGCGCCGTCGACGGCGCGCGGCCGCCAGGCAAATAGCCCCTGTCGGTCGCCAGGAATTCGAATTGCGGAAAGTCGTCCAGATGCCAGGCGACAGGCATTTCGACGAGGTTGACCGGTTTGCCGAAACGGAATTCTTCCGTCGCCGACCAGGCATCGCCGATCCGGCACCAATAGGGCTCGTGGTCGTTGCCCATCATCGAGCTTTCATATTCGAAGCCGAGCTCGAGCAGCAGTTCGACCGTGGACGGGCTGTTGTCCCAGGCCGGCGACCGGTAGCCGCATGGCCTTACGCTAGCCACCGTGTCGAGCGCGTCCAGGCCTCTCAGCAGGACGGTACGCTCTTCCTCGCGCGTCAAAAGCACAGGGTTTTCATGGACCCAGCCGTGATGGCCGATCTCGTGGCCGCCATCGCGGAAGGCGCGCACGACCGGCGGGAAGGCCAGCGCGGAATGGCCGGGCACGAAGAAGGTCGCCTTGATGCCGAACTCTTCCAGCACGCCGAGGATGCGGCGTGCGCCGATCGGATCGAACTCGCCGCGCGAAAGCATGCTCGGCGACGTCGCGCGGTGGCTGCCGATCCATGTCGAATAGCCATCGAAATCGAACGTCAGGACGACTTGGACGTCGGTGCTGGTCATGTCTGGATGTCTTCCCGCCAGGGCGATGGGAAGGCAGGGCCGCGACTGGCCCGCCTTCCACTTCGCGGGCGATTACTTGGAATGCGCCACGCTCGGGTCGATGGCCGTGTCGTAGGCGATGTCCTTGTCGATCAGCTTGGCCGCGATCGCCGCCTTGACGATGCCGGGATAGGTGTCGGACTTGAACACGCCGTTCAGGGCCTTCTGGCTTTCGGCGACCGAATAATACGACACGCCGTCGAAGGCGGTCGCGAGGTCCGCCGGCTCGGCGCCGACGCCCTTGGCGATGATCGCGCGGCCTTCCTCGGTGTGGGCGCGGTAATAGTCCAGCGCCTGGTCCCAGCTTTTCAGCATGGCCTGCACCTGGCCCGGCTTCTTCTTCAGCGTCTCTTCCGGCACGGCCAGCACGTCGCTGATCAGGCCGGGCGCCTCGCCGGCCTCGGCCAGCACCTTGATGTTCTTGTCGGCGCCGATCGCGGCGGAGATGTAGGGCTCATAGGTCACGGCGGCCGGAACGGTGCCCGAGATGATCGAGGTGCCGGCGCTGGCCGCCGGCATCGGCAGCACGCTGACGTCATCGATGGTCATGCCATTCTTCTGCAGCACATAGTTGAGCAAGAGATCGCTGGTCGAACCGCGCTCGAATGCGACCTGCTTTCCCTTGAGGTCGGCCACCGTCTTGATGTCGCCATTGACCAGGATGGCGTCCGCCTTGGTGCTGGCGTCGAGCAGCAGCACGCCCTTGACCGGGATGCCGGCCTGCACCTTGGCCAGCAATTGCTGGATGGATTCATTGTCGCCGTCGACCTGCCCGGCGGCGACAGCCGCGCCCATGTCCTTGTCCTCGACGAAATTGGTGAGTTCGACGCCTTCCAGGCCGTTGGCTTTGAAGAAGCCCTTTTCCTGGGCGATGTACCACATGCCGTAGCCAAGCCACGGCGAGATCGCGAGCTTGAACACGCCCGGTTCGACCGGCAGGTCCTGGGCCTTCGCCGACCTTGCCGTGAACGGCATTGCCGCCGCGAGTGCAAGAAGGGCGACCGCCCCGATGAAATGTCTTCTGTTTCCCATTGTTCTGATCCTTGTTCCCAAAGTGTGATGTTGACCTGTCGTTATTCCATCGAACCCGGCCGGCTGGCGTGCCGGGTTTCGCTTTTCTACTCTCGATCCGGAGTTGGCCGGCTCTTTGCCGAGGCCAGGCGCGTCAGCAAATTCCTGGTGATCCTGCCGACATCGTTCATGGCGTCGCCCGCCGGCAATCCACCGCACCAGGCGACCGAACTCGCGCTGAAGATCAGGCCGCCCGAAGGCAGATGGCGAAGCGTCATCTCCGCGCAGCGCCTTGACGCGCGTTCTTCCGAACCACCCTCGTACCAGCGTGTGGCGTCGTGGACGAAGCTGTCCGGAAAGCCGGTTGCACGCGCAATGACGATCGTATCGGGATGGGTGCCGAGATGCGTATCCGTGGCATCGACCTCGTAGCCAGCCGCGCCACCGAGCACGATACCTTCGTCGCCGAAGGTTTCGCCGGCGACGCCCTCGAAGAGCCACGCCACGGACGCGTTGTGGCTTTGCGGCGTGCGGGTGAAGGGCCGCGCGGTGTCGAAGCCCATCAGCGAGATGGCGACGCCGGTCAGCGAGAACTCGCCACGCCCGCTTGCGCGCAGATGGCCGCCCGGCTGGTTGGTGATCGACAGCGACTGTTCGGCGATCGGCCCGTCCCAGGTCCGGCCCGCCTCGAGCGGCGAACGGCGCAGCTCCATCAGGTCATCCTGGAATGCCACCTTGCCGGCAAAGCCATTGCCGCCGAGATAGGCGATGCTGCCGCCCGAGGCCGCGAACTGGCGCAGCGCGTGTTCCATCTCGACCGACATGTATTCGGGATGGCTGCCGGTGATGACAGCCCGATAGCCCTGCAGGCCCGCGACGCCGCGCTCATGCAGGTCGCGGTCGGTGATGAGATCGAAGGCGATGCCGTTGGCGTGGCAGAAGCGCAGGAAATGCAGGTCGACCGGCAGATTGTGCGGGCAGCCGCACAGCGGGTAATTGTAGTCGTCGCGCAGCGTTGTCTTCGGCTTCTTGTAGGAAGCGATCGACACGCCACTGAGGTCGCTATGGTAGTCGTAGAGCGACTTCAGATTGTTATCGATGGCGAAGCGATGGCCACGGTCCTCGCACATCCATTCATAGAGATGCGCCGGCAGGAATTCGTCGGCATAGGCAAGATAGGTGGCGGTCGGCACCAGGAACAGCAGCGGCGCCTGGCGTGCCGACGAGGTGATGAAAAAGACGATGCGCTCCGATCCCGCGTCATGGCCGACCTCGAAGGCGTAGACGCCGGCCGATGCCTCGGCGGGAGCCTGCAACCGGTAAGATGCGGGCCAATGCAGCGCGCCGATGTCGTCGTCATGGCAATGCACCGCATCGTAATGCGACGGCACCAGACGCGGATCGAAGCTAGACCCGTCCCAGCGTCGCGAGGTCATGCAGAATGCCGGCTGGTTGACGGCCTCCAGAAAGAGTACCGGGTCCGCGCCTGTCGAGGCGATCGGGCCACGCGGCAGCAAGGTCGGGAACGTCCAGCCGATGCGGCCGGCCGCGGTCTGCAGGGCGATCGCCGAGAATTTCGCGTTCAGCGATCTGACGTCGTTCGCGGCGCCGGCGCCGAACACCATGTCGCCGGACAGGGACCAGGGCCGGTCGAAGCGACGATGCAGGACAAAGGGCGACAGGAGATCGTCGGAGCTGAGGCGTAGCACCGTCTGGCCCCCATCCTTGAGAATCTCGACGGCGAGCCAGGTGTTCGCGGGCAAGGGCGCGCCGGCTTCGAGCAGCTTGCCGTCGATCTCCGCTGTCAGGCGCCCCTCCCGCAGCCCCAAACGCAGGTTTCCGCTTTCGAACAACGCACGGGCACCATCGTTGCGTGTGAGGTGGATCTCGAAGCTGACGCTGGTGATTTCCCCGGCCTTGGCCAGTTCTGTGGCTGCGACCTTCAGGAAGGAGCCATGATCGAAATCGCGGTGGGCAGCGGCATTGCCGGTTGGCTCGACCGGCCAGTCCATGAACTCGGGGGAGGGCGTGTCGAGCCGCACGATCCGCACCTGGCGCACCGGGCGTGATGACGAGACATGAAGGGCGACGGGTGTGCCGGCCGCCGTATGCCAGGGAACCGTGTAGCCTGAAACGGCCATGGCGCCATGATCGACTGGGCGCTTCATCGCGGCAGAGCTCCGCGCCGCGATATCGGCCTGCAGGCGCTCTTTGATGGCAAATTGGACAAGTCTCTCGTACCCCTGTTTTTTTTGTTTTACACTAGGGGCATCATTTCTTGGGGGTATATACCCCCATCGGGGTATGATTGGTGACAAAGTCCATTTTCGAAGGCCTGGCGCTGGCCATGGATGCGCTCGGCAAGCGCGAGTTCTATCCCGCAATGACCGAGTATCTGCGGCGCTGCCTCAGCTACGATAATGTGATCGTCATCGTCTTCTCGGGCACCGCGGTCCCCAGCGTGCTCTACAAGAAGATCTATGGCCCGGATGTGTTTCGCTATCTGGCCGAACAATATCTGCCGGCGGCCTATCTGCTTGATCCGATTTATCATTTTCATCTGCGGCGCGGCGCGCCGGGGCTCTATCGGCTTCTCGACGTCGCGCCGGACCAGTTTCGCCGCAGTCGCTACTTCAAGTGGTATTACGGGCGCATCGGCATCACCGACGAAATTTCCGTCGTGCTGCCGATCGGAGAGAACGCGACCATCACCATTTCGATGGGCAAGGACGGCTCTTCCGGCCAGGCCTTCGCGGTCAAGGCGGAGGAATGCCTGCGCGCGCACGAACCCGCGATCATGGCGTTGCTGCGTGCCCATTGGGCCGTCGCCGAAGCGCCGCCCGCGGTCGCCCCGCGATCCGTGTCGATCACCGACAGCCTGATCGCGGCGATGCGCACGCACCACAATGTGCTGTTGAGCAAGCGCCAGGCCGAAGTGGCGCTGCTTATCCTGCAGGGACACTCCTCGCCGTCGATCGGATTGAACCTCGGTGTCAGCCCGCAAACGGTGAAGGTCTTTCGCAAGCAGCTTTACAACAAGTGCAGCCTTTCATCGCAGGCAGAACTGTTCGCGCTGATGATGCCGATCCTGGAGCGGGCGACGAGCCAGGCTGCGGATCGCAAGCTGTCCTGAGAGCGACCGGCCCCAAGGGCAGCCGGTCGCGCATCCGCTGATCACAAATCTTGACCTCGTGCGCACTTGCACGCGCGGCCGCTCTCTGGCTTTTTGGGGCACCCATCCGGACGGACTGATTCGCGTCACGCCGCTCGATTGC
Source organism: Mesorhizobium comanense (assembly GCF_005503535.1). Classification (GTDB taxonomy): domain Bacteria; phylum Pseudomonadota; class Alphaproteobacteria; order Rhizobiales; family Rhizobiaceae; genus Mesorhizobium; species Mesorhizobium comanense. The sequence continues at coordinate 110,022 of NZ_SCNN01000021.1, read as the reverse complement.
AATGCCTTGCAGGCAGTCTGCGGATGGGCCGTGAAGCGCGCGCAATTGCCGAAGGAGAAGCAGCATGGCCGAGTTCAAGAAGCCGGAAATCTCCGAGATGAGACCCAAGATCACCGTTATCGGCGTCGGTGGCGGTGGCGGCAACGCCATCAACAACATGATCGCGGAGCAGCTTCAGGGCACCGAATTCATAGCCGCCAACACCGATGCCCAGGCATTGACCATGTCCAAGGCGACGCGGCTGATCCAGCTTGGCGCGCACGTCACCGAAGGCCTTGGTGCCGGCTCCTTGCCCGAGGTCGGCCGCGCGGCGGCCGAGGAATCGCTCGACGAGATCATGGACCACTTGGCCGGCACGCATATGTGTTTCGTCACCGCCGGCATGGGCGGCGGCACCGGCACCGGTGCGGCTCCGATCATCGCGCAGGCGGCGCGCAAGGCCGGCATACTGACGGTGGGCGTCGTCACCAAGCCGTTCACCTTCGAAGGCCGTCGCCGCATGCAGATGGCCGAGGAGGGCATCGAGCGGCTGCGCGAGGCCGCCGACACGGTGATCGTGATCCCCAATCAGAACCTGTTTCGCATCGCCGATGCCAAGACCACCTTCGCCGATGCCTTCGTCATCGCCGACCGCGTGCTCTATTCCGGCGTCAGCTGCATCACCGACCTCATCGTCAAGGAAGGCCTGATCAATCTCGACTTCGCCGACGTCAAGTCGGTGATGCGCGGCATGGGGCGCGCCATGATGGGCACCGGCGAAGCGTCCGGCGAGGCCCGTGCGATGAAGGCGGCGGAGGCGGCGATCGCCAACCCGCTGCTCGACGAAGTGTCGATGAAGGGCGCCAAGGGCGTGCTGGTGTCGATATCGGGCGGCAGGGACATGACCCTGTTCGAGGTCGACGAGGCCGCCACCCGTATCCGCGAGGAGGTCTACGAGGACGCCGACATCATCGTCGGCGCGATCTTCGACAAGGGCATGGAAGGCCGCTTCAGGGTCTCCGTGGTGGCGACCGGCCTCGATCGCGCGCTTGGCGCGGAAGATGCCGGCGCCGGCGTCCCCCATCATCTGGCGGCATCCGCGCAGCGCACGCTCCAATAGGAATCGGCTGAGGCCGCTGGATCATCCTCGTCCGGCGCGGCCCTGCCGGCGCGGGGCGCGTGTTCGCGCGGGCATGGCGAGCCAGTGACGACCGCAAGTCGCGGCTTCAGTTTCAGGCGAAGCGGCCGTAAGCGCGCGATTTGAGAATTCTTTCCAAAAAACAATGAGTTGAAATGGCCTGGCGCTCAATCGCCGGGCCGTTCCTGCTGGTCGTTTCGGCCCGGCAGGCTGAAGCCTGTTTCAAGGCGCATGCGATTTTTGCCGATTGCCCCGCTTGACTTAGCCAAGCCTGTATGAAAAATTTTGCATCAACTGATAAAAATATCAATGGGACGGAACGTGGTTGGATTTGGGAACGGCCTCTTGCGTGACGATGAGAGCAGCATGGCGGCGCGTGCCGCATGGCTTCACTATGCCGGCGGCCTGACCCAGTCCGAGGTTGCCAAGCGGTTGGGGCTGACCAGCCTCAAGGCCCATCGCCTCATCACCAAGGCCAACCAGGAAGGGTTGGTGAAGGTCTATATCGACGGTGAAGTCTCCGAATGCGTCCAGCTCGAGGACGAGCTGTCGCGCCGCTACGGTCTCGACTATTGCGAGGTGGTTCCGGATTTCGATTCCGAGGATCTGCCGCTCAAGGCGCTCGGCATTGCCGGCGCGCAATTCCTCAAGCGCGAGATCGAGCGTGGCGAAGAGGCGCTGATCGGTGTCGGCCATGGCCGCACGCTCGCCGCCTGCGTGGAATACCTGCCGCGCACCTCCACGGACCGGATTCGCTTCGTGTCGCTGCTGGGCGGCCTGACGCGGAAATTCTCGGCCAACCCGCATGACGTGATCCATCGGCTGGCCGAGCGCACCGGGGCCGAGGCCTATGTCATGCCGGTGCCGATGTTCGCCAACACCGCCGAGGATCGCGCCGTGCTGCTCGGGCAGAAAGGCATCAGCGAGGTCTTCGATCTCGCCCGCTCCGCTGACCTGCTGTTCGCCGGCATAGGCACGTCCGAGCGCGAGGCGTCGCTGGTCGCCACCGGCATGATCGAGAAGGGCGAGATGGAGGAAATCCGGCGCAATGGCGGTGTCGGAGAGTTGCTCGGCCACTTCTTCGATGATGCCGGCAAGGCGGTCGCCACCACCGTTTCCGACCGGGCGCTGGCGCTGTCGCGTGAGGACATAGCCAGCCGCCGCATCGTTGCCGTCGCCGGCGGCAAGATCAAGGTTCGTGCCATCAAGTCGGTGCTGGAGGGCCGCTATCTCAAGGGCCTCATATCGGACGAGCGGACGGCACGATCGCTCCTGGAAGAGACGCCGGTCGGGTAGCCGGCAACAGTTCAGTTGAAACTACCCTGTGGAGGAGAAGACGAAATGCATGAGAAAGAGAAAGACCTCATAGACGCCTTCCTGCGTGGACAAGTCGACCGTCGTGGACTGATCAAGGGCCTGGGTGCGATGGGCCTTGCGGCCGGCACCGCCGGCACGCTGCTCAACCTGGGGCAGACCCGTGCGCTGGCCGCCGACTTCGACTGGAAGGCGCACAAGGGCAAGACCATCAAGCTGCTGCTCAACAAGCATCCCTATGCCGACGCGATGATCGCCGACCTGGAGAACTTCAAGCAGCTGACCGGCATGAACGTCGTCTATGACGTGTTTCCCGAGGATGTCTATTTCGACAAGGTCACCGCCGCGCTGTCGGCGAGTTCGCCCGAATACGACGCCTTCATGACCGGCGCCTACATGACCTGGACCTATGGTCCCGCCGGCTGGATCGCCGACCTGAACGAATGGATCAAGGATCCCGCCAAGACCAACCCGAACTATGCCTGGGACGATATGTTGCCGGGGGTGAGGTCGTCCTGCGCCTGGAACGGCAAGCCGGGCGGCGCGCTCGGCTCCGAGGATGCCAAGCAGTGGTGCATTCCGTGGGCTTTCGAGCAGAACAACATCACCTACAACAAGGGTATGTTCGACAAGGCCGGCGTCGGCGTTCCGGGCAACATGGATGAGATGATCGCGACGGCGGCGAAGCTGCAGAAGGACATTGGCGGCGGCGTCTACGGCATCGGCGTGCGCGGCTCGCGCTCCTGGGCGACGATCCATCCGGGCTTCCTGTCGGCCTATGCCAACTTCAACGAGAAGGATCTCAACGTCTCTGCCGACGGCAAATTGTCGGCGGCCATGAACACCGCCGGCTCAAAGGCCTTCCATGCCAAATGGGTGCAGATGATCCAGGAGAGCGGCCCCAAGGATTGGTCGACCTACACCTGGTACCAGGTCGGCACCGACCTCGGCGCCGGCGCCTCGGCGATGATCTTCGACGCCGACTGCCTCGGCTACTTCATGAATGGCGGCGACAACAAGATGGCGGGCAAGCTTGCCTATGCCGCCTTCACCGCCAACCCGGAAGCCAAGGCCTCGACGCCCAACATCTGGATCTGGTCGCTGGCGATGTCCAACTTCTCCAAGGACAAGGACGCGACCTGGTATTTCCTGCAATGGGCCTCGGGTCCCGAGCACGCTCTGTTCGGCGCCACCAAGATGGATTTCGTCGATCCGGTCCGCCAGTCGGTCTGGAAGGACGAGATGTTCCGCGAGAAGCTGAACAAGAGCTATCCGGGCTATGTCGAGATGTTCGACGCCTCGGCCGCCGGCGCCTCGATCAAGTTCACCGCGCAGCCGCTGTTCTTCGACCTCACCACCGAATGGGCGGCGACGCTGCAGAAGATGGTGGCCAAGGAATTGCCGGTCGACGAGGGCCTGGACAAGCTGGCCGAGAGCATCAACGGCCAGCTCAAGGAAGCTGGTCTGGGCTGAGGCTGTCGCCGGAGCTGGCCCGCCCCGGCGGGCCACTCCACTTCACCATTTTACGTCTGCGACGCGGCGCCTGCGGCATCGGACCCCGAAAGCGGAATCCGGTCTTGGGAAATCCGATGCTCGAAAGCGCGCCGCCAATTCGCCCCCCGGCCGCCTGGCTCCCTCAGGCGGCCGGCTGGGCGCGACAACAGGGATCACGGAGCAGCGGATGACTGCCGCAACAACCCACAGGGCCGGGCCGTCCGGCTTCAGGATCAGCAAGCGGGTGCTGCCCTATGTGCTCAGCCTGCCGGCCTTGCTCGTCTGCATCGGCATCCTGATCCCGTTCCTGACTTCGGTCGTCTACTCGTTCCAGCGCTACAGGCTGAGCCAGCCATGGGCGCGCCAGTTCAACTGGGGCGACAACTACATCTCCTTCTTCACCGATCCGAAGTTCTGGAACACGCTCAAGGTCTCGCTGCTCTATGCCGGCACCACGGTCGTGCTGGAACTGCTTCTGGGCCTCGCCATCGCAATGCTGCTGCAGAAGCGATCGACGCTGAACAACTTCATCTCCATCATGCTGTTGATGCCGCTGATGACGGCGCCCGCGCTTGCCGCGCTGATGTGGAAGCTGATGACCAACCCCGGCTTCGGTGTCTTGAGCTACCTTGCCAGCCTCATCGGGCTGCACGATTTCCGCTGGGCCTCGTCGCCGTCGACGGCGCTGTTCACCGTGGTGCTGGTCGATATCTGGGTCTACACGCCCTTCATCATGATCCTGCTGCTTGCCGGGCTGCGCAGCCTGCCGACGCAACCCTTCGAGGCCGCGGCGCTCGACGGCGTGCCGCGGAGCTTCGTCTTCTTCCGCATCACGCTGCCGATGCTGACGCCCTACATACTGACGGCGACGCTGTTTCGCCTGCTCGATTCCATCCAGCAGTTCGACATTATCTACGCCATGACCCAGGGCGGGCCCGGCGACACGCTGACCGTCTTCCAGGTCGAGGCCTATCTCAACTTCTTCCAGTCGACCAATGTCGGCCGTTCGGCGGCGCTGATGATCATCCTGTGGGCGATCACCTATTTCCTCTCCAACATCTTCATCAAGAACTGGCTGCGGCTGCGCGAACGCGCCCGTGGGCAGGCATAGGGGGCGGCGATGGAACACACCTCTCTCATCGAACGCATCCTGCGTGGCTTGGCCCTGACGCTGGTGGTGATCTTCTTCATGTTCCCGATCCTCTGGATCTTCATGATGTCGTTCCAGACCAACGAGACGATCCTGCGCATCCCGCCGCAGCTGATCTTCGAGCCGACGCTCGCCAACTATACGGCGCTGATCACCGGCAAGCTGATGACCGCCGCCGGCACGCTCGACATCGCCTTCATGCGCAACCTGTGGAATTCGGTGTTCCTGTCGGTTACCTCCGTCGCCGTGTCGCTTCTGCTCGGCGTCCCCGCGGCCTACGCCTTCGCGCGGCACAAATTCCGTGGCTCCGAGGACATCGCCTTCACGCTTCTGTCGTTCAAGTTCGCGCCGGCGCTGCTGGTGCTGCTGCCGCTTACCCTCTATTTCCAGAAGCTCGGGCTGGCCAACACCTATATCGGGCTGATCTGGGTCTACCAGCTGATCTGCCTGCCGCTGATCCTGTGGATCGTGCGCGGCTATTTCGAGGATATCCCGGCCGACATCGAATATGCCTACCGCATCGGCGGGCATTCCTGGTTCGCGACCTTCCGCAAGATCGCGCTGCCGCTTGCCGGCCCGGGCATCGCGGCGGCCGGCCTGCTCGCCTTCATCTTCGCCTGGAACAATTTCGTCTTCGCGTTGGTGCTCGCCTCCGCCGACAAGCAGCCGGTGACGGTCGGCGCGCTCGCCTTCATCACATCCTCGGGCATCCAGTACGGCCAGATTTCGGCGGCCATCGTGCTGTCGATCACGCCGACGCTGGCGCTTGCCCTCTATGCGCAACGCTACCTGGTCGAAGGCCTGTCGCTCGGCGCGGTGAAAGGATAGACATGGCCAGCCTCGAACTGAAAAATATCGTCAAGCGCTACAAGAGCCATACCGTCCTCGACGATCTGTCGCTGACGGTCGCCGACGGCGAGACGCTGGTCCTGTTCGGTCCCTCGGGCGCCGGCAAGACCGTGCTGCTCAGGCTGATCGCCGGGGTCATCGATCCGGATGAGGGGAAAATCCTGATCGGCGGCGAGGACATGACCGATGTCGACGCGGAGTTCCGTGGCATCGGCATGGCGTTCCAGAATTTCGCGCTGTTCCCGCATATGAGTGCGTTCGACAACATCGCTACCCCGTTGGAGGCCAAGCGGTCCTCGCAAGGCGCCATCAAGGCCGGTGTCGAGAGCGTCGCCAAGCTGTTGAAGATCGCCCATGTGCTTTCCCACAAGCCGCGCGCGCTCTCCAACGGCCAGAAGCAGCGCACCGCGCTTGCCCGCGCCCTGGTAGGCTCGCCGCCGCTTCTCCTGCTCGACGATCCCCTGCGCAATGTCGACGCCAAGCTGCGTTTCGAGATGCGGCTGGAGCTGCCGCGCCTGCTCGCCGACCGTGGCGCGACCGTGCTCTACGTCACCCAGGACTACAAGGAAGCCATGGCGCTCGGCGACCGGATCGCGGTGATGTCGCAAGGCACCATCCGGCAACTCGGTACGCCCGAGCAGATCTATCGCGAGCCCGCCAACATCGAGATCGCGCGGCTGTTCGGCGATCCCACGATCAATCTGCTCGACGTCAAGCCGGCGCGGGATGCCAGGGGCGTCTATGTCGGCCTATCCAATGTCCAGGTCCATCTCGCGGAGGCGCCCGAGACCGCGATCGGCCGCGACTGCATCATCGGGCTCAGGCCGGAAGCCCTGCATTTCGTCGGCGAGAATGAGCCTGGGGCCATTCCCGTCACGGTCGAGGCCGAAACGCCGCTCAACGAAAAGATCGTGACCCTCGTGCGCACCGTGCGCGGCCGCGAGATCCTGGTTTCGCGGCCGGCCGGCACGGCCGGCCGCGACGAGGGCAAGGCCCATATCGCCGTCGACGGCAAGAGCGCCTTGCTGTTCGATCATTCGAGCGGCGAGCGCATCGGCGCGAAGAATGTCGTCAAACTACGCAACGGAGAAGCGGCATGAGCCCAACCGCACTCACAATATCGGGCGTCGATAAATTCTATGGTCCGATCGACCGTGGCGTCCACGCCGTCAAGCAGCTGACGATGGAAATAGCCAGAGGCGAGATCGTGGCGCTGCTCGGCTCGTCGGGCTGCGGCAAGACGTCGACACTGCGCATGATCGCCGGGTTCGAGGAGGTCTCGCGGGGTGCCATCTCGGTCGGTGGCCGCCAGGTCCACACCTTGCCTCCGGTCAAGCGCAACGTGGCGATGGCCTTCGAAGGCTATTCGCTCTATCCGCCGCTGACCGTGCGCGAAAACATGGCCTTCGCTCTCAAGGCTGCCCGGTTGGCCAAGGGCGAGGTCGACGCCAAGGTCGCCAGCATCGCCAAGCTGCTCGAGATCGAGGACATACTGGAGCGCTACCCCAGTTCCATCTCCGGCGGCCAGCAGCAGCGCGCCAGTCTCGGGCGGGCGCTGATCCGCGATGCCGACCTGCATCTTCTGGATGAGCCGATGGGGCAGTTGGAACCGCAGCTTCGCGCGGTGCTGCGCGGCCGCATCAAGCACTTCATCAAGGAGCGCGGCCTGACCGCCATCCTGGTCACCCACGACCAGACCGAGGCCAATGCGCTCGCCGATCGCATTGCCGTTATGGAAGGCGGCGTGCTGCAGCAGTTCGACACGCCGGAGCGCATCAAGGAGCGGCCGGCGAACCTGTTCACCGGCACCTTCGTCGGCGAGCCGCCGATGAACGTCTTCGAGGCCTTTGTCGGGGCGACCGCCGGCCGCATCAACCTCAGGCTTTCGGACGGCCTCTCGCTCGACTACGACAGGGACGCCTTCAGCGCGCCGGTCCGCGACCAACTGCTCAGCCGCGAGCGGGTCGTCATCGGCATCAGGCCTTACGCGGTCCGGCGCTCGAAGGACGGCGTGCCGGCCAGGGTCTCGGCCAATCAGTGGCTCGGCGACCAGACCCACATCGCTGCCGACTTCGCCGGCGGTTCGCTGGTGCTGGTCGAGCATGACCGCACGCGCCTCGACCTTGGCGCGCCCATCAAGGTCAGCATCGACCCGAAGAACCTGCATGTCTTCGATCAGGCGAGCGGCACGGCCATCTCGCACGGCATGGAGCTTGCGTGATGCGTGACCTCCTCATCGGCATCGACGCCGGCACCTCCGTCATCAAGTCGATCGCCTTCGACATGTCGGGCCGGCAGATCGCTGCCGCCGCGCTGCCAAACCACTACGAGACCTTGCCGGGCGGCGGTGCCGAACAGGATCTGGCGCGGACCTGGGCCGATGCCGCCGCCACCTTGCGCCAGCTTGCCGACAAGGTTCCCAATCTCGCCAGCAGGACCGCCGCCATCGCCGTGACCGGGCAGGGCGACGGGACATGGCTGATCGATGCCAAGGGCGAGCCGGTCGCCAAGGGTTGGCTCTGGCTCGACGCGCGCGCCGCGGCCGTGGTCGAGGAGATCCGCGCAAGGCCTGAGGACCGGCTGCGGTTCGAACGGACCGGCAGCGGCCTCGCTGCCTGCCAGCAGGGATCGCAGTTCGTCTTCATGAAGCGCACCATGCCCGAAATGCTGGGCAAGGCTGCGACCGCCTTTCACTGCAAGGACTGGCTCTATTTCAAGCTGACCGGCGAGCGCGCCACCGATCCCTCAGAAGGAACCTTCACCTTCGGCGATTTCCACACCCGAGACTACAGTGACGACGTGCTTGACGTGCTCGGCGTTGGCGATCTCAGGCATCTTCTGCCGCCCATCACCGACGGCACCAGCCACAGCGCCGGCCTGTCGCCGGCGGCGGCCGGCGTCACCGGCATGCTTGCCGGCACCCCCGTGGTGCTCGGCTATGTCGATGTCGTCTGCACCGCGCTCGGCGCCGGCCTGTTCGACCGCCAGCGCAAGCCCGGCTGTTCGATCGTAGGCTCCACCGGCATGCACATGCGGCTGGCCGAGACTCCCGAGGATGTCCAGCTCAACGCGGCGGCGACCGGCTACACCATGGCCATGCCGGCGCCCGGCGTGTTCGCGCAGATGCAGTCAAACATGGCGGCGACACTCAACATCGACTGGGTGCTCGGGCTTGCTTCCGGCATCCTCTCCTCGCAAGGCATAACCCGCAGCAACGGCGAGATGATCGCGCTGGTCGATGCCTGGATATCGGCCTCGCAACCGGCTTCGCTGCTCTACCAGCCCTATGTGTCGGAAGCCGGCGAGCGCGGGCCGTTCGTCGATGCCAATGCCAGGGCCGGGTTCGTCGGCATCTCGTCGCGCCACGGCTATGCCGATCTCGTGCGCGCCGTCTTCGAAGGCCTGGCGTTCGCGGCGCGCGACTGTTACGCGGCCATGGGCCCGCTGCCGCGCGAAATCCGCCTGACCGGCGGCGCCGCTAGGAGCCCGGCGCTGCGCAAGATCCTTGGTGCGGCCATCGGCGCCGATACGCGCACCAGTGCCCGCGAGGAGGCCGGCGCCGCCGGCGCGGCGATGATCGCGGCGGTCTGCATCGGCCAGTATGCGTCCATGGACGACTGTGTCGGCGAGTGGGTGACGCCCTTGCTCGGCGAGGCCGAGCCGAGCGACCGGGAGCTCGCCGCTATCTACGACAGGATGACCACTTCCTACATGTTGGCGCACCAGGCACTGCGGCCTGTGTGGCGTGCAATGGCAGCATCGCAGGCAAATTGAGAAGTCGAGTATGCGTAAGAAAATAGCGATCATTGGCGACAACTTCATGCTGCCGGAGGTGTTTCGCGCCAAAATCGAGGAAGCCGCGACCGGCGATCTCGATATCAGGACATTGCAGACGGCCTGGCCCGATGAGCCGATGGAGTTCGGCAATCCCGCGCTCGGCCTCGATAAGGTCAAGGAGTATTTCGGCCACCCTGACGAAGTCGTCGATTTCATCGGTGATGCCGAGATCCTCGTCACCCAGCTTGCGCCGCTTTCGGAAGGCATGATGCGGCGCCTGCCGGCGCTGAAGCTTGTCGCGGTTTCGCGCGGCGGCCCGATTAATATAGACATGGACGCGGCCAGGGCGCACGCCATCACCGTTGTCAATGTACCCGGCCGCAACGCCACCGCCGTGGCCGAGTTCACCCTCGGCGCCATCCTCGCCGAAACGCGGCTGATCCGGGTCGGGCACGAGGCCTTGCGCAAGGGCGAGTGGCGAGGCGATCTCTACCGCGCTGACCACACCGGCCGCGAACTCAGCGAAATGACCGTCGGCGTGGTCGGCTATGGCAACATCGGCACCAAGGTGGTGCGCCTGCTGCGCGCCTTCGGCTGCCATGTCCTCGTCAGCGACCCCTATGTGCAGTTGAGTGCGGAGGATCGCAATGCAGGCGTCGAGCTGGTCGCGCTGGACGATCTGCTCGCCCGCTCCGATGTCGTGACGCTGCATTCGCGGGTGACGGCGGAGACACGCGGCCTCATCGGCAAGGAGACGATCGCGCGGATGAAGCCGGGGGTGATCTTCGTCAACACCGCGCGCGGGCCGCTGGTCGATTATGACGCGCTCTATGAGGCGCTGGTCTCGGGACAGATCGCCAGCGCCATGCTGGAGACCTTCGCGGTCGAACCCGTCCCGTCGGACTGGCCACTGCTGCAGCTTCCCAATGTGACGCTCACGCCGCACATAGCCGGCGCCTCTGTGCGCACCGTGACCTATGCGGCCGAACAGGCCGCCGAGGAGGTGCGCCGCTATCTCGCCGGCCTGCCGCCGGTCAATCCTTGCTGAGGACGGCGGCCATGGAGCGCAAATCCCGCAGCGGGGCGAATATCGGATGAACGGCGGTAGCGAAATCGTCGACCTTTTCGTCATCGGCGGCGGCGTCAATGGCGCGGGCATCGCGCGCGATGCCGCCGGGCGCGGCCTCTCGGTCATCCTGTGCGAGAAGGACGATCTGGCCGAAGGCACCAGCTCACGCTCGGGCAAGCTGGTCCATGGCGGCCTGCGCTATCTCGAATATTACGAATTCCGCCTGGTTCGCGAGGCGCTGATCGAGCGCGAGGTGCTGCTGGAATCGGCGCCGCACATTATCTGGCCGATGCGCTTCGTGCTGCCGCACAGCCCCGACGACCGGCCGGCCTGGCTGGTGCGGCTGGGCCTGTTTCTCTACGACCATCTCGGTGGCCGCAAGCGGCTGCCGGCCACCCGCACGCTCGACCTGCGCACCGCGCCCGAGGGTGCGCCGATCAAGGAAGCCTTCAAGCGCGGCTTCGAATATTCCGACTGCTGGGTCGACGACGCCCGCCTCGTCGTCATCAACGCGCTCGATGCCGCCGAGCGGGGAGCCAGGGTTTTTACCCGTACCGCCTGCACCGCCGCGCGCCGCGAGAACGGCCTTTGGGTGGTCGAGATGCGCGACGGCAGGAGCGGCGTCAGGACGGAGGTTCGGGCGCGCGCCTTGATCAACGCCGCCGGTCCATGGGTCAACGACATCGTCAACCGCGTGGCCGGCCAGAATTCGACCCGCAACGTCCGCCTCGTCAAGGGCAGCCACATCGTCGTGCCCAAATTCTGGGAGGGCCGGCAGGCCTATCTCATCCAGAACAGCGACAAGCGGGTCATCTTCATCAACCCGTACCAGAACGATCTTGCCCTGATCGGCACCACCGACATCCCCTATGACGGGCGGCCCGAGGACGTGAGCGCGGATGAGAGCGAGATCGACTACCTGATCAGGGTGGTGAACCGTTACTTCAAGCGCGGGCTGGCGCGCGCCGATGTCGTCTACTCCTTCTCCGGTGTCAGGCCGCTCTATGACGACAATGCCGACAATCCGAGCGCGGTGACCCGCGACTACATTTTCGAACTCGACGCGCCGGAGGGGCAAGCGCCGCTGCTTTCCGTCTTCGGCGGCAAGATCACCACCTTCCGCAAGCTGGCCGAACATGCACTGGACAGGATCGCGCCGTTCTTTCCCCGCATGGGCAAACCCTGGACGGCCAAGGCGCATCTGCCCGGCGGCGATGTTGCCAATGCCGATTTCGAGCAGTTCCTCGGCGATCTGGGAGCCGAGTATCCCTGGATGCCGGCATCGCTGCTCAAACATTACGGCCGGCTCTACGGCACCCGGACGCGGCTGTTGGTCGGAGCGGCCCGCTCGCTCGACGAACTCGGCCGATGCTTCGGCAAGGATTTCTTCGAGCGCGAGGCCAGCTACCTCTTCGAGCGGGAATGGGCCGTCACGGCCGCCGACATTCTGGAACGGCGCACCAAGCACGGCCTGCATCTGTCTCTGGGCGAGCGGGCGGCTTTCGAGCACTGGTGTTCGAACCGGCTGGCGAGGGCGGGCTGATGACACATTTCCCGGATGCCGGCGCCAATGAGTTCCGCATGCTGCGCTGCCTGTCGGCGAGCATCGGCGCGGACCCGCTGCTGGTCCAGGGCGCCGGTGGCAACACCTCCATGAAACGGGATGGCGTGCTGTGGATCAAGGCATCCGGCACCTGGCTGAAGAATGCGCGCGACAGCGAGATCATGGTGCCGGTCGCGCTGGCGCCATTGCTCGATGCCGTGGCGCAGCGCAGCCCGGCGGCGGAGAAGGCCGCGCAGTTCACGCTCGCCGATCTCAACCCCCGCCAGTTGCGGCCGTCCATTGAGACGACGGTGCATGCGCTGCTGCCGCAGAAGATCGTCGTACACGTTCACTGCGTCGAGACGATCTCGATCGCCGTACAGGCCAATGCCGAAGCCTTGCTGGAAGAGCGGCTGCGCGGCCTTGACTGGGCCTTCGTCCCCTATCGCCGGCCTGGCCTGCCGCTGGCGCAGGCGATCGCCGAGCGATTGAAGCCCGCGACCGACGTGCTCGTTCTCGGCAATCACGGCCTGGTGGTCGCGGCCGACACGGTCGCCGAAGCGGCGCTGCTGCTGCAGCGGGTGACCGGGCTGCTTACGCGGCGGCCGCGCCCGACGCCGCCGCCCGATCTCGACGCCTTGTTGAGGCTTGCCGCCGGCAGTGATTACCGGCTTCCGGCCTCGGCGGCTGCTCACGCCGTCGCGACCGATCTCGCCAACTGCCGGATCGCCGCTTCCGGCAGCCTCTATCCGGATCACGTGATTTTCCTTGGCGTCGGCTCTGTGATTGCGGGGCCAGCAGAAAACGCGGCCGATGTCGTGGCCCGCACCACCGTCGCGCCGACATCCATGCTTTTTCCCGGCAAGGGTGTGCTGATGCGCCGCGACGCCAATGCCGGCGCGGAGGCGATGGCGCGCTGCCTTGCCGACGTCACCGCACGCATCGACGAGGCGGCGCGCGTCAACTATCTCAGCCCGAAGGAGAATGCCGAACTGCTGAATTGGGACGCGGAAAAATACCGCCAGCAACTCAACCGCGAAGAGGCGACGCTGCAATGAGCGCCCCTCTCTTCACCGTCCAATCATGGCGCGGGGAGGGATAGCGGCTTGGCCTTCACGCTCTCCCTCAACACCAATCCGCTGGTCAACCGCTTTGCGGCACCCGACGACCTGATCGACACCATCGCTTACGAGATCGGTATCCGGGACGTGCAGCTCACGCATGAATTCGTCAATCCGGGCTGGCCGGCGGCGACGATCGTCAAATTCATCCGCCTGTTCCGCAACGCCTTGAAGCGCACAGGGGTGCGCGTCACCTCGGGCATGACCGGCCCTTATGGCCGGCTCAACCATTTCGGCCATCCCGACGCCGATGTGCGCCGCTATTATGTCGACTGGTTCAAGACCTTCGCCGATATCTCGGCCGAACTGGGCGCCGTCGGCATGGGCACGCAATTCGCCATCTTCACCCATCGGGACTATGATGACGCCGCGCGCCGGGCGCGGCTGGTCGACATCGCGCTGGATTGCTGGAGCGAGGTCGCCGAGCACGCGCGCGCGGCGGGCCTGGACTACCTGTTCTGGGAGCCGATGTCGGTCGGCCGCGAGTTCGGCCACACCATCGAGAACTGCCGGCTGCTGCAGGGTGCGATCGACGCCTGTGGCATGGCCATTCCGCTGCAGATGATGGTCGACATCGATCATGGCGACGTGACCTCCAGCAACCCTGCCGACATCGATCCCTATGCCTGGGCAGAGGCCTTTCCCAGGAAGTCGCCGATCATCCACATCAAGCAGTCATCGATGAACAAGGGCGGTCACTGGCCGTTCACGTCGGCCCACAACAAGGATGGCCGCATCACGCCGCAAAAGCTTTTGGAGACGGTGCGGCGCGGCGGCGGCACTGATAACGAAATCTGCCTCGAACTGTCGTTTCGGGAGCGTGAACCGGTCGACCATCAGGTCGTAGCCATGATCCGCGAGTCGGTCGACTACTGGGCGCCGTTCATCGATACCGGCAGGCTGAGCCTGTTGCCGAACGCCGGATAGACAATGGGCGGGAGCCGCTCCGGTTCCCGCCCATTGAAGTGAGGGTTCAATTCGGCTGGGTTCAGCCGAATTTCGGGTCGAGGCTGCCCGACTTGTAGCGCTTGGCCATGTCCGAAAGCGGGATCGGCTTGATCTTCGGCGCGTTGCCGGCGGTGCCGAACTGCTCGAAGCGCTCCTTGCAGAGCTTCCTCATCGCCGCCATGGCGGGCGTCAGATATTTGCGCGGATCGAACTCGCTAGGGTTCTCGGTCAGCACCTTGCGGATCGCGCCGGTCAGCGCCATGCGGTTGTCGGTGTCGATATTGATCTTGCGCACGCCGTGCTTGATGCCGCGCTGGATCTCTTCCACCGGCACGCCCCAGGTCGGCTTCATCTGGCCGCCATATTTGTTGATGATCTCCTGCAGATCCTCCGGCACGGAAGACGAGCCGTGCATGACGAGATGCATGTTCGGCAGGCGGCGGTGGATTTCCTCGATGACGTTCATGGCCAGCACCGCGCCATCGGGCTTGCGCGAGAACTTGTAGGCGCCGTGGCTGGTGCCCATGGCCACCGCCAGCGCGTCGACATGGGTGTCCTTGACGAATTGCACCGCCTGTTCGGGATCGGTCAGCAGTTGGTCGTGGCTGATCGCGCCCTCGACGCCGTGGCCGTCCTCCTGCTCGCCGCCGCCGCTCTCGAGCGAGCCCAGCACACCGATCTCGCCTTCCACCGACACGCCGCCCCAATGCGCCATGTCGACGACGCGCCGGGTGATGCCGGAATTATAGGCGTAGTCCGCCGGCGACTTGCCGTCTTCCTTCAGCGATCCATCCATCATCACCGAGGTGAAGCCGTACTGGATGGCGGTGACACAGGTGGCTTCGTTGTTGCCGTGGTCGAGATGCATGCAGACCGGGATATCGGGATGGATTTCGACCAGCGCATCGATCAGCTTGGCCAGCACCACGTCGTTGGCATAGGCGCGCGCACCGCGGCTTGCCTGCAGGATGACCGGCGACTTGGTCTCCTCCGCCGCCTCCATGATGGCGAGGCCCTGTTCCATGTTGTTCATGTTGAAGGCCGGCACGCCATAGCCGTGTTCGGCGGCGTGATCGAGCAATTGTCTCAGAGTGATGCGAGCCAACGAATAGTCTCCCGTATCTGTTTCAAAGCCTGTGGTTGCGGGCCGCCCGCGCATCGTTCGGCCCATCCATGCTTCTGGCCGGAATTCCGCGCAACCGCAACCGTGACAGACCGTCCCGGCCGCAATTCTTGTTACAGCATCGCGATGAAGAAGGCGGAGAATGTCTCAAAAAATTATCTCATTATCACAAAAATCCTGATACTTTTGCGATGATGTCTGTTATGTCCTAGGCCGGCTCACTGAGCCAAACTCGACGTCGGCGGCAATGAAAAGCGATACCAGGCGGCAAGGCATCATGGATTTCCTGATGGACGCCGGCGCGGCGAGCGTCGACGACCTTGCCGCGCGCTTCGGCATCTCCAGGATGACCGTGCATCGCGATCTTGATGAACTCGAGGAAAGCGGCTTCCTGCGCAAGGTGCGCGGCGGCGCCTCGATCCAGCCAAGCAGTCTTTTCGAAAGCGATTTCCGCTACCGGCAAAAGCAGGCGACCGAGGAAAAGCAGCGCCTGGCGGCGGCGGCCGTCGCCATGATCGAGCCCGGCCAGACCGTGATCATCGATGACGGCTCGACGGCGGGCGGCATCGCACGGCATCTTAGCGACCTGCGGCCGCTGACGGTGATCTCCAACAATCTCGCTGTCATCCAGGACCTGGCCGGTGCCGGAGGCATCAACCTCATCGCGCTCGGTGGCCAGTACAGCAAGAAGTTCCACGGCTTCTTCGGCCTGCTGGCCGAGGCCTCGCTGCGGTCGCTGCGCGCCGATGTCGCCTTCCTGTCCTCCTCCGCCATCCATGGCGCTTCCGCTTTCCATCAGGATCAGGAGGTGGTGCAGAGCAAGCGCCTGATGATGGCCGCGGCGACCCGCAAATATCTGCTCGTCGACCACGGCAAGTTCGGGCGCACGGCGCTGCACTTCCTGACCGATCTCAGGGCATTCGACACCGTCTTCACCGGACGCGAGCCCGAACCAGGGATACGCACGGCGCTGGATGCGGCTGAGGTGTCGCTGACGGTGGTCGGCAGCTGATGCATCTCGCTCATGACCCCGGTCTGGCAGGGCGACGAGCATTGAGACAAGGCCTGAAGCGCGTCGCGTTTCAGGATTGAGGATCAAGGAGAGTAAGCGTGGTTTACTGGGTCGGTACAAGCTGGAAGATGAACAAGACGCTCTCCGAAGCGCTCGATTTCGCCGGGGTCCTGGCCGCCTTCGTCCCCGGATTTGACGAGCGTATCCAGCCTTTCGTCATTCCGCCCTTCACGGCGGTTCGGCAGGTCAAGCAGGCGCTGGCCGCGACGCGGGTCAAGGTCGGCGCCCAGAACATGCATTGGGCCGACGCCGGCGCCTGGACGGGTGAAATCTCCCCGGTGATGCTGAACGACTGCGGCCTCGATCTGGTCGAACTCGGCCACAGCGAGCGGCGCGAGCATTTCGGCGAAACGGACCGCATGGTGGGCCTGAAGACGGCGGCCGCCGTGACGCACGGGCTGACGACGCTGATCTGTGTCGGCGAGACGCTGGCCGAGCGCGAGAGTGGCGGTGCCGATGCGGTGCTGACCGCTCAGGTCGAAGGCGCGCTGCAGTTCCTCGAAAGCGAGGCGAGGGCGGCCAGGATATTGTTTGCCTATGAGCCTGTCTGGGCGATCGGCGACAAGGGGATTCCGGCCAGCTCAGACTATGCCGACAAGCAACAGGCGCTGATCAAGAAGGTCGCGGGCGGCCTGCTGCCGTCGACACCGCCGGTGCTCTATGGTGGCAGCGTCAATCCCGGCAACGCCGCCGAACTGATCGGCCAGCCCCATATCGACGGGCTCTTCATCGGTCGCTCGGCCTGGCAGGCCGAAGGCTACATCGACATCCTGCGCCGTGCTTCGGCGGCGATCTGAAAACAACGCACCCAAATGTCAGGAAGGACCACGACCATGAAAATAGCCATCGGAGCCGACAGCGCGGGCAAGCCGCTACTCGATGTCATATCAGCCCATCTCGCCACCAAACCCGGCCTTGTCGTCAGCGACCTCAGCCAGTCCGGCTTCTATGCCGACCTCTCACAGAAACTCGCTCAGACGATCGTCGATGGCGAGAACGATCGCGGAATCCTGTTCTGCGGCACCGGCATCGGCGTTTCGATCTCGGCCAACAAGGTGCCGGGCATCCGCGCCGCGCTCACCCACGACACCTATTCGGCCGAGCGCGCGGCGAAGTCCAACAACGCCCAGATCATCACCATGGGAGCGCGCGTCATCGGGCCGGAACTGGCGAAGGCGATCGTCGACACCTGGCTTGCTTCCGAATTCGACGAGAAAGGTCCGTCGGCCGGCAACGTCCAGGCGATCAACCGGCTCGACGCGGCAAAACCCGCATGATCCTCAAAGGCTCGCCCGCGCTATAGTCACAGGCGAGTTCACCCTTTTCGCGCGCGGCAAAGCAGGCCGCGCGGCTTCTATTTCTGCCTGCCGAGCCTTGCGGCGAGGGAGCGCCGCACATCGCCTTCAGCGCCATCCAGCAGCTCGACCAGCAGCTTGCTGGTGGCCGCGGGATCGCGCTTTTCGATATTCTCGACAATCTGCCGGTGCAGTCCGAGCGAATGGCGCTGGCCATCCGGATTGTCGTCCGAAAGCCGGAAGCTTATCACCAGAGCGGTCTCGATAAGAGCGGCGAGCGAGCCGATCAGTTCGTTGCCCGACATGTGCAGGATCGCCTGGTGGAAGGCCAGGTCCGGTATCGCGAAGCGTTCGCCGTCGTCGCCGGCGTTTTCCATCTCTTCGAGGATTGTCCTCAGCTCGGCGATTTGTTCCGGACTGGCGCGCTCCGCTGCCAGCGCGCCGGCCGTCGGTTCGATGGCGCGGCGAAGCTCGAACAGGGAGCGGGCCTCCTCCGCCGTCGTTCTCGAGCCAAAACGCCAGAGCAGCACGTCGGGGTCGAGAAAATTCCAGTCCTTGCGCGGGCGCACCCGGGTCCCCGTGCGCGGGCGCATTTCCACCATGCCCTTGCCCGCCAGAACCTTGACGACCTCGCGCAAGCCGGTGCGGCTCGCGCCATAGGAGGCGCTCCAGTCGTCGCCGTTCGGTAGCTGATCGCCGGGGATCAGCTCACCGCGAACGATGCTCAGCCCGATCTCGTTGAGCAGCCTGGCATGAAGGCCGGAATGGGATGCGCCAGCGCCGCGCGACGCCATTCGGGGTGCCCGGAGAAAGGTCGTCGGATTCTTCATACTATTCCCATTATTCATACGATTGTCACGTGCTCACCCTAGTGAGCACATCGTTGAACCTCCCGCCAGAGCGATCGACGAACCGAAGCGCAGACAACACCGAAGAGCCACAAAATCTCGAGTCTTGCCACCGCCGACAGCGCATCGCCGTCGTTGGTCGATGGCGTGCGCGTCGAGCCGTCGATCATACACACCAACAGGAACGCGCCAGAAATGCCTCCCAAAATGATTGATCAGATCAGCAAAGCCGCTCTTGAGCGTGCGGCCTGCATTCCGAAAACCATAACTTCCTGCTTTTTGCTGTCCAGCGCCCTTACTCTGACATCGGCGCCTGCCTTTGCCGTCGAGCCGTGGATCATGGTCGAGAAGACGACCTTTACCGGCAGCGCCATAACGTCCAAGCAGCAGGGCGTGACCACCGATGGCACCAACTGGTACTTCTCCGGCACCAACATCCTCGAGCGCACGGACAAGAACTACAATCCGTCCCTGACCGTTTCGCCCGCCATTCCCGACGTTCTCAAGCTTCCGTCCGAACTCTCAAGCATGGGGCTGAACCATATTGGCGATATCGACTATGCCAATGGGCTTCTCTACATTTCGCTGGACACGAGCCAGCGCGATCCGAGTACCGGCGGTAAATATGACCACCCGGTTTTCGCGATCTATCGCGCCAGCGACATGAGCTACACCGGCCAGGCCTTTTCGCTCAACCCGCCCAACGGGACCCATGACATCGCCAGCTGGGTTGCAGTCGACGCCAAGAACGGCCTCGGCTACGGCATGGCCTATGGGAACGCGACAGAATTGGCCGTCTACAATTTGTCGGACTGGAGCTTCAAGGAATACATCCCGCTGTCGCAGACCATCGACCAGGCGCAGGGCGGCAAGCTTCTCGACGGCTGGATGTATTTCTCCACCGACAATGACGAGAAGACCATTTACCGGGCCAACCTCAAGACCGGCAAAGTCGAGGTCCTGGGCAATCTGAACATCGGCCGCGAGCAGGAGGTCGAAGGGCTTTCCTTCAACCAGACGAAGGACGGCTGGTCGATGTATATCCTCAACCGGGAGGCGCTCGAGAGTGACCCCACCGTGGAGGCCGTCGGCTTCTATCGCTATCTTCGCCCCTACGGAAACGCGCTGTCCGGCGAGATCCATGCCGACATCAACGGCGCGCTTGTCGATGACAGCCGCTTCGCGCGGGATGCTGCGAACCGAAGGCTGCAATCCGCCTTCGATGCCGTCTCCGCTCCCGTCCTGACGACCGCCAGCATCGATGCCGGCGGCATCCATGCCGGCCCGGCCAACGCCGATGGCATCGTGATCTGGAGCGAGGCGCTGACGATGACCGGCGATACGAAGGGCTTCGGCGATGCCGCCGCGTTCGGCCGCAACACTACAGGGTTCGTTGGTGGCGCGGACGCACCTGTCGGGAACTGGCGGCTCGGTGTGCTTGGCGGCTACAGCCATTCTAGCTTCGATGTTGCCGATCGTGCCTCATCGGGCTCGAGCGACAACTACAATCTCGGCGTCTATGCCGGCACGCAGCTGGGGCAGGTCGGCTTCCGCGCCGGCGCGATCTATGGCTGGCATGACATCGAAACCCGGCGCAACGTGGTTTTCCCTGCCTTCAGCGAGAGCCTCTCGGCGGACTACAATGCCGCGACGGCGCAGGCCTTCAGCGAGCTTTCCTACCGGTTCGACGCCGGCCGCAATGCCTTCGAGCCCTTTGCCAATCTCGCTTATGTCAATCTGAACACGGATGGCTTTGCCGAGACCGGCGGCACGACTTCGGCGCTGACGGCACAGAAAATGGCGACCGAAAACACCTTCTCGACATTCGGCGTCCGCGCTTCGAGCCAGTTGGACACCGGGACGACCAAGGCGGCCCTGCATGGCATGCTGGGCTGGCAGCATGCCTATGGCGAGGTCGGCCCGACCTCCGATCTGGGTTTCAACAGCGGAGCGTCCTTCACCATTTCAGGCGTGCCGATCGCGCGCGATGCACTGGCGATCGAAGCCGGCTTCGATGTATCCCTGTCGTCCAATGCGACGCTTGGCGCATCCTATTCCGGGCAGATCGCCAGGGAGGCCCAGGGTCATGCCTTCAAGATCAACTTCGATCTGAAGCTGTAGGTCGCGCCGGGGCGGCTGAAATCCGGCAATGGACGGTGGGGCGCTTCCGATCGGAGCGTCCCACCAGTTGCTTGCAACGCCGCGCCGCCCGATGGCTGCTCGGGCGCAGGGCTCAGCCGAGGCTCTTCACCATGGCGCCGATGACGGTGACGGCCGACGCCGCGCCCGGATCGATGTGGCCAAGCGATCGCTCGCCGAGCCGCGACGAGCGGCCCTTGGCAGCGACCATGTCCTTGGTCGCCTCCGCGCCGCGCTCGGCGGCGGCCAGCGCAGCCTGAAGGCTTTCGGCCAGGGGTTTGCCGGCGGCATGCGTGGCGGCGGCCGCTTCGGTCGCCGGTTGCCAGGCATCGACCATCGTCTTTTCGCCGAGCTCCGCCTTGCCGCGATCCTTGATGCCTTGCGCCATCGCCTGGAACAGGGCGACGAATTCCGCATCCGTGAGCGTCGCCTTGCCCTTGACGGCGGCCGCCGCGCGCATGAAGGCCGTCGCGTAGAGCGGGCCGGACGAGGCGCCGACGGCGTTGAGGAATGACTTCGCCGCCATGTTGAGCAGCGCGGTCGGCTCGATCGCTGAAAGATCGAGCGGCGCCAGTGCATCGCGCACCGCGTTGAAGCCCAGCGCCATGGCGATGCCGTGGTCGGCGTCGCCGATGACGCCGTCGAGCTGGCACAGCCGATCCCTGTCGGCCTCGATTGCCGCCGCGATGGCATCGAACATTTTCTTCAGGTCCGCCGTGCCGATGCCCGTCATCTACATGTTTCCTCAGCCGGCACGGAACATGGCGCATTCACAGGGATGGTCGAGCATCGTTTGCAACTCGTCATCCAGATGAAACAGCGTCACCGAGGCGCCGGCCATCTCCAGCGACGTGCAGTAATTGCCGACCCAGGTCGCGTGGACCGAAACGCCGATCGCATCGAGCCGCTGCATGACGCGCCGGTTCATGATGTAGAGCTCCATCAGTGGGGTCGACCCCAGGGAATTGACCAGCACCGCGACCTTGTCGCCGTGCCTGGGCGCCATCTCGGCGAGGATCTTGTCCAGCATCTCGTCGGCGATCTCGTCCGCCGTCCGCAGCTTGCCGCGCGCGATGCCGGGCTCGCCGTGGATGCCCATGCCGATTTCCATCTCGTCGGTGCCGATGTCGAAATTCGGCCGCCGCGTCTGCGGCAGCGAGCAGGGCGACAGCGCCACGCCCATGGTGAAGGTGTGGTCGTTGGCCTTGCGCGCGATGCGCTCGCACTCGTCGAGGGAGAGCATGAGGTCGCAGGCCGCGCCCGCCGCCTTGAAGACGAAGAAATTGCCGGCGACGCCGCGTCGCCTGTCCCGCTGGTCGCGCGGCGCCGAGGCGACATCGTCGGTGGTCAGCACCGTACGCACCTCGATATCGTCCATGGCAGCCATCTCGGCCGCCATGTCGAAATTCATCACGTCGCCGGCATAGTTGCCGTACATGAACAGCACGCCGGCGCCGCCACTGACCGCCTTGGCGCATTCGAGGATCGGATCGGGCGGCGGCGAAGCAAAGACATTGCCGATTGCCGCCGCGTCCGCCAGCCCCTTGCCGACGAAGCCGAGAAAGGTCGGCTCATGGCCGGAGCCGCCGCCGATCACCAGCCCGACCTTGCCGGCGCGCGGCCCGTCGCGGGCAATGATCGAGCGCGGACTGCCGTCCGCGCTCCTGAGATGGCGGGGATGCGCGGCGAGGACCCCTTCGAGCATCTCGTCGACGGCGCGGTTGCCGTCATTGATGATCTTCTTGGTCTGCACCGGCATCCTCCCGAACTCGGTATTTCCCGAGATACTACAGTCTGTTACCGGGATTTCCACCCCGACATCAGCGCTTCACGCAGCGATCTTTTCGCGGGCGGCGAGGATTTCGACGCAGGCCTTGGCCGCTTCCTTGCCCTTGACCGTGAAGTGCTCGAAGAAGAAACGGTGATGCTCCGCGCTGTCGTGATAATTGTGCGGCGTCAGCACCGCCGAAAGCACCGGCACGCCGGTCGACAGCTGTACGTGCATCATGCCGTCGATGACGGCGCTGGCGACGAACTCATGCCGGTAGATGCCGCCATTGACGACGAAGGCCGTGCCGAGGATCGCGGCATAGCGGCCGGTCTGCGCCAGCGTCTTGGCGTGCAGCGGGATTTCGTAGGCGCCGGGCACGTCGAAGACATCGACGGCGAAGCGTTCACCGCCAAACTGCGCCATCTCCGCCTGGAAAGCCTGCACGCACTGGTCGACGATGTCGGCGTGCCAGCGCGCCCTGATGACGGCGATGCGGGTCGTTTCATAGTCTTTGTGGGAATGCTGATTCATGGGTCCATCCTTCCGTTTCGAACCAGAATCAGGACGCACGATACGAAATGCGGCCCGCCGGAGCGGTCCGTCTTCCGTTCGTTCTCTTTCATCCGGACTCTAACCGTCGGCTCCGGAATCACACCGGATCTGCTGACCTTTCCAAACCGGAAAGCGCTCGCGGGCTTGGGCTTGAGGCCCTTACCGCCGGTGGGGACTTTCACCCCGCCCTGAGAACATTAACGGCTCTGTATGTGAGGATAGCCATGCCGCTGTCAACCGCGATGGCGGCTGGTGGCCAATCACGTTCCATCGACTGGAGCAATGCGACGAGAGGATCACTCTATCGGCTGCGCCACGCCGCCGCCGATGCGGCAACCAGCATGAGCAGTGCGGCGACCATCGCGCAGACGGCAAAGCCGAAGCTGGAATAGAGCGGCCCGAAACCGGTGGTGCCGACGAACACCGCCAGATAGGTCACCGCGCTGTTCAGCCCCATGATCGTGCCTCGCCGTGACGGATCAAGTGCCGAGAGGCGCGTGACCAGCACGTTCAGTCCGAAATGATTGGCAAGCCCCCAGGCGGCGGCCATGGCGAGGGTGAGGCCATAGCTGTTGCTCGCGGCGGCAATCGCCACATAGACGATTGCGACGAGAAGATAGGCGAAGGGCATGACGCGGTGCGCGCCCAGCCGGTCGATGACGCCGTCGAGCAGGGCGGCCGTGCCGAAGCCAAGGCCATAGGCAAGTGCTGCGAGCCCGTTGGCGCTGACCGGCTCTCCCAGCCCGACATGAAGGTGATCGCCGAGATAGCCATAGACGCCATAGAAAGCGGTCATGAAGGCGGCGCACGCCACCAGCAGCGGAATGATGCCGGGAATGCTGAGCGCTTCCAGCGGGGCGGGCGCCGGCCCGTCCTTTCTGGCGTCGCTGAGCGAGGTCATCGTCAGTCCCGTCCAGGCCAGGGCGGCAAGCACCGCGACGGCGGCGAAGACGGCGCGCCAATGCACCAGGTCGGCAAGCACCGCCGACAGGGAAACACCGGCCACCATGCTGAGCGTCCATCCGGTCAGCACCACGCCGATCGTGCCGCTTTCCCGTCCGGGCGGGGCAATGGCCGCCGCACTGGCATAGATTGCCGGCATCGCGATGCCGGCGGCAATGCCGGCGAGAAGCTGTGCCGCGACCAAGGCTATCACCGCCGGTGCCAGCGCGCTTGCGACCAGCGCCGCGGCCAGCGTCAGCAACGCCGCCTGCAGCATGCGCCGGGCGCCGATGCGGTCGATATAGCGGGCCAGGAACAGGGCGCTTGCCGAGGTGCCGAGCCCAAAGGCGGCCGCCGCCATCATGACCGCCGGCACGCTGGTGGCGAAAGACGAGGCAACGGCGGGCGCGATAGGACCAAGCACCAGTGAGTTGGAGCCGATCACGGCAATGCATCCGGTCAACAGGTAGGCCAGGGCAGGGATCGGCGCGCGCGCCGCTGCCGGCAATGGTACGGCTTGATCAGTGTTCGACATATCCGCATAATGGCCGAATTTCATTCGGCAGAGAAACCGGAATCTCAACATGGACGAAGAAACAGATAGAATTCCGCGGAACAAGCCCGCGCCCCGAGATGTCGATGCGATAGACCGAAAGATATTAGGTGTTCTCGTCGAGGACGCCACGGTCAGCTATGCCGAACTCGGCGATCGCGTCGGGCTTTCTCCGCCCGCCGCCCATGAACGGGTCAAGCGGCTTCGCCGCAGCGGCGCCATCCGCGGCACCGCGGCTATCATCGATCCGAACGCGGTGCGAAAGCCGTTGCTGGCCTTTGTCCATATCGACACCAAGGGCTGGGGCAAGACGCCTGAACTGATGGCGGTCTCGCAATATCCGGAGGTCGAGGAGATCCATACGGTTGCCGGCGATACCTGCGTTCTGCTGAAGGTGCGTACCGAGGATACGCGAGCGCTCGAAGGCCTGCTGTCGCGTCTCTACGAAACACCCGGCGTCACCACGACACGGAGCTATGTGGTCCTGTCCACCTATCTGGAACGGCCGGTGCAGCCCGGCGTCACAGCACAGTGGCCGACACCTGGCCATATGAGCAAGCCGCTGTATTAGTTCCCCAGCCGGATGGTCTCGAAATAGGCGTCGGTGCCGACCTGACCGCCCTTCAGGGCTATCTCCAGGCCATCGATCTCGCTCCCGCCATGGGCAAGGCAGAGCGGCGATCCCGGCGACTGCGGCAGCGGCATGCGCATGGTCAGCGCGTCGATCGACAATTGCCCCAGCGCGTGGCTTGACGTGTCGCCCCCGGCGATCACCGCGCGCTTGAGTTTCTCGTCCACGACAAGCCGGCGCAGGATGCTGCCCAGCGCCCGTCCAAGCGCGTTGCGCGCGCCCTCGACCTGATCGATCTCGGCGCCGCGGTCGGCCTGCGGGCCGAGCGCGGTGTAGAGTATGACACTGCGGCCGGCGGCAAGGCTGGCGCGGCCGCAAGCAACGGCGTGATCGATCGCTTCGCCGGAGTTTTCCGAGACCAGCCGCAAGGCATCGAGCGGGATGCCGTCGAACCCATGCGCCATCGCGTAGCCGATCTGCTTTTCAGTGGTCGGGGAGACGCTGCCCGAGACGACGGCGAGCCTGTCCACGGGGCCGGCCGGGACGGTTTTGGCGGCCCCCGATACGACACCCCTGGCCGCCCATGCGCGCAGCAGCGCGTATTCGACGCCCGAGGATCCCGCGACGAAACCGGGATTATGCTCACGCACCCGCCACAGCTGCTCGCCGACCAGCCTTTGCGTCGCATGGTCGGCAACGTCGAACAGGACGATATCCCTGTCGCGCAGGGTCTGGTCGACGCGGGCCGGAAGATCGCCGGCCTCGAGGGCCGCGAGGTCAATCAGCCCCGAACTCAGGCTGGTCTGGCGTGAAAGGTGGACGAGGAGGTCGGCTTCGTTCATCGGCGTCACCGGATGCCGGCTCATCACCGGGTGCCGGTCGATGCGGAAATACTCGCCGCGAAACGCCGCGAAGAGATTGCCGAAAGCGGTATGGCGCTTGAGCTGCGGCGCGCCGACAACCAGCGGCACGCCAGCTTCGCCGAAGATGCGCCGACCGATCTCGATCGCCCGGCCGATATTGCCGATCGTCGGACTGGAATCGAAGGTCGAGCAGATCTTGTAGTGGCAGATGGCCGCGTCCAGGCTTTTCAGCCATTCGAAGGCCGGCGCCAGATTGTCCTCCATCCAGTCCGGCGTTTCGCTGCGGCTGGCGCCCGCCAGCCCCACCGCCCGGCAATGCGAGAAGCGCGCCAGCAGCGGCTGGTCTGGCCGGCGCATGAACAGCACGGTCGGCACGCCGCCGGTCTCGAGCGCCTCCATCACGTCGGTGGAACCGGTCAGGTCGTCGCCATAGTAGCTGAGGAGCAGCTCGCGCATAGCCTTGTTCACGCCGCCTTGCCGTCGCCGAATTTCTCGATCGAGCGGGCCAGCTCGACATGGTCGCGGGCATAGTCCGCCAGTGGAACGCCCGCGACGGCCGCCTGCCAGGCCTGCTGGACGGCGCGCACGCCGGCGCCCGGGCCGTCCGGATGGCTGACGATGCCGCCACCGCACAAATAGAGAAGATCGACGGTGCGCCCTGTGCGTTCATAGGTTTCGGGAGCCTGTCCGCCCCATTGGCCGGAGCCGGCCACCGGCAGGGCGCAATCGGCTGGTGAAAACAGCGGCGTCGTCACCGCATCGAAGGAGCGGATGAAGGATTCGTCCGGCTCCCAGTATTTGGACGCAATGCCGTTGATCTGGAACTGGTCGACGCCGAGCAGTCGCCAGAATTGCTGCCACACCCTGAAATCCATGCCGAGGCCGGGATGGCGGGTAAGGATGTCCCAGCCGTTGCGATGCGCATGCAGCACCAGCCCGGAGCGCTTCCTCAGGTAAGCCATGCCGCCGAAGCCGATGGAGTTGATGTTGACGACGGCGCAATTGCCGCCGGCTTCGAGCACCAGGTCGTGGTTGCGCATCATCACGTCCGGGTCGGCATGCGAGATGCCGAAGGCGTACATCACCTTCCTGCCGGTCTTCTGCTCATGGTCGAGCACCAGCGGCATGATCGCCTTGACCCGTTCGGCGAGCGGCGAATAGGCGGGGCTCATCAGCTTCTCGTCATCCTTGATGAAGTCGACGCCGGCCTCGATGAGTTCACCCACCATCTGCGCCGTCTCGTGAGGGCGCAGGCCGAGCGCTGGCTTGACGATGGTGCCGATGATGGGGCGACCCTCGACGCCGGTCAGCCTGCGGCTGCCGGCCACGCCGAACTGCGGGCCTGGATGCGCGCCTCTGAATTGTTCGGGCAGCTTCATGTCGACGACGCGGATGCCCGACAGGCCGCGGATCGAATAGGTGCCGCCGATGGCGATGGTCATCAGCGCCGACAGGTCGGTGCCGATCGCATCGAAGGGAAAGGCGATGTCGACATCTGCGCGCCGGAACGGCCCGCTTCCGGCCTCGGGAATGGACGGCAGCGCGGCGTCGGGCAGGTGCCGGATCGCCAGCACGCGGGCCGCTACGCGCGCCTTCAGCTCCTCTGTCTCACCGGGCAGCGCGACGAAGGTTCCGGTCGACTGGTCACTGGCGATCTTGGCAGCCAGGGCCTCGATACTGCCTGACGTCTCGATGCGATAGGTGAGGGTGATCATGGGTGCCGGCCCTGCCGAAGGGGTTCGAAAAAGGTTTGGTCGCGCAGTAAATCTGGTATAATGAGTACATAAGTATTGCAAGCGAATATCCCGTGCGATCGGACGGGCAAGGCGCAGGCATTCCGGTAATCGCACCGGGGATGCTAGACAGGGATCGGGCCAGGGAGTGATTCGCCACGATGAACCGTTCGGAGCCGATCGTCCGGCGCAAACTTTCCGATGAAGTCTTCGCCAGGCTGAAGCTGCTGATCACCAGCGGCGAATTGCAGCCGGGCGACGACATGCCGTCGGAGCGCGAGCTGATGGAGCGTTTCGAGGTTGGCAGGCCGGCGATCCGCGAGGCCATGCAGGCGCTGAGCAATATGGGTCTCGTCGCCATCTCGCATGGCGAGCGCGCCAAGGTGCTGCAACTGACCGCCAAGTCGATCATCAAGCAGGTCGACGGCGCCGCCAAGATCATCCTGTCGTCGTCCAGGGACACGCTCGAGCACCTGAAGACGGCGCGCATTTTCTTCGAGCGCGGCATGGTCAGGGAGGCAGCCGAAAAGGCCACGTCGGAGGATGTGCAGCGGCTCAAGGCGACGGTCGCCGAGCAGCGCGCAGCGCGCGGCGATTCCGAAGCCTTTATCTCCGCCGACATGAAGTTCCACACCCAGATCGCGGCTATATCGGGCAACCCTATCTATGTCGCCGTCAGCGAGGCCATGCTCGGCTGGCTGAAGGAATACCACACCGAAATGCTGATCTGGACCGGCAAGGAAAAGTACACGCTGACCGAGCACGAGGAGATCGTCGACCGCATCGAGCACCGTGATGCCGACGGCGCCGAGAAGGCGATGATCAAGCATCTCGAACGCTCGCGGGCGCTCTATGTGATGAATTCCGAAAAGTAGGCTCTAGCCGATCCGGGTGATGGCGTAGGGTGGCATCACGAGATGCCCCCGGCCGAGTTCGGATGCGTCGACCGCAACGTCGATTGCCGTCAGGTTCGCCAGCCATGCGACAATTGCTCCTGAAGCGGAGCGGCCGGCCAGCACCGCGATCCGCGTCTCGTCGCTCGTCTTCGCGCAAACATGCGCGAGGCCGGCCAGTTCGCAAAGCCCCTTGATGGCCCTGGCGATCGGCCGCGGCGCGCCTTCGGCGGCGGGTTCGCCGGATGCGGCCATCAAACCGAACGGGCCGGCGAAACTGGACAGGGTCAGCATCTCCAGCCCGGCCGGCGCGACGCGGGCTGCATATCCGATCGCCCATGCGGCGGCGAATTGCCCGGCATGGCGTGGATCGCGATTGGCCATGGCGATGCGCAGGCCGTCAGGATTGTCCTTGGTCGCGCCGCCATACGGGTTCTGCCGCATGGCGATGGTCGAAGGCCCGATCCGGTAGGGCATATCGCCGAAGATCGCCCTTGCCGAGCGGGTGATGAAGGGCAGTGCTTCCAGCGACTGCATGACGCTGAGATCGTCGGCGGCATGCACGATCGGGCAGGTGCAGTGGGTGACGAAGTCGAGCGGACCGGCGGGAACCCGCTTGCGGTTGAGCTCGGTGAAATAGCTGAACATGCCGCCGCCGAGGCGGATGCCGGGAAAAACCCGGCGGGCGGCGGCATAGACATCCTCCAGCGGCGGACATGCCGGCCAGGCGCTGCCGGGCGGCGTCGACTGGCGGTCGACCGAAGGCGACACGGCGATGGCGTCAAGCCGCAGGCCGGCGCGGCGCACCATGTCGGCGACGCCGGAGAGTTCGGCATCGAGATCGCCGGTGCAGGCGACCACGCATTCGAGCGTCGTCGCGGCCGGCAAGGCGGCGGCGAGCCGGGCATGGGCGCGCAAGGCCTCGAGGCCGTGGCCGCGAGTCGGATCGAACTGGAAAAGCAATTGCCGTGGCGCCAGCCCGGCCAGATCGGGCAGGCCGGCAAGTGTCGCATCGATGTCTTCGGGGTAGATGACCAGGCCGATGTCGGGCAGTCTCGGACCGGCCTCGCCAAGCTCGATGCGCACCGGGTCGATGCTTGTCGCGGCGGCCGCGTCCTTCGTCTCGCCCGAGATGCGCAAGGTGACGGTCTGGCGCAGCGGCTCGCCGCCCGCCAGCACATAGGGCCAGGGCAGCGCCAGCGGCCGCACATAGGTCTTGTAGGAGGCGTCGGACCAGTTGCGCTGGTCCTCCATTTCGAAAACGTCGCCTTCCATCCGGCATTGGGCGGTGACGCCGGGCCGCACCTCATGGGTGATGGCGCGAAGATCCTTGAACGGCTGCCAGGGGTCGACCAGGTCGGGCAGTTTCGTATGCACGACGCCGCCATCGGTATGCTCTACCGTCACCGGGTTGCCGGCGAGGCCTGCGATCGGATGCAGGATGCAGAAGCCGCAGCGGTTGGTCTCGAAATCGTTCTCGGGTAACGCCGTCACGTCGAAGCGGAGGGTGCCGTCGGCGGAACCTTCGATGACGGCGCGGAAGCCGAGCCGGGCGCCGCCAGGTCCGACGCAGCTTGCGGCATAGCTGACGCGGAAGCTGTCGTCGTGCTGCTCGATCTCCAGATCGGTCAGGCCCGGCTCATAAGTGCCCCAGTCGCGGTCGCGCACGACATAGGCGATGGCGCGCAGCACTTCGGTGCCGCCATGGCGCACGGTGCGCAGATTGCCGTTGACAAGGTCTGCGCTCAGCGCGCCGGCCC
This sequence comes from Mesorhizobium comanense, assembly GCF_005503535.1. Lineage (GTDB taxonomy): Bacteria > Pseudomonadota > Alphaproteobacteria > Rhizobiales > Rhizobiaceae > Mesorhizobium > Mesorhizobium comanense. Next base: position 79,525 of record NZ_SCNN01000021.1, on the reverse strand, counting down.
GCAGCCGCACCGGTGCGGCTTCGCGTGCCTTTGTGCCATAGAGATCGAAGGTGTCGGCGGTCATGTCAGCAGGCTGTCGATCCGCACCGGCTCCCGGCTGGCTGCGCCGGCGTAAGCGGCTTCGACCAGGGCGAACGTCTTGAGATTGTCGGCGCCCGAGGTTGCCGGCTCCTCGCCTGACGCAAGGCAGCCGACCCAGTGTTTCTGGATCGCCAGCACGCTCTCCTGGATGTTGTGCCATGGCCGCGATGCCCAGGGCAGCAGCGGCGGCGAAACGTCCCTGACCGTCGTGCCGTTCCTGCCGGTGACGGTGAGCCGGTATCCCTGCGCCAGCCGGATCGTGCCGTCGTTGCCGTCGATCTCGACCAGCGTTTCGGGAAACGGCTCCACGGCGAGTTTCGTCGCATAGCTGCAATCGACCACCGAGGTGGCGCCACTCTGGTGATCCATCAACATCGTTGCGACGTCCTCGCCGGCGATGGCCGGATTGATGCGCGCCGTGCGCGCGGTGAGGCTCGATACGTCGCCGAGCAGGAAACGCGCGATGTCGAGGATGTGGATGCCGAGATCCTCGATGATGAAGCGCTTGCCGGTCGCAAGATAAGGCTGGCCGGAGAACACGTCGTAGCCGGAGCGGAAGGAGATACGTCCGAAGAACGGCGTGCCGATCTCGCCGCTGTCGAGCACGGCGCGCACCGCCTGTATGGGCGACTGCCAGCGGAAATTCTCATGCACCATCAGCGGCACGCCGGCATCGGCGCAGGCTGTCACCATCGCCTTGGCATCGGCGAGCGTCGGCGCGAAGGGTTTCTGGCAGATCACCGGGACGCGGTGGCTGGCGGCCAGTTCGACCAGGGGCCGATGGCTGCCCACCGTGGTGGCGATGTCGACGAAATCGAGCTTTTCAGCCGACAACATCGCCGCCGCGTCCGTGTAGCGCCGCGCCACGCCGAACTGGTCGCCGACGATGCGCAGCCGTTCCGGATCGCGGTCGCAGATGGCGGTGATCGAGGCGTCTTCGATATCGCCCCAGGCGTGCATCTGGTTGACGGCGAAGAAGCCGCAGCCGATCAGCGCTCCATTCAAATTCGCCATGATCAGCCTGCCTTCGCCATTTGCATCAGGCTAACACGCTGCTGCAGCCGGCGCTGCGCCTGGTCGACGACCACGGCGACGATGATGACCAGGCCCTTGATCACCATCTGCCAGAAGGAACTCACGCCCATCATCACCAGCCCGTCCGACAGGATGCCGATGACGAAGGCGCCGACGATGGTGCCGCCGATCGTGCCGCGCCCGCCCGACATCGACGTGCCGCCGAGCACAGCGGCGGCGATGGCGTTGAGTTCGAAGCTTTCACCGGTCGCCGGATGCGAGGCCATCAGTTCGGACGAGATGATGAGTCCGACAATCGCCGCGCAAAAGCCGGAGAACATGTAGACGAACATCTTGACCATGTTGACGCGCACGCCCGAGATGCGCGCTGCGCGCTCATTGCCGCCGACGGCGAAGATGTGGCGGCCAAGCGGCGTGTATTTCGCCAGATAGGCCGCGCCCAGCGCCACCACGACGAGGATCCAGATCGAGACAGGCAGGCCGAACAGCCTGCCGGCGCCAAGGAAGCCGAAACCGGTGGTGCCGAGCTCGGCCTTGCCGACCAGGTTGGGGAAGGTGCGGCCGTCGGAAGACAGCAGCGCGAAGCCGCGCGCCACGTAGAGCACGCCAAGCGTGGCGATGAAGGGCGCGACATTGAGCCTGGTGATCAGCAACCCGTTGACCGCGCCGATCGCGATGCCGACGACAAGCGTGATCAGGATGATCTCGAAGACGTTGAAGTAGATCGTGTATCCGATCTGCAGGTCGATGCCGTTGAGCACGAGATAGCCGGCCACCATGCCGCACAGGCCGACAATGGAGCCGACCGAGAGATCGATGCCGCCGGTGATGATGACGAAGGTCATGCCCATGGCGAGGAAGGCGTTGAGCGCCACGTGCTTGGCCATCAGGATGAGGTTGGCCGCCGACAGGAAGTTGGGCGCCGCGAGCGAGAAGAACACCAGCACCGCGATCAGCGCGATGAAGGTCCTGAGCTTCATCAGCGTCAGCAGTGCGGAGCCGCCGGAGACCGAAGAGGGAGCCGCCCTGGCCGGAATATCAGTCATCAGCGTTGCTCTCCATGTGCTGAGGCAAGATGCGCGGGGGCAAGAGGTGAGGGACCATGGCCCAGTGCCGAAGCAGCTACGATCGCGGCCTCGGTCGCCTCGGCGCGGTCGAACATGCCGGTCAGCCTGCCATTGCTCATCACCGCGATCCGGTCGGACAGCGCCATCACCTCATCGAGGTCCGAGGTGGCGAACAGGATGCCCAGCCCGTCGCGCGACAGCTTGCGCATGGTGCGGAAGACGTCCGCCTTGGCGCCGACATCGATGCCGCGGCTGGGCTCGTCCATCAGAAGCACCTTCGGGCCGGTGAGCAGCGCCTTGCCGATCACCACCTTCTGCTGGTTGCCGCCGGAGAGCGACGAGACTTCCTGCGCCGGGTCGGCGACCTTGATGGCCAGTTCGCGCACCATCTGCGCCACCGCCCCCCGCTCGGCGCCGCCGCTTATGTGGAACAGGCGCACGAAGCGCGACAGGCTGGCCAGCGTCAGATTGCTGGCGACGGAGAGGATCGGCACCAGGCCCTCGCGCTGGCGGTCTTCCGGGATCAGCGCCAGGCCGCGCTGGATGCGCCGCGTCGTGTCACGCTCCTTCACCTGCTTGCCGGCGATGAATATTCTGCCGCTGGCATGGCCGTGGCGGCCCATGATGCAGTCGAACAGCTCGCTGCGCCCGGCGCCCATAAGTCCATAGATGCCGAGGATCTCGCCGGCCCGCAGCGACAGCGAGACGTGGTCGACCGCAAGTCCGCCGGTTACGCGCGGCAGGCAGATTTCCTGGGCGCGGAAGATCTCCGCGCCGGGCTGGTGGCCGTCGGCCTTGGCAAAGTCCTTCGCGTCCGAGCCGATCATCTGCCGCACGATCCATTGCGTGTCGACGTTTGCCATCTCTTCCTGGCCGGTGATGCGCCCGTCGCGCAGCACGGTGATGTAGTCGCCGATGCGGATGAGTTCTTCGAGCCGATGCGAGATGTAGACGATGGCGACGCCGCGCGCCTTCAGGTCTGCGATCACCTTGAACAGGATCTCGACTTCGGCCGCGCTCAGCGCCGAGGTCGGCTCGTCCATGATCAGGATTTTCGCATCGAGCGACACCGCCTTGGCGATCTCGACCAGTTGCTGCTGGCCGATGCGCAGATCCTCGACAAGCATGTCGGGCCTGATACCGGCTTCCAGCCGGTCGAGGAACGCGCCCGCCCGCATTTCCTGCGCCTTGCGATCGATCTTGCGGAACCGGTTGGTGATCTCGCGCGTGGCGAAGATGTTCTCGGCCACGGTCATGTTGCCGAACAGGTTCAGCTCCTGGAACACCATGCCGATGCCCCGGTTCACCGCGTCGCCCGATGAGGAGAAGGAAACCTCTTCGCCTTCCAGCAGGATGCGGCCGGCCGTCGGCTTCTCGACCCCGGCGATGATCTTCATCAGCGTCGACTTGCCCGCGCCGTTCTCGCCCACCAGCACGTTGACCGCACCCTTGCGCACTTCGAAATTGGCCTGCTTGACCGCGACGGTGCCGGCATAGACCTTGGAAACGTCTTCCAGCTTCAGGATGACGTCGTGACCGGCGCTCATGGCTTGGGCCCGATCTCGGCCTCCGCCGGCGTCACCAGCGGCAGGTCCTGTCCGCCTTCGATCGTATAGGCACCCAGCACCTTTGCGGTGCGGCCTTCGAGCGCCTCGCGCGGCAGCTTGGAGAGCACGGTCTTGTCGGCATAGGCATTGAAGGCCTTGCCGAACTGGGCGAAGTCGATCTGGTTGGTGAAGTCGTTGAACTGGACGAAGTCGAGACTGTCGCGCAGCGCCGTGCCGCGCATCGCCGGCCCGATCTGGACCCGTGCGTCGGCCTTGCCGTCGCCATCGACGTCGATATCGATCGTGCCGGCGCGCGACTGCGTGTTGGCGGCCACGATCTTGCCTTCGAGGCGCACCGCGAAGGTCCAGGGCGAATTCTCCTGCTTCCTGGGATTGCCGTATTTGGCGCCCGCCGCCGCGGGGTCGGTTTTCGCCAGGGCATGGACCTCGGCGAACGGCCCGGCCTTCTGCTGGAGGTAAGGGATGACCTTGGTGGCCCAGATATCCTCGACCATCTTGTCCGGATTGAAGACGGGCGCGCTTGCCTCGGTCTTTGCCGTCGGCGTCGGCAGGATCTTGCAGCCGCTGAGGCCAAGGCCCGCGAGCGCGGCAAGCGCCAGCCAACTAAAAGAGGTCAGCCAGGTCAATGTCTTCGGCTTCGCGGTCAAAGGCATGGCGGTCAAAGGCACCCGGAACATGAAATGGAGGCGAGGGGCGAACCCACGGGGCCGCCCCTCGCTGCTATGTCGAGGCGCTTCAGTTCTTCAGCGCGAAGGTTTCCAGCTTGGCGGCGTTGTCGCCATTGATGAGCACGCAGTCCATCAGCTGCTTTTCCTTCTCGGGCGACTTCTTGTTCTTGATGAAGTCGTTGGCCTGCTCGACCGCCATCTGCGCCTGGGCATAGGCCGGCTGCAGCACCGTCGCCTTGATGCCGCCCGAGGTGATGGAATCGCGCACGTCGTTCGACCCGTCGAAGCCGACGACGATGACGTCCTTGCGGCCGGCCGCGGCAAGTGCTGCATAGGCGCCCATCGCCATCGTGTCGTTGCCGGAGATGACCCCCTTGATGTCGGGATTGGCCTGGAGGATCGATTCCATCTTGGAATAGGCCTCGGTCTGGCTCCAGTTGGCCGATTGCTGCGCGACCATCTTCAGGTCCGGATAGTCGTCGATGACGTCGTGATAGCCCTTGGAGCGGATGCCGGCATTGGTGTCGGACTCCTTGCCGACCAGTTCGACATAATTGCCCTTCTCGCCCATCAGCTTGACGAACTCCTGCGCGCCGAGCTGGGCGCCCTGGTAGTTGTTGGAGACGATCTGCGCCACGGCGACGCCGGTGGCGTTGATCTCGCGGTCGATCAGGAACGAGGGAACGCCGGCGTCCTTGGCCTTCTGCACGGCGGCCACGGTGGCGTCGGCGCCGGCATTGTCGAGGATGATCGCCTTGGCGCCGCGGCCGATCGCGGTGTCGATCAGCTGCGACTGCTTGTTGGCGTCGTCGTCATGCACCAGCACCAGCGTCTCGTAGCCGAGTTCCTTGGCCTTGGCCTCGGCGCCGACGGCTTCCGCCTTGAAGAACGGATTGTCATGCGAGGGGGTGATGATGGCGATGAGGTCCGCCGCGAAGGCCGGCGCCGCCGTGCCGAGTGCCAATACGCTGGCGAAGGCCGCAAGCGTCATTCTGCGTGTGAGTTTCATGAAGTCCTCCCGTTTGAAAAAAAGAATCGCGCGTCGATCGAGCGAGGCCGACGCATTGAACTGGTCAGGCAGCGCGTCGCGCCGGATTCAAAGCCCGGCGCGGGTTCTCCTGAACGGATCGTCGCTCCCCGCCATCCTCCACTCGTCCAGGCTTAGAGCTCCCAGCTAAGCCTGATCCAAGTTGGCCAACAGCTTAGCCAACTGGTATGATGAGTCAACCACTATTTCAGATGATATGTATCTGAGTGATCGTGTTTTCCCTTCCCCGCAAAGGGGAGGGAAGCCGTCGCTTCAGGTAATGCGCTGGATGCTGGCTGCGATCTCTTCCGGTTCGAACACGCGTTTCCAGTCGTCACGCATCAGCACCGGCTTGCCGAATTCGATCGCCTTGTTGCAGGCGTCGGAGAAAACACCCTTCGTTTCGCCGAAAATGACGGCGCCGAGCACGTTCATATGGCCGAGCAGGAAGTCGAGCGCGGCCTGCCGGTCGACGCCGCGCGCCACGACCTCATCCATCGCTTCCTTCATCACCACCAGCAGCGAAGCGCAAACCGTCTCCGAAAGACCTGGCTCCAGCAGCGCCATCTGCTCGACGGTGACGCGGTGCGAGCGCATGACCGGCGCCCAGATGATCTGGGCGATCTGCTCGCCCTTGGCGTAGTCCGCCTCCGGTCCTTGCATCAGGGCGCTGACGAAATGCTGCTTGGCCTTGACGCCGCCGAAGAAGTCCTTCTTGGCGGCCATGTCGGTCTCGTCGTTGAAGATCGGCGGATGGCAGGGATGGGTGACGAAATAGGTGAGGTCGGGGCGGTTGGGCAGATGCCCGGCAAAGGGCGCGGCCGCGTCGAGGACCACCACCATGGTACCCGGTGCAAGCTTGCTTTCGATGCCGGCGGCGACCTTGCCGATATGCGTATCCGGCACCGCCAGGATGACGACCTCGGCGCCATGGAGCGCATCGTCGACGCTGACGGTGTCTATGCCCAGTCCCGTCTTCAGCCGTTCCTTGCCGGCCTCGCTGATCTCGACATGGCGGATCTGGTAGGCGGAGCCGCGGAAATTGGTCGACAGGCGGTAGCCCATTTTTCCGCCCGCACCGAACAGCGCAATCGTTGTCATCTGGCCCTTGCTCCTTGATCCACAGGCGATCGCCGCACGATCGTCATCTTATATACTGGTATGATCACTCTACCATAACTTGGCAAGAGGAATCGTCGGCTTTGTAGTCATCACTCCGTCAGGGCCGCCGTGCCGGTGTCGGTTTTCGCCGTCGTGCCGCCGGCGGGCTCGGCCGCGCGCCGCGTCAAGGCCTGCCGGCCCGCCAGCGCCAGCACGAAGATGACGACGATCCCTTGGACGATGTCCTGGATGCCGGGGGGCAACCCGACGATCTGCATCGTCGTCACGATGAGGATGAGCAGGATGCTGGCGAACAGGGTACCGAGCGCGGTTGCCGAGCCGCCGAAGATCAGGGTTCCGCCAAGCACCACGGCGGCGATCGACTGCAGGAGATAGGGCTGGCCCATTTCGAGGAAGGCGCCGCCGATATAGGCGCCGAGCAGCAGGCCGTCGAGCGATGCCAGCACCGAGGAGATGATGAAGGCCGACGCGATCACCGGCCCGTTGCGGATACCGGCGAGCCGCGCCGCCGCCCGGTTCTGGCCGACCGCCGACAAAAGCTGCCCGAACACGGTGTAGCGCAGCACGAAGGAAGCCGCCGCCACGCCAAGGATGGCAACGATGGCCATGATCGGAATGCCTGAAATGCGGCCGGTCGCCAGGTCCTTCAGCGCGGGGCTGACGGCAAAGCCGGGGATTGCCTTGTTCGACAGCAGTGTCGCGGTTGCCAGCACATAGCCGGTGGCGAGTGTCGCGATGATCGCCGGAATGCCGAGGCCGACGACGAGCAGCGAATTGAGCAGTCCGACTATCAGGCCGAGCAGGATGGCCGCGACGATCCCGATGGCGAGATTGGCGTCCTGGCCCTTGATGGTGAGGAGGGCGACGAAGGCGCTGAGCGTGATTACCGAGGCGACGGAAAGGTCGATATTGCCGCGTCCGGTGGTGACGACGAACATCTGGCCGATACCGACGATGGTCAGGAACGAGGCCGACAGCATGATGCCCGACAGGCTGGAGAGGCTGAAGCGGCTGGTGACCATGGAGAGCACGAGCCACAGCAAAAGCACGCCGATGGCAGCCCAGACCCAGCGGTTCTTCTGCGCCCAGGGGCCGAAGGCGGCCAATGCGCCTGTTCCTCGCCCGCTCATTGTTCGCTCCTGCGGTCGGCGGTCAGGCTGCGCAATGTCAGCAGCGCGATGAGGATCAGGCCTTGCGTGGCGGCGTTGTAGTCGCTGCTGACATTGAGCGTGCCGAGCAGCGCGCCGATCAGCGACAGCGTCACGGCGCCTACGATGGCGCCGACCGGCGAGATGATGCCGCCCAGCAGCGAGCAGCCGCCCATCACCACGGCGGCGACGCTGAGCAGCGTGAACGAATTGCCGGAATTGATGTCGCTCGCCGTGTTGATCGCCGTCAGCGACAGGCCGGCGGCGGCGGCGAACAGGCCTGCCATGAGATAGCGCACCAGCGCATAGCGCGTCGGCGACCAGCCGGAGCGGATCATCGCGGTCGGGTTGTTGCCGAAGCCGCGCAGCACCACGCCGAGCGGCAGCCGGTCGATCACGAACACGACCAGCGCAACGGCGCAGATGAGGATCACCGAGGTTGGCAGGAAGCCGACCGACCATCCGAACAGCGACGTCAGCCAATCGGGGCTGGCTCCGCCCGGCGTCGGCTGCAGCGCGTAACCCAGCCCCACCCAGATGAAGGACGCGCCGAGCGTGACGACGATGGCCGGAATCTTGCGCGCCTGGATGAGACCGCCGAGCCCGGCATAGGCGGCGATCGCCGCCGCCAGCGCCAGCGCGCCGAGCCAGGGTTGATCGTAGAGCAGTGTGGCGCTTATCACGCTGGTCAGCCCCGCGAAGGCGCCGACGCCGAGATCGATCTCGCTGCCGCCGACGATGAACATCTGCGCCGCCGTCACCAGCACCAGCGACAGCGCCGGCATCAGCAGAAGGTCGAGCCCGAAGACCGAGGCAACCGCCGGATTGGCGGAAATCATCACCGCCAGCACGGCGGCAAGGCCGATGAAGGGCGCTGCGTCCACCAGCCTGCGCCCAAGCCCGGCCATCCCGCCATTGCCGTGCGTGGCGCCGGTGCGCTTGTCCGCTTGCTCGGCGAACGATGCTCCGACGATCGCCGCCTCGGTGATTGCCTCACCGGTAAGTTCCTTGACGATCCGGCCTCCGGAAAAGACCAGCACGCGGTCGCAGGCCAGAAGCTCGGCATCCTCGGTCGTGTGCCAGACGAGCGTGCGTCCGCCGCGCGCGATGTCGTTGCAGAGCCGGTAGAAATCCTGCTTGGTGGCGATGTCGACGCCGCGCGTCGGATCGTCGAGCAGGATGATCGGTGTGTCAGCGACGAGCGCGCGGGCCACCAGGGCCTTCTGCTGATTGCCGCCGCTGAGCTCCAGTATGTTGGAAGCGAGGCGGTTTTCATCGAGCCGCAGCCGGCCGGAGGCTTCGCCTGCCGCCTCGCGGTCGTGCCGCTCCGAGACCAGACCCAGCGCCCGGCGGCGCGCAAGGCTGCCTATGCTGATGTTCCCCAGCACGCTCCACAGCGGAAAGACGCCTTCCTTCTGGCGGTCGCCGGCAATGAAGCTGGCCGCCTCGGCCCTGGCGACGGCGGCATCCTTGCCGCTGAAGATGGCATGCAGCAGGTCCTTCTGGCCGCTGCCCTCCAGCCCCGCCAGTCCGACGATCTCGCCGCGCGCGATCTCGATGTCGCGGCCGAGTTTCGACGTCAGCGATCCGGACAGCCGCACCAGCACCGGGCCGCTGCCGGTGGCGGCCATGCCGTGCTGGTGGATCGAATTGGCGTCGCCGCCCATCAGCTGCACCAGCCTGTCGATCGAGGTTTCCGCGACGTCGCCCCGCCAGGCGGTGCGCCCGTTGCGCAGCACCACGACCTGCGTGGCGATGTCGATGATTTCCTGGAGCTTGTGGCTGATGAAGATGAAGGCAAGGCCGGCGCCAGCCCGTTCGCGGATGAAGGCACGCAACTGCTTCGAGCGATCGAGGTCGAGCGAGGAGGTCGGCTCGTCGAGGATGATCAGCTTGACGCCAGGCGTCGCGGCGGCGCGGGCGATCTCGACCATCTGCCGTTCGGCGATGGAGAGATGGCCGACTTCGGCGTCCACATCGATGCCATTGGTGGGAAACACGGCATCGAGCGCGGCCCGGGCACGTGTTCTGTAAAGCGCGCGCCAGCCGGGACGGTTGGCCGCGTCATCAGGCGTTTCCAGGAAGAAGTTCTCGGCGACGGAAAGGTTGGCACACAGCGACAGTTCCTGGTGCACCATGCGGATGCCGCGCCGCTGCGCTTCTGCCGTGTCGTAGCCGGAGAACTCAACCGCCTGGCCGGCGAAGGCGATCGAGCCCAGGGTCGGCCACATGGTGCCGCACAGGATGCGCATCAGCGTCGATTTGCCGGCGCCGTTGCCCCCGACCAGCCCGATGACTTCGCCCATACGAACGGTGAGGTCGATCTCCGCATTCGCCAGCGTCGGCCCAAAACTCTTGGTGATCCGCGACAGCGAGACGATCTCTTGCCGGATCGAAGCGGCAGGCGCCTTGGCGTCCGCGCTTTTCTGGGGGGCGACGGCGAACTGGGACATTCGTCTTCCGTTTCTTCGCATGCGGAAAACCGGGCGCGGCCACTGGCTGCGCCCGGTCGCGGGCATCGGCGCCTATTTGCTCAACAGGTTCTGCTTGACCCAGTCGAGCGAATAGCTCGGGCTGATGATCTGGCCGCCCGGCAGCTTGGCGTAGTCCTTGAGATTGCTGGCATCGACGGTCGCCACCGGCATGATCATCATCTTGGGCGCCTTGGCGCCCTTGAGCAGCGACAGGCCGAGCCAGAACGCCGCCCCGCCAATGCCTGGCGTGGTGTTCATGGACACGGTCTGATAGCCGTTCTTGGCATTCTCCTCGGCCCACCATTTGACGAAGTCGGTGCCGCCGCCGCCTTCGATGATCGGCATCTTGCCGGCGTAGTCGCCGCCATACTGGACGAACGCCTGGGCGATACCGACATCGTCGCTGCCGCCCTGGCCGAGCACGGCATCGACATGCGGCAGGGAGGGCAGGACATTGGCGATGGCCGCCTGCGCGACCGAGGCGGTCGCCTGGCCATAGACGGTGGCGACGACCTTGATGTCGGGATACTTCGCCAGCACAGATTGCTGTGCGTTGAACATGTCATTGTCCGGCGCAGAACCCTTCACGCCGCGCACCTGGATGATGTTGCCCTTGCCGCCGAGCATCTTGAACACGGCTTCGGCCTGGGCTGCCTTGTAGCCCTTGAAGTCGAAATTGAGCTGGTAGTTGCAGGGCGCCGAGGCGACGGAATCGAAGGAGATGACGATGATGCCGGCCTTGCAGGCCTTTTCGATGACGCCGTTGACGGCCGTCTCCGAGGCGGCGTCGACGGCAAGGACGTCGACCTTCTTCAGGATCAACTCGGCGATCTGGCTGTTCTGCTGCGCCACAGAACCATCGCCGTTCATGACGATATAGTCGGAAATCTGCCCGGCTGCCTTGGCTTCCTTGGCGGAGGCTTCGAAGGCCTCGACCATCTGGTGCCGCCAGGTGTTGCCGTAATAGGCATTGGCGAGCGCGATGACCGGCGCGTCGGGCGACGCAGCCGCCGGCAGCACCGCAACACTCGTCAGCACGGCGCTGGCAAGCGCCGCAACAGTCACAAACCTCATAATGTTTCCTCCCAGGAACACGGATGGACCAGGCTTCGCCGGTCCGGCTCTGCCACTCGATTACGGCGTGCTTTCCGAGGACGCCATACCAGGTACATATTATACCAGCATACCAAATGCGCAAGCAACCCTGTGTTGCGCCGCGAGGCAGCAGGCACGCGCCGACAGGCGATGGGACGATTGGAAACGCGCGCTTCCGGCCATCGCCGGAAGCGTCGCAGCAAGGTGCTGGAGGAGATCTGGGTCTTGCGGCGCTATCGGCCGCGAGCGAGGCCTTGCTGAAAGCTATCCACGCTCGGGGAACATCGCCTTCAGGCCTTCGCGCGAGGCTTTCGCCACGCCACGCTCGGTGATGAGCCCGGTGACCAGTCGCGCCGGGGTCACGTCGAAGGCCGGGTTCGCCGCCGGCGTCGCCTCGGGCGAGATGCGTAGCTGGGCGATTTTCCCGTCCGCCGTCTTGCCCCAGACGAGCGAGACCTCGTCGCCGGAGCGCTCTTCGATGGGAATTTCCTTGAGGCCGTCATGGACGGTCCAGTCAATGGTCGGCGAGGGCAGGGCGACATAGAAGGGCACCTTGTTGTCGGCGGCGGCCAGCGCCTTGAGATAGGTGCCGATCTTGTTGCAGACATCGCCGTCGGCGGTCGTGCGGTCGGTGCCGACAATGACCATGTCGACCGCGCCATGCTGCATCAGATGTCCGCCGGCATTGTCGACAATCAGCGTGTGCGGCACGCCATGGCCGGCCATTTCCCAGGCAGTGAGCTGGGCGCCCTGGTTGCGCGGCCTCGTCTCGTCGACATAGACGTGCACGGGAATGCCGGCCTCGACGGCCAGATAGATCGGCGCGGTCGCGGTGCCGTAGTCGACGGTCGCCAGCCAGCCGGCATTGCAATGGGTCAGGATGTTGACGGTTTCCCCTGGCTTCTTGCCCGCTGCGATCTTTTTGATGATCGCAAGTCCGTTCTCGCCGATGGCGCGGTTGAGGCCGACATCCTCGTCTGCGATCTCGCTGGCCCGCCGGTAGGCGGCCGCGGCGCGCTGTTCTGTCGGCAATGGCTTGAGGAAGCGGCGCATCTCGTCCAGCGCCCAGCGCAGGTTGATCGCCGTCGGGCGTGTCTCGTGCAGCGTCTCCCATACGGCATCGAGCGCCGAGTCGGACGGATCGTCCGCCATCTGCATGGCGACGCCATAGGCCGCGGTGACGCCGATCAATGGCGCGCCGCGCACCCACATGTCGCGGATGGCGGTGGCGATGCCGGCAACCGTGCCGATCTTCTCGATGCGGAAGTCGTGCGGCAGCCAGCGCTGATCGATGATCTCGACCGAACGCTTATCGTCGCTCAGCCAGATGGTGCGATAGTGGCGGTCGCCGACGTTCAAATTCCGCTCTCCTGTTCGATCAGCGCGGCCAGTTGGTTGACCTCGTCGATGCTGTGGATCTGGCGCCGGTTGACGGCGATGTGACGCCCGAACTTGAGCGCTTTGGCCTCGCAGGAAGCGCGCAGGTCTTCATCGGCGATGGTCTCGAAATCGGCATTGTGGGCGAGGCCGAGAATGCGCCGGTGCACCTCGATGCCGGCGAACCCCAGAAGATCGTCCCAGATCTGGTGCAGCACGTGGTCGAGCGCCTGCTCGGCGCCGAGCTTGTCGCCCTGATCCTCGAACAGGCTCTTCTGGTAGAGCATGCCGGTGCGCTCCGTGCGCCACAGCAGCGAGAACTCGGCGCGGAACACCGCCCAGGTTTCGGCGGTCACCTCGAGCAGATAGGCGCGCATGGCGTCGCGCTTGCCGTCCTGTTCATGGCCGCGCTGCGAGAAGAACGACATCCAGAAATTGGCAAGCAGCATGCCGACATCGAATGCCATCGGGCCGTAGAAGGCGAATTCCGGATCGATCATCCGGGTCTCTTTGTCGGTCACCATGATCGAGCCCGAATGCAGATCGCCATGCAGCAGCGTTTCGGCATTGGCGGCGAACAGGTGCTTCAGCCGTTGCGCCTCGACCTTGAGGTCGCGGTCGGCGCGCAGCTCCGCGACAAGGCTATCGAGCTGCGGGCTGGTGTGCCGGTTCATCTTGGCGTCGAAATAGGGGTCCGAAAAAACCAGGTTCTCGGTGATGTCGCAAAGTTCGACATTGTCGGCGAACAGAGCGAGGTCCGCCTTGCGCTCCCTGGTCACCATCGAGAAGTCGGAGCCACGGAACAGCGTGCGGGCCATGAACAGGCCGATATCCCTGGCGATGTTCGGCAACCGGCGCCCGTCGATAAGGGCGCGCCGCAGGATGATGTGCGGCGGCGCCAGATACTCCATGATGATCAGCGCCTGGCTTTCGTCGAAATGGTAGATCGCCGGCACCGAACCCGGCGCCCGGCGCTCCTGTCTTGTCAGCGCGTGATACTCGAAGAAGGAACGCTTCAGCGGCAGCGGCCAGCTGTCGCCGACGAGGCGCACATAGGGCAAGGCCTGCTTCACCACGGCGGCACCGCCGGCGCCTTCGACGATGAAAACCAGGTTCAGATTGCCGTCGCCGACCTCGCGGACTTTCCATCGGGCCGTATCCGCGCCGATCTCTGCGCATAGCGCTTCGTTCGCGCCGAGACGCGTCGCAAGCGTCTCCACCGACAATGCTTCGAACGGCAATTTCCCGGTCATTCTTCTCCCTCCCGCCTTTGCGCTCCGATCATAGGGGAGCCTTAGCGGCGGGGCCAAGCTAGGAAGCTGTCTGGCAATTGTCAATCGTGTTGACAATTGCCGATATTGACCATAGCGTCATCGTCAGGGAGGAACGCATGGTCGGCAATGCCGTGTTCCGCGTAGAGGGACTGAGGAAATCCTTTGGCCGCAACGAGGTGCTTGGCGGCATCTCGCTCGAACTGCATTCCGGTGAGGTGACCGTGCTGATGGGCGCCAACGGCGCCGGCAAATCCACGCTCGTCAAGATCATCAGCGGCGTCTACGAACGTGGCGGCGGCGCCATGACGCTTGCCGGACAGGATTTCGCGCCGAACACGCCGGCCGAAGCGATCCGCGCCGGTGTCGTCACCGTCCATCAGAACATCAATGACGGCGTGGTCGCCGACCTTGATGTCGCGACCAACCTGACGCTCGACAGGCTGAGCGGTCGCGGCGCTCCGACGATCTTCAATCCCGCCCGCGTGCGCCGCGAAGCCAAGGCGGTCGCCGACCGCATGGGGCTCGCCATCGATCTCAAGGCCCGCGTCAGCGATCTTTCGCTGGCCGATCGACAGATGGTCGCGATCGCCCGCGCCCTGGCGCATCAGCCGAAGGTCCTGATCCTCGACGAGCCGACCTCGTCGCTGTCCAGTGCCGAAGCCGACCGGCTGTTCGCGCTGGTCGACCGCTTGCGGGGGCAGGGCGTGGCGATCCTCTATATTTCGCATCGCATGTCGGACATCAGGCGGCTTGCCGATCGCATCGTCTCGATGCGAGACGGCATCGTCTCAGGCGTCTTCGACAGCAAGCCGCTCGACTATGAAGGCGCGGTCAACGCCATGCTTGGCCGCAAGATCCATCTCGACCGCATCGTTGCAAGGAGTTCGGCCAAGGCGGTTCTGACCGTCGAGGGCCTTCGTATCGCGCAGGGCGCTCGCCCGATCTCGATGACCCTTGGCGATGGCGAGGTGGTTGCCATCACCGGGCTTGTCGGCGTCGGCAAGACGGCGCTTGCCGAAACGTTGTTCGGGGTGCGCAAACCTTTCGCCGGCACCATGACGATGGACGGCAAGCCTTATGCGCCGCGCTCGGCGGGTGATGCGATCGCGGCCGGCGTGTTCCTTGTCGCCAAGGACCGTGCGACCAGCGGCATCGTCGGCGGCTTCAACATCGAGCGCAATATCAGCCTGCCTTTCCTGAAGCGCATGTCCGGACTCAACGTCATCAAGCGTCGCCTGGAGCGCGCCACCGCGCGCCGGCAAATCGAGGAACTGGGCGTCGTCTGCCGCTCGGAGAAGGACGAAATGTCGGCACTGTCCGGCGGCAACCAGCAGAAGGTTATGGTCGCGCGCTGGATGGCGCAGGATGCGAGGCTCTTCGTTCTCGACGAGCCGTTTCAAGGCGTCGACATTTCGGCTCGGCGCGACATCGCCGCCAAGCTTAGGGCAAGCGCCAATGGCCGCGCCACGCTTCTGTTCGTCACCGAAATTGACGAGGCGCTGGAGACGGCCGACCGCATTCTTGTGATGTCGGAGCACACGATCGTCGGTGAACATCGAAACGCCGACGTCGATATGGACCGCCTGTTGGCCGAGGTCGCCGGCGGACCGCTGCACAGCGCGGCCTGAGCGTCGCGAAGGGAAATGGAATGGAGAGACCATGAGTTCGAGTGGGATGAATTGGGCAGCCGCGCCGGGGTGCGTTGAATGACGCTGCGCGACTACGCCATTCGCTACGGCTTCATCGTTCTCCTGTTCGGGCTGGTCGCCTATTTCGCGATCGCCGCCGATGGTTTCGTTTCGCCCCAAAGTGCTGTCTTCATCTTCCAGTCGGTCGCCATCACCGGCGTGCTGGCGCTCGGCGTCACCGCCACGCTGGTCGTCGGCGGGTTCGACCTTTCGATCGGCTCCGTGGCCACCTCAGCCATGATGGCATCAGCCTATGTCATGGTGGTGCTGGAGCAGAATGCGTTCGTCGCCGTCATCGTCTGTCTGCTCATCGGCGCCATTGTCGGCCTGATCAATGGCTGGCTGATCGTCTATATGCGCGTGCCCGACCTGCTGGCGACGCTCGGCATGATGTTCCTGCTCGTCGGCCTGCAGCGCATACCGACCGAGGGGCGTTCTATCGCCACCGGCATGACCATGCCCGATGGCTCGGTCGCCAACGGCAAGTTCTCCGATGCCTTCCTGGCGCTCGGCCGGCACCGCTTCGATTTCTTCATCCCGAACCTGATCCCGGTCTCCGTGGTCGTGCTTCTGGTGCTCGCCCTGCTGATCTGGTTCTTCCTGGAATACACGCGCTTCGGCCGCATGATGTACGCGGTCGGCTCCAACGAGCGGGCCGCCGAACTCGCCGGCGCGCCTGTCAAGGCATACAAGATCTGGGCCTACATTATTTCAGGAGTTTTTGCCTCGATCGGCGGCATTTTGCTCGCCGCCCGACTTGGACGCGGCGACATCGCCTCGGGTAATAATCTGCTGCTCGATGCGGTTGCCGCGGCGCTGATCGGCTATGCGGTGCTCGGCGCCGCCAAGCCGAACGCCTTCGGCACCGCCGTCGGCGCGCTGTTCGTCGGCATCCTGCTGCAAGGCCTGACGATGATGAACGCGCCTTACTACACACAGGATTTCGTCAAGGGCGTGGTTCTGGTCGTCGCCCTTGTCTTCACCTTTGCCCTGTCGGGCAGGGGCAGGAGGTAGTTTCGGCCGGATAGGTTTTGGGCTCAACAGAAGTGGAGGAAAACAAGATGAACATCACAAGAAGAGTTTTGGGGAAGGTGGCGCTCGCGCTGGCCGGCGCAAGCATGCTCATGCAGGTTCCGGCTTTTGCCGCGGACAAGCCCGCGCCGTTCGACAAGCCCGGCGTCAAGATCGCGCTGGTGCGCTATCTCTCGACCGGCGACTTCTTCCAGGCCTATCTCTCGGGCGTCGAGGCGCAGTCGAAGGCGCTCGGCATCGACCTGCGCGTGCTCGACAGCCGCCAGGATGCAGCACTTCAGTCCGACATGGTCGACCAGGCGATCGCGCTCGGCGTGCAGGGCATCATCATCCAGCACGGCCTGACCGAATCGATGAAGGACGCCGCCCAGCGCGCGGTCGATGCCGGCATCAAGGTCGTCGCCTTCGACGTCAATGTCGAGAATCCCAAGATCCCGCAGATCGAGCAGTCGGACAAGGATCTTGCCCGTCTCGCGCTCGAGCAGGCCGTCAAGGACAATGGCGACAGCTGGAACGCGGGCTACGTCTATGTCGCCGGCATCGCGCCGCTCGACCGCCGCAACGAGACCTGGGTCGACGTCAAGAAGCAGCATTCGGGCATCAAGGAAGTCGCCATGTTCGGCACGCTCGACAACCCGATCGCCAACTCGGTCGCCAACCAGGCACGCTCCGTGCTGTCGGCGCATCCCGACATCAACGTGATGTTCGCCCCCTATGACGAATTCGCCAAGGGCGTGAAGATCGCGGTCGACGAAGCCGGCCTGAACAAGAAGATCAAGATCTATTCGGCCGACATCTCGACTTCCGACATCTCCGCGATGCGCGAGCCCGACAGTGCCTGGGCGGCGACCGCCGCGACCAATCCTGCCGTCGTCGGCCAGGTCTCGGTGCGCGCACTGGCGCAGCTGCTCGCTGGCGAAGACCCCGGCCACAACGTCATCGTGCCGCCGACGCTGATCACGCAGAAGGAACTGATCGAGAAGGACATCAAGAACATGGAAGACCTGTCGGCCAAGCTGCCGCAGTTCGCCCATGCCGATGTCGCCATGCCCGCCTGGATGCCGAACCCGAACGCGAAGTAATTTGCGACTGCACAGCGGACAAGCCGCTGATCTACCTCTGGCAAGTGAGCCGCCTGCAGCAGCCTGTTGCAGGCGGCTTTTTGTTGCGAGCGGCCTTACGCTTCAGATCGCCAACACTGGGTCAGGAGGCCCGAGACACGAACGAAGTCACGCGTCGCGCACCGTGGAATATCCGGATTGTTGTAATGACACCCGTGATCAGAACAGCGATCCCGGCGGTTTCGGCTATCGTCGGCAGGCGGTCATGGGCAGCCAGGCCGAACACCGTACCGAAGATGGTCTCAGACACCAGCAATTGCGCAGACAAAGCCACGGGAAGCCTCCGCGACGCGAATGTCCATGCCAAGGCCCCGCCGATGGACGCAAAAACCGCCAGTGATGTGCCCCATAGATACAGAGGCGCTGCATTGTCCCAGCCGAGGCCGAGATGGGGAATGTTGAAGACATCCAGCGCCAGGCCGGCGGGAACAAAGGCGAGCATCTCCAGCCCACCGCCTGCTAGGATAAGGGCGGTCCAGATTCCCGCGTCCATTTCTGGCCGTTCGGCGAGAGCCTTTTGGTTGGCGAGACCGAACCAGGTCCAGAGGCCGACGGCGGCAATCGCCAACAAGATGCCGATCGCGGGTGATTTTGCGCTTGCCATGCTCTGATGATCGAAGACGCTTGCGTTGACGAGCGCCAGGCCGATTGCCGTCAGGAGCACTGAAAAGACAAGCGCACGCCAGGAAACCGTCTTGCGGCTAAGATTGCCGGCAATCGCCAGTACAACCGGAACCAGGCCGAGAAACGCGGGCGCGATCACGGGACCTGCGAAGATCGCGGCGCCTGCCACCGTCAGGAAATAGGCAAGATAACCGATGAATCCCAGAAAGAAGGTTGCCACCCAATCGTTCGCCTTGAGGGCGAGCAAGTCGTTCCTTCTCAATAGGAGAAACAGCATCCCGAGCGCGCCTGAGATGACGAAGCGGAACAGAGCAAAATCGAAAATCGTGTAGTCGCCGATAACGAAGGGAACGACGAAGTTCAAAGACCAGGCAAAGGCGCCGAAAAGAGCTGCCAGAACGCCGGTCACGAAGGAATGGTTCACGGCCGACATGCTCCGGAGTGTTTTCAAGGAATGCATTTGCCATCCGGGCTGACGCCGGGCGGTTGCAAGCGATATGGCTTTCATAAATGGAAAACTACGCCTATTCTCGGCAGGTCATTTTCTGAAAACAGAACGATGAATTGGAACGACGTTCGCTACCTCCTTGCTGTCGCCCGTCATGGTGGCCTCACCGGCGCAAGTCGTGAGCTGAAGGTCAGTCAGTCGACCGTGGCGCGGCGGGTCGAAACCCTGGAAGCGGCCCTTCATACGCGGCTCTTCGAACGCCGCACGAACGGCTACGAACTGACGGAAGCCGGGCGTGGGATGGTCGAAAGGGCCGAGGCGGTTGAATCCCGCATGGTCGAGATGGCGAGCGATTTCCGCGGCCAGGACGCCGAAATCGCTGGAGCCGTTCGAATATCGACCATCGAGACGCTTGCGGTGCCGATCATTATCCCCCGTCTGGCCGCCTTTCAGCAGAATTACCCAGGGCTTTCGCTCGGCGTCGCGATCCAGGCGTCATTTGCGAGACTGCCTCAAAGGGAGGCTGATATAGGGGTGCGCCTCTGCCGGCCGGAACAGGGCCTCTTTGCGGTGAAGCGCCTAGGCATGCTGGCATTTGGGCTATACGCTTCGCCGGAATATCTATCGCGGCATCCCGCGGGTGGCCGGTCTCACCCGATTTCCGGTCATCAACTGATCGCCTGGTCTGACCCGGTTTCCTATATCGCGCTGCCTAAACTCATGCGTTCCTGGACAGTCGATGGCACGATAGCTCTCACCGTCGACTCCATGCAGGGACAGATGCTTGCCATCCGTTCAGGATTCGGGCTCGGTATCCTGCCATGCATCATGGCGAATGCGGACGAGAAGCTCGTGAGGCTTCATCCGCAATCATGCCATCATGAGGAAGCGATCTGGCTTGTCGTCCATAACGATATTCGGCACGCGCGCCGGATAAGGGTCGTGACCGAGTTCCTCGAAGCGACGATCAAGGAGCAGCAGCCCGCGTTGTCGGGTTCAGGCGGAACCTGAAAACTTGCCGGAATTCCCGGCATGCGCCTGTCCTCGCCCGCAGCGGACCTTTCCGCCAGCAGCCCCGATATCAGGGCCTCGCAGCCAGCCGCCTGACTTGGAAGCCGGTTTTGTTCTGTTCGAATCCGGCGCCTCGATAGAAGGCAAGTGTCGCCGGCTCGGTCGTGCCGGTCAGCAGCATGGCCTTGTAGCAGCCATGCTCCCAGGCGATCGAGACCGCGCTTTCCAGGAGTGCGCGTCCGAAACCGCGTTTGCGGCGAGACGCGGCCGTCACCACATTCTCGATCAGCGCGTAGGACATCCCGCCTCTGGTCAGGTTGGGAATGACCACGAGCGTACAGGACGCCACGAGTTCGCCGCCATGCCAGCCGCCAAGCACGACACTGCCAGGATAGGCCGCAAACCGTTCGAGGATAGTCTCTGCCTCTTGCGGTGACACGACAGCATCACCGGAGTTGAGGTGCTGGTAGAGAGCGGCCAGCGCAGGCAAGTCGGCGGCCTGGACAGCCCTGATCTCAAGGCCGCCGGACATCTTCTCGCCGGGCGCTGCCGCACTCATGGCCTTTACCGCAGCGCCGCCGCGATGTTGCCGCCGTCGACCGTCGTCACATCGGCGGTCGTGCGATCGGCCAGCGCGTGATGCAGGAAGGCCTGCGCCACGTCCTGCGCCGTCACTTCCTGGCCGAGCAGGTTGCCGGACATGTACTCCTTCTCCGACACGCCGCGCGCCCCCGAACGGCTGGCGATCATCGCGTCGGTCAACAGCCCCGAGCGGATGCGGTCGGCATTGACCGCGTTCGAGCGGATGCCGTACGCGCCGTAGTCGAGCGCGTACTGTCTGGACAGGAACAGCGTTGCCGCCTTCGGTATGCCGTAGGCACCGAATTTCGGGCCGGGATTGATCGCCTGCTTGGAAGTGTTGAAAAGCAGTGCGCCACCGGTGCCTTGTTCCAGCATGATGCGCACCGCGTTCTGCGCCGCCGACTGATGGGCGAAGAAGTTGAGCTCGAAACTCTTGCGCAGCAGCGCGTCGTCGAGTTCGCCGATACGGCCCTCCCAGGCGGCACCCGCATTGGACACCAGTATGTCGACGCCGCCGAACACCGCGACCGCCTTGTCGAAAGCGGCGCGCACCTGCGCCGGGTCGGTAATGTCGGCGCCGACGCCGATCGAATTGTTGCCGGCTTTCTTGGCGGCGTCAGCCGCCTTTTCGCCGTCGAGATCGACGACGACGGCATGCGCGCCATTGTCGGCGAACAGCTTGGCGGTCGCCGCCCCGATGGCGCCCGCGCCTCCGGTGATCAGCACCACCTGGCCGGTCAGCGGCTTGGGCTTGTTGGAGGCGAGCTTGGCCTGTTCGAGTGACCAGTATTCCAGCGGGAAGAGGTCGGCCTTGGACAGCGGATGGAAATGGCCGACGGCCTCGGCGCCGCGCACCGCCTCGATCCACATCTCGCCGACATCCGACGCGATCCTTGCATCCTTCAGCGTGCGGCCGTGGCCGAACATGCCGAGCCCCGGCACCAAGGTCAGCCGCGGCATCGGGTCGAGCATAGTGCGCTTGACGTCGTCGAGCGCGTCATTGGTCTCGAAATAGGCGCGGTAGTCGCTGGCGAAAGCGTCGACATGGCTCTTGATGACAGCCTTGTAGTCGCCGGCCTTGTCTCCATCGGGCGCCGGCACCGCCATCGGACCCGTCTTGATGCGGATCGACAGATCCGGCGTGGAGACGCCGCGCGCCGCATAGTCGGCGATGGCGGCCGAATTGATGAAGTCGACAATCGCGTCCGAGGTGCGGAAATCGCTGATCATGCGGTCGAAGCGGCCTTCGCCGCGAGGCGCCGCGACAGCGCCGCGCAGCATGGGCGAGATCGCTCCCGGCGTCGCGAGCCTTGCCGGCAACGCCGCCTTCGCCGCTGCCGGTTTGGCGTTCTTGGCGACATAATCCTCGGCGACGTTCACATAGTGGATCATCCGGTCATAGGCCTGCCGGGCGTCGTCGCCGAAGGTGAAGATGCCGTGCTTGTCGAGGATAAGGCCTTCGACGGTGGGGTCGGCGTCGAAGACATCGGCCGCAGCCTTGGCAAGGTCGAAGCCCGGCATGATGTAGGGCACGTAACCCATCTTTGCCCCGAACACCTTCGCCACCAGCGGCTTGCTGTCTTCCTGGTCGACGATGGCCAGGATGGCGGTCGAATGGGTGTGGTCGACGAATTTGTGCGGCAGGAAGGCGTGCAGCAGCGTCTCGACCGACGGGTTGGGCGAGGAGGGGTCGATGAGGTTCGCCCGTTGCAGCGCCACCATGTCCTCGTCCGAAAGCCTGTCCAGCTTGCGTGCCTTGAGCAAGGCGCCCATCTTCACCGCCGGCAGGCCTTGCGGCTCGATGACGGCCATATCCCAGCCGCTGCCCTTGACGCACAGCACGTCCCATTCATCGCCCACGAGATCCGTCGCCTTGATCTTGCAGGAGGTGTTGCCGCCGCCGTGCAACACCAGCTGTGGCACGCCGCCCAAAAGCCGCGTCGTGTAGACGCGCAGAGCGAGGTCGCGGCCGACGCCCTTCTTCGCATAGTCGGCAACGAGTTTCTCGGCCGCGTCGTCGTTCCACAGGTTCTTCATTTTCGCTTCGTCCGGTTGCTGTCTTGGGTGGTGAAACAGGAATGCCGCGACGCCTTGATGACAATGCGTCGGCAAAGGGTTGGCTTTCAGGGTGTCTTTGGCGCTCTCGTTTCTGCGTGATCGAGCAGCCGGCGAGCAATGTGCGCGCCGATCACAAGATGGGTGCATAGTCCTCCGGCGATGGCCGCCAGCAAGGGTTTAAACTTGCTGTCCTCTTGCACGACTATCAGCCGCTTGGGGATGGCGCGCAGCGAGGAGAGTTCGGCGGAAATCACCCGCCTGTTGTAGCTGCAGTCGAGCACATTGCCGTCGGCATCGATGATCTGCCCGGCGATGACGCCGGCGGCCCCCCGGCTGCGCAGTTCCGCCATTTCGCTTTGTGTCAGCGCGCCGCATTTGACCAGATGGCTCTCGGCGTCGACGGCGCCGGCCGAGTAAAGCGCCAGGTCACAATTGCTTATCCCGGACAATTGCTCGCGGATCACCGGCTCGGCGCGCAGCGCCTTCGCAAGCTCTTCCGTCGACAGCACCAGCGGTGCATAGAAATTGAGGCCCTTGGCGTTAAGCCGGCGCGCTATTTCCATCGTGCACTGGTCCGGCCGATAGGAGTAGGGCGCGCCGAGATTGCCGCAGAGCTGGACCACCGTCACATCCTGCAGGTCGGCATAGGACATGATGTCGGCGATCGTGTAGACGGTGCGGCCCCAGGCGACGCCGATGCGGTCGCCCTTCTTGACCAGTTCGAGAAAGACGCTTGCCGCCAGCACGGCGATGTCGGTCGACGGGTCCGGCACATGGCCGTTCTCCGGCGCGATCCACACAGCATTGAGGCCGAGCGCGTCCTCAAGCCGGCGCGCCATCACATCGTCGGTGAAAAGCTGGGTCGACGTGGAGATGTTGACGATGCCGGTCTCGCGCGCCTTGCGCAGATACATCGCCACCGAAGCGCGCGAAATGTTGAGCTGGGTCGCCACCTGGTCCTGCCGCAGGCCATGCGCATAGTAGAGCCAGGCGGCTTTGTGAATGAGCTGTTCTGCCGGTCGGATCGCCATGCCACCTCCTCGGCTGACAATAGTCACGGCTCTCGACAAAAGTCAAATTAGGATGCGAAGGCGCGATCGGCTGTCGGGGAACCTCATTCGGGATCGCTGTTCCACAAAGCCGGCGAAGCATAGCATTTTCAGCCATCCGGGGGGATAGCTTGATGCGAGCCCTGAGGCTAGAAAGCTTGGAAAAGCACTCTGGGGAGGACGGGATGGGAAATCCCTATGAGCAGGATCTCGACCGCAACGCCGCCAATCACCAGCCGCTGACGCCGCTCACCTATCTGGAGCGCGCGGCCAGGACCTATCCCGATCATATCGCCATCATTCATGGCAGCCAGCGCATCACCTACCGCGATTTCTGGCGCCGCTCGCTGAAGCTCGCTTCGGCGCTCCACAAGCGCGGCATCGGCAAGGGCGACACCGTAACCGTCATGCTCTCCAACACGCCGCCGATGCTGGAGGCGCATTTCGGCGTGCCGATGACCAAGGCGGTTCTGCATTCGCTCAACACGCGCCTCGATGCCGCGGTCATCGCCTTCCAGCTGGACCATGCCGAGACAAGGATACTGATCGTCGACCGGGAATTCTCTGATGTCGTCAGGCAGGCGCTGGCGCAAACCAAGGTGAAGCCGCTGGTCATCGACTATGATGATCCCGACTACGCCAGCGATGCGCCCTATCTGAAAGGCGAGCGGATCGGCACGCTGGACTATGAGGCTTTCGTCGCCGGCGGCGACGAGGATTACGCCTGGTCGATACCGGACGACGAATGGGACGCCATCTCGCTCAACTACACTTCGGGCACAACGGGCAATCCGAAGGGCGTCGTCTACCACCATCGCGGCGCCGCGCTGATGGCCTATACCAACACCATCCATGCCGGCATGGCCAAGCACGCGGTCTATCTCTGGACGCTGCCGATGTTCCACTGCAACGGCTGGTGTTTTCCCTGGACGCTGGCCGTGCAGGCCGGCACCCATGTCTGCCTGCGCTGGGTGCGGCCGAAGCCGATCTACGACGCCATCGCCGACCATGGCGTCACCCATCTCTGCGGCGCACCGATCGTCATGTCGGTGCTGATCAATGCCAGGGATGAGGACAAGCGTACGTTCGCGCAGACCGTCACCTTCAACACCGCCGCGGCGCCGCCGCCGGAGGCGGTGCTGTCAGGCATGGCGGATGCAGGCTTTGCCGTCACGCATCTCTACGGCCTTACCGAAACCTACGGCCCCGCGGTCGTGAACGAGTGGCACAGTGATTGGGACGCGCTCGACAAGGGTGCGAAGGCGGGCCGGAAGGCAAGGCAGGGCGTCCGCTATGCCGCACTCGAAGGCCTGACGGTGATGGACCCGGAGACGATGACCGAAACACCCGCTGACGGCGAGACCATCGGCGAAGTCATGTTTCGTGGCAACATCGTCATGAAAGGCTATCTGAAGAACCGCAAGGCGACCGACGAGGCCTTCGCCGGTGGCTGGTTCCACTCCGGCGACCTCGGGGTCATGCATCCCGACGGCTACATCCAGCTGAAGGACCGCTCCAAGGACATCATCATCTCCGGTGGCGAAAACATTTCGTCGATCGAGGTGGAGGACGCGCTCTACAAGCATCCGTCCGTGGCTTCCTGCGGCGTGGTGGCACGCCATGACGACAAATGGGGCGAGGTGCCCGTAGCCTATGTCGAACTGAAACCCGGCAAGGTTGCCACCGAGGCGGAGATTATCGAGCATTGCCGGTCGCTGCTGGCGCGCTTCAAGGTGCCGAAGACGGTGGTTTTTGCGGAGATACCCAAGACCTCGACGGGCAAGATCCAGAAGTTCCGGCTGCGGGAAATGGCGAAGGGGGTGTAGCGTCATCGCTGCTTCTTCATATTGATCCGCTTTCATTCTTTGGCCTGTGTCACGGAATGGATCCTAGGGTCTGCGCCGCGTCGCTGCGCTCCTTGCTTCGCCCTAGGATGACGAATTCTGGGGCGGCAGTCGCCAGTCGCGAGCGCCGGTTGTCGCATCCGCCCGCTGTCACCATCTGTCACCAATTATACGCGTACGTCGATTTCGCGTTGACTCCTCGCACCTTTGGATTTACGAGTGACGAAAATCAAAATTCGTCACTCGTAAATCGACAGAAGGCCATGTCCGAAGCCGCCAACATAGTCGCTGACGCCGCCAGACAGGAGAATGTGACACGCATTCTCGACTGTGCCGAGCGCCTGTTCCGGCACTATGGCTACGGCAAGACAAATGTCGCCGACATCGCCCGCGAACTCGGCATGTCGCCGGCCAACATCTATCGCTTCTTCGCCTCCAAGGTCGAAATCCACCAGGCCGTGTGCGGCCGCATGCTCGGCGCCAGCTACAAGATGGCCTACGAGATCATGCATCTGCCCGTCAGTGCCGAGGAGCGGCTGCGGCGCTACATCCATGCGCAGTACAAGATGACGCTGGAGGTCATGCTCGACGACCAGAAGGTTCACGAGATGGTCGTCGTCGCGCTGGAGCGTGACTGGGCGGTTATCGACAAGCATGTCAACAGCATCCACGACCTCTACGCCGAGGTGATCCGCGAAGGCATCGAGGCCGGCGAGTTCAGGCAGCAGGATCCTCAAACCGCCTCGCGCTGTTTCGGCGCCGCCACCGTGATCCTTTGCCACCCGCAGATGGTGGCGCAGTGTCTTGCCAAGACCAATCGGGCGATGCCCGACGAACTTATCGACTACGCCATCAGAGCCTTGAAATAACCGTCGCCCCGCAGGTCGACGTTCATCTTCAGTTCGGGAGTGCCAAGGTGTCTTTGTCCAATTCCACCATCCGCGGTCTGTCTGTCGCCGGCGTTGTCGCCTTCGCGCTCGGGCTTGCCGGCTGCAGCCAGGAGAAAACCGAGGTCAAGGACATCATCCGCCCGGTCAAGGTCGTCGAGATCGCCCCGGCGCATGACACGCGCACGCTGTCCTATTCCGGCTCGGTAAAGGCCCGTATCGAAAGCGCCCTGGCTTTCCGCGTCAACGGCAAGATCACCGAGCGTCTCGTCGATATCGGCCAGCACGTTGCGCCGGGCGATGTGCTCGCCCGCGTCGATCGCTCCGACTATGACCTTTCGGTGAAGAGCGCACAGGCCTCCCTCGACGCCGCCGAGCGGCAGGTCGAGACGGTGGAACTCGCCCGCAAGCGCGCCGAGCAGCTTTTCGCCAAGAATTTCGCGCCGAAATCGCAGCTCGAACAGGCAACGCTGACCTATGACCAGGCGGTCGCCACCCGCGACTCCGCGCGCTCGACGCTTGCCCAGGCCAAGAACCAGGTCGGCTATACCGAACTCAAGGCCGATCGGGACGGCATCGTCACGTCGGTCAACGCCGATGTCGGCCAGGTGGTCGGTTCCGGCACGCCCGTGGTCACCGTCGCGGTCGATGGTGAAAAGGAAGTGCTGATCGCGGTGCCGGAAATGGAAATCGCCGAGTTCAAGCCGGGCAAATCAGTCAAGGCGGGCTTCTGGTCAGACAGCGCGCTGGCGCTTGACGGCAAGGTCCGTGAGGTGGCTGGCAGCGCGGACCCGCAGTCGCGCACCTTCGCCGTCCGCGTCAGCCTGCCCAACGACCCGCGCGTGCTTCTTGGCATGACCGCCAACATCGAGGCGTCGGCGGTCAACGAAAAGCAGATGGTCTCGATCCCGCTCAGCGCGCTGGCGAAACAGGACAGCCAGTCGATTGTCTGGACGGTCGATCGTGGTGCGGACACCGTTCATGCCCGCCCCGTGAAGGTCGCCGAATTCGCCGCCGATGGCGTGCGCGTCGCCGATGGATTGAAGCCGGGCGACATCGTGGTCGCCGCCGGCACGCAGTTCATGACCGAGAATCTGAAGGTGAAGCTCGCTGGTGGCATGCAACAGCAATCCGCCTCCGCCGAGAGCGACGACGCCAGCAAGCTGCGCTGACGACAGACAGGTCGGCCGCGCGTTCCCGTGGCCGCAGGTTTCCGGGCGGCGTGCCCGAAGGTCGAGACGTCAAGGCCGATGTACCCCCGCATCGATCCTCGCGTCCCACCGCGATGAGTGTCTCCGCGCTCGGAAAGCTCGCCGCCCGGAAGCCCCTTGTGGAACGCAGATGATTTCCTTTCGCGCGCCGTGCCTGCCTGAGATATCGGGCGCCGGCGACCAAGCAAAGTGGACCAGCACCGATGACGACCTCCACTGAAGAAAAGCGGCCCTTCAACCTGTCGCGCTGGGCCATCGGCCACCCTTCGATCGCGCGGTTCCTGTTCGGTCTCATCATCATTGCCGGTGCGCTCGGCCTGATGCGCATGGGCCAGAAGGAAGACCCAGACTTCACCTTTCGCGTCATGGTCGTGCAGGCGATCTGGCCCGGCTCCTCGATCCAGGAGATGGAGGACCAGGTCGTCAACAAGATCGAGCGCAAGCTGCAGGTGACGCCGCATCTCGATTTCGTACGCTCCTTCACCCGCGCCGGCAGCGCCATCATCACCGTGCAGATCAAGGGCGACACCAATGCCGCCGAAGTGACGGATGCCTTTTATCAGGTGCGCAAGAAGGTCGGTGATATCGCTGGCGATCTGCCTCAAGGCCTGCTCGGCCCCTACTTCAATGATGAGTTCGGCGACACCTTCATCACCCTGCACTCGATCAGCGGCGACGGCTTTTCCTACCCCGAATTGAAGAAGTTCGCGATCCAGGCGCGCGACATGCTCTTGACGACACCAGGCGTCGAGAAGGCCGTCATCATCGGCGACCAGCCCGAGAAGCTTTACATCGACGTCTCGTCGAAGGTGCTCGCCGAGCGCGGCCTGACGCTGACCGATCTGCAGAACGCGATCAAGGGCCAGAACAATGTCGATCCGGCCGGCTCGGTCGACACCGGCGTCAATTCGGTGCGCATCTCCGTCGAAGGCGATGTCACCAGGGCCGCCGACATCAGGGAATTGCGTCTGCGCGCCGGCGGCCAGGTAACCCGGCTGGGCGACATCGCCACCGTGACCTCGGGATTGGAAGATCCCTTCCAGCGCAAGTATCGCTTCAACGGTCATGAAAGCGTTCAGCTTGGCGTCGTCATGGCCAAGGGCTTCAAGGTCACCGATGTCGGCAAGGATGTCGAGGCGACCTACAAGCGCTTCGAGGAGGCGTTGCCTTACGGCGTCTCGGTCGACCAGATTTCCGACCAGCCCGAGGTGGTCCGGGATGCCGTCAGCGAGTTCATGCACGCGCTTGGCGAGGCTCTGCTGATCGTGCTCGTCGTGTCGTTCCTGTCGATCGGCTGGCGTTCCGGCCTGGTCATCGCCATTGCCATACCTCTGGTTCTGGCGGCCACCTTTGCCATCATGTACGAGCTCGGCATCGACCTGCAGCGCATTTCGCTCGGCGCGCTCATCATCGCGCTCGGGCTGCTCGTCGACGACGCCATGATCGTCGTGGAGATGATGGAGCGCAAGCTGGAGGAGGGGCTGGTCAAGATCGAAGCGGCGAGCTTTGCCTATTCCTCGACCGCCTTCCCGATGCTGACGGGCACGCTCATCACCACCGCCGGTTTCATCCCGGTCGGCTTCGCCGCCTCCACCGCCGGCGAGTATGTGCGCACCCTGTTCTATGTCGTCGGCATCGCGCTGGTCGTGTCCTGGTTCGTCGCCGTCTATTTCACGCCGTGGCTCGGGCACATGATCCTCAAGCAGCGCAAGCATGCCGGTACCCATCACGATGCCTTCGATACGCGCTTCTACCGCCGGCTTCGCTCGACCGTCGGGTGGGCGGTGCGCCACCGCATCATCGTGCTGGTCATGACGCTGGTGACGTTCGGCACCAGCCTGTGGGCGTTCCAGTTCATTCCGCAGAACTTCTTCCCGCAGTCGTCGCGGCCGGAAATCCTCGTCGACCTCTGGTTGCCGGAAGGCACCAGCATCAAGGAAGTCGAGGCGCAGGCCAAGGCGCTGGAAGCCAAGATGATGGACGACAAGGACAAGCGCTTCATCGCCACCTATATCGGCGAGGGCGCGCCGCGCTTCTTCCTGCCGCTCGACCAGCAGTTGCGCAATCCCAACTTCGCCCAGATGCTGGTCATGGCCAATGACGAGCCGGCGCGTGAGCGGCTGATCGTCAAGCTACGCACCGTTCTGGCGCAGGATTTCCCCTCGATCCGCGCCAAGGTCGACCGCCTGTTCCTCGGACCGCCGACCGGCTGGCCGGTGCAGATGCGCGTCATGGGTCCGGACCGTCAGGAAGTGCGCCGCATCGCCGATCAGGTGAAGGCGAAGTTCCGGCAAGACCCGCTGCTGGGTGCCGTGCATGACGACTGGCTGGAGCCGGTGCCGGCGATGAAACTGGTCATCGACCAGGACCGCGCCCGCGCGCTCGGTGTCACCTCGCAGCGCATCCGCCAGATGCTGCAGGCAACCATGTCCGGCGCGCCGCTCGACGACTTCCGCGACGGCGAGGAGACTGTCTCCATCGTCGCCCGTGAACCGGACGCCAGCCGCAGTCTGCTGTCCTCGGTCGACTCGGTCTACATCCCGACCGACTTCGGCGGCTTCGTCCCGCTGTCGCAGGTGGCCAAGGTCGTTCCGGTCCTGGAGCAAGGCATCGAATGGCGCCGCGACCGCCTGCCGACCATCAGCGTGCGCGCCACGCTGCCCGACGGCATCCAGTCCAACGACGTCGTGACCAAGATGTACAAGGACATGCAGGGCCTGCGCGACGGCCTGGCGCCCGGCTACAAGATCGAGATCCAGGGCGGCGCCGAGGATTCGGCCGAAAGCCAGGCTTCCATCGCCGCCAAGGCGCCGATCATGCTGGCCATCATCGTCGTGCTCCTGATGATCCAGTTGCAGAATTTCGGCAAGGCGATGCTGGTGCTGGCGACCGGTCCGCTCGGCATCATCGGCGCGGCCGCCGCCCTTCTGATCAGCGGTGCGCCTTTCGGCTTCGTCGCCATCCTCGGCGTCATCGCGCTGCTCGGCATCATCATGCGCAACTCGATCATCCTGGTCGACCAGATCGACCAGGACATAGCCACAGGCATGGACCGCTCCGAGGCCATCATCGGCTCGGCGGTCCGCCGTTTCCGGCCGATCGTGCTGACGGCGATGACGGCGGTGCTGGCGCTGATCCCGATCTCGCGGGCCGTGTTCTGGGGGCCGCTGGCCTATGCCATGATGGGCGGCATCCTGGTTGCCACTGTGCTCACCATCCTGGTGCTGCCGGCGGGCTATGCCCTGTTCTTCGGCCGTGAGCCGAAGAAGAAGCGTGACGCCGATGCCGCCGAAGCATCCGCGGCGGAGCAGCCGGAGAGGCCGCAGCTGGCGCTGGCGGCCGAATAGAACGGTTCCATCGGATCATCCGTCATCGCACCTAGCTGATGACGGATGATCCGGGTGCCGGCCGGCGCTGCATAAATGCTCCCCGGAGGCCATTCTGCAAAACAGAATTCCTTCGCAGGACCGCAAGGCGGTCCCATCCTGAGCGGTACCGGAGCGGCAACGCTCATCCTCATCAGGGTGTCATCCCATGGCAGAAAAACGACAATTGCGGCTCGGCGCCTTCATGCGTCCGGTCAGCCTCCACACCGGCGCTTGGCGCTACCCGGGCGCTTATCCCGACGCCAATTTCAACTTCGCGCATCTGAAGCGCTTCGCGCAGACGCTGGAAGCGGCAAAATTCGATGCCTTCTTCATGGCCGATCACCTGGCCGTGCTCAACATGCCGATCGAGGCGCTGCGGCGCAGCCACACGGTCACGTCGTTCGAGCCTTTCACCCTGCTGTCGGCGCTGGCTGCCGTCACGGACCATATCGGGCTGATAGCCACCGCGTCGACGACCTTCGACGCGCCCTATCACATTGCCCGGCGCTTCGCCTCGCTCGACCACATCAGCGGTGGCCGCGCCGGCTGGAACATCGTGACGACTTCGAATCCCGACGCCGCGCTCAATTTCGGCCTCGACGAGCATGTCGAACACGATGAGCGCTACCGTCGGGCGCGCGAATTCCATGATGTCGTCACCGGCCTGTGGGACAGTTTCGCCGACGACGCTTTCATCCGCGATGCCGCAAGCGGTCTCTACTTCGATCCGGACCGCTTGCATGTCCTGGACCACAAGGGCGAATATCTCTCGGTGCGCGGGCCGCTCAACATTGCCCGCCCGGTGCAAGGTTGGCCGGTCATCGTTCAGGCGGGAGCATCGGAAGCAGGCCGGCAACTGGCGGCCGAGACGGCGGAAGTGATTTTCGCCGCTCATGCCGATCTCGACGCCGGTAGACGCTTCTTCGCCGATGTCAAAGGCCGCGCGGAAAAACTCGGCCGCTCGCGCGACGACATCAAGATCCTGCCTGGCGCCTTCGTCATCGTCGGCGACAGTGTCGAGGAGGCAAGGGCAAAGCGCGCGCGGCTCGACAGTCTTGTTTACTACGAAAGCGGCATCGCCTCCTTATCCATTGCCCTTGGGCACGACGCATCGGGTTTCGATCCGGATGGCCAGCTGCCGGAGATACCGCAGACCAACGCCTCCAGGAGCAGCCGCGAGCGCGTTGTCGAGTTGGCTCGCCAGGAGAGCCTGACCGTGCGCCAGCTTGCGCAGCGGCTGGGCGGCTATTCCGGGCTGGCCTTTGTCGGCACGCCAAAAACCATCGCCGATGAGATGGAGGAATGGTTGGTCGCCGAGGGTTCCGACGGTTTCAACGTCATGTTCCCCTATCTGCCGGCGGGATTGGACGACTTCGTCGAGAAGGTGGTGCCGGAGCTGCAGCGGCGCGGCATCTTCCGGCGGCAATATGAGGGATCGACACTGCGCGAGAATCTGGGCCTGAAGCGGCCGCCGAACCGGTTCTTCAGGGATGGGGAAGCGGACTCACGCAAGGTTGGCTGAAACATTCTGGCGTCAACAGAAAAGGGCGCGCCGAAGCGCGCCCTTTTCACACTGTGCCATCTTTCAGATCACGAAGATCCAGTTGGCGACCAGAACCACGACGACGCCGGCTATCAGTGTCAGGTAGGGCAGCATGCCCGCCTTCCTGACCTTGAGGTCGGCCGAGGTCATGCCGAGGTCGGCCAGCATGTGGTCGGGGAATTTGCCCTTGTCCTGGATGTAGTGGCGGAAGCAGAACACCGGGATGATCAGTGCCGCCGTGATCAGGCCGGCCCACAAGGCCATCGGGTTCCACACCTTGGCGCCAGCGCCCATGAAGATGGCGTTGACATAGGCGAAGATGGCGCCGATCCCCAGCAGCCAGCTTGGCGCCTTCCACGGCCGGTTGATATGGCCGTTGTCGATGCGATGGATCCAGCCCGCGTTGAGGTTGAGGAAGTTGAAGATGATGTAGCCGCAGTTCGACACGGCGAGGATGAAGAAGAAGCTCGTCGCGTCGGCCGAGGCGATGGCCAGCACGATCAGGTTGAAGCAGAGATCGGTCCACATGGCTCGTGTCGGCGCGCCATGTTCGTTGACGTGGCTCAGATAGCGAGGCAGCCAGCCATCGACCGAGCCCTGATAGAGCGTGCGCGACGAACCGGCCATCGCCGTCATGATGCACAGAACCAGCGCCAGGATCATCAGCATGACCAGCAGGCTGTGGATCAGCCTGCCGCCGCCGACCATGCCGGCCAGCGCATCGGCGACGCCCGAGCCGTCGACGATCGGCGTTGCCAGCATGCCGTTCAGGCCAAGCACGCCCTGGAAGGTGAAGGGCACCAGGATGAACAGGAGCATGCAGAGCAGGCCGGAGTAGAAGATCGCCTTGAACGTGTCGGTGCCGGGGTTCTTGAATTCCGATGTGTAACAGACGGCGGTTTCGAAGCCGTAGGTTGACCATGCCGCGATGAACATGCCGCCCAGCGCCAGGGTCCAGCCGGCAATGTTCCAGGAGCCCGGATCAGGCGCGTAGGCGGTGGCGAGCGGCACCAGCGGCGAGAAATTCGCCCAGTCGATCTGGCCGGTGAAGATCGGCACGACGCCTACGATCAGCATCGGAATGATGACCAGCAGGCCGATATATTTCTGCACGCTGGCCGTGCCGAGAATGCCGCGATGCTGGATCGAGAAGATGATCAGCATCAGCACGGCGCCGATGAAGAAGGTGGCGTTGAAGGTGAACGATACCGGACCCAGTGTGTGGCCCCACAGCGACCAGGTGCGGATGGCGGGCGTCGCCGCCGTCGTCACCGCGGCGATGGCGTCGGCGGAAGCAGTGCCCGCATGCGCCGCGATATAGGCGACGACCTCGGGCGAGGTATCCGTGAAGATCGGCACCGGCGCCAGCGCGTTGAGGATGTAGGCGGCGGCGATCGAGCATCCGAGCGACAGCACGGGTGTCCATGCGAACCAGTTGCACCACACCGACAGCGGCGCGATGAACTTCGAATAACGGAGCCAGGCCGTGGCACCGTAGATCGAGGCGCCGCCGGACTTGTTCGGGAACAGGCCGGCGATCTCGGCATAGGTGAAGGATTGCAGGAAACCCATGATCATGGACACCGTCCAGATCAGGAAGGCCAGCTTTCCCGTCGTGCCGGCGATGCCGCCGATCGAGAACAGGACCAGTGCCGGAACGCCGCTTGCCACCCAGAAGGCGCCGCGCCAGTCGATATGCCTGAGCAGCTTGCTTTCGGCAGGCTGCTCGAGGGCCGTGCTTATGGTGCTCATGTCGGTGATTTCCCCTTTTTTCGATGTTCCCCGCCAGCGATGTCCCGACTGCGCGAGACTTGCTCCCCGGCAAAAATCGTCACGGCTGGTGTTTCCACTCAGTCGTATTTTTTTCTTAAGAGTGAAGATCGATCCGGCGCGCTTTCACGTCAAGCGTTTTGTGAAACGGTGCACATCACGCTTGCGAGTGCGCTCTTCCCTTCTCCCCTTGCGGAAGAAGGTGGCCTCGCGAAGCGAGGTCGGATGAGGGGTGTTCCAGGGAACGTAAACGTCTCACTCCGCTGGAACAGCCCTCAACCGTCTCGGCGCTGCGCGCCGATCCACCCCGCAAGGGGAGGAGGCAAGGGCTGCAGCACTCAGGAACGCGGCCGGGTCTTCTGCGGGTCGTAGTGGGCGAAGGCGACGACCCGCGCCGGCAGTCGCTTGGCATGGCCATCCAGCTTGCCGATCTCGACCTCGGTGCCGATGGCGGCATGGGTGACGTCCAGCCTCGCCAATGCGATGTTCTTGTTCAGCACGGGCGAGCGCATGCCAGACGTGACGACGCCGATCTGGGCGCGCCCGACATGGACGCAATCGCCATGGCCGACGGCGACATTGCTGTCGATGTCGAGGCCGACAAGCTTGGTCTGCGGATGGTCCTTGCGCCGGATCAGCGCCTCGCGGCCGATAAAATCGTCGGTCTTGGTCTTCAGCGGGACAGTGAAGCCGATGCCGGCTTCGAACGGGTCGGTCTGGTCGGAAAACTCGTAACCGGCGAAGATCAGCCCGGCCTCGATGCGCACCATGTCGAGCGCCTGCAGCCCCATCGGCTTCAGCCCGTGCGGCTGGCCGGCCTCCCAGATCGCGTCGAAGACCTTTTCGGCGTCGCGCGGATGGCACCAGATCTCGTAGCCGAGTTCGCCCGTATAGCCGGTGCGCGAGACGACCACTGGGATGCCGTTGCCGCCGCCGATGCGCGCCACGGCGAAGCGGAACCATTCGAGTTCCTCGATCGATGGCTGCAGCGGCGAGGTCCAGATGACCTCCTTCAGGATATCGCGGCTCTTCGGCCCCTGCACGGCGATATTGTGCATCTGGTCGGTCGAGGAACGAACGAGTACGTTGAGGCCGAGTTTTTTCGCCGTCTCGCGCAGCCATTCGCCGGAAAGATCGTCGCCGCCCACCCAGCGGAAATTGTCCTTGCCGAGCCTGAGCAGCGTGCCGTCGTCGATCATGCCGCCATGCTCGTAGCACATGGCGGAATAGACGACCTGGCCGACGCCGAGCTTCTTGATGTCACGCGTCAGCGTGTATTGCAGCAGGGCTTCCGAATCCGGGCCGGTCACCTCGAATTTGCGCAACGGCGACAGGTCCATGATCACCGCGTCCTGGCGGCAGGCCCAGTACTCGGCGATAGGTCCTTCCTTGGCGAAGGAATTGGCGAGCCAATAGCCGCGGTATTCGACGAAGTTGCGCGTATGCTTGGCGAAGCTCTGGTGAAAGGCGGTCTCGCGGGTCATTTTCGGTTCCGAATCGGGCGTCATGCGTCTGGCGATCGCTCGCGAGAATTTGTGCTGGCCGGAATAGGTCCGCACGTGGATGTCGGTGAGGTCCCAGCCATTGGCCGGCGTCGTGTCGTCGGGGCAGGCGGAGGAGACACAGACGATGTCGGTCAGCGCCCTCAGCAGCACATAGTCGCCGGCACGCGACCAGGGCTCGTCCGAGACCATCACGCCATGCGCGTCGATTGCCGTGTTGAAGAAGAAGTTGATCGCCATCCAGCCGGCGCGGGGATTGACGCCCTTGTCGGAGAGCGCCTTGTTGAAGTTCTCCGAGCAGTTGGTGTGACCGGGATAGCCGATGTCGTCGTAATATTTGGCGGCACAAGCCAGCGCGAAGGCGTCGTGCCGGCCGCATGTGTCCTGCACCACCTCGACCAGTGGTTCCATGTCCTGGTCGTAGTATTTCGAATGCAGGCCGGGCATGGGATAGCTTGAGCCCATCAGCGTGCGCGTCGTCGTCACGTCGAGCGGATGATCGAGACCCTTGTCCAGCTTGCGCGCCGAGAAGCACTGGAAGTCTGTGCACTGGCGGCCGTCGACGTCGATGATCTGCAGGTAGTCTCCGGCCTTGACGAAATAGGACTCCGCCGTCGCCGAATGGACACGCAGGTCGAGCACGGGATCGGCGAGCGGATCGGCAAGCTGGCCTCTGGTCTTCAGCCGGATCGTGGTCCGGCGCACCAGGACGGTAAGCGGTGTCGCGGTGTTGTGGCCGTCGACCAGCATCGGTCCGCCGGGCGCGGCGATCAGCAGCGTGCCGTTGCGCTGCACCGAAAAACTCTGCTCTGTGCCGGCGGGCGTGGCGCCACCGAACACGCGAACAGCCTTCGGCTGGTCGAGTTGGACCTGTCGTCGTTGCAGGTTGAGGCGTAGTGCCGAAAGGCTGTCGTCGCCTTCAGCGAGCAGCGCCTTGATGCCGGCGGCGTTGCTGTTTTCCCGCTCGCCGAAAATGCTTGGATCGCTGACGCCGGATTTGTCCCAGGCCAGCAACTCGCAAGGCTGGCCGCCCTCGACATTGCTGACGCTGACCGTATCGCCGGGCTCGATGTCGATCAGCACCGCGCCGTTGCCTTGCACGGCGTAGCGCTCGATGCCCGGTGGCAGACTGATCTGGCCTGGCCGCAGGATCAGGCTCGGCCGCGGTGGGCCGGACAGGACGGCAGGGTAGGGCGACTGGCTCATCTCAACCCTCCTCCAAGCGAGAAACAAGTTTGCCTGTGTGTAAAATTATTTTCGCTGAGAGAATAGCAGGGCGATGGCGTTTGGCAAGCACTAGCTCCCCCTTCTCCCCTTGTGGGAGAAGGTGTCGCCGAAGGCGACGGATGAGGGGTGCTCCAGCGTAGTGAGACGTTGGCGTTCCCTGGAGCACCCCTCATCCGTCTCGGCGCTGACGCGCCGATCCACCTTCTCCCACAGGGGGAGAAGGAAACGGGCGCAGCGCTACGCCAGCTCCTCGGAATGCCCGATCGTTACGCCATATTCCGCAGCCGAGTCCAATATCGTGTGCCACAGGCTCTCCGCGAATGTCGCGAACACCAGGAGATTGAACACGGCCTGTCCGTTGCGATCGCTCCCACGCCAAAGCGTGACGCTCGTGTGATCCATCGAGGTTGTAGCGACCGCACCTACGTCGAACGAGTCGGGGTGCAAGTCGATCGAGGAAACCTTGGCGAGCATCGCCCGTGCTTTGTCTCCAGAAACACTGATCAGCACCCGCGCATGCGATTGGTCGGACAGCGAAGCCGGTCCGGCAAAGACGGGTGCCAGCGCCGCCATCGTGTGCTTGCCGCCTTTCGACAGGACAAAGAACTGATCCGGCCCGGACCAGATCAGCGTCGCATCGGCCGTGCTGACTGCCCTCGGCGTTCCAGGCGCGACGACACCGAAGCTTGCCTTCGCCGCCGCGCTCATCTCGCCTGCTTGGCCACGTCGCGCCATGACCTGCACCAGGTCGAAATTGCGTATCTCGGTCAGGGACACGCCGGCGTCGCCTTGCGCGCCATGGCGGCCGGCGACCAGCACACGTTCCAGAGGGCTGCGGACGTCCCAGGAAAACTCAACCACGCTGGCGCCCTCCATCCGGATCGTAGAAGACGGGATTGCAGAGTTCGACGTCATAATCTTCGCCGCGGATCGGATCGTGCGCGTGCACGATTTCGCCGATGCGTTCGCGGCCGCGTTCGACAAGCGCGAGCCCGATCCATTGCTCCAGCGTCGGCGAGAAGCAGACCGAGGTGACATAACCCTGGTCGTTATCTGGGCCGGGGATCTCGCCCTTCGGGATGATGTGCGCGCCGGACCGCAGACGCCGCGTCTTGTCCGTCGGCTTGATGCCGACCACCACCTGCCGATCCGCTGCGACGAGCGCCTCGCGGCCGGCCATGACCCGGCCGATGAAATCCTTCTTGGTCGACATCATCTTGCCGAGGCCGAGATCGGCGGCTGTCGTCGTGCCGCTCAGTTCAGGCCCCGCGATATGACCCTTCTCGATGCGCATGACGCCGAGCGCCTCGGTGCCGTAAGGCGTCACGCCGAACGGCTTGCCGGCGATCATCAGATTGCGCGCCATGGCCTCGCCGTGACGTGCCGGTACGGAGATCTCGAACGCCATCTCGCCGGAGAAGGAGATGCGGAACAGCCGCGCCTTGATGCCACCGCGCAGCCTGACCTCGCGTGCGCCCATGAAGGGAAAACCCTCATTGGACAGGTCCTCGGCCGGGTCGACGAGCTCCTTCAGCAGGTCGCGTGTCTTGGGGCCGGCAATGGAAAACTGCGCCCATTGATCCGAGACCGATGTCAGTTGCACGTCGAGTTTCGGAAACAGCACCTGGCGGCAGAATTCGAGATGCTGCATCACCGGCCCGGCCTTGGCGGTGGTTGTGGTCAGGAAGTAATGATCCTCGGCCAGGCGCGAGGTCGTGCCGTCATCATAGACGATGCCGTCCTCGCGCAGCATCAGCCCGTATCGCGCCTTGCCGACGGCGAGGTTGGAGAAGGTGTTGATGTAGACGCGGTCGAGGAAGGCTCCGGCATCGGGGCCATGCACGTCGATCTTGCCGAGCGTCGAGACATCGCAGAAGCCGACGCCGCCGCGCACCGCCTTGACCTCGCGGGTCACCGATTCCAGCCAGTCCTTTTCGCCGGCGCGCGGATACCATTGCGCGCGTTTCCAGAGGCCTGTGTCGACGAACACCGCGCCTTGTTCCGCCGCCCAATGATGCGACGGTGTCAGCCGCGTCGCATGGAATGTCTCGTCGCGGTGATGGCCGGCGAAGGCGCCGATGGCGACCGGCACGTAAGGCGGGCGATAGATCGTCGTGCCGGTCTCCGGGATGGACTTGCCGGTGACGGCGGCCATGATGGCGAGGCCGGCGACATTGGATGTCTTGCCCTGGTCGGTCGCCATGCCGAGCGTGGTGTAGCGCTTCAGATGCTCGACCGACTGGAAACCTTCGCGCTGCGCCAGCTCGACGTCCGACGCGGTCACGTCGTGCTGCTGATCGACGAAGGCCTTGCCCTTGCCGGATACATGCCAGAGCGGCGTGAGCGCAAACGCCTCGTCATCGGCCACCGGCAGCGAACCGACGCCGCGGCCGCGCCCGGCATCGCGCGCGGCGGCGGCACCGGCTTCAAAACCTTCGCGCAGGCACGCGCCAAGACCGAAGGCGCCATTGGCGGCGCCCGCCGCCACCATTCCCGGCGGCGCGCCATCCGGCACGAAGGCGGCGATGTCGTCACGCCATTTCGGCCGGCCGCGATGGTAGGAGGTGAGCCCGACCGTCGGGTTCCAGCCACCGGAGACGGCGAGCCCATCGGCCTCGACCTCGGCGCGGGCGCCACCGGTGAGCGACACCGAAATCTTGCGCACGCCGTCCTTGCCACCGTCAACGCCGCTGACGGCGCCGTGCAGCACGGTGAAGCCGTTCTTGGAGGCCAGTGAACGATGGGCCGGCGATACATCGGGCCGAGC
Organism: Mesorhizobium comanense; assembly: GCF_005503535.1. Lineage (GTDB taxonomy): Bacteria > Pseudomonadota > Alphaproteobacteria > Rhizobiales > Rhizobiaceae > Mesorhizobium > Mesorhizobium comanense. The sequence continues at coordinate 39,857 of NZ_SCNN01000021.1, read as the reverse complement.
GTCGATCACCGCGGCGATCTGCAGTCCAGCGGCAAGTGCCGCTTCGACCGTGCGCCAGCCATCCTCATTGTTGGTGAACAAGGCGACGCGCTTTGCCGGCGTCGCCGCATAGCGCTTGACATAGGTCCGCATCGCGGAAGCCATCATCACGCCGGGCGTGTCGTTGCCGGCAAAGACGATCGGCCGCTCGATGGAACCGGCGGCGACCACGCAGCGCTTGGCCACGATCCGCCACAGACGCTGCCGCACCTCATGTTCGGGCGGCGAGGGCACATGATCGTTGACGCGCTCGATCGCGCCATAGGTGCCCCCGTCATAGACGCCGAACAGCGTCGTGCGCGTCATGATGCGCACATCCGGCATTGCCCCCAGTTCGGCCAGCGTGCGCGACAGCCATTCGGCCGCGGGCAGTCCCTCGATCGTGCCGCCATCGGCGAGCAAGCGGCCGCCGGGCGCGAAATCCTCTTCGCACAAAATGACGCGCGCGCCGCTGCGGCCGGCTGCGAGGGCCGCGGCCAGGCCGGCCGGACCGGAACCCGCGATCACCACGTCGCAATGCGCCCACGCCTTGTCGTAATGGTCGGGGTCGGCGATATTGGCGGCGCGGCCGAGACCGGCGGCACGACGGATCGCCGGCTCGTAAACCGCTTCCCAGAATTTCGCCGGCCACATGAAGGTCTTGTAGTAGAAGCCGGCGACGAAGATCGGCGCGAACAGCTGGTTGACCGACATGACGTCGAAGGCGAGCGACGGCCAGCGGTTCTGGCTGGCAGCCTCCAGCCCGTCATAGAGTTCGGTTGTCGTCGCCCTGGTGTTGGGCTCGCGGCGCGCGCCGCTGCGCAATTCGACCAGCGCATTGGGTTCTTCCGAACCCGCCGTCAGGATGCCGCGCGGGCGGTGATACTTGAACGAGCGGCCGACGAGCTTGACGCCGTTGGCGACAAGCGCGGAGGCCAGCGTGTCGCCCTTGAAACCGGAAAGGCTCTTGCCGTCGAAGCGGAAAGTGAGCGGCGCCGTGCGGTCGATGAGGCCGCCGGCCGCGAGGCGATGCGATTGGCTGGAGCTCACGATGCCTGGCCCTCATGCGGAAAAGTCGCGCTGCCCCTCATCGCCCTGCCGGGCACTTCTCCCCGTATAGTGACGGGGAGAAGGACGCTCTCGCCCACGATTTCGCCAATCACCAACGTTGCAGAAGGGGCGGCGGCGCTGCGGCCAGCGCCCCTCTTCCCGTCTCTATACGGGGATAGGGTGCCGGCAGGCAGGTGAGGGGCAGCGCTGACGTGGACAAAATAGCTCATTTCGCCACCTGTCTCGCCCCGGCGCCCGCCGCCGGCTCAACGGAAGAAATCTCATGCGTCAGCGTGTTGCGGGTGACCTTCAGCCAGGAGCGGCAGCCGCCGCCGTGATACCAGTTCTCGTCCATTACACCGGCGATGTTGTCGCGCAGATAGACATAATCGTAGACGGCGTCCTCGCCGGCATCCGCCGCGGGGCGCTGCGGCTTGGCGTCGCCGAGATAGGTGAACTCGCCGAGTTCGCGTTCGCCGCAGAAGGGACAGGTGATGCGCATAGACTGCCCTCAGTGCAGGTTCGGTTGGGCGCCCTGGCCCTTTTCGTCGATCATGGCGCCGCGCTGGAAACGGTCGAGGCGGAAGAGTGCGGCCTCCTTGTGCGATTGGTCGCGGGCGATCAGGTGGGCGAAGACAAAGCCCGAGCCGGGCGTCGCCTTGAAGCCGCCATAGCACCAGCCGGCGTTGAGGTAGAGGCCGTCGACCGGGCTCTTGTCGATAATCGGCGAGCCGTCCATCGACATATCCATGATGCCGCCCCATTGGCGCAGCAGCCGCACACGGCCGATCATCGGGATCAGCGCCATGCCGCCCTCGCAGACGTCCTCCATCACAGGAAGGTTGCCGCGCTGGGCGTAGGAATTGTAGCCGTCTATGTCCCCGCCGAAGACGAGCCCGCCCTTGTCGGACTGGCTGACATAGAAATGACCGGCGCCGAAGGTCATGACGTTGGGGATCAGCGGCTTGATCGCCTCGGAGACGAAGGCCTGCAGGACATGGCTTTCGATCGGCAGGCGCAGCCCGGCCATCGCGGCGACGCGCGAGGACGAGCCCGCCACCGCCATGCCGACCTTGCCGGCACCGATCTTCCCGCGTGAGGTTTCGACACCTGTCACCTTGCCATTGGCATCCCGCACGAAGCCCGTGACCTCGCAGTTCTGGATGATGTCGACGCCGAGCGCGCTCGCAGCGTGCGCATAGCCCCAGACCACGGCGTCATGCCGCGCCGTGCCGCCGCGCCGCTGCAACAGCCCGCCCTGCACGGGGAAACGGGCATTGTCGAAATTCAGGAACGGCATCATCTTCTTGACTGCTGCGAGATCGAGCAGCTCGGCGTCGATGCCGTTGATGCGCATCGTGTTGCCGCGCCGCGCATAGGCGTCGCGCTGCGCGTCGGAATGGTAGAGGTTGATGACGCCGCGCTGGCTGACCATAGCGTTGTAGTTCAGGTCCTGCTCCATCCTCTCCCACAGCTTCATCGACAGTTCGTAAAAGCCGGTATTGCCGGGCAGGCCGTAATTGGAGCGGATGATGGTGGTGTTGCGGCCGGCATTGCCGGAACCGATCCAGCCTTTCTCCAGGACGGCTACATTCCTGATGCCGAATTCGCTGGCGAGGAACCAGGCGGTGGCGAGCCCATGGCCGCCGCCGCCGATGATCACCACGTCGTAGCGATCCTTGGGGGCTGCGTCCCGCCAGGTGGGCTGCCAGGTCTTGTGGCCGGAAAGGGCGGCGCGGGCGAGCGAGAAGATCGAATATTTCATCAGGTCATTCCGAGATCGCTCGCACCGCTACGAGAACTAAATGTCCAGCGTGTGGTCGCGCTCCCATTGCGTGAAGTGCGAAGCATAGGAATTCCATTCCTGGTGCTTCAGCTTTAGGTAAGCCGACGAGAATTCCTCACCCAGCGCCGCCTTGAGCGATTTGTCTTTGTCGAACTCGCGCAGCGCGTCGAGCAGGTTGAGTGGCAGCTTCGGTGCGCCCTTCACCGTGTGCCCGTGCTGGTACATGTCGATGTCGTAGCGCTTGCCGGGATCGGCTTTGGAGCGAATGCCGTCGAGGCCGGCGGCGATGATCACCGCCTGCAACAGATAGGGGTTGGCGGCACCGTCGGGCAGGCGCAGCTCGAAGCGGCCGGGACCAGGCACGCGCACCATGTGGGTGCGGTTGTTGCCGGTCCAGGTCACGGTGTTCGGCGCCCAGGTCGCGCCCGAAATGGTGCGCGGCGCGTTGATGCGCTTGTAGGAATTGACCGTTGGGTTGGTGATCGCGGCCAGCGCCGAGGCATGCTTCATGATGCCGCCGAGGAAATTCTTGCCCTTGGCCGACAGTCCGAGCTCCATCGAATTGTCGGCGAAGACATTGGTCTTGCCTGATTTGTCCCAAACCGAGATGTGGGCATGGCAGCCATTGCCCGTCAGGCCCTGGAAGGGCTTGGGCATGAAGGTGGCGCGCAGGCCGTGCTTCTCGGCGATCGACTTGACCATGAACTTGAAGAAGGAGTGTTTGTCGGCGGTCGCCAGCACGTCGTCGAAGGCCCAGTTCATCTCGAACTGGCCGTTGGCGTCCTCATGGTCGTTCTGGTACGCGCCCCAGCCCAGCGCCAGCATGTGGTCGCAGATCTCGGCGATGACATCGTAGCGGCGCATCACCGCCTGCTGGTCGTAGCAAGGTTTCGATGCGGTATCGTATTCGTCGGAGATCGCCTTGCCGTCCGGCGTGATCAGGAAGAACTCGGCCTCGACGCCGGTCTTGACGTGCATGCCGTCACTGGCCGCCTCCGCGATCAGCCGCTTCAGCGTGTTGCGCGGCGCCTGGTCGACCTCCTTGTCGTCCATGATGCAGTTGGCGGCGACCCAGGCGACGTCGGGCTTCCATGGCAGTTGGATGACCGAATCCGGATCGGGGACCGCCAGCATGTCCGGATGGGCTGGTGTGAGATCGAGCCAGGTGGCGAACCCGGCAAAGCCGGCGCCATCCTTCTGCATGTCGGCGATCGCTTGCGCCGGTACCAGCTTGGCGCGCTGGCCACTGAACAGGTCAGTGTAGGAAATCATGAAATACTTGACGCCGTTCTTTTTGGCGAAAGCGGCGAGATCGTTCCCCATTATAGTTCCTCGCTTATTGGCATGCTGAAGGCTTAGAAGGTGTTGTTTTTCCCCGGTATCCAGTTGGTGCCGGCCAGCGGAACGCCGGCCATGGCGGCTGCCTCGATCGTCAATGCGACGAGGTCCTCGGGTTCGAGATTGTGCAGGCTGTTTTTGCCGCAGGCCCGCGCGATCGTCTGCGCCTCCAGCGTCATCACCTTGAGATAGTTCGCCAGCCGTCGCCCTGCCGCGATCGGATCGACCCGCTTCATCAGGTCGGGATCCTGGGTGGTGATGCCGGCTGGATCCTTTCCTTCGTGCCAGTCGTCGTAGGCGCCGGCCGTGGTGCCGAGTTCGTTGTATTCCGCCTCCCAGCGGGGATCGTTGTCGCCGAGCGCGACCAGGGCGGCCGTGCCGATCGACACCGCATCGACGCCGAGCGCCAGCGCCTTGGCGACATCGGCGCCGTTGCGGATGCCGCCGGAGACGATCAGCTGCACCTTGCGGTGCATGCCGAGATCCTGCAGCGCCTGAACCGCCGGCCTGATGCAGGCAAGCGTCGGCTGGCCGACATTCTCGATGAACACTTCCTGGGTGGCGGCCGTGCCGCCCTGCATGCCGTCGACGACGACGACATCGGCGCCGGCCTTCACGGCAAGGGCTGTGTCGTAATAGGGGCGGGCGCCGCCGACCTTGACATAGATCGGCTTTTCCCAATCGGTGATTTCGCGCAGTTCCAGAATCTTGATCTCGAGATCGTCGGGACCGGTCCAGTCCGGATGGCGCGAGGCCGAACGCTGGTCGATGCCCTTGGGCAGCGTGCGCATCTCGGCGACGCGGTCGGAGATCTTCTGGCCGAGCAGCATGCCGCCGCCGCCCGGCTTGGCGCCCTGGCCGACGACCACCTCGATTGCATCGGCGCGGCGCAGGTCACGCAGGTTCATGCCGTAGCGCGACGGCAGATACTGGTAGACGAGCTGCTTGGAGTGGCCGCGCTCTTCCTCGGTCATGCCGCCGTCGCCGGTCGTGGTCGAGGTGCCCGACAGCGTCGCGCCGCGTCCGAGAGCTTCCTTGGCGGGACCGGAGAGCGAGCCGAAGCTCATGCCGGCGATGGTGATCGGGATTTTCAATTCGATCGGTTTCTTGGCATGGCGCGAACCGAGCACCACTGACGTGTCGCAGCGCTCGCGGTAGCCTTCGAGCGGATAGCGCGAGATCGAGGCGCCAAGGAACAGCAGGTCGTCGAAATGCGGCAGCTTGCGCTTGGCGCCGGCGCCGCGGATATCGTAGATGCCGGTCGCAGCGGCGCGGCGGATTTCGGAGAGCGTGTAGTCGTCGAAAGTCGCGGATTTACGCGGCGTCGTCGGCGGGTTGCGATAGGTCATGCTGCCTCAATACGCGTCGGCGTTGTCGATATTGAAATTGTAGAGGGTGCGCGCCGAGCCGTAGCGCTTGAACTCCGACGGCTTGACGTCCTTCACGCCGGCACGATCGAGCAGGCCCTGGAGCAATTCGAGATGCTCGGGCCGCATCTCCTTCGCAATGCAGTCGGCGCCGAGGCTGTCGACCTTGCCGCGCACGAACAGCCGCGCCTCGTAGATGGAATCGCCCAGCGCATCGCCGGCATCGCCCAGCACCACGAGGTTGCCGGACTGCGCCATGAAGGCCGACATGTGGCCGATATTGCCGTGCACCACGATATCGATGCCCTTCATCGAGATGCCGCAGCGCGACGAGGCGTTGCCCTCGATGACCAGCAGGCCGCCCTTGCCGGTGGCACCGGCATACTGGCTGGCGTCGCCCTTCACTGTTATCGAGCCCGACATCATGTTCTCGCCGACGCCGGGGCCGGCCGAGCCATGCACCGTGATGGCGCTGCCCGAGTTCATGCCGCCGCAATAATAGCCGACGCTGCCGCGCACATCGATGCTCACGGGCTGGTCGACACCGACGGCGACCGAATGGTTGCCCTTCGGGTTCAGCACTTCCCATGCGGTCTCGTTCGAACCGGGGGCCAGCTTGTGGAGCGCCTGGTTGAGTTCACGCAACGATTGAACGTCGAGGTCGAAGACGCGCGCGTGGCTTTCGCGCGTTGCCTTGGAGGTTGCCGGCATGAACTCAATGCTCCCAGAAATATACTGTTGCGGGCTCCGGCTCCCAGACCCTCGCATTGTCGATGCCGGGCAGTTTGGTCAGCGCGCGATACTCCGAGCCGAAGGCGACGTACTGGTCGGTCTCGGCCATGACGGCCGGCTTGCAGGCGATCGGGTCGCGCACCACGCCAAAGCCGTTCTTGGTGCCGACGACGAAAGTGAAGAAGCCGTCGAGGTCCGACAGCGTGCCTTCCAGCGCCTCGCCGAGATTCTTGCCGTGCGCCATCTGCGAGGACAGGTAGGCGGCCGCCACTTCGGTATCGTTCTCGGTCTCGAATTTCATACCCTCGCGGATCAGCTCGCGCCGCACATTGTTGTGGTTCGACAGCGAGCCATTATGCACCAGGCACTGGTCGGCGCCGGTCGAGAACGGATGCGCGCCCATCGTCGTCACCGCCGATTCGGTTGCCATACGGGTGTGGCCGATGCCATGCGTGCCGGTCATCTTGCGCAGGTCGAAGCGATCGACGACCGCTTCGGGCAAACCGACTTCCTTGTAGATCTCGACCGCCTCGCCGGCGCCCATGATGCGGACATCGGGCCTCAGCGACTGGAGCGCTTCGCGCGCCTCGTCGACCTTGTCAGGCGTGGTCCTGACCACCGCATGGGTCGACTTGACCGCGATGCTCACCGGTGCACCGACGGCCTTGGCGAGTTCGGCGTCCAGCCCGCGGAAATCGCGCTCCGGCTTCGCCGACTGAATGGTGATCTTGGCCTCGTTCCGGGATGGCGAGCCGTAGATGGCGATGCCGGCACTGTCGGGACCTCGGTCGCTGAGCGACACCAGCATCTCCGACAGCATGGCGCCAAGCTTCGGCTCCAGCGTCTTGTCCTTGAGGAAAAGTCCAACGATTCCGCACATGTCAGCCTCCCGACGTTTGTGACTAGAGATGATGTACCGAATGAGCCCTTTGAATTCAATGGTATGAAAAAAATTTTCCTCTGGTTACGTATGCGGCTCAATGCCGCTCTGCGCATCGTCACCCTGTCGCCTGGCATTATGAACCCATTTGGCGGTACGGATACGGGCGATCTTGTAGGCGTCCAGGATCGACAGCGCATAGATCAGGAAACCGCCGGCGTGACGGCCGACGAAGCTGGCATCCGGCGGCGAGATTCTGGCCGTCACCCAGGCCAGGATGACGATGAAGAAAAGGAATTGCAGGCCGCGCGTCGGCACGCCCAGCATGACGTGGCCGCTGCCGGGCAGCAGGATCGCCGCGCCCAGGATAAGGTAGGGGCTTGCGGGCGCGGGCGAGGTGGTTGAGCCGATCATGCTGCCTGCCGTTCATTGCGGTTGATGGCGTCGCGAAGATCGCGGAGGGACGTGAGCAGCCGGGCGATCAATGCCGGATCGATGGCGCCGGTTCCGAATGCGGCCTGCCTGAACACGCCGTAGCGTGCCCGTTCGGCTTCGGCGAGAAGCCAGACGATCCGGACGCCCTTGGGCGTGATCAGCAACTCCTTGGCGCGGCCATCGGAAAAGAGCTCCAGATGGTCGGCGATGAGGCCTTGTGGAAAGCGCGCGCCCCTGAGGTCTGTCCGCAGCACGGCCTCGGCGGGAAAGCCGGGCGCCTTGGGCAGTGTGTGTTCGAGATGGTCGAAATTGGAGAATGTCGTCGGCGAGCCCGGCCGCATCATCATGTCGAATGTGGCCGGCACGGCGACCTTCTCCATCATCGAAACGCTGAGCCAGCGCGCCGGGAGTTTTCTCGTCGCCAGCGTGTCGACGATGGTGCGTAGCTGGACGCGACGGCCGTTCCACGTCCCTTCCCAGGTGATGACACCGGCAGTGTCGTCGGAAACATTGGTTGCGTCGGCAATGATGGAGCGGATGCCGGCCTCGTCCGCGGCAAGCGCTGCCGAAACCCTGCCGCGGCTGCGGCGCGCCAGCCACGCAAGGTGAAGGATGACGGCCAGGGCAATCGCGCCGGCAAACAGAGCTGATGTCACCTCGGACATTTCTTATGCCAGGCCCGCCCAGGATCTGGACGGGCCTACTCCCATCAATAGCCCTGCGGCTTCGGCCACGGCATCGAGAACTGATCGCCACGCCGCACGAATTTGTAGCGGTAGAAGTGGAACCAAACGGAGATCAGGAAATAGAAGGCGATCATTGCGATCAGCTGGGATCCGAAGCCGAGGAAGATGGCGAAGAAGGTCACCACGCACAGGCAGAACAGCACGATCGCCGGCAGCGGATGGAACGGGTGCGTGTAGCCGCGACGGATCGTTCCCAGCGGCCATTTCTTGCGAAACATCATGATGTTGATGCTCATGAAGGTGTATTGCAGCACGCCCGACAGGATCGAGAAGGTGATCGCCTGGTTGAGGTCGGCGATGAAGGCGAAGGCGAGCGCGATCGGCAGCAGGAACAGGATGGAGCGGTAGGGCGTGCGGTACTTCGGGTGCACGGCCGAAAACCAGCTCGGCAGGTAACGGTCGCGGCCCAGCGAGAACCAGGCCCGCGCCGCATCGTTGATGCAGCCATTGGCCGAAGCGATGGCGGCAAGCAGCGTCGCCACGAAAAGCAGGTTTTCGAGCAGCGGGCTGCCGGTCAATTTGCCGGCATCCCAAAGCGGGTAGGGGGTGATGCCGAGATATTCCCACGGCATCAACGATGCGCAGACATACCAGGTCATGGCGGCGGCGATGAGCAGCGTGATCATGCCGGCCATCGTGCCGTAGGGCAGGGAGCGTGCCGGGGAACGCACTTCCTCGGCCGCCTGCGTGGTGCCCTCGATGCCGAGATAATACCAGATGCCGAACTGGAAGGCCGCGATCACGCCGATCCAGCCGTAGGGCAGGGCGTTGCCGGGAGTGACCAACTCGTTCAGCTTCAGGACCGCGCCCTGCGTCCACGGGCTGACCGAGAAGAACAGGATGATGATGGAAACATAGGCGATCGCGGTGATGACGAAGTTGACGTTCAGCGTCATCAGCACGCCGCGATAGTTGAGCCAGGCCAGCACCACGATGGTGGCGGCGATGAAGGAATTGTGCGTAAGCCCGTCGACACCGGCCTTGGCCACGATGGTGTCGCCGAGCAGAATGGCGTCGGAAACCTCGAGCATCGTATAGGCGAAGACCAGGAACAGCGCGACGTTGAAGGCCATCAGCGGTCCTACGATATGCTTGGCCTGCGCGTATTGGCCGCCAGCGGCGGCAACCGTAGACGTCACCTCGGAGTCGATCATGGCCACCGAGGTGTAGAGCAGTCCGACGACCCAGCAGACGATAAGGGCCGCCAATGTGCCGCCCTTGTCGGCGGAGAAGTTCCATCCCGTGAATTCGCCGACAAGCACGATGCCGACGCCGAGTGCCCAGACATGGGCAGGACCGAGCACACGCAGCAGCGAGACCCTGTCACCGTGGATTGTTGTCGTTTCTGCCGCGGCCGTCATTCTTCGATCCCCACTCAGATCCGGTGTTTTTCGGAAGCGGCTTCAAGCTCGCCTTCGCGTGATGACGTCAGGACGTCCTCGGAATAGGTCGTATCGACCTTGAACCAGTCGTAGAGCATCCACAGTGCAAGAACGATCGAGATGCCCCAGCATGCGTAAGAGAGTGCCATCCACATCGTCGTTCTCCAGGATTACTTGTCGTCGAACTTTTCGTTGATGACGTCGCGGTATTCCCGGTCGGACGCGCGAAACAGGAACACGAAATATCCGATCAGCACGACCGCCATGACAACCAGCGTCGGCCAGTCGATCACATAGTGGAAACGGTTCTGGATGACGTCATGCGCGGTCTCGGGCGTGTAGCCGAGCTTTTCCCAGATCGAGGCCATGGTCGGGTTCTGGCCGAGCGCTTCCCAGGTCTTGGCGTCGAGCGCGTCGATCGATTTCGCGGCACCCGCGAGACCGAGCTTCAGCGGCAGCCACAGCGCCACGAAGATGGCGACCACGACGACCACGATATCGAAAATCTGCCCGGTCTTGCTCTGCTCCGGCGGCGTGTAACGGGACATGCTTGCTACCCTCAGCTCTTGCTGTTGCGGAACGCGTCGGCGTTCTTGATATCGAGCCCGTAGATGAAGTCCTTGTCCTCCTTGTAGTGATTGACCATCGCCAGGATTGCCGCAGTGTTGAAGATCAGCACCGCGGCGGCGGCGACCGCCACGACGGCCTTGATCCCGGCATCCGGGATGTATGGCCATGTCATGAAAAGGACGAAGAGGATCGTCGCCCAAAGGCAGATGATCAGGAGCGCGGATCCGCGCACGTCGGAACGGTACAGCGCCTCGATGCGCTGCTGCAGGTCTGACATCGGTTTTCCCCTTTTTCCGGCGCCCGGCTCCGAATCCACCGCGCGTCGTTCTCTTTCAAGAGAGTGAAATTTTTTTCATAAATTCAAACCGAATCCTGAAATTGTCAAGGCGAATTTACGTCGGGTTAACCGCCTCGGCTCGGGAATGAAATTTGCCTGACAATGAAATTATTTGCTTTCAGGGGATTGCGGCTCCGCCGTGTTTGCGGTCAATATTCGCGCAAAGCTCCAGCCATCGTGCGAAGGGGCAGGGAACATCGGTGATTATCGGACGGAGGACGATCGGATGACGGCATCCTGGAGATTTTCGACCCTGGCGGATCGCCATCGCGCGCTGGGATCGAAGCTCGAAGACTGGAGCGGCATGGGCACCGCCTGGACCTACGACAAGGACGCCGACGAAGAATACATCGCCATCCGCACCAAGGCCGGGCTGATGGATGTCTCCGGCCTGAAGAAGGTTCACATAACAGGCCCGCATGCCTCGCATCTCATCGATCTCGCGACCACGCGCGACGTCGAAAAGATCTATCCCGGCAAGTCGGCCTATGCCTGCATGCTCAATGAGGCGGGAAAATTCACCGACGATTGCATCCTGTATCGCACCGGGCCGAATGCCTGGATGGTCGTGCACGGCTCCGGCACCGGCCATGAGGAATTGCAGCGCGCTTCGGTCGGGCGTGACGTGTCGCTGCGCTTCGACGACAATCTGCACGACCTGTCGCTGCAGGGGCCGACATCGGTCGACTATCTGGCCAAGCATGTGCATGGGATTCGCGACCTCAACTATTTCCACCACATGCAGACGCAGTTGTTCGGCTTCCCGGTCATGATCTCGCGCACCGGCTACACGGGCGAACGGGGTTACGAAATCTTCTGCCGTGGCCAGGACGCCGGCACGATCTGGGACAGGATCCTCGACGAGGGCAAGAGCGCCGGCATCATTCCGTGCCGCTTCACAACGCTCGATATGCTGCGCGTCGAAAGCTACCTGCTCTTCTATCCCTACGATAATTCGCAAAAATATCCGTTCGAGAATGAAGGCCCCGGCGACACGTTGTGGGAGCTCGGCCTCGACTTCACCGTCAGTCCCGGCAAGACCGGTTTCCGCGGCGCCGAGGAACACTACCGTCTCAAGGGCAAGGAGCGCTTCAAGATCTATGGTGTGCTGCTCGATGGCAAGGAGCCGGCCGACGAGGGCGCACCGGTCTACCGCGATGGCAAAAAGGTCGGTGTGGTGACCTGCGCCATGTATTCACCGCTGGTCAAGAAATCGATGGGCATCGCCCGGCTCGATGTCGACTGCGCCGCCAAGGACACCAAGCTGGAAATCCGCAACAAGAGCGGTTCCATCAAGGCGACGGCGCAGCCGCTGCCGTTCGACGACCCGAAGAAAACCAAGCGCACCGCCAAGGGTTGAGGCATCATCAGCAGCGAGAGGTTTTAAGGCGCGAAGCAGGAATGGCAGCCAAGACGATCATCAGCCGGCCCATTTACGGAACGCTCTCTCCGCAGCCCGGCACGCATCATCTGTTCATCGCCGATGCGGAAGGCGCGCTCGCCATATCCGATATGGCCGCGAAGGCGCCGGCCGGGTTCTTCGACGGCACCGAAATCGTCTTCATTCCGGGAGCCGACGGTCAACATGTGGCCGCGCTCGAAGCCCTGAAGCCGGCGCAATTTCATCAGGCACCGTCCTTCGCAAGCCTCCTGCCGAGGCTGAAGCAGACGCTGACCAACGCCCATATGGGCCTTCGCCTGTACCTCTCTGGCACCGAGGGGCTCATCGGCCAGGCCATGCAGGTGGCGCTCGAAGCCGGCATAGATCACACCTCCATGCAGACCGAGCATCGCGGCTCGCTGGCACGCCGCATGCAGTGCGTGCACTGCAAGGGCATCACGGAGAACGTGACGACGCAGCCGGCGACCTGTTCGCATTGCGGCCTGCTGCTTCTGGTGCGCGATCATTATTCCCGGCGCCTCGCCGCCTTCCAGGGCGTCTGCATCAATGCCGAGGATCGCTCGGAAATTCCTCCCATGGAGGAGGCCTTCCCATGAGCACCGGCACCACCAAGCTCGATGTCGTGGTCAGCGATGTCGTTCCGGTCAACGAACTGGTGACCCGCTTCCACTTCCGCCGCCGTGACGGCGAGCTTCTGCCGACCTTCTCCGGCGGCGCCCATGTCGTGGTCGAGATGCGCGACGGCGAGCGCACCAGGCTCAATCCCTATTCGCTGATGGGCTCGCCGCTCGACACCAGCGAATACACCATCTCGGTGCGCCGCGACGATGTCGGCCGCGGCGGTTCGCTGTTCATGCACCGCTCCGTCAAGCCTGGCCTGGAGATGGTGATCAGCTATCCCGTCAACCTGTTCTCGCTCGATCTGCGCGCCAGGAAACACCTGATGCTGGCCGGCGGCATCGGCATCACGCCGTTCATGGCGCAGACCGCGCAGCTGGCGGGGGAGGGTGGCAATTTCGAACTGCACTACACCTGCCGCACCGCGTCGCTTGGCACCTATGCCGATGTGCTGCGGGAACGCTACGACAGGCGCGTCAGGCTCTACCATGACGACCGCGGGGAGCGCATCGATCTCGAGCGGCTACTCTCCTCGCAGCCGCTCGGCACGCATCTCTATGTCTGCGGTCCGGCAGGCATGATCAACTGGGTGCGCGATCGGGCCTCGGCTCTCGGTTGGCCGCAGGAGACCGTGCATTTCGAACACTTCGCGGCGCCCCAGCCGGGCCTGCCGTTCGACGTGACGCTGGCTGTCAGCGGCAAGAATATCCGCGTCGGCGAGCAGCAGAGCCTGCTCGAGGCGATCGAGGCGGCCGGCGTCGATCCGCCCTATCTCTGCCGCGGCGGCGTCTGCGGCCAATGCGAGACCAATGTCATCTCCTACGATGGCAACTTCATCCACAACGATCACTGGCTGAGCGAGGAAGACCATCGGTCCGGCTGCAAGATCATGCCGTGCGTTTCGCGCTTCGAGGGCAAATCGCTGGTCTTGGAAAGATAGGAGGCGAGCTTGGGCATCACCTTTCGCAAGGAAACGTTCCGCGACGACTTCACCTTCAGGAACAGCCCCGAGCACATCAGGCGGTTTCCCTTCCCGTTCCACGAAGACAGCTACATGTACGCGGTCAACATCGAGCCGCATGTCGTCGGCCCCAAGGGCAGCGTGCTGGAAAACCTGATCGATGTCGACGAGCACTATGTCGCCGAGATGCAGGACCGCGCCCTGGTGCTGGCCGAGGATCCGTTGCGCTGCCAGTCGCTGCCGCACATGACGCTGGCCGGATGGGACCTGCTGGAGCTCCTGATGGAGCAGCAGGCGCTGGGCTATCCCGAACACTTCACGCTGACGCGCGACGGCGACCGCTGGCGCTGGATCAACCGGCCGCTCGGCATCGACGACACCTTCACCTTCGGCGACACCTCGACGCTGCCCTACGGGCCGATGGAGTACATCACCCGCCAGAGCCAGGGCGATTTCTGCATTCTCGACCAGCGCGACGGCAATCTGTGGATGGATGCCGGTATGGTGACAACGCAGGCCGACTGGTCCCTCGACTTCGACATCGGCATGAACTTCTTCGAATGGCACGCGCCGGTGCCGCTCGCGCATGAGAAGGGAATTTTCACGCGCGCGCTGAAATTCCTGACCAACATTCAGCAGGGCAAGCCGGCACGGCGGCTCAACTGGACGATGACCATCAACCCGCGCCTCGACACCAGCCCCGAGAACTATCACAAATGGGGCCCCGACCGCGCGACCGTCACGCCGGAAAATGTCGGCGACAAGGTGCACCTGCGCGTCGAATTGCAAAGCTTCTGGCGGCTGCCGCGCTCCAACGGCATCGTCTTTCCGATCCGCTGCTACTTGATCAAGATGGACGAACTGGTGACGCAGCCGAAATGGGCAAGGCGCCTGCACCGTGTGATCCGCGATCTGCCCGAAGAGCTTGCGAACTACAAGGGCCTGACGCGGTATCGGCCGACACTGGTGGAGTGGCTGTCGAAGCTCGATGATGGGAGTGCGACGAGCCCGGGGTTCGGGCCGGATTGAACTGTCGGCGAAGCTGCCGATCTCCCCCCTTGTGGGGGAGATGCCCGGCAGGGCAGAGGGGGGCGCGAAGGAACTCGGCCTTTCCAGCCTCTGCGAAAGCCCGGCAATCCACCGAGGTTATCGCTACGATCGATTGACAAGTCGGCGGGACAGCGCCCCCCTCTGTCCTGCCGGACATCTCCCCCACAAGGGGGGAGATCGGCTAACCCGCGCTGTTTTGCGGATAGCAGATAATCGACAGATACCGCATCGGCAGCTTCGTCAGTTGTTCCGGGCCGTGCGGCGCATCGGCGTCGAAGAACAGGCTGTCGCCCGGCTTCATCGGATAGAGGTTGCTGCCGTGCCGGTAAACGACCTCGCCTTCCAGCATGTAGAGGAACTCCATGCCTTCATGCTGGAAGGTCGGGAACACATCCGAATCCTCGGTCAGCGTGATCAGATAGGGTTCGACCACCACGCCGCTGGTGTTCGAGCCGATATGGCCGAGCAGATTGTATTGGTGACCGGCGCGCGTGCCGCGGCGTTCGACGTCGAGGCCTTCGCCGGCCTTGACGAAGACCGCGCTTCGCTCTTCCTCGAAGCGGCGGAAGAAGGCGGTAACGGGAACGCCGAGTGCCCTGGACAGCGCCTGCAGCGTGGTCAGCGACGGCGAGGTGATGCCGTTCTCGATCTTGGACAGCATGCCCAGCGAAATGTCGGTGGCGACAGCCAGATCGGCGACGGTGATGCCGAGCTTCTTGCGGAAGGCGCGCACCTCGCGGCCGATCGCCACCTCCAGCACCTTTTCGCGTGTGTCGCGGATGGCGTGCGGGTTCTGCGTCAGCGGGGCGCGGATGGTCTTGCCGTCCGCCGAGACCTTCGGGTGCGGCTTGGACTTGGCGCCGGCAACCTTGGGATTGGAACTGTCTTTCGCCATGTCGCCCCCTGACCTCGCGGATTTATTTCACTCAAGGTGAACATCAGAGGTGGCGATACAGGAGCGCGGCGGGCTCGGCAAGCCATCTTGTGACTGGGGGCGGTGCTGTCGAGAATCCATTCCGGGCAGGTTTTTCGCCAGGAATCCCTGGCGTGCAAACGGCGTTCCCGCAGATGTCTGTTGACAGCACCAAAGGGCCAATTACTGTCACTGTCAGTGAAATTTGTTTCGCTGGGGAAATCAAAAACAGGAGGCCCGGAAATGAACACTCGCGTTGCCGTCATCGGAGCCGGACCGTCCGGTCTGGCACAGCTCAGGGCCTTCAAGTCGGCCGCCGACAAGGGCGCCGAAATTCCCGAAATCGTCTGCTTCGAAAAGCAGTCCGACTGGGGCGGCCTGTGGAACTACACCTGGCGCACCGGCCTCGACGAGCATGGCGATCCCGTGCATGGGTCGATGTACCGGTACCTCTGGTCCAACGGACCGAAGGAATGCCTGGAGTTCGCCGACTACACATTCGAGGAGCATTTCGGCCGGCCGATCGGCTCCTATCCGCCACGCGCCGTGCTGTGGGACTACATCAAGGGGCGCGTCGAGAAATCAGGCCTGCGCAAATGGGTGCGCTTCAACAGCCCGGTGCGCATGGTGACGTTTTCGGACGAAACCGGGAAATTCACCGTCACCGCGCATGACCGCACCAACGACGTCACCTATTCGGAAGAGTTCGACAACGTCGTCGTCGCATCGGGGCATTTCTCGGTGCCCAATGTGCCTTATTTCGAAGGCTTTTCCACCTTCAACGGCCGCATCCTGCACAGCCACGATTTCCGCGACGCGATGGAGTTCAAGGGCAAGGATATCCTGATCATCGGCCGCTCCTATTCGGCCGAGGATATCGGTTCGCAATGCTACAAATACGGCGCCAAATCCATCACCTCCAGCTACCGATCCAAGCCGATGGGCTTCAAATGGCCCGAAAACTGGAAGGAAGTCCCGTTGTTGCAGAAAGTCGTCGGCAAGACGGCGCATTTCAAGGACGGCACGACCAAGGATGTCGACGCCATCATCCTGTGCACGGGCTATCTCCACTCCTTCCCCTTCCTGACCGACGATCTCAAGCTCAAGACCGCCAACCGCATGTGGCCGCTCGACCTCTATGAGGGTGTCGTCTGGGAGAAGAACCCGAAGCTGTTCTACATCGGCATGCAGGACCAGTTCTACACCTTCAACATGTTCGACGCGCAGGCCTGGTACGCGCGCGACGTAATCATGGGCCGCATCAAGCTGCCTTCGGCCAAGGCCATGGCCGAGCACGGCGCCAAATGGCGGGCACGCGAGGAGACCCTGGAAGATGCCGAGCAGATGATCTGGTTCCAGGGCGACTACACCAAGGAACTCATGGACCAGACCGACTATCCCGGCTTCGATGTCGAGGCGGTGAACCAGACCTTCATGGAATGGGAACACCACAAGGTGGAGGACATTATGAGCTTCCGCGACCATGCCTACCGCTCGCTGATGACCGGCACGATGGCGCCGCTGCACCATACGCCATGGCTGCAGGCCCTGGACGACTCGATGGAAAGCTATCTCGAGGTGAAGGGCGTCGCGGCCGAGTAGCCGCGACGTATTTCGTTACCCCAGCCTTGCCCGCGCCTTCGCCGTCCAGGCGCCGAACAGCCGGTCAGCGACGATGCCGATGAAGGCGATCGCCAGGCCGGCGACGATGCCTCGGCCGGGATCGGCCTTGGACAGCGCGATGAAGACTTCCTGGCCGAGGTCGCGCGTGCCGACCATGGCGCAGATGATGACCATCGCCAGCGCCATCAGGATCGTCTGGTTGACGCCCAGCATGATCTCGGGAAGCGCCAGCGGCAATTGCACCCGAAAGAAGGTCTGGCGCGGCGTGCAGCCCGAGACTTTCCCGGCCTCGATCAGCGCCGGCGGCACCTGCCTTATGCCGTGGTTGGTGTAGCGGATTGCCGGCACCACCGCGAAGGCGATCGTTGCGATCATCGCGGTGACATCGCCGACCCGAAACAGCATCACCACCGGAATGATGAAGCAGAAGGACGGCAGTACCTGCAGCGTGTCGATGATGGGTGTGACGATCTTCTCGAAACGATCGCTGCGCGCGGCCATCAGCCCGATCGGAATGCCGATCAGGCAGGCGATGAAGGCCGAGATGCCGCAGAGATAGACCGTTGCCATGGTCTTTTCCCAAAGCCCGGTGATGGCGCAGAAGGCAGTCAGGACGGCCACCAGCGCCGCCAGCCTCAGGCCTGAGAGCTGGTAGCCGGCAAGGCCAAGCAGGAACACCGCGCCCAGCCACGGAAAACCCTCGCAAAAGGCGCGCAGCGGGTTGAGCACATTGAGGATCAGCGCCACGCGAAAAGCCTCGATGAAGTCGAAGAAATTGACCGTCACCCAGTTCACCGCTGCCTTCCACAGCGGCGCGGTGGTGAAGGTGATCGCCTTCGGCACCGACGCGAAGGCCGGCACGAACAGGCCGAGCAGCGTCGTTGCCGCAAGGATGGCGATGGCCAGCGTCAGGGTGGGATAGCGCCGCCACAGGCTCGGGCTCACGGCCTGATGGACATGGCCTTTTGCCTGCTTGTGCGCGATCGCCTGGCTAAGCCGGTCGAGCGCGATGGCGAGCGCGACGATGGCGAGACCCGCCTCCATCGCTTCGCCGACCTTCAAGGCGCGCAGCGCCAGAAGCACGTCGTAGCCGAGGCCACCGGCGCCGATCATCGAGGCGATGATGACCATGTTGAGCGCCAGCATGATCACCTGGTTTACGCCGACCATCAGCGCGGGCCGCGCCGAGGGCAACAGCACCCGCCACAGTTTCTGCCGCGCGGTGCATCCGGCCATGTCGCTGAATTCGCCGATCTCCAGCGGCACGCGCGACAGTCCCAGCATCGTCGCGCGCACCATTGGCGGAGTTGCGAAGATGGCGGTGGCGATCATCGCCGACACGGGGCTGTTGCCGAACAGAAGCAGCATCGGGATGAGGTAGGCGAAGGTCGGGATGGTCTGCATCAGATCGAGGGCAGGGGAAACGATGAGCCTTTCCGCCCACGGCTTGCGCCACGCCCAGATGCCGGCGAACAGCCCGGTGACGATGCAGAACGGCACCGCGATCGAGATCAGCGCCAGGGTCAGCATGGCGCTGGTCCATTGCCCGAACAGCGCGATGTAGACGAAACAGCCCCCGACCAGCAGGCTCAGTTTCCGGCCACCAGCGGCATGGCCGGCGAGGAAGGCGACGGCGCAGACACCGACCCAGGAAAGGCGCGGCAGGGTAAAAGCCTCGGCGCCGTGGCCGATCCTGAAATTCTTGGCCAGCAGATTGAGCGCGAAATCGAGCGGCACGCCGAGCACCGCAGTGATCGAACGCGTCAGCCAGGACAGGTTGGACTTGATCCAGACCATCAGCGCGCCGACCCAGTCGGCGACGGGGATAATGGCGCCGGCCGGATAGTTCACTGCCCACGGGATGCTGTCCTGCAGGAGGAACACCAACAGTACGGCGGCGAGGGCAATCGCCCAGACCGCGAGCCATCGCTGAACGGGAGGTCTCGTCTCGCTGGCGCTGGCCGTGACCGTCATGCGCCTGCCCCCGCACGCTCGATGCCGGCCAGAAGGTCGATCACCGCTTGCGGAGTCACCTCGCCGATGGGCTTGCCGGTGTCGTTGACCACCGCGAACGGCTTGCCTGCTGAGACGATACCAGCCGAGAAGCTGGCGATCTTGGCCTCCGGCGTCACCGTACCGCCATGTTCGGCGCCATCGCAGGCGCGCATCAGGCTTCGCGCCGAGATGACCTTGGCGCGGTCGACATCCCGGGTGAATTCGGCGACATAGTCGGTCGCCGGATTGACCACCAGTTCTTCCGGCGAGCCGATCTGGATGACTGCGCCGTCCTTCATGATGGCGATGCGATCGGCGAGCCGGATCGCCTCGTCGAAATCATGGGTGATGAAGACGATGGTCTTGTGCAGCATGGTCTGCAGCCGCATCAGTTCGTCCTGCATCTCCC
Organism: Mesorhizobium comanense; assembly: GCF_005503535.1. GTDB lineage: Bacteria > Pseudomonadota > Alphaproteobacteria > Rhizobiales > Rhizobiaceae > Mesorhizobium > Mesorhizobium comanense. The sequence continues at coordinate 20,245 of NZ_SCNN01000021.1, read as the reverse complement.
GGCGGATCAGCGGGTCGAGCGCCGAGAACGGTTCGTCGAGGAACCATATCTCGGGCTTGGTCGCCAGGCTGCGGGCGATGCCGACGCGCTGCTGCTGGCCGCCGGAGAGTTCGCGCGGATAGAAGTGCTCGCGCCCGCGCAGCCCGACCAGGTCGATGACTTCCCGGGCCCGCGCCTCGCGCGTCGCGCGGTCCTGACCCTGGATGCTCAAGGGGAAGGCGATGTTGTCGAGCACGTTGAGATGCGGCAGCAGCGCGAAGTTCTGGAACACCATGCCCATGCGGTGGCGCCTGAGTTCGATGAGCGCGGCATCCGAAATCTTGAGCAGATCCTTGCCCTCGAACTCGACCTTGCCGTGGCTGGGTTCGACCAGCCTGGACATGCAGCGCACCAGCGTCGATTTGCCGGAGCCAGACAGGCCCATGATGATGAAGATCTCGCCCTGGCGGATTTCGAGGTCGACGGCGCGCACGGCGCCAACAAGGCCGGCCGCCGCGACATCGGCCATGCTCGCCCTGCCGTCGCGCTCGCGGATGAAATTGGCCGCGTTCGCCCCGAACAGTTTCCAGACGTTGCGGCAGGCCAGTTTTACCGGACGGGCATCTACAGGTACACCCGCTGCGCCCGACCCGGGATCAGTCACTTCCGTCATTCAATAGTCCTTCTGGAATGTCGCGGTTTGAGACCCGGCCGATTGAACAGCCGGATCCCATTTTCCAGTCGGAAAGATCACTGCGCCCAGGCTTTCCAGTCAGCCTCGTGGGCGGCGATCCAGGCGGCGGCGACGTCTTCCGGCGTCTTGCCGTCGAGGTCGACCTCACCGCTCATCTTGTTGAGCTCGTCCGTGTCGATCGTGTAGGCCTTGGCCACCTTGTAGGCGACCGGCCATTTGTCCTTCATGCCGTTCCAGGCATATTTCCAGATCTCGCCATGCGGCTTGCCGCAATCATATTTGGCATCCGGGTTCACGCCCCATTTCGGGTCGTTGTAGCATTCAGGCGTGTATTCGGGGAATTCGACCCACTCTCCCTTGTACTTGGCCGGCGCCCAGTGCGGCGAATAGATCCACAGCATGATCGGCGCCTTGCGCTGATAGGCGGAATCGAGCTCGGCGAACATCGCCGCATCGGTGCCGGCGTGGATGACGGTGAAGGGCAGCTTCAGCGCCTCGACGCGCTCGTCGTCGAAGCCTTCCCAGGTCACCGGGCCGCCGAGATAGCGGCCCTTCGGCGCCGTCTCGGCCGTCGAGAACGCGGCTGCGCATTTGGCGTCGAGCAGGGCGTGCCAGTCGGGCAGGCCGGGGCATTTCTCCTTCATGTATTCGGGAAACCACCACTCTTCCTTGGCCTTCGGTCCGAGCTTGCCTAGCCGCTCCGTCTGGCCGGTCGCGTCGGATGCCTTCATCGCTTCCCCGGCGGTCGTGTCCCAGAATTCCAAGCCGACATCGAGGTCGCCATTGGTGAGGCCGGTGGTCAGGCTGGAGAGATAGTCGGCGGTCGGGTATTCGACCGTGTAGCCAAGCTTTTCGAGGATGCCGCCGAGAATCTTGGCATTGAGGTTGACGCTGGTCCAGTCGAACAGCGCTATCTTGATCGGATCGTTGGATTCAGGGGCCGCGGCCCGGGCGGCGGGCGCCGCCAGGCTGACGGCGGCAAGCGCGAAAGCGCCCATGGATAACTTCGATAGATGGCTGCGAATTGACATGCTTGTTCTCCTTCAAGCTGTGGTTATCGTTCGTCCCGTCCTGCTTTTCTTGTTTTGAATTGGCTGATCTCTGCTCGAGCTTGTTGGCGTCGAATCCCGCGCCGCGGCTCAAGCCGGTGCAGGCGAAATGACGCTCGGTTCTGTAGTGACGAAGTTGTGCCGGAGCGGCCGGCGTCATGACTGCCGAAGGATTGCCGTCGACGCGGTAATCCGCTGATCGATCGGTTCTGCCGTGCTCGGAAATCCGCGATCCATCAAGGTCCCATGATCTCGGCTATGGCCTCGGCAAGTAATGCACTCGCCGAAGCCATTTTCATGGGATGAAATTATATATACCAACGTTCATGCCGCGCAACGGCTAATGCCATATGGATTGTGGAATCTCCGCGGCCGACTTGCACTATGTCGACGGCTCGCTGCGTTGGACCGGAAACACCCACAAGACGGCGATCGATATGTTCAGAAATAACCGTCTGACGCGGCCGTAGCCTCTTTCGAGATTTCGACGCCGTCGACCAGGATCTTGTCGACCAGTTCGTGATGGAAGCAGACCAGCCCCTTGATGCGCTCCGCCTCGTGCACCGGCTCCGGATAGTACCAGACGAGGTTCTCGTGCCGCTTCTTGGGCGTGGTCACGTGGTAGTAGTTGGAAATGCCCTTGTAGGGGCAGCGCGAGATGTAGCGGCTGGGCGAAAACATATCGAGCCGCGTGTCGGAGATCGGCAGGTAGTGCCGCACCGGATGGCCGGTCTCGAACAGGAACACGCCGCGCCGTGAATCGGCGACCTGTTCGCCGTCCAGGATGACCTGCACCCGCCGCGACGAGGGCAGGCAGTCGACGCGGCGGAACGGATCGCGGGCATGGACGAAGATCTCTTCATCCTCCTCGTACCAGTGCGTCATCTTGGGCCAGTAGAAGGACATATAGCCGGAAAGGTCTGGCGATCCCTTGACCGGATCGGGATAGCGCCAAGCGGCGTCCTCGACCAGCGTGATGCCGGTGTTGAGCGAATAGTGCGTGGCAACGCCCTTGAACGGGCTTTCGGTGGTCGTCGTGCTCGGCAGCAGGAATTCCTCGCGCACGTCGCTCATCGGGAAGTAGTAGACGGGCAGATGGTCGCTCTCGTAGAGCACCAGCGCCTTCGTCGTGTCGGCCACGATCATCGATCCCACCTGCACACGCAGCCGCTTTTGCATCGGCATGGTGAAGGCGACATAGCCGGGCTCGAACTCGTACTGCACGATGGCATCGAGCAGGGGAAAATGCGGTCCGCGACCGCGTAGATGGCGCTTGCGAATGGTAGTCGTCCTCTTCTCGTCGTTTGCGGCCAGGTTCTTGCGCGCGGTCATGATCAGCCTATCGAAACCCGGTCGAGCAGCAGCCCCGCAGCGATTGGCGGCAGGCCGCTGACATTCTTGCGCACGGGAACCAAGAGATCCGGGAAGTAGCTGAAGATCACCGGCGTCTCGTCGAGCAGCAGTTTCTGGATGTCGGACGCGGCCGTGCGCTGCGCGCCGATGTCGAGCGCTTTCAGATAGCTGTTGACCATGCCGTCATAGGCCTGGTTCTTGAAATGCGCGGCGTTCCAGGGGCCATCGCTGATCAGCGGACTCTTCAGGAAGACATTGGGCACGCTGCGATGCGCGTAGTCGGTGATGCCGAGCGGGCTGTCCAGCCAGTCCGACTGGCCGAACACCGCCTTGCCGTAATATTTGTCCTGGTCCTCGATGTTGAGCGAGATGCGCGCGCCGATCTCCTTGGCGAAGTTCTGGAACAGCTGCGCGTATCCAGGAATGTCGGAATAGCGCAGCGTCGTCAGCGTGATGTCGAAGCCGTCGGCAAACCCCGCCGCTTCCATCAGCTGCTTTGCCTTGGCGATGTCCTGAGCGCGCTGCGGCACCGACTTGTCGGTCGCCGGGAAGGCGGGCGCGAACGGGCTGTCATTGCCAGTCGCCGCCATGCCGCGGCACAGGCCGTCGACCAGCTTCGAGCGGTCGATCGACAGCGCCAGCGCCTGGCGCACGCGCTTGTCGGTGAAAGGCGCCATGTCGCAGCGCATGTGAAGCTGCCGGTGCGCGGTCGAGGCGACCCGCAGCACGGTGATGTCGGGGCTGTTGAGCACCACCTGGCTGACATCGAGCGGCACCGCGTCGAGAATGTCGACTTCGCCCGCCTGCAGCGCCAGGATGCGCGGCTGCACGTCGCCGTAGAACTTGAATTCGAGCCGGTCGGGCAGGGCCTTCTCGCCCCAGTAATCCGGGTTGCGCACGAAGGTGGCGCCGACCTTCGGCGTGTAACTTTCCAGCCGGAAAGGTCCGGTGCCCTCGAAGGTCTTCTCGTAGTCGCCCTTGTAGCTCGCCGGCAGGATGACGGCGTTGTAATTGTCGATCGACACCGAATAGGGAAAGCTGCCGTTCGGCGCATCGAGATGGAAGGCGACGGTGTGTTCGTCGACCTTGCGCGTGCCGCCCTTCGACAGCAGCCCCTTGAAAACTGAAAGCGCGTTCGAGGCGCCGTCCGGGTCGGCCAGCCGGTCGAAGGTCGCGACGACGTCGTCGGCCTTGAAGTCCTCGCCATTGTGAAATTTCACGCCCTTGCGCAGCTTGAAGGTCCAGACGCTGCCGTCCTCGTTCGGCGACCAGCTCTCCGCCAGCACCGGCTTCAGCGTCAGGTCGGGCTGTGTCACGCACAGGAATTCGGCGGTCTGGAAGACCAGCTGGTAGCTGCCGCTGTCGTAGAAGGTGACGGGATCGATGGCGCCGCCAGGCGTGGCGACGCCGGCGCGCACGGTGCCGCCTGGCTTGCCTTCGGCTCGGGCCGGCCCGGCGCCGAGGCCGGCTGCGCCGACGATGCCGCCGAGCAAGGGCAGCGACAGGCCCAGTACGCTGCCATGGCGCAGGAAATCGCGGCGGCCGATCCGGCCCGCCAGCAATTCGTCGATAGCGGAATTTTCGATTTGGCCGAGATTTCTACGGACGGTGTCGATGACGCTGAAACGCTTTGGCATGGCGGCATTCCTTGCTTGTCGCGGGTGGGCAGACTAGGCCATTGTTGACCGTCGCCGAAAAGCGATATTTTTTGCTGGCCGCCATCGAAATTTTCGATACCTGAGGGGGTGGGGCATGGATACCGAAAACCTGCGCAGCTTCCTCGAAGTCGCCGAGCATGGCTCCTTCACCGTCGCCGCCCATAGGCTCAATCTGGCGCAGTCTACCGTCAGCGCCCGGATCCGCGGTCTCGAGGAGCAGCTGGGACGCCGTCTGTTCGTGCGCGACCGCGACGGCGTCACGCTGACGCCGGCCGGCCGCCAATTCCTGCCGCATGCCGCCTCGATCACTCGTACCTGGGAACAGTCGAGGCAGGATATCGCTGTTCCCGATGGCTATGAAACGCTGCTGCGCTTCACCGCGCCAGCCTATCTCTGGGAGCGCGTCACCTCGCCATGGGTCGAATGGATGCGCGCCAGGCGGCCGAACGTGGCGCTGCGGCTGGAGGGAAGTTACCCCGATCAGGCGATCGACCAACTCGCCGAGGGCCTGCTGGACATCTGCATTCTCTATCTGCCCCGGCCGCATCCCGGCATCGTCTACGAGACATTTGCGGTCGATCAGGTCGTGCTCGTCCAGCATGCCGGGCAGACCAGGCCATGGGCCGAAAACTACATACTGATGGACTGGGGCCTGGAATTCCGCATCGAGCATGACCGCGCATTCGCCGGCATGGTCAAACCGGCGCTTTCGGCGGGACTGGTTTTCATCGGGTTGCAGCATGTGCTGTCACAGAATGCCGCCGCCTATCTGCCGCTCAGCGCTGTCAGCGGCCACATAGAGCGCGGCGAGATGAGGCGCGTTGCGGACACGCCGGTTTTCCAGCGGCCCATCTACCTTGCCTATCCCGCGAACCCGGTCTCGTCCGACGTGCTCGACGTCGCCCTGACCGGGCTGCGCAAGCTGGCCTCGGACTGGACCGATGATCAGGGCTTTTCGGAAGGGGACCGGTCCCTCGGCATGGCCGGCCTGACGTGACCGGCAAGCCGAGGGATCAACGATGTCTCAGGCCAGTTCGGCCACGCTGGCCTTCTGCAGCCTCGCCAGTTCGTCATAGGGGATATGGCATCGGATGGCGTGACCGGGTTGTGCTTCGGCGAGTGGCGGCTCCTGCTGCTCGCAGATCGGTCCGATCTTGCGCGGGCAGCGCGTGTGGAAGACGCAGCCCGATGGCGGGTTGACGGCGCTGGGGATCTCGCCGTCGAGACGGATGCGCGTCGTCCCGGTCTGGTCGAGCTTGGGCACGGCCGACAGCAGCGCCTCGGTGTAGGGATGATGCGGCCCTGAGAAGACGGCTTCCGAGGGCCCGAGCTCCATGATGCGGCCGAGATAGAGCACGGCGATCTTGTCGGAGAGGTACCGCACCACGCCGAGGTCGTGCGAGATGAAGATGTAGCTGACGTCTTCCTTGGCCTGCAGATCGGCGAGCAGGTTGAGGATGGCGGCCTGGACGGAGACGTCGAGGGCCGAGGTCGGCTCGTCGCAGACGACGATGCGCGGATCGCCGGCGAAGGCGCGCGCGATGGCGACGCGCTGCTTCAGCCCGCCCGACAGCTGGCGCGGCTTGACCGCCAGATGCCGGTCGGTGAGCCGCACCGAGCGCACCAGGTCTTCGAGGCGTGTCTCCAGCGCCTTGCCCGAGAGGCCGGCAAGGCGCTTGAGAGCGCGGCTCAGCAGATGGCGGATCGAATGCGAGCGGTTGAGCGCGGAGTCCGGGTTCTGGAAGACGATCTGCATCGCCTTGACCTGGTCGTCGCCACGGTTCTCCAGCTTCGGCGCCAGCGCCTTGCCCTCGAGCTCGATGGTGCCGCCGTCATCGGGCGGCACCAGGCCGAGCAGCAGCCGGGCGAAGGTGGTCTTGCCGCTGCCGGATTCGCCGACAAGGCCGAGCGTCTCGCCGGGCCTGAGATCGAGCGAGACATCCTTGACCGCGCGCAGGGGATGGCCATGGCTGGCATAGGTCTTGTTCAGGCCGGCCACGCGCAGCACGGGCTGGGCAACGGGCTTGGGTGGCGTCGCCACCTCGCTCGGCGTGGCGCGCGGCAGGGCCTGCGCCTTGTCGTGATGGTGGCAGCGCGACAGTCGTGCTCCGCGTTCGTCGCTCAATTCGTAGAGCGGTGGCAATTCGGTTCGGCAGCGCTCGTCGGCGAGCGCGCAGCGGTCGGCGAAGGCACAACCCTTGATGACGGCGCCGATGCCGGGCAGGAAGCCGGGGATGGTGTCGAGCCGGCCCTGATCCTTGCGCTGGCCGCCGCGCGGCAGGCAGCGCAGCAGTGCCACCGTATAGGGGTGGCGCGGATCGTTGAAGACGACTTCGGTCGGACCTTCCTCCACCAGCATGCCGGCATAGAGCACGCCGACACGGTCGCACATGTGGGAGACGACGGCGAGGTTGTGGCTGATGAACAGGATCGAGGCCGAGAGTTCCTGCCGCAGCTGGGCGATGAGGTCGAGCACCTCGGCCTCGACGGTCGCGTCGAGGCCGGTGGTTGGCTCGTCCAGGATCAGCATGGTGGGGTCGTTGGCCAGCGCCATGGCGATCGCCACGCGCTGCTGCATGCCGCCCGACAGCTGATGCGGGTAGCGCTGCATCACGCTTGGCGGGTCGGAGATGCGTACCCGGTTCAGCATGGCGATGGCGCGGTCTTCCGCCGCCTTGCCTGATATGCCGGCAAGCTCGAAGATCTCGGTCAGCTGCCGGCCGATGCGGATGGAGGGGTTCAGCGCCTTGCCGGGATCCTGGTAGACCATGGAGACGCTTGTCGCGCGCGCCCGCCTGAGCGCCTCGGCATCGAGCTTCATGACGTCCTGGCCGTCGAGCGCGATCGCCCCGCCTGATATCGAGCCGTTGCGCGGGAGATAGCGCACCACGGCGAGTGCCGCCGTCGACTTGCCGCAGCCGGATTCGCCGACCAGCCCATAGGCTTCGCCCTGGCCGATGGTGAGGCTGAGATTGCGCAGCACCGCCCGGTCGCGGCCGCCGACACGGTAGGCCACCGACAGGTCGTTGAGTTCAAGCGCGTTCCTTGCGTTCGCGTTGGGTGTCTTCGTGCCTCGTGTCTTGGCGCTCTGGGCCTTGGCGGGTTCAGTCATTGAAGGCTCCATGAACACCATCGGCGGCCAGGTTGACGCCGATCACCAGCGAGGCGATGGCGAGCGCGTCGAACAGCACCGTCCACCAGAAGCCGCCGCCGATCATGCCGTAGTTCGAGGAGATCGAAAGGCCCCAGTCCGGTGATGGCGGCTGGATGCCGAAGCCCATGAAGGAGAGCGTGGCGACGGCGAAGATGGCATAGCCCAGCCGCACCGTGGTCTCGACCAGGATGGGCGGGATGACATTGGGCAGGATCTCCACGAACATGGTGTGGAAGGCGCTTTCGTGCCTGAGCTGGGCGGCCGCGACATAGTCGAGCTCGCGCTCGGCCAGCACCGCCGAGCGCACCGTGCGCGCGATGATCGGCGCGAAGCTGAGACCGATGACGATGATGACGGTGGTCTTGGAGGTGCCGAGCGCGACGATGGCCAGCAGCGCCACGATGACGACGGGGATGGCCATGAAGGCTTCCAGGATGCGGCTGACGATATCGTCGACGATGCCTCTGAAGTAGCCGGTGAGCAGTCCGAGCGCGGTGCCGGCGACGGTGGCGAGCAATGTTGCCAGAGGGGCGACGGTGAGAATGTCGCGCGAGCCGACGATGACGCGCGAGAAGACGTCGCGGCCGATCTGGTCGGTGCCGAACCAGTGTTCGGAGGACGGCGGCGAGAGCGCGTTGATGATGTCGTCGGCAAGCGGATCGTAAGGCGCGAAGTGCTCGCCGAAGAAGGCGCAGACGACCCAGAACAGCACGATGGCGATGCCGACCAGGAAGGTGCGTGAGCGCAGCAACGAGAAGACGACTTCGGCCAGCGGGCCGCGCCTGCGCGTGTCGTCCGGCGCGGAGGTGGTCTGCACGGCGCTCATTGTTCTGCTCCCAGCCGAATGCGTGGATTGAGCACCGAATAGAGGAAGTCGGCGATCAATGTAGCCACCGCATAGACGATGCCGATGGTCAGGATGCCGGATTCCAGCATCGGGAAATCCTTGCCGCGCGCGGCGGTGAAGATCAGCGAGCCAATGCCCTGGTAGCGGAACAGCGTCTCGATGACGACGAGGCCGCCGATGAGATAGCCGGTCTGGGTGGCGATGACGGTGATGGTCGGCATCAGCGCATTGCGCAGCACATGGCGCCAGATCACGGTGCGCCAGGGCAGGCCCTTGAGCACCGCGGTTCTCGTATAGTCGGAATCGAGCGCCTCGATCATGCCGGAGCGGGCCATGCGCGCGATATAGCCGAACAGCACCAGGAACAGCGGCAGGGCCGGCAGGATCAGGTAGTAGAGCTGGGTGAAGAAGCCGGCATCCTTGGGCCATGCGGCCGAGATCGGCAGCCAGCGCAGCCAGACGCCGAAGATCAGGATGAGGATGATGCCGGTGACGAATTCGGGCAGCACCGTCACCGACAGGCCGCCCAGGCTGATGATGCGGTCGAGTGGCCGGTTGAGGTTGAGGGCTGCCACGACACCGCCCAGAATGCCGATCGGCACCACCAGCACGAAGGCAACCGCCGCCAACTTCAGCGAATTGCCGAGCGCGTCGATGACGAAGGGCGCCACCGGCGAGCGGAAGATGTAGGACGTGCCCATGTCGCCCTGGACGAAGTTGGAGATCCAGCTCCAGTACTGCACCAGGAGCGGGCGATCGACGCCCAGCGAATGATTGAGCGCGTCGACCGCGCGCTGGTCGGCGAACGGCCCCAGGATCGCCCGACCCACATTGCCCGGCAGAACCTGACCGCCGAGAAACACCATCACGCTCAGCAGGAAAAGCGTCACAAGAGACAGCGAGATACGCCGGACAAAGAAGGAGAGAATGGCTAAGCCTCCTTATGCTGGGGCTGTGGCTCGGATATGCCGGGCACGTTTGCTGAACGCACTGTGGCAGGCGGATCAAATGCTGTCACCCGGGGAATCTCGCCTTCGAAAAGCGAAACCTCGACCAGCGTCGAATTGCAGGTCGGCGACTGGGCAAGGCGCGAGGTCCCGCGGTCGGGCGTCAGCACATTCGGATTGCCATGCTTTTCTAGGCTGTTCGGGTATCCCGGCTCGGTCGGGTCAAACCATGCACCGGTCGGCAGCTGGATCACGCCGGGGACAAGGCCGTCGGTCAGCACCGCGCCCGCCAGGCATGCGCCGCGCTCGTTGAACACGCGCACCACCGCACCGTCGGTGATGCCGCGCGCGGCCGCGTCCTGCAGACTGATCCACAAGGGCGCGCGGCCCGACACCTTGCCGGCGCGGCTGACCGAGCCGTGATCATACTGGCTGTGCAGCTTGTCGGCGGGCTGGGGCGACAAAAGATGCAGCGGGAAGCGGCTGGCAAGATCGCTGCCCAGCCATTCCCGGGGTTCCCGCCATACGGCGTGGCCCGGGCAGTCGTCATAGCCGAAGGAGGCGATCGTCGCGGAAAACAGCTCTATGCGGCCCGAAGGTGTCGCCAGCCGATGCCGCTGCGGATCGGCACGGAAAGCGCCCAGCAAGGTCTGCGACGTCACCTGGCGCACGAGATCGGCGTGGCCGTCCTGCCAGAAACGGGCGAAGGAGGGCATTTCGACTCCGGCTGCCGCGGCATTCTCCCTGGCCTGCGCGTAGAGCAGCCGAATCCAGGCGTCGGCATCGCGTCCTTCCGTGAAGGCTTCGCTGGTGCCCAGCCGATGCGACAGGCCGGCGAAAATGCTGAAATCGTCGCGCGCTTCCCCGACCGGTTCGATCGCCTGCTTCATGGCGACCACGAGGTTTTCGCGGTTCGAGAAAGCCAGGTCGTTTCGTTCCAGCGGCGTGGTGACCGGCAGCACGATGTCGGCATGGCGCGCGGTCGCGGTCCAGAAAGGCTCGTGGACGATGACCGTTTCGGGGCGTTGCCAGGCCTCGACGAGGCGGTTGAGGTCCTGGTGGTGGTGGAACGGATTGCCGCCGGCCCAATAGACCAGCCTGATATCAGGATAAGTCATCGCGGCGCCGTTGAAGTCGAACGAGCCGCCAGGATCGAGCAGCATGTCAGCCATGCGCGCGACAGGGATGAAGTGCTTCACCGGATTCCTGCCCTGGGGCAGCGACGACCAGCGGAAACCCATTTCCGGCCGTCCGGCGCCATTTGTCGAGGAATAGCCGAAGCCAAGCCCGCCGCCCGACAATCCGATCTGGCCGAGCAGGGCGGCCAACGTGATCGCTGCCCAGTAGGGCTGTTCACCATGGTCGGCGCGTTGAAGGGACCAGCTCACCATCAGCATGGTGCGCTTCGAAGCCATTGCCCGGGCCAGTGCGACGATCCCGATCTCGGCCATGCCAGTCAGGCCTGCGGCCCATGCAGGGGTTTTCGGCCGGCCATCGGTCTCGCCCATGACATACGCCCGGACCGCCTCGAAGCCGATGCAATACCGCTCCAGGAATGCTTCATCGTGAAGGCCTTCGCCGATGAGCACATGGCACAAGGCCAGCATCAGGGCGGTGTCGCTGTTCGGCCGAAGCGGCAGCCATTCGGTCTCGACCTCGCGCGGCGCGTCGTCGCGTACCGGCGAAATATTGATCAGCCGCGCACCGTTGCCGATGGCTTTCTGCAGTGCAGCCATCGCTTCGTGCCGGGCCGACCCGCCGCCCTGCACCTGGGCGTTGCGCCAGGGCAGCCCGCCGAAGGCCACGATCAATTCGCTATGCTCTTCGATGCCGTCCCAGGTCGAGTGGTTGCCGGTCAGCCCGTCGGTGCTGCCGAGCACATGCGGCAGGATGATCTCGGCGGCGCCATAGGAATAGCTCAGCACCGAGCCTGTGTAGCCGCCTATGGTGTTGAGGAATCGATGGACCTGGCTTTGCGCATGGTGAAAGCGCCCTGCGCTCGCCCATCCGTAGGAACCCGCATAGATCGCGCTGTTGCCATGTTCAGCGCGAACGCGGCCCAGTTCGCCTGCTACGATATCCAGGGCGGTTTCCCAGGAAACCTCGACGAAAACCTCGCCACCGCGCCTGCCATCACCCGACCTGTCTCCCTCCAGCCAGCCGCGCCTGACGGCCGGACGGGAAACGCGCAGGTCGCCTTGCACGGTGCCCAGCATCGACCGTCCGATCGGTGAAGGATCGGGATCGCCGCTCCATGGCTCGACACTGACGAGCCGGCCATTTCTGGCACCGATTTCGTAGGTCCCCCAGTGCGTGGTGGTGAGCAGGGTTTCTGACTCCATGGGACGGGCCAATGGCGGATCGCTTCGCAACGCGAAGGTCTACGTCACGCAGGCGCGTGCCTCGACCGACGGCGAAAGCGCCAGTCCCCCGCGGGGGACTGGCAATCGCGGAGTGGTTGTCTGCTTCCGCTTAGGCCTTCGACGCCTTTTCGAGGAACAGCTGCGACATGGCGGTCGGCTGCACGCCTGCCACGCCCTTGGCCGTTGCCGTCAGGTAGTCGTAGAAATACCCGAAGATCACAGGCGTTTCCTCGAGCAGCAGCTTCTGGATCTTGCCTGCGTCCGCCTTTTGCGCCTCGAGGTCGAGGGCGGCGATGTAGCTGGTCGCCAGCGTGTCATAGTCCTTGTTCTTGAAATGCGCGGCATTCCAGGTGCCGTCGCTCTTCAGGGGCGCCGCGAGATAGACGTTCGGCACGCCGCGGTGGCCGTAGTCGGTAATGCCCATCGCGGAGTCCAGCCAGTTCGACTTGCCGAACACGGCATCGCCATAATAGGCGCTCTGGTCGAGGATGTTGAGCTCGAGCTGGATGCCGATTTCCTTGACCCAGTTCTGGATGAGCTGCGCGTATTCGGGGATCTCAAGATAACGCTCGGTGGTGAGCGTCATTTTGAACCCCTGAGCAAGGCCGGCTGCTTCCATCAACTGCTTTGCCTGCGCGATGTCCTGCTTGCGCTGTGGCACGCTGGTGTCGGTCGACGGGTAGACGGCGGCGAACGGGCTGTCATTGCCGAGCGCTGAACGACCCTTCATCAGGCCGGCGGCGAGTTTCTCGCGGTCGATGCAGAGCGCTATGGCGCGGCGCACGCGAGCGTCCTTGGTCGGACCCTCGTCGCAATGCATATGCAGTTGCTGATGTGCTGACGACTTCAGGCTGATGATGTCGACATTGGGATCGTTGAGCAATGCCACGCCCGCCAGCACCGGCATCTGGTTGATGATGTCGATCTGCCCGCCCTGCAGCGCCAGGATCTGGGGCTGCATGTCGGCGAAGAAGGTGAACTCGGTGCGATCCGGCAACGCCTTCTCGCCCCAGTAGTCGTCGTTGCGGACGAAGGAGGCGCCGACCTTCGGCGTGTATTTCTCGATCTTGAACGGACCGGTGCCGTCGAAGCTCTTCTCGTAGTCGCCCTTGTAGCTCGCCGGGATGATGACGGCGTTGTAGTTGTCGGACGACAGCATGTAGGGGAAGTTGCCGTTCGGGGCGTCGAGGTGGAATTCGACCGTGTAGTCGTCGACCTTCTTCGAGGCGCCCTTCTGCAGGATGCCGGTGAACACCGACAGCGCGTTGGAGGAGTTTGCGGGATCGGCGAGGCGGTCGATGCTGGCCACCACGTCCTCGGCCTTCATCTCGCCGCCAGAGTGGAATTTGACGCCCTTGCGTAGCTTGAAGGTCCATACCGTGCCGTCGGTATTGGGCGCCCAGCTCTCGGCCAGTGCCGGCTTCAGCACGAGGTCCGGGCCGTCGACGCAGAGGAATTCCGCGACCTGCTGCATGATGAGCAGGCCACCGGCGTCCGCGATGGTGACCGGATCGATCGCCGCCGCCGGCACGCTGCTGCCGACGCGGATGGTGGCGCCCGGCGCGCCAGCGGCGCGGGCGAGCGACGGGGCAGCGCCGAAGCCGGCGGCCATGCCGATACGGCCGAGCAGCGGCAGCGACAGGCCGAGCAGGCTGCCGTGGCGCACGAAGTCGCGGCGGCTCACACGGCCGTCGACGAGACCGTCGATGAGATGGTTTTCGAGCGGCGAACGGCCGCGCCGGATAAGATCGAGAAGGCGATAGTTTTTCATGGGTCTAGGCCCTTTCCCCAGTTGTTGTGGTTGGCGAGTGCATTCCAGTTGACGAGTTCCGTGGAGTTCTCCTGTTCCCGGCCCTCATCAATATCGGTCGACGGACTGTAGCATGCGATTCCGACTGGTCCATCCGCTCGTTGGGATGGAAAGGTCAGATTTTCTTGATGAATTGTCTGTCGGCCAGGCGACCCGCGGCCGCCCTTTTCTCGATAAATCCTGCTTGCTTTCCGACATCCTCCTAATTCAGCGGCAAACGGCGATATGTCCCGGGCTTCGCCGGGTCGTGATATTTGTTGCAGGGACCGTTCTGCGCGAAATCGCGATGGCAGGCCGCGAGGTTTTCCCGCGACAACGTGACGCCGAGGCCGGGGCCTTCCGGAACCCGCACGACATTGCCCTGCGGCGAAAACGGCCCTTCCTCGGTGATGTCCATCGGTTGCATGCGAAACAGCGACTGGTTGGGCTCCCGGATCCAGCCGAGCGCCGCGCACAGGTGCAGGTAGGCGGCACTGCCGACGCCGCTGTCGCCGCTGTAGCACCAGAAGTCGATGCCGGCATGCTCGCAGGCGCCGACGAAGCGCTGCATGCGTCCGATGCCGCCATGGGCGGTCGGGTTGCCGACGAACGCGTCGGGCACCTTGAGATCGAAAGCGCGCGCGATGTCGATGTTGTGGGTCGAAAACGGGATCGAGCAATGGCGGCGCAGTTCGCGCATCTCCTCGATCGTCGCAACCGGATCCTCCCAGTTGCGGACGCCGAGCTCCTCCAGCGGCCGCGCCAGCCGCCGGGCGGTGGCGAGTGAATAGGCCTGGTTGGAATCGATGCGGATCATCGCATCGTCGCCGAGCTTCTTACGGATAAGCTCGATCATCCGGAGCGAAACTTTCGGATCGTCGGTCGAGAACTTGCCTTCGAAGAAAGTCGTGCCGTGCTTCTGGTGCAGCTCGACGCAATAATCCGCGACTTCTTCCGGCGTCGTCTCGCCTTTGACCTTGGGCCCGTCGCCGCGTAGCGAGAAATAGTCGGTGAAGGGGATATCCTTGCGCACCGCGCCACCGAGCAACTGATAGAGAGGTTGGTTCCAGGCCTTGCCGCGCAGGTCCCACAGCGCCACCTCGATGGCGCCGAAGGCCATGATGCGGGTGCGGTCGTTGATCGACTGCACCCCGGTCCAGAAAGGCAGGCAGACATGTTCGGCGCCGGCGATGTCGAAGGCATCGCGGCCGATCAGGCGGGGAGCCAGAACATCATTGATAATCGCGGCTGCCGCCGGGGTCGGCGCCTCGCCGAGGCCGATCAGTCCGTCCTCGGTCTCGACCTCGACGATGGTCGGCGAAAAACCGTCCAGCTCGCCGAACACCCAGGCGTAGGGCGCCTCGAGGCGAAGGTTGATCGGCGTTGCCTTGATGCTGCGGATCTTCATCTCAGCGGCCGATCTCGAAGAAGGGTGCGCCGAGCAGGCCGGGATCCACGTCGATGCCAAGGCCGGGGCCATCGGGAACGCCCATATGACTGCAGGTCACCGGTGGCGCGTTGGTGGCCGTGCGCACCGTCACCCATTCATGGAAGGCTATGGCGTGCAACCGCCGCTCCTCGGGCGTCGACAGCGACAGATGCGCCATCGCCGCGGTGTCGATCTCGGCGCCGCCGGTGTCCTCGACCGTGATCATGAAGCCGAGGTCGACGGCCACGTCGCGGATCAGCCGGGTCTTGCTGACGCCGCCGAGCCGCGAGATTTTCAGCGTCAGCCCGTCGGCCGCCCCCTGACGATGGATCTCCAGCATCTCTTCCAGCGAGGTGACGGATTCATCCAGCACCATCGGCTTGTCGAGCATGCGGCGCACCGACATGTTCTCCTCGATCGTCGTGCAGGGCTGCTCGAAGGTGTAGTCGATGGAGCGCGTCGCGTCGGCGAACTGACGCGCCTGATAGGGCGTCCAGCCGGCATTGGCGTCACAGAAGATCACCGTGCCTTTCGGCACAGCCGCCGCGACCGTGGCGACGCGCTCGATGTCCTCGTGCACATTGCCGCCGACCTTGATCTGCAGGCGGCGGCAGCCCTCGGCGATGATCCGTTTGGCGAGCGCCGCCATCTGGTCGAGCGTGCCATGGGTAACGACCCGGTAGGTTTCCGCCATGTCGCTCTCGCGGCCGCCCAGCATGGTCACCAATGGCACGCCGGCGGCGCGCGCCGCGAGATCCCAGCAGGCCATGTCGAGCGCGGCCTTTATGTAAGGATGGCCCTTGAACACCGTATCCATGAGCCGGCCGATGCTCGCCAGCCCGCGCGGATCCTGGCCGATGAGATGCGGCGCGATCTCGGGCACGCCGGCGCGGGTGCCGGCCGGGAAGGCGGCCGAGTAGAAATTGCCGAGCGGCGCCATCTCGCCCCAACCGGTCACGCCGCTGTCGGAGGTGATCGAGACGATGACGGCGTCGAAACAGTCGGCGACCCGCCCTTTCGACATGCGGTAGGGGCCGTCCACGAAGGGCTGCACGACGTGATAGGCTTTGATGGTTTGGATCTGCACTTTGGTATCCATTGTCCGCGATGGTAAGGGATCAGGCGCCTTTCGACGGCCGCTGTTCGAGGCCGCGCGCATAGGCAAGTAGCTCTTCGAAATCGAGGTCGATATGCTCGCGGGCATGGCGCTGGGCGGCACGCATGTCGTCGCCCTTGAGCAGCGCCACATAGGTTTCATGGACGTCTTCGGCCGGCACGACTTCCTTGCGCGCTTGCTGGTGCAGGGCGAAATACATCTGCAACCGGCTGGTCAGCCGCTGCCAGGTTTCCAGAAGCACCGAATTGTCGGCCCATTCGTGGATCAGGCCGTGCAGTTGCAGCGCGGTCTCGATCTGGCGCGTGGTGTCGCGGTCGCGCGTCGCCTGCTGCACCGCCTCATGACGGCGGTCGAGCTCGTCGAAGAAGCGCTGGTCGCGCAGCTTCCATGTCCGCTCGATGGCGAACTCGTCGAGCACCTTGTTCAGCGAATAGGCGTCATCGATGTCTTTGGCCGTGACATCGATGACGAAGGTGCCGGCATAGGGGATGCTGGTCAGGATGCCTTCCTGCACCAGTTCGCGCATCGCCTCGCGCAAGGGCGCGCGGCTGACGCGCATCTGTTCCGAGATGCGAAGCTCGTTGAGCTTTTGCCCGGGCTCCAACTGTCCGGTCAGGATCGCGCGCCGCAACAGCGCGACGATCTCGGCGCGGCGCGTCGTATCCGCGATCGGGCTGAAATCCAGCTTTGCCATTCGGCCACTCCAGGAAACCGAAGACAAGGAAGCAGATTGTCGACAATCTAACAAGAGACTATTTTGGATTTCTTCCCTAGGCTCGTGCTCGCGCCTCGCGAATGGTGCTTGCCCAGGCCGCACCGGGGCCTCAGGCTGCTCGGCCGTAGAAGCCGACACGCTCCTCCGCGCTGAACATCACGCCTGGACGTTCGTAGTAGGAGAAGACCGCGATCATGCGTTCGCGATTGCCCTCCACGGTGGTGACCCGGTGCGCCGTGTTCTTGCCGCGGAACACGTTCAGCGTGCCGGCCTTGATGCGCAGGATCTTCGCTTCGGGGTCGCGCCCCTCGAGCAGCTTCGCCACGCCGTCATAGTTCGGGTCGCTGTCGGAGCGCAGGTCTGTGCGATACTCGAAGTCGCCGCCGATTTCGGGCGCCTGCAGCAAAAGCGTCGTGGTGAACTCCGAGCGGTCGAAATGCCAGTTGAGAGCCTCCCCGGCGCGATAGCCCATGACATTGGCCCGGGCGAGGGGGTCCTGCATGACATAGAGGTTCGGCTTGTCCATCGTCGCCGCGAGAAAGCGCACCAGCGGCTCGTATTCGTAGATCGAAAGCACGGTGCTGTTGGCAATCTGGTCCGCGCACACCGTGTGGCTTATCGTTTCGACCTTGCGCAGCGCGGGATGATCCGGCGCCAGTTCCGGGATCGAAGGCTTGAAGTAGATGTTGTGCATGCGCTTGTGGACGTGGGAGTTGGCGTCCATGACCGGCCGCACCTCGGCAACGGCCCGCTCGGCGACGCCGGGGCGCAGGAACGCTTCGAGGTTGAACATGCCGTTTGCCGCCAGCGCGGCCTTGGAGGCGTCCACGAGGCGATGCCATTCGGGGCTGCCTTCGCGGTCGAGCGGATAGCGGGCGAGATCGAGAATGTCTTTCATGGTCGTGTCCTCCAGGGTTGGATGCAGGAGACCGCAAAAATTTCTTTCTCTCAACCGGCAAAATAGTTAGGATTGCCCAAGAAAAACTTCTGGAGATGCGGATGGATCGGCTGCCGCCGCTGAACGCCATCAAGGCCTTCGAGGTTGCCGCACGCGCCGGCAGCTTCACCCTAGCGGCGAGTGAACTTGGCGTGTCCTCGGCGGCGGTCAGCCAGCAGATCCGCAATTTGGAGACCTGGTTCGGCAAGCAATTGTTCGTGCGCGCGGGCAACCGGATCACGCTGACCGATGCCGGCCATGCCATCTATCCGCAGACGGCGCGTGCGCTGGGCGACATCGCGGCCATCGGTCAGCGCATGCTTGAAGGCGGCCTGCGGACACGGCTTGTCGTCAGCGTGCCGTTCTCGCTGGCTGAACTGTGGCTGGCGCCAAGGCTTGCCCTCATGGTCGACAGCTTTCCTCATATGGCGATCGACGTGCGGGCCGAGGATGATCCGGTCGATCTCATGCGCTCAAATGTCGATCTGCGCATCAGCTATGGCGACTATCACTATCCGGGCCTGCGGATGATCCGTCTTGTCCATGACGAGGTCCTGCCGGTCTGCTCGCCTGAGTTCTGGCACCAGTACGGGAATGCTGACGCGGCGCTGACGGGCCTGCACGAAAGCCAGTTCATCCACACCAACTGGGGTCCGAACTATGCCTCGCACCCGAGTTGGTCGGACTGGTTCGCGGCATCCGGCGGCTCTCGCTCGCCCGATCCCTCGCATGGCAGGCGCGTCGGCCTGTCGAGCCTGGCGATCGCCTCTGCGAGGCTGGGGTTGGGCATCGCGCTTGGCCAGCGGGTCATGGCCCAGGCCGATCTTGACGCAGGTCGGCTGATCGCGCCTTCCTCCGTATCCGTGCGGCTCGGGCACCCCTATTGCGCCTTCATGCCAACGGCGAAGGCCGACCGCGCCGACGTGGCGGCCCTTGTCGATCTCCTGACGAAAAACGGCGCCCGCGACCCGTGGGAGGGTCGGGGCGCCGCACTGAAACCGGTTCCGATGGGGGTTATCAGCTAGCCGGTTTCTGTTGAGGCAATGGGGAAATCGGCATTCCGGGCCCGATCTTCTGCAGATTGCCCGTGATCACCTGGTCGCCTTCCGAGACGCCGCTCAGAATAGCCACCATGTCGCCGCTGGTCGGCCCGAGCGAAACCAGCCGCTGGTCGACTGTATTGCCCTTGCCGACGACGTAGAGGTATTTGCCGAGCTGGCTCGAGCCCAGCGCCGTCTGCGGCACCATCAGCGCATCCGGCTGCTGCTTGATGTGCAGCCGCACGCGCACATACTGTCCGGGCAGCAGCGTGAACTTGCCGTTGCCGATTGTGGCGCGCGCGGTGATCGTGCCGGTCGAGTGGTCGACCGTGTTGTCCATGAAGGTGAGCTCGCCCTTCTGGCTGGCCCCGGACTCACCCGGAAGCAGAACCTCGACCTCGATCGGGCCGTTGGCGCGGGCCTGCTCTATGTCGGCCAGATCCGTCTCGCTCGGATTGAAGGTGACGTAGATCGGGTCGAGCTGCACCAGCGTGTTGAGCACCGTGCCGGCGACACTGACGAGCGTTCCGACCGAGGCCTGGTTGCGGCCGAGCCGCCCCGTGAACGGGGCATGGATCTGCGAGTAGCCCAGATTGAGCTCGGCGGTGCGCACCGCCGCCTGGTTCAGCGCCAGCGACGCCTCGGCCTCGCGCAAGGTGCTGGTGCGCTGGTCGAAACCATCCTTGGCCAGATAGCCGCTCTTGGCCAGCTCGGTGCCGCGGCCGAGGTTGGAACGGGCATAGTCGAGCGTCGCCGTGTCGCGCTGGACCTGAGCCTTTGCCTGGTCGAGCGCGGCTTGGAAGTCGTCGGGCGAGATCTTGTAGAGAAGGTCGCCCTGGCGGACATCTGCGCCGTCCTGCGCCGTCTGTTCCTGTAGATAGCCGGGCACGCGCGCCTGCAGCGTGATGCTGCGGATCGGTTCGGTCCGCGCGGCATAGTCGAGATAGATCGGGATCGTCTTCTTGACGACGCTCGCCACCGGCACCGGCATGACGAACGCGGCAGGAGCCGGTGTCGCCGCCCCAGCCGTGGAGCCGCTCAGCCGCAGGTTACCCATGTCGAGCAGGTGGACGCTCACCACCGAGATCGCGCCCAGCGCGACAGCCGTACCCAAGGCGATTTTCCATTTACGCATGATCAGTCTCCAATCCTATTCAGCCGCCTGCGCCAGGGG
>NZ_SCNN01000020.1 GCF_005503535.1 Mesorhizobium comanense | reverse complement strand
ACGTCGGGTGTTACCCGGTCCTAAGGGCGGTCGCCTGCCGCCGGGACTGCTGGCTGTGATGGGCCGCAGTCCCGGCCGCCAAACTACCCGATCCTGCTCAAACAATCCTAGGGCGAAGCAGGAGCGAAGCTCCGTCGCGAAGACCCTAGGATCCATTCCGTGAACTCGATCGTAGGGCGCAGCGGCGCAGAATTCTGTACCGTTTTCAACGCCTTAATGTCGCGGCATGAATCCTAGGGTCTGCGCTGCGGCGCTTCGCGCCTTGCTTCGCCCTAGGATGACGAGGTCGGGGAGGCCTCCGCTAGTCTCGAAGGTTGCGAAGGTGAGGCTCAACTGACGACGGCGACGAACTCAGGCATGCCCGGCGGCGAGGCTCAGATGCGCCAGATCGATGCCGATCGAGGCAAGAATGCGATCGTATTTGCGCTCGATATCGGCGTCGAACAGGAGCTCGGGATCGGCCGGGCAGGTCAGCCAGCCATTCTCTGCAATCTCGGTTTCCAGCTGGCCAGCCCCCCAGCCCGAGTAACCCAGCGCCATCAGCGCATGGCGTGGACCGCGCCCGGAGGATATGGCGCGCAGGATGTCGACGGTCGCCGTCAGGCAGATGTCGTCGGAGACGGTCAGCGAGGATTCCACCCGGTAGTCGCCCGAATGCAGGACGAAGCCCCGGCTGCGATCGACCGGACCGCCATTGCGCACGACGAAATCGCGCGCCTGCGCCGGCAGGCGTATCGCCTCCTGTTCGTTCATGATGCCGAGCTGAACCAGAAGGTCCGGAAACAGCATCTGCTGTGTCTGGTTGATGATCAGCCCCATCGCACCTTCGTCGGAATGCGCGCAGATATAGATGACCGAACGCGTGAAACGGTCATCCTTCATGCCGGGCATGGCAATCAGGAACTGATCGTCGAGAAAGCCGCGTCCGGCGGCCGTCTTCTTGTGGCGCAACAAATCCATGGCGGTGAGGGTAACGTTTTTCCCGGGCGCCGAAAAGATGCGCCGCGCCGGATTCGACCAAAGCCCATGTCGGCGATGCGTCCCTGGCTTGCCATAAGGAGTCACGCAAATATGATGCCGGCAACGCCATGAAATCATTGCACCGCCACGAACGGACGATCAAATCACCCCCATGCAAAGCTTGAAAATCCTGTTGCTCGGCGCCGCCATCGGATCGGCAATCGCCTTCCCCGCCGCTGCCTCTTCATCAGCCTGGTACAACAGCGAAGGCGGCAAGGTGCGCCTGGTGACATCAGGCAAGCCGGACGATGCCGGCCGCATCCAGGGCGTCCTCGACATCGCTCTCAAACCCGGCTGGAAGACCTACTGGCGTGATCCGGGCGACGCAGGCGTTCCGCCGCAGCTCGACATTTCAGCCAGCACCAACATCGCCGATGCCGCGCTCTCGTTCCCCGCACCGCAGCGCCACGACGACGGATACGGAAAGTGGGCCGGCTACAACTATCCGGTTTCGCTGCCGGTGACCTTCACGCTGGCGACGCCGAACCAGCCGGCGGTCATCGATGCCGACATCTTTCTCGGTATTTGTGAAACGATCTGCATCCCCGTGCAGACACGGCTGACCGTCGACCCAGCATCCGACCCCGACAATGCCGACGACGCGGCCCTGGTAAAGGCGAGTTTCACGGCACTGCCGGCGCCGGCAAAGGCCGACTTCGGCATCAACGTGCTGCCGGGCGACCATGAAACGCTGATCGTGGAGGCGAGCTTTCCGGGCGACCCGGAGGCCGCGGATTTCTTTGTCGCCGGCGAGCACGACTATATGTTCGGCACCCCTTCCCGCAGCGAGAAGGACGGCAAGCTGATCTTTACTGTGCCGATCCTCGACCGCCCCTCGACGACGCCCACGGATGGCGGGCTGCACTACACGCTGACCAGTTCGGCCGGGGCAGTCGAAGGGCTTCTGCCTTTCCCGTGACGCCAGCGGCCTGTTGCAGGACGCCGCCGAGTTCGCTACGCAAGCATGCATCTTCTTCCCATCCCCAAGCGAGGAACTCATGACCATTTCCGTTGGCGACAAGCTGCCTGAGACGACCTTCAAGACGATGACCGCCGACGGCGCGAAGCCGATCACGTCGGCTGAGATTTTCGCTGGAAAGAAGGTGGTCCTGTTCGGCGTCCCAGGCGCCTTCACGCCGACCTGCAGCAACAACCATCTGCCCGGCTACCTCGAAAATCATGACGCCATCCTGGCGCGCGGCGTCGACACCATCGCCGTCGTTTCGGTCAACGATGTCCACGTCATGGGCGCCTGGGCGCGCTTCACCGGCGGCGAAGGCAAGATCCTGTTCCTCGCCGACGGCAATGGCGACTTTGCCAAGGCGGTCGGCCTCGACGCCGACTACTCCGGCGGCGGCATGGGCGTGCGCTCCAAGCGGTTCTCGATGGTTGTCGACGACGGCAAGGTCACCGCGCTCAATGTCGAGACCAAGCCCGGCGTCGATGAATCCGGCGCGGCTCATATCCTGGGACAGCTCTAAGTCAGTAACGACCGACCCGGCGAGGCCTGCCGGTCTCGCCGACAGGTGCCCGCCTTGCTGATTTGCAGCGGGCTTCGGGGGATTGCAGCAATGTTCGACATCTTGTGGCGCGCTATCGTGATTGGCATCGGCGCGACCGTGCTGATGGATATCTGGGCCTTCTTCCTCCACTGGGCGTTCGGCCAACCACGGCCGAACTGGGGCCCGCCCGGCCGCTGGGTCTGGCACCTCAAGGACGGCAAGGTCTTCCATGAGGACATTGCCAAGGCCACACCCTATGCCCATGAGCAGGCGCTGGGCTGGGCTTTCCATTACCTCACCGGCATCGTCTACGGCATCATCCTTGTCATGCTGACCGGGGCAGCCTGGCTCTCGGCGCCCACCTTCCTGCCCGCCTTCATCCTCGGCATGGTAACCATCGGGGCCGGCTGGTTCCTGCTGGCGCCGGGCATGGGTGCCGGCTGGGCCGCGTCCAAGCGCCCCAACCCGATGCAGATCCGCGCCTTCAACGTGATCTCGCACACGGTGTTCGCGCTCGGACTTTGGGGCACGGCTCTGCTGATCCGCTGACGGGGCGGCAGAAACCGGGCAGTCCGGAGCTTCAGTAACTCTGCGTCGACCGACGCACCTTGGGAGCCGAAGCTTGCTTTGGTTGGCCATCAGGCCTTGGCGCGGACGCCGCCGGCTTGAAAGCGCCTTTCTTGAACGGCGCCATGCCTTCGCGCGCGAGTTCATCGGCGCGTTCGTTTTCGGCGTGGCCGGCATGGCCCTTGACCCAGTTCCAGGTCACCTTGTGACGCCGGTTTGCCTCGTCCAGCGCCTGCCAGAGCTCGCCATTCTTGACCGGTTTCTTGTCGGCGGTCTTCCAGCCATTCTTCTTCCAGCCATGGATCCACTTGGAAATGCCATCCATGACGTATTTGCTGTCGGTATGAAGCTCGACCGTGCAAGGCTCCTTGAGCGCGTTGAGCGCCGAGATGGCGGCAAGCAGCTCCATGCGGTTGTTGGTCGTCTCGGCCTCGCCGCCGGAAAGCTCCTTGGTGGCGCCGTTGAATCGCAGGATCGCGCCCCAGCCGCCGGGGCCGGGATTGCCCGAACAGGCGCCGTCGGTGAAGATTTCAACCTGTTTGCTCATGACACCCCGTTTTCGGCCAATCCATACTCCGAAGGCGATTTGATCGCCCGATGGAAGCGCATCCTTCTGATGTATTCCGTCGGATCGCGCTTCATCACCAGCCCGCCGTCGGGCACGGTCAGCCAGTCGTAGAGCCGGGTCAGCATGAAGCGCAGCGCCGAGCCGCGCGCCAGCGTCGGCAGCGCTGCCTTTTCTTGCGCGCTCAGCGGGCGCACGCTCTGGTAGCTCTCCAGCAGCGCCTTGCCCTTGGTCAGGTTGAAGGAAAAGTCCTTCTCGAAGCACCAGGCGTTGAGACAGGTGGCGACGTCGTAGGCGTAGAGGTCGTCGCAGGCGAAATAAAAGTCGATCAGGCCGGAAAGCTTCTCGCCGAGGAAGAAGACGTTATCGGGGAAAAGATCGGCATGGATGATGCCCGCCGGAAGGCCTTGCGGCCAATGGCGCTCGAAATCGGCGAAGTCCGCATCGACTTCGGCGGCCAATCCCGGTTCGACTTCATCGGCCCGGCCGCGGGACGCATCCCAAAGTTTGCGCCAGCCGTCGATGGCCAGAGCATTGGGACGCTTCATCGGAAAATCGGCGCCGGCAAGGTGGAGCGCTGCAAGCGCCTTGCCGACCTCGGCGCAATGCGTCGCCGTCGGCCGCCGCAACGAAAGCCCTTCGAGGAAAGTGATGATGACCGCCGGGCGGCCGGCCAGCGTGCCGATGACGCTGCCGTCATGCGCGGTCACCGGCAGCGGGCACGACACACCCTTGTTGGCGAGATGCCCCATCAGCCCGAGGAAGAACGGCAGATCGGCTTTTTCGACGCGCTTTTCGTAGAGCGTCAGAATGTAGGAGCCGGTCGAGGTATGCAGCAGGAAGTTCGAGTTCTCGGTGCCTTCGGCGATACCCTTGTAGGACAGAAGATCGCCGACCGGATAGTGCTTGAGGAAAGCGCCGAGTTCGCCCTCGGCAACGTCGGTATAGACCGCCATGTGCCTTACGCGGCCCCGTTGACGAAGGCCATGTCGGCCGGCGTCAGTTCGACATCGCGCAATACCCGCATGACCGGAAAATCCTCCGTTTCGGTGGCCGTGATGGCCAGGTCGATCGTCACATCGAAGCGCTGGCGGAACGCGTCGATGATCTCGTCGACGATGATTTCCGGCGCCGACGCCCCTGCCGACAGGCCAAGAGTCGAAATGTTGCCGATGTCATTCCATGGAATCTCGGCGGCGCGCTGCACGAGAAGCGACATGGTGGCGCCGGCACGCTCCGCCACTTCGACAAGACGCCGCGAATTGGAGGAATTGGGCGCGCCGACGATCAGATAGAGATCGGCGCCGGCCGCGGTCTCCTTCACCGCTTCCTGACGATTCGTGGTGGCATAGCAGATCGATTCCGCCGCCGGCGCCTGGAGGTCCGGAAAGCGCTCCCGCAGCGCGCGGATGATGCCGGCGGTATCCTCGACCGAAAGCGTGGTCTGGGTAACGAAGCCAAGCGCGTGTGGATCGGCGGGTTCGAGCCTGGCCGCGTCGGCCTCGGTCTCGACCAATGTCACCGCGCCTTCGGGCAACTGCCCCATGGTGCCGATCACCTCCGGATGTCCGGCATGGCCAATCAGCAGCACATGGCGGCCAAGACGCTGATGCCGCATCGCCTGCTTGTGAACCTTGGACACCAGGGGACAGGTGGCGTCGAGATAGAAGAGGTTGCGCGCCTGCGCATCGGCCGGCACCGATTTCGGCACGCCATGGGCCGAGAAGACGACCGGCGACTGCCGGTGTTCGGCCGGAATCTCGGACAGTTCCTCGATGAACACCGCGCCGAGGCTTTGCAGCCCCTCGACGACATAGCGGTTATGCACGATCTCGTGGCGGACATAGACCGGAGCGCCATACTTTTTCAGCGCCAGCACGACGATCTGGATGGCACGGTCGACACCCGCGCAGAAGCCGCGCGGCTGGCAGAGCCGGATCGTCAAAGGAGGCTTGGCAGTTGTCTGAAGCATGAATCCCAGCCGGTTGGTCAGCGCCGAAATGAGGTGCCTACCCCTGTTCTGTCAAGAGCGGGCCCTGTCGAGAGCATCGGTAGAAGGAGGGGCGTGGCGCGTTCAGTCTTCTTTCGCGGGACGACGCAGCCGCAGGACCAGCACCACGGCAAGCGCGGCGGCGAGCCCATACCAGGTCATGGCATATTGCAGATGGCTGTTCGGCAGATCGATGATGGTGACGCCGCCTATCGGCAGACCGCCGGGATTCGGTGTCTTGTCGGCATCGATGAAGATCGGCACCAGCGTGAATCCGGCCGGCAAGCCGGCGCTCGCAGCCATGACGTCGCGGTCCTTCCAGTAGAAGATGTTCTTGGCCACGTCATTGTCGGGAAGCATCATCGACGGCTTTGCCGGCAGAGGATTGCGGGCCAGACCGGTGACCGTGACCTTGCCCGGCACCTGCCCCTTGGCGCGCTTGGCCGCATCCTTGAGGTCATAGGGGATGAAACCGCGATTGATCAGCACGAAGCGGCCATCATCGAGCGCGAGCGGCGTGTAGACATTGAAGCCGGCCTCGCCGTCCCAGGTGGCATAGAAATGCCGCTCGCCGGAATGCAGGAAAGTGCCGGTCACTGTAACCGGCGTGTAGTCGACATCACCGGTCGCGGCGAATTCCTTCTCGACCTCGGCCAGCGGCCGTGGCGCCGAGTGGGTGCGCTGGTCGATGGTCTGAAGGAGGCCTTCCTTCCATTGCAGGCGCTGGACCTGCCAGGTGCCGAGCGCAAGCAGGATCAACAGCAGCAGGAGGCCAAGTCCGAGCAGCAATGCCGACCTTGGCCGCGACTGGCCTTCCTTGCTCATGGAAGTCTGGCTCATTCGCCGCGATCCAGCCGTCCCTCGGCTGCCTTGTTGGCATATTGGAGGGTCAGCAGCACGCCCTTGATCAGCCGGAGCGCGGTCAGGCAGAGCACCAGTGCCAGCGGGATCCAGACCAGCAGATGCAGCCAGAGCGGCGGGCTGAGCGTCACCTCGACCCACAGCGCCAGGCCGACGATGATGAAGCCGATGATCAGGATGACGAACACCGCCGGCCCATCGCCGGCATCGG
Source organism: Mesorhizobium comanense (assembly GCF_005503535.1). Classification (GTDB taxonomy): domain Bacteria; phylum Pseudomonadota; class Alphaproteobacteria; order Rhizobiales; family Rhizobiaceae; genus Mesorhizobium; species Mesorhizobium comanense. The sequence continues at coordinate 110,457 of NZ_SCNN01000020.1, read as the reverse complement.
CATAGGAATAGTCGAGCCCGCAATTGACGCAGCGTTTGCCGACGGTGAGGAAGCCGGAGAACAGCCGCCCCTCGCCGCAGCGTGGGCAGCGGCCGTGCAGGCCAGCCGAGATCGGATCGATCGGAGGCCAGATCGCCTTGTCTTCACTCATGGAAGGTGCCGTCATTGGTCGTCATTACTCGATCTCGATTGGCGTCCCGTCGGCCACCATCGCCCAGATTTCGTCCATGTCGGAGTCCGTAACGGCTATGCAGCCATCGGTCCAGTCGACCAATTGAAGCAGCCAGCCCCACCAGCCGAAACCGTTCGGCTGGCCGTGGATCATGATCATGCCGCCGGGGTCGACATTGCGTGCCCGGGCAGCTGCCCGGTCGTCCGGATTTGGGTATGAAATGTGGATCGACTTATGGGCGATGCTGTTGGGGTTACGCCAATCGAGGACATAGCGCCCCTCGGGCGTTCGCTGGTCGCCTTCCCGGTGCTTGTGACCGATGGGATCGCCGCCGAGCGCGATGCCGTAGCTGCGCAGGACTTTCCCGCCGCCAATCAACTCAAGCCGCCGCTCCGCCTTGTGGACGCGCACCAGATCGACCGCATCCGCCGCAAAGGCTGGAAATGCCGAGAGGATGAGCAGGCAGATCGCCCAGGGAAGTGTCAGCCGCATCCGGCCATCGATCGGCGATCATTGCGTTGGAAAGAAGATGGGGCGTTGGAAAGAAGATGGGGCGTTGGAAAGAAGATGGGGCGATGGAAAGAAGATGAGGCGCCGAAAAGAAGAAGGCGGCCGCGTCGCCGCGGCCGCCTTCTTCAAAATCGGGATTCGCAGGAGCGATCAGTGGCCTTCGATGACGGCGCCAACCGATCCCCAGACGTAAATCGACGCGAACAGGAACAGCCAGACCACGTCGACGAAGTGCCAGTACCAGGCCGCCGCCTCGAAGCCGAAATGCTGCTTGGGGGTGAAGTCGCCCTTCATCGCCCGGATCAGGCAGACCAGCAGGAAGATGGTGCCGATGATGACATGGAAACCGTGGAAGCCGGTCGCCATGAAGAAGGTGGCGCCGTAGATGGAATCCTTGAAGCCGAACGGAGCGTGCATGTACTCGTAGGCCTGGACCATGGTGAAGAGCATGCCCAGGCCGACGGTCAGCACCAGACCGTTGATGAGGCCCTTGCGGTCGCCGTGAAGCAGCGAATGATGCGCCCAGGTGACCGTCGTGCCTGACAGCAGCAGGATGATGGTGTTGTAGAGCGGCAGATGGAAGGGGTCGAGAACTTCCATGCCCTTCGGCGGCCACACGCCACCGGTAAATGTGTGGCGCGCATAGTTCTGCGCCTCGCCCGCAAAAAGGCTGGCGTCGAAATAGGCCCAGAACCAGGCGACGAAGAACATCACCTCCGAGGCGATGAACATGATCATGCCGTAGCGCAGGTGCAGCGACACGACGCGCGTGTGGTGGCCCTCATGCGCTTCCTTGATCGTGTCCGACCACCAGGCGAACATCGTGTAGAGCACGATCACGAGGCCGATGAAGAACAGCCACGGATTGGCGATGTTGTAGCCGAAGATCGGGAACGAGCCGCCCTTCAGGTACTCCATGAGGGCAACGCCGCCAAAAGCCATGACGAGGGCGCCTACCGATCCCAGGAACGGCCACGGGCTCGGGTCGACGAGATGATAGTCGTGATGTTTTGCGTGCGCGTCTGCCATATCAACCCCCGAGATTTTCGGTATCTGAAACTTTGCCATTGCCCTTGGCCGGCTCCGAGGAGGCGACCGGCTTGTTCTTCTCGACCGGGAACATCGTATAGGACAGGGTGATCGTCTTCACGTCCTTCAGTTCCGGCACGTTCACGATATCGGGGTCCACATAGAAGAGGACCGGCATGTCCAGCGTCTCGCCGGGCTTCAGCGACGTATCGGTGAAGCAGAAGCACTCGACCTTGTTGAAGTACGGCCCCGCCAGTTCCGGCTGCACGTTGAAGGTGGCGCGGCCGGTGACTGGCTGGTCGAACTTGTTGGTCGCCTTGTAATGCGCCTGGACCGTCTCGCCGATCTTCATGGTCATCGAACGCTGGACCGGCTGGAACTCCCACGGCACGCCGGCGATGTTGGCGTCGAAGCGAACGGTTATCTCACGGTCGAGCACGCGGCCGGCATATTGCTTTTCGGCGCGCTGCGTCGTGCCGCCATAGCCGGTCGCCTGGCAGAACATCTTGTAGAGCGGCACGGCCGCATAGGCCATGCCAATCATGCCGGTGAAAAACGCCAGGCACACAGCCGCGACGACGCGGTTGCTGGTCTTCCCGGCCGTCTTCCCTGCTGTCCCGGTGCCCATCACATCTTGCCCGACAAATTGTGGCCGAACTTGACGATCGTCGCGATGTAGAAAATCACGACCAGAACCGCGAGCGCCACACCGATGGCGATGGAGCGGCTGCGCTGGGCCTTCTTCTGGCGTTCGGTCAGAACGACCGTTTCAAGCTTTTCCTCGGCCATGCTCATGCTCCACCCATTGCGAGCGCGCGTTCGACAACGCTGTCGGCCAGATAGGCCGCGAAGATGGCGAAGAGATAAAGCAGCGAATAGGCGAACAGCGCCTTGGCCGGCTTCATCGCACGATCGTCGTCAGCCATGCCGAGTACCTTCCAGGCATACCAGACGAAGCCGACACCAAGCAGCAGTGCGGCCACGCCGTAGAAAGGCGTGGTGTAGCCAAGCAGCCACGGCAGCACGCCGACCGGCGCCAGCACCAGGGCATAGGCGAAAATCTGACGGCGGGTCGATGCCTCACCGGCGACATTGGGCATCATCGGGATGCCGGCGCGCCCGTAATCCTCGGACTTGAACAGCGCCAGCGCCCAGAAATGCGGCGGCGTCCACAGGAAGATGATCAGGAACAGAATGACGCTTTCGAGGCTGACCGAACCGGTGACCGCTGCCCAGCCGATAACCGGAGGGATCGCGCCAGCCGCGCCGCCGATGACGATGTTCTGCGGCGTCCAGCGCTTCAGCCACATGGTGTAGACGACCGCATAGAAGAAAATGGTGAAGGCCAGCAGCGACGCCGACAGCCAGTTGACGAGCACGCCGAGTGTCATCACCGACAGCACCGACAGCACCAGACCGAAGCTCAGCGCCTCGTGCGGCTGGATGCGGCCCGAAGGCACCGGGCGGCTGGCCGTGCGGGTCATCACCGCGTCGATGTCGGCATCGTACCACATGTTGAGGGCGCCCGAGGCGCCAGCGCCGATGGCGATCGACAGGATAGCGATCACCGCCAGCAGCGGATTGATGGTCACGGGTGCGGCGACCAGCCCGACAAAGGCCGTGAACACGACCAGCGACATGACGCGCGGCTTCAGCAGGGCGAAGAAATCGCCCGCGGTGGCTTCCGACATGCGGAAGCCCGCTTCGTCAATGCTGGTTTCGTCGACTAGGGCCATGCGTACTCAAGTCCATCATTCCGTTGGCCAAAACCGCCGGCGCACCGGCGGTTTCGTATTCGGGCGGCGTGCCGCCTTACTTGATCTTCGGCAGCTGCTCCCACTGGTGGAACGGCGGCGGCGAAGGCAGCTGCCATTCGAGCGTGGTTGCGCCCTCACCCCATGGGTTGGCACCGGCGATCCGCTTCTTCTGGAAGGCCTCGAACACGCCGTAGAGGAAGATCGCGACGCCGACGGCCGCGATGTAGGAGCCGTAGGACGACACCATGTTCCAGCCGTGGAACGCATCCGGGTAGTCGATGGTGCGGCGCGGCATGCCTGCGAGGCCGAGGAAGTGCTGCGGGAAGAAGATCAGGTTGACGCCCACGAACATCACCCAGAAATGGGTGTTGGCGATGACGGGCGAGTACATGTAGCCGGTCATCTTCGGGAACCAGTAGTACCAGCCAGCGAAGATGGCGAACACCGCGCCCAGCGACAGCACGTAGTGGAAGTGGGCGATCACGAAATAGGTGTCGTGCAGCGAGCGGTCGAGGCCGGCATTGGCCAGCTGCACGCCGGTGACGCCACCGATGGTGAACAGGAAGATGAAGCCCAGCGCCCAAAGCATCGGCGGCTTGAACGAGATCGAACCGCCCCACATCGTGGCAATCCACGAGAAGATCTTCACACCCGTGGGCACGGCGATGACCATGGTGGCGAAGACGAAGTAGCGCTGCGTGTCGAGCGACAGGCCGGTCGTGTACATGTGGTGCGCCCAGACGATGAAGCCCACGGCGCCGATCGCGACCATGGCGTAGGCCATGCCGAGATAGCCGAACACGGGCTTCCTCGAGAAGGTCGAGACGATGTGGCTGATGATGCCGAAGCCCGGCAGGATCAGGATGTACACTTCAGGGTGACCGAAGAACCAGAACAGGTGCTGGAACAGGATCGGATCGCCACCGCCGTCTGGCGCGAAGAAGGTGGTGCCGAAATTGCGGTCGGTGAGCAGCATGGTGATGCCGCCGGCCAGCACCGGCAGCGACAACAGCAGCAGGAAGGCGGTTACCAGCACCGACCAGGCAAACAGCGGCATCTTGTGCAGCGTCATGCCCGGAGCGCGCATGTTGAAGATGGTGGTGATGAAGTTGATGGCGCCGAGGATCGAGGACGCGCCGGCGATGTGGATCGACAGGATCGCCAGATCCATGGCCGGCCCGGGCTGGCCCGAGGTCGAGAGCGGCGGATAGAGCGTCCAGCCGCCACCAACGCCATAGGCGCCGGGAGCGCTCGGCATGAACATCGAGGTCAAGAGCAGGATGAAGGCCGGCGGCAGCAGCCAGAAGGAGATGTTGTTCATGCGCGGGAACGCCATGTCGGGCGCGCCGATCATGATCGGAACCATCCAGTTGGCGAAACCGCCGATCAGGGCCGGCATGACCATGAAGAAGATCATGATCAGGGCGTGCGCGGTGGCAAAGGCGTTGTACATGCTCTTGCCGCCGTCGATCGCGGCGTCGCCATTCATGCCGTAGACCATCTGCGCGAGGCCGCTGAAGATCTGGATGCCGGGCTCCTGCAGCTCCATGCGGATGGCGACGGACAGCGCGCCGCCGATGATGCCGGCCATGATCGCGAAGATCAGGTAGAGCGTACCGATGTCCTTGTGGTTGGTCGAATAAACCCAGCGCACCCAGCCGCGATACGGCTTGTGGTCGTGCCCGTCATGAGCTGCAGCGTCTGCCATGTTCCGCTCCGTTCCCTAAATCTTGCTAACCCGCGGCATCAGTTGCCGGCGGCCGCTACCTTGTTCTGGCCATCGACCTGGGCCATGAGCGTCTTGTTGGCACCCGGCAGGTCGGTCTTGGCCGCGGCCAGCCAGGTCTTGAACTGCGCGTCGGACACGACACGGATGGCGATCGGCATGAAGGCGTGGTCCTTGCCGCAGAGCTGCGAGCACTGGCCGTAATAGAGGCCTTCCTTCTCCGCCTTGAACCAGGTCTCGTTGGTACGGCCCGGAATGGCGTCGATCTTGATGCCGAAGGACGGCATCGCGAAGGAATGGATGACGTCGGTTGCGGTGACCAGCACGCGGGTCATCGTGTTGACCGGCACCACCAGTTCATTGTCGACTGCAAGCAGGCGCGGATAGATCGAGCGATCCTCCTTGCCGGCCTTGGCGCGATCACCTTCCTGGAGGATGGCCGAGTTGAAGGTGAGCGTGTTGTCGGTCTGGTATTCGTAGTCCCAGTTCCACTGGTTGCCGGTCGCCTTGACCGTCAGCTTGGCTTCTTCCGGCGGCGTGTATTGCGCGGTCAGCAGCTGGAACGAGGGAATGGCGAGGCACAGCAGGATGACGACAGGGCCAACCGTCCAGATCACCTCGATCAGCGTGTTGTGGCTGGTCTTGGAGGGGACCGGGTTCGCGCTCGCGCGGAATTTCACGACGCAGTAGAGCAGAAGGAACAGCACCAGGACGGTGATCGGAATGATGAACCACATCGTGTAGTTTCCGAACCACTCGATCTGCCGCATCATATCGGTCGCCGGCGCCTGGAAGCCCGTCTCCCACGCCCTTGGCTGGTCCGCGAAAGCGGATCCGCTGGCGAGGAACGTGGCAGCAGCACCGGTGCTTGCTAGGAATTTTCTCATCGCCCTCTTCGTCTCCCAGTTTCTCGCGATCCGTACCCCCGCGAGAATAACGAACAATGCCGGGACGGGAATCCCGGACAGTTTCAAGCTGGTTCAAACCATACTCTTTTTCCCTCCGCAAGAAAGGAGCGGAGGAAACTGTGCGGCATTTTTGCGCGCAAGCTGCCATGGCCCTTCGCGGATAGCGGTGAAGGCGGCGAATAGCAATTGCCGGGGAGGTCATGCCCCCTATGACCGAGAGACAGGCGAGGCGTCGCAATTCGGGCGAATTTCGCAGGGAAAAGCGCCGCATGCGCCGTTTCAGGGGCGTTCAGCCGCTGTCTCGTCCTTTACTTGGCATTGGCGCGGCTTAAAGTGCCGTGATTCGCAATGGAGCCGTCATGAACTCTTGGCTTTCAAGACCGGGGTATACGCGACAGGGGCTTTCGAGCCCTCTGGCGGGCGCCGTGTTTCTCGCCGTCCTGTGCGCGGCCGGTCTTCTGCTTTCCGGCCACGCCGAAGCCGCCCAGCCGAGCGGCACGGTGCGCTCGACGCATGGCGCATGGTCGATCATCTGCGACACACCTGCCGGGGCCACCTCCGAACAATGCGTGATGATGCAGAATGTCGTCGCCGAGGACCGCCCGGAGATGGGGCTGTCGGTGGTCGTGCTGCGCACCGCCGACAACAAGGCCGAAATCCTGCGCGTGCTTGCGCCGCTCGGCGTGCTGCTGCCGAACGGGCTCGGCCTCAATGTCGATGGCAAGGATATCGGCCGCGCCTATTTCGTGCGCTGCTTCCAGGACGGCTGCTATGCCGAGGTCATCCTCGAAAAGCCGCTGCTCGACACGCTGAAGACCGGCACGTCGGCGACGTTCATCGTCTTCCAGACACCGGAGGAAGGCATCGGCATTCCCGTCGATCTCAAGGGCTTCGCCGAAGGTTTCGCCGCGCTGCCGTGACGGTTGGCGCTTGCGAAAAGCCCTGGCCTGACGCAGAATTCCCACGGGATGTGGGTTGGCGTTGGGGGTCATCATGCGCTCGTTCTCGTTGCTTTTGTCCGCCGGTCTGATTTCGGCCGGCTCGGTGTCGCTTGCCTGGGCGGACGATGCCGAAATCATCAAGAAACCCGATCCGGCCGCGATCGTCGAGATCGCCAAGGGCTATGGATCGGCCAAGCTCGACAAGGACGATGGCGGCGACCCGATGGTCTCCGGCCGGCTCCAGGGCATGAAGTACGTCATCTACTTCTATGGCTGCGAAAACCATGAGAACTGCAAGTCGATCCAGTTCTCCTCGGGCTACACCGATGCCTTCACGGTCGAGCAGGCCAATGCGTGGAACAAGAAGTATCGTTGGGTGAAGGCTTTTTCGGGCGATGGCTCCAACTTCAAGATGGATGTGAGCTTTGCCGGCGGCATTACCAAATCCAATCTCGAGGAGCAGTTCTCGAACTGGGATTCGATGACAAGCGACATCAAGGACTTCGTTAACCAGAAGTGATCGCCGCCAGGCGTTCCGCAATCGCTTTTGTCCGCGCGATCAAGGCGTGACGATTGTCTCTTCGAGACTTCGCGCCTACATCGTGGTGAAAAATCGCCTCTCCCGCGGATGGACTTGCCATGAACAGCCTTACCGGCCAATTCGATATCTCCGACGATCGCGTCAAACGGATCGTCGCCGACACGCTCAAGGGGGCCGACGACGGCGAATTGTTTCTCGAATACAGCGAGAGCGAAGCGCTGATGTTCGACAACGGCCGGCTGAAAACCGCCAACTTCAACACCGACCAGGGGTTCGGCCTGCGCGCGGTCGCGGGCGAAGCCAGCGGCTACGCCCATTCGAGCGACCTGTCCGAGGCCTCGCTGCTGCGCGCGGCTGACGCTGTTTCGACGGTAAAGGGCGGCTATTCGGGCACGCTTGCCGCCGCACCGGCGCGCACCAACCGCCATCTCTACGGCGACGACAACCCGATCCCCTCGCCCTCCTTTGAGGCCAAGGCCAAACTGCTGCAGGAAATCGATGCCTGGCTGCGCAGCGAGGATCCGCGCGTGCGCCAGGTGACGGCGTCGCTGGCGGCCTCCTGGCAGCATGTAGAGATCGTGCGCGCCGATGGCCAGGTGGTGCGCGATATCAGACCGCTGGTACGCATCAACGTGTCGGTCGTGGTCGGTGACGGCGATCGCCAGGAAAGCGGTTCGTATGGCATGGGCGGACGCAAGGCCTTCGGCGAGTTCCTGATCGAGGACAGCTGGAAGCACGCAGCCGGGGAAGCGCTCAGGCAGGCGCTGGTCAATCTCGAGGCAATCCCCGCCCCGGCCGGCACGTTCGACATCGTGCTTTCCAGCGGCTGGCCGGGCGTCATGCTGCATGAGGCCGTCGGCCATGGCCTGGAAGGCGACTTCAACCGCAAGAAGACCTCGGCCTTCGCCGGCCTGATGGGGCAGCAGGTGGCGGCCAAGGGCGTCACGGTCGTCGACGATGGCACCATTCCCGAGCGGCGCGGCTCGCTTACCGTTGACGACGAGGGTACGCCTTCGGCCCGCAACGTACTGATCGAGAACGGCAAGCTGGTCGGCTACATGCAGGACCGGCAGAACGCCCGGCTGATGGGCATGAAGGCCACCGGCAATGGCCGGCGCGAAGGCTACGCGCACCAGCCGATGCCGCGCATGACCAACACCTACATGACTTCAGGCGACATGGAGCCGGACGAGATCATCGCCTCGGTGAAGAACGGCATCTACGCCGTCTCCTTCGGTGGCGGCCAGGTCGACATCACCTCGGGCAAGTTCGTGTTCGGCTGCACCGAGGCCTACATGATCGAGAACGGCAAGGTGACCCAGCCGATCAAGGGCGCGATGCTGATCGGCAACGGACCGGACGCCATGCACCGCGTCTCGATGGTCGGCAACGACATGAAGCTCGACAACGGCATTGGCATGTGCGGCAAGGCTGGCCAGGGCGTGCCCGTCGGCGTCGGCCAGCCGCATCTCAGGATGAACCAGATGACGGTCGGCGGCACCCGGGTTTGATGGACCCTATCGCCTTGAAATCGCCATCACTTTCTATTATCTTACCGTCGTCTTACATCGAGGCGAGCGACAATGGCCAGTTCTGAAAAGCTCACCACAACCGTCTCGACCAAGGGGCAAGTGATCCTGCCGAGCGCGATCCGTAAACGCAGGGAATGGGGCGCCGGCACTCGCCTCGAGGTCGAAGAGACGCCGGAGGGCGTCCTTTTGAAGCCAGCGCCTGCCTTCGCCGCAACCCTGCCCGCAGACGTATTTGGTTCCCTGCCCCACAAGGGCGGGCCGAAGACGCTGGAAGAAATGGATGCGGGCGTTCACGCCGAAGCACGGCGACGGCATGCTCGCGATTGATACCAATGTCGTCGTTCGGTACCTGACGAACGATCATCCCGAACAATCTCTCCGCGCCCGGCGCATCATCGACGATCTGCAGGTATTTGTCGCCGTGACAGTCTTCCTGGAAGCCGAGTGGGTGCTGCGCAGCGCCTACGGCTATGACCAGGCCACAATCGTCAGAGCCTTGCGAGGTTTCGGTGGCCTTCCCACGGTTCAAATCGAGGACGCGGCAATCGTCTCTTCCGCACTCGATCTGGTCGAGACCGGCGTGGATTTCGCGGATGCACTACACCTCCGCAAGTCCTTGCATTGCACGGGATTCGCGACTTTTGACCGCAAATTGATCAAGGCCGCGCAAGCTGCGGCGGTCGGGGACGTGCAAGAAGCATAGCGACCTGGATAATTGCTGCGCGCCTCTTTCCGGAAGCGACCCGATCGCGCTGCCGTGCAACCGGGATATCCCGCTTTCCAGTAACATTATTGGCATTGCAGTCCCGGTGAGCCGTTCTTGCTCAGTGCAAAAATTCGGCGCAGCGTGCCGCCCAAGGGTCGGTTTTCGCATGCAAGGGAGGATGCCTGACATGAGCCCCGTTTCCAGCCCGCGCAAGCTCGGGCCGTTGCAGGTCATCCTGCTCGCGGTCCCCTGCATTGCCGTGCTTGTCGTACCGTTTTTCAACCGGCTGGAGCCAAGCCTGTTCGGCGTTCCGTTCTTCTACTGGTGGCAGATCCTGTGGGTGCCGCTGTCCAGCATCTTCATCGCCGTCGTCTACAGGATGACCGTGCCGCCCGGCAGTGGAGACTGACATCATGAACGTGGTGGCCACCGCTGTCTTCATCGCGATATTCGGCTTCATCACCCTGCTCGGCTTCGTGTCGGCACACTGGCGCAAGGGCGACATGAGCCAATTGCACGAATGGGGCCTCGGCGGGCGCCGTTTCGGCACATGGGTAACGTGGTTCCTGATCGGTGGCGATCTCTACACGGCCTATACGTTCATCGCCGTGCCCGCCCTCGTCTTCGGCGCCGGCGCGCTCGGCTTCTTCGCTGTGCCCTACACGGTTCTGGTCTATCCGCTGGTCTTCGCCATCCTGCCGCGATTGTGGCTGGTGGCGCGGCAGCACAACTATGTCACCGCCTCCGATTTCGTCGCCGGCCGCTACAACAACCGGGCGCTGGCGCTGGCGATCGCGCTGACCGGCATCGTCGCCACCATGCCCTACATCGCGCTGCAACTGGTCGGCATCCAGGTGGTCATAGGCGGACTGGGCTTCCCGACCGGCGGTCTCGCCGGCGACCTGCCACTGATCATAGCCTTCATCATCCTGGCGGCCTTCACCTACACCAGCGGGCTGCGCGCGCCGGCGTCCATCGCCATCGTGAAGGATTTGCTGGTGTATGTCACGGTCATCGCCCTGATCGTCGTCGTGCCGATCAAGATGGGCGGTCTGGGGAAAATCTTCGCGGCCATTCCGCCCAACCGGCTGCTGCTGCCGGCGGTGAAGGATGGCAACACCGGGCAGATATCCATCTACACCACGCTCGCCTTTGGATCGGCGCTGGCGCTGATGCTCTACCCGCACGCCACCACCGCGGTGCTGTCGGCGAAAGGGCCGAACACGCTGCGCCGCAACTGGGTCTTCCTGCCGGCTTATTCGCTGGTGCTCGGCCTGATCGCGATGCTTGGTTACTTCGCCTACGCGTCCGGCATCGACAAATCGCCGGAACTGGCGCCCTATTTCGCCCAGTACAAGGCGCAGTTCGCGATGCCCGGCTTGCTGCTCCACTTCTTCCCGAGCTGGTTCGTCGGCCTGGGCTTTGCGGCGGTCGCCATCGGCGCCCTCGTGCCTGCCGCGATCATGTCCATAGCGGCGGCCAACCTCTTCACCCGCAACATCTACAAGGCCTATTTCAATCCGGCCTGTTCGGCCGAGCAGGAGACCAGCATGGCCAAGCTGTTCTCGCTCATCGTCAAGTTCGGGGCGCTGATGTTCATCCTGTTCCTGCCGCTGACCTATGCGATCCAGCTGCAGCTCCTGGGTGGCATTCTCATCCTGCAAACCCTGCCGGCCATCGTCTGCGGCATCTATACGCGCTGGTTCGATGCCAAGGCCCTGCTGCTGGGCCTGGCTGCCGGACTGATCTGGGGCATATGGGCCGCGTCGCTGACGGGCTTTCAGACGTCCGGCTTTCCGCTGCATATGGGCGGCCTGACGATACCGGCCTATATCGGGCTCTACGCGCTGATCCTCAACTTCGCGGTATCCATCGCGGCCAATCTTTTCATCCGTGTGCTCGGGATGGCCGACCGGCAGGACGCGACCGTAGCCGCCGATTACATCGGCTGACCGGAAACAGCAGGCTCCCGGAGCCAATCCACGGTCTCTCGAAGCGGCTCGATAGGGGAGCCGCTTCATGTCTACTCAAATGGCGGCCAGCCCGCATCGAGTTGGCCGCCACTCCTGGCTAGGAAATCAGGTGGCTTTGCCGCCGTTCTTCTTGCAATCGGCGCGGAATTTGTGACGCTCCTTGCCGTGCAGCTTCTTGGCATCCGCAAGCGCAGAGCACTGCTTTGAAATCGCGGTCTGCTCCGGCGTCATGGCAGACGCCTTCTTCTTCATCGGAGCCGCCGTCGTGGCGGCCGGCGCCGTGGTGGTCGTTGTAGCTGCTGTCGTCGCGGCGGAGGCTACTCCGGTCGCAAGGAAGCCGGCCACGGCGATTGATGTCAGAACGCTTGCAATCCTCATCAAGATCACTCCCTTAGGCGCCCCAGCCTGGTTTCGACTGGTACCAGCGGGCCGGGACAGCCGCAATCTTGGTGGGGCCTACCCCACGCAGTTGTGATCCGGTGGCAAAGCGGCACCACATCGCAACCGGATGTGGTGCCGCCCCATAAGATTGGCCCCATTCGCCAGAGCGGTTATTTCCTGCAGGCAGGCTCACCCTGGTGGCCGCAAGACGGCTTCTTCCCGCCCTGGGGCTTTGGCGGCCCCGGCGGCTGGCGCCGCTCCTGCATCTGAGGCTTGGGCTGGGCGTGGAATTCGGGCTTCGGCTTTGACTGCACCTGCATCCTTGGCTTTTCCTGCAGCTTGATCTGACGCTGCGGATTGCCGTTCGATGCATTGAACTTCTGCTTGCCACCCGCATCATTGCCGGTCGGGCCGGCTCCGGTCGGTTGCTTGTGGAATTTCGGCCCCTTGCCCTGCGCACCCAACTGACCACCATTCGAGGCCGGGCCGCCCGTATCCTGGGCGTGCAGTTTTTTGTGCTTGCCATTGGCGGCCATCTGCTCGTCGGGCGTCAGGACGTTGCCGGTCTTGAGTGCGTTGCCGGTCTTGGGCGCGTTGCCGGTTTTGGGTTTCGGCGGAGTGCCTTGCCCATTGGCCGTCGCAGCACCGCCATTGGTGGCAGCGAGCGGCGTTGCGCCGCCAACGCCCTTCTTGCGCAACAGCTTCGCGGCCTTGTCGTCAGGCGGGTTCTGACTGTTGAGAACCGGCTTGCCGTTGACGAGCGGAAGCGTCTTGCCGTCGGCGCCGGGCAAGGCGTGCCCGGCCAGCTTGTCCGCCGGCAATGTCTTGGAAAGCGGTGCCGCGCCACCGTTCGGCTGGCCTGTCTTGACCAGCTTCGACGGCAGGCCTCCCGGGTTGACCGCCGGGTTCTTGGCGAGCGCGGCCTCCTTCTTCTGAAGGAAGGCGGGCAGCGCAACCTTGGTCGCGAGCGCTGCCGCGCCAATGCCTACCGCGCCGGCGGTCAGCTTCTGCCCGGTGGTCAGGCCACCGCCCTGATTGTTGTTCTCGTTGATGGTCGTGTTGTTGATGACCGTCGTGTTGTGGATGTTGTTGAAGATGACATTGTCGGGCGGCGGGAAAATATCATGCGGCGGATTCACCCAGGCAGGCACCGGCACGAAGACCGGGGTCGGCAGGAGGAAAACCCCGATCGGCGGCGGTGGCGGCGGCAGCACGATGAAATCCGGCGGCGGCGGCGGCAGGAAGATCACCGCGACCGGCGGCGGCGGCGGGAAGTCGAACTCGGGGTCGTCGAAATAGAGAACCGGCCGGTCGACATAGACGATTTCCTCCGGCGGCGGCGGCGGCACGTCATAGGCGTAGACGGTGAAGCTCGGCGGCGGCTCCAGCGCGGCGTCGAAATGCTCGAGCCTGCGGCGGGCATCCCAGGCATGCGGGCCGTGCGGATAGCGCTGAAGGTAGGACCAGTAGGCCTCCGGCGTGTCCCTCAGCCAGGTCTGGCGCCAGGTGATCGCCTCGCGCCGCGCCCCAAGGATGGCGCGAACGCGCTTGGCCATCGGGTCGTGCGGATAGGCGACGAGGAAATCCTCGTAGCCGCGCATCGTGTCGCGATCGAGGGCCGCGACATAGGCGTCATGCGCATCGAAATCGCGAATCTCCTTGGTCCGGTCGGTGCGAACTTCGGCGGCTGAAACCTGTGGCGGCGGGGCATCCGGGCCGCGATCGAAGAATACGAAGGGATCGGTGATCTTGGACGCGTCCCATGGCAATTCGGCGCCCTGTGTCACCTCGCTGACACGCAGGCGCGTGCGGTCGAAGACATCCCCGAGTTGCAGGCCGGCGTCGCGGATCATCTCGGCGAGCGCCTGGGCATAGGCGCCGTACGGCCCCTTGCCCTCCGGCGCGACGGTGCCTGGGGCGGCATTGAATGCGATCAGCATGTTGGGATCCGGATCGACCAGCGCGAGACCGCCTGCCAGCGGCTGGTTCGACTTGGCGAACGAGTTCGGCCGTGCCGCGTCGAGCACGACGATGTTGACCTTCGTCGGCAAGGCGGCCAGCGGCTTGGTGAGGTCGGAAATCCGCACCGCGGCCATCGGCACGTCCGCCGCATTGGTAATCTGGGCATCGACCGGGGCGAAGTAGTTCTCGCCCTCGAACTGCAAGCCCTGGCCGGCCAGATAGACGAACACCACGGCGTCGGGGCCGGCCGCCGTCACCTTCGCCAGGAAGTCGCGATAGGCGCCGCGCAGCGATTCCTGGTCGACATCACGCGCGCCGACCACATCGAAACCCGCCGCCTGCAATGTCTGTGCGATCAGCCCGGCATCATTGGCCGGCGTCGCCAGTGCGCCTGATGGATAGGCCGCATTGCCGATGACGAAAGCAAGGCGCTTCTGGCCTTGCGCCAGCGCCCCGTCTGTCAGGCCTAGCGCGAAAATGGAGAGCGCGAAGAAGAACGCGAGAAATTTCGAGACCGTCCGCATTACGATCATCCGTCAGGTGAGAGTAACGATATTTCCGCCCCAGGCCAGGAATAGGCGGGTGCATCAAGGCGGCTTTGCGGCGTTAATCCGGCACCTTTCGGTCGAAAACGGCCGAATTGCCCGGTCTCAACCAAACGTGATCATCAGGAGCCTCAGCCGCGCCGTCGCTTGGGCTTTTCCAGGAGGGCGACGGCCTCGACATGCGGCGACCACAGGAACTGGTCGACCGGCGTGACGCTCTTCAAGGCATAGCCGCCATCGATCAGGATGCGCAGGTCGCGGGCCAGCGTCACCGGATTGCAGGAGACAGCGGCAACGAGCGGAACATCCGAGCGCGCGATCTGCTTCGACTGGTCCTCGGCACCGGCCCGCGGCGGATCGAAGACGAGACCATCGAAAGCATTCAATTCCTTGAATGTCAGCGGACGCCGGAACAGGTCACGGCGTTCGCCGGTCACCCGCTTGAGGCCCGTGGCGAAACGCGATCCCCGATCGAGCGCCGAAAGTGCTGCCGCATCGCCTTCCACGGCATGCACTTCCGAATTCCGGGCGAGCCGAAACGTGAAGCTGCCGCAACCGGCGAAAAGATCGGCGACCCTTTTGGCGCGCTTCAGATGAGCGCCGACGAGATCGGCCATGGTCTGCTCCGCGGTCTCGGTTGCCTGCAGGAAGACGCCGGGCGGCACAGCGACCGAGACGCTGCCGAACATGACCACCGGCTTTCTCGGCTCGATGATGATTTCGTCGTCGATGGACAGCCTGGCAAAGCCCTGCGCCATGACAAAATTGGAGGCGATGCGGCGCTGGTTTTCGCCGAGCTTGCCGGACTCGTGGGCCGCCACATCGAGGCCGGAAGCCGTCACGGTGACCGCCATGCGGAACGATTTCGTCGTGGCGCATATCAATTCGGCGAGCGCCCTCAATGGGCCGAGCGACGCAACGATTTCGGGCAGCGAAATCGGGCACTCCGATATAGGGATGATTTCCGGCGACAGATGGCGGTTGAAGCCGAGCAGCATGCCGGCTTCGGTGCGCCGGGCGGCGAGCACGACACGGCGGCGCGTATGCGGCTGGCAGGCGACGAGGTCTGAAATGTCGCAGTCGATGCCCTTCAGGGCATGCACGACTTTCTCGCGCTTCCACTGCCGATAGGCCTCGGCCTCGAAATGCTGCAGCGCGCAGCCGCCGCATTCGGTGAAATGGCGGCAGGCGGGATCGACGCGCAACGGCGAGGCCTCCTGCACGGCAATCAGCGTGGCGCGGTCCCTTTCACGCGCCGCCGTTACCGTCTCGCCGGGCAGTGTGAACGGAATGAACAGATCGCCGCTTTCGGTCTCGGCGATGCCGTCGCCCTGCGCGCCCAATTTCCTGATGTTGAAGCGCGCGCTCATCGATCCCTGATCCCGCCAAGCAGATATTCTCGATTGCCATCGCCGCCTTCGATCGGTGACGGATGCAGGCCGAGCGACCGCCAGCCGGGCATATCGTCCAGCCAGTCCCGCAGCAGGCCGGCGACACGGGCGGCATCGGCGGGATCCTTCAGCAGGCCACCCTTGCCGATGGCTTCGCGGCCCGCCTCGAATTGCGGTTTGACCAGCAGCATGGCCCCAGCGCCGGCCTTGGCGATAGCGAGTGCGGGCGGCAGAGCCAGTTTCAGCGAGATGAAGCTGACATCCGAGACGATGAAGTCCGGAATGCGGCCGGCCAGATCGGCCGATCGCAGATCGCGGGCGTTCAGGCCTTCGATCACCGTCACCCGTTGGTCTTTGCCGACATCCGGATGCATCTGGCCGTGACCGACATCGATGGCCGTGACGTGCGACGCGCCCCGCTCAAGCAGCACCTGGGTAAAGCCTCCGGTCGAGGCACCGATATCGAGCGCCTCCCGGCCGGCCGGATCGAGGCCAAAAAGGTCGAGCCCGGCAATCAGCTTCAGCGCCGCGCGCGAGACGTAGCGCTGTGCCGGATCATCCACGCCGACGGCGCAATCGGGCTGGACAGTTTGCCCCGGCTTGCGGGCAACGACGCCATCGACGGTGACGGTGCCGCGCTCTACCGCGTCGCGGGCTCGCGAGCGGCTGGCAAACAGCCCGCGCTGGACGAGCAGGTCGTCGAGCCGCTGGCGCGTGCTGGCTGGCAAAGGCGTGTTCATCGCCCTTCATTGGAGAAAGGCGGGCGCGAACGCAAGGACATTGGGCGGCTTGCAGACGGTGCACAGGGCCGGCACAATGGCGACGGGCGAGAGGTCGAACACAGCGGCAAAGGAGGCCAGATGCTGACGGGAACCTGCCATTGCGGCGCAACCCACTGGACCCTGGAAGGCGATCCTGGTCCTGTCACCGCCTGCAACTGCACGCTCTGCCGCCGCTATGGCACGCTGTGGGCCTATGACTTCGTCGATGAGCGCATCCGCGTCGCGGGACCGGTTAACAGCTATACGCGCGCAGGCAAGGATGCGCCGTCGCTCGAAATCCTGTTCTGCCCGACCTGTGCCTGCGTGCTGGCCTGGCGCGGTTTGCGCGCGGGCACCTCTGGCCGGACCCGTATCGCGGTCAATGTGAGGCTGGCGCCGCCTGAAGCCGTAGCCGATCTCCCCATCGACCATTTCGACGGTCTCGACACGTTTGACGACCTGCCGCGCGACGGGCGCTGCGTGCGCGACATGTGGTTCTAGAAGATGGTGCGGGAAACCTGGCGCTCGACGGCAGGAGACAAACCGGCGTCCAGATCACCAGACGCCTGCTCGCGCGGATGCTCGGCTGGGGCGGCAGGCACGGGCGCTGCATCCGGGACCACCACCAATTGCGGAACCTGCTTGTAGGAAAAGCCGCCACGGATGTCGCCCATCTTGCCGGCAACGATGCCGACCGCGGCCTTTTCAAGATTGCGGTCATAGCGCGTTTCGGCCCTGGCCGGCGCGGCTGTCGCGGCCAGGAGGGCCACGCCGCACAGAAGCATCTTCATTGTTGTTGTCTCCCTGCCTGATGCCGATCTAGCAGGGCGCCGTTGAAAAACGGCCAAGGGACACGGTAAGCAAAACGCCAAACGGCAGTGTTAACAATGCGTTACGAAATCAAGTCGGCAAACCGATTCAAGCCGTTGAGGTTCTGATTCAGGCGCGCTGGGCGCGCACCGTATGGCCGAGCGCGGTGAACACCGTGCGCACGATGCCGGCGGCATCCAGGCCGGCATCACTATACATCTTTTCCGGCTTGGCGTGGTCGGTGAACGCGTCGGGCAGCACCAGCGGGCGCACCTTCAGGCCGCTCTCCAGCAGGCGGTCATGGGCGAGGAACTGCAGCACGTGGCTGGCGAACCCGCCGATGGCGCCCTCCTCCACCGTGACCAGAACCTCGTGCGAACGGGCCAGCCGGCGAACCAGATCCTCGTCGAGCGGCTTGGCGAAACGGGCATCGGCGACAGTGGTGGAAAGCCCGGCCGCGCCAAGTTCCTCGGCGGCGATCAGACAGTCCTGCAGCCGGGTGCCGAAGGACAGCAGCGCCACCTTCGTGCCTTCCCTGACGACACGGCCCTTGCCGATTTCAAGCACCGAACCGCGCTCCGGCATGTCGACGCCGACGCCGTTGCCGCGCGGATAGCGGAAGGCGATCGGGCCATCGTCATAGCTTGCGGCCGTGCGCACCATATGGCGCAGTTCCGCCTCGTCGGCCGCCGCCATGACGACGAAGCCCGGGAGCGAGGCCAGGAAAGTCGTGTCGAAGGCGCCGCAATGGGTGGCGCCATCGGCGCCGACGAAGCCGGCGCGGTCTATCGGGAAACGCACCGGCAGCTTCTGGATCGCCACGTCGTGCACGACCTGGTCGTAGGCGCGCTGCAGGAAGGTCGAATAGATCGCCGCGAACGGCTTGTATCCTTCCGTCGCCAGGCCAGCAGCGAAGGTCACCGCATGCTGCTCGGCGATGCCGACATCGAAGGTTCTCTTCGGGAAAACCTCGCCGAACAGATCAAGGCCGGTGCCGGTCGGCATGGCGGCGGTGACAGCGACGATACGGTCGTCCTCGCGGGCCTCCTGGATCAGGCTTTCGGCGAACACCTTGGTGTAGGCGGGTGCATTGGCCGGTGCCTTGGCCTGCGCGCCGGTGATGACATCGAACTTGTTGACGCCATGGTATTTGTCAGCAGCGGCTTCCGCGGGCGCATAGCCCTTGCCCTTCTGGGTGACGACATGGATCAGCACCGGGCCTTCGCCATTGTCACGGACGTTTCTCAGAACCGGGATCAGATGCTCCAGATTATGACCGTCGATCGGACCGATGTGATAGAAGCCGAGTTCCTCGAACAGCGTGCCGCCGGTGACATAGCCGCGCGCATGCTCGACCGCCCGGGTGATGGCGCGGTCGGCGCGCTTGCCAAGATAGGACGTCAGCTTCTTGCCGAAATCGCGCAGGCCGACATAGGCCCTGCCTGACGCCAGCCGCGCCAGATAGGCGCTCATGGCACCGGTCGGCGGCGCGATCGACATGTCGTTGTCGTTGAGGATGACGATGAGACGCGCGTCCAGCGCGCCGGCATTGTTCATCGCCTCATAGGCCATGCCGGCCGACATGGCGCCGTCGCCGATGACGGCGATGACGTTGTTGCGGCCGCCCGAGAGATCGCGGGCGGCAGCCATGCCGAGGCCGGCGGAGATGGATGTCGAGGAGTGGGCGGCGCCGAAGGGGTCGTATTCGCTCTCGGCGCGGCGGGTGAAGCCGGAGAGGCCGCCCTCCTGCCGCAGCGTGCGGATGCGGTCGCGGCGGCCGGTGAGGATCTTGTGCGGGTAGGCCTGGTGGCCGACATCCCAGATCAGCCGGTCGTCGGGCGTGTTGAAGACATAGTGCAGGGCCACTGTCAGTTCGACGACGCCGAGGCCGGCGCCGAGATGGCCGCCGGTGCGTGACACCGCGTCGACCAGTTCTGCGCGCAGCTCGGACGCCAGTTGCGGCAGGTCGCTCTCGGCCAAAGTGCGCAGATCGGCCGGAATGCGGACCTTGTCGAGAAGCGGCGTATGCGGCGTTGCGTTCACGGGAGGCCTGCTCGGGTCTGTCTGTTCATGAGCGGGATAGGCCGCCGCCAGGCGAAAGTAAATGCGTGCCGGTGACGCGGATCGTCGAACCGCAGGCGCGGACCGGCTGGCAAATGAGAAGTCATCCGCTCACGGCGCAGGCCAGCATGACGGTGCCAACACCGCCGCTACCCCTACTCAAAACACCAGCTTCAGTCCCGCCTTGACTGCCTGGCTCGAAGCGCCGGGGCCGAATTGGCCGGAATAGGAAAGGTTGATGCCGGCGGAACCGGCCTGGATATCCAATCCAAAATCCACAATCGCTACGTTGCGGGCGGCGGCGGCACCAAGGACAGTGAAGGGCTGGCCATTGGCGAAAACGAGGTCGGCCTTCGGCTGGAGGTCGTCCAAGCCGTGCCGCCAGCCAATGAAGCCTGTCGTGCGCGCGACAATGCCGTCGAGTTCAAGCTGGGCGGCTCCGCGCATGCCGAGCGTCGAATAGACGGCATTGGCATCGACGCCAGCGCTGGAAAGCGCAGCGTCGTCGCCGCTCTCGCGGAAAGGCCTGCTGCTGTAACCGGCATAGGCCAGCGACGCTGTCGGTTCCAGCGTGACGCCGCCAAAGCTAAACGCATAGGCAGCCTCGCCAAAGATCTGACCGGTGTTCGCGCCATAATCGGCCGACAGATGGCCGGTGAAGCCGCCAAAGTCGACATTGCGGCCGATTTCAACATCGTGCCAGGCATAGGCGGCGCCGGTCCGGAGGCGGAGGTTGCCGAAATCGCGGCCGCCATAGGCGGCCAGATGCAGTGTGTCGGCCGAGCCGGTCGCGTTGCGATCCTCGACATCGAAGGTCGCCCTGGAGTAGCCAACCAGCCCGCCCAATTGCCAGCCATCATCGAGAAAGCCGTCGGCGCCGGCAAATATACCGCCCGAGCGAAACGCGAGCGTGGCGGTGTTGCCATCGCCCTCGCTT
The DNA here is from genome assembly GCF_005503535.1 of Mesorhizobium comanense. Lineage (GTDB taxonomy): Bacteria > Pseudomonadota > Alphaproteobacteria > Rhizobiales > Rhizobiaceae > Mesorhizobium > Mesorhizobium comanense. The sequence goes on along the minus strand of NZ_SCNN01000020.1, from coordinate 89,814 downwards.
TGACCGAAGGCGCCGTAACTCTGCAGCCATGCGGCCCGCGCGCCATCGACCGTTTCACCCCGCAAGCGCTGGAGTGCCGCGTCGCGAACATGGACGCCTTCGTCCAGCAGCAGGCCGGCGGCAGACGCATGGACCTCTCCCGACAATTGATCGAAGGCAATCCGGGCTTCCGGCACGGCCAGTTGCACCACCGCGTCGAACACATCGCCACCGCCAAGCGCCTCGATAGCATCCGCCGCGGTGATCTGGTTGGCAGTCGCGCCCGCATGCGAGAAGGCGATGCCGTTTCGGGTCAGCGTCAGAAAGACGTTTTTGTCGTCATAGCTCAGCGTCGGCGTCAGAAACGCCAGGTTGGAGGTGACCGTATCGAATTCGCCCGCCCTGCCGTCTGTGGCGCTCAGGATGGTGTAGGTAGTGGCGGCGGCGTATCTGCCGCTTGCGGCCAGCACATTGACAATGCCGCCGCCGATCATGGCCGAGCCGCTTGCCTGGACCCTGTCGCTCGCACCGGTCCCGCCAGCCTCCACCTCGAAGATCGACCCAACCTCGAACGCCACGTCGCCAGTGTGCAGTGTGCCGATCGAGGCGCCGGGCGCAAGCGTTCCGCCTGAGGCAACCGAGATGGAGCCGACACTGCCGCCGCCACCCAGCCTAACGCCATCGGAGACAACCACATGCGAACTGGCGATCGAGCCGTCGACCTGCAACAAGCCGGCCAGTATCCTTGTATCGCCGCTGTAAGTGTTGACCCCCGTGAAGACCAGGGAAGCCGGCGCATCGATATCGACGGCTCCCTCGCCGCTGATCGAACCGGCGTAAACGCCGCCGTCTTCGAGAGGGCCGAAAACGACCTTCGCGCCGCTTGAGATGGTGACGACCGGCGGCAAGGTCAGATGCGTAACCGTAAGTGTTCCGGCCTTGACATTGACACCGGCCGATTCGTTGGGAGAGTTTAAAAACAGATTGCCGGTGCCGGTCTTGTTCCACACACCGCCGCTGACGATGTTGGCGACCTGGCTGAAGTCATAGTCGGTATGGATCGTCGCGCCGTCACTGACCACTATGGGCGCGGAGATACCCAGCTTGGGGGTCGAGCCGAACGTCAGGGTGGACGTCCCGTCTACCTCAATCGCCGACGGGACTAGGGTCACCCGCCGTGTCATGATCGTCAGGTTGCCGCCATTGCGGATGGTGATGGGACCGTAGAAGGGGTTCCCGGAAGGCCCCGCGTAAGTGACATCATGGCCATCGATGAGGATGCCCGCATCGCCCTGGTAACCGGTGACCGTACCGGTGAAAACCCCGCCGGTGATCTCGAGCCGCCCCGTGTCGGCCAGCAAGATTCCATGCGAACCCAGCGTTTCCGCGGAACCGGCAAGAATGCCTCCGGCGACGGTGATTTCCTGAGTGTAGACATCGTCGTGGGAAACAGTCAGCGAACCAGTGAGCAGCAACCGTCCGGCGTCGGTTTTGGTGACGAAGCCGTCGATGGTTCCAGAGTAGGTCGCGTCGTAGCCAGCGGTACGGAATGTCACCTCCTCGGCGCCGAGCAGGTCCGTCGCGAGCGTTTGACCGGGAGCGGTGAAGGTCACGTCATATGTGCCGGTGATTATCGGCTCGTCGGCTGCTCGCGCCTGCTGCGTCAGAAATAACAAACCCCAACACAAGGCCGTGTTGGCCGACATATACTTGTACAAAATGAAACGCCCCATCCCCTTAGCCGCACAGACACTATCGATGTATCAAGTCGCAGGCGAGCGCCTTTTTGCTTCGCATACGAGATATCGGGCATTGACACTGCGTTACAGTGAAGCTCTTGAATTCGCTCCCTACATTCCCGTTAAATAATCTTCCCCCTGCGGCTAATTCTGCTGAGAGTGCGGTCATGGCGCGTCCCCGCAAAGGCGGACGTCACAAAGACACAAACAAATTCAGGCGCTTGATGTTTTCGATCAGTGCGTTGGCACGGGATGGCTCTGCGCCAAAAGCGAGCCTAGCCTTCCGGCAGCGGGATGAACTCTTTCTCATCTCCAGGAACGATATCGAAGCGGCCCGTCTTCCATTCCTGCTTGGCCTGTTCGATGCGCTCCTTGGATGAGGAGACGAAATTCCACCAGATGTAACGCTTCGAGCCGAGTGAGGCGCCGCCGAACAGCATGAAATGCGCACCGGTCTGCGAGGTAATGATGATCTCGTCGCCGGGGCGGAAGACCAGCAGCCTTTCGGCCGGGAAGACATCTCCCGAGATCGAGACTTCGCCCTCCAGCGTATAGATCGCGCGCTCTTCCGCGTCGGCCGGTATCTTCACGACGGCGCCCGGCGCCAGTCTGAGGTCGGCGTAAAGCGTTTCGGTGTCGGCCCGCACCGGGGACCGCAGTCCCTGAAACTCGCCGATGACGACACGTCCGCGAACGCCTTCGGCATCGATCTCTGGAAGCCGCAGTGCGGCGGTGTTTTCGAATACCGGCGCCACCTCCTCCTTGCCATCCGGCAAGGCAAGCCAGGTCTGCAGGCCGGAGATCGACATCGGCGCGCCGCGCAGTTCCTGGGGCGTGCGCTCGGAGTGCACGATGCCGCGGCCCGCCGTCATCAGATTCACGTCCCCGGGCTCGATGACCATTTCGGTGCCAAGGGAATCGCGATGCCTGATCCTGCCGTCGAACAGATAGGTCACCGTGGACAAGCCGATATGCGGATGCGGACGGACATCCATCGCCTGGCCGCCACGCAGGATCGCCGGACCCATGCGGTCGAAGAAGATGAAGGGACCGACCAACCGCCTCTTGGCGGTCGGCAAGGCGCGGCGCACCTCGAAGCCGCCAATATCCTTGGCGTTCGGGATCACCATCAGCTCGATCTGGTCGCTGGCGAAGGCATCGCCCGCTTCAGGGTCTTTCCCCGGAAAGAAGCTCATCGCGGCTCCTCAGGCAAAACGCAGCGCCGACCTGGCTTTCGCCTTGGCGGCCTCTTCCTCGCGATTGCGCGGTTCCTGCGTGGTTTCGAGAGAATCGATCAATTCGCGTGCCACGGCGGCAATGGCCTCGACAGCATGGTTGAAAGCATGCTCGTTGCGCTTGGAGGGCTTTGTCGCGCCGCTCAGCTTGCGCACGAACTGGAGGGCCGCGTCATGCACCTCGTCGTTCGTCGCCGGCGGCTCGAAGTTGAACAGGGTCTTGATGTTGCGGCACATGGCTTTCACTCCTTACCTGCTTTCGCCTCGCCCATTCCCGCTTACTCGGCGTCGAGAGGCTCCGTCCCGACCGGCTTGCCGTCGCGCGACAGCCTGATCTTCTCGACCTTGTCCTCGGCGGCCTTCAGCAACCGGTCGCAATGCGCCTTCAGGGCCTCGCCGCGCTCGTAGATCCGGATCGACTGGTCGAGCGGCACATCGCCACGCTCCAGATCATCGACGATCTTCTCCAGCCCGTCGAGTGCCTGTTCGAAGCTCATCGCCTTGATGTCTTCGTTGGTTTCACCAGCCATCATTCATCCTTTCATCAGCCGCCCGACATGGGCGGCGACCGAAAATGCCAATCCCTGCAGATCGTAGCCGCCCTCGAGCAGGCTGACGAGCCGGTTGCCGCTGTGACGCGCCGCGCGCTGCATCAGCTGGCCTGTCGCCCAGTCGAAATCATCCTCGGTCAGATTGATCTCGGCCAGCGGATCACGGTGATGCGCGTCGAAGCCTGCCGAAATGATGATCAGGTCGGGCGCGAAATTGTCGAGCGCGGGCAGCACGCGCGACAGGAAGGCATCGCGGAACACCTCACTGCCTGTCTGTGGCGCCAATGGCGCGTTGACGATGTTGCCGGCACCAGTCTCGTTCTTCGCGCCCGTGCCGGGATAGAGCGGCATCTGGTGCGTCGAACAATAGAGCACCGATGGATCGTCCCAGAAGATATCCTGCGTGCCATTGCCGTGATGCACATCCCAGTCGACGACGGCAACGCGCTCGACGCCATGTTTCTTCTGCGCGTAGCGCGCCGCGATCGCCGCCGTGTTGAAGAAACAGAAACCCATCGCCGTCGCCTTTTCGGCATGGTGGCCGGGAGGCCGCGCGGCGACGAAGACATTGTCGGCGCGGCCCGCAAAGACGTCGTCGACGGCGGCGTTGGCCGCGCCTATCGCCGTGATCACTGCCTGCCAGCTCTTGGGGCTCGCGGTGGTATCGGCATCGATGCGGGCAATCCCCTCCTCCGGGATGGCGGCGCGCACGCGAGCGACGAAATCAGCGGGGTGCGCATAAAGGATGGTGGCTTCATCGCCTTCAGTCGCCTGGACGCGATCGAGCGCGGCGAAGGCTTCATCGTCGAGCACACGCTCGATGGCGCGCAAACGGTCCGGCCGCTCTGGATGACCGGGCGGCGTGATGTGGTCGAGAAAGATCGGGTGCGTGTAGAGACGGGTAGCCATGCCCCCCTATCTAGTGCCGCCGAGGCACAAAGGCCATGCGCCCGACTTTGATCGCTGGGGAAAATCGCGTCTGCGTCCATTCGCGTCGCCGCGGGGATTGGCGTGGCTGACGCTTCGGCGTAAGGTCACGGCCACTGCCTGGTGCCCGCCGGTCTGTTTGTTTAGCCGCATTGTGCGACGCCAAGTGATTTCATTTGGCTGCAAATGCTCCGGCGGGAGAATCGGGAACACGGTTGAACTCCGTGGCGTGCCCAACGCTGTAAGGGGGACCGCGCCGGTAAATGCCACTGTCGATGACGGGAAGGCGCCGGACGCGGGTTGATCCCGAGCCAGAAGACCGGCCTGGCAGGAACCGTCATCCGCATGGTCAGGCGGCTGGCATCAGAGCGACGTGCGTCCACTTGGACTCACAAAGTGCGCTCTGAAGGGTTGAACTGCTGCAATCGCAAGGGGACAAGCGATGCTGGAAGACATGACCGCTCAAATGCATGACGGCTTTGATCAATTGGCGCGCGAGGCGGTTTATCGCGCCATGTTCACGCGGCGTGACGTGCGCAGCCATTTCACGTCGGAGACCATAGACGACGAGGTGCTGGCCCGGCTTCTGCTCGCCGCCCATCACGCGCCGTCGGTCGGTTTCATGCAGCCCTGGAATTTCATCGTGATCCGCGACGCGGCGCGTCGGGCAGAGGTGCGCGACCTTTTCCTGGCCGCGCGCGAGCAGGAATTGCCGGCCATCGAGGCGGAAAGGCAGGCGCTCTACCGCAAGCTCAAGCTGGAAGGCATCTGCGAAAGCGCGCTCAACATCTGCATCACCTGCGACCGGGAGCGCTCGCAAGGCTCACCGCTGGGGCGCTTTCACAATCCGCAGATGGATCTCTACAGCACGGTCTGCGCGGTGCAGAATTTCTGGCTGGCGGCACGCGCCGAAGGCGTCGGCGTCGGCTGGGTCAGCATCATCGAGGCACAGGCGCTCAAGGACCTGCTGTCCATTCCGGAGCATGTGACGCCGATCGCCTATCTCTGCGTCGGCCGTGTTTCGCAGTTTGCACCCAAACCGGACCTTGAAACGCAGGGGTGGGGCCGGCGCCTGCCCTTGCCCGAGCTGATCATGAGCGAGACGTTTCGCGGGCAAGGCGAAGCGTCGCTCAAGTCGGCGACGGCCCGTCTCAACGGCGTTGCTGCGGTCCCGCCAAGCCCCGCCAGTCAGCGCGTCGCGCCTGCCGTGCCCCAGCGCGAGCCGCCGAAGGAGGCCAGCGCCTTGTCCTTCAATTCCCTGAACTTCGACGACGCCTCCGCGAGCCGTGCGTCCCAAGCGGGATCCGGCACCTGGCCTTCGATGGTCTTGAAATAGACCTGCATCAGGCAGGCGATGGCGAAGGGTTCGATGAAGGCTGCCTTGAACGCCCAGGCGAAAACGATCGCGAGCACGAAGGCCCAGCCGGCGAGTTGCCCCGGCATGATGAAAAGAATCGCTGCGGCAGGCGCCAGCATCAGCAGGAAGATCACGAACGACACACCCCACATGATGACGGCCAGCCAGACGGCGTTCTTGACCATGATCTTGCCGTTCTGGGCATAGAGCACCACAGCCTGGCGAGCGGTCTCGAACGGCGAGGCCGAATTGATGCGGATGTTGTAGCCGAGGATGATCTCGTCGACATAGGTCAACGACAGGCGGATCACCGTGTTGAGGAAGGAGACCAGGCCGCTCAAACCGGGAATGGGCAGGAAGGCGGCGATACCGCCGAGCAGGCCGGTGATGGCGCGGATGGCGCCCTTGACCAGTTGGTCGACGACGAAAAGGATGTTGGCCTCGGCAAAACGCGCGGCCACCACCTCCCTTGCATAGGCAATCTGGTTCTGGCCGTCCGGAACGTCATGGCCGTCGATCAGGTGGACCATGACGGCTATATGCCCGGCCTTGACGACGTAGAGGATATATTCGCGGATCCAGTAGACGGCGATCGACACGATCCCGAAACCGACAATTCCGCCCCACATGGCAAATGACAGCGGCCCGTCGGGATCGGTGGAGATATGGCCGACGCCATAGCCAACCGAGGCACCAGTGCCGGTGGCCACGATGTAGGCCAGCGTGATGCCGAAATAGACGATCATGCGAAAGACAATGAAGGGGCCAGGTCCGCATCATGATGGACACCGACCGGCCGATATCGAAATCCCACATGCCCCGAATCCCCCTCAGAGATGGTTGGGGAGGATGCTCTCAAACCCGCTGATGTCAATTGCGGGTGATGGCGGGATCGTCGCGGCGGTTTAGCTCGGCCGTGATTGCGGCTTGCTGAGCAGCCCCTCCAGCAATTGCTTGAAGGCGGCGACCACCATTTTCGAGGTTGCTTCAGGATCGTTCGAATTGGCGATCCGCTGCGAGGCCTGGCTACTTGCCCCGTTGATCAGCCGCGCCGTGGTCTCCGGGTCGAGGCTGTCGACGACGACCCCTTCCCTTTGCAAGGCGCTCAGATGGCCGGCCATCGAGCCGACGCACGCATTGGCGTTCGACCACTGTGCGGGATCGCCCAGAACCGCCGGGCCATCCCGGAACATGATGCGCTGGATTTCCGGCTCCAGCGCCATCTCGATATAGGTCGTGCACTCGTCGACGAAATGCTGCCAACGGGTCGGCGCCCTCGACGCCACCTCGTTGACGCGGGCCGCCATCTCGGCGTCGATCTCGGCGATGACCGCCTCCAGCAACCCCTTCTTGTCGCCGAAGTGATGATAGAGGGCGCCCCGCGTCAGCCCGGCCGACGCGGTGAAATCATCCATCGAGGCCTGCGCATAACCGATCGTGCCGAACGCCTGGCGGGCGGCGGCGATCAGTTTGGCGCGTGTCTCGGCGATCATCTCCTTGCGCGGTCTGTGCATGCTGGCCTCATCCACATACGCCTCGTATGCCAATTGACATACGGGGCGTATGATCTATCTAACACCCATACGTTCCGTATGTAATTGTCCAACCCTCCTTTGTCGAGGAAAGCCCATGCAAAACCCCTATTCGGAAATCTTCCGTGCCCCCGGAGCCTGGGGATTCGCGACCGCCGGTTTCATGGCGCGCCTGCCGATCGCCATGGCGCCGATCGGCATCGTGGCGATGCTGTCGCAGACGCGCGGCGAATACTGGCTGGCGGGTGCGGTCGCCGCCACATTCGCGCTCACCAATGCCTTCCTGGCGCCGCAGATATCGAGGCTGGTAGACCGCCTTGGCCAGACACGGATCGTGGCGCCCACCACCTTCATCTCCGTGGTCGCCTTCGCGGTCCTGATCGCGGCTGCCAATCAGGACTGGCCGGTCTGGACGCTATTCGTGTCGGCATTGCTCGCCGCCGCCATGCCCAGCATGCCGGCAATGGTACGCGCCCGCTGGACCGAGCTTTTTCGCGGCCGGCCGCAGATGAACACCGCCTTCGCCTTCGAATCGGCCGCGGACGAACTGGTCTACATCGCCGGCGCATCGCTGTCGGTAGGCCTCAGCGCCGGCCTGTTCCCGGAAGCGGGCATGATCGCCAGCACCCTGTTCCTGGCCCTTGGGTCGACAGCGTTCATCCTGCAGCGATCGACCGAGCCCCAGGTGCGGCCGATGGTACAGGGTTCAGGCGGCTCGGCCATCCGCCTGCGGCCGGTGCAGATCATCACCTTCGCCCTGATCTTCATTGGCGCGACCTTTGCCACGACGGAAGTGAGCACCGTGGCGATCACCAAGGAGCTCGGCCAACCCAGTGCCGCCAGCCTGGTCATCGGCGTCTATGCTCTGGGATCGTTCATCCTTGGCATCATCATCGGCGCGCTCAACCTGAGAGCACCGCTGCAGCGCCAACTCGCCATCGCGGTCGCCCTGGTGGCGCTCGGCACGTTGCTGCCGCTGACCGCGGGGAGCGTGCCGCTGCTCGCCGTCACCGTCTTCATCAGCGGCGTGGCGATCTCGCCGACCTTCATCACGGCCTTCGGCCTGATAGAACGGCATGTACCGGAAACCATGCTGACCGAGGGCATCACCTGGGTGACCACGGGCATCGGCATCGGCATGGCGCTGGGATCATTCGTCGCCGGCGCGGTGGTGGACACGTTCGGCGCCCAGAACGGGTTCTGGGTCTCCGTGGCCTCGGGCGTTATCGCACTGGCGACGGTGCTGCTGGGACAACGCAGCCTTGCCATTCACAGATGCGACCTGGAGGGATGCGAGGCCGCCGTGGTTCCCGCGGAATGAGCTTTTCATAAGCGCCCGGTCCGACAGAGACCGGGCGCCTCGTCATTCGGCCTTAGATGATCTCGGTCTTCGCGATGTGAATGCCAAAGCCTTCGAGACCAACATAGTGGCGCTCGCGCGAGGCAATGAGGTTGATCGAGGAAATACCGAGGTCCTTCAGGATTTGCGCACCGAGGCCGATCTCGCGCCATTCGCTTTCGCGCCGGCGCGCCTCCTCATGGTCCTCGCGATCACCGGATTGAGGCCGCTTGCGCTCCTGGTGAGCGACACCGACGGAACCCTCGCGCAGATAGACGATGACGCCGCGCTTGCGTTCGCCCATCGCCTTCATGATGGCGTCCAGCCGGTGGCTGGTGCCGAAGACGTCGGTCACCACATCCTCGGAATGCAGTCGCACCGGCACATCCTCGCCGTCGCGGATGTCGCCGAAGACGACGGCGACGTGATGCATCGTGTCCCAGGGCAGCGTGTAGGTGAAAACCTGCGCCTTGCCGCCGAGCGTATCGATCTCGGAACAGGCGACGCGCTCGACCAGCGTTTCCTTGCGCTGGCGGTAGGCGATGAGATCGGCGACCGAAACCTGCTTGAGGCCGTGCTCCTCGGCGAAGGCCGCGACCTGCGGGCCACGCTTGACGGTGCCGTCATCATTGACCAGTTCCGAGATGACGCCGATCAGCGGCAGGCCGGCGAGCTTGCACAGGTCGACCGCCGCCTCGGTATGGCCCGAGCGCATCAGTACGCCGCCCTCTCGCGCGATGAGGGGAAAGATGTGGCCGGGGCGCACGAAGTCCGAGGCGCCGACATTGCCGTTGGCGAGGTTGCGCACGGTCAGCGTGCGGTCGTCGGCCGAAATGCCGGTCGTCGTGCCATGCTTGAAGTCGACGCTGACGGTGAAGGCGGTGGTGTGGGCGGAATCATTGTCGGCGACCATCGGCGCGAGGTTGAGCCGCTTGGCCTCCTCGCGCGGCATTGGCGTGCAGACGATGCCGGAGGTGTTGCGCACGATGAAGGCCATTTTCTCCGGCGTGCAGTGAACCGCGGCGACAATCAGGTCGCCCTCGTTCTCGCGGCCGTCATCGTCCATGACAACGACGATCTCGCCGCGCTCGAAGGCGCGGATGGCTTCGACGATCTTCTTCTGGTCGTAAGGCATTGGATGCTCGCTTCGCTCGCAGGGAATAGGGAGTAGGCAGTAGGGAAAAGAAAGGCTGTCTCGGGCGGCCTACTGCCTATTCCCTACTACCTATTCCCTTCCCCGTCTGGCCTCGATGGCGCAGGTAGTGATCGGCGATGGCGCAGGCGACCATGGCCTCGCCGATCGGCACGGCGCGGATGCCCACGCAGGGGTCGTGGCGGCCCTTGGTCATGACCTCGACATCGCGGCCGTCCTTGTCGATCGACTTTCGCGGCGTCAGGATCGACGAAGTCGGCTTGACGGCAAAGCGGGCAATGATCGCCTGCCCGGTCGAGATGCCGCCCAGAATGCCGCCCGCGTTGTTGGACAGGAACACCGGATTGCCGTCGTTGCCCATGCGCATCTCGTCGGCATTCTGCTCGCCGGTGATGCGGGCCGCCTCGAAACCGTTGCCGATTTCCACGCCCTTGACGGCGTTGATCGACATCAGGCCGGATGCGATATCCTGGTCGAGCTTGGCATAAATCGGCGCGCCGAGCCCCGGCGGCACGCCGTCAGCGACAATCTCGATGACCGCGCCGACCGACGATCCGGCCTTGCGGATGCCGTCGAGATACTGCGTGAACACAGGAATCGACGCGGGATCCGGCGTGAAGAACGGGTTTTCCGCGTCGCCTATGAAATTCCAGTTCCAGTTGGCGCGGTCGATCGATTTCTCGCCCATCGACACCAGCGCGCCGCGCACCACCATGCCCGGAACGACCTTGCGGGCAAGCGCGCCGGCAGCCACACGCGCCGCCGTCTCGCGCGCCGAGGAGCGGCCGCCGCCGCGATAGTCGCGTATGCCGTATTTGACGTCATAGGTGTAGTCGGCGTGGCCCGGGCGGAACTGGCGTGCGATCTCGCCATAGTCCTTCGAGCGCTGGTCGACATTCTCGATCAGCATCGACACCGGCGTGCCGGTGGTGATCATGGTGACACCGTCCTCGTCCAGCACGAAGCCGGAAAGCACCTTCACCTCGTCGGGTTCGCGCCGCTGGGTGACGAAGCGGGACTGGCCGGGCCGGCGCTTGTCGAGCTCCGCCTGGATTTCGTCGCGCGTGAAGCGGATGCCCGGCGGACAGCCGTCGACCACGCAGCCGAGCGCTGCGCCGTGGCTTTCACCCCAGGTGGTGACGCGGAAAAGGTGGCCGAACGTGTTGTGAGACATGCAAAAGAGCCCTGCCCGGCATGGAAGCCGGCTGAAGCCTGCCTTCTATTGGCGTTTTCCACAGTGGTCAAACTGTCATCCCCGACGTTTAAGTTTTGACACATTCGGCTGGTTTCTGCTTTCTTCCATTCGCCGTTGAGGACCCGCCGCCAAAGTGCCGGCGCAATGACCAAAGAGGACGATGATGCGTACCCTGATTGGCGCTGTTGCCGCCACGCTGCTGTTTGCCACCGCCGCTTTCGCGGGCCAGACCGAAGGCCTGATCAAGAAGATAGACAAGGACGCGCTGACCCTGACACTGGACGACGGCAAATCCTACAAGCTCAATGCCGAGACCGACATCGACTCGCTCAAGCCCGGCATGGACATCGTCATTGCCTATGACGTGACGAATGGCGAGAATGTCGTCACGGACATGCAGCTGCCCGACAGCGACACGAACTAGGCTTTTCCGCCCGGTTGAACGGTTTCAGGGGAACGCTCGGCGTCGAGCCGGGCCGGCTGGGACGCGTTGCATCCGCCGCCTGGTTTCCGGGCGGAAAACCGTTACAGATTTTTCCTGAAATCAGCCTAGAGCCACTCCAGGCTGCTGCCCTGCAGCCGGAGCACGCGATCCTGCGGTATCTCCAGGTTCGCCGCTTCGTCCTCGGCCATGCCGAGCACGAACCGGAACAAGGTGCGCATGACGCCGCCATGGGTAACGCAGACCGTCTGGCGCGCCATCTCATCGAAGCAGGGCTTCACCCGTTCGAGCAGCATCTGGTAGCTTTCCGCCCCGTCGCCCGGCGGCTGAAAGTTCCATTTGTCCAGAGCGCGTGACCGACTTGCGCCGGGGGACTGCTTTTCAAGTTCGGCGAACGTGAAACTCTGCCAGTCACCAAAATTGACCTCGATCAGCCTGACGTCCGTCCGATAGGCAAGCGGATCGAGCGCCATGGCCGCGCGGATGCGCTCCATGGTTTCGCGCGTCCGCCGCATCGGGCTGGCGACGAAGTCGAAATCCCCGACATCGCTGACGAGCGCGGCCAGATGACGGCCGTTCTGCGTGGCCTGTTCGCGACCGAGAACATTGAGGTCGGTATCGGCCTGCCCCTGCAGCCGGAATTCGGCGTTCCACGCGGTCTGGCCGTGGCGCACGATATAAACCAGCGGATACATCAGGTCTTCCGGGGTCGGGCCTGGGCCTGGGCGAAGGATGGGCTAAGGAAAACTAGTCCTTGACCGTCGAAATATCCGGCGCGTCGACCGCCTTCATGCCGACCACGTGATAGCCGGAATCGACATGATGCACCTCGCCGGTGACGCCACGCGACAGGTCGGAGAGGAAATAGACGCCGGAATCGCCGACCTCTTCCTGGGTCACCGTCTGCTTCAGCGGCGAATTGTACTCGTTCCACTTCAGGATGTAGCGGAAGTCGCCGATGCCCGAGGCGGCCAGGGTCTTGATCGGGCCCGCGGAGATCGCGTTGACCCGGATCTTCTTGGCGCCGAGATCGACGGCGAGATAACGCACGCTGGCTTCCAGCGCCGCCTTGGCGACACCCATGACGTTGTAGTGCGGCATCACCTTTTCGGCGCCGTAATAGGTCAGCGTCAGCAGGGAGCCGCCATCGGGCATCAGCGCTTCGGCACGCTTGGCGATGGTGGTGAAGGAAAACACCGAAATGTCCATGGTGCGCAGGAAATTGTCGCGCGTGGTCTCGACATAGCGGCCGGTCAGTTCGTCCTTGTCGGAAAAGGCGATGGCATGGACCAGAAAGTCGATCTTGCCCCAATGACTGGCGACATTGGAGAAAACCTCGTCCAGGCTCGACGGATCGGTAACGTCGCAATGGCCGGCGACATAGGCGCCCAGTTCCGCCGCCAGCGGCTCGACGCGCTTCTTGAACGCCTCACCCTGATAGGTGAGCGCGATTTCGGCGCCGTGGTCGACGCACGCCTTGGCGATGCCGAAGGCGATCGACCTGTTGTTCGCGACGCCGAGAATCAGGCCGCGCTTGCCGGCCATCAGGCCCTGTCCACCCGCCATGTGCGTGCTCTCCGCAAGATATTCTGCTTTGTGGAGTGCCTATCGCACAGGCACACAGCCCCTTCAAGCGCTCAAACCGGACAGTTCGGGGGACAAAAGCCGACGATCAACCTTTTTGGCCGCGCAGCAACACTTCCAGGGCGCTGTCTCCACCTTCGGGCAGCATGATGCGCACATGGGCATAGAGATCGCCATGCCCACCCGCCTTTTCCGGCAGACCCCTGCCCTTCAGGCGCAACACCTTGTCTGAGCTCGACCATGCCGGAACATTGACAGCGAGCCTGCCGGTCGGCGTCTCGACAGGCACCTTGGCGCCCAGCACGGCATCGGCCAGCGGCACCGGCAGATCGGCGTGCAGGTCACGCCCCTCGACGCGGTAGCGCGGATGGCGGCGGATATGGATCTTGACCAGCGCATCGCCCGGCTGGCCGGGGCCTTGCTCGCCCTGTCCCTTGAGCCGGATGGTCTGGCCATCCTCGACGTAAGCCGGCAGCTTGACCGCTACCTTGCGGCCATCGGGGAACATCGCCGTCACCTTTTCGGCGTTGGCCGCTTCCTCGATGGTGACGTCCAGCGTCACGTTCAGGTCGGCAGCCGTCGCGGGTTGGCGGCGATCGCCGGCGCTTGCGCCGCGCGCTCCGGAAAAGGCGTCGCCGAATATCTGGCTGAAAATATCGCTGTTGCCGTCGAACGGATCGCCGCCCGGGCGGCCCGACCGGAATTCGAATCGAGAGCCGCCGGCGCCCTGCTGCTGGCGGCGAAACCCGGCAAAAGGATCGCCACCGCCGGCGGCGCCTTCGAAACCCTGGAAGCGCGGCTTGCCGGCGGCGTCGATCTCGCCGCGATCGAAGGCCGCGCGATTCTTCTCGTCGCCAACGATCTCATAGGCCTGGTTGGCCGCGGCAAAACGGTCCTTCGCCTTCGGATCATTCGGATTTTGGTCCGGATGATGCTTCTTGGCGAGCTTCCGATAGGCCGATTTTATATCCTTGGCCGATGCGTTCTTTGCAACGCCCAGCACCTCATACGGGTCGCGCATCAATTCTGCCCTGGAGATGAGTTGAGTCCATACTTGCCTCCTATATGCGCTCGCATAGGAAGAAATTCCAGTGGCGGACCATCATATCAAAAGCGGAAAAATCAGAGCGCCTTGAAGTCCTGCATGCGCCAGCCGCCGGCACTGGCCAGGCACAGCTCGCCTTGGAACATGGCAACCCCGTCAAAGCTCTCGCGCGAAGCCTTGAAGCGGCGGCACGTCTGGCCCCTGTCCTTGAGTTCCGCCAGTTCGGTGATGGAGCCACGCGAGCCGGTGCCGGCATTGGCCCAGGGTACGGCCTGCCCGCCGAGTTGCTCGATATCGGCTGATGATACGGCGTTGCCGATCGTGGTCTGATCGGAGTCGCGATCCGAATCGGCCGGCTTGGCCGAAGCCGAGGTGCTGCTGGTCAGGATCGAGCGATCGACCTCTGCTTTTTCCAGGCTGAACCCGCCCGCTCCGCAGGCTGCAAGCGGCAGGGCGGCCGCCACAATCATCGCTTTCGCGCTGGCCGAAGCGATAACGCTCCATTGCCTGCTGTCAAAGGCTTGCGCGATACGCGACAATCGGCAATCCCCCTTTGCCCGGCAGAAATCCGGGTTTCGTGACAATTTGAGAAAAACTATGAGTGATGCAGAGTTAACAAGCGGTGACTTTACCGAGGCTGCGGAGCCGTTTCGGCTCTTTGCCACATGGCTTGACGATGCCAGCAAGAGTGAAATCAACGACGCCAACGGCGTTGCTCTGGCAACCGTCGATGCCGATGGCATGCCTGACGTGCGGATGGTTCTGCTCAAGGGCTTCGATGAAAGCGGCTTTGTGTTCTACACGAATTTCGAGAGCGCCAAGGGCCGGGAAATTCTTGGCAGCATGAAGGCAGCGATGTGTTTCCACTGGAAATCGCTGCGCCGGCAGGTGCGCATCCGAGGTCCGGTGGAGATCGTCAGCGATGCGGAAGCCGACGCCTATTACGCGACGCGGCCGCGCGGCAGCCGCATAGGCGCCTGGGCTTCCAAACAGTCGCGACCACTGGAGGGCCGCTTCGCATTGGAGAAGGCCGTCGCCGAATATACGGCCCGTTACGCCATCGGCGAGATTCCGCGCCCCAAGCATTGGTCCGGCTTCCGCATCGTGCCGAAGACGATGGAGTTCTGGCACGACAGGCCGTTCCGCCTGCATGATCGCGTCGTCTTTTCGAGTGATGCCAAGGGCGGCTGGGACAAGACGCGGCTCTATCCCTGAGTTGGAACGCAGCGCGAGCACGCAGTTGAACTGCCCGCGCGTCTTGTCCCGTAATGCTGCGGCAATCGAGGCAGAATAGCTCCACCAGCGGTGCTTTGAAGGAGCTGTTTCGTGACAAAAACCAATTCGGGAGAGCCGAGTTCTCCCTTCCTGTCCAGTCAGCAAATAGCTGAGATTCTCTCCGAGCGCGTCGGCGAGCGCGGACAGGCGATGGCTGTGGTCGTCGGCATTGTCGAGCCGCAAGGGCGCCGCATCATCGCGCGGGGACGTTTCTCCAGGGATGATCCGCGCCCCGTAGACGGTGATACACTGTTCGAAATCGGCTCCGTCACCAAGGTGTTCACGACGCTGCTTTTGGCCGACATGGCCAACAGGGGAGAATTGGAACTCGACGATCCGATCGAAAAACTCCTGCCGCCAGAGGTTTCCGCCCCACGGCGAAACGGCAGGTCGATCACCCTGGCCGACCTTGCCAGCCATATGTCGTCACTGCCGCGCCTTCCCGACAACATGGCGCCGGCGGACAATGCCGATCCCTATGCGGACTATACGGTCGAACAGCTCCACGAATTCCTCTGCAACCATCGGCTGGCGCACGACATCGGCACGCATCATGAATATTCCAATGTCGGCTTCGGGCTGCTTGGGCACGTTCTGGCACGGCGCGCCGGGACTGATTACGACCAACTGATCCAGGATCGCATCGCGATCCCGCTCGGAATGGACAGCACCGCGATTGCGCTGACCGCGGCCTTGTCGGCAAGGCTCGCGCACGGACACGGGTTGGGCCTGATGCCCGTGGCGAACTGGAACCTGCCGACACTTGCCGGCGCCGGCGCCTTGCGTTCCACGGTGCGGGATTTGCTCACTTTCATTGAAGCGGCATTGGACAGCACCTCGCCCTTGGCCGCGGCCTTCGACCTGACGTTGAGCACACGGCGGCCGCTTGGCGCGGACACGATGGAGATCGGTCTCGGTTGGATGATCGAGAAAGCCGGAGGCGAAGAGATCGTCTGGCACAATGGCGGCACCGGCGGCTATTGCTCCTTTCTCGGCTTCCTGCCGAAATCCAGGCGGGGCGTGGTGGTGCTGGCCAATACGGTGACGGAGTTCGTCGACAATTTCGGTCGGCACCTGCTCGATCCGGCGACAGTGCTTGCTCCGCCGCCAAAGCAACGCACCGAGATCAGCATCGACCCCCAGCTTTACGACAATTATGTCGGCCAATACCAATTGGCTCCCGGCGCGGTCATCGATGTGGCCAGGGACGGAGACCGCCTCATGGTGCAGCTTACCGGCCAGGAGCAATACGAGATTTTTCCCGAAACCGAGCGCGACTTCTTCCTCAAGATCGTCGACGCCCAGATCACCTTCGAAGGATCAGGCCGCGCCGAAGGGCTGACGCTCCACCAAGCGGGGCAGCAGATGCCGGCGGCGCGCATCGTCTGACCGGTGCGTGCGCAACGCCGTCAGCCCTTCTTTCTGGTCATGAAGGCGGTAAGTGCGGCACGCGCCTCGTCCGACTTCAGCCGCTGGCGGAAATGCTCGCTCTCCTCGCCGATACGGGCGACAAGATCATCGCGCGAGCCGCGCATGAGATCGCGCGCGATCTTGAGGGCCTCAGGAGGCTTGGCGGCGATCTGGCCGGCGGCGGCAAGCACCGAGGCTTCCAGCGCGCCCTCCTCGACGACTTCGTAGATCAGCCCGGCGGCCTTCGCGCGCTCGGCCGAAAAACCTTCGCCAAGGCCAAGCAGCGCGAACGCGCCCTGCTGCCCGAGTATTCGCGGCGCAAGCAGGCTCGATCCCGCCTCCGGCACCAGGCCGAGATCGACGAATGGCGTCCTGAAAACGGTGCGGGGCGTGGCGAAGGTCAGGTCGCAATGCAGGTTGATCGTCGTGCCGATGCCGACCGCGATGCCGTCGACGCCGGAGACGATGGGCTTTTCCACCCTGGCCAGCGCCATCAGGAAATCCCAGACCTCGGTGCCGCCGTCGCCTCCCGTGGCCACCACCATGAAGTCGGCGAGGTCGTTGCCCGAAGAGAAGGCGCCCGGCACGCCGAGGAAGACGTGGGTGCGGATCGCCGGATCGGCATCGCCTTCGGCAAGGGCCGCCGACATCTTCGCGTACATGGCGCGCGTCAGTGCGTTTTTCTTGTCCGGCCGGTTCAAGCGGATGATCTGGACGGCGCCCTGGCGCTCGACGAGGATATGGTCTGTCACGGTCTTTTCCTTGTGAAGGTCAGGCTGAGATCAGTGTCTTGCCGGCGACAGCAAGGCTTTCGGCGCCGTCGACAACGCGTTCCTTCAAGGCACGCGTTTCACCAAGCAGGTTTTCGGCGACGAATCGGCAAAGGCCGATGCGGGCCTGATCGGCAAGCGCGCCGCGCGCCAGGTAGGCGCCACCGGCGGCAAGCGAGATCAGCCTGAGATAGGGCGTGGCACCGGCAAGCGCCTGATCCGCATGGCCGTCGGCCGACAGCTTTTGCAGGAAGCGGGTCGCCTGCGTCAGATCGTCAAGGGCAGCGTCGAGCGCATCGGCGGTACGGCCCAGCCCTGGCAGGTTGGAGGTGCGCACGGCATTGGCGACCGCGGCCAGTTCGCCGATGAAACCGTGCACATGTTCGCCGCCGCCGAGCGGCAATTTGCGCGTCACCAGATCGATCGCCTGGATGCCGTTGGTGCCCTCGTAGATCGGCGCGATGCGGGCATCGCGATAAAGGGCCGCCGCTCCCGTCTCCTCGATGAAGCCCATGCCGCCATGCACCTGAACACCGAGTGAGGCAACTTCGACGCCGACATCGGTCGAGAACGCCTTGGCCAGCGGCGTCAGGAGATTGGCCCGGTCGCGCCAGTGCGCGGCCTCTTCGCCGGCGGACACGCGTGCGAGATCGATGGCATGGGCGCAGGAATAGCTGATCGCCCGCGCCATCTGGGTCAGCGCCTTCATGTTCAGCAGATTGCGCTGCACGTCGGGGTGGTGAACGATCGGCGCCATGCCGGCGCCGGCGTAATCCGCCGCCTTGCCTTGGCGGCGTTCATTGGCGTAGGCGATCGCCTTCTGGGTCGCCGCTTCCGCCACCGCGACTCCCTGCATGCCGACGCAAAGCCGCGCATTGTTCATCATCGTGAACATGCAGGCGAGGCCCTTGTTCTCCTCGCCGATCAGCCAGCCGACGGCACCCGGCTCGGCACCCTGGAAACCGTCGCCATAGATCATGGTGCAGGTCGGCGAAGCGTGGATGCCGAGCTTGTGCTCGAGGCCGGAACAGAAAACGTCGTTGCGCGCGCCCGGCGAGCCGTCCTCGCCGACCAGGAATTTCGGCACCAGGAAAAGCGAGATGCCGCGCGTGCCCGCAGGAGCGTCCGGCAGTCGCGCCAGTACCAGATGGATGATGTTGTCGGTAAAATCGTGCTCGCCATAGGTGATGAAGATCTTCTGGCCGAAAATGCGGTAGCTGCCGTCCCCGGCCGGCTCTGCGCGGGTGCGCAAGGCCGCGAGATCCGAGCCGGCCTGTGGCTCGGTCAGGTTCATCGTGCCCATCCATTCGCCGGAGACGAGCTTTTCCAGGTATTTCGCCTTGAGCCCCTCCGAGGCGTGCTTGTCCAGGGCTTCAACGGCGCCCATGGTCAGGGTCGGGCCTATGCCGAAAGCCATGGCGGCGGAGTTCCACATTTCCAACGCGGCGACGCCGAGCATGGTCGGCAGGCCCTGGCCGCCGTACTCCGCAGGGCCGCCCAGGGCGTTCCAGCCGCCCTCGATCCAGCGGCGATAAAGGTCTTTCCAGCCAGCCGGCATGGTGACGGCGGCGTCCTTGAGAACGGCTCCCTGCTCATCACCGATCTTGTATAGGGGCGCCACTTCCTCTGTCGCGAAACGGCCGGCCTCGCCCAGAACCGCATCGACCAGATCCTCGCCCAGATCGCCGAAGGTGCCAGCATCGAGCGCCGGCTTCATGCCGGCCACGTGCTTCAGCGTGAAGGCGATGTCCTCGACCGGCGCTCTATACATGTTTTCCCTCCTCCTCGATGGCGACAAACCCTATCGGGAAGCACCAGCGCAAACCATCCGCCCTGACACGGTTCACGAAACTTCTTTTTACGTAAACGTCAAACTTTGTCACGCGGATTTTGCAATCGTGCCGGCCTCTATTAAATTCCCCTGGTGCCGGACCAGATCGACCGGCGACAGAACCAGCCGACCGGAACATCACAATGCTCGCCAGACCCGACGCCTATCGCTGTATCGAGTGCGGCTTGCCCTATCGGGCGGCCGGCTTCTCCTACTATCACGGGGATGTAGCGAACGGCCCGGCCTACTGGTCGGACCGGGGCATCCTGTGCTCGCCGCGCTGCTCGCTCGCGCATCATCGCAAACGCACCGCCGAAGGCACGCTTCAACAGGAGCCGGCGCCCGATCCGTTTGAATTTCCGCCTGCCATGCGGCGCTGACCTCGCCGTAGCCCCACGGGGAAGGAATCCTTAACCATAGCGGTTCAGGATTCACCTTCGGTCGATGGGGACTGCGTCGTTGAAGAGCATTGTCCGTTCTCCTCGCCTTACGGCACTTTTCGCCCTCGCGGCGGCGATTGTGCTGGGCACGGCGGCAAAGGCCTCGGATTTTTCCGAGCCATGGAAGAATGCCGACCGCGCTTTGGTGGTCGACGCCTACGAGTACAATTCCATCGACTGGGCGCAGCTTGCGACCGACAAACGCATCGTGGCCTTCATCAATAAGGCCTCCGACGGCATGCCGCCGCCCTATTTCTGTCTCGGCAGCGACACCGAGGTGAAGCTCTGCAAAGCGCTGTGGAAGCGCCACGCGGTGACGCGCGAACTGTTCCAGACGCGCAGGGTGGTCGCCAAGGCGCTCGGCATGAAATGGGGCGCCTATCATCTCGCCCGCCCCGGCAACCCGGTCGACCAGGCCAACAACTTCCTCGATTTCGCCGATCCCGCGCCCGATGATCTCATGGCCCTCGATATCGAGGGCAACGACCCCTCGCAATGGATGTCGCTGGACGATGCGGAGGAGTTCGTGCGCCAGGTGCATCGGCGCGTCGGCCGATTTCCGGTGCTCTACACCAACGGCAAGACCGCCCAGTACATAGCCGACAACAGGTACAAGTACCGGCTGCTGTCGCGGCTGCCGCTCTGGTATGCGCGCTACAAGGCCGACATCGACGTGCATTTCCCGATGGGCAACTGGCAGGGCTATGCGCTCTGGCAGTTTTCGGCGCAGGCCAATTGCGGCCGACTCCATTGCCCCTACAGGGTCGCCGGCACTCCGGACGATATCGATGTCAACGTCGCCCCCACGGATGCCGCCACATTGCGCCAGCAATGGCCGTTCGGCGGCTTGATCGACGTGCCATCCGACTATCTTGCCAGCATCCCCGTGCCGCTGTCGCGGGAGGCCGCCCTGGCCGGCAAGACGACCATCACCTATGCCGATGTGGCAACGCCGCCGACTTTCGAGGAAATGGTTGCGGTGCTGGGCGCGCGCTGGTCGAAATTCAGCGACGGGTTCCGCATGCCTGTCGTCAAGACAGTGCCACGCCGGCCGGGCTTCGGCATTGTCCAGTATGTCGCCTGGAAGCGGAGCGGGCAGCGCTCGCCCGCGCAACTCGACGCCGCCTTTGCCGCGGCCGCCGATCCGCTCAGCACCGCGTCCACGGAACTCGATTCAGCTCAACGGTAGGGCGACGGCAGGAATGTCAGCTTGCCTGTTCACGCGCCACGGCCTGCCAGCCTATGTCGCGGCGGCAGAACCCATCCGGCCACTCGATGCGGTCGAGCGCGGCATAGGCCCGCTTCTGTGCCTCGCCGACCGTGGCGCCGGTCGCCGTGACATTGAGCACACGGCCGCCATTGGCGACCAACGCACCGCCATTGATGGCGGTGCCGGCATGGAAAATCTGGACGCCTTCGCCAACAGCCTGGTCGACGCCGCGGATGACCGAACCTTTCTCCGGCGTGCCGGGATAGCCCCTCGCCGCCATGACCACCGTCAACGCCGCCTCGTCGCGCCAGCGCACCGATGCATGGGCGAGCTGGCCGTCGGTCGCGGCGTTGAGCAGCACAAGGAGATCGTCCTTCAGCCGCATCATCAGCACCTGGCATTCCGGATCGCCGAAGCGGGTATTGTACTCGATCAGCCTCGGCCCCTTTTCGGTGATCATCAGCCCGGCAAAGAGAATGCCGGCGAAGGGTGCGCCAAGGTCGGCCATGCCGCGCATGGTCGGCTCTATGATTTCGCGCATCGTGCGTTCGATCATTTCGGGCGTCATGACGGGTGCCGGCGAATAGGCGCCCATGCCCCCGGTATTAGGCCCGACGTCGCCGTCGCCGACGCGCTTGTGGTCCTGCGCGGTGCCGAAAGGCAGCGCGGTCGTGCCGTCACAGAGGCAGAAGAAGCTTGCCTCCTCGCCGGTCATGAATTCCTCGACCACCACTTCGGCCCCGGCGGCGCCGAACGAGCCCTCGAAACAGGCATCGAGCGCTGCCCGCGCTTCGTCCAGCGTCATGGCGACGGTGACGCCCTTGCCGGCGGCGAGCCCGTCGGCCTTGATGACGATCGGCGCGCCCGTCTTTTCGACATAGGCCTTCGCCGAAGCCAGGTCAGCGAAACGGCCGTAGGCGGCGGTCGGGATGTCGTAGCGGGCGCAGAGATCCTTGGTGAAACCCTTCGAGCCTTCCAGGCGCGCCGCGGCCTTGGATGGCCCGAAGACGCGGATATTTTCGGCGCGCAGATCATCCGCGATGCCGGCGACAAGCGGCCCTTCGGGGCCGACCACGACGAGATCGATATTTTTCTGACGACAGAAGGCGCCGACGGCGGCGTGATCGGCAATGTCCAGCTTCACCAGTTCGGCCTCGCTGCCGATGCCCGGATTGCCTGGCGCCGCGTAGAGTTTTGTAAGCAGCGGCGAAGCAGCAATCTTCCAGGCGAGCGCATGTTCGCGGCCGCCCGAGCCGAGAAGAAGAACGTTCATGGCCACCTCTTGATGCTGTCCCTTTGAGAGAACCCGCTATTGCTCTCTGGACGACGGGTCAAGGCATCAGGGTGTTTTGACCGGAATTGCGCACGGGAACGTTACATCTGCCGGACGTCGGCGGCGGCCATCGCCGCCGATCTTCCGGCTGCCCGTTTCAACCCTGGTAGACGACCGGAAACCAGTCCTCGCGCAGCTTCTGGCCCGGTTGCATGCCGTGGCCGTGATAGGGCGGCGAGGTGCGGCCCGGCCGCTCGACATAATGGGCATCGTCGCCGACCCAGCGCAGCGACAGCGCCCGGCGCCGCGCCGCCGTCAGGTTGCCGCGCGCGCCATGCGCGGTCCGGAAGTCGAACAGGATGGCGTCGCCCGGTTCCATCTCCCATTCCAGCACCTTAAGCGACGGGTCCTTGTCGGGATCGGGCACCGGCAGGTAGTCGCCGTCGCCGGCGTAGAAATTACTGTCGTCGAGCCAGCGCACCGGCAGGATCATCTTGTCCCATTTGTGCGAGCCGGCGATCAGGCGCAGCGTCGCCTCTTTCACCGGGTCGATCGGAATCCAGAAACTGACCGTCTGCTGGCCATCGACGAAGTAGTACGGAATGTCCTGGTGCCAGGGCGTCGGCTTTTGCGTGCCGGGCT
Organism: Mesorhizobium comanense; assembly: GCF_005503535.1. GTDB lineage: Bacteria > Pseudomonadota > Alphaproteobacteria > Rhizobiales > Rhizobiaceae > Mesorhizobium > Mesorhizobium comanense. Next base: position 66,885 of record NZ_SCNN01000020.1, on the reverse strand, counting down.
CCTTGACCAGCACGTGATCATGGAAGAATTGCGCGGTGCGCGACCGCATCACCGCCGCCGCCAGCTGCGCGGCCGGCGATTCGCGCACCACCTTCACGAATTCGGGGATGCGCTCCCAGTTGCAGTAGTCGTCGAAGAAGCTGCCGCGGCCATTGGCGATGTCTGACGCCGTGGCGCTGCGGTTCTGCATGTTGCGCTCGATGCCGGCGGCGATCGTGTCGACCCAGCCCTTGAACGCGCCACGGATGCAGACGGCGCCGTCGCGCTGGTAGTCGGCGATCGTCTGGGGGTCGATGATGTCGTTGTCGATTGCACTGATTGCAGCTTGGGAAGCCATGATGTCCTCCTTTCAGGATCGGACCGACTATCGCAACAGCTGTTCATTCAGTAAAATAATAACTTCTCATCCGACAAATAGTGTTTGACTATGAGCCTCACGATTACCCAATTGCGCTATCTGGTCGCCGTGGCCCGTCATGGCAGCGTCACCGGCGCCGCCAAGGCGCTGAACATATCGCAGCCTTCGATTTCGGTGGCGATCGACGCCGTCGAAAAGGATTTCGGCCAGAAGCTTTTCGTGCGCCAGCGCGGCAGCGGCGTTTCCCTCACCTCTTTCGGCCGTGCCGTTATCGCGAAGGCAAGGCAGGTTCTTGCCGAAGTGGAAGAACTCGCCGGCCTGGGCTCCAGCAAGTCGGCGGTCAGCGGAGAACTGGTGCTCGGCTGTTTCGAGGACCTGGCGCCGTACTTTGCCCCAGGTCTCATCCGCGCCTTTTCCGAGCGCCATCCGGATGTCTCCGTCACGGTTCGTGACGAGACTTTCGAGACGCTTGGCCGGCGCCTGGCGGACGCGGCCATCGACCTTGGCCTCAGCTACGATCTCGGCCTGCCCTCGCATTTTGCCCGCATCCTGCTGCACGAGCTCAAGCCGCATGCGCTGCTGCCGGCGGGCCACGCGCTGGCGGAGCGCGCCGAGGTCAGCCTGGCGGAGCTCGCCGCCTACCCGCTGATCACCACAGACCAGCCGCAGAGCTGGCAGCACATGCTCGACCTGTTCCGCAGCCGGGGCCTGTCGCCGGTGGCGGACCGGGCGACGAGTTCGTTCGAACTCCAGCGCAGCATGGTCGCGAACGGCTTCGGTGTCGCCGTCAGCTACACCAGGCCGCATGGCGACCGCAGCTATGACGGCCTGCCACTGATCCGCAAACCGCTTTCGGACCCCTTGCCGATGCAGCGCATCATCCTCACCTACGACACGAACCAGCGTGTATCGAATGCGGCGCTAGCGTTCGCCGACGTGGCAAAGGCGTGGTTTTCGACCCGCGCCGTTTTCGCGTCATGAGTTGATCCTGATCGGCATGGAGCCAGGCGTGGCCATTCTCATCAAGCGTGCCGATATCTCGCTGGCCCATGCAGTCGAGGATCGTGATTTCAGCTTCTTGGTCGAGGCCTTCCACGAACCGGCATTCGACATGCCGGCGGCACAGTGGCCGGGCACTTCCGTTCCCGCTTATCGAAAGGACTATCGCCTGGCTCATCCCGAGAGCGAGCCGGCGGGCGAGGGAAGCGACGTCGTGTTCCTTGCCTGGGACGACCATGTCCCTATCGGGCGGGCCATGATCAGCCGCAACTGGAACAATTACGCGCTTGTCGACGATATCGCCGTCGACACGGCCTATCGCGGCTCCGGTGTCGGCCGCCTGCTCATGGACGCCTGCGTGGCATGGGGCCGCAATGAGGGACTGGCCGGAATCATGCTGGAGACCCAGAACAACAACATTGCCGCATGCCGCTTCTACGAGCGTTATGGTTTTGAGCTCGGCGGCGTCGACCGTCTGCTCTATCGCGGGCTCGACCCGCAGAGCCGCGAGGTCGCCCTGCTCTGGTATTTGCGCTTCGACAGGGATTTCCGGCAGGGTGCTGCATCAGATGCCGCCAAGCGATCTTGACGCCCGACTCCGTCGCTGGCACTCCCATGGACATGGAACCTATCCAGTCGAAAGCGGCCCAGGGCCGTGTTGCCGATGCGCCCAACGGCCATTGGGTCTACCGCGTGTTGCCGCGTTCGATATGGCCCTATGCCCAGCTTGCGCGGTGGGACAGGCCGATAGGCTGGCAATTGCTGCTGTGGCCGTGCTGGTGGTCGGCGGCGCTGGCCGCCAGCGCCTACCCGCGCCCCGGCGACCCGCTGCTGTCGCTGCTGCCGGCGCCCTTGTATCTCGTGCTGTTCCTCGTCGGCGCCATCGCCATGCGCGGCGCGGGCTGCACCTACAACGACATCGTCGATGAAAACATCGACAACCAGGTCGACCGCACCCGCTCGCGGCCGCTGCCATCGGGCCAGACCACACGCCGGCGCGCCTGGCTGTTCCTCGTGCTCCAGGCCCTTGTCGGCCTGGTCGTCCTCTTGCAATTCAACAGCTTCGCCATCCTGCTCGGCATCTGCTCGCTGGCGATCGTCGCCGTCTATCCGTTCATGAAGCGCATAACCAACTGGCCGCAGCTGTTCCTCGGCCTTGCCTTTTCCTGGGGTGCGCTGATGGGATGGGCGGTCGAGTTCGGCGATATCGATGGGCCGGCCGTCATGCTTTACATCGGCTCGATCCTGTGGGTGATCGGCTACGACACCATCTATGCGCATCAGGACAAGGAAGACGATGCCATCGTCGGCGTGCGCTCGACGGCACGTCTCTTCGGCGACAACACCAAGGCGTGGCTGGCGGGGCTTTACGGTGGGACGCTGATCTGCTTCGCCATCGCCTTCGCGGCGGCGCAGGCCCCGGTGGTGGCGCTGGCTGGGTTGATCGCCGCCGGCGCGCACATGGCCCGGCAGATAGCGGTCCTGGACATCAACAATCCGGACCAGTGCCTGCGGCTGTTCCGCTCGAACAACCAGGTCGGCTGGCTGATTTTCCTCGGCCTGATCGGCGGCGCTGTCTGGGTGGCGCTGAAGCCGCTGGTGTAGCACAGCTTCTCCTTCTCCCCTTGTGGGAGAAGGTGGATCGGCGCGCAGCGCCGAGACGGTTGAGGGGTGTTCCAGCGGAGTGAAGCCTTGGCGTTCCCTGGAACACCCCTCATCCGACCTCGCTTCGCGAGGCCACCTTCTCCCACAAGGGGAGAAGGGAAGGTCATGTTCAGTCCCGCGAAATGATCTCCTGGCCGTCGATGACGAGCCTGAGGCCAAGGTCGCCGGTTCTGCGGCGGGCGAGGAAGCGCGGACGGCGCATGTTCGAAACACGGCCCTTGCGGCGATCCTGCGGCGGCAGCGTCTTGATGGCCGCGCCGAGCGATTCCTCCAGCGTGCGGGCGACGCCATCCGCCTCGATCAGGAGCATCGGCAGACGGTAAGCGTCGGCCCAGGCGCGCCAGTCGGCGGCGACATCTTCGAGATCGTCGGCCACCAGCAGCGGCACCGACAGCATGGGATCGTTGTGCAGGAGTTCCAGCGTCACCGTGACATTGCCGTCCGGGTCTTCCATCGCGCGGGCGGCAACGCCACGAAACGCATTGGCGGGCAGCGCGATGATCGCAGGCACGCCGCTCATCTCGAGCATGCGCCGGATCACGGCGCCACGCTGGTCGATTGTGAAGGTCACATCGCCATAGTCGTCGCGCGTGGCGTAGCTAACCACCTGCGGCAGGCGGAATGGGTCGAGGCGCATGTTGCGTCCCGCCCAGACTGGCTTCAGTCCAGTGTTCATAGAGTGCCTTCCTGTCTGTCTCCTGAGAGCCGGTGTCCGGTTCTCTCCGGGCCAGTTTTCCCGGCCTCGTTATGGGGAAACATTAGCGCGGGCTCCTTACCGCCGCGCTTAAGAAAGTCGGTTAAATTTTGCTGATCTCAGGGATGGTTATCGGAATGCAACCAGGCACAAGATGTTGAAACGATCAGATAACCTTACCCGGATTCATGATACCGGCCGGATCGAAGGCCGCCTTTACCCGGCGCATCAGATCGATGGCCATCGGCGGCGCGGTCTCGATCAGTTCTTCGCGCTTCAACTGGCCGATGCCATGCTCGGCCGATATCGAACCTTGCAGGCTGCGCACGACATCATGAACCGCCTTGTTCATGGGATGGTAGAGGGCGAGGAAGGCGTCATCGTCGCCGTCGACGGGCCGCGAAATGTTGTAGTGGAGATTGCCGTCGCCCATATGGCCGAAGCAGACGACACGAGCGCCGGCGCTCACCGACGCCACGGCCCCGGCCGCTTCCTCGATGAAGCGCGGTATGGAGGCGATCGGCACTGAAATGTCATGCTTGATCGAGGCGCCTTCCGGCTTCTGCGCCTCCGGCAACAACTCGCGGAAATTCCAGAAGGCATCGCCCTGCGCGAGGCTCGCCGCGATGACGGCATCGCCGACGAATTCCTGTTCGAGACCGGCCGACAGCACATCCTCGATCAGGGCCTGCGAATCCTCCGACGAACGGCCGGACGAAATCTGCATCAGCACATACCAGGGCCAATCTTCCATCAACGGCCGGGTCACACCCTGGGCATGTGCCAGGGTGAAATCGTACGGCCGCTTGCCGATCAGTTCGAAAGCGGTCAGCGCGGCCCCGGCCCGGTCCATTGCCAGGCCGAACAGGGAAAGGGCTGCTTGCGGCGAGGACAGGCCGACGAAGGCGACCTCACGCCCCTTCGGCTTCGGAAACAGTTTCAGCACGGCGGCCGTGATGACGCCGAGCGTGCCTTCGGCGCCGACGAAAAGATTCTTCAGGTCGTATCCGGTATTGTCCTTCTTCAGCTTGCGCAGATCGTCGAACACCTCGCCTGTCGGCAGCACCACCTCGACACCGAGGCAGAGTTCGCGCGCATTGCCATAGGCAAGCACGCCGGTGCCCCCGGCATTGGAAGAGAGATTGCCGCCGATCTGACAGGAGCCCTGCGCGGCCAGCGACAGCGGAAACAGCCTGTCGACGGCGTCGGCCGCCTCCTGCAGCGTCTGCAGGATGACGCCGGCCTCGACCGTCACCGTGTTCGACAGGACATCGATCTCGCGGATGCGGTTCAGCCGCGACAGCGACAGCACGATCTCGCGGCCCGATCTGTCCGGCACCTGGGCGCCGACCAGCCCGGTGTTGCCGCTTTGCGGTACGACCGGCGTTCCGGTCTCCGTCGCCAGCCGCATGATGCGGCTGACCTCGTCGACGCTGCCCGGCCGCAGCACCAGCGATGTGGCGCCATGCCAGAGGCCGCGGCGCTCGATGAGATAGGGCGCGATGTCCTGCTCGTCGCGCAATGCGTATTTTTCACCGACGATTGCGGCGAAACGGTCGATGAGAGCAGGGTCGAGTGTCCAGGCGGTATCGGTCATGTCGGGAAACTATGTTGGCGGGAGGAGGTTGTCACGGGGGGCAGCGGCACGGGAAAGCCGGTCGTTGATCGCTTCGCCCAGCCCCCCTTGGGGAATAGGCTCGACCGCGATGGTGCGCGTGCCGCTGCGGTCGAGTTCCTGCATGTAGGCGAAGAGATTGCTCGCCGCTTCGCGCGGGTCGCCAGCTTCGGAGAGATTGAGGAAGGCGGCGGCGTGTTGCCAGCCTTCCGCACGCCGGCGACCGAAGCCAAGCAAGGCTTCGTCCTTGCCGACCGTGTCGGCATTGAGCCGAACCGCCGCCCCCGGCGCATAGTGCGAGGCAAGCATGCCCGGCGCCTCCACGCCGGCAGTGCCGCCGCGCGACAGCGGCATGCCGATGAGCGCCTCGATCTCCCCGGCCGCGATGCCACCCGGCCGCAGCAGCCGCAAGCCTTTGCCTTCCGCCTTGACGATGGTCGATTCCAGCCCGACCGGCGTTGCGCCGCCATCCACCACCAGCTTGATACGCGCGCCAAGATCCGCCGCCACGGCCTGCGCGGTCGTCGCGCTGATCCTGCCCGATGAATTGGCGCTCGGCGCGGCGAGCGGTCGGCCGAGTTTGGCAATCAGATCGCCGCCGAAACCCCTCGGCATGCGCAGCGCAATCGTATCGAGCCCGGCCGTGACCAGCGGATGGATGCCGTTGCCGGGCCGCTGCGGCAGCACCAGGGTCAGCGGCCCCGGCCAGAAGGCGAGCGCCAGTTTCCTCGACAGCGGATCGAAAATCGCGATGCGCTCGGCCATCGCCATGTCGGCGACATGGGCGATCAGCGGATTGAAACGCGGGCGGCCCTTGGCCTCGAAGATGCGCGCCACGCCGATGCCGTTGGTGGCATCGCCGGCGAGGCCATAGACGGTCTCGGTCGGAATGGCCACCACATCGCCACCGCCAAGCAGCGCCAACGCCGGTCCCATCGCCTCGCCGACGGCAAGAATTTCAGTCACTTTCGTCACCTCTCGGATGCCGGTTGCGTAATACGATGGCGGCTGTTGGGCAAGCCGGCTCCCGGCCAGAAAGTGTCTTGGCGATTTATCAATCCCTAAAATGCTAGGTTTCGGCGAAGGCCGGTATCAATTCCGGTGCGCTACCATCGCGGTCTCGGGGCAAAGGGGAGCGATACAAGTGTTTTTGCGTGTTGTGCTGGGCATCACCCTGGCGACATTGACTTGCGGGGCTCAAGCTTGCGCGGCCGAGGCCTCGTCACTGGTCTTTCCTGGCGCACCTGCTTCAACGCCGTCTATCCTCTCCCTGAAGGCAAGCGACACGAGTGATGTGATCTCCGTCATGGCGCTCGCCGAGCCTGACGTGACCTACGAAAAAGTGTCGGCGATTCCAGGCGAGACCAAAACGCAGCATGGTTTTGTGGTAAGCCCGATGGTCATTCGTGGCGGCGTCGTCGGCGCTCCTTTCTCGGTGCCGGCACAGGGCAAGGCCCCTGCAGCAGCCGCCACGCCCGCTCCCACGCCCGCCAAGGCCACTGCTTCGGCCACGCCCGCTTCGGGTACCCCCCAGAAGAAGTCTACGACATCGTCGGCCGCACCGTTGCCGGCTTCCGGGGTCGGCAAGGTCAAATAGGGGCGAACACCCGTGACTGACCGGGCCGCCGGCGGCGGCTTGACGGCGCTTCGGCTCCCTGCGCACCATCGCCGCGCCCCTTGACACGGCTGGCCGCGCGATGCCGGCTGGATTTAGATGTCTGGATTGGGACTGCCTGAATTTGGTCAAGCGGCGGCGGCAGATGGTATTTCGTCTTTCAAAGGGGGTTGATCATGAGAATATCCAGAACCATCACACTGGCCGGTCTCCTGCTGGCGTCGTTGCTTGGGGCCAGCACGGCCCATGCCGATGACATGCTGGGGTCCTATGTCGCGCGCATCTCCGATCGCGATCATCAGGCGAGCGACGGCTATGCGCTGGACAACGCGGCGCAGATGGTGCGGCAGGACCGCGCCAACTGGCACAAGTTCCATCGCCGCGACAGAGACGACGAAGGCGATTCCTGGTTCACGACCAATGACGAGCGCGCCTCCCTCCAGCGCATGCTGGAGCGGCCCGGCGCGATGAGCGCCTCGACCAGACGCGCCATCGTCAATGGCGAGCCGCTGATCCAGGTCGATGTGTACGAGAACAGCGTACGCGTCAGCATCCTGGAGAATTGATCCGGCTGACACCGGAATGAAAGAAGGGCGGCGCTGATGCGCCGCCCCTCTTTCGACAGAGCCGGATTGAAACCTCAGGCCGCTTCTTCCTTGTCGTCTTCGTCGGACTCTTCGTCCTCGGATTCCTCTTCGTCCGAAGCGTCGTCGCCTTCCGCCTTCACGGCGTGATCGGCGTCGTCCTCATCTTCGTCCTCATCATCTTCTTCGTCGTCACTGGAGAGCGTGGCGGCTTCGGCGTCGTCCTCGTCGGATTCCTCGCCGTCCTCGTCGTCGCCTTCTTCCTCGTCGCCGTCCTCGTCATCAGAGTGATCGGCGGCTTCGACCGCGGCAGCCGCGTCGTGATCGGTTTCGGAAGCGGTTTCAATCGCCTCGGCGGCGGCCGAGGTTTCTTCAGTCACTTCGATTTCGTGATCGGAATTCATGGAAGCCTCCGTTGGGTTGGGGAACATGTCCCTTTTGCCACGGAGAGATCATCGTCATATGACTGTAAGCCGGCTCGAGCGGCCGGCTGAAAGATATTTTTCCGGGGTTCGTGCGCTGCCCCGTTCGAGCGTGAGCCGGCCCGAAAACCGGTGCCAGCCTTTCACCAAAGTGGCCCTCGATCCGGCCTTCTCAACCCGCGATCTTCGAGAAATCCGCAACCTGACCGGTAGCCTCGCGGATGCGCGCGAGCAGTGCCAGGCGATTGGCGCGCACGGATACGTCCTCATCATTCACGAGAACATGCTCGAAAAATGAATCAACGGGTTCGCGCAATGCGCTAAGCGCCAGCATGGCGGCGGAAAAGTCTTGGTTTTGAATCGCTTCGCCGGCTTCTCTCTCGGCCTGATTCACCGCCGCAAACAGCGATTTCTCGGCATCCTGACGAAACAACGCCGGCTCAACGGTTTCGGCGACCGCCGTCTTCTTCTTCTCCTCGGCGGCCAGGATGTTGGCGGCGCGCTTGGTGCCGGCAAGCAGATTCTTGCCGTCCTCGGTGTCGAGGAAGGAACCCAGAGCTTCCACGCGGCGCACGATCTGCAGGAGGTCATCGGACTGCGGCGTGATGACGGCATCGATCAGGTCGTGGCGAGCGCCCTGGTCGCGCAGGTAGACTTTGAGACGGTCGTGGAAGAAGGCCAGGAGGTCGCGCTCGGCCTTGGTTAACACAAAAGCCCAATGCGCCGCGTCTTCATCGGGAAGATTCTCTAGTTTTTTGTAGATGTCCTGTTCCAGCTGATCGGCGGTAGCATCGTCAAAATGTCTTCCCAATTCTCTGACCTGGATGAATGCAGGCACAATCTCCGATGTTCGGATCGACCGGAAGGCCAGCAGAAAGGCAGAATGCCAAGCGGCTCTGAGCCGCAAACCCACTCTATTCTCAATCAAAATCCTCACCACCCCAAGCGCTGCCCGGCGTAACGCGTAAGGGTCTTTGCTACCGGTAGGCTTTTCGTCGATGGTCCAAAAGCCAATTAGCGTGTCGAGCTTGTCAGCCAGCGCGACGGTCACCGAAACCGGATCGGTCGGCACGTGGTCGGAAGGTCCCTGCGGCTTGTAATGCTCTTCGATCGCGGCGGCGACACTCGCATGTTCGCCCTGCAGCAGCGCGTATTTGCGGCCCATGGCGCCCTGCAGTTCGGGGAATTCGCCGACAACTTCGGTCTGGAGGTCGGCCTTGGCGAGGACGGCGGCGCGAGCGGCGAGCGCGGGAATCTCCCCCCTCGAGGGGGAGATGTCGCCGGAGGCGACAGAGGGGGTCGGCAAGACCGGACGCGACGCCTTATCGCGGCCAGAGGATGCCGGCGCTTGACGCGAGGCGACCCCCTCTGGCCTGCCGGCCATCTCCCCCTCAAGGGGGGAGATCGACTGCGCCACTGCTGGCGCCAGTTCTTCCGCCAATCGCTTGATGCGCTCCACACGCTCACCCTGCGTGCCAAGCTTGGCGTGGAAGGTCACGTTGAGATGGTCGAGGCGGGCCATGCGCTGGTCGAGCGGCTTCTTCAGGTCGAGGCCGAATTTCTGTGCCGATGCCTTGAGCTGGTCGAGATCGGGCAGATCGCCCTGGTCGGTCCTCCAGAAATAGAGCGCGTCGGAAAGGCGCGCGCGAACCACCTTGCCGTTGCCGTGCGCGATCTCCTTGCCACCGTCCCTGGCCTCGATGTTGGCGGTCAGCAGGAAGTGGTTGGACAGCGCCTCGCTCTCCCCTTGCGGGCGCGAGACAAAGCACTTCTGGTTGGCGCGGATGGTCAGCCGGATCACTTCGGGCGGAATGGCGAGAAAATCCTGCTCGAACTCGCCCATCAGCACGACAGGCCACTCCACCAGCCCGGACACTTCCTCCAGCAAACCCTCGTCCTCGACGAGGTCGAGTCCGTTGGCGAAGGCGAGGTTACGGGCATCCGCCAGGATGATCTCCTTGCGCCGGTCGGCGTCGAGCACGACCTTGGCCGCCTCGAGCTTGCTCGCATAATCGTCGAAGCGACGTACGGTGATCTCGCCCGGTGCCAGGAATCGGTGGCCGTAGGTGACGTTGCCGGAGCGGAGGCCGTCGATCTCGAAATCGACCACGACCGGCTCCTCGGTTTCCGGGCCGAAGGTACACAGGATCGATTGCAGCGGCCGAACCCAGCGCAGCGAGCCCGGCTTGGCCGAGGCCGGCCCCCACCGCATCGATTTCGGCCAGGGGAAATTGCGGATGATGCCTGGGACCAGTTCGGCGATGACCTCTTCCGCGCCCCTGCCCGGCTTCGAAATATGGGCGACATAGAAGTCACCCTTCTTCGGGTCGGGATGGACATGAGCCTCGGCGACCGACGCCAGTCCGGCCTTGCGCAGGAAGCCCTGGATCGCTTGTTCAGGCGCCGATGTCGACGGGCCCTTGATCTCCTCGCGGATGTCCTTCGAGCGCGCGGTCAGCCCCCTGATGTCGAGCGCGAGGCGACGCGGCGTCCAGTACTCGCGCGCCGCCTCATAGGTCAGGCCAGCCTCGACGAGACCGTCGGTCAGCATCTTCTTGAGATCGCCTGCCGCCTTCCGCTGCATGCGGGCGGGGATTTCTTCGGAACGAAGTTCGAGCAACAAATCCGGCATCAGAGTGTCTCCGCCCGCATGCCATTTTCCTGTTTGCGCGTCCTTGCGCCTACGGCGCTGCGGCCGCGCGGCTGGGCGGGTATCTCTTCCGAGCGGAGTTCTAGAAGCAGGTCAGGCATTGGGTGGCTCCTCACCCTCCCCTCGATGGGGAGGGTCGGCGCGTCAGCGCCGGGGTGGGGTGGCGGCGTCTCAGTCTAAAGCGCCTTCGGCGTCCGGCAGGCCTGGGCGTGATTTTCGTTCTTCCACCGCCGCATAAATCGTATCGAGCACGGAATCCAGTTCGTTTTTAATTTCATGGTTCCAGAAGCGGATAACGTGATAGCCTTGGCTCTCGAACCACTTTGTCCGAAGCTCATCGTGGCGCTGCTGGTCATCGAAACTGTGGTGCGCGCCATCCACTTCGATGATCAATCTCAGGCGGTGGGAGATGAAGTCCGGGAAGTAGATACCGACCGACGCCTGTTTGCGGAAGTGCGTTCCTTCGACCGGAATGCGCCATAGGTGCCGCCACAGGATGCGTTCCTCGTCGGTCATTGCCGCTCGAAGCCGTTGCGCAGACTGCAGCTTGAACCGATCGAGTTTTGGCATGAGACGCCGCGCTGTCACCCCCACCCGCCGCTTCGCGGCGACCTCCCCCATCTAGGGGGAGGTAAGGAGGGACAGCAACCCTTTCCATAAATTTCAGCCGCCTGTCGGGACGGGGCAATCCCACCCGTCCTTGGATCAAAGATTTCCATGAACCGAATGCGGCGCTGAAGCGACCCACGCTCAGGCAGGGAACACTTGGCTGAACGACGATGAAAACAGCATCCAGACTTCTCCAGATCCTCGCGCTCAGCGCCTGCTTCACCGCGCAGGTCCATGGCGCCTTCTCGATGCCGGGGGTAAGGCAGGCGCTGCGCACCATCGATAGCGCCGGCGCTCAAGCCATCCTTGCACCGATCGCCTACAGCGTATCGCCCGCCAGCGGCGCGGGCACATTCTGAGATCGCGGCGCCGCGGCCCAGTTCGACTGCCGCCGATGAATTTCCTTGATGATATCCAGAAAGAGCACGGAAAGCACGATACTGGCGACATCGGCGGCCGTGGTCGCGATCGAGGCATTCTTGATCTCGCCGATCGCCTCGGCCTTCATCATCAGTTGAAAGGACAGGCGTCCGAGCACATTGGCTGCCAGCCAGGCAAACCACCAGCCGATCAGGGCGCCCGAGGTCTCGCCTGTTTTCCAATCCGGCGAGCCGCTGCTTGCCCGCCATATCTCGGCCATGGCCTGATAGGGTTTCCACAGATTGGCGACCGGGATGAAATACCAGCCGATCGCCCAACCGGGCGTGAATTCCATATCCCTGGCACCCAAGTCACGGGCATTCCTGTTGGCAAGTCTGATCCAGACCAGGATGATGACCGCCTGGGCCAGCCAGATGACCAGCTGAACAATGCCTATCGCCCACTGCCTGGTGTCGTTGCTGTCGGCGGCGGCGGCCAGATCATAAGCATGGTTGCCGCTTTCGATGTCGCTGAGCAACCAGATCTCCGACAGGCCGGACAGAACGGCGATGACATCGACCACAATGCCAAGCCAAAGCAGCCTGGTAAGCCATGTGGTGTTGGTCGAAAAATTCCTGAAGATGCCCATCTTCAGCCCGCCCTTTTGCCTGCAATCGAAGACAACCTAAGCGGGAATATTTTTATAATCAAGCGGAAAGGTTGTTCCGTCGAACCCTGCTAGGCGGCCAATCCGCCCGCATGGGTCTTCAAGAAGGCCTCGCCGCAGGCTTTCGCCAGATTGCGCACTCGCAGGATGTAGCTCTGCCGCTCGGTGACGGAGATCACGCCGCGCGCGTCGAGCAGGTTGAAGACATGGCTCGCCTTGATGCACTGGTCGTAGGCCGGGAAGACCATGCGGTGCATCGGCAGATTGTCGTTGGAGGCGGGCGCGCCGGCTTCCAGCAACGCCTTGCACTCGGCTTCCGCGTCCTCGAAATGCCTGAGCAGCATCGCCGTGTTGGCATATTCGAAATTGTGGCGCGAATATTCCTGCTCCGCCTGCAGGAAGACCTCGCCATAGGTGACCTTTTCGTCGCCCTCGCGGCCGTTGAAGTTGAGGTCGTAGACATTGTCGACGCCCTGCACATACATGGCCAGCCGCTCCAACCCATAGGTCAGTTCGCCGGCCACCGGTGCGCATTCGATGCCGCAGACCTGCTGGAAATAGGTGAACTGCGAGACTTCCATGCCGTCGCACCAGCACTCCCAGCCCAGCCCCCAGGCGCCAAGCGTCGGGCTTTCCCAATCGTCCTCGACGAAGCGGATGTCATGCAGCAGGGGATCGACGCCGATCGCCGCCAGCGAGCCGAGGTAGAGTTCCTGCAGGTTCGGCGGATTGGGCTTCAGGATCACCTGATACTGATAATAGTGCTGCAGCCGGTTCGGGTTTTCGCCGTAGCGCCCATCCTTGGGGCGACGCGAAGGCTGAACATAGGCCGCGTTCCAGTGACGGGGACCGAGAGCGCGCAGCGTCGTTGCCGGATGGAAGGTGCCGGCGCCGACCTCCATGTCGTAGGGCTGAAGGATGACGCAACCATAGGCGGCCCAGTAATTGTGCAAGGTCAGGATCAGCCCCTGGAAGGAGCGGCTGGGATGCATGTGGGCGGGAAGTTCAATCGTCACGGTGGCCTCGGGCGGCATAGGCTGGCTTGCCGGCCCGTCCTAGAGACACGGCGGCGAAGCGTCAAGCAATCGACCTCGCCGGCCCTGCAAGACATGTCGAAAGCATTGCGAATGGCTGGCCCATTGTCGCCGGCAGCCGTCTGCGCTCTGCTCGACGGCTTCAATCCTCTCGCAAGACAAGCAGGTGAAGGCGATGTCCAGCCCGATCATTATCCGCCCCGTGACACTGCAGGACCATGAGCAATGGCTGCCGCTATGGGACGGCTACAATGCTTTCTACGGGCGATCGGGGCCGACCGCGCTGGCGAGCGAAATCACGGCGATGACATGGTCCCGCTTCTTCGACGCCTATGAGCCGGTTCATGCGCTGGTCGCGGAAAGCGATGGGCGGCTCGTCGGGCTCGTGCACTACCTCTACCACCGCAGCACGACGGCGATCGCGCCGAACTGCTATCTGCAGGATCTTTTCACCAATGAGGCCGTGCGCGGCAAAGGCGTCGGCAGGGCGCTGATCGAGGGTGTCTACATCAGGGCGCAAGCGGCGGGCTCGGGCCGTGTCTACTGGCAGACCCATGAGACCAACCACACGGCGATGAAGCTTTATGACAAGGTCGGCGAACGCTCCGGCTTCATCGTCTACCGGAAGCTGTTCTGAAGCCCTCCGGCGCGCGCCCAAGGAGAAAGGCTGTATCCAAAACGAAAACGGGGCTCTGCAGAGAGCCCCGTTCGCATTCCGGAATGCCGAATTCAGCCCTTGGGGGCCGGCGCTACCGGCTTCACCTTCGGCGTTTCCTGCGCCGTATTGGACTCGATCGGCGGCAGTCCCTTCATCAGCTTCTGCTGCAGGGCGGCCAGCACGTCGGGATCGGGCTTCAGGTCGCGGGCCTGGGCCCACTGGTAAGTGGCTTCCAGCTTGCGGCCAACGCGCCAGTAGGCATCGCCCAGGTGGTCGTTGAGGACCGGATCTTCCGGCTTCAGCGCCACGGCACGTTCCATCTCGCGCACCGCGTCGTCGAAGCGGCCGAGGCGGAAATAGGCCCAGCCCAGCGAATCGACGATGTAACCGTCACTCGGCCTGAGATCGACCGCCTTCTGGATCATCGCCAGGGCCTCCTTGAGATTCGTATTCTGGTCGACCCAGGAATAGCCGAGATAGTTCAGCACCTGCGGCTGGTCGGGCTGCAATTCCAGCGCCTTGCGGAAATTCGGCTCCGCCTTCGGCCACTCCTTCAGGCGCTCATAAGCGATGCCGCGCTGATAGAAGATGTTCCAGTTGGCCGCGGTCGGTGTCTTCAGCACCTCGACCGCCTTGTCGTAGAGGTTGGCGGCCGAGCGGAAATCGTCCTTCGAGGAGTAGACGCCGCCAAGCGCCAGATAGGCGCGCATGTCGTCGGGATGAGCGTCGACGAACGCCTTGAGATGGGTGATCGCCTCATCATGACGGTCGATATCGGCAAGGTTCAAGCCGAGCTGCAGGTCCGAGAGCTCCTTCAGCGGCGACGAATCGGGAATGCGCCGATAAAGCGCGATGGCGCCCTCGCCGTCCTTCAGTTGCTCGGCGACCGCCGCGAGCTGCACAAGCGCCGCGTCGCTATCGGGCTTCAGGGCGAGCGCGTATTGCAGGTAGAGCCTGACGAACGGTTCGCCGCCGCCACGATTGAGCGCGGTGGCGAGGTCGAGCAGGATTTCGGAAGCGCCGTCCGACGGACCGGAAACGAAGGGCGCTATCTTGTCGCCCTTGCTGATCTTGTCGCGCAAAGCGACGATCTCAAGCTTGCCCGGCGAAAACGCCTCGGCCTGATCGAGCACCGATATCGCCTTGGCCTTGTCGCCCTTGCGGGCCAGGAACGAGGCATAGGCCTGCGCGTTGCGCATCCAGGTTTCGGGCGCGGCGCCGCCGGCGGCGGTGTCCTGCATCGTGGCGGCATAGATCGCGTCGGCCTTCTCAGGCATGTTGGAAGCATCGGCGATCAGCGCGCGGTGGAAGGATTTGAACAGGCCGAACCAGTCCGGCCCCTGCAGCTTGTCGATCGAGGCCATCGCATCGCTAGCCTCTCCAGCGCCTTGCTGCGCCCAGCCCGACATGACGCCGGAAATCAACCGGTCGAGGTCGGACTCCAGCGACAGCTTGAGCCAGTACTGCGCCTTGGCAAAATCTTTCTTGTGGAAGGAATTCACGGCCAGCGCCAGGCGCGAGAAGCGCTCGACATCGGGCACTTCCTTGAGCTTGTCGGCATAGACCAGGGATTCGTCGAAGCGTCCTTGCGCGATCAGCGACAGCATAAGGCTCTGCTGCAAGGCGGTGTCGCTCGGATTGAAGGCCAGAGCCTGCTTGTAATAGGCAATGGCGCTGTCGAGATCGTTGTCGCCTTCGGCGATCCTGGCGGCCAGATAGGCGCCAGAGAACGACGAAATCTTGACCGGTTCGGTGGATTGCTTGGCATAGGCCGGCAGAGCCGAGATCGCCATGCCCGTCACAATTGCCAGCCTGGTCAGCCAGCGCGCACGTCCTTGCTGCATCGTATCCCTTTCAGCCAGGCGCCATCTCCGCGTCAGCGGGATCGGCCCAGACTCGATCCTTCCGGGCAAAGCATGGCCTTTTTGGGGTCACGCTTCAATCCGCCTGAAATTCACAATCGGATCACCCGATTAACAAACCATGGCTAAAAGGGACGCTTTCGCGCGTCAACAGGCCTGCAGCCGCGTATCGCGATAATCGTCCGCCGCGACGGCGCCGCACAGGCCGCTCCATTCGCAGCCCTCACACGCCTCGCGCACGACGCCGGTCGAAAACGCCTGCCGCATGCGCGCAAGGATGGCGGCATCGAGATCGAGACGGACGCCATCGCGGATTGGCCGCGCCAGCAACGCCTCCACGTCCCGCGCCGCCAACCGGTCGCGCCCGGCTGCACTGTCGCGCAGGCAGTGCGATTCTGCCTCTCCAAGCAAGGGTGTGCAGATGTCGTCCGGGCCGGAGACAAGGAGAATGTCCTCGCCCCGGCTCAGGCGTTGCGCGATCCCGTCGTAATTGGCGGTGAAAGCAGGGGTATATCCCTTGCCCACATAGGTGAGCAGGCAAAGGAGGTGATGGGCGCGCAGCCTGACCGTCACGGCTTGGGCAGGTTCATCGTGCCGCGCGGCAGCGCCATCAGCGTCGCGGCACCGAGCGCCGACTTCAGCAAGCCGCCGACGATGAACGGCAGGAAGCCGAAGGTAATGGCCTGTCCGGCACCGATCATCGCGGCAAGCCATGCCGTGCCGAGCACAAGACAGGCAAGATTGCCGAGCAGCATGGCGGCGAAGGCAAGCACCGCCCTGTTGCCGTTCCAGCCGCGTTCGGCCAGCCAGCCGACAAGCGCGCCGACAAGCGGGAAAGAGAAGAGATAACCACCCGTCGGCCCAACGAAATAGGACGCGCCCGCGGCGCCTCCGGACAGAACGGGGAAGCCGACCGCGCCCTCGACCAGCCAGGCTGCAATGGTGATCGCACCAAGCCGCCAGCCATAGAGCGCGCCGATCAGCGTCACCGCGAACGTCTGCATATTGATGGGGACCGGCACCATCGGCACTTCGATATAGGAGGAAAGCGCCAGGAAAAGCGTGCCGAGCACGACGGCCGCGGCTTGCCAGCCGAGCGACCGCTGTTGCAGCCGCAGCGGGCTGAAGGACGGTCTGGCGGACGAGAATGCGAGATTGGTCATAGGCTTCCCTTCAGTCGATCAAAAATTATAGATAATTTCTAACTTCGATCTATTATCGAATCCACATTTTTGAGCGGGAGGCAAGCCTGCCGTCGCCAAAAGACCGTTCAGCCCACGATTGCGAAGGCTTCGCGCGTCGTCCCCGAGGCGGTCTTGACCGGCTTGCGGCCGATCCATTGCACATGCCGGCCCAAGGTGAGCGCCGCCGATTCGGTGTTCCCGTGGCGCAACGCCGCCAATATCGCGCGGTGGTCCTGATCGGTGCGCGCTTCCCATTCCGAGCGCCATGCCGCGAACAGGAAGCGGGCGCTGGCGGCGTTCAGATCGTCGATGGTCGCGAGCAGACGCGGCATGGCGCAAGGCGCCAGGATCAGACGGTGAAAGGCGCGGTTGGCTTCCTCCCACGACCGGACGTCGCGGGACTTGTCGCCGGCCTTGGTCGCCTCCTCGGCCTGGTCGAGAATGGCTGAGGTCAAATGCGGCGCGGCATGACGCAGCGCCAGCACCTCGAGTGCGGCCCGCATTTCGGCGACTTCCTTTACCTCGCCGAGATCGAAGGCGGCGACGCGCACCCCGCGGCGTGGTTCGCTGACGGCCAGCCCCTGCGCCTCGAGCCGGCGGAACGCCTCACGCACCGGAACATGGCTGGTGTGGAACTCCTCGGCGACATGATCCTGCCGAAGCCGTGCGCCGGGTTCGATCGCGCCGGAGATGATCCGGTCCGCCAAGACCTTGCTGATGCGCACCGCGATGGTGTCGTCCGTGCCCTTTGCCATGTTTTATAGATAATTTGGGGCCGGGCGGCTTGTCGAGACGGCTTCCAGCAATAACGAAGTTCTCCCCAGCCATGCCGGGGAGCGGCGGGCATCCGCTTTTTCAGTTCACCCGGCTGATGCAGAAGTCGATGACATCGACCAGAGCCGATTTCTGCAGCGTTTCTTCCAGCGGCGCCAGCGCGTCGCGCGCGATCTCACCGAAATGGCGGGCGCGGCCGATCGTGTCGGCGATGGCGCCATGCCGGGTCATCAGGCCGATGGCCTTTTCGAGCCCGGCGTCGTCGGTGACGTTTTCCTCGATGGCGCGCTTCCAGAAGGTGCGCTCGGCCTTGCTGCCGCGCCGGTAGGCGAGGATAACCGGCAAGGTCACCTTGCCCTCGCGGAAATCGTCGCCGACATTCTTGCCCAGATCCTTGCTGGTGCCGCCATAATCGAGCGCGTCGTCGATGAGCTGGAAGGCAAGGCCGAGGTTCATGCCGTAGGAGCGCAAAGCGGCGCGGTCATTGCGGGTCGCCTGCGCGATGACCGGGCCGACTTCGGCGGCGGCCGAAAACAGCGCGGCGGTCTTGGCCTTGATGACGGCAAAATGCTCGTCCTCGGTGGTTTCAAGGTTCTTGGCGGCGGCAAGCTGCATCACCTCGCCCTCGGCGATGATGGAGGCCGCACTCGACAGGATGTCGAGCGCTTCGAGCGAACCGACGTCGACCATCATGCGGAAGGCCTGGCCGAGCAGGAAGTCGCCGACCAGCACGCTCGCCTGGTTGCCCCAGATCATGCGGGCGGTCTTCTTGCCGCGCCGCATGCCGCTCTCGTCGACGACATCGTCATGCAGAAGTGTCGCCGTGTGCATGAACTCGACCGAAGTGGCGAGCTTGACGTGGCCCTCGCCGGCATAGCCGAACATCTGAGCCGCTGCCAGCGTCAACATTGGCCTGAGCCTTTTGCCGCCGGACGAGATTAGGTGGTTGGCGACTTCGGGAATCATCTCGACGTCGGAGCCGGCCTTGGACAGGATCAATTCGTTGACGCGCCCCATATCGGCCGCCGTCAGATCGATCAGATCCTTGATGGAGGCGGGTTCCCGCTTCCCATTTTCCATATTGAGAACGACACCCACGACAATCACTCCCGTCTTGGTATAACGCGTGCGACGGCACCCTTAGTCCCAGGATGGACTCTAGGTCGGTCGACACGGCCACGGCAAGTGGCGAATTGGCGCGGTGGTGATGACAGCCTGTCAACAGACGCCGAAAGGAAGTTGAGCGCGGCCGATGATGCGAGGTTGGATAATCTGGCTCTGGCACCAGTTCTCGACCGTGGGCCTGCTCGTCGGAACCCTTTTCTTCGCGGCCTCTCTGACCCCATCGCTCAATCCGCGCGCGGTGCTTGTCCAGGGCATCCTCTCCGGACTTTGCTTCGCCGTGGGCTACGGCGTCGGTGTTTTCGGCCTCTGGCTATGGACTTATCTGGAGCTTCCGGCGCCGGAGCCGCGCAAGGCTCGCCCGATCAAGCTTGTCGCGGCTGCCGTCTGCACGGCGATTGCGATCATCTTCCTGCGGCGCGCTTCGGACTGGCAGAATTCGATCCGGACCGTGATGGACTTGGCGCCCGTGGACAGCGCGCAGCCGTTGCGGGTCGGCCTGATCGCGCTGGCGGCCTTTGTCGTCGTGCTGATGCTGGCGCGGCTGTTTCAGATCACATTCCGATTCGCCGCCGGCTGGCTCGCCCGCTTCATCCCCAGGCGCATAGCGATCGTCGCGGGGGGTTCGATCGCCGTCCTTTTGTTCGCCAGCATCATCAACGGCGTTCTCTTGCGATACGCGCTTCACGTCGCCGACAGCTCCTACCAGCAGCTCGACGCGCTTGTGGAGGACACGATCCAGCAGCCGGGCGACCCGGCCAAGACCGGCAGCGCAGCCTCGCTGATCGACTGGGAGCACCTCGGCCGCACCGGCAGGGAATTCATCACCACGGGCCCCACGAAACAGGAACTGCAATCGTTCCTCAAGCGTAACGCGCTCGAGCCCATCCGCGTCTATGCCGGATTGCGCTCCGCCGACACGCCGGAAGACAGGGCCCGACTGGCTCTGGCGGAACTGAAGCGCGTTGGAGCGTTCGACCGGTCGATCCTCGTCATCATCACGCCGACAGGCACGGGCTGGATCGACCCAGCGGCGATCGACACGCTGGAATATCTGCGCGGCGGCGACGTTGCCAGCGTCGCCATCCAGTATTCCTATCTGCCCAGCTGGCTGTCGCTGATGGTCGAACCCGGCTATGGCGGCGAAGCCGCGCGTGCCCTTTTCAAGGAGGTGTACGGCTACTGGACGACCCTGCCGAAGGACCATCGCCCGAAGCTCTATCTGCATGGGCTCAGTCTCGGCGCGATGAATTCCGAGCAGTCCAATGAGCTGTTCGAGGTGCTGGGCGACCCCTACCAGGGAGCGCTTTGGAGCGGCCCGCCCTATCGAAGCCGGATCTGGCGCTCCGTCACCAGCAATCGCAATCCAGGTTCGCCGGCATGGCTGCCACGCTTCCGCGACGGCTCCTATGTGCGCTTCACCAACCAGAACAACGCGCTCGATATCGCCGGCGCGCATTGGGGGCCGATGCGCATCGTCTATCTGCAATATGCCAGCGACGCAGTGACCTTCTTCGAACCCGCATCCTTCTACAGGCGGCCCGACTGGATGGCGCAGCCGCGCGGGCCCGATGTTTCCGCCGATCTGCGCTGGTATCCGATCGTGACCTTCCTGCAGCTGGCGGTCGACATGATGGAAGCCGCGACGATGCCGATCGGGCATGGCCATGTCTACGCGCCGGAACACTATATCGATGCCTGGATCGCGGTAACGGATGTTCAGGGATGGTCGGCCGACGACATCGCCAGGCTGAAGGGCCACTTTGCCCAGAGATAGGCCGGGAGCGCCGCAGATGCCTGAAATCCGCGTGCCCGTTTACATCGGCCGCGCAAACTGAGAGTTTCGCCCGATGATAGAGCTCATCCGCACCAACGACGCCGTCATCATCTCCTTTGTCGAATCGCTCATGCGCGATGCCGGCATCGGCTGTTTCGTCGCCGACCAGAACATGAGCGTGCTCGACGGCTCGCTCGGCATCCTGCCGCGGCGTGTCATGGTCGACGCCGACCAGGCCGACGCGGCGCGGCGCATCCTGACGGACGCCGGCATCGCCAACGAGATCCGCGAGAAGTAATGCCGGCCGCACCAGCAGCCCCTGTCCTTGACACCCTTGGCCCGGACACGCCGGCCCATACGGTCGATGCCTTCCATCGCGGCCGGTTCTGGCTGGTGCAGCCCAAGCATGGCGGCCATCGCGCCGGCATGGATGCCATGATGCTGGCGGCATCCGTGCCATCCGCCTTTGGCGGGCGCCTCGCCGATTTCGGCGCCGGAGCCGGTGCGGCAGGCCTGGCGGTGCTGTCGCGCTGCCCGGGCGCCGAGGCCGTGCTTGTCGAACGCGCGCCGGAAATGGCGGCCTTTGCCGCGGCCACCCTTGCCCATCCCGGCAACGCGCATCTCAGCGACCGCGCCCGCGTGCTCACAGCCGATGTCACCATATACGGCCGGGCACGGGCCGAGGCCGGCCTTGCCGACAATGATTTCGACTTCGTCATCATGAACCCGCCTTTCAACGCCGGGCGCGACCGCGCCACGCCCGACCCGTTGAGGCGGCAGGCCCATGTCATGGAGGATGGGCTGTTCGAGAGCTGGATCCGCAGCGCGGCGGCTGTGGTCAGGCCGCGCGGCGGACTTGCCGTCATTGCCCGCCCCGAACAGCTCGGCGCCATTCTCGACGCGATGTCGGGCCGTTTCGGCGATGCCGAGATGCTCGCTATCCATCCTCGCCCCGACGCCGCGGCGATCCGGATCATCGTCCGGGCCGCGCTCGGCGCCCGGGGAAAGCTCGCCATCCGCCCGCCGCTCATGCTTCACGCGCGGTCAGGCAACAGCCCTGACGAGCGCAGCGAGATGATCACCAACGGTCTTGCCTCGCTGTTTGGAGATTGAGCTATTCTGCCCGGCCACATTGCCGTTGGCCGGGAAATCCCTACATGCCTGCTGCCCATCGACCGGAGACCACGCCACCGTGAAACGCCTTTTCAACCGACTGCTGCCGAAATCCTGGCGCTCCACCGTCGTCACCATTCCGGTCATCCGGCTGCAGGGCACGATCATGGCCGGCGGCGGCCAGTTCCGGCCGAGCCTGTCGCTGGCTTCCACCGCGGGCCTCATCGAAAAAGCCTTTTCCTTCGACGCGCCAGCGGTTGCCCTGTCGATCAATTCGCCGGGCGGCTCGCCGGTGCAGTCGCGGCTGATCTTCAAGCGCATCCGCGACCTAGCAAACGAAAAGAACAAGAAGGTGCTGGTCTTCGTCGAGGACGTCGCGGCCTCGGGCGGCTACATGATCGCGGTCGCCGGCGATGAGATTTTCGCCGATCCGTCCTCGATCGTGGGTTCGATCGGCGTCGTTTCGGCCTCGTTCGGCTTCCCGGAGCTGATGAAGAAGATCGGTGTCGAACGCCGTGTGCACACCGCCGGCCAGAACAAGGCCGTGCTCGATCCCTTCAAGCCGGAGAAGAAGGAGGACGTCGAGCGGCTGAAGGCCTTGCAGCTCGAGGTGCACGAGACCTTCATCGATCTGGTCAAGGAACGGCGCGGTACCAGGCTGAAGGACGATCCGGACCTGTTCACCGGCCTGTTCTGGACAGGCAAGAGGGGACTGGAGCTCGGTCTCGTCGATGCCCTTGGCGACATGCGCTCGGTGCTGAAGACCCGGTTCGGGGCCAAGACGCAGTTGCGGCTGGTGACGGCGCCGCGCGGTTTCCTTGGCCGCTTCGGCCTGTTTGGCTCAAAACTGGGCTTTTCCGCGCCCGACATCGCCGCCGCCGCGGCCAGCGGCGTGATCGATGCGGCGGAAGAGCGCGCGCTTTGGGCACGCTTCGGGCTTTGAAAGAGCGAGGAAACCGTCTAGCATTGTCGTCTGACCAGCCTGACAGGCCGCTCGCTTTGGCCCTTGCATGGTAGGAGTTTGACATGCCGCAGCTGATTTTCTTCGCCGTTGTCGGCGCTGCCGCCTATTTCGGCTACCGCACCTTCGTGCGCGAGGCCGAGCGTGTGACGGCCAAGGTCCGGCGCACCGAGAAACAGGCGGCCAACGGCGCGACCGGTACGCTGGTCAAGGATCCGAAGACCGGCGAGTACCGGCTGGCCAAGGACTGACCCGCATTTCCCTCGCAGCCGAGACAGTGGAAGACGGCAAGCTTGCCCGCATCTGGGCGGCTCCCGCCAAGATAAACCTTGCCCTGCACGTCACCGGCAGGCGCCCCGACGGCTATCACCTGATCGAAAGTCTGGCGGTATTCACGCGTTTTGGCGACCGGGTCGAGATCGCCCCGGCCGAAAACGATGATTTCACCGTGTCCGGCCGTTATGCGCCGGCGGTTCCGCTCGACGAAAGCAATCTGGTGCTGAAGGCGCGTGATGCCTTGCGACGGGCAGCCGGGCCGGGAAAGACCAGCCCGATCTCGATCAAGCTGGAAAAAAACCTGCCTGTCGCTTCCGGCGTCGGCGGTGGTTCAAGCGACGCGGCGGCCGTACTGCGCGGGCTGGCGGAGATTTGGGACCTGGACCTCGATGGCGCCGCGCTGGCCCGGATCGGCCTGTCGCTTGGCGCCGACGTGCCGATGTGCCTGGCGGCCAAGCCGCTGGTGGCGCGCGGCATTGGCGAGGAGCTGTCGATGGTGCCGGATTTTTCGGCGCTCGGCCTTGTGCTGGTCAATCCCGGCATGCCCGTCTCGACGGCGGACATCTTCGCGGCCCTTTCCCGCCGTGACAACGAGCCGCTGCCGCCGCTGCCGCGCAGCATCGATTTTCACAGCCTGCGCAACTGGCTGGAACTCACCCGCAACGATCTTGAGCCGGCCGCGCTTGCGCTTCAGCCCGCCATAGGCAGGGCACTGTCCTGGCTTGACAAGGCCGGGTCGGGGTTTTCACGGATGTCCGGCTCCGGGGCCACCTGTTTCGGTCTGTTTGAAACCGGCAATGTCGCCAAGCGCGCAGCGGCGGAGATCCGCGGCCGTCAGCCCGACTGGTTCGTCGCGGCGACGCGCAGCATGAGTTCAGAGGCTGAATGAGATGGCTGGGACCAATGAGAGCCGTTCCTTCATTCCCGTGCGCATCGCGGTGCTGACGGTTTCCGACACACGCAGCCTGGCCGAAGACAGATCCGGCCAGACATTGGCCGATCGTATCATCGAGGCGGGCCATATCCTGGCCGCCCGCGATATCGTCACCGACGACCAAGACAAAATCCGCGACACGGTGCTGACATGGTCGCGGGACAAGGCCATCGACGTCGTCATCACCACCGGCGGCACTGGCTTCACCGGGCGCGATGTGACGCCGGACGCACTGGAACCGATCTTCGAAAAGCGCATGGACGGGTTTTCCGAAGTGTTCCACCGGATTTCCTACGACAAGATCGGCACGTCGACGATCCAGAGCCGGGCGACCGGCGGCGTCGTCAACGCGACTTTCGTCTTCGTGCTGCCGGGTTCGCCCGGCGCCTGCAGGGACGCCTGGGACGGTATCCTGAAGGCGCAGCTCGACTACCGCCACATGCCCTGCAATTTCGTAGAGATCATGCCACGGCTGGACGAGCACCTGCGGCGCGGGAAATCGGTTCCGTAGGAGCCAAGGGCAGGCCCCGGTTTCACCCCGCGTTTGCCAGGCAGAACGGCATCGGCGCCTTCGAAACACCATTCCAAACCGGATGCCGGAGAAGGTACTTTCTCGTGGAAGGGCAGCCGATCACGACAAGGGCGATGCGATGACCGAGCATGCCGGCGGGTGCCATTGCGGCAACATACGCCTTCGCTTTTCAACCGAACTCGATCCGTCGCAGATCGAAGTCCGCGCCTGCCAATGCGGCTTCTGCGTCAAACATGCCTCGCGAGCCGCCGCCGACCCGGACGGCAGGCTGACCGTCGCGGTCAAGGATATCAGGCGATTGCACAAATACCGGTTCGGGTTGAGGACGGCCGACTATCTGATTTGCAGCGAGTGCGGTGTCTATGTCGCTGCGATCGCCGCAGCCGATGCAGTCGCCAGAGACGACGACGCAAGAGCAATCGTCATCGTCAATGCCCTGGACGACCAAAGGGCGTTCAGTCGGCAGCCCGTCCCAGTCGATTTCGACGGGGAAAGCACAGAGCAACGTCAGGCCAGGCGTCGCCTCCGCTGGATGCCGGTCGAGCTGAGCTTCGGCTGATCTCGCTTAGCGGATGACCGGTTCGCCGTGAAAACGCCGTCGCGAAGGCGTCGACACGCCGAAGCCGACTTCCATCATCAGCCGCGGCATGCGCGCCGGCACCGTGCCCATGTGGAAGCCGAACGGGTCTTCGACGAAACCCAGCCCCGCTTCGCCGGTCAGCGTCACCGGGCTTTGCTTGCCATAGACATTCAGCACCTCATCGGCGGGATGGCCGACCAGCAGCGTCAACTGGTGCTTGAGGGCGCGCCTGTTGTGGCTTCCCCTGACATAGACATGCGGACCGGTGCCCGCGTCGACAGGCACCAGGTAGAAGAAGAATTTCAGCATCCGCCAGTCGTCGAGGTCGAAATGGTATTTGCCGAGCGAGGCAAGGTTCTTGTCGGCGTCGGATGCCTCGCCTGTCGGGAAGCTCCACCAGACGCGCGTCGTGATCAGCTTTGCCTGGGCGCCGAGATAATGCGCGGCGATGTCGAGCAGCAGCGGATCGCGCTGGATGGCAAGCGCCGCCGGGCAGTCGAGGATACGCTCGAAATAGTGCCCGCTGAGCAGCGAGCGGCCAAGGCGCTTTTCCGCTTCTGTATGTTCCTGCGGCATGAATTCGAGGCGACGGTCGAAATTGCCGAAGCAGGGCGTGCGCCTGGCGAAGCGTGCGATCTCCTCATGGATTGCGGGCGGCAGGACAAGGCCTGAGAACAGGCCGTCGGAACGTAACGCATCGACCACGGTCGATCGCTCGACGCCGGCGAACATCGTATCCCCTGCGTTCTCCACCGGACGGGCGCGTTTGGCGCCCAGCCAGTGCATGCGCCGTCCGGGCATGGTGCGCGCCAGCACAAACATCGGCAGCCAGGCCGGGTTTTCACGCAGATCGGTCAGATAGGTGGGGATCCGCACGGCGATACGGCGCAACAGGCTGCCATTGCGCGCTATGGCCTCGAGACTGGCCGTGCCGGATTTGTCTGGGGTTGAAAGGTTCATCGGGTCCTCGTCTGCGAGGGTGGCACCCGATTGCCGCATCGGTGTCCACCGCTCTTATGACCCAAACCCAATTCACCCGCCTGGAGGAGAGGCTAACCCCGCGTCAGGTTTTGTGCAATGCACAATGGATAGAGCGGCTGCGAAAAATCATGTCTGCGAGCGCTGCCGCGGCTTCGGCGGCGCCGGCCAGATCTCGGCGTCGAGCTTCCTTGTCGCCAGGCCGCGCGCCAGGGCTTCGGCGCTGCCGGCGCTCTTCGACAGCGACGCCGCCTGACGCTTGCTGATCACCAGCCCGTCGGCGAGCGCCCGGTTTCCCGAAAAGACCCTGGCCAGGAAAGGCGCGCGGCTGCCACGCGCACGCGAGAACCGTGCCGCCATGGTTTGTTTCGCCGTATGGGCCACGACCGCCTCGATCCAGCCTTCCACGAGGCGCGCGCCTGGCTCCAGCAAGAGCAGCCAGTCTCCCTTGGCCTGCCCTATGCCGATGGCGACCCCTCCGCTGGCCACATATTGGCAGCCGGCGTGCTCGGCGACGTGATGCGTCTGGTCGGTCGAGCCGGCATCGCAGACGACGACCTCGCGCACCACCCCCTCGACGGCCCCGCCGATAAGCGAGGCGAGCGTGCGGGCAAGGCCTTCCTCGTCATTGTGCGTTTCGATGAGAACACTGAGCATCATGAGCCGAATAGCGGAAAGGCGCGCGCGGCGCCAGTTTTTGCGGCGCACCATAGAAAGTTCTTGATTTGTTCTCTTCTGCGAAATAGGAATAATTTCATGAACAGAACGATTCGACACAACATGGACAGTCCCTGGGAGCGGGCGAAAATGGAACCGATCGTGCGGGCCGACATTGCAGCCTTTGGAGCAGGACGAGCCGAGATGGCCAATGCGATGATCGAGCAAAGCGGCATGCGCATCCGTCCGGATCGCAATCGCGGCCGTTCGGCCGGCATCAATCCGTCCGGCCGTTTCGAACCGGTCAGCCGGCATGTCTTCGACGATGGCTGGAGTTCGCTGGAGGAACTGCCTCCGTTCAAGACCGAGGTGCAGGTGGAGAAGCCGCGCACCATCATCACCCGCAACGAATCGCCGGACATATCCTTCGACCGCTCGATCAATCCCTATCGCGGCTGCGAACATGGCTGCGTCTATTGCTTCGCGCGGCCGACGCATTCGTTCATGGGCCTGTCGCCGGGGCTGGATTTCGAATCCAAGCTGTTCGCCAAGCCTGATGCCGCCCGCCTGCTGGACAAGGAACTGTCGAAGGACGGCTACCAGCCGCGCACCATCGCCATCGGCACCAACACCGATCCATACCAGCCGATCGAAAAGCAGTACCGGATCATGCGCGAGATCCTCGAAGTGCTGGAGGCGCGCGGCCATCCCGTCGGCATCGTCACCAAGTCCGCTTTGGTGACGCGCGACATCGACATATTGTCGCGCATGGCCGAACGGGGCCTCGCCAAGGTGGCACTGTCGGTGACGACGATGGACCGCATGCTGGCGCGCACCATGGAGCCTCGCGCCTCGACGCCGACCAAGCGGCTCGAAGCCATCCGGCAGCTTTCGGATGCCGGCATCCCGGCTTCGGTCATGGTGGCGCCGATCATCCCTGGGCTTACCGACCAGGAGATGGAGCGTATCCTCGATTCGGCGCGGGCGGCCGGCGCGCGCGAGGCGGGCTATGTCGTGCTGCGCCTGCCGCTGGAAGTCAGCCCGATCTTCAAGGACTGGCTGCTGCGCCACTATCCCGACCGCTACCGTCACGTGATGTCGCTGATCCGCTCGATGCGCGACGGCAAGGACTACGATTCGGAATGGGGCAAGCGCATGAAGGGCGCCGGGCCCTACGCCTGGCAGATCGGCCGGCGCTTCGAGATCACGGCCAAGCGGCTCGGCCTCAATGCCGAACGACGCGCGCTGCGAACCGATCAGTTCGTCGCGGCCGGCAAGGACCAGGAGCAATTGATGCTGCTGTGAGAATGAAATTCGCCGCAGCGGTTTGACCTGCCGCGGCAAAAAATCCCGTCCGGCCTGCCCCGGCCTGCAGACGGTGCCCTCCCGGTCCGGCGCCCCACCCGACCCGGAGGGACTTGCGGAGAATCGGAGCCGATGCGAACCTCGCCGCAACATGGCTCGCGCGCGTTCCGATTCTCCGCTTCTCTTCGAAATCGTCGAGAAGCCCGATTTTTCCGCCGAAACGAAAGCGATGGCCGAGGGGCTGTGGCCGGTCGCCGGCATGGACGAGGCCGGCCGCGGTCCGCTTGCCGGGCCGGTGGTCGCTGCGGCGGTGATCCTCGACCCCGCCAACATTCCCGAAGGCCTCGATGATTCCAAACGGCTCAGCTATCTGCAGCGCGAAGCGCTGTTCCTGCGCATCATCGGCTCTGCGCTCGGGGTTTCGATGGCGTCGGTGAGTGCCGAAGGCATAGACAACAGCAACATTCTCAAGGCGAGCCTTGAAGCGATGCGCCGCGCGCTGGTCGGTCTATCCGTCCGACCGAAGCTCGCTCTCGCCGACGGACGCGACGTGCCGCCAGGGCTACCCTGCGAAGGCCGTGCGTTGATAAAGGGCGACCAGCGTTCGCAATCGATCGCAGCGGCCTCGATCGTCGCCAAGGTGATGCGCGACCGCATGATGTGCGGCTGCGGCAACCATCACGACCGTTACGGCTTCGAGGTTCATATGGGCTACGCCACGGCCCGCCACCGCACGGCGATCGAGACGCACGGGCCGGTGGCACGGCTGCACCGGGTTTCGTTCGCGCCGTTCAGGTTGGGCGGGGCTGAGGTCGCTGAAGAAGAAAGCCTGGCCGGGCTGGATTGAGCTGACAAGCGATCTCCCCCTTGAGGGGGAGATGGCCGGCAGGCCAGAGGGGGTCGCCGCTTATGAAGCGCCGACTTTTTCTATTCTACGCCGCAAAGATTGCGTTGAGACCGGTCGAACCGACCCCCTCTGTCGCCTTCGGCGACATCTCCGCCTCGAGGGGGGAGATTATCAGCGCACAAAAAAGCCGCCAGGTTGCCCGGGCGGCTTTCTCATTTCGGAACTTTGTCAGCTCAGTTGAGCTTCGCCTTCACGTCCGCCAGCGAGGCCTTGAACAGATCCGCTCCGGCCTTGGCATCGACCTTGGCGGCCAGCAACGCGCGGGCCGCTTCGACGGCGATGTCGACGGCGCTGGCGCGAACTTCGCTGATCGCATCGCGTTCGGCCTGACCGATCTTCTGTTCGGCCAGCGCGGTGCGCCGGGCGACATAATCCTCGGTTTTCTGATGCGCATCGGCAGCAAAAAGCTCTGCCTCACGCTTGGCGGCGGCGACGATTGCCGCGGCCTCCTGCTCGGCTTCGTTGCGCTTCTTCTGGTACAGGCCGAGCAGTTGCTGGGCCTCTTCACGCAGCCGGCGCGCTTCATCAAGCTCCTTGCGAATCCGGTCGGCGCGCCCATCTAGGGTTCCCGCCAGCTTTTTCGGCACGCCGGCCCAGATGAGTATGCCAACAAACAGGAGAAGCGCGATGAAGACCCACAGCGTGGCTAAACTGGTAGCGTTCATCGTCAACTCACTTTGCCAGTGCGGCCTTTACGGCCTGCTCGATCTCGGATTTCGTAGCGGTCGCGACGGCGAAAGACTTGACGATCGCGTCGGCCGTATCGGCAGCGATTGCTCCGACCCCGGACATCGCCTTTGCCTTGGCCGCGACGATGGCAGCCTCGGCATCCGCCAGCTTGGCCGCCCCGGAGGCTTCCGCCTCCGCCCGCTTCGCATCCGCTTCCGCCTTTGCGGCGTCGCGTGCCTTCTGGGCAATCCCGGAGGCGTTGTTTCGCGCCTCGGCCAAGGCTTGTTCGTACGCGGCGGCGACCGCATCACTCTCGCCCTTGAGGCGATTGGCTGCGTCGATATCGGATGTCAGCCGATCACTGCGCGCGTCGAGGACGGACGCCATGCGCGGCAGTGCGATGCGCGACATCAGCAGATAAAGCAGCCCGAAAGCAATCGCGAGCCACAGGATCTGCGATGGAAAGGTCGAGCTGTCGAACGGCGGAAAAGCGCCATGGCCTTCACCATGCGCAACTTCCGTGGTTGCAGTCGCCTCGCCGCCGGCGGGTTGAGTTGCTTCAGTCGTGGTCGCCATTGCGCTCTTTCCCCCTGATACCGATCATCAAGGGCCAGTCGCCGTTCAAAGAGCAACGGCGAGCCGGCTTGGTTGTGACGATATCAGACAACAAACAGCAGAAGCAGGGCAACGACGAGCGAGAAGATGCCCAGACCTTCGGCGAGCGCCGCGCCGATCAGGGCGTTGGTGAACTGGCCCTGTGCGGCAGACGGGTTACGAAGCGCGCCGGAAAGGAAGTTTCCGAAAATCGTGCCGACACCAATACCAGCGCCGCCCATACCAATGCAGGCAATGCCCGCGCCAATCATCTTTGCAGCTTCAGCGTCCATCTTGTTTCTCCTTGCGATGGGTAACGTTGTCTAGGTCACCGGGGCGTTGTGCCGCCAGTTTAGTGATGTGGATGAAGTGCGTCCTTGAGGTAGACACAGGCCAGCACCGCGAACACAAAGGCCTGCAGAGCAGCGACGAGGAATTCGAGAGCGGTGATTGCCACCGTCATGAAAAGTGGTCCGATAGCACCGATCCAACCGCCAAATCCCAGACCCGCCAGGCTGACGATGAAGCCAGCAAAAACCTTGAGCACGATGTGTCCGGCAAGCATGTTGCCGAACAGTCGAAGCGACAGGCTGACCGGGCGGGCGAGGAAAGAGATGATCTCGATGAGCGAGATGAACGGCAGCAGGAAAATCGGCACGCCGTGCGGGACAAAGAGCCCGAAGAACTTCAGACCGTGTTTCGCCAAGCCAACCACAAGCACCATAAGAATGATGAAAAGAGCGAGCGTGCCGGTGATGACAAGCTGGCTGGTGACGGTGAAGAAGTAAGGAATAAGGCCGAGAAAATTGGTAAAGAGCACGAAGGCGAACAGGCAGAAGATGAACGGAAAGAAGGCCTTGCCTTCTTCACCCAGTACCTGGCGCACAAGATTGTGCACGAAGGAGTAGAATTCCTCGGCGACCGACTGGAACCTGCCTGGAACCAGCGCACGAGGGGCTGAACCTGCGTAGAGGAGAAGGAAAGACAGCGCCACGGCAATCAACATGAACAGCGCCGAATTGGTAAAGGCGAACTTCATCCCGCCAATCTGGCCGATCTGGAACAGATCGACGATATGAAACTGGTGGATTGGATCAACCCGATCTGCGGTGCCAGCCACGTTTCTCTACCCCAAAATTGGCTCCGTATGGACGGAGCAGAATTAAATCCCATCGAGGATCTATCAAGAATCCTCGTCATCAACGCTACCGGCGGGCAAGTCCTTGCCTAACGGCACTTTGGCCTGCGCTGCCTTGGCGACACGAACCATGTTTGTCAAGGCCGCACCGAAACCGCCAAGCAGGAAGACGATCAGAAAGATCGGCGACGACCCCAATAACCAGTCTAAACCCCAGCCGATCAACCCGCCAACCAGAACGCCAGCGACAAATTCACTAGCAAACCGGAAGACCAAGGCAACATTGCCTGCGCTGTCCGACCCTCCATCCTCGAGCCGGTTCGGCAGCCTTGTCGCAAGCGATGCTTCAAGTTCTCGCCGACGTCGCTCAAGATCGTCGTCGCGGATTTCGGCGTCATGCTGATTGCCGCGGCCGGTTTCTCCGGTTCCGTCTGGCCTGTTTTTGTTGGCCATCGCAACCCCCCTGCCCGGTCAGACCGTCACCGTCCGTCCGCTTCTAAAGTCGCCGGCAACATAGTTAGAGGGTTTGCGCCCGTCAAGCCACGGGCGGAAGTTCATTGTCATGTATTTTGCGTAATAAAATCAGATAGTTATAAAGGTGCGACATCGTGCCCGCAGCGCAGATGGGGATGCGTCGCGCGAATCCCCCCGGCAATGACCCGCCGATCGGCCATGCGGGCGCTCGAAAAGACCGGCGGCCGACGGGCCCTCAGCTCCAGCCGCCGCCATAGGTGCGGTAGAAGATATGCAGACCGATCTTGGTCATCTTCTGCATCGTGCGCGCCCAGCCTGGATGGACGTACTGGGCGTAGTAATGGGTCGAGGATCCGACCTCCGGAATGAAGATCTTGCCGGCCGTGACCGCCATGGCGATGTCCTGCGCGGTCTTGTAGGCGACCGGGCTGTCGATGCGCTTCTTCCGGCCGTCGCAGGCGAACGAGAACTGGCAGCGGTTGAACCAGCTGTCGTTCTGGTAGACGACGCCGCAGATCGAATTAGGATAGGCCGGATTGCGAACGCGGTTGAGGATGACCTGGGCGACGGCTGCCTGGCCGCGCACGGATTCGCTCCTCGCCTCGAAGTAGATGCCGTTGGCCAGGCATGCCTGTTCCTTCTTGGAGAAGACACTTTCCGGCAGCGGATTCTGGATCCACCAATGGTCGCCCTTGGCCATCGGCGGAATGAAGCGGCCGCTGTTGGGTTGCTCGTCCTGGAGCAGGACTTCGAAGGGCGAGGCCTTGGCATAGTCGGGCGCGGATTGCGCGTAGGCCGTAGCCAGAACATCCGGATGGTCGTTGTTGACCAGCGAGGCGAGCATTGCCGGCACGCCGGGATCCGGCTTCTTGTCCTCGCGCGCATGGAATGCCGAGGCGATCTGGATTTCCTTGCCTTTGATCTGCGGCTTGGCGAAGGCCATCTTCAGTTCGCCGTCCATGCTCGGCCGCATCAGGGACGAGGTCCGCTCGAAGATCGACCCGGCATTGAAGTTCTTCGGCGGAGCGACCGGAGATACCTGAACGATGCGGCCCTTCTTGTCGGCGCGTACGATCCGGTCCTCGTCCGGCGTGGCGTTGGCCTTGCCGCCCTTGCCGCGGAACGACACGGCGCCGATGCCGGGAAGCCTGACGCCGGAGCCCGAGAGCGAACCGGTGGTGTCGGAATCGACGAACGGCATCTCGGCAGCGTGGACCGAGCCGGCAACGGATTTCTCGACATAGGAATTCCAGCGTGCGGTCGGCGCTTCCAGGCCGGAAACAAGGCTTGTCATGTCCTGGTATGCGGCGACGGTCGGAAACCCGATCCAGATGCCGAGGCCGATGATGAACGGAGACACAAAATTGCGTTTCTTCTCACCGGCGGCGGCGACAAGCCGCTTCAACACGCGTCGATGCACGGAACTCTCTCCAGGAACGCTACTGACCCCACTGGAGAGCAAAATGATGCATTAACCTTGATGGGACGTTAACGGAACCGGTCGGGTTTTCTCAGTCGGCTCATGGTCGCGATTTCCGGGGTGGGCGATTTCGACGGCAACGGCAGTCACGCCGGCGCCAGAAAGATCGGCCGGGCGGCCAGCGCGCAGATGGCGGCCGACAGCCAGACGCCTGGCCAGGACCACAAATGCAAGAGCCCGGGAATCGCCACCGGCACCAGGAAAAAGCCGACAAATACGAAGCTGTTGGCGAGGCTGAGCGCGGTGCCGACATGGCCGGCGCCGGCCAGTGTGGCGAGTTCGGTATAGGCAACGCCATGCCAGGCCGAAACGCAGATGCCCGCGACGATCAGGACGACCGGCAGCACGACGGGAAAGATTGCTCCCGTGAAAGACTGGCCGCCGGAGACCGCCGGACCGGCCAGCACAAGCAGCCAGAGCAGACCGAAGGCCAATGCGCTCAGCCCACTGCACAGGCGCAGAAACTGGCGGCGGTTGCCATGGCGATCGGTGAAGCGGCCGCTCCAGACGCGCATGACCATGGCGCCGACCTGCACGGCGGCGAGGCTGGCGCTGATCGTCGCCGTGCCCAGTCCGGCGAAGTCATGCAGGAACACCGATGCGAAGGTGAGCACGGCGACCTGCGGAAAGCAGAGCAGGCCGATGGCGCCCGATATGCGCCAGACCTCCATGTTGCGCAGCGGCGGCCGTCCCGAGACGGCCGCCGAAACGGAATGTCCCTCCCCCATCGGCGGCTCGTGCAGCCACCGCCAGGCAAACAGAGCGGAGAGAGCGGAAGCGCCAGCCAGCAGGCCGAACACCGCGGCAAAGCCGAATGCAAGCGCGAGTGAAGGCAGGACGAGCGCGCCGAGGCCACCGCCGAGCGGCACGGCGGTCTGCCTGATGCTCATGGCAAAGCCGCGTTCGCTGTCCCGGAACCAGGCCATGATGGCGCGGCCGCTCGACCCGTTTACGCTGCCGCCGAGCAGGCCGGTGAGCAGCAGGCTGGCCGACAGCAGCGTGACGCCCGGAATGGCCGACCTTGTCGGCACCACGAACATCGCCATGGCGAGCAGCCAGGCAGCGGTAGCGCCGAGCCCGATCAACAGCACGCGGCGGTCGCCCCAGCGGTCGGTCAGCAGGCCCCAGGGCAGTTCGCTGAGCGCCACGCCCAGCCCCAGAAGACCCAGCGCCATGCCGAGCTGGGCATTGGTGAGTTGATACCCCTGCCTGAGCACGACGGCGGTTGCCGGTATGCCGGAGAAGGTCGCGGAGAAACCGGCATTGGCGGCAACACCGATGCCCAGCACTTTCCAACGGTGGTTACGCCCGAAGACAGGGCCATGAGCAGTGGCAGCCGCGCCCTGCCCGGAAGTTTGGCAATCGTTACGCGTGACTATGGCAGACATGATTCCCTTCCCGTGACGCCGGTCGACCGGCCTTGACGGGATTGATGTAGCGCCATAGGTTCATCCATAAAATCGGGATTTTTCGGATCAATAATCCTGATAATAGGGACAATCTCATGAGACGCGTCACATTCGACCTCGACGTCCTCAGAACATTCATCACCGGGATGGAACTCGGCAGCTTCGCCAGGGCAGCCGAACGGCTCGGCCGCTCGACCTCGGCCGTCAGCGCCCAGTTGAAGAAGCTGGAGGAGCAGGCGGATACGCCAATCTTCCGCAAGGCGGGGCGCGGTCTGGCGCTGACCGAGGCCGGCGAGACGATGCTGGGCTATGCGCGCCGGCTGATCGAACTCAATGACGAGGCGGCCTCGGCCATTCGCGACGTGGAGCTGGAAGGCTGGGTGCGGCTCGGCCTGCAGGAGGATTTCGGCGAGGCGGTGCTGCCTGACGTGCTCGGGCGCTTTGCCCGCGCCCATCCCAAGGTGCGGATCGAAGCCCGCATAGGCCGCAGCCATGAGCTCGCCGAGCGTGTTCTCTCCGGCGGCCTCGACATGGCGCTCGCCTGGCACGACGGCAAGACGCTGCCTTACAGCCGGCATGTCGGCGACGTGCAGTCACGCTGGATAGGCCCGGCGAAGCCGATGGAAGCGGGCCACCTCCATGGGGAGGCGCTGCCGCTGGTGGTGTTCGAAGCCCCCTGCCTGCTGCGCACCGTGGCGACCGAGACGCTGGATCGCGCCGGGCTTGCCTGGCGCATGGCATTCTCCAGCCCCAGCCTCGGCGGCATATGGGCGGCGGTCGCGGCCGGCCTCGGCCTGACGATCCGCACCGATATCGGCCTGCCGGCCAATGTCAGGGCGCTCGCGCCTGGACAGCTCGGCCTGCCGGCACTGCCGAAAATGGCACTGCACCTGCATCAGAAGGACGCCGAGCTCGATCCGGTCGCGGCGCGGCTGGCCGAGATTCTGCTGGAGGCGGTGCGGGACGTGTTGCCCGATGGGACGACGCAGGGCCGGCTGCGGAACGTCGCTTGACCTGGCCTAGCGCTTCTTCGCCCGGCCGGCGAACGGATTGTCCGAGGTCCGCAAGGCGATGCGGATCGGCACACCTGGCAGATCGAAGGCTTCGCGCAAGCTGTTGGAGAGATAGCGGACGTAGCTCTGCGGCATCGCTTCGGGGCGCGAACACTGCACCACGAAGCCCGGCGGCCGTGTCTTGGCCTGGGTGACATATTTGACCTTCAGCCGGCGCCCCGCGACGGCGGGCGGCGGATGATGGGCAAGGATGGCCTCGAGCCAGCGGTTGAGCCTGCCGGTCGAGACCCGGCTGTTCCAAACTTTGTGCGTTCTCAGTACCGCATCCATCAATTTGTCGAGGCCGCGCCCGGTCTCGGCCGAGACCGGCACGGCCTGGATGCCGCGCACCTGCGGCAGCAGCCGCTCGGTTTTCTCGCGCAGTTCCGCCAGCAGTTCCTGCGGATTGTCGATCAGGTCCCATTTGTTGAAGGCGATCACCGGCGCCCGACCTTCGCGGATGATGAGGTCGGCGATCTGCAGATCCTGCTTCTCGAAGGGAATGGTCGCGTCGAGAACGATGATGACGATTTCGGCGAAGCGGATGGCGCGCAGACCGTCCTGCACCGACATCACTTCCAGCTTCTCGTGGATCCTGGCCTTGCGGCGCATGCCGGCGGTATCGAACAGTTTGATCCGACGGCCGCGCCAGTCCCAGTCGACGGAGATCGAATCACGGGTGATGCCGGCTTCCGGCCCGGTCAGCAGCCGCTCCTCGCCGATCAGCGCATTGATCAGCGTCGACTTGCCGGCATTGGGGCGGCCGACGACGGCGATGCGCATCGGCTTGGTGTCATCGTAGGCCGGCTCGGCGTCGGGGTCGGCGATATCCTCGCCGATCAGCACCTCGCCGGAGGCGATCTCCTCGTCGTCTTCGTCATCCTCGCCGAAGACGCGTTCCTCGCCGAGTGCCTCGACCACGGCGTCGCGCAGATCGGGCATGCCCTGACCGTGTTCGGCCGAGACCGGGATCGGTTCGCCGAGGCCGAGCTCCCAGGCTTCCAGCATCCCACCCTGGGCGCCGCGCGCCTCAGCCTTGTTGGCGACCAGCACCACCGGCTTGCCGGATTTGCGCACCACTTCGGCGAAAGTCCGGTCGTCCGGCAGCAGGCCGGATTTGGCATCGATGGTGAAGAAGATCAGATCCGCCTCGCGGATGGCGATCTCGGTCTGCGCCCGCATGCGGCCAGGGAGCGTCGAAGCGCCAGCATCCTCGAAGCCGGCCGTATCGATGACATCGAAATGCAGATCGTAAAGCTTGGCGGCATGAACGCGCCGATCACGCGTGACGCCCGGCGTGTCGTCGACAAGCGCCAGCTTCTTTCCCACCAGCCGATTGAAAAGAGTCGATTTGCCGACGTTAGGCCGGCCGATGATGGCGACTTTGAAGGTCATATCTCAAGACGCGTTGCCCGAGCCGCGGATCAGCTCGGACATCAAGGTGGCCCGCTCGCGCGTGTTGCGCGGGGCGCCGTCATCGGCGGCAATCTGGTCGAACAGCTTCAGCGCGTCCTGGGTCTTTCCTTCCTTCCAGGCGGCAAGGCCTAGCGCCTCGCGAGCGGTGTGACGCAGCGTGTTGGTGTCCGAGGTCAGCGCCTCGACGCGGCTGGAAACGTCGGCGAAGGAACCATGGTCGACGAGCAGCAATGCCGCCCTGAGCCGCGCCATGTCGCGAATGCCCTGGGGAATGGCGGTGTCGGCGGCGACCTCGTCGAAATCCTTGACGGCCGCGGCGACGTCGCCCTTGCTGGCCTTGACGGTCGCGGCACGCATGCGGGCAAGCAGCGGATAGGCGCCGTAGCCATCCTTCTCCAGCTGGTCGAGCGCGGCCAGCGCCTCATCGTTCTTGCCGTCATTGGCAAGCTTGAGCGCCTGGGAGAACGCATCACCGGAGCGGTTGGCGCGCGTCTCGTCCCAATAACGGTAGCCGACGAAGGCGGCGGTGCCCAGCACCACGAGCACAGCGATGGCGATCAGCGCCGGACCGAAACGGTCCCACAGCGCCTGCGCCTGTTCGCGGCGGATCTCGTCATTGACTTCGCGGATGAAACTATCGTCGGACATCAATCAAACCATTCCTGCCCCAAGCCAGGGCGGTTCATGTGCCCGCGTTTTAGCGAAATTTTGTCGGCATGGAAGGGGTTCGGCTGGAAAATCGCCCATTCCGGATGTTTGCCCCCGGGCAAACCGAGGAAAAGCGCAATCGCACCCACGCCACATTTGGGCGATAGCCGGCTTCCTGATCGCCCGGAGCCAGTCCATTTGCCGAAAAACCATCTGTACCGCTTTGTCGCTCTGTCGCTTGCCCTGCCGGCCGCTGCCGGCACGGCTCTTGCCGATCCGCCCGCGCCGCCGTCGACGGCAAAGCCGAAACAGGTCGTCATCATCTCGTTCGACAGCGCGCGCGACATCCCGCAGTGGAAGCGCAGCCGGGCGCTGGCGCAACGCACCGGTGCGCACTTCACCTATTTCCTGTCCTGCGTCTTCCTGCTGTCGCCGGAGACCCGCAAGGAATACACGGCGCCGGGCAAAACAGCGGGCAAATCGAATATCGGCTTTGCCGCCTCCAGGCAGGAAGTGGCCGACCGGCTTGAGCAGATCGGGCTCGCCGCCGCCGAAGGCCATGACATCGCCAGCCATGCCTGCGGCCATTTCGACGGCAAGGACTGGACCAAGGCAGACTGGCTGAAGGAGTTCGCCTCCTTCGAGCATATTCTGGAAAACGCCTACGCGATCAACGGCATCACGCCCGAACCAAAAGGCTGGCGCGATTTCGCGCGGCATGCCGTGGTTGGCTTTCGCGCCCCTTATCTGTCGACCAGCAAGGGTCTTTACGAAGCCTTGCCCGCGGCCGGCTACGCGTTCGATGCCAGCGGCGTTTCGAAGGGTCCTGCGCTGCCGCCGACCACCGGCGGCATAGCGCGCTTTTCCCTGCCGCAGATTCCCGAAGGGCCGAAATCGCGGCCGGTCATCGCCATGGACTATAATCTCTATGTCAGGCATTCTGGCGGCTTCGAGAAGCCAGGCAAGGCGGGCGAGTTCGCGGACCGGACCTATCAGGCTTTTCGCTCCGCCTTCGACGCGCAATACCAGGGCAAGCGCACCCCGTTGCAGCTCGGCTTCCACTTCACGCTGATGAATGACGGCGCCTACTGGAACGCGATGGAGCGCTTTGCCGGCGAGGTCTGCGTCAAACCGGACGTCGAATGCATCAGTTTCCGCGAGTATGTCGAGCGGTTCAAGGGCGGCGAACATACAGTGGGCGGCTGAGCCGCCCACTCTCATCCTTTTCAGACCGGATCCTCAGCGGCTGCCTGCCGGGCAAGATAACGCTGATCGAGGTCCGGCAGCGGCTCACCATGCAGCGTCGCCTCGAAGGCGCGCAGGCGTTTGTAGATCGAGATCAATTCCACGATCGTAGGCCAAGCGTTGACCAGATATTGAAACGAATCGGAAACCTGGCCGAAGGCGGTGCTGATCTGCTGCCATATGCCCAAAGTGATCTTGCCGGCGGCAATGGTCGGAATGAGGATGACGCTGGAAAAGATCGCATCCGCCTGTCCGAAGCCAGCCCGGAAGATGTTGAAATAAGCGTAGTGGAAATAGTACCGGAAATATGTCCGCCGCACATTTTGGAACAACTCGGCCAAGGTTGGCGGCGTGGCCCGGTTGGTATCGTCCTCACCATAGACGAGTTCCTTGCGGTAGGCAGCCTCCACCCGCTGGTTGCGGAACTCCATGCCAGGCAACTTGATGCCTGCGACGGCCAGCAGAAGCGTACCGAATGCTGACCACAGCAACGCCGCGATCACCAGCGAATGCGGAATCGAGCCGATCAGAGGTAGCTCGGTAATGTGGGTCGACAAGGCGTCGAGCACTGGCAGGAAGGCAATCAGCGTCAGCACTGAATCGGCGAAGGCAACGCCCAGCAATTCCATGGTGGTGGAGAAACGCATCGTGTCTTCCTGAACACGTTGCGAGGCGCCTTCGATGTGGCGCAGCCTGGACCAGTTCTGGACATAGAATTCGTTCATCGCGGTGCGCCAGCGGAAGATGTAATGGCTGACGATGAAACGCGTGACGACATAAAGCGATATGAACATGAAACCGATGAGGGCGTAGATCCAGAACAGGCTGTAGAGCTCCGAGGCTGACACCGCGCCCGGGGTGGTTAACGCCTTCTGGAAAAGGTCGAAAAACGGCCCACGCCAAGTGTTCAACGCGACGTTGAGCTGAACGCTGATATAAGTCGAAAACAAAATGAAGGCGGAAACCAGGATGGACCAGTTCTGCCAGGGATGCGGCGCGTAGAACCGCCAAAATAGGTAGAAAGCGGCCAGCATCACCGCAAAGTAGATATAGAACCAGAGGAAGGGCGGCGACCAAAAAATGGGAATGCCGAGGATAGGTGGCGCGCCGGCCGCCGCAAGGGGGAAACCAACATGCGCGCCCAGTTCCTGACCGCCGAAGAACCAGAAAAGAATACCCGCAAGGCTCCATAGGGCGGCCGAGGTGAAAAACAGCTTCGGCTGCGGGAAGAAGGATACGAACACTGTGGCGAATTCCTCGATCTGTGCGCAAATCAGCTGGGTTCAGCGGGCATAAAGTCACACATTAGGGGGAAAGAAAATGCCTGCCCGATGCCCGATGCCGAGCAAGACCACAAATCATGGCGATTTTGGCACGGCCGACCATATGATGAGGCCGGAGAGGACCAGCATGGCCGCGGCGACGATCGAGGCGAGGAAGAAATCGCCCGACGCCTGGGCGAGCAGTCCGGCGGCGATCGGGCCGATGATCTGGCCGAGGCCGAAGGAGGCCGTCATCAAGGCAAAGATGCGGCGCGGCGCCTTTGGCGCCTGCTGCCGCGCGGCCTGCAGGCCAAGTGCGGTGATGGCGATGAAGGTGCCGCCGAGCAGCAGGCCGCCAAGCAGCGGCCCCGAATATCCGCCAAGCGCCACGCTGGCGGTAACGCCGATCACTTCGATGAAGCATGCCAGCGCGTAGGCGGCGTAGAGACCGATGCCTGCGGCGATCTTCTGCCACGCCCATGTCGAGGGGAAACCGGCAAGACCGGCGACCATCCATACCATGGCCTCGAAGACGCGGCTGCCGCCGCCCTGCCGGACAATGGCGACCAGGAATGTCGCCGTCACCACGTAGCCGAAACCGAACAGGCCGTAGCCAATGATGACCTTCATCAGCGAGCGGTCTTTCGGCAGCGCCGGCTCGCGCGCGGCCTCGTCATTGGCGATCGGCCCTTCGTTGACCAACAAGGCGACGATGATGAAGCCGCAGGCCGAAATCGCCGCCGACCACAACCAGCCCTGCGCCCAGCCGGCGTGCTCGCTGACCAGGACCGCCATCATCGCCGCGGAGATCGCAATACCGAGGCCGACGCCACCAAAATGCCAGGCCTGGAGGTCGCCACGGCCGGCGGCGGCGATGTGACTGAAGACGATGCTGGCCATGAACACCATGACGAAGGCGCTCGCCAGCCCCGCCAGGAAGCGGATGACGAGGAAAGCGGCCATGGTGTCGGACAGTCCCATCAGCGCGGCAAGCAGGGTGCTGGCGCCGAGACCGGCCAGCATCAGCAGGCGTTCGCGCCTGTGCGCCCAGCCGCCCGCCGCGACCAGTGCGCCGACGAGGTAGCCGAGATAGTTGGCCGACGCGATCCACCCGGCATTGGCCGGCGACAGATGCAGTTCCTGCATCATGCCCGGCAGGATAGGCGTATAGACGAAACGGCCGATCCCCATCGCCACGGCCATGGCGACCATGCCGGCGAAGGCGTAACGCAGTGCTGTCGGGTTGGCAGGTGTCATTGCAGTGCACAATAAGTGCACGCGCGGCCCAAACAATCGGCTTGCGTTGGGCCAGCGCATTGCGATGGCCCAATTCCCGGGAGCATGAAGTTCGCGTCAGGCGCGGAGCATGATGTCGCCAGAAAACCGCCTTGCGCCTTTCTGCTCAGCAGCGGCCGCCAAAGCCGGCGTGCAGCGAAACGGTCTCATGCGCCGTGCGCCGTGCCGTCAAGCGGAAAGGCACATCGCCAAGCTCGCGCTCCGACATGGTGCTGAGAACCGGATGGGCGAGCGGATCAGTCAGCCATCTCGTCTTATCGGTGTCGGACTTTGCCTCATCCGGCAGAGTGGCCGCGAACAGGACTTTCAGTGATGACAACATCCTCAGCATGTTCCGGCTCCGCGGGTCTATTTCCCTTGGATAAAATCCGTCGTCCGGTCATGTCTTTCAATTGAGATTTCGGCCGGATCGGTTTAGAAAATCTGAAATGACCATGCTCAATCGCGTTCATCTCAACGGTCTTCGGGCGGTCGAGGCCGTCGCCCGCCTCGGATCGCTGGCAGCGGCGGCCGGCGAACTCAACGTTTCCGTCAGCGCTGTCAGCCAGCAGATCAGCCGCACCGAAAAGCAGCTTGGCCAGGCGCTGTTCGAGCGCACGGCAAGCGGCCTCGTGCTGACCGAGTTCGGAACGGTCTTCGCGACCCGCCTGGGCGCCGGCTTTCGCGAACTCGCCCAGGCCGTGGCTCTGGCCGACGAGGCCACCCAATGCACGCTGGTGGTTTCGGCCGCGCCCGCCTTTGCCTCGAAGTGGCTGCTGCCCAGATTGTCACGCCATTTCGACCGGCATCCCAATGTGCTGCTGCGCATCGATGCTTCGGTGCGGCTCGCCAACCTCGATCACTCCGACATCGACATCGCCATCCGGCTTGGTGACGGCAAATGGCCCGGCGGCAAGGCGGAACTGCTTCTGGCGCAGGAAGTCTTTCCCGTCTGCGCGCCCGTAATTGCACGAAAACTGAAGTCGATCGGCGATCTCGCCCAGACCTGCGCCATCACCGACGAACGCGCCATGATCAACTGGGAAAGCTGGTTCGCGGCCGCCGGCGTTCCACCGGTCACGTTCCAGAAGGGCGCGCGCTTCACCGACCCGATGCTGTGCCTGGAATCGGCGATCGCCGGCCACGGCGTCATGCTGGGCTGGCAATTGCTGACGGCGGACGCGCTGGCCGACGGGCGGCTGGTGGCGCCTTTCGGTGTCCGCGCCCAGAGCGGGCTCGGCTACTGGCTGGTGACTTCGGCCACAAAGCCCGAAAGCCGCAAGGTCCGGCACTTCAAGGCCTGGATCAGGGAAGAGATCGAGGCGACGATGGCGCAATTCGGATCGGCCGCCAGGCGTGGCGCCGAAGCGATGGCGGTGGAAAGCACCGGAGCGCCGGTCTATGGTGAGACTGATATCAAACTACGGCAGGCAGGATCATGACCACACATTCGCGCGGCGTCTCCGCAACGATCGACCCGGTGAAGCTCGACAGGCTGGCGGAAGTCGCCATCAAGGTCGGGCTGCAATTGCAACCCGGACAGGACCTGGTACTGACCTCCTCGATCGCCGCACTGCCGCTCACCAGGCGCATCGTCGAACATGCCTACAAAGCCGGCGCAGGTCTGGTGACGCCGATCTTCAACGACGACGAGATCACGCTGGCGCGCTTCCGCTATGGCACTGAGGCCGGTTTCGACCATGCCGCCGGCTGGCTCTATGAGGGCATGGCCAAGGCCTTCTCCAACAACGCCGCGCGGCTCGCCGTGCGCGGCGAGGATCCCTCGTTGTTGTCGGCGCAGGACCCGGCGAAGGTGGCGCGCGCCAACAAGGCCAATTCGATGGCCTACCAGCCGGCGCTGGAAAAGATCACAGGCTTCGACATCAACTGGAACATCGTCGCCTATCCCGATCTGGCCTGGGCCAGGCAGGTTTTCCCCGATGATGCCGACGATGTCGCGGTGGCCAAGCTCGCCGATGCGATCTTCGCCGCGTCGCGGGTCGATGTGGAGGACCCGATCGGCAACTGGGCGGCGCACAATGCGGCGTTGCGCAGCCGCACCGAATGGCTCAACGGCCACAATTTCCATGCATTGCATTTCACCGGCCCGGGCACCGATCTGACGGTTGGTCTGGCGGACGGCCATGAGTGGATGGGCGGCGCCTCGACCGCGAAGAACGGCATCACCTGCAACCCCAACATTCCGACCGAGGAGGTCTTCACCACGCCGCATGCCAGACGGGTCGAGGGCCATGTTTCCTCGACCAAGCCGCTCTCCTATCAGGGCACACTGATCGACGAGATCTCGGTGCGCTTCGAGGGTGGGCGCATCGTCGAGGCAAAGGCCTCGAAAGGCGAGGACGTGCTGAAGAAGGTGCTCGACACCGACGAAGGCGCGCGGCGCCTCGGCGAGGTGGCGCTGGTGCCACATTCCTCGCCGATCTCCGCCAGCGGGCTGTTGTTCTTCAACACGCTGTTCGACGAGAACGCGGCCTGCCACATCGCGCTCGGTCAATGCTATTCGAAGTGCTTCGTCAACGGCGCCTCGCTCAGCCAGGACGAGATCACTGCCCGCGGCGGCAACAAGAGCCTTATCCATATCGACTGGATGATCGGCTCCGACAGGATCGACATTGACGGCGTCAAC
Source organism: Mesorhizobium comanense (assembly GCF_005503535.1). Lineage (GTDB taxonomy): Bacteria > Pseudomonadota > Alphaproteobacteria > Rhizobiales > Rhizobiaceae > Mesorhizobium > Mesorhizobium comanense. Next base: position 22,684 of record NZ_SCNN01000020.1, on the reverse strand, counting down.
AAGGACGGCAGCCGCGTCCCGGTCATGCGCAAGGGCGAGTGGGCCTGAGGGCTTCCATTTAGCGCTGGCTTTTAGACGTCGGCGGGACAGCGCCCCCCTCTGTCCTGCCGGACATCTCCCCCACATGGGGGGAGATCAGACGTCACGCGGGCTTTCGCCAATCACCAACGTTGCACGGTAGGCGAGGCGCCGGAACCGCCAATCTCCCCCCTCGTGGGGGAGATGTCCGGCAGGACAGAGGGGGGCGCGAAGGAACGCGACGGTGAAGGACTTATTTCACCTCACCGCCGCCTCATAAACGTCCGGCTTGAAGCCGACGAGAACACTGTCCCCCACCTCAAGCACCGGCCGCTTGATCATCGTCGGCTTGGCCAGCATCAGCTTCTTGGCTTTCTTCTCGTCGAGCCCTGCCTTGTCCTTGTCGGGCAGTTCGCGAAAGGTCGTGCTGCCCTTGTTGAGCAGCTTTTCCCAACCAACCTTGCCGATCCAGCCGTCCAACCTGCCGGGCTCGATCCCTTCGGCGCGATAGTCGTGAAAGCGATAGGGAACGTCATGGCTCTCCAGCCAGACACGCGCCTTCTTGATCGTGTCGCAGGTGGTGATGCCGTACATGGTGATCGTCACGACTGACCTCTTTGGATGACATTGCGAATCCCGCCGAGCCTAGGCCCGCCCTGCCCGGTTTGCCAGCGCTTCGCCATTGTTCAAATTCGGCGCTTGCCAATACTAAGGTTTTTTCCTAAGTAATGCTTTGGTCAAATTGAATGAGGAGGAGGAAAACCATGGGCAGGCTCGTCGTTGCGGAATTCATATCGATCGACGGCGTGTCGGAAGCGCCGGGCGGCGAGCCCGGCTACCGGCACACGAATTGGGTCGGCAAGCGCCACGAGGCCAAGCAGATCGAGCACAAATTCAAGGAGGTGCTCGATCATCAAGCGCTGCTGGTCGGCAGGGTGACCTATGAAAGTTTTGCCGGTGCCTGGCCGACCTATAAGGGGCGGTTTGCCGACCGCATGAACGGCATGCCGAAATATGTCGTTTCCTCGACGCTGAAAGATCCGGCCTGGAACAACACCACCGTCCTGCAGGGAGAGCCGATGGCGGCCGTAGCCAGGCTCAAGCAGAGCCTCAAAGGCGATATTCTCGTCGGCGGCAGCCGCACGCTGGCCAATGCGCTGCGCCGCCATGACCTGGTCGATGAATACCGGCTGATGGTGTTTCCAGTCATCCTGGGCAGCGGCGCGCAGTTCTTCGACCGGACCGAGGACGCGACGAACCTTCGGCTGGTGGCTACGCAGTCCTTCCCCAACGGCGCGGTCGAACTAACCTATCAGGTCCTGCGCGGCGAGGAGATCTGACGATGGGCTTGCAGACCGCCAACCCGGGCACGCCGCCAATCGACGGCATCTTCCGTGCCCTTGCCGACCCGACGCGGCGCCGTGTCGTCGAGCGGCTGAACAGGAGCCCGGCCTCGGTCAGCGAACTGGCGCAGCCTTTCGAGATGGCGCTGCCCTCCTTCATCGAACACCTCAAGGTGCTGGAAGGCTGCGGGTTGGTGCGTTCGGAAAAGATCGGCCGCACCAGGACCTATCAACTCTCGCCCGAACCGCTGAAGCTTGCCGAAGGCTGGCTGGCCGAACAGCGCACGCTGTGGGAGCGCCGCCTCGACCAGTTCGACGCCTATGTCATGACCCTCAAGGAGCAGGAAAAGTGAGCTATCCCTTCAAGCCGGACCCCAGACTGGACCTGACACTGGAGCGAGTGCTCGATGCGCCGCGCGAATTGCTGTGGCGGGCCTGGACGACACCTCACCATGTCAAGCAATGGTTCACGCCGAAGCCCTGGATCGTCACCGACTGCGAGATCGACCTCAGGCCCGGCGGCCTGTTCCGCACCCGCATGCAGTCACCCGACGGCCGGGAAGTCAACGACCGCCATTGCTGCTATCTCGACATCGTGCCGAACGAACGGCTGGTGTGGACCGATGCGCTGCTGCCCGGCTATCGGCCGTCGGGAGAGCCCTTCATCACCGCGGTGATTTCGCTCCGGCCCGAAGGCAAGGGCACGCGCTACACGGCAACCGCCATTCATCGCGACGAGGCCACCCGCAGGAACCATGAGGAGATGGGCTTCTTCGACGGCTGGGGCACGGTCGCGGACCAGCTTGCGCGGTATGTGAAGACGATTTGAGCCGCCGCATGATGGCCGGTATCGGCCGGCCATCATGCCTGGTTTTCCGACCTGGAGCGGCAAGAGCGGGCTCCGATCGGTGAGGTTCACCGGTTCAATAGTAAAAGCGCTCTTCGGTGATCTTGCCGTTCTTGACCGTGTACAGGCCAACCTCATCCATGGTGACACGCTCGCCGGTGGATTTTGGCGTTATGTCGAACTTGAAGCGCACGGCGAACTGGTCGCCATTGAGATACGGCCCCTCGACGAGGCCGCCATGGACTTCGTGGTTCTCTTGCCACCATTGGCTCTTTTGCTTGAGAGCCTCTTTGCCACGAGCCACGGCCATCGGCCCTTCCATGGCTTCGTAGCTGACGATATCGTCGGCATTGTATTTCTCGGCCGCACCGTCGTGATCACCCTGCTTGAGGAGCTCGGTGAAATCCTTGGCAATTTCCGCGATGGTCATGTGTTCCTCCTGTTTTGACACGCTGCAAGTAGGGAACAGCCTGTCTGTGCGCCACTGCCGGCCGGTCGATAGCTGACAAGGCGCTGTCAGGACGATGGACATAGCGTAGCCGTGTGACGATGATTTGATTTGAGGCAGAGCGACCGGCGCATCACATCGCATTCAGCGGCCAACATTCCGGGAAAACGTACTTCTTCAGTCCGCGCAAGCTGTGCACAAGAACGAACTGCCGGGCGATAAAGCTAATTGGGCCGACAGGCTGTTGGGGAATGATCTTCTGATCATAGGCCAGCGTCAAATGTGGAACGAAACCATTTGAAGCCTTGAGGCCCTCGCGCAACATTTCAACGCCGAGTTTCCTGCTCAATTCACAAACCGGGCCGTCATCGGCAAGAAGCACGAAAGGATGCTTGGCCGGGCGGCCCCGCGTTGCCGGGCGACCGGGAAAGCTCCTGAAATGACGGAAGGTGACCTCAAATTCGGACATCACGATGCGCCGCCCGGATCGGGCGGCTGCAAAGATGATTTTCTCTCGCAGTCTCTTGTAGTCACCGACGTGCTGCAGGCTGACGTGAAACCGGTGATACAGCAGACGGGAGCCAGTTATCTCACATTGGCCGCATAGGCGGCTTTGGCAATCCGCAAACCGCGAATAGTCTTTCTGCTGTAGAAATAAGGCGTAGAAGACGCGCTCCGGTTGCTTGGGCCGCCATGGCGGCTCTGGAATTCCGAAATCGAACTCGCCCTGGTACATACGCATACGCTCGCCAAGGAACGCTCCTGTTTCGTTCTAATACAAGAACAAAACAGGAACATATTCCCAAGTCAAGCGCGGATTGGCCTGATCCTTACGCTCCGTAGCCGATGATGCCTTTGACTTCGAGGAAGTCATGGATCGCCCAATCGGCGTATTCGCGGCCATTGCCCGACTGCTTGTAGCCGCCGAACGGAGCGAACGTGTCCCACTCGGGGTAGTTGATGGAGACCTGCCCGGCGCGCAGTTGTGCAGCCACCTTGCGCGCATGGTCGATATCCGCGGACTGCACATAGGCGGCGAGGCCGTAGACGGTGTCGTTGGCGATCTTCACCGCGTCGTCGTCGTCATTATAGGAAATGACCGACAGCACCGGGCCGAAGATTTCTTCCTTTTCGATGGTCATGCCCGGCGTGACGTGACCAAACACGGTCGGGCGCACATAGTAGCCGCGATTGAGGTGTTCGGGCCTGCCGGGTCCACCGGTGACCAGCGTGGCGCCTTCCTTGATGCCGGCTTCGATCAGGCGCTGGATCTTGTTGAACTGCAGCTCGCTGACGACCGGGCCAAGCTTGGTCTCTTCATTGCGCGGGTCGCCGACATTGTGTGCCTCGGCGGCCTTCTTGGCGATGGCGAGCGCCTCGTCGTGGCGGGCGGCTGGCACCAGCATGCGGGTCGGCGCGTCGCAGGACTGGCCGCTGTTGCCGAAGCAACCCTCGACACCCTTGCGCACCGCCGTTTCGAAATCGGCGTCCGGCAGGACGATGTTGGCGGACTTGCCGCCCAGTTCCTGCGCCACGCGCTTGACCGTCTGCGCCGCGGTCTGCGCGACGATGATGCCGGCGCGGGTCGAACCGGTGAAGGACACCATGTCGACGTCGGGATGGCCGGCCATGATCTGCCCGACATCCGGGCCGTTGCCGTTGACCATGTTGTAGACGCCCTTCGGCGTGCCGGCGGCTTCCATGACTTCGGAGAAGACGATGCCGCTGATCGGTGCGATCTCGGAGGGCTTCAACACCACGGTGCAGCCGGCGGCGATGGCCGGCGCGACCTTGCAGACGATCTGGTTGAGCGGCCAGTTCCACGGCGTGATCAGCGCGCAAACGCCGATCGGCTCCTTGACCACCAGGGTGCCGCCGCGCTTCTCGGAAAACTCGTAATCCTCGAGCGCCTTGATGGTGGCTTCCATATGCGCCCTGCCCGCCCAGGCCTGCGCCTCGCGCGCCCAGGTGATGGGCGAACCATTTTCCTGGCTCACGGCCTGGGCGATGTCCTCGTAGCGTTCGTTGTAAACTTCGAGAATGCGCTTCAAGAGCTTCAGGCGCTCGGCCTTGCTGGTCTGCGAGAAGGATGGAAAAGCGGCCTTGGCGGCGGCAACCGCCTTGTCGACATCGGCCTTCGAGCCGACGGAAATTTTCGTATAGGCCTCTTCGGTCGACGGATCGATGACGTCAAGCGTCGCCGGCACCACGGGCGCCACCCATTTGCCGTCGATGAAGAAGTTGAGATGATTGCTCACAGGGAAATACTCCGGTTTTTCGGGAAATGGGCGGTCAGTTTATGCGGAGAGCATAGGGCAGTTAGCGCCACGGCGCAGGCTGATATGCGCCACGTCGCCGACGCTGAATTGAAAACCATCGGCGCGGCGCGGCGCATCGACAATGACCGACGTCCCCTGCCCGAGTTCAAGATGAAGGCGCAGGGTGCGGCCATGAAAGACAACGCCGCTCACCCGCGCCGGCGCGCTTCCTTCGGCGGCTTCGCTGGCGGCCAGAAAATCCTCCGGCCGCACGCCGACGGTGCGTGTGTCGCCGGCGGCCGGCGTCTCGCCGGTCTCCGAAGAAGCGTCCAGCGACAAGTCGCCAGCGGCGAAGCGCAACCGTTCGCCATCGCGGGCGACAAAGCGCGACTGCAGCAGGTTCATCGTGCCGATAAAGGAGGCGACAAAGCGCGTCGCGGGCCGGTCATAAAGCGTGGCCGGCGCCGCGATCTGCTCGATGCGACCCTTGTTCATGACGACGATGCGATCGGAAATCGACAGCGCCTCGGTCTGGTCATGCGTGACCATGACGAAGGTGGTGCCGAGCTGTGCCTGCAGCCGTTTCAGTTCGACCTGCATCTGTTCGCGCAGATGCGCGTCAAGCGCCGACAAGGGCTCATCGAGCAGGAGCACGCGCGGTTCGCAGACGATGGCGCGGGCGAGCGCAACGCGCTGGCGCTGGCCGCCCGACAGTTCGGAGACGCGGGCGCGAAGCTTGTCTGCCAGCCCGACCATATCAAGCGCTTCACCGACACGCCTTGCCTGCTCCGTGCCGGAAAGCTTCCGCAGCGACAGACCGAAGCCGACGTTCTCGGCGACGTTCATATGCGGGAACAGGGCATAGTCCTGGAAGACGGTATTGACAGGCCGATCGAAAGGCCGAAGCGATGTGATGTCGCGACCGTCGAGCAGCACATTGCCGCTCGACGGGTTCTCGAAGCCGGCGATGACACGCAGGCTGGTGGTCTTGCCGCAGCCGGAAGGCCCGAGAAGGGTGATGAACTCGCCGCCTACAATGTCGAGATCGATGGCGTCGAGCCCGACGATGCCGCCCGAAAAGACCTTGGAAACAGCCTGCAGCCGGACAAGTGGATCAAGCGCCATCGCGAACCTCGGAAGGTTTGGTGGTGTTGACCCACAGGATCTGGCATTGGCTGGCGCCGCGATTGTGGAAGGCGTGCAGGAGCGTGCTCTTGAAGGCGAAGCTGTCGCCGGTCTTCAACACGTATTTCGTGGAATCCACCACCAGCTCGACCTCGCCTGAAAGCACGCAGCCGAACTCGTGGCCGGCATGCGCGTAGGCCTCAGCCGTCCCGCCGCCGGCCTCGACCGTGACCAACATACCGGTCAGCGTGGCGCCCGGGGGTGACAGCAACGCCTTGGCGATGCCTTCCGACTTGACCGGGATCGAACGGCGCTTGTCGGCGCGCACGCAATAGAGGTCGTTGACGGCATCGTCGCCGTCGGCGATCAGCGCCGACGGTTCGATGTCGAGGGCGGCGGCCAGCGGCCAGATCACCTTGACGCGCAGCGAGGACAGGCCGCGCTCGATCTGGCTGAGCGCGCCGATGGAGATGCCGGCTTTAGCCGCAAGATCGGCCAGCGACAGGTGGCGCTCAAGCCGCAGCGCGCGCACGCGACGGCCGACGCGGATGTCGGCATCGTCCCTCGGTTTCTCGGCGGCTTCGTCGGTAACATCCATGCATTCGTCCTCGTTGTCTCATATCAGCACGGCGCAGCGCCGACGGGCTCCCCTTCTCCCCTTGTGGGAGAAGGTGTCGCCGAAGGCGACGGATGAGGGGTGTTCCAGCTTGACACCGATGGCGCTCCGGCCAGCACCCCTCATCCGTCTCGGCGCTGCGCGCCGATCCACCTTCTCCCACAAGGGGAGAAGGGAAGACCTCAGGTTCATCCCCCAGCCTTCACCTTCTCGAACATCTTGGCCACGTCGTCATTCTGCTTCATCGGTCCGGTGAAGATGGTGCTCTTCAGCATCACATCCGGATCGGCCGGCAGTTGCAGCTTGTCCAGCTCTTCCTTCGACACGCCGGCGAAAGCGGTGCTCAGCGAGCTGCCGTAGCCATAGGACTGGATCAGGAACTTGCCCGAGTCCGCATCGAGCCGGCTGTTGATGAAGTCATAGGCAAGGTCGACATTCTTGGCGTCCTTGAGCATGACGAAGCCGCAGGCCCAGGTCAGCATGCCTTCCTTGGGCTTCATGAACTCGACCGGCACACCCTGCTTCTTGAGCGAGGTCGCGGACGCGTTCCAGGTCATGGCGGCGACGAGCTGGCCGCTGGCCAATGCCTGTTCGACCGAGGTCATGTCGGTGGTGTAGCTCGACAGCAGCGGGCGCTGCTCGCGCAACTTCTCGGCCACCTTGTCCATTTGCTCCGGCGTCATGTCGAAGGGGTTCACGCCCGCCAGCAGCGCCGCCACGATCGGCGTGTCATGCACGGCGTCGATGGTCGCCATGCGGCCGGCATATTGCTTGTCCCAAAGCAGGTTCCAGCTCGCCTCGGGGTTCTTCACCAGATCGGTGCGGTAGAGGATCGAGGTGTTGCCCCAGTCCCAGGGTACCATCCAGACCTTGCCGTCGCCGGCCTGCAGGTCGGGCAGGTTCTTGAAAACCGGGAAGATCGAATCCCAGTTCTTGATGCGTTTGGTGTCGATCGGCTGCAGCAGGCCTTCCTTGTTCCAGCGCGCCACCTTGTCGTAGCAGGGGTGCGCGATATCGGGGCGGAAACCGGCCTTGACCTTGGTGAAGGCGTCGTCGTCGTCGCCGAAGATGGAAGCCTCGACGCCATCGGGATGCGCCGCAAGGAAGCTCTTGTTGAAGTCGGGCAGTTCATAGCCCGACCAGGTGAAGTATTGCAGCTTGTCGGCGGCGATCGCCACCGTCGACGACAGCGCCAGCGCCAGCGCGGCGAGGCCGGCCCGGGCTTTCTGTCCGGTCAGCGATTTCAGATGGAATGCCATTTTTCGTTCTCCTCTCTGGTTGTTGTGGTTCAGGCTGGACTGCGGCGCGCGGCGCCGAGCCCGCGATGACGCAATATCTCGGCGGTGCCGGCGATGATGAAGGACACGGCCAGGATCACCGTCCCCAGGGCCATGACGGTCGGCAGCGAGCGGGGAAAGCGCAGCTGGCTCCAGATATAGAGCGGCAGCGTCGGCTCGGTGCCGGCGAGGAAGAAGACGACGATGAATTCGTCGAAGGAGATCAGGAAGGCGAGCATGAACGCCGACAGCACGGCCGGCGCACTCAGCGGCAGCATGACACGCCGGAACGTCGTCCAGTCGGAAGCGCCAAGGTCGAGCGCCGCCTCGCGGACCGTCCTGGGGATGGCGGCGAAGCGGCTGCGCATGACGACGACGGTGGTCGGCAGCGCCACCAGTATATGGCCGAGCACGATGGCGACGCGCGATGGGCCGAGCCCGATCAGGTTGACCAGGATCAGGAGCGAAATGCCGACAATCACGCCGGGGATGAGGATCGGCAGCCGCGCGATGGCGCTGATGGTGGCGGCCAGCGGCGAGCGCCCATAGAGGTCCATGTAGGAGACGGTAATGCCGCACAGCGTGGCGCCGGAAGCGGCGATGGCACCGATGACGAGACTGTTGGCAAGCGCGCCGGACAGGGCCGGATTGCCGTAGAGCGTCGCATACCATTGCAGCGTGAAGCCTTGCAGCGGAAACGCTGCCTGGATGGAATCGTTGAAGGAAAACAGCGGGATCAGCAGAACCGGCAGATAGAGAAACACCAGATAGGCAAGCACATAGAGGCCGAGCCAGCGGCCATCTTGTTTCGTGCTGGCGCGTTGAGCGTTCATGTGCGGCTGCCAAACCTGCGGTCGGCGCCGCGCGCGACCAGCACCACCAGGAGGATGACCAGCATGACGCAGACCGAAAGGGCGGCGCCGAACGGCCAATCATTGGCCTTGCCGAACTGCGACTGGATCAATGTGCCGATCATGGTGCTGGCCGGGCCACCGACCATCGCCGGTGTGACGTAGTCGCCGACCGTCGGCACGAAGACGACGAGAGCGGCGGCGAGCACGCCCGGCATGGAGTTTGGCAGCACCACACGGCGAAAGGCGGTGAAGGGCCGCGCGCCGAGATCGGAAGCGGCCTCGAGCAACGATTTCGGAATCGTGTCGAGCGCCACATAGATCGGCAGGATGGCGAAGGGCGCGTAGGCATGGGCGAGCGTCACGACCACCGCCGCCGGCGTGTTGAGGAAGGCCAGGGTCGGCTCGGACCAGATGCCGGTCTCGATCAAGGCAGAATTCAGCACGCCATTGTAGGCAAGCACGATCTTCCAGGCGAAGACGCGCAGGAGATAGCTGGTCCAGAACGGCAGCGTCACCAGGAACAGCAGCAGCCCGCGCCGCCGGCCGGCGTGGAAGGCCAGATAGTAGGCGACGGGATAGGCCGTGACCACCGTGGCCAGAGTGACCAGGCCGGCGATGACCAGGGAGCGCAGCGTTACCGTCCAGTAGAGCGGATCGGAAAGCACCGTGGTGAAATTGGCGATGCTGAAGCCGTTGCCCAGCAGCGAGCCGTCATTGGCGCGAAAGGCGAGAAAGATCACCAGCGCCAGGGCAAACAGGATCAGCAGGAAGGTGACCAGTGCCCCCGGCAGCAACATGGCGAGGCGAAAGCCCGACGAAGAGCGGCCTTGCGACGCTTGTGCTGAAACCAGGGTCGACATTGACCGGCCTGTCAAAAATTTGAAACCACCTAAGATTTTTTCATATTTGTGAAACTGTCAAGCGGAATCCTCCGCTTGGGAATGGGCTTGCTGATGCTTGAGCCTTGAGAGCCAAGGTACCAGCGCCAGATCGCAGGACATGAAAATTTTGTCTTGGATTTCACGTCTTTGAAATTTGAACCTGACCATACCCCGCAGGAACCTCGAGAACACGGCACTTGAATCGCGGGATAGACGTTTTGCCGGAATCCGGTGAAAGTGCCGCGCCAAACGCGCTCGATGATCAGAGGAACACCGCATGACCAACCCGACACGTCTGCCCACCGAAGGCCTTTTTGTCGGGCGCGCGAGGAGCGGCGATGCCTCGCATCCGCTGGTGGTCACGGTCCGCGACGGCACCGTCTTCGACATCACGTCGAGCGCAGCGCCGACCATGCGCGACCTCTGCGAAATAAAGGATCCGGCCGCGCATGTGCGCACGGCCAAGGGCAAGCCGATCGGCTCGCTCGATGACATCGCGGCCAACAGTTTCGAGGCCACGCGCGATCCGGCAAAACCCTATCTCCTCTCCCCGGTCGACCTGCAAGCGGTCAAGGCATCGGGCGTGACCTTCGTCGTCAGCCTGCTCGAGCGGGTGATCGAGGAACAGGCGCGCGGCTCGGCTGACAAGGCGGATGCCATCCGCGCCGATATTGCCGGGCTGATCGGCCATGATCTGTCGAAACTCAAGCCCGGCTCGCCGGAAGCCATGGAGATCAAGGCCAAGCTCATTTCACGCGGTGCGTGGTCGCAATATCTCGAAGTGGGCATCGGCCCGGACGCCGAGATCTTCACCAAGTGCCAACCAATGGCCTCAGTCGGCTTCGGCGCCGATGTCGGCCTGCACCCGGTCTCGACCTGGAACAATCCCGAACCCGAGATCGCCATGATCGCCGCCAGCACCGGCAGCATCGTCGGCGCCACGATCGGCAACGACGTCAACCTGCGCGATGTCGAGGGGCGTTCGGCGCTGCTGCTGGGCAAGGCCAAGGACAACAATGCTTCCGCCGCGCTCGGGCCATTCATCCGCCTGTTCGACGACAGCTTCTCGATGGACGACGTGAAGCAAGCCGTCGTGCGGCTGAAAGTCGAGGGCGAGGACGGGTTTTCGCTGGAGGGCGCGAGCTCCATGGCTGAGATCAGCCGCTCGCCGGAAGAACTGGTCGCCGCGGCCATGGGCCTGCATCACCAGTATCCGGACGGGTTGGCGCTCTATCTCGGCACCATGTTCGTGCCGTCGAAGGACCGCGGCGAAAAAGGCAAGGGGTTCACGCACAAGGTCGGCGACATCGTCACCATCTCATCGGAAAAGTTCGGTGCGCTGGTCAACCGGGTACGGCTGTCGCCGGATTGCCCGCACTGGACCTACGGCGCCAGCCATCTGATGCGCGACCTTGCCAGGGCCGGCCTGCTCCAGTGATCCCATAGACGGCCCTTGGCGCGCTGAACGGGCGCCATCAACACAATTTTATGCGGAATTCGGGTGACTGCGAACGCAATCCGCTTCAAGATCGCGATGCGGTCGGGGGGCCGTTGCGATGTCCGATTCGCCGATATTGTTCGTGCGCACCGCCGCCAAGCGCTTTGGCGGCACGGTCGTGCTCGAAGACATGAACCTTATGGTCGAGCGCGGCTCGATCCACGCCCTGGTTGGCGAAAGCGGCGCCGGCAAATCGACGCTGGTCAAGGTGCTGGCGGGCATGATCCGGCCGGACGGCGGCACCATCGAATTCGACGGCAAGAAAGCGATCATCGACAGCCCCAGCGCCGCGCGAAAGCTCGGCATCGGCGTGGTTATGCAGCGGCCGGGACAATTTCCTGAGCGCCCGGTGCTCGCCAATCTGTTCGTCAACCGCGAACCGGTTCACAACGGGCTGATCTCCCGGCGCGAGATGGAGGCGCGCAGCCGCGACCTGCTTCGCCAGCTTGGTCTCGCCATCGATGTCCATGCCCCGCTCGGCGACCTCGGACCGGGCGACCGGCAGCTTGTCGCGATCGCCCGCGTACTGCTGGAGAGCCCCAGACTGCTTGTTCTCGACGATCCGAATTCGGCACTCGACCAACAGCAGAACGAGCGGCTTTCCGCGGCGCTGAGGGGACTGACGGCAAAGGGGATGAGCGTGCTCTACGCGTCGAACCGGCTGGGGGATGCGCTGGCCATTGCCGATCAGCTGACGGTGATGCGCAACGGCCGCGACGTGCTGACCAAGGCGCGGCAGGATCTGACGACCTCCGAGGAGGCGATGATCGGCCAGTTGCGCCAGTCGCTCTTCCCGCTGCCGCTTAGGGCCTTGCCGCAGCATGCTGGCACGTTGCGGCCGCGAATATTCGTCGACGGGCTGGCCGGCGGCCTGCTTTCCAGCGCCAGTCTGACGGCACATGCGGGCGAGATTCTCGGGATTGCCGGCACCGCCGGACAGGATCTGCTCGCCCTGTTGTTCGGACTGAAGAAGCCGCGCCAGGGCAAGGTGCGTTTTCCCGATGGAGACGGCTTGCCAAAAACGCGGATGGAGGCGGCCCGGCGCAACATCTGCATGGTGTCGGGAGATCGCGGCAGCGGGCTGATGCCCGACAAGTCCATCGCCTTCAACATGGCAAGCGTGGTCGTCGGCGCGCGCAGCTGGGGGTCGCGCTGGTATTCACCCAGATCGGCAATCGACCGCGCCACGCGGCAGATCGAGGCGCTGCGCATCAGGAGCGCGCCGGAGATGCCCGCCGGGTCGCTTTCAGCCGGCGGACAGCAGAAGGTGGCCATCGCCAAATGGCTGGAAATCGGCCCGCAGGTGATGCTGCTCGACGAGCCGGCCCGCGGCGTCGACATTGGCAGCAAGCAGGAAATCTACGCCCTGATCCGCCAGATGGCGGCCAGCGGCTGCATCGTCATCCTGCATTCGAGCGAGCTGTCCGAACTGACAGGGCTTTGCGATCGTATCCTTGCTTTCCATCAGGGCAAGCTGGCCGGTGAAATCGCCGGCGATGACATGGATACCGGCATGCTTGCGAGGCTGATCGCTTCCGGCAAGCCCACGGACGAACGCCTTCGGGGAAAACAGGAGAACGCGGCATGACCGGGATCGATACGGCGCCGACGCTCGCCGGCTCGGCGAACCATCCCCCCAGGCGCCGCCTCCGGCTGCCTGCGGAGACGGGCGCCGTCATCGCGCTCGCCGTTCTGGTCGCGCTGCTCGGCTGGCTCAGCCCCTCCTTCCTCGAGCCCGCCAGCCTGCTCTCGGTGCTGGGCCAGGCCGCCCTTCCCGGCTTGCTGGCGATCGGCATGGTGTTCGTGCTCGCGGCCCGCCAGATCGACATTTCGGCCGGCGCCGTGTTTCATCTCGCGGCGACCATCGCGGCCCTGCTCATAATTGCCGGAACGAACCCCTGGCTCGCCGCACTGGCAGGCGTCGCGGCCGGCGCCGGGCTCGGGCTGATCAACGGCCTTCTGGTGATCGCGCTGCGGCTGCCGGCCCTGCTCGTGACGCTCGGCACATGGTGGATGATCCAGGGCCTGTCGCTGGTCGTCGGCAAGGGGCAGACAATCGCGCCGCCGGGCCAGGATGTCTTGGCCGCGCTGTCGGGCAACGCGTTCGTCATCGTTCCGGCGACAGGCATCATCTTTGTCGTGTTGGCGGTGGCGATGCATGTGGTGCTCCACCGCACCCGTTTCGGCTACCGGGTCCAGGCCGTGGGCAGCAATCCACAAGCCGCCGCCCATGCCGGCATTCCGACAGGCAATGTCAGGGTGCTGACGCTGGTGCTGATGGGTGCGATGGCCGGACTTGCCGGCGTGATCCATATCGGCGCCCATGGCGCCGTTGCTCCCGGTGACGGCGGCACATTCGCGCTGCTGGCGATCGCGGCGGCCATTATCGGCGGCACACCACTTTCGGGCGGCACCGGCAGTGTCATCGGCGCCGCGATCGGCATGCTGGTCCTGCAGACAATACTGAGCGCCATGACACTTCTTGGCGTGGATGCCATCTGGGCCGCTTTCGCCACCGGTGCGCTGATCGTGCTTGCCCTCGCTGTCGACCGGCTGATCCGGCTGTGGCGTGAACGGCGCACCGGATACGGTCGCGACGATCCCCTCGGCTGAGCCCTCTAGAGCATGATGCCGAAAAGTGTGAAGCGGTTTTCGGGTGACATCATGCTCTATCTATTTGGTTTAGAGGCGGATTCAGATTTCAGGTCGATCCGACCTGAAATCATCCGGCTCTAGGCCAATCATCTGGTCGCCCTGAAAATCACCGCAGCTGATGCAATCTGATGGGACCGCTGATGGCGCCGCGTCGGGCGCCGACTACATCTGCAGATGGAGGCTTGCCAACCGTCGAAAAAGGGGATGCTCTTGAGGCTCCGAGCGGCGCTGGCAAAAAGACGCATCCGGCAGAAGCCGGAACAAGGGACGGATCATCTTCAACCGGGAGGAAATCAAATGCTGACAAGACTAAGACTTGTGCTCTACGGCCTGCTGGTCGCGCTGACGGTCATTCCGGCGGCGGCGCAGGCCAAGACATTCTACTGGATTTCGCATGGCGGCCCCGCCGACCCGGTCTGGACCTATTTCCTGGCCGGCGCCAAGCAATGGGCCAAGGATACCGGCAACACCGTCAACACCTCGTTCCACAATGGCGACGTCGCCTCGCAGCAGGAAGCGGTCCGCGCCGCCCTCTCCGCCAAGGCCGACGGCATCGTCACCACCAGCCCGGATCCGGGCAGCCTCGTCGAGATCGTCAAGGAAGCCCGCGCGGCCAACATCCCGATCATCAACTTCAACACACCCGACCCCAAGGCCAATTTCAACGCCTATGTCGGCGGCGACAATGTCACCTTCGGCAAGCACTGGGCGCAGTATCTGGTCGACAAGGGCTTGGTGAAGAAGGGTGATTTCGTCTGGATGCCGGTCGAAATCCCCGGCGCCACCTATGGCGTGCAGGAAGAGGAAGGCATCAAGAGCGTCTTCGGTCCGCTCGGCATCACCTATGAGGTCACCGAAGCCACGCTCGACCAGGCAGAAGTGATCAACCGCATGGTCGACTACCTCACCGCTCACAAGGGCAAGGTCAACGCGATCATCGGCCTCGGCGATCTCGTCACCGGCTCGATCAAGCGCGTGTTCGACCAGGTCGGCGTCAAGCCTGGCGAAATCCCTGTCGTCGGCTGGGGCAATTCGCTCGACACCACGCAGGAAGTGCTGAACGGCTATGTAAACGCCGCTCAGTGGCAGGACCCGCAGGCGACCAGCTACGTCGCGCTGTCGCTCGCCAACATGGCGGCGTCAGGCATTCCTCCGGGTTTCAACGTCATCACCGGCGCGCTCTATGAAAAGGACACCGCCGGCGTCTACGACAAGATCCTGTCCGGAAAATAATCCGCGATCCCTGGCGCCGCGCATCATCGCGCGGCGCCAGGTATTTTCCCGCGCCGCGACCAGTCCGCCGAAGCGGCGGAGATCGTGGCCTGCTCCAACCATGTCGCGGGTTCAATGGAAAACCGTTCCTTCATCCAACGCCTGATCGGCCGGCCGGAATTCGGTCCGCTGGTGCTGCTTGTCGTCGAGCTCGCTGTCTTCTGGGGCATCAATCCCGACTTCCTGTCGCCGCAGAACATTTCCAACATCCTTGCCTTCACCGTCGAACTCGGCCTGATCGCGCTGGCGATGACGCTGCTGATGACATCGGGCGAATTCGACCTCTCGGTCGGCTCGCTGTTCGGCTTCTCGCCAGTGCTGATGTGGACGCTTTACAACAGCGGCGTCACCTCGCTGGAGGTGGGCCTGCTTGCCGCTCTGCTGGTCGCGGCGATCGTCGGGCTGGTCAATGGCTGGTTCGTGACCCAGCTGAAGATCCCATCCTTCCTGGTCACGCTCGGCATGCTGCTGGTGGTACGCGGCACCGCCCTGTTCATCACCGACGGCTTTCCGCAGCGCACCTGGAGCGCCGAAGGCAGCTGGCTGGCGAACCTCTTGGTCGGCGATTTCTACATCGGACCGTTCCGCGTCTATGCCTCGCTGTTCTGGTTCATCGGCGCCGCGATCGTCCTTGGCTATGTGCTGACCCAGAGCCGCACCGGCAACTGGATCCAGGCGGCCGGCGGCAATCCGCTCGCGGCACGCGCCCGGGGCGTCAATGTCAGCCGCGTCAAGATCGGCCTGTTCGTCCTGTCCTCGGTGATGGCTTCGCTCGCCGGCGTCATCTCCTCGCTGCGCACATCGGCCGCCAACCCAAACAGCGGAACCGGCTACGAGCTCGAAGTCATCGCCATGGTGGTGATCGGCGGCACGGCGCTGACGGGCGGGCGCGGCACCATCATCGGCACCGTGCTCGGCATCCTGATCCTGCGCGTGATGCGCAACGGCATCGTGCTGATCGGCGTGCCGGGGCTTGCCTACAACATCTTCATCGGCGCCATCATCCTTGGCATGATGGCATTGCATTCATGGCTGGAACGCCGGCACCAGGCAGGGACTTGAACCATGGCCGAGCCATTGATCCGCATGCAGAACATCCGCAAGTCCTATGGGCGCGTGCAAGCGCTGGTGGACGCCAATTTCCATGTCAACGAAAAGGAGATCGTCGGCCTGCTCGGCGACAATGGCGCCGGCAAATCGACGCTGATCAAGGTTCTTTCCGGCGCTGTGCCGCTGACCAGCGGCGACATCTTCATCCGCGGCAAGAAGGTCAGCCTGCGCAGCACCAGCGACGCCATCGCCCACGGCATCGAGACGATCTACCAGGATTCGGCGCTGGTCACGCAACTGTCGATCGCGCGCAATCTGTTTCTCGGGCGCGAGCCGATCAAGCCACCGCGCTTCCTCAACCGCATGGACCAGGAGACGATGAACACGGTTGCCCGCGACCTTCTGAGAGAGGTCGGCATTTCCAAGAACATCCCGCCGACGACGCCGATCGGCTCGCTTTCCGGCGGCGAGCGCCAGGCCGTGGCGATCGCCCGCGCGATGCATTTCGACAGCGACCTCATCATCCTCGACGAACCGACCAACAATCTCGGCGTCGCCGAGACGCAGGGCGTGTTGAGCTTCGTGCGCAACGCCCGCGATTCCGGCCATTCCTGCATCTTCATCGCCCACAACATCCACCATGTCTTCCAGGTGGTCGACCGCATCGTCGTCATGCGCCGGGGCAAGGTGGTCGCCGACGACATCGATCCGAAGAAGACAACCGTGGCGGAAGTCGAACGGATCATCACCGGCATGTCGGACAAAGAAATCCGCGACGCCGTCGCCGACGGCAAGCCGGCGCACTGAGGACGGGCGGATTCGCCTTGTCGAAGCAACCGGATCCACATCACGGTGACGGGTGTCGATCGCCCGCCCCTCAGATCACATCACCTGTCACATCACTTGTGTGGCGTGCCATCGCGTCGACGGATAGGGTCGCGGCATGAAGGCCACCGTCTCCGACATCGCCAGAAATTGCGGGCTGTCGACCGCCACGGTCGACAGGGTGCTCAACAACCGGCCGGGCGCCAGCGCCGCCAACCGGCAGCGCGTGCTGGAAGCCGCCAAGCAGCTCGGCTATCTGCCGGTCGCCGACCAGGTGACGCTTCCCTCCAAGCCGGCAAATCTCGAATTCTTCCTGCCGATCGGCAGCAACGCCTTCATGCAGGATCTGGCCAGGCACATCGAAGACTATGCATCGCGCCTGCCGCTGGTGGCATCCTGCCGGATCCACAACCTCGCCGGCATCTCGCCGAACGCGCTGCAGACGGCAGTGGAAAAGCTGTCGTTGCGGGCCAACGGCGTCGGCGTCATCGCCGTCGACCATCCCAGGACGCGCAACATCCTGCGCGACATCGTCGAGGCCGGCATCCGCTTGGTGACGCTGGTATCCGACATTCCGGCCGCCCCTCGCTCGGCCTATGTCGGCATCGACAACCGGGTGGCGGGACGCACGGCGGCGCTTTTGATGGGACGTTTCCTCGGCGGACGCGAGGGGCGCCTGGCAATGGTCGTCGGCTCCCGCTCGTACCGCGGCCACGAGGAGCGCGAGATGGGCTTCCGTTCCGTGCTCGGCGAGGAGTTTCCCAACCTCACCGTCAGCAGCGCCGTCGAGATCAACGACGAGCCCGACGCCAGCTATGCCGAAACCATGAAGGCGCTGCGCAACGAACCGGAACTGCTCGGCATCTATTGCGTCGGCGCCGGGCGCTCCGGCGTCGCCAAGGCGATCCGGGAAGCCCGGCCCAACCGCAAGCCGGTGTTCATCTGCCATGATCTGACAAGGGAAACGCGCGGCTATCTCGTCGACGACCTCGCCGATGTCGTCATCGACCAAAACGCCAGGCTGATCGCCGAGCAGTCGGTCATCCAACTGCTCGGCTCGATCGCCTCGTCGGCGCCCTATCTGACGCGCAAGTTCATCGAGCCGCGATTGATCTTCAGGGAAAACGTACCGGTACAGTGAGCCCGTATCTCAAGGGTTTCCATGGCGACACGGCAAATCTGCACAGCTGCTATGCACAATTCATCGTTGCCGAATCGTTGGGCAATCCGTAGTTTGTCCTTGTCGGCCATCTACTCCTCCCAGATGCGATGCCGGCCCTGAATGGGGTGCACCTCCTCCCGCGCCACATTCGAAATCGAGCCCGCTGCCACCTCCTCCCGGCAGCGGGCTTTTTTCGTTCAGCCAGAAGCAATTCCACGGAAAAGCGCGAAGCCGCTACCCGCCGGAAGCGCATCAGACGTCGCATCGGATTGCGGTATTTGCGGCGCGCAACAATCGTGCACCTGCCTCGCCCAGATGGCTGGCCGTCCGCAAACAGCCGCGGCGAAATTCAACCGGCCGCGGCACCCCGGAAGGAGACGATCAATCCTTCGGCCATGCGCACGAACTGCGTGCTGGGGCCTTCGGCGCCGACGGTCTGCACGCTGACGCGCGCGCCCTCGAACAGCAGCGACAGCGTATCCGCGAGCAACTCGGCCTGTCCGATGCCGGCATCCCGGCAGAGTCCAACCAGCCGCTCGCGCTGAGCCTCCTTGAGTTCCTTGATCACCAGCCTCGCCGGATGGTCAGGCTCGGTCAGCTCGGCGGCGGCATTGGCCATGTCGCAGCCGCGGCCGTCGGTGTTGAGCATGGCAGCCGCCTTGCGAACCCAGGCGTGAAGCTGCGCGAGCTTGTCGCCGGGAAATTCGGTCTCGAAAGTGTCCCACATCGCGCCGGCCTTGGCGGCATTGGCACGCAGGCACTCGATTATCAGATCGTCCTTGGATTCGAAGTGACGATAGAGCGTCATCTTGTTCGTGCCAGCGGCTTCGGTGATGGCATCGACACCGACGCCCTTGATGCCGTGCTTGTGGAACATGTCGCGCGCAGTCTCCAGGATCCGATCCCGGGGACGAGAGCGCTCCACGACGCCGTCTGTCATCATGATCTCCTTTCGTTTCCAAAAAACCCTCGGCCACCTCTTGACTAGGGTGTTACCGGTCTGTAACTTCCAGAATGTTACTTACTGGTAACACCTATATCATCCGTCGTCAATAACAAGGCCGTGAACTGGTCCTGCCAGATCGAGACGGGTGGAAAAACTGCCAATCATGCGGCCTCGGCCGGTGAAGAGATGAAAACGGTTCGCGAGCATGGGCTGCGAATCGACAGACAGGGAGCCGGCCAATGCCACAGCGCCGCGATCTTACCATAGATGAGGCCATCCGGGATCCGATGATCCGGCTGGTCATGAAGGCAGACGGGGTCGACCCCCGCGCCTTCGAGACCATGCTTCGCTCGCTTGCCGAAGAGCAAGGGCGCGAGGTGCCGCTGCTGCGGTCACGGGAGCAATCCCGTGACGGGCACGGCCAATTGTCCAGGCTTGCCAGCGCCTTCGGGCGGGCAAGAGCAGCCGGCGAGGCATGCGTGTCGTGGTAAACTTCTTCATCCACCGTCCGATCTTCGCCTCGGCGATCGCCATCATCATGGTGCTCGCCGGTACGATTTGTTATTTCCTGCTGCCGGTATCGCAGTTTCCCGACATCACGCCGCCCCAGGTCGTGGTCAGCGCCCACTATCCGGGCGCCAGCGCGCAGGTGGTGGCGGACACGGTGACGACGCCGCTCGAGCAGCAGATCAACGGCGTGCAGGGCATGACCTACATGTCGTCGACGAGCTCCAATGACGGCTCCTCGACCATCACCATCACCTTCGATGTCGGCTATTCCCTGAGCACCGCCGCCGTCGACGTGCAGAATCGCGTCAGCCAAGCGGCCTCCTCGCTGCCGGCGATCGTCAACCAGGGCGGCGTGACGATCAAGAAGCAGAACCCGAACTTCGTCCTGATCGTCAATCTCACCTCGCCCGACAATTCCGTCGATCCGGTGGCGCTTTCCAATCTCGCCTATCTCCAGGTCGTCGATCCGCTGAAGCGGCTGCAGGGCGTCGGCGACGTGCAGATCTTCGGCGAGCGGCGCTATTCGATGCGCGTCTGGCTCGACCCGGACAAGCTCGCCAATCTCGGCATCACCGCCGTCGACGTGCAGAACGCCATCGCCGAGCAGAACGTCCAGGTCGCGGCCGGCAAGATCGGCCAGTCGCCGGCGCCGGCCGGCACCGCCTTCGAGATGCAGGTCAACGCCGTCGGCCGCCTCAGCGATCCGAAGGAATTCGGCGACATCGTCGTTCGCGCCAACACGGCGACCGGCTCGCTGGTCAAACTGCGCGACGTCGCGCGCATCGAACTCGGCGCGCTGCAATATTCGTCCTCCGCCTTCTTCGGCAAGGACCCGACCGTGGTGCTGGCCGTATACCAGATGCCCGGGTCCAACGCGCTCGACCTCCAGCAGCGCGTGAAGGACAAGATGCAGGAACTGTCCACGCGCTTCCCCAAGGGCGTGTCCTACGCCATGCACTACGACACGACGCGCTTCGTCTCGGCGTCGATGCACGACGTGCTGATCACGCTCGGCGAAGCCCTGGTGCTGGTCGTCGCCGTGGTGTTCATCTTCCTGCAGAGCTGGCGCACGACCATCATCCCGACCATCGCCATTCCGGTGTCGCTGGTGGCGACGCTCGTCGTCATGGAGATGATGGGCTTCTCGCTCAACATGCTCTCTTTGCTCGGCATGGTGCTGGCGATCGGCCTCGTCGTCGACGACGCGATCGTGGTGGTCGAGAATGTCGAGCGACAGCTCGAAGCCGGGCTGAAACCGCTCGCGGCGACCAAGGCGGCCATGGCCGAGGTCACCGGCCCGATCATCGCCACTACGGCCGTGCTGATGGCGGTGTTCATCCCGGTCGCCTTCATTCCCGGCGTGTCGGGACGGCTCTACAATCAGTTCGCGCTGACGGTGGCGATCTCGGTCGGCATCTCGGCCTTCAACTCGCTGACGCTGAGCCCGGCGCTCAGCGCCGCCTTCCTGCGCCATCGCCATGGCGAGCAGTTCGTGCTGTTCCGCTGGTTCAACACGGGCTTCGACAGACTGTCGCATGCCTACGCCCATGGCGTGCGCTTCCTCATCCGCTTGCGCTGGATCATGCTCGGCCTGTTCGCGGCCGGGCTGGTCGCCACCTATTTCGTCTGGCAGAAATTGCCCTCGACCTTCCTCCCGGTCGAGGACCAAGGCTATTTCTTCGTCGTGATCCAGCTACCCGACGGCGCCTCGCTGGAGCGCACCGACGCGGTGGCGCAGAAGGCGCGAGACATCCTGCAGGCGACGCCCGGCGTCGACATTGTCGGCTCGATCAGCGGCCTGAACTTCCTGACCAGTGCGGCGCAATCGAACTCGGCGGTCGAATTCGCCATTCTCAAGCCCTGGGAAGAGCGCGGGCCAGACCAGAGCGCATCGAAGCTGGTCTCGGACGTGCGCGGCAAGCTGATGCAGATTCCGGAAGCCTTCGCGCTTTCCTTCGATCCGCCTTCCATCCCCGGCATCGGCACCACGGGCGGCTTCGAATTCGTGGTCGAGGATCTCACCGGCCGCGGCAGCACCGCTCTCAACGACGCCACGCAAGCCGTGATCGCCGAGGCACGCAAGCAGCCGGAGATCAATCCGCAGCAACTGTTCTCGCCATTCTCGACCTCGACGCCGCAGTTCAACTACGACCTCGACCGGGCCAAGGCGAAGCTGCTAGGGCTCAATCTGCCCGACGTCTTCAACACGCTGCAGATCTATCTCGGCTCGCTCTACGTGAACGACTTCAACCTGTTCGGCCGCACGTTCCGCGTGACCATCCAGGCCGACAAGGACGCGCGTGCGGGTGCGGCCGACATCTCGCGGCTCTATGTGCGCAACGCCTCGGGCGGCATGGTGCCGCTCTCGACGCTGGGAAAGCTGGTGCCGTTCGTCGGTCCCGAAACGGTGCCGCACTATAACAACAACGCCTCGGCCACCATCAATGGCGGTGCCGCTCCGGGCTTCTCGTCGGGCCAGGCGGTCGCCGCCATGGAACGGGCCGCCGCCACCGCCCTGCCCAGGGATTTCGGCTTCGAATGGACCGGCATCACCTTCCAGGAACTCAAGGCGGGATCGATCGCGTCGGTGGTCTTTGCGCTGGCCATCGTCTTCGTCTTCCTGATCCTGGCGGCGCAATATGAGAGCTGGGCCATGCCGTTCATGGTGCTGCTCGCCGTGCCGCTCGCTCTGTTCGGCGCGTTCGCGGCACTCTGGGCGCGCGGCATGCAGATCGACGTCTACTCGCAGATCGGCTTCGTCATGCTGATCGGCCTGGCGGCCAAGAACGCGATCCTGATCGTCGAGTTCGCAAGGCGACGGCGCGAGGAAGGCCTCAGCATCATCGAGGCGTCAATGGAGGCCGCGCGGCTTAGACTGCGCCCGATCCTGATGACGGCTTTCGCCTTCATCCTGGGCGTGCTGCCGCTGATGTTCGCCACCGGCGCTGGCGCCGCCAGCCGCCAGTCGATCGGCACCACCGTGTTTGGCGGCATGGTCGCCGCGACCATCCTGTCGCTGGTGTTCGTGCCGGTCTTCTACGCGGTCATCGAACAGCTGCGGGAGCGCCGCCAAGGCGGCGAACCCGCCTCCCAACATAT
>NZ_SCNN01000001.1 GCF_005503535.1 Mesorhizobium comanense | reverse complement strand
GTCCACCTGAAAACGGCGTGCCCCCGACGACCACGGCCGCGATGGCTGGCAGCAGATAGTCGTTGCCGGCAATGTGGGAGGCCGTCCCAATGTAGCCGGTGAAGAGCATCCCGGCCACGGCATAGCAGATCGCAGCCACGGCGTAGGTCGCAACCTGGTAGCGCAAGATCGGGATTCCCGCGGCGGCGGCCGCTGCCGGGTTGGCTCCGACGGCAACGAACCTGCGGCCCGAGGCCGTCCTTTTCGTGACGACGCTGATGACGATGATGAAGAGCAACGCGAGCAGGACCGTCATCGGGACCCCGAACAGCGTGCTGTGCGAGAACGCCGCGAGTCCGTCCGGAGCAGTGAGGTAGCTGCCGCCGGACACGGTCCGTACCGCGCCGAAAAGGATGGCGTTCGTAGCCAGCGTCGCGACGATCGGCGTGATGTTGACCCTGGCCACCAGCAATCCATTCACGATGCCTATGGCAAGTGCGATGAGCAGGGTCAGCGGCACGGCTAGCAGCGTCGATCCGGTGAGGAAGCCGATCTTGGCGAACAGAAGCCCCGAGAGCGTCATCGTACCCGCCAGGGACATGTCCAGACCACGTTGCTGGATCACGATCGTCATGCCAACGGCAGTGATCGCGAG
Source organism: Mesorhizobium comanense (assembly GCF_005503535.1). Classification (GTDB taxonomy): domain Bacteria; phylum Pseudomonadota; class Alphaproteobacteria; order Rhizobiales; family Rhizobiaceae; genus Mesorhizobium; species Mesorhizobium comanense. The sequence goes on along the minus strand of NZ_SCNN01000001.1, from coordinate 947,255 downwards.
GATCGCGGCGAAGGGCAGCATCGAGTTGATAGCGGCCAACTTGACCACACCTGGCGACGCGAAGCCGGACACGATGAACAGGACAATCGTCCCGCCCCAGATCCAGGAAAACTCGTTGAACAGACTGCCGCGGATTCCCGAAGCGATACCGTCGGGAGCCATGATCACGTCTCGCTCCATCGCGCGCGTTGTCATGCCTGAACCACCTTCCGCCGGCTCATGGAATACAGGGCGACGGCTATGAGAATGAGGAATCCAAGGAGATATTGCTGCCACTCCTGGCTGAGCCGCAGGAAGACGGTCACCGAATTCACCTGGACGATGAAAATTGCCCCAAGCAGCGTTCCCACGAACGAACCACGACCACCAAACAGGCTTGCGCCACCGATGACGACGGCCGCGATCGAACCAAGCGTGTAGTTCAGTCCGGCACGCGGATCACCAATGCCGACCTGAGCCATCATGGTTATGGAGGCCAGACCGGCAAACAGCGAACATCCCACATAGGCCAGCAGACGCGACAAGACAGGCTTGACGCCCGCTGAACGCGCGGCCTCCTGCCGCGAGCCAAGTCCTCGCAGCGAGATGCCGAGGGATTGCCGGTAAAGAGCGAATTCCATGACCAGAGCAACCGCCACGGCGGCGAGGAACGTGACCGGAAAGATTCCGATCTTTTGCCCGAGCATGAGCATGATGTTCCCATCGATCATGCCTGCGGGAACCGGGCGCAAGATCAGCGAGATTGCCTGGACGGCCATGAATGTCGCCAAGGTCGCAACCATCGGATGCATCTTGAGGCCGTCGACAAGGAACCAGTTGAGGACACCGATCGCCAGGGCTACCGCCATCAGCAACGACCATCCCAGCGCCTGATCGCCCAATCCCGCGCCGCCCAGAAGAAAGAACGAAGCCGCCACCTGGCAAAGTCCCATCAGCGGCCCGACGGAAAGGTCTATTCCGCCGACAAGCATCAACAGTTGCTGGCCATATCCGACGAGGGCCAGCGTCGCCGCCAGCGTCATCATCCCCGTCAGGCTTCGCGGAGACACATAAAAGGGATTCCAGAGGCCCGCGACGGTTGCCAACAGCAGGATGGCGGCGGCAACCATGATAAGGGGCGCGGAATGTCCCGCGGCCCAACGCCAGAAAGCCGCAACATTCTTGTGGTGTTTGTCGCGCTGACCAGTCGACTTGAGGACGGAGGACGTAATGTTGTCCTCGGTGACCTTGTCGTCCGAGAGAATGTCGACAACATGCCCGCGCGAGAAAATCGCCACATGGTCGCTCAGCCCTGCCACTTCCTGCGCATCCGAAGACACGACGACGACAGCCACGCCTTGGCGGGCGGTCTCGCGCAGGATCTTGTAGATTTCGGCACGCGCCCCTACGTCGACGCCCTGCGTGGGCTCGTCGACCAGAAGCACTTTAGGCTTCGAGGCGAGCACGCTCGACAAGACTACCTTCTGCTGATTGCCGCCCGAGAGCGACTGGATCGGCGTTTCGCCGCCCGGGGTCTTCACCGCGAATTGCTTGATGGCGTCGCGGGTGCGCCGTGCCTCCCCCCTTCCGCTGATCAAACCCGCGCTGGCATCAGCCGCAATGCTGCGAATAGAGAAGTTTTCGCGCACCGTCAGCTCCGGAAAGATGCCTTCACGATGGCGATCTCCAGGCAAGTAGGCGATGCCCAGTGCCCTCGCCCGCTGGCTGGCCCCGATCGCAACCCCAAGGCCCATGATCTCAACCTGACCCTCACCCCGAGAGAGGCCAGCGAGAGCGCGCATAAATTCGCGCTGACCGTTCGCATCGATGCCAGCGAGGCCCAAGATTTCACCCTCGCGGACCTGCAAAGACACATTCGAGAATCCGGGGCCGGAGAAGCCTCTGGTTTCCAGCACGATCTGTCGATCACCAGAGGACGCCTTTTCTGGGAAGGTGCGGTCGAGGTTAGCGCCCACGATTAGCGAGACGATCTCGTCCTCCGAGAGTTCGCTGGCCTGAAATGTCCCCTGCCCTTCGCCGTCGCGCAGAACGGTCAGGCGATCAGCGATCGCCTGAACTTCGCGTATCCGGTGGGAGATGTAGACGACCGCGGCTTTCTGCGCCGTTACCTTTCGCACGCGATCGAACAGACGTTCAACGTCTTCTTTCGCAAGATGCTCGGTCGGCTCGTCCAGCACGAGAACCTTTGGTTTGCAAGCCAGCGCCTTTACGATCTCGACGATAAACCGCTGTTCCGGATTGAGCGTCGCGACCTGATCTCGCGGGTCGATGGCGACATCGCTGCTCCAGTGCTGGAGCAGTGTGCGTGCCCATGCGGTCAGCTTCGAAAGAGGGGGACGCAAGGCTTCGGGAAGGCCGAGATAGAGGTTCTCGGCAACGGACAGATCGGGCATCAGCGCGGGCTCCTGGCGAACGATCGCCAAACCCAGGTCACGGGCGTGTTGGGGATCGCCTTGCATGGCCTCTCCCGAAATCCAAACCTCGCCCTCGGTCGCCACCAATGCACCCGAGGCGACCGCCATCAGCGTCGACTTCCCGGCGCCGTTTTCACCGACGAGACCGTGCACTTCGCCGGCGCGAACGTCGAAGGTGATCTGGTGAAGAGCACGCACGCCGGGGAAGTGCTTGGAGACGCCTCTCATCTCGAGGAGAAGTTCAGACGTGGACATTTTTCTCTCCCGAAGCTGCGACAGATCCCACCGACCAGAACTGGTCGATCGAGAGATGGGGACGCATTGGCGCGGCGATCTGCTGCAAAGTTCTTCCTCCCATGCGCTGCGAAACTGTCAGCCCCGGCCACGACTTGAAGCCGGCCTGGAACAAAGCTCGCACGCGCATCTGGTAATTTGCATATAACAAATATATTTGTCAATATAGTATGCCTATGTGTTTCTGGAACGAACATCTGCCGCTCGACGCCAAGCCGCACAACGGCGGCCGACCGGAGGCTACCCTACGGCCGATGGCAGCAGGTCGGGGGATAAAGTTGTCAAAACCACTTGGCACTCGCAATTATTTGTAATAATCAAATATCTTCGTTAGTAGCAAACTAATTTTGACCTCGCTCAGACACGATCAAAGGCCATTGGGAGGTGACATGCAGGGAATTGACCAGGCCGTGGCTGTGGTCACCGGCGCTGCCCAGGGGAACGGCCGAGCCATAGCCATTGGCCTGGCCGAGGCCGGCGCACGCATCGTCGCCTGCGACATTCAAGAGGACGCCGTCATCCGGGTCGCGGAGGAAATCCGCAGCCGCGGCGGCGACGCTGTAGCGGTAACTCTCGACGTCACCAGTCTGAAGAGTTGCCACATCGCTGCCTTGGACACCCAGCGCAGATTTGGCCTGCCGGCGAAGATCCTCGTCAACAGTGCCGGGATCATCCGTCGAACGGCGCCCGACGCTCCGAGCTTCGATGACGACTGGGCAGCCGTGATGGCCGTGAATGCGACGGGTTCGATGAACATGGTGCGGGCATTTCTGCCGCAACTGAGGCAGTCCAGCGGCCGCATCATCAATCTCGCATCAATCATGTCGGTTGCGGCAAATCCTGGGTTGACTGCTTATGCGGCCTCCAAAGGGGCGGTACTCCAGATGACGCGCGCGCTCGCACACGACCTCTCCCCAGAAGGCATCCGCGTGAACGCCATCGCTCCAGGCGTGATCGAAACGCCGATGACGCTGGCCACCCGGGAGAACCCGGAAGCGCTCGCGCGCTTCATGGCGCACACACCCATGCGGAGGCCAGGCAAACCCGAGGAACTGATCGGGCCAGTTCTGTTTCTTGCGTCCGACGCTTCGAGCTACGTGACCGGAGCGTTGCTGCCGGTCGATGGCGGCTACCTGGCCGCGTGACGGAGAAACAAATGAAACGCGAAATTGTCGATGTACTCGTTGTCGGATCCGGCGCTGGCGGATTGTCGACAGCAGTTGCAGCGGCCCATCGGGGCCTGCAAGTGATCGTTGCCGAGAAGGAGCCGGTATTCGGAGGCACCACGGCCCGGTCCGGTGGTTGGATGTGGATACCCAACAACGCTCCAGGCAAACGGGCGGGCATAAAGGACAGTGTCGAGAAGGCACGAACCTATCTGAAACACGAGACCGGCGAACACTACGACTCGGCGCGCGTGGAGGCATTTTTGGACGCTGGCCCGAAAGCGGTCGAGTTCTTCGAGGAGAACACGTCGCTCCAGTTTGACCTGGGCCCGACATTCGCCGACTACCATCCGACAGCGCCCGGCGGCATGGATGCCGGCCGTTCCATCGTCGCGCGCCCGTTCGACGGCCGCAACCTGGGCAAGGAGATCAAACGGCTCCGCCCACCACTGCGCGAGATAACGGTTCTCGGGATGATGATTGGTTCAGGCAAGGAGCTGCTGCATTTCTTCAATGTGACACGCTCGCCGATATCGGCGTTCTACGTAACACGCCTGGTGACCAAATTCGTTCGCGACGTCGCCTTCCATGGTCGGGCGATGCGCCTCATGAATGGAAACGCACTCGTCGCCCGGCTCGCCAAATCCGCCTTCGACAAGAAGGTTCCGATCTGGACATGCTCGCCTGTCAAATCCCTGCTCCGTGACGAAAATGGACGGGTCACGGGAGCGATCGTCAATCGCCCCGGCGGCCCGGTGGAGGTCAATGCCCGCAAAGGCGTGGTGCTGGCGGCGGGCGGGTTTCCACAAGACGCGGTGCGCCGCAAGGCAATGATCCCCCACGCGCCCTCGGGCCACGAGCACGTCTCGCCTGCGCCTCCGGGCAACACGGGTGACGGCCTTCGGCTGGGCGAGTCAGTCGGCGCGACCGTGGACACCTCCCTCCCGAACGCAGCCGCATGGGTTCCGATCTCCCGCCCACCCATGCGCGATGGACTGCTGGGCACGTTTCCGCATTTCGTGGACCGGTCCAAGCCCGGCATCATCGCCGTGACGCGTTCGGGCAAACGCTTTGTGAACGAAGCCCACAGCTACCACGATTTTTGTCAGGCGATGATCAAGCGGTGCGCCCAGGAAGGTGGCCCGGATGCGGAAATCGCGGCCTGGTTCATCGCCGACCATCGGGCATTCCGCAAATACGGCCTCGGATTCGCCAAGCCAGCCCCGGTTCCCTACAAGCATCTCGTGGAAAAGGGATATCTGGTGTGCGGCAAAACTCTGGCGGACCTGGCCGGACAGATCGGCGCGGATCCACAAGGGCTCGAACGTACGGTCGCCCGATTCAATGAGCATGCCGCGCGTGGAGGAGACCCGGAATTCGGCAAAGGCTCCACCGCCTACAACAGGTCTCTGGGCGACCCGGCGCACAAGCCGAACCCGTGCGTTGCGCCCATCAAGACAGGTCCCTTCTATGCGGTCCGTCTCTATGTCGGCGACCTCGGGACCTTCGCCGGGCTCAAGACCAATGAATATGCGCAGGTCCTGGACGAAAGCGGCAAGCCGATCGCCGGCCTCTATTCGACCGGCAATGATGCTGCTTCCATCATGGGCGGAAACTATCCCGGTGGCGGGATCACGCTCGGACCGGCAATCACCTTCGGCTACATTGCCGCCAGGCACCTGTCGGGCGCCAACAGCTGAAGAGCCCCAGACGAATTCGAAAAGCAGTCCGAGACACTTGTCTCCGGCTGTTGTCGTTCAGATGACCGGGCCGGACAATTTCGGGCGATGTAGAGCGACGCCAACGGCTTCTCCGTCCGCGGCGAACAGCTGCCGCCCTGCGACGCGAATTCCGTGTATCCGGCAGGAAGCACCAGATCGAGCAACCGAACGAGCAAGAACAGGCCCGCTGCGATCGCAAAACCGCAGCGACAGGCCCCACACGCAAGTCGTTCCGGTGAGCCTGCCTAGCCCTGCAAGGCGCTCCACATCTCTTTATCCCGCTCTGCAGTCCAGATGCGCGGTGTATCCATGCCGAGCGCTTCATCGTAGGCGCGCGAAACGTTAAACGGCAGGCAATGCTCGTAGATGGCGTAGTCGGCGAACTTGGGATCGCACTCGGCGCGACAGGCGTCCCAGGCGTCCCTCAGCGAGCCACCGCCTTGCGCGACACGCGCTACCGGCCTGTAGGTCGAGCCCACAAAGTCAGCTGTGTTGGTCAGCGCCTGGTCCACCATCTTCTTGCCGACCAGCGCATCCCCGCGCCCGGGCGCGATCGCCTCGACATCGTGGGAGCGAATAGCCTGCAGCGTGGCGGGCCAGTCGTTGAAATGGCCGTCGCCGCAATAGCAGGCAGAATGGTACTCGACGATATCCCCGGTGAACATAACGTTCGCGTCAGGCACGTGAATGACGATATCGCCGGCGGTATGGGCACGACCGAGGAAGCGCAGGTCGACCCGACGCTTGCCGAGATAGACCGTCATCCTGTCGTTGAACGTCGTGGTCGGCCAAGTCAGCGGCGGAACCTTTGCGATGTCATCATACCCCTGAAACAGCCTCGGGAACCGCATGAATTCCGACCCCCGATCCTCAGCGCCGCGCTCGGCCACCATGGAGCGCGCTTTCTGGCTCATGATGACGGTAGGCGCCTTGTAGGACGCGGCTCCGAGCACGCGGACGGCATGATAATGGGTCAGCACAAGATGGCTGATCGGCTTGTCGGTTATCGCGCGAACCTTTTCGATGACCTTGTTGGCAAGCTCCGGCGTGGCCTGCGCTTCAACGATCATCACACTGTCGTCGCCGATGATGACGCCGGTATTCGGATCACCTTGTGCGGTGAAGGCCCAGAGGTCCTTGCCTATCTCTGCAAAAGTTGCCTTCTTCTCTCCCGTATCGCCTTGCGACGCAAACGCTTTTGCCATGTGGTCAATTTCCCTCTTCGTTCGCCCAGGCGGGCAGTTCGACCGCGGACAGGATTCTGCCGGCGCACTCACCGAAACCGATGCGGAAGCCTTCGCCCTTGGCCGCGCCGCGCAGCACGAGCGTGTCACCATCCTCCAGGAAGCTGCGCCTCTCGCCGGTGTCGAGCGTCAGCGGCGCTTTTCCGCCCCAACTGAGCTCGAGAAGCGAGCCGTAGCTATTGCGGCCCGGGCCGGAAATGGTTCCCGAGCCGAGCAGGTCGCCCACACGCATCGAACAACCGGACGTGGTGTGATGGCAAAGCTGCTGCGCGGCCGAGTAGTACATTTCCTTGTAGTTCGTGCGCGAGATGACGGTCTCGCTTTTGCTCTCTGGCGCGAGTGCCACTTCGAGTTCGATGTCGTAGAGCATCGGCCCCGGCTCGCGCAGGTATGGCAGCAAGGGGCGCACGCGCGTCGGCGTTGCCGTTCGAAAAGGTTCCAGGGCCTCCTTGGTCACGATCCATGGACTGATCGTCGTCGCTGTCGCCTTGGCCTGGAACGGTCCCAGCGGCTGGTATTCCCACGCCTGGATATCGCGGGCCGACCAATCGTTGAGCAGGACGTAGCCGAAGATCATGTCGTCGGCCTTTTGAACCGAGATCATCCCGCTTGACGGCTGGCCGACGATTGCACCGAGTTCCAGCTCGAGGTCGAAGCGGCCCGATCTGCCAAAAGACGGCAGATCGTCCCCGGCGCCCTTGATCTGGCCCCACGGCCGCGTCACCGGCGTGCCCGAGACCACGACTGAAGAGGCTCGGCCATTGTAGCCGATCGGGATCGACAGCCAGTTCGGCGGCAATGCCTTGTCCGCCCCCCGAAACATGGTGCCCACGTTGAAGGCGTGATGCTTGCTCGCGTAGAAGTCCGTGTACTCCGTTACCCGGAAAGGCATGAGCAGTTGCACACCCTGCCGGGACACGAGACAGGGTTCGACCATGGATCTGTGGGTCTCGTCCGACAGAAGCGCCGTCAAACGCGCGCGCAAACTTGCCCAGACCTTTGGCCCGGCCTCCATCACCGCGTTCCACTCTGTGTGAGCGAACAGCGCGGTGTCGAGACCGTGATCCACACGCACTACGTCCAGGATCATGTCGCCAATGGCGACGCCCAGTCTGGCGCCGCTGCCGTCATCGAACACGCCATACGGCAGGTTCTGGATCGGGAAATCGGTGTCGCCTGCGGCGGACGCTACCCAGCTCTGCAGTGCCATCAGGCCTTGATCCCGAGCGCACAGTCGAATTTCTTCTCCAGGCTGCCCCAGCAGCCCCCCTGGAGGGGCACCTCCATGGCGGCGAACTCGGTGCTTACTTGGCTGTTCTGCCCGCGCGGAAGCGTGAACGGGAGCGCCTCGGTTTCGAAGTCGTTGCCAAACCCGGGCATATAGCCCTGATGGTTGCTGCTTGCAGCAACGGCGCGAACCATCGCGTGAGGCAGATTATGTTCGGCCATGAGAGCTGCCGCTTTCGAGATGTTCGACTGCCAGCAACAAACCACAAATCGGTTGTTCTGGCAACGACATATGATAATTAATTCGCAATTATCAAATTTTGTATAGCCGTCCCGGCCGAGATCGGAACGAACCGATCAATGACGATGGGCGCGCTTAGAGCTTTCAAGGAACCTCGGAGAACAACCCATGACCACAGCCAGGAGCACGACAACCCGGCTCTATGATTACTGGAGATCCTCGGCCAGTTATCGCGTCCGTATCGCCCTGGGCTTGGCCGGGCTCGACTGGGAAGCCATCCCGATCGACCTTGTCGCCGGCGCGCAGCGCGAACAGCACCACGTCGAACGCAACCCACAAGGTCTCGTCCCGGTCGTCGAACTGGACGGCCTGCGCCTAACCCAATCCCTGGCAATCATCGAATATCTGGACGAGACCCGGATGCTGGGACTGCTGCCCGAGAACCCCGCCTCGAAGGCCCGCGTCAGAGCCCTGTCCTACGCGATTGCCATGGAAATTCACCCCATATGCAATCTCCGGGTAGCGAAGTTCGCGACGGCACATTCGGCTGGCAGCATCGACATGAAAGCCTGGATGCAACACTTCATCGCAGCCGGCCTGGCTGACTTCGAAGCCATGCTCAACGGCGAACCGTATTGCTTCGGGGCTTCTGTCACCATGGCAGACATCTGCCTCGTGCCGCAGGTCTACAACGCAACCCGCTGGGAGGTGGACATGACGCCTTTCCCCAGAACCCGCACGATCGCCGACCGCCTCGAGCGATTACCGGCGTTCCAAGGCGCTCGACCCGAGACTGCGGGACACTAGGGTGCCTGGTCTGGCCGGACACTTCGTTGGAATAAAACAAACTTGTTTGTAATTATCAAATTCATCAGGCATCACATCGAAAACTTTCGGGCGTTCAGGTTCCAGCGCCGTTTGCAGCCCAACTCTGCCATGATTTGCGACGATCGCCGTCGACCGAAAGAGAGCGCACGACAGGTCGTCGATCCCGCCTTGCGACCTCGGTTGACGATGGCGCGAGACATTTCAATGGGATCAGACATCCGACACCGCCCCTGCCGTGTAAGCCAGTGCAAAGGGCCGGGCCAACACTTTGACCCGGCCCGCGACCACCACGTCGGGAGGACTATTGTGCGAAGAGCTTCTTGAGCTTGTCTATTGGCAGCGAGGACGCCAGATCGGCATCCGGCGGCATCTTCGGATCGCACTTTGGATCGAGATTTTCCTCGCTGTTTGCGAAGGGGAAGGCGACGAGCGCGCGCGGTTCGGGGTTCTTCACTCCGGCACGGGCGGACATGGCGGCGCGAAGCGCGAAGCGGACGTCGGCCGTCGTGCCACTCAGGGCAAGCTGACGCCAGGCGTGGCCGGCGGCTTTGGCGTCCAGATATTTGCAGCTGTATTCGTTGTTGGTGGCGACGAAGGCCATCGCGGGCACCTTCACGCCTGCGGCCTCGAAGGCCTTCACTGCGGCAAGGCTGGTCACGCCATAGTCGGACGCGACCGCATCGATCTGCGGATATTTTGCGATCAGACCGGCAACGGCCTTCTGCGCGTCGGCCGGATTCCAGTTGGTGACGATGAAGTTATCGTCGAGCAGTTCGACGGCTGGGTACCCCTTTAGGCCTTCCTTGTAGCCATTCAAGAAGGTGACGGACGAGGCCGAGCCAGGAAGGCCTCCCAGGAAGACCGTTTTGCCCTTGCCGATGGTCTTGCCGACCCATTCGCCGAAGATTTTTCCCGCAGCAAATGCATCCTCGTAGGGATTGGCGATGTAGTCCACGCCCAATTTCCCGCCGAGATTCGAGAAGTAGGGAACCATGGTCACGCCGGCCTGAGTGGCGGCCCGATAGGCCGGGATTGCCGCATCGCCGAAATCCGTGAACGTGACGATCACCTCATAGCCCTGCGCGACAAATCCGTTGATTGCCGCATTGTACGCCTGAGCGTCGCCGCCGGCATCGGCATAGGTCACATCGGTGATGTTGGGACATTTGGCGGCCTCATCCTGGATCTCGGCGAAAGCGGTTTTGCGCCACGAATTCCCGCCATAGCCATCGATCAGGGCAACCCGCACCGGGTCCTTGCCGCAGAACGGGGTGATGTCTCCCTGCTTGTTCACGAAGACGAAATCGTTCGCGAGCGCAGGCGTAAGACCCGCAGAAGCAAGCAATAGGGAGCCGACACTCAATGCGCCTGCGAAGTTCGTTATGATTGACATTCTCTCCTCCTAAGGCCTGTGCTGTTCCTATCCCGGGTCCAGGCCTGATGACGCAGGAACATCTAGAATTCCAACGCGACGGCATTGCCGCCGGGTATGAAGGGCGGCCGAGCGCCGCTCATTGGATCCCCTAGCCGAGATAGGCCGCGACAGATTTGATCTCGGTGTAGATCTCCATGGCCGGCTTACCCATCTCGCGGCCCCAGCCGGATTGTTTGTAGCCGCCCCATGGCATGTTCGCGTCGCTCTGGTTGTGGGCGTTGATCCAGATGATTCCAGCGCGAATGCGCGCCGCCAGTCGATGCGCGCGGTTGATGTCCCTGGTCCAAATGCTCGCACTCAGGCCGTAGTCGGTGTTGTTCGCCTCACGCGCCAGCTCGTCGATGTTTTCCGACGTCATCTTCATGGCGCTGATCACGGGGCCGAAGATCTCCTCCCGGTACACGCTCATCCGAGGCGTGACGTCGCGGAGCAATGTTGGTCTGACAAAATAGCCGTCCATTCCCGCGTCGCCGCCCACAACCAAATTGGCGCCTTCGTCCAGTCCGGACTTCAGCAGCCCGGTGACCCGCTGGTACTGCTTCTTCGAGATGATGGGGCCGAGATTGGTGGTTTCGTCCAGTCCATGTCCCAGCTTCAGTCGCTCCGCATAGGCGGCCACGCCTTCGATGACCCTGTCATAGATGTCCTCATGCACGTAGAGGCGCGAACCTGCAGTGCATGCCTGGCCGCTGTTCAGGAAGACGGCCTCGGCAACCCCGGGAATTGCCGCCTCGATGTCAGCGTCAGGAAAGACGAAGACGGGGCTCTTGCCGCCGAGTTCAAGGCTGACGCGCTTGAGGTTGCCCGCGGCCGCACGGACAATCGACTGCCCGGTCGCCGTGGAGCCGGTGAAGCCGATCTTGTCGACGTCAGCATGGCTCACCAAGGCCGCGCCCACCTTACCGTCGCCGGTTACGATGTTTATCACACCGTCGGGGATACCGGCCTCGCGGCAGATTTCCGCGAAGCGCACCGCCGACAGCGGCGTATCTTCAGCCGGCTTGACGACCACGGTGCAGCCGGCCGCCAAGGCAGGTGAAAGCTTCCAGGCCATCATCAGGAAGGGGACGTTCCAGGGCAGGATCTGCGCCACCACCCCGACGGGCTCACGGAGCGTGTATGCATGCCATTCGCCACCCATGTTGACCGGCATGGTGGTGCCATCGATCTTGTTGGCCCATCCGGCGAAGTAGCGGAAATGGTCGGCGGCCAGACTGATGTAAAAGTTCTTGACGACCGCGTAGGGCGAGCCTTCATCAAGAACGTCAAGTTCGGCCAGTTCGACAGAGTATTTGTCGATCAGCTCGCCAAGACGCCACAGGAGCTTCATGCGCTCGTTCGGCTTCATCCGGGTCCACGGACCGTTGTCGAACGCCTGGCGAGCAGCCCTGACCGCAAGATCCACATCCTGAGATCCCGCATCGGCCACGCTGGAAATGATCTTGCCGGTCGCGGGATCGACCACGTCACGACGCGCTCCGTCGGCCGCCTCGCACGTTTTCCCCCCGATGAAGAGCTGGTGTCTCCGCTTCAGGAAGGTCTGGGTGTCCTCGCTGACAAAGTCGAGCGGATTGTCGATCGAAAACATCTTGCTCATTGCAGACTCCATGGATTTGACCGGATAGCCGACTGCACTAGGCAGCCGCCTTGATGATGTCGGCAGCCTTCTCGGCGATCATGATTGTCGGGGCATTGGTGTTGCCGCTGGTCAGCGTCGGCATGATCGACGCATCGACCACACGGAGCCCACCTATCCCGCGCACCCGCAATTCGTCGTCCACGACCGCCATGGAGTCCGACCCCATCTTGCAGGTGCCGACCGGGTGATAGACGCTCTGGCAGTCGCCCTTGATGTACTCGTCAAGATCGGCGTCCGAAGTCACGCCCTTGCCAGGTGCATATTCCTCGCCGCGAATTGCGTCGAACGCCGGCTGTGCGAGGATGTCTCGCGACATCTTGAGCGCGTCGCGAAGCACACGCAGGTCGTCCGGAACCGCGAGGAAATTCGGATCGAGCAACGGAAGCTCGAATGGATCGGCCGATTTGGCCAGGATCGTCCCGCGGCTCTGCGGGCGTGAGATGTTGAAGTAGGGCATACACCCTTCGACATTGATGATCTCGCGGCCGTGATCGCGATACATGATGTTGTTGAAGTGCCATTGGACGTCGGGCGCTTCGAGGCCCTCACGGGTCTTGAGGAACGACATGACCTCGACGCCATGGCCGGCGACCGGCCCAGAACCCGTGGTGTAGTATTGTATCAGCGCGAGCGCAGCCGCGTAGGGTTTGGTTGCGGTGAGCAGTGAGATTGGCTTCGAAAGGCCCTGTTTGACCGAACTTGCAAGGTGATCCTGCAGGTTGCGCCCCACACCCGGGAGGTCATGCTCGACCCTTATGCCAATACGACCGAGATGCTCTGGATCTCCGATGCCCGAAATCTGCATCAGATGGGGCGAGTTGAAGGTGCCGCCACAGAGGATCACCTCCTTGTCGGCATGGATGATCTTTTTCTGGCGCCCCTGAATGAACTCGACGCCGATAGCGCGACCGCCCTTCATGATGATCTTGGAGGCCATGGCCTTGGTGTAGAAGGTCAGGTTCTTGCGATGCTTGATGGGCGTGATGTAGCAGCGCGATACGCTCGAGCGCACGCCATCCCTCACCGTACCGTCGCAAGGACCGACGCCGTATTGCTCGCCGGAGTTGAGGTCTTCGTTGTAGGGATACCCCGCCTGGATGCAGGCGTCCCGCCAGGCAACGCACGGCTCAGCCTTTATCGGATTGCGGGTCGTCTTTAGCGGGCCGTCAAAGCCATGCACGTTCTCGTCACCGCCGCCGCCCCAGTTCTCCGCGCGGCGGAAATAGGGAAGGATGCTGTCGTAGTCCCAGCCCCTGTTACCCTGTTGCGCCCAGTTGTCGTAGTCAGTCCGGTGACCACGCGTGTAGATCATTCCGTTGACAGTCGTGCAGCCGCCGATGCTCCTGGCGCGCGGAACGAACATGACGCGATTGTTCACGTGCTTCTGTGGGACGGTGTGGTAGCCCCAGTCCAGCTGGAGCGTCTGCATCAGCCGGAAATACCCCATCGGCATATGGATCCACGGGCTGCGGTCCCACCCACCGGCTTCGATCACCGCGATCTCGACATTGGGATTTTCGCTCAGCCGATTGATGAGGATCGCGCCCCCGGAGCCGGCGCCGATGATGACGTAGTCGACCAATCCAAAACCTCCCATGTGGCGCACTGCCTCGCGGCAGAACCTCCTGCGACCGGTTTCGCAACCGGCCAGCGCCACTCTATTTTTCGTTTGCCATGATCAAATCAATTAGTCAATGATGAATGTGTGCGTTATTGGGATAACGTTATTGTCATGGCCGAATCGGTTCGGGGCCCACGCCCGGCCTTTGACCTGGGGTGATCTGGATAAGTGGATGGCGCACAGGCATTTTAGGTGACTGCTATGGATAGCGACCATGTCCGTCGACTATCATCGCGACGGTTCCTGATGGGGTACGGCACGAACAGGCATCTCGATAAGCCGATCGATCCGTAACCGGGACATCAATGTGGAGGTAGGACGGACAATGGCCGGCGCAGCACGAGGAATACAGTCGATCGAGGTCAGCGGCCGAATCTTGCGGGCACTCGTCGAGGTCTGCGAACCGATGATGCTGAAGGATCTCGCCGCGGCGGCCGACCTGGTGCCCGCTCAATGTCACGCATACCTTACCAGCATGCGTCATGTCGGTCTTGTTCATCAGGAAATGGACACGGGCCTATACCGCATGGGTCCCTTCGCCATGGCGTTGGGGATCGGTTGGCTACGAAGCTCTCCAGTACCCTCGGCGGCATTGCGGACCCTTGGGGCACTGACGGACGAACTTGGCTACATGTCCGTTATTGCGGTCTGGGGGCAATTCGGCCCAACCATCGTCCACGTCAATGACGGCCTGTGGCCATCGGCTTTGAACATTCGCCAGGGGACGCTCTTTTCGATCACCGGGACCGCAACCGGGCGCGTTTTTGCGGCTTTTGGGAACGCGGATGATATCGAAGACCAGATCACTTCCGAACTCCGCGGAGCCGCCGGTGGCCGTTCGCTAGGTCCAGCGCAAGCGCGGGAGGACTTCGAGGCCCAAGTACAGCTGGCCCGCAAGGTCGGATACTCGACGGCGATAGGAGCACCCGTTCCCGGGATCAACGCGGTGGCCGCGCCGATCTTCGGCAAGGACGGCGAATTCACGCTTGTCGCAACGGTTATCGGCCCGTCCGGAGAGATGCCGGTGGATGATGATTCCCCTGCGGTCCAAAAATTGTTCGCGGCTGCGCGATCGATCTCCGAAGGCCTGGTTGAAACCGAGAAGAGTTACCCCGCAAGGACCCGCCAGTTCTCGGGTGTGGGAACAGGGTAGTATCGAACTGGCAATGATAGCGCATCGACAGCGATGAAACCGTATCCGCAGAGTTTGATATGAAACCGTCGGCCAACGCTCCCAAGGACGCAGTGAAGAAGAACGAAGGGCGCGGCGTTCAGTCAATCGAACTGGGTGCCAAGCTGCTTTCCGTGCTCGCCGAGGAAGCCGAGCCGTTGATGCTCAAAGATCTCGCGCGGGTGGCAGGGTTTGCGCCCGCTCAGGCGCATGCCTATCTCGTCAGTTACCGCAAGATCGGCCTCGTCGATCAGGAACCCGACACGGGCCGCTACATGCTCGGACGGTTCGCGCTGGACATCGGCATCACACGGATGCGCACGGCAGATCCGATGCGGCAGGCCAGCGAGGTGGTGCGGGCGTTGTCGGAGGCGACGGCGTTGAATGTGGCGCTGGTCGTTTGGGGGTCGTTCGGCCCGACGGTCATCCAGTTACAGGAGAGCGGAAGCCAGTTGAACATGAACACACGGCCGGGCACCGTATATTCCATGTCGGGCACTGCAAGCGGCCGCGTTTTTTCGGCGTTCATGCCCGAAAAGGTCGTCAGGGATGCTATCCGCAAGGAAATGCGCGAGCCACCGGACAGCGGGCGGATTGGAACGCATAGCTTTCAATCCAAGAAGGATCTCGAGCAGATACGCGCGGCCGGCTATGCAACCGTCGTGGATCCACCGGTGCCCGGGATCAAGGCCATCTCGGCTCCGGTCTTCGACCACATTGGACAGATGGTGCTTGCTGTCACGATCATCGGCCACGACGCTTTGATCGACGAGAAGGCGGAAAGCGACTTCATTCCACGCCTGCTGGAGGCCACGGAGCAGCTCTCGGCGGATCTCGGCTACAGTCACAACTTGCAGACATAAGGCCGCAAGATCCTGCTGCGCAGCCAATGCTCGTGTCGCCGGCGCGTGGCGTAGGACAACGATCGATCGAGCTTCAATGGCCCGGCGTCGAGCTCGGGCTTCCAGCCTCGCGACTCCGGTCATGCCTCAGACGATTTGACGCGTTTCGACGAAGAATGGCGTGATCTCGTCAAGGAAGACAAGGGCGTGCTGTTGGGTTCGCGCAACGATCTCGCTGGCGTACAACTCTGCGGCTTGCTGCCTGTCGCGGAACCAGAATTCGACAATGCCGTCGACAGGCACATCTTCGTAGCTCGCGCTTTCGCTTCGATCCCCATGATATCGGTCTATGACAAGGTTCTGGACATATCCCAGCACGTTCGGCCACTGGCGCACCCAGGAGGCGTGGACGGTGAGCCACTCCTGGCGGAACCGGTCGGCGGATATTCCAGGAAGGCGCTTCAGCATGGTCATGCGCTTCACAAAAGGCCCCTTGCCCAGTTCCACCGGGACGACCACGTGCTTTTCGCAGGCGACCAGGTGAACATCCTTCACAAATTCCGGTTCGTCTTGGAGCGCTGCAGCGAAGTGTGGCGAGGAGACAGCTGACATCATGCTGGGCAGATCGTCAAAATGCAGTTCCGAGAACCCATCCAGATCCCAGGGGCCCCGCGCATGATCGATCCCAAACTGCTCTTTGTTCACGACGAGATGCTGATGATAGGCGCGCAATCCCGGCAATTTCGCGGCTAGTGGACCGTGAGTGGTACGCCAATGTCGATCGAAGTCTTCAGGAGGCAGATTGGGGGTGCGCTTGAGCAACCCAAAGCGGCTAATCATCTCAGAAGGTCCTTCACGTCTGCAATTGGTTACGATCGTTGGCGCGCTTCTATCGGCGTTAGAGCCGTTCCGGGCGGAACTGCCGCCAAGTCCGGCTGGAGCCTTCACGCGCCACACCGGACATCGAAGTCCAAAGGCGAAGAGAGTAATTATCCATTTACAAATAAACTTGCAATAGTTGAATCTTGGTGTGACGCCAGCTGTCAAAGGCCGTTGACGATGGATCACTCCTGCTGGCGGCAGCCGTACGCGTCGTGCTTTTCGTACGGCTGGCGGCGGGCGTCAGACTGGACGAGGACCTGGAAGAGCGCATCCGCGCCAAGATCCGTACAGGGGCCAGCCCGCGCCATGTGCCGGCGAGGATCGTCGCCGTGTCGGACATTCCGCGCACCAGGTCGGGCAAGATCACGGAGCTTGCCGTGCGTGACGTGCTTTATGGCCGCGCCATCAAGAACAAGGAGGCACTCGCCAACCCGGAGGCGCTGGAACTGTTCAGAAACCTGCCGCAATTAGGCTGATCAGGGAGGCAACCAATTGACCCTGGCGCCGGCGGTTTCAGCCGTACGTCTTTAACATAGCTGTCGGCTTGATTGATGACCGCGCCCGGCCATCTTCCCTCATCTAGGTTGAAATTCTGCCGCAATTTCGAATGCGATCAGCCTGATTGGAGGACAAGATTGAACCAGCGGAACTTAGGACTGCTCGTTTCTGCCGCGGCATTCACCGGGATCGCTGCGGCAGCCTCAGCGGAGGCAAGATGTCTCGCTCCTAATGGTCAGTTCGAGTTGGGCCAATATTCCTGTCTGGCGGCAGGTCCCAAGAGCTATCTCGCACGCTGCGAAACCGACCAGAATGTTTTTTCGTGGAACAAGGTCGCTGATTATTGTCCGGGCGGGGCAACCCTGACGCCGACTGGCGCTTTGTCCTCTTCATGTCGAGGCAACGGCCAGAGGTTTCCGGTGGGAAGCTACGCTTGCTTGACTGTCACCGGACAGGGCCGTCTCGCGCGCTGCGATGCGGTGCTTAATAACCCTTCATGGACGGCAATGCGGGAAACTTGCTCGGCGATGCCTCTCCCGAAAGTCCCAATCCCGCCGCGCAACCTATGGCTCAAAAGGGCGTTGGATATACCTCGTAGCCTGCTGAATCGCTTCTGATTCCGGTGCTATCTGCTATCAACCAATGGATCGTGCCTGAGGAAGTGGCGAAGCTGACCACGCCGGTCGTCGCGCGCTTCTCGATCAGCAACGCGGCAGCCCCCCACTCTGCGAAGAGTTCCGCGCCGGTTCACCCATGGACCAAGATTGGGCGAAACCGTGACGTCCGTCGATGTGGTGACGATGGCATCGGCGAGCAGCCTGGGGCGCGGGCTCCGCCAGCGCAAGTTCAGGGATATTGATCTCAAAATTCTTGATAAAATTCAAAGACTTATCGGAGAAGCCGATGGTACCGTTGGCTGGGATCGACGGCTTACCTAATATATTGATTTAATTCACTTTTCCAAGCCGAAGCGCTGAATTTGTATCACAATAGGTATCACATATGTAGCACACTGCCGGTGTTTCTTGCGGAGGTTTGGCTGGCGAGCGACGTCGAGGTCCACGCGGCCGTTCGGTGTCACGGCAATGTTCGAATGCCAACCCGCTTTCCCAGATGAATGACGAGGGAAAGCGGACCTCATGTTTGGCACAACCCCTCCGCTTTGCGCCGAGGGCGATCATCTGCACGTAGAAAGACCGCTGGTTTCGCCAGCGGCACTTTCGACATCAGGCCGCCATCCATGTCTGCTGCATGGCTGCGGCGATGGTGCCCGTCTGGTTCGGGTCGCCAAGCCGAGGATCGTTGGGCTGGATGCCATTTCCGGTCGGTGACGTTGCCGGATCGAAACCGGCCATTGCCGCCACCAACGTCGCCACGTTGGAATGGTCAAGCAACTTTCCGTCGCCCGATTTAATAGTCTCCACCACATTGCCCACATCCGCAAACCAGAATATCGCGATGAATAAGCGCCAGATCCATGTCTTGATTTCCTCCCTTCGATCAATGGTTTCCGGTTGGTCATGCCACCTGTGATCGCCTGCCGACCGGCTTGCATCACCTCTCCTTGAAAGCACTCGAAGTCACTTCCACCATGGGTGAGAACAAGAAGCCGAGAATGCGCCGGCTGTCAGTCCTGATTTCAACGGTGGCGGCCATGCCAGGCGTGAGTGGCACGTTTTGCCCGTCCGCGCTCATGATCGTTTGGGCAGGTGTGAGGGTGACGGGAAATACCAAATTCTGGGTGCGCTCGGCGCCGGCAAAGGTGGCATTCGTTATCTGCGCGGCAGGATTGCCTTCGAGTTGCGCTGCGTCGGGCTCGGGTATGGCATCGGTAGCGACAGTGACCACTTTGGCGGTAATGGTGCCGTAGCGCGTGAAGGGGAAGGACTGAATCTTCACCACTGCCTCCTGCCCCACCTTGACGAAGCCGATGTCGGTGTTGAGCACATAGACCCGCAGTTCAAGTTTGGAATCATCAGGCACGATGCGCATGACTTCCTGTCCGACGCTGACAACCTGGCCGACATTGGTGATCACCGACTCCTCGACCGTGCCTGAGATCGGGCTGACGATGGTCTTGCGCTCGCGCTCGGCGGTGGCCTTGGCCAGCTTCTGGGTCAGGTCGTCGATCTGCCTTTCGGCATCGCCAAGTTTCTGCGCATTGTCGCTGATGAATGCCTCGAGCGTCTTGTCGATCTCGCGTCCCTGCACGACCGCCTCGGCCTCGGAGTCGGCCAACTGGCCCTGCTGGATGGCCAGTTGCGTGACCTGGTACTTCAGGGTTTCGGTGGCATCGATCACATCGGACTTGGTGTCCGCATCCGCCGCCTGAGCAGCCGAACGCATGGTCACGCGATCCTGCAGCGTCGCGATCAACGATTTCTGCGTCTCGATGGTCTCGGCGAAGTGATCCCGGTCGGTCAGCTTTTCCTGGCGCTGGGCGCTCAGCGAATCAAGACTGGATGCGAGTTGGCCGAGATCACCGTCGAGGATGTTCTGCTCACGACGGCGTAGGAGACCGGGAACCTCATCGCCCCACACGATAATCGGCTTGGGCGAGAGCTTGTTGTCCCGCGCCGTATCTATAGCAACACGCCGGCGTGTCGCTTCGGCCTCATAGGAGGCAAGATCACGCCTGTATTCGGCCTCGTCGGCGATCTCCTCCGTGGCGTCGAGTTCGAGCAGCACATCGCCTTGCATGATATGCGTGCCTTCCGCTGGCGGCAGCGCTTTGACCCGGCCTGTTTCCAGTGGCTGGATGATCTTGACCTTGCCGGTTGGCTCGAACTTGCCTTGCGCTGAGGCGATGACATCGATGCGTCCGAAATAAGCCCAGCTGAGGGCGGTAACGACAAGGGTACAGATGATGACGATCAGAGCCATGCGCACCGGCGAGGGCGGCGTTTCCAGAATCTCCAGGGCCGGCGCCAGGAACTCCTGATCCGAGCGCCTGGGCCGAGGCTTGCGGGAAGGCAGCGGGGGTATCGGCTGGCCAGCAGAGGGCGGCGGCGTTCTGGCATTCATCTCAGGCGTCCACCTGATCATTCTGAAGCGCCCACAGACGCGCATAGACGCCGTTGGGCTGGGCTATCAGTTCGGCATGGCTGCCGATCTCAGCGATACGGCCGTCGGCCATGCCGACGATGCGGTGGCAAGGCCGCACGGCAGCCAGGCGGTGGGCGATGATGATGACGGTGCGCCCCTGCACGATATGACGCATATTGGTCTGGATGACCCGCTCGCTTTCGTAGTCGAGCGCCGAGGTGGCTTCGTCGAAGATCAGGATCGGCGGGTTCGTGGCCAGCGCCCGCGCAATGGCGATGCGTTGGCGTTGGCCGCCTGAGAGATTGGCCCCGCGCTCCTCGATCATGGTGTCGTAGCCCGCAGGCAGCCTGGCGATGAACTCGTCGGCGCCGGCAAGCCTGGCGATGGCGATGACGTTGGCCCGTGGCAGCGCCGGGTTGGCGAGTGCGATATTGTCGTGAATGGTGCGGTTGAACAAAAGATTTTCCTGCAGCACCACGCCGATATTGCTGCGCAGCCAGGCCGGGTCGACCTGGGACAGGTCGGCGCCATCCAGCAGCACCTGGCCTTCCTCGGCGGAGTAGAGACGCTGGATCAGTTTGGTGAGGGTCGACTTGCCCGAGCCGGAGGCGCCGACAATGCCGATGACCTCGCCGGGCTGGATCGACAGCGAGACCGATTTCAGCACCTCGGGAGAACCCGGCCGGTAGCGGAAGGTGATGTTGCGCAAGTCGATGGCGCCCCTTGGAGGCGGCAGCACCAAGCTGGTCTGCGGCGTCCGCTCCATGGGCGTGTTGAGGATGTCGCCAAGCCGGTCGACGGAGATCTGCACCTGCTGGAAATCCTGCCAGAGCTGCGAGAGCCGCAAAACCGGCTGCACCGTCTGGTTGGCGATCATGTCGAAAGCGACCAGAGCGCCAACGGACATGTCGCCGTCAATCACCGCCTTGGCGCCGAACAGCAGCAGCAGGGCCGTAGAGAGCTTGGAGACATACTGGATAGCGTTCTGGCCGCCGGCGCTCAGCATGGTGGCGTCGAAGGAGGTGCGCACATAGGCGGCCAGGCGTTCGGCCCATTGTGCCTGCATCACCGGCTCGACGGCACCGGCCTTGACCGTCTGGATGCCGACAATGGCCTCGACCAGAAATTGCTGGCTGACGGCACCGCGGTTGAACTTTTCCTTGACCATCGCGCGCAAGGTGGGCCGCACCAGCAAGGCGATCAGGATGTAGAGCGGAATGGAGCCGACTACGATCAAAGTCAGCTTCCAGGAATAGGCGTAAAGCACGGCGATGAAGACGAACGTGAAGATGAGGTCGATCGCCGAGAACAGGCCTTGCCCGGTCAGGAAGCTGCGGATGGTCTCAAGTTCGCGTACGCGTGCCACGGTCTGGCCCGCGGACCGCGTCTCGAAATAGCCGAGCGGCAGGCGCAGCAAGTGCTGGAACATTTTCTGGCCGAGCTCGACGTCGATGCGGTTGGTGGTGTGCGAGAGCGCATAGCTGCGCAGATATTGCAGCACGACATCGAACAGGCCGATGATGGCGATGCCGGCGACAAGCACGAACAAGGTGGAGTAGCCCTTGTGGGTCAGCACCTTGTCGACCACGACCTGGAAGAACAAAGGCGTGACCAGGGCGAAGATCTGCACAAACAGCGATGCCAGCAGCACATGGGCGATCGGCTTCCTGTAGCGCCAGATCGAAGGCAGGAACCAGCCAAGGCCGAAGCTGCGTGGATCCGAGCCTTGCCCCCGCAGGCGCCGGCCGACGAGCACGATCTCACCGCCGGTCTCCTGCAGCAACGCCTCGATAGAGAGTTCCCGGTCGACGCGCGTGACGGGGTCAACCAGGCGGAACCTGCCGCTCGGGTTCTTGCCGCCGAAGACCTGGAAGGAGCCGTCGGCGACGCGCACGATCGCCGGCACCGGAAGTGTCTCGATGCGTTTGGGCGTGAGCCTGCCGACGACGCGCGCCTTGAGGTCGATCATGGCTGCAGCGCGGATGAGGTCGCGTTCGTTGGCAAGGCGACCGGTCAAGGCGAGTTCGTTGGCCAGATGCCTGGGATCGGCCGCGATCCGATAGAACGCAGCGATGCCGCATAGCGCCCGCAGGCCGGAATCGAGCGGCTGCGCCGGCGCGGAGATCAATTCGGGATTATCCACACTGGCGCACCATCATTGTGTCAATGGCCCGACCCAGCGGTCGTTTTCCATGACGATGCGGCAGTCATTATTGGCCAGTTTGCATCGGAACATCGCCAGATCGCGATTGGCGGCAAGATCGTGCGGGCCGCCACTTTCAGCGAAGACGCGCCGGGCGCCGGGCGAGAATGCCATTGCCTTCGGGACTGGTTCGCCAAGATAGTCCGCTGCAACCGGAGCTTCGTCCTCACCAAGGCCAAGGCGCTTCAACAGTGCGGAAACATCGGAGTAACCCCATGTCGGCAGATTATGCCGCCGCAGGAAATCGTCGTATTCCGCGAGCCACGTCCGCGAGCCCGCGACAAAGAGGAAATGTCCTTCCCTGCCGACGGGCGCAAGCTCCCTGAAAGTCAGGTCGGCGCCACCGTGCAGGAAGGCGATCTGCAAACGCTCAGCCAGTTCCGGCTCGAAAACGCTGTCGTTCCTGGCATATAGCCAGAGATTGGGGACACGGCTGGCCGCTCCATATTTTTTGTAGGCCTCGACCAGCTTGTCGTCCCAACCCTGGCATGTGAAGTGAATGCCCCCGGAGAAGCTGACGACGCCGACCAGACCGGGCAGATTGCGCGCGCCAAGGGCGACAACGCTCGCGCCCCCGGTGGAAGCTCCAATGGCGATGATGCGCGACGGATCGACGTCGGGCCGCTTCTTCACGACATCGATGGCAGCCTGCAAGTCATCCGCCGCACCATTCAGATCGCTTTCGACATGGAGCTTGCCGCAGCGATCCTTCGCCAGCGAACCATCCGACTTGCCGATTCCCCTGCGGATAACCACAACCGCCAGCCAACCCCGCAGCGCCAAGTCGCGGGCCTGCAAAGCATAATGCTCGGGGGTCTCACCACGTACTTCCGCCAGCGAGTTCCCAGTGCCCGACGTAAACAAGGCGATCGGCAGTGGTCCCTTTGCTCCGGTCGCCTTCACGACGAGGCTGTCGAGACGATAGGGTTTCCCTGCGATGACGACGTGAAGGAAATCACGGCTCTCGGTGAATTCCGGATCGTCCGCTCGGGCCACTGAACAGACAAGCCAACAACCCAGGACGGCCAAGGCCAAGCAGCCTACCCTAAACACAAACATAAGCCCTTCCGCCTTCGATACCGCCACTTGTTCCTGTCCAGGCGCACCTTTCGACCGATCTCGCCCTGGAGCGGCAGCAGCCGCCCAGCGCCTCCTAGCCGCCATCAGGTGAAATGGAACTGGCTCTGATCTCCTTGCAGGTTCGCAACCGTCATGTTCTTCAGCGTGATACTGTCAAAACCGTGTGTGATGATCACATCACTACCAGATTGGGACGACGCCGCCAGAAGATGAGCCCAGTCCGCGAAAACGGCATGGCTTATGTCTATTTGATCGGGAGTGGTGTTGGAGTAGAAGTTAGATACTATAGAGTTACCAAAACCCGGCTGAAATACGAACGTGTCAGAATGACCAGTTTTGTTGGCATTCGCTACCAATGCGACATTGTCATTCGCCCCCATATCGATCGTGTTCCCGCTGCCAGCAATCGTTACATTGCTGTCATGTCTCAAATTGATAGTCGAGGAGGTGGCGCTCATCGCATTGCCTAAGCTGTTGAAATTCACGACTGTTCCAGTTCCTCCGGTCACACTCGCAGAGGCGTTTCCATTAACATTTATGGTATTCCCCGTTCCGGAAACCGTCGCAGTCTCCTGGCCTGAAGTCACGGTCAGCATATTGTAACTGCCGGTGATGGTAGCCGTATCGACCGTGCCCGGCTCAATCGTCTTTGTGCCGTTGCCTGTTACTAATGTGGTCGAAGCAGTCGCAGTTTTCGTGACCACAGACACCGATTGCCCATCGGGAGTTACATTGGTGACAATTATTTGCGTCGGATTGTGATCAATATCATAGTCGGTCACCGTTTCGGTAATGCTGCCGTCGGCATGCGTCGTTGCAGTATCGACATGATCCGGGAACAACAACACGGGGCGAGTGATCTCGCTAAGCGTTGTTGTCAGGCCGTCGGCGCTGATTGTCGCCGTAGCCTTGGCCCCCACCGCGCCGCTAGCATTTACATCCTGGATCGTGCCTAACTGGGAGCCGTCGATCTGGGTTTGCCAAGTCTCTGTGTGCTCGTATGTGCCGTTGCCGTCATAGTCGGCCTGAACCGTCTTCGACAGGCCATCGGCGCTGACCGTCGTGATCACCTTCGACGCCACGGTCCTGTTGCTGGTTGCTATGGACGAGTTCCAGAGTACCTCGCCCGGAAGAGGGACGACGCCCTTTGCGGCGGCGTCATTGGTCGTGGTCGTAACCATCGAGCCGTCTATCGCTGTGATCGTCGTCGATGTTTCGTCGGCACTGGTATCGTTGTTGAGCTTGACAGTCGTGGTTCTGGTCCTGCCGTCGGCGCTTACCGTCCCCGTCGTGGTTTTCAACAACACCGGTGTAATAGCTGCGCCCCAACCGGTCGCAGTCTTGGTGCTGGTCTGATAGTCCTTCCAGGTTTCAGCGTAGGAACCGTCCGCGTTGAAGGTCTTGGTGTCCGTCCGCGTGTGGTCGATGATGCCGTCAGCGTTGAAGTCCCAGCTTGTATTGGTGGTGAGGCCGTCAAAGCTGATAATGGAAATTGCCTGATCGACCTTGGCGCCCGTCGACGTAACAGCGGTGGTCACATCTGTGACGCCGCCGTCGATCGCCTTTGTCCTGACTTCGGTCTGATCGACGATGCCGTCGCCATCGGCATCGCGGCTGATCGTGACGACGCGTTGATCTGCTGTGGTTTGGGTCCTGATGCTGTCCCTCAGGGAGCCGTCGATGTTGAAGTCACTCACTGTGCGGACTACGGACCCGTCGGCCAGCGCCGCCGTGCTGTCGGTCTGACCCTGATTGAAGCTTCCCGACCCTGTCGTGTCTTGTTGGATGGAAACAGTAATGCCATTTGCACTGGTCGTGCGCACCGTCTTTGACAACAGCGAGCCGTCGCTATTTTTATTGGTCAGCGTCTGCGTGCTCGAGCCATCGACATTGACAACTCTCATATCTGTCTCGGTCTCGCTTGCTGTCGTTGCGGTGCCGAAGAACCACTGCCTGGTGGTGCTGAGGCCATTGCCGCTGGTGCTTGACAGATAGCGGTCGGTCTGTACGCCTGCCTTTGTCTCGGTAATGGTTTCGGTCGTGGAACCATCGGCGTTCAAGACTCTCTGGTCGACCTTGGTCTCGCCAAATGTTCCTGCGCCGGTCAGATCGAATTGCTCGGTGACGGTCAGTCCATCCGTGCTGGTGGTGATAACTTCCTTGTCCTTCGTCGTGACCGTATAGACCGGAGCCGCCGAGGAGGCCACGCCGCCGGTCAGCGTTGAATCCATAATCGTTTCTACGTTGGAGCCAACAGCATTGAGAACCGTGACGTCCGTGGTCTGGCTTTCGGCAAGGCCGTTGCCATTGGCGTCATATTGCACGGCTTTCGACAGCCCATTTGCGCTGTCCGTTTCGTACCGGCCGTTCGTGGCGCCATAGCTGCGACCGGAAGCGGATTGCACGGCGCCATCCATGCTGGATGTCGTCATCGAACCGTCGGCATTGACCTGGCGGATCACTGTCTGGTCGGTCGTGCCATCGCCATTAATGTCGCGCGTGGTCGTGACGGTCATCTGGTTGGCGCTGGTGGTGGTCGTCGTCTTGTCATGCAGCGTGCCGTTCGCATTGAGGTCGGAGACGACCTCGGTCGTCGATCCATCGGCATTCAGCGTCTTGATGTCGGTGCTGGTGCGGCTGAAGGTGCCCGCGCCCGTGCCGTCCATCTGCCTCGTCACCGACAACCCATTGGCGCTGGTGGTAACGACGATCTTGTCCTTGAGTCCGCCGCTGGCATTGAGATCGGAGATAGTCTCCGTTCTTGAGCCATCGGCATTGAGCACCGTCACGTCGGTCTTCGACTGGTCGACCGCACCATCGCCGTTGAGGTCGGTCGCAATCGTTGTCGAGAGGCCATTGGCGCTGACGGTCCTGGTCGACTTCGAAATCAAGCCCCCCGTCGCACTATAGGTCGACGTGACCGAGGTCGCCGAGCCATCGGCGTTGGTGGTGGCCGTGATCGAGATATCATTCACGCCATTGCCATCGAGATCCGTGTTGACCGTCACCGTCTTCCTGTCGGCGCTGGTCGTCGTCACGGTCTTTGAAATCAGCGTGCCATTGCTGCTGTTGTCGGTGACCGTCTCCGCGCGCGAGCCGTCCGTAGCGATGGCAGCCACATCCCGGACAATATCGGATACCGTGCCGCTGCCATCGCGGTAATGCGACGCGGACTGCGTCAGGCCATCGCCACTGGTGGTGATGACGGTCTTGCCAATCAGCGTGGTGCCGGCGCCGTTGTAGGTGGAGACCGTATCGGTCTTCGAGCCGTCGGCATTGAGGACCGTCACGTCGGTGATTTCGCTGTCCAGAACGCCATCGCCATTGGCGTCGTTCTGGGTCGTCACCGACAGGCCGTTGCCGCTCGTCGTCACGATCCGCTTGTCCAGCAAAATGCCATTGCGGCTGGTATCGGCGATCGTCTCGGTCTTCGAGCCATCGGTATTCAGCACCGTCACGTCCGAAAGAGTGTCGTCGATAGCACCGTCGATGTTGTGCGTCACTGAGATCGAAAGACCGTTGGCGCTGGTCGTCGTCACCGTCTGGTCTATCTGCGCGCCGCTGGCACTGGTGTCCGTCACGGTCTGGGTGGTCGAGCCGTCGGCATTGAGCACACTGGCGTTTGTCTGGTCGACATGGCCGTCACCATCGCTGTCGATGGTCACGGTCGTCGTCTTGCGGTCGGCGCTGTCCGTTGTCACCGTCCTGGAAAGCAGGGCGCCGGTGTTGCTGGTCGTCGACAGCGTCTCCGTGCGGCTGCCGTCGGCATTGAGCACGATGGCATCCGTCACCGTCCGGTCGATGGTGCCGTCGCCGTTGAGATCCTGCTGCCTGGTCTGGGTCAGGCCGTTAGCGGTCGTATTGGTGATGCTCTTGCCGATCAGGGCGCCATTGGCGCTGGTATCCGTCACGGTCTCGGTCTTCGAGCCATCCGCATTGCCGGTGATGACATCGGCCTCGGTAAGGTCATAGGTGCCGTCGCCGTTGAGATCGGTCTCGGTCGTCATCGACAGGCCGTTGGCGGCGGCCGTTGCCAGCGTCCGGCTGATCAGCGTGCCATTGCTGCTGAAATTGGACAGCGTCGTGGTGGTCGAGCCATCGGCATTGACCAGGATGGTCTTGCTCTGATCCGCCGCGCCATCGCCATTGGCATCGATGGTGACGGTGATGGTCTTCTTGTCACCGCTGGTTACGGTGACGCTCTTGCTCAGCAACGTGCCGTTGCCGCTGGTGTCCGTCACCGTTTCGGTGCGCGAGCCATCGGCGCCGACGACAATCCCATCCGAGGAGACATCCAGGGCGGTGCCGCTGCCGTCGAGATAGTGCGATACCGATTTGCGCAGACCATCGGCGCTGATGGTGGTGACGGTAGAATCCCGCGTTGAGCCATCGGCGTTCTTGTCCTGAACGGTGGTCGTTACCGAATTGTCGGCGTTGATGACGATGGAGGACGACCTCACTTCATCGAAGGTGCCTGCGCCGGCATGATCAATCTGCACCGTCTTGCTGCGGGCGTCGGCACTGGTCGTCGTAATAGTCTTGTCGAGCAACGTGCCGTTCTTGCCGGTGTCCGTCACGGTTTCCACGCGGCTGCCATCGGTGTTCACAACCGTGGCAGCCGTGGTGATGTGATCGAACGTGCCGCCCCCGACATGGTCGGTGCTGGTCGTCTTGGTCAATCCGTCGGTGCTGGTGGCGACGGCAATCTGGTTGATGGTTGAGCCGTTGGTCGCGAGGTTCTTGGTGGTGGTCGAGGTGGAGCCGTCGGCATTGGTGATAAAAATCTCGGATTGGTCCCAGGTACCGTCGCCGTTCTGGTCGACCAGGGTTGTCACCGTTTTTGTATCCGCGCTTGTCGTGACTGCTGTCGCATCCCTCTTGGAGCCGTCCGCGTTGAAGTCGGTGATCGTCTCGGTCGACGAGCCGTCGGCATTGGTCACGGTGTTGTCGGTCTGTGTCCGGTCGAACACGCCATTGCCGTCGTCGTCGTATTTGGTGGTCTTGCCGAGACCGTTGGCGCTGACCGTCACCACATTCTCGAAAGCCTCGGAACCATCGGCGTTGTAGCCAAGGATATCCGTCGTGACAGAACTGTCGGCATTGGTCGTCTGCGTCTGATGGATCAGATAGCCATTGCTGTCGCTCGCCAACACAGCATCGCCAACCTGCCCGGTTGTGCCATCCGATTTTGTGTAGGTTGTCGTGCCTGATATGGCCGAGCCGTCGTTGAAGGTCTGGCCGCTGCCCGTCGGCGTCAGATCGATCGAGGTGATACCGAGCGAGGCCAGGGAAACCATCTGGCCGTTGACCTCGACCTTGAACTCGCTCCAGTCGGCATCGCCGGCGTCGAGCTTGCCATCATGGTTGGTGTCAAAAACGTCCTTCAGCGCCTGAAGATCGCCATTGGCCGACGGATCCCATGCTGTGAAGGCAAATTGGTTCTGCTGATGAATCTGGCCATCGCCATACAGATCCAGAACCAGGACGCCATTCCCGGCACCCGCCCAGGCCGTGCGATGCTGATAACCGTCACCTTTCAGATCGAGGAACTGCGAAGACGAAGACAGCGAATTGACCGAAAGCCCCTTGCCGGACAAGTCAAGCAAAATCGGTGCGTCCGCTTCACCACC
Organism: Mesorhizobium comanense; assembly: GCF_005503535.1. GTDB lineage: Bacteria > Pseudomonadota > Alphaproteobacteria > Rhizobiales > Rhizobiaceae > Mesorhizobium > Mesorhizobium comanense. Next base: position 918,074 of record NZ_SCNN01000001.1, on the reverse strand, counting down.
GTCGTCGCTGCCTGCGCCGTCGTTCGTATCGCCGGTGTCGTTGCCTGTGGTCTCGCCGTCTTGTGTTTCGCCGCTGTTCTCGGGAGCACCCGTGACGCCGTTGTTGTCGCCAGGAGCCGGATTGGTGCTGCCACCGAAGCCATAGGACGAGCCATAGCCACCGTTCTCGCCGGTAGCCTCGGTGTTCTGAGTGGAGCCCGTGGACGAACCGCCACCGTTCTCTTCGCCGCTACCGTTCGAATTATCGTCAGGGCTAGGGCCGGTGTTGCCACCGAAGCCATAAGATGAGCCATAACCACCGTTCTCGCCGGTAGCCGCGTTGTTGTCAGGGCTGCCGGGTGAATAACTTTGCCAACCAACCCCATGATCTTGACCGGCGTCGGGGCCGGTGGGCGCGTTGTTGGCGGCCCCAAGGGGGTCGGGCTCCTTTTGATCTAAATGGGGGTCGAAACCGGGAGAATATGGGTTTTGGTAGTCGGGCATTCCCGGATAGGTGGGATTTTGGAAGTTGGTGCCGTATAACGGGTCATCCGGCCCAATAGGAGCAGGCTCTCTATAGGTATGAGAAGTCTCATCAGGATCGGCGTTAGGATCAGGAGTGTATTCGACAACGTCATAAATTCTCATCTCGACTTTGATAGGCCCAACCGTAGCTACTAGCGGAGACGGACCAATCTTGGCATGGACGCTATCTTTTCCAATTTCTACTTTGTCATCGAAGGATTCTATACTTGGAGAAGGCGGGCGGCCGGGCGCACCGGACGCATCTAACTGACTGCCAGTTCCCCCCATTTCAGAGTCTACCGTGCCGTCGGTATAAGCTTCAACTTGCGCCGTAACTCCGGCTCCTCCCATTGTAGCACTTACAGCCACTCCCACGCCAAACCTGGACCCCATAATTTCCTCCATTGCCGTGTTTTTCTGAGAGATTCGATAATTTCTTGAAATAAAAATCTCTTACAGAAGGCGCTTAAGAGCATCTTTTGCTTTTATATTTCCGGAATCTGCAGATTTTTTGTAGAACTCGATGGCAATCGATCGATCTTTTTTTACACCAATACCATATTCAAATATTACTCCCATCTCGTTTTGAGCTTCAGCATCGCCGTTTTTGGCACTTTGCTCGAAAAGGGCTATTGATTTTTTAATATTTTTTTCGACACCCATACCATTTAAGTATATAATAGCCAGATCGTATTGTGCTCTAGGATTGTTTTGCTCCGACGATTTTTCGAGCCAGCGGCGAGCAAGGGCATAGTCTTGTCCAACACCTTTGCCGGTTAAATAGGCTACTCCGAGATTATACTCACCCTTAGCATTCCCGCCTTGAGCCGCGACCGAAAGTAATTCCGTAGCGCGCCGATAGTCTTGCTGCACTCCCCGGCCAGTTGCGTAGAGGGCACCAAGATTGGCATTGGCCGCGGGTAGTCCTTGCGCCGCGGCCTTTGCGAACCAAATGGCAGCCTGCGCGGCATCGGGCGCGACGCCTTTACCGCTCTCATAAAGTCCGCCTAGATAGTTCTCCCCGATAGCGCTGCCTAGCGCGGCGGCAGCCCGATACCAGCGCATGGCAGCGGTGAAGTCCTGCGGGACACCCTGGGCATATTCATACAAATAGCCAATTGCTGCCAGCGCCGTGGGATCGTTCTGGGCTGCCGCCTTCTGATACCACATCATCGCTTGCGCATAGTCTTGGCCAACGCCTTCGCCGTCATCATAGGCTGCACCAAGCTGATATTGGGCAAGGGCAAGCCCCTGGTCCGCCGCTTGGCGGAGGAACTCAGCGGCCCTTACTGGATCCTTTGGCACTCCCTGGCCGATCTGATACATTGTGGCTAGGCTCAATTCCGATTGAGCAAATCCCTTTGCCGCCGCCTTGCTATACCAGGCAAAGGCGAGAGTACTGTTCTGAGCCACGCCGGCGCCGCCCCTGTCATAAAGGTATCCTAGATTGTGCTCTGCTTGCGCGTCGCCCTTGTCGGCCGCCTGCTCAAAGTACTCCTTTGCGCGCTGGGCGTCGGGCTTCACGCCGCAGCCCAGTACGTACAGAAACCCGAGATTGTTCAGTGCCGCCGTCTTGCCTAAGGCAGCGTCATTTTCCCATTCCTGTCGCTCATCCCCGAGCGTTCCACATGTCGGTTGCTCGGTGACAATAAGCTCGCCCGCGACAGAGCGTGACGAAGGAATGAAAATTGACATTCCGACGCAAGAAACGGCCAGTATCGCCATCTTGTACTTTGTCATAACAATCATTATTACGATCCACTAACCGTGGTGACAAAAATTACATGGAATTATGATGACAGTGCATATAGATCCGGTGCCCAGGTGATTCTGACTGTGGGCGAAATGCCCGCGCCTACTTCCTACGGCCGGGCCGCCCATCAGAACCTCGCCTCAGATCGCTCAATCCACCAATCAGCCTACGCCGCCAACCTGACGACAACCTGACGAACTCTGGTCTATAGGCATTTTTTCTGTGCTTGATTTCGAAATACTGATCCAAATGCAGTACGATCAATCCTGCTTCGTCGGGCAGAATTCTACGCACCTTTGAACCTAAGACAGAACAACGCTCCTCCCCCGGGACGATTTTCCACCGCCACCGCGCCGCCATGCTGGCGCATGATCTCGTCAACGATGGCGAGGCCGAGACCCGAGCCCCCCTTGTCCGCCTGCGTGGTGAAGAACGGTTCCAGCACGCGGTCGCGATGCGCCTCGGCGATGCCGTCTCCCCGGTCAGCGACCAGGATGCTTGCCGGCCGCTCCACGATGATCTCGACGCAGGTGTCGGGCGGCGTGTGCCGCAGCCCGTTGCGAATGACATTGGACAGCGCCTCGGCAATTGCCGAGGCGTCGCCCGTCGTCAGGCAAGGTGCTTCAGCCATCTCGTAGGATAGGCTTCTGCCCTCAGCGATGGCAAGCGGCGCCATGGTCGTGACGACCTCCTTGGCAATTGTTCTGAGATCCACTCTCCTGTGTGGCTGCTGCACGGAAGCAAGTCGGGACAGGTTGAGCAATTGCCGCACGAGGTTCTGCATACGCACGATGTCGGCGCGCAGATCAGAAACCGGTTGCGGCGCCATGTTTTGCTCGATCCTGGCCGACAGCAGCGCCAGCGGCGTCAGCATCTGATGTGCCGCGTCGGCCGTGAAGCGGCGCTGGCTGGTGATGGCCTGTTGCAGCCGGCCCGCCGCGGCGTTGGCTGCCTCCGCCAGACCGCGCAATTCAACCGGCAGATCTGCCTCGGCGATACGCACGGCAGGGTCACCAGGCCCGATCCTGTCAGTTTCCCGCGACAGCCTGCGCAACGGCGCGAAGCCGAAGCGGACGATCGTCAGGCTTGCGGCGAAGACGATGAGGCAGAGCGGAATGGCGGCAAGGGCTGTGCCGGACAAGAGCCGCCATTCGACGTCGCGCAGCAGCACATCCGTCGCCGAAACGTGCTGCCCGACGATCAGGAACAAGTCCCCATGTGCGTCGACCGGCCCGGCCAGGAAATAGAAGGCATTGTCGGGACCGTCCTTGGCTTCGGTGTCGGTTTCGCCGCGCGCCATGTCACGGAAAAAGGGAGCGCCGAACCTGTCCCGCAGGGGTTCCGATGACGTGACGACCAGTTTACCGGCACGGTCACGAAGCGCGTAGAAGAAAGTCGCGGCCTCTTCCTGATAACGAGCCCTGCGCTCGGCAGGGAGATCCACGGTCGGAACGGCCCCGTCAGATATGTGCAGGACCTGATTGATTTCGCGCGCCTGACGCTGCAGCCGCAGCGATCTTGCCGTCTCGTCAATGTTGGACAATTGATAGCCGATCAAGGCGGCGCACGACGCCGCGAACAGTATGAACAGCGCCGAGAGTTGGATGCTCAGGCGGATGCCGATCGAGCCGAACAGGCGCTCGCTAAGGCGCAAGGCAGTATCCGATGCCGCGAACAGTATGGATCCGCTGGTCCGCCCCCAATTCGCCCAAGGCATTGCGCAGCCGATAGACACTGGCTTCGATCGCGTTGGGCGAGGCCGCGTCTCCAAAGCCGAACAGCTTGGCGTCCAGGACCTCGCGGGTGACAACCTTGCCTGAGCGGAAGACCAGTTGCTCCAGAAGCATGCTTTCGCGGCGCGCTATCATCAGCGGCTTTCCGGCGACCATTGCCGAATGCGTCGCCTTGTCCAGCACGATGTTTCCGGCCGCTACGGTGGAAACCGATACTTGGCGCGGGCGGCGCAGCAACGCCGCGACGCGGGCGACGAGTTCGACGGTTTCGAAGGGCTTGCAGAGATAGTCGTCCGCCCCGCGGTTGAGTGCCTCGACACGATCGGCGGCGGCGGCGTGGGCGGAGAGGAAAATCACCGGGATCGACAGCCTTGCCTGCCGCATGAAATCGAGCAGTTGCGCACCGTCGCCGTCGGGGACCTGCCTGTCGAGCGCCAGAAGATCGTAGCTGACGGCGCCAAGCGCGTGCGTGGCGCCGGCGATGGTGTCGACGACGTCCACTGCGTACTGTGCCCGCTCAAGGGCCGCCTGTATGTGCCGCGCCATGACACGCTCATCCTCAAGGATCAGCAACCGCGCCATCAGCCAGATACTTCCGGCAGATTGGTGGAAGTGTTGGAGTGACACCCAGACCGGCTGGCGATCCACGTGTTCGCGCTCATGCTCCGCAAGCAGATCCTCCCTGTTGAGACTTGGATCTGGCGACGATCGAGCATGATGTTGCCATCGATCCAGGTTTTCTTGAGCAAATTTGAACAGTGATGATACGGGCAGGGAAGTCAACGCGTCAGCAGCTCAAGCTGATACTCTAGAATGATTCAGGCACTCAAATATTCGTGAAAGACTTCCATGCCCTCTCGATCTGAAGTGCAGTTGGAGAGTGCCTTGTCGACAAGAGCTTCCCTGCCTGACGCGTCTCGGAATGGGTAAATTTGCAGCTCTGTTGCCGAATACAGAGGCCACCGGTCGATGCTGGAGATGCTCCCGGAACTGTCTTAGGCGCCTTGGGCTCCCCGCCGAGCAAGCATTGCCGAACTGCCCAGGCATGCGGATGCTTTGACTGACGAACGTCACTGTCCGCGACGATCGAACATAGCCATCAAGTTGTTTTTGCCGTCTCCTAACGTCAGCGTCCATGTGCGTCCGATCCGCCGAGAATTCTAATTGAAGATAGTGGCTACGACTATTCGACAAACCTCGACATCGTTGGTGACTTGAAGCGGCTTCCACACGGCTTGGAACTCGCGCTAGTGGCTTTTGAACGCAGGGGCTGTCTGCGCCCGAATCTAGGCGGGCTTGGAGTTTGCAGGTTCTTCCACTTTGCTCCTTCAACTGCCGGGTGCTGGTGTGGGGGCTCTCATTGGCCGAGCAACGTCAGGCCAAACAGGATTACCAGCCACAGTCCCGTCGCCGCAACCGCGAGACGCGGCAACAAGCCGGCGCCGCCCAGATGCATGAACAGGGCGGCGATGATGGCGGCCTTCCCTGCTGCAATCGCCAGATTGAGCGCGGAGTTCAGTCCACCGAGATCCAGGAATGACGAACCGACCGTCAAAGCCAGCAAGATCATGAGGCCAGGAAAGGCGAATGTGAGTTTGCGAACTTCGCTCATCGGTTGATCAGGTAGAGAACGGGAAACAGGAAGACCCTGACGATGTCGACGAAATGGCAGTAGAGGCCGATGGCTTCGACGCGCGGAAGCCGGAGAGTCTCCCTCGCACACGCCAAGGATTGAGCAGGCCTCGCCGAGATCTCGGCCAACAGGGTGTCAGCACTTTCATGCGCCGGTGGTTTGTAGGACGCAAGCAGGCAAACAAGAAATATTTGTGATAACTGATGTAGGTAGTGCCAAGTTTGTATTTTAGAAACTCATCATATGCTTCGTACCCCTGGACGGAATAGGAGAACCAGCGCCCATCAGCCAGATAGGACGGTTCGCTTCGATCACAAACTAGGCTTCCTGTTGCAACGTGTCGACGCAGCCGAAGGTAGGGTCCGGCCTAATTGCACGCCATTGCCGCCGACTGCCGCACGCATAATTGCGCGATCTTTCGAGCCAACCAGCTTTGCTCTATGTGTGTGATGTTCGATCAACGAGGATACCGTCGGGGCGTTTCGCCTCGGCCTTGGCCATCTCGGCATAGGAGGCGTAGCTGCGGTCGGGGTCGAGCCCGAGTTCGGCAGCCGAAGCCCTGGCCCGAGCCGGGTCGGACGACAGGGCGCCAGCGACCAGCACGAAATCATTGTCCATATGCGCCGCGATCCGATGCACCGCGCCAATGAAGGCGCCCTGCCCGCCTCCGACCATGCCGAGACGGATGGGTTCGAAACGATCGCTCATCGGATCACCATCTTGGAAGTCACCGCTTTTCTGGGAAATCTGAGCAGCAAGCTGACACCATTGCCGGACGTCAATCGGCTATCTGGCTCAGCATGACGAAGCGACGGACATCGACCGGCCGTGCGACGAGGTCGTCGAGGCGCCCGAACAGCGGCTTCAGGTGGGGCATCGCCAGATGCCGGTCGAGATCGCCCTTCGAGCGCCAGTTCTCGTAGAACATGAACACGCAAGGGTCCGCAGGGTCGACATGAAAATCATAGTTGATGCAGCCGTCCTCGGCACGTGTCGGCGCGACGAAGCCCGACAGGATTTCCTGCAGTTCCTCGCGAGTTTCGGGTTTGGCAACGACAGTGCCGATGACCGTGTAGGGAACCGTCATGTCACTTTCTTCCCTGACTGAGCGCAACGGCAAGGATGATGATGGCGCCGCGCGCGATCAGTTGCTGACTGAACTCCAGCCCCATCAGGATCAGGCCATTGTTGATGAGACCGATCATCAGCGCGCCGACAATCGTGCCGATCACCGTGCCGGAACCGCCGAACAGGCTGGTGCCGCCAAGCACCGCCGCGGCGATGACCGACAACTCGTCGCCCTGGCCGAGCTGGAAGCGTCCGGATTGCAACCGCCCGGCATAGAGCATGCCAGCCAGCGCGGCCGCCATGGCGGAGATGATGAGGACGCGGAATTTGATCGACTTGGTGTCGATGCCGGAATAGCGCGCCGCGATTTCGCCGCCACCAGTGGCCAGCACGCGCCGGCCGAAGCTCGTTCGCCTCAGCACGACATGGCCGACAGCGCCCAGCACCAGCATCCAGATCAACAGCACCGGCACCGGTCCGACATTGCCGCCACCAAAAATCCAGGCATAGCTCTTCGAGATGATGGGCACCGCCGCCGTATCACTGATCCACATCGCGGTGCCGGTGGCGATGCCCATCATGGCCAGCGTCGTGAGGAAGGATGGAATGCCGATCCTCGTCGTCAACAGACCGTTGAAGGTGCCGACGACAACACCGGTGGCGAGACCGGCCATCACACCGGTGAGCGGTCCGCCGGCGTCGATCGCCATTGCCGTCGTCACCGAGGCCAGTCCCGCCACCGCCCCAACGGACAGGTCGATCTCGCCGGCCGACAGCACATAGGTCATGGCGATCGCCATCACCGCGATCATTGCCGTCTGGCGCACGATGTTGAGCAGGTTGTTGGGATTGAGGAAGCCTTTGTCGAACAGCGTGACCGCAAAAATGATGAACATCACGACGAAGCCGATGTAGATGATATTCTGCCGCCAGTTGGTGAGGCCAAGCCTCGCCGTGAGCGAAGACGTCGATCCGGCAGCCTGGCTAGCGGACATGTGTTCCTCCCTGGTTCTTGGTCAGAGCGTTCTGGATGACGATCTGCAACTTGCGCTCGGCCGCCTGCAGCTGCGCGATCGGATCGTCCTTGGGCGCCGACGGATCGTCGAGATCGCTGCGGCTGATATCATCCATGACACGGCCTTCAGCGATGACGATAATGCGGTCGCAAGCGGACAGCATCTCGGACAGCTCCGAGGAGATCATGATGATCGCCTTGCCGGCCTTGGCGAGTTCGCGCACCAGCATGATGATCTCCGACTTCGAGCCGATGTCGATGCCGGAGGTCGGCTCGTCGAGGACAAGGATTTCCGGTTCGGTCGAAAGCCATTTGCCGATAACGACCTTCTGCTGGTTGCCGCCCGAAAGCGTGCGCACCGCGCTGTCGCGCGACGCGGTCTTGACCCGCAGTCTTGCGATCTGTTCGTCGGTCAAGTCGCGTATCTTTTTCTTCGACACGAACGTATTGCTGCTCAGCCGGTCGAGCACGGCGAGCGTCATGTTGGAGGCGACCGAATGCTCCGATATGACGCCCTGGCGCAAGCGGTCCTCGGGCACCAGCGCCACGCCCGCTTCGATGGCGTCGCTCGGTCTGGTGATCGCGACCGGCTTGCCGGCGATGCGGATCTCGCCTTCGACAATCGGATCGATGCCGGCAATGACACGCGCGATCGCCGAACGCCCGGAACCGAGCAGGCCGGCAAGGCCGACAACCTCGCCGCTGTGGACGACGAAACTGGCATTCCTGGGCTTCAGCTCTCCCGAAACATTTTCGAGCTCAAGCAGTGGCTTGCCGACGTTCGATTCGCCGCGCACCACATCCGACAGGCCGCGCGAGCGTTTGCCGACGATGTGCTCGATCATCGCCTCGATTGGCAATTCCGATAGCGATGCGGTGATGACGTGGCGGCCATCGCGCAAGATGGTAGCGCGGTCGGCAATGCGGGCGATCTCATCCATGCGGTGCGAGACATAGATGATGGCGACGCCTTCCGATCTCAGCTTGCGCAGGAAAGTGAAGAGCCGCTCGACATCGGACACCGCCAGCGCCGTCGATGGCTCGTCCAGCACCAGGACCCTGGCGTTCTGCGAGATCGCCTTGACGATTTCGGTCAGCTGCCGCTGCCCGGCGCCCAGATTGCCGACCGTCGCCTTCGGGTCTACCTCGACCTGCAGCATGTCGAACAGTTCCCTGGTGCGCCTTTCGGCGGTGCGGTCGTCGATCAGACCGAACGCGCCCTTGGCTTCGCGGTTCAGAAAGACATTCTGCGCCACCGTCAGCGTCGGGATCAGGCTCATTTCCTGGAAGATCATGGCTATCCCCGCCCGGCGCGAGGCTTCGGGCGAGATCTCCGCCAGTGGCTTGCCGTCGACGAGAATGGTGCCGGTGTCCGGCACATGCACGCCGTTCAGCACTTTCAGGATGGTCGACTTGCCGGCGCCGTTGCCGCCGAGCAGGGCATGGATTTCACCTTTCTCCACCTGCAGGTCGACGTCGACCAGCGCCTTGACGCCGCCGAAGGATTTGGTGACGCCCTTCATCTCAACCGCATGAACAGGCGTCGCCGCAGTCATGACCGTACCATGGTCCACTTGCCGCTTTCACCCGATTCGATCAGCGCGTCGGCGACCCGTTCGGTCTTGTAGCCATCTTCGAAATTCGGCGAAGGTTGTTTGCCCGAGACGATGGCCGAGAAGAAATCGAAACACTCGACGATCTTGGTTTCTGAATAGCCGATGCCGAGCGCCGGGATCGGCCACAGTCCGGCCCCATACGGGTGCGCCGGACCGGAATAGACGGTCCTGAAGCCGCGAGCATCGGCGGGGTCATCGGCGAACATCACCTGCAATTCGTCGCGCCGTTCGTAGTTGAAAGCAATGGAGCCCTTGGTGCCATGGATCTCGAAGGTGATGAAATTGTTGCGGCCATAGGCGTTTCGGGTGGCCTCAAGCGAGCCGATCGCGCCGTCCGCGAATTTCAGCAGGGTCACCACCTCGTCGTCGACATCGACCTCGGCCCGCTCGGCACCGGTGTTCTTCTCGGCGGCACCCAGCCTGTCAAGATTGCCGCGCGCGATCGGCCGCGTCTTGTTGTAGGTGCGCACCAGCGCGCTGACCTCGGCGATTTCACCGACCAGATAGCGGGCAAGATCGACGACGTGGGTGCCGATATCGCCGATCGAACCCGAGCCGGCGATCTTCTTCTGGAAGCGCCAGGACAGAGGCGAATCGGGGTCGGCCGACCAATCCTGCAGATAGGTGCCGCGGAAGTTGAGGATATTGCCGATGCGGCCCTCCTCTATGTATTGGCGGGCCAGCGCCACTGCCGGCGTGCGACGGTAGTTGAAGGCGACCATATGGATGACACCGGCCTTTTTGACCGCGTCGAGCATGGTCTTTGCCTCGTCGCCGCCGCGCGCCAGCGGCTTTTCACAGATGATGTGCTTGCCGGCCTCGGCGGCCGCGATCGCAATCGCCGCATGGCTGTCATTCGGGGTGACGATATCGATGACGTCGATGTCTGGCCGCTTCACCACCGCGCGCCAGTCAGCCGATGATTCCTCGAACCCGTAGCGGCGCCGGCCTTCGTCGGCCAACGCCTCGGTGATATCGACCACCACCTTGCGCACGGGAATGGCGGGGGCTGGCCAGAAGAACATCGGCATTGCCGCATAGGCAAGCGCATGGGCCTTGCCCATGAAGCCGCCGCCGATCATCGCCACGTTGAGCGTCCTGGTCATGATGGTCTCCTGTTGAATTGAAAAAAGGTGCGGCCGGCAGGGAGTGCGCCGGCCGCGGGGCGCGCTACATGCTGCCCTTGATCTTGTCGGTCGCCTCGGCGTGATAGACGGCCTTCCAGCCCGCGAGCAGCGTGTCCCTGGTGACCGGAAGCGCCGGCAAGGCGACGAAGGCAGGAGCCTCCTTGCCGAGCAGGCCATAGCCGGCGAGCAAGGCTTCGGTGACGCCCTGGTCGAACGGACGCTGGGCACCGAGGCCCTTCACGAAACCGCCGCTAGCCATGTTGATGGCGACGTTCTCGCCGAGGTCGCAAGTGGTGATGACGAGGTCATCGCGACCGGCGGTGCGCGCCGCCGAGATAACGCCTTCAGCCGGCACGTCCCACACTGCCCAGATGCCGTTGATGGTCGGGTGGGAGGTAAGGATTGCCGACGCTGCCTTGTCGGCGTCGCCCGTGAAGTCCGGCCCGCCAATGCCCTGTTCGGCGACGATCTTGATGTCGGGATAGTTGTCGGCGATGGTCTTCTTGAAACCCTCATAGCGCTGCTTGGTGACGAAGAAGTCGGCGGCGTGGAAAACCAGGCCAATGTCGCCCTTGCCGCCCAACGCCTTGGCCATCAGATGCGCCGCCGCGACGCCATTGCCGTAATTGTCGGCGGAGACGACGGAGACATAATCCTTGCCGGCGACGAAGCCGGTCGGCACGTTGTCCATGAACACGAGCTTCACGCCCTTGTCGGCGACGGCCTTGTAGGCGGAGGCCGTCGCCGAGGGATCGGTCGGGATCGAAACGATGATCTTCGGATTCTGCGCCATCACCGTTTCGAGATCGGCGACCTGCTTTTCCGGTTTGAAGCCGGCATCGGTGGTGGCGATCACCTCGATGCCCATCTTGCCGAACTGATCCTTGAGACCGGCGACCTGTGCACGTGACCAGTCATTGCCGCCATAGTGCATGACGATCGCCGCCGTCGCCTTCATGTCCTTTATCTTTGCCAGTTCTTCGTCGGTCAGCTTGACGGATGCCGCCGACGCCGGGGCTTCGCCGTTAGGACCCTTGGAGAGCACCGTCTTCTGCAGCTCGGCAAGTGCCGAATCCGGGTCGGCGAAGGCGGGTGCAGCGGTGTAGAGACTGGTGGCCAGCAATGCCGCCGTGAAAGCCCCGGCTATTGTCTTGAAACGTGTCATCTTAGGTCTCCTCCCTGAGGACGGGCGCAGTACCCGTCGGTTCAACTCTGTTTCAAAGCCTCTTTCAGATAATTCATGCTGAGTTCCGCTCCTCTCCTGGGGTCGGGCCAGGCATCGAGTTCGGTGGCAATCCAGCCGGAAAATCCGGTGTCCTTCAGTGCTTGGACGATCGGCGCCATGTCGAGATCGCCGCGATCGAGCGGCGTGAAGGCGAAGGGATCCTGCTGCCAGCCCTTCAGGTGCACGTAGCTGATACGCTTGCTGAATTCCCGGATCTGCGCGGCCGGATCACCGCCCGCGGCTGCCAGATGGGCGGTGTCCGGACAGAAATCGATCGCGGTATGCTTGAAAACCTCGCGAACGTCGTCGGGACCTTCGACGATGGTCGACAGATGTGGATGATAGTGCGCACGCAAGCCCGCCTTGGTTGCGATATCGATGACCTTGTCGAGTGCCGCGCCGAGGCGCTTGAAATCATCAGGCTGGCGGCCCTTGGCGCGCTTGGCACCGCCGCCGACGACCAGATGCTCGGCGCCGAGTTCGGCCGCAGCACCCGCCACGCGTTCGATGCGCGCCAACTCCTCGCCGAGGATATCGTCGAAGATGAAGTTTGCGCCGGAGTAGCCGGCGACGAGGGCGACGCCGGATTGGTTCAAGACAGCGCGCAGGTCGCCATGGCGTCCTTCATAGTCGAGAAGATTGCCGTCGAAGAGTTCGGTCCCGGCATATCCTGCCGCGCCGATGTCACGGATCGCCTGCTCCATGTCGCCGAAGGTGCGATAGGTGAGTTGGATGATGGAGGTGACGCCGACGGCATTGCCGCCGAGCGGACCCCAGCAATTGGCATGATAGGCCAGTTTCACCGGCATCTCGTATCCTCCCATGCATAGTCGGCGCGCGACCCCGCCCAGCGCGGATCGCGGCATTGTTGTTTGGCCGATGCTCGTGCGGCATCCGTCGCCTTCGCGAGGTCTGCCGCGCTTGGGCCCTCCTCCGAGCCTGCCGATACTTATGCGCTCCTTTCAGCTTTCGTCAATCATTAAAATGCAGAAGTTGGCATACTTTTGTTTGTAAAAAGCATAAGTTATCACTTGATCCGTAAATGAGGCCACGTTACCCATGGCAAAATGGGTGCGTTGAGCTGAGACGGCACGGAGATAACCCTGGCCTGGTCGACGTGGCGGCACCGCAGGATCGGCAGATGAGGCGCGGCAAGGATATGGGCGAGGACAGCACCGAGGTCGCCGCGCCACGTCGTGCCGCTGGCCGGCCGCGCGTCAGCGAATCCGCGCATGGCAGCCTGGCCGCGCTGCTCAACCTTGTGCGGACCGGCACAGCGACGACCCGCCAGGAGCTGGAGCACCAGTCCGAGCTTGGGCGCGCCGTCGTCACCGACCGCCTTGCCACGCTGCTTCGGCTCGGACTTATCGAAGAAGGCGAACTCGGCCCCGCCATCGGCGGACGCGCGCCCCGCCATGTCCGCTTCCGTCCACGCATGGGGATGATCCTTGCCGCCGTGCTCGATCATTCCTCGCTGGCGGTCGGCGTCTCGGACCTGTCGGGACGCCTGCTGGCCGAACATCACGAGGCCGTCGAACTCGGGGCAGGACCCGAGCCGGTGCTCCAGCGGCTGGCGACGCTGTTTGCCTGGATGCTGGAAGAACACGGCAGCGAGGCCAGCATCTGGGGGGTGGGGCTGGCGGTACCCGGAGCCGTCGAGAAGCCCGATGGCCAGCGGCTATTCGCGCCGGCGTTGAAAGCGTTCCAGAATTGGGATGGATTTCCCTTCGTCGAGCAGTTGGCCGCGCTTGTCGACGCGCCGGTCTGGGCGCGAAGCGGCGTTCAAACGATGACGATGGGTGAGTTGAAGTCTGGCAGCGGCGTCGGCCTGACCGACATGATCTTCGTCAAGCTCGGGCGCTCCATCAGTGCCGGCGTCGTCTCGGAAGGCGCGCTGCATCGTGGCGCCCAGGGTGCTGCCGGCATGATTGGCTACACCTTTATCGAGGGTGGAAATCTCGAGGCTGTCGCCGGCAGCGAGGTGCTGGAGCGCGAGGCCCGTCAGGCCGGAGAAAGCGGGCGCAGTCCCTACCTCGCCGAGGTGCTGGCGCGTGCCGGCGAGGTTGCGGTTACCGATGCCGGCCACGGTGCCCAGTTGGGCGACCCGTTTTGCATCGACCTTCTCGGGCGCTGCGGCCGCGCGGTCGGCGAAGTGCTGGCGCCCATGGCCAACCTGCTCAACCCATCGCTGATCGTGCTCGGCGGCAACGTCGCCGAGACCGGGGATATCCTGCTGGCAGCCGTGCGCGAGGCGGTCTATCGCCAGTCGCATCCGGTGGTTACGCGCGACCTGCGCATCGTGCGCTCGCAGATGGGCGGTTCGGCCGGACTGGTCGGCGCCGCGCAGGTCGTGACTGAGGCGCTGTTCGACCCGAGATTCCTGCAGGGATGGATTACCTTGGGCTCACCACGCGAGCATCCGGAATTCAAGGATTTTCTCGCACGGGCCGCGCTCGACATCAGCACCCGGCCGGCTAAACCCAGGCCACCGGGCGGGACGCTTGCATAGTATCGGCGGAATCGATCGAGCGCTGCTGGCGCCTGAGGAGGATTGAGCGATGGCAATCACCGGCCTTGGGCCGCATGGCGAACGAGCGGTTCCGGCCAACCAGGTCGGACTGTCGGATGCCGACGCCGATGCCGCCCGCAACCGGCACTTTTCGGTCGCCGTCGTTCTCCACACCACGATGAGCGACTGGGCCAAGGAGGAACTGGCCGGGATCGTCGCCACGCTTGGCCGCTATGGTGCGGCGGTCGTCGAGGTCATCGACTGCGCCTTCGACATCGACAGGCAGATTTCCGAATTGCAGCGCCTTGCCACCGAGCCGGTGGATGCCGTGGTTTCCATTCCGATCGGCAGCAGCCGGGCGGCCGCTGCTCATCGTGCGATACCGGCCGCCGGAAAGAAGCTTCTGCTGCTCGACAATGCTCCGACCGGCATGCTGCCCGGCAAGGACTATGTCAGCGTCATCTCCACCGACAATTTCGGCCTGGGGCAGATCGGGGCGGAGTTGCTGGCGCCTCATGTGGCTGAGGGCGGCAAGATCGGGGTCCTGGCCTATGGTGTGGATTTCTTCGCCACGCACGAGCGCGAAATCGCCTTCCGCAAGTGGATCGCTGCCCACAGGCCGGATCTCTCGCTTGTGCGCGGCAAGTTTGCCGACGTGTCGCAGGCGAAGGCTGCGACCGCTGGTCTGCTGCAGGCCAATCCCGATCTTGCGGGCCTGTTCGCTGTCTGGGACGTGCCGGCGACGGGCGCCGTCGCCGCGATCAGCGAGACGGGAAAGACGATCCCGGTGACGACCGTCGACCTCGGCAACGATGTCGCGGCCGATCTTGCCGGTGGCGGCCTGATCAGGGGCATTGCCGCGCAGTTGCCTTACGATCAGGGCGTTGCCGCCGGCATCGCCACCATTCTCGGTTTGCTCGAGCGCCAGCCGCCGCCCTGGATCGCGCTTCCCGGCCTCAGCGTTACTGCCACCAATGTGGTGGAAGCCTACCAGGTCGTATGGCGCGCACCGGCTCCCGCAGCCTTGCTCAGAGCTCGCAAGCCGCGAAAGAACACGCCTTAGCAGCAAAGACTGGCAGAATGCAGCTTGCCTGCGATGCGATCTCTACCCGCTGTGCCTAAAATTAGGGATGATGAACGCGACTATTACAGGCTTTGATATATCCGCAGGTACCCAGGAACTTCCGTGCAGCGAATGACGGAAATGGGCTGAGAGCGGAATGTCCACCAAGCTGCCCTCGCAGGTGGGCGAAATCCTCTTGCAATCCGCGCTCCTGCAGCCTTCCGACTCAATTGGCAAGCCCTCCAAAGCACAGGTATTTGAGTTCGAGGAAATCCTCGAGACCATATTTCGAGCCTTCGCGACCGAAGCCTGACTGCTTGATGCCGCCGAATGGCGCGACTTCGGTTGAAATCAGGCCGGTATTGATCCCGACCATGCCGTATTCGAGCGCCTCGGCCACGGCCCAAACCCGACCCATATCCTTGGCGTAGAAATACGCCGCGAGCCCGAATTCGGTGTCATTCGCCATCGCGATGACATCCTCGACCGTCTCGAAGCGGAACAACGGAGCCAAAGGACCGAAGGTCTCTTCACGGGCGACCGCCATCTTGGACGTCACGCCGGTCAGCACGGTCGGCCAAATGAAGTTGCCGCCCAACGGATGATCCGGACCGCCAGCGGCGATGCTGGCGCCCTGTGAGACGGCGTTTTCAATGTGGCGCCTGACCTTGGCCACGGCGCGATCGTCGACCAGCGGGCCGATCTCCGTCCCTTCGGCGAAGCCGTCGCCGACTTTGAAGGCTTTCACACGCCTGGCAAGCTTTTCGGCAAACGCGTCGTAAATACCGCTCTGCACATAGAGACGGTTGGCGCAGACGCAAGTCTGCCCGGCATTGCGATACTTTGAGACAATGGCGCCTTCGACGGCGGCATCAACGTCAGCGTCGTCAAACACGATGAATGGCGCGTTGCCGCCTAGCTCCATGCTGAGTTTCATGACCTGGGCCGACGCTTGCGCCATGAGGGTCCGGCCGACTTCGGTAGATCCGGTAAATGTCAGCTTGCGCACCTTCTCATTCTCGCACACCTCATCCCCGAAATCCGAGCTCTTGGTGATCGGAACGACGCTGAGGAGCCCGGCCGGAACCCCTGCCCTTTCGGCGAGCACGGCCAGCGCCAATGCAGACAACGGCGTCAGGGCGGCCGGCTTGAACACAATCGAGCAACCCACGGCCAGCGCAGGAGCGATCTTGCGCGCGACCATCGCCGACGGGAAATTCCAGGGCGTGACAGCGCCAACGACGCCAACCGGCTGCTTGATCACGACAATGCGTTTGTCGCGAGCATGGCCGGGAATGGTGTCTCCATAGACGCGTTTGGCTTCTTCGCCGAACCATTCGATGTAGGACGCTCCGTAGAGGATTTCGCCCTTAGCCTCCGCAAACGGCTTTCCCATCTCGGCGGTAAGGATCGTCGCCAAATCATCGATGTTCTCGATGGTCAGATCATACCAGCGCCGCAGGACGGCCGCACGTTCTTTGCCGGTGCGGGCAGCCCAGTCCTTCTGAGCGACATAGGCCAGGTCGATGGCTTTGGCGATCTCCGCCCGGGTGAAATCCGGCAGCGTTGCAAGAACTTCATTCGTCGACGGGTTGGTGACGTCGAAGGTGCGGCCGGACTGCGATCGGTCGAGCCAGTCCTGGCCGATCAATCCTGCCTCGCGGATTAGATCCTTGTCCTTGACCCTGCTGAGAAGTGTCGCTGATACGGCCATGGCTAAACACCTTTATTGGGCTGTTGACGGCCCCGCAGAAGCAGCGCACGGGCCTGGGCGATGATAGGAGCGTCGATCATTTTGCCGTCGACTAGGCGCGCCGCGCCGTCTTGGGAGGAGTCGACGACACGCTGTGCCCACGCGAGTTGCTCTTCACTGGGTTGGAACGCACCGGTGACGGAAGCGGTTTGGGAAGGATGAATACACAATTTTCCACCAGCGCCATGGCCAATCGCCTGCTGGCACTCGGACGCGAGGCTGGAGAGGTCTGACACCTCAAACGATGGGCCATCCAAGGGCAAAGCCTTGCCGGCAGCCCGGCTCGCCACGGCCAGCCGCATGAGGGCATGAGCTCTAAAAGCGTCCGACGCTGGCACACCAAGGTCCAACGCGAAGTCTGCGGGGCCAAACGCGAGCCTTACGACGCGAGCGTGTCCGGCCAAGGTCGCAGCGGATTCCAGTCCCCTCGCCGTTTCGATCAGCGCCAGAATTTCGACGTCCTCGCCCAGGACCTGGCCAATCCTGTCGAGTGTTGCGGCCGATTCCGCTTTAGGAAGGCAGATACGGCGCAGGCCAAGTTCCTTCATCGTCGAGAGGTCGGCATCGAACCAGACGCTGTCTTCGCTATTGACCCGCACAAAGGTAGGATTCTGCAGCGCCAGAGCGCCTGCGAGGTTCGCGCGCGCGGCGTCTTTGCCGGCAGGCGCAACAGCATCCTCAAGATCGATGATGATGGCGTCGGCCCCTGATCGGTCGGCCTTCTGAAAGCGCTCCGGGCGGTCGGCCGGGACGAAGAGGGGGGCGATGGCGACCAAGGCGTCAGACATGATTATTGGACCTCCCCCCGCTCGATTTCGGCTTCCATATGAACCGCACCGCCGGCGCCCTGTGTCCAAAGCCGCTGCCCATCAATCCCCGCCCTGAAGGTCAGTTCGTGACCTGCTATGGCAGCGGCAACCCCCCTGTAGCGAAACACCGATGGTATCGCGTTACCCTGGACTGTTGCGAGATTGAGCAAGACTGTTGCCTGCAAGGGGCCATGCACGACCAGACCGTCGTAGCCTTCGGCTTCGGTCGCGTAAGGGAGGTCGTAGTGGATGCGGTGGCCGTTGAACGTCAGTGCCGAGTAACGGAACAGCAGTGTCGTGGATGGAACAAGCGACCAAACCTCATTGGCCGGGCGGATCACGATCGGCTTTGCCTTTGCGGGATCACTGGGCGGTCGGGGGCCGGAGTCGGACGAGGCGGCTTCCCGGTAAACGATGTCCTGGCGCTCGGTCAGCGCAAGGCCTCTGTCGGTGTGATAGTCGTGGCCGACCACAACAAACCAGAGGTCGCCCGAGCGGCCTTGCTTGTGGGTAATGTCGCGGATCGTTGACACCCGACGGACGTTGTCGCCGATGTGGAAAGCGTCGAGGACCTGCAGTTCTCCTCCCGCCCACATGCGACGCGGCAGCGGGACCGGGGGTAAAGCCAGATTTTTGGCCGGATGACCGTCAGCTCCCAATTGGTCCATGCCGGCGATCGCCGGCGAGAGGCACCAGTGAATGCCCAAAGGTGCCCGATCAGGCGCTGCAGGCGCCAGATGCGGCTCGAAAATGGCCTTATAGCTCAGCACCAGCCGCTCGGACACGACATCGCAGCTCTCGCTCTGACGGCCGACCCATTCCGCAAACGGCTTCTGTTCTGGCGCGTCCACGTGCTGCCCCGTCAATAGGACCTTGGCATTCCGAGGATATGCTCGGAAAGGTAGGACAGGATGAGGTTGGTCGAGATCGGTGCCACCTGGTAAAGCCGGGTTTCACGGAACTTGCGCTCGACGTCGTATTCTTCGGCAAAGCCGAAACCGCCATGGGTCTGCACGCAGGCGTTTGCAGCCTCGTTTGACGCGTCCGCAGCCAGCATCTTGGCCATGTTGGCCTCCGCGCCGCAGTCCAGGCCCGCTTCATAAAGGCGGGTGGCTTCGCGGACCATCAGTTCGGCCGCACGCATGTTGGCGTAGGCCTTCGCGATGGGAAATTGAATGCCTTGGTTGGCGCCAATGGCACGGCCAAAGACGTTGCGTTCGCAGGCATAAGTCGAGGCCTTCTTGATCAACCATTTGGCGTCGCCCACGCACTCAGCTGCGATCAGAATCCGCTCGGCGTTCATGCCCGAAAGAATGTAACGGAAGCCCTTGCCTTCCTCGCCGACTAGATTCTCGGCCGGAACTTTGACGTTGTCGAAAAACACCTCGGTTGTGGCGTGGTTCATCATCGTCCGGATCGGACGGATGGTGAGCCCCTGCTTAAGCGCCTCACGCATGTCGAGGATGAAGACCGAAAGTCCTTCGGTGCGCTTCGCGACCTGGTCTTTGGGCGTGGTGCGCGCCAGCAGCAGCATGAGGTCCGAGTACTCGGCCCGGCTGGTCCAGATCTTTTGCCCGTTGACGACGTAATGATCGCCGTCTTTGCGCGCAAAGGTGCGGATCGATGTCGTGTCGGTGCCGCTGGTCGGCTCGGTCACGCCAAACGCCTGCAGCCGCAATTCGCCGGAGGCAATCTTCGGAAGGTACATCTCCTTCTGTGAGGCGTTGCCGTGCCTCAAAACCGTCCCCATGACATACATCTGCGCATGGCATGCCGCACCGTTGCAGCCAGCCCGCTGGATCTCCTCAAGCACTGCGGCGGCGGCCGACAGCGTCAGGCCTGATCCGCCGTACTCTTCCGGAATCAGGGTCGCGAGGTAGCCTGCTTCGGTCAGGGCGTTGACGAAATCGACGGGATAAGACCTGTCCGCATCCATTTTGCGCCAGTATTCGCCTGGAAACTGTTCGCAAAGCCGGCGCACCGCTTCGCGGATGTCGTCATGGTCGAAGTCTTTGAACATCAGGCGCTCCGCGCGGCACGGACCTGAGGACGCGCATCCCCTGTGTCTTCAAACAGGTTCAGCGCGCGCACCGGGCGGTTGTCAGTCAGGCCAAGGATCGCGCTGATCAAGGCGTCGGCACGGGCGCCCGAACAGCCTCCGGCGACGAGTTGCGTGTGGGCCTTCTCAGTGAGCTCGGCCGCCGTCACCGGGTTGTCTGGATCGCCCTTGGCGTCATGGCGAGACGCCGAAAGGCGCCGGCCGGAGACCGTCTCGACCTGAATTTCGGCACCCCATGACTCGGGGTAAGCTGCCTCAATCCCAGGCGCGAGGTCAACGTCGACCTTCTGACGCTCGCCCACCATGCGCTGGCGTGCATCAGAATCGAAGCTGGCCTGGTCGACCCGGCCATCTGCTAGGGCGATGGCGACGGTATGTTGCAGCGAGAACTTGGCGCTATAGGGATCCTCCGGCGACGGCCGGTCACACACATCGAGGGCAGCGCGATAGGCCCCAACAAGGACCCGGGCGATGGGTTCGCCGGCGATCTCGTGGTGGAGGGCGATCGCGCCATCGATGGCGGGGTGCGTATGCCGGCAACAAGGCCAAGGCTTGATCGACGTATTGATCAGTTGCCACGGACGCTCGGACCCTGCGGTCACAGCCTCGGGGATCGGGTCGGGGCAGAGGCCCGCGTAGAAACCCTTGTCGCCTTCCAGGATGTTTTCCGCGCCAGTGAAGCCCTCTCTGGCCAGGAAAGACGCAAGGACGCCGGACTCGGCCGCCCTGGCCGTGTGAAGATGCTTGCTCATGGCACCTTCGGCCAAAAACTCCCACAGCCCCGACGACTGCGTGCCCGCATTGCCCAGCGCCCATACCGTCTTGTCGTCATCAAGGCCGATGAGTTCCGCAACGGCCATTGCCGATCCGAACGGCCCGCAGGTTGAGGTGTTGTGCCAGACCCGGTAATGCTTTTTGCCGACGGAATTGCCGATGCGGCAGCAGGCCTCATAGCCCGCAAGCACCGCTTTCAAGAAGGCCTCGCCACCGAGGTCCTGGTCGTGTGCCACCGCCCATGCGGCCGGGATCACGACGCTGCCCGGATGGGTCACCGAATCCCGATGCAGATCATCCATTTCCAGGATATGCGACAGCCCACCCAGATAGAACGCCTTGCGCGCGGTGTCCGCGCGCTCCGGTGGCGCCACGGCTTTGAGCATGCGCGCCGGCGCCGTAGGCAAAGCGCCCAGGGCGCAGCCAAGCGTGTCCAGCACGAACAGCGACGCCCATTTGAGGTCACTGTCGGTCACCGGCTTTTCCCGGATCAGCCGTGTCAGGTCGCGGGTCAAACTCATAGCACTGCATTTCCTATCCGTTGGGTACCTGCACGATCCCTGGGACTGAATTCCTGCCTCAGGTCCAAATCATGCTCGCCAAGTGTCGGCACCCTGCCAAGGACCGGGCGCTGACCGTTCACGGTGACTGGCGGGGCAAAGAGCTCGACGGGCCCCACAGCCGTCTCGACCATCACCTTCGTCGCACTGCGATGCGTGGCGAGATCTGCCATGGTGGAAACGCGCCCATAGGCGATGCGGACCCGATCGAGCAGTTCGCATAATGTCGCCATCGTGTAGCTGGCGAGAATCTCCTGCACGCAGGCGTCGAGCGGCTCGCGATTCTTGATGCGTAAGACGTTGCGCTCAAACCTCGGGTCGGAGGCGATCGCTGACTGGCGAAGGACGCTGTCGCAGAAGACCACCCATTCGCGTTCGTTCTGGACCGCGATCAAAATCTCGCCGTCACTGATCTTAAACAGGCCGTACGGTGCAATCGAGGTATGGGCCAGCCCAAGCCGGCGCGGCTCCATGCCACCGTAGTGTCGCGTCAGGTACGGCACGTTCATGTACTCGGCCAGCGTGTCGAACAGCGAAATCTGCAGATGGGCGCCTTCGCCGGTACGACTGCGCATGATCAGCGCCTCAAGAATAGCCGCATAAGCCCCCTGCCCTGTTGAGATATCGGAGATCGATATGCCGACCCGGGTCGGTCCGGACGTCGCTGACCCGGTGACTCCCGCCAGACCCGCTTCGGCCTGGATCAGCAGATCGTAGGCCTTTCGATGATGGTCAGGCGTTCCCGGCGCATAGCCGGCGATGTCACAGACAATCAGCCTGGGATATCGGCGTCGAAGATCGGCGCTGCCGATGCCCAGCCGGTCGGTTGCACCGGGCGCAAGGTTCTGGACGAACACATCGGCGGTGGACAGCATGGATTCGACCAATGCAAGGTCATTCGGCTGCTTCAAGTCGACGGTGCAGGACTGCTTGCCGCGGTTGTTCCAAATAAAATAGCTCGAAAGGCCATGGACGTAGTCGTCATAGCCGCGCGCAAAATCGCCTTCCGGCCGCTCCAGTTTAATGACGCGCGCGCCAGCGTCGGCGAGCCGGGACGTCGCGACCGGCGCGGCGACGGCTTGCTCCAGTGAAATGACGGTCGTTCCCTCCAGCGCGCCTGGCATGGCTCGCTCCTTATGCTGCTTTTGGGATACCTTCGCACCGGAAGGGGTGCCTCCGTCAAATAGCGTTTTGTAATGGGAGGTATAGCGAAACGGTACACTCGCCGTGGCAAGTAAGGCTTAGCCGAAAAGATCCGGGCGCTGCGTTTCGTCGGTCAGGTCCGCACTCCACACCTGGTCGCGCACCAGCTGCCGGAGGATTTCCCACGAGAGCTGTCCGACGGCCCGTGGCGCTGTCTGCAAAGGCCGCTCGGTGGAATAGGCAAGATAGACTTTCCGGGTGATGGCCGGGGTTTTGAAACTCCAAGCCCGGAACAGCCCGGCCTGCGATTCCGTGTTGATCGCCATTCTTGGCAGGATGCCGTAGCCGATGCCACGGGTCACCAGCCGTTTGATCTGAGTATAGGAATCGATCTCAATGGCTGGATTGATCACGGCCTGCACGGAGATGGCCACCGCGTCGATCAACTCTCTCAGCCCATGTCCGGGCCCTGGAACGACCAGCGGCAGACTGGCGACGTCGCGCAGTTCTACCGACGAGCCAGGGAAGGCATCAATGCCCGGCATCGCCGTGCTGGCAAAGAGACAGATTTCCTCAGACAGGCCGTGATGCACCGCCAACCCTCGCGGATCCGATGTGGCGTAGATCATTGCCAGGTCGACTTCGCCACGTTTGAGCCATTCGAGAATGTAGCCGCTCATCGCTTCGACGATGCGAATACGCACCTCGGGAAACCGCTCGCGGGCTGCCTCGATAAGCGGTGCAGCCATCAGCTCGCTGACGGTGCCGGGCAACCCGAACCGGACCTCGCCACGAGGGGCGATCGCCGCTCCCCTGACGCTGTCGGTTATTTCTGCAAACTCGGCAAGAATGCGCTTCGCGTGAACCATGAGACGCGTGCCGGCTTCGGTTGTGCTAACACCATGCGGACCGCGATGCAGCAGCGCCAAGCCGAGCTCTTCCTCCATGTGCCGCACATGCTGGCTCAGCGCTGGCTGCGCCACGTGCAGTTGAGTGGCGGCCTTTGAGAAGGATCCGCTTTCAACGACCTTGGAGAAGTATTTAAGCTGACGGAGGTCCAATCCGGCTCCCTGCATTGGAATGGAAGGCTACCGTATAACATTTTGTTATTGAGGCAATGCCTCGATCGCCAACTTATTCTAACTCTGGGCCGAGGACGTGACGCGCGCGCTTCCAAGGGATTTCTTCAGCCGCTGCGCCAGCCGGCAAACTTCGTCGATCAGGACGGGGAGCAGGTCATGCTGTGAAAGCCTGTCCTGCGGCCGGACCACCGCAATGGTACGCGTCATGTCCCGATCGGCGATCGGAGCGGCACTCAACATGTTTTGAGCCAGCTCGCGGGCCACGCTGGAGTGAGGCAGGATGGTTGCGTACTGCGTGGATTTGTCCCCGATGACAGCTTTGACCGCGCCGAGGGAATCGAGCTCCAGCTCTGGCTTGAGCGGGATATTCCTGACGCGGTAGACCCGGTCGATTATCCGCCTCAACTCGTGGATTTCGCTGGGAAGGATGAGCTTAAGTTTACTGATGTCGATGAGCTGGCGTGGGGCTTCGAGCTTGGCACTCGAATACGAGGTGACCAGCACGAGCCGCTCGGAAAACAGATCCAGAATATCAAGCCCCTCTGATGAGGTCGGCCGATACGTGAGCGCCGCGTCAAGCCTTCCGCCGCGCATCAGGCTGGCAAGGTCACCGCTGTAAGCTTCGACCACATTCAGGGTCACGCCTTGATACTGAGACCCGACAAAGGCACGGATGTGTTCAAGAAACAGCGACGCTATGGTCGGGCAGATGCCAAGCGATATCTCGCCTCTCATTCCATTCGAGCGTTGACGCATCTCCCGGACCGCGTCGTCCAAGCCGTCAATGTGCATGCGCGACTGGCCGAGAAGAAACCGCCCTTCGGCGGTGGGCTCGGCGCCACGACCGCTGCGGGTGATCAAGGCTATTCCGACTTCCTTTTCAAGCAGCTTGATCTGGCGGGTGAGCGATGGCTGCGCCACGCCAATCGATTGAGACGCCCGGGAAAACCCGCCATGCTCGCAGACCGCTATGAAATACCGCAAGCGCCTGAGATCGATGCCGTCCACATGAGCCCCCTAGCGGCCGGTCACTCGGTTGAGGAGCCGAGCGATCCAGGGTGTGGTGATGGGCTCAAACAGGGGATTTGGGTCTGGCACGAGCTTGATCCTGCAGCGCGGCAGATCATCGATGACGGACAACCGCCCCCGGTAGGCCAGCCACCAGACTATGAAGATGCCCACGAACCAGAACAGGACCTGCCAGATCAGGAGGGACGGCACGCCTGGCGCCACGACGGTGCCGGCAAAGATGGGCTCGCTGAAAAATGTGTTGCCAAGGATCGCGCCAGGCCCAAGGGCGAAGAAAGCCCACAGCAAGGTCAGTGACCATTTCGCGGTTGTCGCGGCGGGGCTGCCGAGCCGGGCCGGCTCGCTTTCCTCAAACGCTTCGTGCAGGCGGTCCCGGCGATCCCTTCCCGCATCGCTTCGCGTAAACAGGGACACCAACAGACAGGCTGCAAAGTTCGCAATCAGCCCCCATCCGGCCGAGTGCATCGACAGGGGCCAGCGACCCCACGGCAGCTCGACGAACAGCCGCTCGAACAGGATCAGGCCAAAGCTCTCGGTAAACACTACGAAGAGAGTTCCAACGATGAGGCCGGTGAGCACGCCGCTGCGACTGATCCACCGCACCCAGCAGAGGCCCAAAACAGCCGGCAGGAGCTGGACCGAGAGGCTGAGCGTAAGGGACGAAAAGATCGTCGCGCTCAGCGGCGCGTAACTCGCGATCACAGCGACAGCTGCATAGACAGCAGCCAGAGCCACACGAGCCGCAAACCTTATCGTACGCGGGTCCATGCCCGGCACAAGATAACGGGAGGTGAGCTCGATCGTGCAGACGCAGGCGCCTGACCCGGCGAAAAAAGCAATGGCAATAAGAGCTGATCCCACCAACAGCACGGCAAAGCCGACACCGGCCATCTGATCAATTGTGGCCAGCCGTGACATGAAGGCGGTCAAGGATTCACCGGAAGCGATCTCTGCGGCAAGAACCGGCCCGACGAGCATGAGCGCGCCGGCCGTGACGCCTGCAATCATCCACACCTGGCTGAAGGCAAAGGCGCGATGCGGTTTGCTGGTGATGCCGAGGAAGCTGAAGCCCGGACTGATGGCGATCCCTGCCAGTGACAGCGCGAAGGTCAAGCCCGCAAAGGCCGTCCAGATGCCTCCAATCGGCGGTGCCTTGCCGATCCCAGCCGTGAACTGGATGACCCCCGGAATCTTGTCCGGGAGGATGCCGGCGCTTGTCCAAATACCACCAGCTGCGAATGCCAGTTTCTCAACCGTGAAGCCTGTGAAACCGCCGAAAAACATGACCAGGACGATCACCAGCAGGGATTGGGCTGCAACGACATAGGCAATGCCGCGCCAGCCGCCGATGACGCTCGACACGAAGAGAGCGAAAGCGATCGCCCAGATCGCCAGTCCGGGCGGAACATCGGCACCGCTTGCGGCGCCTACAAGTGCGCCCGCCTGAGCCAGACACATGGCTGCAAAGGGAATGCTGAAGAGAAACAACACCACGAGCATGAAAATGCGAAGGGTCGTGCTGCCGAAATAGTCGCCGAGCAGGTCACCAAGGGTTCGCAGGTCCGTCAGCCGGGCCGCGAGCCAAATCCGCTTCTGCGTCAGAGCGGCGCACAGGGCGACCACGATCAAGCCGACCGCGACCTGATTGTACTGCAGGCCGAACGTGGCCAGCAGCGCGAGATGGTCAGCAAGGCCAAGGCTGGCCAGTGCAATCCCGGCGCCCGCGAAAATCACCACCCAGGGGGGCAGAGCCTGGCCGCCGTCCACGAAGTCCGACGCCTGCTGCGCTTGGCGACCGCTGATGGTGGCCAGATAGAGACCAAAAACCGCAATGATGCCGAGCGTGGAAACCAGCAGCGGGGTCATTCGCGAGCTCCCGTCGAACGGCTTCGATCGCGTTCCCCCGAACGGAAGTCGCGGATCGCATCGAACCCTTCGAACGCCTGACGCGCCCCGAAGCGGGTAATCAGGTAGAAAATCACGACGGCTCCCGTGACGATAAAGCCGACGCTCAGGGGCATGAAGTTATGCGCCGCAAAGGGCGCGCTGACGAGCGACGTCATCACGAATGCGATGAGCCCGGCCCCGTAGATAATCAGCCCCAAACCCAGTTCGCGCGGCGAGAACCCTGTCGCGTAGACCGCATTGACAATCACATGGGCCACAAACCCCGTGAGAACGGCGGCAAACCCGCAGAACAGGTAAGGTGCGCCACCCTGCCCGAACCCGTAGTCAAACAGGATTGCAGCCGGTAGGGCTGCCGCCAACCAGCACGCCATGACCAAGGCGTGGCGGTCCAGCGCGTCATTTTTGCCAAGCGGGGTCATGACAAGCACTCGCTACCTTGGGCCGCGTTCAGTCGTCCTTGTCCTTTGGTGCATCAGGCCCTTGGAAGTTGCGGAACGACATGCCGCCCGCACTGCCGAGATTCTCGATCGGCAGGCCCAAATCCTTCATCAGCCCGTCGACGAACGCCACTTGTGTCCGGTACTTCATCGCGGAGTTCACCACGCGGTCGGTCATATTGCCTCCGCCCGAACCGCCATTGCCGGCGCCTGCGGTTTCGGACGGACTGTTGATACCTGGAAGCCCATCGACCTGCAGGATCTTGATCGATTCGATGTTCTCCATCGGCTTGACCGTCTCGCGGATGATGCTCGGCAGATTGCTGACGAGGTTCTCGTAGATGGCGCTGCGTCTGCTGGCATCCGAGCGGGTGTTTTCCGACTCGTTGAGCATGCGTTGACCGGCGGCATCCTTGGCGTAGCGGACCTCGGCTGCGTTGGATTCGGCGATCTCGGCCAAAGCTCTGAGTTCGGTCGCTTCCTTTTCGGCTTTTGCCGACGAGATGACACGCTGAGCATCCCGCTCGACCCTGGACGACGCCTGGATAAGCTCGATACGCTTGATGCGTCCGGCCACTTCCTCCTCACGGGCGCTATTGACCTGTTCTTCCTGCTCGACCTGCTTCTTCAAGGCTTCCGCAGCCTCGGTTTTGGCATAGGCTTCTTCAATCGACTTGTTGATCACCGCGATGAGGCGCTCCTTGTCGACGATTTCGACTTCCTTCTGTTGCTCGATCTCAAACTTGTCGACGAACTTCCGCGCGGCGATGCGCAATTCGTCGATCTGGCGGTTGGCAGCGATCGACGCGTCCTGGATCTCCTGAAACGCCTTGGTTTCCGCGAGCTTGATCTTCTGGTTCTTCTCGATCTCGAGCTGGACAATTTCCTCGTCCACCCTGAGGCGTTCGACATCCACATCATAGCGCTTCTGCAACCGTGCCTTTTCCTGGTCGGCTTCGGCAAGTTCGTTGCTGATGCGCACTTCCTTCGACTTGGCCACGGCGAGCAGCTCGATCGCTTTATCGGTCTCGATGCGGTGCGACTCGGTTTCACGCTGCTTTTCAAGCTTGGCCTGGTCGACCGAGGCCGAGGACGTTGTTTCGATGATGGACAGCTCCTGACGCGACCGGATTTCGGACTCTTTCACCTGCTGCTCATTTTCGATGCGCTCGGCCTCAACCTCCCGCCGGTTTTGAATCCTCTGCATCTCAAGCTGGCGCCGCGACATGATCTCGGTCATCTCAGTCTCTTGCTGCTTCTTGATCTCCAGCGACCGGACCTCGGACTGCGTGTTGATGCGCTCCGAGTCGAGCAGGCGGTCCTTGGCGATACGGATGCGCTCGGCTTCCTGCTCACTGCGGATCCTGGCGTTCTGGATGCTGATGGTGGACGTTGATCTTTCCGCCTCGATCTCGGCCAGCTGCGTGGCCTTACGGATTTCGATCGCCTGCGCCTGCTCAATGCGGGCGTACTCCAGATCGCGCTCGATTTCCAAGGACCTCTGTTCGGTCTCGAAATCCTTAAGCTTGATGCCAATCCGCGATTCATTTTCGATGCGGTTGCGCAGCTGACGGCGCTCTTCGATCTGTTCGGTTAACTGTGTCAGACCTTCAGCATCGAAGGCGTTGGACGGGTTGAATACAGAGATGGCGGTCTGGTTCAGACTGGTCAGGGACGCATTTTCAAGCTCGAGGCCGTTGGAGCCGAGCGTCGTCGCCGCCAGTGCGGCGACCTCGCTCATGTAGTGGCCGCGATTGGTGTGGATTTCATCCATCGTCATGGTCGACGCAATCGCCGACATCGCGTCGACAAACCGGCCCTGGACGATCTCCTTCAGCGCAGCCGGGTTCTGGGTGCGCTCGCCGAGCGTCCGCGCCGCGGTCGACACACCGGCTTCCGTTGGGATGACCCGCACGAAAAACTCGGCGATGATGTCGATGCGCATCTTGTTTTTGGTGATCAGGGACTGCTCGCTGAGCCTCCTGATCTCCACCGGGATCGCGTTCATGTTGACGCGGGTGATATCGTGGACGATCGGTATAATCAGCGCACCGCCGCCCATCACAACCCGCTCGCCGCCCAAGCCAGTGCGAACGAACGACTGGTCTTTCGACGAGTGTCGATAAAGCCAGTGCAGCAGATAGACACCGATCGCGATGATGATCGTTATGAGAATAACGATTGCGATCACATCCGAGCCATTCATGGGAAGATCCTCCACTTAACCGCGGGCGCCAAGCAGGTCGGCGCGAAGATTGACAGCCTTCAGAAACGCTCCTCGCCGGCGACGGCGAGGACGATCATGGAGACAGCGATGAGATTGATCAGGTCGGCAACGGTGTAGAGCACGATGATCGGTGCTACATGTCCCGTGCCGATGACGACATCAACGAAAAGGAGGATCGGGTAGATTGCCCAGCCGATGGTCATGATCAGCCTGATCCAGAAATAGCCAAGCCGGATTGGCCGCGTCGACTTGCTGACCGCATCGGCCATGGCGCCGAAATACAGCTCGCCAAGGATATAGAGCCAGAACGCTATCGACAGCAGCACGCCAAGCGTTGGGTTGAAAATCCGTGCGTCACCAAGATAGCGGGCCAGGACCATCAGGATCGCGGCCGCCAACGTCCGCCAGAAGACCCCGACGGGGACTTTGCCGGCGATGCTTGCGAAGAAAAACACCGATGCCACCTGCATCGGCTGAACCACGAACCAGGCGACGTAACGCGGCGCTGCACTGAGTTGCTGGCCGGCCAGCCAGATGTTCGATGCGCCGTAGTATTCCATTCCCGAAGCCAAGAGGGCCACGCCCGACAGCGCCACCGGGACCCGCCAGCGTTCGGGCGTCCAAGTCAGACCCAACATCGCCAAGGCAGCTGTGGCGAACGTGGCGAGAGTGGCAACGCTGAGCGCGGTGCTGACAACGGCGCTGGACTGAAAGAGTGTTCCAAACATGGGCTTTCCCTAGACCTGGGCTCTGATGTGAGGGGCGCGGCCGTAGAGCGCGACCATCGGCAGGATCAGAAGACCGAAAATGAACTGTTGCCATTCGTATTTGAGGCCGATGCCGATAAGGAATGCGCTCAGCACCTGCAGGACGAGCACCCCGATCACGGTGTAGCCGTAGCCGCCATAGCCACCCATCAGGGACGTCCCGCCGATCACGACCGCGGCCAGGGTTGTGAATAGATATTGATCGCCGACCCCGATGAACCCGCCGCCGCTCCAGCCCAGCAGCAGGCACCCGGTCAGAGCGGCCGAAAACCCGCTGATCGTGTAGGCGATGGTCCAATATTTGAACTCGGAAACACCGATCAGTTTGGCGGAGTGGCGATTACCGCCCAGCGCGTAGATGTACCGGCCGAAGGCCGAGTAACGCAGTCCGACAATCACGATCACCGCGATCACCACCCACAGCAGGATGGTCGGCGGGATCGCCAGCCCGAACGTGCGGCCGTTCATGGCGGCAAGGTTCTGGAGCCATTTGGGAACGGTTCCGAAGACATTGCCGCCGAACGATGAGCCTATGCTGGTCAGGATCTGAACGAGCCCGGCGATCGAGAATCCCATTCCCAGCGTCAGGATGAGGGCCTGGCCCTGCAGGCGATAGGACAGCACGCCATTGAGGAAGCCGAGGCCCGCGCCGATCACCAGCACGAAGACAAGCGCTAGCCACGGCGGCACGCCAAGGCCGATAAGGAACAGCAGCCCGATGTTCGAGGAACCGATCACGAACGGGATGGAGAGGTCCAGACCGCCGAGCAGCGCCACCAGCGTCTGGCCGACGCAGGCGATGCCGAGAAAGGCCGCAAACAGCAGGATTGCCTTGATGTTGGCCGCGGAGAGGAAACCGTTGATCGTGAAGGAGCTGATCACGACCAGCGCGAGCAGCACGATCAGCCCGATGAAGGCGCTGCGGCCATGGGCGAAACGATTGCTGACCTTGAAGGCAAAGACCAGGATCGCCTCCAGCAGGAGGAAGGCGATCAGGTTGCCCAGGGTCCTGAACGAAGGAACAGTGGCCGTGATCAGAAGATAGACGATCAGCATCACGGCCATGGTGGTGATCAGAACCCGGTTGCCGGCCCAGACACCGTCTGCACCGGACGCGGCTGCGGTGTCCTCGAGGGGTTGGGAGCGGGTCTCGAAGATGATGGTGACGTAATTGATCAGCCAGAAGAGGACGGCTGCCAGAACGACCGTGTAGAGAATGACCATCTGGGCGCTGATCCCTTGCCAGAAGCCCAGGCCGAAGCTGATTGCGGCGACGACGAATGTCGCCGCGAGGTTGAACCAGATCATGGCGCGCGACCGCGGAATGAAGAGTGCGCCGCCGCGACCACCCTCGCCGACTGTCTGGCTCATGGCGCGACCTCCATAGAGTGCCCTGCCGCTGGAATAGCTGTCGCGTGGCTTTGCTCGCCGACGACAAGAAACAGCAGCAGGATGAGTGCCGAGACGAAGACGTAGATGAAGGCGCCAAGGCGCACCGAGACGGCTTCGGCCACCATGACGCGGACCGTGAATGTCAGCACAGCCAGGATGGCGGCAAACCCGAAAACGATCTTCTGCAGCGGCGTCAGATCCGGCAGCGCCGAACCGGCCCCTGATTGCGGGACCGGCAGCAACAGATATCGCGTCAACAGGTCCGGATCGGCTTTCAAAGCCTCGCCGGCGACTGCCACGCCATAGGTATCGCGGGTGCTGATGTGGAGCATGATCCCCACCACCACACAGCCCAGCACGACAAACGCGGCAAAGGGCGAGATGAAATACAGATACCGGCCGACGACCGGGACCAGGAGGGTCAGCAGGAGCGACAGAACCAGGATCAGCCCATAGAAGAGTTGCGTCACAAAGGCTTGCGTCGAGCCGAAATTGAATGTGGCCAGCACGTAGCCGATGAGGAACAGGTTGAGAGCCCCAAGCAGGCCGCCCGCCACGCCACCGCGCCCGCCCGACAGACTAACTCCACCAAGCACTAAAGCAGTCACCGCGGTCAGCGTCATGGTGGTGCCCTGCGTCGGATCCCCTGACGCAATCAGGGCCGTATAGCAGATCGCGCCCAGGCCGACGAAGAGACCGGCGATGACGTGGGCGCCGATCCGAACCACATTGATGCGAACGCCGCTCGTGTATGCCGCCCGCTCGTCGTAACCCATCAAGCGCAGGTTCGCGTAGAACGAGGTCATGGTGAACAGCAGCCAGGCCGCGATGGCCAACAGTACGATCAGCAGGATCGGTGAGAAGATCGTGTTGCCGAGGCCCCAGGACGACATCCAGTCGGGCGCTGTGCCGCCAGGTCTTGGGAGGATGACGAGATTGATGCCGGTCAGGGCCAGAAAGCCGCTGAGCGCCACGATGATCGGCTGGACACGCACGAAGATGATGATGAGGGCGAAAAAGAGCTGGTAAAGCACACCAATCCCGAGGGCGACAAGGATGACGCCGAAGGGACCGGTCACGATGCCAAGCCCGTTGAGCTTGACGATCGTGACGTTGATGAAGGCGAGCAATGGCCCGACCGCAAGGTCGACAGTGCCACGTCCCGCCACAGCCAGAGCCATCAGGGAGAATGTCGCCAGGATCAGCGGCGCCGACACGATGATCGCGCTGCCAAACCCCGAGAGTGACACGAGGTTCGGCCCCCTGATGACCGCGGTGCTCAGAAGCAGCGCGATCAGCAGGATCGGGACCAACAGGTAGGTGTTTTGAGAACCCCTGGACTGCGACATTACCATTTGTCTTTCGTTGCTATCGCAACCTAGAACTCGATGACCTTGCGGCCTTCGGCGGGCCGCTCACTACGGGACGATGAGCGGCTTTCCGGGATGCTGCGCCCGGAGAAGGCATTGCTGCCTTGTCCGCGCCTCTCCGGATCCGCACTGAGTATCTTCTTCAGAACCGGGGTAATGACCTCCTTGAATTTGGCCGGGTCTTCCGACGTCGGGAAGTGGCCGCCACCAAAGATGATGCATTCCGAATTCTTGACCTTCTCTGCGGTGCGCTGGGTCATTTCCGGCGTACACGCGAAGTCGTATTCGCCGGTCAGGAAATAGATCGGCACCTTGCCGGAAATTTTCTGGCACTGGTCACGGAAATCCGAGTCGACGCTGTAGAAGTACAGATCGCCCTTGAAGATGCCGGGGCCACCCTGGGCGTAATACCACCAGGTCTCCCAGCGATAATCGTCCGGCGACAGGGGAGCCATGAGGCCAAATACCGACGTCGCTACGACTTCACCGCCATGGATGTGGGGGTGATGCAGCGGATCGATCCACCAGCCCGGCGAATGATCGCAAGCCTCGAGAGCGATGAAAGCGGAAAACTCGCTTTCGTAGCGCAACGCGAGCGCAAGGCAGACGTTGCCGCCCATCGACTGGCCCATCAGGACAGGCTTGCGCAGCTCCAGGGCCCGGCAGAAGGCAATGATGAACTCACAGTAAAACTTGGTCGTGAGCTTGTACTCGTCTTCCATCAGGTGGAAGTCGGACGGCGGGATCGACTTGCCGTGCCACGGCATGTCGAAGGCAATCACGCGGAAGTTCTGGCTGATATCCGGGTCACACAACTGGTGGCGGTACTGGCGCCCGTCCGTCC
The DNA here is from genome assembly GCF_005503535.1 of Mesorhizobium comanense. Taxonomy (GTDB): domain Bacteria; phylum Pseudomonadota; class Alphaproteobacteria; order Rhizobiales; family Rhizobiaceae; genus Mesorhizobium; species Mesorhizobium comanense. Next base: position 884,674 of record NZ_SCNN01000001.1, on the reverse strand, counting down.
CGGCCGTGTGCAGGCAGACCATCGGAATGCCTTCGCCGTGTTCCTCGTAATAGGTCCGGTAGGTCTTGCCTTCGCACTGGACATAGACATAACGCCCGACAATGGGATCGTGTGTATTCATGACAACTCTCCTGCGCTGCCGTTAAACTTGTCGCATCAGCGAGAGCATACGCGTCAGCGCCCGCAGATTCTGCCAGAAGGGGAGCGAATTGCCCTCAATGATCAGTTGCTTGTGCAGCGGATGCGCCATCGCCCAGATGTCGTTGAACATCGGCGGCGGGACTTCCATGGAGAACTTCGACCAGGCGCTGCTCGGCGCCTTGAGCCAAAATTCCACGCCCATGTCGTTTGGCGTCAGGCCCTGGGCAATTTTCTGGATTTTGCCCGCCCGCACGTCCACGAGATACTCCGTGTCATCGAAGCCCAGGACGAACTTGCTCGTGAAAAAACGCCCGATTACCGGCAGAATCCGGTCATCGTTGACCTTCCTCGCCCATCGCTCGATCCACTCCAGATCAAAGCTACTCCTGCTTCCATATCTACTCATTTGATCCTCCTGATTGGGGAATTCCTGTCTGGTTCCTAACCGGGCAATGACTTCTTTGCGGGCCCGTAAACTGCAACAAACGACGCGGCATCGATCGCAACCGGCATCACGGCGGCCGCGAATGCCCCAAGATCTGCGTCTGCCGGCAGCTCGACCTTGTCCACCTTCAGCGCATAGAGCGTGAAGAAGTAGCGGTGCGCTCTATCCGGTGGCCAGGGACCGCCATATCCCTTGCCAAATCCTGGAATTTTGAATGTGACAAAGTCGCTGTTGAACTCGACGGCACCGTCGGGCATGCGCGGACTTCCGCTCGCACCTTCCGGGAGCTCTCTGGCTTCGATGGGGATGTTCGCCACCAACCAGTGGGCAAACGAGCGGGGGAGATTGAAGGCCTCCGGCAGGTCAGGATCCGTGATGGCCAGGGCAAAACTGCGCGTGCCTTCCGGTGGGCCGGACCAGGTCAATCTCGGTGAAAGGCGGTTGTCCTCGGTAAACCGGTCGGGAATGACGCGGCCGGGCGCAATATCCGCACAACTCAGCACAAAAGATGGTGTTGCTGCCATATGGTTCACCTCCTGGTTCAGCAAGGTCACAGACCTCGGCACCGGCCGACCCTGCTCAAGTCGCGGACTGTGGTTATCGGTGACCCTGGCCGGGTTGCCCGGGCCATTCTCGTTAGCGGCTTCCCCGGGCAACCGCGCGGTGGCGCGACGGCCGAACATGGCATTGAGGATGGCATGCCCATCGAACGGCGGCTCGAAATCGGCTGAGATTGCACCGTTGCGAAACACATGAACCCGCGTGCACAGATTCAGAAATTCTTCCAGTTCGCTGGAAAGGAAGACCACGGCATTCCCGCGGGCCGCAAATTCCTTGAGGTTGCGGTACAGGTCCAGTTTCGCCCCGACATCGATGCCGCGCGCCGGGTCGTTGAGCACCAGCACAACCGGCTTCTCGGCAAACGCCCGCGCAATCAGCACCTTCTGCTGGTTGCCACCGGACAATGACGTGATCAGGTTCTGCGGACTGCCCATCTTCACGGCCAGTTTGCTGGACTCCCACTCGAACACCGGCGTCAGCTTGGTCCGGTTGATGAAGTTCAACACGCCGCCAGAGCGAAACTCGCGGTAGACCGGGAGCAGCAGATTTTCGTAGATGCTCAGATTGGCAAAGATGCCCTCTTTCTTACGATCGCCGCTGACATAGCTGATGTTGTTGCGGCGTGCCGACGCGAGATCGGCGATCTCGCTGGCCTTGCCGTCGTTCACTACCACCAGCCGGCCGGCAACCGGTGACTGGATGCCCGCGATGCATCTCACGAAATCCGCCTGCCCCTGCCCGTCCAGGCCGGTGATCCCGATGACCTCGCCGGGATAGGCGCTGAAATTGATCGCCGTCGCGTCCGGCCAGACCCGGAAATCGGTGGCACGAAGCACCGGCCTGTCACCCAGACGCGTCGGCAAAGGCTGATCCCGGCTCGTCTCGCTGCGCTCAGCACCCGCGATCAGCTCGAGGATCCTGGCCTCGGTGATCTCTTCCTTAGCCAGTTTGCCGACATCCACACCGTCTCTCAGAACCGTCGCCCGGTCCGCGATGCGCACCAATTCCGCGATGCGATGGGTGACGATCAGGATGCTGGCTCCACGCTGCTTCAGCTGCCGCATCTTGCGGAACAGCCGCTCCGTCGAATCGAAGTCGAGCGCGGCGGATGACTCATCGAGAATCAGCACTTTCGGATCGGTCAGAAGGGCCCTGGCAATGGTGACCCACTGCTTGACGCTGAGCGGCAGTTCACCGACAAGACCGGAAAGGTCGATGTCGAAGCCCAGCAGCTCACGCATCAGCGCAGCAGCCTTGGCTTCCTTTTCCTCCCTGTTCATCGACGAACCCAGTAGACCGTCCGCGCCCAAATAAAGGTTGTCGAGCACGGAGCACTCGTCGGCGACAAGCACCTCCTGAAACACATTGGAGATGCCGAGCTGCCGGGCTTCATGCGGGGACGTGGCCGATTTGCCGAGGATTGAAACCTGGCCGCTGTCCGGGATCAGCACGCCCGAGATGACTTTGGCCAGCGTGCTTTTGCCCGAGCCATTGCCACCAATTATCGCGTGAACCTCGCCGGCATAGGCCGTCAGGCTGCAGCCGCCCAGCGCCACAGTCGGCCCGAAGGTCTTCCTGACCGATGAGAGTTCAACAGTGGGGTACGACATTACAGGTCCAAATGGCCGACGTGTGATCGGCTAGACTTACATGGGATGACGGAAATGCCACCCCGCCGACATGCGACGGGGTGGCCGGACCTATGGCGGTCACTGAGCCTTGAAGGCTTCCGGGTCGGCCGGGCGCAGGAAGAACTGGTCGAGATACTCCTTGCTCGCCCAATTCTGAGCACCGACGTTGTACCAGCCGTCAGAATCTTCGCTGCAGTCGGCAGGAATAGCCTTTTCGAGCTGCTCATAAGTGAGCGTCTGCGGCTTTGTGAGGATGGACTGGACCTTCGGGCCCTGTCCCTCAAGAGTGCGCATCATGATGTTCCAAGCAAACTCAAAGTCATCCCCTGGGGGCCACGCCTGGACCGCCTGGCTCACGAAATCCTTGTTGTTGCGCCAATAGCAAAGCGCGCCGACTTCTCCGCCGATCGAGAAAGGCACCATATCGCGTCCGCTCTGTTGTAACGCGCGCAAAGCACCCAGTTCGGACGCCGACTGTATGATGATGCCGTTCAGATCGCCAGGATTGGTGGCCAGCCACTTCTGAATCTCGGACTGTGCAACCTGGTCGGTCCACATGCCGGCGACCTGGCCCACCACTTTGATATCTGGGTATTTCGCCAACGCCTTCAGCACGCCAACGTTCTGTGAGTCCGATGCGGAAGCGCCAGGAATACCTTCGACGACGAGAACATTCCCCTTGCCATTGATCTGCTTGGCCATCCATTCGCCGAGCATACTGCCGCCGACCACGAAATTCGCCGAAGCGTTTACAGCATATGGAGATGTCAGATACCCGGTTGCCGAAAACACCGGGATGTCACGCTGGTGAGCGTATTCAACAGTCTGGTTGAGCGAAGTCGGATTAGAGCAGCAGACGATGATAGCATCGACGCCCTGGTCGACAAGCTGACGCATCTGCTGGATTTGCGTCGAGTCATTCAAGTTCGATTGGGTAATGATCACATCCTTGACTAGACCGAGCTTTTTCCATTTCGGAATCAGCTCCTCTTGCAGGCGTTTCATCACGTCAGCGCGCCACGTATTGCCTGCGTATGAGCTGGCATAACCGATCGTCCACGGGGGACCCTTCTTCGGCTTCCAATCGCGATAGGCGCTCTCCGCGAGCGGCTGCATCGGATCCATCATGTCTTTGTTGTAAAGTTCGTCCTGGATGTTTTTCGGCAGCTCGTCCACGCCGCCGGCAATTGCCGGGCTGAAGCTGGCGATCGTTGCGACAACGGCAAGCGATCGCAACGCAGTTGCGAATTTCGTCAATTTTTCCTCCCTTAGTGCCGGGCGTTGAGCCTTGTGCACGCTGAGTTCAGCGGAACCCGGGAGGGACTATCGGGCAATCAGGACTTTGGAGGTAATACATTTTTCAAATGCGCTCTATACGCTTTCGCTATGGAGAACCCTCGCTGTCCAAGTCAGCGTGCGGTCCCCGGGTATTGGGCCAGGCCTGCATATCCGAGGCAACTTTGCCAAGCACGTTGTTGCTGCGATAGCAACTGTGCGGCTCGGTTTGCCGATAGCCAGATGATCGACGCGCCAATCGTGGCGACTGCTCGTGCGGAGCCGCTACGCGTGGGGACCCGTAATGCGCGCGACCGACTTACGAATGGACCTCTTTAAGAATGGCTAGTCTAGAAAGAAATTATCGGGCCCAAGGGTCGCAAGCGTTGAGCGTCAACGGAAATGGACCTCGACCTCAAGGCCACAGCCTATGCATTCGAACAGGTTATAGGCCTTCGCGTCACCAGGTTTTGCTCGCATTGCTAAAAACGCTCCGTTGCACAAAGCGCATTGCGGACAAAGGTCACCATCTCCAGCGGAATAGGCCTTGAGCAACGACGCCTTCCGGTCGGCTGCCCGGTCGACAATCGCTATTGCATTGTCCAAGTTCGCGATTTTGATCAACCTCTCAGTCAGCTTATCGAAGGTCTGCACGCCAAATCAACTATTGTGGCTGGCTGGGAAATGACAGAACGTCCGCCGTCTGATTTTCCAGAACCCGCCTCTCGATCTCGCGATAAACCAGCACTGACATTACCATTTCGGGGCTTCCAACGGGGGCTCTCGATGGCAGATTTGTCGCGAGATCGCGTAAAGTCTGTTCCTCCATCGAGGAAATATGCTTTTTAATATCTTCAATGTGGTCACCGAGCGCCGCAAGCAAACTAGCTGATTTTTGCATCAAACTGGCCTCCTTGATATGAACGCCTCACCAATGCGTCCTCCATCTTGCCAACGTTATTTAGATCGCGTCGTCTGCATTGCGGTGGAGAGTGCTCACACCCCTTTTGTGATTTCACTTTTCATGTCGAACTTGCGGGCATCGACCGCATTTTTACCGCGCATTTCGGCCCGATCGGCAGCGAGGTCGCCGAGAACGACCCGGGCGGCGACACCGATATCGTGAATGGTATCTTCAACTTCCTGATCCGAATGTAGCGGGTGGGTGGCGATCATCACGGTACGGTCCAGAACATCGAGCGAGCGAGCGCACATATCCTTGCTGTAGCTTTTGCGGCACTCTTTGTTCTGTGGCAGATCGAAGGGATTTAGAGCAGGATGCGCGGCCCCCTCGCCGGTCATGATCTGGTCCCACTGTGTGTAGGTGTGGCGTCCGGTTTTGCTCGCGATAACACTCGGAAAAATGTCCGCAAAACGACGCGCCGCGTCGGCTGACGGCAACAGATACATGACCTGCGTCGCGCAGTCGTAATCCGGGCTGTTCATCTTGTTTGGCCGCAGGCCAAGATTGCCAAGGTGAGCCGTTCCAGCCAGAATCCGCTTTTTTTCGGCCCGCATCGTCTCGATCATTCCATCCAGCCGGTCGAGTTGCGCATTCAGCATCGCACCGGAGATCTCAGACGCCCGCGCGCCGATGCCGGCGAAGGGCAAGACCGAGTCGCTACGGCCGTTCCAGTAGAAGCCGCAGGGATCAATGGCGCATTTTGCGCGCTCGAAGACCTTGGGATCGTTGATCGCGATCCCGCCACCCTCGCCGCTGGTCATGTTCTTATAGTAGTTGAAGCTGAAGGCACCGGCATGGCCGATCGAACCGAACTTGCGGCTTTCATATCCTCCGCCAACGCCCTGACAGGCGTCCTCGAGCACCAGGAGGTCATGCTTTTCGGCAAGCGCCATGATGGCGTCCATGTCGCAAGCGGCCCCCCACATATGGACGGGAATGATGGCGCGCGTATGAGGTCCTATCGCTGCTTCGGCCGCCATCGGATCGATCGTGAGGCTTTCGTCAATATCGACGATAATCGGAATCGCGCCAACACCGAGCACCGCCGTCGCCGTTGCCATATAGGTATGTGCGGGAACAAGAACTTCGTCGCCAGGACCAATGCCGAGGCCGATGAGACCGGCAGCCAATCCGAAAGTGCCGCTCGCCGACAGCGCGAAATGGTCAACTCCGAGGTAACCTGCATAGCGGCGTTCGAAAACATCGCACTGGCTGCCTTCGCCATATCTGAACAACTTGCCCGAACGCATCACCTCTGTGACGGCATCGATTTCCTCTTGTCCGACAATATACATGTCACCACCTTCACAAATTTCCTGCTCAACCTGCTAATCGATGCCGTGGCTCCGCATAAGTGCCGGTTTCTACAAATCGGCAGGTACCACTTGCAAAAGCCGGTGGTGAATTTTTCGCGATGAGCCTTCGCATGAAAGGAGTGCTGTTGATCGGTCTCGCCTAGGCAGCCATAGTGGCTTGGCGCGCATTTGTAGAATATGCCATTGCGGGGGAACCACTTGGTCGCACGACGTCTGGCCGCACGACGAAATGAGTCCCTGCTGGACATGTTGACGATTGAGCGAAGCGCGAGCGCCCCGATCCATCGGCAGCTTTACGATAGCCTGAGAGCAAAAATCCTCTCCGGCGACATCAAGCCGAACACCCGCGTTCCCGCTACCCGCGCTCTTGCGCAAAACCTCGGTATCAGCCGCAATACGGTACTGGCGACATATGACGCGTTGCTGGCTGAAGGCTATCTCGAATCCAGACTGGGGTCCGGAACATGGGTTGCGACGTTACCGTCTGATGCCGTCCGTTCGCGCAATGCGGTTGTGCGTGCGAAAACCCCATCTCTTTCCAGGCGTGGCGAGGTCATGGTCAGCCAGCCTCGCGATCGGACGATACCAAACCGGATCGCTTTTCATCCAGGCTACCCCGAAATCAAGTCGTTTCCTTTCGCAACCTGGGCAAGGCTGCTGAAGCGGCATGCCCGCTATGCCCATGAAGATCTCTACGGCTACCATTGGGTCGCGGGTCATCCGCGTTTGAGGGCTGCGATCGCCGAGTATCTGCGCGTGTCGCGCAGCGTTGAATGCGAGCCGGATCACGTTGTCGTGGTCAACGGGACGCAGGCCGCCCTCGACATTCTGGCGCGACTGCTGATCGACGACGGGGACGTCTGCTGGATTGAGGAGCCTGGCTATCTGGGCGCTCACAGCGCAATTCGCAGTGCCGGCGGTCGGCCTGTGCCACTCCCGGTTCTGCCAGGCGGATGGTCGCTCGAAGACGACAACAGAGCGGCCCCGCGCCTGATCTTCGTCACTCCGTCGTGTCAGTGGCCCCTGGGGTATGTCATGCGCATGGAAGAAAGGCTTCGGCTTCTACAGATTGCCGAGCGTCACGACGCATGGGTGGTCGAGGACGATTACGACAGCGAGTACAGGTTTCGGGGGCGCCCGATCCCAGCCATGCAGGGATTGGATAAGTCTGGCCGCGTCATTTACATGGGAACCTTTGCCAAGACACTGTTCCCGTCCTTGCGCATCGGCTTTATCGTTGTGCCTCCACAACTGACGCAGGGCCTGAAGCGCGTCGTCAGCAACACCGCCCACTACCCTCCGCTGCTGCTGCAGGTTGCGCTGGCCGATTTCATGGACGAAGGTTTTTTCGCCAGCCATCTGAAACGCATGCGAAAGCTTTACGCCGGCCGCCAAAAATTCTTCATCGAGCAGTCTCGGGCGCATTTGGCCGAATGGCTGACGATCGCCGAGAGCGACGCCGGCATGCAGTTGGTCGGCCACCTGAAGAAGCCCTTGGACGACCTCGAGCTCTTGAGCGCGGCCCAGCACCAAGGCGTCGATTTCTCGCCCTTGTCTCGGCAATACAGTCACCTTCCGCGTCAACACGGGGCGATTTTCGGCTACGCCGGGATTGACGAAAAAGCGACGCGGATAGGTATCGCGGCCCTGAAAGCGGCCTTTATTGAAATCAGCAGATAATCTACCAGCCCGCTTGGGGGTCTGATCTTGAATGACATCCGTATCAAAACCGCATTGCCGTTTTGCGGAAAATCGCTGCCGCGAGGCATGCTATCAAAATCGTGGTGGCGATGACCAGCACGACCAATGCATTGATATCCATCGAAAAGCCGACCCGCATCATGGCAAGCAGCGTAAGCGGCAGCGTGGTATTGGCCCCAGCCAGAAACAGCGTCAACAGCGTCTCGTCGAATGAAATCGTAAAGGACAGCATCATTCCGACAATCAAAGGCGCGTAGAGTTGCGGCAGGACGATATGCCGAAACGTCTGTACGCTGCTTGCCCCCAGATCGGCCGACGCTTCGTACAGGGACAGCGGTAAGTTACCCAGTCGCGTGGAGACGAGCCGATAGGTTACCGCCTCCACGAGGACGACATGGCCAACCACGACGGTGATAAGGCTACGCTCGACATGCGTCGCCGAGAGGAACAGAAGCAGCGCCAGACCTGTTATGATCGGTGGCATTATGAAGGGCAGGTAAATAACCGCCTCGAGAAAAGGCCTGCCAATCGCCCGGCGACTATCGACGTAGAGTGCCAGGACAATCGCCAAAATGGCGGAGATGACGGTCGCCGCCCCGCCGACCACGATGCTATTCACCAGTGCCTCGAGCAGATCGCGTTCATTTCCGAGCGCCCAATAGGCATCAAAGCTTCCGGCATGGAAATCGGGCGTCCCGGCCTGCAGCGGGAATATCGAAAGCATGAGCGTTATGGCTATCGGCGCAAACGTCACCGCAATCCCGAAGGCGAATACGGCACCGGCGAGCACGATGGCGACGCGCTCAGTCGTGGTCAGCATGCTAAATCCTCCGTTGGCGCGATAGCAGCCCGACGCCCGCCACCAACGTCGTGCAGATCAGCACAAGCACCACGCCGAACGCCGCGCCGAGGGGCCAGTCATATGTTACCCCGAATTGCGACCACACAACTCGCCCGAATGTATGTCCCGTCATGCCGCCGACCATCTGGGGCGTTATGTAGTCGCCCAGCGACATGATGAAGACGAAGACGAGACCGCCTGCGACGCCCGGCAGCGACAGCGGCAGGACAATGTGCCGAAAGGTCGTACCCGCCGAGGCACCCAGGTCCGACGAGGCCTGGATGAGCGAAGGCGGAATCCGCTCCAGATTGAGAAAGATCGGCAGCACCATGTAAGGCAGGAACATTATTGTCTGCGCCGCGATGATCGCGTTGCGGCTGAACAGAAACGCCATGTACGGTCTGTCGATAAACCCGGTGAAAACCAGGAATTGATTGAGAAAACCATCAAGCCCGAGGATCGATCGGATGGCAAAAAGTTTGACCACGTAGCTCATGAACAGCGGTAGAATTATCAGAAACAGCAACCCGTACCTGTATCGCTCCGGGAGGCGCCAGATAAACCAGGCAATCGGGTAGGCAAGAATCAACGAAGCCAGCGCAACTTGAAAACAGAGCCAGAGTGTATTGATGAAAACATTCCAATATTCGGCGTCACGGAAAAATGTTGCGTAGTTCGACAGCGTGAAGGTCTTGACGATTTCGCCGTTGTCGACGACGAAAAACGAATTCGCCACAAAGGTGAGTGTCGGGAGAAGGACCAGCACTGACGGCACAAGCGCGACGAGCACGAACAGGCCAGCCCGCGCAGCGCGCGCCCTTGTGGTGTAAATACCCGACCAGGTTTGCTTCGCGCTTTCGTTGGGCGCAGCCGTTGAAATCATGGGATGTACTTCGCGCCTCCGTTCGACCATCCGGCACAGCAACCGCCAGCCATTGGATTTTGTGCCTTATGCTGGGCGCGTACAACACGACCGGGTGCGATGGTACCGCTCACGAGGGTTTTCTCGGGAAGAACGAGAGGTCGGCAGGATCGAAGGCGGCCAGCACCGATGATCCGGTGGTGAATTCTTCGGTTCCTCGGCAACTGGTGAGTTTGACCATGAACGTGTGGTCCGGCGTGTCTATGGGCGATATCCGCAACGTCGTCAGCGCGCCGGAAAAAGCGACGTCGACAACCTTGGCCGGAATGTTGATTGATCCCGAAACCGGTTCCTTGGGAAGGCTGATGCGTTCAGGCCGAATGGCGGCCCAGAAAGCTTGCGCGCCTTGGCCATGGAAAACCGGGCGCTCGACCGGGCCGACCGGAAGCGAGAGCGCACCGTTTGTGAGCACCGTGGCCTCCATGATGTTGTTGTCGCCTAAAAACGTAGCCACGAAATGCGTCGCTGGCCGGTAGTAAATCTCGGACGGCGTGCCGAGTTGCTCCAACCGCCCCTGATTCATGACCGCGATCCGATCGGATAAGGTGATCGCCTCTTCTTGATCGTGCGTCACGAAAATGAACGTCGTGCGGATTTCCTTCTGGATACGCTTCAGAAAATGCTGCATCTGCCGGCGCATATCGGCATCGAGCGCCGACAGGGGCTCGTCCAGCAGCAGCACCCGCGGAGCGCAGATAAGCGAACGGGCGAGCGCGACACGCTGTTGCTGTCCGCCCGAAAGCTGCGAAGGATATTTTCTGGCCATGCCCTCCAAGCCGACGAAGCGGAGCGCCTCGCTGACTTTCGCCGCCGTCTTCTGCGCTGGTATACCCCTGACCATGAGACCGTAGCCGACGTTGTCGGCAGCGGTCTTGTGGGGGAAGAGCGCATAGTCCTGAAACACCGTGTTGCAAGGCCGTTTGCTTGAAGGAAGCTCGGTGATATCTTCCCCATCAAGAACGATCCGGCCCGACGATGCGCGGGCAAAGCCACCCACCAGTCGCAGAATCGTCGTTTTTCCAGACCCTGACGGCCCAAGAATGGTGAGGAACTCGCCGTTCTTCACCTCAAGGTCAGTCGGATGCAGCGCATGCTCGCCGCCATAGGTCTTCGATATTGCCCGTAGCAGCAAGCAGTTCTCGCCGGCAGACCCTGTCCGGTCGCCACGTTCCCCTGATGAAGCCCGCATGAAGACCGGCCCCGTATCGGGATGCGTGCCGCGAGAGGTATCAGTCCTGGGATCAGCGATCACCGCCGCCCTCATGCGTTCTTGACCTCATTCCAAAGCTTGGTCCGCAAGGGCAAGTCATCGGTCATTCGGTACCAAACCAGCTTATCCGCATAGGTTAGCCCGGCAGCCTGGTTGGCGGCCAGATCGGTGGTGTTGCCATAGCCAAGTTTGGTGGTCATGGACTTGCCGGTATCCTTGGCAAGACAGGCATCGAACCAGGCGTAAGCAAGCTCGACATTACGGCACCCGGGGCTGAGCATCCATCCGTCGAGCCAGCCCGTCGCCTTTTCCTTGGGAATTGTCAGCGCCGCGTTGACGCCCTTGTCCTTCAGGCTTTTCACCTGCGGCTCGCCCATCGAATACATGGCCTTTACGCTATTCTGGGCAAATAAGCTGACGCCATCGGCAAATCCGGCATAATAAGTCAGCAATACCTTCTTCTGTTCGATCAGTTTTTTCTTTATAGCATCGTATTGATCGGAGTTTAAATTGAAAGGATCCTCGAAACCTAGATAGAGCGCTGTCATCGAAATTGCACTGATGGAATCGTCCACCATCATTACTTGTTGATTGAGTTTCGGATCCCAAAGCACGCCCCAACTTTCCGGCGGCGTCTTGAAATAGTTCTGGTCGTAGATCAACGGATTCGATCCCCAAGCGAAGGGCAGGCTTCGAACCTCTCCGTCAACGAACGTCAGTGGATTGTCGTGGAATACCGGTGCCAGATTTTCGTAGTTGGGAAGCTTTTTGCGATCGAGAGGCTGATAAAGTCCGGCCTTGACGTAGCGCGGCACCAGAGAGGTGTTCAGGGCAAACACATCGAAGTCGGCGCCCTTGCTTGCCAGAGCCTTCGTGAACAGATCATCATCGGAGGTCGTAAAAGCTACCCTGCACACGACATTGTGCTTCTCCTCGAATGGCTTGAGCCATTCAGGCTCCGTGTAACCCTCCCAAGTCTGGATTCTCAGCTCGTTGGCCGAGGCTCTTGCAATGTAGGGAGCCGCCAGGAGCAGGCCCCCGCTAAGCGACGCCTTGAGAAATGTTCTTCTTTCCATGTCCGGTTTCTCCCCTTGAGCGCTGTTTGGCAGACCACATTCCTCATCGTGCAGCTTTGAGGCAGCCGTTTGTACGCGCCAGTGGCATATTCGGCTCGAGTTTTAACCGCTACGGTCGCGAACATAAGCCGAGACTAAAAATCAGTGGCTTGCCTGAACAGGGCCAGTTGTGGGCAATTTGGGGGTACCGCTTGGCGAGCAGCCACCATCCTGTGAAACGGCTTCAATCTTGCTACTTCATACTGCGCGAGCGGTGGGGACAGGTGTGCAGTAGGCCTAGCCCCACGTGAAGTTCGGCTTCGACCAAAGGGGCGATCGGAGGTCGTGACGAGGGCGCGGCTCAAGGGCGATGCCGGCTTTAGATAGCCAAGCAGGCCCTCGCTCCCGGCATCTTTCAGCAATCGCCCGACATGCGCTGGCGAGATACCAAAGCGCTTGGCAGATGGTGAAACCGCCGGGCTTAAGCCGACCGCGCCACTTGGCAACCGTCTTGGGGTTCACCCCGTAGCGGGCGGCAAGGGAGCGGGTGCTCTCTTGCGACGCTTGGAACTCGGCTCGAGGACGCGGCGTCGTGCGGGCGCTGCCGTGAAGAACACTTGCCATTGAGCATCCTCATCCTGACGACTCAGGTTTGATGATGCACCATCACACCTAGGGACTGCACACCTAGACCGCCCGAACCGCCTATGTGCAGGGCGGAACCGGATGCGGTCAACAGCCCATCGTCACATGAGCCTTATCGACGGGATGGCGACATCTAGCCGGCATAACACAAAATGATGGAAACGATATTTCAATTCATCAGCTTCTTTTCGTCACAAATTTAGGGTTTTTTGCTGATTTCATGCTGGTGTCCTGCCGTCTTGACAGGTTTCTCGGAAACGATATTGTTTTGAGCTGCTGAGCTTAGAGCGACCAGATGTCGACTTGGCGAATGATGGAGGTGTCGAATGCGGGGCCTGCGGGGCAAGGTCGCTGCGATCACTGGCGCCGGCTCGGGAATTGGCCGGGCCGCTGCGTTGCGGCTTGGAGACGAAGGTTGCAAGGTAGCGATCCTCGACTGGAACGGCGAGGGAGCGGCTGCAACCGCCGAGCAGATAGAAAAGGCCGGCGGCAGCGCCATCGCCATCAAGACCGACGTCACGCAAGAGGCTCAGGTTGAAGCCGCGTTTTCACGCATCGTCAATACATTTGGGCGGCTCGATATCCTCGTTTCCAATGCCGCCATCTTTTCGGGCGAACGCGACGGCAAGGTGGACGGGCTGCCCAAGGCCGCGTGGGATGAGATCGTCGGCGTCAACCTGACCGGCATGTACCTGACCTGCAAGCATGGCGTCGCCGCCATCAAGGCCACCGCCGGCAAGGGCGCGGTGGTGTTGACGGGCTCGCCGACCGGCATGTCCGGCTGCACGCCCGCCAATGTCGCCTACGGCTCCAGCAAGGGCGGCGTCCATGGACTGTCGCGCGTGATGGCTGTCGACCATGCTCCCGAAGGCATCCGCGTCAACGTCGTGGTGCCCGGCTTCACACTGACGCCCATCGTACGCGAACTTGTGGCCGACCCCAAGGTCTATGAGTGGCAGGTGCAGAACATACCTCTGAAGCGCGGCGCCGAACCAGAGGAAATCGCCGGCGCCGTAGCGTTCCTGGCGTCGGACGACGCCTCCTACATGACGGGCTCGTTCATGTTCGTCGATGGCGGCCTGACGGCCATCTGAGCGACCGGAATTCTGGACGCCATGGCGCCCGACCGCGCACTGCAGCCTTAAACGACAATCAGGGAGGAACGATCAATGGCCATCAAAAAGACCAGACCGACACTCGTACCCGGCGCCATCGCGCTGGCGCTTGGCATGTCGAGCGCCCATGCCGAAGACATCACCATAGGTTTCGTCGCCCATGCGCAGGGCGACCCCTTCGTCCAGCAGATACAGGACGGCGCGCAGGCCGCCGCAGCCGATCTCGGCGTCAAGCTCGTCGTCGCCCAGCAAGCGGGCGGCGCGCCCGAAGGTCAACTGAAACTGGTACAGACCTTCGCCAATTCGGGCGCGCAAGGCATCGCGACATCAGTGCCCGGCGAATCCATGGCCAAGGGCCTCAACCAAATCATCGGCGGTGGCGTGCCGATCGTGCAGTTCAACCTGCTGTCGACGGAGGTCAATGCTCCCTATGTCGGCGAGAAATCCGTCGAAAGCGGCCGCATCCTCGGCCGGATGGTGGTCGACAAGCTTGGCGGTGCCAGCGCCAAGGGCACGGTTATCCTTGGCAATTGCTTCCCCGGCTTCCCGGTTCTGGAGAACCGCGCCAAGGGCGTCGAGGAATCGCTGAAGAAAGCGCCAGGTCTGAAGGTGCTCGGTCCGTTCGACGTCAAGGTTTCCGCCGTCGACAATTATAACCGCTGGGAACAGCTTTATGGCGCCAATCCTGAAGCCGTGGCGCTGATCGGCCTGTGCGCGCCGGACGTCACCAGCCTTGGCAAGCTGAACGCCGCCAATGGCGACAAGTTCGTCGCCGGCGGCTACGACTTGACGGAACTCAACCTCAAAGCGGTCAAGGAAGGCCATGCCTATGTGACGATCGGCCAGAGCGCTTTCGTACAGGGTTACCTGCCCGTTGCCCTGCTGGTCAATGCGATCAAGGGCGGCAAGAAGCTCAGCGCTGGCTTCTACAATGCCGGCTCGCAGATCGTCACCGCCGACAAGGTCGATATGGGTAACGGCTTGCCATCCGTCTCGTTCGATGAGGCGCAAAAGCTGGCGGCCGATCCGGCCGCGACGGCAGCCTATTACAAGGCATGGACCACGACGCTTACCGCCGACATGCTCTCCGCAACGCCAAAGCCGATCTCCGCGGAATCCGAGTGACGGCTTCGGCAATCCATTTCAAGATCGGGGGCGGTCTCAGGACCGCCCCTTATCTCGTGGGAAGATCATGTCCGGTCCGCCGATGATTTCCGTGCGCAATCTTGCCAAGCGCTATGGCGGCGTTATCGCGCTCCAGGACATGAGCCTGCACGTCGAGCGGGCCACGATCCACGCCGTCGTGGGCGAGAACGGCGCCGGCAAATCGACGCTGATGAAGGTGCTTGCCGGCGTCGTCCGGCCTGATAGTGGCGCCATCGAACTCGACGGCCACGCTGTGACCATCGACAGCCCCAATGCCGCGCGCCAGCATGGCATCGGCATGGTCTATCAGGAACTCAGCCTGTTTCCCGAGCGGTCGGTGCTGGCCAATCTGTTCGTCAACCGCGAGCCGGTGCGAAGCGGCCTGATCTCCAAGCGCGAAATGGAGGCGCGCAGCAGCGACTTGCTTCGGCAACTCGGTCTGCACGTCGATGTGCACGCACCCGTCAGCCGTCTCAGCATCGGCGAGCGTCAACTCGTGGAACTCGCCCGCGTGCTGCTCGAGCATCCCCGGCTGCTGATCCTTGACGAACCGAATTCCGCGCTCAACCAGCGCGAGACCGAGCGGCTGTTCACGGTGCTGGAAGGGCTGCGGGCCAAGGGCATCACCATGCTGTACGTCTCGCATCGGCTGGAGGAGGTTTTCGCCATCTCCGATCGCGTCACGATCACCCGCAACGGACGCGATGTGCTGACGAAGGATCGTTCGGAACTGACCATACCCCAGGTCATCGAAGGCATGATCGGTCAGCAGCGCGAGGCATTGTTCCCACCTCCCTTGCCGTCGACGGTAGGCGCGACACGGCCGCAGATGACGGTCAAGGGCCTGGCGGGCGGCAGGCTGGCCGATGTCAGCTTCACCGCGCGTTCCGGCGAGATCGTCGGGTTGGCCGGACTTGAAGGGTCCGGCGTAGCTGATCTTCTCGACATGCTGTTCGGCATGCGCAGGGCGCGCGGCGGCGAAGTGCAGTTTCCCGACGGCAGCAGCCTGCCGAAAAGCGCGACCGAGGCGGCACGGCGCAATGTCTGCCTCGTTCCGGCAGACCGCCGCCGCAACGGGCTGATGCTGGACAAATCCATCCTGTTCAACATCTCCAACGTGGTCGTCGGCGCGCGTGACTGGGGCACGCCTTGGTATTCGCCTAAGACCGCGCTTGACCGCTCCAACCGCCAGATCGACGCACTGCGCATCAAGGGATTGCCGCATGCATTGGCGAACTCGCTGTCGGGCGGCAACCAGCAGAAGGTCGTCATCGGCAAATGGCTGGAGATCGGGCCCCAGGTTTTCCTGCTCGATGATCCGACGCGCGGTGTCGATATCGGCGCCAAGCGAGAAATCTACGCGCTGATCCGCGAGATGTCGGCCAATGGCGGCATCGTGCTGTTCAGCTCGACCGAACTGCCCGAACTGATCGGGCTCTGCGACCGCATCCTCGTCCTCTATCAAGGCCGGCTCGCCGGCGAGGTCACGGGAGCCGAGATGAACAGCCACACGGTTCTGCATCTGACCAATACCGGCGAAATGCCCGGTGCGAACCGTAGCAAGCCAGTGCGCCAGGGGGACATGGCATGAGCAAGACCGATCTCATTCCGCCGCTCGCCGGATCGGCCACCCGCGCTGCCCGGCGTGGTTTTCGCATTCCCGAGGAAATCGGCGTCATCATCGCGTTGGTCGGAATGATGGCGATCATCGGCTTTGCCCGGCCCCGCTTCCTCAATCCGATCAACCTGTTTTCGCTTCTGGGCAACACGACGTTCCTTGGCATGCTGGCCATCGGCATGGTGTTCCTGCTTGCCATCCGCGAGATCGACCTTTCGGTGGGCTGGATGTTCAACTTCTCCGCGGTCTTCGCGGCGCTGCTGATGGTCGCGGGCATCGACCCCTGGCTTTCCGCCTTTGCCGGGGTGCTGTTCGGCGCCGGCCTCGGCCTGATCAACGGCCTGATCGCCGTCACGTTGCGACTGCCCGCCATCATCGTGACGCTGGGCACCTATTCGATGTTCCAAGGCCTGTCGCTGGTGGTCAACAAGGGACGCGCAATCGTGCCCGCGGACCAGAGCAGCAGCTTCTTCTCGATGATCTCCGACAAGCTGTTTGGCATCGTGCCGGTGGCGGCACTGGTTTTCATCGCACTGGCGCTCGCCATGCATGTCGTACTTCACCGCACCCGCTTCGGCTACCGCGTGCAAGCCGTCGGCAGCAACCCCGAAGCCGCCGCCCATGCCGGCATTCCAACCGCCTGGGTGCGCCTGCAGACGCTGGTGCTGATGGGTGCCATCTGCGGGCTTTCGGGCGTGATGTATGTCGGCTTCCGCGGCGCCATCGATCCCAACGAAGGGAGCGATTTCGTACTGGTGGTGATCGCCGCCGTGATCATCGGCGGCACGCCGCTGTCGGGTGGTCACGGCACGATCATCGGCGCGGTGATCGGCATGATGATCATCCAGGTGATCTCAAGCGGGCTGATCTTCTTCGGCATCGATGCGACATGGAGCACCTTCGTCACCGGAGCGGTGACGGTGATGGCGGTGTCGCTGGACCGGCTGATCAAGTTCCAGCGCACAAGGCGCATCGAGCTCGGTAAGGAAAATTTCCACGCCTGAGGCAGGCTCAATCTTTTTTGCTTGAGCGTGATCTCTCGACAAACGGGACCGTTTGTCCGAGAAAGCCGAACGCCACCTTTCGGGATCATGCTCTATCGCTTCGGAACAGGCAGGCAGGATCCACCCATGATCAGTTGCGTCGGGAACGCTATGCGTTGTGCCGGACGATCGCTGTGGCCGCCGAGCCGCTCGAGCAGAAGCTGCGCTGCGGTGCGGCCGATTTCCTCCACGGGCCGGTCGATGAGCGTGATCGGTCCCGGATAAAGCAACGCGACATCCGAGCGGTCGCAGCCGATCAGCGAAATGTCCTGGGGCACGGACACGCCCTGCTGCTGGATGGCTCGCAGCACGCCGACAAGGATGCGGTTGCCGGCAGCGATGATGGCTGTCGGGCGTTCCGGCATCTGCAGGAGGGCTGTCGCCTCGCGGAAACCGAAATCCACCGACAGGCTTTGCGAACGGATCAGATCTTCCGGCACCGGCAACCCGCTGCGCTGGAACGCCTCGATGAAGCCGCGTACCCGCTCACGTCCCGGCCGGATGTCGCTGCCGGCGGTGATAATGGCGATGCGGCGATGTCCGAGTTCGATCAGGTAGCTCGTCGCCTGCCGCAGTCCGGTGGCATGCTCGGTCAGCACGGCGTCGATATCGAGCGGGATGTCGCGGTCGAGCAGTACCGAGGGAACGCGCAATTCCTTCAGGCGCTTGATGGTGCGGGCATCCTGTTCGTTGTTGATGGTCATGATCATGCCATCGGCGCGACCATGCTGCAGCATGTCGATGGCGGCCGCCTCTTCGGCGGCGCGGCCGTTGGTGCTCATCAGATAGAGCGAGTAGCCGCGCTGGCGCATTTCCGCGTCAACCGCCTTGAAGCAGCTGGCATGCCAGGGGTTGGCAATATCGTCGATGACGAAGCCGACAGTCATGGTATTTCGACGACGCATGTTCTGCGCACGCGAATCGGGCTGGAAACCGAGCTGCTGGATCGCTGCGCGCACCTTGCCAAGCGTTCCCGGCCTGACGGTCTCAGGTGCGTTCAAACTCCGTGAAACGGTTCCGACAGAGACGCCGGAAACGCGCGCCACATCCCGTATTGTCGCCGGCTTGTCCATGCCCTTCCTCACGCAGCCCCCTTGTCGACCCCTCGGGTCAGACGTCGCATCAAGCCGCCGAAACTCATATAAAACTTGAGTCTAACGTGTCCAAGGCCATTCGGGCAAGGAGATTAGCAACGCGCCGGCACTTGACCTCCGGAGAGTGGCCGGACTATTCTGGAAACGTTTCTATTTCTGTTTCAACATCAGAGCTCATCATGGTCGCACAGCTGAAGATCGAACGCATAGAATGCGTGCCGCTTTGCATGCCCCTGCCCCGCACGTTCCGGGGCAGCAATTATTTCATGACCCACCGCTGCACGATCATCACCCGCATCTACACCGCGCAGGGAATTGTCGGCGAGGTCTACAATGGGGACGAATTCGAAACCCAGGCCGAGGTGGTCAGGATCATCCTCGATGAAATCCAGCCGCTGCTGATCGGCAAGGACGCCTTCAACATCGAAGGCTGCTGGGAAGCGATGCGCAAGCCGAGCTACAACATATTGCGGGACCGCAAGCTTGCCATGTGCGCGCAGGCCTGTGTCGACAGCGCGCTTTGGGACACGATCGGCAAGGCGCTGGACATGCCTCTGCACAAGCTCTGGGGCGGCTACAAGGACAAGCTCCCGGTCATTTGTATCGCCGGATATTATGAGGAAAACAAGACGTTAGCCGATTTCGGCCGCGAGATGGAGCAGATCCGCGCCAGTGGCTATTCCGGCTGCAAGTTCAAGGTTGGCGGCCGCACGCCGAAGGAGGATGCCGAGCGCGTGCGGGCCGCGCGCAGTGCGGTGGGCGACGACTTCACACTGCTGGTCGATGCCAACCAGGGCTGGAGCCTGGCGGAAGCCGTGGCGTTTTCGCGCCTTGCCGCGGACCTCAACATCCGCTGGTTCGAGGAACCGGTGCGCTGGTACAATGACCGGCTCGACATGGCGGCGGCCCGCAACCAGACGGGCATTCCGATCGCCGCCGGGCAGAGCGAGATCAGCCGCGCCGGCTGCCGCGACCTGATGATGTCGGGCGCCATCGACGTCTGCAATTTCGACGCCAGTTGGGGCGGCGGGCCGACGGAGTGGCGCCGCGTCGCAGCACTTGCCTCCTGCTTCACCGTCGAGATGGGCCACCACGAGGAACCGCAGATATCCGCCCACCTGCTGGCCTCGATTCCGAACGGCACATATTTGGAAACGTTTCACCCGGACCGCGATCCAATGTTCTACGCCCTCGTCGCCAACCGGTCGAAATTCGACAATGGCAGCTACGACGTGCCGCAAGGGGCCGGCTTCGGACTCGTCCTCGATCAGAGCACGATCAGCAAATATCGCGTGTAGGCGGTGCTTTGCGACCAAGGAGGATCGCCGCGGGCCGCGGCGATGGTTGAATGGCCTTTTCGGGACCCCCTGTTCCCGAATTTCCCTAGAGCGGTTCATCATTTCACGGAAACGCCGAACCATTCTATCTCTTTTTTTGACGCAGTTCCCAAGGGGAAAACCGTTTCACACTTTTCCCGGAATTGCTCTAGGCGGCCTCGTCCTTGCGACTTTCCTGCTCAAGGCGTGTGATATCGGTCGCCAGTTGCTCGACCTGTGCATAATCGGCGATCCGCAACGAATGCGCCATGGCACCGTCCGCCACGACATGCACCCGGTCGGCGGCTTCGTAGACTTCCAGCACTTCGGTGCAGAAAATCACCACCGTGTTGCCCTGGTCGGCATAGTCGCGCAGCAGGCGATAGATCTCGGCCTTGCTGTGGATGTCGACGCCGCGTGTCGGCTCTTCGAGCAGCAGCAGTTTCGGGGCGCAGTGAAGCGCCTGCGCGATGGCGACCTTCTGCTGGTTGCCGCCTGACAGCGAGCGGATTGGTTGAGTCGTGGTTCCTGTCTTGACGAGGAAGCGCGACACCGCCGCCTTGGCCAGCGATTTCATTTGCCGCATCTTCAACATGTAGCCCGCGCCTGCAATCTGCGGATAACCCAGGCGCACCAACAGATTTTCACCAACGGAAAAGTTGCTGTAAAGGCTGAGTTGACGCGTCGCCGGCACATAGGCCGTCAGCATGTCTAGTGCCACCGATCCCGACATGGTGCCGATCTGGATCGATCCCGTGCACTTCTCAAGCCCGGCCAACGAGCGCAGCAACTCGCGCGCGCCCGAACCTTCGACGCCGATCAAGGCGATGATCTCGCCCGGAAGACCTTCGAAGGCGATATCTGAAAATGCCGTCCGATGCGTCCAGTCGAGCGTCTGAAAAAGCGGCGGGTGGCCGGCAAAGTCATGGCCGCGATCGCGCACTGCCAGAGTCAAGCTGGCGGCGCTTTCCGTGACCAGTTGCCTCGCTATGGCATCCTCGGTCAGCGCATCGCCTTCCAGAATGACGCGCACCTTGCCATCACGCACCACCGCGACACGGTCGCAATGAGCCACGAAGTCGGCGAGGCGATGCGTAACCAGGACGACGATGCGCCCCGATGCCGCCAGCTTGTGGATTTCTCGGAAAAGCTCATCGGATTCTTCGGCGGTCAACGCCGAATTCGGCTCATCGAACAAGAACACCCTGGAATCCCGGGCCACGGCGCGGGCGATTTCGGTACGCTGTTGCGTCGCCAGTGAACAATCCTCCAGCGCCTTGTCCTTGAGGTGCCCGATGCCAAGCGCGTCCATCACCGCGGCGTCGGCTGCGCTGAGGACAGGATGGCTGTTGCCACTACCCTCGCGGCCAACCATGACGTTCTCGGCCACGGTTAGGTTTGGGAAGAGCTGCGGCTCCTGGTGTACGACGGCAACGGCCTGCCATTCATCGGCCGGCGACCAGGAGCGGCCGTCGAAGGTGAGCTTGCCGAGGGTCGGCCGCTCCTCGCCCGCGATCATGCGCACCAGCGTTGATTTGCCGGCGCCGTTGGGTCCGGCGACACCGAGGACTTCTCCGGGCCTGAGATCCAGATCGACGCCCGCCAATGCCAATGTCGCGCCATAGGCCTTGGCCACGCCACGAAGTGAAATGCCGCGCTCCAGGACAGGGGTCATGACGAGCGGCTCTTGCGCAGCTTGGTCAGGAACAGGTCCAGCGCCACCGCGCCGATTGTTACCGCGCCGAGGAAAATCTGCTGGACATAGGCGCCGGGCGACAGGATCGAGAGGCCGAGCTGCAGTTCCGCCAGAAGCAAAGCGCCGCCCAGCGTTCCAATCACGGTGCCCTTGCCGCCGGAAAGGCTGGCGCCACCGATGATAACCGCCGCAAAGACGGGAAACGTGGCGGACAATCCGGTGTTGGGCTGGCTGGTCTGGATGAAGGAGAAATCGAGCACGCCCGCGACCGCGGCCAGCACGCCGCAAAGCACGAAAGCCATTACCTTGTAGCTGCGCACCGGCAAGCGGGCTAGCGACGCCGCGACCGGATTGCCACCGATGGCCATCAGCCGGAAGCCGAACAGCGATCGATGGAGAAGCAGTCCGACGACTATAGCGATGGCGATCATCCAGATCACTTCGATAGAGAGCTGGAAAGAACCGATGCTTTGCGTGAGGCCGACGAAGAAGTCGAGCTCCCCCTTGGGCACGGTCTTCCCGGCCGGAGGATAGGCGGGGTTGAAGGTCCCTGTATTCGAGACCCACAAGGTGACACCGTACAGGAGGTTGTAACTGCCTAGCGTGACGATGAAGGATGGGATCTTGAGCTGCGTCACCAGCATGCCGTTGAAGAGACCGACAAGGGCGCCAACGAGAATGGCCAGCGGCATCGCGAAATAGACGGGTATGCCGTGGACGATCCACATCACGGCCAGGGAGTTGATGGCAAGCCCGTAAATCGCGCCAAACGACAGGTCGATCTCGCCAACGACGATCACCAGCGTCAAACCAAGCGCCATGATGGCGACCGAGCTCATCGAGCGCAGAACAGAGCCGCCCATGTTGAGATTGGCGACGTTCGGATTGATGGCGATGAAGATGAGCGCGACGACAACAATGGCGGCAAACAGCCCCCCGAGCCGCAAGGCGACGTCGATCGTTGCCTTGCCGGCCATGGACATTGACGGGCGCGGCGCGGACTGCGTGGTTTCGGTGTTGGTCATCGCATCCTCATGGCAGAAAAAGCAGAAGGCGAGCCGCGGGTCGCGCGGCTCGCCTTATCCTATAGACCTTACTGGCCCATCGTGCGGTTCAGTTCTTCGCGGGCCTTTGCGACGCCGTCCTTCAGCACGGCCTTCAGCGTCTGCGTATTGGGCAGGATTTCACCGTTCTTCAGGAAGGCGGCACAGGCCACCGAACCGAAGCCAGCCTGATCGGGCCAGCGCTGATCGAGTTGCGCCACCTGGATACCCTTCTCGATACCGTCGAGCTGGCCGAGCGATGAGTTCCATCCGATCGTGAACACCTTGCCGACAAGGCCAAGGCTCTCAATGGCACGGTCGGCATGCTCGGCGCCGATGTCGACGTTTTCAATGAACTGGACGTTAGGATTGGCGGTCAGGAACGAGCGGTAAGTGTCGTAGGTCTGGCCGGGTTCGTAGCTGGTGTTGAGACCGTTGGCCTCGGTCGTAACGAAGGTGGCGTCGGGGATGGCGGCCTTGATTGTATCGACGAAGCTTTTCATGCGGCCCTGAGCCCATTCAACCGTGGGATCGCCACCCGAAACGGCAAAGACCTTGATATCGGTCTTGTTGTTGTCCTTGATCCACTTGAGCACCGTCTCGGCGGCATACTTGCCTTCCTGGAGAGGTATCTGCGTGAAACGGGTGAACTCATGCCCGTTGGAAGGCACGCCCGACGTGAAGACAGGGATGCCCATGTCCATCAGCTTGTTGGTGATGGCGGTCATGGAGTCGCCGCTAACGGGCTCGATGCCGATGCAATCGATCTCGCCCGCGGCGAGCTTGGCCTCGATCTGCGACACCTGCTGGTTCGGATCGTTCTGAACCGGCGCGATGGAGGCGCAGTTCATCGGATAGATCGGCTGCGCCATCTTGCAGCCCATGTCGAAGCCCGCGGCGAATTGCGGCGAGAACAGCGGAATGCCCGATGCCTGATAGGAAAACACATAGTTGATCTTTTCGCCGGCCTTGACCTTGGCGGCGATGCGATCCGCCAGCTTGAAGGTTCCCCAGTCACGCTTGACCGTGAAGGGCGCGCCCTCGACCTTCTCGCCGGTCAAAGGGATCTGCGTGTCGACATTCTGCGCCGATGCATGACCGGCGGAGAGCATGGTGCAACCAAGTGCCGCGGCCATTCCGTATTGTACGATTTTCCTCACGATTTCCTCCCATTTTGAATTGAGCTTCTGCTTCCGGTCTAAAGTCTGCCGAGCACCTTTTCGCTTCGATATCCCTCGACCACCTCTTCGATGACCTCGATGCCGAGGCCAGGCCCGGTCGGCGGGTAGACCCAGCCGTCGACATGCTCGAAAGGCTTGGTGACGAGGTCGTGCTGCATCGGATTGCGCAGCGGCTTGAACTCGAAAAGCTTGCACGCCGGCGAATTGAACGAGATGGCGAGACTGGCGGCGGTGACGATGGCCGACGACCAGGCATGCGCGTTGGCCTGCCTGCGATAGAACTCGCAGCGTTCGGTCACCTTCTTGAAGCCGGTGATACCCTCGGCGCGGCCGGGATCGACGCCGATGACATCGACCGTGCCGGTGGCCAGCACGCGCTCGAACTGCTCCAGGGTCCACTCCCGCTCGCCATAGGCGATACGCGTGGTGGTCTTGGAGCGCAGGTTGGCGTAACCTTCCGGGTCCCAGGCGCCCAGCGGTTCCTCGATCCAGGCGAGGTTGTACTCCTCCATCGCCTTGGCGCGACGCACGGCATCCGTGACGTCCCATTTGATGTTGATACCATTGTCGATCATCAGCATCTTGTCGCCGAGCACTTCGCGCATCGCCTTGACATAGGCGACGTCGCGCTTGTGGTCGTAGCCGAGATTGGCGTTGCCGCGCTTGCCGAAACCGGTCTTCAGCCCTTGAAGTCCGGTGGAGACCCACTCCGCCGTTTCCTGCGCCATCTCCTCGATGGATTCGTAATGGGCATGGCACGATGCGATTGCCGGCAGCCGCTCATGCACGCAGCCACCTAGCAGATCGAGCACGCTGCGGCCGAGCGCCTTGCCCTTCAGGTCCCAGAGCGCGATGTCGATCGCTGCGGTGGCATAGGAGGCAATGCCGCCATGATAGCCATACCACCAAGCCTGCTGCTTGTTCTGCCGCCACAGCGCCTCGGTCTGCACCGGGTCCTTGCCGATCAGATTGGGCGCCATGCCCTCGATAATCGCCTTGGCGGCGAAATTCGCCTCCGGAAACTGGGTAATGGATTCACCCCAGCCGACCTGGCCATCATCGGCGGTGATCTTGGCCAGGCACAGATGACGCAGCGCGTTGAAGTCGTTCGGTTCTGGATAGCTGACCGGAATCGCTTCGACCTTGGCAATCTTCATGATGGACTTTCCTAACCAATCGCGCCGCGAAACAACGGCATGCCTTCTACCCCGACATCGACTTCGACCAGTTGGCCGGTCATGGCGGCGCCGGAGGTGTCGAACGGCCCCATGTCGCAGACGAACAGCTTGCCGCCCTTGCCGAAACAGCAATTGAGCAAGGTGCCGCCGACGTCGAGGAAGTGCAGGTGTTTGCCTTCCCGGGAGAGCACGTCGACGCCGCCCGAGGCGACCGTCGTGATCCACAGATTGCCGTCGACATCGATCTTCAGGCCGTCGGGAATATGCCCTTCGGCCAGCGTGTGGATGACCGTCTTGGTGCCGTCAGGCTTCCGCCTGACAACGCTCAACGTGTAAGATTCCACCCACACGATCGATCCGTCCGGCTCGGCGACGATGCCGTTGGGATAGACATGGTCGAGCTCTTCCAGAATTCTGGCCACGCCGTTCTTTTCGATGACGATGATGCGTCCCGGATGCGGCTTTTCGGCCTGGTTCCAGTCACCTGAATCGGTGAAATAGAGCCGCCCGTCCGGACCGAAAGTCAGATCGTTGGGGCCGTCGAATTTCACGCCATCGGCCTCGCTCACCAATATCTCGACCTTGCCGCCAGCCGATGTCTTCTGGATCGATGGCGGCCGGTGGACCGGGGCGACCCAGGTGCCAACATTCGGCGTCTGCGTCGAATAGACGGCGCCATCGCTGCCAAGCATGCATGCGTTCGGACCACCGCCGACAAAGGCATAAGTAGCCTGGTTGTTGGTCTTCGGATCCCAGACGCCAATCTCGCTGGCATAGGTGTTGGCATAGATCACGCGCCCATCGTCGAGTTCGTAGGGACCTTCCGGATGTCCAAGCCCCCTGGCCCGTGTGATCATCGGCTTCTTCATGCTTATCCTCCGTTCACCAGGTCACCAGGCCGCCGGTGAAGTTCACCGCTTGCCCGGTCATGTAGGCTGCCTCGTCCGACAGCAGGAACCAGATGGCGCCGGCGCATTCATCGGCACTGGCGGCGCGCCCCAGCGGCACGGTGCGCGTGCGCGCCTCCTCGAGTGTGGCGATCTCCGTCCGGCGCAGCCTGGAGACACTGGCGAGCACATTGTCCTGCATCGGCGTATCGATGATCCCAGGGCAGATGGCATTGACCCGGACCGGCCGGGAGGCGAGCGCATAGGCGAAGGATCGGGTGATCGACAGGATCGTCGTCTTGGACGCGGCATAGGCCGCGACTTCGACCGTGGAGGCGAGCTTGGAAGAGCTGGACGACAGATTGACGATGGCGCCGCCCGGCTTCAGCTTCGGCCCGATGGCCTGGCACAGGAAAAACACCGACTCGGCATTCACAGCCTGTACCTGGCGCCAGTCCTCCAGGGTGATGTCGAAGATCGACTTGACCATGATGATGCCGTGGGAATTGACCAGGTAGTCGGCGCCGTCGGCGGCCTCCGCCAGCTTTGCGCGCCCGGCCGGGTCGGTGAGATCCACGCTCTTGATCCGGCAATCGGCGCTCGCCAGATCGTCCAGCCTGGCCGCATCGATGTCGACCGCCAGCACATCGACGCCCTCACGCAGGAGGCGCAAAGCAACTGCCTTGCCGATGCCGCTGCCGGCTCCGGTTACAATGGCGCGGCGGCTGCGCATTGGCGAACCCATGGTGCTCCCTGTCTTTCGACATGCCAACAACGCGTGGCTATCACCTCACCGCGTTGCGACGAGATCGAGACCCGATGTCTGCATGCTCCTCCGGGAGCCAAGCTCCCACTCCCGACTGACTATATTGAAACGTTATTGTTTGATGCAAGCGATTTTTGGAGCGACCGCGCCGGCCACCGCCGCGGAGTCCGCCGATAAGCGCATGGTGCCACGCCAGGGCGGCGCTGAATTTCCCGTCGAAGACAGGAGATTCAAGGCATATATGCGAAATTCAATTGCCGCTCTTGCCCATTTTGAGCCCCATAGAATCGAAACCATGCCTTTCTCGCCGACAATCGACGAATGGCGGCGAGGCCACGCGGCCCGCACAAGACGCACTTGCAATGCTCCTGCAGGCTGGCTATTAATTGAAACGATATTTTTCCTGAACCCCCAGACCGCACCAGAGAAGAGAGAACCATGCCTTCAGCGAAGATCGCGGTCATCGAAGGAGACGGAATCGGAAAGGAAGTCGTTCCGGAGGGCGTGAAAGTCGTCGAGGCGGCCGCGCGTGTCTTCGGCATCGATCTGGCATGGGATCATCTCGACTGGGGCTGCGATCATCATGCCAGACTTGGCAGGATGATGCCGGAGAACGGGCTCGACCGCATTGCCGGACATGATGCGATCTTTCTCGGCGCCATCGGCTGGCCGACCGTCTCCGATGTGGAATCGCTGTGGACGCTGCTGATGCCGATCCGACGCAATTTCCAGCAATATGTGAATCTGCGGCCGGTGCGGCTCTTCGAGGGCGTGCCCTCACCGCTGGCACGGCCAGGCGCGATCGATTTCTACATCGTGCGCGAAAATAACGAGGGTGAGTATTCCGAGGTCGGCGGCCGCATGTTCCCCGACACCGACCAGGAAATGGTCATCCAGGACACGGTGCTGACGCGCTTCGGCTGCGACCGGGTGATGAAGTTCGCCTTCGAACTGGCGCGCAAGCGCAAGCGCAGGTTGACTTCCGCGACGAAATCCAACGGCATCATCCACACGATGCCATTCTGGGACGAGCGGTTTCGCGCTGTCGCAGGCGATTTTCCCGATATTGCCACCGAGCAATACCACATCGACATCCTGACCGCGCATTTCGTGCGCCGCCCCTCAAGCTTCGATGTCGTGGTGGCCAGCAACCTGTTCGGCGATATCCTGTCCGACCTTGGTCCGGCTGTAACCGGAACGATTGGCATCGCGCCTTCAGCCAATCTCAACCCGGAGCGAAGGTTCCCGTCCATGTTCGAGCCGGTGCACGGCTCCGCACCCGACATTGCTGGCAAGAACATCGCCAACCCGATCGGCCAGATCTGGTCGGGCGCCATGATGCTGGAACATCTCGGTGCCAAGGATGCCGCCGACGCGATTGTCGTGGCCATCGAGCGCGTGCTGGCTTCCGTCGAAAACCTGACGCCTGACATGGGTGGCAATGCGTCGACAACCTCGCTCGGCCAAGCCATTGCCGATGCGGTGTCCATTCACCCGGTCGAGGCACGCCGCCATGGCTGATATTCCTTTCGTCGACACGCATTTCCATCTGCACGACATGAAGCATGCGCAATTGCGCTACGGCTGGCTGGAGCCCGATGCGGTGCACGGTTTCCTGCCCGACACCGACCCGCTGAAATCCCAGCACTATTTCATCAAGGATTACATCGCCGAAATCCGCTTCGCCAACGTCCCCAAGGCCGTGCATGTGCAGGCGGCGGTCAACACGCCCGACCCGGTGGTCGAGACCGAATGGCTGCAGAGCTTCGCCGACAAGACCGGCTATCCGCAAGGCGTTGTCGCGGAATGCCATCTGGCCCGGCCCGACGCGGCGCAGGTGCTGGACCGGCACCTGAAGTTCGCCAATGTGCGCGGCATCCGCAATTTCGGCGACGGGCGCTATCTGATCGACAAGGCATGGCGCCGCGGCTTTGCCGAACTCGGACCGCGCAACCTTGTTTCGTGCATAGACACCCGCGCCGAACTGGCCGACGACATCCTCGACCTAGCGCGCAGCTTCCCAGAAATACAAATCTGCATCGACCATTGCGCGATCCCGTTGGGCCGCAATGCCGCGAGCTTCCAGCGCTGGAGGGCGGCAATGGATGTGATGGCCAAGTCCCCGAATGTTACCATGAAAATATCCGGGCTCGGCATGGGTGATCCGCTTTGGACGGTGGATTCGATCCGTCCCTATGTGCTCGGCAGCATCGAGGCGTTCGGAACCGGCCGTGTCGTCTTCGGCACCAACTGGCCGGTGGACCGCATGTTCAGTTCCTATCCGGATGTGATCAATGCGTATGCCGAGATCATTTCCGGATTTTCCACGGCGGAACAAACAGCGATGTTCTCGGGCAATGCCGAGCGCCTGTTCAGGATATGAGGCGGCAACATGCCTGACGCTATCGAAGCGATCGAAGGTGTCCATCACATCGGGATGAGCGTCGCCAGCCTGCAGGCCGCGCTCGACTTTTGGGAGGGCTTTCTCGGCAGGCCGGCACGCTGGAGCACGGTGCTCGACCGGCCCTATCTCAGCCGGGTCGTCGGCTATCCCGGGATCACCATCAAGGCGGCATTTGTCGACTTGCCCGGCGGTGGCGTGATCGAGTTGCTCGACTATCAGGCCGTAGAGCGCAGCTCCAATGACGAAGTGACGGCCAACCCCGGCAATGTGCATCTCTGCCTCAAGGTTTCCGATGCCCGCGCGGTCTGGCAGCGGGCCGTCAGCTGCGGCGCCCGGCCGATCTCTCCAGACGGTCCGGTCGCCATAGACGGTGGCCCCAACATCGGCGCGCAAGCGGCCTATCTGCGCATCCATGACGGCATTACGCTGGAGCTGTTCCAGATTCCGCCAAAGGCAGCCACATCATGATCAAGCGCGTCAGTTTCCTGCGTCGCAAGGAGGGGCTCAGCAAGGAAGAGTTCTTCGCCCACTGGACCGGCCCGCATGCCGATATTGTCCGCCAGATGCCTGGTGTCCGTGGCTTGCGCTTCGGGCGCGTGCAGAGCTGGTCTCCGGAAGACGCCGCGTGGGACGGCGTCGGCGAGGTCTGGTTCGACAGCATCGAGGACGCGCACAAGGCCTTCGCCACCGAGCCGTTCCACTCGATGCTGGTGGAAGACCGCAAGAAATTCATGCGCGAGGCGCAATCGTGTTTCGTCACCGAACAGACGGTGATCGCGCCACCGTCGGAAAGCTGACAGGAGGAACCCATGGCGTTCGACATCGGCTCCGGCCTCGAAGGAAAAGCCGTATTGGTCACCGGCGGTTCGGGCGGCATCGGCCGCGAGGTCTGCCTGGCCTTTGCTGCGGCCGGATCGCGCGTTGCTGTGGTCGACATCGACCAGGGCCGTGTCGACGCGCAGGTGGGGGAAATGGAAGGCGGACCGCATCTGGCGATCGGCCACGACCTGCGGCCAGTCAGTGGTCATGCCGAACTGATCGCACAGGTGGTAGGAGCATTCGGCAGACTTGACGTGCTGGTGCAGACGGCGGCTGTGCTGATCCGCAGGGCAAGCGTCTTCGATGTCAGCGAAGCCGACTGGGACATTCAGCACGACGTCAACCTCAAGGCCTCGTTCTTCCTGTGCCAGGCTGTTGCCCGCACCATGAAAGAGCAAGGCACGGGCGGCAGGATCATCAACTTCACCTCGCAGGGCTGGATGAGCGGCGGCTTCGGCGGCTCCGTGGCCTATGCGGCGACCAAGGGCGGCATCGTCTCGATGACGCGAGGCCTGGCGCGCTCGCTGGCCAAGGACAAGATCACCGTCAATGCGGTATCGCCGGGCGCGGCCGACACCGCGATGATGCGTTCGGGCATGGACGATGCGGCATTGGCCGCTACCGTCGCGCAGATACCGCTCGGCTACATGGCCGCACCCTCTGAACTCGCCGGCTCCGTGCTGTTCCTGGCATCCAACCACGCCAGCTACATCACCGGCGCCACCATCAATGTCAGCGGCGGCTGGCTGATGTACTAGCGGGCAAGGAGGAGCAAGCCATGACGCAAGCTCTGTTGGGAAAGGTCGCCGCCATAACCGGGGCGGCACGCGGCATCGGCGATGCCATCGCGGCTCGCTTCCTCGAGGAAGGCGCGAGGGTCTTCTCCCTTGATCTCAGCGAGCCCGACGAAAAGCGCGAAGGCGTGACCTATCTGACCGCCGATGTTGCAAATACCGAGAGCGTCGCGAAGGCATTCAGCCAGATCGACCGGACGGCTGGATGTGTCGACGTGCTGGTCAACAATGCCGGCGTGCAACGGGTCGCCCTGGCAGAGAACATGCCGATCGAGGACTGGCATCTGGTTCTCAACACCCACCTGACCGGAATGCATCTGTGCAGCGCACAGGCGATCCGGCGCATGCGGGAGCGAGGCAGCGGCGGCGCCATCGTCAGCATCGCGTCGGCGGCGGGCATTGTCGGCATCCCCGGCCGTGGACCCTACAGCGCCGCGAAGGCAGGCATCGAAAGCCTGACGCGCGTCTACGCCACGGAGGTCGCTTCCGCCAACATCCGCGTGAATGCGGTGGCCCCCGGCTCCACGCGCACCAAGCTCATCGAGCAAGGGCTGAAGGATGGCTCCATCCGTGGCGAATGGCAGGTCGAACGCATTCCGATGGGGCGGCTCGCGGAGCCTGTCGAGATCGCCGATCCGGTCGTCTATCTCGCCAGTGACCGGGCCAGTTACATCACGGGCCAGACCCTGGTCGTTGACGGCGGCTGGACCGTGCAGGGCATGGTGCACATTGCAGACTGGCTGCGGGTCTCTTGATCGCGAAATCCTTCAATCTCGCGGATCATTGCGTCGGTCGCGCCGCGCGCGCGACGCCTGACAAGGCGGCGCTGATCGTGGTCGGCGATGCCGGCAAACCCGAACAAGCCGAGCGCTGGACCTATGCGGCCCTCGACCTTGCCGTGCGCAGTGTCGCCGCGGGGCTGCTTGCCGAAGGTCTCACTGGTGGTGACCGGATCCTGCTGCGCCTGCCCAACACCAGCGACTATGCCCTGCTGTTCTTCGGCGCCATCTCGGCCGGCCTCGTGCCAATCCCCGTCTCCTCGCAACTCACGGAAGGCGAAGCCGCTTTTCTGCTCGACGATTCCGCCGCCTCGGCCATCACACAGACCGGGCCGCTGGCAATCGCTTCGATCCCGTCGGACTGCAAGATCATCGACGAAGAAGTGATCGGCCGTCTCAAGGCGTCGCCACCGCTTCCGACCCATGCGGACACGGAGGCAGAAGCGCCGGCCTACATGATCTACACATCCGGCACGACCAGCCGCCCCAAGGGAGTCGTCCACGCGCATCGTACCGCGCTTGGTCGCACAC
The DNA here is from genome assembly GCF_005503535.1 of Mesorhizobium comanense. Lineage (GTDB taxonomy): Bacteria > Pseudomonadota > Alphaproteobacteria > Rhizobiales > Rhizobiaceae > Mesorhizobium > Mesorhizobium comanense. The sequence continues at coordinate 852,557 of NZ_SCNN01000001.1, read as the reverse complement.
CGATGCACCGCGACTGGCAGGGGCTGACCGCCGATGACGTCATGCTGCATGCCGGCGCGTTCAACTGGAGCTATACGCTGGGCGTCGGGCTGCTCGACCCCTGGGCCTGCGGCGCCACCGCCGTGCTCTACAACGGGCCGAAGGATATCGAGGTGTGGCCCAAGCTGATCGACGCCGTCGGCGCCACGCTGTTCGCCGCCGTGCCTTCGCTGTATCGCCAGATGCAGAAATACTGTTCGTTGACACCGAGCAGCCTGCCAACGCTGCGGCACGGTCTTGCCGCAGGCGAGGCGCTCAGCCCTGCCGTCCTCGACGGCTGGCGGACCGCCACGGGGCGGGAGATCTACGAGGCGTTCGGCATGAGCGAATGCTCGACCTTCATCTCCAACCACGCGGGCATGCCGATCCGTCCGGGCAGTCCGGGCAAGCCGCAGGGCGGACGACGCATCGCCATTCTGCCGCTTTCGGGTTCGAACGAGCCGCTGCCCACCGGGAACATCGGGCTGCTTGCCATCCATCGCGGCGATGCCGGCCTGATGCGTGGCTATTGGCGGCGCGCTGATGAAGAAAGCCAGGTTTTTCGCGGCGACTGGTTTGCCGGCGGCGATCTCGCCGCTTTCGATGAAGACGGCTATCTCTGGTATCACGGCCGCGCCGACGACATGATGAATGCCGGCGGCTTCCGGGTCTCGCCGCTGGAGGTCGAGGCAGCGCTGGCGCCCTGCCCCGGCATCGCCGAAATCGCGGTCGCCGAACACCGTGTGCGCGGTGACGTTTCGGTGATCGCCGCCTATGTGGTGCGCAAGGAAGGCGTCGATGTCAGCGCAGAAGACATCGTCGCCATGGCCGGCAAACGCCTAGCCGCCTACAAATGCCCGAGGCAGGTGTTCTTCGTTCCCAGCCTGCCGCGCAGCGCCAATGGCAAACTGTTGCGCCGCGATTTGAACATGTCGGCGATCTCGTCATGATCGCCGCTGCAGTTTTCGGTCAAGCCCAATGGCCTGCCCGCCTGTCAGACCTCGAGCACGAGTGTCGGGGCGCCGGTTTTGACGTCATCGCCGACAGCAATCAGGATCTCCACCACAGTGCCGCCAAAAGGCGCGGGAATCTCGATCTGGCTCTTGTCGGTTTCGACAACGAACAGCGTCTGCCCCTCAACGACCCTGGCGCCAATCTGGGCCTGGATATCGTTAATCACGACTTCGTCGACGGCGTCGCCGACCTTGGGCATCTTAAGGGTGGAACGCATCGTCTATTCTCCGTGTGCAACGCCAGTACTGAGGGGAATCCACCGGTCGCCGGAAGGTCGTACGGTGGACGCGCGAATTCGCCAGAGGGCTGTGACCGCATCAATCCATCGAAAGCACGCGGCTCTTCCACAGCTATAAACAGAGTGATGTCCGGCATCAATAAAAACGTTTCCAAATTTTTTCGACTGGGCTAGCTTCATGCCCTGCACACACGGCTGAACAGCGTATTGGGAGGTTTGAACCTTGGCTAAAATCTGGATACGGCAGGCGGTCCTGAGGGCCCTTGACGATGCGATGACGGATGATCCGAGCGTCATCGTCATGGGTGAGGATGTCGCCGTGGCCGGCGGCCCGTTCAAGGTGACCGAAGGCCTGCTTGCCTCGCACGGACCGGAACGGGTGATCGACACGCCGATTTCCGAAATGGCCTTCATGGGTGCGGCGGTGGGTGCCGCGGTCTGCGGCCTGAAGCCGGTGGTCGAGATGATGTTCATAGAGTTCATCGGCGTCGCGCTCGACCAGCTGACGACGCAGGCGGCGACGATGCGTTATCTGTCGCGCGGCCGGCTGACGACGCCGCTCGTCGTGCGCGCATCGGCCGGCGCCGGCCAGGGCTTCGGCTGCCAGCATTCGCAGATGCTCGACCATTGGTTCCGGGGCACGCCGGGCCTCAAGGTCGCCGTGACCAGCAACGCCCGCACGACCTACGGCCTGCTGCGTTCCGCGATCGAGGATCCGGATCCCGTGGTGATCCTCGAGCCGCGCGTGCTCTACGCCGAGCGCGAAGAATATGAATTCGACCGCGACTACCGCATTCCGCTCGGCCACGCCGAGATCGCGCGACCGGGAACCGACGTAACGCTCGTCACCTGCGGCGCCATGCGACGTGTCGCGCTGGCGGCGGCGGAGGCAAGCAGCGCCAACATAGAGGTCATCGATCTCCTGACATTGTGGCCCTGGGACCGCAAGACCGTGATGGACTCGGTTGCCCGCACCGGCCGTCTGGTCACGCTGGAAGAGGCGCCGGCCGGCAGCGGCTGGGGCGGCGACGTCGTCTCGTCGATCGCAGTCGAGGCGTTCGGCAAGCTGAAGGCCGCACCGCATCGCATCACCCTTCCTGACGCGCCCGTGCCCTACAGCGGCGCCCTTGAAGCCCGCTTCCTGCCAAGCCCGGCCTATGTGGCGGACCAGGTGGCCGCACTGGTCTCGACCAACAAACCGCCCTTGCCCTGGTGGAGGAATGCAGCATGACGATTTCCAATTCCAATTCGCCCATCGCCCGCCGCGAAGCCCTGCAGGACAGGCTGGAGCAGCTCACGCGGATGATCGAGATCCGCTTCGTCGAGGACCGCATCCAGAAGCTGTTTGCCGAAGGCCATATCCGCGGCAGCACGCATCTGGCCAGCGGTCAGGAAGCGGTTTCGGTCGGCATAGCCCGCTCGATCGATCCCGACGATGTCGTCACCTGCACCTATCGCGGGCATGGTCACGCGCTCGCGCTTGGCGTGACGCCGGAAGGCGTGATCGGCGAGATCTGCGGCCGCGTCATCGGCTGTGCCGGCGGCCTTGGCGGTTCCATGCATCTGGTCGAGCCGGAGGTTGGCCTGCTGCCGACCGCCGCCATCATCGGCGCAGGGTTGCCCATCGCCTGCGGAGCGGCGATGGCCGCACGGGCGCGCGGCAAGGATCGCGTCGCCGTCTCGATCTTCGGCGACGGTTCGGCCAATATCGGCGCCTTCCATGAATCACTGAATTTCGCGGCCATCCGCAGACTGCCGGTGGTGTTCGTGTGCGAGAACAATCTCTATGGCGAGTACACGCGCATCGAACTGTCGACACCGGTCGAGGACATCGCGGTGCGCGCCGCCAGCTACAATATGCCCGGCGTCATCGTCGACGGGCAGGACGTCGACAAGGTCGCTGAGGCGATGGCCGTCGCGGTCGCGCGGGCGCGCCGTGGCGAAGGTCCGACCTTGATCGAAATGAAGACCTATCGCTATTCGGGCCATTCGCGGTCCGACCCGGCAACCTACCGGCCGGCCGGCGAACTGGACGCCTGGTTGAAGCGCGACCCCATCGACATTCTTGCCGACAGGCTGGTCAGCGAGAGCATTCTGGCGCCGGGTGGTCTCGACCAGTTGAAGGCCGAGACGCGCGACGCGGTGGAACGGGCAACCGCCGAAGTGCTGGACTCGGCGGCACCTGATCTCGGAGAAATCCTGTCGCATGTCGGCGCCTCTTCGGCCGGAGGGGATCAGAGGTGGCATTTCTGGTCCCGATAGCATCCAGGCTTACGAAGGATGACAAGCGAATCTTCCGCGATCGGCATCGACGGACCGTTCTATGACGATCTGAAGATCGGCGATCGGTTCGATACAGCACCGGCGATGCGACTGACGGACGGTCTTGCCGCTGTTCATCATGCCATTGTCGGCGGCCGGCTCAGGCTGGCCTTCGACGCCGATGTGTCTGCGTCGGTAACCGGCAGGCAGCAGCCATTCGCCGCGCCGGCCCTGGTCTGGGACATCGCGATCGGCCAATCGACGCTGGTGACCCAGCGGGCGATCGCCAACCTCTTCTATCGCGGCCTGTTCTTCCGCCGGGCGCCGTCTATCGGAGATACGCTCAAGACCATCACCACGATCATCGGATTGCGGCCGGCCAGCGCCAAGGCCGGCCGGCCACCGCGCGGCCTCGTCACCATGCGGATCGCGACCAGTGATCAGGACGATCAGCCGGTGCTCGACTTCTGTCGTTGCGCCATGCTGCCGGCCCGGCAAGCCGATGACAGGGATGCACGAGGTGAGACCGATTTGCCGCGATCCGAACTGACTGCCATGCAGACATCAGCAGCCGTCGGGAGTTGGAATCTCGAAGCCTATCGCAAGGCGGTCCAGGGCCCGCATTTCAACGACCTGCATGCCGGGATGGTGCATCGCCTGGCTGGCGGCGACGTGGTCAGCAGCGCGCCGGAGCTGGCACGGCTGACGATGAACCTGGCCGCCATCCATCATGACAGTACCCAGTCCGGGCGACGCCTTGTATATGGCGGCCACACGATCGGGCTGGCCGCGGCGCAGCTGACCCGTGTCTTCCCATCGATGGTCACCATTCTCGGCTGGCATGATTGCGACCATCTCGGCCCGGTGCATGAAGGCGATACGATCCATTCCGAGGTCACGATAGAGCGCTGTGAGGCACTGCCGTCCGGTGGAGGGCTTGTCCATCTGCGGTCATTCGCAAAGGCGACCGATCTCGCGGGCAAGGTTTCCGACGTACTCCACTGGCGGCTGATCGGACTGTTCGCATGAGCGGTGGCATCCTGGCCGGCCTCAGCGTCGTCGAAGGATCGGCCTTCGTGGCGGCGCCACTCGGCGGCATGACGCTGGCGCAACTGGGTGCCGATGTCATCCGCTTCGACCAGATCGGCGGCGGGCTCGACCATCGCCGCTGGCCGGTGACGGATAGCGGCCAGAGCCTGTTCTGGGCCGGTATGAACAAGGGTAAGCGCTCCATACAGGTCGACCTGCGCTCGCCGGAAGGGCAGGATATCGTTTCAGCGTTGATCACCCGCCCGGGGCCTGATCACGGCATCTTCCTGACCAACCTGCCGGCCCGCGGCGCTCTCGCCTACGAAGCCTTGAAGGCGCGTCGTGGCGATATCATCATGGTCGCGCTGAGCGGCAATCCCGATGGGACCAGCGAGGTGGATTACACAGTCAATGTCGCGACCGGTTTTCCCGAGATTACGGGACCGCGTGGCGCGGACGAGCCAACCAACAGCGTGCTGCCGGCGTGGGACATTGCCATGGGCGAGATGGCCGCGGTGGGGGTACTGGCGGCGGACCGGCACCGCCGCCGCACCGGCACGGGGTCGCTGGTGAAGCTGGCGCTATCGGATGTAGCGCTGGCAATGGTCGCCAACCTTGGACGACTTGCGCAATCCGAACTCGGTGAGAACGCGGAGAAGGATGGAAACTTCCTTTACGGCGCCTTCGGACGCGACTTCGCCACCGCGGATGGCCGACGCGTGATGGTGATGGCCTTGACCGACCGGCAGTGGGTCGCGCTACAGCGGGCGACAGGTCTCGACGTGGCCGGCCTCACGGCGGAAACCGGAGTTGACCTTGCCACGGAAGGCGGACGCTTTGCGGTACGCGGTGCAATCGGCGCGGCATTGGCGCCGTGGTTTTCGGCACGAAGCTTTGCCGAGGTGCGGCGGATACTCACCGACGCAGGCGTTTCGTGGGGGCCTTACCAGACCTTTCAGCAATTGCTGGCGGAAGACCCACGCTGCTCAACGGACAATCCGCTCTTCTCCAGGGTCGATCACCCCGGCATCGGCTCCCTGCTGACGCCGGCGTCGCCGCTCTACTTCTCCTCAGCGAACCGCCTCGGCGCAACGCGGGCGCCTTTACCAGGCGAGCACACCGATGAAATCCTGGCTGGGATGGGATTGAGCGACGGCGAGATCGGACGGCTGCATGATCGCAGCATCGTTGCAGGCCCGGCACGGACGTGAAGACCGTGCCGAGAGCCGATGCTCGCCGGTAGTATCAATCCAATGCGCGCAGATAGCGCATCGGCCGCCCGGCCGTCATGCCGCTGCCTGCGGCGACGATCGAGTTCGCGTCGATCCCAAAATGGCGGTAGAGATCGTCGATCGTCCCCGACTGGCCGAAATGCTCGACGCCGAGGCTGCGCGTGCGATGGCCGTGGACCGAACCCAGCCAGCCGAGCGATGCCGGATGACCGTCGGTCACCGTGACGATGGCGCAATGAGACGGCAGGTCGGCAAGCAACCTTTCGGCATGGCTTCTGGCATGGACGAGCCCGCGTTCGCGGGCACGGCTTGCCGCCGTCCAGCCGGCGTTCAGCCGATCAGCCGAGGTCACCGCCAGCAGACCCACATCGCGGCGATCCTCCGCCATCATGCCGACCGCATCGATGGCTTCGGGCGCGACCGCACCGGTATAGCCGACGACCAGTTCGGCATTCGGGCCCGGACGTCGCAGCCAGTAGGCGCCGTCGACAATGTCCTGTTCGAGGTCCGGCGTCATGGCACGGGCAATCTGCTCGACCGGCCGCGTCGACAGGCGCAGATAGACGGAACCGCCGGTCTCGTCGCGCAGCCATGTACGCTCCGACTGCACGGCGTCGCCGTCGCGCTGCATGTAATCCAGCGCAAAGCGCATGATGACGCTCAACTCGTCGACGAAGGCCGGTTCATAGGCGGCAAGCCCGTCCTGCGCCATGCCGATCAACTGGGTGGCGATCGACTGGTGCGCGCCGCCTTCGGGCGCCAGCGTCACGCCCGACGGCGTGGCGACGAGCAGGAAGCGGGCATCCTGGTAGCAGGCATAGTTGAGCGCATCGAGGCCGCGCTGGATGAACGGATCGTAGAGCGTGCCGATTGGAAGCAGCCGCTTGCCGAAGATCGAATGCGACAGGCCGAGCGCCGACAGCAGGATGAACAGGTTGTTCTCGGCGATGCCAAGCTCGATATGCTGGCCGGACGTGCCGAACTCCCATTTCTGCGCCGAGGCGATGCGCTCGTTGCGGAACGTGTCCGCCAGCGATTCACGGGCGAAGAGCCCGCGCCGGTTCACCCAAGGGCCGAGATTGGTCGAAACCGTCACATCCGGCGACGTGGTGACGATGGCATCGGCGAGCGGCCCGCCGGCGCGGCCTATCTCGTCCAGGATCCGGCCAAACCCGACCTGCGTGGAAACGCTGCCCTTGGCCTCCGAGACAAGACGGTCGGGCACGATGATGCGTTGTGCGTGACGCCGACGTTGGCCCTTGGCCGCGAACGGCACCGCATCGAGGAACCGTCGCAGTTCCAATTCCTTGATGTCCAGCCCCTCGAAGTGATCCCACTCTCGCCCCTCGCTGACCGACATCGACGTGCGAAATGTCGCCATCTGGTCCTTGGTCATCAGGCCGGAATGATTGTCCTTGTGGCCGGCGAGCGGCAGGCCGAAGCCCTTGATGGTGTAAGCGATGAAGCAGGTCGGCCGGTCGTTGCCGCGCGCCGTCTCGAACGCCTTGAGCAGGGAGGGCAGATCATGCCCGCCGAGATTGGTCATCATTGCAGCCAGATCGGCGTCGGGGCGACGTTCAAGCAGGGCCGCGATGCCTGGCTCCTCGCCAATGTCGGCAAGCAGGCGCTTGCGCCAGGCGGCACCGCCCTGGAAGGTCAGCGCCGAATAGAGCTGGTTGGGACATGCATCGATCCAGGCACGTAATGTCTCGCCGCCCGGCTCGGCGAAGGCTGCCTGCTGCAGCGAGCCATATTTCAGGATGACGACATCCCAGCCGAAATTGCGGAAGATGCTCTCGAAGCGCTCCCACAGGCCCTCGCGCACCACGGCGTCGAGGCTCTGGCGGTTATAATCGACAATCCACCAGCAGTTGCGCAGGCCATGCTTCCAGCCTTCCAGCAGCGCCTCGAAGATGTTGCCCTCATCCATCTCGGCGTCGCCGATCAGCGCCACCATGCGGCCCTCGGCAAAATTCTCGTCGCGGGCGCGCAGATAGTCCTGCACCAGCGAGGCAAACAGCGTCTGGGCAACGCCGAGCCCCACGGAGCCGGTGGAGAAATCGACGTCGTCGATGTCCTTGGTTCGCGAAGGATAGCTCTGCGCGCCGCCGAAGGCACGGAACTGCTCCAACTTCGCGCGTGTCTGGTTGCCCAGCAGATACTGGATGGCATGGAATATTGGGGATGCGTGCGGCTTCACCGCGACGCGATCTTCAGGCCTGAGCGCGGAGAAGTAGAGCGCGGTCATGATCGTCGCCATCGAAGCCGAGGACGCCTGGTGGCCGCCAACCTTCAGGCCGTCGGTGTTTTCACGCAGATGGTTGGCGTTGTGGATCATCCACGCCGCCAGCCAGAGCACTTTTTTCTCCAGCGCTGAAAGCGCCTGCAATTTCCCTTTGTCCAAGCACCTTCCTCCCGCTTCTGAACCTGCACAGCATATGTCAGGCCTACAGGCGGTTTTCGCCAAACTTGCACCTCCAACGAGGCCAGTTTAGGTATTCTCGTCAATTCTGACATCAAGAATGGTGTTTCATGCCAAAAACTAGGCTCGATGATATCGACCGCAAGATCATCGATGCGCTGCAAATCGACGGGCGCATGACGGCGCAACAGCTTGCCGAAAAGGTCGGCCTGTCGGCATCGCCCTGCGCGCGGCGGGTGCGGTTGATGGAGGACATGGGCGTCATCACCAGCTACACCGCCGTCATCGACCAGGATCTTGTTGACCTGCCGATTTCGGTATTCGCATCAATCAAGCTGGAGCGTCAGCGCGAAGACGAGCTCGAACGCTTCAACGCGGCGATCACGCGCTGGCCGGAGGTCGTCGACTGCTACCTGATGACAGGTCAGCGCGATTACCTGCTTCGCGTCGTCGTGCGCGACCTGCACGCCTATGAGCGCTTCCTGAAGGAAAAGTTGACCCGGTTGGATGGCGTTGCGTCTATCGAATCGAGCTTTGCCCTGGCGCAGATCAAGCGGTCGAACCGGTTGCCGCTTTAGACTGCGCCAGGAAGCATCCGCCGGCCAACCCGGTCTACCCCTATCCTCGCGGTGAAGGGTGTGGGTGAGGGACGCGATCCTCAGAAAACTTCTTAAAGCTTGGGTATCAATCGGGTTCGATGTCACCGCGTTCAAAGGCAACTCAGCGCCCGGAGCACGGATCGGACGGTAGACCACGCGTCCTATGCCTTAAAGAGACCGTTTGTATCACAAAAAGCCACTACGGCACAAAAGGCGGCTCGACGCGTAGAATTCCTCATTAATTTCAATGATTTATCGGAGAAGCCGATGGTACCGTTGGCTGGGATCGAACCAGCGACCTCCGGATCCACAATCCGGCGCTCTAACCAGCTGAGCTACAACGGCACACTTGCCTGAGCGGGGATCAAGGAGAACTCGTTCCGCGCTCTGTCGTTCGGCGATGCGTCCTTACGGGCTTATGGATTTTAATTCAAGGCCTTTGGAAAGCAAAGCGCACTTGCCCACATCCGGTTCGGCCACCCGGAGAGAAACGCAGGGCAAAGAAAAAGGCCGGCGGGAGGAGGTGCCGGCCTTTTCCTGTTACGAGCCAGCGGGAGGAGGTGCTGGCTGGTCACCCCGGAGGCAGAGGGAGGAGGTTCGGCCCGCCGGGTATTCATTTGACCGTCAATATCTCACATCTATTTGTCTGACAAAATGCGACGTTTTGTTGCATCCGCAGACGATGCGCAGATATCAGGCAGCCTTAACTTCCTTGATCGCCTTCTCGAAGGCGGTCTTGATCGGCTTGGAGACCTCTTCGGCCGCCTTGGAGGCAACAGCCTGGAAGTCCTTGGCTTGCTCGACGCCCATCTCGACGCGCTTGCGCAGGAAGGCGGTCTGCAGCTCGACGACTTCCGATAGCGACTTGGCGCCGATCAGGGCTTCGAGATGCGAGAAGCCGGCTTCGGCATTGGCGCGCAGCGCGGCAATGGTCTTGAGCGACAGGTCGCTGGAAACAGTCTTGGCGGTCTCGTAGGTCGACTCCAGAGCCTTCTGGGTCTCCTCGGCGCCGGTCTTGAGCTTGGCGTAGGCCTCTTTCGACTGCTCAACGCCCTTTTCGGCGAAAGCGCGGATCTGGTCGGTGGCCTTGGAAGCGTCGAAGCTCGGGAATTCAACGTTTTCGATCGTCTCGGCAGTCTTGGTCCTGGACATTTTCCATCCTTTTCAGCGGCAGCGGCTTTGACAGAAAGCCGTCTCGTTCATGTATGGTGGCAATATAAAGGCAAATTTTGTGCATTGCAATATCTTTGTTGCAGTGCACAAAAAGAATCTTTCCCAGCGTTAACCAAAAGCCCAAATTCCAGGCTTTGCACGTTCTGGCTTGTGGACCTTCGCGGCCGAGGCTTTTATTAACAAAGCGTTAACTGCAAATTCGCTGCCCGTGAGGATTCGCCAAGCGCATGCCGTCCGAATACTCCTTCCTTGACGTCGCCGTGCTTGACGCGGTCCGCCAGCGCTTTGCCGCTGGCGACGCGATCGCGATTCTGTCGGTGGACCTCGAGCAGGTGATCTGGGCCAACGGGCCGGGAGCCGCCGTGTTCGGCTACCCCGATATCGAAGCGATCATCGGCGCCTCGGCGCGGCTGCCTTTGATCGCCCGCCGCCAGATCACGGCGACCAGCGGTTTTCCCGAGATCGGCAGCGACCGCGCCATCACCGTCCGGCTTGCGACCGGCATGACCAGCCGCGCCGTCGGCTTCCTGGCAAGTGCCGTGACCCTGCCCGATGGCGAGAAGGCGATCATGCTGGCCGTGCCCGCGGCGCAGACCGGCTCGCGAAGCGCGGCCGAAATCGCCGCCAAGGCGATCAGCGGCTTTACCGAGGACGGCCACTTCATCGCCTTTGTCGACGCCAGGGGCAATGTCGAGGCGGCCTCCGACGGATTTCCGGCACTCGGCATCCAGCCGGCGACGCTGGCCGCGCTGGTGGCCGACGTGGCCGCCGAAGGCGAGCGGATCGTCAAGCGCCTGGTTCCGGGTGGCAAGACATCATACCCGGCTGGACTGGCGCAGCTGACGCCGGAGCGGCATCTGCTGGTCGTGATCGATGAAGATCAGCTCGAAGACAATGCCACGGCGCCAATGCCGCCGGAGAATGGCCCTTTGACCGTCGCGGCAGGCCCCGCCGACAGGATCGATGACGCGGCAGCGGCGACCGAAGAGGCCCTCGCGGACCCCGGCCCCCGGCAAGACAACCAGCCGGCAGCGGAGGCGCCACGGGCGGAGCCGATGGAGCAGTCGCCTCCTGTCGCCGAGGCCGAGCAAGCACCCGCCCCCTCCGAGCCGGCGGCCGAGGACGCGCCGGAGACAGCAGCGCACAAGATCGAGGAGCAGCCCGAGCCGGCGCAGGTCGCCGCCGTGGATGACCAGCGGATTACGGATGTCACGCCGGCGCAGCACGATCATTGGTACTTCAATTCCGGCGAAGACGATGCGCGTCCCGAGCCAGTCGCCCCAGACACGGAAAGCGTGGCCGAAGCGACCGGTTCCCACACTCCGACCGAAAGCGCGAAACAGGATGAACCCGCCGTGCCTGCGCCAGCCGCAACACCGACGGCCAGGACGATAGACCGCAATGCGGCGCCATTGCGCTTTGTCTGGCGCACCGACGCCGAGGGTAAATTCAGCGCCCTGTCGCCGGAATTTGCCGACATCGTCGGCAAACCGGCCGCCGATGTGATCGGCCGGCGTTTCAGGGATGTCGCGGCCGCTTTCGGCCTCGATGCGTCGGGCGAGATCGCCGGCCTTCTGGAACGGCGCGACACCTGGTCGGGCCGTTCCGTGCTGTGGCCGGTCGTCGGCACCGACATGAAGATACCGGTCGACCTGGCCGCCCTGCCCGTCTATGGCCGCAGCCGCGCCTTCGAGGGATTCCGTGGTTTTGGCGTTGCCCGCAGCGGCGATGCCGTGGTGGATCCGGAAGCGATCGGCATGGCGCTGGTGCCCAATGGCGAGGTGGCGGCGACGCAGGACGCCGGACCGGCAGCCGAGCAGCCGAAGGCCGACGAACCCAAGCTTGAACCGGCCGGGGAAGAGCCGCCCAAGACCTTGGAGCCGAAGGCGGACGATCCGTTCAAAGGCGAGGTGCCGGCGCTGACCATCGTTCCGAAACCGGAGCGCCGCTTTGCCGACAAGGTGATCCGGCTGGCAGAGCACCGGCAACCGGCCAACGACAAGGGATTGTCGACGCTGGAGCGCAGCGCCTTCCGGGAGATCGGCGAGCGGCTGAAGAAGGACAATCCTCCGGCCGAGCCGCCGAAGGCTGAGGCGCCGGCCGTCGAAGGCGCCCCGGAATCGGTGGTTCATGCAACAGCCGAGCCGATGGCCGAAACCGTGGCAGAGGCGCCGGCAACGAAGGCGGAAGCGCCGGTCGAACCCGTCGGCGTGGTTGCGGCGACGCCCGAGGCCAGCCCGCGAGCACAGGACAACGAGAGCTCCCCGTCGCGGCCCGAGGACGACGCGATGCCGCCCGAGGCATCCGATGCCGATGCCCAGGACGAAGCGGATCTTGCACGGCTCGACGGCGCCCATCCCGATGACGTGGCCCATGGGGAGCAGACGGAGATACCGTCCGCGGCCAGTGGCTCACTGCTCAGCTACGCCGATCGCCACGACGAACCCAATTCGAGCGCGGGCACGCCGACGGCCTCCGAACCGACAGGCACGGAGGCCGCCAGTACCGAACCGGCCGCGATGGACGGCGAACCGGCATCCTCGGAAGATGGCCATGCGGCCGCCAATGACGATGACAGCATGACCTCGGCCGACTTCCGCGATGCCGAGGACAGCGAGGATTGGGCCGAAGGCACCGAAGCGACGCCCAGTGGGGCTGAGACACACAGCCAGGCTGCGCCGTCGGCCGTCGCTGCCACGGAGACTGTAACGACGAGCGACGCGGCCGCGATACAACGCCCGCGCCTGCAAGTGCCGCCGCTCAGGACCGAAGGCTTCGTGCCGTCGGCTTTTTCCGTCGGCGACGAGAACAAGGCTCCCGATACCTCGCTGCTCGGCAAGCTGCCGGTGCCGCTGCTCATCCATTCGGGCGACCAGTTGCACTATGCCAATGAGGAATTCCTCGACCTGACCGGTTACGACACGCTCGAGGATCTGGAGGATGCCGGCGGCCTTGGCGCCTTGTTTGCCGATCCCTATGCCGATGACAGCGCATCCGATGGCAGCGACCGGGCATTGCGGCTGAGGACACACGACGGACAGGAATTCCCGATCGACGCCATCCTGCGGTCCGTGCCCTGGCGCGACGGCAAGGCGCTGATGCTGGTGGTGCGCCGTTCCGGCGAGGACGAAGCGCCTGTCGCCTTGCACGCCGTGGGCGAGGAGCAGACGCAGCCCGATATCTCAGACCTTAAGGCACGCATCGCCGAGATGCGCACCATCATCGACACCGCCACCGATGGCGTCGTGCTGATCGGCAGTGACGGCGCCATCCGCTCGATCAGCCGTCCGGCCGAAGCGCTGTTTGGTTTCGACAGCGACGAGGTGACCGGCAAGCCGTTCGCCTCGCTGTTTGCCATCGAAAGCCAGCGCGCGGCGCGCGACTATCTCAGCGGCCTCTCGGAACCCGGCGTGGCAAGCGTGCTGAATGACGGCCGCGAGGTCATCGGCCGCGAAGCGCAAGGGCGTTTCATCCCGCTGTTCATGACCATCGGCCGGCTGCCGAACGACAGCGGCTTCTGCGCCGTGGTGCGCGACATCACGCAATGGAAGCGGGCCGAGGAGGATCTGACCCAGGCGCGCGCGGTGGCCGAGCGCGCGTCCTCGCAGAAGACCGATTTCCTCGCCCGCATCAGCCACGAGATTCGCACGCCGCTCAACGCCATCATCGGCTTTTCCGAACTGATGGTCGACGAGAAGTTCGGTCCGGTGGCCAATGACCGCTACCGCGACTATCTCAGAGACATCAACCGCTCGGGCAACCATGTGCTCGACCTGGTCAACGACCTGCTCGACATCTCCAAGATCGAGGCCGGGCAGCAGGAAATGGCCTATGAAGCGGTGTCGCTCAACGACACGCTGGCCGAGACCGTTGCGATGATGCAGCCGCAGGCCAACCGCGAACGTGTCATCATCCGCTCCAGCTTCGCCTCGCGGCTGCCCGAAGTGGTGGCGGATCTGCGCAGCGTGCGCCAGATCGCGCTCAACATCCTGTCGAACGCCATCCGCTACACCCAGGCCGGCGGCCAGGTGATCGTCTCGACCGCCTATGAGAGCTCGGGCGACGTCGTCATGCGGGTGCGCGACACCGGGATCGGCATGAGCCACGCCGAGATCGAGCAGGCGCTGAAGCCGTTCAAGCAGATCAACGCGCTGAAGCGCGGACGCGGCGACGGCACCGGCCTCGGCCTGCCGCTGACCAAGGCGATGGTGGAGGCGAACCGCGCCCGTTTCACCATCAGTTCGACGCCCGGCGAAGGCACGTTGGTGGAGGTTGCCTTCCCATCCACCCGGGTGCTGGCGGAGTAGGCCGCAGCTTCAAAAGCAGCCGCCCAGACAAAGAAAAGGCGTCCAAACGGACGCCTTAAGAGATGGGATTGCTGTCACAACGGGGGCTTGAGCGAATTCAGATCCTCCGGGGGCTGAGGAACGGGATTTCTCCCTCAAGTTATGTGCGACTATCGGCGTCGGGCCTTAACAACTCCTTACCGGGCCGCCGGAAAATTTACGAATGTGTACCACTCGTGAAATCTAGGTAAATTCGCGCGACAGATTTCATTAACCATGCCTGCGGCGTCATTGCGCAAGCTGCGGCAGGTTTCTGAACAGTTCCAGCGCCTCCGGGTTGGCGAGCGCCTCCTTGTTCTTTATGGCGCGGCCATGAACCACGTCACGCACGGCAAGCTCCGTGATCTTGCCAGACTTGGTGCGCGGAATGTCCGACACCGCGACGATCCTCGCCGGCACATGGCGCGGGCTGGCGCCTGTCCGGATCTTGGCGCGGATGCGTTTTTCCAGATCCTCGTCCAGTTTGACGCCCGCGGCCAGCCGCACGAACAGCACGACGCGTACGTCGTTTTCGAAATCCTGGCCGATGCACAATGCTTCCAGGATTTCCGGCATCTGCTCGACCTGGTTGTAGATCTCGGCCGTGCCGATACGCACGCCGCCCGGATTGAGCGTTGCGTCCGAACGGCCATGGATGATCATGCCGCCATGCCCGGTCCATTCGGCGAAATCGCCATGGCACCAGATGTTGTCGAAGCGTTCGAAATAAGCGGCCCGATATTTCTTGCCGTCGGGATCGTTCCAGAAGCCGATCGGCATCGACGGGAATGCCCTGGTGCAGACCAGTTCACCCTTCTCCTGCCTGATCGGCTTGCCGTCATCGTCCCAGACATCGACCGCGAGGCCAAGGCCGGGTCCCTGGATTTCTCCGGTCCAGACGGGCTCGATCGGAACGCCGAGCACGAAGCACGAGACGATATCGGTGCCGCCGGATACGGAGGCCAGGTGCACGTCCTGCTTGATGCCGTCATAAACGAAGCGGAAGTCTTCCGGCGACAGCGGCGAGCCCGTCGAGGAGATGGCGCGCACCGTGGACAGGTCATGGCTGCGGATCGGCTTGAGGCCTGCCTTGCGCACGGAATCGATGAACTTGGCCGACGTGCCGAAGAAGGTCATCTTCTCGGCATCGGCGAAATCGAACAGCGCGTTGCCGTCGGGATAGAAAGGCGAGCCGTCGTAGAGCAGCAAGGTGGCGCCGGAGGCGAGGCCCGACACCAGCCAGTTCCACATCATCCAGCCGCAGGTCGTGAAATAAAAGAAGCGGTCGCCATCGCAGAGACCGGCATGCAGGCGGTGTTCCTTGACATGCTGGATCAGCGTTCCGCCAGCCGAATGCACGATGCATTTGGGAATGCCTGTGGTTCCCGACGAAAACAGAATGTAGAGCGGATGCGAGAACGGCAGCCGCTCGAAAGTGACTGGCTTGACGGCGAAGGGCGACAGCGCCTCCTCCATCGCCACGGCCTTGTCGATGGTATCGGCCACGTCCGTCGAGGTGCCGAGATAGTCGACGAGCAGCACCTTGCGGACGCGGCCAAGCTTGGCCGCGACCGCCGCCACCTTGTCGGCGACCTCGATCGCCTTGCCATTGTACCAATAGCCGTCGGGCGCGATGAAGATGACGGGTTCGATCTGGCCGAAGCGGTCGAGCACGCCCTGCTCGCCGAAATCGGGGGAGCAGGATGACCACACCGCGCCGATGGACGCCGCCGCCAGCATGGCTGCGACGCTTTCGGGCATATTGGGCATCATGGCGGCGATGCGGTCGCCCTTCTTGACCTTGAGCGAGACGAAAAGCTGCTGCAGACGCGACACCAGGCCATGCAGTTCGCTCCAGGACAGCCGGCGCTCGACCTTGTCCTCGCCGCGAAACACGATCGCCTCGCCGGTACCGGTCTTTTTCAGGAGGTTCTCGGCGAAATTCAGGGTCGCATCGGGGAAGAACGCAGCGCCGGGCATCCTGTCGCCATCGGTAAGAACATGCTCGCCCCTGTCACCCGCGATGCCGCAGAAATCCCAGACGAGGCTCCAGAACGCCTCGCGGTTCTCGACCGACCAGCGGTGGAGATCGCTGTAGGAGGGGAATGCCGTACCAGTAGCCGCCTGCGCGGACTTGATGAAAGCGGTGAGCGGCGCGGCGTCAATCTGGTCTTGCGAGGGGGTCCAGAGCGGTACTTCAGCAGCCATGATCGATCCTCCCAGGTCGTCACCGCTTATGCATATTGCAGCGCAGCAGAGCAAGATTTTGTTCAGCCGATGTGGTGAGATGTGCGCAAATGCCATCGCCGGGCCATAAAGACTTGAAATGCCTCGGCCCAAGGTCGTAGTGACGACCGGGGGATTACACTCGCCGGACGATTTTTGCCGGAATGGAAGCATACGGGGCGATATGCCATCATCCTTGATCCGCCGTGGAATATGGGCGATCGGCGCTGCCGTGATCGTTATTGCCCTGGTGGTCGCCGCCCTGCCGCTGATCGCTTCGACGCGGATCGTGCGTGACCGGATCGCCTGGGAGATGAGCGCCTGGAGCGGTTTTCGGGTCGCCATCGACGGTTCGCCGCGCATCGAGGTCTGGCCCAAGTTCCGCGCCATCCTGACCGATGTGACGCTGTCGAAGTGGACGGACGGCGACGCGCCGCCGGTGGTCGAGGCCGAACGGGTCGAAGTCGACCTCTCGGCAATGGCGGCGCTGCAAGGCGATGTGGTGTTTTCGACAGCGCGGCTGGTGCGGCCGACGATCCGCGTTCAGCGCACCACGGACGGCCTGTTCCTGCCCACGGCCCCGACGGGCGGCCGCATCGCGCGCTCCATCGACACGGCCCGCGGCGTGGTCAATGCCGACCCCGCCAAGCCGGATCTCGCCAAGCTGCCGGCCGATGCCTTCGGCACGGTGGAGTTCAGGGACGGCCGAATGGTCGCTTCCGTCAACGGCAAAGACGTGGAAATCCTGAGCAGCCTCAACGGCAAGGCGACCTGGGCGGCGATGAACAGCGACGCAACGCTGTCGGCGACCGGAATATGGCGCGGCGAAAGCGTGACCGTGGACGCCACTTCGGCCAAGCCGCTGGTGCTGTTTGCCGGCGGCATGGCACCGCTCACTCTGTCGTTCAAGGCGGCACCAGCCACCTTCTCGTTCGATGGCACGGCCAGCATGTCCAACAATGGTTACTTCGACGGCCAGGTGAAGTTCGCCGCACCCTCGCTGCGCCGGGTCCTGGAATGGTCGCAAGCCGGCATCGCACCGAGCGCCGCGATCGGTTCGGTCAGCATTTCGAGCAAGGTCACGGCGTCTGCCGGACGCGTCAAGTTCGAGAACACGGCCTTGGCGCTGGACAACAATCCGGGCATGGGCGCGCTGGACGTCTCGCTGGGCGACGCGCAGCCGGTGATCTCGGGCACGCTCGCTTTCGATACGCTCGACCTCAGGTCGTTTCTGTCCGCCTTTACCCCGCTGGGGCCGGCCAGCGGTTCAGGACCTGAGGTCGACACGAGTTTCGCCGACCGGATCAACCTCGATCTCAGGCTGTCGGCGGCGCACGCCACGGCAGGTCCGATCCAGCTCGCCGATGTCGCCGCGACCGCGCAGGTCAAGGACGGCCTTTCCGTCTTCGATATCTCCGACGCCTCGGCCTTCGGCGGCAATCTCCAGACCAGCCTTCGCTTCGACCGCAAGCCGGAAGGCACGCAGGTCGAAATCCGGCTCCTGGCTTCCGATGTCGATGGCGGCGCGTTCGGCACGGCGGCCGGCATGACCCGGCTGGTGCCCGTCGGCACGGGGACCGTCTCGGTGATCCTCAAGGGACCCGGCAGAACCTGGGATTCGATCTTCGAGAACGCCGACGGCTCGGTCTCGGCGACCTTCGGCCCCGGCGCGCTCAGCAAATTCAATCTGCCGGCGTTCCTCAAGCACACCGAACAGGGCGGCTTCTTCGCGCTCGACGACGTTTCGGATGGAACGCTGCCGATCGATGGCGCCGAAGTGAAGGCAACCATCTCCAGGGGCGTGGCAAGGCTGGACAAGGCCGAAGCCAATTCGGCCAAGTACAAGATCTGGCTTTCGGGCATCGCCTCCTATGCCGGACGCGGGCTGGCGCTGTCGGGCGGTGTGATCCAGCCGGACCAGGCCGCCGCGCAAAAGGCCGGCCAGCAAGGCCCCAACCAGTCGTCCTTCTTTGTCGGCGGGACGTGGAGCACGCCGTTCATTTCACCGATCAGCCGGGGCGTGTCGGGGGAATAGCGCCATACCAGGAATTGCGTTCCACCGTCTGATGAGACGATGGAACGCCTTGATCCCGGGCTCGGCTCCTTTTCAGCCGCGCTGTGCCGCCTGCTCGTCGAGTTGGCGCTGCACCTCGCGGCGCTTGTTGGCGATCGAAGCGATGATGACGCCGACCGCAACGACCGCGATCAGGATGGTGCAAGCGGCGTTGATCTCCGGCGTCACGCCAAGGCGGACCTGGCTGTAGATCTTCATCGGCAGCGTGGTGGCGCCCGGCCCCGAGGTGAAGCTGGCGATGACCAGATCGTCGAGCGACAGGGTGAAGGCCAGCATCCAGCCAGACACGATCGCCGGCATGATGACCGGGAGCGTAATCTGGAAGAAGGTCTTTGCCGGCGTTGCGCCGAGATCCATCGCCGCTTCCTCCAGGGAACGGTCGAAGGACACCAGGCGCGACTGCACGACGACAGCCACGAAGCACATGGTCAGCGTGATGTGGGCCAGCGTCACGGTGAAGAACCCACGGTCGAGGCCCACGGCAACGAAGAGCAGGAGCAACGACAGGCCGGTGATGACTTCCGGCATGACCAGCGGCGCGAAGACCATACCGGAAAAGAGCACCCTGCCCCTGAACCGCGTGTAGCGGGTCAGGGTAAGGGCAGCCAGCGTGCCGAGCACGGTCGCCACGGTCGCCGAAATGACGCCGACGCGCGCGGTTACCCAGGTGGCGTCCATCAGGCCCTGATTGTGAAACAGCGACACGTACCATTTGGTCGAGAAGCCGCCCCAGACGGTGACGAGCTTGGATTCGTTGAAGGAGAAGACGATGAGCAGCACGATCGGCAGATAGAGGAAGGCAAAGCCAAGCACGATCGAGGTGACGTTGAAACGGCTCCAGGTGGTGTTCATTTGCCCTGCTCCTGTGCCTTCGCCTGTGCCTGCTGGAAGAGCATGATGGGCACGGTCAGCAGCAAGAGCAGAATGACGGCGACCGCCGACGACACCGGCCAGTCGCGGTTGGCGAAGAATTCGTTCCACAAGGTCTTGCCGATCATCAGCGTCTGCGACCCGCCGAGAAGGTCGGGGATGACGAACTCGCCAACGGCCGGGATGAACACCAGCAGGCAGCCGGCGATGACGCCCGGCAGCGACAACGGGAAGGTGATTTTCCAGAAGGCTGCGGTCGGCGGACAGCCAAGATCCTTGGCCGCCTCGATCAGCGAATAGTCCATCTTCTCCAGCGATGAATAGAGCGGCAGCACCATGAAGGGCAGGTAGGAATAGACAATGCCGATGAAGATCGCCGTGTAGGTGTTGAGGATGACCAGGGGCTGGTTGATGATGTGCAGCGACAAAAGCAGTTGGTTGAGCAGTCCCTCGGGCTTGAGGATGCCGATCCAGGCATAGACGCGGATCAGAAACGACGTCCAGAACGGCAGGATGACGAGCATCAGCAATGTCGGGCGCACGGTGGCCGGCGCGCGCGCCATGCCATAGGCGATGGGATAGCCGACGATCAGCGTCAGCACGGTCGAAATGGCGGCGATGACCACGCTGGTCACATAGGCCTTGAAGTAGAGCGCGTCCTGGGTCAGCCAGACGTAATTGTCGAAGTTGAGCTCGCGGAACCCGGCGAAGAAGCCGGAAATGCCGTCACTGAAATCGAGCACCGGCGTGTAGGGCGGCATGGCGATCGCCGTCTGCGACAGCGATATCTTGAAGACGATGATAAAGGGGACGAGGAAGAAAAACAGCAGCCAGACATAGGGCACGATGATGACGAGCCGGTTGACGAAGCCGGTCCCAAGCCGCGTCAGGAACGGCTTGGAGGCGGCCGACGGCGCGGCGGCGGCGGAGATGGCGATGTTGGACATATCCCCCTCCTACCTTGTCAGCACGACGCCGGCATCGGGCCGGAAGGAGACCCAAGCACGGTCGTTCCAGGTCAGCGGGTCCTCGGTGATGCGCGAGGCGTTCAGCGCGCTCGCCCGCACGATCTGACCATCGTCGAGCTTGATGTGATAGACAGTCATGTCTCCGAGATAGGCCACGTCATAGACCTCGCCTTCGAGGGCGTTGACCGTGTCGGCCGGCCTCTTGGACGATACTTTGATCTTCTCGGGCCGGATGGCGAAGACGATGTCGGCGCCCTTGCTGCTTTCGGCGGCATTGTCGACGACGATCTCCGCCCCGGTCGCGCCTTTGATGCGCGTCGTGTTCGCCGTCCGCTCGGCGACCTTGCCCTCGAACATGTTCACATTGCCGACAAAATGGGCCACGAAACGCGACGTCGGAGCCTCGTAGACTTCGGCGGGCGTCGCGACCTGCATGACTTCGCCCTTGTCCATGATGGCGATGCGGTCGGCCATGGTCATGGCTTCCTCCTGATCGTGCGTGACGACGACGAAGGTGAGGCCAAGCTCCTGCTGCAGATCCATCAGTTCGAACTGGGTCTCTTCGCGCAGTTTCTTGTCGAGGGCGCCCAGCGGCTCGTCGAGCAACAGCACCTTCGGGCGCTTGGCGACCGAGCGGGCGAGCGCCACGCGCTGGCGCTGGCCGCCCGAGAGCTGGTGCGGCTTGCGCTTGGCGAACTGCTCGAGCTTGACCAGCTTGAGCATCTCGGCGACGCGCTTTTCGATATCGGGCTTGGGCATGCCTTCCTGCTTGAGGCCGAAGGCGATGTTGTTCTCCACCGTCATGTGCGGGAACAGCGCATAGGACTGGAACATCATGTTGACCGGCCGGCGATGGGGCGGGATGCCACGCAGGTCCTGGCCGTCGAGCAGGATACGGCCCGATGTCGGCTCCTCGAAGCCGGCAAGCATCCTGAGCAGCGTCGACTTTCCGCAACCGGACGCTCCCAGCAGCGCGAAGAATTCACGCTCGAATATGGTCAGCGACAGGTTGTTGACGGCCGTGAAGTCACCGAACTTCTTGGTGACGTTGTCGAACTGGATGTATGGCTTGGCGTTCGGGTCGTTCCATGGCGCAAAATCTCTGCGGATGCTGCCAAGCGATTTCATATCCCCACTCCGTGCTTAATGAATTCCCCAAAATAAAAATCGACCCCGGCAGTTGGCTGCCGGGGTCGCGCCGAACCGCTTATTGGCCGGTGACGATCTTGGTCCAGCTGCGCGTGATGATGCGCTGGGTCTTGGGATCGTATGGCTGGACGGTGTAGAGCTTCTGCAGCGTCGCCGCGTCAGGATAAACCGACGGGTCGTCCAGAAGAGCCTTGTCTACGAACTGCTGCGATGCCTTGTTGCCGTTGGCATAAAGGACATAGTTCGACGATTTGGCGATCACTTCCGGCGTCATCATGTAGTTGATGAATTCAAGTGCCTCGGGGACATGCGGCGCATCGGCGGGGATCGCCATCTGATCGAACCACATCTGGGCACCTTCCTTCGGCACGGAATAGCCGATTTCGACGCCTTGCTTGGCTTCGACCGCGCGGTTGCGGGCCTGGAACACGTCGCCCGACCAGCCGACCGCCAGGCAGATGTCGCCATTGGCAAGCGCGTTGATGTATTCGGACGAGTGGAACTTCCGGATGTAGGGGCGAACCTTGAGGAGAGCTTCCTCGGCCTTGGAGATGTCGTCGGGCGAGGTGCTGTTGGGATCGAGGCCGAGATATTTCAGGGCGGCCGGTATGATATCTGCCGGCGAGTCCAACACATAGACACCGCAATCCTTCAACTTGGCCAGGCTGTCCGGATTGAAGAACACATCCCAGCTGTCGATCTTGTCGGTGCCGAGGGCGGCTTGCACTTTCTTGGTGTTGTAGCCGATGCCGACAGTGCCCCACATGTAGTTGACCGAGTATTCGTTACCCGGATCGTATTTCGCGGTTCGCTCAGAGACCGTGTCCCACATGTTGGAGAGGTTCGGCAGCTTCGACTTGTCGAGTTTCTGGAACACCCCCGCCTGGATCTGGCGAGCCAGGAAGTTGCCGCTCGGCACGACGACGTCATAGCCGCTGCCGCCGGCGAGCAGCTTGGTCTCCAGGATCTCGTTGGAATCGAACGTGTCGTAGACGACCTTGATGCCGGTCTTCTTGGTGAAATCGTCGATGATCGAGCTGTCGATGTAATCCGACCAGTTGAAGACGTTGACGACGCGGTCCTCGGCATGCCCGGCGGGCGTGAAGAGCGTCAGGAATACCGAGGTCGCCGAAAGCCAGAGCGCTTTGCGGATCATGCTATTCTCCTTTGGTGAGTGTTCCATCGCCGGCTCGTCGCGCGCTGCGCGCGGCCGTGCGTTTGCTTCAGACTATTGAGCCTTCCAGGGGACAACAACCGCTTGCCAGCAACCCCTTTGCGGCCGCGTGGCTGTCCCGGGCTGGAAGGAATCACGGCGCCGTCAGAAGCTTTCGCCGCCGCGCGGACAGAAGTACAGAAATATGGTCCGGTCTCGATCGGGCCGCCGGGGAGACTTGGCAAGATACGCCTGTCTTGTTGTTGCCGTGTTCCCAGCCTGCCCGGGCGGCAGCGATGTTGTCAATGGCAAAGCTTCTGCGCCGCATCAATTAGGCGACGGCACCCCGGTTACTCCCGCGCGTTGCGGCCGCGCCTGGCGCTTGAATTCGAGCCCGATATGAACGAGCAGCGCCGTTACCACGACGGCACCACCAATGATGGTGCGCCCGGACGGGACTTCCGAGTGGATGAGCCAGACCCATATCGGCCCCAGAATCGGCTCGAATGTGCCGAGCAGTGCCGCGATCGCCGCCGGGATCAGGCGCGCGCCGGTGGCGAAGAAGGCAAGTCCAACGCCGAGATTGACCACGCCGAAGGCGAAAAGAAAGCCCATGTCAGAAGCCGACACTGTGAAGGTCGATGCCTGCGATGCGGCGAAGCCCGCCGCCAGGATCGTGCCGAGACAGGTCGCGGGCGTCATGCGCACATTGGCGAAGCGCCGTGTGATGACGGTGGCGATCGAGAACATGAACGCGATCAGCAGCGCCAGACCGTCGCCGATTGGCGAGACCGCGCCATCGAGCGATTCCGACACCATGATGGCGACACCGGCAATGACGGCGGCGATCGCCACCCAGGTCACGATGCTGACCTTCTCGCGAAACAGCAGCCAGGAAAACAGCGCCGCCAGAAGCGGCACGCCAGCCTGCATCAACAGGATGTTGGCGACAGTGGTGTAGGCAAGCGCAACGACGAAGGCCGTCGATGCGATGGCAAAGCAGAAGCCGACGGCAAGGCCGGGCAGGCCCATGTCACGGAACATTCTCACCATGCCCCGCCAGCCGTCGCGCCAGACCATGAAGGAAATCAGGAAGGCGGCCGCCCAGGCCGAGCGCCAGAAGATAACCGTCCAACTGTCGCCGACGGTGATGAAGCGGGCAATGGTGCCGCCGAAACTCCACATCAGCCCCGACAGGAACACCAGGAGCATGCCGAGGCGCTCGTCGCGTTGCGGAGCGGTGGATGCAACAAGGCCCGGCGATGATGCTGCGTCTGTCATGAGCGCGACTGTCGAGCTTTTGTGGACGGGACGATGCGCAAGGGGCGACAAAAAACTGCTCTGTTCGCGAAACGCAAACCCGTCGGCCGGGCGTGATCCAGAGGCCGCCGACAATTGTGGCAACCTGCCGCTATCCGGCGAACTTCACCGCGCTACTGGAAATCGAAGGCGCTGAGGCCTGTCACCATCTCGTCCAGGCCAAGCGGGCGCGTCACGGGCGGCTCGGCGCGCGCCAGGCAGCCGGCGCGCTCGCAAAGCCGGCATGCGGGCCCGACGGGCGTCGCCGCGACCGCGGCCGGCTTTCCGGCAGTGGCGGTCGCGGGCAAAGCCGCGCCGTAGACGATATCGTCGCGGAAGCCGATGTCGCAGCCGAGCAGCAGCGCGGTGCGGCGCGGCCGCTCCGCGAATGCGCCCTGCGGCCCCTCCAGCGTGCGGGCAATGCACAGGAATTCGGCCCCGTCGGGCATTTCGACAGCCTCGACGAAGATCTGGCCGGGCTGGGTGAAAGCGACATGCACGGGAAGTTTTGGGCAGCTTCCGCCAAAGCGGCTGTGCGGAAAACCCTGGCTGCCGGCCCTGCGGAAGCGGTTGCCGGCATTGTCGACCTCCAACATGAAGAAGGGCACGCCCGCAGCGCCCGGCCTTTGCAGCATCGTCAACCGGTTTGCCGCTTGTTCGAAGGAAACGCCGAAGCGCGAGCGCAGCACGTCGATGTCGTAGCGCGAACGCAGGGCCGCCGCGTGAAAAGCCTGATAGGGCATCATCAGCGCGTGCGCGGCGTAGCGGCCGAGTTCGAAGCGGGCAAGGCGGCGCGCTTCGTCGGTGCCCAGTCTGAGGGCTTGTATCTCGCCGGCGACCGCGACCGTCATGCGGATCAGGCATGCCTCCATCGCGACTTCGCGCAACTGGTCGAACGGCGACAGGCGTTCAGACAGGAACAGGCGCTGCGAATGGCGATCGTAGCGGCGGCGCCAGTTCGGCATGGTGGCGACCGGCAGCACCTTGACCACGATGCCGTATTCGCGCCTCAGCCACGCCTTCAGCGCGCCGAGCAGATCGTCGCCAGGGTCGAGCACGGCGGTGAAGGCCTCGGCCTCCCCCTCAAGGGCCGGGAAATGGTTCGGCCGCCGCTCGAAAGTCTCGTGCACCTCGTCGACCGGCAGGCGGGCGCCGGACAGCGCGGTCGCCCGGCCTTCCCGCGCCAGAAGCTCGCTGAGATCGGATAGCCGCTCGGCCTGCTCGCGATAGGCCCTGAACAATTTTATCACAGCGGCGGACGCATTGGGCGCCGCCTCCGCCAGCTCGATCAGTTCCTGGTCGCCCGGCAATTCGCCGACGAGCAGCGGATCGGCGAACACTTCCTTCAAGGCCGCGACCGACCCCCTTGCCTCGCCTTGCAGTTCATGCGGATCGACCTTGTAGGCGGACGCCAGCTTGAGAATCAATTGCACCGTGAGCGGCCGCTGGTTGCGCTCGATCAGGTTGAGATAAGAGGGCGAGATGCCCAGCCCTTCGGCCATGGCGGTCTGCGTCAGGCCCTTGGCATTGCGGATGCGGCGGATACGCGGTCCGGCGAAAATCTTCTGGTCGGCCATCCCGGCGATCCTTGACAAGATTTACATCAGCCGCCGCTGCGCTCCTGCAGATCCGGCTTTTACAATAATTACAAATTTACGGTACCAGCCTGTCAAGCGCAATACAAGTTTTCCCTTATCTCTGGCCGTTTGCGTTGATTTCCCTGTCCTCTTTCGCGCCGCAATGTAAATTCAGTCACATTCCAGCGGAGAGAAATGTGCCGCCTGGAAATCGAACTGAAATCTCCCGGAGTGACCCATGACCGACTTTTACAATCTTGTTCCCTCGGCGCCTGAAGGTCGCTTCGACGGCATCGAACGCCCCTACTCGCCCGACGATGTGAAGCGGCTGCGCGGTTCGGTGCAGATCCGCCAGAGTCTGGCCGAGATGGGTGCCAACCGGTTGTGGAAGCTCATCCATGAGGAGGACTTCGTCAACGCGCTCGGCGCCATGTCCGGCAACCAGGCGATGCAGCAGGTGCGCGCCGGGCTGAAGGCGATATACCTGTCGGGCTGGCAGGTCGCGGCCGATGCCAACACGGCGTCCGCAATGTATCCGGACCAGTCGCTTTACCCGGCCAACGCCGCGCCGGAACTCGTCAAGCGGATCAACCGCACGCTGCAGCGCGCCGACCAGATCGAAACCTCCGAAGGCAAGGGGCTTTCGGTCGAGACCTGGTTCGCGCCGATCGTCGCCGACGCCGAAGCCGGCTTCGGCGGCCCGCTCAACGCCTTCGAGATCATGAAGGCGTTCATCGAGGCGGGCGCGGCCGGCGTCCATTACGAGGACCAACTGGCGTCGGAGAAGAAGTGCGGCCATCTCGGCGGCAAGGTGCTGATCCCGACCGCGGCGCATATCCGCAACCTCAACGCCGCGCGGCTGGCCGCCGACGTGATGGGCACGCCGACCCTGGTGGTGGCGCGCACCGACGCGGAAGCCGCCAAACTCCTGACGTCCGACATCGACGAGCGCGACCAGCCCTTCGTCGACTACGACGCCGGCCGCACCGTCGAAGGCTTCTATCATGTCAGGAACGGCATCGAGCCCTGCATCGCCCGCGCGATCGCCTATGCGCCGCACGCCGACCTGATCTGGTGCGAGACCTCGAAGCCCGACCTGGCGCAGGCCAGGAGGTTCGCGGAGGGGGTGCGCAGGCATCACCCGGACAAGCTGCTGGCCTATAATTGCTCGCCGTCGTTCAACTGGAAGAAGAATCTCGACGACGCCACGATCGCCCGGTTCCAGAAGGAGCTCGGCGCTATGGGCTACAAGTTCCAGTTCATCACGCTCGCCGGCTTCCACCAACTCAACTACGGCATGTTCGAGCTCGCCCGCGGCTACAAGGCACGACAGATGGCGGCCTATTCCGAATTGCAGGAGGCCGAGTTCGCCGCCGAGGCCAACGGCTACACCGCCACCAAGCACCAGCGCGAGGTCGGCACCGGCTATTTCGACGCCGTGTCGATGGCAATCACCGGCGGCCAGTCGTCCACGACCGCCATGCATGAATCGACCGAGCACGCGCAGTTCAAACCCGCCGCCGAATAGCGGAGCGGGAAACACCGAGGAAACGCCCAACAGGGCCGCAGACACAGGAGAAGACCAATGGCATCGATAAGCCGCGTCAAGGAACGGGCAGAAGAACAGTCGAGCGCGATGAGCGTCGACCAGCAGGCGACGATCCGCATGCTGGCCAACGACCTGCACCGGCTCAACCAGTCGGTGATGAAGGCGGTCGAGGCGGGCGTCTCGGTCGAGCTGGTGCGTTCGGCCAGACACCATGGCGGCGACGGCAACTGGGGCGACCTTCTGATCCCGGTGATCGTCACCCAGCAGAGCCACGGCTGACCCGAAATCGTCGCAGCCGTACCCTTCACCTGCGCAGACATCTGCGCAGGTGAATTTTATTTTCATGCAACCGAACCGTGGACAGAGCAGTACAGTACTGTTGCTTGCATCCACTGTCGCGGCAGGTATATCGGAGGATTTTTTATTTCAACTTGACATGGGCTGCGATCTCACG
The DNA here is from genome assembly GCF_005503535.1 of Mesorhizobium comanense. Taxonomy (GTDB): domain Bacteria; phylum Pseudomonadota; class Alphaproteobacteria; order Rhizobiales; family Rhizobiaceae; genus Mesorhizobium; species Mesorhizobium comanense. The sequence continues at coordinate 824,926 of NZ_SCNN01000001.1, read as the reverse complement.
CCAATTGGCGCCAGATTCAACTCTGCATTGAAATAGGGGCGAACTTTCTTGTCCGACTTGGGTGCCCTGTGAGCCGTGAAGGCGAGACCGCGAACCATCTGAATCTGGGGATCCGGAGTTCAAGCACCGAGACGATCCATGATCCCTCGCACGTGCTTGTCGTGGGGAAATCGCCGATCAACCGCGTGGTGGTATCGAAGATCGTAGAGCGTTCAGGACTAAGGCCAATCTCGGAATCTCCCGACATGGCGGCGAGAACCTTGCGGTCGCTGGTCCCCGGGGCAATCGTGCTGGACGGCGGCCCCGACAACAGGGACTGCGACAATCTCATGCCCGGCATCGAAACACTGCGCCGGACTTCAGGAAAATCGCTGCCGCCCGTGATCCTGCTTTCAACCAAGACTGGCACGCCGGAGAGCCTTGGCCTGTCGAGCGTCGTCGACGTGGTGGTGGCCAAGCCGATTACGCCCGAGCGCCTGCAGCCGGTGATCGACCGCCTGGTCCGCCGCTAGGGCATGATTCAGATTTCGATCTGACCCGAAATCACCCGGCTCTGGCGCAATTTCAGGAAACAGGGCTTCCAGTCGAAATCGGGAGAAAGCGGATAAGCGGAGGTCGCGGTCAACCCCCGCTCGCGATGCCTAGCACCAGCTCGGGCAATTGCCCGAGATCGGAGATCTGGCGAAACCTGGGCTCGGTGACCGGCGCCTCGACATGCTCGAGCACCCAGGTCAGTTCGTGCGGCACATGGACGCCCCAGCCACCGGCTTCGATTGCCGGCACCACGTCGGACTTCAACGAATTGCCGACCATCATGCTTTTTGCCGGACCGTCGCCGTGGCGGCTGAAAAGACGCGCATAGGTCGCGGCATTCTTGTCGCTCACGATCTCGACCGCGTCGAACAGCTCGCCGAGGCCGGATGCCGCCAATTTACGCTCCTGATCGAAGAGGTCGCCCTTGGTGATCAGCACGAGGCGGAAGAGGCCGGCGAGTTTCTCCACCGTCTCACGCGCGTGCGGCAAGGGTTCGACCGGATGGCTCAGCATCTCGCGGCCGGCATCGAGAATCCGCGATATCACCGACGCGGGCACGCGCCCGTCGGTGACTTCTATCGCCGTCTCGATCATCGAGAGCGTGAACCCCTTGATGCCGAAACCATAGACGGCAAGGTTGCGCCGCTCAGCCTCGAGCAATCGCGCCGAAATCTGTTTCTCCTCGCCATGGTCGGCAAGCATTGCCGCGAAGCGCTTCTCCGTCATGCGGAAGAACTGTTCGTTCTGCCAAAGTGTGTCGTCGGCGTCGAAGCCGATCGTGGTCAGTTCACTGCTGGTTCGCATCGCCGGCTTCCCGAAAAAGGACAAGCCGAACCTAAGCTGAGCGGGGCGCGATTTTCAACCTCGCGGCAAATGCCGTGGTCGGCTCCCCTTCCCTTCCATCGCGGGGCACGGCTATACTGGGAAATCTGAAACTCCATCTGGTGAATGATGCCGCCTGCAAAAAAGGAAGTCCGTCCGTCGAGCCGCGGAGGACGCGTCCGCACGCCTGCCTTCGTCAAAAACCAACGTGGTGTCAAAGATTGGAAGGAAGTCAGCGCCTGGCTGGAATGGCGCGGCATCGAGGACATCGAATGCATCACGCCCGACCAGGCAGGCGTGGCGCGCGGCAAGATGATGCCGTCGAAGAAATTCACCTCCAACACCTCGCTGGCGCTGCCTTCGGCCGTCTTCATGACGACGATATCAGGCGGCTATCCCGAGGACGGCAACGGTTTCCACTATCCCGAGGACGACGGCGACCTCAAGCTGATGCCGGATCTTTCGACGCTGACCGTGGTGCCTTGGGAAGAAGACCCGACGGCCGCCGTGATCTGCGATCTCGTGCATCAGGATGGCCGCTCGGTCGAGTTCACACCGCGCAACGTGCTGAAGCGCGTGCTTGCCGCCTACGACAAGCGCGGGCTGAAGCCTGTCGTGGCGCCCGAGATCGAGTTCTACCTCGTGCGCAAGAACCCGGATCCGGACTATCCGCTGACGCCACCCGTCGGCCGGTCGGGCCGTGCCATCGGCGGCGGAGCCGGCTATTCGATCGCCGGCGTCAACGAATTCGATGAGCTGATCGACGACATCTATCATTTCTCTGAACGTCAGGGCCTGGAGATCGACACGCTGATCCACGAGGAAGGCGCGGGCCAGCTCGAGATCAACCTGCGCCACGGCAATCCGATCGAGCTTGCCGACCAGGTATTCATGTTCAAGCGCACCATTCGAGAGGCGGCGCTGAAACACGAGATCTACGCGACCTTCATGGCCAAGCCGATCCAGGGTCAGCCTGGGTCCGCCATGCATATCCATCAGTCGATCATCGACAAGAAGACGGGCAAGAACATCTTCTCGGCCGAGGACGGTTCGGAGACCGAGGACTTCTTCCATTTCATCGGCGGCATGCAGAAGCATGTGCCGAACGCGCTGGTTATGTTCGCGCCCTATGTGAACTCATATCGCCGGTTGACGCAGGCCGCCTCGGCGCCCGTCAACAACAAATGGGGCTATGACAACCGCACCACGGCGTTCCGTGTTCCACGCTCCGACCCGGCGGCGCGGCGCGTCGAAAACCGCATTCCTTCCTCGGATGCCAATCCTTACCTGGCGCTTGCGGCGTCGCTCGCCTGCGGGCTGATCGGCATCACCAACAAGATCAAGGCCGAGCCGCCGGTGCTGACGACCGCGAATGCCGACGAGATCGATTTGCCGCGCAGCCTGCTCGAGGCCGTCGATCTCTTCGAGGGCGACGAGGAACTCGGCGCGCTCCTGGGCAAATCCTTCGCCGCGACCTATGCGGCGATCAAAAGGGCGGAATTCGAGACCTTCATGGAAGTGATCAGCCCGTGGGAGCGGGAGTATCTGCTGCTCAACGTCTGATAATTGAGTGAGTAGTGAGTAGGCAGTAGTGAGCAGATTCGCCACTCGCCTGCTCACTACTTCCTACTCGCTATTGGCCGCACCGCACTTCGAACATCGAGCCTCCACCATACCATGCCCTACCAATCCCCAATCTCCCCCGGCCGATCCTGGTACGAGGACAGCGCCGGCTCCCGCCCTGAATATCCGGCGCTGGACGGCGACCGCACGTGCGACGTCGTCATCATAGGCGGCGGCTTCACTGGCCTGTCGGCGGCAACGCATCTCGCCAAGGCAGGGACCAATGTCGTGCTGCTCGAATCCTACCGCTTCGGCGATGGCGCTTCGGGCCGCAACGGGGGACAGCTTGGCACGGGGCAGCGTGCCTGGGCGGAGGATCTTGAAACCGAATACGGCCTGTCGCGTGCCAGGGCGCTTTTTGACATGGCGGAGGAAGCCAAAGCCCACCTGCTTGATTTCGCCGCCGCCAATCAGATCGACATCGACTACGCCCCGGGCCAGCTTTCGGTCGCGCACAAGCAGCGCTATGTCGACGACTACAAAGCCCATGCCGAGATCATGGCCAACCGCTTCTCCTATCCGCACATCTCCTTCATGGATGCGAAGGAGACCGCGGAACGGCTGGGCTCGACAGCCTATTTCGGCGGCACGCGGGACACCGGCACCGGGCACATCCATCCCATGAAGCTGGTGATCGGCACGGCGCGGGTGGCGGCGCAGGCCGGTGCTCAGCTTTTCGAAGGGACACCATCGACCGGCATCGTCTCCCATGGCGGCAAGGTGAAGGTTTCCACGCCCAGGGGCACGGTGACGGCGCAGAAGTGCCTGATCGCCGTCAATGCCTATGGTGGAAGGCTCGAGCCGGTAAGCGCGGCGCACATCATGCCGATCGGCTCCTTCATCGGCGCGACGGTGCCGCTGGGAGCGGCTTCGAAAGTGCTGCCGGGCGGTGAGGCGGTCGACGATTCCCGCTTCGTCGTGCGCTACTTCCGCAAGTCCATAGACGGCCGGCTGCTGTTCGGCGGACGCGAAGTCTATGGCGTCAACGACCCCAAGGACATCCACATTCACATCCGCCGCCAGATCGTGGAGCTCTATCCCGACCTCAGGGATGTCGAGATCACCCATGGCTGGGGCGGTTATGTCGGCATCACGGTGCCGAGAAAGCCGTTCGTGCGCGAAGTCATGCCGAATGTGATCTCGGCCGGCGGCTATTCCGGCCATGGCGTCATGCTTTCGAACTACTTCGGCAAGCTCTATGCCGAGACCGTCGCGGGAAACCGTGACCGGCTGAAACTGATCGAGGCGCTGAAAATCCCGCCGTTCCCCGGCGGCCGGCGATTCCGCACGCCGCTGCTGTTCCTGGCCCTCAACTGGTTCGCGCTTCGCGACAGGATATAAGTCATCGGGGACTTAGATCTTGTCGGCTGAACTCGATCTCGGTTGGGGACGACAAAGGGCAGGAACGCTGGGCATGAATTCGTCCCGACAGGGCGCGCTTTGACCGGTATCAGCGCTCTCATGCGATCACGGATAAATGTAATATTGTAATATTCGTGTAACATTTATTGCCCAGCCGATCCGTTGCGAAAATGCCTGTAAAGGCGCAGAATCCCTTATAATGGCGTAGTGATGCCACAATCGCGGGCGAAAGGTCCGCATCTGGGCGATTGGTCGGGGATTTGTTTGCGGGCCCACCCGCGTTGATTTTCGGGACCGATGCCGATCACATGCCGCAAGACCGGCACGATCGAAAGAACATCGGCCCGCTTATGGAGGTGGCTAGAGTGATAGAGCCCTTCAGTTTCGGTGCTCCGGAACGTCGGCGCTTTGCCATGCAGTTCGGCTATGACATGCGCCCGTCTTTCTGGCAGGAAGTGCGGTCGAACTCGCACCTGGTGATCGCCGCGGTCGGCACAGCCGCGTTGCTCGGCGTGGCCGGAGTGGCGCTATGGCTGGCGTTGCCGACCAATGAGCGGCAGGCCGCAGCCAGCACGGAACAGAGCATTCCAACCATTCCGGTGAAGACGACGAAGATTTCTTCCTCGGGGACGACAGCGGCCGCCGCAGCCGCACCTCAGGTCGAGCGCAAGTCCAGCAAGGTCACGCCGACCATGGCGGTCGCCAAAGCCGCCATTCCGGCGCTGGCCGCCAATGATCCTCGCTGGACCGGATCACAGGCCAAGCCGACTGCTGCTTCGGCTTCATCAGTCCAAGGGGTCGCCCAGGCCGAGCAGCCACAGGACAAACCGGCGGAAGCGGCGGCTTTCACGCAACCAGCGGCCGACACCGATGCGACGGACGAACTTGCCAAGGTCGCGGCTCCGGCGGCGGGCGGCAACCCCGATGGCGCACCAACCGCCGCCATCCCCGAGGTACAGCCGCAGACACCCGACCAGCAGCCCGCCGCCGAGGATGATGGCGGCAAGCCGAAGGCCAAATCCCACAAGGTGGCAGCGGTCGGCACAGGACGTATCCTCAGAGCCGTGACGATGCGCAGCGGACCGAAGAAGGGGGCGGCGGCGATCGGCACCGTGCCCGCCAGAACCTCGGTGCAGGTGATGAGCTGCAAGCAATGGTGCCAGATCGTCTACAACGGCAAGACCGGCTGGATCTACAAGAGCTACATCAAGCCCGGCGCCTGACGCATTTCATCCGAATGCAGGATTGGACCGGATTCCTGCCTTGCAGGATCAGGACGATGGACGGCCGCCCACGAGCCGATGGAGAAACCGCCAGACCCTGGCGCGCCTTCGCCTGAGGATGTAGTCGTTGTGCTGCTCGAAGGGCACCTCGTACAATCCGCAAGCACGGCATCCCTGTTCCTTGCCACACGCGCTTTCCCAGCAACGGACATCATGGGCCCAGGACAAGGCAACCCTCTCCAGGTGAAGGTTGGCCGAACTCTTGAGCAGTATGAGTTCGCCCGGCAAGGCCGTCCGCTTGATGAAATCGGAGACGTCCTGCACGCTTCTGATCTCCTGGAAGCGGCCACTCTTGCGATCGTCCTCGCCGGCTCTGGAACGATGGGCATTGTCGCCAACATAGATAACCTGGTCGGCAGCCTCCCGCGCCGATTTATAGGCTCTAGCGTATTTGCGGTTTGAACCCGCATAGTCCGAAATCTGTCCGAGGACGATGCGCTTTCGCGGGGCAACAGCTTTCGACATCATGTCGATCGCCAGGTCGATCGAGTGCCAGGGCGCCTTTACCGTATCGATGATGAATTCCGGGCCGGCACCGGTGACGAAAAGTTCGCATCTGTTTTGACGAGGCAGGAATGTGGCCAGCCGCGAAGCCACGATCTCGGGCGGGACGCCGAGTTCGAGCGCCGTGGCCGCTGCCGCGGCCAGCGGCAACCAGAAATAGCCGGCGGGAAACGGGGCCTTCAACTGAAGGCTGTTCCGTTTCCAGTGCATCTTGAATGTCAGGGCATCGGGGTAGCCGGCGCGCACATCGCTGATGCGATAGTCGGCGTCATCAGACATGCCGAACGTCACGACGCGGCACCTGGCTCCCACCGCCATGGTCTTCACATGTGGGTCGTCCGCATTGAGAATGGCGAGCCCGTTGGCGGGCAACGCGTAGACGAGGGCGCGCTTTTCCTGCGCCACGTTCTCGAGTGTCCTGAAACTGCTGAAATGCTCCAGCCGAACCATGGTGACCACGGCAACATGGGGTCGCAGCAGCTTGGCCATCGGCTCTATCGAGCCCTCGCCACGCGCCCCGACCTCGGAGACGACATAGTCGAACTTGCCGCCTTTGATACGTTTGCGCAGCGAGAAGACAAGCGCGTCGATGGAATTGGTGAACACCTGGGTGTGGACGGATGCTTGCGCTGCCAGCAAATGCGCCAGAAGAGTGACGCAAGTCGATTTGCCGGAGCTCCCGGTCACGCCAATGAAAGTCGCCTTACTTTGCGCGCGCGCTTGCCTGGCGCGGGAGATCCATAACCGGCGCCTCGCGGTTTGGCGAATCTTCCGCAGCTTCGCTCCCACGCCTGCCATTGCAAATACCCTGTCGACTTGCGCCTCTCGGTCACATCAGCATTGTCTCAGGCACGGCTCAGATGCAACGCCCGCCATCGACCTCCAACGCCACGCCGGTGATGAAGGCGGCTTCATCCGAGGCCAGCCAGAGCGCCGCATTGGCGATATCGAGCGGTGTCGACAGCCGGCCGAGTGGGATGGAAGCGCGGAATTGGTCCCGGATTTCAGGCGTGTCGGCACCCATGAATTTCTCCAGCATGCCGGTCTCGCCCGCGACCGGGCAAAGGCAGTTGACGCGTATGTTCTTCGGCGCGAGTTCCACCGCCATCGACTTGGTGGCGGTGATCGCCCAACCCTTGGAGGCGTTGTACCAGGTGAGACCGGGCCGAGGCCGGAGACCGGCGGTCGATGCCGTGGTCAGGATGACGCCACCGCCCTGCCGGTCCATGATCGGCACGACCGCGAGGGCGGCGTGATAGATCGCCTTCATGTTGACGGCTGTGATGAGGTCGAAGGTTTCCTCGTCAACCTTGAGCATGTCGCCGTTGCGGTGGGTGAATCCGGCATTGTTGACCATGATGTCGATGCGGCCGAAGGCGCTTTTGGCGGCATAGATCATCTCGTCGAATTCGGAGCGCAGGGAAACATCGGTCTGCGTCCAGATCGCGGCCTTGCCTATTTCATCGGCAACGCGCTCCGCGCCCTTGGCGTTGAGATCGGCCACGACCACCCGCGCGCCCTCCTCGGCGAAGCGTCTGGCCATGCCTTCGCCAAAGCCCGATGCCGCGCCGGTGATGACGGCTACCTTGTTTTCCAGACGCATGATTCCCGCTCCTCGAATGGCGTGCCGATTTCTCCCTTAGCTTTCGTCACATTCGCGTTCTATGCTGCGGCTGCGAAAGCTTCCGGAGTCTCTCGTCACCGACAAGCCTCCGGCCGGCGACAGTGTCAAGCGCGCGCGTGGACCCAGGCTTCAGCCAGAGATTGGTCCTCGATGTGACACCATGGCACTGGAAAATTTAAATCGATTAGAATATATCAGCCGCGTACTCGTGACCGGCGTCAGAGCGGACAGACCATGACCAGCCAGATCATCCCCGTCGATCCTTTCGACTTCATCATTTTCGGCGGCACCGGCGACCTTTCGGAACGCAAGCTCCTCCCGTCGCTCTACTACCGCCAGCGCGACCATCAATTCTCCGAGCCGACGCGCATCATCGGCACGTCGCGCTCGAAGATGAGCGACGAGGAATTCCAGGCCTTCGCCAAGCAGGCGATTTCGGACCACGTCAAGCCGGCCGATATTGACGCCAAGGAGCTGAAGACGTTCCTCGCCCGGCTCTCCTATGTCTCGGCCGATGCGACCAGCGGCGCCGGTTTCGACAAGCTGAAGAAGGCGATCGGCGAGAGCGACCGCATCCGCGCCTTCTATCTCGCCGTGGCGCCGGCGCTTTTCGGCGACATCTCGCACAAGCTCAAGGAACACGATCTGATCACGCCGAATTCGCGGATCGTGCTGGAAAAGCCGATCGGCCGCGACCTTGCCTCCGCGCAGTCGCTCAACGACCTGGTCGGCGACGACTTCCATGAAAGCCAGATCTTCCGTATCGACCACTATCTGGGCAAGGAGACGGTGCAGAACCTGATGGCGCTGCGCTTCGCCAACGCGCTTTATGAGCCGCTTTGGAACTCCGCCCATATCGACCACGTGCAGATCACCGTCGCCGAGACGGTCGGCCTGGAAGACCGCGTCACCTATTACGACAAGGCCGGCGCGCTGCGCGACATGGTGCAGAACCACATGCTGCAGCTCCTGTGCCTGGTTGCCATGGAGGCGCCCTCGTCGATGGACGCCGACGCCGTACGCGACGAGAAGCTGAAGGTGCTGCGGGCGCTGAAGCGCATCAACGGCAACGAAGCCCCCAAACACACCGTGCGCGGTCAATATCGTGCCGGTGCGTCGGCCGGCGGCCCGGTGAAGGGCTATGTCGAGGAACTCGGCAAGGACAGCAACACCGAGACCTTCATCGCCATCAAGGCCGAGATCGGCACCTGGCGCTGGGCCGGCGTTCCGTTCTATCTCAGGACCGGCAAGCGGCTCGCGACCCGGGTTTCGGAAATCGTCATCGAGTTCAAGCCGATCCCGCACTCGATCTTCGGTGACAGCGCCGGACCGATCTTCGCCAACCAGCTCGTTATCCGGCTGCAGCCCGACGAAGGCGTCAAGCAGTTCATCATGATCAAGGATCCCGGCCCCGGCGGCATGCGGCTGCGCCAGATCTCGCTCGACATGAGCTTCGCGCAGTCCTTCGATGGCCGCGCGCCGGACGCTTATGAGCGGCTGATCATGGACGTCATCCGCGGCAACCAGACGCTGTTCATGCGCCGCGACGAGGTCGAGGCCGCCTGGAAGTGGATCGACCCGATCCAGAACGCCTGGGAAGCCGCCAAGCAGGAAGCGCAAGGCTACACGGCGGGCACCTGGGGGCCTTCGGCCTCGATAGCGCTGATCGAACGCGACGGACGGACATGGCACGAGAGCAATTGAGCAGCGCCAGCTACGACTGGAACGCCTTCCCCGACCGGCCGGCGCTGGCGGCGGCCCTGGCAGGCCGCGTCGCCGAGCGCCTGACCAAGGCGATCGCTGAGCGCGGCACGGCGTTGCTGGCCGTCTCCGGCGGCACCACGCCGGCCAAGTTCTTCGCCGCACTCTCCGCGCTCCCCATCGCCTGGAACAAGGTGATCGTGACACTGGTCGACGAACGTTTCGTGCCGGCTTCCTCGCCCCGCTCCAATGCCGGGCTTGTGGCTGCCAATCTGTTGCAGAACGCGGCCAAGGCGGCGCGCTTCGTGCCACTGTACCATGAGACCGCTGGCGGCATCGAGGATGCGGCGACATCCGACGATGCGGCGCTGCGGTCGCTGCCCTGGCCGCTCGACGTCGTGGTGCTCGGCATGGGCCCGGACGGCCACACCGCCTCCTTCTTTCCCGATGCCGACGACCTGCCGCGACTGCTCGATCCGGCCTCGGACAGGATCATCCTGCCGGTTCATGCGGCAAGCGCCGGCGAGCCGCGGCTGACCCTATCGCTGGCGCGCATCATCCATGCCGGCTTCATCGCGCTGCACATAGAAGGCGAGGACAAGCGAACCGCCTTTGACGGCGCGGTCGCGCCCGGGCCGCAAAAGCCGATCCGCGCCGTGCTCGACGCCGCTCCCCGAGCCGTAGAGGTTTTCTGGGCGCCCTGATCTCAACTTTACCGTGGTCCCGGCAACGGCGGGAGGATGTTTCCGGGACCTCGCCTGAAAGGACCTGATGCCATGACCGCAAGACGCGATATCGAAGCCATAACGCAGCGCATCCGCCAACGCTCGAAGGCAGGCCGCGAAGCCTATCTCGGCCGTATCGCCGGCGCATCGAGCCAGGTTGCCAACCGGTCGGTGCTGGGCTGCGGCAACCTCGCCCATGGCTTTGCCGTCTGCAGCCCGTCCGAGAAGCTGGCGCTCGGCGCCGACAAGGTCGCCAATCTCGGCATCATCACCTCCTATAACGACATGCTGTCGGCGCATCAGCCGTTCGAGACCTATCCCGCCCTGATCAAGGAAGCCGCGCGCGAGGCCGGCGGCATCGCCCAGGTGGCCGGGGGCGTACCCGCCATGTGCGATGGCGTCACGCAAGGCCAGCCCGGCATGGAGCTTTCGCTGTTTTCGCGCGATGTGATCGCCATGGCGGCGGCCATCGGCCTGTCGCACAACATGTTCGACGCCGCCGTCTATCTCGGCGTCTGCGACAAGATCGTGCCCGGCCTGGTCATCGCAGCGCTGACGTTCGGCCATCTGCCGGCGGTGTTCATTCCGGCCGGTCCGATGACCACGGGCCTCGCCAACGACGAGAAGGCCAAAGTCCGCCAGCTCTATGCGGAGGGCAAGGTGGGCCGCGCCGAGCTCCTGGAGGCGGAGTCCAGATCCTATCACGGGCCGGGCACCTGCACCTTCTACGGCACCGCGAACTCCAACCAGATGCTGATGGAGATCATGGGCCTGCACACGCCTGGCGCATCCTTCGTCAATCCCGGCACGCCGTTGCGCGACGCCTTGACTCGCGAGGCGACGAAGCGGGCACTGGCCATCACCGCGCTCGGCAACGCCTATACGCCGGTCGGGCGGATGATCGACGAGCGCTCCTTCGTCAACGGCGTTGTTGGCCTGCATGCCACCGGCGGCTCGACCAACCACACCATCCATCTGATCGCCATGGCGGCGGCGGCCGGCATAACCCTTACCTGGCAGGATATTTCAGATCTTTCGGAAGCCGTGCCGTTGCTGGCACGCGTCTATCCGAACGGCCTTGCCGACGTGAACCATTTCCATGCCGCCGGCGGGCTCGGTTTCCTCATCCGCGAACTGCTCGACGAGGGTGTCCTGCATGACGACGTCCAGACGGTGTGGGGCGAAGGCCTGCGTTCCTATGCGGTCGAGGCCAGGCTCGGCGAAGATGGCAACGTGATGCGCGAGGCCTCGCCGCGCGCGAGCGGCGACGAGAAGGTGCTGGCGCCATTCAAAAAGGCGTTCCAGCCAACCGGAGGCCTGAAGGTCCTGGCAGGCAATCTTGGCCATGCCGTCATCAAGACCTCGGCCGTCAAGCCGGAACGGCGCATCATCGAAGCACCCGCCAGGGTCTTCGACAGCCAGCAGGGCCTGAACGACGCCTTCAAGGCGGGAACGCTGACCGGCGACTTCATCGCCGTCATCCGCTTCCAGGGTCCCAAGGCCAACGGCATGCCGGAACTGCACAAGCTGACCACCGTGCTCGGCATCCTGCAGGACCGCGGCCAGCGCGTGGCGCTGGTTACCGACGGGCGCATGTCGGGCGCCTCCGGCAAGGTGCCGGCGGCGATCCATGTGACGCCGGAAGCGGTCGAGGAAGGACCGATCGCCAGGATCCACGATGGCGACGTCATCCGGCTGGACGCCGATGCCGGCACGCTGGAAGTGCTGGTGCCTGCGGCGGAATTCGCGTTGCGCCGCACCGCCGACGCCGACCTCATCGGTAACGAGTTCGGCTTCGGCCGCGAGTTGTTCGCCGGGCTGCGCCAGCTGGTGGGCCGTGCCGATCACGGCGCCAGCGCATTCGGAACCGCCTGACCTCTGATGATATCTTCCAACAAAAAAGGGCGCCATCGGGCGCCCTTTTTGCGTTGCTGGACCTGGATTTACTCGACCTTCAGCTCGTTGCGCTCGCCGGCCTTGACCGTGAACGGCGTCTCCTTGTCGGCCTTGTCGGTGGTGAAGTTGGTGACGAGCACGTAGTCGCCCGCCGCCAGCGTAGTCTGCATCTTCTCTCCATAGGCGTAGGTCACCTGCTTGCGCTCGCCCTGGATATTCTTCTTGGCCTCATAGATCTTGAAGCCATCGGCGCCCGGCGCATCCACGGCCAGGACACCGGCATTCAGCGTCACATTGACATCGGTCATCTGGCCGACCGTGACGCTGAACGGCTGTTCGGTGGAAACCGCCTGCACATCGACCCCCATCACATAGTCGCCCGGGGGCAGGTCGAACTGGCTGTCGGCACCGTAGGCGTAGGTGACCTGATCACGGGTGCCGTCGAGTTTCTTGGCCGCCTTGTAGACCTTCCAGCTCACATCGGTTTCGGCCTTCTCGCCGCCCTGGGTATAGAAGGCGTTGGCCTTGGCCTTGCCGACCCCGACGATCATGTCCTTGTCGACGACCTGGCCGGCGGCAAGCTGCAAGGTCTCGCTCGATTCGCCGGCCCCCAGCTTCACGGTGACCTTGGTCTCGCCGGCCGGAACGACGAACTTGACCTCGCCGTAGTTCGCATCCGAGGTGCCGCCGGGATAGGCGATGCTGATCTGGGCATTGCGGTCGACATCGGCGCCTGGCGACGGCCGTGCGTGAATGGAAAGTTCCGCGGCGTTGAGGTTCAGCGCTATCTCCGTGGCTTTTTCGGCCGTCAGCGAGACCTTCTGCTCGGCCTTGGCCGCACCGCTGCTGGCGACGACGATGTAATTGCCGGCGGCGAGGTGGAACTTGACGGCGTTATAGCCGTAATCGACGTTCTTGCCGCCCGTTCCCTGGGCATCGTCCTTGAAGATTTCATAATAGACGTCGGTCTTCGGCGCCTCGCCGCCCTCCTTCAGGAACGCTTGCGGGATGAGATTGTAGTCGACCTCGGCGGCCTTGGGTGCGGGAGCCGGGGCCGGTTCGGGGGCCGGGGCTGGCGCGGGAGCCGGCGCCGGCGCGGCGACGGTTTCAACCAACGCTTCCTGCAAGGCCTTCTCGTCCGAAGCCTGGATGTATTTGCCGCCGGTGTTTTCGGCGAGGCACGCGATCTGCTTGCCCTCATCGGCGGTGAGGCCGAAGCCGACGACATCGGCAGTGAAGTCGACGCCCGCGGCTTTCAGTTCCTTGCCGAGCGCGCAGGGGTCACCACCGCAGGTCTCGAGCCCGTCGGTGATGAGGACGACCGTCGCCTTGTCCTCCGTGTATTTCAGCGCTTCCGCCGCCTGCTTGACGGCCGCCGTCAGCGGCGTCTTGCCGAGGAATTTCAAACTGTCGGCGGCAGCGGTGATGGCGCTGGCGGAACCTGACTGGGGCGGTACGATCAGCTGGATGTCCTGGCAACTGCCCTTTTCTCGATGGCCATAGGCCATGAAGCCGACTTCGTCGTCGGCAGGCACCGACTGCAGAACGGTCCTGAGCGATTCGCGGGCGATTTCGAGCTTTGGCTTGCCGTCGATCTGCGCCCACATCGAGCCGGAAGCGTCGAGAATGATGATGACGCGGTTGGCGGCGAAGCCGACCGACGTCATGAAAAACAGGAGGATCGCCGCAGCAACGCTCCGTGACAGTACCGCCATCGAAATCTCCTGAGTTAGCCCCCTCATCCGCAGCGGGAAGCTATTTGACGTCGCGCCGGGATACAAGCCCAGCGTGTAGCGATCTCGTTCAGGCGCCAGGCACCTGGACAGGCCTGAAACCTTGCTGTTCGACGATGGCGCGATAGCGGGCGTCGGACCACAACGCCCTGAACGGAGGCTCGATGCGGATACCGAGCATGTCCTCCTCCTTGCGCCGCACCGCTTCCTGGATGTAGCCGATGGCCTCGTCCTTGCGCCCCAGCATGGCCGCCGTGCCGGCCACCTTGTAGGCCGGCTCCAGGTTCCTTTCGAACTGGCGGATCTGCTCGGCATACATGGCCGACAGCAAGCCCTCGCCTCCGGCCTCGCGCAGACCTTTCTCGGCGGCGTCGGCAATGGCCAGGCGGGCAGCATTGTTGGCGATCTCGGCGGCACGCCGGTACTCGCGCAGGAAATCGGTGAAGCGGCCCTGATCGAGATAGATGGTAGCCAGATACTCCGGTGGAGACCGCAAATTCGGCTCGGCCTTGGCCAGTTGCTGGAGGATCATCACGGCGTCGTCGACGCGCCCGGCATAGAACAGGATCAACGCCTTGTTGGCGACGATAGCGCGTGATTCCGGATTGAGCTCCTGCGCCCTGCTGATCTCGGCCAATGGCGTACCGACCTCGCCCGACACCATCAATGTCAAAGCATACCAGTGGTGTGTCTGCGCCGCGTTCGGGTCGAGACGGATGGCCCGCTCGAACAGCTCCCGCGATCTGGGAAAGTCCTTCGTCCAGTAGAAGGTGGTGAAGGCAAGGGCTGCATAGGCCCCGGCATTGTCGGGATCGAGCGTGATCGCCCGTTCGGCGGCAGCGACTGCGCGCGGATAGGCCTCGTTCGCCGGCATCAGCGTGAACTGGCTGATGGTGTTGTAGGCTTCGGCCAGCTTGACGTAGGCATCGGCATAGTGCGGGTCGAGGGTCGTGGCCTCGGTCAGCAGTTGGATCGCGTGGGTGAAGCCGTCTGCCTGCCTTGTGCCCAGATGATAGACGGCATCCAGATAGAGGTCCTGGACCCGGGACTCAGGCCGGTAGATCATGCGCTGCGGCGGCGCGACCACATCACGCGTGACGAGGGCGCCAGCCAGCGCCGCCAGCAGCATGGCAATCGCCCCGAAGACCAGCACCCGCCGCGATCCCACCGACTTCGGGGCCGCGGCCATAGCGACCGTTTCGGGCATGGCCGGTGGCGCTGCAACGAGTTCGGCCGGCGGCGGGGCGGCCTCGTCCTGTTGCGCCGGCTCTCCGCCGCGCAGCCACGCCTCGAGCTCGTCGGTATAGGCGAAGACCAGGCTCCTGGCGCCGCCGGAAATCCGATGCACCGGCAGCCCCCGCTGTTGTTCCCAACGGCGCACCGTGCGTTCGTCGCGCCCGAAGAACGCGGCGATTTCCTTCCAGTCGCGAAGACGGCGGTCGCGTTTGCTTGCCAAGGCCTGTCCCACTTGTCCCCTAACGCCCGTATCTGCCCGTATTCGCCTGGTGCCCTCCAACACCAGGCCGCGCTAGCATCGCCATCGACAACAGAGCTCCGATGCCACCGACGGCCAATGCCGGCGGGAAGCATCGCTTGGCCTGCCGGGGTTTTCAACCCAGCGAAAAAGGGGGGGGCCGGCGAAAAAGGGGCCCGCGGAAAAACGGGCCGGCAAAGGCGGACTGCCCTCGAAGTTGGTCAGTAGGTGGTGCGGCGTTCTTCGGAAGGCGGGCGGCCGAACTGCAGCCGGTAGCTCTGGGCAAAATAGGAATGCGAGGTGAAGCCGGTCGCGATCGCCACGTCGAGGATCGGCATGTTGGTCTGCCGCAGCAGTTCGCGCGCCCGCTCTAGCCGCAGCCGCATGTAGTAGCGGCCCGGCGTGACGTTGAGGTGGCGCAGGAACAGGCGCTCCACCTGGCGGACCGAGAGACCGGCCGACTTGGCAAGCTGCACCGCCGAGAGCGGCTCGTCGAGATGGTCGGCCATCAGTTCGACGATGCGCCTGAGCTTTTCCGACTTGCCGGTCAGGTCGCGCTCGGGCCCGACGCGCTGGCGATCGCCGGCCGAGCGGATGCGCTCGTGCTGGAACTGGTTGGCGACGCCATTGGCGAGGTTCGAGCCGAAGTCGCCACGCACGATCTCCAGCATCAGGTCGATCGATGTGGTGCCGCCGGCGCAGGTGTAGCGCTTGCGATCGATCTCGAAGACATTGCCGGTGCAGTTGATATCGGGGAAACGCTCCATGAAACCGGCGCGGTTTTCCCAGTGGATGGTGCAGCGATAGCCGTCGAGCTGTCCGGCCTCGGCCAAAAGGTATGACCCGACAGACAGGGCACCGAGCGCGTTGCCGCGCCGCCCCCAGCTGCGCAGCGCCGCCAGAACCTTGCTCTTGCCGGGAAATTCCGTGGTAAGGCCAACCGACACGAAAAGAATGTCGACCGGCGGCAGGTCTGCGACACTGTAGTCGATCTTCAACGGCAGGCCGTTGGACGCCATCACCGGGTCGCCGTCGGCCGATACCGTGGTCCAGCCGTAGAAATCGCGGCCCAGCAGGCGGTTCGCGGACCGGAACGTGTCGATCGCGGCGGCCAGCGAGAACATGGAAAACTTGTCGACCAGCAGGAAGGCGAACTGCCGCCCGCCCTGAACGGGATCATTGGTGACCGGCCGTTCCTGGGAAACAGAGGTGTTCGGCAAAGCTGGCGCTCTCAGAAAGAGGGCCGTTTCAATCCGGCCGCAAGGTAGGCCGAAGCTAACGTATTGGCCATCAGCATGGCAATGGTCATGGGCCCGACACCGCCAGGCACCGGCGTGATGGCGCCCGCGACCTTGGCCGCCTCGGCATAGGCGACATCGCCAACGAGGCGGAACTTGCCCTCACCCTTCTCGGGCGCCGGAATGCGATTGATCCCGACATCGATGACGGTGGCGCCGGGCTTGACCCAATCGCCCTTGATCATTTCCGGCCGGCCGACGGCGGCGACAAGAATGTCGGCCGTGCGGGCCAGCGCCGGCAGGTCCTTCGTACGGCTGTGGGCGATGGTGACGGTGCAGTTGGCAGCTAGCAAAAGGTTGGCTATCGGCTTGCCGACGATATTGGAGCGTCCGACAACGACCACCGCAAGTCCGGACAGGTCCTTGCCGCGCGCGCGCTCGATCAGGAGCATCGAGCCGGCCGGCGTGCAAGGCACGAAGGCGGTGTCGAGTTCGCCGGTGCCGAGCTTGCCGACATTGATGAAGTGGAAGCCGTCGACATCCTTTTCCGGCGCGATGGCCTGGATGATCTTGCCGGCATCGATATGGCCGGGCAGCGGCAGCTGCACCAGGATGCCGTTGATGGCAGGATCGGCGTTGAGGTCGGCGATGATCTTCAGCAAGGCCTGCTCGGAAGTTTCCGCCGGCAGCGTGTGCTGGACCGAATGAAAGCCGCATTCCTTTGCGGTCCGGGATTTGGAGGCGACATAGACCTGGCTCGCCGGATCCTCGCCGACGATGACAACGGCCAGGCCGGGCTTGGCTTTGCCCTTGGCAACCAGTTCGGCGGTCAGTGCCTTGACCGTCCGCACCACGTCTTCAGCAACGCTTTTTCCGTCAATCACTTCGGCCATGGACCATCCTCAACACCGTTTTTTGCCTATGCCGTTGTCTGCAAAGACAAAGCAGCCACCCCGGCAGCATGCAGCGCGGCATTGTCACGAAAATTCCAGCACGCAATCCCGTCAGAACGCCGTTCCATGCCGTTTACGCGAAAACCATAATGGTTTTGTTCGGCCTCGACGACGTATTTGATGGCTCAGAAGTAGCGGCGGCGCGCACGGCTCTCGGTGAGTTCGCGGACCGCCTCGCGAAACTCGCGCAGGCTGGCGCGGATTTCCTCGATCGGCGCCTGTTCGACGTTCTCTTCGATGGGAGGAACGGGCTGCGCCATCGGCCGGTCAGGGTACGCCTGCTGCTGCGGCGCAACAGGCTGCGATGGGTATGGCACATGCCCGTCATAGGATGGCTGTGCGTAGGGGTAAGCGGCCGGCGACGGCGCCTGCCAAGGCTGTACCTGGGGATAGCCAGCCTGTTGCGGGGGATAGGGCGGCGGAGCCGGATAGATCGGCTGCGGCATCAGGGGCGACCGTGAGGGCAGGCCCATCGCTCCCTGATAATGGGCATCGAAGGCGGGCGGGAAAGGCGGACGGGGATATTCCGGCATCTCTGGCCGAGGCGTGAAACCGGATCCCTGCGGAGAAGCGCCCGCAGTGCCTGCATCCGCCGGATGCGTGCTTGCGGCGAATTCGGGGAACGCGCTGGAAACGTCGTCGTCCGCCTCGATCGACGGCCTGCGCCAGAGCGCCTCGTACATTCGGGCCATCAGTCCGGCTACTCTTCCGGGGCGCTCGACCGGGATCGCTTCGGCCTCCATAGGCGGCGGCGCGGGAGGCGGAGGCGCGGGGGGCGGCGCCGGCGGCACTGGCGTTGCCGGCATCGGTGGCGCGGGCGGCGGCGCCCTGAAGGCCTGGCCCTCGAAAGGCGCCTTGCGGTCGCGGCGCGACCGCGATGTCGCGGTCTCACGCAGGCTCTCATAGGCGCCGCGCATGGCGCCGAGGCCGACACCGGAGGCAAAGCCCAGGAGCAGGCCGGCAAGCGCCATCACGACCCGCGACGGACCGTTCGGCTCGAGCGGAACGGAGGGCGGCGAGATGACGGTCATATTGGCGGTGTTGATACCCTTCTGCTCGCCAATCTCCTTGGCGCGCAACAGATATTGTTCATAGACGGAACGCTTGGCTGCGGCGTCACGCTCCAGTTCGCGCATCGAGACGAGGTCGCTGTTGACGTCACCGCTACGGACCTTCATCTGCGCCAGTTGGGACGCAAGGTCCTGCTGGACCTGGATCGAGCGCTTCAGGTCAACCTGCAGTGACGAGGCAATGCGGCTGAGTTCGGTGGCGATGCGATCTCGCGCCCCGGCAAGCTGCGCGTTGAGCGCCTGGAGTTCGGGATGACGCGGACCCAGCCGAACCGCCGCGCGATCAGCCTCCTGCTTGAGCGTGGCATATTGCGCGCGCAGATCGCTCATTGTGTTGGAATTGATTTCTTCCGGCAACGTACCGCCGAGCACCGAATTGACATTGATCGAGCGGGCGGAGGCAGCGCGGGCGTTCAGCTCCGCAGTACGGGCACGAGCAACGGACAGTTGCTCGTTGACCTTGAGCATCTGATCATCGCTGATCAGGTGGCCCTGCGCATCGACAAGGTCGTGCGTGGCTCTGAAATCCTCGACCTTGCGCTCGGCCGTCTCGACGCTTTTGCGCATCTCTTCGAGTTTCGCCGTCAATTCGTTGTTGGCCCGGCCGGCGGTGAGGGATTGAAATTCACCCGATGTCTGCAGAAAGACATCCGTCATCGTTTCTGCGATGAGCGCCGATTTCTGTGCGTTCTGCGTGGTCACGCCGATCACGATCGTGGAGGTCTTGCCCGCGCGCTCGACCGAAAGCCTTTCGGCCAGGTTGCCGACGGCAAGCGAAAGGCGACGCGATTCATCGCCACCGCCCGGTCCGTCATGGCGCAACAGGATCGAGCGGATCAGTGACATGACGCCCAGGCCGCCCGTGCCTTCGCCATTGAACTCCGGGTCGTCGGCGAGATTGAGCTTGTTGACGACCTTGCCCAGCACCGTGCCCGAGGTCAGCAATCTGATCTGGTTCTCGACGTTGACAAGTGTCGCGTCAGGAACAACCGCCATCTGGGTGAGATCACGGTCCGAAAGTTTCAGGTCGCGCGGATCGACGACCAATTCGGTCATCGATTCATATTTCTTCGGCGTCGACAGCGCGATGGCAATGCCGAGCCCGGCGCCGATCAGCGTCGTGGTGATGATGAGCAGCTTCGACCTGGCGACCCCGCGCACCACCTGCATCGGGTCGATCAATGGCTTCCACTGCTGGTCATCGTCGCGACCGGGGAAAGACGATCTTGCCTCGCCATCAGTGTACGCTGCCGGCGTTTCAGCGACGCGAGCGCCGGCGGAGGCCTCTTCATCACGGGCAGCGCTTTCGCGCGGCATGGCCGGCGGCGGATCGCCGATATCGACGTCCGCCTGCCCGCGCCAGGCGTCCCGCCGCGAGGCCGCCTCAGGCTCACTCTCAGGCAAAGTCCGATCTGTCCCGGCGGCCGAAGACGGCTCCGCGCGGGCCTCGCGCCGTGAGCGGGCCAGACGGTGGCGCTCGGCGGCATCCTCACGCCATGACGAATCCGCCCGGTCCCCTATCGAGACGAGCGACGGGTCATCCTCACCGCGCATGGCCTGGCCGAGCGCCAGCAGCGAACGCTCGCGCCTCCAGTCCTCACGGTTTTCCCTGTCGACCATTGTCGTGGAGCTTCACTCTTGGCCGCTTGGCAGCGGCGGTCGGCCATTTGTTAAGCCAAGCTAAACAGGCATAGGAAACAAAAGGTTAATTTTGGCGGCGGGCGCGCAAGCTTTTCATAACCTCAAACGCGGGTATTTCGGCCACTTCGGGCGCCAGAACGGCACGTTAAGCTTTCCTGCCTATGGCTTGACGGCACATGAGCGAGGCTCGCGGCATACCGCAAAGGCGGACTTTCGCCCGGATCGGCACTTTCGTGGCCGAGCGACGGGGGCTGGTTCGCGATTATTTTTCGGCAATCAGCGGCGCCGGAGGACGGCTCGTCTTTTCGCTCGCCTATTTCATCGCACTCGCCAACACCCTGTCCATCGCCGAATTCGGCATGTTTGCCACCGCCTCGGCGGCGGGCGTGATGCTGTCGCGAATCCTGGCCTTCGGCTTCATCTCTGCGCTCTACCGCACCGCCACCATCCGGCCCAACCTGATCGGCACCTTCACCGCCGGCTTCCTGCTGCTCGGCGCCGCTTCGCTGCCATTTCTGGCCGCGGCTTCCTACGCGGTCTATCTGATCTTCTTTGCCAGCACCGTGCCGTTGTCGGTGTTTGCCGCGATCGTGTTCGCCGAGGCGCTGCTATGGCGGCCCGTGGAGGTAGCGCTGATCGTCAACAACGGTCTCGGCAAGTTCGGCCGGGCAGCACTTCTCGCCATCGTGGCGACTGCGCTGCGCGCTCTCGGCGCAGTGCTGTTCATGGTTTCGGCGCAGCACAGCGTCGCGGCGTGGTCATGGTTCTATATCGGCGCCAACGCAGCCTCGCTGCTGCTCGCCTTCGGCTGGTTCTATCCACGCCAGCGGCTGCGGCTGCGCACCGAGCTTTACCTGCGGCGGCTCGCCGATTCCGTCTATGTCGCGGGCGCCGAGGTGTTGTTCTACCTGCAGATGGAGTTCGACAAGCTTCTGGTGCTGGCGATCGGCGGACCGCATCTGGCCGGTATCTACGCCATCATCATGCGGCTGGTCGACCTGACCGCGATCCCGATCCGCACCTTCTCCATGATGCTGGTGCAACGCATGATGCGGGCGCCCGAACTGCTCTCGCGGCTGGCGGTGAAGAGCGGCATCGAGGGTGGCGTGTTCGCGGTCTCGACGCTGGCCCTGCTGACGCTTGGCGTCGTGCTGCATTTCTTTCCCAATGCGCTCGGCAAGAATGTCTCGGAGGCCGCGCCCCTCGTTGCACTGGCGATCTGCGTGCCGGGGCTGCGCAACCTCGTCGAATACCAAGCCGAGCTGCTTTTCGCGCGCGGCCAGACGCTGGTTAGGGCACTCAATCTCGGCCTGCTCGCCGGCCTGAAGGCGCTGCTGCTGACCTATGTGTTGACCACGATTTCCGACACGTCGACGCTGGTGCTGTCGCTCAACATCGTCTTCCTGCTGCTCTATCTCGCGTCGATGCTGCTCACCTACTCGGCGCTACGCCGGCCGGCCAAGGCGATCTGACCGGAGATCAGGCGCGGTCGAGGCCGATCAGGCGGCGGATGCGGCCGATGTCGGTGCCGATGAAGGACTGCATGCCGATCGCCACCTGTTCCGGCGCCATGCCGGCGACGAAGCGGCGGAATTCGTCGTCGGACAGCGCCTCGCCTGTCCAATGGACGCGGCAGAATTCTTCCGAGCCGTGGAAGTGGCCGGCGCCGTCGAGAACGTCATCGACATAGCGGCCGTAGATCATGCATTCGGAGAACTGGCGCGCCCTGCCGACCGCCTCGACCCAGTCGCGACCGTGCACGGTCTCGATCCGGCCGCACATGGCCAGCACCGTGTCGCGGCGCCAGGCAATCAGCGTCGAGATATAGTCGTGGACCGATGCCATGGACGGCTCGATGCCGAGTGCCGCGCCGGCGTTGCGCGACCAGACGCGGTGCTCGTCATGGCCGTCATCGGCAAGCACGCCGTCGCGGCGGAACAACCTCGTCATGCCGTCGCGCCAGAAGGCGCCGCAGTCGAAGGGTTTCACGAACGCGACGTCGGAATCGCAGAACACCAGCACGTCTTCCCGGGCATGCGCCGCGATGGCGATGCGGCGCAGCTGCTGCACATGCCAGCCGCGCAGCGGCTGTGTCCTGAAGCTGAGCCAGACACGCCGGCGAAACAGGCTCAGCGGATCATCGACCGCGTGCAGCCAGCGCGGCAGCAGGTCGCGCTCATCGACGACGGTGCGACGGCTGGTCTCCAACTGACGGAAAAGCGCGACATCGCGGTGTTCGACCAGGATGTAGTGGCGAGCGACGCCTGAAACGTGCCGGTCGAGCGTCTCGCACAGCAGGCGGCAGCGCTCGAAGTCCGGCGCATAGCTGGCCGTCACCACCGCGGCCGCCGGCGTGCGCGGCAACAGGTTCGAACCGGCAAGAGCGTCTGGAACGAACCGCTTGTTCAACGGAGCTCTCCGGGGGCGTTTCCAACGGCGTCACGGTCGCGCGACCATTTCTGCTTGACGACGCGCCACAGAAACATCGGATTGCCGACCACGTAGCGGCGCCAGAGCCGGCCCGGCTCGACCGCCAGCCGGAACAGCCATTCCAGGCGCAGGCGGCGCATCCACAGCGGCGCGCGCGGCACCGAGCCGCTCAGGAAATCGAGCAGCGCGCCGACTGCGACCGGCAAGGTGCAGTGGCGTTCATCGATGTGGCGCGCGATCCACAATTCCTGGCGCGGGACGCCCATGGCGACCAGCAGCATGTCAGGCCGCAGCGCCGCGATCCGGCCGATGATCTCCGGCTCCTGCGCGGCCGAGAAATAGCCATCGTGGATGACGACGAAGTTGTGCTGCAGGGCAAGGGCGGCCAGTCGGACCGACGCCGCCTCGGCATTGACGCGGGTTGCGCCAAGAAGCCCCACGGTGAGCGGCCTCGTCGAGGCCTGCAGGAAGGCCGGCACGAAATCGGTGCCGTTGAGATTGTCGGGAAACGGTGCGCCGTAGAGGAGCTTGGCGGCGAGATCGACCCCGATGCCGTCGGGCAGGATGAGGAAGTCGTCAAGCGCCTCGGCGAAGACCGGATCGGTGTAGGCGATGTTGGCATTGTGCGCGTTGAGAAAACTCACCTTGGTGAAGCGTTTCTCGGCAATCAGGCGGTTCAGCAGGGCAATCGCGTCATTCCAGCGGATGGCGAGCACTGGGATGCCGAGGATCGCCTTGAAACTGTCAAATCCGAACGCGGCGCGGGCTGTGTGCATGTTCATGCAAACGCCTCCTGCCTGACGGGACCGAGCTTTGCCAGGCCGAGCCGAATGGCGGCATCGAGCGCCTTGAGCTGCTGGCGATGGAACGCGGCGCCGTCGACGTCATGGATGTCGGCCGCGGCAGCCTCGAGCGCCCTGGCGAAGGCGGCCGGATCGTCGGCGACGACGCAATTGGCGGGACGATGATCGATCCCGCGCAAGGAGCGGCTGGTGGCCACCGAAGGCAGGCCAAGCTCGAAGGTTTCGATGGTCTTCAACTGTACGCCGCTGCCCGCCGTGCTGATCAGCGGGATGACGGCGGCGCCGCGTACGAAAGCGCTGGCGTCGGGAACGCGTCCCACAAATTCCACACCCGGATGAGTGGAGGTTATGCCGGAAGGCATGTGACCCGCGATGCGGATGCGGAAATCAGGCCGCAGATGCGGCGCGACCTTGCCCAGGAACCAGTCGAGGCCGATGCGGTTTGGCTGCCAGGTCCAGGTGCCGATAAGAGCGGCGTCGCAATCGATCCTGCGCGAACCTTCGCGGGTTTGCGCCCGGGCGCCGGTCACCAGCGGCAGCGCCGCCGAACGCTCGCCGGAGGCGACACCGAGGGCCGCACGATCTTCCTCGGCCAATGTAAAGACGAAGCGCGCCCGGCGGCACAGACGCTCTTCCATGAGCTTCAGCAGCCTGGCCTCGCGTCGGAACAGGAAGCGCTGGAAAATACCGCTGGCGGCGGCCGCATTCTCGCGCGCCGAGAGATGCTCGACATTGTGGGCGACGAAAATCGAAGGCCGATCGGTGAAAAGGTTTTCGAAGGCGCCGGCGAACTGCACGGAGTTCATGACATAGGCGTCGAACGGACCGTCTTGTTCGATGGCGGCCCGGATGGCTTGATCGGAGACCGTGCGCAGCTTGACCGACGCGAAAGTGAGGCCTGAAAGGATTGCCCTGCCCGCCCAGGCGAGCTTTTGCAGCGGCGACGCGCTTTCGGTACGCACGTCGATGGCGCCCAGCACGATGGTGTCTTGCGGATCGGCCGCGGCCTTCCCAGGCCAGGTGAAGCCGATGACGGTGACGCGCGCGCCGGCACGCCGCAGGGCGGCGATGATGGCCGCGTTGGCGATCTCGTAGCCCGAGGCGAGAGCGCCATCGGGCACGATCGATGTGGCGAACAGCAGATGCATCTCACCTATCCAGTGGTGTAGCCGGTAGCAAAGCGCGGTGAACCCTTGATTAAGCGAGCACGATCTATGGCCTAAAGCCGATGCCTGGCAGGCTTCTCCGTGCAAGGTGATTAACGAAACCTTATCAACCGTGGTGCTACCAGAACCCATCTCGCGACGCGGCTGGAGACGGATGATCCCTTTGCCATCGGACGGTTCGGTATCGATCGTTGGGCGGTCTCCCCGGCTGGACGTGGAGGCCGTCGAGGCGGTCGTCACCCTGCCGACTTTCAAACGGCCCAAACAGGTGCTGGACACGCTGGCGTCGCTCAGCGCGCAGCGGACCGGCCGGCGCTTTGCGATCATCGTCATGGAGAACGAAGCCGAGGCGCGTGAGGGCGCCAAGGCGGTGCTGCCGCTGTTCGAGCGCGGCGAAATCCAGGGCATGGTCATCATCGCGCATGAGCGCGGCAATTGCAGCGCCTACAATGCCGGTTGGCAAACGGCGATCCTGCATTTTCCGAACTTCAGGTACCTGCTGGTGATCGACGATGACGAGATCGCCGATCCGGATTGGCTGGAACGCATGTGCATGGCTGCCGAAACGCTCGGCGCCGATATTGTCGGCGGCCCGCAGGTGCCTGTCTTTGCCGACGCCACCCATGCGAAATGGGCCGACCATCCGGTGTTCGCACCTCCCTATCGGCAGACGGGGCGTGTGCCGGCGCTCTATTCATCAGGCAATCTCCTGGTCGGGCGCAATGTGCTGACCGCCATGGGGCCGCCTTTCCTCGATCTCAGATTCAACTTCATGGGCGGCGGCGATTCCGACTTTCTCAGCCGGTCCGCGCAGCGCGGCTTCGTGCTTGGCTGGTGCGCGCAGGCCATGGTGCGCGAAACCGTTCCGGCCCGGCGTGTCGAGGCCGACTGGATCCGCTCCCGATCCTTGCGCAACGGCGTCATCTCGACCCTGGTCGAGAAGAAGAAGCGCGACGGCGCACCGCTGGCCGGCGCCAGGGTGTTCGCCAAGAGCCTGGCGCTGCTGGCGGCATCGCCGTTGCGCGGCCTGATCCGGCTGGCGCGGACAGGATCACCGGCGATCGCGGTCTATCCCCTCCATGTCGCGCTCGGCCGTGTGCTGGCCGAATTCGGATATGCCAATGAGCAATACCGCCAGCCTGAGAAAAACTGAGCGCGCCCCGCTCAGCGCCGCGTTCACGCGCGACGGCGTGGCGACGGCGATCGCCGCGCTGCTGTTCACCGTCATCATGGTGTCGTTCCGTCCGTTCCAGCCGGCGGGCGCCGAGCTCACCGGCGACGGCGGCGACATCGTCAATCAGCTCGGCTTCAGCTCGCTTGGCGCCATTTCCATCTTCTCGCTGATGGCCTTCGCCGATCCACGCATCGTGCGCTCGCTGCTCAGTCCGTCCTGGGTGTTGATGCTGGGCTTCTTCTTCCTGTCGGTGGTGATGGCCACCGACCCGCCGTCAGCCATGCGCGCCGCGTCCTTCACCATGATCGGCATTCTGACCATGGCGACCATCCTGGCGTTGCCGCGCGATGCCGAATCGTTCTCGAAAGTCATCATCTTCACCGCCGTTGTGGTGATGGGTCTGTCCTATGCCGGCCTGATCGTCTTTCCGCACGAGGCCTTGCACACGGCCGACTCGCAGGAACCCGAACATGCGGGCCTGTGGCGCGGCGTGTTCACCCACAAGAACATCGCCGGCCCGATCATGGCCTGCTTCAGCTTCGCCGGTCTCTATCTCTACAGGCGCGGGCAGCGCTGGTGGGGCGCGGGCATCTTCTGCGCGGCGATGATCTTCATGCTGCACACCGGCTCCAAGACCACCGCCGGCCTGGTGCCATTCTCGATCCTGATCGTGATGTTCCCGAGCCTGATGGGCATGCGGCTTGGCACGCCGATCCTGTTTGCGCTGGCCATCATCGCGACAGCGGTCGGAACGCTGGGCATCGTCTTCCTGCCGCCGGTCAAACATCTGGCGGCAATCTATTTTCCCGACATGACCTATACCGGCCGCACGACGCTGTGGGAGTTCGCCGGCTCGATGCTGGCGAAGAAGCCATGGACCGGTTACGGCTATGAGAGCTTCTGGGGCACGCCGCTGCTGCTCAACCAGGACCAGCCTTTCGACCGCCCCTGGGATATCAGGACCATCGTGCACGGCCATGACGGCTATCTCGACATCGCCGTGCTGATGGGCATTCCCGCCCTTTGCGTGGCGGTCTACACCTTCCTCATCGCGCCGCTGCGCGACTACATGCGCATTCCGCTGCGCAGGGAAAACATCTTTCTCGGCGATTTCTTCATGATGGTGGTGCTGTTCACCGCGCTCAATGCTTTCCTCGAAAGCTTCTTCTTCCATCGCGGCGACCCGGTCTGGCTGTTCTTCGTGCTCGGCGTGCTTGGCTTGAGGCAAGTATCGCTGCGACCGATCCCGGTGCGTGGCGCTTCCCGCCCCACCTGACAGGGCTTCCACGGCTGAACCTGAACGTCTATGGGAAGGGCCTACCTCTGGAGGGCTCTCAATGACGATCAGGCTTGTTCTCGCCGGCTGCGGCAATATGGGTTACGCCATGCTCTCGGGCTGGCTGAAATCCGGCAAGCTCGCGCCATCGGCGGTCTTCGTGGTCGAGCCCAATGCCGATCTGCGCAATCGCGCGGCGGCGCTCGGTTGCGCAAGCGCGGCCGATGCCGGTGCGATCCCGGCCGATGCCGTGCCCAGTCTCGTCGTCATCGCGGTGAAGCCACAGGTGATCCGCGACGTCACCGCCGCCTACAAGCGCTTCGGCGATGGCCGCACGACTTTCGTCAGCATCGCCGCCGGCACGCCCGCCGCCACCTTCGAGGAGATCCTCGGCAGCCATGCGCCCGTCGTGCGTTGCATGCCCAACACGCCGGCGGCCATCGGCAAAGGCATGATGGTGGTGTTCTCCAACAAGCTCGTCTCCGACGACACCAAGCGTTTCGTCACCGATCTGTTGTCGGCCAGCGGCGAAGTGGCGACCATCGACGACGAGAGCCTGATGGATGCGGTTACCGCCGTGTCAGGATCGGGACCGGCCTATATCTTCCACTTCATCGAAGCGCTGACGGTGGCCGCCGAGAAAGCGGGCCTGCCAGCGGCGACCGCCAGGCTGCTCGCCATGCAGACGGTCTACGGTGCCGCCTCGCTCGCCGCCGAGAGCAAGGAAGACCCTGGCGTGCTGCGCCAGCAGGTCACCAGCCCCAATGGCACGACGGCGGCGGCGCTTGGCGTGCTGATGGGCGAGGACCGGCTGACCGATCTACTCACCCAGGCTGTGGAAGCGGCGCGGCTGCGGTCGATCGAGTTGGGGAAGTAAGCGGAGTGTGCCGCTACGCGAGATCCGTATGCGAGAAGTCGTTGCCTTTGTAGAGCAGAACCGAGCCGCGGCTCTTGGCGCAGGCGTAAGAAAGACAATCTGCGAGGTTGAGTTGGGCGGGATGTCCCCGCCCTTTTCCGTAGGCTGAAAACGCCTGGATCGCGAGCTTGGCATCGCCAGCACCGATCGGCACAATTTCGATTTCAGCCTCGCGAAGAAATACCTCTATCGCCGCTTCCACGACAACCGGCTCTACAGCAAGCATGGTGGAAAGCCGCATCGCTGCTTCCAGCACGACCAGTGCTGAAGTGATCTTGTGCGGTGCCGCCTGGATTCGGTTGCTCCATTCGCCGGCATCCCCTTCTTCCGAAAGAATTGCGACAACGACAGAGGTGTCAACAAACATCAGGGATGTCCCCACATGTCGTCAATCTCGTCCTTGCTTACAGGCCGACCGCCTTGGCCGGCTTTGGCCTTTAAATCCTTGGCGATGGCAGCAAGCCGTTCCGCCAGAGGGATGCGTCCGCTTTCCCGCTTCAATTCGGATTCAAGCGCTTCGATAACCGCCTCGGTCATGGAAATCTTGCGCTTGGCGGCAAGCCGTCGTGCGAGTTCACGCGCACGCGGATCCCTGATCTGGAGATTCATTGGCCGATCCTCAGCGACATCTGTCACTACAACATAGCGCATTTGTCATGACGCTGCCATAGCGACCTGTTTTCCGTAAAGCATCTCGTCCTGGAGCCGGCGTAACGCGAACAGCTTCGTCGTCGGATCGGGCGCGGCGTTGTCGGCAGTCAGCAAATCGCCTTTCCTGACCGGTTTCAACACCTTGCCTCCCTCGAGCAGGCCGACCGGCACGGCACGCTGGGTGCGGGCGTCGCCGACGGTCATGGTCCAGGAGCGATAGCAGGTCTCGCCGATCGCATCGAAGGTCTCGCCGGCGGCGAGATCGCGCTTGGCGACGGCGCAGACCTCGGCGACCGGGCGTGGCAGTGGCACCATGTCGGGCTTGCCGGACAGCATGATGCGGGCCGCCGTCAACGGCACTTCCAGCGATGTCAGGTGATAGGGCCGGAAGAGGCTGTAGTAAGGGCCGTGGCCGATATGCAGATCGTCCATGCGTTCGATGATGCGCGGATGCGTGGCCTCGACGATGACGAAGACACCGGGCGCGACGCCCTTGCCAATCGTGTAGTCGACGACGCCTTTCTTCAACAGCAGCCCACCGGCCTCGCGCGGAATCAGGACCTTGGCCAGATCATCGCGATCGGCCTTCGGGCCATGCATGCCCGGCACGTCGGGCACAAGCCCGGTGGCGTTGGCGATCGCGCACATCTCGACCATCGTCTTTGACCCATCGACGAACTCGACCAGCATGCGCGGGTTCATGTTGCGGCGGATGGCTTCCTCGCGATAATCGTCGGGCACGGCGTCGCGGTTGAGCGGGTTGTTCTTGCCCTTGCCCGCCGAGACGATGGTCAGCCCGAGCGCGGATGCGAATTCGATCAGTTCCATGCAGCTCGACGGCTCGTCGCCGGCCCCTACCGAATAGACGACGCCGAGCCGGTCGGCCTGCTGCTTGAGATAGCAGCCGATGGTGACATCGGCCTCGACATTCATCATTACCAGATGCTTGCCATGCTCCATCGCCGACAGGCAGAAATCGGCGGCGACGCCGGGCTTTCCCGTGGCGTCGATGACGACGTCGATCAGCGGGTTGATGACCAGCATCTCGTTGGAGGTGATGGCGATCTTTCCGGCTTCGATCGCCGCCGTGACTTTCGAGGCGGTATCGGCCTCGACCGCCATCGCCTCGTCGCCATAGGCGATGCGGATGGCGTCACGCGCGGTGTGCGGGCGCCGTGTCGAGATGGCACAGACCGAGATGCCCGGCATCAGCATGCCTTGCGTGACGAGATCGGTGCCCATCTCGCCCGACCCGATGACGCCGATGCGCACCGGGCGTCCCTCGGCTGCGCGGTTCGCAAGATCGCGAGCAAGCCCGGTCAGGGCGACATTGGTCATGCGGGGGATGTCCACAGCTTCTTGATTTGGGGCCGGATTAGCAGGGACGGGCCGGCTGTGCCAACGAAACCGCCGGCAAGCGGCGATTTCCAACGAAATCCGGTCGAAAAAAGGGGGATTTTCCGGCCGGATTGGCCCAAAGGGTTGCCAATTGACATTGCCGTGAACAGACCCAATAAAACATTCGTTTGCTAACAAAGGCAAATGTTCAGTCCGGGGTGCTTTCCGGATGGGCATTCGGCCTCTCGTTAGGTTGGGGAAGCCTTTGCGCCAAGTTGTGGCAAAGGCATGGACGAGATCAACGGAGCACCTTCGGGCAGGGCCCGGGCTCCAGGGGAGGAACAATGGATACTGTTCTCGCTGGCCTCAAAGGGGCCATCGACACGCTCGGCGCGACAATCCTGCTGCCGATCGTCATTTTCATCATCGCCGTGGTCCTGGGCGCCAAGGTGAGCAAGGCCTTCCGCGCCGCCGTCACCATCGGCGTCGCCTTCATCGGTATCAACCTCGTGCTTGGCCTGATGTTCACGTCGATCGGCGACGTGGCGAAGGCCATCGTGACCAACACCGGCATCCACCGCGACATCATCGATGTCGGCTGGCCGTCGGCGGCTGCGATCGCCTTCGGTTCGTCGGTCGGCCTCTGGGTCATCCCGGTCGGCATCCTGGTCAACATCGTGCTGCTTCTGACGCGCATGACGCGTACGCTGAACGTCGACGTCTGGAATTTCTGGCACTTCGCCTTCGTCGGCTCGCTCGTGGTGGCGGCAACCGACAATCTGGCCTACGGCATCGCCATCGCGGCGCTGGTGGCCGCACTGTCGCTGCTGTTCGCCGACTGGTCGGCGCGTGCCGTGCAGCAGTTCTACGGCGTGCCCGGCATCTCGGTGCCACATCTGGCCTCGGCGCAGATCCTGCCGATCGCCATCATCCTGAACTGGATCATGGACCGTATCCCGGGCATCAACCGTATCAACATCAACACCGAAACCATCGAGCGCCGCTTCGGCGTCTTTGGTGAGCCCGTCGTGCTCGGCTTGATCATCGGCCTCGTGCTCGGCGCCATCGCCTTCTACAATGCCGGCGATCTCGGCACGGTGCTCGCCAAGGTGCTCGGCACCGGCATGACGCTGGCGGCGGTGATGCTGCTTCTGCCGCGCATGGTGAAGATCCTGATGGAAGGCCTGCTTCCGGTTTCCGACGCCGCGCAGGAATTCGTGCGCAAGCGTACCGGCGACCGCGAGCTTCTCGTCGGCCTAGACTCCGCGATCCTGATCGGCCATCCCGCCGCGATCTCGTCGTCGCTGATCCTGGTGCCGATCGCGATCGTCCTGTCGGTGATCCTGCCCGGCAACCGCGTCATCCTGTTCGCCGACCTGGCGGTCATCCCGTTCATCGTCGCCATGACAGCGCCGCTGGTGAAAGGCAATGTGTTCCGCATGGTGGTGATCGGCACCGTCACGCTGGCCATCGGTTTCTATGTCGCCAACGCGCTCGCGCCGCTGTTCACCAGTGCCGCCGTCGCCTCGGGCTTCAAGCTGCCGGCGGATGCGTTGCAGATCACTTCCGTGGTCGACGGCTTCCTGTGGGTTCCCTATGTGATCATCGAAGCGATCCAGGGCCTCGGCCTCGTCGGCATCATCGTGATCGCGGTGGTGATCGCGGCACTCTTCCTTCTCTACCGCCGCAACACGCTGGGCTGGGAGCGGGCAGCGGGCGCCGAGGACGAGCCGGCGGAAGGCACCGCCTGAACCGCGACGCGCCTTCATTTCGAAATGATCGTGCGCCCTATCTCTTTCATCGAGAGGGCGCACGATCTTTATAGACGGAGTAGAATATGTCCGACGGCCTCATGCAGCTTCTCGATCCCGACGCGATCGTGCTCGGATCCGACGCCTCGACCAATGAGGAAATCATCCGCATCCTGGCCGGGCGGCTCGAAAAGCTCGGCTACGTCAAGAGCACCTATGCCGACGCCGTCGTGCGCCGCGAGAACACAATTCCGACGGGACTGCCGCTGGAGCGCGCCGACAATGTCGCCGTCCCGCATACCGATCCCGAACACGTGCTGAAGCCCGGCATCGCGATGGGCACGCTCAAGCAGCCGGTGACCTTCGCCAACATGGAAGATCCCGACGAGAAGCTGCCGGTCGGCTTCGTCTTCCTGCTTGCCATCAACGACAAGGACAAGCAGATTGAAGCCTTGCAATCCGTGATGGCCACCATTCAGAATCCGGAAGCGCTGGACGGGCTGAGGACGGCCAGGACGCTCGACGACGTGCGCGCCGTGCTCGGCTGAAAAAGGAGGAACAAGAAATGTCCAGACAGAAAACAATTCTCTTTGCCTGCGGCACGGGCGTAGCCACCTCGACGGCCGTCAATGTCGCCGTCACCGAGGCGATGAAGAAGCGCGGCCTTACCTTCAACGCGCAGCAGGCGAAGGCGACCGAAGTGCCCGGGCTGGCCGACAGCGTCGACTTCATCGTCGCCACCACGCCGATCTCTGCTTCGGTGACCAAGCCGGTCATCAAGGGGCTCGCCTTCCTTACCGGCATCGGCAAGGACAAGGTGCTCGACGAGATCGAGGCGCAGCTGCGCAAATAGATCGCGGACGAAGCGGGCTTCAAACCACCCTGACGTAGCTCGTCATGCCGGATTTCTGGTGCTCGATGATGTGGCAATGCAGCAGCCAGTCGCCGGGATTGTCGGCGACGAAGCCGAGGCTGACTTTCTCGTTGGCCTGGATGAGGTAGGTGTCAGAAATCAGCGGCTCAACCTGCCGTGTCGAGGACGACAGCACCTTGAAGCTCATGCCGTGCAGATGGATCGGATGCGACTGCGGCGTCAGGTTCTCCATGTCGATGACGTAGCTCTTGCCGAGCTTCAATTCGGCCAGCGGCGCGGTGGGATCCGGCGTATCGCCCGGCCAGGGCACCTTGTTGATGGCCCAGAAACTGTAGCCGAGCGAACCGCAGATGCCGTTGCTCGGAACATTTTCGGCGGTGGCGCTCAACGCCAATGAGATGTGCTGCGCGGTGGAGAGGTCGACCTCGGGCACCGGATTTGGCTCCAGGGGCGCCACGTCGCGAGCATCCCGCTTCAGGGACGCCCCAACCGATCGCAGAGTCGCGATGACTTTCGGCTTGGTCCCCCTGACGTCGCGCAAGCTGACGGTCGCACCCTCGTCGTCGGGCATCCGGACGGCGAGTTCCATGCGCTGGCCCGGTCCCAGCAGCAGCGCATCGGGCGAGAAGCGCCGGGGCACCGGATTGCCGTCGAGCGCGATGACTTCAGCCTCGCCGCCCTCGACGCGAAAGGCGTAGATGCGGGTAACATCTGAAATTGCCACCCGCAGCCGCACCAGCCCGCCGGAAGGCGCGTCATACCGCGGCTGGTCGAGCCAATTGGCGGTGCGCACCGTGCCGTAGGTTCCGGTCCTGGCGGCATCGCGAGGCCGGAACTGCTCGATGAACTGGGCGTCGTCACCGAGCCGCCAGTCGCGCAGATTGAGAACCACTTCGGCATCGAATTGCTGATCGCCGGGGTTCTCGACCACGATCACGCCGGTCAGGCCATGGCCCATCTGCTCCAGCGTGTTGCAGTGCGGATGATACCAGAAGGTGCCGGCGTCGGGCGGCGTGAAGGCGTAGTCGAAATGATCGCCGGTGTAGACATAGGGCTGCACCAGGAATGGCACGCCATCCATCTTGTTGGGCAGGCGAATGCCGTGCCAATGGATGGTCGTGGGATCATCTATGGCGTTGACGAGGCGGGCCGCGAAGGGCTCGCCCTTCCTCATCCTGAGCACCGGCGGCATTCCGGCGCTGCCATAGGTCAGCACATTGTTGGTCTGGCTGCCATCCATCAGCGTGGCCTGGATTTTCGCCGTGCGCAGCACGACAGGATCCGGGCTTGCGGCGGCCCAGCCGCCAAACCTGCCGATGGCTCCGTACCCGACACCAGCGGCGCCAAACGTGGCGGCGGTCTTCAAGAGCCCGCGGCGTGTGAAAAGAGACATTCAGCGCTCCAACTGCTCAGGCGATTGCCGGCAATCCATCACCGCCTTGGATCAGGAGCGGCCGCCGGCGCAAATGCCTATACGGGCTGATCGCATCTCAACGCAATCCGGCAAGCAGTGCCTGCGCCTCTGCAAGGTTTTCTCGCAACCTGCGGTAAGGTAGCACGGCCGGCGCATGGCGAGCCGAAGCGAGCCGCGTTCTTGGCGGGGGGCAGTCCAGATGCCAGCGTGATCCGCCTACCCCTTATCGACGCTTGCCAGGAAGCGGGCGAAGATCGGGTTGAACCGATCCGGCGAATCCCAGAACGGCGCATGGCCCGAATTGTCGAGAAGATGAGCCTTGCCCTCCCACAGGTTGGAAAACTTCACGGCCGAGACGAAGTCAGTGTTGACGAACGGTTCGTCGATGCCGTTGAGGACGGCGATCGGCGGCGTCTTGCCGGCGACGATCTCGCGCTGGTTGCGGCCGGTGCCGGCTGCGAACTTCTCGAACATCAGGCGCCGTGCGCGTCCATCGGTGCGCGCGACGGTCTCGAGGAGGAAAGGCTCGAACGGCTCGCCGCAGGTGCTGCGCGCATAGGCATCGACATCGGCGGCGCTGAAGGTTTCCTGCCCGGCAAGATGCATGTGCGGGCTGGTCTTGAAGCCATTGCCCACCTCTTCCGGCGCCACGGGCGGAGTGCCCGTGATCATCAGAGCCAGAAGACCGGGGTAGCGGTCGATCATCTCCAGGCCGATGTGGCCGCCGAGCGACCAGCCGAACACGATCGCCTTGCCAACGCCGAGCAGCCTCAGCACTTCGGTCATCGCATCGGCGTAGCCTTCCATACTGTAGGAACGCTCCGGATCGATGGCGTCGCCGGAAGCCCCGTGCCCCGGCAGGTCGGGAGCGATGAGCCGGTAGCGCTCGCCGAGCGGGCTCTCGAGCTGGTTGCGGAAAACCGCGCCGGAAGAAGAGTTTCCGTGGATCAGCAGCACGGGCGTGCCTTTGCCGCCGGTGTCGCGAACGGCGATCCTGCCGTGGCTGGTTTCAAGGGTATGCTGCGCGATCGTCATGGTGCCTCCGGCTGGAATTGCCTCGTTTCAGTGCAGATGCGCAACAAAGCGCCACGGCTTCTATACCTTTGCGGGAACCCGCTTCCCGGTTAGGTTGCGTTGAAAAATCCTTTTCAAATAAGAACAATTATGCGTAGATTGTCAATTATCCAACTCCCGATGAACGGGAGGAAAACAGGGAACCGCACGATGAAATCCAAATCCGCCGCGACCAGAATCCGCCATATGCTGATGAGCACCGCGCTGATCGGCGCGTTCGCCACGGCAAGCGCGCCTGCCTTCGCCGATGTCGTCAAGATCGGCCTTCTGGCGCCGATCACCGGCCCCGCGGCTGCCGACGGCCAGGAATTCCAGCGCGGCGTGCAGATGGCGATCGACGAGGCGAATGCCGCCGGCGGCGTTGCCGGCAACACCTTCGAACTGGTGGTGGGCGACGTCAAGGACCAGTCCGCCGGCAACGTCACCAGCGCGGTCGAGCGCCTGCTCGGCGACCCCGGCGTGCAGTTCATGCTCACCGGCTATGCCAGCCTGACCAATTTCGAAATCGACAACATGGCCGAGGCCGAGATGCCTTACATGTTGGCCGCGACCTCGCAGCAGACCCGGGACATCATCGCGCCAAACCCCGAAAAATACATGTGCTGCTGGTCGCTGACGCCATCCTTCGACGCCTACAACACCGACGTCACCCTGTTCGTCGAGAAGCTTGAGGCAGAAGGCAAGATCAAGCTGCCGACCAAGAAGGTGGCGATCATCTCCTCCGACAACGCCTATTCCAAGACCATCTCTGAAGGCATGAAGAAGACCTTCAAGGAAAAGGGCTGGACCATCACCGTCGACGAGATCGTGCCGTTCGGCGAAGTGACCGACTGGCGCCCAATCCTGGCCAAGGTGCGCGGGGACGTGCCCGACGTCGTCATCAACACCGACTACCTGCCGGGCAATTCGGCATCCTTCCTGAACCAGTTCCTGGAACAGCCGACCAAGAGCCTGGTCTTCCTGCAATACGCACCGAGCGTTCCGGAATTCGTCGAACTTACCGGCAAGAAGTCGGACGGCGTCATCTACAATCTGCTCGGCGGCGCGCTGACGACGCCGAAGAACCCGCGCGCCGACGAGGTGGCGGCCAAGTTCAAGGCCAAGTATGGCGTCGAGAGCGGCACCTACGGCGTCGGCCTCTACGAAATGACGAATGTCTATTTCGACGCCGTCAAGAAGGTCGGCGGCGCGTCGGACCACGCGGCGATCATGAAGGCGCTGTCGGAGACAGACAAGCAGGTGGCCGAAGGCAGGCTGAAATTCGACCCGGCGACGCACCTCGCCACGCAGGGCGACGACTACATCCCGATCACCTTCTTCCAGATCTGGGACGGCCAGCGCACGCTGATCTCGCCGGACAAGTACGCCACTGGCGCCTTCAAGCTCCAGCCCTGGATGCAGTGAGGAATGGCACTGCTTGAACTGGACGACGTCTCGAAGGCCTTCGGTTCGCTGAAGGCCGTCGACGGCGTGTCGTTCAAGGTCGAGGCCGGCGAGATCTTCGGCATCGCCGGCCCGAACGGCAGCGGCAAAAGCACGTTGTTCAACATCATCACGGGCATCCCGTTCGGACCTGACAAAGGTCAGATCCGCTTCGACGGGACCGCCATTGCCGGCAAATCCGGGCACGCCATCGCGCGGCTGGGCCTTGCCCGCACCTTTCAGCGGGAAACCAGCTTCGACGGCCTAACCGTGTTCGAGAACGCGCTGATCGGCGCCAGCTACGGCAAGCGGGAAAAGATGGCGACAGTTGCCCGTGACACGGCTGCGGAAGCCCTGGAGTTCGTTGGATTGGGATCGGCCTCCTTCGGACGGCTGGCCGGCGAACTCTCCGTGTTCGAGCGCAAATGCCTAATGCTGGCCACAGCGATTGCCATGAAGCCGCGCATGCTCCTGCTCGACGAACCCGCCTCGAGCCTGACCAAACCCGAGATCGAGACGTCGATCAGCCTGATACGCCGCACTGCGGAACGCGGCATAACCATCCTTCTGATCGAGCATGTGCTGACGTTCCTGATGAGCCTGTCGCAACATCTGCTGGTCCTCAACAATGGCCGCGTTCTGGCAGCCGGGGATCCGGCTGTCGTCATCGCCGACCCTCGTGTCATCGAGGCCTATCTCGGAACGCGGAGGTCGGCGGCATGAGCCCGGTTCTTACCGTCGAGGGCGTCACCGCCGGCTATGGTCGCGTCACCGTGCTGCACGACATTTCACTGGAAGCCGGGCGCTTCGGCAATGTCGGCCTGTTCGGTCCCAACGGGCATGGCAAGACGACGCTGCTGCGGGCGATCTCCGGCCTGCTGAAGCCGAGGGGCGGCAGCATCCGGTTCGATGGCCAGGACATCGCCGGTTTGAGCGCGCGCGCCATTGTCGGCACCGGGCTGATCCACGTGCCGCAGGGCAACCGGCTGTTTCCCGACCTTTCCATCGCCGACTGCATGGCGCTCGGCGCCTATTCGGCGCGAGCCCGCCCGCACGAGGCGGAGAACCGGGAAAAGGTCATCAAGCTGTTTCCCAAGCTGGCGCAACGCTGGCGCCAGCGGGTGCGTACGCTGTCGGGCGGAGAGCGCCAGATGGTGTCGATCGGCACGGCGCTGATGAGCCATCCGCGCCTTTTGATCCTCGACGAGCCGACGCTCGGTCTGGCGCCCAAGATCAAGGACGAGCTCTGCGCCTCCGTCCTGGAGATTTCGCGCGGCGGCGTGCCGCTCATCGTCGTCGAGCAGGACATCGAGTTCCTGCTGGAGCTGACGCAGCAACTCTACCTCGTCAATCACGGCGCGGTGGCGACCGAGATCAAGCCGGGCGAAAGCCTCGACCACGGCGAGATCATGTCTATGTATTTTGGTCATTAGGATTTCGAAATGAGCGCATTGGCGGAAATCCTGTTCGGCGGCCTGTTCCAGGGCTCGCTCTACGCCATGATGGCGGTCGGGCTCGCCCTGGTCTGGACGACGATCGGCGTGTTCAACTTCAGCCACGGCGTCTTCATGATGCTGGGCGCCTACATCGCCTGGCAGCTGGTGGAACTCGGATTGCCGGCCGCGGTCGCCTTTCCGGTCGCCGTCGTCGTCATGGCCGGCGTCGGCTGGATCCTCCAGGCAAGCGTCGTGCGGCCGCTCATCGGCCGGCCCA
This sequence comes from Mesorhizobium comanense, assembly GCF_005503535.1. Taxonomy (GTDB): domain Bacteria; phylum Pseudomonadota; class Alphaproteobacteria; order Rhizobiales; family Rhizobiaceae; genus Mesorhizobium; species Mesorhizobium comanense. Next base: position 786,741 of record NZ_SCNN01000001.1, on the reverse strand, counting down.
ACATCGTGCTGGTGGTCGTCATCACCACGCTGGCCGCCGGATCGCTGATCGAGAACGGGGCGCTTACCATATGGGGGCCGCGCTCCAAGCAGATCCCGGCGCTCATCGACGGCAACACCACGATCGGCGGCGTCGGCGTCTCACTTCACCAGATCGCCATCATCGTCATCACCCCCTTGATCCTGGCGGCGCTGTGGGTGTTCCTCAACCGCACGCGGCTCGGGCTGGCGTTGCGCGCCGTGGCGCAGAACGAGGATGCCAGCCATCTGGTCGGCCTCAACGTCACCGCGCTCTACGGTCTTGCCTTCGCCATCGCCGCCTCGCTGGCCGGCCTGGCCGGCATCTTCATGGGCGGCTACCGCTTCATGTCGCCGGTCATGGGCAGCGACCCGCTGCTCAAGGCGCTGATCGTCGTCGTCTTCGGCGGCATATCGAGCATATCGGGACCGATCTTCGCCGCCTATCTGATCGGCTTCTTCGAAGCCGCCTGCAGCTACTATTTCGGCCTCTACTGGACGCCCGCGCTGCTGTTCGGCGTTCTCATCCTGACCCTGATGGTTCGTCCCGAGGGCATTTTCTCCAGCCGCTCGCGAGGCCTGGCATGACCGACACCACCTCGCCGATCGCACCGATCCGCACGCGGGCGGCAAACCAAGCCGCCCCCGGGCGCACGCCCTGGAAGGTCGAGGCCGTCGGCTTCGTGCTGGGTTTCGCCGTGCTGGCGCTGCTGCCGCTGCTCTTCGGCGACACCTACGCCCGGCACATCCTGATCATGGCCTTCATTTATGCCATCGTCGCCTCGAACTGGGATCTCAGCCTCGGCTACGGCGGCGTCTTCAATTTCGGCCACCTGGCGCTGTTCGGCATCGGCGTCTACGCCTACAGCCTGCTGACCAAGCTGGCCGGGATCGACCCATGGGCCGGATTGCTTGCCAGCGGCATCATCGCCACGCTGGCGGCGATCCTGGTGACCATCCCGATCCTGCGCCTGAAGGGCATCTACATCATCCTGGTCACGTTCGGCTTCGCGCAGCTGGTCATGCAGGTGATACTCAGCCAGTCCGACATCACCGGCGGCACCCAAGGGATCGTGCGCATTCCGGGTCTCTACTGGTTCGACCACAACATGGTCCGCGACGGCAAGTTTGCCTATTTCTACATCGCGCTGGCGCTGCTGGCGGCAAGCACGCTGTTCCTGCGCGTGTTCGTGCGCTCACGCACCGGAGCCAGCATCGTGGCGCTGCGCGACAATGAGGAATACGCCATCAGCCGCGGCGTCTCGATCGTGCGCCAGCGCATGCTGACGCTTGCCGCAAGCGCCTTCTTCACCGGCATTGCCGGCGCGTTCTACGCCGCCTACCAGCGCAACGCCTCGATCGACGTGTTCGGCATGAGCCTCGCGACCATCATCCTGTCGATGGTGCTGCTCGGTGGCACCAGCACGATCTACGGCGCGATCATCGCCTCCTTCGTGCTGACGATCTTCGCCGAGTGGATGGCCGATTTCGGCGCATGGCGGCCGATGATCACCGCGGTGCTGATCATCGGCGTGATGCTGGCCTATCCCAGCGGGCTCGCCGGCATGATCCGGTCCGTATGGGATGCCGCCGCCGGGAAATTCAAACGCACGGCCTGATCCAGCATCGCCGAAAATGAGAGTGCGGAGCCCAATCCGCACTCTCTCCGGTTTGCTTCAGCGCACGCCGCACCAGTCGATCACCGAGGCCGCGATGACCTTGGCTGTTTCCACAACGGACTCGACTTCGACATATTCGTTGGCGCCATGGAAGCCGTCGCCCGACGGGCCGAAGATGACGCCGTCGACGCCGGCACCGGCATAGTGGGCGGCATCGCACACGGCGACGAAACCGCGGGCCTCCGGCGCCTTGCCGACAGCGGCCTTGCGCTTCATCAGCGACGTCACCAGCGGATGGTCGACCGGCGTGTTCATCGGCGGAAAGTGAAGACCGCCGAGTTCCCACTGTATGGTCGGCGGGTTGTCGCGCAGCCAGGCATCGGTCTGGGCGAAATGATGCACGAAGGCCTCGAAATCGCGGCGATAGTCGGCGGAGTTCTCGTCCGGCAGGAATTTCATGTCGAGGTCGAGTACGGCGACATCGGGGATGATGGCCGGATTGGTCATCACCGTCGGCAGGCCATGCTCGCCAAGTCCCGTTCCGCCATGCACGACGCCGATGTTGATGGTGTTCATGCCGAGCGGCAGCAGCGGATGGGATTTGGCACGCGTGCGGTCGAGCTCGTACTGACGGACCGCGGCGATGAACCGTGCCGCGATCTCGATCGCGTTGACGCCCGGCTTCAGGCGGTCCTTGTCATGGCGCTGCGGGTAGATCTCGTTGTAGCGCAGCGCCGAATGCGCGTTACGGCCCCGGATCGTCACGCGCGCCCATTCCAGTCCGCCCTCGACCGGCAGGACATCGCCCCAGGTCGGCTCGGCGACAAGCACCGCCTTGGCGAGCTTGCCCTTCTTCACGGCATCGATGGCGCCGAAGCCGCCGGCTTCCTCGTCGACGACGGAATGGATCGCCAGCCGTCCCTGCAGCGTGATGCCGGCCTTCCTGATGGCATGCGCGGCGGCGACGCAGGCCGCCACGCCGCCCTTCATGTCGACCGCGCCGCGGCCATAGAGGCGCCCATTGGTGATCTCGCCGCCGAACGGATCGACGGACCAGTCCTTTGCCTCGCCGACCGGCACCACGTCGATATGTCCGCACAGGATCAGGCTGCGGGCCTCGTCGCCGGCCCATTCGCCGACCAGATTGGGCCGGCCGGGCAAGGCGTCCCACTGTTGCGTGACAAAGCCGTCCTGCTTGAGGATCGGTTCGAGCAGCGCCTGGACGTCCGCCTCACGGTTGATCGCCGGATTGGCCTCGAACTTGGGATTGACCGAAGGGATGCGGACCATGTCGCGGGTCAACCCGATCAGCCAGTCGCGGTCGGCCTCGATCCCGGCCTGCACGGCATCGATGACGGTGTTGATATCAGGCATGATTGTTCCTTCCTTCGCATCGCAGCGCCCGATTTATCGACGCTATTTCCTGGGGGTTCTGGGTTTTTCGGAGTCCGGCGGCGACAGGACCGCATCGAGGGTGACGGCATTGGCGCGGCGGATCTTCTCGATGTCCTCGATGCGCTTGCGCACGCCGGCGCCATGGCCTTCCAATGCGTGGGCAAAGACGGTTTCCATCTGCGCGACAGCGGTCGCCAGCGTGTCGAACGGCGAATTGGCGTCGATCGCCGCGACCATGGTCAGGTCGGCGATTTCCGATATCGGCGACAGCCACACATCTGTGAACAGCAGGATGGAGACGCCGCGCTCATGCGCCTGCTGTGCGAAACGCACGACGTCCGACTGGTAGCGACGATAATCGAAGACGACCAGAAGATCGCGTTTGCCGAGATCGATCAGAAGGTCGAAATCGGCCGGGCTGAGCGAGCCGATGTCGCGCACGCCGGAGCGGAACTGCAGGAGGTAGCCGGCGAGCATGGAGGCGATATGGCGGCTGAACCGGCCGCCCAGCAGCACGACCTGGCCCCTCGTCTCCAGCAGCAGGTTGACGGCGCGGGTATAGGCTTGCAGAGGCACCGCCGTGCGCGTGCGCTCCAGGCTGTCGGAAACCGAATGGAAATAGGCAAGGGCCGTGCTCTCGCTCGAGCCGCCCGGGCGCTTGGCCTCCATCATCAAGAGCGGCGAATGCAGCCTGGATTCGACTTCGGCGAGCAGCCGCGCCTGGAAGTCGGCGAAACCGGTATAGCCAAGCTTGGTCATCAGGCGCGTCACACTGGGATCGCTGACCCCGGCGCGGCGCGCCAGCCTGGTCGCCGTTCCCAATCCCGACATGGGATAGTCGGCGAGCAGGACCTGGACGATCTTCTCTTCCGCCGACGTGAACGCCAAGGTCGTGTTGGCCAGTTCTTCGCGGATCGACATCGTCATCGCCTCTCGCCAGGGGAAGACGATTACCTTACAATTTCACCCACATTTGTCAAATTTGGAAAATATCTTACAGAGCAACCGGGCGGCATCCCGGGAACAGGGCGACAGGCATCGCCCTCGATACGGCACAGCACATTTTCCATGCCCGATCGGACGGTTGCTGCCCGCCCTATTTGAAGCTGGCGATCGGCAGGAATTTCACGGCGGAGCCGGTGAAGCGGCGGTGATCGGCCGACTGTCCTCGCGGCTGGAACCCGGCGAGATAAACCTGCTCGGGCGCCGTGCGGATATAATTGGCGGCAATGATCGGCGCCGCCGTCGATCCAGTTCCGCCGGCGAGGCCACGAGCTGTCTCGCGCGGCCGGCCTGCCGACACCGGCACCACAACGGCAGTGGCTTCGGGATCGAGACGCGGCTGGACACGATCCGCCTTCGCGCTGGTCCTGACATCTTCGGGTCTCGGCGCCGGAACCGCAATACGTTGGCCGGCCAGCGCGTCGACGCCGTTGTCGGCGGGGCGCATGGCCAGCAAGGCGTGAATCGCTTCGCCGGCCTTGGCCTGTTCCGGCTGCGGCGCACTTGCCTGGTTTTGGGGCCGCCATGTCGGCAACGGAACGTTGAGCGCCACCATCTCCGGCGCGACGCTCGGCAGGGCGGCATCGGCCTTGGCCACGGGAATTTCGGTGTTGGCCGCCGGCTGCGTGGCCGCTGGTTCGGCCCGCGCCGGGGATGCGCTGGCCACTGCGAACGGCACGGTTTGCGGTGTCGGAATGCTGGCGGCGGGCTCGGCGCGCGGTGCGAAGGCGGGTAGCGGCACCGCGCCGGGCGCCATCGCCATAACGATCGCCTCCGGCGTGTTCGTATTCGTCGTGGCCGGCGGTTCTTCCGCCTGGCCGGCCGGAGCCATCGGGATTTCAGTGCGCTGGGCCGCTTCCGGCGCCACGATGGCGATCTTCGGTGTCGGACCGGCTTCAACCGGCCGGGCCGGTTTGCGTGGCGCAGGCACCGCTTCAGCGGCGTCGTCGGCTTCGTCCGCGCCGCGACCGCCCAGAATTGTCGCCAGCAAGCCGCGCGCCGGCCTGCGCTGACCGCTGTCGGCGCTTGCCAGTTCGATGTTGGGCGTGCCCGCGGCCTTGCGCGACTTGTAAGCAGCGAGCGCCTGGTCGAAGCCGGGCAGCGGCCTGCCGTCGCTCGGCACATGCAGCGTCTTGCCGTCCGGGAAAACCCTGGCGAGCTCCTGGCGGCTGATGCCCGGCCAGTGCCTGACATTGCCGACGTCCATATGGATGAAGGGCGAGCCCGATGTCGGGTAGTAGCCGACGCCGCCGCCCTGCATCCTGAGGCCGATGTCGCGCAGTTTCTTCAGCGGCACGTCAGGCAGGAAGAAGTCCATGGCGCGGCCGACCATATGCTGGCTTTCGCGGGCGACGCCCTTGGAGCGGCTGCGCAGCATGGCGTTGGTCGCCGGCGACCGGTAGGCGCTGACCACCTGGATATAGCTGCTCGAGCCGCTGGCGCGGTAGGCCTGCCAGACAAGGTCGAGCAGACGAGGGTCCATCCTGGTCGGCTCGTTGCGGCGCCAGTCGCGCAGCATGAAGTTGATCTTCTTCAATCCCGCCTGATCGTAGCGCCCGTTGCGCTTGAAGACGATCTCCGCCTTCTCGCCCGTATGCAGGTGTTGAATCCTGAGCGCACGCGTCTCGGCCAACGCGCTGGTGGCGCACATGCATAGCAACGCTACCGCGACAGCCGGCAACCATGTCCAACGACGGGAAGCGCCTGGCGCGTTCTGTTCGCTTTCAATCAGGTTCATGCGTTGCACATTGTCTTCATTTGGGGCCGTTTCACGTCTTCGCCGGGATGAGGACGCTTCCTTTCGGTGCTGCCGACCCGACAAAAGCAGCCGCCAGGCCAGGCGCACAGATATTCATTCCAGAACACGAAGAACAGCATCTTGGTTAATGAATCGTGTTCCTTGCGGCAAACACGCTTCATGCCAAGCTTGGCGGGTGCCGGAGTAACGAGCATGCTTACGCTACCGGGGAGACTCGCGTTCCGGCGCACAACGGAATGATCCGCCTGGCGACCCGGTCTCAGACCATGCAGCGGAAGCCGCGATTCGCGAGGTATTGCCGGACCGATTCCCTGGCATCGATTTTGCGCGTACAGCGGTACAGATCGCTCCTGATTGTTTCCGATATCCGAATCTACAGCCTTTGGCGGCTGGACAGGGAATTTTGCTTTCAGGAGACTGGTGCTGCGAGAGAGGATTGAACTCTCGACCTCTCCCTTACCAAGGGAGTGCTCTACCACTGAGCTACCGCAGCCGCTGATGGCGGGGCTTCTGCCATATCGAACCGGCAAGCGCAAGGCCAAGAACGACGCTTCTGTGGAAGCCTTTGCCGGATAGCTTTCCAGGACATGGCGGTGCCATAATGTTGGCTATGCCTGAATGGCGGTTTGGCCGGTCGCCGGCAGGGGCACGATGATGAGCGACAAGACGATATCACCTAAAAACGGCGGCACGGACCGCAAAAACAGGCTCGCCGAGCAATTGCGCGCCAATCTGCAGAAGCGCAAGGCGCAGTCACGCTCGCGCCGCACCGGCGAGGCCGACCAGCGGGCGGACGGGCTCGGCGTGGCAGAAAAAATGCAGAAAGATTAACTCAAATCGGCCACTCTTGGCCCGGGACGGGCGAAATCCTATTTCTTGAACCACATCGCCCAATGGTCTAGACGGGCCGACACTCAAACGATTGAACCGGCCTTTTCGGCCGAGAGGGACGTTCTTCCATGGATCGCATCAGAATTGTCGGCGGCAACAAGCTCGCCGGGAGCATTCCGATCTCGGGTGCGAAAAACGCCGCCCTGCCGCTGATGATCGCCTCGCTGCTGACCGATGACACGCTGACCCTGGAAAACGTGCCGCACCTGGCCGATGTCGAGCAGCTGATCCGCATTCTCGGCAATCACGGCGTCGACTATTCGGTCAACGGGCGCCGCGAGAAGCAGAATGAGGGCTATTCGCGCACCATCAATTTTTCCGCCCGCAACATCGTCGACACGACGGCGCCCTACGAGCTTGTGTCGAAGATGCGCGCCTCGTTCTGGGTGATCGGACCACTGCTGGCCCGCATGGGCGAGGCCAAGGTCTCGCTGCCCGGCGGCTGCGCCATCGGCACGCGCCCGGTCGATCTTTTCCTCGAAGGACTGCAGGCGCTCGGCGCCGATCTCGATGTCGACACCGGCTACGTCATCGCCAAGACCAAGAACGGCCGCCTCGTCGGCAACCGCTATGTCTTCCCGAAAGTCTCGGTCGGCGCCACACACGTGCTGATGATGGCGGCTTCGCTGGCCAAGGGCGAAACCGTTCTCGAGAACGCCGCCTGCGAGCCCGAGATCGTCAACCTCGCCGAATGCCTGAACGCCATGGGCGCCAGGATTTCGGGCGCCGGAACGCCCACCATCACCATCGACGGCGTCGAGGCGCTTTCGGGCGCCCGCGTGCGTGTCATTCCCGACCGCATCGAGACCGGCACTTACGCAATGGCGGTGGCGATGACCGGCGGCGACGTCGTGCTGGAAGGCGCGCGTCCCGAACTGCTGCAGACCGCGCTGGACGTGATCGCGCAGACGGGCGCCGAGATCACGCAGACCAATTCCGGTATCCGGGTGAAGCGCAACGGCGCCGGCATTTCGCCTGTCGACGTGACGACGGCCCCCTTCCCGGCGTTCCCGACCGATCTGCAGGCGCAGTTCATGGGCCTGATGACCATGGCCAAGGGCAAGTCGCGCATCACCGAGACGATCTTCGAAAACCGCTTCATGCACGTCCAGGAACTGGCCCGGCTCGGCGCCCACATCACGCTTTCGGGCCAGACGGCGATCGTCGACGGCGTGGCGAAGCTGAAGGGCGCGCCCGTCATGGCCACCGACCTGCGCGCCTCGGTCTCGCTGGTCATCGCCGGCCTCGCGGCCGAAGGCGAGACCACCGTCAACCGCGTCTACCATCTCGACCGCGGCTTCGAGCGGCTGGAGGAAAAGCTGTCCAATTGCGGCGCGGTGATCGAGCGGATTTCGGCTTAGGCGCTTCAGCGGTGACGGCTGATCACCCCCCTTTGCGGGGGGAGATCAGCAGCTTCGCCAACGGTTGCACGGATCGCCAAGACCGCCTAACAGAAGGCTGAAACCAATCTTAGGTACGAATTCCGCATGGCCCTCAAGCTTATCGCGCTCGACGACCAGGATCTGAGCATCGTTTCGGCCCATGTTCAGGATGCCGTCCTGAAAGTCAGCGACCTCGAATACCTGCCCGCGGCCAAGCGTTTCGTGCTGACCATGAACCGTTTCGTCTGGGAGGCCAAATCCGGCCTGTTTCGCCAGCACAATGAGCGGCGGCAGGCCGTGCTGCACTTCGACCGGGTGCTCGGCGCCAAGACCAACGGCATCGCCCGCGACAAGCCGGCCGAAGTGCTCTCCCTGCTGGCCGTCAGCTTCATCGAGATCAGCAAGCCCGCCGGCATCATCGAATTGATCTTTTCGGGGGGCGGCACGATCATGCTCGACGTCGAGTGCGTCGAAGCCCGGCTTGCCGATATTGGCGGCGCGTGGGAAGCCACGTCGCGCCCGGTCCACAGGGCCTGAGCCCCATGGCCATCACATTGCGCCAGTCCGACGCCGATTTCGAGCAGCGTTTCGCAGCCTTCCTCACGACCAAGCGGGAAGTATCCGCCGATGTCGAGGCCGCGGTGCGCGAGATCATCGCGCGGGTGCGCGCCGAGGGCGATGCCGCGCTGATCGACTATTCCAGCCGGTTCGACCGCGCCGACCTGAAAAGCATCGGCATCGCGGTGTCGAAGGAGGAGATCGCCCGCGCCTATGAGGGCGCCGATCCGCAGACGATCAAGGCTCTCGAATTCGCGCGCGACCGCATCCGCGCCTATCATGAGCAGCAGCTTCCCAGGGACAATCGCTATACGGATGCCGCGGGCGTCGAACTTGGCTGGCGCTGGACGGCGATCGAAGCCGTCGGGCTCTATGTGCCGGGCGGCACCGCGAGCTATCCAAGCTCGGTGCTGATGAATGCCATACCGGCCAAGGTTGCCGGTGTCGAACGCATCGCGATTTGCGTGCCCGCCACCGGCGGCGCCATACCGCCGCTGGTGCTGGTGGCCGCCGACATAGCCGGCGTTTCGGAGATTTACCGCGTCGGCGGCGCGCAGGCGATCGCCGCCCTTGCCTATGGCACCGAGACGATAAAGCCGGTCGCCAAGGTCGTGGGACCAGGCAATGCCTATGTCGCGGCGGCGAAGCGCCAGGTGTTCGGCACCGTCGGCATCGACATGATCGCCGGCCCCTCGGAAGTGCTCGTGGTCGCCGACGGCAACAACAATCCGGACTGGATCGCCGCCGACCTGCTTGCCCAGGCCGAGCATGACGTGTCGGCGCAGTCGATCCTGATCACCGACGATCCGGCCTTCGGCAGAGCGGTCGAGCAGGCGGTGGAGCGCCAGTTGGAGAGCTTGCCGCGCGGCGAAACAGCCGCCGCCAGCTGGCGCGATTTCGGCGCGGTGATCGAGGTTCGAGCGATCGAGGCATCGCTGCCGCTGGTCGACCGCATTGCCGCCGAACATGTCGAACTGGCCATCGACGATGCCGAAGGTTTCCTGTCGCGGATGCGCAATGCCGGTGCCGTCTTTCTCGGCCGCCATACGCCCGAAGCCATCGGCGACTATGTCGGCGGTTCCAACCATGTGCTGCCGACAGCCCGCTCGGCGCGCTTCTCGTCCGGCCTGTCGGTGCTCGACTTCGTCAAGCGCACCTCAGTCCTGAAGCTCGGACCGGAGCAGTTGCGATTGCTGGCGCCGCCCGCGATCGCGCTCGCCCAGGCGGAAGGGCTCGACGCACATGGCCGCTCCGTCGCCATACGGCTGAACATGTAGGCTGATATGACGGGCTCCGATCAAACCCGCGCAAAACTGATCGATGTCGAACTCGATGAATCGATCGGCCGTTCGACCCCGGATGTCGAGCATGAGCGCGCGGTGGCGATCTTCGACCTGATCGAGGAGAACAGCTTCCTGCCCGTCAACGACAGCGGCAGCGGCCCCTACCGGCTGAAACTGTCGCTGGCCGAGCAGCGCCTGGTCTTTGCCGTCGCCCGCGAGGACGGCAGCGCCGTCGTCACCCACATCCTGTCGCTGACGCCGCTCAGGCGCATCGTCAAGGATTACTACATGATCTGCGAAAGCTATTACGACGCCATCCGCTCCTCGACGCCAAGCCATATCGAGGCGATCGACATGGGACGGCGCGGCCTGCACAATGAGGGCTCGCAGACACTGATGGACCGGCTATCCGGCAAGATCGACATCGACTTCGATACGGCGCGCCGGCTGTTCACGCTGGTCTGCGTGCTGCACTGGCGGGGCTGATCCTGGTATCCGGCGCCCTGCCCCGCTCGATCCTGTTCCTGTGCGGCATGAATGCCGTGCGCTCGCCGATGGCAGAGCAGCTGACGCGCCGGATGCTGCCCGCAACCATCTTCGTCGCCTCGGCCGGCGTGCGTGCCGGCGAGCGCGATCCGTTCGTCGATGCCGCGCTCGCCGAGGAAGGCCTTTCGCTCGGCGAGCGGCATCCAAGGACGCTGGACGAGCTCGAGGACGACTATTTCGACCTGATCGTGACGCTCGCTCCAGAGGCGCATCATGCCGCGCTCGAGCTCACCCGCTCGCTTGCCGTCGAGGTCGAATACTGGCCGACACCGGATCCAACGGACGCCGGCGGAACGCGCGAACAGATCATGGCGGCATACCGTGACGTGCGCGAGCGGCTGAAGTTGCGCATAAACCGACGTTTTTTGCTTCCAGAAGCGGAAAAAGCAACGGATTAAGCGTGTTCACAAAGGGACGATTATCATATAGGTTCCGCCGAAATTCCGGCTGGAGTCGGATGATTTCAGGCCTGTTCGACCTGAAATCCGAATCCGCCTCCAGGTCAAAGAAGTAGAGCATGATGTCGTCCGAAAGCCGTTTCAAACTTTTCGGCATCACGCTCTAGGCGCCGGAACCGCCATCCAAGCAAAGGTATAGAATGCCGAAGGAAGAAGTCCTCGAGTTTCCGGGTATCGTCACGGAATTGTTGCCCAACGCGATGTTCAGGGTAAAGCTCGAAAACGAACACGAGATCATCGCCCACACGGCCGGCCGCATGCGCAAGAACCGCATCCGCGTGCTGACCGGTGACAAGGTTCTGGTCGAGATGACGCCATACGACCTGACCAAGGGCCGCATCACCTACCGCTTCAAGTAAGATCAGGGCGTGACTGGTTCGCGATGAGCATTCTGCAAAAGCTGGTGCTTGCCTCGGGCTCGCCGCGCCGCATCGAACTCCTGCAGCAGGCCGGTATCGAGCCGGACCGCATCCTGCCAGCCGATATCGACGAAACGCCGCTGCGCGCCGAGCATCCGCGCTCGCTGGCCAAGCGGCTGTCGAAGGAAAAGGCCGAGAAGGCGTTCGCGTCGCTCAAGACCGAGGCCGACTATGCACCGAGCTTCCTGCTGGCCGCCGACACGGTGGTCGCGGTCGGGCGGCGCATACTGCCCAAGGCCGAGACGCTCGACGACGCCGCCAATTGCCTCGGCCTGCTGTCGGGCCGTTCGCACCGGGTCTATTCCGGCATCTGCCTGATCACGCCGGGCGGCAAGCTGCGCCAGCGGCTGGTCGAGACGCGGGTGCGCTTCAAACGTTTGCCGCGCGAGGAGATCGACGCCTATGTCGCGGCCGGCGAGTGGCGCGGCAAGGCCGGCGGCTACGCCGTCCAGGGCCTCGCCGGCTCCTTCGTCGTGAAGCTCGTCGGCTCCTACACCAATGTCGTCGGCCTGCCGCTCTACGAGACGGTGGCTCTGCTTTCCGGTGAAGGCTTCAAGATCCACCAGAACTGGCTGTCCCCGCGGCCATGAGCCTGGACGACAAGGTGACGCCGCTGCGACCCAAGCGCCCCTGCCCTGAATGCGGCAAGCCGTCGGCGCGCGAGACCTATCCGTTCTGCTCGAAGCGCTGCAAGGACATCGACCTCAACCGTTGGCTGAGCGGCGCCTATGTGATCGCGGCCCGCGACGACGAGGACGAGCCCGACGCCGACGAGCCGCAATAGACACCGGGCTCACGCTCAGGCAGCTTCAGTCTCGCGCCGCCCGCGCGCCCAGGCCGGCAGCCAGTCGCCATGAGCGGCCAGAAGGTCGTCGACGAGCGACCAGATCTGGTCGAGATCGAGCTCGGCGGCTGTATGCGGATCCATCATCGCCGCATGATAGATGTGCTCGCGGTTCTCGCTCATCAGCGCGCGCACGGTCAGTTCCTGCACATTGATGTTGGTGCGCATCAGGGCTGTCAGTTGCGGCGGCAGGTCACCGATGTAAGTCGGCTGGATGCCGGAAGCGTCGACCAGGCATGGCACTTCAGCCGCGCACTCCCTGGGCAGCGAGGTGATGCAGCCATTGTTGCGAACATTGCCGTAGATCACCGAGGGTTCGCCGGTCCACACCGAGTTCATGATCGAAGAAGCATATTCGCTGGACTGTTCGACTTCGATGCGATTCGCCGACCGGTAGGCTTGCGCCTGCCCCTTCCAGTGCTCGATCTGCTCGATGCAGCGCTTGGGGTATTCATCGAGCGGGATGCCGTATTTCTCGATCAGGTCCGGGCGGCCGCCCTTGATGAAATAAGGGGTGTATTCGGCGAAATGCTCCGAGCTTTCGGTGACGAAATAGCCGAGCCGGGTCAGCATTTCGTAGCGAACCTTGTTGGGGCAGCGCGGATTCCAGCCCGGCTTGGGCGCACGGCCCTCGCGATAGGCGCGCACGAGATCGGGATAGAGGTCGCGGTAGGAACCGTCCGGCTGGCGGTGCTCGAAGCTGAGATAGAAGGCCATGTGGTTGATGCCGGCCGAGCGGTAGCGGATCTCGTCATAGGGAAGGTCGAGATCGTGCGCGAGTTCCATGGCCGTGCCTTGGACCGAATGACAGAGGCCGACCTGCCTGATGTCGGGAAACTTCTCCGATATCGCCCAGGTGTTGATCGCCATCGGGTTGACATATTGCAGCATGATCGCCCGCGGACAGACGGCGAGCATGTCCTCGCAGATCTTCCACAGATGCGGAACGGTCCTCAAGCCACGCATGATGCCGCCGACGCCGAGCGTGTCGGCGATCGTCTGGCGCAGGCCGTATTTCTTCGGCACCTCGAAATCGGTGACGGTGCAGGGCTCGTAGCCGCCGATCTGGAAGGCGACGACGACGAAGTCGGCACCTTCCAAGGCCTTGCGCTGATCCGAGAAGGTCTCGGCCTTGGCCTTGACGCCCAGCGTGGCGATCAGCTTGCTGACGACGACCGCGCTCTCTTCCAGCCGCTGCGGGTTGATGTCCATCAGCGCGATGGTCGCGCCGGACAGCGCCGGCCGTTGCAGCACGTCGCCGACGATGTTCTTCATGAACACCGTCGAGCCGGCGCCGATGAACGTGATCCTGGGATGTCTTGCCACGCCAATCTCCGGCATATGTTCAGGGCTTGATGCGGCTTCGACTATGCCGCGCGCAGGCTGCCGCCGTCCAGCCACGCCAGCTCGGCCGGCGACAGCGATATCTTCAAGGCCAGCAGGCTGTCGTCGAGTTCGCCAAGCGTGCGCGGACCGATCAGGGGAACCGACGGGAAGGGCTGGTTGAGCACGTAGGCCAGAGCGATATGGATCGGGCTCTTGCCCAGACGGGCAGCGAGCTCGATGGCGCGGTCGCGGCGGCCGAAATTGCGCTCGGAGTACCAGACCCGCACCAATTCCTCATTGTCGCGCCTGTCGCGCCCGGCACGATCGGTGAAGAAGCCACGCCCCTGGCTCGACCAGGCGAAATTCGGCATCTGCCTGGAGGTCAGCCAGGCCTTCCACTCGTCACTGGAGGCGGCCACGCAGCCGGCCCAGATCGGCTCCAACATCTCGGCCAGCGAGAAGTTGTTGGAGAGCGCGCCCGGCTTCTGCGCGCCGGTGCGCTCGGCATAGGCAATCGCCTCGTCCATGCGCCGCATCGTCCAGTTCGAACCGCCGAACGGCCCACGGATGCGGCCCGCCTTGGCCTCGCGATCCATGGCGTCGACGAACTCGCCGACCGGCACGTCCGGATTGTCGCGATGCATGAAGTAGACATCGACATGATCGGTCTGCAGGCGATCGAGCGACTGCGCAAGCTGCTTGCCGATCACGTCGGGATAGCAGAGCGGCGAATGCGCGCCCTTGGCGATGATCACCGATTGCTCGCGCACGCCACGGTTCCTCAGCCACTGGCCAAGCAGCGTCTCGGTATAGCCGCCGCCATAGACATAACCGGTGTCGAAGAGATTGCCGCCCGCCTCGAAGAAGGCGTCGAGCAGGATCGAACCCGAGGAGAAGGTACGGAAATCCTCGAAGCCCAGAGCCACCACGGACGCCGGTTTCGCCAGGCCTGGAATGGCCCGCTTTCCGATCGCCGTGCCGCCCGCGCGCAGCGGCCGGCCGGAGATAGTGCTGGTTCGCAGCGAGGCCTTCTCGATCCCGTATTCCAGTCCTGCCGCGGCACGCCATCTGTCGAGGACACGCAAGGTGCCGAGACTGTCGGCCCAGGACATGCCCGGCCAGGCGAATTCCTGGCGGCCGCCAAAGATGGCCTCGCCGGCGGCATCGACCTCGAAGGAATAGACATGGCGCGTCTCGTTGACGCTTATGGTTTCGCGCGCGCCGTCCGCTGCGATCACATCGATGCGGCCGAGGCCGACGTCGCGGTCGCCGCCGGCAAACCAGAAATCGGGAACTTCGATGCGGCCCCTGGTGCCGAAGATGCGCAGCACATTGTCCTGGTTGAGCGAGATGCTGCAGGACACCTCGCCAACGATGCCGCCGGGAAAATGCAGCAGCGCCGAGGCCCATTCGTCGACGCCGGACTGGCCAAGATGGGCGGTGCCCACCACCTTGTCGGGCTCGGCAAAGGGGAGGCCCGCGGCCACCCCAGCGATCAGCCGCACCATGGAGACGGTATAGCCGCCGACATCCAGAATGCCGCCACCGGCGGAATCGTTGGCATAGAGCCTATGTTCCGGCATAAAGTCCGGCATGGCGAAGCCGAAGCTCGATTTGATCATCCTGATCTCGCCGATGATGCCGGACCTGATCAGTTCGACCAGCCGCAGCGTCTGCGGGTGTAGCCGGTACATGAAGGCTTCGCCGAGAAACGTACCGGCCTTGCGGGCGGCGTGCATCATGGCGTCGGCCTCGAACGCGGTCAGCGCAAGCGGCTTCTCGCACAGCACATGCTTGCCGGCTTCGGCGGCCCTGATCGCCCACTGAGCATGGCCGGGATGCGGCACCGCGATGTAGACCGCGTCGACGTCCGGATCCGCAAGCAGGGCTTCGTAGCCATCGACGATGCGGGCGCCGGGAAAGCTTTCCGCCAGGCCCGGCTTGCCGGGATTGCGCGCGCCGATGGCGGTCAGCTTTCCAGTGCGCGAGCCGGCGACGCCGCCGGCAAAGGCCTTGGCAATGCCGCCAGGCCCGAGAATGCCCCAGCGGATGGGCGCGGTTGCAGTCATGGTCATTCTCCTTGAAAGCTGGAAGGGGCGGGCGGTCAGCGCAGCCGCAAGCCTTTTTCGTCGAACAGATAGGATTTGCGGATCGACACGGTGATCCCGGGCGTGTCGGGGACCCTTGTCGCGTCGCGCTGGATGACCACGTCCTCGCCATTGGCCGTCCTGGCGTAGAGAAAGCTGGTGCCGCCGAGATGCTCGACGACGTCGATGGCGACAGGGAGATCGGCGTCACCCTCCCCGGCCAGTCCGAAGTGTTCGGGCCGCACGCCGACGATGACCTTGCTTCCGGTCTCGGGCGCGGCATCGGCCAGCGGCTGCACGATGCGGGTCTTTTCCTCGCCGGCCAGTTCGACCACGACGCCACGCGCCTCATGCCCGACGACGCGCGCCTTGATGAAGTTCATCTTCGGCGAGCCGACGAAACCGGCTACGAACTGATTGTCGGGATTGTCGTAGAGATCGAGCGGCTTGCCGATCTGCTCGACATGGCCGCCGCGCAGCACCACGATACGGTCGGCCAGTGTCATCGCCTCGGTCTGGTCGTGCGTGACGTAGATCATGGTGGTGCCGAGTTCCTTGTGCAGCCGGGAGATCTCGACCCGCATCTGGACGCGCAGCTCGGCGTCGAGATTGGAAAGCGGCTCGTCGAACAGGAACACCTGCGGCTCGCGCACGATGGCGCGGCCGATGGCGACGCGCTGGCGCTGGCCGCCGGAAAGTTTCTTCGGACGCCGGTCCATCAATTCCGAGATGCGAAGAATCTCGGCGGCCCGCTTCACCCGCCTTTCGGTATCGGCCTTGGGGTTGCCGGTCATGCGCAGCCCGAAGGAGAGGTTCTGCTCGACGCTCATATGCGGATAGAGCGCGTAGGACTGGAACACCATGGCGATGCCGCGGTCCGCCGGCTCGACATCGTTGACCACCTTGCCACCGATGGCGATCTCGCCGCCGCTGATGTCCTCGAGCCCGGCGATCATCCTGAGCAAAGTGGATTTGCCGCAGCCCGACGGGCCGACAAAGACGATGAACTCGCCGTCCCTGATGTCGATATTGGCGCCGTGGACGACCTCGAACGAGCCGAAGCGCTTGACGACATTTTTGAGCGTGACGGTTGCCATGCCGACCTCTACTTGACCGCACCGGCGGCGATGCCGGCGATGAAATGGCGCTGCAGCAGCACGAAGACGATGAGCATCGGCACTGTCAGCATGACAGCGCCGGCCATGATGCCGCCCCACGACACCTTGGTGAGGCCGATCAGGGTGCCCAGCGCCACGGGCGCGGTCATCGAACCGGGCTGGCTGTTGATCAAAAGCGGCCACAGATAATTGTTCCAAGATGCCAGGAACAGGATGATGCAGAGCGCGGCCAACATCGGCCGCGCCAGGGGCAATGCCACGAAGACGAAGATGCGCCATTCCTTGACGCCTTCGACGCGGGCGGCATCGAACAGGTCGTCGGGCATCATCGAAAAGCTCTGGCGCATGAACAGCACGCCGAGCGAATTGAACAGCGGCGGCACGATCAGCGCCACCCAGGTGTTGGCAAGCTGGAAGTCGCGCGCCACCATGATGAATTGCGGGATCAGCACCACCGCGTAGGGCAGCGTGATGGTGCCCAGGATGATCGCGACGACCGCGCTCTTGCCGAAGAACTGGTAGCGCGCCAGCGCCCAGCCGGCCATCGAGGTGAGCAGCACCGACAGGACGGTGTAGGTCACCGCCACGCAGACAGAGATGAAGATGGCGCCGACGAAGTCGGTGTCGCGCTGCAGATTGTTGAAATTGTCGACGAAATTGCCGTGTGGCAGAAGCTCGATGCCGGGGCTGAAGATGCCGTTGTCGGGCATGGTGGAGAACACCACCATCATCCACAGCGGGAACAGCCAGATCAGCGCCAGCGGCGTGAGGAAGAGGTGCAGCGCGATGCTGCGTTTCAGCCTTGCGGAAGAAAGCGAACTCATTTGGGTTCCCTCGTCAGCCACAGCTGCACCAGCGTGATGGCGATCGCCAGTGCCGCCATCGTGTAGGCGACGGCGGAGGCATAGCCGAAGTTGAGCGAGCGGAAGCCTTGGCGGTAAAGCAAAAGACCAAGCGTCTCCGTGCCGCCGCCCGGTCCGCCGCGCTCGGTGATCAGGAACGGTTCGGTGAACAATTGCATGGTGCCGATGATGGACAGCACGGCACAGAAGACGATGACCGGTTTCAGCAGCGGCAGGGTGATGTAGAAGAACTGCTTGAGCTTGCTGACGCGGTCGAGCGTCGCCGCCTCATAGACATCCTCGGGAATGGATTGCATGCCGGCAAGCAGGATGATGGCGTTGTAGCCCGCCCACCGCCAGGTCACCGCGATCATGATCAGCGCCATGGCCGGCGTGACGTTGGAGAACCAGTCGATCTTGGGCAGGCCAATGCTGTTCAGGAGCTTGTTGACGATGCCGAAATCGAGGCTGAACATCAGCCGGAAGACGGCCGAGTAAGCGACCTCGCCGACCACGACCGGGGCGAAGAAGGCGAAGCGGTAGAGGCCGCGCGCCTTGAGCAGCGGCGAATTCAAAAGCACCGCCATTACCATGGCCAGCGCGATCATCACCGGGACCTGGATGACGAGGATCAGCAGCGTGTTCTTCAACGCGTTGAAGAAGGCCGGGTCGCCGATCAGCCGGCCCCAGTTGAAACCGGGGGCGAAGCGCCACGGCACGGTGCGCGTCGCCTGAAAGGAGATCATGAAAGAACTGATGATCGGCCACACCCAGAAGATGGCGAAGATCAACAGATAGGGCGTGAGGAAGCGATAGGCCGTGGCGTTGCGGTAGCGCATGGGTGCCTCCTTTCGTTTTTGCTCTACGCCGCAGGGGCGGTTGATTATCAATGCGGCTGACGGTTGGCGGCAATCATTTGTCGAGGCCAGCGCCGCCCCTCACCTGCCTGCCGGCATCCTCTCCCCGTATAGGGACGGGGAGAGGGGCGCCATCATCGACGATTTCGCCAATCAGCTGCGTCGCAGAATAGGCGCCTAGGTTGCGGCCAGCTCCTTCTCCCCGTCGCTATACGGGGAGAAGGTCCCGGCAGGGGGATGAGGGGCAGCGCAGACGGTCCGGTAAGATGCCCCATTATCCACCTCGCCAACATCCCATCACTTGACCGGCAACCCGGTCGCCGCGGCGATCTGCTTGGCCGCGTCGTCGAGCGCGGCCTTGGCGTCGGGATAGCCGCCGCCCAGATATTTGGTCTGCACCGCGCGAACGATGATTTCGGCATCGCTCTGGAACTGCGTGCCGCGGCTGGGGACGACCTTGGGCAAGGTGCCGAGAATATCCTTCCACACCGCCTGGCCGCCCCAATAGGGCAGTCCTTCGCCGACATAGGGGTCGCTGAGCGCCGAGACCAGCGACGGCACCAAGCCGAAATCCTTCAGCATGGTGATCTGGCCTTCATTGGTGCCGAGTGTGTATTTCATATATTCGTAGGCCGCTTCCTTGTTCTTCGAAGCCGAGGTGATGGCCAGCGACGAGCCGCCGAGATTGGCCGCGCGCGGTCCGTCTGATGTGAGGCTCGGCATGAGGTAGACGCCCCATTTGCCGTTCTCGCCGGCCGATTCGGTACGAATGGTGCCTTCATACCAGCCGCCATAGATCTGGGTGGCGACGACACCGGCGGTGTTGTTGGTGATCTTGGTCGACCAGTCGGCCGACGAGATGATGCCGGCGTCCTTCATCTCCTTGATCTTGGTCATGGCGTCGACGCATTTGGGCTGGCTGACCGTGATCGACTGGCCATCCTCGGCGAAATAGGCGCAACCCTGCTCGTTGGAGATCATTCGGAAGAATTCGGTGTCGCCGTTGAAGTCGGCGTTGGTCATCGAGACGCCGGGATTGGCGGTCTGGATCTTCTTGCCGGCGGCAATGAAGTCGTCCCAGGTCTTGATCGACGCCGGATCGACCCCGGCCTTCTCGTAGAAGTCGCGGCGATAGAAGGCGGCGACCGGACCGGAATCCCACGGCATGGCATAGGCCTTGTCGCCGACTTCCAGTTCGGTGCGCTTGAAATCGGGGAATTTCTTCTGGTCCTCGGCCGTGTAGCCCAGCGTGTGCAGGTCGACGAAGCAGTCGGGGAACTGGCTCCAGTAGTTCTCGGCCTCGCCATTCTCGATGGTGACGATGTCGGGCAGGCCGACGCCGCCGGCGGCGCAGCCGGCGATCGACTTGTCGTAGGTCGGCTGGTTGCCGAGGTCCTGGACCGTGACCTTGATGTCGGGATGCAGCTTGTTGAAGCCGGCAACCGTGGCCTTCAACGAGGAAGCCGCGATGTTCCAGCTCCAGATGGTGATTTCGCCAGATTGCGCGAAGGCCGGGGCTGAGCCCAGGGCAAGCGCGAGCGCGGCGCAGGACAGTGTGATGCGCATTGAAATCCTCCCATTTCATTTGCTCTCTCTGCGAGCCCGGCTAGACTATGCGGCGCGGAAGGCTTGTCCCCGACAAAGGGAATAAGAAATTGGCGGAAAGTAAGATGCCTGATCGGCCGTTTTACCAGCCTGGCGCCAGCAGCGTGGAAGGCCTGCCGCTGCTGTTGCAGATGTTTCACACCAATCCGCTGGTGATGCTCAAGCCGCACTGGCATGCCCAGGTCGAGGTGAATTTCATCGTCCGTGGGTCGGTGCATTACCGTATGAACGAGCACGAGATTTCGTTGTCGGCCGGCCAGATGTGTTTCTTCTGGGGCGGCCTGCCGCACCAGATGGACGATCTCTCCGACGATGCCATCTATGCCGGCGCGCATCTGCCGCTGGTGCATTTCTTCCGGCTGCACCTGCCGGCGGACGTGCGGCACCGGCTGATGACGGGCGCGACGCTGGTGACAAGCGCCACCGACCAATCCGACAACGACAATTTCGCCCGATGGAACCGTTACGCCCGTTCAGGCGACCCGGCCAAGGCCGAGCACGCCGTCAACGAGCTTCTGCTGCGGCTGGAACGGGTGCGGTTCGAACCCTACCAGATGGTGCCTGGAAACGCCGCCGAACAGGAGCCCGGCAGTCCCTTCGATCAGCAATCATCGCGCAATGTCGGGCGCATGTGTGATTTCATCGCCGAGAATTTTCTCTACGACATCGACAGCGTGACGATCGCGGCGGCCGCCGACATCCATCCCAAATACGCCATGAGCCTGTTCAAGAAATCGACCGGCATGACACTCAACGAATATGTCAACCTTCTGCGGTTGAGCTACGCGCAGGCCATGCTGATGCACCAGGACGCCAATGTGCTGCGCGTCGCCATGGAATCCGGGTTCGGCTCGCTCAGCGCCTTCAACAAATCGTTCCGCAAGCTGGCCGGCATGACGCCATCGGATTTTCGCAAGGGTCTGCCCGGCGCCAGATAGGCCGATGGCCTGCCGCCAAAGCGTTGCCGCGGCGGCATTTCTTTTCCTGCCGGAAATCCACACCTAGGCGCTGGACAGGCAAGATTCCCATGCTATAACCCACGCGCTTTCACGGGACGCCCACGGCGCCCCCGAAATCCGGAGCGCGAGTTTTCGTTAGCCGGAACAGGCCCAGATAGCTCAGTTGGTAGAGCAGCGGACTGAAAATCCGCGTGTCGGTGGTTCGAATCCGCCTCTGGGCACCATTTTTCTCTTCAAATTTCACTTTTTAGATCGCCTCCGTCGGTTTGGCAGGATTGCTCCCTCATCTCGACTGGTGAAATGACTTTGCGCCCATCTCCTCCTATCCGGATTTAATTTGCTTGGTGATCCTGCATCCCTGGGGCAAACTTCCCAAGGGGCTGCAGGAGGTGAAATGAGAGCACGTGCAGCGACGCTCGGGGATTTGGAAGATGTATTCCACGGCCTGTCCAAGCGGATGTCGGACGAATACGCGGCAGCCGGCAAGGACAGCAAGATCGCCTACGACAATCTGATGATGAACCTGAAGGAAGGCCGGGCACACGCGCTGGTCGAGGGCGACAAGGCGGTGGCGATCATCGCCTGGCATGAGAACAGCGACGCCGCCGACACGCTGTTTGCCGCGCAGGAGGATTTCTTCCGGGCCTCGACCGTGCGTTTCTGCAAGCGGCATATCCGCCAGGTCCAGGCGCTCGCCGGCAACCTTCCCGTCCATTCACGCAGCTGGCTGCAGGGGCCCGATGTCGCGCGATGGTTCAGCGTCATCGGTTATGTCGAGCATGGCCGGGAGAACGGGGCCAATCTGTATGAGTTGCCGCCGGCGCGCGCGGCCTAGGCGCGCGGTTCGTCGCTTCACGGAAACGCCGAACCGCTCCATCTTTTTGTTTGATACAATTCCGGACGGAAAACCGCTACGCACTTTTCCTGGAATTGCTCTAGGCGTCCTGCCGCACCGCGAACGCCGCCTGCACCGCGCGGTTGACCGTCACCGGCAGGATCGACATGTGGTTTTCGCCGGCGTGCAATTCGAAGCTCGCATGGATGCCGAGAACCGTGTCAAGGCGCTCGGCCATGTCCCTGGCGAATTCGTCGGTGCGCGTGACCTTTTTCTGCGCCAGGCGCTTTTCCTCGTCCTCGGCTCCGATCTGGAACGGCGCCAGCCGCTCCGTCTCATACTCGCCCGCCGACAGGATCACATCGACTGTCAGGCCATCGGGGATATCGGCCTCAAAGGTTTCGAGAAAGCGGTCGATGGCGCGATCCTCCCAATAGATTGCGGGACTAGCCGCGATGAAGGTCCGGAACGACAGCGGGCGCGTGAACAGGGCGTAGAGCGCGAACAGGCCGCCGAAGGAGTGGCCGTAGAGCGCCTGGCGCGTCTCATCGATCCTGGCGCGCCCGGCCACCCATGGCTTCAGTTCGTCTTCGATGAAGCGCAGAAAGTCCCCTGCCCCGCCGGTCTTCACTTCGGGCGTGCCCTCGTAGAAGGGGGGATAGGTCTTGCCCGGCGGCGGGCCGAGGTCCCACGAGCGGCGCAGCGGATCGTAGGCACCTTCGACGGGATAGCCAATGGCGACGATGACGCCCCAGCCGACATTGGTGCCCGAGGGATAGAAGGCCTGCGCGCGCATGGCGTCGACCGCGGTGGCGATGACCGCGTTGCCGTCGGTCATATAGAGCACCGGCCAGCCGGCTTCGGGCGCCGGCCCGGATGGCACATGGATGAAGACCCGCCAGGGGTCGCCACCGTCTCTCGAAACAAGATCATGAACGGTGGTGTCGGCGATCAGGGCGGGTGCCGCCGTCGATTTCGGCATCGGTTTCCTCCTCGGAAGCAAAAACTCAGCGGCGGCGCAGCAGCCACATCAGCACCGGCCCGCCGATCAGCGTGGCGACGAGGCCGGCCGGGATCTGGCGCGGGAAGATGGCGGTGCGGCCGATCCAGTCGGCGCAGACCATGATCAGCGCGCCCACAAGCACGGCGCCGATGGCCTGCGGCAGCGCGCGGACAAGGCCCAGACGGCGGGCAAGATGCGGGGCCATCAGGCCGATGAAGGTCAGCGGCCCCACGACGAGGGTGGAGGCGGCGGTGAGCGCGGCGACCATCAGCAGCACCAGCAAGCGGGCTGCGCCGAGATTGACGCCGAGGCTCTGCACCGCGACGGCGCCCAGCGGCAGCATGTCCAGCCAGCGCATGAAGAGTGGCGCCGCCAGGAACAGGCCGAAGGCGATACTCGCCGTCAAGAGTGCGGAGGCGGCGTCGACACCATAGGTCGAGCCGGTCAGCCAGTTGAGCAGAAGCATGGCGCGCGGATCGCCGGTGGCGGTGAGAACCAGGATCAGCGCGTCGAACAGGGCCGTCAGAGCGACGCCGGCAAGCAGCAGCCGTTCCGGTGCATAGGCGGCACGACGGCCTATTGCCAGCGTCACCAGCAAGGCGGCGAAGGCGCCGATCGTGGCGGCGGCGATCTGCACCGGGCGGGTGGCGTCCGACAGCGAAAACAACGCCACCATCATGCCGAGCGCCGCGCCCGCGCTGATGCCGAGCACTTCGGGACTGGCCATCGGGTTGCCTGTCAGCCTTTGCATCATCAATCCGGCCAGCGCCAGCATGGCGCCGGCGGCAAGAGCGGCGGACACGCGCGGCAAGCGCCAGGACAGCAACGCCTGCAGCTGATCGCCGGAAGCGAATGTCCAGCCATCCGGTCCGGGCGCATAGAGCAGCGCCAGCGCCAGCATCACAAGCAGGAGCCCACCGATTGCCGCGAGCAGAAAAACGGGACGATGGACACGCCGCAACCGCTCCGCGCCGAGCGCCGGCGTTTCGGCGCCAAGCCCGAGACGCGGCAGCAGCCAGAGCAGCAGCGGCGCGCCGAGAAGAGCGGTGATGGCGCCAGTCGGGATCAGGTCGCCCTGCGGCCCGGTGGCGATCTGCACAGCCTGGTCGGCGGCCCACAACAGCGCGGCGCCGATCAGCGGCGCCATCAGCAGTTGCTGGCCGAGCCGGCGGGCACCACCGACGCGCGCCAGCGTCGCTGCTGCAAGACCGACAAAGCCGATAACGCCGACAGCGGCGACGACAAAGGCGATCAGGGCAACGGCCGCCGCCAGGCCGCCAAAACGATAGGCGGCGAGCGGGACGCCGAGGCTGCGCGCGCCTTCGTCGTCGAGGCCAAGCAAGGTCAGCGGCCTCACCATGAGGCCGATCGCCAGCGCGGCGGCGCCGAGGCGCGGCAGGAGCCACAGTGTCGCCGACCAGTCCTGCTGACCGAGCGAGCCGGCGCCCCAGATGAACAGGCTGGCCAGCCATTCATGCCGCAGCACCACCAGAGCCGCGCCGATGGCGCCGGCATAGAGGCTGACGACGAGCCCCGCGAGGACGACCGAAAGCGGCGACAAACCCTTGTGCCAGGAGAGCGCCAGCACCGCGCAGAGAGCCGCGAAGGCGCCAGCAAGCGCTACCCATTCGCGGCCGAACGCCAGCAGCGAGGGCGCCAGAAGCGTTGCCAGCGCCAGCGCCAGATAGGCGCCGGCCGAGACGCCCACGGTTTCGGGCGAGGCGAGCGGATTGCGCAGGACCTGTTGCAGCACGGTGCCGGCCAGTCCCAGCGCCGCGCCGCACAGGAGGCTGACGGCAAGCCTGGGCAGGAAGGCGTAGTGGACGAGCACCTGCCGCATGTCGTCCATATCCGGACTGGCGAGCGCAGAAGACCAATGCGCCGGCGGCAGCTGCACGAGCAGGTTGGAGACGGTCGCGGCAAGCGCGCCTGCCAGAAGCACGACGCAAAGCAGCGTCGCGCCCCAAGGCAAGCCACCAGACCGGCTAGGCGATGCATGCTGGGCGGGCGAGCGTTCGGCGTCGGACAGGGCCGCTGTCTGTTCAGCCACGGGCGCTCTCCGCCATCAATGCTTGCGCCAGCAAACGGGCAAACCGGCTTGCCGAGGGCAGCGTGCCGAACATCAGCACAGGCGGCAGGCGCATGATCGAGCGGTTGCGCACGAAAGGCATGGCGTTCCAGACGGGGCTCTCGGTCAGAGTGCCGCCCGCCCCTTCCGGCAGGGGTTCGAGATAGGCAAGGCGAGCATCGCTCGACGTCGCGAGCCCGTCTATGCCGACAGTGGCAAACCCCCAGTAATTGGTCTCCCCGGTCCAGGCGTTGCGGATGCCGATGCGGTCGAACACGTCCTGGAACAGGCTCATCCGGCCGTAGACGCGCACATTGCGCGGATCGAGGAAGTTGACGACGTAGACCGGCCGCGCCGAAAGCGGCGCCAGCTGGCGCCTGACATCGGAGAAATGCGCCTCCGTCGCCGCGATCAGCGCCTCGCCCTCCTTCTCCTTGCCGACAAGGGCCGCCAGCTGACGCGTCGCCTCGACCGCGCGTTGATAGGGCTGGCCATCAGGTGTGTAGATGCCGATCGTCGTCACCGGCGCGACCCGTTCGAGCAGCGGCTTGATGCCGTCGAGATAGGGGATCGAGAGGATGATGTCGGGGCGGAGCTGCTGCAGGAATTCGAGATTGGGTTCCAGGATCGTACCGATATCGGCGACCTCAGGCGGCAGGGGCGGCTCGACCACCCACTTTTCCCAGACCTCGCGATCGGCGACGGCGACCGGCGTGACATCGAGCATGAGGAAGGTCTCGGCCAGCCCGTCATCGAGGCAGACGATGCGCAGCGGTCGGGCTCCAGCAGCGCGCGGCATGACGCCGGCCAGGGGCAAAAACGCGGACAGCGCCAGCGCGGCGCGCCGGGTCATCACGCGTGAGCGGCCGGGTGCCCCTTCCTGACCAGTTTGCCGGTGTGTTTCCAATGTCGCGTCCCTGTCTGCGCACCACTGCCTCAAGCGGCCGTTCCCGGTTGACTATGAAACATGACTTTCATAGTCAACATTTAAGATGCGGCGGAGTGCAGGCAATCCGGCCGGCCTGTGCCGGGCACTGCGACTCCCCGCCGCAGCCGCGCAGGGGCGCCTGAAGCCGAATTGACCGGCGACATCATCTTTTCTCCGCATAGATCGCCTATGGATGGATGGCGGCTTGCCATCTGGTCGAGCTGCACTGGATCGCGGAAGTGATCTGGCCAGGAGCCCGAAAAAGCGGTGACAAGCGCTGCCGGAACGTGTTGAAGATGACAGCCGTTACGGTGAGCACTTACGATCGGGTTGCACTCGGCAGGTGTTGATGGTTTGTTGCCGGGCAGCGGAGAACGAGTGATGCGAGAATCCATCGGTCAAGACGAATACGGGTCTGCAAACCCTTTCGATCCGGACGATTTGCCGAATCTGAACGCGATCGGGCCGGGAATCGGCAACAATGATTTCGAGAAATACGCGGTCGCGGTGATCATCGTGTTCGGCGCCCTGATCATTGGCGGCCTGATGGCCGCGTCGATGACGTTCGGACACCGCAACGGCTTCCTGTTCGCATTGGGCGGCGCCACATCGGCCTGGATTTCCGGAAACGCGCTCCTGCTCGACCGGCCGCGCATCTACGCGGTGTTCGTCGGCATCGCCGCCCTGATGCTCATCGCATCGACCATCACGCTGGTGACCTGAAGGCCTCTTTTGATCTGAACGCCGCTTGCCGGGCCGTGGACCGGCACCCGCCCGGGAGCCGATCGCGATCTCAATATCCGAGCGCCTCGCCCGATGCGGCGCGGCTGTCGATGGCGCCGTTGTAACGCGCGCCGCCGCCCTTCTCGATCTCGCTCAGGCTTTTGCCGCCGACCAGAATACCCGCCGCCTGGCCCCAGGTCTCGTTGCCCAGGTCAAGGTGATAGCCCATCCCCGCCAACAGCCTTTCGGTGTCCGGTGAAAGGCCGAACGGCTCGACATAGATCGTGTCGGGCAGCCATTGGTGATGGATGCGCGGCGCGTCGATCGCTTCCTGGATGTTCATTCCGTGGTCGATGACATTGACGATGGCCTCGAGCGTAATCGTGATGATGCGCGAACCGCCAGGGCTGCCGATGACCATGAACGGCTTTCCGTCCCTGGAGACGATGGTCGGGCTCATCGACGACAGCGGCGTCTTCTTCGGCTGGATGGCATTGGCCTCGCCCTGGACGAGACCATACAGGTTGGGCACGCCCGGCTTCTGGGTGAAATCGTCCATCTCGTTGTTGAGCAGGATGCCGGTTCCGTCGGCGACGACGCCCGCGCCGAACGACCCGTTCAGCGTGTAGGTGACCGCGACCGCGTTGCCGTCCTTGTCGATGATCGAATAGTGCGTGGTCTCCTTCGACTCGCCAAAGCCTTTCGGCATCAGGTCCTTCGAGACGCCCGCACGGAACGGATCGATCTTGTCGCGGATATCCTTGGCGTAGGCCTTGTCCAATAGCTTCGAGACAGGATTGTCGACGAAATCGGGATCGCCCAGAGCCGAATTGCGGTCGACATAGGCGTGCCGCATGGCTTCCACCATGACATGCACTGTCTCGGCGGAGCCGGCGCCGAGATAGGACAAGGGATAGCCTTCGAGCACGTTGAGGATTTCGCAGATGATAACGCCGCCCGAGCTCGGCGGCGGCGAGGAGGTGATCTCGTAGCCACGGTAGTCGCACGTCACCGGCTTCAACTCGCGCACCGCATATTGCTCGAAATCCTGATTGGCCAGGATGCCGCCCTTGGCGCCGCTCGCCTTGACGATGGCATCGGCGATGGCGCCCTTGTAAAAGGCGTCCGGTCCCTTATCTGAGATCGCCGCCAGCGAGGCCGCAAGGTCCGGCTGCGCGAGCTTTTCGCCGATGCCGTAGGGCTTGTGGTCGGGCTTCAGGAAGATCGAGGCCGCTGCCGGGTCCTTGGCAAGCCGGTCGGCGCTTGCGGCAAAGGAGGCGGCGTCACCCTGGTTGAGGACGAACCCGTCCCGCGCATAGGCAATCGCCGGCGCCATCAGATCCTGCCTGGACAAGGTGCCGTATTTCTCGCGTGCCATTTCGAAACCGGCGACCGAGCCCGGAACGCCGACCGCGAGATAGCCGTCGAGGCTGGCGCCCTTCACTGGATTGCCGTCCTTGTCGAGATACATGGTTTTGGTGGCGGCCAGCGGCGCGCGCTCGCGGAAATCGAGGAAGGTCGACCGGCCGTCGGCAAAACGGATCGTCATGAAGCCGCCACCGCCTATATTGCCCGCGTTCGGATAGACGACGGCAAGCGCGTAGCCGACCGCCACCGCCGCGTCGATGGCATTGCCGCCCTTCTTCAGAACCTCGACGCCGACCTCGGACGCCAGATGCTGCGCTGTCACCACCATGCCGTGCTCTCCCTTGGCGGGAGCGGGCGAGGCTGCAAAGACTGCCGCGGATGGCGTCAGCGCTATTGCGAGCGAAAGAGTGACGCCAATCAGCGTCCGGCGGGTCAAGGGCATATCGGTGCTCCAGGTGCAGTGTACCTAGAAGAGCTACTTGGGGCGGCCGAGTCCATCATCAATATGGGCGAGCACATATTGATGTTCGCCCGCGGAGCTGATGATCTCCCCCACGTGGGAAATGCCCGGCAGGGCAGAGGGGGGGCCCCAAGGATCGCCGACCTTCGATACTTTGAAATCCAACTTCTGTGGGAACTGACTGAAAGGCTGGCGGGACAGCGCCCCTCTCTGTCCTGCCGGACATCTCCCCCACAAGGGGGGAGATTGGCTAATCTCAAACGATGCCGCCACTGCCGCCGGCGACCGCCGGACGTTCTTCCGCGACCTTGGCTCGATAGCCGGCCGCCCGGTAGACCGCGACCGGATCGATGGCGCCACCAGTGCGCAGGCGCGCCATGGCCAGGATCGGCTCGACGTCGGTGCGGTAGGCGGCCTTCAGCGTCTGCGTCGCCATGAGCGCGTCGTTGGCCTCCTGAAAACCTTCGAGCACCTTGCGGTCGACCAGCAGCGCCTGCACGTAGGCGCGCTGCACCTCGACCGCCGACAGCATGAGGCTCTCGATCGGATCGGTGACGTTATGGCTCTGGTCCAGCATATGAGCGGGATCGAATCCCTCGGCACCCGACAGTTCGGCGTCGACCAGTTCATTGAAGACCAGGAACAGCCGGTAGGGATCGATCGAGCCGGCATCGAGGTCGTCGTCGCCATATTTGGAATCGTTGAAATGGAAGCCGCCGAGCTTCTTGAACTGGATGAGCCGCGAGACAATCATCTCGATGTTGACGTTGGGCGCATGGTGGCCGAGATCGACCAGGCAGAATGCCTTGTCGCCCAGCTCCTTGGCAATCATGTAGTTGGTGCCCCAGTCCTGCACGACGGTGGAATAGAAGGCCGGCTCATACATCTTGTGTTCGGTGAACAGTTTCCAGCCGTCCGGCAGTCCGTCATAGACTTGCTTCATGGCATCGAGATAGCGCTCGAACGCCCTGGCGAAGTTGACCTGGCCGGGGAAGTTCGAGCCATCGCCGATCCACACCGTCAGCGCCTTCGAACCCAGCGCCTTGCCGATCTCTATGCATTCGAGATTGTGTTCGACCGCTTGCCTGCGCGTGCCGGCGTCGGCATGCGACAACGAGCCGAACTTGTAGGAACGTTCCTGGTCCTTAGCATCCGAGAAGGTGTTGGAATTCATCGCGTCGAAGCCAAGACCGAAGCGCGAGGCGGCCTGTTTCAGCCGCTTCGGATCGGCCTTGTCCCAGGGGATGTGGAGCGAGACGGTCGGGGTGGCCTGCGTCAATTGGCTGATGACGGCGCAATCCTCGATCTTGTCGAAGACGTCGCGCGGCTCGCCGGCACCGGGAAAGCGGGCAAAGCGCGTGCCGCCGGTGCCGACGCCCCAGGACGGGATCGCCACGCCGAATTTCTCCACCTTGTCGCGGATCGCATCGATGGCGATGCCGCGCCGGTCGAGGCGCTCGCCAAGTGAGGTGTAGTCGCGCTCGAGGTCGGCCTGGCGGGAGGCGTTGTCCTGTTCGATGACGTCGGCGGAGATGATCAATTCGGACACTGCAATTCCTCCCCAGTATGCGTTCGGTCGGCGCTGCCCCTCACCCTTACCCTCTCCCCGTGAAGAACGGGGAGAGGGGGTCGCCAGCGTTGGAGCGCTTCCCTTCTCCCCGTCACTATACGGGGAGAAGGTGCCGGCAGGCGGATGAGGGGCAGCGTCGCCCTCAAAACTATAGCTACCGCGTAAAACTTTGCGCGTTGCCGGCGTCGACGTTGATGATGTTGCCGGTCGATTTGGCCGACATGTCGGAGGCCAGAAAGTAGATCGCCTCGGCGATATCCTCGGGAAAGACCGAACGCTTGAGCATGGAGCGCGAACGGTAGTGCTCCTCGAGGTCGTCGGTCGACATCTTGTAGGCGGCGGCGCGCTGTTCCTTCCACTCTCCGGTCCAGATTTTCGAACCGCGCAGCACGGCGTCCGGATTGACGACATTGACCCTGATCTGCGCCTCGGCGCCCTCCAGAGCAAGGCAACGGGCAAGGTGGATCTCGGCGGCCTTGGCGGTGCAGTAGGCCGCCGCATTGGGCGACGCGGCAAGGCCATTCTTGGAAGCGACGAAGACGACATTGCCGCCGATCTTCTGCACGCGAAACAGCCGGAACGCTTCCCGCGAGACCAGGAAATAGCCGGTCGACAATATGTCCATGTTCTTGGTCCACAGCGCCAGCGTCGTCTCCTCGATCGGCGCCGAGGAGGCGAGACCCGCATTGGACACCAGGATGTCGATGCCGCCGAACTCGACCGCCGTCTCGGCAAAGCCGGCGATGACCTGCTCTTCCGAGGTCACGTTGATGAGCACCGGCCGGACGAAATCCTTGCCGTAGGCTTTCGCCAGTTCCTCGTTGGCGCTGGCGAGCGCTGTTTCATCGATGTCGGCCAGCACGACGCAGGCGCCTTCACGCAACAGGCGGTTGGCTGTCGCGCGGCCGATGCCGCCGGCGCCGCCGGTGACCAGTGCGATCTGGCCGGCCAGCGACTTCGGCTTCGGCATGCGCTGCAGTTTCAAATCCTCAAGCAGCCAGTATTCGATGTCGAAGGCCTCCTGCGCCGGCAGGCCGACATAGGACGACACGGTCGAGGCGCCGCGCATCACATTGATGGCGTTGACGTAGAATTCGCCGGAGATGCGGGCGGTGGCCTTGTCGCCGGCGAAGGTGAACATGCCGACGCCGGGCATCAGGTAGACCACGGCATTGGGATCGCGGATATCAGGCGAATCCGGATGCTTGCAGCTGTCGTAATAGGCCTGGTAGCCGACGCGATAGTCGGCAATGTCATCGGCGAGGCGCGCGATGACGGCGTCGACGTCGGGCTTTGCCGGGTCGAACTCGATGACCAGCGGCCGGATCTTGGTGCGCAAGAAATGGTCCGGGCATGATGTGCCGAGCGCCGCCAGCGGCCGCAAATCCCTGGAGTTGACGAATTCGAGCACGGCGGCGGAATCGTCGAAATGGCCGAGCTTGTGGGTCTTTTCCGAAATCAGCCCGCGGATTTTCGGCATCAGCTTGGCCGCGACGGCGCGGCGGGCGGCGGCGGCGAGCGACTTGACCACCTCGCCGCCGAAAATGGCGAGGCCTTCGGAACGCCGCTCGAACCACTCGATCGCCTGATTGATCACCGAGATCGTCGTCTCATAACATTCCTTCGGCGTGTCGCCCCAGGTGAACAGGCCGTGGCTTTCGAGGATCACGCCCTTGGCGGCGGGGTTCTCGGCGCAGAATTTCTCAAGCCAGAGACCGAGTTCGAAGCCTGGACGCTTCCACGGCAGCCAGCCGATGGCATCGCCGAATATCTCCCTGGTCAACGCCCTGGAATCCTTCGCCGCGGCGATGGCGATGATGGCATCGGGGTGCATGTGATCGACAAAGGGCCTCGGTACGTAAGCATGCAGCGGCGTGTCGATGGAGGCCGCGCGCGGGTTGAGGTTGAAGGTGCAGTGGGGGAGATAACCCACCATCTCGTCCTCGTGCTCGACGCCGCGATAAAGCCCCTTCAGCGCCTGCAGCTTGTCCATGTAGAGGGTGGCGAAGCCATCGAGCTTTATCGAGGCGCTGTCGCCGCCCGAGCCCTTGACCCACAGCACTTCCACGTCCTGACCGGTGAGCGGATCCTTCTGCCAGACCTTGGACGAGGTGTTGCCGCCGCCATAATTGGTGACGCGCTTGTCGGAACCAAGCGTGTTCGAGCGATACACCAGAAGTTCAGGACCGCTCATCCCCTCAGCCTTCGCGTCATCCCACAGATTGGCGAGGCGCGAGCCGGAGCGCTTGTCGAGCATAGGTATCCTCCCTGGGACGCGGAAAAGGCGCTGTCCGTTTGGCCGGAATGTCTACGCAAGCCGATCTGTTGTCAATCACAAACGATCAATATCGATCATATTGCATTGCACAATGAAATTATGTGATCGGAAATGATTGACACTGCTTGTTTTGGGTGCCTAGATACTCATGCAGGGAGGAACCATGCACGAAAAAGAGCGCCACAGGATCATTCTGTCCGCCGTCCAGGAAAAACCTGTGGTGACGGTTCAGGAGATGGTCGATCTGACGGAGTCCTCCGAGGCGACGATCCGGCGCGACATCGCGGCTCTTCACGTGCAAAAGCGCCTGCGCCGCGTGCGCGGCGGCGCCGAGGCGATCTCGCCGCCGCAGTTCATCGGACTTGCCGGCCGGCCCTTCTCCGTCAATGAAACGCTCAACGCCGCGCAGAAGCGCGCCATAGCGCGCGAGGCGGTGGAGCTGTGCAAGGACGGCGAGCCGATCATCATCAATGGCGGCACCACCACGTTCCAGATGGTGCATTTCCTCACCGGCCGCCGCATGCCGATCTTCACCAATTCGTTCCCGATCGCCGAGCACCTGCTCAAGCATTCGAAAAACACGGTGATGCTGTCGGGAGGCACGATCTACCGCGAGCAGAACATCATCCTGTCGCCCTTCGACAATGACGTGACCCGCAATTTCTATGCGCGCCGCATGTTCATGGGCGCTCAGGGGCTGGGGCCGCTCGGCCTGATGGAAGGCGATCCGCTGCTGATCCAGGCGGAGCAGAAACTGATCGACCAGGCAGACGAACTGGTGGTGCTGGTCGACTCCTCGAAGTTCCGCAAGCGCTCCAGCCTGATCCTGTGCGGGCTGTCGCGCATCGCGACAGTCATCACCGATGACGGCATCGAGGACCGCGAGGCAAAGATGCTGGAAACCGCAGGCGTGACGCTGATCGTCGCCCGCAAGTCGACCAAGGAAGAATCTTCACTGCAGGCCTGAGACACCCTCACGCCCGCAGCGGCGATGGAATGCAACACTCAAGGGAGGATATTCGATGAGCTTTTTGAAAAAACTGATGGTGACGGCCGCGTTCTCGGCCGCCATGTTCGTGAATGCCGCCTATGCCGAGAACGTCAAGATCGCGCTGGTGGTGAAGTCGCTCGGCAACGGCTTCTTCGACGCCGCCAACAAAGGCGCCGAGGAAGCGGCCAAGGAACTGGGCGATGTCGACGTCATCTATACCGGACCGACCAAGGCGACCGCCGAAGCGCAGATCGAGGTGATCAACTCGCTGATCGCGCAGAAGGTCAACGCGATCGCCGTTTCGGCCAATGACGCCGACGCGCTGGTGCCGGTGCTGAAGAAGGCCATGGAGCGCGGCATCACCGTCATTTCGTGGGATTCGGGCGTGGCAAAGGAAGGCCGCCAGCTTCATCTCAACCCGTCCGACACCGGCCTGATCGGCGAGACCATCATCAAGCTCGCCGCCGACTACCTGCCGGAAGGCGGCGACGTCGCCATCCTGTCCGCATCCTCGACCGCGACCAACCAGAATGCCTGGATCGAAGCGGCCAAGAAGGTGCTGCCGGAGAAATTCCCGAAGATCAAGCTTGTCGCCACCGTCTATGGCGATGACGATTCGGCCAAGAGCACGGACGAAGCCAAGGGCCTGTTGAAGTCCTATCCGAACCTGAAGGCGATCATCGCGCCGACCACCGTCGGCGTCGTCGCCGCCGCGCAGGTCGTCACCGACGAGAACCTGATCGGCAAGGTCAATGTCACCGGCCTCGCTCTGCCGTCCGAGTTCAAGAAGTTCATCGACAATGGCGCCAGCCAGGCGGTCGCGCTCTGGAACCCGATCGACCTCGGCTACTCCGCCATCTATCTCGCCCACGACCTGGCGGTGAAGAAGGAAGAAGCCAAGCCGGGCGCCACGCTGTCGATCGGCCGCGTCGGCAAGGTGACGCTCGACGACACCAACTCGGCCGCCATGGCGCCTCCCTTCCAGTTCGACAAGACCAACATCGAGAAGTTCTCCAAGATCTACTGATCTGGAGCGCCAATACCCTCCCCCTTGTGGGGAGGGTCGGCGAGGCGGTCTTGCGAAGCAAAACCGGCGAGACGGGGTGGGGTGGCGACATCTCCATGTGCCAGGACCTTGATATGCTAGTAGACCCCCACCCCGCTCACGTTGTTCGCGACCCTCCCCACAAGGGGGAGGGTAAAGTGGCTCCACGCCTGACGCTCTCCGGCATTTCCAAGACCTTTCCAGGCGTGCGCGCGCTGCACGATGTCAGCCTGTCGCTTTATCCGGGCCAGGTGACCGCACTGATCGGCGAGAACGGCGCCGGCAAGTCGACGCTGGTCAAGATCATGACCGGCATCTACCAGCCCGATGCCGGAACCATCAGCATCGACGGCAAGGCCGTCACCCTGCCCAGCGCGCATGCCGCCTTCGGCCATGGCGTCACCGCCATCCATCAGGAAACCGTGCTGTTCGACGATCTCAGCGTCGCCGAAAACATCTTCCTCGGCCATGCGCCGCGCACGCGGCTCGGCACCATCGACTGGCGCACCATGCGCAAGAATGCGCGCGAAGTGCTCGACACAATGCATGCCGGCCATATCGACGCCGATGCGCGGCTGAAGGACCTCGGCATCGCTAACAAACACCTTGTCGCCGTGGCGCGCGCCATGTCGATCGACGCGCAAATCGTCATCATGGACGAGCCGACGGCAGCCCTGTCGATGAAGGAGATCGAGGAGCTCTTCCTGCTGATCGAGTTCCTGAAGAGCGAAGGCAAGGCGATCCTGTTCATCAGCCACAAGTTCGACGAGATCTATCGCATCGCCGACCGCTACACCGTGTTCCGCGACGGCGAGATGGTCGGCGAAGGCCTGATCAAGGACGCCGCGCAGGGACAGATCGTGCGCATGATGGTCGGCCGCTCGGTCGACCACATCTTCCCGCAGCGCAAGGCCGAGATCGGCGCGCCGGTGCTGTCGGTTTCCGGCCTGTCGCATCCGACCGAATTCAACAATATCGGCTTCGAGCTGCACAGGGGCGAGATTCTCGGCTTCTACGGGCTGGTCGGCGCGGGACGCTCCGAGGTGATGCAGGCGATATCGGGTATCACCCGCACGTCGGCCGGCACGATCACGCTGGAAGGCAAGGCGTTGGCGCCGAAATCGGCCGCGGATTCGATCGAGGCCGGCATCGTCTACGTGCCGGAGGAACGCGGCAAGCAAGGCGTGGTGATCGGCCTGCCTATCTTCCAGAACGTCTCACTGCCCTCGCTCAAGCGCACCTCCAAATCCGGCATGCTGCGGCTGGCGGAAGAATTCTCGCTCGCCCGTTCCTACACCGAGCGCCTCGACCTGCGCGCTTCCTCGCTCAGCCAGGATGTCGGCACGCTGTCGGGCGGCAACCAGCAGAAGGTGGTGATCGCCAAATGGCTGGCGACCACACCCAAGGTCATCATCCTCGACGAACCGACCAAGGGCATCGACATCGGCTCGAAGGCCGCCGTGCACGGCTTCATGGCAGAGCTGGTGGCGCAGGGCCTGTCGGTGATCATGGTGTCGTCGGAACTGCCCGAAATCCTCGGCATGTCCGACCGGGTCGTGGTCATGCGCGAAGGCCTGGTCGCGGCGGTTTACGACAACAAGGGACTGGACGCCGAAACGCTGGTCAGGACGGCGGCGGGGATCGCGGCATGAAGGCCTTGCTGAAATACCGCGAACTCTGGCTGCTTGCGGCCATCGTCGTGTTGATCGGGTTGATCTCGACACGCTTCCCGGGCTTCGCCGATCCCGGCAATCTGCGCCAGGTGTTCAACGACACCTCGATCCTGATGATCCTGGCGCTCGGCCAGATGGTGGTCATCCTGACACGCTCGATCGACCTGTCCATGGCCTCCAATCTGTGCTTCACCGGCATGGTGGTGGCGATGCTGAACGCGGCGCATCCGGCGATCCCGATCCCGCTGTTGATCCTCATCGCGCTGCTGGTCGGCCTGGTGCTCGGCGCCATCAACGGGCTTCTGGTGTGGCGGCTCAACATCCCCTCGATCGTGGTGACTCTGGGCACGCTGACAATCTATCGCGGCGCCACCTTCGTCATCTCCGGGGGCGCCTGGGTCAACGCCGACAAGATGAGCCCTGATTTCATCGGCTTCCAGCGCGCCGCCTTCCTCGGCATACCGGTGCTGTCCTGGATCGCGATCCTGGTCATCGCGCTGTTTTTCGTAGTCATGACGCGCACCGCGCTCGGCCGCTCGTTCTATGCCATCGGCGTCAATCCGACCGCATCGGTCTATACCGGCATCGATGTCGGGCGCACGAAGTTCATCGTCTTCTGTATTTCGGGCATGGTCGGCGGCCTGGCCGGTTATCTCTGGATCTCGCGCTATGTGATCGCGTCTGTCGAGGTCGCCAACGGCTATGAGCTCAACATCATCGCCGCCTGTGTCATCGGCGGCATCTCGATCGCCGGCGGCATCGGTTCGGTCGGGGGCGCCGTACTCGGCGCGCTGTTCCTCGGCATCATCTCCAACGCGCTGCCGGTCATCAACATCTCGCCCTTCTGGCAGATGGCGATCTCGGGCAGCGCCATCATCCTGGCCGTCGTGCTCAACGCGCGCGGCGAGCGCCAGCAAGGCCGTATCATCCTGAAGAGAGCCGAGGCGGCATGACCGATACCCCTGCTCCACGCAATATACCCGATCGGCTCGACAGGCCCCTGAGCACGGCGGTCTTTTCCTGGGAAGCTTTGCTGGTTGTCGTGGCCCTGGCCATCTTTGCCATCAACAGCTTCGCCTCGCCCTATTTCCTCGACCCCTATTCGCTGTCGGATCTGACCTTCAACTTCACCGAGAAGGGCCTGATCGCTTTCGCCATGGCGCTGCTGATCATCTCGGGCGAGATCGACCTGTCGGTAGCCGCCATCATCGCGCTCGCCTCGACCCTGATGGGCATGGCGGTGCAGGCTGGCGCGGGAACGCCCGTGCTGGTGCTGATAGGCGTCACGGTGGGGCTGGCCTGCGGCGCTTTCAACGGGCTGCTGGTCACGCGGCTCGGCCTGCCCTCCATCGTGGTCACCATCGGCACGATGAGCCTGTTTCGCGGCATCGCCTTCATCATCCTCGGCGACCAGGCTTACAAGGGTTATCCGGAGAGCTTCGCCTTTTTCGGCCAGGGTTATGTCTGGTGGGTGGTTTCGTTCGAACTGGTGTTGTTCCTCGTAGCGGCCGTCATCTACTGGTTCCTCCTGCACCGCACGAGTTTCGGCCGGCGCATCTTTGCCATCGGCAACAACCCGGTGGCGGCGCAATTCTCCGGCGTGCGCGTCGGCCGCATCAAGTTCATCCTGTTCTGCCTGACGGGACTGATGTCCGGCATCGCCTCGGTGCTGATCACCTCGCGGCTCGGCTCGACCCGGCCTTCGATTGCCCAGGGCTATGAGCTGGAGGCCATCACCATGGTGGTGCTGGGCGGGGTCTCGATCCTCGGCGGCGCCGGCAGCATCCTTGGCGTGGTCCTGGCCGCCTTCATCATGGGCCTGGTCACCTTCGGGCTTGGCCTGCTCAATGTGCCCGGCATCGTCATGTCGATCTTCATCGGCCTGCTGCTGATCATCGTCATCGCCCTGCCGATCGTCTGGCGGCGGCTGCGTGGGTAACGGATGATGGCCGAAAAATACGCCTTCAAGATGAAGCTCAATCCCGGCATGAAGGCCGAATACAGGAAGCGGCATGACGAGATCTGGCCATCGCTGGTCGCGCTGCTGAAACAGGCCGGCGTGTCCGACTACTCGATCCATCTCGACGAGGAGACCAACATCCTGTTCGGCGTGCTTTGGCGGCGCGACGGCCACGGCATGGACGATCTGCCGGGAAATCCGGTCATGCGGCGCTGGTGGGCCCACATGGCCGACCTCATGGAAACCAGGCCCGACAACGAGCCGGTGGCCGTGCCGCTGGAAACAGTGTTCCATATGGAATGAGCACGCTGCGCCACATCGCCGTGATCGATATCGGGAAGACCAACGCCAAGGTGGCCCTGGTCGATCTCGCCGCGTCGAGCGAGGTTGCGTTGCGCCGCGCGGCCAACGCCCCGTTGCGGCAGGCGCCCTACCCGCATCACGATGTCGAGGCGCTGTGGACGTTCATCCTCAACAGCCTTGCAAGCCTCAATCGCGAGCAGCGCATCGACGCCATCTCGATCACCACGCATGGCGCGACGGGGGTACTGGTCGACGCGTCAGGCGAACTGGTGCTGCCGGTGCTCGACTACGAGTTCGACGGGCCTGACAGCCTGGCCGCGGACTATGACGCCGTACGATCGCCATTCGCCGAGACGGGGACGCCACGGCTGCCGGCCGGCCTTAATCTCGGCGCGCAATTCTTCTGGCTTGAGAAGCGGTTCCCGGCCGAGTTCGCCAGGGCGAAGGCGATGCTCATGTATCCGCAATACTGGGCGCTGCGTCTGACCGGCGTCGCGGCCAACGAGGTGACCTCGCTCGGCTGCCACACCGATCTGTGGAGGCCGGAGAAATCCGACTTCTCGCCGATGGTCGACGATCTGGGTTGGCGCCGCCTGATGGCGCCGGTGCGGCCTGCCAGGGAGCGGCTCGGCCCGATCCGGGCCGCGCTTGCGGCGCGCACCGGGCTCGATCCGCAGACGCCGGTCCTCTGCGGCCTGCATGATTCCAACGCCTCGCTGCTGCCGCACCTCCTGTCCGACGTCGCGCCTTTTTCGGTCGTCTCGACCGGCACCTGGGTGGTGTCGATGGCGGTCGGCGGCAGACAGGTCGCGCTCGATCCGGCGCGCGACACGCTGGTCAATGTCAATGCGCTCGGCGATCCCGTGCCGTCGGCACGCTTCATGGGAGGGCGAGAATTCTCGCTGCTAACAGCAGATAAACCACAGGACTGCAGCGGAAGCGAAGTGCTGGCAGTCCTGGCAAGGAAGATCTTGCTGCTGCCGTCGACCCAGCAAGGCTCGGGACCGTTCCCGCACCATGCCTCCGCATGGCTCGGCGCGGATGGCATCGGCAAAGGCGAGCGCTTCGCCGCCATCTCCTTCTATCTGGCGCTGATGACCGCCACTTGCCTCGACTTGATCGGCGCCGAAGGCCCGACCACGGTCGAAGGGCCGTTTGCCCGCAACCGGCTCTTCGTCGGCATGCTGGCCGCGGCGACAATGCGCACGGTGATCGCCTCCGAAGCCGCCACCGGCACCAGCATCGGCGCCGCATTGCTGGCGACGGATCAGGTCGCGGGGCATAGCGAGGGCGAACGAATTCAGCCGCCGGCGGACCCGGTCTGGGCCGGCTATGTCAGCGCATGGCGCGAAGCGGTCCGCGAGCAGGCCTGATCACAGGATGCCGGCGCTCCGCAAGCCGACATGATCTGCGATCCGATACGTTTATCCCTTGTAGATCAATCCTTGCGGATCAACCTCCGGCTTGCGGCCGGCGACGAGGTCGGTGATCAACTTGCCGGAACCGCAAGCCAGCGTCCAGCCAAGATGACCGTGGCCGGTATCGAGATAGAGGTTGCGGTATTTCGCCCGGCCGAAGACAGGCACCGAATTCGGCATCATCGGCCTCAGGCCCGCCCAGAGAAGCGCCTTTTTCTCGTCGAAAGCCCCCGGGAAAAGGTCCTTGCCGGTTTTCAGGATCGAGTTGAAGTCGCGCGGCTTGAAGCTGCGGTCAAAGCCGGTGAACTCCGCGGTCGATGACATCCGCAGCCGGTTGCCGAGGCGCGAATAGGCGAGAAGCTGATCCTCATCCGCCCCGCCCATGGTCGGTCCCTTGGTTTCGTCCTCGAGCGGCACCGTCATTGTGTAGCCCTTCACCGGATAGACAGGCAGGTCGATGCCGTAACGGCGGCCGAGCAGCCCGCTTTCCGGCCCCATCGAAATGACAACGGCATCAGCCGCCACCGGTCCAGCCGACGTCACCACGGCGCGAACCCTGTCACCGTCGATGTCCAGGCCTGTCACATTTGTGCCGAACAGGAAATTGACGCCGAGCTTTTCAGTGGCGTAAGCGGCCAACTTGTCGGCGAACTGCTTGGAATCGCCGGTCTGGTCTATCGGCGAATAGATACCACCGGCGATTTTTTCCTTCACGGCGGCAAGGCCCGGCTCGAGCTCAACCAGACGCTCGCGCCCAACGATCTCGATCGGAAGGCCGTGTTCCGCCAGGAAGCGGTAATTGTCGGTGCCGGAGTCGAGGCTCTTCTGCGAGCGAAAGAAATAGATGATGCCGCGTTTGCGTTCATCGTAGTGGATGCCGGTCTGCTCGGAAACGGCATTGATGCACTCGCGCGAATACAAAGCGAGCCGCAGTTTGACCCGCGTGTTGGCGCGCATGCGCGCCACGGTGCACTCACGCAGGAAGCGCAGGCTCCAGGCATAGAAATAGGGATCGAGGCTCGGCCTGACCTTGATGCCGAGTTCATGATTCCAGAGGCCGCGAAGAAAGGTCTTCAGCGCGGAAGGAGAAGCCCATGCGGTTGCATCGCCCGGCGAAACCAGGCCCGCATTCGATTGGCTGGTGCCGCGCGCCGCAGCCTCATGGCGTTCGATGACGGTCACCTCGTGCCCGTCGCTGGCAAGAAAATAAGCAGCCGCCGTACCGACGACACCGGCTCCCAGTACCAATACCTTCATTCCGCCCCCAAGGGATCAAATCGGGCGCCGCGCCACGCGTCGCTTCGACCTGTCCTCAATAGCGTGTCCCGGCAAGGCGCACGAGCCCTTGGCCCAACAGCTTGCCGGATCAGCCGCGCGCGGAGTTCTTG
Source organism: Mesorhizobium comanense (assembly GCF_005503535.1). Lineage (GTDB taxonomy): Bacteria > Pseudomonadota > Alphaproteobacteria > Rhizobiales > Rhizobiaceae > Mesorhizobium > Mesorhizobium comanense. The sequence goes on along the minus strand of NZ_SCNN01000001.1, from coordinate 745,763 downwards.
CCGGTCAGGATGCGCTCCCAGGCGAGCGCGTCGGCGACGATCTGGTCGAGATCGTCGCGTTGCGGGGTCCAGCCCAGTTCGGCGCGGGCGAGATCGGAATTGGCGACCACCGCGGCGGCATCGCCGGGGCGCCGATCGCCCATCCTGACCTCGAAATCATGGCCGAAGGCGCGCCGCACGCTGTCGATCACCTCCAGCACCGAATAGCCGTGGCTGTAGCCGCAATTGGCGACGAGGCTTTCGCCGCCGGCGCGCAGCCGCTCCAGGGCCAGACGGTGCGCCGCCGCCAGATCGCTGACATGGATGTAATCGCGCATGCAGGTGCCATCGGGCGTGGGATAGTCGGTGCCGAACACCTGCATGAAGGGCCGCTTGCCCAGTGCCGTCTCGCAGGCAACCTTGATCAGGTGGGTGGCGCCGGGCGTCGACTGGCCGGTGCGGCCCCTGGGATCGGCGCCGGCGACATTGAAATAACGCAGCGCCGTGTAGCGGATATCGTGTGCGATCGCGGCGTCGCGCAGCATCCATTCGCTCATCAGCTTGGACAGGCCGTAGGGCGATTCCGGCGCCAGCCGCGCATCCTCGCGCACCGGCTCCAGTCCGGCGCCGCCATAGACGGCGGCGGTGGAGGAAAAGATGAAATTCGGCACGCCTTCGCGCACCGCGGTCTCGATCAGCGTGCGTGTCTTCGACGTGTTGTTCTCGTAATAGGCAAGCGGGTCGGCGACCGATTCCGGCACCACGATCGAGCCGGCGAAATGGATGATGGCGTCGACCTTGTTCTCCCTGATGATCGAGCCGACCAATTCCTTGTCGGCGACATCGCCGACGACCAGCCTGGCTTCCGGCGCCACCGCCCACTCGAAGCCGGTGGACAGGCGGTCGAGAACGACCACGCTTTCGCCGGCATCCAGCAGCTCCCAGACCATATGGCTGCCTATGTAGCCAGCGCCACCTGTCACCAAAACCGTCATCCCAAGTCCTCGCTTACCCAAGATTTATTGGAAACTGTCTCAACCACCGCCTTACTGGAAAGCCCGCATCATGGCCATTACAACCCGGTAACCGGCGTTCACTTGATGTGGCATCGTGCTGAAACAAAAGTGATCCACAGAGCGTGTCGTGAAACGGGAATAGGCCATGATACGCCGTCGTTAGGAACAGGTGCGGGGCGTGGCATTTTGACCAAAATGGCCCGGTGGACGACCATTGGGGCAATCATTATTATCCCGCGCAAAACTGGGAAGCCGACATGAACTATCAGCGGTTCTTCGAGGAAGCGATCGACCAGCTCCATGCGGAGCGTCGCTATCGTGTCTTCGCCGATCTCGAGCGTATCGCGGGCAAGTTTCCGCGCGCCATCTGGCGCGCCAACGGCCGCGCCGAGGAAATCACCGTCTGGTGCTCCAACGACTATCTCGGCATGGGCCAGCACGCCGACGTCATCGCCGCCTTCCAGAACGCGGCGGGCAAGATGGGCTCGGGCGCCGGCGGCACCCGCAACATTTCGGGCACTTCCAACCCGCTGGTCGAACTCGAAGGCGAGCTCGCCGACCTACACGGCAAGGAAGCCGCGCTGGTCTTCACCTCCGGCTTCGTCTCCAACGAAGCGTCGATCTCGACCATCGCAAAGCTTCTGCCTAACTGCCTGATCATCTCGGACGAGCTCAACCACGCCTCGATGATCGAGGGCGTGCGCCGCTCGGGCGCCGAGAAGAAGATCTTCCGCCACAATGACGTCGCGCATCTGGAGAGTCTTTTGCAGGCGGCCGGCCGCGAACGCGCCAAGCTGATCGTCTTCGAGAGCGTCTACTCGATGGATGGCGACATCGCGCCGATCAAGGAGATCGTCGAGCTCGCCGAGCGCTACAACGCCATGACCTATATCGACGAAGTCCATGCCGTGGGCATGTACGGACCGCGCGGGGGCGGCATTACCGAGCGCGAGGGCCTGGCTGATCGCATCGACATCATCGAAGGCACGCTCGCCAAGGCGTTCGGCACGCTGGGCGGCTATATCACCGGAACCAGCGCGGTGATCGACGCAGTCCGCTCCTACGCGCCGGGCTTCATCTTCACCACGGCGCTGCCGCCGGCGATCGCCGCCGCGGCCACCACCTCGATCCGCCATCTGAAGCGCTCGCAGGCCGAGCGCGACGCCCAGCAGCAGCAGGCAAGCCGCACCAAGCAGATCCTCGCTGCCGCCGGCCTGCCGGTCATGGAATCGGCGACCCACATTGTGCCGGTGCTGGTCGGTGATCCCGAACTCTGCAAGATGGCCAGCGACCGCCTGCTCGGGGTGCACGGCATCTACATCCAGCCGATCAACTATCCGACCGTGCCGCGCGGCACCGAGCGGCTGCGCATCACGCCGACGCCGTTCCATTCCGATGCGCTGATCGCACAATTGCAGGACGCCCTGGTCGAGACCTGGGACGCGCTCGGCATCCCCTATGCAAGCTCCGGGCGTCCCGCTGTCGCAAAAAGCGACCGGATCATTCCGCTGCTGGTGCCCAAGTCGGGTGGCTGAAGCCGTCTGACGCTCTGGTCCGACGGCCTTCCGCTGCGGTTGACTCACCGGACCGGGTTTTCGTCCGGCTTCAGGTCAACTCAAACGGTCTTCATCCACGTCGCCAGCCTGTTCGCCGCTTCCTCAAGCTGGTCGAGGCGGCGGTGGAAGCACAGCCGCAGGAAGGCCTCGCCGCCGGGACCGAAGGCGGTGCCTGGCGCCAGGCCGACATTGGCCTTGTCGACGATCTCGAAGGCGGCTGCCCGCGAATCGGTGATGCCGTCGACCGTAAAGAACAGATAGAAGGCGCCCTGCGGCACGGTGAAACGCGCTTTACCGGTGTCACCGAGAATGCCGCAGACGAGGTCGCGCGCCTTCCTCGCCCGCTCCACCTGCTCGGCAACGAAGGCATCGCCCTCGTCAAGGGCAGCGACCGCGCCACGCTGCATGAACTGGGCGACGCCCGAGTTCGAATACTGGATCAGGTTCTCGAACACCTGCTGCAGGCTCGGATGCGTCTTGATCCAGCCGACGCGCCAACCGGTCATTGCCCAGTTCTTGGAAAAGGAGTTGACGAACAGGATGCGGTCCTCTGTTGTCGCGATGTCAAGGAAGGACGGCGCACGGCCCTGGCCGTAGTGGAACAGCGAGTAGATTTCGTCGGCGATGATCCACAGGTTCCGGGAGCGGGCTAGATCGAGGATCGCCTGCAAGGTCTCGTGGTCGGCGGTCCAGCCGGTGGGGTTCGACGGCGTGTTGATGAACAGGGCCCTGGTGCGCGGCGTGATCGCCGCGGCGATCTTCTCGACATCGCAGGACCAGCCGTTGCCGGAATGGTCCAATGTGACCGCCACCGGCACCGCCCCCGAAATACCTGCGGCCGCATCGAAATTCGGCCAGGCCGGCGAGAGGTAGACGACCTCGTCCCCGGCACCCGCGAGGGCGGCCAGCGCCAGCTGGATGGCATGCATGCCGGAGCCGGTGACGATGAACTGCTCTTCGGGGAATGTCTTGCCGAAATGCCTGATATAGTAGCGGGCAAGCGCCTGCCTGAGATCGGGAATGCCCCTTTGCCAGGTGTAGAACGTCTCGCCACCCGCCAGCGCCTTCGACGCGGCGTCGGTGATGAAGGCAGGGGTCGGAAGGTCGCCCTCGCCGGCCCAGAGCGGTACCAACCCCTCGCGGAGCCGCCCGTAGTTGACGACGGCGACGATGCCGCTTTCCGGTGCAGCCAGGGCCGCGGGGCGCAAGGTCTCGATCAGGCTCATGGACAAATCCGTTTTCCCTTGGGGTTGCCGCTCTTTATCAGAAGCGAAAACAGAAAACCCCGGCCGTGAATGGCCGGGGTTTTGGTCCAGCGATGGCGGCTGGGCTACTTCCTGGCGAGGAGATCGCGAATTTCGGTCAGCAGCGCGACGTCGGCAGGCGGCGGCGCAGCGGCGGGCGCGGGCTTTTCGGCCTCGAGCCGCCTGCGCAGATTGTTCACCGCCTTGACCATCAGGAAGATGATGAAGGCGAGGATGAGGAAATTCAGCACCACGGTGATGAAGCTGCCATAGGCGAACACGGCGCCCTGCTTCTTGGCGTCGGCCAGGGAGGTGGCCGTCACCGCGGCGGACAATCCGAAGAAATAATTGTTGAAGTCCAGTCCGCCGAAGATCGCTCCGACGATCGGCATGATGATGTCGTTGACCAGGGAATCGACGATCTTGCCGAATGCCGCGCCGATGATGACGCCGACGGCCAAGTCCATCACATTGCCCTTGGAAATGAATTCCTGGAATTCTTTCAGCATTAGACCCTCCTTGTCGTGACCGGCCGCACTGCCGTTCCCACCTTCCGGCACCGACCACGCACACCATAACAAAAACCTTTGGTTGCAACATGGGTAAATAGCGGAAAACAACCGGTTTATCCTTCCCCAGCGGCAAGTTTCGCAAATCACGGCCTCCATGCGCCCAAAGCCGTGATGGACTCGCCAGCCAAGCTGTGGTTGCGTTCGGCCAAGCCGGGTTGGAAATCCGGCACAGGGAGGATGTTGCCGGCGTGCAGGGCTTGTTCATCGTCTTCATCGCGATCGCCTATGTGACGCTGCTGTTCGCCATCGCCAGCCTGGGCGACCGCCGCTCGGCCATTTCAGGGCCCGGCCGCGCACGGCCCTTCATCTACGCGCTCAGCCTCGCCATCTACTGCACCTCCTGGACCTTCTTCGGCTCGGTCGGCCTTTCCTCCGAGCGCGGGCTGGAATTCCTCGGCATCTATACCGGCCCGGTGCTGGTGTTCGTGTTCGGCTTTCCCTTGCTCAACCGGATCGTGCGGCTGGCCAAGAGCGAGAAGATCACCTCGATCGCCGACTTCCTCGGCGCCCGCTACGGCAAGAGTTTTACTGTCGCCGCGATCGCCACGCTGATCGCCACCATCGGCGCGGTGCCCTATATCGCGCTCCAGCTGAAGGCGATCTCCGGTTCGGTCAGCCTGATGGTCGAGCACTATACCGGCTCGCCGCCTTCGTTCGATCCGTTCGTCAGCGACATATCGCTGGTCGTAGCGATGCTCCTGGCGCTTTTTGCCGTGCTGTTCGGCACCCGCCACGCCGACGCCACCGAGCATCAGGACGGGCTGGTGCTGGCGGTGGCCGTGGAAACCGTGGTCAAGCTCGCCGCCTTCCTGGCGATCGGCCTGATGGTCACCTTCCTGATCTTCGGCGGCCCGGGCGACATGTTCGACAAGCTTGCCCAGAATGGGCAGGTCCGGCAGGCGATGGGCTACAACACCTCGCTTGCCACATGGCTGGTGCTGACCGGCCTCAGCGGCTGCGCCATCATCATGCTGCCGCGGCAGTTCTACGTCACCATCGTCGAGAACCGGGGCGAAGCCGAATTGCGCACGGCGACCTGGGTGTTTCCGCTCTACCTCGTGGCGATCAACCTGTTCGTGCTGCCGATCGCCTTTGCCGGGCTGTCGCTGGTCGGCACCGGCACCAGCAGCGACCTTTACGTGCTTTCGCTGCCGCTGTTCAGCGGCCATGATCTGCTGGCGATGGCAGCCTTCATCGGCGGCCTTTCGGCGGCGACCGCCATGGTGATCGTCGAAAGCGTGGCGCTGTCGATCATGATCTCCAACGACCTGGTCATTCCGCTGTTCGTGCGCCGCCTGCTCAAGACCTCGACCTCGCAAACCGAAGACTGGTCGACGCTGATCCTCAACGTGCGGCGCGGGGCGATCTTCATCCTTCTGTTCATCGCCTTCCTCTACTACCGAGAGAGCACCAACAGCGCGCGCCTGTCGTCGATCGGCCTGATGTCGTTCGCGGCCATCGCGCAATTCGCGCCGGCGCTGGTCGGCGGGCTGATCTGGCGGGGCGCCAACGGCCGGGGCGCAGCACTCGGCATGGTGGCGGGCATTCTGGTGTGGGGCTACACGCTGCTTCTTCCATCGCTTGTGGCGCCGGATACCGAGATCATCGCGCATGGCCTGTTCGGCTTCGAGGCGCTGCGGCCGCAGGCGCTGTTCGGCACCGTTGCCGAACCGCTCAATCATGGCGTGTTGTGGAGCCTGTCGATCAACGCCGTGTTCTTCGTGCTCGGCTCGCTGTCGCGCGCATCGGTGCCGCTGGAGCGCATCCAGGCATCGATCTTCGTGCCCAGGGACGCCGGCCCGATGCCCAGCCTGCGCCGCTTCCGCACCGCCATCACCGTCAACGACCTCAAGGACACGATCGGGCGCTATCTCGGCGTCGAGCGCACCGAGCGCTCCTTCCAGTCGTTCGAGAAGACCAGCGCCACCACGCTGCACGGCAAGGAGCCGGCGAGCATGGACGTCATCCGCTTCTCCGAACAGTTGCTGGCGAGCGCCGTCGGCTCCTCCTCGGCGCGGCTTATCCTGTCGCTGCTGTTTCGCCGCCACGACCGCGAATCTCGTGACGCCTTTCGCCTGCTCGACGACGCCACCGAGGCGCTGCAGCACAATCGCGACCTGCTGCAGATCGCGCTCGACCAGATGGAACAGGGCATCACCGTGTTCGATCGCGATTTCCGGCTGATCTGCTGGAACCGGCAATACCGGTCGCTGTTCGACCTGCCCGACGAGATGGGTCAGGTCGGCGTCTCGCTCGACCGTATCCTGCGGCACCTGGCCGAGCGCGGCGACATACCCGCCGACCAGCGCGTGGCGATGCTCAACCGGCTGACCAGCTTTGTCAGCCCCTGGCAGATGGAGTTGAAGACCAGCGGCCGCATCCTGGAACTGCGCTCCAATCCAATGCCGGACGGCGGCATCGTCGCCACCTATGCCGACATTTCCGGGCGCGTCGAGCAGGACCTGGCGTTGAAGCGCGCCAATGAATCGCTGGAGCAGCGCGTCAAGACGCGCACCATCGAGCTGACCCGGGTCAATGAGGAATTGACCCGGGTCAACGAGGAACTGGCGCAGGCGCAGATGCTGGCCGAGGAGGCCAACCTCGGCAAGACGCGCTTCCTCGCCGCCGCCGGCCACGACATCCTGCAGCCCCTGAACGCCGCCCGCCTCTACTGCTCGTCGCTGATCGAGAAGGCCGGCAAGGGACCCGCCGGCAAGGCTGCCATCAACATCGAATCTTCGCTGGAATCGGTCGAGACCATTCTAGGCGCCGTGCTCGATATATCCCGCCTCGATGCCGGCGCCATGAAACCCGACGACACGGCCTTCCGCCTCGACGAGTTGCTGCGCCAGATCGGCAATGACTTCCGGCCGCTGGCGGCGGAGAAGAAACTCGGCCTGACGATCATGCCGTCATCGCTTGTCGTCATGACAGACCGCAATCTCTTGCGGCGCCTGATCCAGAACCTGGTCTCCAACGCCATCAAGTACACCCGCCAAGGCCGCATCCTGGTCGGTGTGCGGCGGCGTGGCGAACTCGCGGAAATCCAGGTGATCGACACCGGTATCGGCATCGCCGGCGACAAGCTGAACACCGTCTTCCACGAATTCACCCGGCTCGACGAAGGTGCGCGCGAGGCCGAAGGCCTCGGTCTCGGCCTTTCCATCGTCGACCGGATCGCGCGGGTGCTGCGGCTGGAGATCCGCATCTTCTCCGATCCGGGAAAGGGTACGCGGTTTTCCGTCATCCTGCCGGTGGCGACGGTTCAGGAGCCCCGGCGGGAGATCGAAGCCAAGGCCCCTGCCCGTTCGGCGGCTTCGCTGTCCGGCCTGCATGTTCTGTGCATCGACAACGACGCCCGCATCCTGGACGGCATGCGGCTGTTGCTCGAAGGCTGGGGCTGCGTCGTGGAAACGGAAGCGGGATCACGGGACCCGGTGTCGTCCGGCGGGCGCCGGCCCGATCTCGTGATCGCCGACTACCATCTCGACGGCGGCACCGGGCTCGACGTGATCGGCAAGCTGCGCGCGGCTTACGGGCAGGACCTGCCCTGCGTTCTGGTGACCGCCGACCGTTCGAGCGAGGTGCGTGCCGCGGCAAGTCTCCTTGACGTGCCGGTGATCAACAAGCCGCTGAAACCGGCCATGCTGCGCTCCATGATGGCAAGGGTCAGGCCACTGGCGCCGGCGGCCGAGTGACGAGCGGGCCAAGCCGCTCCCGCTCCTGCTTCGTTAACCCCTGTGCCCCAGGCTTTTGAGATAGGCGCAGAACATGTCGGCAAGCGCGTCGCAATAGGCTTCGATTTCCGCACCTGTCCTCGGGCTTTCCGAAAAATCCGCTCCCACCGAGCTCAGCGTCGTGCGGATCAGGTCGCTGACCCGGAGGCAGACGGAATCGGCAACGTCGGGCAGAGCCTCGCGCATGAACAATTGGACCGTGCGATTGGCCCTGGCCCGTGATTCCCTGGCCTCCGGGGCGTCACGGTATAGGGGAGCCGCGTCGTTCAAAGCCCCACGCACCGCCGCTTCCTCGCATTCCGAACGGATGAAGGCGTGCACCAGGGTGCGTATCCGTTGGAGCGGCGGCTTGCCTATATCCTCGAGGATGCCGCACAGAAGTTCGGTGGTCTGCCGCCACTCATCGCTTTGCAGGCGAAAGAGCAACGCTGCTTTGTTGGGGAAGTACTGGTAGAGCGAGCCGACGCTGACGCCCGCCCTCTCGGCCACCCGCGTGGTGGTGAAACGCTGTGCGCCCTCGCTCGCCAAAACCTGAGCTGCCGCCTGAAGGATAGCCGTGACAAGCTCTGTCGCACGGGCCTGTTTGGGTTGTTTTCTGGTGGAAATTGAAGGACTTGCGCGCTGAGTCATAAAGACGCCCGGGAATGCGAATAGAAAACCTGAAGGATTATTCGTATTTTCCGGAGCAACACAACAGCGCATTCACTTCCGGCCGGAGACGAGCCATGCGCTGTTGATGCGGCTCGGCTGAACGCCCGGCAAACTGACCAGTATGCCGCCCTCCGGCGGCCGTAGGCGTTAACGTCAACCAACGCGCAATCCCTGGCCTTCGGGCCTCTGACGCGCAGGTGACATCATGACTGCAATTCCATCGACAATTCCGCCCTCCGGGCACGGGCTGCCGCGCCCCGCTCTGCTTGGCCTTTTCCTGTTCTTCTGCGCCGGCTTCGCCGACGGCGCGCTGGTGCCCTTCTTTCCGCTCTGGGCGAGCAGCGAGGCCGGCATCCCCATCGGCGCGATCGGGCTGCTGTTCGCCTGCTATGCCGGCGGCGAGCTTGTCGCCGCACCGCTCATCGGCGGCATCGCCGATCGGGTCGGGCGCAGACCGGTGCTGATCCTCTCGTCACTGGGCGTCGGCTGCGGCTTCATCGCACTGTTCTTCGTCCATGGTGTCGTGACCACGGCGATCGTGCTTCTGGCTACCGGCATGTGCGAATCGGTGCTCCATCCGACGATCCTGACCGCGATCGCCGATGTAACCGAACCATCCGCACATCCGCGCTGGTTCAGCATGGCGCGGGTGAGTTCGAGCGTGGGGCAGATCCTCGGACCGACCTGCGGCGCGCTGCTGGCTCTGATGTCGCTCAGCACCGTGTTCCTCGCTGCCGGTGGCGTGCTTGTTCTCGGCGGCGTCGTCATGCTGGCGGCTCTCGCCGAAACGCTCGGCCGTGGCGACGCCGCCAGCGATCCCGACGAGGAGGACGACGGCCTGTCGGCGTTGCTGCCTGCCTTTCGTGACGGCCGCCTGGCAAAGCTGCTTGCCTGGGTCGTGCTGTTCGAGATCTCCGGCAACTGGATCGAAGCCGTCATTCCGCTTTATGCGCAGGATGCCGGCACGCTGACCCCATCCGGCATAGGCGCATTGTTCGCCTATGCCGGCGCTTTGACGGTCGGCCTGCAGATGCTGGTCAGCCGCTTCGCCGAGACGCGCTCCGCGCTCTGGCTGACCGTCGGCGCCGGCCTCTCGACGATCGGCGCTTTCGCGCTGCTCGCGGCGTCACCGGCAATGCTCTCGCTGGTCGCCGCCGTCAGTCTTTGCGCGGTGGCGCAGATGCTGGTCGGGCCATTGGTGCCGACCGCGGTCAACGCGCTGGCGCCTAGGTCGCGTCGCGCCTCCTACATGGCGGCGTCATCGGTGGCGGTCGATCTCAAAGATTCGCTTGGACCTTCGATCGGCACCGCGCTCTATGCTCTGGCCCCCCGCCTGCCCTGGCTCGCCGGCATTCCGCTGGTGGCGATCGCGTCGCTCGGCCTTGGCGCGGCGATCGGGAGGGCTCGTCACCGGCGAGACAACGTCGAGCCGGATGACCAGGCGGCGGCCGACACCTCGATGCCCCAGAACGGGTCGATGCTGGAGAACTATCGCTGATACGGTCGCTGGCCAGGCGCCCGCTCAGCCCACGGGCTGCAGCGGGTCGCCGCCGATCTTGGACAGCTGGATCACCGCCTGGGTCCGGCTGTCGACGCCGAGCTTCTGCAGGATGGCCGAGACGTGCGCCTTGACCGTCGCCTCGGAGACGCCGAGCTCATAGGCGATCTGCTTGTTGAGCAGGCCTTCGGCCAGCATGCCGAGCACGCGGGTCTGCTGCGGCGTCAGCGCCTGCAACCGCTTGATCACGTCCGATATTTCGGGGTCGCGCTCGACGCCGAGATCGACGCCGGCGGGGGCCGCGATATCACCGGCCAGCACCGACAGCACCGCGGCGCGGATATCTTCCATGCTGGCCGATTTGGAGATGAAGCCGGAAGCGCCGAGGTCCAGCGCGCGCCGGATGGTCGAGGCATCGTCATGCGCGGACACCACCACCATCGGTACCGCCGGATGGATGCCGCGCAGCGAGATCAATCCGGAGAGGCCGCTGGCGCCCGGCATCGACAGGTCGAGCAGCACGAGGTCGACATCCTCGTTGGCAACGACCAGAGCCTTTGCGCTCTCGAAGTCCCCGGCCTCGTGGATGGCTGCGACATTGCCGATGCCGGCAAGCGCCTCGCGCAGCGCGCCGCGAAACAGCGGATGATCGTCGGCGATGACGAAAGAATAGCCTGACGGCAAATGTCCCTCCCCGAATCCCCGCTGATTTATAGGCTTTTTCCGGGACCAGTTGGACGATTATGAGGGGCCGCGCGCTGTTTTCAAGCAGCAATGCCAGCGCGCCGCATTTTCCCCGCTATGGTGCTCAGGTCTTCTGCGAATTGAGCTGGGCTCCGTCGCCCTTGTCCTTGTCCATATCCTTCATGATGCCCATGAAACCGCGCACGAAGCGTTCCATGTAGTTCATCGTCTGATTGAAATCCTCCTCGCTCGGCAGCTTCGATTCGAGGCGCGCGGAGAGCGAATTCTCCAGCTTGGTGACGCGCTCGTCCATCGCCTTCATCGAGGTCTGCAGGCGATCGATCTCGTCCTGGTAAGCGGCGCGCTCGTCAGCCGCCATCTTGCAGACAAGCTGGCCGGAGTGCTCCTGGCAGATCGACATCGCGCCGGTTTGTGTATCCATGCGCACATAGCCATTGTCCGACTTCTCAAGCCGGTAGCGGTCGGTTTCTTCCGAATATGCCGAGGCCGCGACGAGCGAGGCGAGCGCGGCGGGGATCAAGATGTGTTGCAGACGCATGTTGTCCTCCATGGCCAAAGCCTGAGATATCGCATGTTTGCGCCGGAAATGGGGAAGAGGGCCGGCATGGCCTTCCCCGCGCCGCTGGTTCGGACTATAGCGCAACCATGTCACAGATTATCTACAAGATAGCGCCGGAAACGCTTTGGCGCGAGGCCGAGGCAAAGGGCAGCTTCACCGGAGCGCCGATCGACATCGCCGACGGCTTCATTCATTTCTCCACCGCCGCCCAGGCCAGGGAGACCGCCGCCAAGCATTTCGCGGGCCAGAGCGGGCTTCTGCTCATCGCCATCGACGGCGCCAGGCTCGGCGATGCGTTGAAATACGAGGTTTCTCGGGGCGGTGCGCTGTTTCCGCACCTTTATGGCGTCCTCGAGCTGAAAAACGTGCTGTGGGTCAAGCCCCTGCCGCTCGGTGCCGACGGCGCGCACCAGTTCCCCGTGCTGGAGGCTGAATGAGCGTTCTCGACCGGATCGGCCAAAAGCTGCTGTTCACATTCGATCCGGAAACCGCGCATGGCCTCTCGATCGCGGCGCTGCGCTGTGGCCTGCCCGCCGGCATGCGCACGATGCGCGACGCCAGGCTTGGCGTGCGTCTGTGTGGTCTCGATTTTCCCAATCCGCTGGGTATGGCGGCCGGCTACGATAAAAACGCGGAAGTGCCCGACGCGCTGCTTGGGCTGGGCTTCGGCTTCGCCGAGGTCGGCACCGTCACGCCGCTGCCGCAGAGCGGCAATCCCAAACCGCGCATTTTCCGGCTGACGGCGGACGAAGCGGTCATCAACCGGCTGGGCTTCAACAATGAAGGCCATGCCGCCGCTGAAAAGAGGCTCGCCATCCGCAAGGGACGTGCCGGCATCGTCGGCGTCAACATCGGCGCCAACAAGGACAGTGCCGACCGCATCGGCGACTACGAACTCGGTGTCGCCCGCTTCGCATCCTATGCCAGCTATCTCACTGTCAACATTTCCTCGCCCAACACACCGGGCCTGCGCAACATGCAGGCGCGCGAGCAGCTCGGCGAATTGCTGTCGCGGGTGATGGCCGCGCGCGCCGCGGCATCGGCGAGACCTCCCGTGTTTCTGAAGATCGCGCCGGACCTGGTCGAGGCGGAACTGGAAGACATCGCCGCCGAAGTCGCCGAAAAGCAGGTCGACGGCGTCATCGTCTCCAACACCACGATTTCACGCCCGGCACTGCGCAGCGGCGCGTCAGGTGAAACCGGCGGGCTTTCGGGAAAGCCATTGTTCGAACGCTCGACAATCGTGCTGGCCCGGATGCGCAAGCTGCTCGGCCCGGACATGGCCATCATCGGCGTCGGCGGAGTCGATAGCGCCGATGCGGCGCTGGAGAAAATCCGCGCGGGCGCCGATCTCGTCCAGCTCTACACCGGCATGATCTATGCCGGCCCGGCGCTGCCGGGCCGCATCGTTGCCGGCATGGCGCGCTTTGCCGAAACAGAGAAGCTGGCATCGATACGCGCGTTGCGTGACACGCGTCTTGGCCAGTGGGCGTCGAAGCCCCTCAGCTGAACGCGGTTCGCACCCTGCGGCGCAATACCGCCAACAGGCTCAATCCCCGCACCAGCAGGAAGACGTGCAGCGACGCCCACAGGCCATTGTTGCCGAAGGCCGGCGCCAGCGTGATGAGCGCGGCGCTGAAGACCAGAAACGACAACAGCATCATGTTGCGCATGTCGCGCGACCAGGTCGCGCCGATGAAGACGCCGTCCATCTGGAAGGCCAGCACGCCGCTCAGTGCGGTGAAGGCGGCCCAGGGCAGATAGGTGTCGGCGACCGCGCGGACATCCGCTGACGTTGTCACCAATCCCACCAGACCGGCGCCGGCGGTGAGCAGGATGAGCGTGGCGGCACCGGCAAGGCCAAAACCCCAGACCAGGGTCAGGCGCACGGCGCGCCGGAAAGGCGTTTCGGCATGTGCGCCGATGGCCCGGCCGGCGAGCTGCTCCGCGGCCGTGGCGAAGCCATCGAGGAAATAGCCCGCGATCAGGAAGAAATTCATCAGCACCGCATTGGCGGCGAGCGTCACCGTGCCGAATTGGGCGCCCTGGCGAGTGAACAGCGCGAAAGCGGCAAGCAGCGAGAAGGAGCGGATCATGATGTCGCGGTTGAGTGACAGCATGCGCCGGTAGGCCGGCAAGTCGAGGATGCGACGGCGCGACGGCCGCTCCAGCCTGCTGAAGCGTCGAAGGATGATGGCCAGCCCGAGCAGCATGGCCAGGAATTCGCCGGTGACGGTTGCCCAAGCGACGCCGGCAACGCCCCAGCCGAGTTCGAGGCCGAGCAGGAAGCAAAGCGCGATGTTGATGCCGTTGAGCACCGCCTGCAGCATCAGGCCCAGCCCGCCTTCGCCGCGCCCCAGCACATAGCCAAGTATGGCGTAGTTGATCAGCGAGAAGGGCGCGGCCAGCAGCCGGATGCGGATATAGACCGACATCGCCGCACTGACGCGCGGTTCGGCGCCCATGAACCATTGGCCGGCCACTGCGAAGAGCGGCGCGAGGCCGGCAAGAACCACGCCCGCCACCACCGCGATCAGCACGGCGCGCCACAGCACCGCCTGCTCCTCGAGCGCGTCACCACGACCGAAAGCCTGGGCGACGAGGCCAGTGGTGCCGGAGCGCAGGAAATTGAAGGTGGTGAAGACGACGTCGAAGACCAGCGCGCCAGCCGCCAGGCCTCCCAACAGCGCGGCATCGCCGAACTGTCCGACAACGGCGGTGTCGACGATGCCGAGCAGCGGCGTCGTCAGATAGGCCAGCGTCATCGGCACCGCTATGGCGAGCACCGAACGGTTGGTGACGACAAAGGATCTGGCTTCGGCTGGGGTTGCGCCCTTGTCCAAGGGATTGCTGCCTTGCTGATTGCTGCTTGATCGATGCGCCGATGTGCCCCATTTTCCAGCCACCGCGCAATCACCATGCCATCACGGCCAACCGAAATCCCCAGTCTGGCGCGAGCCCACCCCATTCCGCTCATGTCCCTGCAGATCGTCCATCATCGCGACTATGACGCCGGCTTCGCCGCCAATCATCGCTTCCCGATGAGCAAGTATCCGCTGTTGATGGAAGCTCTGCGCGCCCGTGGGCTGGCGGGGCCGGAGGCGCTCAACGTTGCTGAACCGGCACCGCCCTCATGGCTGAAACTTGCCCATGCGGCGGACTATGTCGATCAGGTCATCAACTGCGCCGTGCCCGAAAAGATCGAGAAGGAGATCGGCTTTCCGGTCGGTCCGCGGGTCTCGCTGCGCGCCCGGCTCGCGACAGGCGGCACAGTGCTGGCGGCCCGGCTTGCGCTGCGCCACGGCATTGCCTGCAACACCGCCGGCGGCAGTCACCATGCGCGGCGCGCGCAAGGCGCCGGCTTCTGCACGTTCAACGATGTCGCCGTCGCTTCACTGACCCTGCTTGCCGAAGGCGCGGCGCAAAACATCCTGGTCGTCGATCTCGACGTGCATCAGGGCGACGGCACTGCCGACATCCTCGCAGGCGATCCACGCGTCTTCACCTTTTCCATGCATGGCGACCGCAACTACCCCGTGCGCAAGATCGCCTCGGATCTCGACGTCGCCCTCCCGGACGGCACCGCGGACGACGCCTATGTCGAACGGCTCGCCGCCATCCTGCCGGAGCTGTCGGCCCGGGCGGATTGGGACATCGTTTTCTACAATGCCGGCGTTGACGTTCACGCCGAGGACAGGCTTGGCAGGCTGGCGCTTTCCGACAACGGCCTGCGCTGCCGCGATGAAATGGTCATCGGCCATTTTCGCAAGCTTGGCATTCCGGTCTGCGGCGTCATCGGCGGCGGCTATTCCACCGACGTGCCGGCGCTTGCGGCGCGCCACGCCATCCTCTTCGAGGCCGCATCGGCTTACGCCTGAAATCGCGCCCGGAAGCCGGTTGCCATTTTTCGCGATCGTGACCCTACTTCCGGTAGTTGGCGATCCTGAGCAGGATGAAGGCCGGCACGACGATCGCGGCCCCGAGCAGGATGTAGCCGAGGAAGCGGTCAATGGCGTGGAAACCCAGGTTCCAGAGGTCCATGAAGAACTTCTGAATGCCGTAGAACACGTCCATCGGCGACCAGCCGAAGGCATTCATGACAAGGCCGACGAGGAACGACACCACCAGCAGCTTCAGGATAACCCTGAGCGGCGAGTCGCCGAGAAAGCGCGTCAATGCGGACAAGGCCGTCTCCCGATTGAGATGTCCAGACTCGCGGACACGGTTCAGAGATACGTGCTTGGCGGCCATCCATCAAGCCGGCCGTGATGGCCCGCAACTCCGAAGCATCTGACCCAGCGGGGAACCCGGCGCAATGGCATGGCCGGCCATCTGCTGGCGGAGCGTTTGATCGAACAGATGGATGCACAGGGTGCGCGGTGTGCCTATGTGCGAAAGCGAAAGCTCCGGATCGAGCAACATCGCCACCTGTTGATAGTGAATCGGATAGAAGACATCGATCGGCGCGGCATGATGGGTGGTGCCAGCCTGGCGAGCGAAAAAGGTGAGCGCCTCCGGACCCAGCTTGCCCCAACCGTAGTTGGAAATGTGGATCGGCAAGCCGATGAACCTGCGGACCTTGTAGCGCGCCAGCTTCGAGCGGCGGAGCCAAGGCGCGATGTAATAGGGGTCTTCGGCGAACTTCAGCATCTCGAGCAGAGTCTGGCTGCCAGCCGGCAATTTCAGCACCGCGCCATTGAGCTGATCACTTGCCTGGTAGCCGAAGATATAGTCCCGCCTGGGTATGGGTCTGAGGCAGAAAACATCGCAATCGACATACAGGCCCAACCCGGCTTCCAGGATTTTCAAGCGGTAGAGATTTGAAAACAGCGACGGGCTGCCATTCGACTTGTAGTAGACGATCTGGTCGCGCGACATCAGTCTCGATGCGTCAAACGTTTCGACACCGGCCGGGACATTGCTCGGGACGTCATAGCAATGAAGGCGCATCCGATGGCCTGCCATCACAAAGGAACGAAGGCAGGCGGCATGGAGATCGCCCAACGATGCGCCGATCCAAACGGCATTGACGACAGGCTCGATGGCACTGTCGGGCGATGACCGAGGGCTTTCGGCATCCCTCCCGCTCACCGGCGCTCCATGCTCCTAACCTCGGCGCAGAAATCCCCGATAATCCTGGGGGGAGACCTCAACTCGCGCATCGCGGCTCTATAGCCCGTCGCCCGCTCCTCAAGCGCCTTGATTGGCTGGCTGACATCCCTGAGAAGGTCGAAAGCGCGTGCTGCGTATGGAAGGAAAAAATGCCCCACGGCTGCATTCAGCGAGGTGGCAGGAACGCCTACAGGTACGCATCCGGCATAGGCGCATTCGACATACTTCATGAGCTCGACATTGTAACGCGTGCCGCAAAGGAAAAAGTGGGTGAAGCGTGCCGCGAAGTCGACGAAGCGCGCATGAGTGATGTCATGGCGCGGCGGTTTTCCTTCTTCGGGATAGCCCGGATGTTTCAGCTCGAAGATGAGCGGCCGCAGCCACGGAAACCGCGAACGCTTGCGTCGCAAGGCGTGACGCAGCGGATACAGGGTTTTCGAATTGCTGCCCGACAGGAGGACCTTGCGCCGCCGGACGGCCAGCGGAATCTCCACCTCACGCGAGGAATCGTAGGGATAGGGTAAGTGGACGACACGTGAGGCCTTGAGTGTCCTCACGAATGTCAGGAACGGGCCTTCGGGATCATAGGTCGTCGCGTAGTGGACGCCGGGATGGTCGGCGCACTCGAAAATGAACCGGACACAGGGATTGGCGGCCTGCGGCATGTCCGGGTCACTGATCCGGAAGAAGAGCGGCGGGCGACTGCTGGCGGCAACCACCAGATGCCTTTTGAGCATCTCTACATCACCAGGTTCGAGACGATTGTCGACCACCGCGCAGTCGCAATCGCCTTCATCTATCCGGCTGATCGGCCGCGCTTGCCACGACAATGGCCTGGCGAAGGCCGGACCCACGCCGGGGTAGATCGCTTTCTCATACGGATGCGTGTCCGAATGGAAATAGATGATCCGCAAAGCAAGGGCCTCATTGCCTTGACCGGTCCGCCCCGGCACCGTCGAGAGTCCAAACCGCTTTCTCGTTGCAGGCCAGGGCTGAGCCTACGGCTTTTTAGGTCAACGGAGAACGACCGGGCAATCGGCGCGGGCTCACATCTCGAACAAGTTATCGTCATCCCCGCTGGAGCCGACTCTTAACATTGCGTAAACGCAGCCCCGATAATTTATTGAAAATAAAGCAAAAAATCGTAACTTTCGAATTTTGCGCAATGTGCGTGCAATTTTCGCCTGCGACACAGGCTGCGTCTTTCAGGTGACTGGCCATGCGGACGCCCCTGGCCCCCACCGCACCGGCGAAAGCCGGTTCCAGAACCGCGCAACCGTCCCTGGAAGACACCAACCGGAGCCCGGCCGCCCCAACGGCCGGTTTCCCAGGGAATTAACCTGCGTACCGATTTGCCGGATGCGCGTTCGTGTTGGAGTAATGCTCGTGTCCTCTCAAGCAAAGATTGTCCTTTTGGCGAGCGCGCTCGCCTTTAGCCTCATCGGACCGGCGATGGCCGCCGACCTCGCCCCCGCCTACAACGACCCGCCCGCCTTCCAGTGGAGCGGCGCCTATGTCGGCGTCCACGGCGGCACGGCCTTTACCGGGATGCCAAATCCATTTGCCGGCCGCAACGGCCTGTCAGGCGGCGTCCAGGCCGGTTATAACCAGCAGATGGGCCCGGCTGTGCTGGGCGCCGAGATCGAAGGCTCCTATCTGGGCGGCGCCGAGCACGATGTGCTGGGCGGCAAGATCAAGGAAAAATGGCGGGGTGCGGCCAAGGCCAAGGCCGGTATCAGCTTCGACCAGACCTTGCTGTTTGGGACCGGCGGCGTCGCCCTGACCAAATTCGCCAAGGGCGACAATGTCACCAGCACCGACGGATGGAAGGCCGGTTATCTGGTCGGCGCCGGCATCGAACAGGGTTTTGCCGGCGGCCTCTCGGCCAAGGTCGAATATGACTATATCCGCACCCCTGGTGTGGAAACGACATCGGCCCTTGGCAAGTCCAAGGAGACGATCGGAAGCCATGAGCTGAAAGCCGGCATCAACTACCGGTTCTAGAGCATGATCCCGAAAAGTGGGAACCGGTTTTCTTGGACAAACGTCTCCGTTTGTCCGGAGATCATGCTCCAACAAGAAGTTGGATCAGGGTGGCGATTCGACGAAACGTCATCCTGATCTAGACACGGCGAATGGCTGACCTCGATCGCGCGATGTCGCAACAGCATCGCGCGATCTTGCCGTTTCCATGCCGGTTGCCGGCATCTTTCCTGAAGAAAGCCTTCCCGGGCCTGGTCGCAATGTCGATGTAATCTTCGCCATCTAGGTCCCGCACGTGAATATTGATCACGGGAATCACCTATGTTCATGAAGAAAGCCGGCCTTCTGACCGGCAGTATGGTCCTCATCGCGGCCGCGGCCGTTCTGGCGGGCTGTGCGTCCGACATCATGAAGAACTATATTGGGCAGCCGGTTGAATCGGTGGTTCTGGATTACGGTCCGCCAACGGCGATCGTCGATCTCGGCCAGGGCGAACGCGCCTATCAATGGCGCAAGGTGTCCACCAACGCCGTTGCTGGAACCTCCAGCGGCGAGGTCCGCCACACAAAAAACGGAACCGTCTATGAAGAGACCGAGACCCCGGGCTATGTCGAACGGCAGGAGTGTTTCTATACATTCTATGCCCGCATTTCCGGCGGCCGCTGGTACATCACGAATTTCCGCAAGCCGAAGCTCGAATGCGAATGAATTGCCGCGGCCGGAAGCCACTTCCCGCCGCCCCTGAAAGAGAGCGCCGATGCGCGTCCTGCTGATCGAAGACGAACCGGAAATGGCCTCGGTGCTGAAGGCCGCGCTGGAGCGCCTGGACATCATTGTCGACCATGCGGCGACACTGGCCGACGCCGAGGCGGTGGCCCGCCTGGGCCATCACGACGCGGTTGTGCTGGACCGCCGGCTGCCGGACGGCGACGGCCTCAGCCTGATCCCGCGCCTGCGTGCCCTGCATCTCGATGTGCCCGTCATCGCGCTTACCGCCATGAGCGGGCTGGACGACCGGGTCGCTGGGCTCGATGCCGGCGCCGACGACTACATGGTCAAGCCCTTCGCCACCGTTGAACTGGTGGCCCGGCTGCATGCCCTGCACCGGCGCTCCTTCACCTCACGCGCCAACCAGACGATGGTCGGCCGTCTCACCTATGATTTCCGTTATCGCGAGGCCCTGATCGAAGATCAGGCGCTGGACCTGCCGCGGCGCGAACGCCTGGTGCTTGAAACCCTCATCCGCCGCCCTGGCCGGACCATCATGCGCAGCACGTTAGAAGAGGCCGTCTACGCGCTGGACGACGAGATAGGTTCCAATGCGCTCGATGCGCACATCTCGCGATTGCGCCGCAAGCTCGACGATGTCGCCGCCGGCATCGAGATCCGGGCGATCCGCAACCTTGGCTACCTGCTGCGAGCCGCCTCGTGACGAAGAAGGTGCGCACCCGCTCGCTGCAATGGGTGCTGGTGCGGCGGCTGATCCTGCTGCAGGCGGCAACGCTGTTCATCTTCATCGTGCTGTGCGCGGCGGCGCTGTGGATCGCCAACCCAAGGCTGCTGATCGACAATGAGGCGGCGGCCGCGACGATCAAGGATGCCGTCGACCGCGACAAGGACGGCAGGCTGATCGTCCGTGAGACGCAGGAGCTTGCCGAATTCCGCGAGAGCTTCCCCAATGTCTGGTACATCGTGCGGGACAGCGGCGGCCAGAGCGTCCGGTCAGGCACCATACCGGATGTCTACACCAGGAGCTTCGGCGACCTGCTCGGCGAGGCGGACCATGCCACCATCGGCTTCTCCGACAAGGACATGCGGCCGGAGGCCTATATCGAAAAGGCCTCCACCAAGGCCGGCACGGTACAGATCATCGCGGCGACACAGTCGTCGCGCCAGGAAACGGACGGGCTCGAGATCAACATTTCGGCCACCGTCGAGGTCGCGCGGAATCCGGACGGCAGCAAGAACTGGGAGCGCGCCTTGCCGGCGCTCGCCCTGGTCATCGCGATCCTGCTCCTGCCCATCATCCTGGTCATGGGCGCAACCACGCTGGTGACGACACCAGCCGTCGTGCGCCGCTCGCTTGCCGGCCTTGTCGACACCGTGCGCCAGGCGGCTCGCATCGACATCGGCACCCGCGCCATGCAATTGCCGGTCAAGCAGGTGCCGCAGGAGATCGCGCCGCTGGTCAATGCCTTCAACGAGGCGCTGGCCCGCCTCGCGCAAGGCTACGACCGGCACAACCGCTTCCTGACCGATGCCGCGCACGAACTGCGCACGCCGATCGCCATCCTGCGCACGCGCGCCGAGCTCCTGAAGCCGGAGCCGCAGAGCGCGCGCCTGTTGCACGACATCGAGCGCCTGTCGCACCTTGCGCAGCAATTGCTCGACCGTCAGCTTCTCGACCGTCCGGCAGACCAGCGCCAGAGCATCGATCTCGACGATCTCGTCAGCCGGGTCGCAGCGGACTTCGCGCCGCTCGCCATCGAGGCCGGCTACGATCTTGCCTTCGAGCCGTCGCGCCAGAAGGCACATGTCGAGGTCAACGTGCTGCAGATCGAGAGGGCCTTGGCAAACCTCGTGCGCAACGCGATCGAGCACGGCGGCGGCAGCGGCACGATCACCATCGCGATCGACGCGACCGGCGGCATCGAGGTGCGCGACGAAGGCCCGGGCATTCCCGCGGAAGAACATGAGAACGTCTTTCAGCCCTTCTATCGCCTGCAGCCGCTGTCGCGCGGGGCGGGACTGGGGCTCAATCTTGCCCGGCAGATCGCGCTCCTGCATGACGGCACGATCCGGATCCTGGCCGGCTCATGGCGCGGCGCCCGCATCCGCATGGAACTGCCGATCCGTTCATAGCCGTGCCGGGCCGCCCAACGGCCGCCGGCTTATCTGTTTTCTAACCAATTGCCGCTATTGCCATTGCCTGAGCGGGAGCCAGGCTGTTGATGGAACCGGAAAAAATCGGCGCGCGCCGCGCGGTCATGCTGTCTGTCGTCGTGCCGTGCTACAATGAGCGCGACGGAGTGGCCGAGCTTCATCGCCGCGTCAGCGCCGCATGCCTGGAACAAGGTTCTTCCTACGAGATCGTGCTGGTGATCGACGGGGCGACCGACGGCACCCGCGAGGCCATTTTCGATCTGGCCGAAAAGGACGATCACGTCGTCGCCGTGGACCTCGCCCGCAACTATGGCCACCAGATAGCCTTGACCGCAGGGCTGGAATTCTGCCGTGGCCAGCGCATCCTCATTCTCGATGCCGATCTCCAGGACCCGCCCGAACTGCTTGGCCCGATGATGGCGAAGATGAATGAAGGCTTCGACGTGGTCTACGGGCAGCGGGTGACGCGCGATGGCGAAAGCTGGTTCAAGCTCACTTCCGCCTCGATGTTCTACCGGCTGCTGAGGCGCATGGTCGATGTCGAGATCGCGCCGAACACCGGAGACTTCCGGCTGATGAGCCGCCGGGCGCTCGACCATCTCAACGCCATGCCCGAACGCTACCGTTTCATCCGCGGCATGGTGAGCTGGATCGGACTGAAACAGGTTGCCTTCCCCTACGAGCGGCACCGGCGTTTTGCCGGCACCACCCATTACCCGCTGAAGAAGATGGTCCTCCTGGCGGTGGACGCCATGACCAGCTTCTCCATCATGCCGCTGCGCTTTGCCTCGCTGCTGGGGATGATGTTCGGCCTGCTCGGGCTGGTGGTGCTTGGCTATACGCTGTTCGAATGGTCCGTCGGCAATGTGCTGCCCGGCTGGACCAGCCTTGCCGCGATCATGCTGATCCTGGGCAGCGTCCAGCTCCTGGTGCTCGGCATTTTCGGCGAGTATCTCGGCCGCATGTATATGGAGACGAAGCGGCGACCGCTCTATTTCGTCAACGAGATCGTAT
This sequence comes from Mesorhizobium comanense, assembly GCF_005503535.1. Lineage (GTDB taxonomy): Bacteria > Pseudomonadota > Alphaproteobacteria > Rhizobiales > Rhizobiaceae > Mesorhizobium > Mesorhizobium comanense. Next base: position 723,254 of record NZ_SCNN01000001.1, on the reverse strand, counting down.
CCCGAAGCCAGGTTGCCGCCGAGGACCAGGAGTTGCCTGTCCACCGCCTCCAGGAGATGGTGAAGCGGGCGGCGCGCGGTTGAGGCAAGGTCCGGCCGTGCGCAGCGCAAATGCCATGAACAGTGTCCGATCGCTTCTTCCGTCCGACTTTTCGCGGATGCTGCGGTTTGGCGCCGTCGGGCTGCTCAACACGGCGCTGGGCTATTCGATCATCCTGGCCGGCCTGCGGCTTGGCCTTGGCGACATCGGCGCCAACATGACAGGCTATGCCTGCGGCCTCGCCCTCGGCTTCTTCCTCAACCGTCAATGGACCTTCGGCCGCGCCGGCGGCTTTCGTCCCGGCACGGCCATGCGCTATGCGATCACCTTCGCGGTTGCCTATGCCGCGAACCTGGCGGTGGTGATGACGGCCATGTCGGCGGGCCTGATCGAAAATCCGTTCGTTCACCTGGCAGGAAACTGCGTCTACTCGGTCCTCTTCTATCTCGGCTCGGCCCATTTCGTCTTCGTCGGCGCGGAAAAGTCATCGGAGACGGCATGAACAACGCGGACGCAATCGCTCCAGCCTTCTCGCCGCTCGCCGACACACAACGCGTCAGACTGATATTCTGCCTGATCGGCGCCTGTGTGATGGCGACGGTGCTGACCGCTTTTGCCGGCGCCACCCTGCAGGACCCCGACACTTGGTGGCACGTGAAGGTCGGGCTGGATGTCCTGGCAAACGGGACGTTCCCGACCGCCGACACCTATTCCTATACTTTCGCCGGCCAGCCCTGGATCGCCAAGGAATGGCTGGGACAGGTTCTGCTGGCCCTTGCCTTCAGCGCCGGCGGCTGGAACGGCGTCGCCGCACTGATCATCGGCACGATCTGCCTCGCGGTCTTCCTGCTGGGATGGTTCCTCAGCGCAGAGCTGAAACCGATACTGGCGGTCGCCCTGGCATTCGCGGCCGCCTTCCTGATCAGCCCGATCTATACGACCCGCCCGCATATCTTCACTCTGCCGATCATCGTGGTGTGGACGGCAATGCTGTTTCGCGCCGCGCAGGACGAGAAAGCCCCGTCGCTCTGGCTGCTCGCGCTGGTGGTGCTGTGGGCGAACCTGCACGCCACCTTCACGCTCAGCTTCATCATCGCTGCCTTCGCCGGCCTCGATCTCCTGGCGCGTGTCGGCCTGTCCAAGCCCGCGCTTCTGGCGAAGTGGGTGGTATTCGGCCTGCTGTGCCCGCTGGTCAGTCTCCTTAACCCCTATGGCGTGAAGGCCATCCTGGCCACGCTGACCGTCGCCTATGGCAACGAGGCGGTGCCGCTGATCCTGGAATGGCGGCCGTTCAATGCCCAGGAAGAGCTTCTCCAGGAGGCCGTGATGCTGCTCGCGCTCTTCGGATTGCTGACCTCAAGGCTGAGGATCGGCTGGGCCAAGGCGCTGTTCGTCATCTTCACCTTGCATGTCTACCTGTCGCATCTGCGATTCATCTACCTGTTCTTCCTGTTGGTTCCGCTGGTGGTCGCGGTCGAAGTCGGCCGGCAATACCCGGCCCTTTCGGCGAGCGCCTGGCTGGCGGAAAGGCGCGACGGGCTTGAAAGATTTCTTGCCGGCCGGTTCTACACGCTCTGCGGTGCGGTGGCTGTGCTGGTCATCGGCGCGGTCTCCATCCTGGGCAGCACTTACCAGGTCGCGCCGAGCCCCAAGACTTCGGCCAACGGCGCCCTTGCCTTCGCACGCGACCATCACCTGTCCGGCAACGTCATGAATTCCTACAATTTCGGCGGCACGCTGATCTTCCATGGCATCAAGACCTATATCGACGGCAGGACGGACCAGCTGTTCCTGAACGGTTTCACGAAAGCCGACGAGGCGACTGGGCACAGCGACGGCAAACCGTTGCTGGAAGCCCAGTTGAAGAAATACGCCATCGGCTGGGCGCTGCTCACGGCCGACGACACCCGCATTCCCTTTTTTACGGAGCTGGGCTGGAAGCGGGCCTATGCGGACGACTATGCCGTGATCTACCTGCCCGGCGCCTGAGCCGGCCGGGCTTCCCGACCCGACGTCACCAGCGTTCAAAGACCTGGCATCCGCCTTGACACGGATATTGCAGTGCAGCAAAACTATGCTGCAAGGCACAGTCCGCAGGACCCGTGCCACGATCTTGTCGCAGGACGAAGGACCGCCGTATGACGAGCATGCCAGGCTCAGCCACACGACGACCGAAGGCCGCGGCGCACGGACCGGCCAAATGAACTACAGGCGCGACATAGACGGGCTGCGCGCCGTTGCGGTGCTGCCCGTCGTGCTCTTCCATTTCGGCGTATCGGCCATTCCCGGCGGCTTCACCGGTGTCGATATCTTCTTCGTCATATCGGGCTATCTGATCAGCGGCAGCCTGCTCGACGATCTCGAGCGCGGCCAGTTCATCGCCCGTTTCTACTGGCGCCGCGCGCGGCGCATCCTGCCGGCGCTGACTTTCGTCATCGTACTGTCGTGCATCGCGGCCTGGTTCATCCTGCTGCCGTCGGACCTGCACGAATTCAGCCTCAGCGTGATCGCGGCCTCGACCTTCTGGTCGAACATCTACTTCTGGAAGACCACGAACTATTTCTCGATCGATGCCGAACTGCGCCCGCTGCTGCACACATGGTCGCTTTCGGTCGAGGAGCAGTATTACATCTTCGCCCCGATCCTGGTGTACCTGATCTACCGCTATGCCTCGAAGCGCTGGCTGACGATCTTGCTGCCGATCGCAATAGCCAGCTTCGCGCTGGCGATCATGGCAACGTCGCTGGCGCCGACCGCCGGCTTCTACCTCCTGCCGACACGCATCTGGGAGTTGGCGCTGGGCGCCATGCTGATGCTGAAGAAGCCGCCGGCGCCGGCCAGCCGGCTGGCGGCCGAACTGATCGGCGTCGCCGGCTTTGGCCTGATTGCGTTCGGCTTGCTGACGATCTCGGAGAGCGATCCGTTCCCGGGCTACAATGCCCTCTTCCCCTGCGTCGGAACGGCGCTGCTCATCTATGCGGGACAGGAGCACAAGGACCGGCCGGCGCCGATGGCCACGCAGGTGCTTCGGCTGGCCCCGCTGGTCTGGATCGGTCTCATCTCCTACTCGCTCTATCTCGTTCACTGGCCGATCAATTCGTTCGTCCACTATCTCTCGTTGCAAGCCGTCTCGGTTCCGACGATCGCCGCCATGACTGTGGCGAGCTTCGCCCTGGCGGCCTTCTCGTGGAAATACGTCGAGCAGCCTTTCCGCCAGAAGCACGCCTTCACCGCGCCGCTGCCCATTTTTGCCTTTTCGGCGACGGCGATCGTCCTGCTGTGCGCCGGGGGGCTGGCCGGCACGCTGGGCAACGGCTTTCCGCAGAGGTTCCCCGATTTCTCGCGGGAGCGGATCCTGGTGGGAGACTGGCGCAACGGCGTCTGCTTCAACGAGGGCGAAACCTCGATCGAAAGATGGAACCTCGCCGATTGCACCCGCACGCACGGCTTTCCCACGAATGTGCTGCTGTGGGGCGATTCCTTCGCCGCCCATTATGTGTCGGGGCTGGAGGCCAATGCGCAGAAAATCCAGGCCAACATCGTCCAGTACACCTATGCCGGCTGCCCGCCCAACCTTTCCTATTTCTCCTATGCCCGGCCGGCCTGCACGCGCTTCAACGAGCGGGCACTGCAGATCATCCGCGATGCCAACATCCAGGCGGTGATCCTCAGCGGCCGGTGGACCGACTATCAGGCCAGGGGCTTTGACGGGCTGCAGAAGACGATAGACCGGCTGCGCGACATGGGAGTCAAGGTCTATGTCATCGGCCAATCGCCCGAATTCATCGCCGACGTCCAGAAGATCGCCTTCTTCGCCAGGCAGGAGCATGTCGCCAACACATCCTGGCCGATGGCCATGGACCCCGACATCAACAAACATGTGCTGCCGTTCACCAGGGGCGCGACCTTCATCGATCCGCTGGCCTATCTGTGCGACACCGCCGGCTGTTCCTATGCCGATGCCGGCACCAGGCAATTCCTCTATTTCGACTATGGTCATTTCTCTTCCGCTGGCGCGACGCTCGCCATCTCGAAATACTGGCCAAGCTTTGCCACCGGCGGCGACGTCGCCAAGGTCGGGGAACAAGCGCCGACCGTCACACGGTGAACCGTCATGACCCGCAATACGCGGCCGGTTTTGCGATTGCCCGGAGCCGTGCCGTCATGATAACGAGGCTGCAGCGCGGGTATGATGTAATGGTAGCCTGTCAGCTTCCCAAGCTGAACGCGCGGGTTCGATTCCCGCTACCCGCTCCAGCACGCCGGCCGAGGGTTTGAGCCTGAGCCGCCCGCCATCGCGATGGTTGGTTTTACAGGTGGTTTTACAGCCTATGTTCTCGATCCGGCCTCGTTGAGCCTGCGGATCTTCTCTTTGATCGCGGCTCGGCGGCCGACGTAACGACGAATGATTCGCGCATCGGCAAGGCGCGTCTTTCCGAGATCGCCTCTTCGACCGCGATCAGGATGACGATATGGTGCTCGAAGCGGCGGTCAACGGACAGGCCGATGCGATCGTGACGTTCAACATCCGTCACTTCGACCAGGCGGGAATCCGTTTTGGAATAGAGCTCTTGTCGCCTGGAGAAGCATGGAAAAGACCGGAGAAAGACAAATGAGGAAGAGCAATTTCGCGCTGCGGCTTCAGCAGTCGCTTCTCGATGAAGCGCGCAAGGTAGCGGAAGACGAGGGTGTGGCGCTCAATCAATTCATCAACGTGGCCGTTGCCGAGAAACTGTCGGCGCTCAGGGTGGAGAGCTATTTCCAGGAACGCGCGTCGCGCGCGGACCTTCCCAAGGCGTTCGACATCCTCAAGCGTGCCGGTAAGGGCAAGCCACCGGTCAAAGGCGACGAGCTCGCAAAATAGAATGAGGCAGTGACTCTGGCGCTCGTTGGTATGGCAGCGTAGCTGGCCGGTCGTGCCATTCTACCTCAGGTAGGTGAAGAACAGAGGTGGGCGCGAGAATAGCGCGCCCAGGGATTTTACATAACTATTGATTTCATTAGGGAATTCCCGACTGACTATAGCCCCGTACAGCCAAACGATTGAAACACTTGGATCACGTCCGGCTTTCCCAAGCTGAACGCGCGGGTTCGATTCCCGCAACCCGCTCCAGCGCCCTGAATTTCGGCGGCTGGGTCGCGATCACGCCGTTGTGACGGGAATTTGATCACCAGGCCATCGGGATACGCCGCTGTTCGTCCGCGGGCCGCAAAGTGCCGGCAGAACCGGTATCAAGCCTGAATTTCGCCTCCAAATCGTGGCGGGAGAGGCGCTTGGCGGCCGAATAGCTGCCCGACAGCCAGGCCGGTCGAAGCGCTGCTCACCAGCCGGCACGCGCCCTGCGCAGCTTCAGCCGGGACCGATGGAACATTGTCACATACCTGTAATGTGGCGCGCCTAGCTGGGTTTCGTCACACATCTCAGCTTGAGGGAAAACTATGTTTCCACACAGAATAATCGCGTCGCTTGGCATTTGCCTGGCCACAGCGACACCCGTCTTCGCGGCCGATCTTGTCGAGGCGCCACCCCCGGCGCCCCCGACCTGGACAATAGCCATCGAGGGCAGCCCCGAATTCTACGCGATCAACAATGGCAGCAACACCGCCCGTTCGCTTGCCGACACCTACTTCAAATTCAGCGTCTCGCACAGTTTCGACAACAACTTCGTCGGCGGCGTGTCGCTCCAGCCCACTCTCAAGACCGGCGGGAAATCCCAGTATTATGGGGAAGCGACCCTCGGCTACAAGATCAAGCTCACCGACAGCTTCACCCTCACCCCGAGCCTGGGGCTGGGCTACACATGGCATGACACGGGCATCATCAAGGACGGCAATGCCAATGCGGAAGTCCCCTACTATGCCCTTTACCTGGCAGGCGACTGGAAGCTGAACCAGCAGTGGACATGGAACGTCTTCAACCTGCGTTACCGCAATGCCTTCAACACCACCTGGGAAACGCCGAAGGTGGCGACCGGCGTGACCTACAACATAGATTCGTACAATGCGGTCTATACCAGCGTCGGTTATTCCTGGAAGAAGATCGACACCAGCTCGTCTCCTTATAACGACCTGGCCGGCGACAAGATCAACATCGCCATCGGCTACAAGCACTCGTTCTGATCGCCGAGGCGGGCGCGCCGAGGTTCGGCGCGCCCGCCTCACCCACCAGGCCCTCTAACGGCCCGCGTGAAGATCGCATACCGGCTCGCGCACCCTGTCCAGACAAGCAGATGGGCACCCGGCCTAGGCCTGGCCAATTCGCATCTGCTTCTTGAACAGGAACCGGGCAAAGTTGTCGATGTTACGCGGCGCCACCGTTTCAGGCAGATGTGCCAGCAGGTCCTTCGACCTGGCATCGTCTTGAAACCGCTCCACCCATTCTTCCGTGTGGCTGTCGCGTTGCTGCCTCAGATTCGTCTCGAACTCGCCTTCCGGCATGTCGACTGACAGGTGCCGGGCCAGCGATGCGACGTAAGGAGCGGGGTCGTCCAGAAGGTCCTCGTAGAACAAATGGTCGTAGGGCAGGCCGGTTATGCGCAGGTACGCCTCCCAGAAGGCATAGCTCTGCCCGATCAGGAAATAGGCCTGGCAAATGCCGGCGAAATCATAGCGCGGAACCGTTTCGGCAGCGTCCATGGTGGTGCTCGTCCACCGGCCCGAGGCCTTGGCCCGGCAATAGGAAATCGCCTGGCGAAGACGGTCCCGCCGCTCCAGCAGGACCAATCCCAGCGCATGGCGCCTGATGCATTCGGCGAGGAAATCGGCGCCGTACTTCGCCTGCGACCAATGGAGATGGCGAGGAAACAGCTTGACGGCGAACCGGCCATTCGCGGTGCCGCCACGATCGATCGTCGCGGAAAGAAGCTCATCGAGGGATTTGGGCTTGAACCCCAGATTGCCGGTATCGAGCCATTCCGCGGACTGCCCCATTATTCCGGTGCTGTTGGCAAGGCTGCCAAGCCACTCGGAACCGCTGCGGGCTTCGGTCAGTATCGCTACACCCTTCATGCGTCCCGGTTGCCCCTGATAAGCGGACGCGCGATCCCGATTGCAACGTAAGGTTCTTCTCTATCGCCCTTCGGCATGGTGCAGCTCCGCCTCAACAGCGTTTCAACGAACCGGCACTCATGGTTCCGTCGATTCGATCTGGCCAGAAGCCGTCACAGTTCGGTGATCGGTGTCGATCTTGAGACACCGATTGCAAAAGAGCCAATTCCAGACCCGCGAACCCAGCGCAAGGAACCGGCCACCTTGCGGTGGCCGGCCTTTGCAGAGCAGTGGTTACAGCCAAATCCAGACCCGCTCGCGCCAGCAGCGGACATGACGGCGGCCATGCCGCCAGTAGCTGCGGCAAACACGTCTCCAGCCGCGCCGCCGTCCACGACGCCAGTGGCCGTGGTGACGGCCATGATGTCCGCGGCGATGGGAGACCTGCTCCACTTCGACCCCGTCATCGCCTTCGAAGACAGCCTGATCCGGCTTGTCCAGCTCATCGAGAATTCCGTTGCCTTGGGGAATACCGGCAACCGCGCGGCCCGGGCCGACTACGCCCGCAAACGCGACAGCCCCCGCAACGCCAAGCAGTCCAGTAAGAAACAACCGACGTTCCATCAAAACCTCCCGAGTTGTTGACCACCGGCTTCTCGTTCCCTCGCCCGAAAAGGGCTCCAGCGAGCATGCCGATCGGAGGAAACGCGCGAGTGCCGTTCTCGTTCCATCACCCGTTTCTTCGCAGGAACGCAGGAAGAAGTCGTGCTGCGTCGACAAAACGCGACGCCGGCGCCGTCAGAATGCCACGCCGAGATCAACCTTGGCGCCCTGATCGGCGACGCCGCCGCCGAACTGGCCTGTATAGGACAGGCCGAGCTTTGCGTTGGGGGCGAGAAGCAGGTCGAGACCGGCCTCGATGAGCGCGCTGTCCCTGCCGATCGGCACGCCTGCTATGGTGAAGGGACCGCCACCGGCGAAAGTGAAGGTCGACTGCGGCGTGACATCGCCGAAAGCATGACGCCAGCCAAGCATGCCGCGCGCGGTGGCGTTGATGCCGCCAAGCGCGAAGTCGGTGGAACCGCGCAGGCCGAGCGTGGTGAAAGTGGCATCGGTGGTCGAACCGGCGCTGACCAGCGCCGCTGGGCCACCTTGTTCGGCAAACCCATCGGCGTGCACGCTGACATAAGCGAGATTGGCGAAGGGCTCGAACTTGAATTGTCCGGCATCGGCCTTGTAGGCGAGTTCGCCAAAGACCTGCGCAGCGCCGGCGTCATAGTCGGCCGAAAGCGCGTCGGCAAAACCGTCGAAGGCTACCGAGCGCCTGGCCGAGATGCTGCTCCAACTGTAGGCGGCGCCGGTGCGGAAGGCGATGGCGCGCCAATTGGTGCCGCCATAGAGACCGAGATGATAGTTGTCGCTGTTGCCAGTCGAATTGCGGTCGTCGGCATCGAAGCTCGAATGGCTGTAGCCGCCGAGCACACCGACACGCCAGCCGCCGACCGACGTATCGGCGCCCGCCAACAGGCCGCCGGTCGAGCGATCGAAGCCGGCGGCGTTGCCATCGGAATCCATTTTGCCCCAAGACCCAAAGGCCTGGCCCCAGACGGCGAAACGATCGGTGTCGGCGGCCACCATTTCGGGGCCTCCCTCGCCATAAGCCATGATTGGCAGGGCGGCCACGCTGCCGTCGCCGAAGGCAGCGGAGATGCGGCTGGTGACGGCATCCCGGACGAAATGGCTATCTCCCAGCAGCATGCCCTTAGCCGAGGCATGGATCTCGCCCGACAATTGGTCGAGGGCATCTCGAGCTGCAGGCGTGGCGGGTAGCTGCAGCATGGCATCGTAGAGCGGATTGCCGCTGCCCAGACTCTCGGCGCCGCTACCGGCGGCGATCTGGTTGGCGGCCTGGCCTACCGAGGCAAAGCTGATGCCGTTGCGATGCAGCCGCAGATAGACATTGTCCGCGTCGTAGCTGAGCGAGGGATCGAGGAAGGCGAAATTGCTGGTGACACCGGCGAAGGCACCGCTGACGCCGCCGGTCGCCGACAGGATCGTATAGTCGGTCTGAGGGCTGTAACTGCCCGCGCCAGCCAGCACGCTCACTGTCCCGCCATTGATCGTGGCCTGGCCAGTCACGTTGAGGCGGGAGGCTTGCGCGGCCGCATTCGCTGCGACCTGATAGGTCGAGCCGGTGTTGAAGGTGACGGCGCCCGCCACCGTCATGGTGCCGATGCCCCCGCCAGAGCCAGATGCTCCCGTGCCGGCGAAGAGGCGGCCGGAGATCGCGACAGTGCCCGTGATCGTGCCGGTGCCGCCCAGGGCGGCACCCGATCCGACGGTGACCTGGCTATTGCCCACTGTCCCGTTGATGAGAAGCGTTCCACCGGTGACGTTGGTGTTTCCGGTATAACTATTGCTGCCGCTCAGGGTGAGTGTCCCCGTGCCCGATTTTGTCAGTCCGACGACCGTGGGTACAAGAATCGCCGGGAGGGTGCTGCTGCCTGGACTGACAAGCTGGATGCCATTCCTGATGGCGCCGCTAAAGGTGGTGTCGGTGGCTTGATCCACGGTGAGCAAGCTGGGGGATCCCATCGCCACCGTGCTGGTGATGTCGCCTGCGCCCGACAGCGAACCGACCGTCTGCGATGTGATGCCGAGATCGAGAGTGGCGCCGCTTGCGACGAAAAGCGATCCGGTTGGGGCGCCGAGCGTGCCGCCATCGCCAAGGAACAGCCTTCCGGCCTCGATATTGGTGCCACCTTCGTATGTGTTGGCCCCGATCACGTACAGTTCGCCGGCACCCTGTTTGGTCAGCGCCCCTCCGCCGCCCAGCGGAGAGGTGATCTCCACATTATAGCCGTTGGTATCGATGAAGGCGCCGCCCGCCTTGATCGTCACATCGCCGGCGACAAAGTGGCCGAGCAGATCGGCGTCGGCAGCCGTGGCTCGTAAAATGCCGCCATCGAAATTGACCGTCGCGCCATCGAGGCCTTTGACGATGCCACCGGTTTCCAATACCCCGCGTGCCCCGGCCGTGCCGTTCAGATTGAGCGTGCCGCTGGCGGAGCTTGAGCGCACCATATCGAGCGTGCCGACGCTGACCCTGCCACCATCCGCAATGGTGAGCGTGCCTGCGCCCCGATAGCCGAGGTACAGATAATCCGTCGTCCAAACGGACCCGCTGCCGGTGACGAGAACCGTTCCGTCGCTGCCTGCTGCGTCACCCACATAACTGGTTTCGTTCGCAACCTCACCGCCATTTGCGATCGCCAACGTGCCGCCATTGACGGTGTTGAAGGCAAACGTGCTGTTCCCTGTCAGGGTCAGCGTGCCCGCGCCGTTCTTGAGCAGCCAAACGGTGCCAGTGCCGGTGCCGGTCATGTATCCGTCGGTGATCGCACCGCCATAGTTGGTGTTGCCGGCCTGATCGACCGTGAGCGAGCTTTGCATACCGCCTGAAACGGAACTGGTAATGCCGCCGGCACCGGACAGCGCGCCGACGATCTGGTTGGTGCCGGCAATATCGAGCGTGCCGCCGCTGGCGATGGCAAGCGTGCCCGTTGTTGCGCCGAGTGTGCCGGCGCCGTCGAGCTTCAGCGTGCCGGCCGAGATCGTCGTGCCGCCGGTGTAGGTGTTGGATCCCGAAAGAATGAGCGTGCCGAGGTCGGTCTTGTCGATGCCGCCGCTGCCGGTGAGCGCGGACAAAATGGTCGCGGACATCCCCGCGCCGGCCGCGGTGCCGTCGCCCACGCGGATCGGAACGCTCGACCCGGTGAGATCCAGCGCGTCGCCTGATATCTGATACCCATCGACGAAGAACTGCATCCCGCCGGCCACGTCCAGCGCACCACCGCCCGCGCTCACCGTGACCACGCCCGGCGTGCCCTGGAAGATCACCATGGCGGCAGGATCGTAGGCGCCGCTCGCGCTGCCGCTCACGTTGGTCCAGTTGGTTCCGGCAGCGCTCCACGTGCCTGTGCCGCCGTTGACCATATTGTTGGCCGTGGTCTGCGCGCCGTTCCAGAAATTGTACGTGTCGGGCGCGACCGCCCCGACCAGCAAGTTGACCTGGTTGGCCACAGAGGTCTGCACGGCCAGATCGCCGGCAGTATAACCGGCTGGCGTCGCGCCAACGGTCATCCCGTGGTCGGTCAGCGCCCCACCGTAATCGAACAGGCGATAGAGACCATCGCCGAAACCGCCGGCGTCGCTCACATCGAGCGTGCCGGCGAGCGTCAGGTCGCCGGCGACGTTGAACAGGCGCGCGTTGCCCGGTGCGCCGAGCGAGACATCCACGACCGAGCCGGCGTTGAGCTCCAGCGACCCCATCGACAGGGTCCGACCGGCGCGGCCCAGCAGGATGCCGCCGGATGCCACGGAAACGTCGCCGGCGATCGATCCCGCGCCGCCCAGGCTGCCTCCCGATGCAACCGCAACCGTGGAAGTGCCCAACACGATGGGTCCCCACATGACATTGCCCAGGGACCCATCGACGAGCAGCGTGCCGCCCGTCACATTGGTGGTGCCGGTATAGGCGTTGTTGCCGCTCAGGGTGAGCGTGCCGGCGCCGGACTTGGTCAGTCCGGTCATGGTGGTTACGCCATTGATTTCGTCGAAGTAGTCCGTGATGACGCCACTGAACGTGGTGTCGGTGGCTTGATCGATGGTGAGCAAGCCCGGGTTGAAGTCCGAACGGGTGATCGTACCCGCGCCCGATAGCGAGCCGACCGTCAGGGCCGTGGTATCAAAAAGCAGCGTGGCGCCACTGGCGATGTCGAGCTTTCCCGTGGGCGCACCGAGCGTGCCGTTGCCCTTGAGGTCCAGCGTACCTGCTTCGATCCGCGTCCCGCCGCCATAGGTGTTGGAACCCGAAAGTGTCAGCGTGCTCAACCCGCGCTTGACCAGCGCGAGCGTGCCGCTACCGGCGCCATCGGCGATCACGCCGCCGAAAGAAGAATCTCCAAGGGCGGAACCATCGATCGTCAGCACGGCATCCGCCGCGCCGCCGTTTACGATCTGCCCGCTGGGGATGTAGTTCGTGATCCGGCCGACGGTCGTGCTGAAGCCGTTGAGGTTGAGGAGACCTCCGGCGCTCACTGCCTGACTGCCGAATTCCAGGTCGGTGTTCGCCGTCGTCGCGTTGGCGGCCCCGATGTTGACGACACCGTCTCCACCGAGCCTCAACCGACCGCCATTGATGGCGCCGGTGGCCAGTGCGTTCACGGTGCCGTTGATGACCAGCGTCCCACCAGTGATGGCGTTGGCGACGTTGGCATTGATGACGGCGTCGAAGGTCGGCAACTGCACGAGACCGCCGCTGACGGCCCCGGCCGCGTTCGCATTGAGGACGGCGCCATTACGGAAGGTCGCGGCGACAGTGCCGCTGAATGTGTCGGCCGTGTCGGCATCCACCTGGCAACCATTGGTAAGGCCGCCGTTGAAATCCGGAAACCCGCTGGTATAGGGGCCACCTCCCGGGTCACAAGGCTGTTGCGCTTGGGCCGTCGAAGGCGCGCAGGCGATGGCGAGGAGCGCGAGGGTCGAGGTCGTGACCGACAGCCTGCAGAGCGAAATGGTCCTTGAACGATTGCCGCGCCCTGCCGCCATTGCCATGCTCCCTCGCGGCAGCCGCCCGCGTGGTAGCGCAAGGGAGCGCGGGCATACGCCCTCCCCTCGCGCCGCCATCGGCGGCACCGCGATTTCATTGATTTGTTCCCGATCCCGAACGGGAGTCGTCGATGGTCTTTTCCGCCGAGGCCGCGGACACATCAATCCCGCGTTCCGGGGGGTATGGGCAAAATATTATGGTAAATCCGGTATTTCGCCGGGCAGCCAGGCAACAAGCCCCCGGCGTTCCGGTTGGCCATCGCCCTACCTCGTCTTAAGCCGGGTCCGCGCTAGCCGTCTTTGCCGCCCGCGATCAGGCCTTTCGTGCCGTGGTCTGGATCGGGATGGCCAGGATCAGTCGCGTGCCGTGTCCGGGCGCGCTTTCGATTGCTATTCGTCCACCCATCTGGTCAGCCCGACGGCGTATGTTCGCAAGGCCTCGCCCTTCGCCGGCGGCGCCTGAAGCCGTCCCGGGCTCGAAGCCCTTGCCGTCGTCAGACAGCATGACGTGAATGGCGCCATCCTCACCCGGGTTCACCGCGAGTTCGATCCTTGTGGCCGAAGCATGGCGCAAGGTGTTGGCGATGCCCTCCTGCAACAGCCGATAGAGGCTGAGCAGCCGCCGCACGTCGAGGCTCGGCGCCGGGATCGGGAGCGTGCAGCGATAGTCCAGGGTGATGCCGGATCGGGCAAGACGGCCCGCCATGCGCTCCTGGAACATCGCGAGCGCCTCGTCGATCGGCTCGTTGCCCGCGTCGATTGCACTGGCCATGTTGCGCAGGTCATCGACCGAAGACTGCAATCCCTGCTCGATTTCCCGCGAGGTCAGTCGATTCTCGCGAACATCGAGGAGAAGGTGCGTCAGCACACCGCCGACCCCGTCATGCATGTCGCGCAACAGACGCTGACGCTCGGCGTCGATCGCGATCAACCGTTCCTGATGACGCAGCAATCGCGAGGAACGCAGCAGGCTCGCATCCTGCTCCAGCACCTGACGTTCCAGGTCGCTGCGCGCCTCCTCCGCCTCCTGATTGAGCCTGTGGCCCTGCAGCGCGATCTCGAACAGGATGCCGAACATCGTCAATGGCGGTGCGAGGACCGAAGCCTGCAAGGCGAAACCGGCGGGCGGCGGCAAGAGAAACAGGTCGAAGCCAATCGAGGCTAGAGCGACAAGCAATATCGCCAGAACCCGGATCGCCGGCCCCGGAGTTGTGCGTCCCATCCGCAGCAACGCCAGAACGCCATAGCCCAGCAGCAGGGTCAGCGCTATCGCATCGAGCCAGGACACGACTGTCGCAAAGTCGACGCCTTCGATCATGGCCCCAAGCAATGCAACAAAGGCGACGACAAAGCAGCCGTAGGCCACCCACGCCTCGCGCGGCCGCCAGCCGGCAAAGGCGTTCACCGCAAGCGCGGCCACCGTCAACATCAGATATTCCACACCGTAGCGCAGCAACGGAAACCAGGCATAGGGCAGGCTCTGCGCCCCGAAGGTGGTGAGCCACGCGTCGATGCCCACCGAGATGAGCAGCAGGCCGGTAATGCATTGCAGCCGTGAGAACCGGTTGACCGGCAACACGACGAGCAGCGCCGATCCCATCATCAGTTCCGTGACAACGACCAGCCATACCATGTCGAAACGCTGGAATTCCTCCCGGCCGGCGGCCTCGTCCATACGGTCGAAAGGCCCGGCATAGGCTGCCACGGTCTCCGGGCAGGGATCTTTCCGGCAGATGAGCGACCACGCGTCCCCCGCCGATGTTTCCGCGCGCGACAACAGGCTCGCTCGCGCCGGATGCAGGATCACGGGCTGCCAGCCGGGGATACGCAGCAGGGCCGGCCCTGAAAGCCCGGCGGCATAGGCGCCCACCTCGGCCGGCTCGGATGCCAGCACCGCACCCACCGCCGGCAACCGGTATTCCTCAAGTGTGCCCGCGGGCTGCAGGCCGGCGATGAGGAGGCCATAAGCGCACCAGAACAGCAATTGCGCACCGAGAATAATAACCAGCGCGCGGCGCCATCCGGTCAACCGGGGCATGATGGTCACAGGCGCAGCAACCCGCTGCGAAAGGCGCGCACCATGGCCTCGCCCCGATTGCTAACCCTGAGCTTCCTGTAGATCGACTTCACATGATCGCCGATCGTGTGTGGTGAGATTTCGAGTTCGGCCGCCGCCTGCCGGTTGCTTAACCCGCGCGCCAGAAGCTGGAGCAGTTCGATTTCGCGCGGCGACAGCGGCGGATCGGCATCATCCGGCTTGAGATCTTCCCGTTGCCGGCGCAAATGACGCAGCACATACGCGGCGATGCTGGGCGACAACGGAGCACCGCCGGTCAATGCATCGGCTGCTTGCTGGCCGATGTCGAGACTGTCGATGTCCTTCAGCAGATAGCCGTCCGCTCCCGCCAGCACGGCCGCCAGTACCGTATCCTGATCGCCCAGCACCGAGAGGACGAGTATCTTCGGCTCAAGACCGCCTCGTGCACGGATTTCCTCGATCAGTTCGATCCCGCTGCCATCTGGAAGGCCAAGATCGAGAATAAACAGGTCCACCTTCTCGTCGAGCAGAGCACGCGCGCCGGCCAGCGTGCCCGCGGCGGCCATCAGCGACAAGCCCTCATGCGCCGCCACGCCGCGTCCAACATAGGCGGCGACGAGCGGATCATCCTCGACAATGACAACGTTCGCTTTCACGGCCCCCGCCCGCCTGTCTGCAATGAATCTGCCGGGCCATTGTACACCGATCGGCACACCAGATGGCAATCTCCACCCGCCGGCAATCACAGCTCGGCATCTCCTGCGAGCAGAACCTCAGGCCTTGCCAAGTCGTCCCATGACACCGGATCACCCCACTTCGCGCAGGATGAAATCGTGCAGCATCTTGGCGGCCGGCGACAGCACGCGGTTCTTGACCGTGATCAGGCTGTAGGGCCTGACCTCGATATCGAACTCGGTCTGGACGACGTCGATGGCGCCGGCGAGCCCGTCGGGATTCTGGATGAACTTCGCCACCTGCACCGATACCGGCGCGATCGCGTCGGATTGCGCGACCATGACCAGGGTCAGCAGCAGTGAGGAGGTGTTGAGGATGCGATCCGGCAGCGCGATGTTGCGGTTGAGGAAATTGCTCTCCATCGCCTGGCGCAGCGGCGAACCGCCCGACTGGAAGACCCAATCATAGGCGGCCGTGTCCTCCAGCCGCACCGCCGCGCCTCTTGTGAGCGGATGGCCACGGCGCACGATGAGGCAGGCTTTCTCGACGCCGATGACGCGCGATTCGAACAGGCGCGGATTGAGGTCGTCGGGGATGCGCGCGATGATGAAGTCGTGACGCGACGCGATAAGTTCGCGCGCCAGCACGTTGGAGGTCTCCACCTGCATGGTGATTTCGATGCGCGGATAGATGCGGCGGATCTCCCGGATGGCCGGCACCGCGAGTTCGATCGCCGGCGCCGTCACCGCTCCCAGAAACACCGACCCGCCCTTGCCGGCCTTGAGTTCGGAAATCTCGCGATCGACCTCGCGCATCTCGAGCAGGATCGAACGCGCGCGCCTGGCCAGCGCCTTGCCGTAGGGCGTCAGCGTGATGCCGCGCGGCAGCCTCTCACACAGCCTGACCTCCAGCACCGCCTCCATCTCGGCGATCATGCGCGAGGCGGCTGGTTGCGAGATGTTCATGACCTGGGCCGCCGCGCTCACCCCGCCGTGATCGTCGAGCGCGACGATCATGCGCATGTGGCGCAGGCTGAGGCCACTGCGCAGCAAGGTCTCACCCGCGCCAGGCCGGTCTTTGTAAGGCTCTGAAATCCCATCAGGATTTGTCAGCTCCGCCATGTTTTCTGACCCGTCCTTCATATACCGGTTCTGATATAGCAACCATCATAGATCGCATTTGACAGTTATGGCAAAGGGTCACACTTTTCGCGTGTTCCGAGACGTGACAGTCGCCGACGAGAAAAATCGTATCGATTGAAACAAGCGCCTTGGAGCCATGGGAGGATACCGGAGATCGATATGACGGCAGTGGTGCCTCGGCGCTTCTGCACGATTGCGCGGCCCGCGACCCCCGGGGTGCCGCGTCCTTCAACCAGGGAGAGTAAAGTGAAGATCATCAAGACACTGGCCGCAGTCGCGGCGCTTGGCATCGCTGCCATGACCTATTCGGCGCACGCAGCCGACAAGGGTCTCGTCGGCGTGCTGATGCCGACCAAGACTTCGCAGCGCTGGATCAATGACGGCGACGCCGTCAAGTCCCAGCTCGAGGCTCTCGGCTACACGGTCGACCTGCAGTACGCGCAGGACGACATCCCCAACCAGCTCAGCCAGCTGGAAAACGAAATCACCAAGGGCCCGAAGGCGCTGATCATCGCCTCGATCGACGGCACCACCCTGTCGGATGCGCTGCAGAAGGCCGCTGACGCGGGCGTCGTCGTCATCGCCTATGACCGCCTGATCAAGAAGACCCCCAATGTCGACTACTACACCACCTTCGACAATTTCGGCGTCGGCGTGATCCAGGCCAATTCGCTCGTCAAGGGCCTCAAGGAACGCTTCCCGAACACCAAGCCGTGGAACGTCGAACTGTTCGGCGGCTCGCCCGACGACAACAACGCCTTCTTCTTCTACAATGGCGCGATCTCCGTCCTGCAGCCTTTGATCGATGACGGCTCGATCAAGATCAAGTCCGGCCAGATGGGCATGGACAAGGTCGGCACGCTGCGCTGGCTGGCGGCCACCGCCCAGGCCCGCATGGACAACCTGCTCTCCGCCAACTACTCGGACGGCAGCCGCGTCGATGGCGTTCTGTCGCCCTATGACGGCCTGTCGCGCGGCATCACCGCCTCGCTGCGCGCCGTGGGCTACGGCACGGCCGCTCAGCCCTGGCCGATCGTGACCGGTCAGGACGCCGAGACCGCCTCGGTCAAGCTGATCATCACGGGCGAGCAGTACTCGACGGTGTTCAAGGACACCCGTGACCTCGCCAAGGCCACTGTCGGTCTGGTCGACAAGGTGCTGTCGGGCGGCAAGCCGGATGGTCTCGACACCAAGACCTACAACAACGACGTCAAGGTCGTTCCCTCGATCCTGCTGACGCCGCATGAAGTCGACAAGTCGAACTACCAGAAGCTGGTCGTCGACTCCGGCTACATCAAGGCCGAAGACCTGAAGTAATCCCGATTACCAGGAAGGGGTCCTGCGCAACGCAGGGCCCCTTTTCGTTCAGAAGCGACCCCGGTATTGTTCCTGCCGGCCTAGAGCAATTCCAGGAAAAGTGCGTAGCGCTTTCCCCATGGGAATTGCGTAAAAACAAGAACGTCTGGGAGGAGCTTGCCCCGATGACGACGATTTTGGAGATGCGCGACATCACCAAGACGTTCCCAGGCGTGAAGGCGCTGTCGAACGTCAACCTCAGCGTCGAGGAAGGCGAAATCCATGCCGTGGTCGGCGAGAATGGCGCCGGCAAGTCGACGCTGATGAAGGTTCTGTCGGGCGTCTATCCTTCCGGAACCTACGACGGCCAGATCATCTTCCAGGGCCAGGAATGCCAGTTCAAAGGCATCCATGACAGCGAACACAAGGGTATCGTTATCATCCACCAGGAGCTTGCCCTGGTGCCGATGCTGTCAATTACCGAAAACATTTTCCTCGGCAACGAAAACGCCAGATACGGCGTCATCGACTGGGATGCCAACGAGCAGCGCACCGCCGCCCTGTTGAAGAAGGTGGGTCTCAACGAGGACCCCAAGACACTGATCACCAACATCGGCGTCGGCAAGCAGCAGTTGGTCGAGATCGCCAAGGCGCTCAGCAAGGACGTCAAGCTCCTGATCCTCGACGAGCCGACCGCGTCGCTCAGCGAGAAGGACAGCCAGGCGCTGCTCGACCTTCTGCTCGAATTCAAGCGGCAAGGCATGACCTCGATCCTGATCTCGCACAAGCTGAACGAGATCAACCGGGTCGCCGACAAGGTGACGGTCATCCGTGACGGGCGCACCATCGAGACGCTCGCCAAGAAAGACATCAGCGAAGACCGCATCATCACCTCCATGGTCGGCCGTTCGCTGGACGACCGCTATCCGCCGCGTGAGCCCAAGATCGGCGAAGTGGTGTTCGAGGTGAAGAACTGGTCGGTCTACCACCCGATCCATGCCGAGCGGCAGGTGATCAAGGGCATCGACATCAATGTCCGCAAGGGCGAAGTGGTCGGCATTGCCGGACTGATGGGCGCCGGCCGCACCGAATTCGCCATGAGCCTGTTCGGCCGATCCTACGGCCGCCGCATCACCGGCGAGGTGCTGCTCAAGGGCAAGCCGGTCGACGTCTCCTCGGTCAGCAAGGCGGTCCAGCACGGCATCGCCTACGTGACGGAAGACCGCAAGACCTACGGCCTCAACCTTATCGATCATATCAAACACAACATCACGCTGGCCAATCTCGGCGGCGTGTCGCGCCACAGCGTCATCGACGATCTGCGCGAACTTGCGGTTGCCAACGACTATCGCAAGAAGACCAACATCCGCGCTTCCAGCGTCTACCAGTTGACCGGAAATCTTTCGGGCGGCAACCAGCAGAAGGTGGTGCTGTCGAAATGGCTGTTCGCCGACCCTGACGTGCTGATCCTCGACGAGCCGACACGCGGCATCGACGTCGGCGCCAAGTACGAAATCTATACGATCATCGCGCGGCTGGCCTCGGAAGGTAAGGCGATCGTGGTCATCTCGTCTGAGATGCCGGAATTGCTTGGCATCACCGACCGCATCTACGTCATGAATGAAGGGCGCATCGTCGGCGAAATGCCGGCGGCGGACGCAAGCCAGGAAAAAATAATGCGCGCCATCGTCCGGGGAGAAGGAAAAGCAGCATGAGCACCGAAAGCGCCCCCGCCCCGCAAGGCAATGTCGGCGAAGAACAGCGACCACGCATCGCCGTCTCGGCACTGACGACGAACCTGCGGGAATACGGCCTGATCATCGCACTGATCGTCATCATGCTGTTCTTCCAGTTCACCACGTCGGGCACGCTGTTCAAGCCGGTCAACCTCTCGAACCTGGTGCAGCAGAACTCGTTCATCATCGTCATGGCGCTGGGCATGCTGCTGGTCATCGTTTCCGGCTATATCGACCTCAGCGTCGGATCAGTCGCCGGTTTCATCGGCGCGCTGGCGGCGAACATGATGGTCATCTGGCAGCTCGGACCGCTCAGCAATCCGCTGGTGGTTTCGATCGTCTGCCTGATCGTGGGTGGCCTGATCGGCGCGGCGCAAGGCTACTGGATCGCATACCATCGAATACCGAGCTTTATCGTCACGCTGGCCGGCATGCTGATCTTCCGCGGCATCTGCCAGGCGCTTTTGGGCGGCGGCTCGTCGGTCGGCCCGCTTCCGGACGGCTTCAAGGCGCTGAGCTCCGGCTTCATCCCTGATGTAATCGGCCCGCTGACGCTGATCCCACCGACGGTGAACGCGGCCGGCAAGACCATCATGGGCAGCGGCCTGACGCTGCACATGACGACGGTCGTGCTCGGCGTGATCGCGGTGGTGGCCTACGCCTATTTCGGGCTGCGCACCCGGCGCAAGCGCGAACGCCATGGCTATGAGGCCGAACCCTTCCCGCTGTTCGTCATCAAGACGCTGGTCGCCAGCGCGCTGGCGCTGTTCCTGGTCTATGAGTTCGCCAGCTACAGGGGCCTGCCCGTGGTGCTGCTCGTCATGGGCGTGCTGATCTCGCTGTTCGTCTTCGTGACCAAGCGCATGACGATCGGCCGCCGCATCTACGCGATGGGCGGCAATCCCAAGGCGGCGCAATTGTCGGGCATCAACACCGAGCGGCTGACGCTCCTGGTATTCATCAATATGGGCGTGCTGTCCGCACTCGGCGGCCTGATCATCGCGGCGCGCCTCGGCCAGGCCGTGCCGGCGGCGGGTCTGGGTTCGGAGCTCGACGTCATCGCCGCCGTCTTCATCGGCGGCGCCTCGGCGATGGGCGGTGTCGGCCAGGTCATCGGCGCCGTGGTCGGCGGCTTCATCATGGGCGTCATGAACAACGGCATGTCGATCATGGGCGTCAACGTCGACTGGCAGCAGGTGGTCAAAGGCCTGGTCCTGCTCGGCGCCGTGATCTTCGACGTCTACAACAAGAACAAGGCCTGACGGGCTTAGGCGAGGCAACGAGGAAGGCATACGATCGCGGCGCTGCCGGCCAACAGCCGGCATCAGGAAGTCCCCGGGAAACCGGACCCGCGAGCGCAATCCGGACGAAGAATTTCACCCGTGGCGCGGCAAGGTCCGAGCCGCGCAGGTCAAGGTTTGCCGAGCGGCAGCCGGGCCAAGACATATGAGAGAGGACTGATCATGCTGATCTCGCAGATTCTCGACGACGCCGAGACCATTCGCGTCGTGGCCCGTAACGGCGGCAAGACCCGGATCATCAATGGGGCGCGCAGCGTCTATTCGCTGGCGATGGAGGCGGCGCGCACCGGCGTCGGCCTCGCAACACTGATCGAGCGCAAGGGTCTTGGCGAGACGGTCGATCTTGATGCCGCCTACAAGAAGGGCCGGCTGTTGTCGCCAATCAACCATCCGGACCCCGCGCATCTGCATCTCACCGGCACCGGACTGACCCATCTGGGTTCCGCGGCGACGCGCGATTCCATGCACAAGAAGCTCACCACGGACGGCGAGGAGCAGCTTACCGATTCCATGAAGATGTTCCGCATGGGGCTCGAGGGCGGCAAACCCGCCAAGGGCCAGGTCGGCGTGCAGCCGGAATGGTTCTACAAGGGCAATGGCACGATGGCGGTGGCGCCGGGCGCGGCACTGCTGTCACCCGCCTTCGCCAAGGACGCCGGCGAAGAGCCCGAGATCGCCGGCATCTATGTCATCGGCGATGACGGCGCGCCGTTCCGCGTCGGCTTCACGCTGTCGAACGAGTTCTCCGATCACGTCACCGAACGCGTGAACTATCTCTTCCTTGCTCATTCCAAGCTGCGCAACGCTTCGTTCGGACCCGAGATCCTGCTCGGCGACCTGCCGGCGGACATCCGCGGCAGCTCGCGCATCGTGCGCGACGGCAACACGCTGTGGGAGAAGCCGTTCCTGTCGGGCGAGGCGAACATGTCGCACACCATCGCCAATCTCGAGCACCACCATTTCAAATATTCGGCCTTCCGCCAGCCGGGCGATGTGCATGTCCACATGTTCGGCACCGCGACACTGTCCTTCGCCGACGGCGTCAGGACCGAGGCCGGCGATGTCTTCGAGATCGAAGCCGGCGATTTCGGTCTGCCGCTGCGCAACCCGTTGGAGATCGAGCAGCCAGTGAAGGTGGTCGTGAAGGCGCTTTGAGAGATTGATCTCCCCCCTTGTGAGGGAGATGGCCGGCAGGTCAGAGGGGGGGGCGCTGTCCCGCCAGCGCATCAAGCTGACAAAGCTGGGCGTTCGGATTTTTTTGGTTTGTTTGAAAATGGCAGAGGCCGCGATCCTTCGCGCCCCCCTCTGCCCTGCCGGGCATCTCCCCCACAAGGGGGGGAGATTGGCAGCGTCACCGCACGGCCCTAAAATGCTTGGACAGTTTCAGGCCCTGCGCCTGGTAGTTGGAGCCGAGATCGGTGCCGTAGAGTGCCTGCGGGCGTTTCAGCATATGTTCGTAGACCAGCCGGCCGACGATCTGGCCGTGGTCGAGGATGAACGGCACTTCGTGGCTGCGCACCTCCAGCACCGCACGGCTGCCGGTGCCGCCGGCCGCCGAATGGCCGAAGCCCGGATCGAAGAAGCCGGCATAGTGGACACGGAATTCGCCGACCAGCGGATCGAAGGGCGTCATCTCGGCCGCGTATAGCGGCGGCACATGCACCGCCTCCTGGCTGACGAGGATGTAGAATTCGTCGGGATCGAGCACCAGTTCACCGGCGCCGCTCTTGTGGATCGGCTCCCAGAAATCCAGCACGTCCTGCGCGGCGCGCTTGTCGACGTCGACAAGGCCGGTGTGGTGTTTGCCCCGATAGCCGACCAGGCCGTCCTTGTCGCCCTTGAGGTCGATCGACAGCGCGATGCCGCCGCCGGAAATGTTGGGTGGATCGGTGGCCACCAGCATCTCCGAGCCGTGCAGTTCATGCAGTTCGGCTTCCGAAAGCAGCGCATTGCCGGTGCGAAAACGGATCTGCGACAGCCGCGAACCGGTGCGCACGACGATCGGGAAGGTGCGCGGGCTCACTTCCAGATAGAGCGGACCATTGTAGCCCGAAGCGATCTTGTCGAACTCGTGGCCCCGGTCGGTCATCACGCGGGTGAAGATGTCGAGCCGTCCGGTCGAGCTCTTGGGATTGGCCGAGGCGGAGATGTGCCCCGGCAGGGCAAGGCTCTCCAGCAACGGCACGATGTAGACGCAGCCGGTTTCGAGCACAGCCCCATCGGCCAGGCTGATCTCGTGCAGCTTCAGCCGGTCGAGCTTCTCTGAGACCGTGTGGTTGGGACCGGGCAGGAAGGAGGCCCGCACGCGCCACGCCTTGTCGCCGAGCCTGAGATCGAGGCTGGCCGGCTGGATCTGATCGGCATCGAGCGCGCGCGGCGACTTCAGGGCGCCGGACTGGAACAGCGCCGAAATGTCCTGATCGGGAAGAATGCCTGTCTGCCGCAAAGTCTTGCTCCGCTCCAAGACGGGTCTCTCTTGCCGCAGGTTCTCACCACAAAACCGCTCGGCACTTTTGCGGCACCTGCCTTGGTACAAACCTCTTAATGAAGCCGGCAATTGACGCAAGCGCGGCGCGGGTCTAAAGGGTCGTTATCCCGTGGTGATTTGGCCGGTCGGCTTGCAGCCACGTTAAACAAGTCGCTAAAGGACCGTCGGGCCGCAAGGCCGTATGGACCGGTTGCGACTTTTCGCGGCCGGTTTTTTTGTGTTTGGATAGGACGATGACGAGCAAGACGCGCAACTGGAAGCCTCAAACCGCACTCGTGCATGGCGGAACGCTGCGTTCCCAATTCGGCGAAACCTCCGAGGCGATGTACCTCACCCAGGGCTATGTCTACGAGACCGCCCAGGCGGCAGAAGCCCGCTTCAAGGGCGAGGAGCCGGGCTTCATCTATTCGCGCTACGCCAATCCAACCGTCGACATGTTCGAAAAGCGCATGTGCGCGCTGGAAGGCGCCGAAGACGCGCGCGCCACGGCATCGGGCATGGCAGCGGTTTCCGCGGCGCTGCTGTGCAGCGTCAAGGCCGGCGATCACATCGTGGCGGCGCGGGCGCTGTTCGGCTCCTGCCGCTGGGTGGTCGAGACGCTGGCGCCGCGCTACGGCATCGAGGCGACGCTGGTCGACGGCACCGATATCGCCAACTGGGAAAAGGCGGTCAGGCCCAACACCAAGCTGTTCTTCCTGGAAAGCCCCACCAACCCGACCCTGGAAGTGGTCGACATCGCGGCGGTTGCCTCGCTCGCCAATTCGATCGGCGCGCGACTGGTGGTCGACAATGTCTTCGCCACGCCGCTGCAGCAGAAACCCTTGCAGCTCGGCGCCCATATCGTGGTCTATTCGGCGACCAAGCATATTGACGGCCAGGGGCGTTGCCTGGGCGGCGTCATCCTGTCGGACAAGAAGTGGATCGACGAGAATTTGCACGACTATTTCCGCCACACCGGGCCCAGCCTGTCGCCGTTCAATGCCTGGACGCTCCTGAAGGGCCTGGAGACACTTCCTGTGCGCGTGCGCCAGCAGACGGAAAGTGCTGCCAAGATCGCCGATTTCCTGGCCGAACAGCCGCAGATCGCCCGCGTCATCTATCCCGGGCGCGCAGACCATCCGCAGGCTGCCATCGTCAAGAAGCAGATGTCAGGCGGCTCGACGTTGATCTGCCTCGACGTCAAGGGCGGCAAGCAGGCAGCCTTCGCCTTGCAGAACGCGCTCGACATCGTGCTGATCTCGAACAATCTCGGCGATGCCAAGAGCCTGATCACCCACCCTGCGACGACGACCCACAAGAACCTGAGCGACGAGGCCCGCGCCGAACTCGGCATCGGGCCCGGTACGCTCAGGCTGTCGGTCGGTCTGGAGGACACCGACGACCTTCTTGAAGACATCGCGCAGGCCTTGAAGGCTGTGAAATAGGAGCACCGGACCGCACCGGTCAGGCGCTCGAAGGCGTCTCCTCCAGTTCGGCGGCCTTGGTGCCGATGGTCATGGCATTGCCGCGCCAGTCGACGGCGCCGCCGAGCCAGCCACGCGCCCACATCACGGGAAGGATGAGGTCGCGTGCCATCATGGCCGACAGCGAGCGTGACGACAGGTACCAGCCCTTGGACCATGCAAGCGCGTATTCCGGAAGGTAGAAGGCCGCCAGCACGGCGACGGCGGTGGCCCACAGGCTGAAGCCGGCGCTTGCGGCCGCGATCAATGCGAGCGCCAAGGGCACTACCGCGCCGGTCAGGATTTCCGGCGCGAAGAACAGCGGGAATGTGACGCGGCGCAGGCGGGCCCAGCGCGCCTGGCGTGACCAGATCTCGCCAAGCCTGCGCCGGCCGAGCGGCTGCTCGAAGGGCGCGGCGACGAGATTGACGCGCAGTCCGAGGCTGTTGACGAGCTTGGTGGCGGCGGCATCCTCGGCGATCTCGGCCGCCAGCGCGCGAATGCCGCCATTGGCGTCCAGCATCGGCTTGTTCCACAGCATGCTCTTGCCTTGGGCAAAGCCCAGGCCAAGCGCCTCGCCGGCATATTGCCAGCGGGCCTGCAACGTATTGAGGAAGGCGCATTCGACCTCGGCCCAGAAGCCATCCGGCCGCGAACCGATCGGTGTCGAGCAGACGAGACCGGTACCGGGCCGCCACGCCGCCATCATGTGCTGGATGTAGTCTCTTGGCATCAGCACGTTGGAGTCGGCCAGCACGACCCAGTCGTGCCGCGCGGCTTCCCAGCCCTTGACGCAATTGTTGAGCTTGGGGTTGGCGCTGACGCGGTCGTCGCCGACCAACAGCCGGGCCGGGATTTTCGGAAAGCGGCCGATCGCGGCGCGGATCAGCTTGACGACGGGATCGTCGGCATGGGCGACACAGAAGATCAGCTCATAACGCGGCCAGTCGAGAGAGAAGGCCCGCTCGAGCGTCTCCTGCGTGAACGGTTCGACGCCACGTGAGGGCACGACGATCGACACCGGCCACGATCCGGCGGTTGGCGCTGCCATCGAGGCGCGGCGTTTGAGTTGCGACGCGGCAAGCGCAATGCTGGTGGCGTTTGAAAGAATGAGCGCGGTCGAAAGCGAGGCGGCTATGAGGCTGAGTTCCATCGAAATCTGGTCACTCCGGAAAACACGGGCCGCATGAGGCCGTTTTCAACAGTTCGACAGAGCGCCGAGTCGCGCGCTTGGCGCACACCATCATTGTCGTGTGTCACTTAAATGACATTCTTTGCCGGCACCTGCGTTTGAGGATCAGCCGCGACAAGACGCGCAGGTTGACCTGCCCGCCGGGAGCACCGAGGGTTGTCGGATCGTTTTGGAGCCGTTCATGTATCGCGCCGTCACGCGCAACATCGAAGTGCAGGTCAGGCCGTTCTACCTGGAGGATCGCTCGGATCCCGCGGAGAACCGCTATGTCTGGGGCTATCAGATAACGATCGACAACCAGTCGGACGAGTTCGTGCAATTGCTGTCGCGCTATTGGCATATCACCGACGGCGCCGGCCGTGTCGAGGAGGTGCGTGGCCCGGGTGTTGTCGGCGACCAGCCCGAACTCAATCCGGGCGACAGCTATCAGTATACGTCAGGCTGTCCGCTCTCGACACCATCAGGGATCATGGTCGGGCGCTATACAATGCGCAACAAGCGGGGCGAGACGTTCGACATCGCCATCCCCGCGTTTTCGCTGGACCTGCCGGGAACAAGGCGAACGGTGAATTAGGCACGGCTTTGCCTTTTCCCCGTTAACGGGGAGAAGGTGGCCCGAAGAAGCAGCTTCGGTCCGCCGACATCACACCGTCGCGGTCCGCCGCCAGATAACCAGGCTGACCAGGAGCAGGAGTGCCGCCGAGGCTGCGATCACGCCAAAAAAGGCGTGGTCGAACGCTGTGCTGGCGAGGCGGGCCAAGGCCTCGGCATCCGCGGGCGCCAGTTGCTCGGCGATCAGCAGCGCCTCATCCAGGCTGTCGCCGGCCTGCGCGGCGATCCCTTGCGGCAGCACCAGGGCATAGGTGTAGAGCGCCGACATCAGGGAGCCGAGGAGAGCAATGCCGAGCGCGCCGCCAAGCTCGAAGGAGACTTCCTCGATGGACGCCGCCATACCTGCTCTCTCCTCCGGAGCGGACAGCATGATGACGCTGGAGGCAGCCGTCATGGCCGCGCCGAAACCGAAGCCCATCAGCGACAGCGCGGTGAGCCACAGCCAGGTCTCGCCCTGATAGACCAGCAGGTAGGCGACAAGCGTCACCCCGGCCAGCAGCAACGAGGACCACAGCACGCGCACCGCTCCGACCCGGGGCAGCGCCAGGCCGGTGAGCGGGCCGGCGATGAAGGCGGCGAGCGGGATCGGCAGGATGATCAGGCCGGCCTGCAGCGGCGAATGGCCGAGTACGAGCTGCAGGCGCTGGCTGAACACCAGCTCGACACCGATCAAGGCGGCAGACGCCACCACAGCCGTCGCGACCCCGGCCGAGAAGCGCGGATCGGCAAAAAGCGAGAAATCGATCAGCGGCGTGCGGCTGGCGAGCTGGCGGCGCACGAAGACGACCATGGCGGCGAGACCGACGGCAAAAGCGAGCGCCGCCGCCAGCCAGGACGGATCGCGCTTGGCGAACTCCTTGATGGCGTAGGTCAGGCCGACCAGGCCGACCATGATTTGAACGGAGCCGACCAGATCCCAGGGGTGATCGCTGTTGCCCGGCCTGTTGGGCAACAGCGTCATGCCGGCAAGCAGGGCGACGAGCACCACGGGCACGTTGATCAGGAACACCGAACCCCACCAGAAATGCTCCAGCAGCGCGCCGCCGACGACCGGTCCGAACGCGGCGCCGCCGGACGCCACGGCCGCCCATACACCGATGGCGAAGGCGCGCTCCTTCTCGTCGGTGAAGGTCAGCCGGATCAGCGACAGTGTGGCCGGCATCATCATGGCGGCGCCGACCGCAAGCAGCGCACGCGAAGCGATGAGCCAGGCCGAGGTCTGGGAAAAGGCCGCGCCGAGCGACGCCAGACCGAACACGACGAGGCCGGCCATGAACATGCGCTTGTGGCCGAGCCGATCCCCCAGCGTGCCGACGCCCGGCAGCAGACCCGCGACCACCAGCGGATAGGCGTTGATGATCCATAGCTTCTCGGTCGCCGTCGCCCTGAGGTCGTGCGTGAGCGTGGGAAGCGCGGTGTAGAGCACGGTCATATCGATGACGATCAAAAACAGCGCACTCGACACGATGGCTAGGACCAGCCAGCGGTTGGACAGGGACATGACGGCTTCCTTCAGTATACGGTCACTCGCGGCCTTGAACGGCCACGGGCACGCATATAAATACGATCGTATTCAAATGGAAGAGGCCGGATGTCAGGAAGACCGCGCAGCATCGACCGCGACAAGGTCCTCGACGCCGCCGAGACGGTGGTGACCGAACTCGGCGCATCGGGGCTGAGCTTCGATGCCGTGGCGAAGGCCGCCGGCATCACCAAGAGCGGTGTGCAATATTGCTTCGGCACCAAGGACAATCTGATCCGCGCGATGATCGCCCGCTGGGCCGACGCCTACGAAACCAAGGTCATGAAACAGGCCGGACCCAGCCCGTCGGCGCAATCGGTGATCCGGGCGCATCTGTCGGTGACGAAGGATGAAGACGAGGAAGAACACTCGCGTTCCGCGGTCATGATGACGGCGCTGCTGGAGGCACCGGAGCGGGTGGCCGAGAGCCGGGAGTGGTACAACGGCTTTCTGGCAAGGCTCGACCTGTCGAGACCGGCGGACCGCCAGATCGCCGTCGCCTTCCTGGCCGGCGAAGGCGCTTTCCTGCTCAAGGCACTCGGCCTGATCAGCCTGAGCGAGTCCCATTGGCACGCGCTATTCACGGATATGCTGAAGCTGACGCGCACCGACGGGGAATGAACCTGCCCCAAAATCCCCGCGGAGCCTGAGTTTGCATGAGGGCGGGAAGATGAACAACCCGGTTCGCGCCGGCTCCTATCTGCCCGGGCACCTTCTCCCCGCGAAACGGGGAGAAGGAAGGGACTTCATTGCGCAGCGAATTCGGCCGGGTCGAAGTCGTACTGCGTCGAGCAGAACTCGCAGGCGACGTGGATGCCGCCATCCTCGGTCGAGTCCCTGATCTCCTGGGCGGAGAAGCCCTCGAGGATGCCGCGGATCTTGTCCCTGGAGCATGAGCATTGATCGGTGACGGGAACGCCGCCGAAGACGCGCACGCCATGCTCGTGGAACAGGCGATAGAGCAGCCGCTCCGCGCCGACCGTCGGATCGATCAACTCGGTCGGCTCGACGGTGCCGAGCAGCGCCAGCAATTCCTGCCAGGAATTGTCGGCCGGATCATGCACATCGTCGCGCGGATCACCGTCGCCGCCGTGAATGTCGGGAACGCGCATGCGCTCCGGGGACTGCGGCAGAAACTGCGCCAGGATACCCCCGGCGCGCCACTGCTCGCGCGCGCCGCCAGGCGCGGGCGTCAGCAACTTGGCGACGGACAGCCTGATGTCGGTCGGAATCTGTTCCGACTGGCGGAAGTAGGTGCGCGCCGCGTCCTCCAGCGTTTCGCCGTCGAGCTGCACGATGCCCTGATAGCGCTGGGTGTGGGCACCCTGGTCGATGGTCAGCGCCAGCACGCCTTTGCCAAGCAAAGTCTGCTGGGACGTTTCACCCGACGCGATCAAGGCCTCGAGACGATCCGCGTCGAAACGCGCATAGGCGCGCAGCGCCGAGGGCGTGGAAAAATCGGCCACCAGCATGTCGACCGGCCCGTCGGTGCGGGTCTGCAGGATGAACTTGCCCTCGAACTTCAACGAGGTGCCAAGCAGCACCGTCAGCACGCAAGCCTCCGCCAGCAGGCGGGCGACCGGCTCGGGGTAGTCATGCCGCGAAAGGATGGCGTCGAGCATCGGTCCGAGCTGGACCGTGCGGCCGCGCACGTCGAGCGGGCCGACCTCGAAGGGCACGACGTGGTCGTCGCCGGCATAGCCGAACTCGCCGAGTTTGGGGTGATGTTCAGTCACTTGATGCGTTTCCAACATGACAAAGCTCCAGGGCGCGGCGATGCCGCCCTGGAGGGAGCATACGTCGATACGCGCTTGATTTCCGTGATGCGGCGCAGATAGGCATCACACGCGCGGAGATCAAGCGCCCGGGCCCATCAGGCACCCGGACACTTCCGGGCCACTTCAAACACCCAGACACCAGGCAAGCACGGCCTTCTGGGCATGCAACCGGTTCTCGGCTTCGTCGAAGACCACGGAATGCGGCCCATCGATGACTTCGTCGGTCACTTCCTCGCCGCGATGCGCGGGTAGGCAATGCATGAACAGCGCGTCCGGCTTGGCCCTGGCCATCAGCTTGGCGTTGACCTGGTAGGGCGAGAAGACGTTGTGGCCGCGCGCGCGATGCTCCTGGCCCATCGACACCCAGCAATCGGTGACGACGCAATCGGCCTGGTCGACGGCTTCCTCGGGCGAGCGGGTAAGGTTCACCCTACCGCCATGCGCCTGCGACCAATCGATGTGTTTCTGCGCCGGCTCGCTGCCTTCCGGCACCGCGACATTGAGGTTGAAGCGAAACCGCGCCGAGGCTTCCAGCAGCGAATGTAGCACGTTGTTGCCGTCGCCCGTCCAGGCGATCGTCTTGCCGGCAACCGGGCCGCGATGCTCCTCGAAGGTCATGATGTCGGCCATCAGCTGACAGGGATGAGTGTCGTCCGTCAGGCCGTTGATCACCGGAATCGTGGCGTTCTCGGTCAGCTCCATCAGCCGGTCGTGCGAGGTGGTGCGGATCATGATCGCGTCGACATAGCGCGACAGCACCTTGGCGGTGTCGGCGATGGTCTCGGAGCGGCCAAGCTGCATTTCGGTGCCGGTCAGCATGATGGTCTCGCCGCCAAGCTGGCGCATGCCGACATCGAAGGAGACACGCGTGCGGGTCGACGGCTTGTCGAAGATCATGGCCAGCACCTTGCCTTCGAGCGGCTTCGATCGCTCGCCCGCCTTGAGACGCGCCTTGCGCGCCACCGCATCGGTGAGCATGAAGCGCAGGTCGCCCTCTGAAACGGCGGAGAGGTCGGTGAAATGGCGAAGGGACATCGGCAATGGTTCCGGGATTACTTCGCGGCCGCGGAGGCGATCGCTTCCGACAGGCCCTTGGCGCCGGCACGAATGCGGGCGAGCGCCTCATGGATCTCGGCGTCGGTTACCGTCAGCGGCGGCAGCAGGCGAATGACGTTGTCGCCGGCCGGGACCGCAAGCAGATGCTGGTCACGCAGCGCCATGTTGACCTTGGTGTTGGGCATGGCGCATTTGAGGCCGAGCATCAGGCCGGTACCCCTGATATCCTCGATCACCTCGGGAAATTCGTCCGCGACTGCCGCAAGTCCCTGCTTCATGAGCAGCGCCTTGCGCTGGACGTCCTCGAGGAATCCGTCTTCCAGCACGACGTCGAGCACCGCGTTGCCGACCGCCATGGCCAGCGGATTGCCGCCGAAGGTGGTGCCATGGACGCCGGCGGTCATGCCAATGGCGGCTTCGTCCGTGGCAAGGCAGGCGCCCATCGGGAAGCCGCCGCCGATGCCCTTGGCGATCGCCATGATGTCAGGGGTGACACCTGACCATTCGTGCGCGAAAAGCTTGCCGGTCCGGCCAATGCCGCACTGGACCTCGTCATAGATCAGAAGCAGCCCGTGCTGGTCGCAAAGCTGGCGCAACCGCTTCAGCGACTGCACCGGCACCGGGCGGATACCGCCCTCGCCCTGCACCGGCTCGATCAGGATGGCGGCGGTTTCGGGCGTGATCGCCTTTTCGGCCGCATCGATATCATCGAAGCCGACCTGGTCGAACCCCTCGACCTTGGGTCCGAATCCTTCCAGGTATTTGTACTGACCGCCCGCGGCGATGGTGGCTAGCGTGCGGCCATGGAAGGCGCCCTCGAAGGTGATGACGCGGAAGCGCTCGGGATGCCCCTTGACGAAGTGGTACCGCCGCGCCGTCTTGATGGCGCACTCCAGCGCCTCGGCGCCAGAATTGGTGAAGAACACCTTGTCCGCGAAGGTGGCATCGGCCAGCCGCTCGCCGAGCCGGCTCTGGCCCGGGATCTCGTAGAGATTGGAAACATGCCAAAGCTTGGCCGCCTGCTCGGTGAGCGCGGCAACCAGATGCGGATGGCCGTGGCCGAGCGAATTGACCGCGATCCCGCCGGCAAAGTCGAGATATCGCTCGCCCTTGTCGGTAACCAGCCATGTGCCTTCCCCGTGGTCGAATGCCAGGGGTGCCCGAGCAAAGGTCTCGTAAAGCGCCGAACCGCTCATTATATGCGTCTCCGGTACCGGAAAATCAAAAAAGCCGCCAAAGCGGCGGCCTTGTGCGGCTTATCGTGTTTTTCGGCCATGAAGTCAACGAAAACGTCGCGTAGTGCCGCGCGGCAAGCCCCCTGACGAGACGCCGGCTCATGAGCGAGCGGGCAAGTTGGGGAAAACCGAAAAAACCGATTCGTGTTGCACTTGGGACTCTTGTCACCGAGTCAGCGCATAAGGTAGTTGTAGTCGAGAAATAACTAGATTTCGTGCGGCGGACCTAATCACCAGATATATGTGGTGTCTGCCCCAGCAGTGGTGCTGGGCCGGAAACGGATTCCGATTGCCGCACGCTTAGCAGGAGCGCGGTCTCATGAACTGGACTGACGAGCGGGTCGAACTCTTACGAAAACTGTGGTCGGAGGGTCTGAGCGCAAGCCAGATTGCTGCCCAGCTTGGAGGGGTCAGCCGCAATGCGGTCATCGGCAAAGTGCACCGGCTGAAACTGTCGGGCCGTGGCCGCGCGACGGCGACGCCTGCACGTCAGAAGAAGGCGACGCAAGGTTCGAGCGTGCAGAAGTCGGTGGCGCGCGCCGCGACGGCCACGCGCCACGTCACCACCTCGATCGGCGCGACGGCGCTGCAGGCACAGTTCGATGCGGAGCCGGTGGTGCGGCACTACATCCGTCCGGTCGAAAATGTCGTGGTACCGATCTCACGCCACCTGCAGCTGGTCGAACTGACCGAGCGCACCTGCAAATGGCCGAACGGCGATCCGCTGTCGGAGGACTTCAACTTCTGCGGCAACGAGGCCGCCGAAACCGGTCCCTACTGCAAGTATCACGCCCGCGTGGCGTTCCAGCCGGCGGCGGAGCGGCGGCGCAATCGCTGAGTGAATAGTGAATAGTGAATAGTGAATAGTGAACGAGTAGGGGAGCCAATCCTCCCTAACTACTACTGACTATTCACTACTCACCTCTCACTCACAGCCAGCCATTCTTCCTGAACCGCCAGTAGAGAAACGCGCAGATCAGCGCGATGGCGGTCAGCACGATGGGATAGCCATATTCCATCTTCAGTTCCGGCATGTCGGTGAAGTTCATGCCATAGATGCCGGCGAATGCGGTCGGCACCGCAAGAATGGCGGCCCATGAGGCCAGTTTCTTGGAAATCGCCGTTTCCTGGCTTTGACCGACCAGCAAACTCGCCTCGAATGCGAAGGCCAGCACCTCGCGCAGACTGTCGATCTTTTCCTGGACGGTGCGGATGTGGTCCGTCACGTCGCGGAACAAGGGATGCATGGCTGAATGGATCTGCGGCAGGTCGGCGCTGGTCAGCCGACGACAGACCTCGACCAGCGGCAGCGCCGCATTGCGCAGGCGAAGGAGATCACGGCGCAACATATACAGCCGTTCGATATCGGGACCTGTCATCGGCTTCAGCAGCACCCGGTCCTCGATTGCCTCGACCTCGTCCTCGATCTGCTCCAGCACGGGCATGTAGTTGTCGACGATGAAATCGAGAATGGCATAGAGGACGAAATCCTCACCCTTGGCCAGCGAGTGCGGACAGCTTTCCCAGTGCTGGCGAACGGCGGCATAGGATGTCGAAGGGCCATGCCTGACGCTGACGATGTAGCCCGAGCCGACAAAGAGATGGGTCTCGCCGAAGGTGACGCGGCCTTCGATCAACTGCGCGGTGCGGGCGACAATGAACAGGGCATCGCCATATTGTTCGATCTTGGGCCGCTGGTGCGGATGCTCCGCATCCTCGATCGCCAGTTCGTGCAGATGAAACTGCGCCTGGACGCGCAACAGAAGCTCGCGGTCCGGTTCGAGCAGGCCGATCCAGACCACATGCCCGGATTTCCTGGCCCATTCGCCGGCTTCCTCGATCGGAATATCGGCGATACGCCGACCAGCCACATAGACACTGGAGGCGATGATACCCGACGTCGGCGGCGCGGGCTTGGACTCCCGAACATAATCCATCGCAGCCTCCCGGAAGCTTGGCCTTGGTGGAGGCCGACGAGCTTGGCCGGTCAGCTTAGCGCAATATGGTCGAGCGTTCGAGAGGCCGGAAGCCTCTCAGTTTGCCGGCATTGACGCGGAAAGACTGATCTTGTCGGTCTTGTCGCCCTTCGGCCGGTCGGCGGGCATCTGATCGCCGGTGACGATGTAATAGATCGTCTCGGCGATGTTGGTGGCGTGATCGCCGATGCGCTCGATGTTCTTGGCGCAGAAAAGGAGATGCGTGCAGGGCGTGATGTTGCGCGGGTCTTCCATCATGTAGGTCAGCAGTTCGCGAAACAGCGACGTGTACATGGCGTCTATCTGATCGTCGCGGTCGCGCACGAAGCTGATCTTGTCTACCGAGCGCGACGCGTAGACGTCGAGCACTTCCTTGAGCTGGGTGAGCGCAAGGTTGGCCAGGGCTTCGAGACCGCGAAACAGGCTGGTCGGCTGGCGGCCGTCCGTGACGGCGACCACACGCTTGGCAACATTCTTGCCGAGGTCGCCGACCCGTTCGAGATCGGCGGAAATGCGGATCGCGCCAACGATCTCGCGCAGATCCGTCGCCATCGGCTGGCGCTTGGCGATGATGATGATTGCCTTGTCGTCGATCTCGCGCTGGCCCTCATCCAGGACGACGTCGTCGCGGATGACTTTCTGGGCCAGTCCGGGATCGGCATTGACCAGAGCGGCGACCGCTTGCTCGACCATGCGTTCGGCATGGCCGCCCATGGCAGCGATGCGCTTGGACAGAAATTTCAGCTCCTCGTCATAGGCGCTCATTATGTGCACGGACTGCATGGACGAAATGCCTTCCCACGGTTCTTGATTTTGAGTCGTTTCCTCGAATCCCCGCTGATACGCTACCCGGATGACAGAAAAAAGAAACGGTCCGGTGGAAAACTAGGGCGATATCAGTGCGCCGGCAAATGGACCGAGAAGGCGGCGCCCTTGCCGACCTCGGACTTGATCGTCAGCCTGGCGTTGTGGCGGGTCAGTATGTGCTTGACGATCGACAGGCCGAGCCCCGTGCCCTTCTGGGTCCGGCTGCTCTCGACGTCGACGCGGTAGAAGCGCTCGGTGATGCGCGGAATGTGTTCCTCGGGAATGCCTGGGCCGAAATCCCTGATCGTTACGTCGAAGCCGGGTTCGGAACCGTCGTTGCCGCGCGCGATCGACACCACGACGCGGCCGCCCGACTGGCCGTATTTGCAGGCGTTCTCCAGCAGGTTCTCGAAGACCTGAAACAGCTCGTCGCGGTCACCCGGCACACTGAGCGCTCCCTGGGCGAAATTCCGCTCGATGGCGACATTGTTTTCCCGCGCCAGCGGGGCAAGTGAATCGATGACGCCGTCGACGGTCTGGCGCAGGTCGACCTCGGTACCGGGCTTGAGATAGGGCTTCATCTCCAGCCGCGACAACGACAGGAGGTCGTCGATCAACCGCGCCATGCGGCCTGTCTGGTTCTGCATGATCTGCAGGAATTGTTCGCGTGCCGCCGGATCGTTGCGGGCCGGTCCACGCAGCGTCTCGATGAAACCAGCTATCGAGGCGAGCGGGGTGCGCAGTTCATGGCTGGCATTGGCGATGAAGTCGGCGCGCATGCGGTCGATGCGTCGCGCCTCACTCTGGTCCTTGAACACCAGCACATAAAGATCCGTGCCGTGCCCGACCGAGGACGCGCTGACCCGGTAGGCGCGTTCGACCGGCAGCTTCTCGGTATAGTCGACAACGTCAGATGCGACGGCGCCAGACAGCATGCTGTCCAGCAGGGCCTGCATCTCCGGCGCCCGGAATTTCAGCGGCAGCGATATGCCCGGTGCGATGCCGCCGAAGGCCGCGAAGGCGGAGGCATTGGCATGGACGATCGTCGCGGCATGATCGAAGATGATGAGCGGATCGGCAACGGCAGCCGCCAGATACTCGCCAGACAGGCGCTGCAAGCCAATCGCCTCGATGGCGGCAGCGTCCTCTGGCGACTGGCCCGCCCCGCCGGCAGGCAGTAGCGCGGCCCCGAGCAGCATGGCCAAAGCCGGCACCAGCACATAGGCGGAAATGCCGGCAAGGAAATATACAGCGAGAATTGCGAGAAAGCCCGCCAGGATCAGCCAGCGGCCGTTCCATAGCCGGGCGGCGATCGTCCCCGCCACATCCTTGTCGTCCGCGCCCCGGTCAGCCATTGGCCCCTGCGTCCCGCATTGCCAGGTTTCGCCAGCCTGGCAACTTTCGTGCTGGACCGGCAGGAAGGCCCCCAATAGCATGAGTCCGGAAGCTGGAAAGGTTTGTCTCGATGAAAAAAGCCAAGGAAAAATCCGCCGAACCGGCCTCGGCGCCGTTGAAGCTCAAGATCGACGGCAAGGAGCGGGAATTCGATATCGAGAACCGGGAGCTTCCGGACTGGGTCGAGAACAACAAGCTGACCGCGGGCGGCTATCCCTACGACAAGAAAATGAAAAGCGAGGAGTATGACGAGACGCTCGAGAAGCTGCAGATCGAACTGGTCAAGGCGCAGGCCTGGCTGCAGGCGACCGGCAAGCGGGCGATGGCGCTGTTCGAGGGCCGCGACGCCGCCGGCAAGGGCGGTACGATCTTCGTGGTTCGCCAGTACCTCAACCCGCGCACCGCGCGCAATGTCGCGCTGACCAAGCCAACTCCCACCGAGCTTGGGCAATGGTACTACCAGCGCTATGTCGACCACTTCCCGACATCGGGTGAATTCGTCACCTTCGACCGCTCCTGGTACAACCGCGCCGGCGTCGAGCCGGTGATGGGCTTCTGCACGCCCGAACAACACGAGCGGTTCCTCGACGAGACGCCGCATTTCGAGCGGATGATCGTCAATGATGGCATCCATTTCTTCAAATTCTGGCTGAACATCGGCCAGGAGACGCAGCTCGAGCGCTTTCACGATCGCCGCTACAGCCCGCTGAAGAGCTGGAAGTTTTCGCCGATCGACATTGCCGGCATCACCAAGTGGGACGATTACACCAAGGCGCGCGACACCATGTTCGAGCGTACCCACAAGGAGTTCGCGCCATGGATCATCGTGCGCGCCAACGACAAGCGCCGCGCGCGGCTGGCGGTGATGCGCCGCATCCTGTTGTCGCTGCCCTATGAGGGACGCGATCTCGATGTGATCGGCAAGGAAGACAAGAAGATCATCGGCGACGGGCCGTCGTTCCTCGGCAAGGAAGGGTGATTTTCGCCGCGCCGCATGGTTCCCCACGCGGCACGGCATTCCAGGACAGGTTCACCGTTTCACGGAAACGGCGAACCATTTTCCCGGAATTGCTCAGGCCATCGCTCAGGCCGCAAGCCTGGCGATACGTTGCAGGCGCCGCAGCGTGGCGTCATCCTGCAGTGCCTGCTGGAACAGCGATATTTCCTCGTCGATGCGCTCGCACAGTGCGCCGGGATTTCCCTTGAGCAGCCCGCGGGTCTGAAGCAGGGCCGCCACCGGTTTCTTGGCGAGTTGCCTTGCCCGGCCGAGCGCGGCCTCCTCGACACCGCCGTGGACGATCTCGGCAACGAGGCCGAGCGCCCTGGCATCCTCGGCGTTCAGCGTGTCGCCGAGGCAGAAGAAGCGGAAGGCGCCGGCATAGCCGAGCTTCTGCGGCGCCAGGATGCTGGTCGCCGCGTCCGGCACCAGGCCGAAATCGACGAACGGCACCCGGAAAGTGCTCGCGCCGGATGCGATCACCATGTCGCAGTGGAACAGGATGGTGCATCCGACGCCAACGGCATCGCCATCGACACAGGCCAGGATCGGCTTGGGAAACGTCGCCAGCATGCGGAACATGTCGGTGACGGCGGCGATCAGCTTCTGATGCTTGGTGGCATCGAGGAATTCCGAGAAATCGCCACCGAGGCAGAAGCAACCCGCCAGGCCACGCAGCACGACGACACGCACCTCGTCGTTTTCCGCGGCCTCGTGGAACGTCCTGGCAAGGCTCTCATAGGCCCTTCTGTCGAGCACCGGCCGGCCATCGGTCGACGACACGGTGACGATCAGCGTGTGGTTGCGCAGTTCAGGCTGCGGGTGCACGACCGTATCCGATCTCATGACGCCCTCCTTTGCCCGAACATGTCGGGATATCCCCTGGCCAGGACCGGAGCATGATGATTGCGGCGCGAGCGCACCACCTCCAGCGTATGTTCGTTGAAGGTGAGCAGCGTCGCCACGACCTGCTGGTTGCCATAGGTGCGCTGATAGCCCAGCGGCGTCGCCAGGAAATGCAGCTGCAAGGCGCGCAGCACCCACATCGGTTCGAATTCGATGATCACCTTGTCGACGCCGCGCTTCAGCCCCCACTCGACGAAACCGGCGATCAATTCCGTACCGACGGTCGAAACGCCGCGACGGCCGTCGCGGAAGCCGGAGGCCACGGCATAGCGGGTCAACTCCCAGATGTTGGGGCCTGAGGGTGGCGTTCCCTCGGAGAGGTCGGTCAAGACCTCGGTCAAAAGATGCGGCCGCGTGGTCGGCAGCATCCGCTGATAGCCGGCGATTTCATTGCCCCGGATGACGATCTGATGCACCGCCTCGTCATGATCGAATTGATCAACTTCGAAACCATCCGGGCGCCGAAGATCCTCCCACCCCATCTCTTCGACAAATATCTGGTAACGCAGCCGATGGACCGCCTCCCACAAGTCGGGACGTTCCATCAGTTCTTGGGTTGTAAGACAAAAAAGCATTCCGTCGTCTCCTGGGTTTAAGAGGAAGATACGGCCGTGCTTCAGTGGGAAAATTGCGTGATCACGTAGGCAAGAAATTCTGGTCCGGCACGGCCATCCTAGCTAATGTAGCCGCGCCGTATCGCCTCGGCGACTGCCTGCACCCGGTTCACGGCACCGAGTTTGCTTTTGGCGTTAAGAAGATGTTTCTCCGATGTGTGTTCGGAGATACCGAGGATTTGCGAAATCTCCCATTCCGACTTGCCGACTGCCGCCCATTGCAGACACTCGCGTTCGCGTGGCGTCAACTCGATATGGTCGATCGTCCTGCCGGCCATGGTGTGAAGTTGCATGGCGCGGCCAACGGCATAGGTCGAGACGAGCGAGACCAGGCCGAACTCGGCCGCCGACAGCTCGACCGCCTCACCGCCCAGCGAGACCATGACGATCTGGCCATCGAGTGTAATCAAGGGGAAAGCCAGGCCGTCGCGCAGCTTGAAGGAACCCGCGTCTCCCATCACTTCGCCGCTGCTCTTGTCGATGGACACGCCTCGCGCGGCTTCCTGCCACTTGAACGGCGCCTGCAGCTGCTTCATGTGGCTGACCACGGGATCGTGATCGACATAGTTGCGCGCCACGTAGCGCTCCAGCCATTCGACGGGCCAATCGCACAGCAGAACATGCTGCTTCTGCTGACCGACCGGCGTGCCCGGCTGCGGGACGGTGCCGGCCATCAGCGCGGTCAGACCGAAATCCGACGTTACGCCCAGCAGTCTCTCGCAGACCGCAGCCGCCGTTGCGGCGTGCTGCAATTGGTCAATGTATTCCAGCGTTCGATCGAACTGACTCATCGCAACATCAACCCCATGTTGCCTTATGCATTGGGATCGATGGTCCGCGCCTTGCGCGCACTTTGCCACCGACCGCGGATTGCAACGCGCACATTTCCGGTTGTGGTTCTCGACCCTGGTACCCCCACCAGGGCAGCCACCGCTGTTTGCAAACGCACCAGACCATATCCTGAAATTGGCGCGTTGAAATCAAAAACCATTGTGCCTGTACCATTTTCGTACCAAAACCGGTGCATAGGTGAGTGCGGGCGGAGTTCTATCGTGGCGTTGCAATGGAGGTCCCTGATCCTGGCGGCGGCCCTGATCGCGGCGCCATCATGGGCTGCCCGAGCGCACGCCGCCGAGCCACAGGTGCCAGTGTTGTGGGACGCCAAGGAACGGCTGCCCAAGCCGGATCTTTCGGCCCTGCCGCGACTGCGATTCCTGACGACCACGGATTTTCCGCCCTTCAACTTTCTCGACGGCTCGGGAAAGCTGTCCGGGTTCCATATCGATCTGGCGCGCGCCATATGCGCGGAGCTCGGAGTTGCCGACAAATGCCAGATCCAGGCATTGCCCTGGGCCGAGCTCCAGGGCGCGCTCGATAAGGGCGAAGGCGAAGCGATCATCGCAGGCATCGCCGCCACGGCGCAGTCGCGCCAGGCATACGCCTTCTCGCGCTCCTATCTGCAGTTTCCAGCCCGCTTCATCATGCCGAAAAGCAAGGCGCTGGCGGAGCCGATCTTCGACAAGCTGCGCGGCAAGCGCGTCGGCGTCATCGCGGGCTCGGCGCATGAGCGCATGCTGAGGGACTATTTCAAAACGGTCCAGGTCGTCACCTTCGATGGACCGGACGCCCTCTACGGCGATCTCAAGGCGGGCAAGATCGATGCCGCCTTCGGCGACGGCATGCGCTTCGCCTTCTGGCTCGGCGGCTCCGATGCGGCCGGCTGCTGCCGTTTTGCCGGCGGTCCCTATCTCGCGCCTGAATATCTGGGAACAGGCCTGGCCATCGCCACGAAGGCGGACAATCCGGCGCTGGCATCTGCGCTCGACTATGCGCTACAGGAGATTTCGATGAAGGGCACCTTCGCCGAATTCTACCTGCGCTACTTTCCGGTCAGCTTTTTCTAGGGGCCGCGGCCAAAGAGACTCTCAGGTCAGTGTGCGCAGGCGCGCCTTGGCGGCACGGCCGATGGCGGCAACGGTCAGCGTGTCGAGATCGAGCTCCCGGCGGATAAGCTGCAGCACCCGCACCTCCTCCATGCGCATTTCGAGATCGACGGCGGCGACCTCAAAGGCGGCGGCATAGGCGGTGTCGCGGAGACGTTCAGGCAAGGCCTCGCCAACGCGTGCGAGAACGCCTTCAAGACCATCCTTTTCATGCAGCATCTGCTGGCAGTCCTGGGCAACCTCGACCAGCCGGTCGTGCCTGAAATCCTCGAACACCGGCCATGAGCGGACGACTTCGCCGATCCGCGCCAATTCGACATCGGTCATGTCACGGTCTGAGGCGGACGTGATGACCATCAGGTAGATCAAGGCTTCATGCGGGGTCGGCGACGGCATTCTTTACTCCTTTGACGGGCTTCGAAGGTAGGAACGCGCCATTGGCGCCGCAAGGAAAAAGGCGCTCCACGCGTTGACGCTCCGGCCATGCACGCCTAGAGACCGGATGAAAATCGACACCTGCGGCCGTACCAGCCAACAGTCTGGCCGACGAATAACTGGAAAACACGATTATGGCGGGATCAAACATCATCGATCTCAACCCCGAACTGCTGGTGGCAGCGGCCGAGAGCAAGGCATGGCCGTTCGAGGAAGCCAAAAAGATCATCGAGCGCTACAAAGGCGGTGATTTTCCCGCAACGGTCCTGTTCGAGACCGGCTACGGGCCGTCGGGCCTGCCGCATATCGGCACATTCGGCGAGGTGGCGCGCACATCCATGGTGCGCCACGCCTTCCGCATCCTGACGCAGGACAAGGTCGCGACCAAGCTCCTGTGCTTTTCCGACGACATGGACGGCATGCGCAAGATCCCCGACAACGTCCCGGACCGCGCCGCGCTCGAGCCGTATCTGCACAAGCCGCTGTCTTCGGTGCCCAATCCGTTCGGCGGCGATTATGCGAGTTTCGCCGACCACAACAACGCGATGCTCTGCCGCTTCCTCGACACGTTCGGCTTCGACTACGAGTTCGCCAGCGCAACGCAGTACTACAAGTCCGGCCGCTTCGACGCGATGCTCATTCGCGCGGCCGAACGCTACGACCAGATCATGGCCGTGATGCTGCCGACGCTCGGGCCGGAGCGGCAGGCGACCTACAGCCCGTTCCTGCCGATTTCGCCCAGGAGCGGCCGCGTGCTTTATGTCCCCATGAAGCATGTCGACGCCAAGGCCGGCACCATCACCTTCGACGACGAGGGCACCGAGACCACGCTTTCGATCACCGGCGGCAAGGTGAAGCTGCAGTGGAAGCCGGACTTCGGCATGCGCTGGGCGGCACTCGGCGTCGATTTCGAGATGTTCGGCAAGGACCATCAGACCAATGCGGTGGTCTATGACCGCATCTGCAACATACTGGGCGGACGTGCGCCGGAGCATTTCGTCTACGAACTGTTCCTGGACGAGAACGGCCAGAAGATCTCGAAGTCGAAGGGCAATGGCCTGACCATCGACGAATGGCTGACCTATGCGCCGACCGAGAGCCTCGGCCTCTACATGTACCAGCGGCCACGGCAGGCGAAGAAACTCTATTTCGACGTCATTCCGAGGGCGGTGGACGAGTATTACACCTTCCTCGCCGCCTACCCTCGGCAGGATTGGAAGGAGCGGCTAGGCAACCCGGTCTGGCATATGCATGACGGCAACCCGCCCGCCATCGATATGCCGGTGCCGTTCTCGCTGCTGCTCAATCTTGTCAGCGCCTCCAATGCGCAGAACAAGGATGTGCTGTGGGGCTTCATCTCGCGCCACGCCCCGGGCGTGACGCCGGCCACCCATCCCGAGCTCGACAGGCTGACAGGCTATGCGATCCGTTATTTCGACGACTTCGTGAAGCCGACGAAAACGTTTCGCCCGGCCGACGACGTCGAACGCGAAGCGCTTCAAATTCTGGAAAAGGCGCTCGGCGACCTGCCGGAGGGTGCGAGCGGCGAAGCGATCCAGAACGCCTCGCTCAACGTGGCGCGAAAGATCGAGCGTTACCAGGACCATTCCAAGCAGAGCCCCGAGGGCGGGCCCGGCGTTTCAGGCGCCTTCTTCCAGATGATCTACCAGGTGCTGATCGGCCAGGAGCGCGGTCCGCGCTTCGGCTCCTTCGCCGCGCTCTACGGCGTCGCCGAAACGCGCGAGCTCATTCGGAAGGCGCTGGCTGGCCAGCTGGTTTGAGGACGCCGCCGTCCTCTTCCAGGATCGAACCCGGCGCCTCGGGCGCCGGGGCGGCTGCGGCGGGCGCCGCGGGCATGCCGGCAAGGTTCGGCGCCGATCCGAAAATACCCACCTTGGCCTTTTGCGCCTTGTCGCCGGCCTCGACATAGGGTCCGTCGCTGGCGGCGCGCGCCCAGCCATTTTCAACCAGCCACTGGCCTACATCCAGCTTGCCGATCCGGCACTCGGCGGCGATCAGGTCGCGCCCGCCTTCGGGCGGCACCGTGCAAACCACCGCGCGGCCACGCAGGAAGCCGCGGAATGCCGTTCGTGCGCGGATGCCGCATGGCCAGGATTTGCCGTCGGTGGTGCATGTCTCGTCCGGCTTGAGGATGTCGATGCCGGAAACGGCGACAGAGTAGCCTTTGGCGTCGATCAGGCCGGCGGCCGGCGCGACCGGCTGAAACAGCTTGGTACCGTTCCAGTCGTCCGGCATCTTCGGCTTGGGCGGCGGGGCGAGCGCCAGCTTGCTCAGCGGCTCGCGTGGCTCGATGCGCTCCAAATCGCCGGCAGGTAGTTCAGGCGGCGCGACCAATTGCGGATCGATGGCCCTGGAATGCACCGCCGGCTTCGGTGTTTGCCCGGGTGCCGGGATTGCCGATGTGGCGCTTTCCCCTGACGTCGCCTCGGTGCCTGCCCCGGCCCCCATGTCGGCGCCAGGATCGATCTGGTCCACCGCGACAGTGCTTTCAGGGCCTTTCAGCCTGTGGCCGCCGACAATGACCAGTCCGGCCATCACCGGGACCATCAAAACCGCCAGGGCAAGATGAGGGAGCCGCACCACGCAGACCTACTGGCTCGCCCACACGATCCGCGCCACCCACTCGACATCGCGCATGGCGATATCGCGGTCAGGGTGATCGGGATTGAGGGAGACCAGGGCGATCGACTTGACGGTCTGGCGCTCGAGCACCTTGGCCATCACTTCGCCCGACGTGGTCTTGACGACGACGCGGTCGCCCTTGCGGGTGGCCGCGCCCGGCTCGACGATGAGCACGTCGCCATTGCGGTAGAGCGGCAGCATGGAATCGCCCTGCACCTGCAGCGCATAGGCGCTTTCGGTCGATTGCGCCGGAAGTTCCACCAGGTCCCAGCCCTGCCCCGCCGGAAAGCCGGCATCGTCGAAGAAGCCGCCGGCGCCGGCCTGGGCAAAGCCAAGCAGCGGTACGGAGCGCCGTCGGGCGGGTACAGCCCCGGGGACGCTACGGCCCTCGATCAGTCCGGTGAACTCGTCGAGGGAAGCCCCCGTTGCCTCGATGATCTTGGCCAGCGATTCGGTCGACGGCCAACGCGGCCGGCCGTCGGATGAAAGCCGCTTCGACTTGTTGAAAGCGGTCGAGTCGAGCCCGGCGCGCCTCGCAAGGCCCGAAGCCGAGAGCGAATAGCGCTCGGCGAGAGCGTCGATTGCGGCCCATACGCGGTCGTGTGAGAGCAATCTCGCTCTCCTTCAGAACAGGAAAAAATGCCTCTCCCTGTCTAGCGCGCGACCACCCCCTTGTCCATCGGCGCGCCGGTGGAACGTCGAGAAATCTGCGCGGCCTCAGCGTCCGGTTGCAGGCTATGCAACCCCGGCCATAGCCTTGGGCAGCCCCTTCTTGAGCTCCTCGGCGTTCATGACCGGCACGAAATCAAGGGCGGCATTGAAAGCAAGAA
Organism: Mesorhizobium comanense; assembly: GCF_005503535.1. GTDB lineage: Bacteria > Pseudomonadota > Alphaproteobacteria > Rhizobiales > Rhizobiaceae > Mesorhizobium > Mesorhizobium comanense. Next base: position 678,559 of record NZ_SCNN01000001.1, on the reverse strand, counting down.
AGAAGCGCTCGCCATAATAGGGCATGTCGGAGCTGTCTTTCATGTCGACGAACAAATAGGCCGTGCGCTGTCCCTTTTCCACGGTGAAATAGGCGGCTTCCGGCTTCAGCTCGGACAGGCTGTGCCCGATGAACTTTTCCATGCTTCCGTCCTTGAGCGCCTTGTTGCCTTCGACGGTTGGAACGGTGACTTTCAGCATCATGCGCATGATAACTGCCCTCCTATGTATATTATCTATGACTAATATACCGTTTCAACCGGCTGCAAAAGAGCCTGCGCGGCCTGACTGCAAAGGTGTGATCAAGCTGGCGCCGATGCTGCCGGATTGACCCCGGTCGCGGAATGACCCTATGGTCAAGCCGCGGTGCAGGCCGCATCCGGGTCCGCGGGAAGGGTTGAACCCACTTGCATCGATGAGCTGACACCCAAACCTTTGTGCAGCCGGATTTGCGGACCTTCGGCGAAGAACGCACGGAGGTTTTCATGAAACGACTCCCCAACCGTCCCGATCTCGACCTGCTGAAGAAGCAGGCCAAGGAACTGCTCGTGGCCTATCGGCGCGGCGAAGCGGGCGCCCTTGCGCGCTTTCGCGAAGCGCTACCGGCTGCGGCGGGCCTGGAAGACAAGGCGATCCTCGCGCTCGGCCTGCGCCTGCACGACGCCCAGTCCTGCCTGGCGCGCGAATACGAATTTCCCTCATGGCGCGATCTGAGCAGCTTCGTCGTCGCGCAGCGTGCGTCTGGCGCCGACCGGGCCTCCGCGATCCGCGCCCTGGCCGGGCTCATCTATGCCGGTGACATCAGCGGCAGCACCAACAGGGCGAGCCCGGCTGCCGCGGCCCGCGCGATCGAAGACCGCCCGGATCTCGTCGGGGGAGATGCGTACTTCGCCTGCGCGGTTGGCGACGGGGCGATGCTGCGCAGCGCTGTCAGGCAAGATGCCGGCTGGGTCAATCGTGCGGGCGGCCCCCTCGCCCTGCCGCCGCTGATGGCCGTGACCCATTCGAGCCTGGCGCGGCTGCCGCGCTACCGTGACGCTCTTCATGCCGCCGCCGGGCTCCTGCTTGAGGCAGGCGCCGACCCGAACCAGGCGGTGGGCAGCCGCTGGCCGCCCGCCTCGCTGGAAAAGCCGTCGCAGGAGTATCCGCTCTCGGCGCTCTATGGGGCCGCCGGCCAGAACCACGATCCGGTGATGACGAAGCTGCTGCTCGATGCCGGCGCTGATCCGAACGATGGGGAATCGCTTTATCATTCACTCGAGAACCCGGCCTGCACGCGGCTTCTGCTCGAAGCCGGCGCCCGTGTCACCGGCTCGAACGCGCTTTACAGGGTTCTCGATCTCGACAGCCTGGAAGCCCTGCAATTGCTGCTTGCAGCACCGGATGCCAACCCGAATGAGCCTGCAGGCAGTCAACCGACCGCCGATTGGGGAAGGCCGCTTTTATGGGCGATCCGGCGGCGGCGCTCTCCAGCCCATATCCAGGCGCTGCTCGCGGCGGGCGCCGACCCATCGGTGCGAACCCCCGGAGGCTTGAGCGCCTATCAGGTCGCGCTGCGCTTCGGCTTGCCGGATGTCGCGGCGCTGTTGCGGCAGCCGGGCGATGACGAACCGCTTCCCGACGAGGAACGGTTCATCGCCGCCTGCGCAGAAGGCGACGAAGCGGCGGCGCGCGCAATCAAAGCCCGCAGGCCCGACTTGCCAGGCGCACTGTCGGACCAGCAGTTGAGGCTCCTGCCCGAGCTTGCCGCGCAAGGTTGCGACGAGGCGGTGAAAACAATGGTCAGACTCGGCTGGCCAATCGCGACGCGCGGCGGCGACTGGGACGCCTCGGCGCTGAACCACGCGGTGTTTCGCGGCGATGCCGGCCTCACGCGGTTCCTGCTGGAGCACGGCGCCGACTGGAAGGAACGGCACGGCTTCGGCGGCGATGTGCGCGGGACGCTCGGATGGGCGTCCGTCAACGAGCCCGAAAGCGCCGGCGACTGGGTTGGCTGCGCCGAGGCGCTCGTGGCGCACGGCATGCCGGCCGGCCGGCCCGACCCGCAAGGCAGGCGGGCCGTCGCCTTCGACGACACGGTGATGGTCTTTTCGGACGAGGTAACCGACTTCCTGCTTGGAACGCCGGACTGACGCAGCCGAACCTGAACCGGCCGGGCGCGGTCGGGCCGGCCATCGAGCCCGCCCGATCAGCTTCGCTTGGCCTGTTCGCGCAGGTTCCGGTGCGAGGCGATGAAGGCGCGCTCGGTTTCCGTGGGTGGGCGCGGCGCGGCAGCACGGCCAAGCGCCGCCACGACCTCGTCGATGTCGATGAAGCTACGTGCCTTGCGGTCGTAGACACCGGCCGTCGTCAGGATCAGCGCGGCCGTCTCGCCATTGTCGAGGACGAAACGGTGCTTGCCTATGACCTGGCTGCCTTCCCAGGTCTCGATCGAAGACACCACTTCGAAGCAGCGCCACAGCCGAATCTCGCGCGCGTAGACCGCCTGCAGCCCACCCATCATCGGTGCCCAGCCGTTCTTGCGCGCCAGCCGGATGAGGCCGGCACGGACGAACAGGTCGATACGGCCGAGATCGGCCAGCATCATGTAGCGCGCATTGTTGAGATGGATGTTGAAATCGATATCGGTCGGCAGGCAGCGAAAAGCCAGCCGCCCTTCCGCACCCATCACATAGGGACCACGGCTTCGCGTCGTGGCCAGCATGCGCGCCATGCGCGCCCAGACATACATTTCCTTCGCCCGTCAGGCGGCCTGCTTGACCTCGCCCTTCTGATAGGGGTCGAAGCGCTGGTAGAAGGTCTCGCCCTTCTCCGCCATGTCGAGCAAAAGCTTGGGCGCCTTGAATTCGGCGCCGTATTTCTTCTGCAGGCCCTTGGCGATCTTGACGAAGCGCTTCGCACCGATGCCGTCGATGTAGGACAGAGCGCCACCCGTGTAGGGCGCGAAGCCGAAGGCCAGGATCGAGCCGACATCGGCCTCGCGCGGATCGGTGACGATGCCCTCTTCCATCACCCGCGCCGCTTCCAGCGCGATGGTGACGAGCAGGCGCTGCTGCAATTCCTCATAATCGACCTTATCGGCCTTCTGCTGCGGATAGAGATCCTTGAGGCCGGGCCACAGCTTCTTCTTGGCGGGCTTGGCCGGGTAGTCGTAAAAGCCCTTGCCATTCTTGCGGCCGAAGCGGCCGTGGTCGTCGACCATGGTGTTGATCAGCGCCATCTGGCGGGGATCGACGGCCTTGTCGCCGAGATCCCTGATGGTCTGCTTCATGATCTTCTGGGCAAGGTCGATCGCGGTCTCGTCGGTCAGCGCCAGCGGGCCGACCGGCATGCCGGCGGCCTTAGCCGCATTCTCGATCATCGGCGCCGGAACGCCCTCGATCAGCATCTTGTAGGCTTCCGACATGTAGCGCAGCACGCAGCGGTTGACGTAGAAGCCGCGCGTGTCGTTGACGACGATCGGCGTCTTCTTGATGGCGCGCACGAAATCGATCGCGACCGCGAGCGCCTTGTCACCGGTCTTCTTGCCGAGGATGATCTCGACCAGCATCATCTTGTCGACCGGCGAGAAGAAATGGATGCCGATGAAATTTTTCGGCCGCGCCGAATTCTTCGCCAGGCCGGTGATCGGGATGGTCGAGGTGTTGGAGGCGAAGATCGCCGACGATTTCAGCACTGCCTCGGCCTGTTCGGTGGCGGCCTTCTTGACGCCCGAATCCTCGAACACCGCCTCGACCACGAGGTCGCAGCCGGCGAGATCGGCATAGTCTGCGGTCGGCGTGATCAGCGACAGCAGCTTGTCCCTCTCCTCGGGTTTGGCGCGGCCTTTCTTCACCTGATCCGAAACCAGGTTGTCGGAATGGGCCTTGCCCTTCTGAGCCGACTCCGTGTCTCTGTCGAGCAGCACCACCGGGATGCCGGCCTTGGCGGTGACATAGGCGATGCCGGCGCCCATGAAGCCGGCGCCGAGGATGCCGATCTTCTTGAACTTGGTTTCAGCCACGCCAGCCGGGCGGCGGGCGCCCTTGTTCAACTCTTGCAGCGACACGAAGAGCGAGCGGATCATGGCCGCCGCCTCCTTCGTCTGCATGATCTCGGTGAAATAGCGCTGCTCGATCCTGAGCGCGGTGTCGAACGGCACCAGCAGGCCTTCGTAGACGCATTTCAGGATCGCGGCCGCGGCTGGATAATTGCCGTAGGTTTCGCGGCGCAGGATGGCGATGGCCGGCGGCCACAGATTGAAACCCGCAGGCGAATAGATCTGGCCGCCGGGCAGCTTGAAGCCCTTCTCGTCCCACGGCGCCACCGGCTTCAGGCCGTTCCTGATCATCGCCTTGGCGGTCTCGACCAGCTTGGCCGGCTCAGCGACCTCATGGATCAGTCCCATGGCCTTGGCCTTCTGCGGCGACAGGTTCTGGCCCGACGTCAGCATCTGCAACGCCTGCTGCTGGTCGGTCAGCCGCGGCACGCGCTGGGTGCCGCCGGCGCCAGGGAAGATGCCGATCTTCACTTCAGGAAGCGCCATCTTCACCTTGTCGCTATCGGCCGCGACACGGCCGTGGCAAGCCAGCGACATCTCGAACGCGCCGCCCATGCAGGTGCCGTTGATCGCCGACACCCAGGGCTTGCCCGACGTCTCGATCTTGCGAAACAGGCCGGTCATATAGCCGGCATTCTCGAACAGCGCCTTGGTCGCCTTTTCGACGTCCTTGCCCTTTTCGGCCGCGAAAGTAGCCAGCATCTTCTGCAGCATGGTGATGTCGGCGCCGCCGGAGAACGTGTCCTTGCCGGAGGTGATGACGACGCCCTTGACGGCGGCATCGCCCGCGACGTGATCGACGATGGCGTTCAGTTCACGCATCACCTCCTCGGTGAACACGTTCATCGAGCGGTCCGGCATGTTCCAGGTGACCAGCACGATGCCGTCGGCGTCGGTGTCGAGCGTGAAATTCGTATAGCTTGCCATGATCTTTGTCCCCCTCAATACAGGATGGGTTCGATTGTCAGGGACACCGCGCGGTGGCCCCGGTAGCTTTGCTTTGACGTGTTGATGGCGATCAGCCGGCCGCCGCGCTCCAGGCGCACCGTAAAGCCGGGGTCGACCGCCCGTTCCAGTGCCGCGCGCGGCACATCCATCTCGAACGAAACGGTCCGGCTGCGTCCGGTGCTGCGCGCCGTGGCCACGGCGATGCGCCGGGCGGCCTTGTCCATGACGCCCTGCTCCTCAAGGCGAATGGTGAGCCTGCCGGGAGGCAGCGGGCCGCTGGCGGCGTAGCGAACAACGCCGCGCAGGCGAATGCTGGCCCGGCCGCGCGCGGCGCTGGCGGCGTCGGCGCCGCCGGCGACAAGGGCTGTGGCGCCGATCAATGTCAGCAGCGCGCGTCGGGTGAGTTCCGCCATCGCTCAGACCCTCTCGATGATCGTGGCGGTGCCCATGCCGGCACCGATGCACAGCGTCACCAGCGCGGTGTTGAGGTCGCGGCGCTCCAGTTCGTCGAGCACGGTGCCGAAGATCATGGCGCCGGTGGCGCCGAGCGGATGGCCCATGGCGATGGCGCCGCCATTGACGTTGATCTTGTCATGCGGGATCTCGAATGCCTGCATGTAGCGCAGCACGACGGAAGCAAAGGCTTCGTTGAGCTCGAACAGGTCGATATCCGACAGCTTCATCTTGGCGCGCCTCAGAAGCTTCTCGGTGACGTCGACCGGACCGGTCAGCATCAGCACCGGCTCGGAGCCGATGTTGGCGAAGGTGCGGATGCGGGCGCGCGGCTTCAGGCCCATCGCCTTGCCGGCCTTCTTCGAACCGAGCAGCACGGCGGCGGCGCCATCGACGATGCCCGAGGAATTGCCGGCGTGGTGGACGTGGTTGACCTCTTCCACCTCGGGATGCTTCTGCACGGCAACCGCGTCGAAGCCGCCCATTTCGCCGGGCATGACGAAGGACGGGTTGAGCGAGGCCAGCGACTGCATGTCGGTCGAAGGCCGCATATGCTCGTCATGGTCGAGGATGGTCAGGCCGTTCTGGTCCTTGATCGGAATGACCGAATTCTTGAAGCGGCCGTCGGCCCAGGATTTGGCGGCCCGCTTCTGGCTCTCGACGGCGTATGCGTCGACATCGTCGCGGGAAAAGCCGTATTTGGTGGCGATCAGGTCGGCCGAGATGCCCTGCGGCACGAACCAGCCGGGAAGGCCGACCGAGGGATCCATGAACCAGGCGCCGCCGGAAGCCCCCATGCCGACGCGCGACATGGATTCGACGCCACCGGCAATGACGATCTCGTCGGCGCCCTGCGCGATCTTGGCGGCGCCGAAATTGATGGCGTCGAGGCCCGAGGCGCAGAAGCGCGAAATCTGCATGCCGGGCGCCTTGGTGTCGTAGCCGGCCTCGAAAGCGGCGGCGCGCGGAATGACCGAACCCGCCTCGCCGACGGGATCGACGCAGCCGAAGATGATGTCGTCGACCGTGCCGGTATCGAGCCCGTTGCGGTCGCGCAGCGCTTCCAGCGTCTTGGCGGCAAGGCGCACCGCCGGCACTTCGTGCAGCGATCCGTCCTTCTTGCCCTTGCCGCGCGGCGTGCGAACGGCGTCATAGACATAAGCTTCGGCCATTTTCCTGCTCCTTGGGTTTGCCGGTCGATGCTCAGAGAGAGCGGCCGATCAGCAATTTCATGATCTCGTTGGTGCCGCCGTAGATGCGCTGGACGCGAGCGTCGCGGAACATGCGGGCGATCGGATATTCATTCATGTAGCCATAGCCGCCATGCAATTGAAGGCATTCGTCGACGACTTTGCCCTGCAGGTCGGAGAGCCAGTACTTGGCCATCGAGGCGGTGACCGGGTCGAGACCGCCATTGATGTGGCGGGTGACGCAGTCATTGTAGAAGACGCGGCCGACGGTCGCCTCGGTCTTGAGCTCGGCCAGCTTGAACTGGGTGTTCTGGAAGTCGATGATCGCCTTGCCGAAGGCCTTGCGCTCCTTGACGTAGTCGATGGTCAGCGCCAGCGCTCGCTCGATCATGGCGATGGCGCCAGTGCCGATCTGGAGCCGCTCCTGCGGCAATTGCTGCATCAGCTGGATGAAGCCCTGCCCTTCCTCATGGCCGAGCAGGTTGGAGGTGGGCACGCGCACGTCGTTGAAGAACAGTTCCGACGTATCGTTGGCCTTGAGGCCGATCTTGTCGAGGTTGCGGCCGCGTTCAAAACCTTCGACCTCGTCGGTTTCGACGACGATCAGCGAGGTGCCCTTGGCGCCCTTTTCCGGATCGGTCTTGGTGACGACGATAATGAGGTTGGCAAGCTGGCCGTTGGTGATGAAGGTCTTGGAGCCGTTGATCTTGTACTGGTTGCCGTCCTTCTCGGCGCGCGTCTTGACGCCCTGCAGGTCGGAGCCGGCGCCCGGCTCGGTCATGGCGATGGCGCCGATCAGTTCGCCGGTGGCGAGCCTGGGCAACCACTTCTTCTTCTGCTCCTGCGAGCCGTAGTGGAGGATGTAGGGCGCGACGATCGAATTGTGCAGGCCGATGCCGAATCCGTCGACGCCGACATGGCCGATGGCCTCGATGATGGCGCTCTCGTGAGCGAACGTGCCGCCCGAGCCGCCATACTCTTCCGGCATGGAGGCGCAGAGCAGGCCGGCGGCGCCGGCCTTGCGCCAGCTCTCGCGGTCGACCATCTCGTTCTTCTCGAACTCGTCGTAACGCGGCGCAATTTCCTCCGCCATGAAGCGGCTTGCCATGTCGTAGAGCATGCCGACCTCGTCCGCAGCCCAGGCGGGCTTGGGAAGGCCAAGGATCTCTGCTGGGTTGGTCATGCCGTTTCCTCCGCTACGCCAGCGCCCCTGCCAGGGCACATCAGTTCAGGGGACGTTGGCGCACTGCACGCCGGACCCCTCCCGGCCCTTCGGGCCGCCCTCCCCTCAAGGGGGAGGAGGACGCCAGTCAACCCTAGAACGCTTCCGCTGGAAGAGCCATTAGCGTGTCCGCACCACTCGAAATGCGAGCGAGGTGCGCCGAGGTCTCCGGCATGATGCGCTCCATGAAGAAGCGCGCCGTCACGACCTTGTTGTCGTAGAACGCCCCTTTATTTTCGTGCAAAGATTGGGAGCCGTTGGCGCCGGTCTTGCCAAGCGCGACCTTGACCATCTGCGCCCACATGTAGCCCAGCGCCACGAGGCCGAAGAGATGCATGTAGTCGGTCGAGGCGGCGCCGGCATTGTCGGGCTTGGCCATGCCGTTCTGCACCAGCCACATGGTCGCCGCCTGCAGGTCGTTGAGGCCCTTCTTCAGACCCTTGGTGAACGGCGCCATCTTCTCGTCGGCGCGGTTCTCCTCGCAGAACTCGCCGACCTCCTTGAAGAAGGCCTGCACGGCGCGGCCGCCATTGAGGCCAAGCTTGCGGCCGACGAGGTCGAGCGCCTGGATGCCGTTGGCGCCTTCATAGATCATGGCGATGCGGGCATCGCGCACGAACTGACTCATGCCGTGCTCTTCGATGTAGCCGTGACCGCCGAACACCTGCTGGGCCATGACGGCATGGTCGAAACCCTTGTCGGTGAACACGCCCTTGACCACCGGGGTCATCAGGCCGGTGTAGTCCTCCGCGGCCTGCCGGTCCTTGTCGTCGGGGGAGCGGTGCGCGATGTCGGACTTGATCGCCGTCCACAGTGCCAGCGCGCGGCCGGCCTCGTTGAACGCCTTCATGGTCATCAGGCTGCGGCGGATGTCGGGATGGACGATGATGGGGTCGGCCTTCTTGTCCGGCGCCTTCGGCCCCGACAGCGAACGGCCCTGCAGGCGATCCCTGGCGTAGGAAACGGCGTTCTGGTAGGCGATCTCGGACAGCGACAGCCCCTGCAGGGCAACACCGAGCCGCGCCTCGTTCATCATCGTGAACATGGCCTTCAGGCCGCCATTGGCCTCGCCGAGCAGCGTGCCTTCTGCCTCGTCGTAGTTCATGACGCAGGTCGAATTGGCGTGGATGCCCATCTTCTCCTCGATCGAACCGCAGGAGAGCGTGTTCTTCTCGCCGGGATTGCCTGAAGCATCGAGCTTGAGCTTGGGCACGATGAACAGCGAAATACCCTTCACGCCGTCCGGTGCGCCTTCGATGCGGGCCAGCACCAGATGGATGATGTTGTCCGACATGTCGTGCTCGCCGGCCGAGATGAAGATCTTCTGGCCTGAAATCCTGTAGGTGCCGTCGCCGTTGGGGACAGCCTTGGTGCGCAGCAGGCCAAGATCGGTGCCGCAATGCGGCTCGGTCAGGTTCATGGTGCCGGTCCAGGCGCCCTCGACCAGCCTCGGCAGCCATGTCGCCTTCTGCTCATCGGTGCCGTGGGTGATGATCGCCGCGATCGCGCCCTGTGTCAGGCCCGGATACATCATCAGCGCCATGTTGGCCGAGACCATGTATTCGGAGACCGCCTGGTGCACCATGTAGGGCAGCCCCTGGCCACCGAACTCGGCCGGCGCGGCGAGCCCCATCCAGCCGCCTTCGCGATACTGGTCGAAAGCTTCCTTGAACCCTTTCGGCGTCGTCACCGAGCCGTCCTCGTGGCGCACGCAGCCTTCCATGTCGCCGACACGGTTGAGCGGATGCATGACGTTTTCGGCGAGCTTGGCGCCTTCGGCGAGGATCGCCTCAAGCACGTCGGGCGTGGCGTCGGAAAATCCGGGGAGGTTCGAATAGCGCTGATAGCCCAGCACCTCGTTGAGGACGAACAGCGTATCCTGGACCGGAGCCCTGTATGTCGGCATGCTTTTTCTCCACCCTGCGGATTTGGCCCCGAAATCAAGCCGTGCACGGCAAGCGAGCCAATGTTGATGCCGCAATAGCAAATATTGACGTTTGCGTAAACGTCAATTCTCTGTGTCGCAAAAATTTTTGACACCGTCTGGTCCGATCAGACTTCGCAAAGGCCGCTTGTCGGCGCGTTCTAGACGAGGCAATTTCGCGGAATGAACCCTACGGCATTCATAATCAGCATCCAGAGCCGCTATCTGGATCAATTCCGGACGTTCGTCGAAGAGCAACGGCAAAACTGCGTTCAGGGATCGGCAGAAGTAAAATTCCAGATCGGCGAAGAGAGTGGGCTCTTTCGGGGTCTTTGCTGCGTCGACTTTGTGAAAAATGATGGAGAGGTCGAACCTGCGGAGCTTCAGCCGGATTTCATGGCCTTCGAGCCGATATCGGGCCGGCTCGGGCACGCCGACTTTCTGATCGACCAGCTCCAATGGAACGATGTCATGATCCATCACACGCTCGCGGCCCCTCCACTCGACCAGATAGATGCCTGGTTCCAACACTGGTTCGACCCCGATGATGAGCGTTACGTGGAGGGCGCCGAACTCGGCAACATCGTCCACTCTCTCTCCATCCGGCCCAGGGCGCTGAGCGTGGACTTCGGGACAGCATCTCCCGACGCATTCTGGAGTTTACTTGCCCTTCTTGAGGCCGCGGGCACAACCGGCTTGCGGATCAGTACCTCGCAAGCGCAGGCATCATCCTGAGGCGGGGCCCACAGCACTCACCCTGATCAATTGAAAAAGCCGCGTGACATGGCCACGCGGCTTTGACTGTCGGAAATCCGGCCGATCCGTTCAGCTGGCGGCGCTGGCCGGCGCGGTCGTACGCTCGATGAGCATCTGGCGCACGGCCGACATCGAACCGCTCAGCTCGTTGATGGCGTCGTCGATCAGCGCACGCTGCTTCTGCAGGCGGGCAAGCTGCTTCTCCGACTTGTCCAACGCCAGCCGCAACTGCTTGGTGTTGGAACCAGTCGGGTCATAAAGGTCCATCATCTGCTTGACGTCGCGCAGTGAGAACCCGACCTTGCGGCCGAGCAGGATCAGCTTGAGCCGGGCCTTGTCGCGGCGCGTGTAGAGACGGGTCGAGCCGTCACGCTGCGGGTTCAGCAGGCCCTTGTCTTCGTAGAAACGCAGCGTGCGCAGCGTCACGCCGTATTTCTTGGCCATTTCGCCGATGCGGGCGAGATCCTCGCCGGCTTCGACAGGTATATTGTTGGTATTGGCCGCGGTCTCGCCGGCCGAGATAAGCTTCATGGTCACTGGCTTTCCCCGTCTGATGGCATCGCGGTCCTGGACCTGCGTCGCCTGACTGGAAGCGGGGGCGTGCTTCCAGCCGTGGTTTCGACAAACAAAATCGCAAACGGCACACAAAATGCGCCTTTTACGTTTACGTCAATTCTATACCGATAGCCGCCTCATGACGCAAGGGCGTTCTCCAAACGGTGCTTTATGCCGCACCAAACAGGCCCAACACCAACTTCCTCGCAACTTCTTAAGCTTGGTTAACGCCTTGTTTACCACGTTGGGGGAAATGTGGGCGCGTCGGCTACCCGTGTTTATCCTGTATCGAATTTTTCACGGTTTTTCGGAGCGCGGGTGAAACCCCCGGGAAGCTTGTCTTCCACCGTGGCATGGAAGCGCGGTCGCCTCGTTCCGGCAGGGACTTGGGGAGCTGGCCACACGCTGGCCAATCTGAAAGACGGACGCACCGATGAACAGCAAGCGGTCCTATCTCGATACACTCAACGCTGGCAGGCAGCGCAGGCCACAGACCACGCTCGAGCAACTGAACCGCTCGCTGGAGACGCTGGAACAGCGCCTGGGGCAGACGCGCGAGGATGCGATGGCACGTCCCGCTTCGCGCCAGTATGGCGACGATCCGCGCTACCCTGCCGCCGATCCACGCTATCCCGCCGCCAGCCCGCGCTATCCCGCCGCCCAGCCGACCGGCCAGCAGCGCTGGTACGAGGATCCGCAACCGGCGCCGCGCCCGCAGGCTCCGGCGCCGGCACCTGCCTTCGACCAGAACTATCAGACCATCGCCCGCGACATCGACCGCGTGCGCGGCCAGGAAGACAGCGTCGCCATGGTCGGCAAGATCGCCGGCGAATTGCGCGGCATGCGCGAGGAACTGCGCCACCAGATGACATCAGGACTGCAGCGCGAGTTCGATGCGCTGCGCAAGGACATAGACCGCGCCTTCCAGTCCAAGACCCAGGGCAAGGGCAGCGCCGAGCTCGGCCTGGAATTCGAGCGGCTTTCGGGCGCCATCAAATCGCTATCGGAGAAGAGCGACGACAGAAGCGTCAACCTGCTGCGGCTGGAACTGGAGCAGGTCAAGGGCGCGCTCGACACGCTGGCGCGCGAGGAGAGCGTGCAGAAGGTCGACCGCCGCTGGGACGATTTCGACCGCCGCTGGACGGCCTTCGAGGACCGCGTCGATGCCGACCAGCGCAAGCGCACCGACGATCCGGCGCTTGCCGCCCTGACCGATCGGCTCGAGCAGATCAGCAACGCCGTCAACAACCTGCCGGAATCGCTTTCGCTGCGCTCGCTTGAGGAAAAGGTCCGTACCTTGGCCGGCGCCGTCGATCACTTCGCCAGCCAGCAGGACAGAAGCGGCGGCGAGACGCTTACCATGATCGATGAGCGCCTGGACGAGATTTCCCGAGCCATCGTCGCCTCCACTGTCGCCGCGCAGGCGAATTCGGTAGACCACGAGGCGTTTGAACGCATCGAGAAGCGTATCGACTCGCTGGCAAGGCAGATCGAGGAAGTGGCGCAGGACCATCCCGGCAACGCCGTCATGGATCGGCTGAGCTCCCTGTCGAGCCGGGTCGACGACCTCGCGGGTCGCGCCAACCTGCCCGAACAGGCGATGGAGCGGCTGGCCAAGCAGATCGCGCACATCGCCGACAAGATCGACCAGGCGCCGGCCATGCCCGACGCCGACTATATTTTCCAGGGGCTCGAGCAGCGCTTCGACGTGCTGTCCGGCATGATGGAACGCCGCCAGGGCGACGCCATCGAGCAGGGCAACATGTTGTTTCGCGATCTCGAGCGCCGGCTGGACGAGGTTGCCGACCGGCTGGACCAGCGCATGCCGCAGGTCGACAGCGCCGGCATCATGGAAGCCATCGACGCCCGCTTCACCGCTCTTGCCAAGCGCATCGAAACGCGCGCTCCCGATCCGGCGGGCGAAGCTGCCATCCGCGGCCTGGAAAGCCGGCTCGAGGATATTTCGAGCCGGCTCGATGCATCCGCGGCCCAGGTGGCCGGCATCGACCCGGAACTGATCCGCAGCCTGGAGGGCCAGGTGGCCGGCCTGTCGGCCCATCTTTCCAAGCCCAGCACCCCACTGCCGGAATTCGAGGACATCAGCCCGCGCCTCAACGAAATCGAGAAGGCGCTGGCCGGCACGCGCGATTCGATCCTCGGCGCGGCCCGCGAGGCGGCCGAGAACGCGGTGCGCTCGCTGGCCGGTTCGAACGCCAACACAAGTGCCGTTTCCGGCCTTGCGCAGGACCTGAAGACGCTGGAGACGCTGACACGGCGTTCCGACGAGCGCAATTCGCGGACCTTCGAGGCCATCCACGACACGCTGCTCAAGATCGTCGACAGGTTGGGTTCGCTGGAAACCAGCGAACCCTCGGATGCGGTGAGCGAACTGCTGGAGACAGGTGCGGCCGAGCAGAGCAGCTGGCGCGACGCAAGACGGCCCAAGATGACCGTGAATGCGCCGTCGCTCAACATTGACGAGCCGTTGCCGCTGACCGGCGACATGGCCGATCTCGACGGGCGCGCCGCCGCCATACTGCGTGCCGAGCCTGCCAGCCAGCCGGCGGTGAGTGCCGAAGCCAACCTGCCCCGTGGATTGGGCACCCGCACGCCGGCGGAAGCGGCTGCCGCTGCCGCAATGGCCGCGCTCGGTTCGGATACGATCGTGGAGAAAGACCAGCCGGCCGGCCGCAAGTCGATGTTCGGCGGACTGGCACGCGCCTTCAAGGGCAAGAAGGCGGCAGAGGCCCCGCCGCTGGCCGGCTCCGCGCCGAGCGTCGACATACCCAGCGTCGATCTCGACGAGCCGCTCGACCCGAAGGTGGCCAACCGCCCGCTGGAGCCCGGCTCCGGCGCGCCCGACCTCAACGCTATCATGAAGCGGGTGCGCGACGAGCGCGGACAACCGGCAAAGCCGAACGACGGCGACGCCGCGAAATCCGATTTCATCGCCGCCGCGCGGCGCGCCGCGCAGGCGGCCGCCGCCGAGGCGGACGCATTGAAGCGCCAGTCGACGATGAAGGGGCCCGTGAAGGCGCTCAGGATCGGCGACCTGCTCAAGGCCCGGCGCAAGCCGATCCTGATGGCGGCAGCCGCGATCATGCTGGCGCTGGCCGGGCTGCAGCTTGGCAAGGCGTTCCTCTCGGATCCCCAGGTGGCGACCAACGATACCGCGCCGATCGTGGCCGCGCAGCCCGTGCAGACGGCGTCGATCGACACGACGACCCAGCCGACTGCGGAGGTTCCGCCGGCGATGACAGACAACGCGCCGGCGCGGACCGTCAGGCAGGCGGAACAGTCCGCGCCTGCAAGCAAGGACGACATGGCGCCCCAGACCGCCATGGCGATGCCTTCGGACACCGACGCGATGGTGGATGCGGCGCCTGCCGCCCAACCCGCGCCAGTGCCAGCGGCTTCGGCAGCGCCTTCTTCCGGTGCGCAGGCCGCCGCGCCCGAGCCCATGGCTTCGGCTACGCCGGCGCCTGTTGCTCCTATGTTCGCAGCTCCGGCCGCAACCTCAACCGCCTCCGCACCGCCCGCTGCCGGCAGCCAGACGACCGCCATTGAGCAGCCTACAGCGGCGGCCCCGGCAACGGCCAGCGACACGACCGGCGCCGTTGCGCTGGCCCAAACGTCTCCGGCGACAGCCACGGCGAAATTCGACATTCCGGCCGATGCAGGCCCGGTCGCCCTGCGCGACGCCGCCGCCAATGGCGATGCCAAGGCGCTGTTCGAGGTCGGCTCGCGCTACGCCGAATCTCGCGGCGTCAAGGAAGACATGGCCGCCGCTGCCAAATGGTACGAGAAATCAGCCGAACTCGGCTTCGCGCCGGCCGAATACCGCATCGGCAATTTCTACGAGAAGGGCATTGGCGTCGCGCGCGATATCAAGAAGTCGAAGACCTGGTATCAGCTTGCCGCCGAACAGGGCAACGCCAGCGCCATGCACAATCTGGCCGTGCTGTTCGCCATGGCCGCGGACGGCGTGACTGACAATGAATCGGCCGCGCACTGGTTCCAGGAGGCGGCCGATCTGGGCGTCAAGGACAGCCAGTTCAATCTTGGCATCCTCGCCGCCAAGGGCGTCGGCATGAAGCAGAACCTGGAGGAATCCTACAAATGGTTCGCGCTGGTCGCCAAGACCGGCGACAAGGACGCGGCCACCAAGCGCGACGAGATCGCCAACGCGCTGCGGCCCGAACAGCTCGAGCGGGCGCGCGCCGCGACCGAACTGTGGAAGGCCAAGCCGCTCAATGCGGCGGCCAATTCGGCCGACATTCCCGAATCCTGGCAGGAAGGCACGCCGCAGACCACCGCCGGCATAGACATGAAGAAGGCGGTCAAGAACATCCAGCTCATCCTCAACAAGAACGGCTACGACGCCGGCGGAGCTGACGGCGTCATGGGCGACAAGACCAAGAACGCGATCATTGCCTTCCAGACCGACAACAAGTTGCCGGCAACCGGCGCGGTGGACGAAAAACTGGTTAAGGCGCTGCTGGCGCGCAAATAACGGCAGATGCGTCGTTTCCACGACGCCCTTGCCACACATTTGCCTGTTAACTGATTGAGATATTTTTTGTTTCGGCGCGGTGGCGGGGTTTGACCCTGCTGCCGCGTCGGCGCAAGAAAAAATTGGCTTTTCGGTGCGAGACTGCCGACAAGGGCTGTATTGGCCGACAGGCGAACTGATCGAGACTGACGGGTGGGCATCTATCTCCCGATCGCGGAAATTTCCGTCAACGTCTTCGTGCTGCTGGCCATGGGCGCGGCGGTGGGCTTCCTGTCGGGCATGTTCGGGGTCGGCGGTGGTTTTCTCATCACGCCGCTGCTGATCTTCTACAACATTCCCCCGGCGATCGCTGTCGCCACCGGCGCCAACCAGGTCATCGCATCCTCCTTCTCCGGCGCGCTCTCGCACATGAAACGGGGGACGCTCGACTTCAAGCTCGGCGGCGTGCTCCTGGCCGGCGGCATCGTCGGCTCGACCGGCGGCATTTTCGTGTTCGGCTTCCTGCGCCGGCTCGGCCAACTCGACCTGTTCATCTCGCTGCTCTACGTCGTGCTGCTCGGCACGGTCGGCGGGCTGATGCTGGTCGAGAGCGTCAATGCGCTGCGCGCCACGCGCAGCGGCGCCGCGCCGGTGCTGAAGAAATCCGGCCAGCACAACTGGATCCACCGCCTGCCGCTGAAGATGCGCTTCCGGGCCTCGAAGCTTTTCGTCAGCGTCATCCCGGTGCTTGGCCTGGGCGCCGGCATCGGCTTCCTGTCGTCGATCATGGGTGTCGGCGGCGGCTTCATCATGGTGCCGGCGCTGATCTATCTGCTCAAGGTGCCAACCAACGTCGTTATCGGCACCTCGCTGTTCCAGATCATCTTCACCTCCGCCTATACGACGCTGGTTCATGCCACCACCAACCAGACCGTCGATGTGATGCTGGCCTTCCTGCTGATGGCCGGCGGCGTCGCCGGCGCCCAGTATGGCGCCAAGGCGGGCCAGCGGCTGCGCGGCGAGCAGCTCAGGGCGTTGCTGGCGCTGCTGGTGCTGGCGGTGGCGATAAGGCTTGCCATCGACCTTTTCGTCACGCCGCCCAACCTTTATTCGCTGTCCGGCGCGGGCCTCAACTGATGAAGGGCCCGGGAAGCTTCGCAGCGGCCATCTTCCTGTCCCTGCTCGCGGCCGCGGTGCCAGCGCGGGCGCAGACGCCGCTGCCGGAAGGCATCCAGATCGGGCTCTCCACCGACAATGTCTCGATCACCGCCGGTTTCTCCGGCGCCGACCTGACCATCTTCGGTTCGCTTGAGAATCCCGACCCGCTCGTCGCACGCCAGGGTCGCTACGATGTCATCGTCGTGCTCGAAGGGCCGCCCAAGCCGGTGGTGGTGCGTCGCAAGGACCGTGTGCTCGGCGTCTGGATCAATCTTGAATCGGAGACGTTCGAGAACGTCCCGGTCTCCTATTCGGTGGCGACGACGCGGCCGCTGCAGGACATCACCGAACCGAACAGCTACAAGCAGCTGTCGCTCGGCGCCTCCAACCTTTACATGCAGCCCGCCGACGCCGGCGAAAGCCCGGCCACGATCGAGGAATTCACCGCCGCGCTGCGCGAGCGCAAGGCAGCCGCCGGCCTCTACAGCGAGAATGTCGGCGGCGTGCAGTTCCTGTCGCAGAACCTGTTCCGCGCCACCGTCAGGCTTGCGCCGAACGTGCCGGTCGGCACGCACAAGGCGCGCGCCTTCCTGTTCAAGAGCGGCCTGTTCATCAAGGAGAGCTCGGCGCAGCTCGAAATCCGCAAATCCGGTTTCGAGCAATCGATCTTCCGCGTCGCCCACGATTATTCCTTCCTCTACGGCGTGTTCGCGATCTCGCTGGCCATGGTCACGGGCTGGCTCGGGCGGCTGGTCTTCCGCAAGGATTGATGCCTCGGGGGAAAACAGGGGTTTCCCTTTTCCTTCCCATGCGATAAACCGCCGCCTCCCTGCCCGGGGACAACACGCACATACAATCTTGAAAAGCGGTCCGGCCATTGGCTGACAGCGCGACGCGCCGTCGCCATGCCGCTGCGAACCAACGACAGGAGGCTGCAATGCACCAGGCATTCGGCGGCATCGATTTCGGCACGTCCAATTCCACGGTGGGCGTGATCCGGAACGGCAAGGCGCGGCTGGTGGCCCTGGAGGGCGAACAGCCCACCCTGCCAAGCGCGGTGTTCTTCAACTTCGAGGACGGCTACACCTATTTCGGCCGCCGGGCGATCGGCGACTATACCGACAGCATCGAAGGCCGGCTCATGCGCTCCCTCAAAAGCGTGCTCGGCAGTTCGCTCGCCCATGAGAAGACGCGCATCAAGGCGCGCCAGATCGGTTTCATCGACATTATCGGCCTCTTCATCGGTCATTTGCGGACGCGGCTGGAAGAGGACGCCGGCGGCCCCGTGGAAAACGTGGTGCTTGGCCGGCCGGTGCAATTCGTCGACGATGACGAGGCGGCCGATGCCCAGGCACAAAGCGAGCTTGAAAAGGCCGCTCGCGCCCAGGGCTTCAAGCATATCGCCTTCCAGTTCGAACCGATCGCGGCGGCGCTCGACTATGAGCAGAAGGTGACGCGCGAGGAACTGGCGTTGATCATCGACATGGGCGGCGGCACGTCGGACTTCTCGATCGTGCGCGTCTCACCGGAGCGCGCCCGCGCGGGCGATCGCAAGGAAGACATCCTGGCCAGCCGCGGCATCCATATCGGCGGCACCGACTTCGACCGGCTGCTCAGCATCGCCCATGTCATGCCGGAACTCGGCTACCTCTCGCCGACCAAAGACGGCAAGCGCAACCTGCCGGCCAGCTACTTCATCGATCTCGCGACATGGCAGCGCATCAACCTGGTCTACACCGCCAGGGCGATGACCCATCTGCGCCAGATCCGCTACGAAGCCGCGCGCGCCGACCTGGTCGACCGCTTCATCCATGTCGTCGAGCATCGCTACGGGCATGCGCTGGCGGCACTGGTCGAGAAGGCCAAGATCGAACTGACCGACAGATCGTCGACGGAAGTCGCGGTAAAACTGCCGGACGCGGCGTTCGCCGCCGCCATCACGCGCGATGGTCTGGAGACCACGATCGCCAGGGACATCGGACGGGTCGCCGAAACGGTGAAACAGACCATCCGCGACGCCCAGGTCAAACCATCCGACATCACCGCCGTGTTCCTGACCGGCGGCTCGACCGCGATCCCGCTGGCGAAACGGGAAATCCTGTCGCTGGTGCCGCAGGCCTCCGTCATCGAGGGCGACATGTTCGGTTCGGTCGGGCTTGGCCTGGCGCTCGACGCGCAGCGCAAATTCGGCTGAGCCGGCCGACCGAATTCAGGAAAGGCTTGAGGCTGCTTCGTCCGGGCTGGCGCCGAGATGGGCCTTGAGCGCCATCTGCGCCAGACTTGCCTGGCGATCGCGATGCGTGATCATGGCGAAGTCGCGCCTCGGCAGCTCGATGGGCACGGCCCTCAGGCTGCCTTCGGCGACGGCACGTCCGACGACGAGTTCCGAAATGATGGTCGCGCCGGCGCCGGCCTCGACCGCCTGGCGAACCGCCTCGTTGCTGGGCAGCACCAGGAAAACCTGCAGGTCGGCGAGCGAAATCCCTTCGCGGCGCGCCAGATCCTCCAGCACTTCGCGCGTGCCTGAACCGCCCTCGCGGATGATCCAGCGCAAGCCCGTAATATCGGGATGGCCCGGCGCGGTTTCGGCGATCTCGGGATGGGAAGCCGCGACAACCAGCATCAGCCGGTCGATATCGACCTTGGCACGGCGCAATATGTCGGACTCGGTACGCCCCTCGACGAGGCCGAGGTCGGCGGTTCCATCCAGCACGCTGGCCTCGACCTGCCTGGTGTTGCCGATGGTCACGCTCAGCCTCACCGCCGGATAGGCTTCGTGGAAAGACGCCAGCCGGCGCGGCAGCCAGTAACTGGCGATGGTCAGGCTGGCGGCGATGGACAGGCTGCCGGCGACCGTCTGCGAAACATGTTCGAGCACATTGCGCGCGGCGGCGGCGCGTTCAAGCACGGCCTTGGCCTCGGGCAGAAAGCGGCGGCCTGTCTGGGCCAATTCGATGTTGCGGCCGACACGGTTGAACAGATGGACGCCATGCTGCTCCTCGAGCGCGCGAATGGCTGCCGACGCGGCCGACTGGGAGATGCCCAGCAGCTCCGCCGCCTTGGTCATGTGGCCGCGCTCGGCAACGGCGACGAAGATGCGCAACTGTTCCAGGGTCATGCGCGCATTAAGAACCAATATCGATCGAATTTACAAGAACAACTGATTAGACGCATCAATACGTTCATTCTACATTTTCAGCCGAAGTTAGAAAAAATTCGCCATCGGATCGCGTGAATTAAAATGATCGGGTGGTTTAGAGCCCTGCTAGCCCAATTGACCCGGGTCGTGCGACGCCGGCTGGCTGGCGATCGCTATCATCCCGAGGAGCACTATATGCGCGGTCCCGGACCGAAGACGCGAGCCAAATCCGCCAGCCGTGCCGGTACCCTCGATTCATGACTCACCGACAGCCGCGCGGCGCGAATTCGGCACCTTCTCAACGCCCCCTGGCCGATACGCGCGCCCCTGCCGAGGGCGACGGCGTCGACACCTCGCCTGATGTTTCCGACCGCATCGCCAAAACCACCTGCTACATGTGCGCCTGCCGCTGCGGCATCGAGGTGCATGTCAAGGACGGCAAGGTCCGCTACATCAACGGCAACAAGGACCATCCGGTCAATCGTGGCGTGATCTGCGGCAAGGGCAGTTCCGGCATCATGCAGCATTACAGCCCTGCCCGGCTGAAGAAGCCCTTGCTGCGCACCGGCCCGCGCGGCTCGGGCGAGTTCCGCGAAATCGAGTGGGAAGAAGCGCTTTCGATTGCCACCGAAAGGCTTTCGGCCATTCGCCGCACCGACCCAAAGAAACTCGCCTTTTTCACCGGGCGCGACCAGTCGCAATCTCTGACGGGCTGGTGGGCGTCGAGGTTCGGCACGCCGAATTTCGCCGCCCATGGCGGTTTCTGCTCGGTCAACATGGCGGCAGGCGGGCTCTATTCGATCGGCGGCTCGTTCTGGGAATTCGGCGAGCCCGACTGGGACAATACGAAATACTTCATGCTGTTCGGTGTCGCCGAGGACCATGATTCCAACCCGATCAAGATCGGGCTGGGCAAGCTCAAGGCGCGTGGCGCCAAGGTCGTTTCGATCAATCCGTGCCGCACCGGCTACAACGCCATTGCCGACGACTGGATCGGCATACGGCCCGGCACCGACGGACTGTTCGTCTTTGCCCTCATCCATGAACTGCTCAAGGCGGGCCGCGTCGATCTCGACTATCTCCTGCGCTACACCAACGCACACACGCTGGTCATCCAGGAGCCAAGCGCTGCCCATGACGGGCTGTTCGCCCGCGGTGACGACGGCAATCCGCTGGCTTGGGACAGGGTGGCGAAGCGCCCGGTCAGCGCCATCGATGCCGACGCCAACCCGGCCCTGACCGGCAGCTATGAGGTCGATGGCCGACGCTGCGTTCCGGTGTTCCAGCTAATCGCCGACCGCTACATGGAGCACGGCTATTCGCCCGAGGCCGTCGCCGGACGCTGCGGCATCGCGGCGGCGACGATCCGGCGGATCGCCGCCGAACTCGCCCATGTCGCCTTCGAGCAGACGATCGAACTTCCGGTGGCGTGGACCGACTGGGCCGGACGCAGGCACGAAACGATCAAGGGCCGGCCGGTGGCCATGCATGCCATGCGCGGCATCTCCGCCCATTCCAATGGATTCCATACCTGCCGCGCCATCCATCTGTTGCAGGTGTTGCTGGGCACAGTCGATGTGCCGGGCGGATTCCGCTTCAAGCCGCCCTACCCCAAATCGGCGCCGCCGGGCCCGAAACCTTCAGGCAAGACCGTCAAGCCGATGACGCCGCTCGACGGCATGCCGCTCGGCTTCGTCTGCGGTCCAGACGACCTGCTGGTCGATGACGCTGGAACACCGCTTCGTATCGACAAGGCCTATTCCTGGGATGCGCCGCTCGCGGCGCACGGCCTGATGCACACCGTCATCCGCAATGCCTGGGCTGGCGATCCATACAAGATCGACACGCTGATGATGTACATGTCGAACATGGCGTGGAATTCCTCGATGAACACGGTCGAGACCATTGCCATGCTGACCGACAGCAACGAAGCGGGCGACTACAAGATTCCCTTCATCATCTATTCCGACGCCTATTATTCCGAGACCGTGCCCTTCGCCGATCTCGTGCTGCCGGACACGACCTATCTGGAACGCCACGACTGCATCAGCCTGCTCGACCGGCCGATCAGCCATGCGGATGGGCCGGGCGACGCGATCCGTCATCCCGTGGTCGAGCCGGATCGCGACGTCAGGCCGTTCCAGTCGGTGCTGATCGAACTCGGCGCGCGGCTCGCCCTGCCCGGTTTCGTCAAGGACGATGGTTCGGCCAAATATGCCGACTACGCCGACTACATCGTCAACCATGAACGCACGCCGGGCATCGGACCGCTGGCCGGCTGGCGCGGCAAGGATGGCGCCGCGATCGGCAAGGGCGAACCCAATCCGGACCAGTTGCAGCGCTACATCGACAATGGCGGCTTCTGGCACCACGATTTTGCCGACGACCAGCGCTACTACAAGATGGCCAACCGCTCCTATCTCGATTTCGCGGTCCAGATGGGTTTCATTCCCAAGGCCGAGCCGATCGTCTTCCAGCTCTATTCCGAACCGATGCAGCGCTTCCGCCTCGCCGCGCGCGGCCATGGCCGGGTGCTGCCGCCGGAGACGGAGCGCAAGCGCATCGAGACGTACATGGACCCGCTGCCCATCTGGTACATGCCATTCGAGGAAGCCGCCGTGGATCTCGAGAAATATTCGCTGCATGCGCTGACGCAGCGGCCGATGCACATGTACCACTCCTGGGGTTCGCAGAATGCGTGGCTCAGGCAAATCACCAGCCAGAACCGGCTGTTCGTGCATCACCGGACCGCAGCCGCCTTCGGGCTCGTTGACGATGACTGGGTGTGGATCGAGAGCATCAACGGCCGGGTCAAGGGGCAGATCAAGCTGATCGATGGCGTGAACGAGAGCACGGTCTGGACCTGGAATGCGATCGGCAAAAGACGCGGCAGTTGGGGACTGAAGGACGATGCAGCCGAGAGCAATCGCGGCTTCCTGCTCAACCACATTATAGGCGACCAGACGTCGGCCGACGCGCAGGGCAAGCGCTATTCGAATTCCGATCCGGTAACCGGCCAAGCGGCATGGTTCGACTTGCGCGTGCGCATCGTCAAATGCACTGACGAGGAAGCCGGCTTTACCGAACCGCAGTTCGAGCGATTTCACCAGCCGCCGCATACCGAGCCTTCGCCCGACATATTGCGGTTCGGCGCCGAATTCCGCCACGAGAGGGAAGCCGCCGAATGACCTGCCTGCCTGCCCATACCGACAAAAGGCTTGGCCTCGTCATCGATCTCGACACCTGCGTCGGCTGCCAGGCCTGCGTCACCGCCTGCAAGGAATGGAACACCGGTGGCCATATGGCGCCGCTGACCGACATCGACCCCTATGGCGGCCATGTCGACGGCGTCTGGTTCAACCGCGTGCACAGCTACGAGCACATTACCGAAATGGGCGGGCGAACCGTGAACTTCCCGCGCTCCTGCCTGCATTGCGAGCAGCCCGCCTGTGTCACCGTCTGCCCGACCGGCGCCTCCTACAAGCGGGCCTCGGATGGCATCGTGCTGATCGACGAAGATAAGTGCATCGGCTGCAAATTGTGCAGCTGGGCGTGTCCCTATGGCGCACGCGAATTCGACACCGATGTCGGCGTGATGAAGAAATGCACGCTCTGCGTCGACCGCATCTACAACGACAATCTGGCTGAAGAAGACCGCGTGCCGGCCTGCGTAGCCGCCTGCCCGACCAGCGCACGGCATTTCGGCGACCTCGGCGACCCGATGTCGGCCGTCTCGCAACTGGCGGCGGAGCGCGGTGGCGTCGACCTGATGCCCGAGATGGGTTATCGCCCTACCAACAAATACCTGCCGCCACGCGCCCACACGCAACGCGCGGCCTCAGTCCCGGCGAAGGCGCTGGAGCCGGTCAAGGCCGAGGGCGGCTTTCTCGGCTGGGTCGACCGCATGCTTTCGAGCTAACCATGCATCCCGCCTTTTCCGTCGTTTTCTTCACCACCGCCACCGGCGCCGGCTACGGCCTGTTGGCATTGCTCGGCGTGCTTGGTGCGGCAGGTTTCATCGAGCCGGATTTCTGGCTCGGCCTGGCAGGTGTGGGGCTGGCACTCGGGCTTATCAGTGCCGGCCTGTTGTCGTCGACGGGCCATCTCGGCCGACCGGAGCGGGCATGGCGGGCCTTTTCGCAATGGCGCAGTTCCTGGCTGTCGCGCGAGGGCGTTTCCTCAGTGCTTACCTTCGTTCCGGCCGGACTGTTCGGCATCGGCTGGATCATTCTCGGCCGCCTCGACGGCTGGGTGTCCGCCGCCGGGCTTCTGGCCGCCATCGGGGCGGTCTCCACGGTCTGCATGACCGGCATGATCTATGCCTCGCTAAAACCCATCGCCCAGTGGCACAGTCCCTACACCTTTCCCGGCTATCTCATCTTTTCCGCGATGAGCGGCGGTGTCCTTCTCGACGCGCTTCTGCAAGGGTTTGCGCTCGGTTCGGCCATATTGTCGGTAGCCTCAGCGTTGCTCACCCTGCTCGGCTGGAGCTGGAAGCTGGCGACCTGGCGCTACAACGACCGCCTTGAAATCCCGACCACCGCCAACACCGCGACGGGACTTGCCGGCGGCACGGTACGGTCGCTGGAGTGGCCACATACCGAGGAAAATTACCTGCTCAAGGAAATGGGCTTCCGCATCGCGCGCAAGCATGCAGCCAAGCTGCGCCGGATCACGCAGGCTCTGGCCTTCGGCCTGCCAATCCTGCTGCTGATTACCGCCCTCGTCCTGCCGTGGCCCCTCTCAGCAATGTCGTCCGCGCTTGCCGCTATCGCCCAGTTCGCGGGGTTGCTGGTCGAACGCTGGCTGTTCTTCGCCGAGGCGAAGCACACGGTCACGCTCTATTACGGCAGGTAGATCTCAGCCCGGCCGCAGCATCGGGCGGGAAATGGCGAAGATGCGGTCGCTGCCGAGCATGTAGGCCATCAGCGTCTCCAGCCGGAACAGGCCGGCATAGGCGCGGTCGAGCACGTTGAGCGAGCCGGTATAAGCGCCGAAGGCCGGCATGATCATGCGGCCGCCATCGCCGGCAAAGCAGCGGCGGCGTACCGAGCGGCCGCGCTGGACGATGCGGGCGCAGGGATGCAGATGGCCCGCGATCTCGCCCTCGACGCGAACCTTCGACGGCTCGTGCCGGAACAGCAGCGAGCCTATGGCCAACTCTCGCACGGTCTCTCCAGGAAGGTCCGCCGGCGCTTCCGGATCGTGATTGCCGGCGACCCAGAACCATTGACGCCCGGCCATCAGCGCTTCCAGCCGCTCACGGAAGCTCGCATGCATGCGTTCGGCGCCGCCGCCATCGTGGAAGGAATCGCCGAGGCTGATGACGATCGACGGCTGATAGTCCGAAATGACGGCCTGCAATCGGAGCAGGGTCGCGCCGGTGTCATAGGGCGGGATCAGCGCGCCGCGCCGGGCAAAGGACGAGCCTTTTTCGAGATGCAGGTCGGACACCGCCAGCAGCTTGAGTTCGGGAAAATAGAGCACGCCGCGCGGATCGCAGACGGCGCGTTCGCCAGCGATGCCTATCATGTCGGCATCGGCGATCAGCGATGTGCGCGCCAGCGAGAAATTCATCTCAAATCAAACCTTCCCGGCCCGAACCATGCCCTGGCCCATGGCTTCCTCGACCAGATCGGCGGCTTCCATCAGAAGCGTCTCGTTGGCGCCGCCATTGACCGATTCCTTGCCGATTTCCAGCATCACCGGCACCGCCAGCGGCGAAATCTGTTCGAGGTGCTTATGCATGATTCGACCGCGGACACGCGAGAGCATGTCGGCAAGTCTACTGACATCGAGCAATCCGGCCGAGGCGTCGGTGCGCGTCGCCTGCAGCAGGATATGGTCCGGCTCGTGGCTGCGCAGCACATCGTAGATCAGGTCGGCCGAGACCGTGACCTGGCGGCCGCTCTTCTCCTGGCCTGGAAAGCGCTTCTCGATCAGACCGGCGATGACAGCGCAATTGCGGAAGGTGCGCTTCAGCATCCAGCTGTCGTTCAGCCAGGCCTCGAGATCGTCGCCCAGCATGTCCTCGTCGAACAATTGGCCGAGCGATGGCTGCCCGGCCTTGAACAGAGCCGCCATGTCGTCGAGCGCCCAGACGGCCAGCGAATAGTCGGTGGCGACGAAGCCGAGCGGCCTTGCATTGGCCCGCTCCAGCCGCCGTGTCAAAAGCATGCCGAGCGTCTGGTGCGCGAGCCGACCCTCGAAGGGATAGGCGACCATGTAGTGGCGGTTGCCGCGCGGAAAGGTCTCCACCAGAAGGTCGCCGCGTTTGGGCAGCACCGATTTCTCCTTCTGGATCCGCAGCCAGTCGGCGACCTGTTCGGGCAAGGCCTGCCAGCGATCGGGATCGGCAAGCATGCCGCGCACCTGGTCGGCGAGATAGGTCGACAGCGGAAACTTGCCGCCGGCATAGGAGGGCACGATGATGTTGGCGCCCGCGCCGTTGGAGACGACGCATTCGTTCTCGCGGATGCCTTCGAAACGCAGTACTTTGCCGGCGAAGAGGAAATTGTCGCCGGGCCGAAGCGTCTCGGCGAAATATTCCTCGATCTTGCCCAACACCGGCCCGCCGCGCCCGGCCATGCCCCGGCCCTGCCTGACATAGCGGACATTGAGCTCCGGCATCTCGACGATGGTGCCGACGTTCAGCCGGTATTGCTGTGCGACGCGCGGATTGGAGACACGCCAGAGCCCATCCTTGGTCTTGCGGATACGGGCGTAGCGCTCGTAGTTCTGCAGCGCATAGCCGCCGGTGGCGACGAAATCGATCACCCGATCGAAGGTCTCGCGTTCAAGCGCGGCATAGGGGGCCGCACCGCGGATTTCCTCGAACAGAAGATCGGCGTCGAACGGCCCGCCGCAGGCAACGCCCAGCACATGCTGCGACAGGACGTCGAGCGCGCCTTTGATCAATGGCGGCGTGTCCTGCGCACCGAGATAGTTCGCATCGAGCGCGGCGCGGCATTCCAGCACCTCGAAACGGTTGGCTGGAATGAGGATGGCCTTGGATGGCTCATCCATGCGGTGATTGGCGCGGCCGATGCGCTGCGCCAGACGGCTGGCGCCCTTTGGCGCGCCGACATGCACGACGAGGTCGACGTCGCCCCAATCGATGCCGAGATCGAGCGTCGAGGTGGCGACGATGGCGCGCAGCGCATTCTCGCCCATCGCCTTCTCGACGCGCCGGCGCTGGCCGACATCGAGCGAGCCATGATGCAGCGCGATCGGCAACGAATCCTCGTTGGCGCGCCACAGTTCCTGGAACAGCATCTCGGCCTGGCTGCGCGTGTTGACGAACAGGATCGTCGTGCGATGGCGCTTGATCGCCTCGTAGATTTCGGGAATGGCGTAGCGGGCCGAGTGCCCAGACCACGGCACGCGTTCGCGTGAATCGAGGACCGAAATATCCGGCTTCGCGCCACCGGCCACGGTGATCAGCCCGGCCATGTCAGGCCATGCCAGGCCCTTGGGCGCATTCTGGCTGACCAGCCAGCGCCGCAATTCGTCCGGTTCGGCGACCGTCGCCGAGAGGCCGATCGTCTGCAGATCCGGCACATAGTTGCGCAGGCGCGCCAGACCGAGCGCAAGCAGATGGCCGCGCTTGGATGTCACCAGCGAATGCAGTTCGTCGAGCACGACATAGCGCAGATCTTCGAAGAACCGCCTGGCGTCCGGGGCGGCGATCAGCAGCGCCAGTTGCTCCGGTGTGGTGAGCAGGATGTCTGGCGGCACCAGCTTCTGCCGCTGCCGCTTGTGGGAGGGCGTATCGCCGGTGCGCGTCTCGATCGAGATCGGCAGGCCGATCTCCTCGACCGGTTTGCCGAGATTACGCTCGATGTCGACGGCCAGCGCTTTCAAGGGCGAGATGTAGAGTGTGTGGATGCCGCGATGCGCTTGCCCGGGCTTTCGCTTGGGCCGGACGGCCAGTTCGGTCAACGACGGCAGGAAGCCGGCGAGCGTCTTGCCCGCGCCGGTTGGCGCGATCAGCAGTACCGATTGTCCGGCCTGAGCCCTCGCCAGCAATTCGATCTGATGGGCGCGCGGCGACCAGCCTTTTTCTCCGAACCATCTGACGAACGGCTCGGGCAGGGCTACTGCGGCATTCTGGTCGGCAAGGCGCGGCTCAACTGTCACCCGCCAGAGGTAGCGCGGCGGCGGTCAATCGCCAAGAAAAATCGGAACAAAAGGGGATCGCAGCGTTCCTCGCCCCGTTTACGGGGAGAAGGGAAGAAACTTATGGCCGCCGAAATCCTGTCGGGCCACCATAGAGGTAGCCGATGCGAGCCACGGCATCCCTGAGCCCCTCGCGCGACACCAGCATGGTGTGGCCGTTGGCGTGGATCATAGCCTCGGCGTCGGTCATGATGGCGACGTGACCTTTCCAGAACACCAGGTCGCCGCGCCGTAGGCCGGAGTAATCCGGGCCGGGCTCGAAGGGTTCGCCGACGCTTTGCGCCTGCATGTCGGAATCGCGCAGGACATCCCTGCCCGCCATCCGCATCGCCAGCTGCACCAGGCCGGAGCAATCGATGCCGAAGCCGGAGACGCCGCCCCAGAGATAGGGCGTGCCGACAAACATCTCTGCCACGGACACATAGTCCGCCTCGATCGCCCCGAGCGGCCGCAGGTGCCCTTCTATCAAGGCTTCGCCGGACGGCAGCAGCGCATAGTGCGTGCCGCGCGTTTCGGCTGCGCCCGTGACAGTCACGGTCGATCCCATGGACAGTCTGCCGGCGATCGGAAACCGCAGATCAGCGCCCGGATACACAAAGGTGCGCGGTGCAGAGACAATATGCGTCGGCGCCTGCCCGCGTTCGCCAAGTTCCGCAGCGGCGACATAGCCGACATAGCCGTCGCGTTCGCCCTGAACCCAGGCCCAGCCCTGGCTGTCCTCGAAGACCAGCACATCGTCGCCGGACAGGAATTGCGTGTTGATGCCGGCATCCGCGCGGGGCGCCTTGCGCAGATCGGCCACCGGCACGGTTATCCGCGCCGGCCGGCCGGCGACGAAACGGTCCGCTTCGACCTCGCCTTTCAGGCGCGCATCGGCAAGGTCGGCACGGAAGGCGTGAAGGCGGGCATCCCTGGCGGTCAAATCGGCAATCCAGTCGTTTTTTGAAGGAGCGTGAGCTTATCCGAAAACCGGTTCCCACTTTTCGGGGCCATGCTCTACATCGGTAATTCGTGGGCCTTGGCGATGATACCATCGCCGAAGCGCTCGACAAAGAGCGCACCCTCGACGGTGCGCTTGATCAAGACATTGCGCTTGTCGAGTTCGTCGCGGTGGCGCGACACCAGCTTCAATGCGCCCATCGTATCGAGCGCGCGGGTGATCACCGGCTTGGTGACGTTGAGGCGCGCGGCGAGCCCGCGCACCGTGTGCGGCGGCGGATCGAGATAGATGGTAAAAAGGATCGCCGTCTGGCGCATGGTGAGGTCGGGCGCGTCCTCGCGCACCTGCGACAGCATCACCTGCTGCCACAGTCGCAAGGCCTGGCTCGGGCGCATCGCAATCGACATCGCGCCAGCATGACGGCAAATTGTTTCGGTTCCGTTTCAGTTTCTGCAATTTGCCGGCTTGCGGCAATCAGCCGAAACGGCTCGAAATCACGTGCTCCAGCGCCCGGATGCCCTGAGCCTCGCCGCCGGCCGGACCATAGGGCCTATCCGCGGGATTCCAGGCGAAGATGTCGAAATGCGCCCAGCACGACGTCTTCTCCACGAAGCGCTTGAGGAACAACGCCGCCGTGATCGACCCGGCGAAGCCGTCCGTGGTCACGTTGTTGATGTCGGCGATCTTCGACGACAGTTTCGCATCGTAAGGCCGCCATAGCGGCATGCGCCACAGCGGATCCTCGAGCGCCAATGAGGCGCCGGCAAGGTCGGAGGCGAGCGTTTCGTCATCGGTGTAGAAGGGCGGCAAGTCCGGGCCGAGCGCGACGCGGGCAGCGCCGGTCAGCGTCGCCATGTCGACAAGCAGTTGGGGCTCCTCGCCGTCGGCCAGCGCCAGCGCGTCCGCGAGCACCAGCCGCCCCTCGGCATCGGTGTTGCCGATCTCAACCGTGATGCCCTTGCGGCTCGCCAGCACATCGCCGGGCCGGAAAGCATTGCCTGCGATCGAGTTCTCGACGGCCGGGATCAGCACGCGCAATCTCACATTGAGGCCCGCGGCCATGATCATCGAGGCGAGACCCAGCACGTTGGCGGCGCCGCCCATATCCTTCTTCATCAGCAGCATGCCCGATGACGGCTTGATGTCGAGGCCACCCGTGTCGAAGCAGACCCCCTTGCCGACCAGCGTCACCTTGGGGGTGTCCTGCCGTCCCCAGACCATGTCGATCAAACGCGGCGCGCTCGAGGAGGCGCGGCCGACGGCATGGATCATGGGAAAATTCTGCTCGATGAGATCGTCGCCCTTGATCACCGACACCTCGGCCTTGTGGATCGTGGCGAGGTTTCGTACCGCTGCTTCCAGATCGTCCGGCCCCATGTCGCTGGTCGGCGTGTTGACCAGGTCGCGCGCCAGGAAGACGCCATCGGCGACCCGCCGGACCCGGCCGGCATCAGCCCCGGCCGGCAGTTCGAAACGCAGGGCCTTGCCGGGCTTCTTGCCGTACCGGGTAAAGACATAGGAGCCGAGCGCCAGGGCGATTGCCGCCAGTTCCGGCTCGGCAGGCACCGAGGCAAGATGCCAATCGCCTTCCGGAAGGGCTTTCGAAAGCAAGCCAAGGCCAAGCGTGCCCTCGCCATCGCCGATGCCGTGCAAGGCGCCCGCCAGCGCGCCGTTTTCGCCGGGCAGGACCAGCGTGCGGCCCGCTTCACCGGAGAAGCCGTTGGCCTTTGCCCAGGCGATCGTGGAGGGCGCGAGGCCCGCTGCTTCCAGTCCGTCCCTGGCGATCAGGTGTACCGGCAACGCACCCTGCAATTTCTTCTCGGCAAATTCGAAAGGCATTCAATCTTCTCCGGGCCGAGGCTTCACGAGTCGGCGCTTTTAACCATCCGTTAGGGTTAACAGAATATTTCTGCGGGAGGGAAGATGGCCGTGCAATGGCCACGCGCAGGAATGGAGGCCAATGCCCATGCCGATCAACCGCACGATGACCGTCAAGGGAAAGCGGCTCGTCACCACGGCTTTCGTGCTCGCGCTCGCCGCCGGTGTCGCCGGCTGCGGAACCGACAGGATGAGCACCGGCTCGATCGGGCGCACCAGCGGCAAGCCACTGGAGACGATGTCGGCGAGCGAATTGCACAATGCCACCGCCGCGCTCGGCCAGTCCTATGCGAAGAACCCCAACGACAAGCGCATAGCGACCAATTTCGCCGCCGCGCTGCAGATGGACGGCGACGCCGACCAGTCGCTCGCCGTGATGCGCAAGCTGGCGATCGCCTATCCCAAGGACCGCGACGTGCTCGCCGCCTATGGCAAGGCGCTGGCTGCCAATGGCCAGTTCGAGGCCGCGCTCGACGCCGTGCGCCGCGCGCAGACACCGGAGTATCCCGACTGGAAGCTGGTGTCGGCGGAGGCGGCCATCCTCGATCAGCTTGGCCAGAAGGACCAGGCGCGCCAGCTTTACCGAAAGGCCCTCGAACTCAAGCCGAACGAACCCTCGGTGCTGTCCAACCTCGGCATGTCCTATGTGCTGGAGGGAGATCTGCGTACCGCCGAGACCTATCTGCGCTCGGCCGCCCAGCAGCCCAACGCCGATAGCCGGGTGCGACAGAACCTTGCGCTGGTCGTCGGTCTGCAGGGTCGTTTCGACGAAGCCGAGAAGATCGCCTCGCAAGAGCTTTCGCCCGAGCAGGCGCAGGCCAACGTCGCCTATCTCAGGCAGATGCTGGCCCAGCAGAATGCCTGGAGCCAGCTCAAGGATCAGGACAAGACGAAGAAGGCCGCGACCAACTGATCGCGTAGCGCCATACCCGATCGCGTCAGACATGAGAGCCGTGCAACATCCGTTGCGCGGCTTTTCTCATCCGGATCGTGCCGATTGGCTCTACTGGGCGCTCGTGGAGTGATGATCGCCGAAAATGCCGCGCTGGCTGACCTGGATGCCGGCGGGGCCAAGAATGATGGCGAAGAGCACCGGCAGGAAGAACAGGATCATCGGCACGGTGAGCTTGGGCGGCAGGGCGGCTGCCTTCTTCTCGGCGGCGTTCATGCGCATGTCCCGGCTCTCGCTGGCCAGCACGCGCAGCGCGTGCGCCACCGGCGTGCCGTAGCGCTCGGCCTGGACGAGCGCCTGCGAGACCGATTTGACCGATTCCAGACCGGTACGGCTGGCCAGGTTTTCATAGGCCTGCTTGCGTTCCTGCAGATAGGAAAGCTCTGCGTTGGTCAGGATGAATTCTTCTGCCAGAGCCACCGACTGCGCGCCGATTTCGTCGGCGACCTTGCGCAACGCGGCTTCCACCGACATGCCCGATTCCACGCAGATGAGCATCAGGTCGAGCGCATCCGGCCATGCCATCTGGATCGACTGCTTGCGCTTGGTGGCTCGGTTGTTGACGTAGAGCACCGGTGCGTAGAAGCCGCCATAGGCGACGAGGACGCAGACGAACAGCCGGATGACCAGCGGCTTGTCAGGCAATCCGCCGAGCACGAAGATGTAAACCAGGGCCAGCGCGAAGCCGACGAAAGGCAGGACAAGGCGGAAGAAGAGGAACCGGGTCAGCGGATTCTGCCCGCGAAAGCCGGCAACCTTGAGCTTCTGCAGGGTGGCCTCGTCGGCCAGGGCGCGCCGCAGATCGAGCCGGTCGACGATGTTGCGCATGCCGACCGACTGCTGTTCGCGCAGGCCCTTGCGGCGGCGGTCGGCCTCGGTCGCGAGCCTGGCGCGCTGCTTGGCGCGCAGTTCGTCCCGCTCCAGCGCCACCGATTTCATGCGGGACTTCAGCTGGTTGCCGCCAAGAGCCGGCAGCAGCGTGAAGACGGTGGCGAACACGGCGATCGCGACCAGCATCGCGATCAGCAGGCCGGGATCGGTCAGTGACTTGATGACTTGCTCGCTCATGCCGCGGCCCTAGACTTCGAAGTTCATCATCTTGCGCATCACGAAGATGCCGATCGACATCCAGACGCCCGCGACGCCGAGGATCAGATTGCCGACGCTGGTGGTGAACAGCGGCAGCATGTAGTTCGGGCTTGAAAGATAGACCAGGAAGGCGACGATGAAGGGCAGAGCGCCGATGATGGCGGCGGACGCCTTGGCTTCCATGGACAGGGCCTGGACCTTGGCCTTCATCTTCTTGCGGTCACGAAGCACGCGCGACAGGTTGCCCAGCGCCTCGGATAGATTGCCGCCGGCCTGCGACTGGATCTGGATGACGATGCCGAAGAAACTGGCCTCGGTGCAGGGCATGGTTTCGGGCATGCGCAAGGTCGCGTCAGGGATCGACAGTCCCATCTGCTGCGAATCGACGATGCGGCGGAATTCGGTCTTCACCGGCTCGGGGGATTCGTTGGCGATCAGACGCACCGCATCGTTCAGCGGCAGACCGGACTTGACCGCGCGCACGATGATATCGAGCGCGTTCGGGAATTCGTTGAGGAATGCCTTGACGCGCCGGGTGCGGCGAAACGAGACGAACCAGCGCGGCAGGCCGAGTCCGCCAGCCACCAGCACCCCGGGCAAGACCAGCAGGGGCGTTCCCGCCACGAACGCGACAACCGTCAGCGCAAGGCCGCATATGGCGGAATAGATATAGAAGCGCTCGATCGAAACCTTCATGCCGGCCTGCCGAAGCTGCGCTTTCAGCGGCGGCTTCTTGATCGCGCTGTCCTTGGTTTTCTGCTTCTCGTCGAGCTCCTTCAGCGAATCCTGGACCGACTTGCGGCGCTTGGCGGCGTCCGCGGCGCGGTCTCGCGTGGCCTTGACGATGGAGCGGTCCGTTTCGGCCGACTTGATCGTCTCAAGCCGCTTGCCGGTCTGCTTCTCGTTGCTGATCTGGTTGAACAGCAATGCATAAGCGATCGCGCCGGCGCTGAAGCCGGCGAGCACGACAAACGCCAATACAGTGCCGTCAATTCCAAACATCGACCAGAACCTTCACGCCTGCGGATGCGTCAGTCAGCGCGCTTCTCCATCGCCTCGAGCGCGGTGGCGAGGCGCTGTTCCTCGCCATAATAACGGGCCCGGTCCCAGAAATGCGGGCGACCGATGCCGGTCGACACATGCTCTCCCAGCAACCTGCCGTTAGCGTCCTCGCCCTTGATGTTGTAGAGGACGATGTCCTGCGTGATGATGACGTCGCCTTCCATCCCGATCACCTCGGTGATGTGGGTGATGCGGCGCGAGCCGTCGCGCAGGCGCGCCGCCTGGATGATCACGTCGACGGAGCCGACGACGATTTCACGCACCGTCTTTTGCGGCAGCGAATAGCCGCCCATGGCGATCATCGATTCGATACGGTTCAGGCATTCGCGCGGGCTGTTCGAGTGGATCGTTCCCATCGAGCCGTCATGGCCGGTGTTCATCGCCTGCAGGAGGTCGAACACCTCGGGTCCGCGCACTTCGCCGACGATGATGCGTTCGGGCCGCATGCGCAGGCAGTTCTTGACCAGGTCGCGCATCGTCACCTCGCCCTCGCCTTCGAGATTGGGCGGACGGGTTTCAAGGCGCACGACATGCGGCTGCTGCAGCTGCAGTTCCGCCGAGTCCTCGCAGGTGATGACGCGTTCCTCGCGGTCGATGTAGTTCGTCAGGCAGTTGAGCAGCGTGGTCTTGCCCGAGCCAGTGCCTCCCGAGATGACGATGTTGCAGCGGACGCGGCCGATGATCTTGAGGACTTCGGCGCCCTGCGGCGAGATGGCGCCGAACTTGACCAGCTGATCGAGCGTCAGCTTGTCCTTTTTGAATTTGCGGATGGTGAGTGCGGTGCCGTCGATGGCGAGTGGCGGGGCGATGACGTTGACGCGCGAGCCG
This sequence comes from Mesorhizobium comanense, assembly GCF_005503535.1. Taxonomy (GTDB): domain Bacteria; phylum Pseudomonadota; class Alphaproteobacteria; order Rhizobiales; family Rhizobiaceae; genus Mesorhizobium; species Mesorhizobium comanense. The sequence goes on along the minus strand of NZ_SCNN01000001.1, from coordinate 643,758 downwards.
TCGGGAAGACGGGCATCGCAGATCGGGCTGGACTCGTCTACGCGGCGTCCGACCTGGCTGACGATGCGCTGGCAGATGTTGAGAAGCTGCTGGTTGTCGCGAAAGCGGATGCTGGTCTGCTCGACCTTGCCGTTGACTTCGATGTAGACGTTCTTCGAGCCGTTGACCATGATGTCGGCGATGTCGTCGCGGGCCAGCAACGGTTCGAGCGGACCATAGCCAAGTACGTCGTTGCAGATGTCCTCGAGCAGTTCCTCCTGCTCGGAGATCGACATCGCGAAGTTCTTGATCGCGATGATGTCGTTGACGATGTCGCGGATTTCCTCGCGCGCGCTTTCGGGGTCGAGCTTGGCGAGCTGCGACAGATCGATCGTGTCGATGAGCGCCGAAAAAACCTGGCTCTTGGTGTCGTAGTAGGTTTCGCTCTTCTCGCGGCCCCGCTTGGGCTCCGGCGCCATGGGCGGAGCCTCTACCGCGCGGCGGACCGGCGGTGCGGCTGGTGCGCTCGGCTGCGCTGCCGGAGGACGGGCAAGAACGGCCGTATCGGCGGCAGCCGGTGCGGCCGGCACTGCCGCCGGTGCCGGTGCGGGCTGGCGAAATTCCGGTTTGAACCGGTTGCCGTCGTCGTTGCCTCTTTTACCGAACATGATCGACTACCGATCCCACTGCATTATTTCTTGTTGCGCGAGAGCTTGCCGAGCAGGCTGCCCAGGCCAGGCTTCTTCTTCGCCTTCAGTTCGCTGCGGCCGGTCAGCACATGGGCGATCTCGTTGATCGTGGCAACGACCGGGTTCTTGGCATCCATCTCGCCGAGCATGCGCCCATTGTTGGCTGCATTGCCGAACAGGACCGGATCGAAGCCGATGACCGACATCGGCGTCAGGCCAAGCGGCTCGGCGAAGTCGGAGGGCGATATTTCCGGACGCTTCGGCACGCCTGCCTGGTTGATGATCAGCTTCGGCGGCGGATCGTTGGGACGCAGCCGCTTGAACATGTCGACGAGGTTCTTGGTGTTGCGCAGATTGGCCAGTTCCGGCGTTGCCGTGATGACGACCTCGTCGGCCTTGACCAGCGTGTTCTTGGCCCATCCGGTCCAGACATGGGGAACGTCGAGCACCAGCAGCGGCACGCTGCGCTGCGCGGTATCGACGAGCTGTGCGAAGGCATCGGGATCGAAGTCGTAGACGCGCTCCAGTGTCGAAGGTGCCGCCAGCAGTGACAGGTGCTCGGCACACTGGGTCAGCAGCCTGTCGAGATAGACCTCGTCGATGCGTTCGGGCGAAAACACCGCTTCGGCGATGCCCTGCGCCGGATCCTGGTCGAAATTGATGTTGGCCGTGCCGAAGGCGAGATCCAGATCGGCAACGACGACTTCGGATTTGAACAGGGAGGACATCGCCCAGGCGACATTGTGGGCGATGGTGGAAGAACCGACACCACCCTTGGCGCCAACGAAAGCAACCGAGCGGCCGAGCGGCTCGGCCTCCGGATCGACGAAAATCGAGGACACGACGCTGACGATGTCGGCCATCGACACCGGCGCGATGACGTATTCGGAAATGCCCGAGCGAATGAGTTCGCGATAGAGACCGACATCATTGTAGTGGCCGATCACCACCACCTTCGAGGATGGATCGCAATATTCCGAAAGCTGCGCGAGCTGCTCCAGCAATTGCTTGGGCTCGGCGCGTGATTCCAGCAGGATCAGGTTCGGCGTTGGCGCCGATTGGTAGAATTCGATCGCGGTGGGAACGCCACCCATGTGGACCTTGAGATGGGCCTTGGTCATGCGGCGGTCCTCGCCGGCGCGCTCGACTGGATTGGCAACGCCCTCGGTCTCGCAGAACGCCTGGATCGAGATTCGCGGAACCGGCCGTAACGCCTGCATCGCGGCGATGTCCTGCGGCGAGATATCGCCGCCGTCCACGGTGGCGTCATAGGCAAGGTTGCTCATCGTCATGCTCTTTCCGTGGCCTGTTCTTCGCCTGGCTTCACTTGCCCAAGTCTTTCTCCGGGGCGCGGCTCAGTAAGTCACTTCCGAATTGCCGAGGAATTCGGTCGAAATGCCCCTGGCCCGATAGACGTCGATCACCGCGCCGCGGTTTTCCGCGTCGATCGTGGTGGACTTGCGCGGCCCAAGCAGATCGGCGGGGTTGGCCATCTGGGCGGCAAGATTGTTCTGATAGGAGCAGCCGAAGTCGGCGTAATGCTTGTTTTCCGATGTATCGGCGAGGTCATCGGGCCAGCGTCCGCATTTGTCGGTCTGTGCCCTCACAGCGATGTAGGAGACGCGAATAGGGGCGGATGCCTCACTCGAGCCGGCCTGATAGGGCACGACGACGATCCGGTTGCGCTTGACGCCGCTGGCGACCGCCAGCCGGGCGAAATCGCGGCCGGCCGCCGTCGCGGCAACCTCATTGGCCGAGCCGCGGGGAATCTGGATCGTCAGTGTCGGTGCAGCGCTTTTGTCATAGCTGTCGAGGAAGCCAAGAAGCGTGTCGCGCTGCGACCCGGTCATGCCACGGTCGCCGGCGCCGACCGGAAGGTCGATCTTCTGGTTCTTCTCCGCGATGACGATGGGATGGTTGGTGCGATAATCGTCCGGAATGGCGCCGACAGTGATGCTGTCGCGTTGCGCGCAACCGGCCAGCAGGGCCGTCACCGCCATCGCCAGAACCGGTAGGGCCCGCCGGTAGCTGCGCGAACGGCCGGAGCGGATCGCCATGGCGATGGTCCGTGCCTTCAAGGCTGACTGAGACATGTCCGCTTCCCCATTCACTTGTAGATGTAGCCGACAACGCCGTGATACCGGCCGTTGGGCTTGTCGGTCTGCATGGTGCCGTAGACGCGATTTACCTTGCCCAGGAACATGCCGGCGCCATCGCTGGCTGGATTGAAATTGTCGTCCGGCTTGGCGAGATCGTTGCGTGCCACCGGCCGCGCCAGATACGGCGTGATGATGATGACGAGTTCGCTCTCGTTGCGCACGAAGTCCCTGCTGCGGAAGAGCGCGCCGAGCACCGGAATCTTCGTCAGCCCGGGCAGCCCGTTGACCGACTGCCTGACGTCGTCGCGGACAAGGCCGGCAATCATCATGGATCCGCCGGAAGGCAACTCCACCGTTGTGTCGGCAAGGCGCTTGCGCAGCGACAGGGCATTCATGCCGGGGCTGGTAACCCCCGACGACAACGACACCGACCCTTCGGTCGTCGGCTCGGAAACCGACGTCCTGACCTTGAGGCTGATGCGGCCCGGGGACAGCACAACCGGCTGGAATTCCAGGCCGATGCCATACTCGATCTTGTCGATCGTGTAGGTCTTGAGGCCCGTCTGGTTGTCGGTGGAGACGTTCTGGGAGACGCCGCTCACCATATTGTATTCGCCACCGACCTTGAAGGTCGCCTTCTCGCCCGACACCGCGGTCAAGGTCGGCTCGGCGAGCGTCTTCATGACGCCCGACTCCTCCATGGCGTTGATGTAGGCCATCAGCGCCGAGTTGCCGATGCTGAAGCCCGAATTCGACAGCTGCTTGCCGAGGCCCGTGAAGTTGTCGCTGATCGCGCCATAGCTGATGCCGTTGCTGCCGCCGTTGCCGATCATGTTGACGCCGAGCTGTTTCATCACCGATCGGCTGACTTCCGCGACGGTCACCTTAAGGGTGACCTGATCGTCGCCGATGATCTGAAGCAGGTTGACGATCTTGGAGGTACGGCGTTCCTGGTCCGGGTTGTTGATGTCGACGCCGCTCTGGGCCGAGCCGCCGGCGGCGGTCTGCGAATATTGTCCCGTCGTCGCTTCACCGCCTGACACGAAGATCGTCGCCAGGTCGACCGCACGCTTGGCGTCCAGCGGCGTGTCGACGGTGCCGGTCAGGATGACGTTGTCGTTCAGCAACTCGACCTTGATGGCCGAGGTCGGCAGGAAGCGCTTGATGTAATCCTCGAGGCCGGCGACGTCGCGTTCGACGGCAAGATCGAGGCTGGCAATCTGTTCGCCGTTCGGACCGAAGACAAAGATGTTGGTTTCGCCGACAGCCTTGCCGAAGAGGTAGATGCGCCTTGCCGTGCGGGTCACCGCATCGGCAACTGACGGGTTGGCGACGAGAATGTCATAGGCGTCGCTGGGCAAGTCTATGACGACGGACTTGTTGAGGCCTAGCTTGACGCGCTGGTTGGCCGTCGTGGCCGTCACCTGCGTGCTCTTGGCCTGGACGACACCCTGAATGTTCGTGCCAGCAAGCAGCAGGCTGAGCGTCGTGGCCATGATTGCCGGCAGTTTAGCGCTTAGCCTCATTTCCTTGCCCCTACTTCGGAAACTTCACCCGACTTGATGAGCCTCACCGTTCCCCTGCGGCCATTGCCGGAAACGAGATAGTCGGCCTCGCCCAGATTCTTTTCCTGGGTGTCCGTGATCGCCCGCAGCGCAAGCGTCAGGCGATCCGCCATCTGCTGGGCGACCGTGATGATTTCCGCCTGGCGAGGGGTCAGCTCCAGCGTGGCGGTCTGGCCCACCCTGGTCTTCTTGCCTTCCTCGTCTTCCTGGATGGTCTGGTCGATCGCCAGGACGCGGATGTTCTTGAGAATGGTTTCGGTGTTGAAGCCGGTGGTGCCGCTGGCAGCGTCCGCCCTGCGGGTCATGATGACGTCGACGAAGTCGTTCGGAAGAATGAAGCCGCCGGCCGACGTGTCGGCCGAGATGGTCGTGGCGACTGCCCTCATCCCCGAAGGCAGGATGGACGACATGAAGCTTTGCCCCTCGCCGATCAGCTTGGAGCGCCGCACCGGCTCGCCCGCATACATCGCCACACGGGCAGTCGACCCCTTCAGCTTCTCCAGCGCGTCGGGCGCATTGGCCTTGGTGATGAAATTGGCGTTGATGCCGTCGGCCGGCCAGGACTGCCAGGTGATGTTGTTCTCGAGCTGGCTGCCCATGCCGACATCGCCCGACAGCACAAGCACATCCTGCAGAGGCACCTCGGGAGCCTTGGGACCTGAATCGACGACGATCTGGGGCGGCGGCGCGGCGACCATGTTCTTGGCGACATAACCAGCACCGCCCGCCGCGGCCACCGCCACGCTCAGAATAATCAATCGGGATGCTGGCATCTGTCCGAACCCTCGCCCTTGGCAAACCACGTAGCCAGGCCGGACTTTGCAGCGGCAATCGTCAAAACAAGGTTAATGCAATGCTTACGATCGTGATTAATTTAAGGTTTACATAAATTAGAAGGATCGTGCCGCCTTCAGCCCAAAGCACGTCACCGGCTGCCTTCGCAGCCGGTGAGAACGCGATCGGTAAAGGATGGAATTCGTTCAGCCTGCCAGCTGTGCCAGCGCCCACACCACCAGGGGTGAATCCGGGTAGGTCATCAAACCGCCCAGGCCAAGCGCGATCCCATAGGGAATGCCGGTCTTCTCGTCCGCGAAATGGCGCAGGAAAGGATTGCGGCCGGTAACGACCGCCAGCGGCGACTTGCGGTAGACCAGAATGGCTACGGTCAGAAGACCGCCGATGAATGTCGAGACGACCAGATATTCGACCAAGTTGATGTTGAACCCCATCCACACGGCCGTGGCGGCCAGAAGCTTGGCGTCGCCGCCGCCCATGCCGCCCATGGCAAAGAGACCGAACGTCACGGCCAGCACGATGGCGCCGGCGGCGAAGTGCCAGCCGTAGGCAGCCCATTCCATGCCCGTCAGCGGCGCGACCAGCGCGAAGACGACGACAAGCAGCACCGGCACGCGGTTTGCGATCGTCATCGACAGCATGTCGGAGATCGCGGCAAACAGCATGCAGAACGGGAAGACGACGAAGATCAGGGCTTCAAGCATCGGCGCTCATGCCTATTGTGCACAGGGGCCTAATCTAGGCCGGTTCGATTAACGATTGATGAGGTTCAACGGGAAAAGGCGATTGTGTTTCGCAGTCCCGTCGAGCAAGCGGACGGGCGCAATAGAACAGGGGCCGCCAGATGGCGGCCCCTGTCAGGAACGTAACCCCAGCGTTCAGCAGTAAGCGGATCAGCCGCCGCTGCTGTTCAGGGTGGTGCCGATCGAGGTGAACTTGCCGTTGATGGCATTGCCGAGCGCGCCGGCGCCGGTGATGATGGCGAGCGCGATGAGAGCGGCGATCAGACCATATTCGATGGCGGTCGCGCCGGATTCGTCCTTCACGAAACGTGCAATGAGATTAGACATTCGAGAGCTCCTACTCCACGTGGTGTTTACAGCACTTCCGTCAACTTCTGTGGTGGTTGATCGGATGCTGGCAATCTAGGGAGAAGCTCTTTCGATCGGCTTAATAAACAGCCTTACCGATTCCTTTCCCGGTCTGAAGACATTGCGTGGTTAACTGCCTCCTAAGCGTCGGCTAAAGTTCGGTCTCCCGGGTCAATGCCGCAAATGGCAAGGGCCGGGGAAGGTTTGCAGGCTTCACGCGGATATGATGATGCGAGCCGACAGACTTACCGCAATGGCCGGGGGCGGCAAGCCCGCTTAACCGTTGGTTCACCAATCTCGTTCATGTTCCGTTGAACAGTCCGCCTGCGTGGAGCGCCTTGATGGCCGAGTCGAGATCGTCAATCCTGATTGCCGTGCTTCTGGCCGCCATGAGCTTCAGCGCGCCCGCGAAAGCAGGCGCCGGCATCGAGGTCACCATGAACCAGGCCAAGATCGTGAAGCTGTCGCGTCCGGCCGATACCATCGTCGTCGGCAACCCGGCGATCGCCGACGCCTCCGTCCAGGACGCCTCGACGATCGTGCTCACCGGCAAGGGTTTCGGGGTCACCAATCTCGTCGTTCTCGACCAGGAAGGCAGCCCGATCGTCGACGCGCAGGTTACCGTGGTGAGGCAGGCAGCCTCGTCGGTTCGCATCTACCGGCGTGCCGAGGTCCAGACCATGTCGTGCACGCCCTATTGCGAAAGTTCCTACAAGAGCGAGGCGGAGAAGTCCTCCGAAGCCGAAATGAGCGTCAGCAAGTAAGACCCGGGCCGTACAGATTACCAGCCGGTTAAGAAAGCCGCGGCGACTTTAACGATCATTCAAACCGGACCTCAATTGGTTTGCGCTAATACACCTGTCAGCACCGTCCAGGGATGGCAGGAACAGGGCATGGGCAAGGAATTCGGCTCGACGGATCAGCGCAAGATGGAGCGCACCAGTTTCTTCAGGCGCTTCGTTCGCGACCGGCGCGGCAGCACAGCGCTGGAGTTCGCGCTGCTCGCATTGCCATTCGCCATGCTGGTATTCGCCATCCTCGAAAGCTGCATCTCATTTGCCGGCCAGGAAGTGATGGCCAACATCACCGACGATGTCGCGCGCCAGTTGCGCACCGGGCAACTGAGGCCGGCCGACGTCGCGGGAAACAAGTTGACGAACCTGATCTGCGACAGGCTGGAAATCATCGTTTCGACGGATTGCCCGCAGCAGCTTCTGGTCGATCTTCGCCAGTATACGACTTTCGCCGACGCGGCCCAGGCGGGCTTCCAGATCCAGAACGGCGATGTCGTGCTGATGCAGGGCACCAGCTCACAGACTTTCGCGAACTCGCCTGGCCTGGCGGAATCGAAGAACATGCTGCGGGTCTTCTACAAATGGCCCGTGATGACCGACCTGATGGCCAAGTCGATGGCCAATCTGAGCGGCGGCAGGACGCTGCACTTCGCGTCCGTGACCTGGCAGAACGAACCGTTCGACAACTGATCTTGCGGGCACGAACACACAACAAGAAAAAAGGCAGCGGCTATGATGCGTGCGGGGGCACATCTGGGAATTGCGGGGATCAGGAAAAAGACGGCCGGATTCTGGTCCAACCGGCGCGGCGTCGCGGCGGTCGAATTCGCTCTTATCGTGCCGATCCTGCTGGTCCTCTACTTCATGACCATGGAGGCTTCGCAGGCCATCGAGACCAGCAAGAAGGTCAGCCGTATCGGCAGCATGGTCGCCGACCTCGTCACGCAGCAGCCGACCATCGTCAAGGCGGATCTCGACGCCATCATGCAGATCGGCACCTCGACCATCCAGCCCTACAACCGCTCGACGCCGAGCATCACGATCACGGCTATACAGGTCACCACCGATACGCCGCCGAGGGTCAACGTCGTCTGGTCACGCAAGATGGTCAACGGCGTCGCCAGCATCGCCACCAGCCTGCCCGCGACCACCACGGTTCCGACGACGCTTAGGGTGGCCGGCACCTTCCTCATCCGCGTCCAGAGCAATCTCAGCTATGCGCCGATCATCACCTGGACGACGGACACCCAGCAGAAGCTCGGATTGACCCAGTCCCTGACCACCACGATCGGCATGGGCGAGACATATTATCTGCGCCCGCGCAGAAGCCTGACGATCCCCTGCAGCGACTGCTGAAACGGTTACTGCTGCCCGCCACCGGCCGACACCAGGCGGACAATGTCTTGCGCCGTGGCGTAATCCCTGGGCGCGACGGTGAGGAACCCACCGGAATGTTTCGCCTCCAGGAGATCGTAGATATCCGGCGTCGTGGACTTCAGATTGGTAAGAAACACGGTCAGCCGGCGCTTGGCCTCCGGATCGAGATCGCTGCGCACGGCATGGGGACCGTATCTGAGCAAGGCCGACGTCCATACGACCTGGAGAGCCGACGCCGAAAGGCCTGACGCCTCGAGCCTTGCCTGCGTGCCACCGGACAGGAGCGGCTGCCCGTCAGCCGACGCCCTCACCCAGCCGAACAAGGCGTCGGCCTGGCGGTCGAAGAACATCTTTTCAGCGGCGGATGCCGAATCCGCATGGATCAGAAAGGCTGCATTCTGGGCGATGTCGACATGTTCGGCGGCCAGTCCGGCCAGCGGCAAAAGCGCGCCGCCGACGCTGTCGGGGGGCGCCATCGCGATCCGATGGCTTGCCATGGCCGCAAGGCCGGGCAACTGGCCGTCCCTGGTCAGCAACACGGAGCGTATGCCGGCCGCGCCATCCGAATCGACCGGAGCCACGAGCGGCTCGATGCATCCGCAGCGCTGCAGCGCCGTGGCATAGGCTGTCGATGAATAGATGGCGTACTCGATCCTGGCATTGGCCTGCGCCTCGATCAGCGCGGCGTAGTCACGGGCGACGAAGAACTCCACTTTCATGCCAAGGGCGTTGGTGAAGGCCTCCGTCAACTGCGCCAGACCTGGAACGGTATTGCCGCGGCCGGGCTCGGCAACGACGCCGATGCGAAACGTGCCGATGTCGTCACGCCAGTCGGCGCGCGCCGGTCCGGACCAGACGACGACCTGGACAATCATGAGGGCTGCCCACGCGACTTTCATGAAAACACCGTCATCTGTTCTTCGATCCGCGGCGTTCGGCTGATCCCCGACTATCGCGCCAAGCCGTTGCCGTTTGGTTTCCGAATTGCCAACGCTGCCGGGGAACCCTATGTCTGGTCGTCTACACTGGCAACAATGACCCGATGGCGCGTGCTTTCCTTTTCGTCCTGGATTCCTTCGGCATAGGCGGCGCGGCCGATGCCGAGCGCTACGGCGACACCGGCGCCAACACGCTCGCGCACATCGCCGAGGCCTGCGCGGAAGGGCGCGCCGATCGCGAGGGACTTCGCCAAGGGCCGCTTTTCGTCCCCCATATGGCGTCGCTCGGACTTGGCAAGGCGGCCGGGACGGCGACGGGATTGGAGTTTGCCCATTTCGGGACGGATCTGCTCGCCAATGCCTTCCATGGCGCGGCGCAGGAAGTTTCGAGCGGCAAGGACACGCCTTCCGGCCACTGGGAGATCGCCGGCCTGCCGGTGCGATTCGACTGGGGCTATTTCCCGGACACGGTTCCCGCCTTTCCGGCCGACCTGACCGAAGCGATGATCCGCGAGGGCAAGGTGCCTGGCATTCTCGGCAATTGCCATGCGCCGGGTACCGAGGTCATAGAGCGGTTCGGCGAGGAGCACATCCGCACCGGCAAGCCGATCTGCTACACGTCGGTCGATTCGGTTCTGCAGATTGCCGCGCACGAGGTCCATTTCGGCCTCGAGCGGCTGTATGAATTCTGCAAGGTGGTGCGCCGGCTGGTCGATCCCTTGCGCATCGGGCGGGTGATCGCACGGCCGTTCGTCGGCGAAACCACCGCCACCTTCGAACGGACCTACAACAGGCATGACTACGCCGTGCCGCCACCGGAGCCGACCTTGCTCGACCGGCTGACGGCGCGCGGAAGCCGTGTCCTGGCCGTCGGCAAGATCGGCGACATCTTCGCCCATCGCGGAATTTCGCATGTGCGCAAGGCTCCCGGCAACATGGCCATGTTCGACCAGGCGCTCGGCGCGATGGACGATGCGGGCGACGGCGACCTGGTCTTTGCCAATTTCGTCGATTTCGATACCGAATTCGGACACCGCCGCGACGTCGCCGGCTACGCCGCCGCGCTCGAGGCCTTCGACCGGCGGCTGCCGGAGGCATTGGCGAGGCTGAAAGAGGGCGATCTTCTCATATTGACGGCCGATCACGGCAACGATCCGACCTGGCGCGGCACCGATCACACGCGAGAACGCATTCCGGTGATCGGCACCGGCCCCGGCCTCAAAGGCGGCGACATCGGGTTGCGCACGACATTCGCCGATATCGGCGAAACCGTTGCCGAGCATCTGCGGTTGGCGCGCGGCCGCCACGGCACGTCATTCCACAAGACGATAGTCAACCATGCCTGAATTGCCCGAAGTCGAAACGGTACGGCGCGGGCTGCAGCCCGTCCTGGAAGGCGCCCGCCTCGCCAAGGTCGAGGCGCGCCGCCCCGATCTGCGCTTTCCGTTTCCCGAGAAGTTTTCGCAAAGGCTCACCGGCAAGACGGTCACGGCGCTTGGCCGCCGGGCCAAATATCTGACCATGCACATCCAGGACGGCCCGGTGCTGATCTGCCATCTGGGCATGTCCGGCTCCTTCCGCATCGAAACCGGCGACGGCAACGAGACCCCGGGCGTGTTCCACCATGAACGCTCGAAAAGCGAGGCGCACGACCATGTCGTGTTCCATGTCGAGTCGCCCGCAGGAACACATTCGCGCGTGATCTTCAACGATCCGCGCCGGTTCGGTTTCATGCTGTTCGCTGAGGCGCCGCCGGAGACGCATCCGATGCTGGCCGGCCTCGGCGTCGAGCCCACGGGCAATACACTGGATGGCGCGTTGCTGGCGTCGCTGCTCAAGGGCCGCAGGTCGCCGCTGAAGGCGGCGCTTCTCGACCAGAGACTGATCGCGGGGCTTGGCAATATATATGTAGCGGAGGCGCTGTGGCGGGCCGGCCTGTCGCCCTTGCGCGAGGCGGGCACGATCGCCAAACCGGGCAAGAAGGCCAAAGAACAGAGCGAGCGCCTCGCGCAGGCAATCCGCTCGGTCATATCGGACGCCATCGCCGCCGGCGGGTCGTCCTTGCGCGACTACATGCACACCGACGGGTCGCTAGGCTATTTCCAGCATTCCTTCGCCGTCTACGACCGCGAGGGCGCCCCTTGCCCGAAGCCGGGTTGTGACGGCCACATCGAGCGCATCGTGCAGAGCGGACGGTCGACCTTCTATTGCCGGACATGTCAGAGCTGAGTTAGAGCCCGGGAAGACGCGCAGCGTTTTCCCCCGAGAATTGCGTCGAACAGAAGAGTAGATCGGCCCAAGCAAGGAGAAGCAGGCATGGCCTATGAAACGATCATCACCGAGACGCGCGGCAAGGTCGGGCTGATCACTCTGAACCGGCCGCAGGCGCTCAACGCGCTGAATTCGCAGATCCTGGCCGAACTGGTCACGGCGGTGAACGGTTTCGGCGCCGATGCCGGCATCGGCGCCATGGTCATAACCGGCTCCGACAAGGCCTTTGCCGCAGGAGCCGACATCAAGGAGATGCAGTCCATCTCCTATGTGGACGCCTACACGCAGGACTTCTTCGCCGGCTGGGAGGAGTTCACGCGGGCGCGAAAGCCCATCATTGCCGCTGTCGCCGGCTACGCGCTGGGCGGCGGCTGCGAACTGGCGATGATGTGCGATTTCATCATCGCCGCCGACACGGCCAGGTTCGGTCAGCCCGAGATCACGCTCGGCGTCATTCCCGGCATGGGCGGGTCGCAGCGCCTCACCCGGTTTGTCGGCAAGTCGAAAGCAATGGACATGTGCCTGACCGGGCGGATGATGGACGCTGCGGAAGCCGAGCGCTCAGGCCTGGTGTCGCGGGTCGTGCCGGCGGGGGAACTCATCGAGGAGGCCGTCAAGGCGGCCGCCAAGATCGCGGCTTTCTCGCTGCCCTCGGTGATGATGGCGAAGGAGGCCGTCAACCGTGCCTATGAGACGACGCTGACGGAGGGATTGCGCTTCGAACGCCGCCTGTTCCACTCGCTTTTCGCGCTCGACGACCAGAAGGAAGGCATGGCGGCCTTCGCCGAAAAACGGAAGCCGAATTTCACCAACCGGTGAGACGGAGCCGGCCGGCGCGCGAAAGCCGTGGCGTCGACCAAAAAGAACGCCAGCCGGCGTTGACGCGCCGGAAAAGCTGAACTATAAGCCGCACCAACCGAGGCGGCCCCGTGGCTGCCCGTTTGTTTTTTGCGCCCTGCGGCACGCCGCATGCGCCGACCAGATCAGAAGAGAGGCATCATGGCCAACACATCCTCGGCCAAAAAGGCAACGCGCAAGATCGCCCGCCGCGCGGCGATCAACAAGAACCGCCGCTCGCGCGTCCGCACCTATGTCCGCCAGGTCGAGGAGGCGCTTGCCTCGGGCGACAAGGCCGCCGCTCAGGCCGCTTTCAAGGCTGCCGAGCCGGAATTGATGCGTGCCGCGACCAAGGGCGTCATCCACAAGAACACCGCGTCCCGCAAGGTGTCGCGTCTGGCTCAGCGCCTGAAGGTGCTGTCGGCCTGAGATCGCCCCACTAGGCTGATCTTTCTTGAAACCCGGCGATCACGCCGGGTTTTTTCGTTTGCCGGCAAGTACTTAAAAAGAACGCCCGGAAACGGCGTCCCGGGCGGATGTCGAGCTTCGAAATGTTTTGCCGGCACATGCATGCCTGCTGATGGTTGACGCGCTTGAAAAACGGCGCCCCAAAGATTCTTAATCATCAGAAATAAGCTATATTTTCCAATTGCTTATCCATGGTCGTCCACAGCCTGTCCACACCGTGCCAAGGGGACGGTAGGACAACTGGCTGTCAAGCGAATTATTTCAGAAAATTTCAGGACGGCCCGGCTTTTTCATATTCGCCGGAAAAGGTTTTGATTCACAATGGCTTTGTCAAAATATGCCGTAGGGGCATGCGGCGCCGGCTCGCCCGAAGTAACCAGATTCCTTAAAAATCGGTTAGACGTGGCCTTGCCCTATCCACAGCGATTTCGGTAATGTCCATCCATCGAAAGGGACGGGCTCTGGCCCTTAACCCAGCCTCAATCGGCCAGCTTAAATTGGCGGGATTTGCAACGCGGATCAAGTCCGTGGATGGGGTTGTTTGGTCTTTTTCGATACGGTAGGGGACTGGCGTAAACTAGAACATGGCAGGTCGATGGCGCGCCGGCGTTTTCGCCGGACGGTATCGTGTTGCCTGACATACCCAACGCGGACTGGCTTCCATGGGCCGGCACCGGTTCCCTGAGATAGTGGGCGACGTTCATCTGCCAGCGGCGGCAGCGGGCATCGTAGCAAATGACAGTCGCTGGAGCACGGATGCAGGAGGCGCATCCCCAGCGGAAAAACAGGTACAAAGACAAGGAACTCGATCATGCAGAGCGGCGTCGAAAGGGAGCATACAAATGATATCCCATTTCCAGGAAATCTGATCGGAGCGAGCGAGATGGCGGTCTCCAGCGACGCGGAGCAGAAGTTCGACCGGGTCAAGGCCCAACTGAAGGCACGCCTGGGAACCGAGGTCTATTCGAGCTGGTTCGGCCGCATGAAGGTCGCGGAGGCCTCGAAGGGCATTGTCCGCATCTCGGTGCCCACCGCTTTCCTGCGCTCATGGATCAACGGCCACTATCTGGACCTGATTTCCGAACTCTGGAAGCAGGAGGATGCCGACCTCCTCAAGATCGAGATCGTCGTGCGCACCGCCACCCGCCAGGGTCGCGGCAACGCCGAGCCGGAGCTGGCGCCCGCGCGCAAGATGACGCGTCAGACCCAGACAGCACTTGCCGCCGGCACGGCGAGCCCAGGCAGGGTGGAGCGGGCAGCCGCGCCGCGTCCGGGCGTCGCGGCCGAGGGCGAATTCCGCCACAACGTGCTCGGATCGCCGCTCGACCCGCGCTACACGTTCGGCTCCTTCATCGAAGGCCCGTCGAACCGGGTGGCCTTCGCCGCCGCCAAGGCGGTGGCGGAATCGCAGTCGAGCGCCGTGCGCTTCAATCCGCTTTTCCTGCACGCGACCGTCGGGCTCGGCAAGACGCACCTGCTGCAGGCCATCGCGGCGGAATCGCTGAAGCAGAATCCCAAGTCACGCGTCGTCTACCTGACGGCGGAGTATTTCATGTGGCGCTTCGCCACCGCGATCCGCGACAACAACGCGCTGACGCTGAAGGAGCAACTGCGCGACATCGACCTTTTGATCATCGACGACATGCAGTTCCTGCAGGGCAAGTCGATCCAGCATGAATTCTGCCACTTGATCAACATGTTGCTCGACAGCGCCAAGCAGGTCGTCGTCGCCGCCGACAGGCCGCCGTCGGAACTGGAATCGCTCGAGCCGCGCGTTCGTTCGCGCCTGAACGGCGGCGTGGCGCTCGAAATGTCGGCACCCGACTTCGCCATGCGTCTCGGCATGCTCAAGCTGCGGCTGGCGACCGCGAGGCACGACGACGCGTCGCTCGACATTTCAGACGAAATTCTCAATCACGTCGCCCGCACGGTGACCGGCAGCGGACGCGAACTGGAAGGCGCCTTCAATCAGCTCCTGTTTCGCCAGTCGTTCGAGCCGCAGATCACCATCGACCGTATCGACGAGATCCTCGGCCACATCTACCGCACAGGCGAGCCGAAGCGGGTCCGCATCGAGGACATCCAGCGCATCGTGGCGCGCCACTACAACGTGTCGAAGACGGAACTTCTGTCGAACCGGCGTACGCGCACCATCGTCAAGCCGCGGCAGGTCGCCATGTATCTGTCGAAGGTGATGACGCCGCGTTCGCTGCCTGAAATCGGACGCCGCTTCGGCGGCCGCGACCACACCACGGTGCTGCACGCGGTGCGCAAGATCGAGGACCTTTCCGGTGCCGACAACACGCTGGCGCAGGAACTCGAGCTGCTGCGGCGGCTGATCAACGACCAGGCTTGAGCGGGTTCGAAAACGCCAGGCGGCGCGTGTCGCCGGCTTTATCCCCAGAAAGCCCGCGTCGCCGGCCCGAACCGGTGGCGCGGGCTTGCGTTTGCTGGCTTTTTCCTGTCAGTTTACGCAGATTCTGAAGTCAGTTCAGACGTTTCGCGGGGCGCCGCCAGCCGGAGACCCGTTCATCCATTCAAGCGAGCCTGTTTCGTCATGCGTGTTATTCTGGAACGGTCAAATCTCCTCAAGTCGCTCAACCACGTCCACCGCGTGGTCGAACGGCGCAACACCATACCGATCCTGTCCAACGTGCTGCTCAGCGCGGAGGGCGCCAGCCTCGAAATGAAGGCCACCGACCTCGATCTGGAGGTGACGGAAGCCACGCCCGCCAAGGTCGAACGCGGCGGGGCGACGACGGTTCCGGCACATCTGCTCTACGACATCGTGCGCAAGCTCTCGGACGGCGCCGAGGTGATGCTGAAGACGGACGAGGACGGCAACGCCATGACGGTGACGTCGGGCCGCTCGAGCTTCCGTCTACAGTGCCTGCCGCAATCCGATTTCCCCGAGCTTTCCGCCGGATCCTTCTCGCATATCTTCCGCATCGACTCGCTCGCCCTCAAGGGCCTGATCGAGAAGACGCAGTTCGCCATCTCCACGGAAGAGACGCGCTATTATCTCAACGGCATTTACCTGCACACGCACGAGGTTGGCGGCAAGCTCAAGCTGCGTTCCGTGGCAACCGACGGCCACCGCCTGGCCCGCGCCGAGATCGACGCGCCGGCGGGTTCGGAAGGCATGCCGGGCATCATCATCCCGCGCAAGACGGTGAGCGAGTTGCAGAAGCTGGTCGACGATCCGGATGTCGCCGTGACCACCGAACTGTCGGACACCAAGATCCGCTTCACCATCGGCAGCGTCGTCCTGACCTCGAAGCTGATCGACGGCACCTTCCCGGACTATCAGCGCGTCATTCCGACCGGCAACGACAAGAAGCTGATCCTCGACCGCCAGAGCTTCGCGGCGGCGGTCGATCGCGTCTCGACCATTTCTTCCGAACGCGGCCGCGCCGTGAAGCTTTCGATCAGCGAGGGTCAGGTGATGCTCGCGGTCAACAATCCGGATTCCGGCAGCGCCACCGAGGAACTGGCGGCCGACTATTCCGCCGACCCGATCGAAATCGGCTTCAACGCCAAATATCTGCTCGACGTCGCCGCGCAGCTGACCGGCACCGAGGCCAAATTCATGCTGGCCGACGCCGGTTCACCGACGCTGATCCACGACATGGCCGACGAGACCGCACTTTACGTGCTGATGCCGATGCGCGTATAGCCCGCGCGGCGTTGGCCTCGCGGCGACAAGCTCTGGCCGCGGCGACTTCTACAGGCGGATAGCGGTTGCCGGAACAAACCCATATAAGTAAGCTGACGCTTACGAATTTTCGCAACTACGCGACACTGGCGATCGATCTCGCCCCTGGCGCCGTAGTGTTTTCCGGCGACAACGGTGCCGGCAAGACCAATCTTCTCGAAGCGATTTCCTTTCTGACACCCGGGCGCGGCCTACGCCGCGCGCCTTACGGGGACGTGGCCCGCGAAGGTGGCGACGGCGGGTTCGCACTGCATGCCCGGCTCGACGGACCTGGCGGCCAGATCGAGATCGGCACGGGCATTTCCGGCAGCGAAAGCGAGGGCGGCCGGCGGGTGCGCATCAACGGCGCCACCGCGCGCTCGGCCGAAGACATGCTGGAATGGCTGCGCGTGATGTGGTTGACGCCGGCCATGGATGCCTTGTTCACCGGACCGGCCGGCGATCGCCGGCGCTTCCTGGACCGGCTGGTGCTGTCGATCGACCCTGGCCACGGCCAGCGTGCGCTCGACTACGAAAAGGCCATGCGCGGCCGTAACCGCTTGCTGACGGAAGGCTCGCGCGATACCAGCTGGTTCGAGGCGATCGAGAGCCAGATGGCCGAAACAGGCGTGGCGATCGCCGCGGCGCGCGCCGAAATGGTGCGCCTGCTGGCCGCCATGATCGACAGGCTCCCCGGTTCCGGGCCGTTTCCGCAGGCCGACATCGGCCTCTCGGGCGATCTGGAGGCGGAAATCGCCAATGCGCCGGCGGTCGATGTCGAGGAACGGTTCCGGCGGGCGCTCGCGGCCGGCCGTGACCGCGACCGCGCCGCAGGGCGCACGCTCGAAGGCCCGCACCGCTCCGATCTCGTGGTCAGGCACCGGCCCAAGGCGATGCCGGCCGAACTCTGCTCGACTGGCGAGCAGAAGGCATTGCTGGTCGGCATCGTGCTGTCGCATGCACGGCTGACCGGCGAGATGTCGGGCATGACGCCAATCCTGCTGCTTGACGAAATCGCCGCTCATCTCGACGGCGGAAGGCGCGCAGCGCTGTTTTCGATCCTGGAGGAGTTGAACTGCCAGGCCTTCATGACGGGAACCGACGCGGCGCTGTTCTCCAGCCTGGCCGGCCGCGCCCAGTTCCTGACGGTCGACCACGGCATGGTCGGGCCGACGGCCTGATGGGCGGTACGTATGTCGACCCGCATCTCCAAGCGCCAATGACAAGGTTTTTCAGCCGCGATATTGTCCAGACATGACCACCACGCTCACCGCCGACGAGATCGAACGTTATGCCCGCCATATCGTGCTGCCGGAAGTCGGCGGTGCCGGCCAGCAGAAGCTCAAACAGGCGCGGGTGCTGGTGATAGGCGCTGGCGGGTTGGGCGCGCCGGTGCTCGAATATCTTGCCGCCGCCGGCGTCGGCACGCTCGGCATTGTCGATGACGACACCGTGTCGCTGTCCAATCTGCAGCGCCAGGTCATTCACGGCACCGACAGTATCGGCATGCCGAAGACCGAGAGCGCCAGGGCGACTATCGCCCGCATCAATCCCGGCACAGGCGTCGAAACACATATGTTCCGGCTGACCGAGGACAATGCCCCTGCCCTCGTCGCCCGCTATGACCTCGTGGTCGACGGTTCCGACAATTTCGAGACCCGTTATGCGGTGGCCGATGCGTGCGAGAGCGAACACAAGCCCCTGGTGCATGGGGCGGTGGGGCGCTTCGATGGTTCGCTGACGGTGTTGAAGCCGTTCGAAAGAGACAAGGACGGCAAACCGAACCCGGGTTACCGCGACCTTTTTCCTGAAGCCCCGCCGCCGGGTCTTGTGCCGTCCTGCGCCGAAGCCGGCGTGCTTGGCGCGCTGACCGGCGTTGTCGGCACGCTGCAGGCGATGGAGGCGATCAAGCTGATCACCGGCATCGGCGAGCCGCTGATTGGCCGTCTGCTGCTCTATGATGCGCTCGCCGCGCGCTTCGAAACGATCCGCTACAAGAGACGCTGATGTCAGGACGGTCTAGTGTCTCGATCACGAGGATACCGGCCGGCTTCGCGCGTTGGGACGAGGTGCTTGCCCTGATCCTGGAGGCTTTCGCCTTCATGGACGGCGTCATCGATCCGCCGTCGTCGGCCCACCGCCTGAGCGTCGATACATTGCGCATGAAGGCCGATCGGGAAACAGGCTTCCTCGCGCTCGACAAAGGCCGGATCGTCGGTTGCCTGTTTGCTCTTGAGAGGGCTGACGACTTTTATGTCGGCAAGCTTGCCGTAGCCCCGGATCGACATGGCCGAGGTATCGGTCGAAAACTGATGCGGGCGGCCGAAGTTCTCGCATCCGGTCGCGGCAAGCCGGCACTGGAACTCGAGACGCGCATCGAGCTTGTCACCAATCACGCCACCTTTGCCCGGCTCGGCTTTCAGGAAACCGGTAGGACGGCGCATGAAGGCTACGACAAGCCGACCTCGATAACCATGCGCAAGTCCATTTCGTAAGTTTCCACTTACCTTCTTGGACCGTCAGGTTCGGAGCGGCAGGACGCGATCGGGCGGCCTATGGCCATCCACGAAAGCCCTGATGTTGATGATGACCTTTTCGCCCATGTCGATGCGGCCCTCGAGCGTGGCCGACCCCATATGCGGAAGCAGCACGACCTTGTTCCTGGCGGCGAGCTTGAGCAGCTTGCCGTTCAGCGCCGGCTCGTGCTCGTAGACGTCGAGGCCGGCGCCAGCGATCTTGCCGTCCTGGATCAGCTTGACCAGCGCTTCCTCATCGATGATGTCGCCGCGCGCCGTGTTGACGACATAGGCCGTGGGCTGCAACAGCGCCAGCCGCCGCGCCGACAGAAGATGGAAGGTGGCGGGCGTCGACGGGCAGTTGACCGAGATGATGTCCATGCGGGCCAGCATCTGGTCGAGGCTTTCCCAATAGGTCGCTTCCAGGCCGTCCTCGACGGCCGGCAGCACGCGATGGCGGTTGTGATAGTGGATGGAAAGGCCGAACGCCTTGGCCCGCCGGGCGACGGCGGTGCCGATGCGGCCCATGCCGACAATGCCGAGGCGCTTGCCCCAGATGCGCCGGCCAAGCATCCAGGTCGGCGACCAGCCCGCCCATTTCTTGTCGCCGGTAAGCACGTTGGCGCCTTCCGCCAGCCGGCGCGGCACCGCCAGCATCAGCGCCATGGTCATGTCGGCGGTGTCTTCGGTAAGCACGTTGGGCGTGTTGGTGACCGTGATGCCCTTCTTGGCCGCCGCCGCGACGTCGATCTTGTCGACGCCATTGCCGAAATTGGCGATCAGCTTGAGATTGTCGCCGGCCTGGGCGATCAGCGCCGCGTCGATCTGGTCGGTCACCGTCGGCACCAGCACGTCGGCTTCCTTGACGGCGGCGACCAGCTCGGGCTGCGTCATCGGCCTGTCCTCGACATTCAGTCTGGCGTCGAAAAGCTCGCGCATGCGGGTCTCGACCGGGTCGGGCAGCTTTCGCGTGATGACCACGAGAGGCTTCTTTTTGCCTGCCATTTTATCCCTCGTTGAGACCTCTTTAACCAAGACCGGCGAAACTGAATGCTGGTCGCGGCAGCCGAATTACCCATGTAACAAGCGGTGCCGCCGAAGACAAAGAAAAAGGGGCGCCGCAGCCATGGGGTCGGCGCCGAAAGGAACGAAAGTGTCTGGTTTCGCGTCGCTTCGCCTGAGCCTCAGCGCAGCATTTCTCGGCGCTCTCCTTTATTCTCCGCTGGCCGGCGCGCAGAGCGCCGCGGCACCCGCCCAGGGCGTCGTCACGCTCGGGCCGAGTGGCCTGCCGCTGCCGCGATTCGTCAGCCTGAAGCCAGCGCGCGTCAACTCGCGCGTCGGCCCCGGCGCCAACTACTCCGTCAACTGGATGTATGTGAAGGCCGGCCTGCCGATGGAGGTCATCCAGGAATTCGACACATGGCGCCGCGTGCGCGATGCGGACGGTTCGGAAGGCTGGATCAACCAGTCGATGCTCTCGGGCCGGCGCACCGCCATCATCGCCCCCTGGCAGCGCGGCAAGGGCGGCGAGATCAATCTCATGAAAAGCCCGGACAAGGACGCCAGGGTCGTGGCGATCGTCGAGCCGGGCGTCATGGGCACGATCAAGACCTGCGACGGCCAGTGGTGCGAAATGACGCTCGACGGCCATACGGGCTGGCTCGCCCAGTCGACGGTCTGGGGCGCCTATCCCGGCGAACGGGTCAAGGACTGATCCCCGACCAGCGTCGACCAAGGACCGTTCGGGCCGAAGCCCGGCGATGACGCATCAACGTCCGATACGGCCGAGATGAGTGTCCTGGAAGCTGGTCGACAATTTGAGGCCGTAGCCCAGCGCACGATCGATGGCGATGTGGGCGATCCAGATCAGCGCCACCGCGATCGCCACAGCATAACCTGACAGGTACCCGACGAGCAGCAGCAACACCGGTACGATCAGGATGTGCAAGGCGTTGTAGGCAGTGGCGCCGATGCGCGGCCCTGCCAGATAACCAAACATCGACAGGTCCGGCGCCAGGATAAGCACCACGAAGAGCCACCAGGAAACGCCTGACGAAGCGTAGAAGACGACAGCGGCGGCCGCGACGGCAGCCCATTCGAGGCGGATCATCAGGTCGAGCGGTTTCATTCCTGACTAATTGCTTCGGCATGGCCGCGTATTGCGGCCCCGCAGATCATTCTCGCCTCGGCGGTCATTCCTGACGCTTGGGGCGCAGCCTCACCACGATATCGACATTGGCGATTTCCATCCCCTCGGGCGGATCCGGCAGGTTGGTGACCGTGACCGGGCCATTGGCGATGTCGAAAATCCGGTTCTCGCCTTCGACATAGAAATGATGGTGGTCGGAAGTGTTGGTGTCGAAATAGGTCTTGGCACCCTCGACAGCCAGAATGCGCAGCAACCCCGCCTGGGTGAACTGGTGGAGCGCGTTGTACACGGTGGCCAGCGACACGGGCACGCCGGCGGCGAGCGCCTCCTCGTGCAGTTCCTCAGCCGACAAATGGCGGTCGCCCTTGGCGAAAAGCAGGTCGGCAAGCGCAATGCGCTGACGCGTCGGCCTCAGGCCGGCATCACGTACACGCTTGTCCACAGCGACATATTCCTTCGGGCAGCCCCGGTCCATCTGGTCGTCCAAGCTCACAGTTCCGCCTCAAGACACGCCCAGAATGGCAAAAAGATGAATGTCTGCCGAAACCGGACCCCTGCTGACATATATTCTGTCGTCGGAATGCGATCAATAGCGCGCATTGACCCCGGCAGGCTGGCGGGTTAAGCGCAAACGCCGGTTTCCGGCCTGAAACAGATTGTGTTAGGACACCAACGACAAGGGCGCGCTACCGCCCGGGACGATATGGGGAAAGATTGATGGCGGGTTCGAAATCCAGCTACGACTACGACGAATTGCTGGCCTGCGCCCGCGGCGAACTGTTCGGCGAGGGCAATGCCCAGCTGCCCTACCCGCCGATGCTGATGTTCGACCGGATCACCGAGATCAGCGAGACCGGCGGCGCCTTCGACAAGGGCTTCATTCGCGCCGAATTCGATATCAAGCCGGACCTGTGGTTCTTTGCCTGCCATTTCATCGGCAACCCGATCATGCCGGGATGTCTCGGCCTCGACGCCTTGTGGCAGTTGACCGGATTCTACCTCGGCTGGCTCGGCGAACCCGGCAAGGGCATGGCGCTGTCGACCGGCGAGGTCAAATTCAAAGGCATGGTGACGCCATCGGTCAAGAAGGTCGAATATGGCGTGGATTTCAAGCGCGTGATGCGCGGTCGCCTGGTGCTGGGCATCGCCGATGGCTGGATGAAGGCCGATGGCGAGCCCATATATGCGGCGACGGACCTGAAGGTCGGTCTGTCCAAGCAGTCGGCGGTCGCTTGACCGCAGCCCCGGCCGGCCCGTTGGCCAGTATTCCTGGAAGGAGTTGCGAATGAGACGTGTCGTAGTCACAGGCCTCGGCATCGTGTCGTCGATCGGCAACAACGCCAACGAGGTGCAGGCCTCGCTGCACGACGCCAGATCGGGCATCAGCTTTTCGGATTCCTTCGCCGAGCATGGCTTCCGCTGCCAGGTCTGGGGCGCGCCGACGCTCGACCCGACGCCGATGATCGACCGCCGTGCCATGCGCTTCCTCTCGCAGGGCGCCGCGTGGAACCATGTCGCCATGGACCAGGCGATCGCCGATGCCGGCCTTGGCGAAAGCGACGTCACCAATGAGCGCACGGGCATCGTCATGGGCTCCGGCGGCCCGTCCACCCGCACCATCGTGGAAGCGGCTGAAACCACGTTGAAGAACAACAGCCCCAAGCGCATCGGCCCGTTCGCCGTGCCGAAGGCAATGTCCTCGACCGCTTCGGCGACGCTTGCCACCTGGTTCAAGATCCACGGCGTCAACTATTCGATCTCCTCGGCCTGCTCGACCTCGGCGCATTGCATCGGCAATGGTTATGAACTGATCCAGTGGGGCAAACAGGACATCGTGTTCGCCGGTGGCCATGAGGATCTCGACTGGACGATGTCGGACCTGTTCGACGCCATGGGCGCCATGTCGTCTAAGTACAATGACAAGGCATCGACCGCTTCGCGCGCCTACGATGCCAACCGCGACGGCTTCGTCATTGCCGGAGGCGCCGGCGTGCTGGTGCTGGAAGAGCTGGAGCACGCCAAGGCGCGCGGCGCCAAGATCTACGCCGAGATCGTCGGCTACGGCGCGACGTCGGACGGCTACGACATGGTGGCGCCTTCGGGCGAAGGCGCCATCCGCTGCATGCGCCAGGCGCTGTCCACGGTTTCCACGCCGGTCGACTATATCAACACCCACGGCACGTCCACGCCGGTGGGTGACTCCAAGGAAATGGGCGCCATTCGCGAAGTCTTCGGCGAGAAGATGCCGTTCATCACCTCGACCAAGTCGCTGACCGGCCACTCGCTGGGCGCGGCGGGCGTACAGGAATCCATCTACTCGATCCTGATGATGCAGGGCGGTTTCATTGGCGAAAGCGCCCATATCGAGACGCTCGACCCCGAGTTCGAAGGCATGCCGATCGTGCGCAAGCGCATCGACAACGCCAAGATCGACACGGTGCTGTCGAATTCCTTCGGTTTCGGCGGCACCAACGCCACGCTCGTTTTCCAGCGCTATTCCGCATAAGGCCAATTTTTTCAACAAGGATTGCCGGCCATGGACGGATTGATGAAGGGCAAGCGCGGGCTTGTCATGGGTGTTGCCAACGACCATTCCATTGCGTGGGGCATCGCCCGGAAATTGTCCGAACACGGGGCGGAACTGGCTTTCAGCTATCAAGGCGAGGCCTTCGGCCGGCGGGTCAAGCCGCTCGCCGACAAGCTCGGCGCCTCGCTGGTCGTTCCCTGCGATGTCGAGGACAGCGCTTCCGTGGCCGCCACGTTCGAAACGCTGGGCAAGGCCTGGGGCGGGCTGGACTTCGTCGTCCATGCCATCGGATTTTCCGACAAGAACGAGCTGAGGGGCCTCTACGCCGACACCAGCCGGGACAATTTCGTCCGCACCATGGTGATCTCCTGCTATTCCTTCACTGAGGTCGCCCGCAATGCGGCGCCCCTGATGAAGGAGGGCGGCTCCATGGTCACGCTGACCTATGCCGGTTCCGTGCGCGTCATGCCGAACTACAATGTCATGGGCGTCGCCAAGGCCGGCCTGGAAGCCAGCGTGCGCTACCTTGCCAACGACTACGGCCCGCGCGGCATCCGGGTGAACGGCATTTCGGCGGGACCGGTGCGCACCCTTGCCGGCGCCGGTATTTCGGACGCCCGCCACATGTTCTCCTACCAGCAGCGCAACTCGCCGCTGCGCCGCACAGTGACCATCGACGAGGTCGGCGGCTCGGCGCTTTATCTGCTCTCGGACCTTGCCTCGGGCGTCACCGGTGAGATCCACTACGTCGATTCCGGCTATCACATCGTCTCGATGCCGGCGCTCGAAGAGTTGAAGCAGACCGATGGGGCTCGCGACTGAGGAGGTGGCCTCGCCCCGCTTCGGGCATAGGGCGGCAGGTACTTTGCAGTAAAGAAATTATCCTCTCCAGTAAAATTGGATGCATTCGCGGAAACTCATTTTAAGAAGATTTCCGCTATAGAGTCCCGCAATCTGGGGACCCTTACATGCCTGCCGTCAGCAATCCGAAGCGAACACCGGTGTTCCGACTGCTCACGATAGCAAGTTCGGGCATTGGCAGTTTCGTGCTCGGTCTCTGGGGTCTCAAACAGGGTCTCGGAGCCGGGTTTGCCGGCATACCGGCCGACATGATGGTCGCGATCCTGGCCGCGCTTTGCGCGTTGGCGGCTTCGGTGGCGGCAATGTCCTTCTTCGCCGGCGTCGATGAATCCGCCGATTTCGTCTTCAAGGAAACCCATTTCGACAAGCTGACGGGACTGCTGGCGCGCCCGGCGATGGTCGGCAAGATCGCCGAGGCCGCGTGCGCGACAAGCCGCACCGGGGAACCGGTGTTCCTGATCGATATCGACATCGACCGGTTCAAGCAGATCAACGACGCGATCGGCTACAGCCAGGGCGACGAACTCATCCGCGCCTTCACCAAGCGCCTGCAGGCCTGCGTGCCCGAGCGCGCCTTGATCGGGCGGATAGGCGCCGGCGAGTTCGCGGTGCTGCTGCCGGACCACCAGATCCATGGAACGATGGAAGGCATGGTGGAGAGGCTCATCGATGAGATGATGGAGCCTTATGAACTCAGCAGCCACCAGCAATCGGTCAGCCTTTCGGTGGGCATCGTGGCGATGCCAAAGGACGGCATCGATCCCGTCCTCATCCTGCGCCGTTCCAATCTGGCATTGCAGAATGCGCGTGCGGGCGGGGTTGGCAACTGGTCGGTGTTCGACAGCGAGATGGGCCGCGTGGCCGAACATCGCCAATGGGTCGAATCCGAGCTCCACACCGCTTTCGAACGGGGCGACTTCGACCTCCATTATCAGCCGCAGCTCGACCTGCCGACCGGCCGCGTCGTCGGCTACGAGGCCCTGATCCGCTGGAAACATCCCGAGCGCGGCATGATCCCGCCCATGGAATTCATCCAGATCGCCGAGGAAACCGGCATGATCAACCCGATCGGTGAATGGGTGCTGCGCAAGGCCTGCAGCGACGCCCGCCATTTGCCGGACGACTGCTTCGTCGCCGTCAACATCTCGCCGGTCCAGTTCATGACCAAGGACTTCGTCGGCATTGTCCGCGACACGATGCGGACCACCGGCATCAAGCCATCACGGCTGGAGCTGGAAGTGACGGAGACGGCCATGATGCAGGACCGCGACCGTGCCGCCGCCATCCTGAAGGAGCTTGCCGAGATGGGCATCTCGGTCGCCGTCGATGATTTCGGCACCGGCTATTCGAACCTCAGCTACCTCATCGATTTCTCGTTCGGCAAGCTGAAGATCGACCGCTCCTTCGTCAGCCGCATCGATACCGACTCCAGCTCCGGCGCCGTCGTCTCGACCATTGTCGGGCTCTCGCGGGCGCTCGGCGTCAGCATTATTGCCGAAGGTGTCGAGACAGAGAGCCAGGCAACGCTGCTAAGGGCCGCCGGCTGCGAAGTCGTGCAGGGCTACCTGTTCGGCCGCCCGGCGCCGCTCAAGATCAGGCTTGGCGAGGCACCTGCCACCGAGGACATGCGGCTCGTCGCCAATTTGCATTGATAGGGCGTCCCGCTCGATCAGCGCCGCGCGGCGAACACCTTGAACATGCCGTCACGGGCAATTTCCGTGTGGCTTGAGAAGACCGCGGAAAGCGCCGCCTCATAAGGCAGCTGACGGTTGGCAACCATGAACAGCCGGCCCCCGGGTTTGAGAGCCTTGGCGGCAACGCGGACCATGGCTGCGCCAATTTCCGGTTCGGCAGCGCGGCCGCGATGGAAGGGCGGATTCATGACGACCGCGTCGTAGCGGCGTTCCACCGCTTCGGCCAGCAGGTCGATCCAGAAGAAGCCCGTGGCCGCTGTGCCACCCAAATTGCCCCTTGCCGCTTCCAGCGAGGCGAAGTCCGCTTCGTAGAGGTCGAGACCCGACAGGTCGGGAAAGCGCCTGGCAACCTCGCCCGCCAGATAACCCCAGCCCGCGCAGAAATCGGCAAAGCTGCCGCGCAGCTCGCCGGGCAGGTTGTCGACAAGCAGTCTTGAACCGGCATCGACCTTGTCGAAGGAGAACATGCCGGGCGCGGTTTGAAAGCGGCTATCGACCAGCAAACCAGGATTGGCGGCACGCAGTTTTTCCGCGGCGTCCGCATCGGCGGGCCGCCGAAACCAGAAGGCCGTGCCATGGTATTTCGGCAGATGGCCATCGAGCGGCACAAGCTCGTCGATGCGCTTGCGCAGGCTGGCGATGCCGTCATCCTTGCCGCCGGCAACGACGATCAATCCGCCCGGCACCACCCGCTCGAGGGCCTCGGCAACGCGCAATTCGTTCTGGCCCCGATGGCGACCGGCAAGCACGAGACCGGCATCAAAAGCATTGCCTTCGGGTTGTGGGGTGACGGCAAATCCCGTCGTCTGCAAGGCGCGGAAATACGGCCTGAAGCCTTGCACCAGATGGAGCGCGGCCTCGAAACCATGCGGCAGGCGCAGGCCTGGTTCGGCGCCGAGGAAAAGGACCCGCTCGCCCTTTCGCGGCGAGGAGAGTGCCTCGGCCTCGAATGGGTGGAAGAGCGTCTTCAGCGCCTCAGCGGACATTGCCTGGTCTCCAAACAAAACGGGCGCGACATAAGCCGCGCCCGTTTCGATTTCATGTCGGGCCGATCAGGCGGCGTTTTCTTCGCCTTCGGCCTTCTTCTCGCGGGCGATTTCCTTGCCGGTGGCCTGGTCGACGACCTTCATCGACAGGCGGACCTTGCCACGCTCGTCGAAGCCCATCAGCTTGACCCAGACCTTGTCGCCTTCCTTGACGACATCGGAGGTCTTGGCAACGCGATCGTTGGCCAGCTGCGAGATGTGGACGAGGCCGTCACGCGGGCCGAAGAAGTTGACGAAAGCGCCGAAGTCGGCGGTCTTGACGACCGTGCCTTCGTAGATCTCGCCGACTTCCGGCTCGGCGACGATGGTGTGGATCCACTTCTTGGCCGCCTCGATTTCCTTGGCGTTCGACGAAGCGATCTTGACCGTGCCGTCATCCTCGATGTTGATCTTGGCGCCGGTCTTCTCGACGATCTCGCGGATCACCTTGCCGCCGGAACCGATGACGTCGCGGATCTTGTCGGTCGGGATGTGCATGACCTCGATGCGCGGCGCGAACTCGCCGAGCTCGGCGCGGGCGCCGGACAATGCATGGGCCATCTCATCCAGGATGTGCAGGCGGCCATCCTTGGCCTGGCCAAGCGCGATCTGCATGATCTCCTCGGTGATGCCATCGATCTTGATGTCCATCTGAAGCGAGGTGACGCCATTGGCGGTGCCGGCGACTTTGAAGTCCATGTCGCCGAGATGATCCTCGTCACCCAGGATGTCGGAGAGCACGGCGAAGCGCTCGCCTTCCTTGATCAGGCCCATGGCGATGCCGGCGACGGGCTTGGCCAGCGGCACGCCGGCATCCATCAGCGCCAGCGAGGTGCCGCAGACGGTGGCCATCGAGGACGAACCGTTGGACTCGGTGATCTCGGAGACGACGCGCAGCGTGTAAGGGAACTGGTCTGCGGAGGGCAGCATCGGACGGATGGCGCGCCAGGCGAGCTTGCCATGGCCGATTTCGCGGCGGCCCGGCGAACCCATGCGGCCGGTCTCACCGACGGAGTAGGGAGGGAAGTTGTAATGAAGGAGGAACTTCTCCTTGTACATGCCGGTCAGCGAGTCGACATACTGCTCGTCCTCGCCGGTGCCGAGCGTGGCGACGACCAGAGCCTGCGTCTCGCCTCGGGTGAACAGCGCCGAACCGTGGGTGCGCGGCAGAACGCCGACTTCCGACACGATCTTGCGGACCGTCTTCAGGTCACGACCATCGATGCGCGAGCCGGTGTCGAGGATGTTCCAGCGCACGACCTTGGCCTGCAGTTCCTTGAACACCGAACCGATCTGCTCGGAAGCGTACTTGGCCTCCTCGCCCTCGGCCGGCGCGAAGGCCGCCTTGACCTTGGCCTTGACGGCATCGACGGCAGCGTAGCGCTTCTGCTTGTCGACGTTCTTGTAGGCGTCGCGCAGTTCATCGCCGACGATCTTCAGCATCTCGCCTTCGAGTTCGGAATGATCCGGCGCGGTGAAGTCGCGCGGGTCCTTGGCGGCGACTTCGGCCAGCTTGATGATGGCGTCGATGACCGGCTGGAAACCCTTCTGGCCGAACATCACGGCGCCGAGCATCAGCTCTTCGGAAAGTTCCTTGGCCTCGGACTCGACCATCAGCACGGCGTCGGTGGTGCCGGCGACGACGAGATCGAGCTTGGATTCCTGCATCTCGTCGATATGCGGGTTGAGCACGTATTCGCCGTTGATGTAGCCGACGCGCGCGCCGCCGATCGGGCCCATGAACGGAACGCCCGACAGCGTCAGGGCAGCCGAGGTGGCGACGATCGACAGGATGTCCGGATCATTCTCCAGGTCGTGCTGGACGACAGTGACGACGATCTGCGTGTCGTTCTTGTAGCCGTCGGCGAAGAGCGGACGGATCGGACGGTCGATGAGGCGCGAAACCAGCGTTTCCTTCTCGCTCGGACGGCCTTCGCGCTTGAAGTAGCCGCCCGGGATCTTGCCGGCGGCATAGGTCTTTTCCTGGTAGTTGACGGTCAGCGGAAAGAAATCGAGGCCGGGCTTGGGCTCCTTCATCGAAACGACGGTGGCGAGCACCACGGTCTCGCCGTAGGTGGCGAGCACGGCGCCGTCAGCCTGGCGCGCGATCTTGCCGGTTTCGAGGATGAGCGGACGACCGCCCCATTCGATTTCCACTTTGTGGTGATTGAACATGTCTTGTCCTTTGTATGAGCAAGGGCCGCGCCGTCTCAGCGTGCGCGGGTACCCCTTCCTCTGGCTTCCTTTCTCGGGCAGCCACGGGCAAGACAACGGGAAGCTCGGCTGTGATCGGCGCGGTGGCCAAACGAGCGTCCTGCAATCCTGCCCCATGACCGTCCATGGGCGGCTTCGAGTGGCCCTCTGCACGCTCGAAACCGGATATGCCGATCGACCGACCGGCCTGCGCACGACCCCGAAAACCACGGCTTGCGGAACGCGTCATGCGCAAATTCAACTTTTCGGAGCGTCCGTCCGGCACCCAGACAGGGTGCGCGGTGCTCCATTCCTGCATTCGGGACCGGATTGGTCCGGGTTCCGAATGCG
This sequence comes from Mesorhizobium comanense, assembly GCF_005503535.1. GTDB lineage: Bacteria > Pseudomonadota > Alphaproteobacteria > Rhizobiales > Rhizobiaceae > Mesorhizobium > Mesorhizobium comanense. The sequence continues at coordinate 613,845 of NZ_SCNN01000001.1, read as the reverse complement.
CGACCGGCGGACTCCGTGAAGGAGCCCGCCGGTCAATTCGTCAGCGGCGCAGACCGAGCTTCTCGATCAGTGTCTGGTAGCGCGCGTCGTCCTTGCGCTTGAGATAATCAAGCAGGCTGCGGCGCTGGGACACGAGAGCGAGCAGACCACGGCGGGAATGGTTATCCTTCTTGTGGTCCTTGAAGTGGTCGGTCAGGTTCTTGATGCGCTCGGAAAGGATGGCCACCTGGACTTCCGGAGAACCGGTGTCGCCCTTGGCGGTGGCGAATTCAGTCATCAATTCCTTCTTGCGCTCGGCAGTAATCGACATCGTGCTTTTCCTTATCTGTTCGAGGAAACGGGTCGCCCTCAGCCGGGATGTCGTCCAGCAGGGGCCGGTGCAAGCAAAGCGTCTAGGCGCTATGCTGCGGCGCATATAGTGCAATTCCCCGCAAAACACCAGCCCAATTCACCAAGCCGGCTTTTCACGCGGGAACGGCAAGATTTGGCCCCGTCAAAGCCATTTCTTCCATTTGAAGAAGGCAATCAGCCCGACCGCGACGGCTGCCATGAACAAGAGCGATGCCGGATAGCCGTAGTAGGCTTTCAGCTCCGGCATGTTCCACGGCGAGGATTCGTGGTCGAAGTTCATTCCCCAGACACCGACAAGAAAGGTCAGCGGCATGAAGATGACCGAGACGATGGTGAGGTAGCTGATCACGTCGTTGGTGCGCGCCTGGCTCAGCGACAGATGCATTTCGATCAGGCCGGTCAGCATGTCGCGCTGGGTCTCGACGAGTTCGATCAGCCTGAGCGAGTGGTCGAGCGTATCGTTGAGGAAGACCTTGGTTTCGGCCCTGACATAGGGCACGTCGTTGCGGATAAGCGTCGCCAGCGCATCGCGCATCGGCCACAGCACGCCTTTCAGCACGTTGGCGTCTCGCCGCAACTCGTGCAGTTGCCGCATCTGATGCTTGTGCGGAGAGTGCAGCATCTCGTCCTCGATGCTGTCGACCAGTTCGCCGGCCGTCTCGATCGGCGGGAAATAGCTGTCGACGATGGCGTCTATCAGCGCATAGGCCAGATAGTCGGCGCCGCGGGTGCGCAGCCGGTTGGGAGCCGAGCTCTCGATGCGCTTGCGCACCGGGTCGAAGGGATCGCCTTCGCGCTCCTGGAAAGTGACGACGAAGTTCTCGCCGAGGAACAGGGCGATCTGTTCGTAGCGGTGGGAGGTGACATCGTCGATCATGCGCACGACGACGAAGGCGTGATCCTCGAAGAAATCGACCTTCGGCCGCTGGCCGGTGTTGACGACGTCCTCGAGCGCCAGCGGGTGCAGGCTGAAGATGCGGCCGATCTGCTCGATCAGCGCGATATTGGCAAGGCCGGTACAGTCGAGCCAGATGACGGGCCATTTGCGGCAATTGGCCTCGACGTCGTCGATGCTGGCGTTGTCGATCGTCTTGAACTTCTGCGGCGAGATCAGGGTCAGCCGCAGTTCCGAACGCCGCGCGGCGGGATCGGCGATCAGCGTGCCCGGCGACGCCCCCACCGGCGGCCGCCGCGTTTTCACCGGCGCCCGCTTTTTCACTGCCTCGGCCTTTGCCATCTGCCCCTCGAACCCAGGTCCGCCAAACTAGACTAAGCGAGAGCGGTCAGCCGGCAAAGACCCGCTTGGGCTTGAACATGCCCTGTTCGATGGCGCCGATGGCAACCAGCTTGCCGCGCGCGGTGGCACAGGCTTCTTCCGCTTCCACCGGCGCGTCGCGGCCGCGGATGATGACCGGATTGCCGAGGCGGATCTTTGTCGCCGCATCGTCGCTAATGGCGACCTGCGGAAGGCAATCGAGGGCGGCCGACGTATCGACGACAAGCGCATCGATCGCCCCGAAGTCCACCGGCACTTCAATCGCATCGGCGTCGTCGGCAGGTTCCGGCCTGTCTTCGCGTTCCGGCTTGCCTTCGCGTTCCAGCTTGTCTTGGCCAGGCGCACCGAAGCGCGCCGCTTCCAGTTCGGCGATGGTGACGAAGTCCTCCGCAGTGAACGGCTCGACCTCGACGCGGCGCAATTCCGATATATGGCCGAAACAGCCGAGGTCGCGGCCCATGTCGCGGGCCAGCGAGCGCACATAGGTGCCCTTGCCGCATTCGACCTCGAAAACCGTATGGTCGGCACCGTGCTCGACGATATCGAGACGCCCGATCTCTATCTCTCGCGCGGGAATGTCGACCGTCTCACCCTCACGGGCGAGATCGTAGGCGCGCTCGCCCGCGATCTTGATGGCCGAGAATTGCGGCGGCGTCTGCATGATGACGCCGGTGTATTTCGGCAGCAGCGCCTTGACCTCGGCCTCCGCGGGACGCCGGTCGGACTCCTTCGTCACCGGTCCCTCGAGGTCGTCGGTCGAACGCTCCTGCCCCCAGGCGACGGTGAAGCGATAGATCTTGGCGCCATCCTGCACGTAAGGCACGGTCTTGGTCGCCTCGCCCAGCGCGATCGGCAGCATGCCGGACGCCAGCGGATCGAGCGTGCCGGCGTGGCCGGCCTTCTCCGCCTGGAACAGCCATTTGATCTTGGAGACGGCTTCGGTCGAACCCATGCCGACCGGCTTGTCCAGCACCACCCAGCCGGAGACCGGCCTGCCCTTCTTCTTGCCGCGGCGCGCCATTATTCTTCTTCCTTGTTGTCGTCGCCATCGAGATCGCGCGCTACTTCGGGCGACTTCAGGAGGTCGTTGATCCTGGCGAAATTGTCGAAGGACGTGTCCTGCCGGAAGCGGAATTCCGGCATGTACTTCATCTGCCTGAGCGCGCCGGAGACACGGCCACGGATGAATTTCGCGTGCTTGTTCAGCGCTTCGATGACGGCATCGGCATCCTTTGCGCCGAGCGGCGAGACAAAGGCGGTGGCGATCTTCAGATCGGGCGACATGCGCACTTCCGAGACCGAAACGACCGAGCTTTCAATCAGCGGATCGATGATTTCGCCGCGCTGTAGTGTTTCGGAGAGCGCATGGCGCACCTGCTCGCCGACGCGCAGCATGCGCTGGGATGGGCCGGATGTGGTGGAACGGGGCATTTTTCTCAAATCCTGAAAGCGTGAGGCGCGGGATAGGACCGTGCCGCATGTCTCAAACAGTCATTCTCAACGGGCTGAGGACGGCGGTCTTTCGACCACCGCCCGACACCGATAAATCACTCGAACTCAGAGCGTCCGCGTCACCATCTCGACGCGGAAGCACTCGATGACATCGCCGACGCGCATGTCCTCGTAGTTCTGGAAGGCCATGCCGCACTCCTGGCCACCCGGGACTTCCGAAACCTCGTCCTTGAAGCGCTTCAGCGTCTTCAGCGTGCCTTCGTGGATGACGACGTTGTCGCGGATCAGGCGCACGCCCGCGCCACGCTCGACCTTGCCTTCGGTGACACGGCAGCCGGCGATCTTGCCGACCTTGGTGATGTCGAAGATCTCGAGGATCTCGGCATTGCCGATGAAGGTCTCGCGACGCTCCGGCGAGAGCAGGCCCGACAGAGCCGCCTTCACATCATCCACGAGGTTGTAGATGATCGAATAGTAGCGGATTTCGATGCCCGCAGCGGCAGCCGCGGCACGCGCCTGCACGTTGGCACGGACGTTGAAGCCGATGATCGCCGCACCCGAGGTTTCGGCCAGAGAGACATCGCTTTCGGTGATGGCGCCGGCGCCGGCATGGACGATGCGCGCACGCACCTCGTCGGTGCCGAGCTTGTCGAGCGCGGCGTTGATCGCCTCGATCGAACCCTGCACGTCGCCCTTGATGACCAGCGGGAATTCCTTCAGCCCGCTCGTCTGCAACTGCGACATCATCTGTTCGAGCGAGCCGCGCTGGCCGGCATGCTTGGCCACCGCCTTCTCGCGCGCCAGACGCTGGCGATATTCGGTGATCTCGCGGGCGCGCGCCTCGTTGTTGACCACGGCGAAGCGGTCACCAGCCTGAGGCGTGCCCTGAAGGCCGAGCACCTCGACCGGCATTGCCGGCGGCGCTTCCCTGATCTGCTCGCCACGATCGTTGACCAGCGCGCGCACCCGGCCCCATTCGTTGCCGGCGACGAGGATGTCGCCTGGCATCAAGGTGCCGGTCTGCACCAGCACTGTGGCAACGGGACCACGGCCCTTGTCGAGTTGCGCCTCGATGACGACACCCTCGGCGGTACGGTCCGGATTGGCCTTCAGGTCGAGGATTTCAGCCTGCAGCAGGATCGCCTCGAGCAGCTTGTCGAGATTGGTGCCCTTGGTCGCCGAGACTTCGACGTCGAGCACTTCACCGCCCATCGATTCGACGAACACTTCGTGACGCAGCAGTTCCGAGCGGACCTTCTGCGGATCGGCGCCGTGCTTGTCGATCTTGTTGATGGCCACGATGATCGGAACGCCGGCCGCCTTGGCATGGCTGATCGATTCGATCGTCTGCGGCATGACGCTGTCGTCGGCCGCCACCACCAGAATGGCAATGTCGGTGGCCTGGGCGCCGCGGGCGCGCATCGCCGTGAAGGCGGCGTGGCCGGGCGTGTCGATGAAGGTGATCTTCTGACCGTTCTTCTCGACCTGATAGGCGCCGATATGCTGCGTGATGCCGCCGGCCTCGCCGGACACGACGTTGGCATTGCGGATCGCGTCGAGCAGCGAGGTCTTGCCGTGATCGACGTGGCCCATGATGGTGACCACCGGCGGACGCGAGACGAGGTCCTCGGGACGGTCGGCGATGTTGAACAGGCCTTCCTCGATGTCGGATTCGGCGACGCGGCGGACCGTGTGGCCGAACTCGGTGGCGACCAGCTCGGCCGTATCGGCGTCGATGACGTCGCCCGGCTTCAGGATCTGGCCCTGCTTCATGAAGAACTTGACGACATCGACCGCGCGCTCGGACATGCGCTGCGCCAGTTCCTGGATGGTGATGGTCTCCGGCAGGATCACTTCGCGCATGACTTTCTCGCGCGGCTCATTATGCATCGCGCGCTTGAATTTCTCCTGGCGGCGACGCATCGACGACAGCGAACGGGCCCGCGCGTCCTCGTCGGAAAGCGCGGAATTGAGCGTGAGCTTGCCACGGCGACGGTCTTCCTCGCCCTTGGTCGGCTTGGCCGGACGCGCCACTTCGGGCGTGACAAGGCGGCGAACCGGCGCGCCGGCGGGGCTAGCACCACTGCCTGTACGCCTCGGCTTGACTTCTTCCTCGTCGTCGGGGGTCGCCAGTTCGGCGGCCTGCGGCGCACGGCGGCGCGCTTCTTCCTCGGCGCGACGGCGCGATTCCGCCTCGGTCTGCAGGCGAGCCTCTTCCTCGGCCTGCCGGCGAGCGGATTCATCGCGTTCGCGTTTGCGGCGCTCTTCATCGTCGGCACGGCGCTTGGCTTCGTCGGCGGCGCGCTGACGGTCCTCGACCTCACGGACCTTGGAGCCTTCGAGCGCCCTGCGGCGCGCTTCCATTTCGCTGCGCGACAGTTCGTTCAGCACCATGCCGCTGCGCTCGACCTGGGGTGGCGGAGGCGGAGGCGGAGCCTTGGGCGCTTCCGGCTGCTGCACGACAGGCGCGGCCACGACCGCGGGCTTCGGCGTGAACACGGGGGCTGCCACCGGCTCCGGCTTTTCGCCTGGCATGGAGAACTTGCGCTTCTTGATCTCGACCTGGACCTGCTTGGTGCGGCCATGCGAGAAATTCTGGCGCACGACGCCCTGTTCGGTACCGGGGCGCTTCAGCGTCAAGGTCTTCTTCGGCGTAACGCTCAACGTCTTGTCGTCGCCCGATTTCGTATCGCTCATTCCATATCCTCTGCGGTCTCATCTTCGTCAGCAACGGCCGCAAGCATTGCCAGATCGTCCGGGGTGCCGCCCCGATATCGGTCGAGCGCAACGATGCGCTTTTCAACCGCCTTACCCGCGTCTCCCGCGAGGACGGCAGCATGTATCACATTTGTACCCCCCAATGCCAAGCTCAACTCGGCCTCGGAGAAAAGTTTGTAGGCAAGGATGGAAGGACCGCCGATGTGGACGGTGGCCCGCCGCGCCTGGCTGATCTTGCGCACCCCGTCGTCGGACGCTTCGGTTGCGTGAAGCACGAAAAGCGCCAGGCCGCCGCGCACCGCGCTCTCGACCTTGGTGGCTCCCAGTGCGATGACACCCGCCTTGCGGGCGAGCCCCAGCATGCCCAGCGCGGATTTGACGAGCAGCCCGTCGACCATGCCGCCGAGATCGGGCGGCACCACGACCTGTGCCTTGAAGGCTCGGGCGAAAAGGTTCTTCGCCGCCGCCTTGTCGATATGTAGGCGGTCGGCGCTCACCCAGCAACCACGGCCGGGCAGATTTCTCTTGAGATCGGGAACGACGGCCGAATCCGGGCCGACGACGAACCGGATCAGTTCATCCGGTTCGGCCTGCCTGCGGGTGACGATGCAGGTGCGATCGTTCATCTCGTCCAAGGGCGGGTTCTGTGCGATGCGGTTTCACCTCACGCACCGACGGCTTCGTCGGCCGAAGCTTCTTCGGCTGCAAGCTCTTCCTCGGAAATCCAGCCGGCCTTCAGGCGGGCGGCCAGCACCATCTGCTCGGCATCGGCACGCGAAACACCGTGACTGGCCAGCACGCCCGGATAGTTCTTGGTTTCGCCGTCCTTGCGTTCCTTCCAGCCGGTCAGGTCGTCGGCGGCGTAGCCGGCGAAATCCTCGATCGTCTTCACGCCATCCTCGCCGAGCGTCACCATCATTGCGGTGGTGATGCCGGGGATTTCACGCAGCTCGTCCTTGACGCCGAGCGCCTTGCGCTTGGCGTCGTGCTCGGCCTCGATCTTCTCCAGGTACTCACGCGCACGGGTCTGGATTTCCGATGCGGTGTCATCATCGAAGCCGTCGATCGAAGCGATCTCGCTCGCATCGACATAGGCAACTTCCTCGACGTTGGTGAAGCCTTCGGAGGCCAGCACCTGGCCGACCATCTCGTCGACGTCGAGCGCTTCCATGAACAGCGACGAGCGCTCGACGAATTCCTTCTGGCGACGCTCGGATTCCTCGGCCTCGGTCAGAATGTCGATATCCCAGCCGGTCAGCTGCGAGGCGAGACGCACGTTCTGGCCGCGGCGGCCGATGGCCAGCGACAGCTGGTCGTCGGGAACCACCACCTCGATGCGTTCCGCATCTTCGTCGAGCACCACCTTGGCGACTTCCGCCGGCTGCAGCGCGTTGACGATGAAGGAAGCGGCCGAAGGCGACCACGGAATGATGTCGATCTTCTCGCCCTGCAGTTCGCCGACGACGGCCTGGACGCGGCTGCCGCGCATACCCACGCAGGCGCCGACGGGATCGATCGAAGAGTCGCGCGAAATGACGGCGATCTTGGCGCGCGAGCCAGGGTCGCGTGCGACCGACTTGATCTCGATGATGCCGTCGTAAATCTCCGGCACTTCCATCGTGAAGAGCTTGGCCATGAACTGCGGATGGGTACGCGACAGGAATATCTGCGGACCGCGCTGCTCGCGGCGCACGTCATAGACATAGGCGCGGACGCGGTCGCCGTACTTGTAGTTTTCGCGCGGGATCAGCTCGTCGCGGCGGATGATCGCCTCGCCACGGCCGAGATCGACGATGACGTTGCCGTATTCGACGCGCTTGACGGTGCCGTTGACGATCTCGCCGATGCGGTCCTTGTATTCGTCATACTGGCGGTCGCGCTCGGCCTCGCGCACCTTCTGCACGATGACCTGCTTGGCCGACTGGGCGGCGATACGGCCGAAATCCATCGGCGGCAGCTGTTCGGCGATGAAGTCGCCGAGCTGGGCGTCGGGGTTGCGCTCGCGGGCCGATGAAATGGCGATCTGCGTGGCGTAGTCATCGACCTTCTCGACCACTTCCATCAGCCGCTGCAGCTTCATCTCGCCGGTGTTGGCGTTGATGTCGGCCCGGATGTTGGTTTCCTGGCCATAACGCGAGCGCGCCGCCTTCTGGATCGCATCAGCCATGGCGGCGATGACGATCGACTTGTCGATCGACTTTTCACGGGCGACCGCATCGGCGATCTGCAGCAGTTCAAGTCTGTTGGCGCTTACAACCATGTTCTTTCTCCCGAGCCTGTTTGCCGGATCTTTGCAGCCGGCAGCTCAATCAAATTTCCTGTTCGTGCTCTTCCGTAGCGTCCGCTTCCGCACCCTCGGGCACGTCATCGTCCGGTTCGCCGCGGCGTTTCTTGGCTTCCTTGCGTGCCCGGTTGTCCTTCGACAGCGCGTCGCGGATGAGGTCGTCGGTCAGGATCAGGCGCGCCTCGGAGATCGTGTCGTAAGGCACGCGAACCGTAGGCTCCTCGCCATAGGCCGCCTTGTCGCGCTCGATCAGCACGTCGGCCTCGCCGGCTTCGGCGATCTTGCCCTTGAAGCGCTTGCGGTCGGCAACGACGACGGACGTCTCCATCTTGACCAGATGCCCCGTCCACGTGGTGAAATCCGACTTGCGGACCAGCGGCCGGTCGATGCCGGGGGAAGAGACTTCGAGGTGATAGGCCTTTTCGATCGGATCGTCGACGTCGAGCGCCGGCGACACCGCGCGGCTGACCTCTTCGCAATCCTCGACGGTCATGGTGCCGTCCTCGCGCTCGGCCATGATCTGCAGCGTCAGCCCGTTCTGGCCGGACAGCCGCACGCGCACAAGGCGGAAGCCGATGCCGCGCAGCACCGGCTGGATGATCAGCGCGATGCGCGCATCGATGCCGCTTTCGCGGATGATGCGGTCGTCACCTTCGCTTGCCGTTGCAGTCATCAAATACCTGTCGTGCGCTTCGCAATGTTCTTTGGTTTGTGCATCGGAATCATCCGAAAACCGCTTCGCACTTTTCGGTCCGATGCACCCGGCAGGTAATAAAAAAGAGCGGGACCGGGTGGACCCACTCTTCGTCATACCGACCAAGAATTTGAGGCTGATATAAACGATCCGGTCACGCGTTTCAAGCCCGCAGTCCAAACGCGACGGGCGGCGTCAGGGTTGTGCCCGGCGCATGGCGGCCATGCGCCGGCACCCCTGTGACAGGCGGCCGCGCATTCCTACGTCCGGACCATCAAGCGAACACGACCGGCGCGCGGTGGCGCGCGAAAGGATACATCATGACTGGCCGCAGGGTTTTTTCCGCCATAGGCGACATTTTCACCACATTCGGCAGCGCCGTTGCCGCATCGCGAGCCGTGGAAGCCGGGCGCAAGCCGCGCGCCGACGACCTGCGCAAACTCGGCATGGATCCGGTCGTCTTCAACCGAATCGGCCGTTTCTGACGTTTCAGGTCAGGCTCCCGAAGCGATGCGGCCAGGCCTATGACCTGACGAACGTCAGATAGGCTGGCCGGCGGCCTTCGCGAACTGCCTTGGCTTCGTATCGCGTGCCCGGCCATCCCTCGTAAGGGTGATGCCAGTCGGCGGCCTGCGAGGCCTGCCAAACGAAGGCGCCATGGGCCCGGCAGTGAAGCAAGGTCCAGTTCACATAAGTGTCGATATCGGACGCGAACCGGAATTTCGAACCGGGCTTCAGCACGCGCGCGAAGCGTTCGAGATTGACCGGGCTGACGAAACGCCGCTTCCAGTGCTTCTTCTTCGGCCAGGGATCGGGATAGAGCAGGTCGATGCCGTCGAGCGAGGCCGGCGGCAGCCAGTCGAGCAGCCGTGTCGCATCGTCATCGAAGACACGCAGATTGGCCAGCGGCGTCCGCGCCACCGCGGCCATCATCTTGGCCATGCCGTTGACGAAGGGTTCGACGCCGATAAAGCCGGTCGCCGGCGTTTCGGCTGCGCGGTGCAGAAGATGTTCACCGCCGCCGAAGCCGATCTCCAGGCGAACAGCCGACACGCCAGCCTTAAACAGGGACCGCAGGTCGGCCGGGGCCGCGGCTGTCAGGTCGAGGCCGAAGGCGCCGAGCCCGCTTTCCAACGCCGCTGCCTGCTGCGGACGGACGGGCTTGCCGCGCCGACGGCCGAAGAAGGCTTCGGTCGTCCGGCTCGGCCTCTCTTCGGCGTTCATCTCCCGGCGCAGGCCACGTCGCCGCCGTCAGGCCGCGACGGCATCCTTGAGCGCCTTGGCGAGATCGGTCTTCTCCCAGGAGAAAGACCCGTCGCGGCCGGCCTTGCGGCCGAAATGGCCATAGGACGATGTCTTGGCGTAGATCGGCTTGTTGAGGTCGAGGTGGCGGCGGATGCCGGATGGCGACAGGTCCATCACGGTGCGCAGCGCGTCCTCGAGCTTGGCTTCGTCGACCTTGCCGGTGCCGTGCAGGTCGACATAGATCGACAGCGGTTGGGCGACGCCGATGGCGTAGGAAAGCTGGATCGTGCAGCGGTCGGCGAGTTTCGCGGCCACGACATTCTTGGCCAGGTAGCGCGCGGCATAGGCGGCCGACCGGTCGACCTTGGTCGTGTCCTTGCCGGAGAAGGCGCCGCCGCCATGCGGTGCCGCGCCGCCATAGGTGTCAACGATGATCTTGCGGCCGGTGAGACCCGCGTCGCCGTCCGGTCCGCCGATGACGAACTTGCCGGTCGGGTTGATGTACCACATGCAATCATCCGCGATCTTGAGGTCGCCCAGGGCCTCGCGGATATAGGGCTCCACGACCTTGCGGACCTTCTTGGAGTCCCACGTCGCGTCGAGATGCTGCGTCGACAGGACGATCTGCGTCGCTTCGGCGGCCTTGCCGTCGATGTAGCGGACAGTGACCTGGCTCTTGGCGTCAGGCCCGAGCCTGCCGGCCTCGCCGTTGTTTTCGTGACGGGCGGCTGCCAGAAGTTCAAGGATCTTGTGGCTGTAGTAGATCGGCGCCGGCATCAGGTCCGGCGTCTCGCGGCAGGCATAGCCGAACATGATGCCCTGGTCGCCGGCACCTTCCTCGCCCTGACGGTCGGCGGCGTTGTCGACGCCCTGGCCGATGTCGGGCGACTGGCCGTGCAGGAGAACCTCTATCTTGGCCGTCTTCCAGTGGAAGCCGGCCTGCTCGTAGCCGATTTCACGGATCGCCTTGCGGGCGACGGACTTGAATTTCGCCGGATTGACGACCGGGTGGCCCGCGGCATCCTTGAGGATGTTGCCGGCCTTGTCCTTCTTCAACAGGGTCTCGGGGACGCGCACCTCGCCGGCGATGACGACGCGGTTGGTGGTCGCCAAGGTCTCGCAGGCGACACGGACCTTCCACGGATCCATGCCAGTCTTCTTGGCTTCACGGTAGACCAGATCGACAATCTCGTCGGAGATCCGGTCACAGACTTTGTCGGGATGGCCCTCGGCCACGGATTCCGAGGTAAAGAAGTAGTTCTGCCGCGTCACGGGTGTCCCCTCTTGAAAAACGATCGGCAGGCTGCCGATTTTGGCGCGCCACGTGTTAGCGGGGCGGAGCGCCGCTCGTCAAGCGTTGCCGCCATTCTGGCACGACTGTCGATGTCGGTATCTTGTGCCACCGGCGGCAGGATGCCGCCAGTCGGGAGCGTTTGACGGATCAGTCGAGATCGTCCGCGGCCAGCGACTTCACCAGGTCGATGATCCTGCGACGCACCTTGACGTCGGCGATCTTGACGAAGGCGCGGTTGAGCTGGAGCCCTTCGGGACTGCCGCAGAATTCGACCGCGAAGGCCATGGAGGCATCCTCGGCAAAGCCACGGCTGGCGGCGGCCTCCTGGCCGGGCGCATCCTCGAAAAAGAACGCTACGGGGACGCCCAGGATGGAGGCAATCGCCTGCAGGCGGCTGGCGCCGACGCGGTTGGTGCCTTTTTCATATTTCTGGATCTGCTGGAACGTGATGCCGAGATTCTCACCCAGCTTTTCCTGGCTCATTCCGAGCATATTGCGGCGAAGCCGGACCCGGCTTCCAACGTGGATGTCGATGGGATTGGGCTTCTTTTTGTTTTCTTCTGTCATTTTTTCCTCGCCGAATTTTTTCGGCTTTGTGATTTTTTCCCGCCCAAAAACAGCCGGGGGCGACTGCCCCAACAGAACGATCCACCGGCTTCGAGAAATTTTCAGGCGGTACAGTATGAGTTTCTAATGTGCCGACTGTCAATTCACCCGTAGCCGTTGCCTTACATTCAAAAGCGCCCCGACCAGTGCAAACAGCAACATGATCAGCATTCCGTTAATGCGTCGCTGGTCAGGCGAAACGACCGCCTGTCCGGAAAGGGGCACCTTCACATCGATGGCCGCGCGCGCGTCGATCGCCAGCGCATCGACAATGCGCCCGTGTGGGTCGACAACGGCCGAGATGCCGTTGTTGGCCGCCCGCAGCAAGGGCAATCCGTTCTCCACAGCGCGAATCTGAGCCTGCCTGAAATGCTGGTACGGTCCGGGCGTATCGCCGAACCACGCGTCATTGGTAACGTTCACAATAAGCTGCGCTGACGTAGCGTCAACCGCCACCAGGTCGGGAAAGATCACCTCATAACAGATAAATGGCAGGGCACGAATGCCGCCCGGAAGCGTGATCGCATGGCGCTCGTTGCCGGCGGCGAACGTCACCGGTCCGGCGACAAGCTGCGCGATGCCGAAACGGTTGAACAGGTCGGCGAAGGGCAGGTATTCGCCGAACGGCACCAGATGGACCTTGTCGACGGCGTCGGCGATTTCGCCCTTGTCATTGATGGCCACCACGGAATTGTAATAACGGCTGTCGGCGCTCGAGGCCGAGCCGCCCTCCTCGCGCACGGCGCCGGCGATCAGCATCTGGCCGTCCGTCAGCATGTCGCCCAGCGCCGTCAGCGCATCGGGCCGCTCGGTGAAAAGGAAGGGGACCGAGGTTTCCGGCCACAGGATCAGTTGCGGCTTTTCGTGGCCGGGGTCCGGCGCCTTGCCTGACAGGCCCAGCAAGGTCGCGAAGATGCGGTCGCGCACCGAAGCATCCCATTTTTCCGACAGGTCGACCGCCGGCTGGACGATGCGCACGTCGAGGCTGTGCGCCGCCGGCTTTTCGGGAGCCGCGAGCCTGACATAGCCGAAGCCGACATGAGCCGCCGCGAGCAGCACAAACAACGCCGCGCCCAGGCGAAGATGCCGGCGCGCCGCCAGCAGGGCCGGCAGCGCGAAGAGAAACACGGCAAGCACATTCATGCCGATCATGCCGGTCACCGAGACGCTCTGCATCAGCAGCGGCACGGGCATCGCCGCATAGCCGATGGCATTCCAGGGAAAACCGGTGAACAGGAAGCCGCGCAGCCACTCCGTCAGCCCGAAGCCGAAGGCAAGGGCGGCGATGCGGCCGATATCGCTGCTCCAGAGCAGCCTGGCGACCATCGTGGCGAAGCCGTAGAAAAAGGCGAGCGCGAAGGGGATGCCGACGACGGCGAAGGGGAGCGCCCAGGCGAAGCTGTCGGCCTCGACCAGCAGCGCCGACCCGATCCACCAGAGGCCGGCGAGGAAATAACCGAAGCCGAACCACCAGCCGACGGCGAAAGCCGGCCGCAGGCGCCTGAACAGGCTGCCCGAGGCCTCTCCGGTCGCCCCGTCGAGCAGCCAGACCAGAAGCGGAAAGGAGATGAAACAGGCGGCGAAGAAATCGTAGGGCGCCTGACCAAGCACCGCCAGCGCACCGGCGAGGAACGCCACGAGCGCGCGCCGCCAACCCCAAAGCAGAATTATCCGGCCGGCAAGGCGCTCCATGCGTATTTCCGAGTCGCGCGAATCAGGAACCAAGATTTATCAGGCCGCGCCGCGCGCTCCAAACGCCGCCAATCAAAGCACCGGCAAAAGCTTGAGTTCGACCACCGCCCTTGCGGTTGCCGACGGCAATGCCATGATGGTCGATCATCGCAGGAGCATGACGCGATTGAAGCCACATACGATTCTGCGCGGTTTGCTCGGCATGACCATGGTTTGCGTCCCCAGCGCAATCCTTCTGGCCGTGCTGGTTCAGCCCTGGAAAGGCGGTATCTCGGATTTCTTGTTGTTCTTCGGTGTAAGTCACGGTCCGGGATTGCTCGTTCTGGGTGTTTTCGCGTGGGTTTTCTCCCTCAAGCCGCGCGCCGGATGGGCATGGGCAGCCGGCTTTGCCGGTTGCGCCGCCCTTAACGTTGCGTTGTGGAGTGCGGTGGCGTTCTTGTCGGCGCCGCCACCCGACGCACGCCACAGTTACTTCGACCTGAGGGGCGTTCTGGCGATGGCAGCGATACCGAGCGTAGCCGTATCGGCGATCGCCGGTGTTCTATTCGGCAGATTGTTCGCAACGCAAGCCGCGACAGACTAGCTGGCAAAGGCAATGGCGGAGACGCCTCCTACCGGTGCCAACCCTCGATCTTGAGGCCGCCCAGCCGCTCCGCCTCTTCACGGGCGACGGACCGGATGGGCTGTGTGAAGGTCCACACATGGCCCTCGGGATCGCGCGCCCGGTATTGGCGTTCACCGTAGAACTGGTCCGCCGGCTCCTGGATTATCTCGGCGCCCGCCGCCCTCGCCCGCGTGCAATGTTCATCGAGAGCATCCTTGAGCCTGACATAGACCGACTGCGTGTTCTTGCCCCCTATCGATGCGGGGCTCGCGATATGATCGGTCCATTCGGAATCGACAATGATGTAGCTATCGCCGAACCGCATCTCGGAATGGACCAGCTTCCCGTCGGCGTCACTGACCACCATGCTGCGCTCGAAACCGAAGGCTGCCTCCAGCCAGTCCAGCGCGGCGCGCGGGTTCCTGTAGAAGATGCCCGAGCCGAGGACCGAATGCTTGAACGGATCCTCGATCGTCATGGCGGGGTCTTCAGGCCTGTTCGGTGCGGGCCGTGGCGCGCCGGCGGCGTTCACCCTTCTGGCTCTGCACGATGCGCACGCGCTTGACGCGGCGCGGATCGGCATCGAGCACATGGAATTCGAAGCCGGGGATTGCCTGCACGACCTCGCCGCGCGCCGGCACGCGGCCGAGCGTGTTGAAGATCATGCCGCCGATGGTGTCGACATATTCGCCATGTTCGCCGGCGGCGAAATCCTCGCCGATCATCCTGGCCACCTCGTCGATCTCGGCCTTGCCGTCGACGATGAACACGCCATCACCCGCCTGGGTGATCATCGGCTCGTCATCATCGTGCTCGTCCTCGATGTCGCCGACGACCATCTCGACGATGTCTTCCAGCGAGACGAGGCCATCCGTGCCGCCATATTCGTCGATAACCAGCGCCATCTGCGTGCGCGTGGTCTGCATGCGGCCCATCAGGTCGGAAGCAAGCATCGATGGCGGCACGAACAGGACCTGACGGATCAGATTGAGATCGCCGATGGTGCGCGCCAGGTCGACCTGCGCGAGATCGAGCTGGGTGGCGGCCGGCGTCTTCCTGGTCGCGCGGCCCTTCTTGACACGTGCAAGCTTGGTGATGTGGGCCAGCACGTCGCGGATATGGACCATGCCGCGCGGATCGTCGAGCGTCTCGGAATAGACCGGCATGCGCGAATGGCCGGATTGTTCGAACAGGCCGAGCAGGTCGCCCAGTGTCGTGGCGATCTCCACGGCCTCGATGTCGGCGCGCGGCACCATGACGTCCTCGACGCGCACTTCGCGCAGCCGCAGGATGTTGTTGAGCATGGCGCGTTCGCCAGGCGAGAAGGATTCGGCGTCGGTCGTCGTCTCGGCAAGCGCGCCGGCGATTTCCTCACGCAGGCTGGTTCCATTGCGCTGCCGGAAGAGACCAAGCACGCGGTTGAACAAGGAAGGTCCGGCAGGCGAGGGCTCGGCTGCGGCGCTGCCGGCGCTGTTGGCACCGGCAGTAATGGTACTCGGACTTGATCCCTCTTCCGACGTATCGGAAGCCTTGGGCGTACTGCCGGCGTCGGGGCGGGCGGCAGTTTCTGGTTTGTCGGTCATCGTCGTCCGGTCAATTGATCTTTTTAGTTACGCGTAGGGATCGGGAATGGCAAGCCTTGCCAGCGCGGCGCGCTCGATGGCTTCCATCTCTTCGGCCTCGGCGTCGGTCTCGTGATCATGGCCCAGGAGATGCAGCAGGCCATGGATGACGAGATGGGAGATATGGTTGTCCAGCGGCTTGTCTTCCAGTGCCGCCTCGCGCGCCACGGTCTCGGCGGCAAGCACGATGTCGCCCAGCATGGGTGGCAGCGGACCAGCCTTGGCATAGGCAAAGGCCGGGAAAGACAGGACGTTGGTGGGTTTGTCCTTGCCGCGCCAGCCGGCGTTCAGCGTGCGGATATGGGCGTCGTCGGAAAAGACGACGCTGAGCTCGGAATGTCCCTGCGCGCCGATTTCAGCGAAGGCGGCGCCAACCGCGGCCTCGACAAGGCGCAAAAGCGACGCCTCTTCGGGCCAGTTTCCCGCTTCGACCATCAGATCGACGTCGACGGGCAGCGTCGCCGACCCGCTCGGCCTGCCCTGCTCAGTCATGGAATGGCATGGTCAAATCAGCTTTCAGTCCCCAGGCCGCGCGCGAGCTTGCCGTCACGGTCATAGGCCTTGACGATCTCAGCAACCAGCGGATGCCTGACGACATCGCCCTCATTGAAGCGCACCGTCACCATGCCAGTGACGCCGTCCAGGATTCTCAGCGCCTCGACCAGGCCGGACTTGGTGTTCTGCGGCAGGTCGATCTGTGTCGGATCGCCTGTGACGATCATGCGAGAATTCTCGCCCAGGCGGGTGAGGAACATCTTCATCTGCATCGGCGTGGTGTTCTGCGCCTCGTCGAGAATGACGGCGGCATGCGCCAGCGTGCGGCCGCGCATGAAGGCGAGCGGCGCGATCTCGATCACTTCCGCCGCGATGGCGCGCTCGACCTTGTCGGCCGGCATCATGTCGTAGAGCGCGTCATAGAGCGGCCGCAGATAGGGATCGACCTTCTCCTTCATGTCGCCCGGCAGGAAGCCGAGCCGCTCGCCGGCCTCGACGGCTGGCCGCGACAGCACGATGCGCTCGACCATGCCGCGTTCGAGCAGCATCGCGGCATGAGCCACGGCAAGATAGGTCTTGCCGGTACCGGCCGGACCGATGCCGAACACCAGCTCCGAGCGCTCCAGCGCCCGCATATAGGCATCCTGGGTCAGCGAGCGGGCATAGATGGTCTTCTTGCGGGTCGCGATCTGGGCAGCAGAAACCTTGCCCTTGCGCTCCAGCGTCGGCAGCGTCAGCTGGTCATCAGCGGCGACAGCCATGCGAATGGCGCCGTCGACGTCGGACTGGCCGATATCCACGCCCTTCTGCAGGATGCCGTAGAGATTGTCCAAGGCGCGGCGCGCCTGTTCGGCGGCAGATGCCGACCCCTTGATGGTCAGCTGGTTGCCGCGCGACCGGATGTCGACGCCAAGCTTCTGCTCCAGCCTGGCGAGGTTCTCGTCGAACTGGCCGTAAAGGGCGCTGGCAAGCTTGTTGTTGTCGAAAGTCAGAACGATGTGCGCCATGTCAGAAGCCCCGGATGCCGGTACCGGGGGCAGATTCTTCAGCTCAGCTGCGCTCAACCGTCTCTCCTCATCTGCCGAGGCTTATGGTTATGCATGTCGTTGCCCCAAAACCGCGGGCACTTTTGAGCGACATGCATCAGACCAATTCGGCGAACAGGCTGTTGTAGCCCGTCCCTGTGATTCGCACCTTGATAATGTCACCGATTTCGCCGGCCTTTTCATCAACAATAACCGGCTGCAGCCACGGCGACCGGCCAACCTTCTGGCCAGTCTGGCGGCCCGGCTTCTCGATCAGCGTATCGATGATGCGGCCGACCAGGCTCGAGCCGAAATCCTGCTGTTGTTTCAAGAGCAATGCCTGCAGACGTTGCAAGCGCTCGTCCTTGACCGCCTCCGGCACGTGATCGGGCATGTCCGCGCCCGGTGTGCCGGGGCGCGGCGAATATTTGAACGAAAAGGCCGAGGCGTAATTCACCTGGCGCACCAGATCCATGGTCGCCTCGAAATCGGCCTCGGTCTCGCCGGGGAAGCCGACGATGAAATCGCCCGACAGCGCGATATCGGGCCGAGCGGCCCGGATGCGGTCGAGCAGGCCAAGGTAGTCCCTGGCCGTGTGCCTGCGGTTCATTGCCTTCAGAATGCGGTCGGAACCGGACTGAACCGGAAGATGCAGATAGGGCATCAGCGACGGCAAGTCGCGGTGGGCGGCAATGAGTTCGTCGTCCATGTCGCGGGGATGGCTGGTGGTGTAGCGCAGCCGCGCCAGCCCGGGGATTTCGGCCAGCCTGAACAGCAAGCGGCCAAGGCCCCATTCCTCAGTCCCGCCCCCTTTGGTCTCGCCCTGGCCGTGCCAGGCATTGACGTTCTGGCCAAGCAGCGTCACCTCGCGCACGCCGGCATCCGCCAGGCGTTCGGCTTCGGCGACGATCTGCGCCACCGGCCGCGAGACTTCGGAGCCCCTGGTGTAGGGCACGACGCAGAAGGTGCAGAACTTGTCGCAGCCCTCCTGCACGGTGAGGAAGGCGGTGACGCCGCGCTTGATCACTTCGGCGCGCTTGGGCTGCGGCAGGTGTTCGAACTTGTCCTCGATGGCGTATTCGGTCTCGACGATCTTCTCGCCGCCACGGACCTTCGCCAGCACGTCCGGCAAGCGGTGGTAGGTCTGCGGCCCGACCACCAGGTCGACGGCGGGTGAACGCCTGATGATCTCGGCGCCCTCGGCCTGAGCCACGCAGCCAGTGACGCCGATGAGCATCTCGCGGCCGCTACCGGCGCGTTCAGCCTTCATGTCGCGGATGCGGCCGAGCTCGGAATAGACCTTCTCGGCGGCCTTTTCCCTGATATGACAGGTGTTGAGCAGGACCAGATCGGCGTCGCCGATCGTGTCGGTCGCGGTATAGCCGTCGGCGGCCAGCGCATCGCTCATGCGCTGTGAATCGTAGACGTTCATCTGGCAGCCATAGGTCTTGATGAAGACCTTTTTCTCTGCCCCAGGGTGCATGGCAGGCTGCCCGGCCACCGTGCCGATGTCGTCGTTTTCGATCGTGTTCAAGTCCATCCGGCGGCTTCTAACGCCTTTCCGTGACAAAAAACAGACGATTCTCGGCCAGAGCCTGCCGGGCTAGCGGCTCGGCATGGGATCGGCGAGAGCCGCCTCCATCATTTCGCGCACCCGGCTTTCCATCAACCGGGCGGTCTCCTTGCGGTTGGAGCCCTTGGAAAAGGCGATCGGCTCGCCGAAATGCACCTCGACGTCGAGCGCGCCCCCGGCCATCAGCACCTTGAGATGGGGCATCAGGTCCTCGTCGCCG
Source organism: Mesorhizobium comanense (assembly GCF_005503535.1). Taxonomy (GTDB): domain Bacteria; phylum Pseudomonadota; class Alphaproteobacteria; order Rhizobiales; family Rhizobiaceae; genus Mesorhizobium; species Mesorhizobium comanense. The sequence goes on along the minus strand of NZ_SCNN01000001.1, from coordinate 594,694 downwards.
ATCCAGGCCGCGATCGGCCGGTGGCGGCGGCCAAGCGGCACGCCATGCAGGCGCGTATAGGCGATGGCCACCGGCTGGATGAACACCTCCTGCGCGGCTCCTTCCGAGATCGCCATGGAGGCGGCCCCGAACAGCGTGCTCTTGAAGGGCAGGACAGCATTGCCGTCGCCGGTCGACCCCTCCGCGAACAGCACCATCGCGTCGCCCCTGGACATGCGGTTGGCGATCTCGCTCGCCTGGTCACCCGAAGTGCGCTTGCGTTCGCGTTCGATGAAGACGGTGCGCTGCAGCTTCGACAGCATGCCGATCAGCGGCCAGCCTTCCATGTCGGCCCTGGCGATGAACTTCACGTCGGCAAAGGAGCCGAGCACCATGATGTCGGTCCAGGAGATGTGGTTCGACGCCACCAGCAGCGGCCGTTTGTCGGACAACGCGCCTTTGACATGGACGCGCATGCCAAGCGCGCGCAGGATCAACCTGTGCCAGATCTTGAGGATAACGGTTTCCGGCCACCAGCCGGTTTTCATCGACAGGAGCTGCAGCGGCACCAGAACCAGCGTGCCGGCAGCGACGAGGCCCAGCGCCAGGAAGATCCTGATTTTTGCGATCATGCTGTCCTTGGCCCTAACCCCGGCGCTTGGCTAGCGAAGATCGCGGCGCATGACAAGCGCGCCCGTCGGACCGCGATCGGGTGACCTGTAGTAATCCGGGCGCTTGCCGACCTCCCGGAAACCCAGCCGGCGATAGAGGCCTATCGCTGCGGCATTGGTCTCGTCGACCTCGAGGAACAGGGCTTCGGCGCGCTGCGCATGGAGTTCGCGCAGCACCGCATCCATCAGTTGCCAGCCCAATCCCTGGCGGCGGTGCGACCGCGCCACGGCAACGGTGAGGATTTCCCCCTCGCCGGCGGCCAGCCGGGCCAGCACAAAGCCGACAGGCGGCTTGGAGCCCTGCCCGGTTTCGCGCGCGGCATAGCCGAACACGGTGTCCTGTTCGAGCAGGGCCGCGAACTCGCCGTCGGTCCATGGGCGGACGAAATCCTCGCGATGCAGCACCGAGACTGCCGGACTGTCGGTGATCCTGAGCGGTTCGAGCGCGTAATCCCGGCGCCGTGATTGCAGAAAAGGTATGCGCATCTAATTTTCTTGCCTCGAAAGAATAAATCCGGCCTGCGGCTTGGCGTCCGCGCCGCGCAAATAAAGCGGTTTCGGCTTGTCGCTCACCCCCTTGGCCGCGGCCAAACGGGCGTAGGTGAGAATGTCGGCGGTGGCCGCCCGGGGCCCGATGTCGAAGGCGCGACCGGCCGGCCCGGCGATCAGCGTCGCAGCGGTGCCGGCCAGCACCGACGAATGGTCCGTCGCCATGGCTACGGCTTCGGCAAGCGTGGTCACCGCTGGACCGTAAGTCAAAACTGACATTTTATCATAAAGAGCGGCATGAATTTCCTCCCGGCCGGCATCGAGCGCCGCCAGGACGGAACGGCCGGGGAACTGCGTCGCCGCCTCGGCGGCCAGCGCCTCCAGCGTCGTTACCCCGATCGCCGGAATTTTTAGCGCCAGCGCCAGGCCACGCGCGGTCGATACGCCGACACGAAGGCCGGTGAAGGAACCCGGGCCGACTGAGACGGCAATGGCGCCGAGGCCGGCATAGCCCGTAGCGCCTGCCTTCAGCGCCTCGGCGATGACTGCCATCAGGTGTTCGGCATGGCCCTTGCCGAGATCGAGCACCGAACGGCCAAGCTCCTGCCCGCCCGCCGCGTCGTAGACGCAGGCAGCGCAGAGGCTGGCGGCACAGTCGATGGCGAGCAGTTTCATAAAAAGACCGGTTCGAAAAACACTTTCCCTGTGCCCGCCACGGCGCGCCACCGCAAGAGGATAGTGCATAATTTGTTAAGCGGCTTCGCTTCGGTCACTCAGGTCCGATCGATGCGCAGCATGTGGTTGTCCCAGACGTAGTCCGGCTCGGACCGTGTCGTGCCGGCGCCATCGACGATAATCCCGGCCCCGGTCGTCGCCATGAAGCCGGCAGCGTCGGGCGCCAGACCGCAGACCTCGATCAGCGTGCTGGCCGAAACGACCTTGCCGCTCCCGGCGTCGACGATCACGAAAACATTGCCTTCCGGCGACGAGACGGCGACCGTGCCGGCGGCCGGGTTCGCGGCGACCGAACCGATATAGTTGCGGAAACCGGACAACACATCCGGCGGCATCTCGATGAGCTGCAACTCCTTGCCGCGCACTGCACGCCCGACGAGCAGCGGACGATCCGTGCCCGGACCCCGGTACTGGCAGCCGAACCAGACCGTGCCCGTCTGGTCGGTGTCCATGTGGCGGATGGACAGCTGATGGAGCGCCGGGGGCAGTTCGTGCTTTTCGATCAGGTCGCCGGTGACGCGGTCGACCAGCACATAGGACGGCTGCATGGTGGCGATGTTGAGCTCGGCGCGGCCGTAGTCGGGATGGGTCTCGATGCCGCCATTGGCGACCGCAATGGTCCTGCCGTCGGCCATCAGCAACAACTCGTGCGGCCCCATGCCGTAAGTGGGGAATTCGCCGATCCGGCGAAATTTCGCCCGCGCATCATAGACGCCGACCACGCCGGCGGCGTTGTCGAAGTCGTTCTCGGTGGCATAGAGGAGCGCGCCGTCGGGAGAAAAGACGCCATGCCCGAAGAAATGACGGCCGGTGATGCTGGCAATGGTCTGCGGCGCCTCTCGCCCGGTATGATCGAAAACGACCGCGAATGTGCCGGGCTGGCGGGCAAAGACGACCGACCGTTTGGAAATCGGGTCGAAGGTTACGTCGTGCCCCCGGTCAGGCAGGTCGACCGCATGCAGCACCTTGCCGGCCTCCGACAGGACGGCCGCCCCGTAGCTGCCGTCACGCTTGACGAAAGCAGTGGCGAAGACAGCGTCCGCCGCGAGCGTGTCCGCCCAGGCGGACGGCGCCATGGCGGCGGCAAAGCCGAGGCCGGCGGCCCTCAGAAAATCGCGGCGGTCGATGAGCGGTGTTCTCAAGGATCAGTCCCCATCCAGCGAGGAGAACCCGGCGGTCAGGCCGAATTCTTGGGTCAGCCTGGTGCCGATCAGGGTGGACAGGCTGGAGGTGATCAGCCTGAAATGCTCCAGTTTCTGGCGCAGCGCCGGATCGGCAAGCGCCTTGTCGATCGGACCCTGGACGGATTTGGCGGTCGAGACCCCGTTCGTGAGCTGGATGTGGATCGACTCTGCCATCCAGCGCGCCTCTTCGGGCAGGGCATCACCAAGTTTCGAGACCTGAAACAAGGCGTCGATGCCGGCAAGATTTCCGGCCAGCGCATTGGTGGTGTTTTGCGAGCGCCAGTAGATCGTCAACTTCGGCTTGTCGCCGTCCGGCTTTGTGCCAAGAAAGCCTTTGAGGCGGACATCACGGACCATCTCCAACTCGTTGATCAGGACACCGACCAGTTCGGTCACGGCCTCGTTGCCGTCGCGATAGAGGGGGTTCTGCGGCCCGGGGTTTGCCCAGAGCGCGGCAAAGCCGTCCGGCTTGTTCCAGGCATCGGCAACCTCGCTGGCGATGGTTTCGATGTTGCCCGCAACCGCCGCACCATAGGCGCAGCGGTAGGGATCGTCCTTGGCAGCCAGCGCCTCGGCGCCATCGCCGTAAAGGACGAATTCCAGCGCGCCCAGCCCCTGCATGGCAATGCTCTTGCCCGCCAGTTGCGCCGGATCGGTGGCAGAAGGGTCCTTGGCGGACAACACGGCCTGCACCTGCTTCAAGCCGAGGCCCTTGCGATCCGGCCAGTACAGCATCCGTTCCAGCCTGTTGTTTTCCTTGATCGGCCCGAAGCCGATGATCTCGGCTGACGACCAGGCGTAGACAGCAGCGGAGAATTCAACCCGCGCCGCCTCGAGCGCTGCTTGCGAAGGCGCCTCGCAGAGCTTGTGCAGCGCTTTTGCCAGGGCCTGCGCATGTTCGTGCAGGCCCGCATAGGCCGGCCGGACGAAGCCCTCGACCGCACGCTGGATGATATCGGAGGCCTTCACCGATGCCGAGGCGGGCAAGACGCCGAGCAGCACCAGCGGAAGGGCGAGAAACAGCGAGGAACGCTTCGGCATCATAGGGACTCCAGGAATTTGACCAGCGCATCGCGTTCGCCGGCGTCGGCGGCGGCAAAGCGGTCGCGCGCCTTTTGCGCCTCGCCGCCATGCCACAGGATCGCCTCGACCAGCGAGCGCGCGCGGCCGTCGTGCAGATAGAAGGAATTGCCGTTCACGGCTTCGGTCAGCCCGATGCCCCACAGCGGCGGGGTGCGCCACTCCACGCCGGTAGCGTCACCCACGGACTGGCCGTCGGCCAGACCAGGCCCCATGTCGTGCAGCAGGAAATCGGAATAGGGCCAGATCAGTTGGAAGGCCTGCGCCTTGTCGGGTGCGTCGCGGCGGGTGACGAATTTCGGCGTGTGGCACGCAACGCAGCCGATTTCGTAAAAGACCTTCTTGCCGGCCAGAACATCAGGCTTGTCGAAATCGCGGCGGGCCGGAACGGCGAGGTTCTGGGAATAGAAGGTGACGAGATCCAACACCGGCGCGGGCGCCTCTGCCGGGCCGAGGCGCTCCTGTACGCCGTTGGGCATGGCAAGACAGTCTGTCTGCGCGGCGGTGCAGTCGCCCCAATGCTTCGGCTCTTCCGGCGTCGAGATGCCGATGTCGCCGGCGAAGGCGTCCGCGGCCTGCTGCCGGATCGAGGCGGTCTGCGCCTTCCAGCCGAAACGGCCGAGCGTCAATTTCCCGCTCAAGCTGTCGCGCACGATGTTGGGTTTACCCGAAATGCCGTCGCCATCGCGGTCGTCCGGGTCGGCAAGGGCCAGGATATCGGCCGGCGCGACCTGCTCGATCAGGCCGAGGCCGATCATCGGCGGCGTCAGGCGCGGCGACAGTGTGGTGCGCGCATCGAGCGGTCCGTAGCCGAGATCGGCAACCGAATAGGCCGGCTTGCGCAGGAAGACCACAGTGCCATCCGTCAGCTCTACCTTACGCTCCTGATAGTCGATACGCATCCTGCCTTCGCCCTCGAGACCAGGCACGGCCAGTTCCTGCAATTGCGCGCCGTAGACCGGATCGGGGAAATTGAGCACCTGGCGGCTCGCCACAGCGGCTTTTTCCTCGGCGGTGGCGGCATCGCGCGCCAGCCGCAGGAACATCGAGGTGGTGCCGGCATCGCCTTGCGGCGGGCGGCCGCGGCCGTCCTTGAGATGGCAGTTCTGGCAGGCACGTTCGTTGAACAGCGGACCAAGCCCGTCCGAAGCCTGTGTCGACGACGGTGACGACACCCAGTTCTTGCGAAACAGCGCGTTGCCGAGCTTGAAGGTGCCTTCCTGTTCGAAGGTGAGGTTGGCCGAGGATTGCGAAAAGGAATCTCGGCTGACGGCTTTTTGCGACGTGCCGGCGCCGCCCTGCATCCGCTCGAAGGGCTCGGCTCTGGAGAAATCCGTGGCCGGTCTGGTGACGGCGGTGACGCGCGCCTGATCCTTCGCATTGAGGTCGGCACGGGTGGTGGCAAGGCCCGCTGGTTCAAGCTCGCCGGCCAGCGCGGAGGATGTGAGCGCCAGCACGAGAATGGCGCAACGCCGGCCCGCCGGTCTGGCCGGTCTTCCGGGCAGGAGCGGCGGGCCGGCGGCCCGCCACGGGCGGCGCAAGAGTTCTATGGCGCGCCGCATTCCCGCATGTCCTTACTCCGCCTCGTCCGCCGACGCGGCGTTGAGCAGGCCGTATTTTTCCTCGCCGATCGAGGCGAGCAGGTCGAGCTGCGTCTCGAGGAAGTCGATATGGCCTTCCTCATCGGCCAGCAATTCCTCGAACAGCTTCATCGTCACGTAGTCGCCGGCTTCGTTGCAGATTTCGCGCGAGCGCTTGTAGGCGGTACGCGCGTCATATTCGCCGGCGAGATCGGATTCGAGCACTTCCTTGACATTCTGGCCGATGCGCAGCGGCGCCACGGACTGAAGATTTGGATGGCCCTCGAGGAAGATGATGCGGGCGACGAGCTTGTCGGCATGCTGCATCTCCTCGATCGATTCCGCACGCTCCTTCTTGGCCAGCTTGGCGTATCCCCAATCCTCCAGGAGACGGTAATGCACCCAGTACTGGTTGACGGCGCCGAGCTCCAGGAAAAGAGCCTCGTTAAGCCGCTCGATGATCTGCTTTTCGCCTTTCATGGGTTCTGCTCCCGTATTGGACGCGCAGGCCTCTGACGCGATCCAGATGTGAAACGATATCCACGCCGCTCGCCTCCGAGCGGGCGTGGTAGTTTTCGGTGACCCGAATGATCGTTTCCACCACATTTGGGAAGCAGCCGCAACAGCGACCGCGCTTTTGCATCGAGTGATAGACCTTTGCCGGCACGATAAGTTGCCAGGGATCCTGGTCCAGCAGTCCGATGATCGTCTGCTCGATCTCCCTCTCGGTGATTATGTTGCAATGGCAGATCAGCATTTCATTGCTCTGGCTGACGGCGCCGGTCCGGCGCCGTTTGGCTGGTGGTTGGCCCGATGGTTATTTGAAGACCTTGTCGGGCGCATCAAGGCTGTCGGAGCCCTCGAAGGCGATGGCGTTGAGCTTCAGCGAACCGACAGCGCGTTCGATCGACTTGGTCTGGTCGACCAGCGCGTCGATCGCCGCCTGCACGGTGGCATTGCCCTCTGTGTTGCCCTCGGCGATCTGCTGGTCATAGGCTTCGCCCGCCTCAGCCCGCGCCTTGATCGCTTCCATCTTGGCGACGGTGACGTCGAGCTTGTCCGACAGTTCCTTGTCGATCGCCGGGTCCACCGCCTTCACCATGTCGTGCACCGAAGGTCCGGAAATCACGGTGCCGTCGGGGCGCGTGTAATCGGCGAGATAGGCGGCACGGATGCCAACGGCGTCATAGAGGTGCGAGTTGTAGGTGTTGTCGGAAAAGCAGTCCTGTTCCTCTTCCGGATCATGCAGCAGGAGGCCGAGCTTCATGCGCTCGCCCGCCAGTTCGCCGTAGGACAGCGAGCCCATGCCGGTGAAGATGACGGAGATGGCGGTGTTCGGCTCGCCATCGACGAGGTTCTTGCGCGCGGCGCCGTCTTCCTTCCAGTTGCCGACCATTTCCTGCAGGTCCGAAACCAGAAGGGTGGTGGCCGACTTCAGATATTCGGCGCGGCGGTCGCAATTGCCGCCGGTGCAATTCTTGAGATCATAATCGGTATAGGGACGCTCGCCTGCGCCCGGGCCGGTACCGTGCAGGTCCTGGCCCCAGAGCAGGAATTCGATGGCATGATAGCCGGTGGCGACATTGGCCTCGATGCCGCCGGCCTCCTGCAGCGTGCCGGACAGGAATTCCGGCGACAGCTTGGAGGCATCGACCTTCTTGCCGTTGATCTCGATCTCCTTGTTGGCGATCACATTGGCCGTATAGAGCGAATTCGTGTCCGATTCAGTGCCGTAGCTCTTGGCGACGTAGTCGATCAGGCCTTCGTCCAGCGGCCAGGAATTCACCTTGCCTTCCCAGTCGTCGACGATCTTGTTGCCAAAGCGGTAGACCTCGGTCTGCTGGTAGGGTACGCGCGCCGCCTTCCAGGCGTCACGGGCAGCATTCAGCATCTCGGCCGACGGGTTCGCCAGCAGCGCGTCGACCGCCTTGTCCAGCGCCTGCGCCGTGGTCAGCGAATCCTCATATTTGGCCAGCCCGATATCGGCATAGGTCTTGATGACCGCCTTGGCATCGGTTTCAGCCTTGGCGGGGAGCACAAACACCGCCGCCGTCAGCAGGGCCGTGGCGCCGATCGCGGCGAGCCGGCCGCCATATCGTGCTGTCATTATCGCTCTCCAGTTTCTCGGGAATTCTAAATACGGCGCGCGCGGCGGCAGGCGCCAGGCGTCGATGCCATAAGGCGCTAGACTTGCCGCGCCATCGCGCGGTTCGCGGAAGAAAGACACCAAAATGCCTCCAATCGAACGGGTTCAAGGCCCAGACATCAAAGGGATGCGCCAACGCGCAGGCTCCCATAAAGCTTCGGCGCGGTTGGAAGTCAATGAAAATCGACCGGAAAAGCCAATTGAAACAATAGTTTAGAATTATTCTAAACTAGGATGGTCAACTTTAAGCGATCCAGCCATAACGGATTGCCTCCGCGTTGGCCGATTGACAGGCGCCATTCCGGGTGCGACCCGCAAAGCTCGCTTGCGGCGGCGACAGACAATCGCCACTTGGTGGAACGCCCTAGAGTCGGATGATTTCAGGTCTGTTCGACCTGAAATCTGAATCCGCCTCTAAATCAAAGAGATGGAGCATGATGTCGTCGGAAAGCCGCTTCACACTTTTCGGCATCATGCTCCAGGATGGAATCGGGATGGAAACGCAATGAAGAACGGTGTGGTCATTATCGGCGCGGGTCACGCGGGCGTGCAGGCGGCGGCAAGCCTGCGCGAGGACGGCTTCGAGGGGCCGGTGATCCTCGTTGGCGACGAAGCCGAACTCCCCTACCACAAGCCGCCGCTGTCGAAGACGTTCATCAAGGATGCCGAGGCCAAGCCGCAACCGCTGCGCGGTGAAGCCTTTTACAGCGGCAGCGCGATCGACTACCGGCCGGGCATCCGCATCGACCGCATCGATACCGCAGGCCGCCGCCTGGAGATATCGGGAGGCGGCACGCTTGCCTTCGACCACCTGATCCTGGCGACCGGCTCGCGCCCCCGCGCCCTGCCGCTGCCGGGCGCCGCTCTCTCCGGCGTGTTGTCGCTGCGCTCGCTGGCCGACGCACGGCGGATCCGTGAACTCAGCGCGCACAGCGAAGATGTCGTCATCCTTGGTGGCGGCTTCATCGGGCTGGAGGTAGCCGCGACGCTGCGTGCGGCCGGCCGCACAGTCACGGTCGTCGAGGCGGTCGACAGGCTGCTCGGCCGCGCCGTCGCGCCGGTGGTTGCGAGCCATGTCCGTCAAAGGCTCGAAGCGACCGGCGTGCGCATCCTGACCGGCACCTCGATCGCAAGGCTCGAAGGCGAAGGCGGCCATGTCGTCGCTGCAATCACCTCATCGGGCGAGCGGTTGCCGGCGCGCATGGTCATCGTCGGCATCGGCGCCGTGCCGAATGTCGAACTGGCGCAAACAGCCGGCCTCGATATCGCCAACGGGATCCGTGTCGATCACCAGATGCGCAGTTCGGTGCCCGACATTCTCGCCATCGGCGACGCCGCCTCCTACCGGCACTGGTTCACCGGCGCCGACGTGCGACTGGAATCGGTGCAGAACGCCACCGACCAGGCACGCCTCGCCGCCCGCACGATTACCGGTCACGCGGACGCCTATTCGGCGGTGCCGTGGTTCTGGTCCGACATCGGCGACATGAAGCTGCAGATGGTCGGGCTGACATCAGGCGGCGACAGCCATGTCGTGGTCGGCGACCTGCCGGACAACAAGTTCTCGATCTACCATTATGCCGGCGACCGGCTGCTCGGCATCGAATCGGTCAACCGCCCTGGAGATCACATGCTTGGCCGCAAGATGCTCGGCGCCGGCTTCTCACCGACACCGCAGACGGTGGCGGCGGGACCGGATGGGCTGAAAGCCGCGCTAGCGGCTTTTCAGACCATGGAGCCAGCCAAAGCCAGAGCGTAGGCTTGCCAATTTTTGCCATAAGCCATAAAATGCCTGAATGAGCACCATGAATATCTCACTGCCCGAAAGCTTGAAGCATTTTGTCGATCAGCAAGTGGCGGATCGCGGCTATGGCACGAGCAGTGAATATGTGCGTGAACTGATCCGCCGCGATCAGGATCGTCAACTTCTGCGCGGATTGCTTCTTGAGGGCGCATCATCAGCGCCGGGTACTCCCGTTGATGATGATTATTTCGCCGCACTGCGAAAACGAGCGCAGGGCCAATAATTCAAGTGGCCACAAAGGCGATTATTCCTCGAAGTCTTGCTCTACGGGATATTGAGGACGCTGTTGACTACTATGTGCGCGAAGTTGGTTCGCATGTGGCATTGGGCTACGTTGAGGAACTTCAAAACGCCTACAAGTTAATAGCAAGCCATCCGGGATTTGGCTCTCTTCGATTTGCCTACGAAATTGGATTGCCGAGTCTGCGCAGCGTGCAACTCGAGCGCTATCCATATCTGGTCTTCTATCTGGAGCAGCTCGACCATATCGATGTGTGGCGGGTGCTGCACGCCAAGCGGGACATTCCCGCCTGGCTACAGAATCCAAATTCCTGACGGCACCCGTTTGAGGCCAGGTCGTCAGGAAAATTGGGCGACGTCCAATCAGGCAGCGCAGACTTCGCGGATCGAGCTTTCCAGAATGTCGAGCGCCTCGTTCATGACCCCGTCCTGGATGGTGATCGGCGCCAGGAAGCGGATGACGTTGCCGTAGACGCCGCAGGTCAGCAGGATCAGGCCCTTGTCGAGCGCCTTCAAGCGGATGGCATTGGCGATCTCGGCCGACGGCAGGCCCTTCTTGACGTCGTTGAACTCGACGGCGTTCATGAAGCCGAGGCCGCGGATGTCGACGATCTCGGGCACGTCATCGCGAATCGACTCCAGGCGCTGCTTCAGCCGCGCGCCGAGCGTGTTGGCGCGGTCGCACAGCTTTTCGTCTTCGATCACGTCGAGAACGGCATGCGCGGCGGCGACGCCGATCGGGCTGCCGCCATAGGTGCCGCCGAGCCCGCCGGGACCAGGCGCATCCATGATCTCGGCGCGGCCGGTGACAGCCGACAGCGGGAAGCCGCCGGCCAGGCTCTTGGCCATGGTGGTGATGTCGGCGGCCACCTCATGGTGGTCCATGGCGAACATCTTGCCCGTGCGGGCAAAGCCGGTCTGCACCTCGTCGGCGATGAGCAGCATGCCGTGCTGGTCGCAGAGCTTGCGCAGCGCGGTGAGAAGTTCACGCGGCGCGTCGTAGAAGCCACCCTCGCCCTGGACCGGCTCGATGATGATGGCGGCGACGCGGGCCGGATCGACATCGGCCTTGAACAGCTTGTCGAGCGCGGCAAGCGAATCGGCGACAGAGACACCGTGCAGGGAAACCGGGAACGGCACGTGGTAGACGTCGCCCGGCATGGCGCCGAAGCCGACCTTGTAGGGGACGACCTTGCCGGTCAGCGCCATGCCCATGAAGGTGCGGCCGTGGAAACCGCCGCCGAATGCGATCACGGCCTGGCGGCCAGTGGCGTTGCGGGCGATCTTGATGGCGTTCTCGACGGCTTCGGCGCCGGTGGTGACGAAGATGGTCTTCTTCTCGAACTTGCCCGGCAGCATGGCGTTGAGCCGTTCTGCCAGCCGCACATAGCTTTCATAAGGCACGACCTGGTGGCAGGTGTGTGTGAAGCGGTCGAGCTGCGCCTTGACCGCCTCGATCACCTTGGGGTGGCGGTGGCCGGTGTTGACGACGGCGATGCCCGAGGAGAAGTCGATGTAGCGGCGGCCTTCGACATCCCAGATTTCCGAATTTTCAGCCCGGTCGGCATAAATCTGCGTGGTCATGCCGACGCCGCGTGAGATCGACTGGTTCTTGCGTTCGGAAATGGCTGAATTCTTCATGGTAATCCCTCTTCGGGCCGGCGCCCGTTCTGGTTTGACGGTATTGAGTGCCCTTCTGGCCTTATTTCAGATTTTCCTCAAGCCGGCACCATCGCCGGGTCGATTGGGCCTGACGGCGATCCCGCCTTAACCAGTCGGGCGGTACGCGTACGAGAACGGTTTCCTTTTTCCCGGGATCGATTATCCTCAGGATATTCGCGAGGCATCGCGACCAGCGAGAAGCCCGCGGCTGGGGGAGTCCATGAGCAGGTACGCGACATCGTCCGTCTCGCCGCCATCCGTCAGAACCTCCCGCCTTTTGCCCTTTCCGATCGCAATGTGCGCCTGTGTGGCGCTGTTGCTGCTGGCCGGTTGCCAGAAGCAGGAAGCCGTGGCCAAGAAACTGCCGATCATGGTGCGCACCGAAACGGTGGCGGTGGCCGACTATGCCCCGCGAACCTCGCTGACCGGGGTGATCGCGGCGCGCACGCTGAACAATCTCTCGTTCCGGGTCGGCGGCCGCGTCGCCGAGCGGCTCGTCGATATCGGCCAGCATGTCGACAAGGGCGCTGTGCTTGCCAGGATCGACCCGCAGGAACAGGAATCCGATCTGCGCTCGGCACAGGCCGATCTCGATGCCGCGCAGGCGCAACTGACCCAGGCCGCGGCCACTTTCGAGCGGCAGAAGACGCTGCTCGCGCAAGGCTTTACCACAAGGCGCGACTATGATTCGGCCGACCAGGCGCTGAAAGTGGCGCAAGGCAGCGTCGATGCCGCGCAGAGCGCGCTCGCCAACGCACAGCAGAACCTGTCCTTCACGGAGCTTACGGCAGGTGCCCCGGGCGTCATCACTGCCCGCCAGGTCGAAGCTGGACAGGTGGTGCAGGCCGCGCAGACCGTCTTCACCGTCGCCGAGGACGGCGACCGCGACGCGGTGTTCAACGTGCAGGAAACGCTTGTCGCCAAGACGCCGGCGTCGCCGGCGGTGACGATCACGCTGTTGTCGGATCCGCAGGTCAGGGCGACGGGCAAGGTGCGCGAAATCTCGCCGGCGGTCGACCAGGCCTCCGGTTCGATACGGGTCAAGGTCGGCATTCCCGACACGCCCGCCGGCATGCCGCTGGGGGCGGCCGTCATCGGCTCGGTCAGCGCCAAGCCGGCGAAGGCCATCCTGCTGCCCTGGCAGGCGCTGACATCCAGCGCCGGCAAGCCGGCGGTCTGGGTCGTCGATCCCTCGACAAAGGCGGTGACGACGGCGCCGGTCGAGGTGCTGGCTTTCGATTCCGGCACCGTCGTCATCGCCAAGGGGCTGAACGAGGGGCAGAGCGTGGTCACCGCGGGCGGGCAATTGCTCAGCCCCGGCCAGACGGTCGAGATATCGGGAGCGGCGCAATGAACCGGCTGCCCTCGATGCTGCTTGGCCTTGCCGCTCTTGGCGCGCTTGCCGCCTGTTCGAAGTCGGACGAAAAGCCGCCGGAGATCATCCGCCCGGTGCTTTCGGTCGTGGTCGAGCCGCGTACCACCCAGACCTTCGGCTTTGCCGGATCCGTCGAGCCACAGGTCAGCGCCGACCTTGCCTTCAGGCTGCTCGGCCGTGTCGTCTCGCGCGACGTCAAGGTCGGCGATCTCGTCAGCAAGGGCACGACGATCGCGGCACTCGATCCGACCGCGCTGGAGCTGGCCGTCCAGGCAGCCAAGGCGGAGCTCTCCAACGCGGAGGCCCAGTTCGCCAATGCCGCCGCCAGCGAGGAGCGGCAACGCCAGTTGCTTGCCTCGGCCAACACGCCGCAATCGACATTCGACGCCGCACAACAGGCACGCAAGGCAGCCGAAGCCAGCGTCGAGCGAGCAAAGGCTTCACTGGCCAAGTCGCAGGAGCAATTGGGCTATGCCAGGCTGTTTTCCGATTTCGACGGCGTCGTCACCGCTGTCGGCGCCGAGGTCGGGCAAACGGTCTCGGCTGGCCAGACGGTCGTCACCGTGGCGCGCTCGGACCTGCGCGAAGCGGTGGTCGACATTCCAGACCAGCTGACCGACGATCTCCCGGTCGGCACGCCGTTCGAGGTCATCCTGCAATCGCTACCAACGATCCAGACCGAGGCCAAGCTGCGCGAGATCGCGCCGCAAGCCGAAGGCTCGACCCGCACACGCCGCGTGAAGCTGACCCTGACCGATCCGCCGCAGGCCTTCAGGCTGGGCTCGACGGTGACAGCCACCCGCATGACCAAGGTCACGCCCACGATCGAACTGCCGATGTCCGCACTGCTCGAAAAGGACGGCTCGGCCAAGGTGTGGATCGTCGATCCGCAGACATCGAGCGTAAGCACGCGCGACATCACTGTCGCGGCGAAGAATGGCGGCACTTTCACGGTGGCGCAGGGGCTGGAGGCCGGCATGCGCGTCGTCACCGCGGGCGTCCACAGCCTGAGTGAGGGACAGAAGGTGAAAGTGCCCGAGGGAGGGGCCTCATGAAAGGCTTCAATCTCTCCGACTGGGCGCTCAACCACCGCTCCATGGTCTGGTATTTCATGCTGGTCTTCGTGGTGGCCGGCGTGTTCTCCTACCTCAATCTCGGCCGCGAAGAAGACCCGGCCTTCACCATCAAGACGATGATCATCCAGGCCAACTGGCCCGGCGCCTCGGTGAAGGAGACCGTGCAACAGGTTACCGACCGCATCGAGAAGAAGCTCGAGGAACTCGACAGCCTGGACTACACCAAATCGGTCACGACAGCCGGCCAGACCGTCATCTTCGTCAACCTGAAGGACACCACCAAGGCGCGCGACGTCGTGCCCAACTGGCTTCAGGTGCGCAATATGGTCAACGACATCAAGGCGCAGTTTCCGCAAGGCGTCCAGGGGCCGTTCTTCAACGACCGCTTCGGCGATGTCTACGGCAACATCTATGCCTTCACCTCAGACGGGCTGACGCCACGCCAATTGCGTGACTATGTCGAGGATGTCCGCACCAAGATCCTGACGGTGCCCAACGCCGGCAAGGTCGATCTGGTCGGCGCGCAGGACGAGGCGATCTATCTCGAATTCTCGACGCGCCAGATCGCGGCTCTCGGCCTCAACCAGCAGCAGATCGTCGCCAGCCTGCAGGCGCAGAATGCCATCACGCCTTCGGGCGTCATCCAGTCCGGACCCGAACGCATCAGCGTGCGGGTCGGCGGCCAGTTCACATCAGAGGAAAGCCTGCGCGCCATCAACCTGCGCGTCAACGACCGCTTCTTCAGGCTGAGCGACGTGGCGACGATCACGCGCGGCTATGCGGATCCGCCGACGGCGCTGTTCCGTTTCAACGGCCAGGACGCGATCGGGCTCGCCATCGGCATGAAGCCCAACGCCAACCTCCTGCAGTTCGGCGAAGCCCTGCACGACGAGATGAACAAGGTGCTTGCCGACCTGCCGGTCGGTGTCGGCGTGCATCTGGTCGCCGACCAGCCCGTCATCGTCGAAGAGGCCGTCTCGGGCTTCACGCGCGCGCTGTTCGAGGCCGTCGCCATCGTCCTGGCGGTGTCGTTCATCAGCCTCGGCATGCGCGCCGGTTTCGTGGTGGCGCTGTCGATCCCGCTTGTATTGGCCATCACCTTCACGGTCATGGAATATCTCGGCATCTCGCTGCAGCGCATTTCGCTTGGCGCACTGATCATCGCGCTCGGTCTTCTCGTCGACGATGCGATGATCGCGGTGGAGATGATGGTGGCGCGGCTGGAGGTCGGCGACAGCCTGCGCAAGGCGGCAACCTATGTCTACACATCGACCGCCTTCCCGATGCTGACCGGCACGCTGGTGACGGTGGCCGGCTTCATTCCGATCGGCCTCAACTCGAGCGCTGCCGGCGAATACACATTCACGCTGTTCGTCGTCATCGCCGTCTCGCTGCTGGTGTCGTGGATCGTGGCGGTGCTGTTCGCGCCGCTGCTCGGCGTCACCATCCTGCCGGCGACGATGAAGACCAAGCATCACGACCAGCCGGGACGCTTCACCGCGCTGTTCCGGCGCATACTGGTCCTGTCCGTGCGCCGCCATTGGCTGACGATCATCGTGACGGTGCTCCTCTTCGCCGCCTCGATCGCCGGCTTCGGCCTCGTCCAGCAGCAGTTCTTCCCGCCTTCCGACCGGCCGGAACTGATCGTCGACTGGAACCTGCCGCAGAATTCCTCGATTGCCGAAACGCGCGACCAGATGGAGCGCTTCGAGCAGCGCGCGCTGGTCGGCAATCCCGACATCGACCACTTCTCGTCCTACATAGGCCAGGGCGCGGTTCGCTTCGTGCTGGCCTATGACGTGCAGCCGGCCAATCCCTATTTCGGCCAGACCGTCATCGTCACCAAGAGCATAGAGGCGCGCAACCGGGTGAAGCCGGCGCTGGAGAAGCTGCTGCGCGAAGAATTCGTCGGCACCGACGCCTTCGTCAAGCCGCTCGAGCTCGGGCCGCCGGTCGGCCGCCCCGTGCAGTACCGCGTCGGCGGTCCCGACATTCAGACCGTGCGGGAACTGGCGCAGCAATTCGCCGGCATCATCTCGGCCAATCCGAAGCTTGCCGCGCCGACCTTCGACTGGAACGAGCCGCAGCGGGTGCTCAGGGTAGACGTGCTGCAGGACAAGGCGCGCCAGCTCGGCATCACGTCCTCCGACATCGCCAGCGCACTGAACAGCACGGTGGGCGGCGCGACGATCACGCAGGTGCGCGACGCGACCTATCTCATCAACGTCGTGGCGCGCTCGCGCGATGCCGAGCGCGGCTCGATCGAGACGCTGCAGAACATGCAGCTCCCGACCAGCACCGGCGAGGCGATCCCGCTCGCCGCGGTCGCCAATTTCCGCTACGACCTCGAACAGCCCACGGTGTGGCGGCGCGACCGCATCCCGACCATCACAGTACGCGCCGGGCTGGTCGGCGACGTGCTGCCTGCCACCGTCGTCAACGAGCTGAAACCGTCGGTCGAGGCCTTCATCGCCAAGTTGCCGCCGGGCTATTCCATCGAGACGGCCGGTTCGGTGGAGGAAAGCGGCAAGAGCCAGGGGCCGATCGCCGCCGTGGTGCCGCTGATGCTGTTCGTCATGGCGACCATCCTGATGGTGCAGTTGCAGAGCTTCCAGCGGCTGTTCCTGGTGGTGGCGGTTGCTCCGCTCGGCCTGATCGGCGTGGTGGCGGCCCTGGTGCCGAGCGGCGCGCCGCTCGGCTTCGTCGCCATCCTCGGCGTACTGGCGCTGATCGGCATCCTGATCCGCAATTCGGTGATCCTGATCGTGCAGATCGAGGATCTCGTGCGCGAGGGCAAGGACCGTTGGATAGCGGTCATCGAGGCCACCGAACACCGCATGCGGCCGATCGCGCTGACGGCGGCGGCCGCCAGTCTGGCGCTGATCCCGATCGCGCGAGAAGTGTTCTGGGGGCCGATGGCCTACGCCATGATGGGCGGCATCATCGCCGGCACGGCGATCACGCTGCTGTTCCTGCCTGCGCTTTATGTGACGTGGTTCAGGATCAAGGAACCGAAGGAAGGTGGCGAACTATCCGTCGCAGAGAAAGGCGAACTGGCGCAAAGTTCGACTTAGGTGCCTGCGGCATCACTCGTTGTCGTTGGAGGGTGCAGGGCGTGATTTGGCGCGTTGCCAAGGCGATGATTTTGAGTTGCGCCAAGCATGCCAGCCTTCCGGCAAGTCGGCCAAAGCTGAAATGCTTTCATCCCGCTTCACAACGTTTTGCAAGCTGACGACCATTATATCACCATCGTCCACAGGGCCTGCCCCGCTATTGTGAAATTGCCAGCTGCCGTCGTCATCGTCATGCGAGACATATGCGATCCAATCGCCTCGGGTAACTATGCCCCGATCCACAAACACCGCGACATTGGGTGGATCTGAAAACGCCCAGTTCTCCATGGGAATCCTCTGAAAATTGGTTGGTTCTGCGCACGAGAAAGAGAACGGTATTCAAGTGGTTCTCACAAACCCCTCGCTCGCCTTGAGCAGGTTGCGCGTATAATCCTTGGTCACGCGGCGCTCGACGAGGTCGTTCGCTGCCAGATTCTCCACCGCTTCGCCGCCTTGCATCACCATCAGCCGCCCGCACATGTGGGTGATGATGGCGAGGTCGTGGCTGACCATCAGGAAGGTGAGCTTGCGGCGGCGGCGCACCTCTTCCAGGAGGTTCAGCACTTCGGCCTGGACCGAGGCATCGAGCGCCGAGGTCGGTTCGTCGAGCAGCAGGATCGAGGGCTCGAGGATCAGTGCCCGCGCGATCGCCACGCGCTGGCGCTGGCCGCCCGACAGTTGATGCGCGTAGCGGAAGCGGAAGCCCTTGCCGAGGCCGACCTCGTCCAGCGCCCGCTCGATGCGTTTTTCGCTGTCGGCGAAACCGTGAATGGCAAGCGGCTCCTGCAGGAGGCGATCGACGGTCTGGCGCGGATGCAGCGAGCCGTAGGGGTCCTGGAAGACCATCTGCACTTCCCGGTAGAACGCCTTGTCGCGGCGCGGCCCGAGCGTCTTGCCATTGACGGCGATGCTGCCCGAGGCAACCGGTGCGAGGCCGACGATCGCCCTGAGCAGCGTCGACTTGCCGGAACCGCTCTCGCCGACCAGCCCGAAGGATTCGCCGGGCTCGACATCGAGGCTGACACCCTTCAACGCGCGAAAGCGGTCGAAGATCACTTCCAGCCTGTCGACTGATATCGCTGATGTCATGCCGCCCACTCCGGCTTGCGGTCCAGCACCGGCAGCGGATGCCGGTCGGCATCGATCCTGGGCATGCAATTGAGCAGGCCGCGCGTGTAGGGGTGCTGCGCCTGGCTGAGCTCGGAAGCCTTGAGCTGCTCGACCACCTTGCCGGCATACATGACGAGCACCCGGTCGCAGAAAGAAGAGACCAGGCGCAGATCGTGCGAGATGAAGATCAGCCCCATGCCGCGCTGGCTGACCAGCCGGTCGAGAATGCCCAGCACTTCGAGTTGCACCGTCACATCGAGCGCCGAGGTCGGCTCGTCTGCGATCATCATTTCCGGTCCGGCGATCAGCATCATGGCGATCATGGCGCGCTGGCCCATGCCGCCGGAGACTTCGTGCGGGTGCAGGTCGAAGACGCGTTTGGGGTCGCGGATCTGCACCGCTTCCAGCATGGCGAGCGCCCGCTCGCGGGCTTGCGCCTTCGAGACCTTCTCATGCGTGCGCAAAGTCTCGACGATCTGGCGCCCGATGCTCATCACCGGATCGAGCGAGTATTTGGGGTCCTGCAGGATCATGGCGATGCGGTTGCCGCGCAGTGCCCGGCGTTCGCGCGGCGAGGCGGCGAGCAGGTCGATGCCGTCGAAAGTCAACTTTGTCGCCGATATCCTCGCCTGTGGCGGCGTCAGGCCCATGATGGCGCGGCCGGTCTGCGACTTGCCCGAGCCGCTCTCGCCGACGATGCCCAGCCGCTCGCGGCCGAGCGAGAAGGAGACGCCGCGCACGGCCTCGACCAGCCCGATGCGGGTCGGGAAGGTGACGCGCAAATCCTGTACGTCAAGAAGCGTGCTCATCGGTCGCCGCTCATTGGTCGCCGCTCCGGGGATCGAGCGCGTCGCGCAGGCCGTCGCCAAGCAGGTTGAAACCCAGACTGACGATCAGGATCGCGGCGCCAGGCGCTCCGGCTACCCACCATTGATCAAGGATGAAGCGGCGGCCCGACGCGATCATGGCGCCCCATTCGGGCAGCGGCGGCTGCGCGCCGAGCCCGAGAAAGCCAAGGCCGGCGGCGGTGAGGATGATGCCGGCCATGTCGAGAGTTACCCGGATGATCAGCGAGGAGATGCAGAGCGGCATGATGTGGCGCAGCACGATGCGGAAGGGCGAAGCGCCCATCAATTGCACCGCCTTGATGTAGTCGGAGTTGCGCACGGTCAGCGTTTCGGCGCGGGCAATGCGGGCGTAAGGCGGCCAGGAGGTGATGGCGATGGCGATCACCGCATTCTCAATGCCGGGGCCAAGGGCGGCGACGAAGGCCAGCGCCAGCACCAGCTTGGGAAAAGCGAGGAAGATATCGGTGATCCGCATCAGGATGGCATCGGTCCAGCCTCCGGCGTAGCCGGCAACTGTGCCGACCAGTAGCCCGATGGGGGCGGCGATGATGGCGACGAGGATGACGACATAAAGCGTCCAGCGCGAGCCGTAGACGATGCGCGAATAGATATCGCGGCCAAGGTCGTCGGTGCCGAACCAGTGCGCGGCGCCAGGCGCCATGAGGCGCGCATTCTTGAGGTCGCCGATAGTCGGAGAATAGGGCGCCAGCACGTCGGCAAGAGCGGCAACCACCACCAGCGCGAGGATGATGAGCAAGCCGACGAAAGCCAGCCGGTTGGCCGTGAAGCGCCGCCAGGCGACATAGGCGCGGCCAAGCCTTGCCTGGACGCGCGAGGCCGGCCGCTCGCTGAGCAGCCAGTCGCGACGGCTCTGGACGGCGCCGGCGCTCATGTCGATTTCGTCCTCGGGTCGAGCAACCGGTACAAAAGATCGGACAAGAGGTTGATGCCGATGAACACCGACCCGATGGCGATGGTGCCGCCCAGCACCGCGTTCATGTCGGCATTCTGCAGTGAATTGGTGATGTAGAGCCCGATGCCCGGCCAGGAGAAGACGGTCTCGGTCAGCACCGAGCCTTCGAGCAGATTGGCATAGGAAAGGGCGATCACGGTGACCATCGGCACCGCGGCATTGCGCAGCGCGTGACCCCAGATGATGCGCCGCTCCGACAGGCCCTTGGCGCGCGCGGCAACGATGTACTCCTGCGACAGCTCGTTGAGCATGAAGGAGCGCGTCATGCGGCTGATATAGGCGAGCGAAAGATAGCCGAGCAGCGACGCCGGCAGCACGATGTGGCGCCAGGCGTCCCAGAAGACATCCCACTGGCCCTGCATGGCGGCGTCGAGCAGGTAGAAGCCGGTGATCGGCGTGAAGGTGTATTCATAGACGACGTCGAGCCGCGCCGGGAAGGCGACCCATTGCAGCTTGGCGTAGAACAGGACCAGGCCCAGCAGGCCGAGCCAGAAGATCGGCACGGAATAGCCGATCAGGCCGACGATGCGCGCGATCTGGTCGATGAGACTGCCGCGTTTGACCGCGGCGAGCACGCCCAGCGGCACACCGATGACCGCCCCCATGATGGTACCCAGCGTCGCCAGTTCGATGGTCGCTGGAAAGACGCGGCGAATGTCGGTCATGACAGGATTGGTGGTCAGCACCGAGGTGCCGAAATCACCGCTCAGGGCGTTTTTGACATAGATGTAGAACTGCTCGATCCATGGCAGGTCGAGCCCCATTTCGCGGCGTGTGCGTTCCACGACCGCGGTGGGAGCCCGGTCGCCAAGCACCGCCAGCACCGGGTCGATCGGAATGACCCGTCCGATGAAGAAGGTGACCGCGAGCAGACCAAGATAGGTCGTGACCGCGATCACCAGGAAGCGGCCGATCGCGGAAAGGATGGCAACGGCACGGGCGCTGCCGCGCCCTGCCGCCACCTGATTGTCAGCTACGCTCACGCGCGGCGTCCGCCGATGCTATTCCTTCGAGACCGGCCCGACGAAATTGGTGTCGAAGCTCGGACCGAGGGCGAAGCCCTTGAGGTTCTTGCGCAGGCCGGCGACTTCCAGCTGCTGATGGATGAGGACGAAGGGGCTGGTGTCGAGGATCTTCTTCTCGAGATCCTTGTACATGTCGGCGCGCTTGCCCGAATCCTTTTCCAGCAGCGCCGCTTCCGTTTCCTTGGTCAGGTCCGGAATGTCCCAGGCATTGCGCCAGGCGAGCGTCTTGGATTTGCCCGCATCCGAATTGTCGGGGTTCGAGGCGAAGGTCTGGGCATTGGAGTTCGGATCGAAATAGTCCTGGCCCCACTGGCCGATATAGATGTCGTGGTTGCGGGCGCGGTATTTGGTCAGTGTCTGCTTGCCGTCGCCGGGGATGATCTCCAGCTTGATGCCGGCCTGTCCGAGCGTCTGCTGGATCGATTCCGCCATGCCGGTGGTCGGCTGGCCGGTGCGCACATCCATGGTGACGCTGAAGCCGTCGGGCAGGCCGGCCTTGGCCAGCAATTCCTTGGCCTTGGCGACGTCGAGCTTGAACGGATTCTCGTCCAGTTCGCCCAGCACGCCCTTGGGCAGGAAGGTCTGGTGGATCTCGCCGATGCCCTTGAGGATGGTGGTGCTCAAGGCATCATAGTCGACCAGGTATTTGAAGGCCTGACGGACCTCGGGCTTGGCGAGGTTCGGGTTCTTCTGGTTGAGGCTGATGTAATAGACCGTGCCCTTCGGCGCGCTGGTGGTCGTGAGGTCGGCGTTCTTGGCGATGGCGTCGAGGTCGTTCGGCTCGAGGTTGCGGGCAACGTCGATGTCGCCGGCTTCGAGCGCCAGGCGTTGGGCAGAGCTTTCCTTCATGTTGCGGTAGATGACGCGGGCGAGCTTGGCCTTCTCGCCGTAATAATTGTCGTTGCGTTCCATGACCACCGCCTCGTTGGCGCGCCATTCCCGCAGCTTGTAGGCACCCGAGCCGGCATAGCCGGTCTTGAGCCAGGCATTGCCGAAATCATTGTCCCATTTGTAGTCGGCGGTGGGCTCTGCCTTGACGACGTGTTCCTTGACCAGCTTGGAATCGACCACCGAGGCGACCGTGGCGGAGAGGCAGTTCAGCACGAAGCTTGGCGCATAGGCCTTGTCCACGGTGAACTGGAAGGTGGTGTCGTCAACCGCCTTGGCCTTTTCGGCGACATTGTCGCCGCTGATGCCGAACTGTTCGATGATGAAGGCCGGCGACTTGTCCAATTTGACGACCCGCTCGAAGGAATAGGCGACATCCGCCGCGGTGATCGGATTGCCCGAGGCGAATTTGAGGCCGGGCTTGAGCTTGAAGGTGTAGGTCAGGCCATCGTCGGAAACCTTCCAGCTTTCGGCGAGGTCGGCCTTGACCTTGGAGGTGTCGCTGAGATCGAGCCGGACCAGCAGATCATAGGTGTTGCCGGTGACCTCGGCTGTCGACAACTCGAACGCCTCGCCCGGATCCATGGAGATGATGTCGTCGATCGCAAAACCTTCGACCAGCGTGTCGGCGGGCGTGACCGCGCCTGCCGGCGCGCCGGCCAGAAGCAAGGCGGACATGGCTGCACCCGCAAGCAACATGCGGGATCGTAGAGCAAGCTTTTCCATCATCATGGTGATCGTTCCCTGTTTTGTTGACCTGAGTTCCCGGCTCAGGATTGCAGTATTCTTTTCAAGGCCGGCAAGGGCCCATTGACCACGTAGCGTCGTGGTTTTTGTCCAATTGGTCAACAGCATATCCGGCGGCCCCGCAGCCGGCAACGAGCATTTCGGCGATGGCTTATGTGAGCAGGCGGGCCGGTTGCCAGTCGACGCACGGGCATGCCGATCAAGGCCGCCGATCGGGAAAATCCTGGCTGGGTGCAGCGCTATTTCAGCGTGGCGACGAGGCCGGCATCGGGAAAGCAGGTCGCGGCCTGACCGTTCTTCTCCTGCCATTTGCCGATCGAGCGGCGTGTCTTGAAGCCGGGCAGTCCGTCGGCGCTGCCGACATCATAGCCCTTGGCTTCCAGCGTCCGCTGCAAGGCGGCGATATCGGAGCGGTGGAGATCGCCGACCGGACCCCATTTGCCGGAAAAATTCGCATCGCCATGGGCGATGCGGTCGGCGCCATGACCGATGAACAGCGCGTAGAGGTCGCTGGTGTTGTATTCTTTCAGCACGTAGAAATTGGGCGTGGCGATGAAGGCTGGACCGCTGCGTCCGGCCGGCATCAGCAGGAAGCCTTCCGCCTTCAATTCGCTCGCCGGAAACGCTTTGCCGCCGACGCGCTTTATTCCCATTGC
Source organism: Mesorhizobium comanense (assembly GCF_005503535.1). Taxonomy (GTDB): domain Bacteria; phylum Pseudomonadota; class Alphaproteobacteria; order Rhizobiales; family Rhizobiaceae; genus Mesorhizobium; species Mesorhizobium comanense. Next base: position 571,313 of record NZ_SCNN01000001.1, on the reverse strand, counting down.
CGCCCATTGCGAGATCGTCTTGCCCTGGTCCGGTCCCTCTAGAGAACAGGACACGCTCTGCGGCACGGTCACCTCGAAGCCCCAGCCACGCCCCCTCACCCAGCCATAGTGGACGAGATAGTTGGCGATCGAGGCGAGCACGTCGGGGGTAGAGTTCCAGATGTCGGGCCGGCCGCCACCGTCGAAGGCGACCGCGTGCTTAAGGAACGACGTCGGCATGAATTGCGGCTGGCCGAGCGCGCCGGCCCAGGAGGATTTCATGGCGCCGACCGGAGCCAGGCCGCGCTGGACGATTTCCAGCGCCGCCAGCAGTTCGGTGCGGAAGAAGTCCTTTTTGGTCGACATGAAGGCCTTGGTGCCCAGCACCTCGAAGGCATCGTAAGGCATTTTCGCCGCGCCAAAGCCGGTCTCGCGGCCCCAGATCGCCAGAACAATCTCGCCCGGCACGCCGTAACGCTTTTCAATCGCGGCAAGTGTCCTGGCGTTGGCCGCTTCGCGTGTGCGACCGCCGGCTGTTACGGCCCCGATGGTCTTCTCGGCGAAATAGGCGCCGGGCGAGCCGAACTCGGCCTGGTGCTGCTTCTGCGGCGTCTTCGGCTTCTCGCCGGGCATGACCAGGTCCGGCAGCTTCAGATTGGGCTTGATGCCTTTGAAGGCCGCGTCGAAGGTCGTTTTGGATATGCCCTTCGCCTTGGCCTCGGGCCAGAGATCGGTCTGCAGCCAGGCCTGGAACTGATCGTCGACCTTGGCGGCGCGGGAAGGAGCGGCGAATGCCAAAATCGCCAAGGCGGCAAGAAAAATTGCTGCCGCCATTTGTTGAAGTTTGCGTTCCTTCACACGGAGTGCAATCGCTCGGAAAAAACCGCTCATGACCGCACCCTTCCCGCCAATCTTGTCAAAATGCCGTCCGCGAGCGCAGCGCCGCTGCCAACGTGCCTTCATCGAGATAGTCGAGTTCGCCGCCCACCGGCACGCCATGCGCAAGGCGCGTCACCTTGACTTCGAAACCGGACAGTTGATCGGTGAGGTAGTGCGCCGTGGTCTGGCCCTCGACGGTGGCGTTGACGGCCAGGATGATCTCCTTGACCTCGCCGCCGGCGACACGGTCGATCAGCGAGCGGATGTTGAGCTGGTCGGGACCGATGCCGTCGAGCGGCGACAGCGTGCCGCCCAGCACATGGTAGCGCACGTTCATCGCCGCCGCCCGCTCCAGCGCCCAGAGGTCGGAGACGTCCTCGACGACGATCAGTGTCGCGGCATCGCGGCGTGGGTCGGTGCAGATCATGCAAGGATCCGATGTGTCGACATTGCCGCAGGTGGAGCAGATGCGCACCTTGTCGGCGGCCTCTCCCATCGCGGCCGCCAGCGGCGACAGCAGTTGTTCCTTTTTCTTGATCAGATGCAGCGCCGCGCGCCTGGCCGAACGCGGCCCGAGCCCCGGCACCTTGGCCAGGAGCTGGATCAGGCGTTCGATCTCGGGGCCGGCGATTCGCTTGGACATCGCCTGATCTAGGATTTTTCAGAGCGCTTTGGAACATCTTCCGTCCAGTCACGAGCCACCATGCTGCCATGGCGGATCGTTGGGAACGGATCAGTTGGCCTCGAGCGGGCGGCCCTGGCTGACGATCATGGCGCCGATGGCATCCGTGTTCTCAGGCGTAGACTGGAAGCCCATCGCCGCTTCCTGCGGCTGACCCTGGACCGACGAGATGACCTTCGTGTTCAAGGTTCCGCCAAAGCGGGCGGCATCGGGCTCTTCCATCGGCTCCTGCATTGCAACCAGCGTCTGCTTTGCCTGGACGCGACCGGATTTGGCTGGCGGCGCCAGGGAGGCCGTCGCATAGGTATCCTGTACAGGGACGACCTTCGTCCTGGCCGGCGCGGGTGCCGGCTCGGCTGCGGCGGTCATGAAGACCTGTTGTCCCGCAACATTGCGGGCAGCGGGCTTGGCTGGGCGCAGGGGCGCCGCGGAGGCAACCATCATGACCGGTGCGGCCGGCTTGACGATCTCCGATCCGGCGGAAGCGACGGCGACCATCGGCTCATCCGGCAGCGGCTGCCAGTTGCGGCCGCGCTTCTCGTAGAAGGCATTGCCTCCCGCAACCATCGTGTAGTGCATGTTCTTGTAGGGGAAACGCAAACCGGCGGTGTGGAAATACATGGTGTTCTTGAGCTTGGCCTTGCGCTCGCCCCTGAGCACGGCGTCGGCGGCTTCCTCGACATCGGGCATGGCGCGAGAATTCATCGGCCGGGTCATGACGCCGGGCGCAAACTGGCCCGGCTCACCCACCACCTGGCAAATGGTGGTGCCATGATTGCCGGAACGCAGACGGTTCATCACCACCGTGCCGACGGCGATCATGCCGTCGCGGCTCGAGCGGTTGGATTCGAAGAACATCGCCCGTTCCAGGCATTCCCGGTCCTTCGGCGTGTGGCTGGAGGCGCGCGAGGTGAGGAAACTCGGCGTGATGGCATCGGTCAGGCTGGAGACCGACATACCATGCGAGGTCGTCTGGCTGCAGGCGGCCAGGAACAAGGGAGACGTAACGACGCCGAGCAACAGCGGCATCTTCCATCGTGTGACGATCAACAGGCTACCCTCTCACTTCATGCCCGCCCCAGGTTGCGGCAAGAATGAGACACTTTCGGGCAAAATGATGGCTAAAACGTTATTAGTGATGAACTGTTACCGAATAGACACAAATCGTGACTTTCCAGATAGATCGCGCCATCGTCTCACAAAGGCGATGATGGCTCTCTCTTTGTTTCGCCGTAATTGCGGAAACCGGTCCGGTTCTTCCTGGAACAGTCCTACCGCCCGGCGGCGATCGCGACCGGCTGACCGGGCTCGGTCTCTTCGACTTTCTCTGAGAACAGGCCGCGCCTGAGGAAAACAGCGCGCGCGGCCCTTGCCGTCGGGCCGATCTTGCCCGGCCAGTCGCTGTCGATGAACTCGGCCTTGGTGAAATCGGGATTGGTCTCGGAGGCCGCCTCAAGGAACTCGGCGATCTCCAGCACGATCTCCCGTTCCTCTTTCGAAAGCGCGGAGGAGCCGGCCTCGATCGACGGGCGGTGCACAAAGTCCTCGAACAGATTGAAGTAGCCCTTGATGCCGACGATATCGACGCCGGCGTCACAATCGGCCAGGATTTCCAGGATCTCGTAGATCCTGTTGCGAATACGCTGCTCGATCAATCTTTCAGACGGTTCATCGATCATGGGCGCGTTGCCACTGGGGGCTAGAACGGCAGCTTCATTCCCGGAGGAATCGGCAGGCCTGCTGTCAGCGCCTTGGTCTTCTCCTGCATGATCTGCTCGACCTTGGCCTTGGCGTCGTTGTGGGCGGCAAGCAGCAGGTCCTCGAGAATCTCGACATCGTCCTCCTTGAACAGCGACGGGTCGATCTTGAGCGACTTCATGTCGAACTTTCCGCTCAGCGTCACGTTGACCAGCCCACCGCCGGCCTGCCCCACGGCTTCAACCGTGGCGATCTCGTCCTGCATGGCCTGGAACTTGGCCTGCATTTCCTTCGCCTTGCCCATCAGGCCGAGAAGATCTTTCATGGTGGGATCCTTTGCGGATTGGTGCTGGATGTCAGGGTTCGTCGTCGTCGGCTGGCGGCTCGACCGGCACTTCGGCTTCGGCCGCATCTGCCTCCGGCGCGTCGGGAATGCGCACATCAATGATCTTGGCGCCGGGAAAGCGCGCCAGGATGGCGGCAACGGTCGGGTCGCTCTTGGCATCGAGGAAGGCGTTCTCGCGCTTGGTCGATTCCATCTCGGCCAGCGTCTGGCCGCCCTCTTCCTTCGACAACGACACCAGCCAGCTGCGGCCGGTCCAGGCGCGCAGCTTGGTCGTCAGCTCGTTGAGCAGCATCTTGGGCGCGTCGTCGGTCAGGCTGACGTCGATACGGCCCGGTTCGATGCGCACGGGGCGGATGCAGCGCTTGACCAGAACCTTGAAGGCGATGTCGCGCTGGGCGTCGGCCAGCGCCACAATGTCCGCCAGCGATTTCAGAGGGACCTGCTGCACTTCAGCCGCCGGCTGCGGCGGCGCGACGAAGGCGGCCGGGGCTGATGTAGCCTCGACAAGGCGCATGGTCTGTGCACCGCCCGATCCGGTGGGCATGCGCGTCTGCGCCACCGCGCTGGCGCCGTTGCCACCGCCAGGCCCGGTCGGCGTCCCGTTGGGGCGCGGCGCACCGCCTTGAACCGGCGCTGCGCCTTCGAGCGACCGCAGCGCCTCGTCCAGCGTCGGCAGGTCGGCGGCGTGCGCCAGCCGGATCAGCACCATTTCGGCGGCACTGACAGGACGGTTGGAGGATTGTACCTCGGGAATACCCTTGAGCAGCATCTGCCAGGTCCGCGACAGCACGCGCACCGACAGCCTGGCCGCGAAATCGGCACCGCGCTGGCGCTCGTCCTGCGACAGCGACGCATCGTCCATGGCGGTCGGCACGAAGCGCAGCCGGGTGACGAGATGATTGAATTCGGCAAGATCGGTCAGCACGGCGGCCGGATCGGCGCCGGTGTCGTACTGGGTGCGGAATTCGGCGAGTGCCGCCGCCACGTCGCCCTTCATGACATGCTCGAACAGATCGACGATGCGGGCGCGGTCGGCGAGGCCCAGCATGGCGCGCACCGCTTCGGCGCTGACCGAGCCGGCGCCGTGGGCGATCGCCTGATCGAGAATGGACAGCGAATCACGCGCCGAGCCTTCGGCGGCGCGCGCGATCATCGCCAGCGCGTCGTCGTCGACCGAAATGCCTTCCTTGCCGGCGATGGCCGAAAGATGCGCGACCAGCGCGCCGGCATCGATGCGCCTCAGGTCGAAACGCTGACAGCGCGACAGGACGGTGATCGGAACCTTGCGGATCTCGGTGGTGGCGAAGATGAACTTTACATGCGGCGGCGGCTCTTCCAGCGTCTTCAGCAGGCCGTTGAAGGCCTGCGTCGACAGCATGTGCACTTCGTCGATGATATAGACCTTGTAGCGCGCGGAGACCGGCGCGTAACGGACACGCTCGATGATGTCCCTGATGTCGTCGATGCCGGTGTGCGAGGCGGCATCCATCTCGATGACATCGACATGGCGGCCTTCCATGATCGCCTGGCAGTGCTCGCCCGGCACGGAGAGATCGACCGAAGGCTGATCGACCGTTGATGTCTTGTAGTTCAGCGCACGCGCCAGAATGCGCGCCGTGGTCGTCTTGCCGACACCGCGCACGCCGGTCAGCATCCAGGCCTGGGCGATGCGGCCGGAGGCAAAGGCGTTGGTGAGGGTGCGCACCATCGGCTCCTGGCCGACCAGCTCGGAAAAATTCGAAGGACGGTATTTGCGCGCCAGAACGCGATAGGCGGCGGTCTTGCCATTCTCCGGACCTTTTGGCTCCAGGCTTTTTGGTCCCGAATTCCCGGCTTCGCTCATTCGCCCGTAAAGCTCCCAAAGACCGCGCCCGAAAGCGGCCCATTCCTGCGCATAGTCTCGCCCGCGCAGCAATGCGCCGTCAATGTCGCGGGGTGGCCAATGAGGTGGGAGGCTGGAACAATGACCCGTTCCGGGCTCGTTAGGGCTGCTTCCTTCCGGACCTGACCCGGTTGGCGAGTGGATCGTCCACCACCAACCTCCCGCCGTCCATATCGGCAATTGCGCGACGAAATGCAAGTGCGCCGGGCAAATCGGCATCGCAAGGCACGAGATTCGCTTGCAGCCCCGGCATTGCCGCTCTAGCGTTCATGAGTTTGAGGAAACCAAGAAAAGCAAGGAAACGCCGATGCTGCCGGGCCTGAAGGCCGGATTCACGCTGGATGCCCGGCTGGAGGCGGACAGCGAGCAATTGATGTGGCTTGGGCTGTGTGAATTGCGGGTAATGAACGATCGCCGCTGGCCATGGCTGCTTCTGGTGCCGCAACGGCCGGGCGCTGAAGAGATCCACGACATGACGCCGCTCGACCAGGCCATGCTGACCTTCGAGACCAATATGGTGGCGCAGGCGCTGAAGAAGGTTACCGGCTGTACCAAGATCAATACCGGGGCGCTGGGCAACATCGTGCGTCAGTTGCACATCCATGTCATCGCCCGCTCCGAGCACGATCCCGGCTGGCCCGGCCCCGTATGGGGCCATGGCCTGCGCGAGCCCTATCAGCGATCCGACCTCTACCGGTTTGCCGAAACGATCCGGGCGGCGCTATAAGCCTTCGCCGTGTCCATCCCGAACATGTCCATCCAAAGCACCAGAGACCGCATGAGCTTCCGCCTGTTTGACGCGCCGCTGCGCGAGCCGAGCCAGTTCGTCGGTTTTGCCGGCAACAGGATCGACCGACAATCCGAGAACCGGGCTGACGATTCAGTCGACAAGGCGCTGGCCGATCCAACGACGCGGTTGCTTCTGATGAATGGCGGGCGGCTCTACCTGAAGCTCGCCGACGGCGCTTTCGACCCCTGGTACGATATCGCCGAGAGCGCCCCTTTCAAGCCGTCCTTCGAGCAGAGCGTGCTGCTCGGTTTTTCCGAACAGGGGCCGGTGCTGGCGGTTGTGGCCGGCGTCGATGCCGAGCAATTGCCGGAAACCGCCAAGGCGATCGACTACCGTTCGGTCTACATGCAAGGCCTTATCGACGAGGCGGCGGCCGGTGCCATGGCGCAAGGGGCGGCGCTGCTTGCCTGGCATGCCAGCCACCGCTTCTGCAGCAAATGCGGCACGCAATCGCAGATGCGCGCCGGCGGCTACAAGCGGCATTGCCCCAATTGCGGCACCGAGCATTTTCCGCGCACCGACCCGGTGGCGATCATGCTGACGGCGACACGGGAGAAATGCCTGCTCGGGCGCGGCCGGCATTTCGCGCCGGGCATGTATTCGGCGCTGGCAGGCTTCATCGAGCCCGGCGAGACGATCGAGGCGGCGGTGCGGCGCGAAACGCTGGAGGAAGCCGGCATCCGGCTCGGCCGCGTCGTCTACCATGCCAGCCAGCCCTGGCCGTTTCCCTATTCGCTAATGATCGGCTGCTTCGGCGAGCCGCTCAACGAAGACATCCAGGCGGATCTCAACGAGCTGGAAGACTGCCGCTGGTTCTTCCGCGACGAGGTGCGACTGATGCTGACCCGTGAGCACGCCGATGGCTTGATCACACCGCCAAAGGGGGCTATCGCGCATCACCTCATCCGTGCCTGGGTCGACAGCGAATAGGAGCAGGAAATGATCCGCCACACCGTCGTGTTCACACTGAAGCATGCGCAGCATTCGCTGGAGACGAAACGCTTCCTGCACGATGCGCGCAAGATCCTTTCCGCGATCAAGGGCGTCACCCATTTCGAGCAATTGCGCCAGGTAAGCCCGAAGAACGACTACCAGTTCGGCTTCTCCATGGAGTTCGCCGACCAGGCCGCCTACACCAAGTACAACGACCATCCGGACCACGTCGCCTTCGTGCGGGACCGCTGGGTGCCCGAAGTCGAGAAATTCATGGAGATCGACTATGTACCGCTGGGATTCGGCTGAAAGTTCAGGTGGGTTTCAGCTGAATTTAGGCCGGCGCTAATCCGCGACCTTCCACTGCTCGCGCGACTGGCTGGCCGGATAGACGCCAAGAATGCGCACTTCCCGTGAGAAGAAGCGCAGTTCGTCGAGCGCCAGCTTGACCAGGGGGTCATCGGGATGGCCCTCGATGTCGGCGTAGAACAGCGTCGCGGTGAAGGCGCCCAATTGGTAGCTCTCCAGCTTGGTCATGTTGATGCCGTTGGTGGCGAAGCCGCCCATGGCCTTGTAGAGCGCGGCCGGCACGTTGCGAACGCGGAAGATGAAGGTGGTCATCATCTTGACGTCCGTTGACGGACGTTCCGCCCACTGCTTGCTCTTGGTCAGGACAACGAAACGAGTGACGTTGGAATCGGTATCCTCGACGTTCTCCTCGATAATATCGAGCCCATAGAGCGTCGCGGCCAGCGCGGGCGACAGCGCCGCCATGCTGCGATCCTTGACCTCGGAGACCATCTTGGCGGCACCCGCCGTATCTCCGGCAACCACACCCTTCCAGCCATTCTTGCGGATGTATTTGCGGCACTGGCCAAGCGCATGGATGTGCGTGTGCACGGTCTTGATTTCATCGCGCTTGACGCCGGGCAGCACCATCAGCTGAAAATGGATCGGCAGGAAATATTCGCCGACGATGTGCATCCGCGACTCAGGCAGCAGATGGTGGATGTCGGCGACACGTCCGGCGATCGTGTTCTCGATCGGAATCATGGCGAGATCGGCCTTGCCGGTCTCGACCGCGTTGAACGCGTCCTCGAAGGTCGGGCACGGCAACGGCTCCATCGAAGGATAGACGTTGCGGCAGGCCGTGTCGGAATTGGCGCCGGGCTCGCCCTGGAAGGATATTCTGTTGGTCTTGTCAGGCATGCTGATGTCTCAGTTTGAAAGGATTTCCCTGGCGCGCTCCAGGTCTTGCGGCGTGTCGACGCCAAGCGGCAGCGACTGGACGATCTCGGCATCGATGCGCATGCCGGCCTCCAGCGCCCGCAACTGCTCCAGCCGTTCGCGGCGTTCGAGCGGCGACGGTTTCAGGGCGACGAAGCGCTCGAGCGCCGCGCGGCGATAGGCGTAGAGGCCGACATGGTGGTAAAGCGCCCCCTCGCCCCACGGCGCGGTGGCGCGGGTGAAATAGAGCGCCCGCAGCCTGGTGGCCGACAACGGCGAGCCGACGATCTTGACGACGTTGGGATTGGTCTTTTCCTCGTCGCGGACGATCTCGACGCCAAGCGTGGCGATATCGACCCCGATGTCCTCGAACGGCCGTAGCGAAGCGGCGATGATCGCGGGATCGATGGTCGGCAGGTCGCCCTGCACATTGACGATGGTCTCGACCTGGCCACGGGGATCGAGCGCCAGGAGGGCCTCGTGGATGCGGTCGGACCCCGATTCATGGTCGACGCGGGTCATGACGGCCTCGAAACCATACGCTCGCACCGCTTGCGCCACGCTTTGCGTGTCGGTCGCCACCACAACCCGGCCAAGGTCCGCCTCGGCGGCACGGCGGGCGACATGGACGATCATCGGCGCGCCGGAGATGTCGGCCAGGGGTTTGCCCGGGAGGCGGGTCGAGGCCATGCGGGCCGGGATCAGGATCAGGGTGGACATCGGTCTGGCAAGGCGTTGCGAAAGAGGAGGGGAAAAGTGGCAAAAGGTCTCACTGGAAGCGCCCTTATAGGTGTTGCAACGCCCGAGCAAAAGACCTAGTTTCCGCCCGATTTGACCGGCTCTGGAGGGCAGGTCTCGATACCGACGGACGGAGTGGACGGATCAGTCCGCCGGAAAAGGGAGCAAGGGGCGAATGGATTCCAACGAAGTCAACAAACTGCTCGCCGGATTGCTCGGAACCGTTTTCGTCGTTTTCTCGGTCGGCCTGGTGTCGGACGCGCTGTTTGCCTCGCCGGCCCCGGAAAAGCCCGGCTTCGCCATCGAGGCCGCTGAGCCCGCCGAAGGCGGCGCGGCAGCGCCCGCCGCCGAAGCCAAGCCGATCGCCGATCTCCTGCAGACTGCCAATGCCGAGGCTGGTGCGGCCGTATTCAAGAAGTGCCAGGCCTGCCATTCCGGCGAAAAGGGCGGCCCCAACAAGGTCGGCCCGGATCTCTGGGATCTCGTCGATCGTCCCGTCGCCGAGCATGAAGGCTTCGCCTATTCGGCCGGCATGAAGGAATTTTCCAAGGGCGGCACCGAGAAGTGGACCTATGACAACATCAACCACTTCATCACCTCGCCGAAGAAGTTCGTGAAGGGCACCGCCATGGGCTTCGCCGGCCTGCCCAAGGACGAGGACCGTGCCAACGTCATCGCCTATCTGCGCACGCTGTCGGACAATCCCAAGCCTCTGCCGACGCCAGGTGCTGCCGCCGACGCCTCCGCACCCGCGAAACCGGCTGACGGAGCAGCACCAGCGAAGCCGGCTGACGCTGCCGCACCGGCCAAGCCCGCCGCTCCAGCGCCGGCGCCCGCCCAGTGAAAAATTTGTAATCTCCACAATCTTGAAAAAGCCGGGTTCTGCCCGGCTTTTTTGTTGGAAAAAACGCATGTTGCGGCGACAAAGCCGGCGCATTGCGGTTTTCACGGGCGCCAAATCATCTAGGATCGCGCTTCTGGATGATCCGCGCGCATCGCGAAGAGGAGAATGCATGACGGTTGGCCGAACGCTTCTCAAGCCGCTGCTGGCGGCGGCCCTGCTGGCGGCGGGACTGCAGGCGAGCCGGGCAGATGAATGGCGCACCACCTCCTCGCTGATCGGCGAGTCCAAATATGGCGACAACTTCCAGCACTACGACTACGTCAACCCGAACGCGCCCAAGGGCGGCACCTACAACAACGTAGTGGTCGGCACCTTCGACAGCTTCAACCCGTTCATCGTACAGGGATCGCCGGCCGCGGGCTTGGTCGAATTCGGCGGCGGGCTGCTCTACGATACGCTCATGGATCAGGCGACCGACGAGGGCAGCGTCAGCCACCCGCTGATTGCCGATGCCTACAAATATCCGGCCGACTATTCGTCCGCGACGTACAGGCTCGACCCACGTGCCAAATGGCATGACGGCCAGCCGATTACCGTCGAAGACGTGATCTGGTCGTTTCATGTGCTGAAGGCCAACAGCCCGATGTACAGCCGCTATTTCGAGAACGTGACCGAAGCTATGGCCGTCTCGGACCGCGAGGTCGAGTTCCATTTCAACCAGAAGGGCAACCGCGAACTGCCGAAGATCCTGGGCGACCTTGTCGTGTTGCCGAAGCACTGGTGGGAAGGCACCGACGCCAACGGCAAAAAGCGCGACATCACCAAATCGACGCTCGAACCACCACTGGGCTCGGCAGCATACAAGATAGCCAGTTTCAAACCGGGCTCGGAGATCGTCTGGCAACGCGTGCCGGACTATTGGGGCGCCAAGCTGCCGGTCAAGATCGGCCGCGAGAACTTCGACACCCAGCGTTTCACCTACATCCTCGACGATAACGCTGCCTGGCAGGCCTTCACCAAGGGCGGCTTCGACGACATCAAGCCGGAAAACAGCTCGAGACGCTGGAACACGGCCTATAATTTTCCCGCCGCGAGCGCGGGCGACGTCATCAAGCAGGTTTTCAAGACCACATCGCCGGAACCCATGCAGGCCTTTATGCTCAACCAGCGGCGGCCGCAATTCCAGGATCGTCTCGTGCGCGAGGCGCTCACGCTTCCCTTCGATTTCGAGAGCATGAACCGGACGCTGTTCTACAATTCGAACACGCGCACACAGAGCTATTTCGAGGGAACCGAACTGGCGTCGAGCGCACTGCCGCAAGGCAAGGAGCTTGAAATCCTCGATAAATACCGCGACCAGCTGCCAGCCGAACTGTTCACGCAGGAATTCAAGCTGCCGGTCTATGATTCGCCGCAGGCGGAACGGAAGTATCTGAAGCAGGCTGTCGACCTGTTCGCCCAGGCGGGCTGGGTGATCAAGGGCGGCAAGATGGTGAACGGCAAGACGGGCGAGCCGTTCAAGTTCGAGATCCTCGGCACTTCCGACACCGACCAGGTGATCTCAAGTCCCTACATCGCCAATTTGCGCAAGATCGGTGTCGACGCGACACTGCGGATCATCGATCCCAGCCAGTACATCAACCGCCGCAACAATTTCGACTACGATGTCATCATAAGCATCCTTCAGCAGTCGGAATCCCCGGGGAACGAGCAGCGCGACTTCTGGAGCGCGAAGGCAGCCGACTCGCCCGGATCGCGCAACTATTCCGGCATCAAGAACCCTGTCGTGGACGCGCTCGTCGACCGCATCATCTTCGCCACCGACCGCGACGACCTCGTCGCCGCCACGCATGCGCTCGATCGGGTGCTCTTGTGGAACTACTATGCGGTGCCGCAATATTACCGGGCGGTGGTGTGGCTGGCCTACTGGAACAAGTTCGGCATTCCCGACAAGCAACCGAGCTACAGGGGCGCCGACATCGATTCCTGGTGGATCGATACGACGAAGGAAAAGGCGCTGTCCGCCAAGTACAAGGGCCTCAATTGATGGGGCGGCAGTCGGTGCTTCCTCGTCGCGATTTCCTGGTGCTTGGCGGCGCCGCTGCGGCCGCCGCCCTGCTGCCGGGCAAAGCTTTCGCCGAGATCGCCACCGGCACGAAACTGCACGGTCTGTCGGCCTTCGGCGACCTCAAATACAAGCCTGATTTCACGCATTTCGACTATGTGAATGTCGACGCGCCGATCGGCGGCACCTTCAATTTCGCGCCGCCTAACTGGGGTTACAACCAGAATACGCAGACCTTCAATACACTGAACGCCTTCGTCGACAAGGGCGACGCGCCGCCGCGCATGGAGATGTGTTTCGACGGGCTGATGGTGCGGGCGCTCGACGAGCCTGACGCCGTCTACGGCCAGATCGCAGATGGCGTGACGCTGTCGGACGACCGCAACACCTTCACCTTCTCGCTCAGGCCCGAAGCGCGCTTCCACGACGGCTCGCCGCTGACGGCGCAGGATGCGGCCTTCACTTTCAAGCTCTACAAGGACAAGGGCCATCCCGACCTGTCCCTGTCGTTGACGCACATGGTCGACGCCGTTGCCGTCGACGATCATACGCTGCAGCTTACCTTCTCCGGCAAGCAGTCGGCCCGCACCGTGCTCAACGTCGTGGAATTTCCGATCCTGTCGAAGGCTTTCTATACGGCCAATCCATTCGACAGCTCGCAATTGAATGCGCCGCTCGGCTCAGGCGCCTACAAGGTCGGCCGCTTCTCGGCCGGCTCCTGGATCGAATATGATCGGGTGGCGGACTATTGGGGCCGAGACCTTCCGGTCAATCGCGGCCAGAACAATTTCGACACCATCCGCATCGAATTCTACCAGAACCGCAACGCCGGTTTCGAGGCCTTCAAGAAGGGCGAGATCACTTACCGGGAGGAATTCGTGTCGCGCGTCTGGGCAACCGCCTACGACTTCCCTGCACTGACCGCCGGCAAGGTGGCGAAGCACGAATTCCCGGCCGAGAAGCGGCCAACCATGCAGGCCACCGCGGTCAACCAGCGGCGCGAACAGTTTCGCGACCCAAGGGTCAGGCAGGCGATAGCGCTCTGCTTCGATTTCGAATGGACGCGGCGCAACTTCTTCTACGGCTCCTACGAGCGTTCGCAATCCTGCTTCGAGAAATCGGACTTTCGCGCCGAAGGGCTGCCGGCGCCGCAAGAGCTGGCGCTGCTCGAGCCGCTGCGCGCCCAGCTTCCCGCCGAAGCCTTCGGCGAGGCGGTGACCCAGCCCGCCTCCGATGGCTCCGGGCGCGACCGCAAGCTGCTCGGCCAGGCGGTCAAGCTGCTGGCGGCCGCCGGCTGGAAGCGCTCGGGCGACTTTGTCGTCAACGACAAGGGCGGCAGGCTGTCGGCCGAGTTCATGGTCGATGACGACACTTTCGTGCAGGTCTATTCGCCTTGGGTCGCCAATATGAAGGCGATCGGCATAGACGCAACGATCCGGCTGGTGGATTCAGCGCAATACCAGTCCAGGCAGGCGACATTCGACTTCGATCTTTTGTCGGCGGCGTTTTCCTTCAGCGCTACACCGACGCGCGACGACCTCGAGGGCTTCTTCCATTCGCGCACCGCCAACCTTTCGGGCTCGCGCAACCTGCCGGGCATATCGAGCCCCGCCATCGACGCGCTGATCGACGCGGTGGGAGCCGCACAGGACCGTGAAAACCTGACGGTGGCGATGCGGGCGCTCGACCGGGCCTTGCGCGCGCGCTGCGATTGGATTCCTAGTTGGTTCCTGGCGAATCACCGAAGCGCCTATTGGGACATGTTCGGCTTTCCCGAGCAGAAACCCGATTTCGGCTTTCCGGTCGAGGGGCTGTGGTGGGTCGATAAGGGCAAGGCGGCAAAAATTGGCAAAGGCTGAGATGTCAGTCCAACAGGGGCCTGAAGCCTGATGGGCGCCTATATACTGCGCCGCATCCTTCTGATGATCCCGACGCTGTTCGGCATCATGGCAATTTCTTTCGCCGTCATCCAGTTCGCGCCCGGCGGCCCTGTCGAGCAGGTCATCGCCAAGCTGACCAACCAGGGCGGCAACGACCGTCTCGGCGGCGGTGGCGGCGACGCGGGCGGCTCCAATTTCGACGTCGCCGGTGACGTCAGTTCGAAATACCGCGGCGCGCAGGGGCTCGACCCCGAATTCATCAAGAAGCTGGAGAAGCAGTTCGGCTTCGACAAGCCGCCGCTCGAGCGCTTTGGCATGATGCTGTGGAACTACGCCAGGTTCGATTTCGGCAACAGCTATTTCCGCGATATCTCGGTGCTCGACCTCATCCTGGAAAAGATGCCGGTGTCGATCTCGATCGGGCTCTGGATCACGCTGCTTTCCTATCTCATTTCCATCCCGCTCGGTATCCGCAAGGCGGTCAAGGACGGCACGCCGTTCGACGTCTGGACCAGCGGCGTCGTCATCGTCGGCTATGCCATTCCAGGATTCCTGTTCGGCATCCTTCTGATGGTGCTTTTCGCCGGCGGTTCGTTCTGGGACTGGTTCCCGCTACGCGGCATCGTGTCCGACAATTGGGACCAGCTGTCATGGCCGGCCAAGATCGCCGACTATATCTGGCACATGACGCTGCCGTTGACGGCGCTGGTGCTGTCGGCCTTCGCCACCACGACGCTTTTGACCAAGAACTCGTTCCTGGAAGAAATCCGTAAGCAGTATGTGGTGACGGCCCGCGCCAAGGGCCTGTCGGAACGGCAGGTGCTTTACGGACATGTTTTCCGCAACGCCATGCTGATCGTCATTGCCGGCTTTCCCGGAGCCTTCATCTCCGCTTTCTTCACGGGGTCGCTGCTGATCGAGAACATCTTCTCGCTCGACGGGCTGGGCCTGCTCGGTTTCCGGTCGGTGGTGGAGCGCGATTATCCCGTGGTGTTCGCCAACCTCTACATCTTCTCGCTTCTGGGCCTGTTCATCGGGCTCTTGTCCGACCTGATGTACACGTGGGTCGATCCGCGTATCGATTTCGAGCGGAGAGACGTCTGATGTCGGAGGCAAGCGTTACCGCCGGGGTGGTGCCGCAGCGGATGCCGCGGCCGTTTCTGTCGCCGCTCAACACGCGCCGCCTGCACAATTTCAAGGCGAACCGGCGCGGCTACTGGTCGCTGTGGATTTTCCTGGTCCTGTTCGTGCTGTCGCTGTTTGCCGAATTCATCGCCAACGACAAGCCGATCGTCGCCTCCTACAAGGGCGAGATCCTGTTTCCGGTTCTTGTCGCCTATCCCGAGGAGAAGTTCGGCGGCTTCTATGCCGTCACGGATTATCGTGATCCGGTGATCCAGGACGAGATCAACGCCCATGGCTGGATGGTCTGGCCGCCGATCCGCTACTCCTACCAGACCGTCAACAACGCCATTCCGGAAGCGGCACCCGCCAAGCCGTCCTGGGAATATGACGCCAAGACGCGCTGCAACCAGTATCCGCAAGGCGCGGCCGATCCGGCCTGCATCGTCGGCAACTGGAACTGGCTGGGCACCGACGACCAGGCGCGCGACGTGCTGGCGCGCGTGATCTACGGCTTTCGCATTTCGGTGCTGTTCGGCCTGATCCTGACCGCCGGTTCAGCCTTGATCGGCGTTGGAGCGGGTGCCGTTCAGGGCTATTTCGGCGGCTGGACCGACCTTCTTTTCCAGCGCTTCATCGAGATCTGGTCGGCAATTCCCGTGCTTTATCTCCTTCTCATCGTTGCCGCCATCCTGCCGCCAGGCTTCTTCATCCTGCTCGGGCTGATGCTCCTGTTCTCCTGGGTGGCGCTCGTCGGCGTGGTGCGGGCAGAGTTCCTGCGCGCCCGCAATTTCGAGTACGTCAACGCCGCGCGCGCGCTCGGCGTGCCCAACCGCACCATCATGTTCCGGCACCTTCTGCCCAACGCCATGGTGGCGACATTGACCTTCCTGCCCTTCCTGCTCTCCGGCTCGATCTCGACGCTGACCTCGCTCGATTATCTCGGCTTCGGCCTGCCGCCAGGCTCCGCCTCGCTCGGGGAATTGCTGAAACAGGCGCAGCGCAACCTCAATGCGCCCTGGCTCGGCATATCGGGATTCGTCGTCATCTCGCTGATGCTGTCGCTGCTGGTCTTCGTCGGCGAGGCAACGCGCGACGCTTTCGATCCGCGCAAGACGTTCAAATGAGCGAAGCGCCCTTGCTCAGCGTCCAGGACCTCAGCGTCGCCTTCAGCCAGGGCGGCGGCCAGTCTGTCGCGGTCGACCACATCTCCTTCGATATCGCCAAGGGCGAGACCGTGGCGCTGGTCGGTGAATCCGGCTCCGGCAAATCGGTCTCGGCGCTGTCGGTGCTGAAGCTTCTGCCCTACCCCAGCGCCAGCCATCCCTCCGGCAAGATCCTGTTCCAGGGCGCCGACCTGCTGGCCATGGGCGAAAAGCAGTTGCGCCAGGTGCGCGGCAACAAGATCACCATGATCTTCCAGGAGCCGATGACCTCGCTCAATCCGCTGCACACGATCGAGCACCAGATCGTCGAAATCCTGAAGCTGCATCAGGGCATGGCCGACCGCCCGGCCAAGGCCCGTACGCTTGCCCTGCTCAAGGAGGTCGGCATCCGCGATCCGGAGAAGCGGCTCGACGCCTATCCGCACCAGCTTTCGGGCGGCCAGCGCCAACGCGTCATGATCGCCATGGCGCTGGCCAACGAGCCGGAACTGCTGATCGCCGACGAACCAACGACCGCGCTCGACGTCACCGTGCAGGCGCAGATCCTCGAACTGCTGGCCGCTCTGAAGAGCCGCAAGGGCATGTCGATGCTGTTCATCACCCACGACCTTGGCATCGTGCGCAAGATCGCCGACCGGGTGTGCGTGATGACCAAGGGCAAGATTGTCGAGACCGGGCCGACCAAGGACATCTTCGCCAACC
Organism: Mesorhizobium comanense; assembly: GCF_005503535.1. Lineage (GTDB taxonomy): Bacteria > Pseudomonadota > Alphaproteobacteria > Rhizobiales > Rhizobiaceae > Mesorhizobium > Mesorhizobium comanense. Next base: position 554,380 of record NZ_SCNN01000001.1, on the reverse strand, counting down.
CGCAACACCCCTATACGCGTCATCTCCTGGCCGCGGAGCCGAAGGGCAAGCCGCCGGCCGCCAATGCCGACGCCAAGGCGGTCATGACCGGCAAGGACATCAAAGTCTGGTTCCCGATCAAGCAGGGCTTCTTCCGCCGCGTCGTCGACCATGTGAAGGCCGTCGACGGCATCGACGTCACCGTGCGCGCCGGCCAGACGCTGGGCGTGGTCGGCGAATCCGGCTCCGGCAAGACGACGCTCGGCCTGGCGCTGGCGCGCATGATCTCCTCGACCGGCACCATCCAGTTCAACGGCCGCGACATCAACCAGCTCACCTTCAACGCTATGCGGCCGCTGCGCAGGGAACTGCAGATCGTTTTCCAGGACCCGTTCGGCTCGCTCAGCCCGCGCATGTCGATTGCCGAGATCATCGAGGAAGGCCTGAAGATCCACGCGCCGAAGCTGTCGCCCGACGAGCGCGACGACAAGGTCGTCGACGTGCTCAAGGAGGTCGGCCTCGATCCGGCGAGCCGCAACCGCTACCCGCACGAATTTTCCGGCGGCCAGCGCCAGCGGGTCGCGATTGCGCGCGCCATGGTGCTGAATCCGCGCTTCGTGATGCTGGACGAGCCGACATCGGCGCTCGACATGAGCGTCCAGGCACAGGTGGTCGACCTCCTGCGCAACCTGCAAGCCAAGCACGACCTGGCCTACCTGTTCATCAGCCATGACCTCAAGGTTATCCGGGCGCTGGCCAATGACGTCATCGTCATGCGCAATGGCCGGATCGTCGAAGCCGGCCCTTCGGAGCAGATTTTCGGAAATCCGCAAACCGACTATACCAGGGCGCTGATCTCGGCCGCCTTCAAGATCGAGACGGCGCCGGCCGGCATTGTCAGCCAGTGATTTTCTAAAAGGGATTAGACGAACCGCGATGGAAAAAGGCCGCATCCTGCTTGCCGTTACCGGCTTTCATCCGCAGCGCTGGCGCGAACTTTTGTCGGCCGAACGCGAGGTGGTGCTGGAGCCGGACGGGGCCAAGGACCCGTCGATCACCTACGCGGTGGTGTGGAAGCAGAAGCCGAACCTGTTGTCGTCGCTGCCCAATCTGCGCGCCATCTTCTCGATCGGCGCGGGTGTCGATCATGTTTTCGCCGATCCCGGCCTGCCGGACGTTCCGATCGTCAAGGTGGTCGCCGACAACCTCACCCAGTACATGACCGAGTATGTCGTCTGGCGGGTGCTCGATCATCATCGCCAGGGCCTGCTCTATCGCTCGCAGCAGACAAAGAAGGCCTGGCATGATCCACCGCAGAGGCCGGCTGGCGACATTTCGGTCGGCATCATGGGGCTGGGCACCCTCGGCCGTGCCAGCGCATCCGTGCTTCTGTCGCTCGGCTTCGCGGTCAATGGCTGGTCACGCACCGATCGGCCGATGCAGGGTGTGGCAACCTATTCCGGCGATGCCGGATTGATACCCTTTCTGAAGGCGACCGACATACTGGTCGTGCTGCTGCCGCTGACACCGGACACGCAGGGCATCATCGATTACGGCGTGCTCAAGGAGTTGCGCAAACGCAATGGCCTCGGCGGCTCGGTGCTGATCAACGCCGGACGCGGACGCCTGCAGAAGGACGCCGACATCGTGCGCGCGCTGGACGACGGTACGCTCAAGGAAGCGAGCCTCGACGTGTTCGAGGTCGAACCGCTGCCGAAAACCAGCCCGCTGTGGAGCCACCCCAAGGTATTCGTGACGCCGCATGCGGCGGCGACCTCCGACCCCGTGCACCTTGTGCCGACCATGCTGCGCCAGATGGATGCCTTCGAGCGCGGCGAGAAGCTCGACAACCTGGTGGACCGCAAGGCGGGATATTAGGCTATCTGACGAGGTCCCAGTCGGCGAAGCACTGCTTGATTGCCCACAGCGACGACAGTCGCACCTTGGGCAGGTCGAGCTGTTCGAACATGATCCGGTAACGCTCGCGGTTCTTCGGCGTGGTCACGGCGATATGATGGATCATGTCCCATTTGACGCTGTCGCGTCCGCCCGGCAGGCCGCCGCGTCTTTCCTTCTCGAGCAGGGTTCGCCTGAAATAGCGCAGCAGGCTGGCCGGGGTGGAGATATCCAGCAGGATCAGTCCTGTCGCCCGCTGCAATCGTTGCGGCATGCCGATCGAATAGTTTCCGTCCATCACCCAGCGCTCGCCGGCGATCGCGGCGTCATGCAAGGCAATGAATTCATCCTTTGGACGCTGCTCCCAGTCCGTGTTGGGCAGGTGAAAGAGCAGATCGAGATGAATGGGCTCCAGGCCGCGCTTGCGGGCAATCGCATCGGCCAGGGTCGACTTGCCGCTGTTGGACGGGCCCAGGATGCAGATGCGATCCCCGAGATCCAGGAGGTTCATCAGATCGTGCCTTGAAAGGATTTGGGGCGGCTTCACCGTTTCGCGGAAACGGACCGCAACCCTTTCGCACTTTTCCTGATGCGGCTCCAGTCCCGACGGATCAGTTTATCGCCTTGGCACGTTTCAATGCGGCATCGCCACGCTGGTTGATCGCCACCCAGATATTGGGGTCCTGCTGCGATTGCCGCTTGAGGAAGTAATAGCCAGTGGCGTCCCAGGAGCGGATGGTGTTGACGAGATTGTCCAGGACGAAGTCTCCCCTGTCGGTCTTCACCGTCAGGATCGCGTGGCCCTCGCCATGCAGGTCATACACAACCGTCATCAACAAAGCCTGCCGCGGAAATCCGGCGTCGAGAAGCAGCTTGCGCTTGAAGAGGGCGTAGATCTTGCAATCGCCCTTGCCATCGACCGGATAATCCCAGTGATCCTGCAGGGTGCCCCAGTGTTCCAGATTGCTGACGGGCACGATGTAGCCGTTGACCTCGCGATTGACGCGATCGAGCGTGGCCCAGCTTTTCGGCGTGAGCTTGAGGTCGACGGCCGGCAGCACCGGGACCCGACATTGATCGGGCCTGCGGCCGCAGAAATCGACCCAGCCGTAGGGAATGCTCGTCTTGGAGCCGACCGTGGCGGCGGTCGCGGAGCCGATGGGTCCACTGTGAGGCCGTGTCGCCTCGAAGGCGATGGCAAAACTCCTGAAGGACGAGGCATAGGGTTCGGTGCTCATTTGCGGGCCGACCGATCCCGCATTCGCCAACGAAGCCAAACCCAGAAATGTCGAGAAAACCCCGGCGACCAACCGACGCAACATGACTGTTCCTGCCACTCAAACGCTTGTCCTGAGTGAGCTAACGCCAAGGCGATGCCTCACGTCAATTAAATGTTTAATAAAAGGTTAACGGCCAGCCACTTCGATACCGACAATTGCAGGCAATCAACACCAAGCGGTCGCTACGCCAAAGCGTCGCCTTTTAACGACCGGCGGCGCGGCTTCGAATTTGAGCGCCGCCAGGGTGCGGAAAGACGCTTTGACGGAGACCTTGGAACGCCGGTTGGGGGTCACGGCCAACCCGGACGGCAAGCGGCTCTAACCGGGGAGTGAAAATTTCTTCTGCTTGTCTGGCTTGCCGCAGTCGCGACGGCCGATGGATCGGTTCATGGCATCGATCTCGCCGGTCGCCTTGTCGGTATCGCGCTGAGCCTTCGAGCGCACATCGGGCGTGAACGGCCCAAATCCCATCGCCGGGTTGGAAAAGGTGGGTTTGACCGTCGGCGACAGGTTGTATTGCCGCGCCAACGCGTCGCGCTGCGCCAGCAACTGATCGCAGGGCACCGTGTCATATTGCAGGGAGGATTCTATGTTGGCGTCCTGCCGCTCGGAGGTCGAATTGCCAACGCAGCCAGTTGCCGCCAGGCAGGATGCCAAGACCAGCATGTTCCAGCGCATCGCATTCCTCCCCCATATCCCACCCTGATGCGACCAGATCGCAAATATCAGTCGCGCATGCAAATCGGACTTTTTCGCAGCAGCAAGCCAGAGCGGGCGGGATATACACAGTTCAGGCGGCGCGCGCCTTGCACGCCACGACGGCCAGGCCTTCGACCGGCTCGCGGCGATCCTGGCGGATGATTGTCGGTTCCAGGGCCAGGATCGAGAGGCCATTGGCCAGGAGCGTGCGACTGACATAGCCATCCGAATGGGCGTAGCGGCGGGAGGGCTGCAAGGCGAAATCGCCGCCGTCGGCCAGCCTCTCGATGGAAAAGGCAAACAGGCCGCCATCGGCAAGCAGTCCGGCAACCGTTTGGACGATGCCTTCAAGCCCGCCGATGTAGATGAGGACATCGGCCGACGTCACCAGATCGGGCCTTTCGCCCGCGTGGGAAAATCCCTGCAGATCCGCCTTTGTCAGCGCATCATAAATACCTTTCGCCCTCGCCTTCCTCAGCATGCTGGCGGAAATGTCGACCCCTTCCAGCCGGTCGACGATCGGCCTCAGCCTCTCGCCCATCAGCCCGGTGCCGCAGCCCAGGTCCAGCGCCAGGCGGAAGCGCCCCGGCCTTGCCTGGCGGATGGCGGCGTCGAGAACCTGCGGCAACCGGTAATGGAGCTTGCCGACAAGCATCTCCTCGAATGTCTCGGCATAGTGATCGAACAGCGTTTCGACAAAGGCGCTTGGCGGCGCGGTCGCAGCCGGCGCCTTGCCGATCAGCTGCAATTTGAGGCCCGCGCCCTGGCGGTCGGCGGGATCGAGTTGCAGCGACGTCCGCCACGCCTGCGCGGCCAGGTCGAGCCTGCCGGATGCCTCCTGCATCTCGCCAAGGCGAAACCAGCCCATTGCCCATTGCGGCGCCAGTTCCAGCGCACCCAGCAGCAGTTCGGCCGCGGCGGCGTGATCGCCGGAGGCAAAGAGCATCTCGGCGTAGTCGGCGCGGCGATCGGCGTTCAGGTCGCCCGACGAGGTCTGAAGCGGTTTCATGAAGATGGTTCCGCCGGCAGAGCAGCCGGCATCCGTCTCTGTAGAGCAAATCGCATGCAAGCTGAACCGAATTGAGCAGTCCGTGCCCTAGGTGTCAGCAGTCTGCGGCAACGGGCTTCACGCCGCCGAATTATCGCCTATTTCTAGGCGATGCGCGCCAGCGACCTGCTTCATCCGCGGCCCGAGGGCCTCTATTGCCCGCCGGGCGATTTCTTCATCGATCCCGTGCGGCCGGTGGACCGGGCATTGATCACGCACGGCCATTCGGACCATGCGCGTTCCGGCCACCGCTCGGTGCTGGCCACCCAGCAGACGCTCGACATTATGGGCCTGCGCTATGGCGAGGATTTTGCCGGCACCCGCCAGGCGGCGGCGCTGGGCGAAACGATTGTCCTCAACGGCGTCAGCGTCAGCTTCCACCCGGCGGGGCATGTGTTGGGCTCGGCGCAGATCGCGGTCGAACATCAGGGCATGCGCATCGTCGCGTCCGGCGACTACAAGCGGCAGAAGGACGCGACCTGCGCGCCGTTCGAACCGTTACGCTGCGACGTGTTCATCACCGAGGCGACCTTTGGCCTGCCGGTGTTCCGCCATCCGCCCGACACCGAGGAAATCGCCCGCCTGCTGAAATCGGCGGCGCAGTTTCCCGAACGTTCGCATCTGGTCGGCGCCTACGCGCTCGGCAAGGCTCAGCGCGTGATGCGGTTGCTGCGTGACGCCGGCTACGACAGGCCGCTCTATATCCACGGCGCGCTGGCCAGACTCAGCGAATATTACCAGAGCCAGGGAATCGACCTCGGAGAGCTGGAACCCGCGACCGTCGACAGCGGCGGCAAGCAGGATTTCGCCGGCGCCATCGTGGTCGGTCCGCCCTCGGCCTTCGCCGACCGCTGGGCGCGGCGCTTCCCCGATCCGATCTCGTGCTTCGCTTCGGGCTGGATGCGCATCCGCCAGCGCGCCAAGCAAGGTGGCGTCGAGCTGCCGCTGATCATCTCGGACCATGCCGACTGGGACGAACTCACCGCCACCATCAAGGAAACAGGCGCCGAGGAAATCTGGGTCACCCACGGCCGCGAGGAAGCGCTGGTGCGCTGGTGCGAACTCGAAGGCATCGCCGCCCGGCCGCTGCACCTGGTCGGCTACGAGGACGAGGGCGATTGATGGCGTTTTTTGACCTGCCGATCGCCAGCACCGAGTTCTGCGGCACCTCGCGCCGGCTTTCGCTGTTGGCATGGCTCACCCGCCCATGAACCGCTTCGCCGAACTCCTCGACCGGCTGGTGCTGACGCCATCGCGCAACGGCAAGCTCACTTTGCTCACCGACTACTTCAGGACCGTCGAGGACCCCGATCGCGGCCTGGCGCTGGCCGCCATCACCGGCGATCTGAAAATAGCCGCGGTCAAGCCGGCGATGCTGCGCGCCCTGGTCACCGAACGCATGGACCCGGTGCTGTTCGGCTATTCCTACGACTATGTCGGCGATCTCGCCGAGACGGTATCGCTGGTCTGGCCGCAGACGCCCGGACGGATCGCGAACCGGGAGCCGACGCTCGGCGACGTGGTGGCGCGGCTGCAGGCGGCCAGCCGGTCCGACGGGCCGAAAGTGCTTGCAGGCCTGCTCGACAGCGCCGGCATCTCGTCGCGCTTCGCCATCATCAAGCTGGTCACAGGCGGCCTGCGCATCGGCGTGTCGGCACGACTGGCCAAGCAGGCACTGGCAGATTTCGGCAAGGTCGACGTCGCCGAGATCGAGGAGTTGTGGCACGGGCTGTCGCCCCCTTACACGGCGCTGTTCGCGTGGCTGGAGGGCAAGAGCGAGAAGCCTAAAAGCAGCGCGCTGGCGCTGTTTCGCCCGGTGATGCTGTCGAACCCGGTCGGCGACGGCGATCTCGAAAAACTCGACCCGGCCGACTATGCGGCCGAATGGAAATGGGACGGGATCCGCGTCCAGGCGGTGGCGGAAGGCGGCGTCAGCCGGCTCTATTCGCGCACCGGCGACGATGTCTCCGGAGCCTTCCCCGACCTTGCCGAGGCCATGAATTTTTCGGCGGCGCTGGATGGCGAGCTGCTGGTGGGCGATCCCCGGGAGGCGACGGGAACGTTTTCGGACCTGCAGCAGCGGCTGAACCGTAAAACGGTGACGCCGAAGATGCAGCAGCGATATCCGGCCTTCATGCGCTGTTACGATGCGCTCCAGATCGGCGACGAGGATCTGCGCGGGCTGCCCTTCCGCGAGCGGCGCGGCCGCCTCGAAGCCTTCGTGAAGACGCTCGACCCGAGCCGCTTCGATCTCTCCCCCTTCGTCGCCTTTGCGGACTGGCATTCGCTCGAAGCACTGCGCCGCCAGCCACCACACCCGATCATCGAAGGGGTGATGCTGAAGCGCTGGGATTCACCCTACGTCGCCGGCCGGCCGAAAGGACCGTGGTTCAAATGGAAGCGCGATCCGCATACGGTGGACGCGGTGCTGATGTATGCCCAGCGCGGGCACGGCAAGCGCTCCAGCTTCTATTCGGACTACACGTTCGGCGTCTGGTCAGGGCCCGAGGGCGAGGAGGAACTGGTCCCCGTCGGCAAGGCCTATTTCGGCTTCACCGACGAGGAGCTGAAGCAGATCGACAAATATGTCAGGGACAACACGGTTGAGCGTTTCGGGCCGGTGCGCTCGGTGCGCGCCAACCGCGACAATGGCCTGGTGCTGGAAGTCGCCTTCGAGGGGCTCAACCGTTCGACACGGCACAAGTCGGGCGTGGCCATGCGCTTCCCGCGAATATCACGGCTGCGCTGGGACAAGCCCGCCAACGAGGCTGACCGGATCGAGACGCTGCAGGCGCTGCTTGGGGAGAGCTAGCGCCGTTCGGTGCTTTCAGGGAATTGCTGAGCTGTGGTCACGCAATTCCGGACGGAAAACCGTTTCACACTTTTCCTGGAATTGCTGAGCTGTTGTTGCGCAATTCCGGACGGAAAACCGTTTCACACTTTTCCTGGAATTGCTTCAGTCGACGGCCGGCACGGAATGATGCTCGTGCACGAAGGTCCACTGGCCGGCGATCTTCTTCAGACAGACGGTCAGGCGGAAATCGAGGTCGCTGGACCCGGATTTCGTCACCAGGACGCAGCGCATCAGCGCGAAGGCGAATGCCACGTCGGCGCCCGCGGTGACGGTCAGATCGACAATATCGAAGACGGGCGGTTGCGGGGACGCGCCGAAGAACAGCGGCCAGGTTTCGCGGTAGGCGTCGATGCCCCTGCATTGCAGCGGCGGCGGCACGTCGAACATGACGAAATCAGGCGAATGATGGCGCAGTATCCCGTCAATATCCTTGCGGCGCACCGCCTCGGCCCATTGCTCGATCAGCTCGCGAACCTGTCCGGCGTCTTCGTTCTGCGAGGTCGTCATTTCAGCAATGCTCCGCCGCAGGCGCCGTCACGGCTCGATCGACACCCTGATCTCGTAGATGTTGACCGCCTTGCCCTGCTTGTCGAAGTCCGAGTTGATGGCGATGGTTCCGGCCGAGCCCGGATGCTTGTCGGGGAACTGCACGTCGAACAGATATTCATTGCGCTGCTGTCCGACCGCGTAGCGCTTGCGGCCACAGTCGCCGAGGTCGCCGAAATTGCAGTCCACGGAAATCTGCGTGTCCTTGCCATCCTCGGCGCGGGCGATGATGTCGAAAACGGCATGCTTTCCGGCGAGTTTCTCCAGCACGCCCTGCCCGACATCGAAGGCGATCGCCGAACCGGAGGGGCCGGACTGGATGCGCAGGAGCGGCCCGCTGTCGTCCTTCATCACCTCGGCCTTGGCGTCCGATGGCGCGGCGACATGGGTCGGATCGGCCGGCGAGAACACATTGATCCAGGCGCGCGACTGGTCCGGCGCACCCGGCTTTGCCGGCGCATTGGCGCCATCGGCGGGAGTGAAATCGTCGTCCTCGACGGTTGGCGGCGCCTCGGGCGGCGCCGTGTTGAGCTGCGCGGCGCTCTTGAAGACGCCGGTTTGCAGCGCGAAGAACACGCCGATGCCGATCGCCGCGAGAAGGGTCACCGTGAGGAAGATGGCCGTCAGCGGCAGGCGACGTCCGCGGATGCGTCGCTCGTCGCGATCGGGCGCCACTTCAGCGGCGGCTCCCGGCGCGGCGGGCGCCGACATGTCGATGGCCGGCGCACCGGGAAGCGTGGCGTCCGGCATGATATCGGGAACGACGGGCAGCACGCGCGAGCGCGGCGCGTCGGATGCGGGCGGTCCGTTGACGACAACGGTTGGCGACGGCGTCTTCTGGCCGATCTCGATCTCCGGCGCCGCGCCGGTCACCGCCCCGGCCACCGGAGCATCGATCTGCGGCGCGCTGTCAGGCACCGCCGGCAGGAACTCGGATTCGATCTCGGTGATCTTCTCCTGGATCGCCTTGCGGCGCTTGATGGCGACTTCCACGGTTACGCCGGGGTTGGCCTGGAGCGCACGATCGAGCGCGGCAAAGGCCGACCGATAGACCCTCTCGCGAAACGCGCGGTCCTCGGCATTGCCCTTTTCCAAGGCGTTCCGGATCGCTTTCTCGATCGCGTCCAAGCGGGATCCCTCTGCATACCAGCCCAACTTGCCATGATCGTTAGCCGCAGCCGACCAATCAATCAACGGGCGAGCGCCGCATTCTGCCCTGTCAGGGCGTCCAAAGTCCATTACGGCGGCATTCCGTCAACAAAATCAGCGCGTTTTCATCTATTTTCGCGAGCCGAAAGGTCTGAGACAGGCGGCCGCGTGATCTCACCGCCGGCCATGCCGGCCGGGCTTTGCCGGGCGATATGGCCGCCGGCGCAACAGCTGATACGATTTGCCAAGTCCCATCTTGAATTCGCGGCCGGTTGAGTCTATCACCCAGCCCATCTTGGAGGCCTTGGCCTCTTGGGCCGCTTTAGCTCAGTTGGTAGAGCACATCATTCGTAATGATGGGGTCAGGTGTTCGAGTCACCTAAGCGGCACCAGTTTCTCTCCATTCGTGCCGTTCTCCCGCATGCCGCTGCCGGCATCCGCCTATGTGGTGGATCGATGCCCCGGCGAGGCACATCCGCCATTGTCGAGGCCCGGCTTTGATGTGAAACTCACTGGGTCTCAGCATGGGAGGTCAAGATGCCCAACACTTTCAAGACCGGAGATGTCGTCAGGCTGAAGTCGGGAGGGCCGAAGATGACGGTCAGCGATGGCGCCGCTTCCGGCATGTATCTGTGCCACTGGTTCAACAAGGACGGCGACGTGTGGACCCCGCAGCATGCGGGCTTCAAGCCGGACCAGCTTGTCGCCGCCGACTGACCGACGGGCCTGGCGCGGTCGGTAAGTAACTGTCCGCCTGGCAAGAATTCAAACGTGCCCGATCGGGCGTCGCCGCCGCTGCTCCATAAAGGCATCGGCGATGCTTTGTCGCCGGCGGTCCAGGCGATCGCCGTGGGCGACCGACGGATTTCGCGCGCCACGGCGTTTAACGGTCGAAGCGTGACCATGGCATGGGCCATGGCGGCGCGCCAACCGGAGACGCCAAAGCATGATACGCCGTTCGATCCTTGCCGCCGCCCTGTGCCTGCTGACCTCCACGGCCCTGGCCCAGACAGCGACACAAGCGCCGGCTCCCACGCCACCCGCCGCGACGCCGCCCGCGACCGCTGCTCCGGCGGCCAAATCCGAGCTCACCCTGGCCAAGTTCCAGAAGCGACGGGAGAAGGCGATCATGGCCGCCGACACGGACGGCGACGGCAAGATCAGCCTGCAGGAATGGGAAGCCTTCCAGGCCAAGCGCAACGTCAAGGGCGATCCCGCCAAGTCCTTCGCGCGCATCGATTCCAACCATGATGGCTTCATCGACAAGGCCGAGCTTGACGCCTTCTTCGCCAAGCGCTTCGCCAAGCTGGACAAGAATGGCGACGGCGTCCTGACCGCCGACGAATTGCCAGGCCACAAATCCGCTCCCAAGCCGGAGCAATGACCAAGAGGCCATGACGCGCGATGAACTTCGGGAGTGCACCCGCCGATGAGCGCCGATCCGGACGAGGAATTGGTTCGTCGGGTCGGCGCCGGCGATCCGGCAGCCGTGCAAACGCTGGTGGCGCGCAAGCTGCCGCGCATCCTGTCGCTTGCCGCGCGCATGCTGGGCGACGCGGCGGAAGCCGAGGATGTCGCCCAGGAGACCTTCGTGCGCATCTGGCGCCATGCTTCGAGCTGGCGGCGCGGCAATGCGCGCTTCGACACCTGGATCCACCGGGTTACGCTCAACCTGTGCTACGACCGGCTGCGCCGGCGCCGCGAGTGGGTGACCGACGATTTGCCGGATGTGGCCGATCCCAGCCCGCTTCCCGATGCAGGCGAAGAGACGCAGCGGATCGAGCAGGCCTTGCAAGGGATCGCGCCACGCCAGCGCGAGGCCATTGTCCTGGTCTACTATCAGGAGATGTCCAACATCGAGGCGGCCGCGGCCATGGAGATCAGCGTCGATGCGCTGGAGAGCCTGCTCTCGCGCGGCAGGCGGGCCTTGCAGATGATCCTGGCACGGGATGGCGTCCATGACTGAGCGGAGCGCGATCATGAATGCCAAGCACGCATCGCGCCTTGCAGGCGTTCGGCAGGGACCGGTCCGTGGCATTTCCAATCCGCGTGGGCACGCGGCACCAAGGGGCAAGGGGAAAACACATGGCTGAAGACATCGAGGACGGCCCGGCAATGGATGCCAAGCGTTTCGCAGCGCTCGCGCAAGCCTATGGCGGCGATCCGCGCCGCTGGCCGGAAGACGAGCGCGCGGCCGCCGAGGCATTTGCCTCCAGCGAGGCGGGCCAGGCTATTTCGCAGCACGCCGGCAAGCTCGACACGCTGCTGGACGGCTACCGCGTCCGGCACCCAAGCAAGGCGCTGAGCGGCAGTATCCTGCGCGCCGCGGACCGGCACCTCGTCCAGCGCCGGCGCCAACGGGTCTGGTGGTTCGGGCTCGGGCTCGCCGGCATCGGCCTGGCCGGAGCCATCGCCGGCCTGGCCCTGGTGACTGTCGTCACCCCCGAAGCCCAGTCCGAACACTATGTGCTCGATGCCAATGCGACGGCGTTCGGCGATGTGGGTCCCGAAGCCGAGAATGGCGAGGAAAGCCTATGAGCGCGCGCTGGGTCCGTGGTCTGGTCATCACTTCGGTTGTCTTGAACGTCTTTCTTGCCGGCGCGTTCGCGGGCGGAGCCGTCTGGCTGAGGAATGCCAAGGCCGGCGGCGGCTATTCCCTGGAGACGGCCGGCGGGCGGCTCCCCGAGCAGGATCGCAAGGCGTTCCGCCAGGCGCTGCGCCAGGTGCGCATGGACTCCCGCCCGGTCATTCAAGATGCGCAGCAGGCAAGGCAGCAGGCGGCCGACCTGTTGCAGCAACCCGTCGTGGACAAGGCGGCGCTGTCAGCCGCCCTGGAACGGGCGCGCAACGCCGACATAATCGTGCGGACGCGGCTGGAGCAAGCCATCGTCGAGTTCGCTGCCAACACATCGCCGGAGAACCGCAGCGTGCTGGCATCGGCCCTGATGCGCCATATCGAGCGCCGCGCCGCCGGCGGGCCAAAAAAAACGCCCTGAAGACCGACGGAAAACACTGGCCGCGGCGTTTAACCAGAAGAAGGGCAGGATCTGCCGGACCGCCAGGGTGCGGACAGATTTTCAATCTCTACAACGCTTGGAGCATGGTCATGTTTCATCTGACAAAATACGCGATCACCGCCGCTCTCGCGGTGAGCGGAACGGTCGCGACCGCAGCGGCATCCTCGGCAATGCCGATGGTCTCGCTTGCCCAGCCGGCGGCTCCCGCCCTGGTCGAGCACGTGGCCTGGGGCTGCGGTCCGGGCTGGCATCCCAACTACTGGGGCCGCTGCGTCCCCAACCGCGTCGTCGTCTATCCGCGCTACTACTATTGGGGCGGCCCTGGCTTCTATGCCTGGCATCCGCACCACCACTGGCACCGCTGGCGCCGCTGGTAAGCGCTTGAGCGCCGGGGCGGCACCCGCCGGCCCGGCCTCCACCGCCAGTTTGAGCATTCAGGAAAGCCCGATCGGACGTAGCGCTGCTCGCGTGAGGCCGAACCATGGAGCGCTGACATGGCCGCCCCAACCAAAGTGTCCACGGCGCCCGATCCGGCCTTGATCGCGTTCAACCGTTTCGGACTTGGAGCCCGGCCCGATGACCGCGACAAGCTTACCGGCGACCCACGCGGCTATCTCAAGGCAGAGCTCCGGCAACCGGATATCGCCATGATCACCTATGACGGCCCGGCCTATGCGGACCTCCTGGGAAGCACGCCGGCGATCCAGGCCAGCATGGCGGCGCGCTTCCAGCGCAAGCTCGACAAGGATATGGCGAAGGCGGCCGCCAAGCCGGCGATGATCAATGCCCCGGGTATGGAGAAGACCGCGGCCATACCCAATGCCGGAGCCATGCCGACTGCTCCCGCCAAGGCGCCCGCGCCGGCCCAACCCCCAGTGGCAGCGCCGACCAAACCGGCAACACCTCCCGTCGAGGCCATCCTGTACAAGGCGGAGGCCCAGGCCCGTTTCGACAAGGCGCTGAAGGCCGAGGTCGGCTTCGTCGAGCGTCTCGTCTATTTCTGGTCGAACCATTTCTGCGTTTCGGTGGCCAAGGACAACGTCGTGCGCGCCAGCGCCGGCGCCTTCGAGCGCGAAGCGATCCGGCCCTTCGTGCTCGGCCGCTTTGCCGACATGCTGACGGCGGTGGAACGGCATCCAGCCATGCTTTTCTATCTCGACAACCAGCAATCGGTCGGCCCAGATTCCCGTGCCGGCAAGAACCGGCAGCGCGGTCTCAACGAGAACCTTGCCCGCGAGATCCTGGAACTGCACACGCTGGGTGTCGGCAGTGGCTACACCCAGGCCGACGTCACCAGCTTCGCGCGTATCCTGACCGGATGGACGATGGCCGGGCGGGAAGGACGGCTGGGCGAGCCCGGCAGTTCCGTTTTCAACGCCAATGCACACGAGCCGGGCGATGCCGTGCTGCTCGGCAAGACCTATCCGGGCGGCGGCATGGGCCAGGCAGAAGCAGCGCTCGACGACATCGCCCGTCATCCGGCGACGGCCCAGCACATTGCCACCAAGCTCGCCCGACATTTCATCGCGGACGATCCCCCGGCGGCGGCGGTCGCCCGCCTCGCCAAGGTGTTCACCAAGAACGACGGCAATCTGCGGGCGCTGGCCGCGACCCTCATCGACATGCCGGAAGCCTGGTCGACGCCGCTCGACAAGATGCGGTCGCCCTTCGACTATGTCGCCGCCGTCAGGCGTGCGGCCGGCCCCGGACCGGCGAACGATCCGGGCCAGTCCCTTGCCTGGCTCAACGCCCTGGGCGAGCCGCTTTGGCAGCCTCCGGGCCCTAACGGCTTTTCGGACCAGGCCGACAGCTGGGCGTCGGCGGAAGGCATGAAAGTCCGGCTCGACATCGCCTGGCAGGCCGCCCGGCAAGTCAAGGACATCGGCAATCCGGACGACATGCTCGACGCCCTGATCGGTCCTTCGGCCTCGCCGGAAACCCGGCAGGAGATCGCCCGCGCCGAATCCAAGCAGCAAGGACTGGCACTGCTGCTGATGGCGCCCGAATTCCAGAGACGGTAGCTCGAGCGAAGACGGTCCTCGCGCCAAGAACGCCCGTGGAGACAAAGTCATGAACCTGCTGTGCGAAACCCCTCACCCTTCCCGCCGCGCCGTGCTGATGACCGGCGGCGCACTCTTTGCCTGGGCCTACATGCCGCGCTTCGCCCGCGCGGCCGACAATCGCGACCCGCGCCTGATCGTCGTCGTACTGCGCGGCGCGCTCGACGGCCTGTCGGCGGTCGGCCCGGTCGGCGACCCCGACTATGCCGGCCTGCACGGTGACATCGCATTGTCGCTCACCGGCCCGCATGCCGCGCTGCCGCTCGACAGCTTCTTCGCGGTCAATCCGGCGATGCCGGTGTTCGCACGGCTGTTCAAGGCAAACCAGGCGGCGGTGGTTCACGCGGCCGCGACCGGCTATCGCGAACGCTCGCACTTCGATGGCCAGGATGTGCTGGAAAGCGGTTTTTCCGGTCCCGGCCATGTTGCTACCGGCTGGCTCAACCGGGCGCTGGAAAACCTGCCGGCGGGCGACCGGGTGGCAACCCTTGGCGGGTTGGCGGTCGGCCCATCGACGCCCCTGGTGATCCGCGGCGCGGCGCCGGTGCTCGGCTGGGCGCCGCAATCGCTGCCGGAGCCGGCGGGCGACCTCGCGGCGCGTGTTCTCAATCTCTACCGGCACAGAGACCCGGTTCTGGCGGTCGCGCTGCAAAAGGGACTCGATGCCGACCGCATGGCGCTCGACGACCAGATGGGCGCCAAGGCGATGAAGCCCAAGGGCGGTCTCGACAGCGCCGCGGGGATGCGGCAGGCCGCCCAGGGTGCAGCCAGGCTGATGAGCGCCGATGATGGACCGCGCGTCGCGGCGCTCGCCTTCGACGGCTGGGACACGCATGTCAACGAGGGCGGCGCGACCGGACGGCTCGCCACCTTGCTCGGCGGCCTCGACGGCGCCTTCGAGGAATTCGAGAAAGGGCTCGGCGAGCGCTGGAAGGACACGGCGGTCGTCGCCATCACCGAGTTCGGGCGCACGGCGCAGATCAACGGCACGGTCGGCACGGATCACGGCACCGGGACGGTGGTGCTTCTGGCCGGCGGCGCGATCAAGGGCGGTCGCGTCATCGCCGACTGGCCGGGCCTGAAGCCGGCTCAACTTTATCAGCAACGCGATCTCGCGCCGACCAGCGATGTCAGGGCGGTGCTGAAAGGCCTGCTCGCCGACCAGTTCGGGCTTTCCGCCGCGGTGCTCGGCGACAAGGTGTTCCCGGATTCGGCCGCGGTGAAGCCGATGGCCAATCTGGTGGCCTGAAGGACGAGCGGCGCCGCGATCCCGTCGCGGAGCCGTTAGATCAGGGTGACATTTCGTTGAATCGTCTCCCTAATCTAATTCCTTGTTGGAGCATGATCTTTTCCGAGAACCGGTTTCCACTTCTTGGGATCATGCTCGGGCGCCATCAGGCAGCCTTGACCCTGGGTTCGTCCTCGCCCCGCACCAGCCTGGTCACGCCGACGAAGTCGATCTTGCCGGAGCCGAGCACCGGCACGTGCGGTACGACGCGCACTTCGGCGGGCACCATCAGGTCCATCGCGCCGTTCGCCTTGGCGAAGGCCACGAGGTCCGCACGCGTCGCCGCGGGAGCCTCGGTGATGAGGACCAGTTTCTCGCCCTTGCGCTGATCCGGCACCGTGGCGACCGCCGAGAGCGAGCCCTTCCACAATTCGCCGGCCAGTGCCTCGACGGCGGCAAGCGAAATCATCTCGCCGCCGATCTTGGCGAAGCGCTTGGCGCGCCCCCGGATGCTGATGAAGCCCGCATCGTCGATGCTGACGATATCGCCAGTGTCGTGCCAGCCGTCCGGCAGGGGTTCGAGGACGCCGGGCTTGTCGGCCTTGAGATAGCCGGCCATGACGTTGGGACCGCGCACGAACAGCCGGCCGCCGCCTTCGACGCCGACCACCGGTTCGAGACGGTATTCCATGCCAGGCATGATTTTTCCGACCGTACCCGACTTGTTGTACATCGGCGTGTTGATGGAGATGACCGGCGCCGTCTCGGTAACGCCGTAGCCTTCGAGGATGCGGAGGCCGAATTTCTCCATGTAGGTTTCGCGGGTCGAGGCCTTGACCGGTTCTGCACCCGAGAAACAGTAGCGCACCGAGCGGAAATCATAGGGGTGCGCGGTGCGCGCATAGCCGCTGAGGAAGGTATCGGTGCCGAAGATGATGGTGGCGTTCGACGCATACACCAGTTCGGGAACGATCCGGTAGTGCAGCGGCGAGGGATAGAAATAGACGGGGACGCCGGACACGAGCGGCAGCACCGTGCCGGCCGTCAAGCCGAAGGAATGGAAGATCGGCAGCACGTTGAACACCTTGTCGCCCGAATGGAAATCGATGCGCGAGGCGGCCTGCGCGGCATTGGCCAGGATGTTGCGGTGGGTGAGCACGACGCCCTTGGGCGTGCCTTCCGAACCCGAGGTGAACAGGATCACCGCCGGATCGGTCGCCTTGCGGGCGACCCGTGGCGTACTCTTGCGCAGCAGACCGAGCAGCTTGTCCTTGAGGCCGATGGTTGCGCGCAGGTCGTCGAGCCAGACGATGTTTACCGAGCGGCCGATCTCCTCGACCATCGCGGCGAGCTTGGCCTGTTCGACGAACGCCCTGGAGGTGAGGATGGTGGTTACCCCAGCCGCCTTGCAGGCGGACAGGATGTTGGCGGCGCCGGCGGTGAAGTTGATCATCGCGGGAACCTTACCGGAGGACATGACGCCGAGCAGCGTGGCGCAGGACCCGTTGGCATTGGGCAACATGATGCCGAGCGTGTCCTGGCCGGCATAAAGCGTCTCGAACTTCTCGCCGAGCACCGCGGCACCGGTGAGCAGCTTGCCGTAGCTCAGCTTGCCGGTAACCGGATCCTCCACGGCCAGCTGCTTCATGCCGCGCTCATTTGCCGTCTGGATGATCCTTTCGAGCACCGTGTGATCGATGTCCTGGGTCTGGAAGACGAGGTTCGACATCACCTGATAGAGGGCGGCGCCGGCGGCGGCCCGCCGCTTGCGGCCCTTCAGCTCGTCCGCGACCTTGAGCTTGACCGGCGGCAATATGGTCACCTTGACCTTGGGGAAAAGGCGGCGACGCACATGTTGAGAGGTCAGCCGTGAGAAGGGGCTCTTTTCCAGCCCCTCGATGCGGATCGGCACCACCATCGAGCCGGTCTTGTCGGCCACCATGGCGGCGCCGTCATAGACCTTCATCAGCCCGCCTGTGACGGTAATGCGGCCTTCGGGGAAGATAACCAGCGGATCGCCATTCTGCACGATCTTGATCAGCGTGCGGGTCGACATCGGCTTGGCCGGATTGAGCGGCAGCGCGCGCGTCAGCTTCAGGAAGGGCTTTATCCACCAGGATTGCGCGATGGCGTAGTCGATGGCGAAGACCGGTTCTTCATCGGTCAGCGTCAGTGCCAGCGGGCCGTCGAGGAAGCTGACATGGTTGAGCGCCAGGATGGGCGCCTTGCCGGCCGCCTTCAAATTGTCCAGACCTTCCACTTCCAGGCGATGGAAGGCCCGGAAGAGGATGGAGACGAAATCGCGGAAAGCGTTGGTCGGCAGGTATTTCAGCATCAGCCAGGCGGCCACGGCGTTGAAGGCGGCAAGGCCGAACAGCACGCTGGCGATCGAAACACCGGCCGCCTGGATGGCGGCGACGAGAATGCCGCCGACCGTCATGAAGCCGGCACTGACGATGCTGACGGCCGCGACGACCCGGGCGCGGCGCGTCTCGGGCGACCAGGCCTGGACGGCGGCGAAGGTCGGCACCACCAGGAAGGCGCTGGCAATGGCCATGCCGGCAAGGTCGAGCGCGACACGCAACGTGTTCGGCCCGGCGAAGAAGGCGGCGAGGGTTTCAGCCTTGGGCGAGGGTTGCATGCTCCAGACCGTCCAGGCCAGATGAAGGCCGAACAACGCTATCAGCGCCGTGCCGACGGGCGCCGGCAACAACACCATACGCCCCTGCGACATCCAGGCGGAGATTGCCGAGCCGATGGCGATGGAGACCGCGAACACGGCTAGATAGGCGGTGACCGCGATCTCGTTGCCGCCGAGGGAATCCTTGATCAGCGTCGGCAGGATCGAAAGCACGATCGCGCCGACCAGCCAGAACCAGGACGTCATCAAACCGGCGCGCCAGATGCGCGTGTCGGTGCGCAATTCGCTAACCTGGCGCCAGGTCGAACGGAAGATGTTCTTGTCGATGGCGAGGTCGGGCGCCGCCGAACCGGTGGACGGGATATAGCGGCTGACGAACCAACAGCCGACGGCGAGCGCCATCATGATCGGCCCGAACACCTTGACGCCGATGCCATCGGCCGAAACCACGCCGCCGGCGATGGTGCCGCCGAGAATGGCTGCAAACGTGGCCGACTCGATCCAGGCGTTGGCCTTGGGCAGTTCCTTGCGCTCGAGATGATCGGGCAGGATGCCGTATTTGATCGGCCCGAACAGCGCCGAGATGACGCCGAACATCAACAGCGCCGTCATCAGGACGGGAATGGAGTGCAGCGCTATGCCTGCGACAGAGACTCCCGCCGCGGCAATCTCGGCGAATTTGAGCCGGCGCGCGACCAGTGCCTTATCGAACCGGTCGGCGATCTCGCCGCCGAGAGCCGACAGAAGCAGAAAGGGGGCCATGAAGACCGCCCCGGCGAGCGTGACCAGCGAAGCCGCCTGATCGGCGGCCAGCGTGAACAGAATCAGGAACACCAGCGTGTTCTTGAGGAAATTGTCGTTGAACGCGGACAGGAATTGCGTCCAGAAAAGCGGTGCGAAACGTCGCGACAGCATGAGATGGGTATTCATGGCGATTTCCATTCTGCGGTTTCCGTCCGGCATCAGGCCGACGGTCGCGCGGGTTGAATGCGCTGTTTCAGTCCAGTCGTATCCGTAAGCTGGTTAAACTTCTTGCTGCTTTCTCCATTGCCTCCCAAGTGCGGCGCTCCAGTGTCGCCGACAACGGTCGGTATGCTTCGACGCACTTATGAACATCGTTCATTGCCGCAACATAGCACTTTTTGAACGACGTTCAAGCGAATAATGAACGACGTTCAAAAATGTCTTCAAACGACCAAATTGAAAGAGGCCGAAGGCAGGCCACGCAGGCCTTGGAGGCAGGCCTGCCGAGGTGGCGCGGTGATCGGGGACCGGGCGACCCATCTCGACCGTGAGAGTCGGTCTGCCGCGCCTGCCCGGCCGCCGGGCTGCGCATTCCATGGCTGCGGATCAGGGTCTGTGGATCGGGCCAAGGTTTCCACGCATCCGCGCCGGCGCGTCATCTCGTGGCGGCCCGCTCTTCACGCCGGGCTGCCTTGCTTCATACGATGGAGAGCCGCCCTCAAGCGGCATGTGCCGCCCGGCGGGCGGCACATGCCGAGAGCGGTCAAAAGCGCCCGCGCTGCTTGAACGCGGGCGCCGCTACATGCGGATCACCAGCCCCAATGGCCGGGGTGCCAGCGTCCATATGCCCAGAAACCCGGGTGCCAATGACGCGCCGGGCGGATGATGACGCGCCGGTTCGGCACGCAATTGCCCCAGCGGTTCATGTGCCAGCCGGGGCCGCAGCGCCAGCCGACGGTTTCGATCGGCAACGTCGCCGCACTGGGCTTGGCCAGCGGCATGGCCTGCGAGCCGGCGCCGGACAGCACCAGCGTCCCCGCGGCCAAAGCCAGGGGCAGAAAATACCTTGTGAACATGCGTTGTCTCCGTGAACCATCCCTACCTCCATAGAACGGAGGAACGGCGTGAATCCCGTCGGAGCGGGCAGCATCACATCTTCGTTATACGGCGTTGCTGTCGTTCAGCGTCGCGACCGTCTTCAGCGCGCCGTCGAGCATGTCGCCCTTCTCGTCTTTCAGCGCGGCCTCGCGCAGTCGTCGGATCCAGTCGGCGGCGTCCTGCCTGCCATTCAGCATGGGCAGCGCCGACAGCACGCGGTCGAATTTCGACTGGGCGCGCAGGTGCGTATCGCTGTAGCCTTTGATCAGCCGGCGGCAATTGAGGATTTCGACGGCGAGCGCATAGTCTTGCGGCGCATGGCCGAGCGCCAGCGCGTACCAGCGCTCCAGATGCACCATCTCGACCCGGTGGCGCAGCAGGCGGCGGCGCCAGCGGCGCAGGCCGCCGATAAACCAGAGGGCAGCGAAGCCTGCAAAACTGTCAGTGCGAATGCGTCGGCCGCGATTGATGCGGCGGTCGAGAAAGCTGGCCAATCTCGGCCGGTTCTCGATGTAGTTGCCCAACCCCGCCGGCAATGTGCCGCAGAACTCCTCGATGCGGGGGTGGAAATACTCGGTCACCTGCAGGATCGAGCCGTCCTTGACGCCAACCTCCTTGCGCACCCGCCGGTCACGCGTCGAGCGCGTCTTCAGATCGGCGACGCGGATCATGTCGTCGTAGCACATGGCGTTGGCCAGATGCTTGGCGGCCGCGATCGACAGCGCATGGGCATGCTCGGCGCCATCCTGCGCCACGGCCTTGTCCAGCCTGTCGAGATACTCCCGGCCATAGGCGATGTCCTGGTAGTCGACGACTTTTCTCAGCCCCCTGAGCGCCATGTCGCGCACGGCCACAGGCATCAGATCGATGCGGGCCGCCTGCGCCTGCCAGCCCTGCAGCAGGTTTTGCGGGCCGGTGACACGTCCGGCACCGAGGGCGGATTCGACGATGGCCGGCTCCGCCGGGACCGGCGTAGGCACCGCAGCGCCGCGGGCGCGATCATAAGCAGCGCCAAAGGCGGCGAGGCTGGCCCTCGCGCCCCGGCCGCCGGCACTGATCGCCTGCTCGTAGCTTTCGCGCGTGAACGGCAGCGCGTCCGAACCGGCCAGCGCGCCGAGCAGGCTGGCCGAGATCATGGTGCCGTTGTCGGCGGCGATCTTTTCCATGTCGAAGGCGATGAAGCGCTTCGAGGCGGCTTGCGCGGTCGCATGCACCTTGGCGGACGAGGCCCGGCCGTCGCCCGGCTCGATCTTTTCCGACACGGCGGCGATGCGGTGCGAGGAGGTGATGAGCGTGGTGCGTTCCGGCGTGACGAAGCCACGGATGATGGCGCGGCCGGCTTCCATCAATTCGGCTGATATCAGTATGTCGACGTCGCCCTGCGAGGGCGACAGGGCAAAGACCGGCAGCCGGCCCGTGTCACGGGCCATTTCGATATAGTAGATCGTCGCGCCGGTGCGCTGGGCGACGCCGGCGACGGACGTCGACTGCGCGACGTGACCGTTGCGCTCGGCGACATCGGTGATCCAGTCGGCCAGCACGCCGCCGCCCTGGCCGCCGACGGCCAGCACCGCCAGCTTGATCACCCGTTCGGCATCGGCGCCGCCGGATTTCGGACGCACGGGCGAGCTCTGGTCAAGCATCGGCGAATGTCAGGCGCCGGCTTTCGCGCCGCCGCTGCAAGAGGCCGATCACCGCGCGGCGCGCATTTTCCAGGAAGCGATCCCAGCGGCCGGGATTGTGCACGACGTCGGCACGGTAGAAGGACGGACACAGCACCGCCGCGTCGGCCACCTCGCCGCAATTGCCGCAGCCAACGCAGTTCTGGTCGATCGAGGCCACCGGGTCATCGCGCAGGGGATCGTCGAGCGACTTGACCGACAGCGACGGACAGCCGGAGAGCCGCATGCAGGCGTGGTCGCCGGTGCAGATGTCCTCGTCGACGCCGAACTTCGGTTTCACCACGCGCTCGCCGCCCTTGATCGCCTTGTCGACCAGCGGCTTCTCGCGGCGCTGGCGGTTCAGCATGCATTCGGACGAGGCGACGATGACCTTCGGTCCCTTCTCCTCCGTCGTCAGAGCCTCGCGCAAAGTGTCCTGCATCTTGCCCACATCGTAGGTGCGGTCGATGTGGCGCAGCCATTTGACACCCATGCCCTTCACCGCCTCGGTGATCGGGTGCTTTGTCGACTTGGTCCGGTTGGAGGCGCGCGACGATAGGATGTCCTGGCCGCCTGTGGCGGCCGAATAGAAATTGTCGACGATGACGATCACGCCGTCATTCTTGTTGAAAACCGCGTTGCCGATCGAAGACGTCAGGCCGTTATGCCAGAAGCCGCCATCGCCGACGAAGGAGATCGAACGACGCTTTGCATCAGGCGAATTGAAGGCCGATGCCGATGCCGGCCCAAGCCCGTAGCCCATGGTGGTCGCGCCGAGCTCGAAGGGCGGCATGATCGAGAACAAATGGCAGCCAATATCGGAAGCGATGTGGTGCTTGCCGAGTTCCTGCTCGACCAGCTTGGTTGCGGCGAAGATCGGCCGCTCCGGGCAACCGATGCAGAAGCCCGGCGGCCGACCGGGCACGACATTGATCAGGTCCGCCGTGTCGATGCCGTCGCCGACCTTGTTGGGCGCGCGGACCTCGCCGGGCAGCAGATGCGGCGCCTCGGCGCGCAGGAAGGCGCCGATGCCGTCGAGCATGACCTGGCCGGTATATTCGCCGGCCATCGGCAGATATTCCTTGCCCACAAGCCTGGTGCCGCGCCCGGCCTTGTGCAGCATCGCCGCAAAGGCCTGCTCGATGTAATTGGGCTGGCCTTCCTCGACCACCAGCACCGCCTGCTTGCCCTCGCAGAAGGACAGGAATTCATCGTCCACCAGGGGGTAGACGGCGTTGAGCACGTAGAGCGGCACATCGGTCTCGCCATAGGTGTCGGCGAGACCAAGCCTCTGCAAGGCGCGGATAACGGAATTGTACATGCCGCCCTGCATGACGATGCCGACCGAACCGTGGTCCGAACCGAAGAACTCGTTGATCTTGTTCTTTCTGATGAAGTCCACCGCCGCCGGCCAGCGTTTCGCGACCTTCTCTTTTTCGTGCAGGAAGGAAGCGGGCGGCAACACGATACGGCCGGTGTCGCGGCGCGGCGCCGACAGCGCATCGGCAACCGTCATCGGCGGTCGCTTGTTGTCCTTGGCGATGAAGTGGCCGTGCACATGGCAGCAGCGGATGCGCACCTGCAGCATGACCGGCGTGTTGGAGATCTCCGACAGTTCGAAACCATCCTCCACCGCCTTGACGATCGAGGGCAGGTTGGGGCGCGGGTCGAGCAGCCAGACCTGGCTCTTCATGGCGAAGGCGTGGCTGCGCTCCTGCATGATGGAGGAGCCTTCGCCGTAGTCCTCGCCAACGATGATCAACGCGCCGCCGGTGACGCCGCCGGATGCAAGATTGGCGAGCGCGTCGGAAGCGACATTGGTGCCGACGGTCGACTTGAAGGTCGCGGCACCGCGAATGGGATAATGCACCGAGGCGGCCAGCATGGCGGTGGCGGTCGCTTCCGAGGCGCTGGCCTCGAAATGCACGCCGAGTTCGCCCAGAATGTCCTGCGCGTCGGCCAGCACGTCCATCAGATGGCTGATCGGCGCGCCCTGGTAGCCGCCGACATAGCCGACGCCGCATTGCAGCAGCGCCTTGGTGATGGCGAGGATGCCCTCGCCAGCGAATTCCTCGCCCGCGCCGAGCCTCAGCTTTTCGACTTCCCTGGCGAAAGACCGTTCGGCCATTTCTGCCTCCTTCCGTTGCCGCCTTCCCGTCGCCCGAGAGTCGGCGCGTACGTCTAGATGTCGTGCTTGCGGATGTTCTTAAGCATCTTCTGCAATGTCGCGATGAGCGCCGAATATTCGGCATCGTCGATGTCGTCGAACATCGCCTCGAAGGCATCGTGCATGGCCGGCCAGGCGCGCGTGAACAGCGCGCGCCCATCATCGGTCAGGAACACATGGCGTATGCGGCTATCGGTGACGCCCTGCTCGCGCCGCACCAGCCCCTGCCCTTCCAGCGCATCGAGCGTGCGGCTGAGTGTGGACTGCTCGATGACCGTATAGACCGAAAGATCATTGACGGTGACACCGTCGGTGACCGAGAGCACGGCCAGCGTGCGAACCTGCGAAATCGTCAGCCCTTGCTTGCGGAAATCGTCGCGCAAGGTGGCGTTGTAGCGGCCCATGATGCGGTTCATCAGATAGGGCGCGAACTGCTGCAGGCCGATCTGGCCGAGCGTCGATATGCGCTGGCGCTTTTCCGCCACCTTCTGCTCCATCACAGCCTCCCCGCCAGGAGAAAGCCGGAGCCGCCGCCGAGGCCCGCGCCCGGATGCGTCGAGGCGCCGATATGATAAAGGCCCTTGATGCCGGTCTGATGGTTGCGGCTGGACTTGAATGGCCGCCACAGGAAGGCTTGGTCGATGGTCGAGGACCCGCCATAGGGGTCGCCGCCGACCAGATTGATGTTCATCGCCTCGAGATCGGCCGGCGAATACGCGCGGCGCGCGATCACGCTGTCCTTGAAGCCGTCGATATGGCTGGCAAGGATCGCCTCGACGCGGTCGGCGTAGGCTTCGCGCAGTGCCTCGGTCCACCGCCCATCGGCCGGCGCCTGCAGTGTGCCGGCCGCATCGCCCTTGATGTGGCGTGGCGCCTCGGGGAGTTGCAGCCACAGGATCGCCTTGCCCGGCGGGCAGCGTGACGGATCGAGCGCGTGCGGCTGGCCGACACAGATGGTCGGCACTTCGGGCAGCATGCCGCGCGCCGCTTCGTTGCAGGCCTTCGAGACACCATCGAGCCCCGGCGTCAGATGCAGCAACGCAACCTTGTCGAGGCCTTCGCCGCGCCATGCCGGTGGTTTGTCCAGTGCGTAGTGGATCTGGAAATTGCCCTTGCCGTAGCGATAGTTCCGCGTCGCCTCGACATCGGCTTTTGGAGCATCCGCGCCGAGCAGGCGGCCGTAAAGCTGCGTTGGCGTGACCGAGCAGATAACGCTCTTGCCCGCCGTAATGGTTTCGCCCGAAGCCAGCCGCACGCCTGTCGCGCGACCGCCGCTCTGGATGATCGAGGCGACATCGGCGCCGGTGCGGATTTCCCCGCCACGTTCCCGGATCAGAGCCTCGAAGGCGGCGAGCAGGTTCTTGGCGCCACCTTTGACGATCGGCGCGCCGGCCGCCTCCAGCGCGAAGGCGATGACCTTGGCGATCTGGCTGGAAAAAGCATCTTCCGGCCCGAGACCGGCATGCAGCACCCAGGGCGCCCAAAGGGCGCGGACAGTCTCGGACTGGTAAGTGCTCTCCAGCCAGCCGCGCGCCGGCACCAGCGCGTCGCCGAGGAAAGCCGCTAGGTTACGCGGGCCGCGCCGCCAGGCATCGCCGGCAAGCAGCTTCGCCGTGGGATAGGACCACAGCGCGCCGCCGAGCAAGCCGAACAGCAGGCCGGCATTGCGCTCGATGCCGCCGACGTCGTCGGCGTGCCGATCGCCCTCCCCGGGTGCGATTGCATTCAGCGCGGCGACATTGACGGCGCGATCGGTGGTGAGCACCGCATGACTGCCATCCGGCCGCAGCACGCCGGTCGGCGTGCCGGTGTGGCAGAACTCCAGCCCGTGGCGCGCGAGATCGCTGCCAAGCGCGGCAAAGGCCGGCGACGTGATGAAGAGCACGAAGGTCGTCGCCATCACGTCGTGGATAAAGCCGGGCGCGGTGATCTCCTCGGTGCGCATGCAGCCGCCGATGCGGTCGTTGCGTTCAAGAAGGAGTACCTTGGCGCCCTTGCCGCCCATCATCGCCGCGCAGACCAGCGCGTTGATGCCGCTGCCGACGATGATGTGATCGGGGGCGCTCATTGGCGGGTTCTCACGGGCAGCGGGTAGCCTTGCGAGGTCAGCGCTCTATGGCGCCCCCCTCTGTCCTGCCGGACATCTCCCCCACGAGGGGGGAGATTGGCAGCTTCGGCGCCGACTCTTTTCATGCGACGTTGAAAACTGGCGAAGGTCGTGATGACAGCCAATCTCCCCCCTCGTGGGGGAGATGCCCGGCAGGGCAGAGGGGGGCGCCGTGGAGTTCGCCCGCCGTCAACCTGCTTCCCTATCGCCTCGCCAACCCGCATGATCTTCTCCCGAAGACCCACCTCGCTCTATTTGCCCGCCACCAGCGCCAGCGCGCGGATCGGGCTGCCGGTGCCGTGCTCGATCTTGAGCGGTGCCGCGATCAGGATCGCGCCTTTCGGCGGCAACTGGTCGAGGTTGCAGAGGCTGGCCAGACCGTAGCGATTGGCCTTGTGCATCAGCGTGTGCGCCGGGAATGGCGGCTCCATGCCGCCGGCCTTGCCTGCATCGGTGCCGATCGTCTCCGAGCCCCAGCCCTTGATATCCTTGCTGATCAGGAACTGGATGGCCTCGGCGGTCGGGCCGGGCGTGTGCGGGCCGGTTTCGTTGGCGTTGAGGAATTCGGCTTCCGAACCATTGCGCTTGTACCAGTCGGTGCGCATCACCACCCATTCGCCGGCGTTGATGGCGCCATGCTTGGCTTCCCAGGCCTTGATGTGGTCGACGGTGAGCAGGAAATCGTGGTCGGCGGCGGCTTCCTTCGAGCAGTCGATGACATTGACCGGGCCGACGAAATTCTGCGCCGGAATGGTGTCGGTGGCCCCGTCCGGATAGTCCTTGCCGCTGATCCAATGCTGCGGCGCATCGAAATGCGTTCCCGAATGCTCGCCGAGCTTCAGCCAGTTCCAGGCCCACCAGGGGCCGTTCTTGTCGTAACGGGAGATGTTGTGGATCTCGACCTTCGGCGTGTCCACGGCAAGTTCCGGCGGCAGCTTGATCAGCGGCGTGTCGGGTCCGAGCGGCGCTGACAGGTCGACCACCCTGATGGCGCCCGAAAGCAGCTGGCCGGCGACTTCACCGAGAAGTTTTTGCGTGTCCATGGTGTCTGTTCCCTCTTTCTTGCTGATGCTGAAGGCTCGTCTCGGCCCTTAATATCCTACTAGACGAAAACATATGCATCTGCAATTATCTTTAAGCATAAAGGAAATGGGAACGGGGCGTGAGCGAGTTCGACGCCATCTTTGTCGGGGCGGGCCACAACAGTCTGGCATGCGCCGCGCATTTGGCGCTCAAAGGCTGGAAAACCGGGATTTTCGAGCGCAGTGCAACAATTGGCGGCGCCGTGCAAACCCGCGAATTCACCCTTCCCGGCTTCCGCCACGATTTCGGCGCGATGAATCTGAGCCTGTTTGCGGGCTCCGCCTTCCATCGGAAATATGCAAATGAATTGAA
This sequence comes from Mesorhizobium comanense, assembly GCF_005503535.1. Lineage (GTDB taxonomy): Bacteria > Pseudomonadota > Alphaproteobacteria > Rhizobiales > Rhizobiaceae > Mesorhizobium > Mesorhizobium comanense. Next base: position 526,811 of record NZ_SCNN01000001.1, on the reverse strand, counting down.
CCGCCAAGGTCTGGAGTTCGCGCCGGTCGCCGATTGTTTCGCCAGCGCCTTCCCGGATGGGCGCTGGTTCGGCGTCAGCAACGATCTGGAAAAGACAGCGGCGCGCATGGCGGCTTTCTCCGCTGCGGACGCCGCGACATGGCGCAGACTGGTCGCCGCATTCCCGACGGAGGCCGAGCATCTGTTCCGGCTGCTCGGCTCGCCGATGGGCGCCCGCGCGCTTGCCGGCACGGCGTGGAACCTGTGGCGCAAGAAGGGTGTCACCGGCGCACTCGACACCGGTCGGCTGCTGTTGTCGTCGCCACGCGCGTGGCTGGAGGAGACTTTCGAGTCCCCATATGTGCGGGCAACGCTTGCCACCTGGGGCATGCATCTCGACTTCGCGCCCGATATCGCCGGCGGCGCGGTGTTCCCCTACCTGGAATCGATGGCGAACCAAAGTTTCGGCATGGTGCTGGGCAAGGGCGGCGCCGATACCATCATCCGGGCCCTGGCTGGCATGGTGACATCCGCCGGGGGCCAGATCGTCACTGGCGCCGAAGTGACCGAGATCACCGTATCCGGCGGCAAGGCAATGGGGGTGCGGCTGGCTTCCGGCGAGACGCATACCGCCGCCAAGGCGGTCATCGCAGGCGTCGCGCCCCGGACACTGGCCGGCAAGCTGCTGCCCAACGGGTCCGGCGATGCCGGCTTCGACACGGCGATGCGGAAATTCCGCTACGCGCCAGGCACGATGATGATCCATCTGGCGCTCGACGATCTGCCGGACTGGAGCGCGGGGGCCGAGCTTCGGCAATTCGCCTATGTGCATCTGTCGCCGTCGCTCGACGCCATGTCGCGCACCTACCAGCAGGCGATGGCGGGCATGCTGCCCGACCAACCCGTGCTGGTCGTCGGCCAGCCGACTACGATCGATCCTTCGCGCGCGCCTCAAGGCAAGCACGTGCTTTGGGTGCAGGTCCGCATGCTGCCTGCCGAAATCGCCGCTGATGCCGCCGGCAAGATCGCGCCCGCGCCCTGGGATGAGATCAAGGACGCCTATGCGGAGCGCGTGCTCGACATCATCGAAACCTATGCGCCCGGCCTGCGTGGCAAGGTCCTTGGCCGGTCGGTGTTCTCGCCAATCGACCTGGAGCGCGAAAACCCGAACCTCGTCGGCGGCGACCAGGTCTGCGGCAGCCACCATCTGGCGCAAAACTTTCTGTTCCGCCCGGCGCGCGGCTATGCCGGCTGGAACACGCCGGTCGCCAATCTGCATCTCACTGGCGCAGCGACGTGGCCGGGCGCCGGCACCGGTGCCGCCTCGGGTTTCATGCTCGCGCAACAGCTTGGCGGGAGGTAACCCGACGATTTTCGCAGAGGCGACGAGAGGCAACGCGCTGCTGCCCACGAAGCCCGAACCAACAAAGTGACAGTGCCGCGCAGAGACAATAACCAACAAGGGGAACGACCATGACAATCAACAGACGTGAATTGCTGGGATACAGTGCCGCCGCGCTCGGCGTGGCCGCTATTGGCCTGCCGCGCATCGCCAGGGCCGCGGCCGGCGAACTCACCATCGCCTACAATGTCAATCTGCCGTCCTGGGACCCGACCACCGGACCGTCGGCGGTCAATCCGACCATCCAGGGTCTCTACCAGTCGGTGTTCGACCAGTTCATCCCGCAAAAGCCCGACCTGTCGTTCGCGCCGGGCCTGCTGACCGAATGGGGCTGGAACGACGACCGCACCAAGGTGATGATGACCGTGCGCGAGGGCGTGAAATGGCATGACGGCTCGCCCTTCACGCCGGAAGACGTGGTCTGGTCGCTGCAGCGCGCGGGCGACGAGAAGACTGGCAACCCGATCCAGTTCGTCTGGAAGAACGTCAACAACTTCAAGATCGACGGCAACAGGATCACTGGCGACGTGGTGCAGTTCGATCCGGTCTATTTCAAGTGGATGTCGTTCCTCACCGGCTACATCATGCCCAAGGCCTATTACGAGAAGGTAGGTGCTGAAGGCTTCGAAAAGGCGCCCATCGGCACCGGCCCGTACATGGTCGAGAAATTCGAACGCAACGCCTTCCTGCGGCTGAAGGCCAATCCGGATTACTGGGGCGGCAAGCCTGCTTTCGAGAACGTGACCATCAAGTTCGTCACCGATGCGGCAAGCCGCGTCGCCGAGATCGAATCCGGCTCTTCGCAGGTCACGCTCGAAATCCCCTATGAGGAGTACGACCGCCTGATCGCCAAGGACGGCCTTGCCGGCTCGATCAAGAATGTTTCCGACATCGGCATGATCTTCTTCAACAACAAGGACGCCATGCTGGACAAGAATGTCCGCCAGGCTGCCGTGATGTCGGTGGACAAGGAATTGCTGGTCAAGCGGCTGCTGCGCGGCTACGGCCAGCCGATCGACACGCTGGAGACGCCGGAATACGCGGCCTACGATCCGTCGATCAAGGTCGAGCACAATCCCGAAAAGGCCAAGGAACTGCTCAAGGCTTCCGGCTACTCGCCCGAAAAGCCGGCCAAGATCACCATCCAGACCACCAAGGGCTTCAAGCCCAAGGACTACGAGATGGTGCAGGCGATCGTCGGCATGTGGCGCAAGGTCGGCATCGAAGCGACCATCGAGGTCTACGAAATCGCCAAGCACTACGAACTGCGCGCCGCGCACAAGCTGGCGCCGGCGGCCTTCTACAATTGGGGCAACGCCATCGGCGATCCGACGACGTCGACCGGCTTCGCCATGTTCGGCCCTTCGCCGCACTCGTCCTGGAAGACCGACGACCTCGACGCCAAGATCGGCCCGCTGTGGGGCGAGAAGGACGAGGCCAAGCGCATTGCCGGCTGGAAAGAAGTCGACAAGTACATCGCCGAGCAGGCCTATGTGCTGCCGCTGATGCAGTTCGCCCAGCCGATCGTGCACGCCAAGGGCGTCAAGGTGGTGCAGCATATTTCCGGCGCGCTGCTGCCGGCCCTGATGACCCCGGCCTGATATCGGCCTGGAATTGCCGCGCGCCGTCGCCAATGACGGCGCGCATTTTCCATCGGGCATACGAGCCCACGGGCTCCTGCGAAGATTTACATGCTCCTGCAACGATTCCTGATCCGTCTTTTGACGATGCTGATCACGCTGTTCGGCGTGGCCGTCGTCGTCTTCGTCGTGATCCGCGTCGCGCCCGGCGATCCGATCGCCATGATGCTGCCGCCCGGCGCGACCGATGACGACATCGCGCGGCTGCGCGCGCTCTACGGACTGGACAAGACCATCGTGCAGCAATTCTTCATCTGGCTGTCCGGCGTCGTCAGGGGCGATTTCGGCACTTCGATCTCACTGCGGCAAGACGTGCTCGGCCTCGTTTTCAACCGGCTGCCGGCGACGCTGGAACTGGCCATCGTCGCACTGATCATGGCGGTGCTGCTCGGCGGCACGATGGCGATCCTCGGCGCCCGGGAGCGCGGCACCGCGGTGGAGGCCGGTATCGACATCGCCAGCGGGGCAGCACTTTCCATTCCCGACTTCCTGTGGGGCCTGGTGCTGATCCTGCTGTTCGGCGTGCTGGTGCCGATCTTCGACATTTCCGGACGTGTGTCGCCGCAGCTCGACCTGCCCTTCGTCACCCAGTTCTATCTGTTCGAGAGCGTGCTGCGGCTGCGCTTCGACCTGACCTGGGATCTGTTGAAACATATGCTCATGCCGGCGGTCGCGCTGGCGCTGCCGCTGGCGGCGATCATCGCGCAGCTGCTGAAACAGTCGCTGAAGGAAGTGCTCGACCTCGACTATGTCGTGCAGGCGCGGGTGAAGGGTTTTTCCGAGACGCAGGTCATCCTGCGCGAGGCGCTGAAGAACGCGGCGCTACCGACGCTGACCCTGGTCGGCGTGCAGTTCACTTTCCTCATCGGTGGCACGGTCATTGTCGAGCGGCTGTTTTCCTACGAGGGCCTCGGCAATATGGCGATCGATGCCGTCATCAACCGCGACCTGCCGTTGATCCAGGGCATCGTTCTGGTCTTCGCGCTGCTGTTCGTGCTGATCAACCTTGCGGTGGACATGATGTATGCGCTGCTCAATCCGAGGCTGCGCCATGGATGAGGCGCGCATCGTCAGGCGCGGCGCGGGCCCGCGCCTCTGGCTGGCCGGCGGCTGGCTGCTGCTGGTGTTGCTGGCGGCGATCTTCGCGCCGCTGGTCGCGCCGCAGGATCCGCTTGCGCAGGATTTGATGCTGGAGCGGCTGCCGCCTTTCTGGCTCGATGGCGCCGAGCCCGGCTACTGGCTGGGCACGGACAGCCTGGGGCGCGACCTGCTTTCGCGGCTGATCTTCGGCGGCCGCATCGCCTTCATCGTCGCCTTCGCCGCGGCGATCGCAGCCTGCCTCGTCGGCTCGACGCTGGGGCTGATCGCAGGCTATTTCGGCGGCTGGGCCGATCGCATCATCTCGCGCATCGTCGATATCTGGATGGCGTTTCCGCCGGTGCTGTTCGCCATCCTTCTGGTCGCCGTGCTCGGCACGGGCCTGAGTTCCGTCATCCTAGCCATCGCCATCATCGACTGGACGCGCTTCTGCAGGGTGATCCGCGCCGAAGCGATGGGGCAGTCGCGCATGGACTATGTCGAGAACGCCCGCATCGCAGGCTATGGCCGCATCGGCATCATGCTGCGCGAGGTGCTGCCCAATGTGCTGCCGTCGATCGTGGCGCTGCTGTCGCTGGAGATGGGCATCGCCGTCATCGTCGAGGCGATCCTGTCCTTCGTCAACCTGTCGATCTCGACCGACGATCCGACCTGGGGCGGCATCATCGCCGAGGGCCGGCTGTCGATCCATCAGGCCTGGTGGGTGCTGGTTTTTCCGCTGATCACGCTGATCCTCACCGTGCTCTCCTTCAGTCAGTTCGGCGAGGCGCTGAAGACGCGCTTCGATCCGGTGCTGCGATGAGCGCCTGCCTCGACATCATCGATCTCAGCGCCGTGCTGGCGAACGGCCAGCGCGTGCTGCGCTCGGTGTCGCTCACCGTTCAGCCCGGCGAGGTCCGCGCGCTGGTCGGTGAAAGCGGTGCCGGCAAGACGATGATCGGCAAGGCCGTGCTTGGCGTGCTGCCGTCGAGCGTTCGCATCGTCGAAGGCGATATGAGGCTCGAAGGCGAAGACCTCGGCAGGCTGCAACCCAAGGCGCGGCGCACGCTGATCGGCGCCCGCACGGCGCTGATCCCGCAGGATCCGCTGACCGCGCTCAATCCCTCGCGCCGCATCGGCCCGCAGATGACCGACCGGCTGGTGCGCATCCTGGGCTGGAGCGGCGACAAGGCGGACAAGCGCGTCAGGCAGTTGCTCGACGAGGTCCAGATTCGCGAGCCCGACAGGGTGCTGAGAAGCTATCCGCATGAATTGTCCGGCGGCATGCGCCAGCGCGTGCTGATCGCCGCCGCCTTTGCCGCCGAGCCCCGGCTGATCGTCGCCGACGAACCGACCACGGCGCTCGACGTAACCGTGCAAAAGCAGATCCTGCGGCTGATCGCCGAACTGCAGCGCGAACATGGCACGGCAATCCTGTTCGTCACCCATGATCTCGGCGTCGTGGCCAAGATCAGCCAGAAAGTCTCCGTTCTCTATGCCGGCAAAGTGGTGGAGGAGGCCGATACTGCGACACTGTTTGCCTCTCCTCAGCATCCGTATACACGCGCGCTGATGGCAGCGACGCCGCGTTACACCGATCCTTTCGCTTCGCTGAAGCCCGTTGACGAAACCGTACTGGCAGGACTTGCGGCGGAGATCGCGGCTGCGGACCAGGCCTGGAGCCGACCCCATGGCTGAGCCGCTGTTTTCCGTACGCGGGTTGAAGGTGGCGCTGCCCGATATGACGCGCAAGCCGCTGATCGGCCGCGCGCCCTTGGCCGAGATCTTGAAAGGCCTGGATTTCGACCTGCCCAGGGGCTCGGTGACCGGCATTGTCGGCGAATCCGGATCCGGGAAATCGACGCTTGGCCGCGCGCTGGTCAGGCTGCTGGAGCCGAGCGTCGGCAGCATCAGCTTCGCGGGCCGCGACATCACCTATCTGGCGGAGGCGCAGTTGCGGCCGCTGCGCCGCGACCTGCAGATGATCTTTCAGGATCCGATGTCGTCGCTCAACCCGCGCCGCACCATCGCCAGCATCATCGCCGCGCCGCTCAAGCAGAACGGACTCGGCGACAATCTCAGGGACCGCGTCGCCGAAGCCTTGCAAAGGGTCGGCCTTCCGCAAAGCTTTGCCGGCCGCTACCGGCACCAGCTGTCGGGCGGCCAGCGCCAGCGCGTCGGCATTGCGCGCGCGCTGGCACTGTCGCCGAAATTCGTGCTGGCCGACGAGATCGTCTCCGGCCTCGACGTGTCGACCCAGGCGCAGATCCTTACCCTTCTGGAGAGACTGGCGGCCGAGATGGGCCTCACCGTCGCCTTCATCAGTCACGACCTGTCGGTCATCCGGCGACTCTGCCAGCAGGTGATTGTCATGCGCGAGGGCAGGATCGTCGAGGCCAGCGCGACCGATGCGCTGTTCGACAACCCGCGACAGGACTACACGCGCGACCTCATCGCAGCCATTCCGCTGCCAGAAATCGATGCCGGTTGGCTGGACATCCCTTCCGCCGGCAAGCCGGCACCATGAATGCATACGCACGCCGAAGCGGGCCTCGGACGTGCGACCGGCAAATGACCAGGCCCCGCCAAGGAGGAGAACTGAGATGAAGACCACAATCGCACTTGCAACGCTTGCCGCCGCTGTGCTTGGCAGCGCCGGCATGGCTTCGGCGGATTCGATCCCCGGCATGCGCGGCCACGACCACACCGGCATCACCGTGCCTGACATGAAACAGGCGGTCGACTTCTTCACAGAGGTCGTCGGCTGCAAGAAGGCGATGTCGTTCGGCCCCTTCGCCGACGACAAGGGCACATTCATGCAGGACGTGCTTGGCGTCGACCCGAAGGCTGTCATCGAGCAGATCACCATGGTGCGCTGCGGCTACGGATCGAACATTGAGCTGTTCAAATACACCGCTCCTGACCAGAAGGATCTGACGCCCAAGAACAGTGACATTGGCGGCTTTCATATTGCCTTCTATGTCGACGACGTGGCCGCCGCGAAAGCCTATCTCGACGGCAAGGGCGTGAAGACCCGGATGGGGCCGCTGCCGGTCAAGGAAGGTCCCGCCGGCGGCCAGACCATCCTCTATTTCCAGGCGCCGTGGGGGCTGCAACTGGAGGCGATCAGCTATCCCCAGGGCATGGCTTATGAGAAGGGCGCCGAGACGGTGCTGTGGAGCCCGAAGAACCCTGACAAGTAAGTGTTTCAGGCGCGCTCGCGGACGGACACGCAAGCGCGCCGCACCGACCCGCTGCGATCATTCCGGCATAAAACTTTAAGCTTGAAATATCTTGCTTCCGGCGCGATACTCGAAGATGCAGCAAGCGAAGAGGAGATCGCACGGATGAAGGTTGCGGTTCTCGGCGGCGGACCAGCCGGCCTCTACTTTGCCATTTCGATGAAGCTGAGGGACGCCGCGCACGAGGTGACGGTGTTCGAACGCAACCGCCCGGACGACACGTTCGGCTGGGGCGTGGTGCTGTCAGCCGAAACGCTCGACAATCTCGCGAAGAATGATCCGGTCAGCGCCGTCTGGATCAAGAAGCATTTCGCCTATTGGGACGACATCGCCGTCATCCATGATGGCGTGCGCACGGTCTCGTCCGGGCATGGCTTTTGCGGCATCGGCCGCAAGCGGCTGCTGATCCTGCTGCAGCGGCGCGCGCGAGAGCTTGGCGTCAAGCTGATGTTCGAGACCGACATCGCCGACCCTCGCCCCTATATGGAGACGCACGATCTGGTCGTCGCCGCCGACGGGTTGAACTCCAGGGCGCGCAACACTTTCGTCGACATCTTCAAGCCCGACATCGACACCCGCAAATGCAAATTCGTCTGGCTCGGCACCAACCAGAAATTCGACGACGCCTTCACCTTCATCTTCGAGAAGACCGAGCATGGCTGGGTGTGGGCGCACGCCTACCAGTTCGACAGCGAGACCGCGACCTTCATCGTCGAGTGCAGCGAACAGACCTGGCAAGCGTTCGGCTTCGGGGCGATGTCGCAGCAGGACTCCATCGCCGTCTGCGAACGCATCTTCCAGAAACATCTCGGCGGCCATGCGCTGATGACAAACGCCAACCACATCAGGGGGTCGGCCTGGATCAATTTTCCGCGCGTGCTGTGCGAACGCTGGTCGTATGAGAATCTGGCGCTGATGGGCGACGCCGCCGCCTCGGCGCATTTCTCGATCGGCTCGGGCACCAAGCTTGCGCTGGAAAGCGCGGTGGCGCTGGCCGAGTATGTCGAGACCGAGCCGGATCTCGATGCAGCCTTCCGCAAATACGAGGACGCCAGACGCACCGAGGTGCTGAAGCTGCAATCGGCGGCGCGCAATTCGCTGGAATGGTTCGAGGAGGTCGAGCGCTATCTTGGTCTCGATCCCGTGCAGTTCAACTATTCGCTGCTGACGCGGTCGCAGCGCATCAGCCATGAGAATCTGCGGCTGCGCGATGCCGAGTGGCTGGGCGGCGCAGAAGAATGGTTCCAGCGCCAGGCCGGCGCCGGCGGCAACAGGCTGCGCCGGGCGCCGATGTTCGCGCCGTTCAGGCTGCGCGACATGCAGCTTGCCAACCGCGTCGTCGTCTCGCCGATGGCGCAGTACAAGGCTGTCGACGGCTGCCCCACCGACTGGCACTTCACCCACTATGCCGAACGCGCCAAGGGCGGCGCGGGGCTCGTCTATATCGAGATGACCTGCGTCAGTCCCGAAGGACGCATCACTCCCGGCTGCCCCGGCTTCTACGCACCCGAACATGAGGTGGCGTGGAAGCGGCTGGTCGATTTCGTCCATGCCGAGACCGAGGCGAAACTCTGCGCCCAGATCGGTCATTCCGGCGCCAAGGGTTCGACCCGTGTCGGCTGGGAAGGCACCGACGTGCCGCTCTCCTCGGGAAACTGGCCCATCATGGCGGCGTCTGCCGTCGCGTGGTCGCCGCAGAACCAGGTGCCGAAGGCCATGGACCGTGCAGACATGGATCTGGTCCGCGACCAGTTCGTCGCTTCCGCCGAGATGGCCGACCGCTGCGGCTTCGACATGCTGGAGATCCACGCCGCGCATGGCTATCTGCTGTCGTCCTTCATCACGCCGGTGACGAACCGGCGCACGGACGCCTATGGCGGTTCGCTCGAGAACCGCATGCGCTATCCCCTGGAAATCTTCCATGCGGTGCGCGCGGTGTGGCCGGCGCGCAAGCCGATCTCTGTACGCATTTCGGCCAATGACTGGGTCGGCATCGAAGGTGTGACGCCGGCCGACGCGGTCGAGATCGCGCGCATGCTGCACGAGGCCGGCGTCGACATATGCGACGTCTCGGCCGGTCAGACCTCGATCGCCGCCAAGCCGGTCTATGGCCGCATGTTCCAGACGCCGTTTTCCGACCGCATCCGCAACGAGGTCGGCATGGCGACGATGGCGGTCGGCAACATCTACGAGCCGGATCATGTCAATTCGATCCTGATGGCCGGCCGCGCCGACCTGGTGGCCTTGGCAAGGCCGCACCTCGCCGATCCCTATTGGACGCTGCATGCGGCGGTGACACTTGGCGACCGCGGCGTCAGATGGCCCGATCCCTATCTGCCTGGACGCGACCAGCTCTACAGGCTGGCCGAACGCGATGCGGCTGCGGGGCTGAAAGTATGAGCGCGTCCCGTTTTTCACGTCGGCACTGTAGTCCCACCCCTGTCTCCTCCCGGTGTGCAGAGATGTTTGGGACTGGAATGGGTGGATTAGCCCTGGGCATGATTTCGAGGTGGTTCCCCCAATCCGTCACTGCTTCGCAGCGCCACCTTTCCCCCCTCCGGAGGGAAAGGAAAGGAGCCTCGTTCGGTGAGCCTTGCCGCCAAGACGTTCGCGCCCTTCCTCTCCCCCGTCGATCGGGGGAGAGGTGGCTCGGCGAAGCCGAGACGGAGTGGGGGTCGACCGGCGCGGCGCAAGACAATGCTTCGAGGGTTCCCGCATGATCGCGGGCAAGCATGCGCTGGTCACCGGCGGCGGCTCAGGCGTTGGCCGGGCCATTGGGTTGGCGCTGGCCGAGGCCGGCGTCGAAGTGACTATCTGTGGCCGCCGTGAGGCGGAGCTTGCCAAAGTAACCGGCGAAAGTGATCGCATCTTCGCCATGGTCGCCGATGTCACCGACGAGGCGGCGATGACCGGCCTTTACGAGACCGCGCAGGCCGCGCGCGGGCCTTTCGATATCGTCGTCGCGAATGCCGGCATGGCGGGCAGCACGCCGGCGCACAAGACCTCGCTGGCCGACTGGCAGCGGACGCTCGACGTCAACCTGACCGGTGCGTTCCTGACGGTGAAGCCGGCGCTGGCCGGCATGGCCGCGCGCAAGGCGGGCCGCATCGTGTTCATCGCTTCCACGGCGGGATTGAAGGGCTATGCCTATGTCGCGCCTTATGTCGCCGCCAAGCATGGCGTCGTCGGGCTGATGCGGGCGCTTGCGGCCGAGACGGCGAAGTCAGGCGTCACCGTCAATGCGGTGTGCCCTGGGTTCGTGGAAACGGAAATGCTGGAGGAATCCATTCAGCGCATCGTCGAAAAGACAGGCCGCTCTTCCGGCGAGGCACGGGCAAGCCTGGCCTCCACCAATCCGCAAGGCCGCTTCATCCAGCCGGTGGAAGTAGCCGCCGCCGTGCTGTGGCTTTGCGGCGACACCGCTTCATCGATCACCGGACAGGCAATTTCGATCTCGGGAGGCGAGACATGGTAGCCGGCCCCCTGCCCGCCCCTTCAGGACCCGGCAAGGACCGGCTGCGTCTGTGGATCAGGCTGCTGCGCGCCTCGCGCACGATCGAGGCCGAACTGCGCGAGCGCCTGAAGAAGGAATTCGACACGACGCTGCCGCGCTTCGACGTGATGGCCGCGCTCTACCGCGCGCCCGAAGGCATGCTGATGAGCGACCTTTCCCGCTTCCTGCTTGTGTCCAACGGCAACGTCACCGGGATCGTCGACCGGCTGGTTTCGGAAGGGCTGGTAACGCGCGCCCGGCGCAATGGCGACCGCCGCACCTCGATGGTGCGGCTGACCGAGGAAGGCTCCCAGTCCTTTGCCACGATCGCCGCCGCGCATGAGGGCTGGATCGGTGAATTGCTGGGCAAGGTCAGCGAGGAGGACGCCCGCCGGCTGACCGGCATGCTGACCTCGTTCCGCAGCAACTGGGAGGGACGCGAATGACAAAAATGGCCGGCCTCAAGCCGAAGCATTTTCTCTGGGAAGTTGAAGGCAGGATCGCCAAGGTCCGGCTCGACCGGCCGGAGCGCAAGAATCCGCTGACCTTCGACAGCTATGCGGAGTTGCGCGACACGTTTCGCGACCTGGTCTACGCCGACGATATCGACGCCGTGGTGTTCCTGTCCAATGGCGGCAATTTCTGCTCCGGCGGCGATGTCCACGATATCATCGGGCCACTGGTCAGGATGGACATGAAGGAACTGCTCGCCTTCACCCGCATGACCGGCGACTTCGTCAAGGCAATGCTGAATTGTGGCAAGCCGATCATCGCGGCGGTCGACGGCGTGGCGGTGGGCGCCGGTGCCATCATCGCCATGAGCGCCGACATCCGCATCGCGACGCCGGAGGCCAAGACGGCGTTCCTGTTCACACGCGTCGGCCTTGCCGGATGCGACATGGGCGCCTGCGCGATCCTGCCGCGCATCATCGGCCAGGGTCGCGCCGCGGAACTGCTCTACACCGGCCGCACCATGACGGCCGCCGAAGGCGAGCGCTGGGGTTTTTATAACAGGCTGGTCGATGCGGCGGCCCTCGAGGCCGACGCGCTCGACATGGCGGCGCGCATCGTTTCGGGGCCGACCTTCGCGCATGGCATCACCAAGACCCAGCTCAACCAGGAATGGTCGATGGGGCTGGACCAGGCAATCGAGGCAGAAGCGCAGGCGCAGGCGATCTGCATGCAGACGCGCGATTTCGAGCGCGCCTACAAGGCGTTCGTGGCCAAGGAGAAGCCGGTGTTCGAGGGGAATTGAGGATGGTTGGTTTTTGCTCGCACCAGCATGCGGGAGGTTGCCTCCATGCCTGACCGTTCCTTCCTCAACTGGCCCTTCTTCGAGAACCGCCACCGCGAACTCGCCGACCAGCTCGAAACCTGGTGCGCCCAAAACCTCCCCGTCGATCACCACGACGTCGATGCTGCCTGCCGCGAGTTGGTGCAGAAACTCGGCCGCGACGGCTGGCTGAAACCGACCGCCGTTGACGCCGACAATCCCGGCCCCCTCGACGTGCGCGCTTTGTGCATCACGCGCGAAACGCTGGCGCGCCATGACGGGCTCGCCGACTTCGCCTTTGCCATGCAGGGGCTGGGTACCGGCGCGCTCAGCCTGTTCGGCACGCCGGCGCAGCAGCAATGGCTGGCAAGGACGCGGGCCGGCAAGGCGATCTCGGCCTTTGCGCTCTCGGAGCCGCGCTCGGGGTCCGACGTCGCCAATATGGAAATGGCGGCCATGCGCGACGGCGACGACTACGTTCTGACGGGCGAGAAGACCTGGATTTCCAATGGCGGCATCGCCGATCTCTATATCGTTTTCGCCCGCACCGGCGAGGCGCCGGGCGCCAAGGGGCTTTCCGCCTTCATCGTGCCCGGGGACGCTACGGGACTTGGCATTGCCGAACGCCTTGAAGTGATCGCGCCGCATCCGCTGGCGCGGCTTTCCTTCGACAAGGTGCGCCTGCCGGCCTCTGCGCTGATCGGCAAGCCCGGCGACGGTTTTCGCATCGCCATGTCGGTGCTCGACGTGTTCCGCTCGACGGTCGGTGCCGCCGCCCTCGGCTTTGCCCGGCGCGCGCTCGATGAAAGCATCAAGAGGGTTGCCGAGCGCAGGCTGTTCGGGGCGCCGATGAGCGAATTGCAAATGGTGCAAGGCCATGTCGCCGATATGGCGCTGGATGTCGATGCCGCGGCCTTGCTGGTCTACCGCGCCGCCTGGACCAAGGACATGGGCGCCGCGCGGGTGACGCGCGAGGCGGCGATGGCCAAGCTGTTCGCCACCGACAAGGCGCAGGAGGTCATCGACAAGGCCGTCCAGCTGCATGGCGGCGACGGCGTCCGCAAGGGGCACATCGTCGAGAGCCTGTATCGCGAGATCCGCGCGCTGCGCATCTATGAGGGCGCATCGGACGTGCAGAAGGTCGTAATCGCACGGCAGGTGATGGGCGCGGCCTGATCGGCCACTTGAAGGTTGAACTGTTTCGAACGCGGATATTGCGGACCGATATTGGAGAGTGACATGCACGAGATCCTGCAGCCGGAAGGCTGGGCAAAACCGGTCGGCTACGCCAACGGCGTCGCGGCGCATGGCAGGCTGGTGTTCGTCGGCGGCCAGGTCGGCTGGAACGGGCAATGCAAGTTCGAGACCGATGATTTCGTCGGCCAGGTACGGCAGACGCTTCAGAACGTCGTGGCGATCCTTGCCGAAGCGGGCGCCAAGCCCCAGCACATCACATCGATGACCTGGTACTTCACCGACAAGGCCGAATATCTCGGTAACCTCAAGGGTATAGGCGAAGCCTATCGCGAGGTGATCGGCCGGCACTTTCCGGCCATGGCCGCCTTGCAGGTGGTGGCGTTGGTGGAGGATCGCGCCAAGATCGAGATCCAGGCCACCGCGGTTATACCGGAATAGGCGGCCCGCTACCTCGAAGCCCCGCCTGCCTGAGCAGCGGCAGCACATGATCGCAGAAATAGGGCAGCTCCTGCGTGTAGTTGACGAAGGACAGCGCGATGCCCTGATAGCCATGCCCTGATATGGCGGCCATGTCGGCGGCGATCGTCTCCGGGGTTCCGATCAGCGGATAGGTGCCGGCGCCACCGGCGAAACGTTGTCGATAGCGATCATAGGCATGCGCGTCATGCGACTGCGAAAATTCCTTCTTGCCGGCCATGTGGGCATCGACCGCCTCGTGATCGGCCAGATCGACGGCATAGCGTTTGTAGTAAGTCTGCGCCTCTTCCATGGTCGGGCGGCAAACGACATGTGCCACGGTGTAGACACCGACCTTGCGACCAGCCTTGTCGGCGCGCTCGCCGATATCGGCGACGTGCTTGCCGGCATCGCCCATCTCGGAAAAAGTCGTGAACAGGTAGTCGCAATGGGCAGCGGCGAAATCGCGGCCCGGGCCGCCGAAGGCGGCGTTCATCGTCACCGGACGCGGGACCTGCAGGCTGGCCGGCCGGCTGACCGCTTCCTTCAGGCGATAATAGATGCCCTCGTAGTCGAGGGGTTCGCTCGACGCGTAAAGCCGTTCGAGGATTTCGATCCATTCGGCCGCCTGCTCGTAGCCCTTTTCGACCAGCGGCGTGCCGAACATGCCGAATTCCTTCGGGTTCCAGCCGCAGACGATGTTGAGGCCGGCGCGCCCCTGGCTTATGTGATCCACCGTGGCCAGCGCCTTGGCGGCGTAGAGCGGATGCACGAGTGGCACATGCACGGTCATGAACAGGCCGATCCGCTGCGTCGCCACGCTGAGCGCCGCCGCCCAGGTGAAGGTCTCGAACGACCATTCGCGCACCTTGTTGCGGCCGCCAAAGCCGCGCCAGCGGGCGATCGGCAACATGAACTCCAGCCCGGCGCGATCGGCGATCTGGGCGGCTGTCAGATTATCCTGCCAACCTGCCGTCCAGCGCTCCGGCACATCCGTTATGGCAAGGCCGCCATCGGCGTTGGTGGAAAAGACGCCGAGCTTCAGTTTGTTGGGGCCGTGCAGGGGGTGGGCTTTGATCATTTGGGAACTCGCGGCGGGATACTCGCACGCTAGGCTCGCCCAAAAATATTTCAAGCCTGAAATAGCTTCGCCCCGTCGCCGATTGCGGATATGAATTGCGACCAGACGCAAAGAGGACCGGCATGAGCGAATTCCGTCAGAAATGCATCGGCAAGACCAGCCTCGTCGGCTCCTTCGCAGCCATTCCTCACCCGGTCGCGGTCGAGGTGATGGCGCTCGCCGGCCTCGACTTCCTCTGCATCGACTGGGAACACGCCCAGATTTCGCGCGACACGATCGAGGCCATGGTGCGGGCGGCCGACGTCCATCGCGTTCCGGCGATGGTGCGCGTTCCCGGCCACGCGCCCGAAGCCATCCAGGCGGCGCTCGACAGCGGCGCGCAAGGGGTGCTCGTGCCGCGCGTCTCGACCGCCGCCCAGGCGGCCATGGCCGTCAAGGCATCACGCTATCCGCCGCTGGGCGAGCGCGGCGTCGGACCGGGCCGGGCGGCGGGCTATGGCTATCGCATTCCCGAATATCTTGCCGGCGCCAATGACAGGGTCGTCGTGGCGGTCCAGGTCGAGACCGCGGAGGGCCTGGCCAATATCGAGGCAATCGCCGCAGTCCAAGGCATCGACGTGATCTTCGTCGGCCCCGGCGACCTTTCCGTATCCATCGGTGCAGTGGGACCCCAAGGCGCCGTCAGGCTCAACGAGGCAATCCAGACGATCATCGGCGCAACGATCGCGCACGGGAGGGCCGCTGGCATATTCTGCGCCAGCCCACAGGCCGTCAGCCGATGGGCGGCGCTTGGCGCGAGTTTCTTCGTGCTGGCCAGCGACACGATGTTTCTCGGGGCCGGCGCCGCAGCAAACTGTACCGCCGCGCGCGACGAGCTGGCTCAAGGCGGCCGCGGCTAGGAGAAGACGTATCGGCGCGGCGACAGGCCGGCGCATTTTTTAAGCTTAAAACTTTCGCCTTGAAAAGCGCCGCACTTTGGATAAGCATTCAAAGTCGAGGGCGACTGCGGAGGCGGAGGGGTTTGCCGGCCAGTCGGTCTTGGTGCTCCGGGTGGGAGGGGTTTCAGTCCTTGTCGTTCATACTGCCCCAGTCATCGTCCAGCGCGCGCTATGCCTTCGATGGCGTGCGCGCACAGATCCGTGACCTTCACACCGAAAACATCGCCAACCTCGCTGTGCGCGCACGGGAGCTCGGCGACGTGATCGCGCTCTGGTACGGCGAAGGCGACATGGTGACGCCGGCCTTCATCCGCGACGCCGCCAAGGCCGCCTTCGACGACGGCCAGACTTTCTATGTCCCCAACATGCGGGGCCTCGGCCCATTGAATGAAGCGCTGTCGGAGTATCAGACGCGCATCCATGGCCGCCAGATCCCGATCACCCGGACCACCGTGACGCCGGGTGGCATGCAGGCGCTGTACCTTGCCTTGGAACTGCTGGTCGATACCGGCAGCAATGTCGTCTATGTCGCGCCGCAATGGCCCAACATCCACAACGCAATCCATCTGATCGGCGGCGAGCCGCGTCCGTTGCCGCTCGACTTCAAGGGCGACTGGCATCTGGACCTCGACCGGCTGTTCGCGACCTGCGACGCGCGCACCCGCGCCATCTTCCTGTCGACGCCGTCCAACCCAACCGGCTGGACGGCTTCGCGCGAGGAGATGCAGGCGCTGCTCGACTTCAGCCGGCGCACCGGCATCTGGATCATTTCCGACGAAGTCTATGGCCGGCTCTATTTCGATGGCGAGGTCGCGCCCTCGATCCTGCAGATCGCCGAGGACGGCGACCGGGTGCTGTCGGTCAACAGCTTCTCGAAGGCCTGGGCGATGACGGGCTGGCGTATCGGCTGGCTGACGCATCCGTCGGGCATTGCCGACCAGCTTGGCGCCATGACGCAATACATAAACAGCGGCACCGCCGCAGCGATCCAGGCCGGTGCTGTTGCCGCTGTCCGCCAGGGCGAGCCGCTGGTCGAGGAGATCAGGCAGCGGATCCGGACCGGCCTCGATCTGGCCTATGACCGGCTGTCGAGGATCGCGGGCGTCATCCTGCCGACGAAACCGCGCGGCGGCATGTATGCCTTCTTTGCCCTGGAGGGCGAAAGCGACGCCCGGCAGGCCTGCGCCAGGATCCTGGAGACGGCGCGCGTCGGATTGGCCCCTGGCCATCTTTTCGGAAACTCTTCCTCGGCGTTCATGCGCATGTGCGTATGCCGCGACCGCGACCAGATAGCGACTGCGCTCGACCGCATGGTCGCCGCCATGAATTGACGCCCCGCTGGGAGGCGGGACGGCAAGAAACCGTGCGGGGTCCGCCCCGCCCGATCAACAACCAGAGGGAACACCCCAGAGGGACCATTAGAGATGATCAACCGTCGTAATCTCATCCTGCTTGCCACTGCCATCGGCATCGCCGCCGGCCCGGCCACGGCCTATGCCGCAGACGTGCTCAATGTCGGCGCCTATCCGACCAATCCGCCGTTCGAATACAAGAACGAGAGCGGCACTTTCGAGGGCTTTGAAGTCGACATCGTCAATGAGGCGGCCAAGCGCATCGGCATGACCACCGATATCGCCGATCTGGGCTTCCAGGCGCTGTTTGCCGCCACCACATCGAAGCGCATCGACGTCGCCATTTCGTCGATCACCATCACGCCGGAGCGTCTGAAGTCACAGTCCTTCACCCAGCCCTATTATGATTCCGACATGGGCATCGCCACCAAGGTCGACAGTCCGATCAACGCGGAAGCCGATCTCAAGGGCAAGGTGGTCGGCGTGCTCTCCGGCTCGACGGGCGAGACCTGGGTCAAGGCTCATCAGGAGGCCGACGGCTTCAGCGACGTCAAGGGCTACGACACCCAGCAGAACCTGCTGCTCGACCTCAGCGCCGGCCGGGTCGACGCCGCCGTCAGCGACATTCCGGGCATGGAATACTCCTTCACCAAGATGAAGGATCTGAAGGTCAAGCAGCGCATCAAGACCGGCGAACAGTACGGGCTGATGATGACCAAGGACCACCCGCTGCTCGGCAAGCTGAACGACGCGCTGACGGCGATGAAGAAGGACGGCACGCTGGCGGCGATCCACAAGAAGTGGTTCGGCAGCGACGCGCCGGCTGATTCCTCGACCATGAAGGAAATGCCGCTGCCCAAGGCCTGAGCGGCCGCCAGCACAACGGACGTGCCGGCTGACAGGGTCGGCACGTGCCGTTTCAAGCATGACCTTCCCGGAACCGCCATGCGCGCGGCCAAGTCGACCTCAGTGTTCCGGGTCTCGTTCCGGCGTCGCAAGACGCGCCACGGCTGAGGAATGCCCTGATGTCGCTGATCGACACTTTCTTCAATCCGGACGTCATCGCATCCAGCCTGCCGGCGCTGCTGCGCGGCTTCCTCAACACGCTGCTGCTCGGACTGTTCAGCATCATAATCGGCATCGCCGCGGGGCTGGCGATCAGCCTCGTGCGGCTCTATGCGCCAAAGCCGCTGCGCTGGCTCGCTGTCGGCTACATCGACATCTTCCGCGCCCTGCCGGTGCTGGTGGTGCTGATCCTGATCTACTACGCGCTGCCTTTCCTGGGCATCCGCCTGTCATCCTGGGCGTCGGCCGTAACGGCCTTCGCAATCATCATGTCGGCCTATTCGGCCGAGGTGTTCCGCTCCGGCATCGAAAGCATTCCACGTGGCCAATTCGAGGCGGCGCACGCCCTGGGCCTGCCCTTCCTGCTCACCTTGCGCAAGGTGGTCCTACCGCAGGCGATCCGTGTCGTCATCCCGCCGATGACCAGCAATTGCGTCTCGATGTTCAAGGACACTTCGCTCGCCTCCACCGTGGCGCTGCCGGAACTCCTCAAGGAAGCGACCAACGCGCAGTCGCTCTACGCCAATCCCTCGCCGCTGATCGGCGCGGCGCTGGTCTATCTCATCTTCCTCTGGCCGATGGTGCGGCTGGTCAGCCTGCTCGAGCGCCGCTTCCAGACCGAGAAGACGCGCTGAGTTCAACCCATCCCCACGTTCCCGCAGGAGCATCCCCGTGAACAAGCATCAGACCGACAATGCGAACGCCGCCGCGTTCCCCGTGGAGAAAATCCGGGCGATGTTTCCGGCGCTGCAGCGCGCCGGAGATTTCATTTTCATGGACAACGCCGCCGGCGCCCAGATTCCGCAGAGCGTGCTCGACGCGGTGACCAACCATCTGGTTTCGCACAATGTGCAGCGCGGCGGCCGCTATGGCCGCAGCGTCACCGTCGACCAGTCCGTGGCTGACGCGCGGACAAGCGTGGCGCTGCTGATCAACGCCTACAGTCCCGCGGAAATCTGCTTCGGCATGAACGCCACCTCGTTCATCCGCCTCGTCAGCCTCGGCATCGGCCAGATGCTGCAAGACAGGGACGAGATCATCATCACCGACATGGACCACGACGCCAACATCGCCACCTGGCTGGCACTGGAATCCGCCGGCGCCAAATTTCAGTGGTGGCGCATGCGCGAGGACGGCAACCTGCATGTCGACGACCTCAAGCCGCTGGTTTCGGACCGTACGCGCCTGGTCGCCTGCACGGTGACGGCGCATTCGATCGGCTCGATCGTCGATGTCGCCGCGGTGGCCGGGATCGCGCACGCGGCCGGCGCCGAAGTGTTCCTTGACTGCGTGCATTACGGGCCGCACGGGCTGATCGACGTGCAGGCCTGGGACTGCGACTACCTCGTCTGTTCCGGCTATAAGAATTTCTCGCCGCATATGGGCTTCCTCTGGGGCCGCTTCGAAACCCTCAAGCGGCTGCCGACATTCCGCGAAGACTTCATTCCAGACGAGCCGCCCTACAAGGTCGAGGCGGGGACCTTCATCTACGAAAACGTCTCGGGCATGGACGCCGCAGTCCAGTATCTGGAGCTGATCGGCCGCAACCTCACGCCTTCCAACAACCGCTCGCGACGCGAGAACATCGTTGCCGGCATGGGCGCCATCCGCGACTACGAACTCCTGCTGGCGCGCGAGATGATGGCCGTGCTCAAGAGTTGCGACGCGACCATCTATGGCGTCGCGGACGAAGCGCGCATCGACGAGCGCGTGCCGACCTTCTGCTTCAACATCGGAAAATTGTCGCCGCAGCGAATCGTCGAGGAAATGGCCGAGATGCAGATCGGCATCCGCGACGGCCACATGTATGCGCCGCGCCTCATGAAGCGCCTGGACCTGTCGATGGACAGCGGCGCCATCCGCGCCTCTCTGGTTCATTACAACACGGTCGACGAGATCAGGCGTTTCGGGGAAGCGCTGCGCGCCGTCATCGCAAAGCTGTCGTAGATTTACGGCTTCACGAGGCCCGGACGGTAAGCAACGAGAGGCTAGGCCGCGGGCATGGCCAGCCGCTTTCCGTCGCCATCCGTGATTTGAGCACAGGCTATCGCCAGCCGTTCTTTCAGGTACTTCAGGCTGCGGCGGGCAACGTCATGCGGATCGATGCCGCGCGCGCCGAAGCCGGTCTCAACCGTGAAGTAGCCACCATAATCGGATGCGAGAAGGGAACGAAGCAGATCGTCCCAATCCATGTTTCCGTCACCAATCGCCCTGCGGCCGGTGTCCGCGGCATGGAGATGGACGAGGTCGAGCCCCATATCGCCGACATAACTCGACGCCGACCTGCCCTCATGGGCAACGTGGCAGGTGTCGAACATCAGCCTCACATTATCGCCTTCGCTTTCCGCCATCATGCGCCGCGCGTCCGCGGCGGTGTCGATCAGGTTCGTGTCGGCCGTGGTCGGTTCGATGACGACGGTGATATCTCGATCGGCGGCGTGTGCGGCGACCGCGCGCAGGCAGTCGAGGCTATGAGCCCAACCGTCTTGACGGGACATGCCCTCCGCCCGCCAACCACCGATATAAAGCACCATGCCGGCACCGAGATCCGACGCAAGTTCGACGATTCCCTTATAGTGTTCGACTGTTGCCTGGCGTTCGACGCGCAGGATCGAGCAGGGATTGCACCCAAACCCGCCGCCGATGGCCGGCAGCAGGCTGGATATGGCAATTCCCTCGCCTGCGGCGATCGCCTTGATGTCGTTTCGGCGCGAGCGGGACAGATGCTGCGGCCAGGCATGCGGTGCACAACAGCCGATTTCCAGCGCGTCATAGCCTATGGCCGCCAGCGACCGGATGGCATCCTCGAGCGGATAGGTTGGGAGAAGTGTGGGGAAGCTGCTGAACGGGAATGTATTGAAGGCAAACTTCATGGCATCCGGCTCCATCATGCGCGCGGCTGGTTGAAGACATGAGAGACGATGTCAGGCGGTCATGGGTGCCAGGGCGCCGGTCATGATCGCGACGGCATCGGCCATCGAGACATCCCTGGGCTTGATGACCGTAGCCCGTTTGCCGAGGCGATGGATATGGATGCGGTCGGCCACCTCGAAGACATGCGGCATGTTGTGGCTGATCAGCACGATAGGGACACCCCGTGCCCGCACCTTCAGGACAAGATCCAGAACCTTGCGCGATTCCTTCACGCCAAGCGCCGCGGTCGGCTCGTCCAAGATGATCACCTTGCTGCCGAAAGCAGCGGCGCGGGCAACGGCAACACCCTGGCGCTGGCCGCCCGACAGCGTTTCCACGGGTTGCTGGATGTTCTGGATGGTAAGCAGGCCCAGTTCGGACAGCTTCTTGCGAGCGATGTCGGCCATGGCCTTTCGATCGAGCTGATGAAACAGCTTTCCGAGAAGGCCGGAGCTGCGGATCTCCCTGCCGAGAAACATATTGTCGCTGATCGACAATGCCGGCGACAGCGCGAGCGTCTGGTAGACCGTCTCGATGCCGGCCTGCCGGGCCTCGATCGGCGAAGCGAAGGACACCAGCTCCCCGTCCAGGCGGATTTCACCCGCATCCGGGCGAAGCGCACCCGAAAGTGCTCTGATGAGGCTGGACTTTCCGGCGCCGTTGTCACCGATCACGCCAAGAATCTCGCCCGGCATCAGATCGAAGTCCGCGCTGTCGATGGCAACCACGCGGCCATAGCGTTTCACAAGGCCCCGGGCCATGAGGGTGGGGATGGCTGCACTGGTCACGCCGATATTCTCCTGATCCACTGGTCGACCGAAACGGCGATGATGATCAGCCAGCCAATCGCAAAAAGTTGCCAGAGGACATCGACGCCGGCGATGCGCAGCCCCGACTGAAAGACACCGACGATCAGTGCGCCGATGAGAGGACCCAGAATGGAGCCCCGGCCGCCAAACAGCGATATGCCCCCGATCACGACAGCGGTGATCGATTGAAGGTTTCCTTCGAAGAAGCTCGTGGGCGACACGGCGCCGACACGGCCGATAGCCGACCAGCCGGCAATGGCGCAGATCAAGCCCGCGACGGCATAGACGGAAATCAGGACACGATCGGTCCGGATGCCGGCGAGTTCCGCAGCCTCCCTGTCGTCACCAACCGCATAGACATGTCGGCCCCATGCGGTCTTGGTCAGCGCGTACCAGAGAATGCCGAAAACCAGGACGAGCAACAGCGAACCGTAGCTGATCTGAGTGCCGAAGAGCGAAAAATTCTCGCCGAAGAATTTCAGCATCGGCGCCGCCGCGTCGATCTCGGCGCCGCGGATCGATTGTGCGCCCGAGACGTAGAGATTGAGTGCGTAGAACACGTTCCATGTGCCGAGCGTTGCTATGAACGGCGGCAATCGGATCCGCGTCACCAGAAATCCGTTGAGGAAGCCGATGGCAGTGCCGCAGGCGAAAGAGATCAACAGGGATACCGGGGCGTTGATGCCGAGCCGCACGGCGAGATGTCCGGCTATCACCGAACTCAGGACCATGGTGGCGGCGACGGAGAGATCTATCCCCGCGGTCAAAATGATCAGGCTCTGGGCCACCGCAAGCACCCCGATGATCGAGACCTGCTGGACGATCAGGGACATGTTGTAGGGTGAGAAGAACTTGCTTCCCGCAAAGAGGCCGAACCCGACAACGGACAGGGCCAGAACGATGAGCGGGACCATCGTCGGAAAGGCATGGAGAAACCGCTGCACACGGCCGAGCGGGCCAACGTTGTCGATATCGAAACGGGCATGCGGTGCATCCGTGTCGCTCAACGCCGCCTCGCCTGAATAGCCGGGCAGGCCATCGAATTTGTCGGCCATGGAGAGAACGCTCCTCATCATCTTCGATGCGCCTCCGGCAGGGCGAGGGGGCGGGCTCGAAGCCCGCCCCAGGGCGCGCCGCTGGGAGTTACGCGCCCGAACAGCGGTAACGATTGTCGCAGGACAACGTGTCTTGCCGCGCTAGAGCATGATGCCGAAAAGTGTGAAGCGGTTTTCGCGGACAAACGTTTCCGTTTGTCCAGGCATCATGCTCTATCTCTTTGATTTAGAGGCGGATTCAGATTTCAGGTCGATACGACCTGAAATCATCCGGCTCTAGGCGATCAACCCCAGCACTTCTTGAGGCCTTCCTCGGACGTGATGGACGGCAGACCATCGACGGGCTGATCGGTGATGAGTTCAACACCTGTGTTGAAGAAATCGAGACCCGGCGTCACCTCCGGCTTCTTGCCGGTTTCGGCGAAAGTCTTGATGGCCTCGACGCCCATGGACGCCATCAGCAGGGGAAACTGCATCGAGGTGGCCCCGATGACACCTTCCTTGATATTCGCGACACCGGGACAACCGCCGTCGACCGAAACCACAGTGACCTTGCCCTGGCGGCCCGCGGCTTTGATCGCCTCATAGGCGCCAGCCGCCGTCGGCTCGTTGATGGTGTAGACGAGGTTGATGTCCGGGTCGATCTGAAGAAGGCTCTCCATGCCCGATCGGCCGCCCTCCTCATTGGCGTTGGTAACGGCGTTGCCGACGATGCGCGGATCATCCTCGTCGCCGATGCGTGTCGGGTTCTTGATGTCGATGCCAAAGCCCTTCAGGAAACCCTGGTTGCGCATGTAATCGACGGTAATCTGCTGCGGATTGAGGTTCAGCAGCGCGATCCTGGCGTTCTTGGCTTCCGGCCCGAGCTTGCCGGCTGCCCATTTGCCGATCAGTTCACCTGCCTTGAAGTTATCCGTCGCGAAAGTCGCGTCCGCCGCATTGGCCGGATCAAGCGGCGTGTCGAGCATGATCGTCAGGAGCCCGGCCTCGCGCGCCTTCGTGATGACCGGTACGAGGGCGCTGGAATCGTTCGGCGTCAACAGGATGCCTTTCGCACCGCTGCCTATGCAGGATTCGATGGCGGCGATCTGGGTGTCCGCATCACCGTCCTGTTTGCCGGCAAAGGTCATCAGTCTGATTCCCAATTCCTTGGCCTTGGCCGTGGCACCTTCCTTCATCTTGACGAAGAACGGATTGACGTCGGTCTTGGTTACCAGGCACGCCGTGATGGCGTCAGTGGCATAAGCGGGAACGGTCAGGGCGACCGTGGAAAGCAGGGCGCAGGAAATCGCGCCTACGAAAGCTGTCTTCATCTTCTCCTCCCAGGCCAGGCCGAAGCTGGCAGCGTTGACCGGAACCCCTCCCTGGTGTTCCTCGGCTTTGCCATCAGCCCCTCGGCTCGATGGCAACGCGCAAAGGCAAACACCAAACAATCTCGCTGTCAATAGATAATGCGGTATGATTTATTTATTGCGTCAGTGACCCACTCTACATGCCTGGCTACCGCGCTCACGGCAGGGCCAGGAATCAGTTAAACAACGAGAAAGGGGCGGCATGGAGGAAACAAAAACCTGAGTTTCCGGACCACTATGGATGACATTCTTTTTTGGGAGCTGACCTATTTATAACTCGATATGATTTATTTGTTGACCTGCAACCCCACCTCGCCATAGCTTGCGGAAAACACGAGGCGCACCCGCCGATGATTTGGAGCTTCCCATGTCAACAGGTACTATGGAGCCGCGGAACGACGGCAGCCGGGGTGCCGTTCGTCGAGGAGGCCAGTCTTGTTGAACAGTGAAAGAACCGGTCGGGATTCCCACCAGTCGTCAGGCACCAGCCGCGGCACCAACCAGACAGGCGTAAAGCTCTACAACGAACGGCTGGTGCTATCGCTCATCCGCGCCCACGGTGCGCTCTCCAAGGGTGAGATCGCGCGCATGACCGGCCTGTCCGCCCAGGCGAGTTCGGTTATCATGAAGCAGTTGGAAAGCGATGGCCTGCTCATCAAGGGCGAGCCCCAGCGCGGCAAGGTCGGCCAGCCGTCCGTCCCGATGTCCCTCAACCCGGAAGGCGCCTTCTCGATCGGCTTCAAAGTGGGTCGCCGATCAGCCGACGTCGTCTTGATGGACATGGTCGGCAACGCCCGTCAGCTGATACGCACCTCCTTTGCCTATCCCACGCCCGGACTGCTCAAGTCCTTCCTGGAGAGCGGGGTCAACCAGATCATCGACAACATGACCCGGCTGCAATACGGCCGCATCCGCGGCATTGGCATCGCCGCGCCGTCGCAAATGTGGAGCTGGGAAGAGGAAGTCGGAGCGCCGCATGATGTGGTCGAGGCCTGGCGCCTGTTCGATTTCAAGGCTGAGGTCGAGCAGATGTTCTCCTGGCCGGTGCACTTCTACAATGACGCCACAGCCGCCTGCGCGGCGGAACTGGCTTTCGGCGAGGGCCGCAACTACCAGGATTTTCTCTATGTCTTCTTCGCGACGCTGATCGGTGGCGGCGTGGTTCTGGACGGCAGCCTCTATCCTGGCCGCCGCGGCTATGCCGGCTCCATCGGTTCAGCGCCGGTACCCTCGCCGGTGCCGGGCCAGCCGCCGAAGCGCCTGATCCAGTGCGCATCGATTTTCCTGCTCGAACGCATGATCCGCGATAGCGGCGGCGACCCGAGTGCGATCTGGCACAACAATACCGATTGGTCCAACCTCGGCCCGGTCCTCGACCGCTGGATCGAACAGGCCACCGACAGCCTGGCGCTCGCCATCGGCTCCGCGATCGCCATCATCGACTTCCACAATGTCGTTATCGACGGCGGATTTCCGGCCGACGTCCGATCAAAAATAGTGCGGCGGACGCGCGAGAAGGTCGCCCTGATGGACATGCAAGGCCTGGCGCCGGTCGAGATCGTCGAAGGCAGGATCGGCAGCG
Source organism: Mesorhizobium comanense (assembly GCF_005503535.1). Taxonomy (GTDB): domain Bacteria; phylum Pseudomonadota; class Alphaproteobacteria; order Rhizobiales; family Rhizobiaceae; genus Mesorhizobium; species Mesorhizobium comanense. Next base: position 500,905 of record NZ_SCNN01000001.1, on the reverse strand, counting down.
ACGCGCGTGTTCTCGGCGCGGCGAGCCTTCCCCTTCTCGCCGACTATGCGCGCGACCGCGATATTCTCTTCAGCTGAAACCGGCGAGCAGCGACTGTTTCATAGTAACCGACCGTGCACCGGCGGACCGGCGGAAGGAAAGACCGACATGCTGATTGGAATTGACTGGGGCGGCACCAAGATCGAAGGCGTCGCCATGGAGCACGATGGCCGCGAGCTCCTTCGCCTGCGGGAGGCGACGCCACGCCATGACTATTTCGGCTGCATCCACCTCATCAAGACCATGATCGATGCCCTGGAAAGCCAGACTGGCAGGACCGGCTCGATCGGCATCGGCATCCCTGGTTCCCTCGAGCCGGCCAGCCGTCTCGGCAAGGGCGCAAGTTCGACCTGGCTTCTCGGGCGTCCGGTGGAAAAGGACCTGTACGAGGCGATCAAACGCGAGATGCGTGTCGAAAACGATGCCGATTGCTTCGCCGCCTCCGAGGCACTGGACGGCGCCGGCGCCGGTCACAACGTGGTTTTCGCCGTCATCCTGGGATCGGGCGCCGGCGCCGGGATCGCCGTTGGTGGCAAGGCACACCATGGACCCAACAACAGTGGCGGCGAATGGGGCCACAACCCCCTGCCCTTTCCAAATGTGACGGAAATCTCGGGCAAGCCCTGTTACTGCGGACGTCATGGCTGCATGGAGACCTGGGTGTCGGGCCGTGCCTTCGAGGCCGAATATGCCAGCCACACGAACGAGCAGCTGAAGGCCAGCGAGATCATCGAGAAGAAGCGCATGGGCGACCGCCTGGCGGGCCTGCTGTGGGATCGCTATGTCGACCGCGTGGCGCGGGGCCTTGCGACGGTGGTCAACACGCTCGACCCCGACATTCTCGTCATGGGTGGCGGCATGTCGAACGTCGAGGAGCTCTACCGGGACCTGCCACGCGAACTGGCGAAACGCACCTTCTCGACAGTTTTCAACACGCCGATACGCAAAGCGGTGCACGGAGATTCCAGCGGCGTCCGAGGCGCTGCCTGGCTTTGGAAATCATAACACCGCACGGCCCGCGCTCCAGTAAGGAAAACACATCATGATCGATACGCAATCGTTGAAGGACCGCTATGACTTTGCGCTCGCGCTCATCCGCGAGGCTGGCGATCTGGCGCATGGCTATTTCAGGGATCGCGATGCCTTGACCATCAAAAGCAAGGGTCTCCAGGACATGGCAAGCGAAGCCGACCTGAACACCGAACTCCTGATCAAGGAGCGATTGAACACCAGCTTTCCTCAGGACGCATTCCTGGGAGAAGAAACAGGCATATCCGCGTTTGCCGCCGATCAGGGGATCTGGGTCGTCGATCCAATCGACGGAACGCAGCCTTTCATCTCGGGTATGTCCAGCTGGTGCGTCTCGATCGCCTTTGTCAGAGGCGGTGAGCTGCAGTTCGGCATGGTCTATGCGCCGGCAAGGGACGAACTCTTCAGCGGTGGCGTCGAGTTTCCGGCGACATTGAATGGCGTGGGGGTCCAGCGCCACCCGGGCAGGACGATCAAGGATGGCATTGTCGGCGTCGGCTACTCACCACGCGTCACGCCCGGTGAATTTCTACCCATATTCGAGCGGTTCCTGAACAATGGCGGCATGTTCTATCGCGACGGCTCGGGAGCCCTGACCCTCTGCTACGTCGCCTGCGGCCGGTTGCTGGGCTATATCGAGCCCCACATCAACTCATGGGACTGCCTCGGCGCCATCGCCGTCATCCGGGCAGCCGGCCTGCAAACCAACGACTTCCTTGCAAACGACGGCTTGAACAAAGGCAACCGCGTGCTCGCCGGCAACGAGACGATCTATGCGGAGCTTGAAAGGATCTATGACAACTGATCGGGCAGGCTGCTCCCGCGCCCGCGGTCAGGCAGCCTTCTTGGCCAGCCTTGCCTTGATCGAGGCCACGTCGGCGCGCGGTGTGGCGGCGAACAGCGTCTTGGTGTAGCTGTGCTTGGGGTCCGAGAAGACCTCGTCGCGCGAGCCGTATTCGACCGCCTCACCGAAATACATCACCATCACGTCGTCGGCGATGTAGCGCACCACGGACAGGTCGTGGCTGATGAAGACGTAGGTCAGCTGGAATTCGTCCTGCAGGTCGGCGAGCAGGTTGAGCACCTGCGCCTGGACCGAAAGATCGAGCGCCGAGACAGGTTCGTCCAGCACAAGCAGGCTGGGGTTCAGCATGAGCGCGCGGGCGATGGCGATGCGCTGGCGCTGGCCGCCGGAGAACATGTGCGGATAGCGATTGTAGTGTTCGTGACCGAGGCCGACCTTCTTCAGCATCTTCATGGCGAGGTCGCGCCGCTCGGCGGCCGATTTGTCGGTGTTGATCAGCAGCGGCTCACCCAGCACGTCGCCGATCTTCTGGCGTGGGTTGAGCGAGCCATACGGATTCTGGAACACGATCTGCACCTTGCGGCGCATCTCCCTGGTCAAGCCGCCCCTGGCGATGTCGACCTTGTTGCCGTCGATGAACAGTTCGCCCGCCGTCGCCGGATCGATCAAGGTGATGATGCGGGCAAGCGTGGACTTGCCGCAACCCGATTCGCCGACGATCGCCAGCGTCTTGCCCTTGTCCACGGTGAACGAGACGCCCTTGACCGCGTGCACGGTGCGCGGGCCGGAGAAGAGGCCACCACCGATATGGTAGTCGCGCACGATGTTCTTGCCTTCGAGGACTGTAGTGCTCATGAGGCGGCTCCCGCGGCGGCATTGTTTCCAGCAGGAGGCGCCGGCTCGAACAGCATGTCCGAGACGGTCGGCAAGCGGTCGCCGACGGCGTTCTCCGGCAGCGCCGACAGCAGGGCCCGCGTATAGTTGCTCTTGGGCGATTCAAACAGCGACAGCACGTCGGCCTCTTCCATCTTGCGGCCCTTGTACTGGACGATGACGCGATCCGCGGTCTCGGCGACCACGCCCATATTGTGGGTGATCATGATCAGCCCCATGCCGTATTTGGCCTGCAGCGACACCAGGAGGTCGAGGATCTGCTTCTGGATGGTGACGTCGAGGGCCGTCGTCGGCTCGTCGGCGATCAGCAGCTTCGGATTGCAGGCAATGGCGATGGCGATCATGACGCGCTGGCACTGGCCGCCCGACATCTGGTGCGGAAAGGAGCTCAGCCGGTCTTCCGGCTCGGGAATGCCGACGAGCTTCAGGAGTTCGATGGCCCGCGCCCGCCGCTGCGCACGGTCCATGCCCATGTGGAAGCGCAGCACTTCCTCGATCTGGAAGCCGACCGTGAAGCACGGATTGAGGCTGGCGATCGGCTCCTGGAAGATCATCGAGATGTCCTTGCCGACGATCTTGCGCCGTTCGGACGGGCTGAGCTTCAGGAGATCGACACCGTCGAAGGCCATGCGGTCGGCCTTGACCGTCGCCGTGTTGGGCAGCAGGCCCATCACCGCCAGCATCGACACAGACTTGCCCGAACCGGATTCGCCGACGATCGCCAGCACCTCGCGCGGCTCGATCGAAAGGTCGATGCCTTGCACCGCCATGAAGGGCCCGGCGGCGGTGTCGAAGGAAACGGTGAGGTTCTTGATCTCGAGCAGGGACATGCTCACGACCTCTTCAGCTTGGGGTCGAGCGCGTCGCGCAGGCCATCGCCGATCAGGTTGATGGCGAAGACGGTGATCAGGATGGCGAGGCCGGGGAAGGTCACGACCCACCAGGCGCGCAGGATGAACTCGCGCGCTTCGGCCAGCATCGTGCCCCATTCGGGCGTCGGCGGCTGCGCGCCCATGCCGAGGAAGCCGAGTGCTGCCGCCTCGAGAATGGCATTGGAAAAGGACAGGGTGGCCTGCACGATCAGCGGCGCGATGCAGTTGGGCAGGATGGTGACCAGCATCAGCCTGATATGACTGGCGCCGGCGACCTTGGCCGAGATCACATATTCGCGGTTCTTCTCCGCCATCACGGCGGCACGGGTGAGCCGCGCGAAATGTGGCTGCAGCACGAAGGCGATGGCGATCATGGCGTTGACGAGGCCAGGGCCGAGCACCGCTACCAGCACCAGCGCCAGGAGCAGCGACGGGAAGGCCAGGATGATGTCCATGATGCGCATGATCAGCGTGTCGACCCAGCCCCGGCAGTAGCCGGCGAGCAGGCCGAGGATCACACCCGAGACAAGCGCGGTGGTGACGACGACGAAGCCGATGGCGAGCGAGAAGCGCGAGCCGTAGATCAGCCGCGAAAGGATATCACGGCCGACGGCATCGGTGCCGAGCAGGAACTGCGCATTGCCGCCCGCTTGCCAGGCAGGCGGGGTCAGGAAGAAGTCGCGGAACTGGTCGTCCGCCGAATGCGGCGCGAGCAGCGGCGCGAAGATGGCGACCAGGATCAGGAGCGCGAAGACGACGAGGCCGATCACCGCGCCCTTGTTGATCGAGAAGTAGTGCCAGAACTCGGCGAACATCTGCAGCCGTGCGTCCTGCTGCTTGACGACGGTCGCCGCTTCGACGGTGGCTGGGCCTTCATTGGTCATGTCAATTCGCCCGTATGCGCGGGTTGATGACGGCATAGAGCACGTCGACGATCAGATTCACCGACATGACGATCAGCGCGATCAAAAGCAACCCGCCCTGCACGGTGAAATAGTCGCGCTTGGAAATGGCGTCGATCATCCACTTGCCGATGCCGGGCCAGGAGAAAATGCTCTCGGTCAGGATGGCTCCGGTGAGCAGCGTACCGACCTGCAGGCCGATCGTGGTGACGACCGGGATCAGCGCGTTGCGGAAGGCATGCAGGCCGATGACGCGGCGTGGCGCGAGGCCCTTGGCGCGTGCGGTGCGCACATAGTCCTCGCCCAGCACTTCAAGCATGGCCGAGCGCGTCTGCCTGGCGATGACGGCAAGCGGAATGGTGCCGAGCACGATGGTCGGCAAGATGAGATGCGACAGCGCCGAACGGAAAGCGCCTTTCTGCCCGGAGATCAGCGAATCGATGGTCATGAAGCCGGTGACCGGCTTGAAGAAGTAGAGCAGGTCGATGCGTCCCGAGACCGGCGTCCAGTGCAACGTGCCGGAGAAGACGATGATCAGCAGCAGGCCCCACCAGAAGATCGGCATCGAATAGCCGGCGAGCGCGGTGCCCATGGTCAGCTGGTCGAACCAGGAACCACGCCGGATCGCGGCGAAAATGCCGAAGGCGACGCCGAACACGATGGCGAAGATCATGGCGAAGATGGCGAGTTCGACCGTTGCTGGGAAGCGCACCAGGAAATCCCTGAGCACCGGCGTCTTGGTCGAGAACGAGGTGCCGAAATCGCCGCTGAGGATGTTGGTGAGATAGGTCAGGTACTGCTGCCAGATCGGCAGGTCGAAACCGAACTGGTGCATCAGCGCCGTGTGCCGTTCGGGCGACAGGCCGCGTTCGCCCGCGAGCACCAGCACCGGATCACCGGGCAGGATGCGCACGAAGCCAAAGGCGAGGATGGTTATCCCGATGAAGGTCGGGATGATGAGGGCGAGCTTGCCGAGGATATAACGCAGCATGGCGGGCGAGGTGGGACGGCACCGATGTGGCGCCGCCCCGTTTCGCGAACCTTATTCGGCGATATCGACGCCGTCAAAGCGGTGGATGCCGAGCGGATCCATCGCAAAGCCGGTGACGGTCTTCTGCATCGGCATGAACACCTTGGAGTGAGCGAGCGTCGCCCACGGTGCCTGCTCCTTGAAGATGACCTGTGCCTGTTCATAGAGCTTGGTGCGCTCGGCCTGGTCGGAAACCGTCTTGGCCTTGTTGATGAGCGCGTCGAAGTCCTTGTTGCACCATTCCGCGCGGTTGTTCGAACCGACGGAAGCGCAGCTCAGGAGCACGCCGAGGAAGTTGTCCGGATCGCCATTGTCGCCGGTCCAGCCGACGATGACGGCGCCGTCGTGATCGACCGCGGAAGCGCGCTTGAGGTATTCACCCCAGTCGTAGCTGACGATGCTGACGGTGACGCCGACCTTGGCGAAGTCGGCCTGGATCAGCTCGGCGGTGCGGCGCGCGTTCGGCATATAGGGACGCGACACGGGCATCGCCCAGACGTTCATCTTGAGGTCCTTGACGCCGGCTTCCTCAAGCAGCTTCTTGGCCGCATCCGGATCGTACGGATCGTCCTTCACGTCCTTGTTGTAGGACCACATGGTCGGCGGGATCGGGTTGATGGCCACCTGGCCGGCGCCCTGGAAGACGGCGTCGATGATGGCCTTTTTGTTGATGGCCATGTTGAGCGCCTTGCGCACGCGCACGTCGTCGAACGGCTTCTGCTGGGTGTTGTACATCAGCGCGCCGACATTGAGGCCTTCCTGCTCCGCGACCGTCAGGTTCGGATCAGCCTGCAGGCCGGCGATATCGGCCGGTGCCGGGTACGACATGATGTTGCATTCGCCGGCCTTCAGCTTCTGCGCGCGCACCGCCGGATCGGTGGTGATGGCGAAGACGAGGTCGTCGATCTTCTGCTTGCCGCCCCAATAGTCGGGGTTGGCCTTGTAGCGGATGGCGGCGTCGGTCTGGTAGTCGACGAAGATGAAGGGACCCGTGCCGACCGGCTTCTGGTTGAACAGCTCAGGGGTCTTGTCGGCCTGCAGCTTGTCGGCATATTCCTTCGAGACGATCGAGGCGAAATCCATGCCCAGGGTCGGAACGAAGGTGATCGCCGGCTCCTTGAGGGTGAACTTCACGGTCAGGTCGTCGACCTTCTCGACCTTGGTGATGTTGTCGCCGAACTGGTCATTGTAATACTGGTAGGCGATGCCAGGGATGTACTGGAACCACGGGCCGTTCTTGTCGACCTGACGCTCGAACGAGAACACGACGTCATCGGCGTCGAGGTCGCGCGTCGGGGTGAAATAGTCGGTGGGCGCGAACTTGACGCCCTTGCGCAGCTTGAAGGTATATTCCTTGCCGTCGTCGGAAATGGTCCAGCTTTCGGCCAGGCCGGGCGAGATCGAGGTCTTGCCGTGATCGAATTCGACGAGGCGGTTGAAAACGGTACGCGAGGACGCGTCGAACGTCTGGCCCGCGGTATACGGCGCCGGGTCGAAACCCTCCGGCGATGCTTCCGCGCAATAGACCAGAGTTTTCGCGTTTGCCACGCCTCCCAGGACGCTTGCAGCCAGCAACGCGGCTGCAAAAGTCAATTTCTTCTTCATTGAGCACTCCCTGATGTTCTTCCAAGCCCCTCTATCAGGCTCGCGAAGCGCGCATATAAGCACCGTTTTTCGGGCTTTGGAACACCCCGTTTGCTTACCCCGCGGGAAGCAGGAAAAAAATCCGCCATTTTGTTAAATGGCAGAAAAAATTAGCAGTTTTTTCCATTCACGATATTGTTAACGACCGCATTTTTTTATTGATCGGCAGCCCGACAGAATGGACGGCGCGTCCGCCCCTCGTCACGCCCGCGAGGGCGCAACAAGCGGCTGCAAGTGCAATCGGAGGTAAAGATTTTCGGCGGCAAATCTTTCGGCGCCTTGCCGCTAGGGCAAGACTTGCACCCTCGCCGATAGAGGCAATACATAGATGATCAACTGGTGGCAGCGGAGGACGTCTCTGTCAGTTCGGAGGCGAGCGCGTCAAGGCCACCAGGAAACAGGCAAACAAGATGTCGAGGAGGAACGGGTGGCAAAAACATCGAAGACGCCGGTGAAAACGTCGGCCAAGGCGGCCTCCAAACCAGCCTCAGCCGACAGGCAGGTCAAAGCTGCCGCCAAGGCCGCTCCAGCCAAGACGGAAGCAAAGCCAGCCACAAAGGCGCCGTCCGCAAAAGCCACAGCCAAGTCCGCGACCAAGCCGGTGGCCAAGGGTGCGCCGGCCAAGGCTCTGCCGGCAAAGACGCCGCCGACCAAGCGCTCCGCCGCCGGGACCTCTCCCGCAAAGACCGGCGCCACCAAGGCGGCATCGACTGCAAAGGCAGCATCGCCCGCAAAGGCGGCGCCGGCGGCTGACAGCCAGAGACTGCCGAAGGCGCTTACCGAGCTCGCCTCCGGCCTGCCGGAAAAGCCGTGGCTGAAGAATTACCCGAAGAACATGCCGGCCGAGATCGGCCCCCTTCCCTACAGTTCCATCGGCGACTTCCTCGTCGCCGCCTGCAAGCAGTTTGCAGGCCAGCCGGCCTTCACCTGCATGGGCAAGTCCATCACCTATGCCGAGCTCGAGCGGCTTTCGGCGGCCTTCGGCGCTTACCTGCAATCCACGGGGCTTCAGAAGGGCGCGCGCGTCGGCCTGATGATGCCGAACATCCTGCAATATCCCGTGGCGATGATGGCGGTGGCCCGCGCCGGCTACACCGTGGTCAACATCAATCCGCTCTACACGCCGCGGGAACTGGAACACCAGCTCAAGGATTCCGGCGCGCAGGCCATCGTCATCCTGGAGAACTTCGCCAACACGTTGCAGGCCGTGGTCTCCAGAACCTCGGTCAAGCATGTCGTCGTGGCAAGCATGGGCGACATGCTCGGCGGCCTGAAAGGGACGATCGTCAATCTGGTGGTGCGCCGCGTCAAGAAGATGGTGCCGGCCTGGTCGTTGCCAGGCCATGTCAAGTTCAACGCGGCGCTGAAGGCCGGCGGTGGCATGAATTTCAAGCCCGCCACGGTCGCGGCCAATGACGTCGCCTTCCTGCAATATACCGGCGGCACGACGGGAATTTCGAAGGGCGCGACCCTGCTGCACAGCAATGTGCTGGCCAATGTCGCGCAGAACTCGCTGTGGGTGGAAGACGCCTACACGGTCAAGCCGAAGCCCGCGCATCTCAACTTCGTCTGCGCGCTGCCGCTCTACCACATATTCGCGCTGACGGTGAACGCGCTGATGGGCATGCAGCAAGGCGCGCAGAACATCCTCATTCCCAACCCGCGCGACATTCCGGGCTTCGTGAAGGAACTCGGGAAGTATCCGGCGCACATATTTCCCGGCCTCAACACGCTGTTCAACGCGCTGCTCAACAACGAGGATTTCCGCAAGCTCGACTTCAAGCCGCTGATCCTGACCCTGGGTGGCGGAATGGCGGTCCAGAAGGGCGTGGCCGAGCGCTGGAAGGCGCTGACCGGCTGCCCGATCAGCGAGGGCTATGGCCTCTCCGAAACCTCGCCGGTGGCGACGGCCAACAAGTTCACGTCCAGCGACTTCACCGGCACCATCGGCCTGCCGTTGCCGTCGACGGAAATCGCCATCCGCGACGATGACGGCAACAACGTGCCGCTGGGCGAGGTCGGCGAGATCTGCATCAGGGGACCGCAGGTGATGGCCGGCTACTGGAACCGGCCGGACGAGACCGCCAAGGTGATGACCAAGGACGGCTTCTTCAAGTCGGGCGACATGGGCTTCATGGACGATCGCGGCTACACCAAGATCGTCGACCGCAAGAAGGACATGATCCTCGTCTCCGGCTTCAACGTCTATCCGACAGAACTCGAGGAGGTCGTGGCCATGCATCCAGGCGTGCTCGAAGTGGCGGCGATCGGCGTGCCGGACGAACATTCCGGCGAAGTGCCCAAACTGTTCATCGTCAAGAAGGATCCGGACCTCACGGCGGAAGCCATCACCGCCTATTGCCGCGAAAACCTGACCGGCTACAAGCGGCCCAAATATATCGAGTTCCGGACCGAATTGCCGAAGACGCCGGTCGGCAAGATCCTGCGGCGGGCGCTGCGCCAGTAGTGGGGGGTGCCGCCGACGATGGACCGGGCCGGCGTCGACGCCTGGATCCCGCGGAATTCATCAAGGCGAACATGCGCCTTTTCCCGGTGCCTGCGCTTCCCGAAATCCGGATTTACACTGCTCACCCGGGCAGCGGATTGAGGCGGCTCGTCGAGCCCGGAGGCGACGACGAAGCAAACGAGGACACATCCGAACCCAAGCCGCCCTACTGGGCCTATGCCTGGGCCGGCGGAACGGTGCTTGCACGCTACGTCCTCGACCATCCCGGGACGGTAGCGGGCCGCCGCGTCCTCGACCTCGGAGCCGGCTCCGGCATTGTCGGCATTGCCGCCGCAAAGGCCGGCGCCAGCGCGGTGATCGCGGCGGAGATCGACCGCAACGGCATCGCCGCGATCGGCCTCAACGCCGGGGCCAACGGCGTCGCGATCGCCATTGCCGAAGGGGATATCACCGCGGATCCGCCACCGGCGGTCGACCTCGTGCTCGCAGGCGACGTGTTCTATGGCCCCGAGGTTGCCAGACGGATTATCCCCTTCCTCGATCGCTGCCTGGCAGCCGGCATCGATGTGCTGGTCGGCGATCCCCGCCGCGCCGACCTCCCACGCTCGCGCCTTCGCCTGCTTGCCGAATACAAGGTGCAGGATTTCGGTGAGCCGACGGGGGCTGCGGCGAAACCGAGCGGCGTCTTTTCGTTCGAACCGGAACTGCATTAGCGCGACGGAGCTAGGCCGGACGCACTGAATGGCCGGCCTCTGGCGGTCGCTCGATTTCGACGGATCGCATGACGCGATCCGCCCCTGAACGTCGATTGGCTCAGCCTTGGGAAATCCTCTGGACCGCGGCCGGGATCGCCCGCAGAGTGGAGTGAAACGGAGGGGGCCGTCTTGACTGACGAGGTGATAATTCGTGAGCTCAACGGGCTCGATGAGATGCTCGCGGTCTACCCGTTGTTCCGGCAGAGCAACTCGCATCTGAGCGAAGCAGCATTTCGCGAACGACTTTCGGCAATGCACGCTCAGGGCAATTACCGCTGCATCGCGGCCTATATCGGCGAGCGGCCGGTCGGTCTTTCCGGCCTCTGGACAGGCAATCAGCTCTGGTGCGGCAAGTATATCGAAGCCGACCACGTGGTGGTCGACACGACCCTGCGCAGCCTTGGCATAGGCGCCAGACTGATGGCGTGGATCGAGGCGGAGGGCGAACGGACCGGATGCTCCGTCTTCCGTATCGCCATGGTGCTCGGCAAGGAGCGCACCCACCAGTTCTATGTTCGAAACGGCTTCTTCGATGACGGTCTGCTCATGGTGAAGGCCCTGAGCCGAGGCGCCGAGGAATTCCCGGAATATGTATCGCGCCCTGCAGGGCCGGGCCTGGAGGCGTAGAGCCGTTCAGCATTTCGCGGAATCGCTGAACGGCTCGAACTACGGTGCCTCTGCGTCTGGCGCAACGAAGCCCACGTTGGCTTTCGTTTTGCCCAGCCTTAGCCGATCAGACCGTCTCCCTGACCCGTGCCGAAAGGAAATCCGGCAGATCGGCAACCGAATCGAGGACGATGTCGGCCATCTCGGCCAGCGATTCGCGCGTGCCGGTGCCCGAAAGCACGCCCACCGCCAGGCCGCAGCCGCCGGCGCGCGCCATTTCGAGATCGTGTCTGTTATCGCCGACCATGGCGATCTCGGCCGGCTTGAGGCCGGTCAGGTCGCAAAAAGCCTGGATGGTGTCGGGCGCGGGCTTTGGATTGGCGACGGCGTCATAGCCATAGGCGGCGTCGAAGAGTTGCGCGACACCGAGCGTGACCAGGGTCTTTTCCGCGCCGCTGGTCGAATCGTTGGTGGCGACACCAAGCCGGTATGACCTTTTGTGCAGCAATGCCAGGGAATCGACTATGCCCGGCAGCGCCACCGCCATCGCCGACCCCTGCACCGAGGTGATCTCGTTGAAGCGGGCGACGGCCAGCATCTGGTCTTCGTTCGACAGGCGCGGAAACCAGAGTTCCACGACATCCAGATTGGTGCCGGCGGCGAAGATCGAGTCGGCCTTGAAGCGGCGGTTGGCGAAATCGAAACCGGCGGCGGCGAGCAGCCTGTCGGCCTTCCATCGGTCACCGTCGGAAGCATCCATGGCCATGAAGTCGGCGACCCCGAGCCAGGTCGCGTTGAAATCGACAAGTGTCCCGTCCTTGTCGAAGAGTATCCCCTTGATGTCTGCCAAGCCCTTCACTCCGAACCACGCAATTGGTGGATGCGTTCCACAAGGCCCCTGGTCGAGGCGTCCCGGTTTGCGGCGCTTTCCTTGCCTTCCACGACAGGCAACAGGCCGGTCGCCAGTTCCTTGCCGAGTTCGACCCCCCATTGGTCGAAGGAATTGATGTTGAACAGCGTGCCCTCGACAAAGACACGGTGCTCGTAGAGCGCGATCAGCCTGCCGAAGGTGCGCGGATCGAGCTTGCGGTAGAGGATGGTGAGCGAAGGCCGGTTGCCGGAGAACACACGATGCGGCGCTATCTTGTCGACATCGGCCGGCTTCATGCCCTTGGCCAGCATCTGCGCGCGCGCTTCCTCCAGCGTGCGGCCCTTCATCAGCGCTTCCGACTGCGCCAAGCAGTTGGCGAGCAGCAGATCATGCTGGTGCTTCAGGTTCGGCTCGTGGCCGACAGCCGCGACAAGAAACTCGACCGGGATGAAATCGGTACCCTGGTGCAGCAACTGGAAGAAGGCATGCTGGCCATTGGTGCCGGGCTCGCCCCAGACCAGCGGCCCGGTCGGCGTCTTTACGGGCGTCCCGTCGAGTGTGACACCCTTGCCGTTCGATTCCATGTCGAGTTGCTGCAGATAGGCCGGCAGCCTGGACAGGCGCTGGTCATAAGGGATGACCGCGCGGGCCGGATACTGACAGATGACACGGTGCCACCAGCCGACAAGGCCAAGCAGCGCCGGCAGGTTCTGTTGCAGCGGCGCGGTGCGGAAGTGTTCGTCCATCTCGTGCGCGCCATCGAGAAAGGCGCGAAAGTTCCTCGGCCCGATGGCGATCATGACAGGCAGGCCGATGGCGCCCCAGACCGAATAGCGGCCGCCGACCCAGTCCCAGAAACCGAACACGCGATCCGACGCGATGCCGAACTTGGCCACAAGGTCGAGCGCGGTGGAGACGGCGGCGAAATGCTTGCCGACCGCATCCTTGCCGAGCGCCTTCTGGACCCAGTCGCGCGCCGTCTGCGCATTGGTCATCGTCTCGACGGTGGTGAAGGTCTTGGAGGCGATGATGAACAGCGTGGTTTCGGCGGACAGGTCCTTCAGCGTGTCGTGGATATGGGCGCCGTCTATGTTGGAGACATAGTGCGCGCGCGGGCCGTCATGATAGGGGGCGAGCGCCAGCGTCGCCATGGCCGGGCCGAGATCGGAACCGCCAATGCCGATATTGACGATGTCGGTGATCTTCTTGCCGGTTGCGCCCGGCGCCTTGCCGGAGCGGATCGCATCGGCAAAGGCACCCATGGCGTCGAGCACCGAAAGGACGTCGGCCTTGACGTCCTGGCCGTCGACCGTGACACCCTTGCCGCTGAGGTTGCGCAGCGCCGTGTGCAGCACGGCGCGGTCTTCGGTGATGTTGATCTTCTTGCCGGCGAACATGGCGGCACGGCGGCCTTCGAGGTCGGCGGCCCCGGCGAGCTTTTCCAACAAATCCATCGTGGTCGCATCGACGGCGCATTTTGACCAGTCGAGCAAAAGGTCGCCATCGGTGGCGGAGAAGGTCGCGAACCGCTTCGGATCGGCGGCAAAGGCCTGCCGCATCGAGGCGGGTGCCGCGGCGCGATGTTCGCGCAAGGCGGCGAACTGTTTCTGGAAGGCTGACTGATCCACTGGCGGGGACTCCTGGCTTTTTTCGACGCACCATATCAGACCGGATGTTTCCGGCGCGTGTCGTCGCGGCAAAACTATTGAGCCGAATTCCGTCCGGTCAATATGTGGCGGTGACACATTCTGTCACGTCGCGGCGACAGAATGTGTCACGCATGGCCGCAAAGCCGTGCAATTCCGGCTGGATGGATCACTGGCATAAATCCCAAAGATCAGAAAAATTGATTGGCGCAACCCCTTGTGCCACCGCTACATTCGACTGGTCCAGCCAAGCCAAAAAAGCTGGCCATCGAGGAACATCTTCCATGCCACAGAGAAACGACACGGCGATATGGTCCGGCCTGTTCCGGATTTCGGCTGAATCCGGCCAGACCCTGCAAGCGCAGATCCGCCAAGCCATCGTAGCCGCCATTCTCGACCGCCAGATCGCCGCTTCCATGCCGCTCCCCTCCTGCCGGATCCTCGCCGAGAAACTCGGCGTGGCGCGCGGAACGGTGGTGCTGGCCTTCCAGCAGCTCGTCGACCAGGGTTTCCTGGTGGCGCGCGAGCGCCGTGGCCATTTCGTCAATCCCGACGTGCTGGCAACGCCGGCCAAGCCGCATCAGAAGGCTCCCGACCAGGCCAACGAGATCGACTGGAAGGCGCGCCGTCAGATCGCTGCCAGCGACATGCAGCCGCCGGTGAAGCATGAGAACTGGATCAAGTCGTCCTATCCCTTCGTCTACGGCCAGTTCGATCCGGCGCTGTTTCCGACCGCCGAGTGGCGCGAGTGCAACCGCATGGCGCTGGCCGTGCTCGAAATCCGCAACTGGGCGTCCGACATGGTCGATCGCGACGATCCGCTGCTGATCGAACAGATCCAGGCGCGGCTCCTGCCCCGGCGCGGCATCTTCGCCAATCCCGACGAGATCATCGTCACGCTCGGCGCCCAGAATGCACTCTACATGCTGGCGTCGCTGCTGATGACCAAGGGTTCGAAAGTGGCGATGGAAGATCCGGGCTACCCCGACGCGCGCTCCATCTTCCGCCTTGCGGGCGCCGACATCCAGCCGGTGCCGGTCGACCAGTCCGGCATCGTAACCTCTTCTATTCCCGCTGATTCCGGCTTCGTGTTCGTCACCCCGAGCCATCATTGCCCGACCATGGTGCCGTTGTCGGCCGAGCGGCGGCAGGATCTTCTGGCGCGCGCCAACCGCCACAACCAGATCATCATCGAGGACGGCTACGACAGCCAGCTTCTCGACGAGGCACCGCAGCAGGCGCTGAAGAGCCTCGACCGCTCCGGTCGTGTCGTCTATGTCGGCTCGATGTCGAAGACCCTGGCTCCCGGCCTGCGGCTTGGCTATATCGTGGCCTCCGCTGGACTAATCGCGGAACTGAGGGCGCTGCGCCGCTTCATGCTGCGCCATCCGCCGGCCAACAACCAGCGCGCCGTGGCGCTCTTCCTGTCGCTCGGCCATCACGAGGCGCTGGTGCGGCGGTTGTCGAGCGCCTTCGACGAGCGGCGCAAGCGGCTGGTCCATGCGATTTCCGCTTTCCTGCCGGAATGGCGTTCGACCGACTCCGCCGGCGGCACATCGCTCTGGCTGGAAGGGCCACGTGGCACGGATTCGCGCGGTTTGGCCGAGGCCGCGGCCTCGCGCAGCGTCATCATCGAGCCTGGCGACCGCTTCTTCGACCGCACCGAAAAGCCCTCTCGTTTCATGCGTTTGGGCATTTCCTCGATCGCACTGCAGCACATCGAGCCCGGCATAAGGGAACTCGCCACGGCCGCCGGGCGCAGACCCGCCGCCGCTTGATTTTCTTCCACCCGGAGCCGCCACCGGCGGCTTCGGTTTCCCCTGTTCTGGTATATGCAACCGGAAACGCTGGCCCATAGGCTGTGCCAATGCCGGCGGCATAGTCGTGGCACAAAGGGGAAGAGGCAGCCGATGGTGGACCAACCGCCGCGCTTGCTGCCTGAAAAGGTGGAGTGTCTCGATGTCAGCAATTCTCGAGAAGCAGCAGGACGCCGCGGCGGACCAACGCTCGCGCCGGTCCGGTGGACGCGAAGCGCGCCGCGCCATGCGGGCAGCGCCCCTGGCCGACGACATCAGACCGGTGCGCGCCGGTCTCGAGGGCGGCAGCTACGGTCCTCTCAAGGGCAATGATTGCGAGCGCATCCACGAGGCGGTGCTGACACTGCTGGAGACGGTCGGCTTCGCCAATGCCATCCCTTCCTGCATCGATGCGCTGACCAAGGCCGGCGCCACCTACGGCGACGATGGCCGCATCCGTTTCCCGCGCGCCCTGGTCCTCGATACGATCAAAAGGGCGGCGCGCAACTTCACCCTCCATGGCCAGGATCCCAAACACGACATGGTGATCCAGGGCAAGCGGGTGCATTACGGCACCGCGGGCGCTGCCGTTCACCTGGTCGATGTCGAGAAGCGCGAATACCGCGAGTCGCTGCTGCAGGACATCTACGATGCCGCCCGTATCGTCGACGGCCTCGACAACATCCATTTCTTCCAGCGGCCGATGGTGCCGCGCGATATCCCCGATCCGCTCGAAATGGACTTCAACACGCTCTACGCCTGCGTGATGGGCACATCCAAGCATGTCGGGACGTCCTTCACCGTGCGCGAAAATGTGCAACCGGCGCTCGAAATGCTCTATGCGATCGCCGGCGGCGAGGAGAATTTCCGCGCCCGGCCGTTCGTCTCCAACTCCAACTGCTTCGTCGTGCCGCCCATGAAGTTCGCCGAGGATGCCTGCGGCGTGCTCGAGGCCTGTGTGGAGGGCGGCATTCCGATCCTGCTTCTGTCGGCCGGACAGGCGGGCGCCACCGCGCCGGCGGCGATCGCCGGCGCCGTCGTGCAGGCGGTGGCCGAAGTGCTGGCGGGCCTTGTCTATGTCAACGCCATCAAGCCCGGGCATCCGGCGATCTTCGGCACCTGGCCGTTCGTGTCGGATCTGAGGACCGGCGCCATGTCGGGCGGCTCGGCCGAGCAAGCCGTGCTGACCGCGGCCTGCGCCCAGATGGCGCAGTATTACGACCTGCCGGGCGGTTCGGCCGCCGGCATGACGGATTCGAAACTGCCCGACATCCAGTCCGGCTATGAAAAAGGCATCACCGATGTGATGGCCGGCCTTGCAGGGCTCAACCTCGTCTATGAATCGGCCGGCATGCACGCTTCGCTGCTCGGCTTCTGCCTGGAAAGCCTGATCATCGACAACGACATGCTGGGCCATTGCCTGCGCTGCGTGCGCGGCATCGAGGTGACCGACGAAGCGCTGTCGATCGACACCATCGCCGATGTCTGCCTCAGGGGACCGGGCCACTATCTCGGCAACGAGCAGACCCTGCGGCTGATGCAGACCGAGTATTTCTACCCCGCCGTCGGAGACCGCTTTTCGCCCAAGGAGTGGAACGAGAAGGGCCGGCCAGATATATTGCAGCGCGCGATCGCAGAGAAAAAGCGCGTCCTCGCCGAACGTTTCCCGCGCCATGTGCCGAAGCTGCTCGACGACAAATTGCGCACCCGCTTCGGCGAGATGATAAAGCTGCCCCGGGGCAATATGGGTGGGTAGCGCCCCGCCTTACAAAAATCAGTCGGCGCTCAGTCCAAAACGCTCGACGATGTCGGCATTGATCAGCTTGGCGTGCAGCGCCATCAGCACGATCTGGGCATCGAAACTGTCGCCGGCTTCCACCGCGTCCTCGATCCGGCGTTCGACATCCTGACGCTGCTGCGAGCCTTGCGCGCTTTCGAAGGTTTCCGGTCCGGCAATGCAATAGCTTAACAGCCGCGCCACATCCGGATAGGCCTGTGGCGGCGGCTCGTCAGGCCAGCGGTCCTTCATCAGATTGACGATGGTGAGTTTTACGCCCTCCGGCACCAGGGCCGGGTGAAGGTCGGCACCGCGCAATGCGGTATCAAGCTGCCTCAGATCACCCGAGCGGCCGAACATGCCGAGGAACCCGAGGGAAGAGCGTCGTTGCGCCATGATGGTCCAATCCGTTTCCAACCACTTAAGTGGTCGGCTAGCGGAATACAAAGGCAGGCGAGCCTCTAGCCACCCGCTGCCAGCAGCAAGACACCGGCAAGGGCCGATCCGGCGAGCGTCGGCAGCATGCCGATCTTCAGCTTCAGGATGGCGATCATCGCGGCCAGGGAAAGCAGCGCCGCACGCCAGTCGATCGACGAAAGCACCGGGAGATTCATGCCGAGGCCCACCGCATGCACCTCACGGAAGACGACGTGCAAGGCAAACCACAGAGCGAGATTCAAGATGACGCCGACGACAGCGGCGGTGATCGCGCCGAGCGCTGCCGACAAGGCCCTGTTGCCGCGCAGGGCCTCGATATAGGGCGCGCCAAGGAATATCCAGAAGAAGCACGGCGTGAACGTCACCCATAAGGTCAGCAGCGCCCCGAGCGATCCGGCAAGCAACGGGTCCAGCGGCCCGGCGTGGCGGAACGCGGCGATGAAGCCGACAAACTGCAGCACCAGGATGAGTGGACCAGGCGTGGTCTCGGCCAGCCCAAGTCCATCGACCATTTCGCCCGGTGCGAGCCAGCCGAAGGACTGGACGGCCGCCTGCGCGACATAGGCCAGCACCGCATAGGCGCCGCCGAAAGTGACGACCGCCATCAGGCTGAAGAAGCGGCCGATCTCGGTCCACACGCTGGCGGAGCCGGTGAACCACCAGATCGCGAGAACCGGTCCGAGCCAGATCGGCAGCCAGATCGCGACGGTGCGCGGCGCATGCCATCTGGTCGGTTTGACATGGGTCAGTTCGCCGCGTTCGAACATCAGATCGACCGCTCCCTTGGTATCGGCAATGTCCTTGCCATGCGCCGAACCGGAAAACAGGCCGGGAACCATGCGGTCTCCCAGCCATCCAGTCAGTCCGGCGAGCAGGATGATGAGCGGGAACGGCACATTCAACGCATAGATGGCGATGAAGGCGGCAAGTGCGATCGCAACCATGGCCTGGTTTTTCAGGGCGCGCCGTCCGATGCGGATCACCGCCTGGATGACGATGGCAAGCACCGCCGCCTTCACCCCGAGGAAAAGCGCCTCGACGAGCGGAACGTCGCCGTAGAGCACATAGAGGCTGCTCAAGATCAGCATGACGAGCGCGCCGGGCACGACAAACAGGATGCCGGCGACAAGGCCGCCGACGGTCCTGTGCAACAGCCAGCCGATATAGATGGCGAGTTGCTGAGCCTCCGGGCCAGGCAAAAGCATGCAGTAATTCAACGCATGCAGGAAACGCTGTTCGCCGATCCAGCGCCGCTCCTCGACCAATTCCTTGTGCATGAGGGCGATCTGCCCGGCAGGCCCGCCGAAGGAGAGCAGTCCAATCTTCGCCCAGACCTTCAAGGCTTCGGCAAAGGTGGGCGTAGCCGGCGCTTCGAGGTTCCCAGCCTCATGTGCAGGTGCAACAGCGTTCATGACGGTTTACCTGTGCTGGGCCAGTTGTGCGTTTCCTCGGTGGCGTCGCGACACCAGCGGAAGAACGCATCGTAGAGCAGAATGCCTGCTTCCAGTTGCTCCAGATCGTCACGAAACATCCTCGACAGGCCAAGCGAGGCGGCCAGAAAGCCGGCGGCCTGGGGCACCAGATCGAGGCTCGCGGTGTCGGCCGCGCGCACGATCACGGCAAGGCGATTGAGCGTGGCGGATTCCAGCCCGAATTCCTCGATCATCGTGTCGAAAGTGCAGCGCTCACCGCGATGGCTCCAGAACACATTGTCGATATCGAAGGGCACGGCCTGAAAGCGGTCGGCAACAGCCAGTACTTCTGCGGGTTCGACAAACAGGAACACCGCATGAGGGTCGACGAAACGCCGGATCAGCCAGGGGCAAGCGATGCGGTCGACCTTCGGGCGGGAGCGCGTCACCCATATGGTGCGGCCCCTTTCGTCGCGTGGCGGCAAGTTTTCGGCGCGGACCATAAGCCCATCTGCGTCGCGCCAAGCTTCAAAGCCGCCTTCGAGGGATTCAGCGGAAATTCCCTCGTGCCGCAGCCATGCGGCCACACCTTGCGAGAGTTTTTGACCTTTCTGGCAGACGACCGAGACCTGCCTGCCGGCGAACTCGGCGGCCCAGGTCGATACGGCTTTGAAATTGCGCCGGCATGAGGCCGGCAACAAGCGCGGATCGGCGTCGAAATCATCATCGATGCGGACATCGATGATGACAGGCGCACCCGGCAGACCAACCAGACGGGACAGTTGCGATACGGTGATGGCGGTTGTTGACGGCATGGCGTCCACCTCCTGAAAAGAGAAGCCTGGACGCGAACGTTGGGCTGACGCCTCACGGGGTCGTCGCGATACACCCCTTGGTCAGATGGTGGAATTGTTGGGTGCGCTTGTCAAGGACGACAGGCGGCGGCCTGATGCGATCAAGCCACCGTCCGTCGTTCATACAAACCGCCGCGAACAAGCGATCGATAGTCGCCGGAGCAAATCAGTGATTGTCGCGAGGCACCCCGCTGGTGTGCGCGACATCGAGGTATTTCGCGGCCGGCTTCAGCACCATTCCTTCGGAGAACTGGCCGACCATGCCGCGCTGGATCTCCTGCCACGGCGTTTGATGCTTGGGATAGTGGTAGCCGCCATTGCTCTGCAGTTCGGTGCGCCGCCTGGCAAGCTCTTCATCGCTGATCAGCATGTTGGCCGTGGCCTTGCGCAAATCGATGCGGACGCGGTCACCGGTCTTGAGCAAGGCAAGTCCGCCGCCAGCCGCGGCTTCCGGCGAGGCATTCAGGATCGACGGCGAACCCGACGTCCCGGACTGGCGGCCGTCGCCGATGCAGGCCAGCGAATGGATGCCCTTCTTGATGAGATAGGCCGGCGGCTGCATGTTGACGACCTCGGCGCCGCCGGGATAGCCGACCGGCCCGGCGCCGCGCATGAACAGGATCGTGTGCTCGTCGATGCCTTGCGCCGGATCGTCGATGCGGGCGTGGTAATCCTCCGGCCCGTCGAAGACGATGGCCTTGCCTTCGAAGGCTTCGGGATCGTTGGGGTTGGACAGATAGCGCTCGCGGAACTCCGGCGAGATGCCGCTCATCTTCATGATCGCGGAATCGAAAAGATTGCCCTTGAAGTTGATGAAGCCGGCATTGGTCTTCAGCGGTTTGTCGACGCTGTGGATGACCTCGGTGTTCTCGTTGGCGACCCCCTTGCAGTTGTCGCCGATCGACTTGCCGTTGACCGTCAGGGCATCGGGATGGGGCAGCATTGCGGCTTTCATCAGCTCGGCCACCACGGCGGGCACGCCGCCGGCATGGTGATAGTCTTCGCCGAGATACTCGCCCGAAGGCTGCAGGTTGACGATGAGCGGCACCTTGAGGCCGATCGACTGCCAGTCGTCATTGTCGAGCGGCACGCCGAGATGGCGCGCGATCGCGTTGAGATGGATCGGCGCGTTGGTCGAGCCACCGATGGCCGAATTGACGACGATGGCGTTCTCGAAGGCCTTGCGCGTCATGATGTCGGACGGCTTCAGGTCCTCATGCACCATGTCGACGATGCGCTTGCCGGTTTCGTAGGCGATCTGGCCGCGCTCGCGGTAGGGCGCGGGGATGGCGGCCGAACCCGGCAATTGCATGCCCAGCGCCTCGGCCAGCGAGTTCATCGTGGTGGCGGTGCCCATCGTGTTGCAATAGCCGGTGGACGGCGCTGAAGAAGCGACAATGTCCATGAACTCGTCATAGTCGATCTCGCCGGCCGACAGGCGTTGGCGCGATTCCCAGACGATGGTGCCGGAACCGGTGCGCTTGCCCTTGTGCCAGCCATTGAGCATCGGGCCGACCGACAGGGCGATGGCAGGGATGTTGACCGTGGCGGCGGCCATCAGCAGCGCCGGCGTGGTCTTGTCGCAGCCGATGGTCAACACCACGCCGTCCAGCGGATAGCCGTAGAGCACTTCGACCAGGCTGAGATAAGCAAGGTTGCGGTCGAGCGCCGCCGTCGGGCGCTTGCCCGTCTCCTGGATCGGATGGCAGGGGAATTCGAAAGGGATACCGCCCATCGAGACGATGCCTTCGCGCACGCGCTTGGCGAGTTCGATGTGGTGCCGGTTGCAGGGCGACAGATCCGAGCCGGTCTGGGCGATGCCGATCAGCGGCTTGCCGGACATCAGTTCGGCACGCGTCAGGCCGTAGTTCAGGTAGCGCTCCAGATACAGCGCCGTCATCCCCGGGTTGTCCGGGTTGTCGAACCACTCCTGCGAGCGGAACTTCTTCTTCCTGGTGGGGGCGCCTGCCATCGTGGTCTCCGTATTTGTATGACAAATCCCTATGACAACGCGCGAATGCAGGCAAGAGGAGGTGCTGCCCGAATCAGGACTTTGGTGCCGATGGACTTGCGGTGAACCCTACGTTACCCCTTTTTGGAATAACGCAGGGAGATATCGATGGCTTTGGTGATGGAAGGCGAGGAACGCATCGCGGCCCCTGTCCAGAAGGTCTGGGAAGCATTGAACGATCCCGAGATCCTAAAGCAGGCCATCCCCGGCTGCCAGAGCCTGGAAATGAATTCGCCGACCGAAATGGCGGCGACCGTGGTGCTGAAGATCGGACCGATCAAGGCGACCTTCAACGGCGAGGTGAAGCTGAAGAACCTGAAGCCGCCGCACGCCTACACCATCCAGGGCGAGGGCAAGGGCGGCATTGCCGGCTTCGCCAAGGGCGGAGCCGACGTGACGCTGAGCGAGGACGGCACGGATGCCACGATCCTCAGATATACGGCCAAGGCGGAAGTGGGCGGCAAGATCGCCCAGCTTGGCAGCCGGCTGATCGAATCGACCTCGAAGAAACTCGCCGCGCAGTTCTTCTCGACGTTTGGCGATAAGCTCAGTTGACCCTCCCCCTTGAGGGGAGGGTGCCGCGCGAAGCGCGGCGGGTGGGGTCGCCTAAGCTGCCTCGACCTGAGTTGCGCTGCCCCACTCCTAGAAAGAAATAGCGTAGAGTGTGTCGCGGGCGACCCCACCCGGCCCTGCGGGCCACCCTCCCCTCGAGGGGGAGGGATATCAGCGTTACTCGAAAACGATGTTGGGCACGGCGGCTTCCGCCGCGCCACGCTCCTCATTGACCCGGTCCCAGACCCTGGACGCAATGTCTCGGTAAGTCTTTGCCTCGGCGCCGTCGGGCTTCGACGCGACGACCGGCGCGCCGGCATCCGAGCTTTCCCGGATGCCCATCTCCAGAGGGACCTCGCCGAGGAACGTGACGCCGAGACGCTCGGCCTCGCGGCGCGCGCCGCCATGGCCGAAAATGTCGTAGCGCTTGCCGGTGTCCGGCGCGATGAAATAGCTCATATTCTCGACGATGCCGAGCAGCGGCACGTCGACTTTCCTGAACATGTTCAGACCCTTGCGGGCATCGATCAGGGCCAGATCCTGCGGTGTCGAAACGATGACGGCGCCGGCCAGCGGCACCTGCTGGGCCATGGTGAGCTGAGCATCACCGGTTCCGGGCGGCATGTCGACGACGAGCACGTCGAGCCGGCCCCATTCGACCTCGCGCAGCATCTGCGTCAGCGCCGACATCACCATCGGGCCGCGCCAGATCATCGGCGTCTCCTCATCGACGAGGAAGCCCATCGACATCACCTTGAGGCCGTAATTCTCCATCGGTTTCAGGATCTTGCCATCGACCGTCTGCGGCCGGCCATGGATGTTGAGCAGCTTGGGCATGGACGGCCCATAAATGTCGGCATCGAGCACGCCGACGCGCAGGCCGTTGGCGGCAAGGCCAAGCGCGATATTGACGGCGGTGGTCGACTTGCCGACGCCGCCCTTGCCCGAGGCGACCGCGATGATCGCCTCGATGCCGGGCACGCCGCGCTTGCCGGAACTCTGGGACGCCGGAGCGTGCGGAGCGGGGCGCGGGGCGGCGGGCGGAGCCGGCGGTGCTGGCCTGGGCGCCGGCCGCGATGGAACCGGCGCCTCCATGCCTCCGCCTTTCTTTTCGGCAGTCAGCGCGACGACCGCGCCGGCAACGCCGGGAATGGCTTTCACCACGCGCTCGGCGGCGGCGCGCAGCGGCTCCATTTCCTGGGCGCGGGCAGCGGGGACGGTGATCGAGAAGAACACTTTCGAATCGGCGATGAAAATCTCGGAGACCATGCCGAGATCGACGATGTTGCCGGTGAAGTCAGGTCCGTTGACCGTCTTCAGACGCTCGGTGACTATTTCCTTGGTGACGGACATGGCTGGGCTTCTTCCTTCGAGGCTTTGGCGCCTGAGATAGTGCAGTTTCCGGATAGAACCAAGCCGTGCAGCAACGCACTTTGCCGACACGCCCTGGAAAACGACGGTGGGTGTCGGAATCTCCCGATAAAAGTTATGATCCTGCGATCGAAACGGGGGATGCCATGGACAGCGAAGATAAATCCGTCGAGCATTTGTCGCGTGAATACATGCGAATTCAGCAGATAGTTGAGGATTTCGACAGCAAATCTCTGACTATAAAAGCCTGGAGCGTTACATTAAGCGCTGCCGGCATCGTCACGTCTTATGCACAAAAATCCCCGATGATACTGCTCGTGGCTTGCTGTAGCGCTGTAGTTTTTTGGATTGTTGAGGCACTTTGGAAAACTAACCAGCAAGCATACTACAAACGAGTGTATGATATCGAACACTAATTTTTGGATCCTGTCGGCAAATTTCCACCCTATCAGATTGCGACTTCGTGGTCGCGCGCTTGGCACGCCCGTGGGCGTGGAGGACTCGCATTACAGATCATGGTGTGGCCCCATGTAATGCTGCCACATGCCATCGTGGCCGTCGCTGCTGCAGCTCTCTTCCTCATTGCTCCACCCCGTTGATTCTCAGGCATCGGGCTTGGATCCAGACATCTACCAACAAAACCGAAACCCTACTCATGATCGACAAGCTGGAATTCTTCATCGCGCTGGCCAAGGAAGAGCATTTCGGCCGCGCCGCGGAAGTGTGCGGCGTCACCCAGCCGACCCTGTCGGCCGGCATCAAGCAGCTTGAGGGCCAGCTTGGCGTGATGCTGGTCAATCGCGGATCACGTTTCCAGGGGCTGACGCCGGAGGGCAAACAGGTGCTCGGCTGGGCGCGCCGGATCGTCGGCGATACAAGGACCATGCGCGAGGAGATGCGCGCGGCGCGCCACGGCCTTTCGGGCCGCATCCGCATTGCCGCCATCCCGACCGCGCTCGCCATGGTGGCGCGGCTGACGACCCCCTTTCGCGAAAAGCACCCGGGCGTCACCTTCTCGATCCTGTCGCGCACCTCGATCGAAGTGCTGTCGTTGCTTGGCAATTTCGATGTCGATGCCGGCATTACCTATCTCGACAACGAACCGCTCGGCCGGGTGACCAGCGTGCCGCTCTACGACGAGCGATACCAGCTGATCACCGCTGTCGGCACGCCTTTTTCGGATCGCGACAAAGTGACATGGGCCGAGATCAGCCGACTGCCGCTCTGCCTGCTTACCCCCGACATGCAGAACCGGCGCATCATCGACCAGCATCTGGCGGAAGCGGGCGTGCAGGTGCGGCCAACGCTGGAATCCAATTCGATGATCGTCCTGTTCTCGCATATCCGTACCGGCAAATGGTCGTCGATCATGCCGCTCAACCTCGCGGAAACGTTCGGTTTTTCCGAACCGATACGGGCCATTCCGATCGTCGAGCCGGACGCCAGCCACACGGTCGGCCTGGTGGCCGCGCCGCGCGAGCCGCACACGCCTCTGGTGCAGGCGCTGCTGGACGAGGCGATGGCGCTGGCAGACGATTTCCGCACCCATCGCTAGGTTAGAAATGCCCGACACCGCCGTTTGATAGAATTTTTCTATCGAGCAACGGGACAGCTTTATTGATTTCAGAGGTTTCCTCTGATTTCTTAAGCACTTAGCGCTAGAACGCTACCGACCAGGGAGGGCGCTGCATGACGATGCAGCCTGCAAGTACCGAGATCGTATCGCGCACGGCGGCGATCATCCACGAATTCAAAGGCCTCGAAGGCCCCCTGCTGCCGATCCTCCACGGCATTCAGGAAGAGTTTGGCTACGTGCCGCAGGACTCGCTGCCCGTCATCGCCGACGCGCTGAACATCTCGAATGCCGAAGTGCATGGCGTCGCCACCTTCTACCACGATTATCGCAGCCATCCGGCCGGCCGGCATGTGCTCAAGGTCTGCCAGGCCGAAGCCTGCCAGTCGATGGGTTCGGACGCGGTCGCCGCCAAGCTCAAGCAGTTGCTGGGCATCGGCTTCCACGAGACGGCCCGCGACGGATCGGTCACACTGGAACCGGTCTACTGCCTTGGCCTGTGCGCCTGCGCGCCCTCGGCCATGCTCGACGGCGAGGTGATCGGCCGGCTCGATGACGAAAAGCTGGACGAGATCGTCGCGGAGGTACGCTCATGATCCCGCGCATCTATATTCCCGGCGATTCCGGTGCGCTGGCGCTGGGCGCCGAAAAGGTCGCCAAGGCAATCGAGGCTGAACTCGCCGCGCGCGGCATCGAGGCCAAGATCGTGCGCAACGGCTCGCGCGGCGCCTATTTTCTCGAACCCATGGTCGAAGTGGCGACCGCCAAGGGCCGCATCGCCTACGGACCGGTCAAGCCGTCGGACGTCAAGAGCCTGTTCGACAGCGGCTTCCTCACCGGCGGCCATCACAAGCGCTGGCTCGGCGCGCCCGACAAGATCCCGTTCCTGGCCAAACAGACCCGGCTGACGTTCGCCCGCTGCGGCATCAACGACCCGCTGTCGCTCGACGCCTACAAATCGCTCGGCGGCCTAAAGGGCCTGCAGAACGCGGTTGCCATGGCGCCGGCCGATGTCGTCAAACAGGTAACGGAATCGGGACTGCGCGGCCGCGGCGGCGCCGGCTTCCCGACCGGCATCAAGTGGAAGACGGTGCTCGATGCGACCGCCGACAAGAAGTACATCGTCTGCAACGCCGACGAGGGCGACAGCGCTACCTTCGCCGACCGCATGATCATGGAGGGCGATCCCTTCGTGCTGATCGAAGGCATGGCGATCGCCGGCGTCGCCACCGGCGCGACCAAGGGCTTCGTCTATATCCGCTCGGAATATCCGCATGCGGTTGCCATGATGCGCAAGGCGGTCGAGGTCGCCCGCAAGGCCGGCGTGCTCGGGCTCAATGTCTTGGGTTCGCCCAATGCGTTCGACATGGAAATCCGCGTCGGCGCCGGGGCCTATGTCTGCGGCGAGGAAACCTCTCTGCTCAACAGCCTGGAAGGCAAGCGCGGCGTGGTGCGCGCCAAGCCGCCGCTGCCGGCAATCCAAGGGTTGTTCGGCAAGCCGACGGTGATCAACAACGTCATCTCGCTGGCTTCCGTGCCCATCATCATGGACAAGGGAGCCGCCTTCTATAAGGATTTCGGCATGGGCCGCTCGCGCGGCACGATCCCTATCCAGATCGCCGGCAATGTCAGGAATGGCGGCCTGTTCGAGACGGCGTTCGGCCTGACGCTTGGCGAAATCGTCGACGATATCGGCGGCGGCACGGCGACGGGCCGGCCGGTCAAGGCGGTGCAGGTCGGCGGACCACTCGGCGCCTATTTCCCGCGCGGACTGTTCGCCACGCCGTTCGACTACGAAGAGTTCGCCAAGCGTGACGGGCTGATCGGCCATGCCGGCATCACCGTCTTCGACGACACGGCCGACATGCTGAAGCAGGCGCGCTTTGCCATGGAGTTCTGCGCCATCGAAAGCTGCGGCAAGTGCACGCCCTGCCGCATCGGCTCGACGCGCGGCGTCGAGACCATCGACAAGATCGCAGGCGGCATCGAGCCGGAAAAGAACATCGCGCTCGTCACCGACCTTTGCAACACGATGAAGTTCGGGTCGCTCTGCGCGCTGGGCGGCTTCACGCCCTATCCGGTCATGAGCGCACTCACCCATTTCCGCGATGATTTCAAACCGGCGCCGGTTGCCGAAGCAGCAGAGTAGGAGCCACTTCATGGGTCTCATTCAGGAAATCGACTTCGGCACGCCAGCCTCGACCTCCGAGAAGCAGGTGACGCTGACAGTCGACGGCTTCACCGTCACAGTGCCGGAAGGCACCTCGATCATGCGCGCCTCGATGGAGGCGGGCATCGCCATCCCGAAGCTGTGCGCCACCGACATGGTCGACGCCTTCGGCTCCTGCCGGCTCTGCCTGGTCGAGATCGAGGGCCGCAACGGCACCCCCTCCTCCTGCACGACGCCGGTTGCGCCGGGCATGGTGGTGCATACCCAGACCGGCAAGCTGAAGGATATCCGCCGCGGCGTGATGGAACTCTACATTTCCGACCATCCGCTCGACTGCCTGACCTGTGCTGCCAACGGCAATTGCGAATTGCAGACCCAGGCGGGCGTCGTCGGCCTGCGCGACGTTCGCTACGGCTATGAGGGCGACAATCACGTCTTCAAGAAAAACGACGGCGTCGAAAACTTCCGCTGGATGGCGAAGGACGAGTCCAATCCGTACTTCACCTATGATCCGTCGAAGTGCATCGTCTGCTCGCGCTGCGTGCGCGCCTGCGAAGAGGTGCAGGGCACGTTCGCGCTGACGATCGAAGGCCGCGGCTTCGGCAGCCGGGTGTCGCCCGGCATGCACCAGCCCTTTATCGACAGCGAATGCGTATCCTGCGGCGCCTGCGTGCAGGCCTGCCCGACGGCGACACTTTCCGAGAAATCGCTGATCCAGATCGGCCAACCCGAGAATTCGAAGGTCACGACCTGCGCCTATTGCGGCGTGGGGTGCCAGTTCAAGGCCGAGATGCGCGGCGACGAGTTGGTGCGCATGGTGCCTTACAAGGACGGCAAGGCCAATCGCGGCCACTCCTGCGTCAAGGGCCGCTTCGCCTATGGCTATTCGACGCACAAGGATCGCATCCTCAAGCCGATGATCCGCGAAAAAATCTCGGATCCGTGGCGCGAAGTGTCGTGGGAAGAGGCGCTCACCCACACCGCCAACGAGTTCCGCCGCATCCAGTACCAGTATGGCCGCACCGCCATCGGCGGCATCACCTCGTCGCGCTGCACGAACGAGGAAACCTATCTGGTGCAGAAGCTGATCCGGCAGGGCTTCCGCAACAACAATGTCGACACCTGCGCCCGCGTCTGCCATTCGCCGACCGGCTATGGCCTGGGCCAGACCTTCGGCACCTCGGCCGGCACGCAGGACTTCGATTCGGTCGAACATACCGATGTCGTGATCGTCATCGGCGCCAATCCGGCGTCCGCGCACCCGGTCTTCGCATCGCGGCTGAAGAAGCGGCTGCGCAAGGGCGCCAAGCTGATCGTGCTCGATCCGCGCCGCACGGAGATGGTCAAGTCGGCCCATATCCAGGCCGATTACCACCTGCCGCTGAAGCCAGGCACAAACGTCGCCGTGGTCACCTCGCTGGCGCATGTCATCGTCACCGAAGGCCTGTTCAACGAAGCCTTCATCCGCGAACGCTGCGACTGGGACGAATTCCAGGACTGGGCCTCGTTCGTGGCGCTGCCGGAAAACAGCCCCGAAGTTGTCGGCAAGCTCGCCAATGTCGACCCCGAACTGATCCGGGGTGCGGCGCGTCTCTACGCGCGCGGCGGCAACGGCTCGATCTATTACGGCCTCGGCGTGACCGAGCACAGCCAGGGCTCGACCACCGTCATCGCCATCGCCAACCTTGCCATGGCGACCGGCAATATCGGCCGCAAGGGCGTCGGCGTGAACCCGCTGCGCGGCCAGAACAATGTGCAGGGCTCCTGCGACATGGGTTCGTTCCCGCACGAACTGCCGGGCTACCGCCATGTCTCGGGCGATGCGGTGCGCGACATCTATGAAAGCCTGTGGGGCGTGAAGCTCGACGACGAGCCGGGTCTGCGCATCCCCAACATGCTGGATGCCGCCGTCGACGGTTCGTTCAAGGGCCTCTATGTCCAGGGTGAGGACATCCTGCAGTCGGATCCCGATACAAAGCACGTCGCCGCCGGCCTTGCCGCGATGGAGTGCGTGGTGGTGCAGGACCTGTTCCTCAACGAGACGGCGAACTACGCGCATGTCTTCCTGCCGGGTTCGACCTTCCTCGAAAAGGACGGGACCTTCACCAACGCCGAGCGCCGCATCAACCGCGTGCGCAAGGTGATGGCGCCGAAGAACGGCCTGGCCGATTGGGAAGTGACGCAGAAGCTCGCCCAGACCATGGGGCTCGACTGGAATTACCAGCATCCGTCCGAAATCATGGACGAGATCGCCAAGACCACGCCGAGCTTCGCCAAGGTTTCCTACGACTATCTGGAGCAGATGGGCTCCGTGCAGTGGCCGTGCAACGACAAGGCTCCGCTCGGTACGCCGATCGTGCATGTCGACGGCTTCGTGCGCGGCAAGGGCAAGTTCATCCGCACCGAATATGTCGCGACGGACGAAAAGACCGGACCGCGCTTCCCGCTGCTGCTCACCACCGGCCGCATTCTCAGCCAGTACAATGTCGGCGCGCAGACGCGGCGCACCGACAATGTCATGTGGCATTCGGAGGACCGGCTGGAAATCCACCCGCACGACGCCGAGAACCGGGGCCTGAGGGACGGCGACTGGGTGAAGTTGACCAGCCGCTCCGGCGAAACGACGCTGCGTGCAGAGATTACCGACCGCGTGTCGCCTGGCGTCGTCTACACGACCTTCCACCATCCGGATACGCAGGCCAACGTCATCACCACCGACTTCTCCGACTGGGCGACGAACTGCCCGGAATACAAGGTGACGGCGGTTCAGGTGGGCGCCTCCAACGGTCCGACCGAATGGCAGCGCGACTATAACGAGCAGGCCGAGCAGAGCCGCCGCATCGCTCCGCTGCAGGCGGCGGAGTAGTCTTGGCCGCGCGGCCGGAGGAACACGGGTGACCCAAAAGGAAGCCTACGAAAGACTTTTGCGCCTTTGCGAACAGCAAGGAGCCGACCTGAATCAGTTTTTGTTCGATATTCAGGATCATGCGACCAAGGAAGACTTCGACAAGCTGCGCCACATTGTCGGAAATCTAATGGGTCTTGGACACTACAAGGCATTCGAAATGATCGCGCACGACGTCCCGGAGTTGACGCCAAAGTGGATGAAGCAGGACTGATGCGCTCGCGCCAGCCGATCAGCCAGACCTCGCGGCTGGCGCATCGCGCCACCGGAACGGCGCCGGCAAACCGCATGGTGCCGGAGGAAACGCCGGTGGCGTTTTCCTTTGCCGGCACCACGCATGCGGTGATGATGGCGAGCCCGGCTGACTTCGAGGATTTCGCGCTGGGCTTTTCGCTGACCGAAGGCATCATCGCTTCGCCTGACGAGATCGAGGCGATCGAGGTCGAGGATCACGGTGCCGGCATCGATATCCAGATACGACTGAAGGACCAGGCCAACACGCGCTTCGAGGCGCGGCGGCGGCGGCTTGCCGGACCGGTCGGCTGCGGGCTGTGCGGCATCGAATCTATCGAGGAAGCGATGCGATCGGTCGACGCGGTTGGTGCGTCAAAGCTTACGCTTGGCGCCACCGATATCACGAGCGCCGTCCGATTGCTGTCGAAGGTGCAGCCGCTTCACGCCGAAACGGGCGCCGTCCACGCCGCCGGCTTCTACATACCCGGCAAGGGCGTCGTCATGGCGCGCGAGGATGTCGGGCGCCACAACGCGCTGGACAAGCTGGCCGGTGCGCTGGCGAAAGCCGGTATCGATGGTTCGACCGGCGCGGTGGTGGTGACGTCACGCGTTTCTGTCGAGATGGTGCAGAAGACCGCGGCGATCGGCTCGGCCTTCATCATGGCCGTCTCGGCGCCGACAGCACTCGCCATCCGCACCGCCGAAGATGCCGGCATGACCCTTGTGGCGCTGGTGCGCGGCGACGATTTCGATGTTTTCACCCACCCCGAACGGGTGGCTTACGGAGTTGCCCAGAATGTCGCATGACGAAGGTCACATGATGAGCACCAGGGAAAAGCTGGTGCGCATGGCCAACCAGATCGCGGCCTTCTTCCATTCCAGGCCGCGCGAGGAAGGCGTTGCCGGCGTCGCCGAGCACATCAACAAGTTCTGGGAACCGAGGATGCGGCGCCAGTTCTTCGAGATGCTGGACAGCGGCGGCGAAGGCTTCGACGAGCTTGTCGTGGTGGCCTCGGCAAGAATCAAGCGCCCGATTACCCCCGCCGAGGCTGACCGAAAGCTCGGGATCGAAGCCTCGCCGGCCGATGTCGCGGCGTCGCAGGGCTAGAGCGTTTCACCGTTTCACGGAAATGGCGAACCGCTCTATCTATCTGTTACACGCAATTCCGGGCGGAAAACCGCTCACACTTTTCCTGGAATTGCTCTGGGCGGCGAGCGGTACGGGCTATATTCCGTTTCGCTAAAGTTTAATCTGCCTTAGGCGACGCGGCTCTGCTATGATTGACGATCAGAAATCGTCAGGCCGGGCGGAAGAAACTCGTGAGGCCGATCGAGACCCGATATGCCCTCAGCGGCGAGGTGCGGATCGCCTATCAGGTGGTCGGCCAGGGGTCGCTTGATCTCGTCTTCGTCCCAGGCTTCATCTCCAATCTCGACCTGC
Source organism: Mesorhizobium comanense (assembly GCF_005503535.1). Lineage (GTDB taxonomy): Bacteria > Pseudomonadota > Alphaproteobacteria > Rhizobiales > Rhizobiaceae > Mesorhizobium > Mesorhizobium comanense. The sequence goes on along the minus strand of NZ_SCNN01000001.1, from coordinate 468,811 downwards.
ATTGGGAAGACGAGGGCTACACAAGGCTGTTGAAGCGGCTCTCGGCGTTCTCGCGGCTGATCCTGTTCGACAAGCGCGGCACGGGTCTTTCCGACCGCGTCGATGTCCATCACTTGCCGAGCCTCGAAACCCGCATGGACGATGTGCGCGCGGTGATGGATGCGGCCGGCAGCGGCCGGGCCGCACTGCTCGGCGCCTCCGAGGGCGCGCCCATGGCGATGCTGTTCGCCGCCACCTATCCGGAGCGGACGCGCGCGCTGGCGCTTTATGGCGGCTATGCGCATTTCCACAAATGGGTGATGTCGCCCGAACGTCTCAACGCCTTCATCGCGACGGCCGACACGGCCTGGGGCACCGGCGCCACCTTGCCCAATTTCGCGCCGGGCCGGGTGGATGACATCAGGTTCTCGACCTGGTGGGCGCGCTTCGAACGGCTGTCGGCGAGCCCGACCGCGGCGGCGGCGCTGGCGCGGATGAACGCGGAAATCGACGTGCGTGGCGTGCTCGGCGCGATTGGCGCGCCGACGCTGCTGATCCATCGCCGCAACGATGTCCGGGTCGATCCCGACGCCAGCCGCTTCCTGGCCAGGAACATCCCGAATGCGCGGCTGGCGGAAATCCCGGGACGCGACCATCCGATCTGGACCGGCGATGTCGACCGGGTGGCCGACCTGATCGAGGAATTCCTGACAGGGGCGTGCGCCGTGGCGGAAGCCGAACGCGTGCTGGCGGTGCTTCTGGTGACGCGCATCTACGACACGGCGCGGCTTGGCGACCGGATGTGGAACGAACGCAGCCAGCGTTTCCAGGAAACGTGGCGGACACTGGTCGGACGCCATGGCGGGCGCTGCGTGGACATGCGTGGCGAGACTATGATTTCACGCTTCGATGGGGCTGGGCGCGCGCTGCGCTGCGCCGCGGCGCTGCGTGAAGCAGCGCAGCAGATCGGCGTGTCGAGCGCGCAGGGCGTGCATGTCGGCGAGATCGAATTGCGCGGGCCACCGAGCGGATTGACGGGCCGCGTGACGATGCGCCTGGCCACGCATGCCGGGCGTGGCGACATCCTGGCGTCGCGGCTCGTCGCCGACCTGGCAACCGGCTCAGGGCTCCACTTCACCGACGCCGGCCGCATCGGCGTCGACGAACTGGACGAGCCGCTGGCGCTAGTGCTCGCGATGTCCGAGCAGCATCTGGAGCCGGCTTGCCGCCCCAAGGCCAAGGCGACGGAGCCGGCCTGCCTGACGACGCGCGAGAGCGAGGTGGTAAATTTGATCGCCGACGGCAAGAGCAATGCCACGATCGCCGCCGAACTCAGGCTGAGCGAACACACGGTCAAGCGCCATGTCGCCAACATACTGCTCAAGCTCGACCTGCCATCGCGAGCGGCGGCGGCGGCATTTTCGGCCCGGCACGCTGGCTCGGACGGGCCATCATAGCCATGGCGCTTTCGGGCGAAGCGGGCACGCCGGCGTCAGGGTTATCAATTGCCCCATGCAGGCCGGGCGGATATCGCCGGGAAGGCGCTGCGAACGGAGGATGAGATGCTGACCAAGACCCAGGCCGTGAACGGCGCGGCGATCAAGAAGGCGATCGAAGGCCGTGATGGCAAGATGCTGGCGAGCTTTTATGCCGATGACGCGCTGGTTCGGGTGATCGACCGCAACAACCCGCCGAGCAAGCCGCGCGAGGTCCGTGGCCGCGCGGCGATCACGACGTTCTGGGACGACATCTGCAGCCGGGCCATGACCCACAAGGTCGACACCACGATCGCCGACGGCGACAATCTGGCTTTCACCCAGGCCTGCGCCTATCCGGATGGCACCAAGGTGTTCTGCGCCGCGATGCTGGAGCTGAAGAACGGCCTGATCGCACGGCAGACTGTCGTGCAGGCCTGGGACGAGTGAGGCCGCCATGTTCAGCGCCAGATGGCAGATCGACGCCAAGTTCGGACACAAGCAGACCGTGCTCGAGCTGATGCGCAAATGGGAGCGCGAGATCGGCTCGCAGGTGGGTATCGCGGATCTGAAATTCCAGATCATGACCGGTTCGATCGGCGCGCGCGAGGCGACGATCGAAACGCATCACCAGGTCGAAACGCTTGCGCAGCTGGAAGAATTCTTCGCCAAGATCGGCAAGATCGACGCGCACGCCAAATGGGGCAAGGAGCTGGAGCCCTATGTGGTTTCGGGCACCAGCCTGTGGGCCATCTATCGCATCGTGGAGTAACAACTCTTCTCCCCGTTTACGGGGAGAAGATGCCGGTAGGCAGATGAGGGGCTGAGCCAACCTCGCAGACGTCAGCGCTGCCCCTCATCCGGCCCTTCGGGCCACCTTCTCCCCGTGAACGGGGAGAAGAGAAATCGCTACCCGTGCGCAACCATCACATGCCGCACGGCGGTGTAGTCCTCCAGCGCGTAGAGCGACATATCCTTGCCGTAGCCGGACTGTTTCAGCCCGCCATGCGGCATCTCGTTGGTGAGCATGAAGTGGGTGTTGATCCAGGTGCAGCCATATTGCAGGCGCGCCGCGGTCGACATGGCGCGAGACACATCCTTCGTCCATACAGACGACGCCAGGCCGTAGTCGCTGTCATTGGCCCAGTTCACCGCCTCGTCGACGTCGGTGAAGCGGGTGACCGAGACGACCGGGCCGAACACTTCGCGGCGCACGATCTCGTCTTCCTGCAAGGCGCCCGCGACGACCGTCGGCTGGTAGTAAAAGCCGGTGCCATCGCCCGGCTTGCCGCCGGTGGTGATCTCGATGTGCTTCAGTTCGGACGCGCGCTCGACGAAGCTCGACACGCGGTCGCGCTGGCGGCGCGAAATCAGCGGACCGATCTCGTTTTCGGTGTCGTCAGGCTGATTGTACTTGATGGTCGAGACGGCCGAGGAGAGATCGGCGACGAGCTTCTCGTAGATCTTCTTGCCGGCATAGATGCGGCAGGCGGCGGTGCAGTCCTGGCCGGCATTGTAATAGCCAAAGGCGCGCAGGCCGTTGACCACGGCGCCGAGATCGGCGTCGTCGAAGACGATGACCGGCGCCTTGCCGCCCAGTTCCAGATGCGTGCGCTTGACCGACTTGGCGGCCGCCTGCAGCACCTTCTTGCCGGTGGCGACATCGCCGGTGATGGAGATCATGTTGATCTTGGGGTGATTGATCAGCGTGTTGCCGACGCTGTCGCCACGGCCAAGCACGACATTGACGACACCTTCGGGCAGCACGTCGGCAAGAACCCTCGCGAGTTTCAAAGCCGTCAGCGGTGTCTGTTCGGATGGCTTGAAGACAACCGTGTTGCCCCCGGCGATCGCCGGCGCCAGCTTCCAGGCCATCATCATCAGCGGATAGTTCCAGGGCGCGATGGAGGCAACGATGCCGATCGGGTCGCGCCGCACCATCGAGGTGTGGCCGGGCAGATATTCGCCGGCGACAACGCCCGGCATCGAACGCACCGCGCCGGCGAAGAAACGATAGCAATCGACGATCGCCGGTATTTCGTCATTGAGCACCGCGTTGATCGGCTTGCCGCAGTTCAGCGCCTCGAGGGTGGCGAATTCCTTCGCCTCGGCCTCGATGCGGTCGGCGATCTTCAGGAGATAGCCCGAGCGCTGCGCCGGCGTGGTGCGGGACCACAAGACGAACGCTTGTTCGGCGGCACTGACAGCTGCTTCGATCTGTATCTGGCTCGCCTCGGGCAGGTTGAGAATGGTCGCCCCGGTCTTGGGATTGAGGATCGGCTCCTCGGTTTCGGTGCCCTTCTCGAATTTCGAGCCGATCAGCATCTGGGTGTCCATTGGCTTCCTCCTTGAACAGAAGTGAGTAGTGAATAGTGAGTAGTTGGTGGTCAGTGATGAGCAGGCTTCGGTCGCGGATTTCCCTATTCGCTAATCCCTACTCACCACTCACTGTTCTCATTTGCCCGAACCGGCGATCTGGTCGCCGTCGCGGGTCAGGTAATAGGCAAACAGGATCGGCAGCAGCGTCACCAGCACCACCACCATGGCCACGACATTGGTGACCGGGCGCTGGCGCGGCCGGATCAGTTCCTCCAGCATCCAGATCGGCACGGTCTGCTGCTGGCCGGCGGTGAAGGTGGTGACGATGACCTCGTCGAAGGACAGGGCAAAGGCGAGCATACCGCCGGCGAGCAGCGCGGTGGCTATGTTCGGCAGCACGACATGCCTAAACGTCTGGAAGCCGTCGGCGCCGAGATCCATCGAAGCCTCGATCATCGAGCCTGAGGTGCGGCGGAAGCGGGCCACCGCATTGTTGTAGACGACGACCACGCAGAAGGTGGCGTGACCGAGCACGATGGTCCAGAACGAGAACGGGATGTCGGCGAGCGAGAAGGCCGATCGTAGCGCGATGCCGGTGATGATGCCGGGCAGCGCGATGGGCAGGATAACCAGCAGCGAGATCGTCTCGCGGCCGAAGAAACGTGTCTGCGAGACGGCTGCGGCGCACAGCGTACCCAGCACCAGCGCGATCGCGGTCGAGATGGCGGCGACGCGCACCGAGAGCGACAGCGCCTGCCAGACATCGGGCCGGTTCCAGGTGACGGCGAACCATTGCGTGGTCAGCCCCGGCGGCGGCCAGACGAAACTCTTCTCTTCCGTCGTGAAGGCGTAGACGAAGATCAGCAGGATCGGCAGATGCAGGAAGAGCAGGCCGCAGGCGGCAGCGATCTTCAGGCCGAGCGGAGCACGTTGGCCACGGTCAGAGCGCATCGAAGGCCCCCATGCGCTTGGCACCCCAGAGATAGAAGCCCATGATGACGATGGGCACCACGGTGAAGGCGGCGGCAAGCGGGATGTTGCCGGCCGTGCCTTGCTGCGAATAGACGGCCTGGCCGATGAACAGGCGCGACGTGCCGATGATGGCCGGGATGATGTAGTCGCCAAGGGTCAGCGAGAAGGTGAAGATCGAGCCGGCGACAATGCCGGGCAGCGCCAGCGGGAACAGCACGTTGCGGAAGGTCTGCCCCGGCGAGGCGCCGAGGTCGGACGAGGCCTCGACCAGATTGCCGGGCACGCGCTCGAGCGCTGCCTGCACCGGCAGGATCATGAAGGGCAGCCAGACATAGACGAAGACGATGAAGGTGCCGGTGAACGACACCGACAGCGAGTTGCCGCCGACAATCGGCAGCGAGAGCCAGGCGTCGAGCAGCCAGGACAGGCCGAGCTTGCCGAACAGCCAGGTGAGGATGCCCTCCTTGGCGAGGATCAGCTTCCAGGCATAGACCTTGACCAGGTAGCTCGACCACAGCGGCAGCATGACGCCGAGGTAGAACAGCGCCTTCCAGCGCCCCTTCGCATAACGCGCGGCGTAGTAGGCGATCGGGAAAGCGACGATCGCCGAGGCCAGCGTCACCAGCGCCGCCATCGTCACCGTGCGCAGGATGATGTCGAGATTGGCGGGCTGGAACAGGTCGCCATAGGTCTTCAGCGTAAACTGGCGGTTGATGAGGCCGGAAAACTCGTCGATGGAGAAAAAGCTCTGCGCCAAGAGGGCAAACAGCGAACCGATATAGACGATGCCGAGCCACAGTACCGGCGGCAGCAGCATCAGCAGCAGAAGCAGTTTCGGCCGGCGCCAGAAGAGGTCCGACAGCGCGCCGCGCATACCGCCTTTGCCGGGCAGGATGGCAGGGGTGGGATTGTATTGAACCGCGGCTGACGTCATGGGGCGACCGTGGCGATTGGATCAATGAGGCCGCGTTCCTTCACACCCCCCTCTGTCCTGCCGGACATCTCCCCCGCAAGGGGGGAGATCAGCAGCTTTTCTGCCGCGCTAGTTCTGCAACGTCGGAAATTGGCGAAGCCGGCGACGACAGCCAATCTCCCCCCTTGCGGGGGAGATGTCCGGCAGGACAGAGGGGGGTGCTTCGCGCTGACCTTCCTCATGCCGGCTCGTCCATCAGGTGGAGGCTTTCACGGTTGAACGTCAGCATCACCGCCTCGCCTTCCGCCGGCAGCGCCGTTCCCGCCGGCACGACGGCGTGGAGCCTCAGCCCATCGGCATCGAGCGCCAGCCTTGTGGTGGCGCCGAGATAGTTGGTTCCGATGAGCTTCGCGGCAACGCCGTCGCCGCTGGTTGCGTTTGAAACGCGAATGGATTCAGGCCTGAGACTCCCCCAGCGGTGCTGGCCGGAATAGCGCTGGACGAAATCCGGCGGCAGCACGTTGGACGAACCGACGAAGTCGGCGACGAAGCGCGTCCTTGGCCGCTGATAGATGTCCTCCGGCGTGCCGATCTGCATGATCCTGCCGTCATTGAACACCGCGACGCGGTCCGCCATCGACAAAGCTTCGCCCTGGTCGTGGGTGACGAAGACAAAGGTGATGCCAAGCGCCTTCTGCAGCGATTTCAGCTCTTCCTGCATGTTCTCGCGCAGTTTCAGATCAAGCGCGCCGAGCGGCTCGTCGAGTAGCAGCACCTTGGGCTGGTTGACCAGCGCGCGGGCGAGCGCGACACGCTGGCGCTGGCCGCCGGAAAGCTGGCCTGGGCGGCGCGCGCCGTAACCGGGCAGCCTGACCAGCGACAGCGCTTCCTCGGCCGCCTTGTGGCGCTCGGCCTTGCCGACGCCCTTGACCATCAGCCCGTAGGCGACATTGTCCAGCACATTGAGATGCGGGAACAGCGCATAGTCCTGGAACACGGTGTTGACGTTGCGCCGATAGGGCGGCACGCCCTCCGCCCGCTCACCGAAGATCGAGATCGACCCCGCCGTCGGCTGCTCGAAGCCGGCGATCAGCCGCAGGCATGTCGTCTTGCCCGAACCGGACGGCCCGAGCATGGCGAAGAATTCGCCCGGCGCGATGTCGAGATCGACCGCGTCGACCGCTCGAACGCTGCCGAAATGGCGCGAGACTTGTTTGAAGGAAACGGCAGAGGTCATGGGTTGTCCTGATCTGTCAGGCTTTTCAATTCGGAGCGGCAGTGCTGCCCCTCATCCGCCTGCCGGCACCTTCTCCCCGTATAGTGACGGGGAGAAGGGAGAAGCTCCCGCGCTGACGCCCCCCTCTCCCCGTTCTTCACGGGGAGAGGGTAAGGGTGAGGGGCAGCGCCAGCCCTTGGAGTTTAACGCCCGCCGATGACGCCGATATAGTCCGACACCCAGCGGTAGTAAGGCACGCACTGGTCGTTCTGGGTGGCGCATTTGGAGACCGGCGTCTTCCAGAACTTGATCTTGTCGAAATTGTCGTAGCCGTTGGTCTTGCAGCCTTCCTCGCCGAGCAGTTCGTTGCCCTTGCAGGCGGCGGGCACAACCGGCAGCGAGCCGAACCAGGCCGAGACGTCGCCCTGCACCTTTGGCGCCAGCGAATGCTCGAGCCACATATAGGCGCAGTTCGGGTGCGCAGCGTCGGCTTCCATCATGGTGGTGTCAGCCCAGCCGGTGACGCCTTCTTCCGGCACCGTCGAGGCGATCGGCTTCTTGGCGGCGACCAGCGTGTTGACCTGATACGGCCAGGACCCGGAGGCGACGACGCCTTCGTTCTGGAAATCGTCGACCTGGATGGCGGCGTCATGCCAGTAGCGGCCGACCAGCGTGCGCTGGACGCGCAGCAGCTCAAGGGCGGCCTTGTACTGGTCTTCGTTCAGTTCGTAGGGATCCTTGATGCCGAGTTCCGGCTTGTGGAACATCAGGTAGTTGGCGGCGTCGGCGATATGGATGGGACCGTCATAGGCCTGGACGCGGCCCTTGTTGGACTTGCCATCCGGCAGCTTCATCTCCTCGAAGACCACGTTCCAGCTCTTCGGCGCTTCCTTGAACACTTCGGTGTTGTACATCAGGATATTCGGGCCCCACTGGTAGGGAACGCCGTAATGCACCTTGTCGACGGTGAACCAGGGCGCGTCCTTCAGCCGGTCGTCGACATTCTTCCAGCTCGGGATGAGATCGGTGTTGATCGGCTGCACGCGCTTGCCGGCGACGAGGCGCAGCGAGGCATCGCCCGAAGCGGTGACGAGGTCGAAGCCGCCCTCGTTCATTAGCGAGACCATCTCGTCCGACGTGTTGGCGGTCTTGACGTTGACCTTGCAGCCGCTTTCCTTCTCGAAGGCGGTGACCCAGTCATAGCCCTTGTCTGTCTCGCCGCGCTCGATATAGCCGGGCCAGGCAACGATGTTGACCTGGCCTTCGCCCTTGCCGAGTTCCTTGACCTGGGCAACGGCCTGACCGGAGAAGGTCAGCGCAACCGTCAGCGCAGTGCATGACTTCAGGAATGAATTCATCATCGATCTCCCATTTTGGCGCTGATCCCGAAACCGCCCGGGTTTCGCCAATCATGCGCGGACTGAAAAAACTGTCAGTTCGTCCTATGGATCCGGTGCCGCTCTGATGGCGGCTTTGGTCCCTGAAATGGAAGGTGCTTGGAAAAATCCGGTTTCGCAAATTCATTTATCAGAAAGGCGATATCGGTTTTTCCGATATATCGATATACCGGATCAGGCACGTTGCCGGACGGTCCGCTGCGACTGGGCAAGGCCGATGAAATCGCGCGCGGCCTGCGGCAGGCCGGAGCCGCGCCGCCAGACCATGCCGACCTGCACCACCGGCAAGGAGCCGGAAATGTCGCGCGATTCGATGCGGTCGCCTTCCAGCGACCAGGGCCGGTAGACGAGATCGGGCAGCAGCGCGACGCCGGCGCCGGTGGCGACCAGGCTGCGCACCGCTTCCACCGAGCGGGTGCGGAAGGCGACATGCGGCCTGGCGCCGATCGCCGTCAAAAGCTTGCCGGTGTTCTCCTCGATTTCGTCGACGGTCAGCATGATCAGCGGCTCGGAGGCGATGTCACCGATGCCGATGATGTCGGCACTGGCCAGCGGATGGCCGAGCGGCAGCCACAGGCGATAGGCCGAGACCTCGAGGATTTCGGATTGCAGCGCGGTGCGGTCCCGCAGGTTGGAAGTGACCATGACGGCAATGTCGAGCTTGCCGCCAATCAGCAGATGTTCGAGATAGTCGCCATTGTCCTCGATGGCGGAGACGTCGACGCCCGGATAGGCGCGGCGATAGCGGGCAAGAAGGTCCGACAGCACATAGCCCGCAACCAGCGAGGTGACGCCGAGTTGCAGCCGGCCGCCGGCCACGGCCTGTTCGCCGGAGAAGGAACGGCGGGCGTCGGACACATCGGCCAGGATCTTGGTCGCGTGGCGCAGGAACTGGTGCCCCTTGTGGGTGATGTTGAGGCCGCGCGGATGGCGCTCGAACAGCTCGACGCCGAGATCGCTTTCCAGTTCCTTGATCGCTTCAGTGACCGACGATTGAGAGATGGAAAGGTTCTGCGCGGCGCCCGACACCGTGCCTTGCTCGGCCACGGCGACGAAGAACTGCAACTGGCGGATGGTGAAGGCCATGGGCGGACTAAACACCGCCGCGAACCGGAAAGAAAGCCGGCGGCCGGGCTTATCCCGCCGCTGGTGATCGGCTCAGCCGAACACCAGCCTGATGCGCCGCCGCCACGCGCCGCCATAGCGCAATGCGAGCATGAAAACCGTTTCCAGAGCCACGACGATGACGATGATGCGGAACCCCACGGTGAAATAATCCTGACCGCGACCATGCAGGAGATAGCCGGTCAGAAGAAAGCCCGCATTCCAGACAGCGGCGCCGAGCAACGTCGCCAGGGCGAAAGGCAGGGCCGGCAGGCAGAGCGCTCCCGCGGCGATCGGCAGATAATTGCGCACTGTCGGGATGAACTGCGCCAGCAGGGACACCCGGATATGATTTCGGCGATAGGCCTCGCCAAGCCTGCGATAGGTCGCCGGTCGAAGGAAGATGTATCTGCCGACCCGCTCGATCAGCCTGTCGGCACGATCGAATCCGATCCGACGGCCGACGGCATACCAGACAAGGCAGCCGGCGAAGGAGGCAAGCGTCGTCACCATGAGCAGTATCGCCAATGTCGCCTCGTCAGGCGCCGCCGTCATGCCGAGGAACAGCAGCAGCACATGCGAGGGCGGCACAGGCAGGATCTTCTCGGTGAAGGCGAGGCAGAAGACACCGAACAGACCGAGGCCGAGGACGGCAGAGAGCGGACCGGTCACGAGACGCGCCAATCATAGGTTTTGAGCCCCTTGATTCTGGAGACGCGATAGACCGTCGCCGGCGGGAAATTGCGGAAGGTATGGCCGACCCGCGTGACTTCGAGATCGAGCCGGTCAAGCAGCGACTGGTCGAAGGGGGAACGCCGGCCGAGCGTGAACTGATAGAGCGCCCCGCCGGGGCGGAGGTTCGCGAAAACACCTTCCAGGATGGCCAAGGTCTTGCGCGGCGAAATCAGCCGGAAGGGCAACCCGCTGACGGCGGCACCCACCACCGGCCCGGGGAACAGCGACAGATGCCGCAGGCCGACAGCGTCCATTTCGAAGATCCGCGCCGAGGGAAAGCGGCGCTTGAGCAGCGCGGCGAAATCCGGATCGGATTCGATCAGCGTCAGGTTCTCTTCTTTTACTCCACGCGCCAGCAGTGCCCGGGTGAACGGGCCGGTTCCAGGTCCGAGCTCCAGCACGGGGCCGGTCTCGGGACCGATGTCGCGCGTCATCAATGTCGCCAGGGTGGAGCTGGACGGCGTGACGGAGCCGATCCTGAACGGCGCCACGGTCCACGCCATGAGAAACGACAAGGCATCATTTGCAGACATAGCCAACCTCAATGCTGGGCCGCGGCGATCCTGCGGATCGGCGCGGCCGTTGGAATTTCTCGACTTCGGCGCCGGACCCGGAATCGGTTCCATGTCCGGGTCCGGCGCCTTTGGGGCCGGCATGCTGGCGGTTGCATACCGACCGGGGCTGTTTGGAGCGGCTGGATTGCATAGACATTGCGCAACATGACGGCCGGGCAGAAAAGACTTCCGGCGGCTGGCTGGCGCGTTTTGCCATGTTTGCGCAATGTTGGCGCTGTAGCGCGGCCTGACGGAGAGCCGCCAAGAAGGAACCGTGGATGCGTATCTTGCTGGTCGAAGACGAGCCTGAAATGGTCTCGGCGCTGCGCGCCGCGCTGAAGCGCCACGATATGGTGGTCGATCATGCCGGCTCGCTGCTCGAGGCCGAAGGCTTCGTTGCCGCCGACAGCTACGACGCCATTCTGCTCGACCGCCAGTTGCCCGATGGCGACGGGCTGTCGCTGGTACCGAGGCTGCGCTCCCGCAAGAACACCACGCCCGTGCTGATGCTGACGGCGAAAGGCGACATCTCGGACAAGGTCGACGGGCTGGACAGGGGCGCGGACGACTATCTGGCAAAGCCTTTCGCCTTCGAGGAATTGCTGGCCCGGCTGCGCGCGCTGCTCCGACGTCCGGCGCCCATGCAGTCGCAGTTCATCCGCGCCGGCCATCTCGTGCTCGATGTCGGTCACCGCGAGGCATCGATCGGCGGCGAGCCGCTTAGCCTGCCGCGGCGCGAACTGCTTGTGCTGGAAGCGCTGATGCGACGCACCGGGCGCATGGTGCAGCGCGAGGCGCTGATGGAGGCCGTGTTCGGCCTCGACGACGAGATCCAGTCCAACGCGCTCGACACCCATGTCTCGCGCCTGCGCCGCAAGCTTGCCGACGCCGATGCCGGGGTGACGATCAACGGCATTCGCGGTGTGGGCTACCTCTTGCGTGAAACGACATGAGCCTCAAGCCATGAGTATAAGGCGCCCGCGTTCGCTCAAATGGAGTTTGGTGCTGCGTATTGCCTTGCTGCAATGCGCGATGCTGACGCTGATCATCGTCGGCATTCTCGGCGCCCTGCTCGCCACCGGCCTCATTCCCCACGATTACGAGGACGGCACGATGGATGTGCTGGCCGACGCGGTGGCACGCGATGCCGGCGGCAAGCTTGTCCTCAACGAAACGCCTGACCTGACGAGGCTGCGATCCGGCGTTCCGGACCTGTGGTTCATTATCCGCGACAAGCAGGGGCAGCGGCTCCAGGAGGGCACGGTGCCTGCCATCTTCCAGCCTTTCGTCGGACTGCTCGACATTATCAGCGACGCCCGGATCGACCACGCGATCGGGGAGGCCGCGCCGCCGGATGGAAAAATCCGCTGGACCGACACGGCGGCCGGCAACGTCCAGATCTTCAGCGGCACCAAGGGCGGGCTTTCGCTGCTGCGCCTGCTCGGGCAAGCGCCGCAATTCTTCCTGCAAGGGATATTGCCGCTGGCCGGACTGATGGCGCTGGCCACGCTGTTCGCGACGCCCTGGGTGGTGCGCGGCGCGCTTTCGGGCCTTGGCCATGCCGCCGCCGAGGCCGAACGCATCGACATCGACCAGCGTGGCGTGCAACTGCCGCTGAAGGACGTGCCCAAGGAAGTCACGCCGCTGGTGAACGCGGTCAATGCCGCGCTTGCGCGCCTGGACAAGGGCTATGAGCGCCACAAGCGCTTCCTGACCGATGCCGCGCATGAGCTCAGGACGCCGGTGGCCATCCTCAACACGCGGCTGGCCTCGCTGCCGCCGACCCCAGAGCGGGCGCGGCTGCTGCAGGACGCGGCCAGGCTTTCGACGCTGACCGACCAATTGCTCGACCTGCAGCGCCTCGACCGGCAGTCCTCATCCTTCGAGAGCGTCGACCTCGTGGCGATCGCGCGCGGCGTCATCGTCGACCTTGCGCCGATGGCTTTCTCGGCCGGATATGAAATGGCGTTCGAACCCGAACAAGAAGCCCTCAAGGCCATCGGCGACCGGACATCGATCGAGCGCGCCGTGACCAATCTGGTCCAGAACGCCATCGAGCATGGCGGCCGCACCGGCAAGATCACGCTAAGCGTCGCCCGCCCGGCCACCATCGAGGTCCGAGACGAAGGCGGCGGCGTGCCGCCGGCCGAACGGGAACGCATCTTCGAACCTTTCTACCGGCTGCGCCCGATGGATCACGGCGCGGGCCTTGGCCTCAACCTTGTCCAGGAGATCATGCAGATGCATGGCGGACGCATCGAAATTCTCGACGGCAATCCGACCGGCGCCTGCTTCAGGCTGACCTTCCGCACGTCGTAGAGGTCCCGGTTCCAACAGGTCGAGCCTCTTTCATCAATCCTTGACGCCGGCGCATATCGTAACTAATTAAGTTACATGAAGCGCAACAGCCGGCTTTCCTCCACCTTGCACATTCTCGTCCACATGGCCGAGGAGCCCGGGCACGCACTGACTTCCGAGCAGCTTGCGACCTTCATCCACACCAATCCCGTGGTGGTGCGCCGCACCATAGCGGGCCTGCGCGACGCCGGCATCGTCACTTCGTCACGCGGGCATGGCGGCGGCTGGCTGCTCGGGCGAGCGCCAGAAGCCATCTCGCTGGCCGAGATCAGTGCTGCCCTTGGCGAAACGCTGCTACCGTTCAGCACCGAGCCGGAAAGCCCGGGATGCCTGGTCGAGCAAGCGGTGATCGCCGTGCTCGACGATTTCCGCATCGCTGCCGAAAGGCTGCTGGCGGAGAAGCTCAGCCGCATCACGCTGGCCGACCTGACCGCCGACTTCCGCCGCCGTTACGACCTCATTGGAGTTTCCAGCCATGCAATATGATCTTGCCGTCGTCGGCGGCAGCTTCGCCGGCCTGTCCGCCGCCATCCAGGCGGCGCGGGCCCGCCGCAAGGTGCTGGTGATCGACGCCGGCCAGCCGCGCAACCGTTTCGCCGAACATTCGCACGGCTTTCTCGGGCAGGACGGGCGCGCACCCGACGCCATCCTCGACGAGGCAAGACGGCAATTGCTGGCCTATCCGACAGCCAGGATCGTGACGGCGCGCGCGGACAAGGCCGTCGCCAACAGCGGCAGCGATTTCGAAATCTCCACCGATGGCCAGGAGACATTCGGCGCCGCGCGACTGGTGCTGGCGACCGGCGTGCGCGATATCCTGCCGGAGGTTCCGGGACTTGCCGGGCAATGGGGCAGGACCGTGCTGCACTGCCCCTACTGCCACGGCTACGAAGTGTCAGGCGGGCCGCTCGGCGTGCTCGCGACAGGCCCGATGTCCCTGCATCAGGCGCAGCTGATTTCCGATTGGGGCGACGTCACACTGTTCGGCAACGGACTGATCGAGCCTGACGCCGAGGAGATGCAGGCGCTGGAGCGCAGGAACATCCGGTTCGAGCCCGCCGCGGTCAGCGAGCTCAGGGAGGACGGCTCCGGCGGCTTGATGGTGCATCTCGACGGCGGCCGAAAGGCTGGTGTCCGCGCGATGTTCACGGCGCCACGCAACCAGATGGCGAGCCCGCTGGCGGAACAGCTCGGCTGCGGCTTCACGGACGGAATGCTCGGCCCGGTGATCACAGTCGACGAGAGGCAGCAGACGACGGTTCCCGGCGTCTATGCCGCGGGGGACGCGGCACGCGCGATGCACAACATCGCCTTTGCCGTGTCGGGTGGCGCCTTCGCGGGCGTGTGCGCCCACCAGTCGCTCGTCTTCGGCTAGAATCTGCTCGACTAAAACCGGGCCTCGCCGCCGGCGATGCTGAGCCGGGCTCCGGCCTGTGAAAGCGCGGCGCCGATATCGCGCGGCGGCGGCCGGTCGGTGGCGAGCTCGGAAAAGCCTTCGAAGCCGCAGACCTGGACCAGGCCCTGGCGGCCGAATTTGGTATGGTCGGTAATGACGAGCGAGCGCTGGCCGCGCGACAGCACCATGCGGGCGAATTCGGCCTCTTCCAGATCATAGTCCATCACGCCCGTGACAGCGTCCACGGCGCCGGTCGAGATGACCGCATGGCTTACCGAGAAGCGGCTGACGAACTCGATGGCCGAAGCGCCGAAGGCGGCCCCGGAATCGCTGCGCAGTTCTCCGCCGGCCATATAGACCTTGTTGCCGTTGACGGTGGCCAGCGTGCGGGCGATGTCGGACGAATTGGTGACCACGGTCAAGCGCCGGTGGCCGAGCAGTTCCCGCGCCAGGAACGATGTGGTGGTGCCGGTGTCGAGCATGATCGATTCGCCGTCGCGGATGGTGGCGGCGACCATGCGGGCAATGAGCCGCTTGGCGTCGGCATTCTCCCGCATGCGCCGTTCGAACGGCGCTTCGCCGACCATGGACGGCAACCCGACAGCGCCATGCATCTTGAGCACCGAGCCGTCGCTGGTGAGGGGCTTGACGTCGCGGCGAACGGTTTCGAGCGAAACGCCCAGCCGGTCGGCCAGGCTGGCGATGGTGACGGTGCCCTCTTCCTGCAGCAGCCGCAGGATTTCGCCATGCCGTTTCGAATGGGTCATTGGGTGCTTCCGGTCGCATCGTCGCGAAACAGTTGACCGCTTCTAAGGCAAAACCTCCGTGCAATACAAGAAATCTTGCCATCAACCGGTCATAAAAGCAGAAAAAGCCACAGAATCCCGTTGACATCTGATGTTGCGTGGCGTGACATTGGACGTGTGTCAGGCACGTACTGCCACGGGAGAATGATGGCAGAGCCGCATTTGAATTTGCACGCCCAAGGGCCTGGAGAGCGTCCGGCGCAGGGGCGAAAGGAATTTTTCGATCCGCGGGGGCGGATGCCGGCCTCGAAGAGCCCGGCACATGGGACTCGTCGGCGCGACGCGGGATACCGATCCGGCATGCCGCGCCGACGAGATCTTCACCAGGATGAGCATTCGTCGCAACGGCTCGCCTTCCCGGCGCGGCGCTGCCGATGTCCAAGCCGGCAGGACGCTGGTCGACAGGGGGCCGATCGATGACCGCAGAAGACCGCATCCGCGCCCTGCCCTGCTGGACCGGCAGCATCGAGATCGCGCCACTTCCAGGCGGGCTGAGCAATGCCAATTATGTCGTCACCGACACTGCCGGCAAACATGTCGTGCGTTTCGGCAGGGACTATCCCTTCCACCATGTCTTCCGCGAGCGCGAGGTGATGACCGCGCGCGCCGCGCATGCCGCGGGCTTTGCTCCGGCCGTCCACTATGCCGAACCCGGCATTCTGGTGACGGCATTTCTCGGCGCCAGGACCTATCAGGCGCAAGACGTGCGCGCCAACCTTGGCCGCGTCGCGGCCCTGATGCGCGGCTTCCATCGGGACATGCCGAACCACATTTCCGGCGCCGGCTTCATGTTCTGGGTGTTCCATGTCATCCGCGACTATGCGCGCACGCTGGAGGAAGGCGGCAGCCGCAAGCGCGCCGACCTGCCCCGTTTCCTGGCGCTGGCGGACGAACTGGAGCGGGCCCAGAAACTGCTGCCGATCGTCTTCGGACACAACGATCTTTTGCCGGCCAACATCCTCGACGACGGCAGCAAGCTGTGGCTGATCGATTTCGAATATGCCGGCTTCAACACGGCAATGTTCGATCTCGCCGGCGTGGCCTCGAACGCCGGCATGAGCGATGAGGAATCCTTCGCCTTCCTGACCGCCTATTTCGTGAAGGAGCCGGACGAGGCGATCCGCCGCTCGCACGCCGCCATGCAATGCGCCTCGCTGCTGCGCGAGGCGATGTGGAGCATGGTGTCCGAACTCTATCTCGACGCGCCGGGCATCGATTACGTCGCCTACACCGAGGAAAACCTGACGCGGCTCGATGCGGCGCTGGACAACTACCGGACCAAATACGGGATCCTGAAACCATGACCTTGCCTGACCGGGCCGCGATCGTCGTCATCGGCGGCGGCATCATCGGCTGTTCGACAGCCTATCATCTGGCGCGCGACCACAAGGCCGACGTCGTGCTTCTGGAACAAGGCAAGCTGACCTCCGGCTCGACCTGGCACGCCGCTGGCCTCGTCGGGCAATTGCGTTCCTCGGCCTCGATCACCCGCGTGCTCAAATATTCCGTCGACCTCTACAAGGGGCTTGAGGCCGAGACCGGGCTCGCAACGGGCTGGAAAATGACCGGCTGCCTGCGGCTCGCCACCAACGCCGACCGCTGGACCGAATACAAGAGGCTGGCCACGACGGCAAAAAGCTTCGGCATGGACATGCAGCTTTTGTCGCCGGCCGAGGTCAAGGCGATGTGGCCCTTGATGGAAACCGGCGATCTCGTCGGCGCTTCCTGGCTGCCGACCGACGGCCAGGCGAGCCCTTCCGACATCACGCAGTCGCTGGCCAAGGGCGCGCGCATGCATGGCGCCAGGCTTTACGAGGATGTGCGCGTCATCGGCTTCGAGATGAAGGACGGCTGCATCACCAAAGTGAAGACCAGCCAGGGAGACATCGCCTGCGACAAGGTGGTGAACTGCGCCGGACAATGGGCGCGGCAAGTGGGCGCGATGGCTGGCATCAACGTGCCGCTGCAGCCGGTCAAGCACCAGTACATCATCACGCAGAAGATCGACGGGCTGGCGACCGACGCGCCGACGCTGCGCGACCCGGACCGGCGCACCTACTTCAAGGAGGAGGTCGGCGGCCTGGTGATGGGCGGCTATGAGCCCAATCCGCAGGCCTGGACGACTGATCTCCCCGGGGGCGACGTTCCCAACGACTGGGAGTTCCGGTTGTTCGACGACGACTACGACCATTTCGAACAGCATATGAGCCAGGCGATCGCGCGCGTGCCGGCGCTGGAAACCGTCGGCGTCAAGCAGATGATCAACGGGCCGGAGAGTTTCACGCCGGACGGCAATTTCATCCTCGGCGTGGCGCCGGAATGTTCCAACATGTTCGTCGGCGCCGGCTTCAACGCCTTCGGCATCGCCTCGGGCGGCGGCGCCGGCTGGGTGCTGGCGCAATGGGTGGTCGACGGCGAGGCGCCGCTCGATCTCTGGGTGGTCGACATAAGGCGTTTCTCCAGCCTGCACCGTGACCGTCAATGGGTGCGCGAGCGCACGCTGGAGGCCTATGGCAAGCACTACACGATCGGCTTCCCACATGAGGAATATACGAGCGGACGGCCGCGCATCGTCTCGCCGCTCTACGACAGGCTGAAGGGACATCGCGCCGTGTTCGGCTCCAAACTCGGCTGGGAGCGGCCGAACTGGTTCGCGCCGCAAGGCGTCGAACCACAGGATGTCTACTCGATGGGCCGGCAGAACTGGTTCACGGCCGTCGGTGACGAACACCGGCATGTGCGCGAGAAGGTCGGCATCTTCGATCAATCGTCCTTTGCAAAATACGAACTGACCGGCCCCGACGCGGTGAAGGCGCTGGACTGGATCTGCGCCAACGACGTCGGCAAGCCGGCCGGCCGGCTGACCTATACGCAACTCCTCAACACACGCGGCGGCATCGAGGCCGACCTGACCGTGGCGCGGCTGGCCGAGGAGACATTCTACATCGTCACCGGTACGGGCTTCCGCACGCATGATGCCTCTTGGATCCGCGACCATATCGGCGAAGGACTCGACGCGGAACTGACCGACGTCACCGAGAATTTCGGCACGCTGTCGCTGATGGGGCCGCTCGCGCGCGACGTGCTGTCCGATGTGACCGATGCGGATGCGTCGAACGCGGCCTTCCCGTTCGGCCATGTCCGCGAAATTACCATTGCCGGCCACATGGTCCGGGCGTTGCGCGTCACCTATGTCGGCGAGCTCGGCTGGGAACTGCATGTGCCGATCGCCGCCACCGGCGAAGTCTTCGATGCCTTGATGACCGCCGGCAGGAAGCACGACATCCGGCCGGTCGGCTACCGGGCGCTGGAATCGCTACGTCTCGAGAAAGGCTATCGCGCCTGGGGTTCCGACATCACCCCCAACGACACGCCGCAGGAGGCTGGGCTCGGCTGGGCGGTCAAACTCCGGAAAAACACCGATTTCGTCGGACGGCGCGCTTTGGAGAAGGCCAGCGGCGCTGCCTTGAAAAAGCGCTTTGCCGGCTTCACGGTCGACGATCCCGAAATCGTGCTCGTGGGCCGCGAGACCATCCTGCGCAATGGCGAACCGGTCGGTTACCTGACCAGCGGCGGCTACGGCTACACGGTCGGCAAGAACATCGGCTACGGCTATGTGCGCAACGCCGATGGTGTGAGCGATGATTTTCTCGCCACCGGCAGCTACGAACTCGTCGTGGCGATGGAGCGGACGCCGGCCAGGATCCATCTCGCGCCGATGTACGATCCGCAAGCCGAGAGAGTGAAAGCCTAGAGCCGTTCAACGCTTCACGGAATCGTTGAACAACTCCAACTCTTTGTTTTTACGCAATTCCCAAGGGGAAGCGCTTCGCGCTTCTCCCGGGAAAACCGTTTCACACTTTTCCTGGAATTGCTCTAGTTCACACGCAGCACGAGGCCGCGGCTGGGCACGGTGTCGGCCTCGCCGGGCATGGAGACGTAAGGGCGCGTTTCCTCGATGCGGGTGATCCGGCCTTGCGCCTCCAACTCGGCGATGCGCGCGGCAAAGCCGTGATCCCAGAGCGTGTTCTTGACCGTGAGCACGATCACCCCGCCCGGCCGGCAGATGCGGATCAGTTCATCCAGCCCCTCGGCGCCGACATGGCCCGATGTGAACACGCCTGCGGAGATGATGCCGGCATAGGCGCCATCGGCAAAAGGCAGGTCGCCGCCAAGCGCCTGACAATGCAACGCCGAATAGACGCCCTTGCGCGCGGCCTGATCCAGCATGCCTCGCGAAATGTCGAGCGCCTCGACATCGGGATAACCGGCAATATCAAGCCATTCGCCGATCAGCCCGGTACCCGCGCCGGCGTCGAGCAGCGGGGCAGCGCCGCGCGGCAGATGGCGCGCCAACAGAGCAAGACAGATGGTCGGGTGGCGGTAGCCGGCGGCCGACATGTCGGCGTCGTAGGTTTGCGACCAGCGATCATAAAGTGCGGCCACTTCTTCGGGCCGCTTGGCCGCGTAGACTTCGCCGAGCGCGCCCTGATGTTTGCTGTCCGCCACTGCCCAATCCCTTTGTCTGGCGGGGATGATAGCCAAACGGGGAAAATTGTGGAACCGTTGCGGCAAAGAAATAACGGCGTGGGGGCGCGGAGCATGACGACAGACGAGGCGCGGGCAAGACTGGCCGCCATTCCGGTGCTGGCCGGCTATACAGGGCCGCTCGACCGGCTTGGCGGCCTCACCAACCTTGTCTTCAAGGCCGGCGATTTCTGCCTGCGCATTCCTGGCAAGGGCACGGAGGAATACATCAACCGAGCCAATGAAGCGGTCGCGGCGCGCGAAGCGGCGACAGCCGGCGTCAGCCCTGAGGTGCTGCATGCCGATGCCGCCACCGGCCTGATGGTGACACGCTATATCGAGGGGGCCGAGACCATGTCGCCGGAGAAATTCCGCGACAGGCCGGGCAGTCCGGCGCGCGCCGGCGAGGCTTTTCGCAAGCTGCACGCGTCCGGCGCGGTGTTCCCCTTCCGCTTCGAACTGTTCGCGATGATCGACGACTATCTCAAGGTGCTGTCCACCAAGGCGGTTGCCCTGCCCGCCGGCTATCATGACGTAGTGCGCGAGGCCGGCGGCGTGCGCGCAGCCCTTGCCGCGCACCCGCTGCCTCTCGTCGCCTGCCACTGCGATCCGCTCTGCGAGAACTTCCTGGACACCGGCGAACGCATGTGGATCGTCGATTGGGAATATTCGGGCATGAACGACCCGCTCTGGGATCTCGGCGACCTGAGCGTCGAAGGCAAGTTCGACGCCGTCCAGGATGAAGAGATGATGCGCGCCTATTTCGGCGGCGAAGCCAGGCCGGCCGAGCGCGGCCGCGTCGTCATCTACAAGGCGATGTGCGACCTGTTGTGGACGCTGTGGGGGCTGATCCAGCTCGCCAACAACAATCCGGCCGATGACTTCCGGGCCTATGCCGACGGCCGTTTCGCCCGCTGCAAGGCGCTGATGGAGACCCCGGACTTTTCAAGGCACCTGGCTGCGGTACGCGAGGGCTAGTTCACACCCTTCGGCACGTTCTCCGGCGGCACCGTGGTGTCGACCACCTTCTGACGGTGGAAGATGAACAGGCCGGCCAGAACGACGATGCCGGAGCCGATCAGGATGCGCGGGCCGGGAACGTCGCCGAAGAACACCAGTCCGAACACCACGGCCCACAAGAGCAGCGTGTAGTGCAGCGGCGCAAGCGTTGAGGCCGGCGCCAGCTTGAGCGCCCTGGTGATCATCAGATGCGCCGCGCAGGAGACGACGCCAAGCAGGAGCATGGCGCCGAAATCGAGCGCCGAAGGCGTCTGCCAGGTGCCAATGGTCAGCACGCCGCCGACCAGCAGCGTGCCGATCGTCTGCCAGGTCACCAGATTGGTGTCGCTGGTGCCGCGCAAGCGCCGGCTGAGGATGATGGCGAAGGCGAAGGCGATGCTGCCGACCAGCGCAAAGCTCGACGACAGGGAGAATGCGGCGGACGATGGCTTCAGCATGATCAGCACGCCGCAGAAGCCGAGCAGGATCGCCAGCCAGCGGCGCCAGCCGACCTTTTCACCCAGCAGGAAATGCGACAGCGCGGCCACATAGATCGGCCCGGCCATGTAGAAGCTCATCACGTCGGCAAGCGGCAGATAGACAACGGCGGCATAGAACAAAGCGGTGTCCAGCGTCGTCGCCGCCACGCGCAGGATCTGCAGCCCGGGCCGTTCCATCCGGAACAGTCTGCCGGCGCCCTGATTGGCGATCATCGGACCGAGCACGATGAAGGCACCAATCGAACGGATCAGCACGACCTGGCCAACGGAGAAACTGGCGACCAGCCATTTGCCCATCGCATCGTTGAGAGCGAACATGAAGTCGCCCGCCAGCATCAGCAAGATACCGGCCAGAAGCGCGTTCCTGATTGTGAAGTTCCGCGTCACGGGTTGCGTCATGCCAATCCCGATTCCTCTTTGCCCGAGCCGCCTCGTAGACGGAAGCGGCGGCTTTGACGAGGAGAAAACCGGAAAAGCGCAAGGCCAGGGCCAGAAATCGGCTGGCTCTCGCCGGTTTTGCTACTTCGGCTGCGGCCTGACGATGATCGGCCGATAGATCACCGGCCGGTCCCAGGGATCGAAGGTCGGCATGCTCCTCAGTTCGGCGCGGCGATCGAGATCGATGCGCTGCAGGCATTCGGCGAACGCGTCGTTCTTCTTGAGGAACCCGTAGGACCGGCACTTTGCCTCATCGGCGGCACGCCGATCCTGCGCCGACATCGCCGTACAGCCGGCGCAGATCACCGCCAGCACCGTCACCGTCACTGCCTTGCGCCACATGAAAACCTCCTCGGATTAAAGTGGAGGTTTTTTGTAAACTTATTCGCGACGAAGACGAAGCGGGCGATTTGATGCAGACAGCATGTCCTATTGGGCCTGACCGGGCACGCGGTGACGGCGGTTCACCTGCGAGGGCCTGCCGGCAATGGACAGCCTGGTGTCCTGCCTCGTCCGTTGCGCAACCACCTTGCCCCTGGCGATGACGCAGATGCGCTCGGCACGCAGGCGCAGGGCCTCGACCGGATTGCCGGCGTCGAGGACGACAAGGCTGGCGCGCTTGCCGACGGCAAGGCCGAGATGATCGAGCCCCATGATGGCGGCGTTGACGCTGGTGACCATATCGAAACAGCGCGCCATGTCGGCCGGGCTCGACATCTGGGCTATATGCAGGCCCATGAAGGCGACGTCGAGCATGTCGGCAGTGCCCAGCGAATACCAGGGGTCGAGCACGCAATCCTGGCCCCAGCCGACACGGATGCCGAGAGCCAGCATCTCCTTGACCCGGGTGAGGCCGCGGCGCTTGGGGAAGGTGTCGTGGCGGCCCTGCAGCATGATGTTGATCAGCGGATTGGGAATGGCCGACACACCGGCCTCGGCGATCAACGGCAAGAGCTTGGAGACATAGTAATTGTCCATCGAATGCATCGAGGTGAGATGCGAGCCGGCCACCCTGCCCTGCAGGCCGAGCCGCGCGGTCTCATAGGCGAGTTGCTCGATATGGCGCGACAGCGGATCGTCGGTCTCGTCGCAATGCAGGTCGACCATCAGGCCGCGCTTTGCCGCGATCTCGCAGAGTTCGGTCACCGACCTTGTGCCATCGGCCATGGTGCGTTCGAAATGGGGGATGCCGCCGACGATGTCGACGCCCATGTCGAGCGCGCGGATGGTGTTCTGCCGAGCCGTCGGCGAACGGTAGAGGCCGTCCTGCGGAAAGGCCACGAGTTGCAGATCGATATAGGGCGCCACCGTCTTCTTGACGTCGAGCAGCGCCTCGACCGCAAGCAGCCTGTCGTCGCAGACGTCGACATGGGTGCGGATGGCGAGCAGGCCCATCGACACCGCCCAGTCGCAATAAGAAAGCGCGCGGTCGCGCACCGCTTCATGCGTCAAAAGCGGCTTCAGTTCGCCCCACAGCGAAATGCCTTCCAGCAGCGTGCCCGAAGCGTTGATGCGCGGAATGCCGTAGGAGAGCGTGGCATCCATATGGAAATGCGGATCGACGAAGGGTGGCGATACCAGACTGCCGCTGGCGTCGACCTCGGTTCGCGCGGAACCTTGCAGTTTCGGCTCGATCGCCGCGATCGTTTCGCCGCTGATGCCGATATCGGCAACCCGGCCATCCAACAGCGTGCCGCCACGAACGATAAGGTCGAAATCCATCTGTCGTCATCCTATTTCCAGAATCACCCAACCATGGTGACGCAAAAGACAGCTTGCCGCAGCCGTTTCTTTAGTCGGCCGTGAAAGGTTCCCTCTGGCGGTAACTCGCTCTATAAGCCGCTTTTAGTCCACGCAGCGATCGGCTTCGGACTCAAGGCCATAAGTCGCAAACCATGGAAGTCCCGTGTGAACTTGAACTTGACGTTCCTGAAACGCGACGAGCGCTCGATGGAGAACCAGCGCCTTATCGCAAGGCTGCTCAGGGAATCCTTCCGCCAGCACCGGGCGGGCTACGGCGCGGCCATCCTGTCGATGCTGGTAGTGGCCGGCATGACGGCGGCGAGCGCATGGATCCTGCGCGAAATCACCAATGAATTCGTCATCGACAAGAGGGTCGATCGCGTCAACATGATCGCCGTGGCGGTCGCCGGGATCTTCATCGTCAAGGGCCTCGCCAACTTCGTCCAGGCCTATTTCATGAGCCGGGTCGGCAACGCCATTATCGCCGACCGGCAGCGCAAGATCTACGACCGCATCCTGGCGCAAGGCATCGAGTTCTATCATTCGACCTCCTCGTCCGACCTGATCACGCGCATGACCAACAACGCCCAGGCGGCGCGCAACGTGCTCGACCTCATCGTTACCTCCTACGTGCGCGATCTCGTGACCCTGGCTGCCTTGATCGGGGTCATGGTCTGGCAGCAGCCGGCGCTGTCGCTGATCTGCTTCGTCGTCGGCCCCGTGGCCATCTATGGCGTCAACCGCATCCTCAAGCGGGTGCGCAAGTTCGCGGCCATGGAGTTCCGCTCGGTCGGCCAGATCGTGCAGGTGATGCAGGAAACCGCGATCGGCGTGCGCGTGGTCAAGTCCTTCAACCTCGAGGGGCTGATGCGCAAGCGCATGTACAGGGCGGTCGCGGATGTCGAGGACCGGGCCAACAACATCGCCGCGCTGGAGGCGGTGACCAACCCCGTCATGGAGACGCTCGCCGGGCTGGCGATCGCCGGCGCCGTCATGGTCAGTGGCCTGCTTGTGCTGCAGGGCGGCCAGATGCCCGGCAATATCATGGCCTTCATCGCGGCGCTGCTGCTTGCCTATGAGCCGGCAAAGCGTCTCGCGCGCGTCCGCATCTCCCTGGAAAGCGGCATTGTCGGCGTGCGCATGATGTTCCAGCTCGCCGATGAACCACTGACGCTGGCCGAAAAGCCGGATGCCAGGCCGCTCAAGGCCGGGCCTGGCGAGATAAGGTTCGACGCCGTCAGCTTCGCCTACCAGAACGGCCCGCCGGTGCTCGACCGGTTCGACCTGACCCTGGCCGCCGGCAAGATGACGGCGCTGGTCGGCCCTTCCGGCGGCGGCAAGTCGACGATCCTCAACCTGATCATGCGCATGTATGACCCCAAGAGCGGCCAGGTGCTGCTCGACGGCCAGGATATTTCGCATGCCACTCTCGCCTCGCTCAGGGAAAAGATCGCCTATGTCAGCCAGGAGACGTTCCTTTTCGCCGGCACGATCATGCACAACATACGGCTTGGGCGAGAGGGCGCGACCGACGAAGAGGTGATCGCCGCGGCCAAGGCCGCCAACGCGCATGATTTCATCATGGCGCAGGCAAAGGGTTACGAAACGGATGTCGGCGAGAATGGCGGCCTGCTCTCGGGCGGCCAGCGTCAGCGCATCTCGATCGCGCGCGCCATGCTGCGCAACGCCGAAATCCTTCTGCTCGACGAAGCGACCAGCGCGCTCGACGCCGAATCGGAAGCGCTGTTCCGCGACGCGCTGCAACAGTTGACCGAGGGACGCACGACGATCGTCATCGCGCACCGCCTGTCGACCGTGCATCAGGCCGATACGATCGTGGTGCTGGAAGGCGGCAAGGTGGTGGAGAGCGGACCGCACCGCGCCCTGCTCAAGCAGGGCGGGCTATACCAGAAGCTCTACGAGTACCAGCTGATGCCGTAGCACACTCTTCCCTTCTCCCCCTGCGGGAGAAGGTGGATTGCCGCGAAGCGGCAAGACGGATGAGGGGTGTTCCAGGGAACGCCAACGTCTCACTCCGCTGGAACACCCCTCATCCGTCGCCTGCGGCGACACCTTCTCCCTCAAGGGGAGAAGGAAGAAACCCTTACTCCGGCACGTGTCTGACCGCGCCCTTGTCGGCACTGGTAGCGAAGGCGGCGTAGGCGCGCAGTGCCGTCGTGACCTTGCGCTTGCGCTTCTCCTCCGGCTTCCAGGCCTGGGCGCCCCTGGCTGCCATCGCCGCCCGGCGCGCTTCAAGTTCGGCGTCGCTGACAGCAAGGCGGATGGTGCGGTTGGGGATGTCGATCTCGATCGTGTCGCCCTCCTGGACCAGCCCGATCGTGCCGCCCTCGGCGGCTTCAGGCGAGACGTGGCCGATCGACAGGCCCGACGTGCCGCCGGAGAAGCGTCCGTCGGTAACCAGCGCGCAGGCCTTGCCCAGCCCCTTCGATTTCAGATAGCTGGTCGGATAGAGCATTTCCTGCATGCCGGGGCCGCCGCGCGGCCCCTCGTAGCGGATGACGACGACATCGCCGGCCTTGATCTCGTTGGCGAGGATCGCCTTGACCGAGGCGTCCTGGCTCTCGAACACCCGCGCCGGGCCGGTGAACTTCAGGATCGATTCATCGACGCCCGCCGTCTTCACGATGCAGCCGTCGAGCGCCAGATTGCCCTTCAGCACGGCGAGGCCGCCATCCCTTGAGAACGGCGTCTTGGCCGAACGGATGACGCCCTTCTCCCGATCGAGATCGAGATCGTCCCAGCGGCGGTCCTGGCTGAAGGCGACCTGCGTCGGCACGCCGCCGGGAGCGGCGAGGAAGAAGTCGCGGACATTCTGGCTCGATGTGCGGGAGATGTCCCAATGATCGAGCGCCTCGCCGAGCGTGGCCGTGTGCACGGTCGGCAGGTCGCGGTTGATCAGTCCGGCTTCGTCGAGCTGGCCGAGAATGGCCATGATGCCGCCGGCGCGATGGACGTCCTCCATGTGGACATCGGACTTGGCCGGCGCCACCTTGCACAGCACCGGAACACGGCGCGAGAGCCGGTCGATGTCCTCCATGGTGAAGTCGACCTCGCCTTCATGGGCGGCGGCCAGGATGTGCAGCACCGTGTTGGTCGAGCCGCCCATGGCGATGTCGAGCGTCATGGCGTTCTCGAAGGCGCCCTTGGAGGCGATGCTGCGCGGCAGGGCGCTCTCGTCGTCCTGTTCGTAATAGCGCTGGGCGAGATCGACGGCGAGATGGCCGGCCTCGACGAACAGGCGCTTGCGGTCGGCGTGGGTTGCCAGCGTCGAACCGTTGCCGGGCAGCGACAGGCCGAGCGCCTCGGTCAGGCAGTTCATCGAGTTGGCGGTGAACATGCCCGAGCATGAGCCGCAGGTCGGGCAGGCCGAGCGTTCGATGACCTTGACGTCCTCGTCCGAAATCCTGTCGTCGGCCGCCGCGACCATGGCGTCGACCAGGTCGAGCGCCTGCGTCTTGCCGGCCAGCACCACCTTGCCGGCCTCCATCGGGCCGCCCGAGACGAAGACGGTCGGGATGTTGAGGCGCAACGAGGCCATCAGCATTCCGGGGGTGATCTTGTCGCAATTGGAGATGCAGACCATGGCATCGGCGCAGTGCGCGTTGACCATGTATTCGACGGAATCGGCGATCAGCTCGCGCGACGGCAGCGAATAGAGCATCCCGTCATGGCCCATGGCGATGCCGTCGTCGACAGCGATGGTGTTGAATTCCTTGGCGACGCCGCCGGCCTTCTCGATCTCGCGCGCGACGAGCTGGCCGAGGTCCTTCAAGTGGACATGGCCGGGCACGAACTGGGTGAAGGAATTGACCACGGCGATGATCGGCTTGCCGAAATCACTGTCCTTCATGCCGGTGGCGCGCCAGAGGCCACGGGCGCCGGCCATGTTGCGGCCATGGGTGGTGGTGCGGGAGCGATAGGCAGGCATGACTTTTCCTTAGCTGGCTGGCTGCGCTCGATGCGGAGCGTGGCGGCGCTTAATTCGGACCGCAGGCGTTATAGACGCGCAAGCTTGGTCTGGCCACATTTTTGCAATGCGCCAGCAAATCAGATGCCGGGTTGACCGGATCGGTCGGCATGTATATAGCTAATTGGGTATATATCTATTTGGCTATGGATTATTCATGAACCAGTTGGACGCTACCTTCGCGGCTCTTGCCGACCCCACCCGCCGCGCGATCCTGGCCCGGCTCATCCAGGGCGAGGCATCGGTGATGGAGCTCGCCGAGCCATTTTCGATGAGCCAGCCCTCGATTTCGAAACATCTCAAGGTGCTGGAAAACGCCGGGCTGATCTCACGCGGCCGCGATGCGCAACGCCGACCCTGCCGGCTGGAAGCCAAACCCCTGGCGGAAGCCAATGAATGGCTGGAGCGCTATCGCAAGATCTGGGAGGGCAATTTCCAGCGCCTCGACGCCTTGCTGGGCGCCTTGCAGGCCAACAAGCCCACGGGTGAAGCGGAACAATAGCCGTCACCGGGCGTACCCGAAGCGGGCTGCGCCCTTCAAAGAAAATCGGGACCCGTGTCGGATTGCCCGCCGACCGAACGTCCTTGGAGAAACACCCACGGTTGAGGAGATACCGTCTTGAGCACCACGCACTTGCCCGGTTCGACGGTCGCGACGCTGGCCGTGACCACGCCGTCCGATCGCGAAGTCCAGATCGTCAGGCTGTTCGACGCGCCCCGCCCCATGGTCTTCGACTGCTGGACGGTGCCTGAACTGCTCAAGGGCTGGCTGCATGGGCCGGACGGCTGGCGGCTGGCGGTCTGCGAGATCGACCTGAGGGTCGGCGGCGCCACACGCTATGTCTGGCAGCACCGTGACGGCCGCACCATGGGCATGAGCGGCGCCTACCGCGAGATCGTGCGGCCGAGCCGGATCGTTGCCACCGAGCTGTTCGATGAGGATTGGACCGGCGGCGAGACGGTCGGAACGGTCGTCTTCACCGAACAGACCGGGAAAACCCTGCTGACCCAGACGGTGCTCTATGCCTCCCAGGCCGCCCGTGACGGGGCACTCGGCACAGGCATGACCGGCGGCATTGCCGAAAGCTATGCCCAGCTCGACGCCTATTTGACTTCGCTCCGCGACGCCTCGAAGGGCGCGGCCTGATTTCCACTAAAGCAACGAGGAGAGACCCCATGCAAAAGATCACCACCTTCCTGTGGTTCGACGGCCAGGCCGAGGACGCCATGAACCACTACGTCTCCATCTTCAGGAATTCGAAAGTGCTGAGCGTCACGCGCTGGCCCAAGGGCCACGCCGACGAAGGCAAGGTGCTGGTCGCCTCGTTCGAGCTCGACGGGGTGCAGTTCCAGGCGCTCAATGGCGGTCCGCAATACAAGTTCACTGAGGCGATCTCGCTTTCGATCGATTGCAAGACGCAGGAAGAGGTCGATCATTTCTGGACAAAGCTGACCGAGGGTGGCGGCGAACCCGGCCCCTGCGGCTGGCTGAAGGACAAGTTCGGCGTCTCCTGGCAGGTCGTGCCGGAGCAATTGCCGCGCCTGCTTCAGGATCCCGACCGGGCCAAGGCCGGCCGCGTCATGGGAGCGATGATGCAGATGGGCAAGATCGACATCGCCAATCTCGAAGCGGCGGCAAAGGGCTGATCCAGACCGGCCAGGCAAGCATTCAGCCTGCCATGGTCAGGTGTCGTGCCGCGGCGCCCATCCCGACGGCATGACGCCCCTCTCGGCAAGAAGCTCGCCGATGCGCCGGCCCACAGCGGACAAGGAATGCTGCTGCCTGAGCAACGCGAAGCCATTTCGCGCCCGCGCTTCGGCTTCGTCCGGGGAATCATGGATGGCACGCAGGGCCTCGACCGCGGCATCCCTGTCCGCGGTCGCCCACACCTGCCCTTCGGTGTGCAGGTATTCGCCGTCTCGAACAGGCTCCAGACTGTAAGCGACTGGATATCCGGTCGCCTCGTTGATGAAATCGGTCGTGCCGCCATAGTCGGTGGCCACGACGGCCTTGCCTGCCGCGAGAGCCTCGGCGGCGCCCAGGCCAAAGCCCTCGGACCGGTGGAGCGAGATGAAGGCATCGCATTGCATCATCAGCGCGTCCATGCCGGGCCGATCGAGAGTTTGATCCACGATCCGGATCCGGTCGTCCTGCGCCGCGGCCTCGCCAAGCCAGGCACGCAGCCCCTGGTCTCGCTTACCGCGCGTTTTGACGACGAGCTCAACATCGCGCTTCATGGGCTGGAAGGCCGCCCGGAAGGCATCGACGGCGGCCTGCGGATTTTTCCGCGCGCCATAGGAGTCAAAATCCAGAAACGTAAAGAAGCGCAATTGCGCACGGCCGGCTCGCGGCTGTGGCCGCAGAGCGGGGAGGCGCATGGGGTGCGGCACGTAGCGCGGCGTAATGCCTGGGACATCCGAAAGCGCCGAGGCGACGAATCGCGACGGGGCCCAGACTTCGTCGAAATCGCTGATAGCGGGACGCCAGTCCCCGGGAACCCTCAGAAGCTCCCAGAGCGGATAGAGGATGTTCAGCCTGCCTGGAGCAATGTCGGGACGATGGTTGTCGATGGAACTCAAGCCTAGCACCACGAGCTGGGCCTTGCGGTCGACGATCGGGTTGCTCTTGCTTGTAAATTCGTCGTCGTTTTCCCGACCGGGCACAGCCAGGGCGCGGGAGGATACAGGCAGTCGGGCAGCGTCGCAGGCATAGACGATATTGCGCGCCGTCTGGCCAAGGCCGATCTCCGAACGAAGGTATCCGCTCACGCATAAGCCGTCGTCCAAGGTCCGGACGGCCGGGACGAACTCAGGCGGCCTCGGCGGCTGAGCGTCGAGCCGTGCGAGGTTTTGCAACAGATAGGACATCGGATTGTCCTGGCCGAGCCTAAACCCAGGAACCAGCGCCGCGCGGCTTTCGATGTCGATGCCGGCCGCCGGCTCCCGCTTCGCCCGCCAGCCACGATCCATGTAGTGGGCGAACGGATCGAGGCCGCTGGACGCGACATCCCCATACCTGCTCGCATACCACCCGGCGTCAAAGACGCCCGTGAACTCGGCCAATGCCCGCAGGGGATCGCGCGGCGCTTCCATGCGGAACATCGATCTCAATTTCCGCTTCAACCGATCCCTCCAGGGGATGGCGCGCCGGACACGCCGCAAGAAACGTCTGATGAAATGGTCCGCCTTCATTGCACTTCCGACCAGTCGGTCCAGGGAAAGAGGGGATGCGGGCGATCCCCCCAATCCGCATGCGGATTGAAGAAGGGGTCATGATCCACCGCATCCGGCCAGCGGCCGATCATCAACTCCATGGCCGCAAGGCGCATCCTCATCACATCGGGTGTGGTCGCCAGGCCGCGCGTCGACGACTCTGAATGCACAATCCCGTCCGTCGGCAAACAGACGACACGCAGCCCGGCGGCGCGGGCGCGCAAGCAGTAATCGACGTCATTGAATTCGACAGGCAGGCTGACCTCATCGAAGCCGCCGACCCTGTCGAAGACGTCCCGCCGCGTCGCAATGATCGCTCCGGTCACGGCCTGATAGTTGCGGACGGTACGCAGTGCGTGGAGATATCCCTCCGAATCGCCCGCGGCGCGGCGCAGGACATGCTGTGCCCATACGGGATAGTCCCGGCCCGAACCCGGCCGGAGGATGACGCCGGCATGTTGAACGGTGCCATTGGGATAGAGCAGGCGCGCGCCAACCACCCCGACTTCGGGCCGCATGGCGTGCGCCATCATCACCTGGATTTCGTGCGCCTTCTTAACCTCGACGTCGTTGTTGACCAGCATCAGCATCTGAGCGGTCGTGGCGGCCACGCCCATATTGACCATGCGCGAGAAGTTGAAATGACCGTCAACTCTCAGGATGCGGGCGCCATATTGCTCCTGGAGCCGCGCATAGAGCGCCAACGTCCGCGGGTCGGTGCTGGCATGGTCGACGATGACCAGTTCAAGCCCCGGGATTTCGGTGAACTCCAGAAACCGCACGCATTGCTGCAGGAGTTCGGGCTTGTCGCGGTTGGGAATGACGATCGCCGTGGAGCTGGCGGTCGGGAAGACGCCGATGCCTGGTTGCGCCGCAAGTCGCGGCGGACCCGCGGGCAGATGCATCACCGGCTCGGTGAGACGGCCTGTCGCCAGCGGACTATCGACAAGACCACACAGCCAGGCATGCAGGGACGCCGGGCGCGATGACCGCCGGTCAAGCACAAGTCTGCGGGATGCCATGAACGCGGTCCCGACATAGTCCATCGCAACGATCAGATCGGGATCCCAGCCGGGTAGAAAGCAGGGCAGCCGTGCCGGTCCGCTCGCCGCGGCGCGGTCATGGTCGCAGATGATCAATTCCGGCGCCGTCCTTCCCGGCGGCGGAGTGAGCATCCGGTTCAGCAGATCGAAGGCGTCCGGATCGAACGTGGTTCCCGCGGCCGCGAAGACGAGATGGCTGCCGCGCCAGGCACGGTCGGTCGCCGGGTCGGACAAGACATCCAGCACGTCGAGCGCCGGCTCGGCGAACAATCCGCGCAGGGTCGCGAACCGGTCCGCATCCGGCAGGTCCCGCTCCGCTGTCCCGATCACCACGACCTCGATGTTTCGATAGGTCTGATCCAGCAAAGCCGACAGGGTCCGCGACAGGCCGGTCGCGGACGACGATGCTTCCGGATAGACGAAAACCGTGATCAGGTGGTTCCAGGCGGGCTGCTCGCGGCGTGACCATTTTCTTTCGGTCGCCCTGGATTGCCGCCAGTCCTCGTATCCCGCCAGGAGGGCATCATCCCGCCGCCGGCTCATGCGGTCGGCCACCGATCACCCGCGCCCTGGCCGGCGGTCACGCGACAATGTTTTCCGGGAATCTTCGCGCGGGAGCAGAAGCTCCTTCCGAGGGCTTCAAGCAGGTCAGGCGCCACAAAGTCCCCCAATCCGGTAAGCAGGACCTTCATCGCTGTCAGGCGCGCCCCGTCCATCCAGCCCGCCGGGAACCAGCAGCGGCGAGCGCGGATTGATAAGCACATTGCTCCCGGCCAGTCACGCCGGGGCAATGGGAACGGCCGAACTTAAATTGGGGGCATTTTGGCCGAGAGAGATGACCTCATCAAGCCGCCTTGTCGCGAACCTGATAATCCTTGATCGTGGCGAAGCGGATCGCTTTCCAGCGTTCCGCCTCGTAGTTCAGCGAAAAGGCGTGCTGGGCGAGGAACACCGGGTCATTGTCGAGGTCGCGGGCGATGTCGCCGCGATGCGCTTCGACAAAGCGCTGAAGCTCGGCCTTGTCGTCGGCCGAGATCCAGCGGCAGACCGAAAAGCGTGACATCTCGAAGTCCACCGGAAGCGTGTATTCGATGTTCAGCCGCTCCTTCAGGACGTCGAGCTGCAGCGCGCCGACGACACCGACAATGGCGGGTGAGCCGTCCTCGGGCGAGAACAGCTGCACGACGCCTTCCTCGGCCATCTGGTGCAGCGCCTCCTTGAGTTTCTTGGCCTTCATGGCATCGCCGAGACGGACACGACGCAGGATTTCGGGAGCGAAGTTCGGCACGCCGCGAAACAGGATTTCCTCGCCCTCGGTCAACGTGTCGCCGATGCGAAGCGTGCCGTGATTGGGGATGCCGACGACATCGCCGGCAAAGGCTTCGTCGGCGGTGACGCGGGTGCGGGCGAAGAAGAACTGCGGCGCCGACAGGCTCATCGGCTTGCCGGTGCGTACCAGCTTCGCCTTCATGCCGCGCTCGAGCTTGCCCGAACAGACGCGCACGAAGGCGATGCGGTCACGATGGTTGGGGTCCATATTGGCCTGGATCTTGAAGACGAAGGAGGTCATCTTCTCCTCCGTGGCCTCGACCTTGCGGCTGTCGGCCTCCTGCGCGCGTGGCGGCGGGCCAAAAGCGCCGAGCGCCTCGATCAGGTCGCGAACGCCGTAGTTGCGCAGCGCCGAGCCGAAATAGACAGGCGTCAGGTGACCTTCCCGGAAGGCTTCGATATCAAGGGGCCTGCACGCCTCCCGCGCGAGTTCCAGTTCCTCGATGAAGGCCTCGCGCTCATTGTCCGGCAAAAGACCGGCGACGCGGTTGGAATCCGGGCCGTTGACGGGCGTGCGTTCCTTTTCGTCATCGCCCCTGCGCACGGCGTTCAGCGCCAGGTGGTAGGTGCCTGAAAACGTCTTGCCGCGGCCGATGGGCCAGGTGATGGGCGCAGTGTCCAGCGCCAGCTTCTGCTCGATCTCGTCGAGTATCTCGAACGGATCACGGCTCTCGCGGTCCATCTTGTTGACGAAGGTGATGATCGGGATGTCGCGCAGGCGGCAGACCTCGAACAGCTTCAGCGTGCGCGGCTCGATGCCCTTGGCGGCATCGATGACCATGACGGCGCTATCGACCGCCGACAGCGTGCGGTAGGTGTCGTCGGCGAAATCCTCGTGGCCGGGCGTGTCGAGCAGGTTGAAGACAGTGTCCTCATACTCGAAGGTCATCACCGAGGTGACGACCGAAATGCCGCGCTCTCGCTCGATCTTCATCCAGTCGGACCGTGTCTGGATGCGATCCTTCTTCGCCTTGACCTCACCGGCAAGCTGAATGGCGCCGCCGAACAGCAGCAGCTTTTCGGTCAGCGTCGTCTTGCCGGCGTCCGGGTGGGCGATGATCGCGAAGGTGCGGCGGCGCGCCACTTCCTCAGGTATTGTGTCGGGCATTCTTAGGGGTATCCGTATGACAGGCCGGGCTTCTAGCAGCGCAGCGCCGGGCTGTCGACCGGTCCGGCGGCGCAGGAGACCCGCAGCGGCCTCAGGCCGCTCCGTTGGGGCAGGCGCAGCACCGGCTTGCGCGATCGCGGCGTCGGGAACGGTGCCCGACAATGTCAAACCAGATAATTCCGCCACTTTCGCGGTTGGCAAACGCCCGACCTGATGGCACTGGAATGAACCATCCCCGGGGATTGGATCGCGAAGGAATAGAGATGGTCGCTGCGAAAGAAGTCATCGTCGTCGGCGCCGGCATCATCGGCGCTTCGATCGCCTGGCACCTGACGAGGGCCGGAGCACGCGTGACGGTCATTGCCGACAGCGCCCCCGGCGGCATCGCCACGCCGAACTCCTTTGGCTGGATCAACGCCAGTTGGGGTAACCCCGAGATCTATTTCCGCCTGCGCACCCGCGCCATGGCCGAATGGACGCGGCTGGCGAAAGACCTTCCCGGCCTGCCGCTCGTCTGGTGCGGCGGCCTGTGCTGGGATTTGCCGGCGGCCGAGATGGACAGCTATGCCGCGCAGCATTCATCCTGGGGTTATGGCATCGAACGCGTCGACCGTGCCACAGCCGCGCGCATCGAACCCAATGTCGCGGACCTTCCGGACTTTGCCTTGCATGTCGCCGAGGAAGGCGTGGCGGAACCGGTCGCGGCCACGAAAGCCCTTTTGGCCGACGCCGGGCGCCATGGCACCCGCATCTTGTCCAGCACCGTCACGGCACTGGTCCAGACGGACGGCAAGATTACCGGCGTCGACACCTCGCATGGGCTGATCGCAGCCGACGAGGTGGTGATCGCGGCCGGCGTCGGCTCGCCCGATATTGCCGCCACGGCCGGCATCAAGCTGCCGATCGAGACGCCGCCGGGGCTGATCGTCCATTCCCGGCCCTACAAGAAACTGCTCAACGGCCTGGTGCTGGCCGAACGGTTGCACATGCGCCAGACGGCGGAAGGTCGCATCATCGCCGGCTCCGATTTCGGTGGCGCCGATCCGGGAATGGATGCCGACGTCACTGCCCTCGACCTGTTCGCGGCCATGAAAGCCATGCTGCGGGACAGCGATGGGCTGGAACTCGATTTCCACACGGTAGGCTTCCGGCCGACGCCGGTCGACGGCTTTCCGATCATCGGCCGCGCCGACGGGATGGACGGGCTCTATATCGCGGTGATGCATTCTGGCGTCACGCTGGCGCCGGCCGTCGGCCTGTTCGCCACGCGCGAAATTCTGGATGGCGAGCGCGACCCGCTATTGACGCCATACGGACTGTCGCGCTTCGCTCAATAGCCCGGCGGACGGCGAAAACCCCCAGTCAGTGGTTCGATCGCCTTGGCCATGCCGAGCAGCCGCGACTCCGACCAGCGCTTGCCGACCAGTTGCAGGCCGATCGGCAGGCCATCACTGTCCTGCCCGCATGGCATCGAAAGCGCCGGGTGGCCGCTGTAGTTGAAGATGGCGCCATAGGCCGGCAGCATCCAATAGCTTTGCTCCTTGCCGTCGACGCTGATCTGCGTGCCCGCCTCGCAATGCGGGAAAGCCGTGGTCATGGTGACTGGGCACAGCAGCGCATCCCAGTTCTCGAAGAACTGCTCCCAGGCGACAATGGATCTGTCGCGGCGGGCAAGCGCCTCGAACCAGCGCGAGACCGGTGTGGGCTGTTGTGGTGGTTCGGGCTGCGCCGCTTCCATCATCATACCGATCAGTGCGCCACCCTGGGCGAGATCGTCGTGCAGGTCGAGCCTGGGCAGTTTCGCCTCCTCGACGACGACGCCCGCGCCTTGCAACTGCCTTGCCAGATTTTCGACGGCGTCGCTGATCTCGCCGGCCACAGGAAAACCGGGGGAGGACGGCGCGAAGGCGATGCGCAATGCCTTGAGACCGAGCTTCGGCATAGCCTCGACCGGCACCGGTGCGAGATCGGTGTCGCGTCCGTCAGGCCCGGCGATGATCTGGTAAATTAAGGCCAGATCGTCGACGCTGCGCGCCAGCGGTCCGAGGCAGGACATGAGCCGCACGCTGCGCGCAGCGCTGCCCGGGTTCGGAAAAGCGCCGGCCAGCGAGACGCGGTGTTCCGTCGGTTTCAACCCGTAGACGCCACAGAAGGCGGCGGGCAACCTGATCGAATCCTGCATGTCGGTGCCGATGTCGAATGGCGTCATCCCGGCGGCAACCGCCGCCGCGGCGCCGCCACTGGAACCGCCTGCGGTGCGTTCGAGATTCCATGGATTGCCGGTGCGGCCGAAGAGCGGATTGTTTGATTGCCAGTCCGACAGCATGGTGGCGACATTGGTCCTGGCCATGAGCACGCCCCCGGCGGCCCTGAGCCTGGCAACGACCGGGCTGTCTTCATTCGCCACATAGTCAGCGAAAGCCGGAAACCCGACCGTCGTCTTCATGCCTGATGCCTCATGCGTGTCCTTCAGCGTGAAGGGTACGCCATGCAACGGCCCGAGCGCTTCGCCACGCGACTGTGCCACGTCAGCCTTTCGGGCGCGTTCGCGCGCGCCTTCGCGATCGAGCGAGATGACGGCGTTGACGCCTTCATTGTGCCGGTCGATCTGCGCCAGATGCGCGTCGAGGAGCTCGACGGCGGAAATCTTGCGGTCACGGATCGCGGCGGAGAGATCGGTTGCCGAGGAAAATACGAGGTCCATCATTGATGCTCCGGCTTGGCCGCGCTGACCGGATCAGGATGACCGACAGCAGCATGACTTCAAGCGGAATTGAGCATTCGAGGACCGGCGGCCCTTGATCGGAATTGCGCCTTTGAGGTCGGCGACGTTGCCGCGATTGGCAATCCGGCGAAAAACTATCCGACCAGTGCGAGCTTTGCGGTTGCCGGTGCAAAGGGATGAATGGTGATCCCCTCCCGGGTCATGGTGACGAAGCTCGATGGCGGCACCGCCTGCCAGTCGCCACCGTCGCGATCGAAAGGCTCCGAGACGATGCAGCGGCCGCCGCCCTTACGGAACACGGAGGTGTAAAGTGTCGGCGCCTGGGCATCGGTGGCATAGCGCACCGCATGCAGCGCCTGGCCGTCGGAGAAAGCGGCGGTGAGTTTCAGCGCCGGTTCGACGCCGGCGCGGCGCGAGGCTTCGATGACGCGGCTGGTGGCGCGCGATACGGCGCCTTGCGGATCAACGGCCAATCCCTCGTCGATCATAAGGAGGAAAAAGAGTTCGGAATCGGTGGTGCCTTCGCGCTGATCGAAGACGGCGTCGGACAGGGTATTCTCCAGCGCCCGCCGGATTTTCTCGAAGCCGCCGATCTGGCCGTTGTGCATGAACGACCAGCGCCCCGAAATGAACGGGTGGCAATTCATGCGGCTGGTGGCGCCGCCGGTCGAGGCCCTGACATGGGCAAGGAACAGGCCGGACCTGATCTGCCGGCACAGGCTCTTCAGATTGGGATCGGACCAGGCCGGCAGGATATCGCGATAAAGACCGGGTTCCGGCCGGTCTCCATACCAGGCAAGCCCGAAGCCATCGCCATTGGTAGGCGACTTCGCTTCCTGGGCGCAGTGGCTCTGGGCGATCAGCGAATGACAGGGCGCCGTGAGGATGTCTTCCAGAAAGACCGCTTCACCTAGATAGGCCGCCCAACGGCACATCGCTTCTGTCGTCCTCTAGAGCATGATGCCGAAAAGTGTGACGCGGTTTTCGGACGACATCATGCTCTATCTCTTTGATTTAGAGCCGGATTCAGATTTCAGGTCGACTCGACATGAAATCATCCGGCTCTAGGCGCGATCCATAAGAGCCGCAGGCTCCTTGATCGCGTGCTTGCCTCTGTTGTGCGTCCGCTCGTAAAGCTCGCGAACGATTCGGCTGGCGGTAGTCTCGAAGAGAAATGGCAAGAAAGCGTGAACGAGCGCTGCCCCCGCGGCCATCAGCAGGCGGGAGGAGAACCAGGCCGCGAAGGCCATATGGCCGAAATAGGTCTCGCCGACCTTGGCCGGATGCGATGTGAAGATGCCTGCGACCGACATTTGGGTCCCCTTCGGCGCTCGAGTTCGAATATGAGTATCGTGACACGGCTCGTCGGTTCATTGGTCTCAAAATATCCTTGTATCTGGCGCATCATTGGGACAAATATCCCAATATGGCTTTCGACATCGACGAAATGGACCGGAAGTTGCTGGGCGAATTGCAACGCGACGGCACCTTGTCGGTCGACCAGCTTTCGGAGCGCGTGGCTTTGTCGCGCAATGCCTGCTGGCGCCGCGTGAAGAGGCTGGAGGAGGAAGGCGTCATCACCGGCCGCGTGGCGCTGGTCGATGCCGACAAGCTTGGACTTGGCCTGTCGGTGTTCATCCTGATCCGCACATCGAATCACGATCCCGACTGGCTGCGGAAATTCCGCGCCGCGGTGACCGGCTTTCCCGAAATCACCGGCGTCTACCGCATGTCGGGCGATCTCGACTATGTCCTGCGCGCCCGCGTCGCCGACGTGAAGGCCTATGACCGGCTCTACCAGCGGCTGATCGCCAAGGTGGCGCTGTCGGACGTCTCGGCCTCCTTCGTCATGGAGGAGATCAAGGAGACGACGGTGGTTCCTATGGAAGTGCGTTAACCGCCCGATCCGGCAGGCTGGCCATAGTGATGCCCGAAAGAAAGCCGTTGATACGCCCGCAGGCGAATTGACCGAATCGGCAATCGCGCCGATAGGATCACTTTTATGCGCGCAGCTCTCCAAACTCCCTCCGTCATCGGTCCGACTGTCGGCTTCGTCAGGTTGCCGCATGCT
Source organism: Mesorhizobium comanense (assembly GCF_005503535.1). Taxonomy (GTDB): domain Bacteria; phylum Pseudomonadota; class Alphaproteobacteria; order Rhizobiales; family Rhizobiaceae; genus Mesorhizobium; species Mesorhizobium comanense. The sequence continues at coordinate 429,903 of NZ_SCNN01000001.1, read as the reverse complement.
GAGGGCCTTCCGCTCCCCGCCTATGAAAGCGCCGGCGCCGCCGGCATGGATTTGCGTGCGGCGGTGCCCGACGACCGTCCGCTGCTGATCCTGCCTGGGAAACGCGCTCTGGTGCCGACAGGGCTGATCCTGGAGATTCCCGAAGGCATGGAAGGCCAGGTGCGGCCACGCTCCGGCCTCGCCTTCAAGCATGGCCTGACCGTGCTCAATTCACCAGGCACGGTCGACAGCGACTATCGCGGCGAGGTGAAGGTGCTGCTGGTGAATCTCGGCGACGAGGATTTCGCCGTGACGCGCGGCATGCGCATTGCCCAGATCGTTTTCGCTTCCGTGACGCAAGCAGCGGTGGAAGAGCGTTCGCTGGCCGGCGGCACGGTGCGTGGCGCCGGCGGATTCGGATCGACCGGCACAGCGTGAACAAGATACCAAAGCTTGTCATCTTCGACTGCGACGGGATTCTCGTCGACACCGAAAATCTCGCCAATCGGCGACTCGCCGAATGGCTGAGCGCCGACGGCTATCCCACGACCTTCGAATATTGCCGCAAGCATTTCTCCGGCCGCAGCATGGTCTCGGTGCAGAAGGAGATCGAGGGGCAGACCGAGGTCAGGCTGGGCGCCGATTTCGTCGATCGCTGGAATGCCGGCCTGCCGGACCTGTTCTCGCATGGCGTCGAGGCGATCCCCTATGTCAGGGAGTTCATCGAGGCGGTTCGCGCGGCCGGCATCGCCTATTGCGTCGCCACCTCGGCGAGGGTGTCGAAGATGCACATCACGCTCGGCCAGACCGGCCTCTTGCCGCTGTTCGACCATGCGATGTTCAGCGCCACGATGGTGTCGCGCGGCAAGCCGTTCCCGGACCTGTTCCTGCACGCGGCCAAAACGATGGGTTTTGCCCCCGCCGACTGCGTCGTCATAGAGGACAGCGTCGCCGGCACGCAGGCGGGCATTGCCGCCGGCATGCGGGTGTTCTCCTACCATGGCGACCCCTATTCGGACCGCGATGGCCTGGTTGAGGCTGGAGGCATCCTGTTCGATGATATGCGCCAGCTTGCCGGGCTGGTGCCGATTCACTGAACTGATTTTCGGCCCCACGCCGCGACCGGCTGTGTTAGCGTGCCGCTCGCCAACCCGGGCCGCGCATGAAACCCATCCTGCTTCGCTTCGTACTCGTCATGATCCTGCTGCCGTTCCTTTCGGCCGCGGCCGGAGCGGAAGCCGCCGGGGCAAAGGCCGTGAGCTTTCCGACACTCGAGAGCGCGCTGCCCGGGCGCAGCGATGTCACCTATCTCGATCTTGCCAGGATGGTCATTCCCGATCTCGCGGCCGACACGGGCGGCACGTTCAAGGGCGGGCTGCCGATCGAAATGCGTCATGTCGGCGGCCCCGACAGCGGCGGATCGCCACCTGAAACATCGAGCTTCGCGAATGCCGAGGTGCTTCCCATCAGGGTTGGCGGCAGGGACCGGCTGGCGATGCTGTTGGACCTCGGCGATTCTCCCGACAGTGCCGAGGGCTACGCGGTGCTGGCGCTTTACGACATCACCGCCAAGCCGAAGCTGCTCGACAAGGCCAACGTCGCGGTCGACCGCAACACCTATTTCCAGAAACCGGGCAAACTCGCCATCGGCGCCAATGACGACATCCTTACAATCGAAAGCTCGCATTCCAATTCGAACCAGAACTATATGATCGCATCGATGATCATGATCGCCAGCGACAAGTTCGAGCTGATCGACATGATCTATATGCTCGACGAGCACGTCTGTGAGTACAGCCGGACGCAGGACGTCACCTTCGAAGCCATTGCGGAGGGCCGGCCCCATGCCGCGATCAAGGCGACCGTGACGGACACCACCGGACCTACCGGTGACAGCTGCGGCGAGGCGCCTCCGAAAGCAGCCTCGCATCGGATTTCCGTCACCTACCACTGGAACAGGAAGCGGTCGCGCTACGTCAAGGACTCCAAGGCATTCGAGCGTTTGTCAGCAGAAAACGCCAAACGGTTCTGAGCCAACCGCATTCGTTTGCCCGACCGCGAACAGCGCGGTAGCATCCGCTCCAAAATTCATGATGGGGAGCATTCATGGACAAGGGCAAGATCTTTCGCGACCTGCATGCCTCGACATTCGTCATGCCTAATCCGTGGGATCCGGGCACGACGAAGCTGCTCGCCTCCTTCGGTTTCAAGGCGCTGGCGACGACCAGCGCCGGCTTTGCGTTTTCGCGCGGCCTGCCGGATGGCGCGGTGAGCTTCGAACAGATGATCCATCACTGCCGCGATGTGACGGCGGCAACCGAACTGCCGGTCTCGGCCGATCTCGAAAAGGGCAAGGGCGACAGCGCCGAGCAGGCCGCCGAAACCATCTTCGCGGCCGAAGCGGCCGGGCTTGCCGGCTGCTCCATCGAGGACCACACCGGCGACGCGGACAAGCCGATCTATGATTTCTCGCACGCCGTCGAACGCGTGGCGGCGGCCGCCGAAGCGGCGCGGGCGCTGAAGCGCGATTTCGTCTTCACGGCCCGGGCCGAGAATTTCCTGTGGGGCAAATCCGACCTTGACGACACCATCAAACGGCTTCAGGCCTTCGAGAAGGCTGGCGCCGACGTGCTCTATGCGCCGGGCATCGGCGACGTCGAGATGGTGCGCACGCTCTGCTCTGCGGTGGGCAAGCCGGTCAATGTCATGGCGAAACCCGGTTTCACCATAGCCGACCTCTCCATGGCCGGAGTAAAGCGCATTTCGCTCGGACCATGGCTGACCAATTTCGCCTATGGCATGCTGGAGACGGCGGCGCGCGAGATACAGCAGGATGGCACGTTCGGCTTCACCCGCGCGGCGATGCCGTTCGGCAAATTGCAGGCGCTTTACGGCAAATGACACTGACCGTCGTCGACATGCACACGGGCGGCGAACCGCTCAGGATCGTCACATCAGGCTATCCGGCCATCCCGAAGGGCACCATCCTGGAAAAGCGCGCCTATGTGCGCGACCATCTCGACCATCTGCGCAAGCTGCTGATCTTCGAGCCGCGCGGCCATTACGACATGTACGGCGCCCTTCTGGTCGAGCCGGACCTGCCCGGCGCCGACCTTGCGGTGCTGTTCATGCACAATGAAGGCTATTCCACCATGTGCGGCCACGCCATCATCGCGCTCGGCCGCTACGCGGTCGATGAAGGGCTGGTGGCCAAGCAGGAGCCGGTCACCACCGTCAGCATCGAGGCGCCGTGCGGGCTTGTCGTCGCGTCGGTCGAGGTCAGGGACGGCAAGGCAGGCGCGGTGTCGTTCGAAAGCGTGCCGGCCTTCCTTTATTCCGCTGACCAGAAGATCGACCTTTCGGGCTACGGCGCCATCGGTTTCGACATCGCCTATGGCGGCGCCTTCTACGCGCTGGCCGACTGCCATCAGTTTGGGCTGGAATTCGGCCGCGACCGCGTGCGCGATTTCGTCGATGCCGCAACCGCGCTGACGAACCGGCTGAAGACCGAATTCCCGCTATCGCATCCCGATCACGATGATCTCGCCTTCCTCTACGGCACGATCCTGACCGATGGCCGCGACGCGTTCTCGGGAGACGTGACCAGGAATGTCTGCGTTTTCGCCGAGGCGGAGGTCGACCGTTCGCCGACCGGCTCCGGCGTCACCGCGCGGCTGGCGGCGATGTTTACCAAGGGCCAGATCGCGATCGGCCAGACGCGAACTTTCGAGAGCATCGCCGGATCGCGCTTTTCCGGCGCGGTGGCGCGGACGGCGAAGGCCGGCCCGCACGAGGCTGTCATCGCGCGCGTCGGCGGCCGCGCCTATTACTCCGGTCGCGCGGAATTCATCATCGAGGCCGATGACGAGCTTGGACGCGGATTTCTTCTACGCTGACCGGACAACCGCGCGTGCCGAAACCGCCTTGTGCAGATGCACCATCATGGCGGCGGCGAAAAGCGGCGTCAGAAGGTTGAGCAGCGGCACGGCCAGAAAGGCGGCGATGACCAGCCCGGCGAGGAACACCGTTCCCGCATATTGCCGGCGCAAGGCCTTAGCCTCCTCCTCCGAACGAAAGCGCATGGCGGCGAATTCGAAGAACTCGCGGCCGAGCAGGTAGCCGTTGACGACGAAGAAGGCGGCGATGTTGATGCCGGGAACCAGCAGAAGCATCAGCGCCACGATGTTGCCCAGGATGACGACGCCGAAGAATTTCACCGCCAGCACCAGAGAGCGCAACGCCGGCATGGCGCGCCCGGCCGGGTCGCGGGGATAATCGGTTCGCTCGACGACCTCGGCGACGTCGTCGAGGAACAGGCCGGCGATCACGGCGGTGACCGGCGCGACGAGCAAGGCCATGCCGAAGGCGAGCGCGATTGCCGCCACGATGCCGCCGAGCCACCCGGCCCATATCGGCATGCCCGGTAACAATGCCTGCAGCCACGGCAGTGCCAGCCATTCGACGAGACTGGTCAGGCCGAGCCACAGGGCGACCAACGCCAGGAGCGTCAGGCCAAGCGTCTTGATGAACACGGCGCGGAAGGGCGGTGTAAGCAGTTCAAGGGCCGCAGTGCGAGCGGCGTCGAAGATCACTTTGCGTCACCCCGGTTCATGTCAGCCGAATTTGGCGGGCGAGGCTGAAATAGGCAGCGCCGGCCGCAAGCACAAGCGCCGCGGTCCTGTAGAACAGTTCACGCCCCACAGGGATGGTGACCTAACGCGCCAGGACAGGCTTGCGGACCGGAATGGTCATGGCCGCGACGCCGGCGACGACAAAGGCCATACCCAGCCATGCCGCGGGGCCGAGGCTTTCGCCGAGGAACACCGCGCCGATGCCGACGCCGATCGGCACGCGCAGATAGGCCTGCGATGTGGTGCCGACCGAACCCAGCGTGTGGATGAGGCGGAAATAAATGACAAAGGCTAGTGCGGTCGAAAACACCGACAGGCCGAGCAAGGCGAGGATCGACGCCATCGATGGCGCGAGCGTCCAGGGGTGGTCGACCACCAGGCTCAGGGGCACCAGGATGACGGCACCGCACAGCATCGACCCGGCCGCTGGCAGCATCGGATCGAGGCCCTTGAAGCCACGACCGAAGATCGCGGCGCCGGCATAGGAAATCGTTGCGACGACGATGGCGAGCTGAGCCCACATCTCATGGCCGAGGCCGCCCAGCGCCTCGGTGCCGATGATGAGGCAGATGCCGATAATGCCCGCGCCGACGCCGACGAGCTTGCGCGTCGTCACCGGCTCATGGCGGGTGATGAGCGCGGTGAGCAAGAAGGTGAAGATCGGCGAGGTCGAGTTGAGAATGGTGGCGAGGCCGGCGTCGACCGACCGTTCAGCAGCCGCGATCAACGTGAACGGCACGACGCTGTTGAGGCAGGCCTGGAAGGCGAAGCGGCGCCAGCTTGCCGCATCTGCCGGCACGGCGAGGCCGCGCCAGCGGATGACGGCGAGAAGAAGAGCGCCGGCGATCAGGGTGCGCGCGGCAATGAAGGTAACCGGCGGGATGGTTTCGACGCCGATCTTGATGAAAGTGTAGGATGCACCCCACAGCACCGCCAGCACGCCGAGCAGGGCAAGGTCAGTGGTGGTGTCGCTTCTTGCCGTCATCGACTGGTTGCCTTCGGGCCGGGTTGAACGGCCTGTTCTAGGCAAGCTGGCGATGAAATGTTTCGGCCACGGTCGAATTGTCGTAGCGCCTGGTCTTGGGCGCCGGACTTCGAGGCCGCCGGCCAAACTGCTGCCGCGCTCTAGGCAAAGCCGTCGCGAATCGCTAGACCCGCGCCCGGCCGACATGGCAAGAAGCCGGCTCTCTCTTTGTACGCAATTCCTGTGGGAAAACCGCTACGCACTTTTCCTGGAATTGCTCTAGGTTTTTGGTGGAGACATTGATGCCGGACTATGACGTGCTTTGCATCGGCAATGCCATTGTCGATATCATCGCCCAGTGCGAGGAGGACTTCCTCGAAACCAACGGCATCATCAAGGGCGCGATGAACCTCATCGACACCCAGCGCGCCGAACTGCTCTACAGCCGCATGGGGCCGGCGATCGAAGCCTCTGGCGGCAGTGCCGGCAACACGGCGGCGGGCGTTGCCTCCTTCGGCGGACGCGCTGCTTTCTTCGGCAAGGTTTCCAACGATGCGCTGGGCGAAATCTACGCGCACGACATCCATGCCCAAGGCGTCGCCTTCGACACCAGGCCGCTCCAGGGCGAACCGCCGACGGCGCGCTCGATGATCTTCGTCACCCCCGACGGCGAACGCTCGATGAACACCTATCTCGGCGCCTGCGTCGAGCTTGGCCCGGAAGATGTCGAAGCCGACAAGGCGTCGGGCGCCAAGGTCACCTATTTCGAGGGCTATTTGTGGGATCCGCCGCGCGCCAAGGAGGCTATCCGGCAGACGGCGAGGCTGGCGCACGCGGCCGGCCGCGAAGTGTCGATGACGCTGTCGGATTCGTTCTGCGTCGACCGCTATCGCGACGAATTCCTCGACCTGATGCGCTCGGGCACGGTCGACATCGTCTTTGCCAACAGCCACGAGATCAAGTCGCTCTACCAGACGTCCTCGTTCGAAGAGGCGCTGGCGCAGATCCGCAAGGACTGCAAGATAGCCGCCGTGACGCGGTCGGAAAAAGGCTCCGTCATCGTGCGCGGCGATGAGACCGTGGTCATCAAGGCGACCGCGATCAAGGAACTGGTCGACACGACCGGCGCCGGCGATCTCTACGCCGCCGGCTTCCTGCACGGTTATACGCAGGGCCGCGACCTGCAGACTTGCGGCGACCTTGGCTCACTGGCGGCCGGACTTGTGATCCAGCAGATCGGCCCCAGGCCAAGGCAGAACTTGCGCAAAGAGGCGGAACTGGCCGGCCTGCTCTAGGACGCGTCAGGCGACCGTCTCCCCCGGGAGATGCCGGCGGACCGGAGGGAATGCCGTCCCGCCGGCTCTCCAGTTCCAAGTATTGCTGCCCATCCAAGGCCGAACGGCGGGGTGCACAAACGTCGCCGCGTGGCGATCCTTCGCGCCTCCCCTTCAGCGCTGTTGGGCATATCCCCACGAGACGGAAATCGACCGCTTTACCGTCGCGCGGTTGTCACATATCGCTTCTACACGAAAATGAGAGCGCTCCGTGACTGACATTTCGGAACGCTTATCGGGGTGTGGAAGAATGCAGGACAGCTACCTGTCGGGTCGCTGCTTCTGTCGCCGTTGCGCTTTCCGCTTTCAGCCGTAGCCGTTCAACAAACGGCCGCCGCTGAGGGAGGAGAGCGCGCGGTTCAGAGACAGATGCATGACCAAATTTCAGATTGAGACGACCGGCATCACGCAGGACGATTTCGCCGACATGGTGGCGGAAAAGGTTGAACGCGCGCTTGCCCACTATGACGAGGCCATCAACAAGCCCACAATGGTCTCGGTCGGCAAGATCGCCGGATCCATAGCATCGGCCGTCACCTTGCTGTCGCCCAAGCACCAGCGCGCCATCGACACCATCCATGCCGACCTCCCCGGGCTGGCCTCGAAATTCGTGCGCGCGCTGGCAGCGGAAGCCGCGCGCCGCAGCGAAGCCGGCACCACGGGCGCCGACAATCTGCCTTCGGCGTCGCCGGCCAACGCCGAAACCCCTTCCCCGCTGCCGCAGTCGGACGACCTGGAATCGATGCTGATCGAGGACTGGGCCGGCCGCGTCGCCGGCTCGACCTATCTGGAGGAAAACCTCCACATTGCGCGCTCGACGCTCCACCGCTGGCAAAGACGCAACGACGTCGTTGCCTTGCGCAAAGGCGGCCGCAGGCACGTCTTCCCGCTGGCGCAGTTCGTCGACGGCAGGCCGGTGGCTGGCATAAGCGAAGTCCAGGCACTGATCGGCAATCCAAGGCTGGCCTGGCTGTGGCTGACACGCCCGGCGGCGCAGCTTGACGGCCGCATTCCGATCGACCTGATGCGCGCCGACCAGGTCGAGGAAGTTGTCGAGGCGGCAAGGGTATTTGCCGCGGGCTAGTCCAGACGCTGTGGCTGTCGGCTTTCGCCGGCAGTGCCCTGCCCCGTCAAGTCCCCGCCGAATAGGCCGCGATCGCCGCCATGTTGACGATGTCGCTATCCTTGGCGTTCAGCGAGACGATCTGCACCGGTTTGTTCAGGCCGACCAACAGCGGGCCGATGACCGTCGAGCCGCCGAGTTCCTGCAGCATCTTGGTCGAGATCGAGGCCGAGTGGAACGCCGGCATGATCAACACATTGGCCGGGCCGGTCAGCCTTATGAACGGATACTGCGCCATGGCGCGGGCATTCAACGCCACGTCGGCGGCCATTTCGCCGTCATATTCGAAATCGACGCGACGCTTGTCGAGGATGCGCACGGCTTCCTGGACGCGCTCCGAACGCTCGCCCTGCGGGTGGCCGAAGGTGGAATAGGCGAGCATGGCGAGCCTCGGCTCATAGCCCATGCGGCGGGCAAAGCCGGCCGCCTCCTCGGCGATGTCGGCGATCTGCTCGGCGTTCGGCATGTCGTGCACGGCGGTGTCGGCGACGAGCACCGTCTTGCCGCGCGCCAGCACGATCGACACGCCGATGACGCGGTGGCCGGGCTTGGCGTCGATGACGCGCCTGATGTCGTCGAGCGCGGTGGAATAGTTGCGGGTGACGCCGGTGACGATGCCGTCGGCATCACCCAGCGCCACCATGCAGGCGGCGAAGTGGTTGCGGTCGTTGTTGATCAGGCGCTGGCAGTCGCGGAACAGGAAGCCTTTGCGCTGCATGCGCTCGTAGAGATAGTCGGTGTAGATGCCGTTGCGGCGCGACAGGCGGGCGTTGATGATCTCGATGCCCTGCTTGTTGAGGTCGATGCCGGCGTGCTTGGCGTTTTCCTTGATGACGTCGTCGCGGCCGAGCAGGATGGCGGTGCCGAGCTTCTGGTTCACATAGGAGACGGCGGCGCGCATGACCTGCTCCTCCTCGCCCTCGGCGAAGACGATGCGCTTGGGCTGGCGGCGTACGCGGTCATAGATGCGCTGCAGCGTCGAGGCGATCGGGTCGCGGCGGGCCGACAGTTCCTGCGCGTAGCGGTCGAGGTCGAGGATCGGTTTGCGGGCGACGCCGGATTCCATGGCCGCCCTGGCCACGGCCAGAGGAATGGCCGAGATCAGGCGCGGGTCGAACGGCACCGGGATGATGTAGTTGGGGCCGAATTTCGGCCGGTTGCCCTGATAGGCAGCGGCAACGTCGTCAGGCACGTCCTGGCGCGCCAGTTCGGCCAAGGCACGGGCGGCGGCGATCTTCATGTCGTCATTGATGGTGGTGGCGCGCACATCGAGCGCGCCTCGGAAGATGTAGGGGAAGCCGAGCACGTTGTTGACCTGGTTCGGATAGTCCGACCGGCCGGTCGCCATGATGGCGTCGGTGCGGATCTCGGCAACTTCCTCCGGCGTGATCTCGGGATCCGGATTGGCCATGGCGAAGATGACCGGGTTCTTGGCCATCGACTGCACCATGGCGGTGGTCAGCGCGCCCTTGGCCGAGAGGCCGAGGAAGACGTCGGCGCCGTCGAGCGCCTCGGCGAGGCTGCGCGCTTCCGTCTTCACGGCATGCGCCGACTTCCACTGGTTCATGCCTTCGGTGCGGCCCTGGAAGACCACGCCCTTGGTGTCGCACAGGATGATGTTTTCCGGCGCGAAGCCCATCGCCTTCATCAATTCGATGCAGGCGATGCCGGCCGCGCCGGCGCCGTTGCAGACCAGCTTGGTGGTCTTCATGTCGCGGCCGGTGATTTCCAGCGCGTTGATCAGACCGGCGGCCGAGATGATGGCCGTGCCATGCTGGTCGTCATGGAAGACGGGGATGTCCATCAGTTCGCGCAGGCGCTGCTCGATGATGAAGCATTCCGGCGCCTTGATGTCTTCCAGGTTGATGCCGCCGAAGGAGGGGCCGAGGAAGCGCACGCAGTTGATGAATTCGTCGGCGTCCTCGGTGTCGACCTCGAGATCGATGGAATCGACGTCGGCGAAGCGCTTGAACAGCACCGCCTTGCCTTCCATCACCGGCTTCGAGGCCAGCGCACCGAGATTGCCGAGGCCGAGGATGGCGGTGCCGTTGGAGATGACGGCGACCATGTTGCCGCGCGTCGTGTAGTCGAAGGCACGGCTGGGGTCCTCAGCGATGGCGCGCACCGGCACGGCGACACCGGGCGAATAGGCGAGGCTCAGGTCACGCTGCGTCGTCATCGGCTTGGTGGCGACGATCTCCAGCTTGCCCGGCCGGCCCATGGCGTGGAATTCGAGCGCTTCCTGCGCGCTGACCGACGGACCGCTGTTTTCGGTTTTCCTTGCCATGATGTCTTGATGTCCTCGCCATTGCAGCGCCTCCTTGAAGCGGGCGCCTTGCAGGGTTCGAATTAAGACTACGCGCGGCGCGCTGTAAACCGCCAAGCTCGGCAAAGCTGCTTCAATGCGAACGAGGCCGGTCGAAGGTCCTTGCGGGCCGGTGTGAGCGCCGGAGTTCTCAGCGTCGGCGGCGGGCCGTCGTCCCCTGTTTTTCGAGGCTCCGGCATTAAATCGCGCCGCCACATCTGCTAGCGTGCCGCGCCATGAACATGCACAGCCCCAGCGAACCCGACGCCCCCGAGGTGATCACGCCACCGCAGCCCGGCACGGCCGGGGTGACGCCGATGATGGAGCAGTTCATCGAGATCAAGGCGGCGAACCCGGATTCGCTGCTGTTCTACCGCATGGGCGATTTCTACGAGCTGTTCTTCGACGACGCCGAGAAGGCGAGCCGGGCGCTGGGCATCGTGCTGACCAAGCGCGGCAAGCACCAGGGTCACGACATTCCGATGTGCGGCGTGCCGGTGCATGCGGCCGACGACTATCTGCAGAAACTGATCGGCCAGGGATTCCGCGTCGCCGTCTGCGAACAGATCGAGGATCCGGCCGAGGCCAAGAAGCGCGGCTCGAAATCCGTGGTGCGCCGCGACGTGGTGCGGCTGGTTACACCAGGCACGATCACCGAGGACAAATTGCTGGCGCCGGCCGAATCAAGCTTCCTGATGGCGCTGGGGCGGGTGAAGGGCGGGGCGGACCATTCCTTCGCAATAGCCTGGATCGACATCTCGACGGGCGCCTTCCGCGTCGCCGAGACCACCGCCGACCGGCTGCTCGCCGACATCTTCCGCGTCGACCCGCGCGAATTGATCCTGGCCGAGCCGGTGTTTTACGATCCCGAGCTGAAGCCCATCTTCGACGTGCTCGGCCGCGTCGCCAGCCCGCAGCCGCCGTCGCTGTTCGATTCGGCCTCGGCCACCGGGCGCATCGCGCGCTTCTTCGATGTGGCAACCCCCGACAGTTTCGGCACCTTCTCGCGTGCGGAACTGTCGGCGATCTCCGGCGCCATAGCCTATATCGAGAAGACGCAGAAGGCCGAGCGGCCGCCGCTGTCGCGGCCGGAGCGCGAGGCGCAGGGCTCGACCCTGTTCATCGACCCGGCGACGCGCGGCAATCTCGAACTTTTGCGCACACTGTCCGGCAGCCGCGAAGGCTCGCTGTTCAAGGCGATCGACCGCACGGTGACCGGCGGCGGCGCAAGGCTGCTGGCCGACCGCCTGATGGCGCCGCTGACCGATCCCGCCGCGATCGGCGCCAGGCTGGATTCGGTATCGTTCTTCCGCTCGGAGACGCGGCTTTGCCAGGCGGTGCGGACAAGCCTGAAGAGCGTCGCCGACATGCCGCGCGCGCTGTCGCGGCTGGCGCTCAATCGCGGCGGCCCGCGCGACCTCGGCGCGCTGCGCGCCGGTTTCGAGGCGGCCGGCGCCATCGCCGAAATCTTTGCCGCGACCGCCCTGCCCCACGAGCTTGCCGCCGCGCTCGGCGCCATTAAGGCCCTGCCGCGAGGGCTCGCCGGGCACCTGGCGCAGGCGCTGGGCGAGGAACTGCCGCTGCTGAAGCGCGATGGCGGCTTCGTGCGGGGCGCCTACCACCCGGAGCTCGACGAGATGCGGGCGCTGCGCGATGAATCCCGCAAGGTGATCGCCGGCATGGAGCGCTCGCTGATCGAGGAGACCGGCATCCGGTCGCTGAAAATCCGGCACAACAACGTGCTTGGCTATTACATCGAGGTGACGGCCAACCACCATGCCGTGATGACCGGCAGCGACGACGCCAAGGCGCGCTTCATCCATCGCCAGACCATGGCCAACGCCATGCGTTTCACCACGACGGAACTTGCCGGGCTGGAGACCAAGATCGCCAATGCCGCGGACCGGGCATTGAGCATCGAGCTGGCGGCCTTCGACGCGCTGACGGCTGAAGCCGTCAGCGAGGCCGAGGCGATCCGCGCCGGCGCCGATGCGCTGGCCGTGCTCGACGTCTCGGCCGCACTTGCCCTGCTTTCGGAGAGCGAAGCCTGGTGCCGGCCTGTCGTGGATGCCAGTCTTGCCTTCGATATTTCGGGCGGCCGGCACCCGGTCGTGGAGCAGGCGCTGCGCCGCTCGGGCGAAGGGCCGTTCGTCGCCAATGATTGCGACCTCTCGCCCGAGGGCAGCGCCAGGAACGGCGCCATCTGGCTGCTCACCGGCCCGAACATGGGCGGTAAGTCGACATTCCTGCGGCAGAACGCGCTGATCGCCATCCTGGCTCAGACCGGGTCGTTCGTGCCGGCGGCGTCCGCGCATATCGGCGTCGTCGACCGGCTGTTCTCGCGCGTCGGCGCCTCGGACGACCTCGCGCGCGGCCGCTCGACCTTCATGGTCGAGATGGTTGAGACTGCGGCCATCCTCAACCAGGCCGGCGAACGGGCACTCGTCATCCTCGACGAGATCGGCCGCGGCACCGCGACGTTCGACGGCCTGTCGATCGCCTGGGCGGCGGTGGAGTATCTGCACGAGAAGAACCGCTGCCGGGCGATCTTCGCCACGCATTTCCATGAGATGACCTCGCTCGCCGGCAAGCTGGCGCGGCTCTCCAACGTCACCATGCGGGTCAAGGAGTGGGAGGGCGACGTCGTCTTCCTGCACGAGGTCGGCAAGGGTGCCGCCGACCGTTCCTACGGCGTGCAGGTGGCGCGGCTCGCCGGCCTGCCTGAAGTGGTCGTCGACCGCGCCAAGGCGGTGCTGCACCAGCTTGAGGAAGGCGAGGTTTCGGGCAAGACCAACCGGCTGGTCGACGACCTGCCGCTGTTTTCGGTCGCCGTGAAGCGCGAAGCGCCAAAGCCGGTGAAGAGCGACGCGCTGGGCGTGGCGCTCGACGAGATCAATCCCGACGAAATGACGCCGAGAGAAGCGCTGGAGGCGCTTTACCGGCTGAAGGGGATCGCCGGCAGAAGCTAGGCCGCGCCGGGCTGCCGAACAACTCGTGGCGGCCGTTACTGCCGGCTTTGCCTGGAGGCGCATCTGGTCTAAGCTCCGGCCCTGCGGTGCAACGTCCTGCGGGGGATTGTCATGGCAACCATTTCAAGTCCGGGGCATCCCGATTGCAGCATCGACTGCCCGGGATCGGGATACGCGGTTTTCGTCGACCCCTACGGACCCTGCATGGCGGGCTGTGACCAGGACGAGTTCTCTACGGCCATGACCAATCTGTTTCGCAATAAGGACCGGGTTTCGAGCCTGTCGGGCCGCGTGGTGGGGGTGAGGGGTGCGGTGCTCGCGCGGATGGCGCTTGCCATTCGCGGCTTCGCGCCGGATGAAACCGCCGACGACCGGAGCTGGCTCGAACGGCTGGTGATCGAACGGGGAGATGAGCGTTTTAGCGCCGAATGGCGGCAACAGAGCCTGTCCGAAGTCATCGAGACGCTGGCCGCGGCGACAGGCCGGCAGATCCCAAGAGCAGCTTAGCGAGCCTGTCGTCATGGACTGGCAGACGATCAATGGCTGGATATCCTGGACCTCACTTGGACGGATACGCAATTCGTTCCTGTCGAAGGCGTTGACGGCCCTGTCGCTTGCCGCCTTCGTGCTGGCCAATGCCGCCCCGAAACTCGAGGAGGCCGGCATGGACATGGATTCGGCCCGCTTCGTCTTCTGGGGCGGGTTCGTCTTCCTGGCCGGATATCTGTCTTTCGCCGTGCTGGCGCCGATCGAGTTCCGGCGCGCCGGCGAAATCGACGAGATCGTCGGCCGCATGGGCGGCCTTGCCGACTGGAATTTCTTCCAGTCCCGGCTGCTGCTCGCAACCAACCTCCTTCAGTCGGCGCAGGGCAGCATCTATTTCAATCCGCCGGACGGAGCGATGATGTTCCTGCGCCAGCAGATCGACATTGCGAGGAAATTGACGTCCGGCGGTTCATGGGAAGACAGCGCCAAGAGCCTCTATCATGCCGACCTCAATCTGCGGCAGTACCGGCGCCCGATCCACCGCATGGCCGTGGCGTTGCTGCTGGCCATCGGCGCGCTCACGGTGATCTATCCAACCTTGAAGAACATCGTGCTCGCCCTGATCCGCTTCTGACGGGTCAGAGGCTTGCTATATCATCTCCAGACCGCGCTTGCGGGTCGGCGGCGGGAAGGCACGGTCGAGATCGGCGAAATCCTCCTCCGTCAGCCTGATGTCGAGAGCGGCAAAATTCTGCCTCACATGTTCCTGGCTGCTGGCCTTCGGGATGGCGATGACGCCGTCCCGCGCGATCACCCAGGCCAGGGCGATCTGGGCCGCCGTGACGTTGTGGCGGGTGGCAATGGTCTCCAGCCTGGCATTGTGCGCCAGCGCGCCCTGCTCCACCGGCGAATAGGCCATCAGCGGGATACCGCGCTGCCGGCTCCAGGGTGCGAGATCGAATTCGAGCCCGCGCCTGACCAGATTGTAGAGCACCTGGTTGGTCTGGACATTGGCACCTTCACGCAGGCCGACCAGATCCTCCATATCCTCGGTGTCGAAATTGCTGACGCCCCAATGGCGAATCTTGCCGGCTTTCTTCAAGGCCTCGAAGGCCTCGACTGTCTCGCCCAAGGGCACGCTGCCGGGCCAATGCAGGAGATAGAGGTCGATGCGGTCGGTTGCGAGGCGCTCGAGACTGCTTTCGCAGGCACGCCGCACGCCGGCGCGCGAAGCATTGGACGGCAGGACCTTGGAGACCAGGAAAACCTCGTCGCGGCGCCCGGCAATCGCTTCGGCCACGACTTCCTCGGCACCGCCGCCGGCGTACATTTCGGCGGTGTCGATCAGTGTCATGCCGAGATCGAGACCAAGCTTGAGCGCGTTCACTTCCTGAACGCGCCGGCGCGAATCCTCGCCCATCTTCCACGTGCCCTGACCGAGCACTTGAACGGCTTCGCCAGAAGGCAGCGCGGTGGTTCTGATGGTCGATGGCATGGCAGGCTCCATTCGAGGCCGGATCGTCTTGCAAGGCGGGTGAGAATCCAGAGGCGTTCTCACCCAAATCCTTCCGTGGCGAAAGGGCCTACTTGACCGGATGAGCGGCGAGCCAGTCCTGCATCTGCTTGATCTCGGCTTCTTGCGCGGCAATGACGCCTTCGGCCAGCTTGCGGATTTCCGGATCCTTGCCATTGGCGAGTTCGACCTTGGCCATGTCGATGGCGCCCTGGTGATGCGGGATCATGCCACGGACGAAATCGACATCGGCATTGCCGGTATAGTCGATCATCATGTCGCCGTGCATCTTGTCCATCGCCGCCTTGTAGCCTTCGGTCGAAGGGGTGGTGGCATCCGTCGCCATGCCGGCCATGTCGTGTTTCATCTCCTCGCTTTGCGCCGGAACGCTTTCGAGGAAGACGGCGAGCAGCATTCCAGCCGCCATCAGCAAAAGCACGAGTTTCTTAGCCAAGGTCATTCATGATCTCCTGTTGTCTGGGGTTCGTATTTGGGGGTTTGGATCAGAGTTTCAACGTCCGCAGCCGCAATGCGTTTGCTATGACCGAGACCGAGGACAGGCTCATCGCCGCAGCCGCCAGCATCGGCGACAGAAGCGTGCCGGTAAGCGGATAGAGGACTCCGGCCGCGACCGGCACGCCGAGCACGTTGTAGAGGAAGGCAAAGAACAGGTTCTGCCTGATGTTGCGGATGGTCGCGCGGGCCAGCGTGCGTGCCCGCACGATGCCGTTGAGATCGCCCTTGACCAGCGTGATGCCGGCGCTTTCAACGGCGACATCGGCGCCCGTGCCCATGGCGATGCCGACATCGGCGCCGGCCAAAGCCGGTGCGTCATTGACGCCGTCGCCGGCCATGGCGACGCCGGCGCCCTTGCCGCGCAGTTCGTCGACGAGCGCCGCCTTCTGTTCCGGCAGCAAGCCGGCGCGAACCTCATCGATGCCGAGCTTTCCGGCAATCGCCCTGGCGGTGCGCTCATTGTCGCCGGTCGCCATGATGATCCGCAAGCCGCCTTCATGCAGGGCCTTGATCGCCTCAGCCGTGGTCGCCTTGACCGGGTCGGCGACCGCCAGGATGCCGGCCAGCCTGCCGCCGACAGCGACGAACATCGCCGTCTTGCCATCGCCCTGCAGCGCTTGCGCGCTGGCCAGGATCGGGGAAACATCGACACCGAGGTCGTGCATCATGGCGGCATTGCCGAGCGCGGCAGCCCTGCCCGATACCGTGCCGGAAACGCCTTTCCCGGTGACGGCTTCGAAATCGACGGCATCGGCGACGGCTATGCCGCGCTGGGCCGCGCCTTCGACGATGGCCTCGGCCAGCGGATGCTCCGAGCCTTTCTCCAGGCTCGCGGCCAATGCCAGCAATTCGTCCTCTGAAACGCCGGCGGCGGCGACGACATCGGTCAATTTCGGCCGGCCCTCGGTCAATGTGCCTGTCTTGTCGATGATCAGCGTGTCGACGGAAGCAAAGCGTTCGAGCGCGGCGGCCTCCTTGATCAGAACGCCGGCATGCGCGCCGCGCCCTGTGGCGGTCATGATCGACATCGGCGTGGCGAGGCCCAGCGCACAGGGGCAGGCGATGATCAGCACCGATACAGCCGAGACGATGGCGAAGATGAGGCTGGGTTCGGGACCGAAGACCGCCCAGGCAAAGAAGGCCACGATGGCGACAAGGACGACGGCCGGGACAAAATAGAAGGAAACCCGGTCCGCCAGGCCTTGAATGGGCGCACGCGAGCGCTGTGCCTTGGCGACCAGTTCAACGATGCGCGAAAGGGTGGTCTCCGCGCCGACACGCTCGGCGCGCATGACCAGCGAGCCGTTCTTGTTGAGCGTGCCGCCGGTGAGGGCATCGCCTTGCGCCTTCTCGACCGGCAAGGGCTCACCCGTGATCATCGATTCATCGACGGAAGAGCGGCCTTCGAGCACGACGCCGTCCACCGGCACCGCTTCGCCTGGCCGGACACGCAAGCGATCGCCGGTGTTGACGCTGTCGAGCGGCACGTCGCCCTCGCTGCCGTCCTGGGCGATGCGGCGCGCGGTCTTGGGCGCGAGATCAAGCAAGGCACGGATTGCCGAACCGGTCTTTTCGCGGGCGCGCAGTTCCAGCACCTGGCCGAGGAAGACCAGGGCGACAATGACGGCCGCGGCTTCGAAATAGACCGGTACCCCGCCACCATGGACGCGGAACTGATGCGGGAAGATGTCGGGAAACAGCGTCGCGACGATGCTGTAGAGATAGGCCGCGCCGACACCCAGCGAAATCAGCGTCCACATGTTGGGACTGCGGTTGAGGATCGAACTCCAGCCGCGATGGAAGAATGGCAAGGCGGCCCACAACACCACCGGGCTCGCCAAAGCGAGCTCCAGCCAGGTTTTCGCCCGGTCGCTGATCAGGGTTTCGAGGCTCAGCCCAACCATCGGCGCCATGGCGATGATCAGCAGCGGAACAGACAGGACAGCACTCACCCAGAACCGCCTTGTAAAATCGACCAGCTCGGGATTTGGTCCTTCATCGCCCGACGGCACGCCCATCGGCTCCAGCGCCATGCCGCAGATCGGGCACGAGCCGGGCTTGTCCCTGATGACCTCGGGGTGCATCGGACAGGTGTATTGCGTGCCCTTCGGCATCGGTGCCGGTGCCGGCCTGTCGCCAAGATAGTTTTGCGGCGCTGCCTCGAACTTGGCTTTGCAGCCGGCGGAGCAGAAATAGAAGCCTTGCCCCTCGTGGCGGACAAAGTGCTTGGCCGTGGCGCGGTCGACGCTCATGCCGCAGACCGGATCGGTGGCCGTCAGATAGCTGTCCGGGTTGGCCTGGAACTTCTTACGGCATCCCTCGCTGCAAAAGTGATAGAGCGTTCCGCCATGCTGCGATGTCGGCTTGCCGGCCGCCGGATCCACGGTCATGCCGCAAACCGGATCGCGCAGGACCGCCGCCGCCACGGCCGCGCCTTTCGGCGCACAGCAGCCACCATGTGCCCCATGGGAGTGGTTGTCGTGGTGCGAATGCGTCATTTCAAAATGCCTTAATGTGACTGCTTCGGGTCCGAGGTAGTGCTTCCAGTAACTGGAAGGTCAAGGGCCGTTTTGCTTTTCTTGCTACAGCACCGCGAAATTGACCGAACACCCACAAGCGTATATCCGGTGCTAAAGCTTAGATTTCCAATATTGCTCTGCGTTTCAGGTTCATCCCGTCAGATCGCGGTCGACAATGAAGCTCCTGGTCATAAATCTGGATCGATCACCGGATCGGCTAGCCCATATGACGGCCGAGTTTGCCCGGATCGGCATCGCCTTCGAGCGCGTCGTGGCAGTCGACGGTTCCAACCGGCCGGAGCTCGAACAACAGCCCCAGCATCCGATGTACGGGGCCCGGCAGTTGTCGAGCAGCGAGATCGCTTGCCTGCACAGCCATCGCGCCTGCTGGTCGATCATCGTGCAAGACGATGCACCATACGGCGCCGTCTTCGAGGACGATGTGGTTTTCTCGGCGAATGCAGGCCGGGTACTTGCCGGCAGCGGCTGGATTCCTCCCGACGCTGACATCGTCAAGCTGGAGACCTTCTTCAGCAAGACCATGATCCACCGAACCAGGATTTTCGCCGGTCACGGTTTCTCCGTGTTCCGGCTCTGCAGGTTCCACCCGGGAACCGGGGGCTACATCATCTCCAGACAAGCCGCGCGCGATCTTCTCGAAGCGACAGAGAGGGTCAATCTGACCGCCGACGACCTAGTCTTCAACCCGGCGTTCTCGAACCTGCCCAGCAAAACGATTTACCAGCTTGTCCCTGCGCTGTGCGCGCAGGGCCAGTTCCTCGGCCCCATGGCGGCGGTGTTGCCAAGCCTGCTCGACCAAGAGCGGGACACCAAATGGGTTACCAGCGGGCTGTCGACAAAGCGCCGGCGGCCAGCGGCTGAAAAGCTCCGGACCGAGGCCGGACGGATCATTGGACGGGTCGTCGACTTCTGCAAATTTCGGCGACGGACGATCATTCCTCTCGATTCGCCGACGCCAAGGGATTAGCCCGCCGCTGCCTGCGGCACTACACATTTGTCGCGCTCGCTGCCCTCCTGGTCAGACTGACAGACCTGCTTGACACGCGGTCTGTCGTCATGGAATCCATCATGAAGATCGAGTGCCCACGGAGAATGTAACCTTGAAGTAATGTCTGGCGTCTACGCTTGCGCCTGGGCGTTTCCTTTAATCGCCGCGAAAGAATCTACCCAGAAAAAATCATCAAACCGTGATATTACCCGTGCTAGACGGATGCCCGCAGCTCGCCTGATAGTAAAGATTTCGTGCGGAAATGAAGTGCCTCGTCATAAATCTGGATCGCTCACCCAACCGGCTTGCCCACATGGCGGCGCAGTTTGCCCGCCTCGGCATCGGGTTTGAGCGTGTCGCGGCGATCGACGCGCGGCAACACCCGGAACTGGCACTGCAATCCCAGCACCCAAAGCACGCCGCGCAAAGGCTGTCCGCCGGTGAGGTTGCGTGCCTGCACAGTCATCGCGCCTGCTGGACCATCATTGCACAAGGCGAAGCATCCTATGGCGCCGTCTTCGAGGACGACATGGTGTTTTCGGCCAATGCCGGCGCACTGCTTGCCGACGCGAGCTGGATTCCAGCAGATGCCGATGTGGTCAAGCTTGAAACGTACTTCCACACCACGGTGATCCAGAGAGAGCGATTTCCCGTCGGTCACGGCTTTTCCATGTTCCGGCTTCGCAAGAACCATATCGGGGCCGGAGGCTACCTGATCTCAAGGAAGGCGGCCCGCGACCTTCTCCTGGTGACCGCCGACATCAACGTGGCGGTGGACAATCTCATTTTTGATCCGGCATTCGCAATATCGACCGGCAAGACGATCTACCAGCTTGTCCCCGCCCTTTGCGCCCAAGAACGGTTCGTTGGCGCCAAGCTACCCAGCCTGCTTGCCGAGGACAGGGACGCCGCATGGGCCGCCAGCGGACTTGCGGCTGAGCGCAAAAAACCGGTGATGGCGCGGATCAGGAGGGAAGCCTGGCGGATGGCGCGGTGGGCTGCCGATTTCTGCAGGCTGCGGCGGCAGATTGTCGTTCCCCTCGGACCTGTCGAGGCCGGCGACTAGCGCATGACGCCGAAAAGTGCGAAGCGGTTTTCCCGGACGAACGTCTCCGTTCGTCCAGACATCCTTCTGATTTAGCGCCGGATTCATGTCTCAGTCCGAATCTACCCTGAAATCATCCGGCCTCCGGGCTGGTTGCCGGGGTGTCGGCAGGCCCCATACCCAGCGTCGCGAAAACGCGCTATAGACGCCGCCCAAAAGGCAAGGCCAACCGGTACCTATGGCGAAAATCACCCTGAAGCTCGATGAACTGATCGACGGCGAAGCCTTGCGCCACGAAATGACCGCGCTGACGGCGGCAACGGCGGGAGACGGCTCGGGACCCGCCGCCCGCGGCGGCGTGCTGCAGCTTCTCAAGAGCCGGCTGGCCGAGGGGCGCCGGACAGCAGAGGCCATGCTGAAAGAGGATGGCGGCGGCAATGCCTGCGCCGAACGGCTCTCGCATCTCATGGACGAGCTGATCCGGGCGCTCTACGATTTCGCCGCGACCCATGTCTACAGGGTGAAGAACCCCTCGGCTGCCGAACGCATGGCGGTCGTTGCCGTCGGCGGCTATGGCCGCGGCACGCTGGCGCCCGGATCCGATATCGACCTGTTGTTCCTGCTGCCCTACAAGCAGACGCCCTGGGGCGAACAGATCGTCGAATACATGCTCTACATGCTGTGGGACATGGGGCTTAAGGTCGGTCACGCCACCCGCAACATCGACGAATGCCTCAGGCTGTCGCGCACCGACATCACCATCCGCACATCGATTCTGGAAGCGCGGTTCCTGTGGGGCGAGAGCAAGCTCTATGACGAGCTGATGCTGCGCTTCGACCACGAGGTGGTGCGCACGACCGGCCCGGAATATGTCCAGGCCAAGCTCGCCGAACGCGACGAGCGCCACGCCAAGGCAGGCGAGAGCCGCTACCTTGTCGAACCGAACGTCAAGGACGGCAAGGGTGGGCTGCGCGACCTGCAGACGCTGTTCTGGATCGGCAAATATTTCTACCGCGTGCGCACCGGCCAGGAACTGGTCGAGAAAGGCGTCTTCACCGAGGCCGAGTACCGGGAATTCCAGAAGGCCGAGGATTTCCTGTGGGCGGTGCGCTGCCACATGCATTTTCTCACCGGCAAGGCCGAGGAGCGGCTGCATTTCGATATCCAGCGCGAGATCGCCGAAAGGCTCGGCTATACCAGCCATCCCGGCCTGTCGGCGGTCGAGCGCTTCATGAAGCACTACTTCCTGGTCGCCAAGGATGTCGGCGACCTGACACGCATCTTCTGCGCGGCGCTCGAGGAAGAGCAGGCCAAGCACGTGCCAGGCTTCAACCGCATCTTCCTCACCTTTCAGAGGCGCAAGCGCAAGCTCGCCGGCACGTCCGATTTCATCGTCGACAATCACCGCATCAATGTCGCCGATGACAGTGTATTCGAGCGCGATCCGGTCAATCTGCTGAGACTGTTCTGGTTCGCCGACAAGCACGGGCTGGAATTTCATCCCGACGCGCTGAAGCTTTTGACCCGCTCGCTCGGCCTGGTCAACAAGTCGCTGCGGCGCGACGAGGAGGCCAACCGGCTGTTCCTCGACATATTGACCTCGGACCGCAACGCCGAACTCAATTTGCGGCGCATGAACGAGGCGGGGCTGCTGGGCAGGCTGATCCCCGATTTCGGCAAGATCGTCGCCATGATGCAGTTCTCGATGTACCACCACTACACGGTCGACGAGCACCTGATCCGCTGCATTGGCGTGCTGGCCGAGATCGAGCGCGGCGACGGTGAAAAGATCCATCCTTTGTCGCACTCGCTGATGCCGGGGCTCAAGAAGAGCCGCGAGGCGCTCTACGTCGCCGTGCTTTTGCACGACATCGCCAAAGGCAGGCCGGAAGATCACTCCGAGGCTGGCGCCCGCATCGCGCGGCGCATCTGCCCGCATATGGGACTGTCCGCCGCCGACACCGAAACGGTCGCCTGGCTGGTCGAGAACCATCTCGTCATGTCGATGACCGCACAGACCCGCGACCTCAACGACCGCAAGACCATCGAGGATTTCGCCTCGATCGTGCAGTCCGTCGAGCGGCTGAAGCTGCTGCTGATCCTCACCGTCTGCGACATCAGGGGCGTCGGACCGGGTGTCTGGAACGGCTGGAAGGGCCAGCTGCTGCGCACGCTCTACTATGAAACCGAATTGTTGTTGACCGGCGGTTTCTCGGAAGTGTCGCGCGCCGAACGCACGGCGGCGGCGCGCGAGCAGCTGGCCGCGGCGCTCGCCGATTGGCCCGAAAAGCAGCGCGGACGCTATGTCGGACTTCACTATGAGAACTATCTGCTGACCGTCGACCTGCCGGATCAGCTTCGCCACGCAGGCTTCGTCCATGAGGCGGACGCGGCCGGCAAGAAGCTCGCCACCATGGTCAAGACGCACCAGTTCGAGGCGGTGACCGAAATCACCGTGCTGGCGCAGGACCATCCCAGGCTGCTGTCAGTGATCGCCGGTGCCTGCGCGGCCGCGGGCGGCAACATCGTCGACGCCCAGATCTTCACCACCTCCGACGGCCGCGCGCTCGACACGATCCTGATTTCCAGGGAATTCGACCGCGACGAGGACGAGCGGCGGCGCGCCGAGCGGGTCGGCCGGCTGATCGAGGACGTGCTGTCGGGCAAGAGCTGGCTACCGGAGATGATCGAGAAGCGGACCAAGCCCAGGCGCGGCGCCAAGGTTTTCAAGATTCCGCCACGTGCCGAAATCCGCAACACGCTGTCGAACCGGTTTTCAGTTATCGAGGTCGAAGGGCTCGACCGGCCAGGCCTGTTGTCGGAGATCACCGGCACGCTGTCCGACCTGTCGCTCGACATCGCCTCGGCGCACATCACCACCTTCGGTGAGAAGGTCATCGACACCTTCTACGTCACCGATCTGACCGGCCAGAAGATCGACAACCCGGCCCGTATCACTACCATCCGCAACCGGCTGATGGCGACGCTCGAAGGCATCGCGGCCGAGCGCGGCGGCAAGGCCAGGGCGGCCGCCGAGTGAGCGTGACCATCACTTCGTCCCAATCCCACAGGCAGTTTCCGAACGCATGAGCCTCGTCAAGAAATTCGCTACCGTCGCTTCCGGCACGTTGATGAGCCGCGCGCTCGGCTTCGGCCGCGAGATGCTGATGGCGGCCGCGCTCGGCACCGGGCCGGTCGCCGACGCTTTCAACGCCGCTTTCCAGTTTCCCAACACCTTCCGCCGGCTGTTTGCCGAAGGCGCCTTCAACGCCGCTTTCGTGCCGCTGTTCGCCAAGGAGATAGAGACGCATGGCACCGACGGGGCCAAGCGCTTTTCCGAGGAAGTGTTCGGTGTGCTGTTCTCCGCGCTGCTGGTGCTGACGATCGCCATGGAACTGGCGATGCCGCTGATCGTGCGCTACCTCGTGGCGCCGGGCTTTGCCGAAACGCCCGGCAAGTTCGAGACCACCGTCCAGCTCGCGACGATCATGTTCCCCTATCTCATCTGCATGTCGCTCGCCGCCATGATGGCCGGCATGCTGAATTCGCTGCGCCGCTATTTCGCCGCCGCCATCGCGCCCGCCTTCCTCAACATCATCCTGATCAGCGTGCTTGGCTATGCCTGGTATCATGGCCTGGATGCTCATGATGTCGGCTTTGCCCTGTCCTGGGGCGTGCTGGCCGCGGGCATCGTGCAGCTCGCGATCGTCTGGGTGGCGGTGCGCAACGCCGGCATCTCGATCGGTTTTCGCCGTCCGCACATGACGCCGAACGTCAAACGCCTGCTGATCCTGGCGCTGCCGGCGGCGATCACCGGCGGCATCACCCAGATCAACCAGCTGATCGGCACGGCGATCGCCTCGGCGCAAAACAGCGCGGTCTCCTCGCTCGCCTATGCCGACCGCGTCTACCAGCTGCCGCTGGGCGTGGTCGGCGTCGCGGTGGCGATCGTGCTGTTGCCGGAACTGTCGCGGGCGCTGAAGTCCGGCAACCTGATCGAGGCGGCCAATCTGCAGAACCGTTCTGTCGAGTTCACGCTGTTCATGACCCTGCCGGCCGCGGTGGCGCTGTGGGTGATGTCGGAGCCGATCGTGCGGCTGGTCTATGAGCGCGGCGCGTTCGCCGCCAACCATTCGACACCGACAGTGGCGGCGATCCTGGCCATCTTCGGCCTAGGCCTGCCCGCCTTCGTGCTGATCAAGGCCTTCACGCCGGGCTATTTCGCGCGCGAGGATACGCGCACGCCGATGATCTTCGCCGCCATTTCGGTGGGGGTGAACGTGATCACCGCGCTGACGCTGTTTCCCTCCATGGGAGCACCTGGCATCGCGGTGGCCTCGGCGGTGGCCGGCTGGGTCAACGCGCTGATGCTGCTTGCCGTGCTGATCCGGCGCGGCCATTGGGGCCGCGACGTGCCTTTGCTGAAGCGCATTCCGCGCCTCATCCTGTCGGCGGTGGTGATGGGCGTGGCGCTGTATTTCGCCGAGCACTGGCTGGCCGTCAGGCTCGGCCCCGGCTCACCACTGTTCGTCAAGGCGACGACGCTGCTGGCTCTGGTTGGTGGCGGGGCGCTACTCTATTTCGTCACCGCCTTCGCCATCGGCGGCGCCGATTTCGGCATGATCCGGCGCAATGTCGGACGCAGGGGGCCACCGGCACCTAAAGAACAGTCTCCAGATCCTTGAAGCCTGACTTCGGCCGTCGACAGGCATCAGTCTTCGCCAGACAATTCGTCACGGACTGTGCGTATCAGCGGTTCGTGTACCTATTTACTAGGCTGACGCGATTGCCAACACCTCTTGATCCCGCCGCACCCTTCGTCCATAAGCGCGCCGTCCAAAAGACTTTCGCCGCGCGCGAAACGGCCCTCCACAAGCCCTGAGGAAACCTCCATGTCCGCCTTCAAGCCACTCGTCTTTTCCGGCGTTCAGCCGACCGGCAATCTGCATCTCGGCAACTATCTCGGCGCCATCAAGAAATTCGTCGCGCTGCAGGACACGTCCGATTGCATCTACTGCGTCGTCGACCTGCACTCGCTGACCGCCCAGCTCGTCCATCAGGACCTTGCCGACCAGACACGCTCGATCACCGCGGCGTTCCTGGCCTCCGGCATCGATCCGAAGAAGCATATCGTCTTCAACCAGTCGCGGGTTATGCAGCACGCCGAACTCGCCTGGATCTTCAATTGCGTCGCGCGCATCGGCTGGATGAACAAGATGACGCAGTTCAAGGACAAGGCCGGCAAGGACCGCGAGAATGCCTCGCTGGGCCTGCTCGCCTATCCCTCGCTGATGGCCGCCGACATCCTGCTCTACCGCGCCACCCACGTGCCGGTTGGCGAGGACCAGAAGCAGCATCTGGAGCTGACCCGCGACATCGCGCAGAAGTTCAACAACGACTTCTCCGACCGCATCGCGGCCCTGGGCGTCGGCGTCGAGATGCAGGTTGGCGAAGAGACGGTGAACGGCTTCTTCCCGATCACCGAACCGGTCATCGGCGGACCGGCGGCGCGCATCATGAGCCTGCGCGACGGTTCCAAGAAGATGTCGAAATCCGACCCGTCGGACCTGTCGCGCATCAACCTGACGGACGACGCCGACACGATCTCGAAGAAGATCCGCAAGGCCAAGACCGACCCGGAAGCCTTGCCGGGCGAGGTCGACGGGCTGGAAGGCCGGCCGGAAGCGGAAAACCTGGTTGGCATCTACGCGGGTCTGGCCGAGATGTCGAAGGCCGACGTGCTGAAGGAATTCGGCGGCCAGCAGTTTTCCGTGTTCAAGCCGGCGCTGGCCGACCTTGCGGTGGAGAGACTGGCGCCGATCGCCGGCGAGATGCGCCGCATCCAGGGCGACAGCGCCTATGTCGACGCGGTGCTCAGGGATGGCGGCGAACGCGCCGGCACGCTCGCCGAGTCGACGATGAAGACCGTGCGCGACATTATCGGGCTGCTGCAGGACTGAGCCGTCCGCACCACGAGACGATGGCAGGCCTATACTGGCCCAAGACCGGCGGCTTGCCGCCGGTCCGCCGCGGTGGCAGATTGCGGCCGAAATGACACCGAGTAGATAGACATGGTCTCCAAACGCCTCAGCCGCGAAGCCGGTCATCGCCGGAAATTCCTGACGATCATCGACGACACGCCGGAATGCGAGCGCGCCGTCGCCTATGCCTCGAAGCGGGCGCAGAGCACCAGCGGCACGCTGGTGCTGCTCTATGTCATCGTGCCGGACGATTTCCAGCATTGGCTGGGTGTCGAGAAGATCATGCGCGAGGAGGCGACCGCAACGGCACGCGCGGCGCTGGACAGCTACGCCAACAAGGTGCGCCAGAAGCTTGGCATCGAACCGGAAATGGTGGTTCGCGAGGGCAAGCCGACCGAAGAGATCCACAAGCTGATCGAGGAAGACCAGGACATCGCCATCCTGGTTCTGGCGGCCGGCGCCGGCAAGGAAGGCCCCGGACCGCTGGTCGGTGCGGTGGCCGGCAAGGGTGCGGCCTTCCCCATTCCGGTGACCGTGGTGCCACAAAACCTTTCGGACGAGGAGATCGACAGCCTCGCCTGAGAAGTGTTGATATTCAGCCGAGGCCGGCCGACGGCCTCGCGTGAAGCCTGCCCGGGATTTTGGTCCCCAGCCAGCAAAAACATTCCGCCAGCCAGCTGTTCGGGCGACGCGTTTCGCTTGAATGTCCAGCCGATAGAGCCTATTTAGAACTATTCCAAACTAGCTGCCCGAACAGGGCATGGAGACGGCCATGTTCATCCAGACCGAATCGACGCCCAATCCGGCGACGCTGAAATTCCTGCCCGGCAAGGAAGTGCTGCTGGAAGGCACCGCCGATTTCCGTGATGCCGACAGCGCCGCGGCCGCCTCGCCGCTGGCTGGCCGGCTGTTCGAGATACCGGGCGTGACCGGCGTCTTCTTCGGCTATGACTTCATCACCGTGACCAAGGATGGTCCCGACTGGCAGCACCTGAAGCCGGCGATCTTGGGCGCCATCATGGAGCATTTCATGTCCGGCGCGCCTGTCATGGCAAGGACCGGACCGGCCGCCGAAACCAGCGAGACCGGCGAATTCTACGACAAGGCCGATGAAGAGCTCGTCGTCACCATCAAGGAACTCCTCGACACGCGCGTGCGCCCGGCCGTCGCCCAGGACGGCGGCGACATCACCTTCCGCGGCTTCGAGAACGGCACCGTTTTCCTGCACATGAAGGGCGCCTGCGCCGGCTGCCCGTCGTCGACGGCGACACTGAAGCATGGCATCCAGAACCTGCTTCGCCACTTCGTTCCCGAAGTGCAGCAGGTCGAACAGGTTTCGTAGACTTCCTCGAAATTCACCGTCTCGAGACAACAAAAAACCGGGCCGAATTGCCCGGTTTTTTGTTTGGGACGTCCGTTGTTGCCTAGACGGTCCGCGTACGAAACTTTGTCTTTCTCGCCATGCCCTGACGGGCAAGATCCTTACATCACGATGACCTTGGCGCCGACCGAGGCGCGGTCGTAGAGGTCGATAATGTCCTGATTCATCAGCCGGATGCAGCCCGACGACATCGCCTTGCCGATCGAATTCCATTCCGGGCTGCCGTGCAGGCGGTAGCCCATGTCGCCGCCCTTGTTGAACAGGTACATGGCGCGCGCGCCGAGCGGGTTCTTCAGGCCGGGATCCATGCCGTTGGCGAACTTGGCGAGTTCCGGCTGGCGCTTGATCATCTCGCGGGGCGGCGTCCAGGTCGGCCACTCGCGCTTCAGCGCGATATGGGCGGTGCCGTGCCACTCGAAGCCCTCGCGGCCGACGCCGATGCCATAGCGGATGGCGCGGCCGTCGCCTTCGACGAAGTAGAGGAACTTGTTCTGCGTATCGACGATGATGGTGCCCGGCTTTTCCTTGGTGTCGTAGTTCACCTCTTGCCGGTGATACTGCCTCGGCACCTTTTCGATCGGGATGCGCGGCAGCTGGTATCCGGCATCGGTCACCGCGCCGTAGTCGTTGGAGAAGATCTGCCCGCCGATGGTGCTGCAACCGGCGAGTGCAGTGGAGAGCGCCAGTGCGGCAATGACTGCTAGCGACTTCATGCGCATGAGGTGATCCGTGCCCCGCCAAAACCAGTGCGGCACGAGTCGGCCGCTTTGTCGCCTTCATTCATGCTGGCATTTGCTTTGCTTGCCAAGCACACGATGCCTATATGCGCAGACTTACGAGCTGGTATGCGTATCACTATGGCATTTCGGCAACAGCCCTCACCGGATTGTGAAGGAAATTCAATGAGGGCGACATCAAACGGTTACCTGGAATCGAGGATCGGCCATGAATGTGGGTGATGCAGCCAACCGGTCCGGCCTGCCGGCCAAGACCATCCGCTACTATGAGGAGATCGGCCTGATCGCGCCGGCGCGCGCCGCCAATGGCTATCGCGACTATTCCGGCGACGACATCCACCGGCTGGCCTTCCTGCGCCGGGCGCGCAACCTCGGCTTTTCCATCGAGGATTGTCGCCAGTTGATGGCGCTCTACAGGGATCGCGGGCGCGCCAGCCACGACGTGCGCGCCATCGCGGCGGCGCATGTCACGGCAATCGAGGAGAAGGTGCGCGAGTTGCAGTCGATGCGCGCGACCCTGCAGAAGCTGGTCCACGCCTGCCATGGCGACGAGCGGCCGGATTGTCCGATCTTGGATGACATGGCGGGGGGCGCCGTTTCTGCATCCGCCTGAAGGCGTGCGTTCTGCGCTGCTCGCCGAATGGCTTGACGACATGCTCGCGGATTGCGCATAGGTGCGGACAAGGTCTGAGGGCGGGACGGTGACGCATCGGTCTGCAAAACCGACGTAATGGGTTCAATTCCCATTCAGACCTCCAGCAACCGCGTCAATTTGCTTTGCTGTCCAAAATTCGCTGCTTTAAATCGAATCTGGCCAAGGCGTAGCGGCCGAATATCGTAAGGCGAAGGCCATCAAGGTGACCGCCATTGTCGCCGTAATCACCATGATCATACTGCCGGTGTTGGGGCTGGTTGTGTTCCTGTCTCGCAACCTTGAGATACATCAGCGACTTTTCGTATTCATCCTGGCAGTGGCTTTGAGCGTTCCCGCTAGCTTCGCGCTTTACCTGTGGCTTATCTTGGTGCTTTTTAACCACAATCCACAATGAGCCGCGTTCATCCGCTGGTTTGGGACCGGGTCACGATAGTGCCGTGCTTGTGATTGGTTTCATCTTATCATCGGGGCGCATGGTGACGTCGGCCAATCCGTGGCCTGCGGAGCGTCTGGAGCCATGCCACAAGACCCAATTCGAATTGACCAGTGTTGGGATAAGAACCCGTTGGTAATGCCATGGATGGAGCAATTCCTTCCTGCAAATCGCATGTGGCAAGACGCACTGGGAACGGTATTGTGGATATTTATTGTAACTTGTGTCGGTATGGCGCTCTTGAAGTTCGTTCTTCTGAATAACGTCGTAACCGGGATAATGTGCGTATTGCCGGGGGGTTATCTTTTAGGAAGCTTCAACAACAGAATGTCACGGGCACAGCGCAAATTTTTCCGCGCGAAGAGAGGTGAGGAAATAACTGTCAGCGTCGATAACGCAACTGGTTCAAACGGCTCCGTTGCGGAGAGGTAGCCGACAACCGTAAGGCGTGGGTCCGTCAAATGTATAATCGCCCCTCACGAACCGGGTTCAAACCGTGAACAAAATCTGGCATGGTGCCACCATGCCGATCATTTCCCCGATTCCCCTCAACCCGCTCATCGACGGCCGTCAGTCGGAGCGCGCCATGCTGGTGCGGCGCGGCGTGCAGCGGCTGCTGATGCAGATGGGCGCGCATGTCCTGCCTGAACTGTCGCTGGCGACCGGGCGGCGCGCCGACCTCGTGGCGCTGACGCGGCAGGGCGACATCTGGATCATTGAGATCAAATCCTCGATCGAGGATTTCCGGGTCGACCGCAAATGGCCCGATTACCGGCTGCACTCCGACCGCTTCTTCTTCGCCACCCATCCGGGTGTCCCGGCAGAGATCTTCCCGGAGGAATGCGGCTTCATCCTCTCCGACGGCTATGGCGCGGAAATCCTGCGCGATGCGCCGGAGCACCGCATGGCGGCTGCGACACGCAAGGCGCTGATGCTGCGGATAGCGCGCGCGGGCGCCGCGCGCCTGCTGGCGGCGGAACTGGCCGGCGTCTCGGTGCCGGCGCTGGAGGGGGAGAGCGAGTAGTTCGCAGATCTTGGGTTCCTCGCCCCACGAAGTGGGGAGAGGTGGCCCGGCGAAGCCGGGACGGAGAGGGGCAGCGCTGCGTCCGAGTATTGTTGCGTCAAAGGCCAGACAGACGTCGTAACATGGCCAGTCTGGCACTCTATTCCTCACCGCCCTGGCTTCGCGGAGGTCGTCCCCCTCTCCGTCCCGGCTTCGCCGGGCCACCTCTCCCCCGCCTTGCGGGGGCGAGGAACCAGGCTTGTTGACGGACTCTACTCCTCGCCCTCGTCCACCCCACCGGCAGCCGGCGCCATAAGCAATACGGCGGCGCCAAGAATGGCGGCGACAAGCGAGCCGGCGAGGATGCCGACCTTGACCGCATCCTGCAGCGCCACATCGCTGGCGAAGGCGAGCAGGCCGATGAACAGGCTCATGGTGAAGCCGATGCCGCAGAGCAGCGAGACGCCGAGCATGTGTGACCAGCCGGCGTTGGCCGGCAGGTCGGCAAGGCCGAAGCGGATGGCAAGCGCGGAGGAACCGAAGACACCGACCAGCTTGCCGATGACCAGGCCCGCGGCGACGCCCAGCGTCAGGGGTTCGATCAGCGCGCCGAAGCTGAGGCCGGCGAGCGAGACGCCGGCATTGGCGAAGCCGAAGATCGGGATGATGAAGAAAGGCACGATCCTGTGCAGGCCATGTTCGAGCCGGTGCAGCGGCGAATGGTCGAGATCATGGCCGAGGCCCGGTGAGCGTTCGAGCGGAATGGTGAGCGCCAGCGCCACGCCGGCGAGCGTGGCATGGACGCCCGATTTCAGCACCAGAACCCACAGGATGGCGCCGAGCACCAGATAGGGCACGAGGCTCATGACCCGCATGCGGTTGAGCACGATGAGCACGGCAATGACGGCAAAGGCCGCCGCGAGATAGGCCAGCGACAGGCCGCTGGTGTAGAAGATGGCAATGATGATGACCGCGCCTAGATCGTCGATGATGGCAAGCGCGGTGAGGAATACCTTCAGCGAGGCCGGAACGCGGCTGCCGAGCAGCGACAGCACGCCGAGCGCGAAGGCGATGTCGGTGGCGGTCGGGATCGCCCAGCCGGAGAGTGCGGGACCGTTGTTTCGATTGATGGCGACGTAGACCAGGGCCGGCACCACCATGCCGCCGGCCGCCGCGATGCCCGGCAGCACCCGGCGTGGCCAGGTCGAAAGCTGCCCGTCCAGCATCTCGCGCTTGATCTCCAGCCCGACGAGCAGGAAGAACACCGCCATCAGCCCGTCATTGACCCAGTGCGAGACGCTGAGCGGGCCGAGATAGGCGTGCAGGGCCGAGAAATAGGTTTCGGCAAGCGGCGAGTTCGCAACGATGAGCGCCAATGCAGCCGCCACCATCAGGATGATGCCGCCGGCCGCCTCGCTGTCGAGGAATTCGCGGAAGACGGATACCGGCCGCTGCTTCTGATCCTGCATGTCGCCTCCTGATTTTTGCCGGGCGTCGGCAGCGTCACTCGCTGCCGGCCCCTCAAGGCTCTAGAGCGATGGCTCTCAGCGCGGCGCGCGCTTGGCCAGAATCCGCTGAAGCGTACGGCGATGCATGTTGAGCCGGCGCGCGGTCTCGGACACGTTGCGTTCGCACATTTCGTAAACGCGCTGGATATGCTCCCAGCGCACGCGGTCGGCCGACATCGGGTTTTCCGGCGGCGCCGCGCGCTCGCCTGTCGTGCGGGTGAGCGCGGCGAAGACATCGTCGGCATCGGCCGGCTTCGACAGGTAGTCGACAGCGCCGAGCTTCACCGCCGTGACCGCGGTGGCGATGTTGCCGTAGCCGGTCAGGATGATGGTGCGGGAATCCTGGCGCTTTTCGCGGATGGCGGCGACGACGTCGAGGCCGTTGCCGTCGCCGAGCCGCATGTCCACCACGGCGTAGGCCGGCGGGTTGGCGCGCGCCTTGCCCACCGCCTCCTCGACGCTCTCGGCGGTCTCGACCACGAAGCCCCTGGTTTCCATGGCGCGGGCGAGACGGGTGAGGAATGGTTTGTCGTCATCGACGATCAGAAGCGAGGTGTCCTCGCCCTCGACCATTGCGCCAATATTTTCATCACCTGTCATCGTCTGGAAATTCCTGCTGCCTTAATTTTACGCAGATATAGTTTTGCGCCGCTATTGTCCAATTTACGCAGTGTCAAACATGGTGGCCGGAGCCGATTCCGGGTTCAGGAAGACGCTTCTCGGCCACGAAATCTGCACCACCGCCCCCTCGCCCAGGCCACTTGAATTGCGAAAATCCAGCGTTGCGCCCGAACGCTCGAGCAGTGTCTTGGCGATGAACAGGCCAAGCCCGAGGCCGCCGCCGGCCTCCGTGCCCTGCCGCGTCGACATGTAGGGTTCGCCGATGCGGTCGATGATCTCGGGTGGAAAACCCGGCCCGTCATCGATGATCGAGAAAGAGACAGTGGCCTCGTCCCAGCTCCAGCGCACGGTGACGCTCTTGCGGGCGAAATCGACGGCGTTCTCGACCAGGTTGCCGAGGCCGTAGATGACGCCCGGGTTGCGGCGACCGACCGGCTCCGGGCCGGCGCGGTCGTCCGGGCGGAGCTTGATCGAGATGCCGAAGTCGCGATGCGGCGCGGTAATCTCCTCGACCAGGGAGGTGAGCGGCAGGCGGGAAAGATGCGCCTCGCCTTCGGACGACAGGCTGGTCAGGCGCTTGAGGATTTCGCGGCAACGCTCGCTCTGCGAACGCAGCAGCGTGACATCGTCGCCGTATTTCGGATCCTTGCCGAGCGCCTTTTCCATCTCCTTGGCGACCAGGGTGATGGTGGCAAGCGGCGTGCCGAGTTCATGCGCGGCGGCCGCTGCCAGCCCATCGAGCGCGGACAAATGCTGCTCGCGCTGCAGCACCAGTTCGGTGGCGGCGAGCGCATTGGCCAGAAGCCGGGCCTCGGCGGCCACGCGGAAGGCGTACATCGCCGTGAAGGCGATCGAGGACAGCACAGCCATCCACATGCCGGCGACATAGATGAAGGGCATCACCAGCGGCGCGCCTTCGTTCCATGGCAGGGGCAGGTGGATGAACACGAGAAAGGTCGCCGCTATCATCACCAGCCCGCCCAGTATGGCGGTCAGGCGCAAGGGCAGCGACGTCGCGGAAATGACGACGGGCACCGTCATCAACAGCGAGAACGGGTTGGTCAGGCCGCCGGTCATGTAGAGCAGCCCGGCGAGTTGCAGGCTGTCGAAGATCAGGATGCCGAAAGCGGCGAAGGGCGTGAGCCGGTGCGCGGCCGGAAACCGGAAGGCAAGGAAGAGGTTCATCCAGGCCGAACAAGCGATCAGCGCGAAACACAGGCTGACCGGCAGGGGGAATTTCAGGCCATAGGCCACGACGAGCACCGTCACGCTCTGCCCGACGATGGCAAGCCAGCGCAGCCGGATCAGCGTGTTGAGACGCAGCCGCTGGCTCTGCTGGAAATCGGGGGAACGCAAGACGTTGATCATGACGAATGGATTACAACCGCGGGAGCATGAACGCTAGGTCCCGCGCGGTTTTGCGCGGTTGGTGGCGGCGGCAAGCAGAGGGTTTTCCGGCCAGACATGACGGGGGTAGCGGCCGCGCATGTCGGTGCGCACGTCGGCCCAGGAGCCGCGCCAGAAGCCCGGCAGGTCGCGAGTCGTCTGGATCGGCCGGTGCGCGGGCGACAGGAGTTCGAGCGTCAGCGGCACCGTGCCATTAGCGACCGATGGATGGCGATCGAGCCCGAACAGTTCCTGGACCCGGACCGCCAACACCGGCCATTCGCCGTCATAGCGTATCGGCAGATGGCTACCCGACGGCGCATCGAAATGCGTCGGCGCCAGCGTCTCGATGCGGCGCTGCAGGTCGTGCGGCACGAGCGACATCAGGCCGGCCGTGACGGCACCGGGATCGATGGCGCCAAAGGACGCCGCCCCCGACAGGAACGGCAGCAGCCAGTCGTCGAGGCGCTCGATGAGCGCTTCGTCGGACATTTCGGGCCACGGTGCGCCGAGGCCGCGATGCAGCCAGGACAGACGCTGGCGCAGCGTTTCGGCGTCCTTGCTCCAGGTCAGCAGCGACAGGCCGTGTTCGCGGACCGCGTCGAGGATCGCCTGATCGGCATCGGCCCCGGACGGCGGCGGCAACATGCGCTCGGCGAGCGTGATGGCGCCAAGCCGGACGGTCTCGCGCACGCGCACGGCGCGGCGTTCACGGTCGAAGCTGGTCTGGCGGCGCGTTTCAATCCGGTCGCCTAGCGCGATGCGGACATCATCCTCACCGATCGCGGCGGCTGCGGCGATGCGCGCGTTCTGTGCCTTGCCCTGCAGGTCGGCGACGACCAGATACGGCTCGCCGGCCAGGGGGTCGGCGGCATCGAGCATGGCGCCGGAGCCGTTGGCCAGGACAAAACGGCCACGCTCGCCGCGTGCCTTGGCGACACGATCCGGCCAGGCATGGATGAGCAAAGGACCAGCTCCACCCTCCCCCTTGTGGGGAGGGTCGGCGAGTGCGCCTTGCGCAGCAAGGCGCGGGAGACGGGGTGGGGGTGTGGCGCCCGGCCTGCCCCCACCCCGCTCCGCTTCGCGGATCGACCCTCCCCACAAGGGGGAGGGTGAGGAGCCACCCATCTGCCTGGCCAGCCTCTCGGCCAGTTGCCGCGCGGCGTTGGCGCGGGGTGATCTTTCACCGCGAAAGCGCATCAGCCGCCGTTCGAGGTCGGCCCCGTCGCCGCCCAATCCGCGTTCGGTCAGCAGCACCGCGAGCATCGCCGCTTCGCCGGCAAAACCGTTGCCAGCCGCCTCGGCGACCATATGCGCCAGCCGCACGGGCAAAGCGAGCTTGCGCATGGAAGCGCCTGCTTGCGTGAGACGCCCGGCCTCGTCGATGGCATGGAGCGAGCGCAACAGCACCCTTGCCTCCTTGAGCGCCGGCGCCGGCGGCGGGTCGAGGAAGGCAAGCGTCGCGGGATCGGCGACGCCGAAGGCGGCGCAATCAAGCAGCAGGCCGGAAAGGTCGGCCTCGAGGATTTCCGGTGGCGTGAAGGCCGGCAGCGCCGCCGTCTGTTCGGTACGCCAAAGCCGGATGGCGACGCCGGCCTGCGTGCGGCCGGCGCGGCCGGCGCGCTGGTCGGCGGAAGCCTTGCTGACGCGCACGGTTTGCAACCGGGTCAGGCCGCTGGCCGGTTCGTAGCGCGGCAGCCGCGACAGGCCGGAATCGATGACGACCCGCACGCCGTCGATGGTAATCGAAGTCTCGGCAATCGAGGTCGCCAGCACGACCTTGCGGCGCCCGGCCGGGGATGGCCTGATCGCCGCGTCCTGTGCCTTGCCGTCGAGCTGGCCATAGAGCGGCACGATGTCGGTGTCGGGGCCGAACCTGCCCTGCAGCCGCTCGGCGGTGCGCTCGATCTCGCGCTGTCCTGGCAGGAAAGCCAGGACGCTGCCGCTCTCATCGACGAGGGCGGAGCGGATCGCCCTGGCCATGGCGTCTTCGACCGGCACGCCGGCGGGCCGTTCGTCGTAGCGTATGTCGACCGGAAAGGCGCGGCCTTCGCTTTCGATCACCGGCGCGCCCGACAAAAGTTTCGCGACCCGCGCGCCGTCGAGCGTCGCCGACATCACGAGAAGGCGCAAATCCGGTCGCAGCGCGCCTTGCACGTCGAGCGCCAGGGCAAGACCGAAATCGCCGTCGAGCGAGCGCTCGTGGAATTCGTCGAAGATCACCGCAGAGATTCCGGGCAGTTCCGGGTCATCGAGGATCATGCGCGACAGCACGCCTTCGGTCACGACCAGGATCCTCGTACGGGCCGAGGTGCGGTTCTCCATGCGCATGGCGTAGCCGACGGTGCCGCCGGGCTCCTCGCCGATCAGTTCCGCCATGCGGCGGGCCGCGGCGCGGGCGGCGAGCCGGCGCGGTTCGAGCAACGCGATCTTGCCGGTGCCCAGCCAGGGTGCGTCAAGCAGCGCCAGCGGCACCAGTGTGGTCTTGCCAGCGCCAGGCGGCGCCACCAGCACGGCGCTGCTGCGGTCGCCAAGCGCGTCGCAAAGCGCGGGCAGCACGGCTGTGACCGGAAGCTCCGGCAAGGATTTCGTCGTCATGGCGTCCGCATATCAGCGGTCACGGTGGCCATGCAATGCGCGCGACGGCCGCCTGTTCAAAGCCTGGTGCGCGAAAACGGGTTCCAGCGCACGGTGCCGAGCCTGACTTCCTCGCGCACCATGGTCAACAGGCCGGAGCCGCCGACCACCGCGAGGCCGACCAGCGACAGCCAGTCCGGATATTCCTGGAAGAACAGCGCTCCAAGGATGACCGCCCAGACGATCTGCGAATAGTGCGTCGGCGCGATCCGGTTGGCCGGCGCGTATTTGGCGGCGAGCAATTGCATGAATTGGCCGCCGGCCGTAAAGGCGCCGGCCATCGCGAGCCAGACGAACTGCATGGCGCTCGGCAAGGTGAACGCAGTCGAGGCGGCGCCGACGCCGTTGAACAGCAGGCCGTAACCCACCAGCACGCCGAGCATCGACGTGCGCTTTTCCTGCTGGGCGAGCGACCGCAGCAGAATGACGCTGGTCGCGGCCAGAAAGGCATTCACGAAGGCGGCGAGATGGCCGAGATTGAGCTCGCGAAAACCCGGCCGCACCACCAGCATCACGCCGGCGAAGCCGGCGACCACGGCAAGCCAGCGCCACGGGCCGACCTTCTCCTTCAGGATGACGGTCGACAGGATTGTCACCAGCAAGGGCGCCAGGAAGATGAGCGCGTAGACCTCGGCCAGCGGAATATGGGTGAAGGCGTAAACGCTGAGAACGCCCGACGCGATGCCGGCAAAGGCGCGGGCCTGCACGGCCCATGGCCGCTTCATGCGCCAGAAGTCGCGCCAGCGTTCATCGGCGGGCCGGGTGAAGAACAGGAAACAGCCGGCGAACAGGGTCGAGAAGAAGCCGATCTCGAAGACGGTGAACTGTCCACCCAGGCTCTTGATAACGGCATCGCTGCCCGAATAGCTTGCATAGGCGATCAGGGCGAGCAGGATTCCGTTCGGCACGTTTTTGCATTTCCGGGAGAGAAGCGTTGAAAATACTGGCGCTCGGTGCGCATCCCGACGACATCGAGATCTTCATGTTCGGTACGATGGCCGCGTACGCGGCGCAAGGCGCAGAACTCATTTTTGCCGTGGCCACCGATGGTGCCAGGGGCGGCAAGGCCGATCCGGCCGTGCTGGCCGCCACACGCCGCGAGGAAGCGACGGCGGCGGCCGCGCTGCTTGGCGCGACGCCGCGCTTCCTCAATTTTCCCGACGGAGGGCTCCTGGCCGATGGCGCACTGATCGACATGTTGAAAACGCTGATCCGCCAGGTCGAACCGCATCTGGTGATCACGCACGCCCCGAACGACTATCACGCGGACCATCGGGTGCTGTCGGACGGCGTGCGCATCGCGGCCTCGTTCGCCGTCCCGGTCCTGCACGCCGACACGATGGGCGGCACCGGCTTTTCGCCGACGCATTATGTCGACATCTCCGCGTATCGGGATGTCAAGACGCAGGCGATCCGCGCGCATCGCTCGCAGATGCCGGAGCAATATGTCGAGCGGGCGCGTATCCAGAATGAATTCCGCGCCGGCCAGTGCAACGCCCTGCCCGGCTCGCTCGCCGAAGCGTTCCGCTTCGAGCCGACATTTCCGTTCGCCGACATACGCGCCCTGTTGCCGCCCGCCCCGCCCGTGCGGCCGGTGACACCGAACACGGCCGATGCCGGTCCAGCCCGCTGAGCGACGCCGGCGGATCTTCCGGCATTCATTTCCCAACGATTTCAATGACCCGTTTCGTCATGTTGCGGCGCAGCGACGAATTCGCTTGCCTTGTTTAGTAAAAATTGCATCACTAAACAAATTACTAAACATCTGCGGCGCAACGCGCCGCCATGTTTGGGCCCCTGAGGAGAGGGGTTGTCGGCATTTGAAACCCGTCATCCGGGCGTGTTTCGCAAATGGGAGGAAGGCATGAAATCGAGCTTGAAACTGGCGTTGGGACTGGCTTCGGCGATATCGGCGTCGGCAGCCGTCTCGAACGTCGCGCACGCTGAAGACCTGACGCTGTGCTGGGCCGCCTGGGACCCGGCGAACGCTCTCGTCGAACTGTCCAAGGACTTCACCAAGCAAACCGGCATCGGCATGAAATTCGAGTTCGTGCCGTGGACCAATTACGCCGACCGCTTCCTCAACGAGCTCAACTCGCACGGCAAGCTGTGCGACCTGATCATCGGCGACAGCCAGTGGATCGGCGGCGCCGCCGAGAATGGCCACTATGTCAAGCTGAACGACTTCTTCGACAAGGAGAAGATCAGCATGGACGATTTCGTGCCCGCCACCGTCGTCGGCTATTCGGAATGGCCGAAGAACACGCCGAATTACTGGGCGCTGCCAGCAATGGGCGACGTCGTCGGCTGGACCTACCGCAAGGACTGGTTCTCCAAGCCGGAGTTGCAGAAGGAATTCAAGGAAAAGTATGGCTGGGATCTCGGCCCGCCGACCACGTTCGACCAACTGAAACAGATCGCCGAGTTCTTCCAGAAGCGGCAGATCGACGGCAAGACCGTCTACGGTGCCTCGATCTATACCGAGCGCGGCTCGGAAGGCATCACCATGGGCGCCATGGACGTGCTCTACAGCTACGGCTTCCAGTATGAGAACCCGAAGAAGCCCTACGAGATGGAAGGCTTCGTCAATTCCGACAAGGCGGTGAAGGGGCTGGAGTTCTACAAGGCGCTTTACGACTGCTGCACGCCGCCCGGCGCCTCCAACAGCTACATGGGCGAAGGCGTAGACGCCTTCAAATCCGGCCAGGTGGCCATGCACATGAACTTCACCTTCACCTGGCCCGGCCTGCAGAAGGACGAAAATGTCGGCGGCGACAAGATCGGCTACTTCGTCAATCCGAAGGGTCCGGACGGCGACCAGTTCGCCCAGCTCGGCGGCCAGGGCATCTCGGTGGTGTCCTATTCGGACAAGCAGGAAGCGGCGCTGAAATACATCAAGTGGTTCGCCAACAAGGACGTGCAGGCCAAATGGTGGTCGCTCGGAGGCTATTCCTGCCTGAACGCCGTGGTGAAGGATCCGAACTTCCCCGCCAGCCAGCCCTACGCCCAGGCCTTCCTCGACTCGATGGCCATCGTGAAGGACTTCTGGGCCGAGCCGAGCTACGCGCCGCTGCTGCAGGCCTCGCAGAAGCGCTTCCATGACTATGTCGTGGCCGGCCAGGGCACGGCCAAGGAAGCGCTCGACGGCCTGGTCAAGGACTGGACGCAGATCTTCCAGGACGACGGCAAGATCTGAACGCTCCTCCCGAGCGGTCCCGAGGCGGGGATTTCAGGTCGATCCAACCTGAAATCCCCGCCTCGAAAATCGAAGAAACAGCCGTCCCGTGCCTGACTTGGCATGGGACGCGGTTCCGATAAATTCCATGACAGAGACGCCTCAAGTGACCGAAGCAGGAATGACCATGCTCAATCGGACCGCGGAGAACGTTGCCCGGGCGACACCGGAACCGTTGGCCCGCAAGGTTCGCGGCATCAGCGACAAGGGCCTCGCCTGGCTGTTCATCTCGCCGACGATCCTGTTGCTGCTCGCCATCAACATCTTCCCGCTATTCTGGGCGATCTATCTCTCCTTCACAAATTACCGCGCCAACCGGCCGAACGAGGTGGTGAAGAACCTTGGCCTTGCCAACTACCAGCGTATCCTCGGCGACAAGGATGTCTGGATCGCCATGCAGACGACGGCGCATTTCGTGTTCTGGACCATCTTGCTGCAGACGCTGATCGGCTTCACGCTGGCCTGGCTGATCGACCGCAAATTCCGCGGCCACGCCTTCTGGACGACGCTCATCCTGGTGCCGATGATGCTGTCGCCGGCGGTGGTCGGCAATTTCTGGCGCTTCCTCTACGAGCCGCAGATCGGCCTGTTCTCCTATGTCATCTCGTTCGTGTCAGGCATTCCGCCGACGGACATCCAGATGCTCTCCAACGTCTCCCTGGCGCCGTGGTCGATCATCATCGTCGATACCTGGATGTGGACGCCCTACGTGATGCTGATCTGCCTCGCGGGCCTGCGTTCGATCCCCGAATACATCTATGAGGCGGCCGAGGTGGACCGTGCTTCCAACTGGCGGCAGTTCTGGTCGATCACCCTGCCCATGGCGCTGCCCTTCATCATGCTGGCGGTGCTGTTCAGGGGCATCGAGAACTTCAAGATGTTCGACATGGTCAATCTCTTGACCGGCGGCGGGCCGGGCTCGACCACCGAGGTCGCCTCGATCACGCTGAAGCGGCAGGCGTTCGAAAGCTGGCGCACCGGCTATTCCTCGGCCTTCGCCATCATCCTGTTCGTCGCGGTGTTCGGTCTCGCCAACATCTACGTCAAGGCGCTCAACAAGGTGAAGCAGAGATGAGCCTGACCACTGCCCATTCCGTCGTCGCCCCGTCGGCGAATTCGAAGCGCTTCGCCGGCGCGATCATCATCGCCTATGCGCTGATCTCGATCGTGCCGCTGTTGTGGATCTTCGCCACCAGCTTCAAGACGCCACCCGATTCGATCGCCTATCCGCCCAAGATCGTCTTCCAGCCGAGCATCGAGGGCTACTGCAACCTGTTCACGACGCGCACAAGGCAGACGTCGGAATACATCAACTCGCTCGGACCGGCGACCGGCTTCTGCGACGAGACGGTGCGCAAGCGCAACATGGTGATCGCCGGGCCGTCCAATTTCCTGCCGCGCTTCGTCAACTCGCTGATCAT
The DNA here is from genome assembly GCF_005503535.1 of Mesorhizobium comanense. Classification (GTDB taxonomy): domain Bacteria; phylum Pseudomonadota; class Alphaproteobacteria; order Rhizobiales; family Rhizobiaceae; genus Mesorhizobium; species Mesorhizobium comanense. The sequence goes on along the minus strand of NZ_SCNN01000001.1, from coordinate 388,512 downwards.
CGCCTTCGGCTCGACCTTCTGCGCGGTGTTTCTCGGCACGCTCTCGGCCTACGGCTTCTCCCGCTTCAAGGTGCCGCTGGCCGACGACCTCCTGTTCTTCATCCTGTCGACACGCTTCATGCCGCCGATCGCGGTCGCCATTCCGATCTACCTGATGTACCGGGAACTCGGCCTGTCCGACACTGCGCTCGGCATGATCCTGCTCTACACCGCGGTCAATGTCTCGCTGGCGGTGTGGCTGCTGAAGGGTTTCATCGACGAGATTCCGCGCGAGTATGAGGAAGCCGCCATGATCGACGGCTATACCAGGCTGCAGGCCTTCTGGCGAACCGTGCTGCCGCAGGCCACGACCGGCATCGCCGCGACCGCCATCTTCTGCCTGATCTTCGCCTGGAACGAGTATGCCTTCGCCGCGCTCCTCACCTCCGGTACGGCGCAGACCGCACCGCCCTTCATTCCGACCATAATCGGCGAAGGCGGACAGGATTGGCCGGCGGTGGCCGCCGGCACCACCATCTTCCTGGTGCCGATCCTCGTCTTCACCATCCTGCTGCGCAAGCAATTGCTGCGTGGCATCACCTTCGGCGCGGTGCGCAAATGAGCATGACCAAAACGATCAAACGCAAGTCGCGCTGGCCGCGCTGGGCAAGGCGTGGCCTGATGGAAAACATCGCCACGGCGCTGATCGCCATCGGCTTCCTGATGCTGTTCCAGCCTTTCGCGCTGTCGCTCTACACCTATTCCTTCATCACCATGCTTGCCGGCACGGTGATGTTCATCATCGTCTCGAAATTCCCGGAATAGCCATGGCCGAGATCCGTGTTCAGAATCTGAGGAAGGCCTTCGGCGATTTCGTCGCCGTGCAGGATTCCAACTTCGTCGTCGAGGATGGCGAGTTCTTCGTCATGCTGGGACCCTCGGGCTGCGGCAAGACCACGACCCTGCGCATGATCGCAGGTTTGGAATTGCCGACCGGCGGCCAGATCCTGCTCGGCGGCGAGGACGTGACCATGCTCAGGGCGCGCGAGCGCGACATCGCCTTCGTCTTCCAGCTGTTCGCGCTCTATCCGCACATGAATGTGCGCAAGAACATCGGCTTCCCGCTGCTCGCACAAGGCATGCCGTCGGCCGAGATCCGCGCCCGCGTCGAGGAAACGGCGAAGCTTCTGCGCATCGACCATCTGCTCGACAGATCGGTGTCCGGCCTTGCCGGCGGCGATCGCCAGCGCGTGGCGCTCGGCCGCGCCATCGTGCGGCGGCCAAAATGCTTCCTGATGGACGAACCGCTCGGCACGCTCGACACCGAATTCCGCGACCTCATGGTGCATGAGCTGCGCGAGCTGCATAACCGCATCCATGCCACCACGGTCTATGTCACGCACGACCAGATGGAAGCGATGTCGATGGCCGACAAGATCGCGGTCATGAAACACGGCGTCATCGAACAGTTCGGCACGCCGCGCGAGATCTATGACCGCCCCGCCACCATGTTCGTCGCCGACTTCATCGGCTCGCCGCCGATGAATTTCCTCAAATTCGGTGGCGGGCTGGCAAAGGGCGCCAGGGAGATCGTCGTCCAGGGCGCAAAGGTCGCCGTGCCGGAAGTGCGCGAGGACATCGCGCCGGCCGACATGGCGCTCGGCATCCGCCCGGAACACATCCGCTTCGACGATGCCTCGAAGCTGCGCGGCGCCATCTATGGCACCGAATATCTCGGCACGACGCAGATCGTTGCCGTGGAGACGGCGGACGGCATCATCAAGGCGCGGGTGCCGGCCGAGATACGGCTCAATGCCGGTGACCATGTCGGGCTGACGCTGAACAGCGCGCGGCTGTCCCTGTTCGAAAGGGGCTCCGGCCGCGCGGTGAGGACCTCGATCCACGATACGGCCTCGGAGCGGAGAGTTCGGCATGGCTGACGTCCACATCAAGAACGTGACCAAGAGCTATGGCGACACTGTCGCCGTCGACGGTCTCGATCTGCACATAGCGGACGGCGAATTCGTCGTACTGCTAGGGCCGACCGGAGCCGGCAAGACGACGACGCTGCGGCTGATCGCCGGGCTGGAGCGGCCGGACGCCGGCACCATCGAGATCGGCGGCCATGACGCAACCGCGCTGTCGCCGGCCGAGCGTGATACGGCCTTCGTATTCCAGCAATATTCGCTCTATCCGCATCTGTCGGTTTTCGACAATCTCGCCTTCCCGCTGCGCTCGCCGGCGCGGAAAACCGGAGAAGACCAGATCCGCCGCCGGGTCGAAGAAGTGGCCAGGATGGTGCGCATCGACCACAAACTCGCCAACCGCTCCACCAAACTTTCGGGTGGCGAGATGCAGCGCGTCGCCATCGGCCGCGCGCTGGTGCGCAAACCGGCGATCTATCTGATGGACGAGCCGTTGTCTTCGCTCGACGCCAAGCTGCGCGCCGATCTGCGGCTCGAGTTGAAACGCATCCAGGCCGAGCTCGGCGCGACAATGCTCTATGTCACGCACGACCAGATCGAGGCGATGACCATGGCCGACCGTATCGGCATCCTCGCCGACGGCGTGCTGGTGCAGATCGGCACGCCGAGGGCGATCTATTCCGAACCGGCGAACCTGCACGTCGCGGCCCGGCTCGGCCAGCCTGCAATCAATCTCCTCCCCGCCGGCCTGTTGCCCGACGCCGATGCGCCGGCCGGAACCAGGACGATCGGTGCGCGCACCGAACATCTGGCGATCGAGAAGGCTGTCAACGGCCATGCCGACGGCGTCGTCGACTGGGTCGAGCATCTCGGCGACCAGAACCATCTGCATGTAACGGTGGGGCCGAAGAAGCTGGTAACCCTGACCGATCCCGATACCGATCTGGCGCAAGGCGACAGAGTGATGATCCGTTACCGTTCGCCGCTCTATTTCGGCGCCGATGGGCAGAGATTGATGTGACTGGTTGCCTGCGGTTCCCACCAACTGAGGACGCCGGTTCGATGACGATTGTGGATACGGGACGAATTCGATGAAGCACTTTTTCAACCGCAGGGAAACGATCGTCACCGAGGCGCTGGACGGCCTGTTGCGCACGATCGGCTCAGGCGAGCTTGCGCGCCTTGACGGCTATCCCGAGATCAAGGTCGTGCTGCGCGCCGGCTGGGAAAAGACGAAGGTCAGCGTCGTCTCCGGCGGCGGCGCCGGGCATGAACCCTCCCATGCCGGCTTTGTCGGCAAGGGCATGCTGACGGCGGCGGTCTCGGGCGAGATTTTCGCCTCGCCGAGCGTCGAGGCCGTGCTGGCCGCGATCCGCGCGGTCACCGGTCCGGCCGGCTGCCTGCTGATCGTCAAGAATTACACCGGCGACCGGCTGAATTTCGGCCTCGCCGCAGAAAAAGCGCGCGCCGAAGGTTTCCGTGTCGAAATGGTGATCGTCGCCGACGATATCGCGCTGCCGGACATTGCCCAGCCGCGCGGCGTCGCCGGCACGCTGTTCGTGCACAAGATCGCCGGCCATCTGTCGGAAGCAGGTCGTGACCTGACCGAGATCGCCGCGGCGGCGCGGTCGGCGGCGAAAGATATCGTCTCGCTCGGCATGTCGCTGTCGTCCTGCTCCATCCCCGGCCAGCCACACGAAGACCGGTTCGGCGAAAATGATGGCGAGCTCGGCCTTGGCATCCATGGCGAGCCAGGCGTCGAGCGCATCGCGGTGCAAAGTGCCGACCGACTGGTGGCGATCATGGCGGAGCGGCTGGCGGCGCGGCTCGACCCAAACGCCGCCCATGCCCTGCTGATCAACAATCTCGGCTCGGTGCCGCCGCTCGAGATGTCGCTCATAGCCAACGCGGTGCTCGCCTCGCCGCTGGCCGGTGCCGTCAAGCTGACGATAGGTCCCGGCCCGCTGATGACGGCGCTCAACATGAACGGCTTCTCGCTGTCGCTGATCAAGCTCGACGCTGCGCGCGAGGCTGCCTTGCTGGCGCCGGTCGGCCCGCATGCCTGGATGCCGGCAAAACCCGTTGCAGCGCCGACGCTCGTAGCCATGGCGAAGGCCGCCGGACAAGGCGCTGCCCGCAAGCCGAGCCAGGATGCCGGAGCCAGGCACCTGATCGTCACGGTCTGCGAAAAGCTGATTTCACTCGAAAACGCATTGAACGGGCTGGACGCCAAGGCGGGCGACGGCGATACCGGCTCGACGGTGGCGGCGGGCGCGCGCAGCGTTCTGGAGAGGCTCGATACATTGCCCTTGGCCAACCCCGCCGCGACCCTTGGCGCGATAGGCGACATATTGAGCGCTTCGATGGGCGGCTCCAGCGGCGTGCTGCTGTCGATCTTCTTCACTGCCGCCGGGCAGGCACGGGACGGTGGCGCGGGCATGGCCAAGGCGCTACTTGCCGGGCTTGAGCGGATGACCTTTTACGGCGGCGCCAAACCAGGCGATCGCACCATGGTCGACGCGTTGGAGCCGGCACTCAAGGCGCTCGATGCCGAGGGACTGCAGGAAGCCGCCGCGTCAGCCCGGCGCGGCGCCGAGGCAACGGCGGCGATGGAGAAGGCAAAGGCCGGACGGTCCGCCTATGTCGGCACCAAGTTGCAAGGCGTGGTCGACCCCGGCGCGCACGCCGTGGCCGAAGTGTTCGCGGCCGCAGCCGCGCAGCCTGTTTCGGCCTGACGCATGCTTGAGTTGTCGAATGAGCGTTCTTTCGTTACTGCCCTCAAGGCTGAAACCGGGAATTCGGGAGACATGGCGGCATTGGATCTCGCCAGGCTGATCAACGCTGCGGCGGACACCATCGCCGTGCATGCCGAGGAATTGACGGCGCTGGACCAGGCGATCGGGGACGGCGACCATGGGCTGAACATGAAGCGCGGCTTCGAGGCTGTGCGAGCCGAGGCTGGCGCCTTCAGCGCAAAACCGTTGCCCGAGGCCCTGAAAGCGATCGGCACCAAGCTGGTCATGACCGTGGGCGGCGCCTCCGGCCCACTGTTCGGCACATTGTTCCTGGCGCTGGGCAAGGAGATTTCAGCTGAACCCGATCGCGCCAGCTTGACGGCGGCTTTCGGCAAGGCGATCGAAGCGGTGGCGGCGCGCGGCAAGTCGCAGGTCGGCCAGAAGACCATGCTCGATGTGCTGCAGCCGGTGCATGACGCCCTGGCCGGCGGGAAGACGGCGGCCGAAACCGCAGAAATAGCCGATGCGGCCGCCGAAGCGACCGTGCCGATGAAGGCGCTGCGCGGCCGCGCCTCGTTCCTGGGCGAGCGTTCGATCGGCCACATGGATGCCGGCGCGCGCTCGACCGCGCTCTTGGTGCGCAGCGTCGGCGAAGCCATCGAGGCAGACGCATGAGCAATGTCGGGATCGTGATCGTGTCTCACTCGCCCCTGGTCGCGGAGGGCACCGCCGACATGGTACGCCAGATGGTCGGCGACGAAGTGCCGCTTGCATGGTGCGGCGGAAACGGCCATGGCGGACTCGGCACCAGTGTCGAGGCGATCATGGCCGCCATCGACAAGGCCTGGTCGGAAGCCGGTGTCGCCATACTGGTCGATCTCGGCGGCGCGGAGACCAATTCGGAAATGGCGGTGGAGATGATCGGCGAGCCACGTGCCCAGAAGATCATCGTCTGCAACGCGCCGATCGTCGAGGGCGCCGTCATGGCCGCGACGGAGGCGTCCGGCGGCGCCTCGCTCAGGGAAGTTGTGGCGACGGCGCATGAATTGTCGCCGTCGTGAGTGAACGGGAACATTAGATCTATGTCCGCAAGCGCCGAAGCGACCATCCTGATCACCCATGCGGTGGGTCTGCATGCGCGCCCCTCGGTGAAATTCACCAAGCTTGCCAAGAGCTTTGCCGCCGATATCGAAATTGCGCTGGCCGCCAACGGGCCGTGGTTCGATGCCAAGAGCATCGTCAAGGTGATGGCGGCCAAAGCGCCGAAAGGCACGCTGCTGCATATCAGGGCCAGCGGAGACGACGCCGGGGATGCCGTCGAGGCGCTGGTCGATCTGGTGCGGCGCGACTTCGACGAAGGCGCGGACCATGCCCGCTCCGCTTAGGCTTCAGGGCATTCCTGCCTCGGCCGGCTACGCCGAGGGGCCGCTGTTCGACATCGACCGGCCGCCGGCCGCCTACGCCGGCAAGGCCAGTTCCGAGGAGGAGCGGACATCGCTGCAAGCCGCGATCGGCAAGGCGGTGAGCCGGCTGGTCGCCATGGTTGAAGCCTCCGACAGCGACGCCGCCGGCATCCTGGAATTCCACATCGCCATGCTGGAAGACGACGCGCTGAGCGGACCGGCCTTCGCCGCGATCAACTCGGGCCTGCCGGCCGACCTCGCCTGGCGGCAGGCACTCGATGCCGAGATCGCCGGCTACACGGCCTCGGAGCAGGACTATTTTCGCGCGCGCGCCACGGATCTGCTCGATATCAGGGACCAGGTGCTGCGCGCGCTGACGGATGACGGTGGCGGCGCGGCGCCGATCGGCGCCATCCTGTATGGCGAGGACATCGCCCCGACCCGGTTCCTCGAGACCGACTGGAGTGCCGGCGGCGGCATCGCACTGAAGGCAGGCAGCGCGGCGAGCCATGTCGCCATGCTGGCGCGCTCGCGCGGTGTTCCCATGGTCGTGGGGCTCGTCGATCCGCCCGCAGCACCCGCCGGCATCGCGCTGCTCGACGCCGAACACGGCAGTATCGTCCTTGCCCCCTCAGCCACGGAGACCGGTTCGTTCCGGGAAGCGCTGTCGGCCTTTGCCGGGCGTCAGGTCAACGCACGGACCTTCCTGGCCCAGCCGGCGAAGACCAGGGCTGGTACCGCCGTGCGTGTCCAGGTCAACATCGCCTACCCCGACGATGTCGACGGCATCGATATCGCGACCTGCGATGGCGTCGGCCTGATGCGCACGGAATTCCTGTTCGGCAAGACGCTGCCGGATGAGGAGACGCAGTATCGCGCCTATCGCAAGGTCCTGGAGTGGGCGGGCGCGAAACCAGTGACGATCCGCACCGTCGATGCCGGCGGCGACAAGCCGGTGCCGGGCTTCACGGTCGAAGAGGGCAATCCGTTCCTCGGCCTGCGCGGCATCAGGTTGTCGCTGACGCGGCTCGACATATTCCGCGTCCAGATAAGGGCATTGCTGCGCGCGGCCGTACACGGCAATCTGAAAGTGATGTTTCCGATGATCGCCATGGCCGAGGAATATGCGCGCGCGGCCGCCTTGTTCGCGGAAGAGCAGGCCGGCCTTGTCGCGCGCGGCGTCGCGCAACTGATGCCGCCGCTCGGCATCATGGTCGAGGTGCCATCGGTGGCGATCGCGCCTGAGGCGTTCGCCGGCGTCGCCTTCCTGTCGATCGGCTCCAACGACCTCACGCAGTATGTGATGGCCGCGGCACGGGACAATGCGGCCGTGACGCATCTCAACAGTGTCCTTCATCCCGCCGTCCTGCGGCTGATCGGTTCGGTGGCAGTCTTTGGCCGCGAGCATGGGATTGCGGTCAGCCTCTGCGGCGATGCCGGCGGCGACCCTGCCTCCATACCGGCGCTGATCGAAGCCGGCCTGCGCGATCTGTCCGTCGCGCCAGCCCAGCTCGCAATGGCCAAGGCGGCCATATCAGAAGTCCCGGTCTAGGCGGCTTACATGGTCGACAGCACACCCGAACCCGGTTCCGAGGAGGCGATCCGCGCTTACAAGACGATCCTGTCGCAGGTCATCGACCAGCGGCCGTCCGGCATGCGCCAGCGTCTTGCCGACGCGCTCGGAAAGCATCGCAGCTTCGTCACGCAGATATCGAGCCCGGCCTATTCGATCCCCATCCCGTCAAAGCATTTGCCGGCTATCTTTTCCGTCTGCCATTTCAGCCAGGCGGAGCGCGACCAGTTCCTTGCCGCCTACCATCAGGCGCATCCGGGCAAGATCTCGCTCGCGGCAGGCATGCGCAAGACAAGGCATGTATCACTTGTCGTGCCTGATTTCGGCGACGACAAGCAGAATGCGGCGTTCGACCGCGCGATCAACGAATTCATCCAGAAGGTCACCAGCATCACCGGCAAGAGTGGCTGATTGATCCCTTGATGCCAGGCTATTTCGGGAGGAGACGGCCGTGAAGAAATTCATGAATTCGGTGGACACGGTGCTGACCGAAAGCCTCGATGGTTTCGCTGCCGCCCATGCCGACATCCTGATGCTTGGCGAGAACCGCAAGTTCATCCGCCGCAAGACCCTGCGGCCGGGCAAGGTGGCGCTTATCTCGGGCGGCGGCTCCGGCCACGAACCGCTGCATGGCGGCTTTGTCGGGCACGGCATGCTGGATGCCGCATGCCCGGGCCAGGTGTTCACCTCGCCGACGCCGGACCAGATGCTGGCGGCGGCGCAAGCCGTCGACACGGGGGCGGGCTGCCTGTTCATCGTCAAGAACTATGAGGGCGACGTCATGAACTTCGACATGGCGGCCGAAATGTCCGACGGCGTCCTTCAAGTGGTGACCAATGACGATGTCGCCGTCGAAAACTCTTCCTATACGACCGGCCGGCGCGGCGTCGCCGGCACGCTGGTGGTGGAGAAGATCGTCGGGGCGGCGGCCGAGCATGGCATGGCGCTGAGGCCGCTGAAGGCGCTCGGCGAGCGCGTCAACGCCGCGACACGCTCGATGGGCGTGGCGCTGACCAGCGGCACCGTGCCCGCGGCCGGCCGGCCGACCTTCGACATCGGCGACGGCGAGATGGAGTTCGGCGTCGGCATCCATGGCGAGCCCGGCCGCCGGCGCGACAGGTTGAAGGGCGCCGATGCGATCGCCGAGGAAATCTGCACGGCGATCCTGGGCGATCTCGGCGACAGGGCGCGAGGTCCAGCCCTGCTGTTCGTCAACGGCTTCGGCGGCACGCCGCTGATGGAGCTCTACCTGATGTACAACAGCGCGCGCCGTATCTGCGAACAGCACGGTGTCACCATAAGCCGCTCCCTGGTCGGCACCTATGTCACCTCGCTCGACATGGCCGGCTGTTCGATCACGCTGACCATGCTCGACGACGAGATGAGGGGCTGGTGGGATGCGCCTGTCCACACGTCCTCATTGCGCTGGGGCATGTAGCGCTGGCTTCCACAGGGCTTTTCTGCAACCATCCCGGGCCAACGCCATTTTCGTAACGCTGCCTGGTCGATGCTGCCGTCTCTCACCACCGCCGAAGAAAAACTGCTGCTGCGCTACGCCGACCCCGGGGCTCGCGCGGTCGAGGACATCTCGTCGGCAAAGTCACTGTCGGCGCTGCTCGACAATGCCGAGTTCCACGGCATCCTGCCGATCATGCTGCGCAAGCTCCGGGAGCGCGGCGATGCGCATCTGCCCAGGGATGCCGGCCTTGAGGCCAGGCTGGAGGATCTGCGCCAGAAGGCCACGATCGCCACCGGCCAGTCGATGCTGCTGCAATACCACGGCGACCGCATCATGAAGGGGATGGCGGCGCAGAACATTCCGGCCCGAATCGTCAAGGGACCGGTCTTCGCGCGAAAGCTCTATCGCAATGTCTCCGACAGGCCGTTCACCGACATCGACATCCTCGTCGATCCCGCGGACCTCGCACGGGCAAACAAGGTGATCGCGGCAAACGGCTTCGAGCTGGGCAGCAATGAAGCCGAATCCTACCAGTTGCAGGAATTCAAATGGCTGGAGAAGGAAAATTCCAGCCTGCTGGTCGAACTGCATGGAGACCTAGTGCATGACACCGGCATGCGGCGGCGCCTGTCGCTGGGCTTCCGCGAACTCGCCATCATCGACGGCGATGCGGCGGACACGCCGGCCGCCCTGTTGACGATCGCCATCGTGCATGCCGCCGGCGGACACAAGTTCCACCGGCTGCAGCTGTGCGTGGACGTGCTGCAAGGCGTGCGGGCGTTGCATTCGCCGGAATCCGAAACGCGCCTGCTCGACGCCGCGCGCATGACCGGCATCGAACTGGAACTGGCGATCGTGCTCAACGTCACCGGCCGGTTGTTCGATGAGCCGCACGCGCTCGAACTCGCCGGGCGCATCAAGCCCGATTTGTCGATACGGCTGGCCAGGCAGCTGATCACGACGAATACGCTGCTCAGGGTCAATTCGAGGGAGAAGATCGGCTCGCGCCTGCGCCGCGACGCGTTCCGCTGGATCCAGCGGCTGGCAAAGGCGAGGCCTTACGTCGCCTGAGCGGAGCCTCTCGCTGCCAGGGCGGCCCGGATCAGTTCGGCGGCATCGGCCGGCCGCGCCCCTACTTCCAGTGTGAAGGTCGGCACGGCTGAGACCAGCTTCCCGATCGTTGCCAGCCGGCGCTTCTGCAGGGGCAGCAGCCCGGTCGCGCCGGTGCGGACATTGTCCATCGCCAGCGCCACCATTGCATCGGTGCGCGCCATGGGCAGGAGCCGGGTCCCAGCATCGGCGGAACGTGCAAGGTGCAGGAGTGCCGCCACCGGGCGGGCCGTCGGGGTTTCGATCCGGACGATGCCACCCAGCTTTTCCAACGAGACGGCCTGTTCGCCATTGCGGTCCCAGGAAGGGCCAAGGCACGGCGCCACCTCGGGGATCATCCCGGCGGTCTTCTGGTGGATCTTGACGTGGCGTGGCAGGCCCCAGGCAACAGGCGGGACAGACGTGACGTCCAGGATCATCGCATCGTCGGAGCACAGGCCGAAACCTTGCGTTGCCAGGGCCAGCGACGTGGTGGTCTTGCCGGTGCCGCTCGGCGCGTGGATGAGCACGACCTCATCGTGGCCCGGCGGCGTCAGGCCTGCCGTGTGCAGCATATGCTGGCCGCCGGCGTCGAGCGCTGCGTCCAGCACCAGCATGGACGGCGTCCAGGCAGCCTCGCTGTCCGGCACGATCCGGAGCCTGGCCCAACCCGTCCCGTTGATCTCCACCGTCTGGCGCCCCGGAAAGACGAGGTGCACGCTGGGGCCGTCCGCGATCATCCGGCAGTAGCCGTCCTCCGGGATCTCACCATCGAAGATCAGCGATCCCTGCGGCGACTCGTCCAAGATCTCCACCTCGTCTATTTCGAGATGAAAATCCGGCGCGGCCGAACCGTCGATGCGCAAGCTGGCAAGCATCCTGTCCAAATCCTGCCACAGATCCGGGCGTTCCGCCGAAATGCCGAAGAGCTGGCCGTTGAGGTCATAGCACGCGGAAGGTCTGGTCAAGCGGGGCGCACCTTTGTGGAGCTCGCGGAGTGGCGATAGATCTCGACCATGCCGGGAAGGCTGTCGCTGACCACGGGCTTGCCATCGAGGCAGACCCAGCAATGCGCCGACAGGCGCGGCGACTGCAGCGACTTCGGATCGACGCCGAAGCGCAGTTCCGGATCGAACCCGGCAAAGCGCAGGAAACGGTGGCCGAGCAGGCCTTCGCGCAGGCATCTGCGGTCGCGCATCAGCCAGGGGCGGCGCACGGCACGGTTGACGCGCGCGACGATGTAGGCGGCGGGCAGGCCGCGATAAGGCGTGGACGACGCAAGCGGCGCCCATTTCAGGACATCCTCGAAGCTGCGGTTCGCAACAAGAATCGGCAGCAGCCGCGCGCTTGCCCAGAGATGGCAGCGAAACAAGGCGCGCAGGAACGGGCTATCGGCCATCAGGCGCCCACCTCAGGCCCCCGGAGCGGCGAGGATGCCTTCCGAAACGAGGTCGGCGGCCAGCGCCGCCATGTCCTCGTCGAGCGTGTCCTTGTCGACCTCGAACTCGGCGCAAAGCAGGCCGACGATCTGGTCGAGACTGCGTTCGCCATCCACCTTGTCCAGAAAGGCTTCGGTCGTGCCGTTGCATGTGTAAAGCTGGCCGCTGCGCGCCAGAAGCACGACCGCGCCATCGCCGACATGCTGGACCGAGGCGTCGTCGGCCAGCCGCAAAACAGTCCCGGAGGCAATTTCCATCACAAACCCCAACAAGCCATGCAAGAACCCCGAAACGAGATAGCGCGATGAGGGGGCACTGTCTATCTGCCGGCCGGGAGACGCTCCGCGAAGTGTCGTATCTCCGCCAAATCACCGTCGGACCGCCAGAACAGGATCAGCAATAACGGCCGCCAAATCGTCCCAGAAATAGTCGTCGACTACGCGCGATCGGCGGGCAAGTCGACCGGCATATCAGTTGCTTTTCTTCCCCATGGTAAGGTAAGGACTCCACGGGGCTTTGGGGAGATAACATATGCGTTACAACTGGGAGCGGGCGCCGACGACTTTCGAGCGTCATCGAAAAGCACTTGCGGCGGCCATTTTGATCTTCGGTGGTGTCGGCCTCATGCTTGTGGCTCTGCCTATCTAGAAATTCGAATTTATCCAACGAATTCCGTATATTAGCCATCTCTAATCCGAATTTCAGCGCGCCTGCGCGGTCACGGCGATGAAGCGACTGTCGAGGCTTCGAAGCCTTGGCTGAAACGCTGCGCCAGTATGACAATGACGGCCGGTTGGACGATCAGGATCGGTTTGCCGCCGACAAACTCATCCGCGCGCGTGTCGATGATGTCGCTCTGCGAATAGCCGGGCACCGAGGCGCCGGCGTCGAGTTCGCCATATTGTTCGAAGGCGAAATAGGCACCATCGGGCAAAACACCGACAATGCGGCGCGCGGCGGCATCGCCGGCGCAAGCGGCTGCGGTCGATACAGCCAGCGCCACTCCAGTTGCCAGCGCCAGCGCCGGCATTGCCGTGACCGCCTCCTGATTGCGCAGGCCCTCCCCTTCCTTATGCACCGCACTGCACGACACCACGCATGTCAGGTCTAGCGAGGCCGGCATAGACGAAAATCAGGGAAGACAGCGCCGGAAGAAACAGCATAGGCTGTTTGCAAAGACGGCAAATCGCTCCTGGGGAGGATATGGATGGCTTCACGCTATCGCGAGGTCTATGACGGCTGGAAACGCGACCCGGAAAAATTCTGGGCCGACGCGGCCGAGGCCATCGACTGGTATTCGCCCTGGGACAAGGTGTTCGACCCCACTGCCGGCGTCTATGGCCGCTGGTTCACCGGCGCGACCTGCAACACCTGCTACAATGCACTCGACCGACATGTCGCCGGCGGACGGGCCGACCAGATCGCGCTGATCCACGACAGCGCCATCACCGGCACGGTGAAGAAATTCACCTATGCCGAGCTCAAGCGCGAAGTGGTGGCGCTGACCTCGGTGCTGAAAAACCGGGGTATCGGCAAGGGCGACCGCGTCATCATCTACATGCCCATGGTGGCGGAAGCGGCGATCGCCATGCTCGCCTGCGCCCGGATCGGCGCCGTCCATTCGGTGGTGTTCGGCGGCTTTGCCTCGCATGAACTGGCCACCCGCATCGATGACGCCAAACCGAAGCTCATCATCTCGGCCTCCTGCGGCCTGGAGCCGGGGCGGGTCGTCGCCTACAAGCCGCTGCTCGACAAGGCGATCGAAATGTCCCGGCACAGACCGGACGGATGCCTGATCCTGCAGCGCGACCAGTTGCGCTGCGAGATGAAGGATCACTACGACATCGACTATGCCGACGCGGTGGCGCGCGAGCGGGCGGCGGGCGCCAATGTCGACTGCGTGCCGGTGCTGGCCACCGACCCGCTCTACATCATCTACACCTCGGGCACGACTGGCCAGCCCAAGGGCATCGTGCGCGACAATGGCGGCCACATGGTCGCGCTGAAATGGACGATGGACAACGAGTTCGGCGTCAAGCCGGGCGAAGTGTTCTGGGCTGCTTCCGACGTCGGCTGGGTGGTCGGCCATTCCTACATCGTCTACGGGCCGCTGCTGCATGGCTGCACCAGCATCCTGTTCGAAGGCAAGCCGATCGGCACCCCGGACGCCGGCACCTACTGGCGGGTGATTTCGGAGCATGGCGTGGTCGCGCTGTTTACCGCACCGACGGCGTTCCGCGCCATCAAGGGGCAGGATCCCAAGGGCGAGTTCGTTCCCAAATACGATCTGTCGACATTTCGCACATTGTTCCTGGCGGGCGAACGCGCCGACCCGGAGACCATCAAATGGGCCGAGCAGAAACTCAGCGTCCCGGTGGTCGACCATTGGTGGCAGACGGAAACCGGTTCGCCGATGACGATCAACCCGGCCGGGCTCGGCCTGCTGCCCGTGAAATATGGCTCTCCAGGCGTGCCGATGCCCGGATACGACATCCGCGTGCTCGACGATGCTGGCCATGAAGTGGCGCGCGGCACGCTCGGCAATGTCGTGGTCAAGCTGCCGCTGCCGGCCGGCTGCCTGCCGACGCTGTGGAACGCCGACGCCCGCTTCCGGCAGGCTTATCTCGAGGAGTTTCCCGGCTTCTACAAGACCGCGGATGCCGGCATGGTCGACGAGGACGGCTATCTCTATGTGATGGCCCGCACCGACGACATCATCAATGTCGCCGGACACCGGCTGTCGACGGGCGCCATGGAAGAGGTGCTGGCCGCCCATCCCGATGTCGCCGAATGCGCGGTGGTAGGCATCGCCGATGCGATGAAGGGCCAGATTCCCCTCGGCTTCGTGGTGCTCAATGCCGGCATCGCGCGTGACGGCGGCGCGATCGAGCAGGAGGTCGTCGCGCTGGTGCGCGAGCGCATCGGCCCGGTCGCCGCCTTCAAGACGGTGGTGACGATCAAGCGCCTGCCCAAGACGCGGTCGGGAAAGATCCTGCGCGGCACCATGCAGAAGATCGCCGACAAGGAGGAATGGACGATGCCGGCCACCATCGACGATCCCGCCATACTCGATGAAATCACCGCCGCCATGAAGGCGCGCGGGATCGGGGTTTGACGGCCAGCCATCGCCATTTCCCGGATGTTGCGGGGCGGCGACTTTTGTGATCGCCGCAAGGCGCAATCGTTGATTGTGCGTCGCAGCATTCCACCCTAGACTTTCCCTGGGGGGCCATCCGGCGGTGCGGTATGGCTCAGCAGAAAATCACATTTGGCGGCGTCGATCTCCTGCGGTTTGCCGCTGCCGTTCTGGTCATGGTCTACCACTACGGCTTCTGGGTGTGGGCCTACCCCAATGGTATTTCCGCCCAAGCGACGGGCGGCATCCCGGCGCGGCCCGACATTGGCGCCTGGGTCGGATCCGGTTGGGTCGGCGTCGAGATTTTCTTCGTCATCAGCGGCTTCGTCATTGCCTTCAGCGCCGAGAAATCGACGCCGCTGCGCTTCTTCGAAGCCAGGATCAAGAGACTGGCACCGGCGGTCTGGATCTGCGCGCCGGTCACCGCGGCCTTGTTGCTCGCCATCGACCTGAGCTGGCCGACCGATGCGCTGGTCAGGCTGGTCCGGACCGGCCTGTTTGCGCCCTATGGGCCATGGGTGGACAGCGTCTACTGGACGCTCGGCATCGAGATCGCGTTCTACGCAATCGTCTGGGCGCTGCTGCGGCTCGGCCGCTTCGACCTGATGGAAACGGTGGCCATCGTCATTGGCATGGTCAGCACGCTTTTCTGGTGCCTCTATTATCCGCTCGGCTGGTCGGACTTGGCCGAGACACGCATGCTGCAGCTCACTCTGGTGCATCACGGCTGCTTCTTCGCCGTCGGCGTGCTGATGTGGCTGATGCGCCTCAAGGCGGCGACGGCGGCCCGCCTCGGCTTCTGTCTGCTGTTCCTCGGTGGCGGCGTGCTGCAGATCGCGAGTTCCGTCGACGTCCACAGCATCAAGGTCGGGGCGGTCATGCCTTATGCGCCGCCGATCCTGATTTTCCTCGTGGCAATCGCGCTGATGGCATGGTCGCTGCGTCTCGATCTCAGCTGGGGCGGCTGGCGCCGGATCGGCCTGATGACCTATCCGCTTTACCTGATCCACGACGTCGTCGGCGCAGCGATGCTGGGCGCCATGGTGCGTGCCGGACTGCCTTATCTCCTGTCGATGGCAATCGCCGGCGCTGCCATGATCGCCGCAAGCTGGCTGGTGGCGTCGCAAGCCGAACCGCGCATCCGCCAGCTGCTCGACCACACGGTCTTCCGATACCGGCTGAAGGCGGCGTAAGCAGCTTCATCGCCAGCCGCGATCAACGCGGCCGGCCCGGCAAGAACGACGGATCAATCAGACCGTCGCCTTTGCCCGCACTTCCGACTTGTCGAGATAGTAGGTCGAGTACTTGTCGAAGAATTTTTCCGACGCGCCGAGCGACCCGTATTTGGCCAGCTTCTTCAGATCGACCTTGTTCAACACCGCGCCGACGATCTTGTTGGCGACATAGGGTTCGGATTCCAGCATCGAGCGCACCATGGCGCGCGGGGTGCGGCCCCATTCGGTGACCAGCACGAAGCCGTCGACGAGCGGCGCGAAGGCCTTTGCGTCCACGACCGGGCCGAGCGGCGGCAGGTCGACGACGATGTACTCGAACGTTTCCTTGGCGTTCTCGATGAAGCGCCGCATGCCGGCCGAGGAGAGTAGCTCGCTGGTGTGCGAGAAGTTGCCGCGCAGCACGGCCGGGATGATCGCCAGCTTGGTCTGCCTGTCGATCTTCCCCACGGACTGCCAGGTCTGGCCGTTGACCACCGCCTCCATCAGTCCCTGTTCTGCTTCCATCCCCAGGCTGCGGCTGAGGCCCGGATTGCGCAAGTCGCCGTCGATGAGCAGCGTCCTGGCGCCGTTGGCGGCCAGCAACCCGGCCAGATTGGCCGCGACCGTCGACTTGCCTTCGCCGGGCAGCACCGAAATGACGCCTATGACGCGGCTGCCCTGTCCTTCAAGCACGACGTCGAAGGCAATCTTGGCGCTGCGCAGCGTTTCCGAGAACATCGATGCCGGAGCGTCGATACTCACCCGCATACGCGCCCGTCTTTCGAGCGCCGCCGGTGACCTGGCGGCCTTCTGGTCGGCTTCGTCAGCCGGCTTGCTTTCCTTCGCCGCCTTGCCGCCGATTGTTGGCAGGTAGCCCAGGAATTTGAGGCCGACACGATCGCGCACCTCGTCGCCGGTGCGGAAGAACCGTTCGTTGAATTCGTTGAGGCCGCCGAAGCCGGCGCCCATAAGCAGGCCAAGCACCAGCGAGAGGCCGAGCACGACGACGGTGCGCGGGCTGGAAGCCGAGAGCGGCGTAGAGGCGTCCGAAATGATGCGTATCTTGCCGACGGGGAAGGACTGCTGCTGCGCCGCTTCCTCGTAGCGGCCCAGGAAGGTCTGGTAGAGTGTGGTGAGCGCGGTCGCCTTCTGATCGAGGTCGCGCAGCTTGACCTGCGACTGGTTGTCGATCGAGCTCTTGCCCTGCGCGGCCGCGACGTTGGCCCGCAGAGCCGTCTCGCGTGCCTGCGCCACTTCAAACTCGTTGCGATAGCTTTGGGTCAGCTGTTTAAGCTCACCGAATATCTGAGCCGATATGTCGGCCTTCTCCTTGGCCAGCGCCACGGCCTGGGGGTGCTCGGGACCGAAATTGGCCTCGACATCCTGCTGCCGCTTGGCGACCGCCAGGTAACGCGTCTTCAGCGTCGAGATCAGTGCGCTGCTCGGCTGGTCTGCCGAGATGGCGGCGTCCTTGAAGGCGTTGTCCGAGCCGCTGTCGACGATCTGCTTGTACTGCTGGTAGCGGGCGCTGGCGCGCGCCGTGTCGGCCTGCGCCACGATGAGCTGGGCGTTGAGGTCGGCGAGCTGCTTGTCGCTCATCAGCTGGCCATCGCTGTTGGCGGACAGGCCGTGCTCGGCCCTGAACTTCTCAACCGCCAGCGATGCCTGCTGCGAGCTCTCGCGCAGTTCCGTCAGTCGGCCCTGCAGCCAGACCGCCGCGCGCTCGGTGGCGTCGAAGCTGGCATCGAGCTGGTCGGCGAGATAGGCGTCGGCATAGGCCTTGGTGATGGCGTTCGCCAGACCCGGATCCGTAGCCTGGTAACCAAGCGCGATGACGTAGCTGCGTCCCACGCGCTCCGCCCGGATTTCGTTCTGCAGCTTGAGGATCGCATAGTCGCGGCGTGATGTCGCGATCAACGCATCGCGCGCGGCGGGGTCGAGCTTGCTGATGTCGCCGACGCCCGGCATGACGGGGCTTGGACGAAAATACTGGATGACGCCGCGAATGAGACCGACCCCCTGGGCGAGTGCCGACTGGGGCGGGTTCATGAAGGTGTCGTTCTGGTCGAGCTTGAGCTTGTCGACGACCACGGAGGCGAGCCTGGTCGAGGTCAGGATCTCGATCTGGCTCAGAATGGCCGAATCGGTCTGCATCGTGGTCGATGCCGCCGAAATGTCGTCGACGATCTTGTTCAGGCCCTCGTCGATCAGAACGCTGGCGACCGACTGGTATTTGGGTGGCGTGGTCTGCAGGTAGAGCATACCCAGGAAAAGGCCGATGACGGCGCACACGGCGACCACCTTGGCCTGCCGCGCGGCCATGCCAAGCAGCCGCTCGATATCGATGAAGTCTTCGCCGTTTCCTGCATCGGAATTCGGCAATGGCATCCTCTTGTCGAGAGGAAAGTTGGCATAGTTCATCTTCGGTCCCATTCCAGAGCCTGGACCACCCCGGCAGGCCGGGGCGGCGCTCTATCCGTTTGTTTGAGCACGATGTTTCCCGAAGATCGCGGTGCGCGTCTCGGGATCGTGCCTTGGCTCCCAGGTGCCTTGAAGATCGGGAGCATTGCCAGATGCAACGCAAGCGCCATGCCAGATGGCGGGAAGCCTGCCGGCCCCCACGCCGTAAGCCACCGGACAATGCTCCCGAAAGATGGGCATTATGCGGCTTCTTCCTGGCGCTCATGCGACCGCACGAACTCCCGCAGCATTTCGAAGACCGGGCCCTTCATGTCGGCGCGCGACAGAGCGAAGGCGACATTGGCCTGGATGAAGCCTTCCTTCGATCCGCAATCGAACATGCGGCCGTTGAAGGGCTGGGCAAAGAAGGGCTGGTCCTTGGCCAGCCGGACCATCGCGTCCGTCAGCTGGATTTCATTGCCGGCGCCACGCTGCTGATTGCCCAGGAGCGCGAAAATCTCCGGCTGCAGGATGTAGCGACCGTTGATGTAGAAGTTCGACGGCGCGTTGGCCGGCGCCGGCTTTTCGACCATGGCCGTGATCTCGAAACCGCCGCCGACATCGGCGCCACGGCCGACGATGCCGTATTTGTTGGTCTCGCTCGGATCGCAACGCTCGACGGCGATGACATTGCCGCCGGTCTGGGCATGGAGGTCGGTGATCTCGGCCAGGCAGCCGCGCCCGCCAAAGGAGACCATGTCGGGCAAAAGCAGGGCGAAGGGTTCGTTGCCGATGACCTCGCGCGCGCACCAGACGGCATGGCCGAGGCCTTGCGGCGACTGCTGGCGGATGAAGGAGGTGGCGCCCGCCACCGGCAGCAGGCTTTCCAGCGATTCCAGCTGCGCCTTCTTGCCGGTCTGCTCCAGGGTCCCGATCAATTCGGGATGCAGGTCGAAATAGTCCTCGATGACCGCCTTGTTGCGGCCGGTGACGAACACGATGTGTTCGATGCCGGCCTCGAAAGCCTCATCGACCGCATATTGCACCACGGGCCTGTCGACGACGGGGAGCATTTCCTTCGGCATCGACTTGGTCGCCGGCAGGAACCGTGTTCCAAGCCCCGCCACCGGTATCACGGCCTTCCTGATTTTCTTCATCGCAAATTCCTTCTGAGGAGATCGACTGCAGTCCATTCACAGGCCACGAAAAATCCCTCCATGTGCCTGCATCTTCACCTCCCCACCCCGACGGCAAACTGTGCCGCCATTCTTCGCAACCGCGCGGCGATCGGCATGCCCATATGCCTGACCGCCGCCGGGTCGCTGAGCGCCGTCCGGATCGCTTTGAGCGGGGACCGCGCCTTGATGTGTTGGACCATCGCCAGGAACGAGGCCGCCTTGCGCAGGCTGCGGCTGCGCCGGGCGAATGCCGCCCGGGCCGCCTCGTCCATGCGATGGGTTTGAGCGAATGCGGCATCCGCCTTGCGCATCGCCTCGACATGATGCGGCTCGAGCACGCGCGAGATGGAACCGCTGCGTATATGATAGGCATAGCCGATTTCAGGCTCGACCACGCATCTGCCGCCTTTGGCCAGGGCTTCGGCAAACAGGATGTAATCCTCGCCGATCCTCAGCTTCTCATCGTAGCGAAGCCGGTTCTCGTCCAGGAAGCGACGCAGGAAGATCGGCTTGAGATAACCGAGGTTGAACTTGGATTCGAAAACCACATTGCCGCCGATGTAGGTGGCCAGCGAAATCTCGCGCAATCCTTCCAGGTACCGGCGGGGGAACATGGCATCCTCGACGATGCCGTCCTCGCGGATGACCTGGAGGTTGTCGACGGCGATCTGGGCATCCGCCTTCTCGGCGCGGGCTATCATGGCGGCGAGGCGGCCGGGGAAGACGGCATCGTCGGAATCGAGAACCGCAATCCACCTGCCCCGGGCCGCTTCGAGGCCGGCATTGCGAGCCCCGCCGGGGCCTCTGTTCTTCTCGAGCGCAACGACGCGCACGATATCGTCCGGATAGGCCCGCGCCACGTCGAGCGTCGCATCACGTGACTTGTCGTCGACGACAATGATTTCGAGGGCGACATCCTTCTGGGCGATGGCGCTGGCGATCGCGCGATCAAGGGTCGCCTGCGCATTGTAGGCGGCGATGACGAAGGAGACGTCGGGAACAGGGGACGCGTCAGGCCGCACGCTTGCCCCCTTCCCCCGGCGAAGGCTGGCCGTAAAGGCGCAGCTCGCGGATGCCGACAAGCCCGCTCACGACGCCGACATGCATGATGCCGCGCAGCACGCTGCGGTTCCGGCGCACCGGACTGGCGACGACGGGAAGTGCGGCGGCAAAGCAAAAGATCGCCTTTGCCGAGGCCAGGCCGAGCTGCTTGGCCAGGCCGATGCCACCGGCATTCTGGCTGAGAAGACGGCCGTGCGTCTGGCCGACCCGGAAGCGGCGGCGGCCCAGCCAGTCGAACGCGGCCCTGGCGCGCGGGACCACTTCGTCGACCCATGCGTCCGGCGAAAAGACAATGCGGCCACCCATCCTGTGCACCTGGTCGAAGAACTCGGTGTCCTCGCCGCCGGTCTGGCCGCGCGCCAGGCTGAAGCGGCGGCCGCGCAGGCTCTCCGCTCCCAGGCGCAGCAACACATTGCAGGTGTAGCCGGTCCGGATCTCGCCATGCACCCAGACAGGCAAGGTGGAATGGAAATCGCCCCGCCGCATCCAGTCGGGCGCATCGGGACGATAAAGGGCCCGCACCGGACCAAGCACGGCGGTGGCGCCGCTCGCCTCGGCCGTCGCCACGAGTTCGGCGAGCCAGCCGGCGGTTGCCGTCTCGTCATCGTCGATGAAGGCAAGGAAATCCGCCTCGCTGGCATCGAGGCAGGCATTGCGGGCGACCGATATGTTGCGCGCGGGCGCATGCCGGTAGCGGATCGGCAACCCCAACTCCTGTGACAGCGCCGCCACCAGCGCCTGCGCGCTCGGCTTATCGTCATTGTCGGCGACGATGACGCCGACATCGAAGCCTTCCGGCATCCTCAGGGCGGCAAGCGAGCGCAGCGTGTCGGCCAGTTCAGGCCGCCGGAACGTGCAGACGCCGATGTCGATGACGCGGTTTCCGACCTGAACCGCCATCACGCAACCCCGCGCCGTGCGCCGAGGCCGAGAAGCTGCAGCCAGAAGCCGACGGACCAGGCGAAATGCATGACCATCGCCGAGACGCCAGCCAGCGCGACATCGGCCTTGCGCTGGCGAATGGCCGCCACCAGCCCGTAACCCAGGCACACCGACGCCCACAGCAGCAACGGCACCGCCGCGATCCAGTGAACGAAGGAGAAGGCAGCCAGGAGAACCACCGGGAAGACCGCCAGCGGCACCATCTGCCTGACCTTTGGGATGACGCGGTGCTTCAGCACATTCTTGGCGCGGCCGCGGCCATAGCCGAGATACTGGAAATAGAGGCCTTTGAGCGAGGCGCGGGGATAGTAGACCATCTGCGTCCTGCCGCTCATCCAGATCCTGTAGCCGGCCTGCCGCAGCCGGTAGTCGAGTTCGGCATCCTCGTTGTGGCTGAAGGTCTCGTCGTAGCCGCCGACCGCGCCGAAGGCCGATATCCGCATCAGCGCGTGATGGCCGTGATCGATCCACTCGCCGGCGGAGAGGTGGCGATGCCTGGAACCGCCGGTGCCCAGTTTGGAATTCTGCGCCGCGGCGGCAGCCTTCTGCACGGCACCGCTGCCGCTGGTCAGCATCGAAACCACAACGGAATCCGCACCCGTGGCCAGCGCCTCCTCGACCAGCCGGTCGCAATAGTCGTCGGGATAGCCGCCATGGGCGTCAATGCGGATCAGATATTCGGCACCGTCGCCGAAAGTGCCGACGGCGAGATTGATCGCAGCACTTTGGATGCGCCGCCTGTTGTGCAACAGGATGACGCGCGGATCCCTGGCGGCGACCTCTTCCACGATGGCCAGCGTGCCATCGGTGCTGCCGCCATCGGCAACGATGATCCTGGCGCCAAGCCTTTCGGCCGATGGCCGCAACTGGTCGAGCAGCGCCCCGATATGGGCCGCCTCGTTCAGGCAGGGTATCACGATCAGGCAGGAAGCAAGCGCTTGCGTCATCGGGCGTTGTCCATCCTATGCCAGGGCTTCGGCGGCGAGCGGTTCGCGCACGGCGCTCAGGCGGCGCAGCTTTTCGACCAGCGCCGTGCAGTCGCCGCGATCGTAGCTCCACATTCTGGGATTGTGCGCGAGCACGCGTGCCTTCAGCCTGCCGAAGCGGTGCTGCTCCATCCTGCCGAGCGCGGCTTCGAGCGCTTCGGATGTGGCGCTAGGCAACAGGATGCCGATATCCTGCTGCTTCAGGAACCGCCCGGTCTCGGTGTTGCCCATCGAGATCGGCACCGCGCCGAATCGGCACCCTTCATAAAGGCGGTTGGGCAATAGCCACTCCGAATTCTGCCCCGCCTCGAAGAAATCGATCGCCCAGGAAAAATGGACGTCCTGGTAGATCGCCGCCATGTCCTCGGGATTGCGGTACGGACCGCGAAACGACAAATAGGGCTCGGCATTGACGAAGGCATGGAAATCGGGGAATTCCGACAGCGCCGGACGGCCGCGCAGCACGATCTCGAACCGGCCCTCCATGCGGCGCGTGAAATCGGCCAGCAGTTCGAGCGAGCGGCGGCAGCGCAGCGCTCCGAACCAGCCGATGCGCCATGGCGGGGCCGCGGGATTTTCCAGGGCTTCGGGTTCGCTGGGCAGAATCGCGGCGGCTTCGAAATATTTGTTCTCGACCAGTTCGAAGGGCGCCGCGACCTGGCGAAACGGCTTGAAGTAATTGGCGATGAAGGCGGGCGAACTGGTGACCAGCAGCTTCACGTCCCGCGCCAGATGGCGCTCGGCGGCGCGCAGCACCTTGCCCAGGACATCGTCGCGCAGCACCAGGCGGTGGATATCAAGGCATTCGTAGACGGTCGGCACGGTGGCACCGAAAGCAGACCTCGCCCGGCGGGCAAGCGCCAGCATTTCCAGATTGCGCGCGATGATGAGATCGGGCCTTGGCGTGCCCGCGAGCTTTGCCCGAAGCGAGAGCGATGCTTTCGCGACCGCCGTCAGGCGCTGGGCGAATCGTCCGTCGCGCGTCGCGCCAAGATCGATCGGCCGCAATCCCTCGATATCGGCGATGGGAGTCGCGGTGCGGCGGAAGCCGGCCAGGGTGACCCGGGCGCCACCTGCCCTCAGCATGATGATCCGCCGGCGAACCGCCGGATCGGAGACATCGTGCACGAGGTACAAGACATGCAGCATGAAAACTCGACCGCTGTTTGACCCACCCAAGGGGATGCTAGTACAGCTCTTGCTGCATCGCAACATTTTTGGCGCGACGCTCCACGTTTTCTGTTGCACTGCAAAATTATTGCCGTAGTTTGGGGTCGGCGGTGGTTGTGGATTTCGGGGTGCCGAACTCCGCGCGAAAATCAGGAATCCTGAATTTGGAAGCCAACCCATTCGATCCGCCAGAAGGCTCGCTGCGCAAGTCCGTGGGCCGCGGCGCCGTGGTGACGGCGTTGTCGCAATCGGTGCGGGTCGCCACACAGATCATATCGGTCATCGTCCTGTCACGGCTCCTGTCGCCGCAGGATTTCGGCGTCGTGGCGATGTGTGCGCCGGTGCTTGCCTTCATCGCGCTGTTCCAGGATTTCGGCCTGACCCAGGCGACGATCCAGAAAACGGGCATCCGGCACGAGGAGGTGAACTATCTCTTCTGGATCAATGTCGCCGTAAGCGCCGTGCTGGCCTGCGTGCTCGCGGGCGCGGCCCCCCTGGTCGCCGCCTTCTACGGCGAGCCGCGCGTG
Source organism: Mesorhizobium comanense (assembly GCF_005503535.1). Lineage (GTDB taxonomy): Bacteria > Pseudomonadota > Alphaproteobacteria > Rhizobiales > Rhizobiaceae > Mesorhizobium > Mesorhizobium comanense. The sequence goes on along the minus strand of NZ_SCNN01000001.1, from coordinate 364,295 downwards.
GCCGGCCTGGTCGCGGCGCTCGGCCTGCAGATCATGGCCTACGGGCTCGGTGCCCAGCATCTGGCACTGCTGACGCGGCGCATGCAGTTCACCCGGCTGGCGGCGATCGATGTCGTGGGCGCGGTCGCGGGACTGGCGGTATCGATTGGCTGGACCTTCATCGACCGCTCCTACTGGGCGCTCTTCGCCGGCACGCTGACCGGCGCTGTGCTGCCAACCGTGTGCTACTGGGCCAGTTCGCGCTGGCGGCCCGGCATGCCGCGCAAGGTCGCGGGCATCAGCGAGCTGATCAATTTCGGCGCCGGCATCACCGGCTTCAATTTCGCCAATTTCTTCGCCCGCAACCTCGATAACGTGCTGATCGGCAAATACTGGGGCGAGGCTCAGCTCGGCCTCTATGACCGTGCCTACAAGCTGCTTCTGTTCCCGCTCAGCCAGATCACCAATCCGCTGTCGAAGGTGATGGTGCCGGCGCTGTCGCGGCTCAAGGACGAGCCGGATCGCTACCGCAGCGCGTATCTGCGCGTCATGCCGCTGATCCTTCTGGTGTCGCTGCCAGGCGTGGCGTTCGCCACCGCGATGTCGGATGTGCTTATTCCGTTCGTGCTCGGCGAGCAGTGGCGCGAAAGCGCCTCGATCTTCCTGGCGCTCGGCTTTGCCGGCCTGCTGCAGCCGCTCAACAATCCGGCCGGATGGCTTTTCGTCAGCCAGGGCCGCTCCGGCGACTTCATGCGCTGGGGCATCATCACGGCCGTGACCTCGGTTCTGGCCTTCGCGCTCGGCCTGCCCTATGGCGCGCTCGGCGTGGCGATTGCCTATGCGGTGAGCGAATATCTGCGCACGCCCTTCCTGTGGCTCTATGTCGGCAAGAGCGGACCGCTGCGGGCCAGCCATATACTTCATGCCGCGACGCCTTTCGTGCTCGGCGCGCATCTGGCGCTGGCGGCGGTCTGGCTGGTCAAACCGCTGCTGCCGCAGCAGCATGTCGTCGCGCTCGCTTGCGGCGCCGTGCTCGCCTACGCCATCACCGTCCTCATCGCGCTGGCCTTCGCGTCCGGCAGGGAGGCCTTGCGCGAAGCCCTGAAAATGCTGCCGGCAAGGCAGCCGGCGGCAACACCGCGCGAGGCGCAATAATTCCGGCGCCTTTCTCCGTTAAGGACGCCCACACAAGGAGCAGGTCTGATCCATGAACTACCGATCGATCTCCGACATGAACGACGCGATCGTCAGCAATCTTCATCGGTTGCCACGCGACATCGACCTCGTGGTCGGGGTGCCGAGAAGCGGCGTTCTGGCGGCGACGCTGGTCAGTCTCGCGGCCAACATTCCGATGACCGACCTAGATTCCTTCCTCGAAGGCAGGATCTACACGTCGGGCATCACCAAGCGCCGCGCCGCGCTCGACCGTAAGGTCTGCGAGATGCGCAAGGTGCTGGTGATCGACGACAGCATCGCCGGCGGCAACGCCATGCGCGACGCCCGCGCCCGCATCGAGGCGGCCGGCATCGAAGGCGACTTCTCCTATGCCGCCGTGTTCGGCCTGGAGCCTGAGCATCCGGAAACCGACATCGTCTTCGAGGTCGTCCTGCACCCGCGCATGTTCCAGTGGAATTTCATGCATCACAAATTCCTGGGGCAATGCTGCGTCGACATCGACGGAGTGCTGTGCCTCGATCCGACGGAGGCCGAAAACGACGACGGCCCGGCCTATGAGAAATTCCTCGCCGAGGCGCGGCCGCTTCATGCCCCGACCCACAGGATCGGCTGGCTGGTCACCAGCCGGCTGGAGAAATACCGCGCGCTGACCGAGGCCTGGCTGGCCAGGAACGGCATCCAGTACGACCAATTGATCATGCTCGACCTGCCAAGCAAGGCAGAACGGCAGCGGCTGGGCGCGCACGGCTCTTTCAAGGCCGACTTCTACCGCAAATCGGATGCCATCCTGTTCATCGAAAGCGAGCACGCGCAGGCGTTGAGAATCACCGAGCTGTCCGGCAAGCCGGTGCTGTGCGTCGAAACGCATATTGTGAGTTTTCCCGATGCGCTGTCGTTGCCCGCGCTCGGCCAGGCGGCACGCAACCTGCCGGCCAGGCTGAGGCAGATCAACTCGCGGGAAGGCCGCAAGAGCACCGCCAAGGCGCTGGCCCGCGCCCTGCTCGGCGCCCGTGGCTACGAAACGCTGAAAAGCCGGGTCAAGCGCCCGGCCTGATCAATCCCGACCGGGGTTGCTACGCGGCCTCACGGGCGCGTTGCCGCACCGCCCTGTCCAGTATCGAAAAGAAGGTCACGAACTGGCGATCCGGATCGAGTTCCGGACGCGCCGCGAAGAAGCGCGCGAGGTTCGAGACCCGTTCGTATTCCTTGTTGTCGTTCCACAGCAGCCTGACCGCGGCGACCCAGTCGGCGAGCGGAGCGTCGTAGTCGAGCACCGCGCCGCCGGGGCCGATCGCCTCGGGCAGGCCACCGCGCCGGGAACCGACGACCGGGATACCGCTGCAATGAGCCTCCGACGCGACCCGGCCCCAGGCCTCTTCCCATTTGGAAGGCGCGAGCAGGATACGGGTGCGGCCATAGACCGTCTTCATGTCGTTGGTGCGGTTCTCCAGCGTGACGTTGCCAAGCGGCGCGATGATCTTCTCGATGCGCGCCCGATGATCGTCCTCCAGCTTCCAGCTTTCGACGAACAGGAACGGGATTTCAGGGCATGCCCCGGCAATGCGAACCACCAGCTCGAAACCTTTTTCCTCGTAGGGATTGATGAAGGTGACGAACTGGCCGGTCGTCGGCGTGCTGTATTGCATCGGGTTGATGGTCGGCGGGATCACCACCGCCTCGATGCCGAATTCCCTGCCATAGGTCCGGGCGGTGAATTCCGAATTGGCGATGTAGAGCGCCGAATCCAGTTCGCGCAGATCGCCACCCAGTTCGTGGAACTCGACATTCCTGAGATAGACGACCAGCGGCACGCCCAGAGCCTGCAGCGCCTTGCCGAGCGGAACCGACTTGTGGCACTGCACCACCGCCACGTCGGGCTTCAGCTTCTTGACGGCAAAGCCGGCCGCGTCCCAGGGAAACCAGCTGCGCACGACGGGATAGCCGGGGTGGCTGTCCACGACGGCCGGCTGGCGCAGCAGCTTCATCTTGGCCCGCGCCTTGAGCCCGAACATGCCGTCACCAAAAAGGGCGGCAAGCACGCCCGCCTCATGGCCGTGCTCGATCAGTTGCTCGGCCAGATGATGGGTGCTCGACTGGACGCCGCCGCCGAACTCGGGCGGATAACCGTTGCCGCTGGCGAAAAGGACTTTCATCGTACCGGCTCCTTGTCGGATTCTGGTGTGCTGCCCCTGCACCTCAGGCGCTCTGGGGCGGATCAAGCGTCGCGAACGGATTGGTGCATGACTGCCATCCGGTGAACCGGATCGGATCGTTGGGCGAGCTGCGCCAGGCATAATCCGTCAGCATGTGGAATTCGGCGACGACCCAGCGGTCGAAATGCCGGAGATCGCGCCGCTTCTGCCTCGGCAGCAATTCGCGCGCGCGCCCAAGCTTCGCGGTCTCGAGCAAGGTGATGGCGTTGCTCAGTTTTTCGCTGGGAAATATCCAGGGATTGCGGTTGCGGAACTCCAGTACGAACTGTTCCAGGTGCTCTTTGCGGATGTTCAGCCTGCCGAGGTATTTTTCGAGCGTCACGCTTATCAGGTCCTCGTCCGAAAACGAGGAGACGGCCGCGTAGGCAACGCCTGTCGACGCGACGCCACCCGCCATGATGGCCAGAGCCGAACGCCGTGTGACTTCGATCATTCGATGTCTCCCTTCACGCGATACGGCTCGCCGCCCGCAAGGACAGCGCCGCCGCCGTCAAGCTCGGGTTGGCGCAGGAGCAGCTCGGATAGGTGCTGGTGCCGACGACAACCAGGTTTCTCAGCCGATGGTGGATCATGTCGCTGTCGATCACCGAATCCGCCGGGCCGGTGCCCATCCTCAGTGTGCCCTGGACATGCGACTCGGTCGGCCGGATGCCACGGTCGAAGAGCCTTTCGACAGGCAGCGGCGCCAGCAGTCCAGGCAATTTGTCGAGCGCCCGGGCCATGCCCTTGACCGCGTAGTCCGACGGCGCCTTGAACGACACGAAGGCATTGTCGTCCTCATCGAGCGTGACGAAATTCTCGTGGTCGAGCAGATTTTCGGTGACCACGACCAGCGGCAACGTCTGGCGCAGGCGATCTTTTTCGGCTCGCATCCCGTGCTGCCAGCGGTTCTCGAAATAGACCAGCGCCGCCGCGTGCTCGGACCGGTGCGGGCCATCATAGAGGCCGAAATTCAATCCAGTGGTGATGGTGCTGCCGTCGAAATTGTCGACGCCGTCGAGATAGACCTCGAAATTCCAGCCGTAGGATTCATGCAGGCCGCGCCCGACAAATTCATCGCCCAGGCCGGACCGCAGCATGATCGCCGCGCTCTGGATGGCATTGGCGCCGAGAATGAAGAGGTCGCCGCTGGCCTGATATTCCTTGCCGTCATGAACGAAGGTGACCGAACGCACCGCGCCGCCGGCATGATCGAGCCGCCGCACTTCCGCGCCGAGGCAGACGGAAACATCGGGATGCTCGAAGACATGCATCAGGCCATTGTTGACGGTGAACTTGGCATCGACCGGACACAGCCAGCAGCGCAGATTGGCGCAGCATGAGCTGCGCTGCGCGGTCGGAACGCGGGCGCGCGCGGTCGGCATGACGAAATGCTGATCGGGCTGGGCCGCCTTCATCATCCGGTCCGGCGTCGACATACGGTGCGGGGGCTGCGGAAACGGCTTCGAGCGCGGCAGCATCGCCGCCATGTCGGGATCACCGGAGATCGACATGATCTCCTCGGCATCGCAGTAGAACGGCTCGACGTCGTCGTAGCTGATCGGCCAGTCATTGCCGATGCCATAGGTGCTTTTCAGCCTGAAATCATTGGGATGGAACCGCGGCGTCTGGGCGAACCAGCAATTGGTGCCGCCACCCAGCCCGATCGTGTAGTTCCATGGCTTGTCGGAATTGGTCCTGTAAGTCGTCTCGTCGTCTATGTCGGTGTTGGCGTTCTGGCCGAGCTGCCATTCATGCGTGTTGTGCCGGCCCCATTCCAGGACCAGAACGCGCGCTTTGCGACGCTTGGCGAACTCATGCAGGAAGAAAGCCGAACCGAAGCCGGATCCGATTGCAACGACATCGAAATGATCCCTGGTTATTTGCTCTGGCTTTACGTCCAGCACCATCAGCTGCAACTCCTTTGCGCGCCGCGCGCGCTCGTCGTGGTTGCCCCATCCGCTCCGTTGTCGAACGTCTCCGCGCGTGCCCTCACGCCGCTATTCTGCCGATCGAATGATATTCGATGCCGTGGCGCGCCACGACCTTGGGGTCGTAGAGGTTGCGGCCGTCGAAGATGACCGGCGTGGTCAGCGCATCCTTCAATGCATCGAAGGAAGGCGCGCGAAAACTCTTCCACTCCGTCGCGATCAGCAGGGCGTCGGCGCCACGCAAGGCGGCCTCCTTGGTGCCGCACAAAAGCAGGTCGTCGCGCTGGCCGTAGATGGCCTGGCATTCCTGCATCGCCTCGGGATCATAAGCCTGCACGGTGGCGCCGGCCTTCCAGAGCGCTTCCATCAGCGTGCGCGCCGGGGCCTCGCGCATGTCGTCGGTGTTGGGCTTGAAGGCCAGGCCCCACAGTGCAAAGGTCTTGCCCTTGAGACTGCCCTTGAAATAGCGGTTCACCTTGTCGAACAGCACGGATTTCTGGTCGTTGTTGCGCTCCTCAACGGCGCGCAGCAGCTTGGCGTCGAACTTGATGCCCTCGGCGGTCTTGATCAGCGCCCGCACATCCTTGGGGAAGCACGAGCCACCATAGCCGAGACCAGGATAAATGAAGTGGTAGCCGATGCGCGGATCGCTGCCGATGCCCTTGCGCACCTCCTCGATGTCGGCGCCAAGCTGCTCGGCAAGGTTGGCCATCTCGTTCATGAAACTGATCTTGGTGGCCAGCATGCAGTTGGCGGCGTATTTCGTGAATTCGGCGCTGCGCACGTCCATCACGATCATCTTCTCATGGTTGCGGTTGAACGGCGCATAGAGCTCGCGCATCACCGCCTCGGTCTCCTCGCTCGCTGTGCCGACGATGATGCGGTCGGGCTTCATGCAGTCGGCGACGGCCGAGCCTTCCTTGAGGAATTCGGGATTGGAGGCGACATCGAAGGTCAGGTCCTCGCGGCCCCTCTTCTTCAGCGTCTCGGCGATCCTGGCCTTCACCTTCTCGCAGGTGCCGACCGGAACGGTCGACTTGCCGACGACGATCTTGGCGCTTTCCATTTCACGGCCGATGGTCTCGGCGACCGCCAGCACGTATTTCAAATCCGCCGAACCGTCCTCGCCGGGCGGCGTGCCGACCGCGATCATCTGGATCTCGCCGTGCCGGACGGCCGCGGCCGCATCCGTGGTGAACTTGATGCGGCCAGCGGCATGATTCTCCCTGACGATGCTTTCGAGGCCGGGCTCGAAGATCGGGACAAAGCCCTGGTTGAGCCGCTCCACCTTGTTCGCGTCGATGTCGACGCAGACAACCTGGTGGCCGACCTCGGCAAGCACCGCCGCCTGCACGAGGCCGACATAGCCAATTCCAAACACCGTCAAGTTCATTCGGTTTCGTTCCTGTCCAGGGCAGCGGACCGCGTTCGGTCCGGCCGGTTCAATTCGTCTTTCCCAACTCTTTTACGCTGCATACGAGCGATTCCGGAAACTGGCAGGGCTCGCCGAGCGCAGTGAAGGCGACACGTTCGACCTGCAGCGAAAGCTTGCGGCCCGGATCCGCGAATGCGCCCATCCAGCCCTTCATCGTGTCGCTGCCCCAAAGGCTGAAGAAGATCTTCTGCGCATGGCTGGGCAGCTTCGCCGGATCGGTGATGGTGTTGACCAGCTGGCCGTTGACATACCAGCGCAGGGAGTCCTTCTGCCAGACGAAGGCATAGTTGTTGAAAGCGCTGTCGGTGCCGCCGGGCACATCCACCAGCTTCTCGTTCTTGCCCTTGCCGTCGATATAGGCGTTGACCTGAACCTTGGAGGTGTCCTTGGTCAGGATCTCGAAGTCGATCTCATCCCAGGGCTGTTTGTCGGAAGGGCCGATATAGGTGAAGAACGCCGCGTTGAGGCCCGAGCCGCTGTCGGTCTTCATCCGCGCCTCATAGGTGCCGTAGCCGAAGCGCTGCTTGGTCTGGATTTCGCCGCAGGCGAAATCGCGATCTTTCAGTTTCTGCTTTTCGAAACCCAGCGACAGCACCCCGTCGGAAAGCGCGACCAGTCCCTTCGACCACGTGCAATTCTGATGGCTGCCATTGTTCCAGCCATCGGAGACATACCAGCGCGAACGGTCGAAACTCTTGAAATCGTCGACGAAGGAGGGGGCGGACTGGATGTCCTGCGCACGCGAAGGCGCCGGCCACAGGCTGCCCATGGCAGCCAGCATCAAAGCAGCCGGCCAAGCCAGCCTGCGCCAGCCGGCTTTCCCGGTGCGGAAGGGCAGCGCATCAATTCCAGTCATGGATTTAGTCTTCGGATCCGAATTCATACCAAACTCACCTTTGTGCTGTGCGTCCCCAACCCAAAGTCGACGTTTGAACCATTTCCAAACGGGCCAACCCTGACCTCTGCCCTGACCCTCTCCGGTTTCCATTCCCGTTGTGCTTCACATCCTTTGCGACTGCCCGCACGTTCCTCATTACCCTCGGCCGGCGCCGGCGGGCCTGGCAATTTCAGCCGGGGCGACCGAATCGGACGTGCTATTTTCGTCGAACACCATATCCAGCGAATGGCGCAGGCCGCTCATCATGCCACCCTGGCGCGACAGTTCGGCAATGCGGCGTTCGCAATTCAGGATCGAATCGGTCAGCGCGCTGACTTCAGATGACCGTCGCTCGGAGGCCGAACCGTTTTCCATGGCTTCGACCAGGAAGGCCGCGTTCGTCGCCGTCTTGCGGTAACGGCTCTCCAGGCCAGCTTTCTCGGCCTCGATCTCCGCGGCGATCTGCTCAAACAGCTTCGCCAGCCGGTCGAGCCGCGCGATGTCGGTCTGCCGGTCGCGGGCCGGATCCCTTGATCTGAAGCCGAATATCGAGGCCATGGGTTAGAGTCCTGTCCTTGCCGGGCTCACGCGCCCGGCTGCTGGCCAATCCCCGCCTCCGGGGCTCGAAAGTCGCATCGTCCAACTCCCTGACGGGAGAGACTTCAACACCAATCCGGTCGGGGGCCAGTCCGGTTGGTCGTTCAATTGCTGCACCGCAACATAGACTGCCATCACCGGAGCCATGAGGCAACCACCCAATTCGTAAACTCATAATTCCGATGGAAATGGTTTGCGCGGGTGGCGTTGCGCTGCACTGCGAACCGGCATGCGCGGGATGCTATCCTCCCTTGCCCGTGCTCGTTCCGGCCATCAGGAAGCGCAGCGCCGGCACAGGCTTTTGCCTGGAAACAAGCCCAACGCGGCGAAACAGCGCCTCGAGCTTGTCGAACGCCACGCCCTGGACGATGGGAACCAGGTTTGATTGGCTTGCGAAGGCATAGGCGGCGGCCGAGGCCAAACCCCGCTCGGCCTTCACGTCGAGGAAATTGCGCAGCCTGTACTTGTCGCGCACATGCCGCTCGTGCCGCCGCAGCACCGCCTTTGAACCCTCGGGCAGGCTGTCGATCCTCAGGAGGGCCAGATCGGCATCGGCCAGCCGCTGCAGATCCTGTGTGCGATGACGGCCGCTGAGCGAATCGGCGCGTACGATCGCGCCGTAGCCGCAGGAACGGATGACCTTGAAACGCGCGCCGTGCGCAACAGCGCGTGCATAGAGTTCGTAATCCTCACCCAGGCGCAGGCCTTCGTCATAGCGCAAGCCATGGCGGTCGAGGAAGGCACGGCTGATCACGGGCTTCAAGAAGCCGAGCTCACCCCTTTGCACGCGGCGCCTGGAGATATTGCCTTCGACGAAACGGTCGAAATCGAGGAACTCCGGATCGGCGGCGAAATCCGGCGCGACTATCTTCGTGACGTCGCTGGTGGCGTCGTCCCTGATGAGCATGATGTTGTCCGCGGCGAAGTCCCAATCGGCGCCGGCAAACAGGTTGCGGAAGCGCCCCTCGAGAAAGAAATCGTCGGCGTCCAGAATGCTGAGGAACGGCGCTTTCGAGCCCGCGATCGCGGCATTGCGGGCAAAGGACGGCCCCCTGTTGACGTCAAGGCGCATCACCGTCAGCCGGCCGCTGCCATCGTCGGCGGAAAGGGCAACTTCGGCTGTATTGTCCGTTGAGCCGTCGTCGACGACAACGACCTCCATCACTTCCGGCTCGCGCAAAGCGGAAGCGATGGCAACCGTGATCGTGCGCGCCGCGTTTTTGGCCGCGATGATCACGCAGACCTCCGATTTCATCATCGACATGGATTTGCCTCTTGCACAGGTTCCGATCTGCCCTCGCCCTGTACGCTTTCGATGTTCGACGCCGCCGCCATCACTGGTTGGCCGGGCGTTCGAAGATGCGGCGGCTGAGATCCGCCGACGCCGCCCAGCCCGCCTCCGCCAGATAGCGGACGGGTGCCCGGCCACACAGTTCCCACAACACCGTTCGCCGCTGCGGCCAGCGCAACGACGGCAGCCATGGCGCGATGACCATGCTGAGCAGGTCTTCATCGCCGATGCGCGACAGGATCGGCTTGGCCCGTTCCGACAAAAGCGTGCCGGTGGCGCCCAGCAGCACATCGGCGGCGCGCAGGCCGAGCAGCAGCGTGTCGTCCAGCCCCTGGCTCACCGCCGCATCGAGCACGCGCTGCTGATCGGCCTCGTCAAGGCGGTTGGCGCTGGCCCTGATATCGCAGACATAACCGGCGCAAGGCTCCCGGTTGAACAGCGCCTTGGCAACGCTGATGCAGGACAGCATCAGCGTGTCGGCCACGGAAGTGAACGGCACTTCCGCGCCGGCGATCCTGATCAGCCGTTTTCGCCGCAGGAACCCGTCGGCATCGCGCGGGCTTGGAGAACCCGGCTGCTGGAGGCGGTAATGCAGGTCGACCGTCGACGATCTTGGCCCGTCGCCGCGGGTCATGTGCTGTTCGCCGAGGAATCGGATCCACCAGACGGAACGGGACTTGCCCGATACCTCGTAGCCGATGGAACGCAGCGCATCGCGGGCGTTTGCAAATCCCGCGGGCGAAACCAGGATGTCGACATCGCCCGACGGCTTCATGAAATGGTCGCCGTAAAGCAGATGCTGCTGGAACGGCCCCTTCAGGAACACGAAATCGATCTGCCTGTCGCGCAGCGCCTGATGGATCGCCATCGAATCCATGAGGCAGGCTGCATTCATCGAAACCGTCTTCTTGCGATAGATGTCGAGCCACTGAAAAAGCTCAACCGGCCGGTCGCCCGACGGCGCGCGCGACAGCGTCTTCCAGACGAAGGCGGCGATCTTGTTCAGCCTGGTGATATCGGCAATAGCGGCCGTGGAAAGACCACGTGCCGATATTTCACTTGCAACGGCCGCAGGGGCTGCGAAATACAATCGTAAGCAAGCCCGCACATAGGCAATCTCGTCGACGCAGTCGGCGGCGCGCAGTCTTTCATAGGAGCTTTCCGGCAGGGCCATTAAGCGCACAGTCTCCAAAACCGACTTTCGCCACGCGTATGCTGCAAGTGCGAAGCAAAGCATCGCCAAAAAGCTGGGCGCCGTAAAGCCTTTCCTTTCGCACTGCGAAATTTTACAACCATAACGTTTGCAACCCGTCCTTGAAGCGGCTGGATGAAGGAGCTATTTTTGCGGCCTGACCGAGGCGCTTGAGCCGGCGTTTGGCACAGTTCGGCTAAGGAGATATTCCCTCCTTTAGCGTTGCCTAAAAAATGATCTACGAAGAGGTATTTTTATGCAAGCAAAATCAAATGCTTAAAGAATCATCGGAAACATCGGCCGATCGCTGCCGGTTTCCATCCAAAAGAGGCTGAATTTTGGGCAACCCTCACACACATGGTGACGTCCGCAACCCATAATTGATTAACACGGGGTAAATCAGGCTTGACTCATAAATGTTGCCATGCAGCTATTGCAGCGCAGCATGAAAGTGCTGACGGTACTCGACAGGCCGTTTCCAGTCCTCATTAGGAGAGTAAAATGGAACAGAATGTTGAAAAGCATGAGTACGAAACGCCAAGCCTGACGGTGCATGGTTCGATCGAAACCATCACCCAGGGCGGCGGCGGCAGCACGGCGATCGACGCGTCCTTTCCGGCGCACACCCCGATCGGCGACCTGACGTTCTCCTGAGTCAATGCTGGCCTGGGGGATGACGTTGGGCCTCCAGGATTCAATAACCATGAGAGGGAGCCGGGGATGAAAGTCCCCGACTTCCCCGGTTGGCACTGTCGGTTTTTGTCGTAGACGGCGTGTTGCAAGCGAGGTTTTCGATGAACTGGAACCCATCCGAGCGCGACTGCGTAAGCGCGGCCGGTGATGCCGTGGCTTGCGAATTCGGCGACGGCCTCGCGCTGCTCAACCTGAAATCGAATATCTATTACAGCCTGAACGGTGTCGGTGCTTTCATCTGGGAGCTGATCCAGGAGCCCAGGCCAATCGCGGATATCCGCAGCGCCGTGCTTGCGCGCTACAATGTCGATGCCGAGCGCTGCAAGGCCGATGTCGATGCGTTGCTGAAGGGCCTTGCCGAAAACGGGCTTGCGAGACTGCACAATGAGGCACTTGTCTAGGCAGGTTCCGACAAAGGCCATGACCTCGCGGCAAAGACCTGTGACAGAACAAAGATCGAGCCCGGCCAAACGCTGGAGCGGCCGACGCGGCCTGGCCAGGATTTTCTCGCTGAGCGGGCCGGAGATCGTTTTCCTGTGCCGCTGCCTGCTGGTGGTCGCGGCCGTCCGGCTCGGCCTGACGGTTTTCTCGTACAATCGCGTTCGCGGCCTGGTGACCCGGCTCGATGCGCGGCAGTGCGCCAGCATGGGCGAGCTGCGGCGCGTTGCCTGGGGAGTTGCCGCCGCCGCGCGCTTCGTGCCACGTGCCACCTGCCTTACCCAGGCGCTTTCCGGCCAGTATATTCTGGCGCGCCAGGGCAATGCTTCCAACATCCGCATCGGTATCGAGCGGGGCACCGGCGCACAGTTGAAAGCGCATGCCTGGCTGGTCAGCGACAACCATATCGTGCTTGGCGGATCGCTCGACGGCTTCGCCCATCTGGTCGACCACGGCAGCCGATGAGCGGCGTCGCCGGATTTCTGCAGCGACAAGGCCCCGCGCCGGCGGACGCCGCGGCCGACATCCAGCGCATGCTGGCACGCATGCGCCACCGTGGTCCTGATGGCAGTTCCTGGTGGCTGGACACAGGCATCGCGCTCGGCCATGCCTGGCTCAACACCACGGACGAGGCCGGCCCGGGTCCGCTGACCATGGCCGGCGGCAAGCTTGCCGTTACAGCCGATTGCAGGCTCGACAACCGCGATGAACTGATGGCAAGGCTCGGCCTGCGCGACAGCTCGGTCGCCGACGCCCAGTTGCTGATGCGGGCCTACCTGCGCTGGGGCGAAGCCTGTCCCGTGCATTTGCAGGGCGACTTCGCCTTTGCCATCTGGGACGCGGAACGGCAGCTGCTGTTCTGCGCGCGCGATCATTTCGGGGTCAAGCCGTTCTACTACCACGCCACGGAACGCCGGTTTGCCTTCGCCTCCGAAATCGGGCCGATGCTCGGCCTGGACGGCGTCGGCGCTGAGGTCAGCGAGTACCGCATCTCCGGCTTCCTCGCCGGGCTTCCCGACGACCCGCAATCCACGCCCTACAGCGATGTCTTCAGCCTGCCGGCGCGCCACAGCCTGACCGTCACTGCGCAACAGGTCGCGTTGCGGCGATACTGGCAGATAGAGCCGTCGCCACGGCCGGCGCGGTCCGATACGGCGGCGGAATTCGCCCACCTGTTCGCACAGTCGGTGCGCAACCGGACCCGCGGAAGCCGGGCTGTCGGCGCCATGCTCAGCGGTGGCCTCGATTCCTCATCGATCGCCTGCGTGGCCGGCCTGCAGAACGCCGCCGACCGCAAACCGAAACTGCCGACCTTCTCGCTGGTTTTCGAGCGCGGTTCGCCAATGGACGAGCGATCCTTCATCGATGCCGTGCTCGACCAGCAGACGATGAACCCCACCCTGATCCCGGTCGGCAACTATGCGCCCTTCGCGGAATTCGAGCGGGTGCTGGAGGAACAAGAGGGGACATTCCTGGCGCCCGGCCTCACACTCACCCGCGGCATCTATCGCACGGCGGGCGCCAAGGGCATCAAAGTGCTGCTCGACGGCCATGGCGGCGACGAGGTCGTTTCACAAGGCCACGGCCATTTGCACGAGCTTGCCAATGGCGGCAAATGGCTGGATCTCTGGCGGGAGGTTCGCAGCGCCTCGAACACCTATGGCGACTCCACGCTCGGCCTCTATTTCCAGTTTCTCACGCTTTACGGGCCGGCCTGGCGCATCGCCCGGCTGAGGCATCTGGCGAACCGTGCCGTCAACAGGATACGCCGGCCCGCCGAAGCGCAACGCGCGCGCAGCTGGCGTGACCTGATCAATCCCGACCTGGCCAGGCGCACCGAACTCATCGACCGCTTTCACCGCGCCGGTTATATGCCACCCGGCGTCCAGGCCAGCGATGCGCTCAGCCATCGCTGGATCCTGTTGAACGGCTATGTGCCGCATTCTTTCGAAGTGCTCGACAAGGCCGCCGCCAATTTCGGCGTCGAACCGCGTTACCCCTTCTGGGACAAGCCGCTGGTCGAGTTCTGCCTGGCGCTGCCGGGCGAGGAAAAGCTGAGACACGGCTTTGGCCGCTATGTGCTGCGCCGCGCCATGGAGGGTGTGCTGCCGCCAGCGGTGCAATGGCGGCGTACCAAGATCGACTTCACCGCCAATCTGGTCAACGGCATGGTGCGCAACCACCGCGACCTCCTCGAGCAATTGCTGGTCTCTGACGCCGGCCGCATCGCGCCCTATGTCAACCTGCCACAGGTGAAGGCCGCCTATGCGCGACTGCTGCGCCAGCCCGATCAGCCCGCCCCCCTCGACGTCCAGTATGTCTGGCGCTCGGCCTCGCTGTCCCTGTGGCTGCGGCAGGTCCAGCCCGGCGGGAGCGCCGCATGATGCCCGCCAATGATCTGCTCGCCCTGCATAGCCGTCAGGCAACGGGCAGCCTGGAAAGGGAACGCCGCTTCTACCGCGCCTACGGCCTGACCATCGCATCCGACGTCACGCTGCCGGAACTGGAGCCGGCCGCGCCGGCGGTCGCCGATATCGTTATCGCGCTCGGTCCGATCGATATGCCGAAGCCTTCGCCAGAGACGGCGACGGTCTTCCGCTTCGAGCCCGACCGGCAGTATCTGGCATGGCACGCTGTCGGCGCGTTCCTGATCAGCGGCGGCTGCCGTATCGATGTGGCGCCGGCGCCCGGTGTCGACGACGCCCTGCTCGCCTTTCCGCTGCTGGGGCCGGTCATGGCGCTCTTGCTGCACCGGCGCGGCCTGCTCGTGCTGCACGCCAGCGCCGTCGCGATAGCCGGCCAGGGCGCCATCTTCCTGGGCGACAAGGGGGCGGGCAAGTCGACGACGGCGAGCGCGCTGATCCGCGCCGGGCATGATCTGCTTACCGACGATGTCGTGGCCATCGATCTCGCCAATCCGCACGAGCCTGTGATCGTTCCGGGATTTCCGCAGATCAAGCTCGCCGCCGACGCCGCGGCCGCTATCCCGCTTGGACAGGCGCGGGTGAGGCCACAGGTGCACCCCGCGATCGAAAAGCTGCAGCATCGCCTGCAATGCGCCTTTTCCCAGAGCAAGGTGCCCGTCGCGAGGATCTATGTCCTCGAGCGCGGCGAGAAGGCCCGGACCACGCGGTTGCCCGGCATCGCCGCCCTGCCCACGATCATCCGGTTCTCCTACGTGACGCGTTTTGGCCGTGAAGCGCTGTCCGGTGATTTCGCGGCAGCGCATCTTCGCCAATGTTCAGGAATCGCTAACCATGTCGGCGTGTACCGGCTGGAAGTTCCAACCGGTCTCGACAGGATCGGCGAGGCCGTGGCGCTGATCGAGAGGGACGTGGCTGATGGCGTCTAGATCATCGGTCTTCGGCCTGTCGCTGTTTCGCGACGTCGCCGCCTTCGGCGCCGTCGTTGCCGAGATCGGCGGGCGGCGAACCTGGACGGCGCTGCTGTTCCTGATCCTGGGCAGCCTGACGGAAGGCATCTCGATCCTGCTGCTTGTGCCGTTGCTGCATCTGGTCGGGGGCCCCGACCAGGATTTCGCTGTCCGCTTGCCGAACACGGATCTCGTGCATTGGCTGGTGCCCGGCGGAACGCTGCGGCTGAGCACGGTCTTGTGCCTGCTGGTCGGGCTTGTCGCCCTGCAGGCGGCGTTCAACCGCTTCAAGTCGGTCTATATGGCCAGGCTGCTGTTCGACTTCATCAACCGCTTGCGCATCAACCTGTTCGAGAGCATCGGCAAGGCGCGCTGGGGCGTGTTCACGCGCATGCGCAGCTCCGATCTCGACCATGCGCTGACCGGCGACATCGACCGGGTCCAGGGAGCGGCCTTCGCCTTGCTGATGCTGGTGCAGATCGCCGTGCTGCTGGCCGGCTATCTCGTCATCTCAATGTTCATCTCGCCCGTCATGACCGGGTTCGCCGTGGTCGTCGGCATCCTGATGTTCATGGCCTTGCAGCCGTTTCGGGCGCGGGCCACCGCCTTCGGCCGGGTTCTGACGGCCAACCGTCAGGACCAGTACCGGACGGTCTCGGAATTCCTCGGCGGCATCAAAGTGGCGAAAAGCCTCAATGTCGAGGCCAGCTATTTCGCGCAGCTGCAAGCCACGCTGGAAAGGATGAAAGCCGACAACATCGACTATGTCCGCAACTCCTCGATCGGCACCGCCGTGTTCCAGGTGGCAAGCGTCGTGGGGCTCAGCCTGTTCATCTATGTGGCGCTGGTCCGCTTCAACCTGTCGCTGGCCGAGATCGTCGTCATGCTGCTGGTCTTCATGCGCATCGCGCCGCGTTTCGTCGACATGCAGACACAGGCCCAGCAGGTTCTGATCAACCTTCCCGCCTACACGGCCATGCGCGGCCTGCAGGCGCGTTTCGACGCCGAACGGGAGCCCGGCCATGCCGAATTCGAGAATGCCGGCAGGCTGTCAATGGACATCGGGCTGAATATCCGCGACGTCTCCTTCGCCTATGACGGGTCCGCCAGACCGGTGGTGAACGACATCACCTTCGGCCTTCCGGCAGGCAAGGTCACCGCCCTGATCGGTCCTTCCGGATCGGGCAAGAGTACGATCGCAGACATGCTGCTCGGCCTGCTCGAGCCGACCACCGGCAAGATCCTCGTTGACGGCGTCGAGATCGATGCCGCCAATCGGCGCCGCTGGCGTGACCAGGTGGCCTATGTGCCGCAGGACGTGTTCCTGTTGCACGACACGATCGCGGCGAACCTGCGACTTGCCGCGCCGCAGGCCAACCCCGAACAATTGTGGGCTGCGCTGCGGGCCGCGAATGCCGGCGAATTCGTCGAACGGCTCGACCAGCGCCTCGAAACGGTGGTCGGCGATCGCGGTGTGCTGCTTTCAGGGGGCGAGCGCCAGCGTATCGCATTGGCGCGCGCGCTGCTGCGCAAACCGTCGCTGCTCATCCTTGACGAGGCCACCAGCGCGCTCGACTGGCAGAATCAGTCACTGATCGCCAGGTCGATCGACGGCTTGCGTGGCACGATGACGATCCTGACCATCGCACACAGGCCATCGATGATCGCCTTCGCCGACTGGGTGGTGGCGATGGAGGACGGCAGCGTGGTGGAGGTCGGGCAGTATCAACGGCTGAAGGCAAAGCCTGCGAGCCGGCTGTCCAGAATGCTTGCGGGAGAGCAATCGGAAACCGAACCAGCCGACGTGGCCTGAGGGCCGAAACATCTGGCTTGGTAAGAGCCAAGGCAATTCCAGGAAAAGTGTGAGCGGTTTTCCGCTCCGGAACTGCGTAAAAACTAATGCAGGCTGCGCCGGGCATTGCCCAGCTTCTCGCCTTCGGTCACTTCGGGCGAGCTCAGCTTTCTTTCGGCTTCGCGCAACCTGTCGGCCGGCGTCGGCGCGCTTCGGGCGATCATGGCATAGACAAGGACAAAATAGCCGGCCTGGATAACCACGGCGCATATGATGACGCGCAACAAGGTCGTGCCCAGCGACGCTCCGCCCAGCCAAGACCAGGCAACGACGATCGCAAGGGCGAAAAGCATCCCAACGATGAATTTTGGAAGCGACATACCCAACAGCCCATAAACCGGCTCGGGTTATATCCAACGATTGCCCTACCCGAGCGCCGTCCCTTGTGACGCGGGCTTGTAAAACCACCCGCTTTCGACCGGTTGCTTCCGGCCTTTCAACCTGTCGCCACTCTGACAGGTATAATTTGCAATTCTATTAAGACGGGCAGAGGGCGGCAAGGGCAACCGCACATATTTTTGATTGAGCTTGCGCGATCGACTCTGCCATGCTGCAACGCACACAAGCGCATTTCGCACAATCTGCAACCATCAGTCCTTTTCAGTAATATGCACAATATTGAGTAGTATTTTATGTTAATAGTCGCGAGCTTCGTATCTTCCTAAAGCACTAATATGCCCACAGGTAGCCCTCTGAGAACGACCCGCCCAAAAATCGCCCCAAAAAGGTCCGGATTTTTTCCTCCTGCCCATTTATTGTCACAAATGTGCTAAGCATCCTGAAAAATGTGCATCACGAGCTTACTATTTAGTCAATTCATGACGTGACTATTTCAACGAGTTGGGAAATTGTGTGTTGCGCTGCAGCATTTTTTTGATATCGTGCCGTAAACCATTCGTTCAACGCATGGAGTTTCGGCATGAGGGATATTGCCAAGTCGGCCACGGCGGACTTTTCGCAGGCTGGCACCGATTTTCCGCCGCCGATCGGCGGCCTCATCAAGCGCAGCTTTGACATTTTCGGGTCGCTGGCCGGCTTGATCGCTCTCAGCCCGCTGTTCGTCATGATCGCGCTTCTGGTCAAGTTTTCCGACGGCGGATCGATTTTCTACGGCCATCGGCGAATCGGTCGCGGCGGACGGATCTTTCCGTGCCTGAAGTTCCGCACCATGGTTCCCGACGGCGACAAGGTTCTGGCCGCCTATCTTGCCACCAACCCGGAAGCGAATGCCGAGTGGATCGCGACCCGCAAGCTCAAGAATGACCCGCGCGTCACCCGCGTCGGCGCGGTGTTGAGGAAGCTCAGCCTCGATGAGCTGCCGCAGATCATCAACATACTGCAGGGCGACATGAGCCTTGTCGGACCTCGCCCGGTGGTTCGCGACGAATTGGAAATCTACGGCAGCGCGGCCGTCTACTATCTCAAGTCCCGCCCTGGCCTGACCGGCCTGTGGCAGGTCAGCGGCCGCAACGATGTCTCCTATGACAGCCGCGTCGCGTTCGACCGCCACTATGTGGAGAACTGGTCGCTGTTCGGCGACGTGCGCATCATCATCAAGACCGTCCCGGCGGTCTGGATGTCGCGCGGCTCTTACTGACCCGGCCGACCGATGCCGGGCAGCCGGCGGCAAGCTCATCGGGCGATGGGGCCAAAACGGATCGGAACGTTGCGTTGAAAACAGACATGTTGGAAGTCTTTGGCGGCGGCCCGCTTTTCGGCCGTTCGCGGCTCGTGGCCGCATGCCTCGCGGCATCGCTCGCCTTTCCCCAGCTGGCCGCCGCCGACGACTACCGCCTCGGCTCGCAGGACAAGCTCACCGTCCGCATCGCCGAATGGCAGACCGTCGAAAGCACGTTCCGCGACTGGTCGTCGGTCAATGGCCAATACACCGTCGGCCCGGCGGGTACGCTGTCGGTGCCGTTCGTCGGCGAATTGCCGGCCGCCGGCAAGACCACGGCCGAGGTGGCGGCGGCGATCGGTGAAGCCTTGCAGCATAAGCTCGCTTTGTCGGACAAGCCGGAAGCCTCCGTCGAGATGGCGCAGTTCCGTCCATTCTACATCTCGGGCGAAGTACAGAATCCGGGGCAGTTCCCCTATGTGCCTGATCTCACCGTGCTGAAGGCGATCAGCGTCGCCGGCGGCATCCGGCGCAACTCCGATTACGGCCCGCAACTGGGCAAGGATCTGGTCACCGCCAAGGGCAATTTCGATATCTCGGACGATCTGCGCATCCGGCTGATCGTCAAGCGAGCCCGTATCGACGCCGACATGGCCGGCAAGTCGAGTTTCGAGGTGCCGAAGGAAGTCGAGGGCGATCCCAGGCTGCCAACCATCGTCAATGATGAAATGACCATCCTGACGTCCGACCAGAAGGCGCTGAAGTTGAAGCTGGAGGCGCTCGACGATCTCAAGGGGGTTTTGCAGGCCGAGATCGAATCGCTGCAGAAGAAGATCGTCAACCAGCAGAAGCAGGTCGATCTGGCGCAACAGCAACTGGCCAGCATCGGCCCGCTGGCCCAGAAGGGTCTGGTCGCCAATGCGAGACTTCTGGATTCGCAGCAGTCGGTCACCGATCTGCAGGGCAAGATCCTGGACTACGAAACCGCCATCCTCACCGCCAAGCAGGCGATCAGCAAGGCGACGCAGGATGCCATCGATGCTCAGAACACCTTGAGCTCGAGCCTCGCCTCCGACCGGCAGCAGGCCGAGGCCGACCTGAACGAGGCGGCGCTGAAGGCCAACATGCAGCGGGGCCTCATCGCGCAGGCCAGCGATCCGGCGACCAGGGCCGCCACCGCAAGCAGCGATGAACCCAGCCTGCTCTACGCGCTGGTGCGCGTCGTCGACGGCAAGACCAGCGAGATCGCGGCCAAGGAAGACACGCCGGTACTGCCCGGCGACGTGATCAAGGTGAAGTTGGCGCCGCTGGCCAGCCAGTAGGACGGCTCGAGCGGTCGACGAGCCTGTTCTCTCTAAAGCGTCGCGATGATCCGCCGCTGGGCGGCATCGCGCCAGGTGTCGACATCCTGAAGCACCAGGGTGGCGGCACTGGCCAGCAGTTCCTCGTCGCGAGAGGGAACGGACCGGTCGCTCATCGCCGCGCTGATCCTGGCGAACGACAGTCCAAGGTCCGCCGAGCGCCTTTCGTTTTCGCGCAAGTCGAGTTTGGCCTCGATAGCCAGACAAACCGCGGCGATGATGGGAATAACCGCACTGGCGAAAACCAGAATGCCGGCGGCCTCCTTCGGCGGTTTCGGCCAAAGGTCGTAATGGTGGCCGAGATACGCCAGGAGATAGCAACCCAGAAGCGAGATCAGGATTCGCAAGGACCACTTCTCGGTGGCTGCGAGACCGGCATGAAGGCTGTGCGCACGGTGGTGGTTACGGATGTGATAGGCTCGCTGCCCTTCGACGATGCCATCAGCATCCTCGCGGGCGAATTCCGCGGCGACCCAGCGGCGCGCCTGCTCCATGAAACCCGTTGGCGGTCCGGCGGCACGACGTATGGCATTCGCTCGCCACTCCGTCCACGACGATGGCGACAGCCCCCTCTTGTCGGCGACGTCGAAACCAAGCGGCCAGGTCGCTCTCAAGACGCGAAGGCGTTCCGCGAGGCGGCGGCAGTCACTCCACATCTGATGACCATTGCTGCGTCGCATCCCCCTCGAGATCCAGGCCGCCAGACCGACGATGACCAGTTCCGTTCCGACCGCGGGCAACTTCCAGCTCTCGAAGACGAGTGGAATGGTGGCGCAGACAACCGCCGTGACCGCAAGCAGAAGCAGAAGCAGCTGCGCGCCCCGGTGCGCGCTGCCCAGAACGTTGGCCCGCGCATCGACATCCCGCAAGGCATGCTCGATGACGGGGTGGCCCAGCGACGTGGGATGCCAGAACGCACGGGCCTGGATCGCCTCCTTCGTCGCGTGGCCGCCGGCCTGACCAGCGCCGGTCTCATTGATCACGTCGGCCGCTTCGTCAGGGGAACGTGGGCTCAGTTCGGCGGCTATCTTTGCGCGCCCCCAGCACCGCCAGAATTTCAGCCAGCCCCAGCCAATCATCCTCGAAACGCCAACTGCCGCCCATGCACGCGCGTTCCGCAAGCCGAATGCGGGCATTAACGGATCGGACGCCGCGAAGCGCCGCCGGATCAGGGTTTCGAGATCATCGCCGTGCTCGCCGGCCTGAGTGGATGGCGGCATGAACAACGCCACCAACGAGCGGCGCAGGTCGTGCTCGGTGGCCGCAGGCGCCAGCGCATCCACCGTGCCGGCCTCGATCGATTGGATGATCTCGCCGAACAGGCCATCGCGTTGCAGGCTTTGGGGGGCGATGAAGCGCACCGGCATCTCCGGATGGGCAACATCGATCCAAAGCAGGGGCCGGTTGGCCTTGATCGCCTCCTCGACGACATCGGCGGTGCCGCCCGGGCCGGCGGCCCGTTTGCCGTCCCACGCGGTCACCACGACGTCGGACCATCGCACCAGCCAGCGGGCGAGCTCAAGATGAGGATCGCGTCGAGGCGCCTCGGCAAGAGCCGAAGCGCCGTCGAGGATCGTCAGATGCTCGAACGCCTTTTCCAACCCTTCCGGAGCCGTGAGGTCCACCCGTGTGCCCGTATCGCCGAGGCCGGGCTGATCGGTCCAGGCATAAAGACCACGGTCGGCATGGCCGGGCGCTGCGAACGGAAACAGCGCGTGGATCGGACCGAGACCGAGGCCGCGCCAGACGGAAGCCGCGCTCCTGTCGGCACCCGGTGCGTAGCCGGTGAGCAAGGTCAGGTTTGCCCCGGCGCCGGCCATGCCCCAGATCGCGCGATGCGCGTCAAGAATGGTTTCATGAATGTCCGCATGCGCATGGTCGGATGCTTCGACCGTCGTCCGGGCCATTCCGGCGGCGCACTCCTGCACCAGTTCGAACGCCCGCCCGAGTGCCGCCCGGAGTTCCGGGCCGTCAACCGATCGATGGCCGGCAAAGCCAACCCGCACCTGCAGCGGCGAGGCGGGCCGGCCGGTTGCCTCGCCGTTTTCTCCACCCGGTTTTGAGACTTGCCACCCGGCCGCGTTCACCGCGGCCTCCCGGCCGCCAACCAGTTCCGATAGTTCTCCTCCGACCGTTCCTTGCTTTCGTTGATCAGAAAATCGAGTTCCCTGCGGACCTGATTGTAGACCGGCATGTTGTCGGGGTCGGGCAGCCCGTCGGCGGCCTTGGCCACTATGCACAGGCCGGAATTGTACACTTCGGTGTAGAAGCGCACCGTGACGATGGCCTGTTGCTCCGTCAGCGTCACACGGAACGGAAGGTGGCGCCCATACAGCTGGATGACCTCGAATCCTCCACCCGGTTTGGACTTGGAAAAATCGCCTTTGCTCTCGGCGGCCTGGCGTTCGCTTTCGTAGGCCAGGCGAAACGTGGACCAGAACCTGAATGAAGACCGGATCCTGTTCTGGCGCTCCTCCACGCCGCCATCCCATTGCTTGAGATGTCCGTCCGTAACATTGGATTCGTGGTAGAAGACGACCGTTACCTTCACCCCCTCATGCGCCTTGAGCAGCAGCATTTGGGCGAGGCCCATTTCCACCGGCGGCCGACCGGGCTCGGCCCAGATGAAACCCTGGGCGTTGACCTTGGACATTCCCGTGCTGGCAACGATGATCTCGGAGGTGGCCGACCTGAAAACCTCCGACCACTCAAGCCGCGTGAACGCCTTCGAGAACCGGTTGTAGACCTTGACCCGGCCGCGGGCCAGGGTGGTCTGCGGCCAATGGCCGAACGGGACGTCCGTCTTGCTCTTGACGATCTTCTCGACGAGCGCTTTTGCAAGCTTGTCGGCCAGTACAAGGATGGCATCCTTGTTGGCGCCCGAGACATGGCTGTCGCCATATTCGAGGTGAAGCAGGTCGACGATGTCGATCGGCAGCTTGTAGCCCTTGCGGTAGAGAATGATGGGGTGGTGCCACATTCCCACGGCCCAGCCGAATTCGACGTAGACGTTGGGATTGTCTTCGGTGAGCAGAACAATGACGGCGTCGGCCTCGTCAATGCCGCGCTGCGTGGCCGCCCGCACGGCAGGATCGGGAGTGGCGGTTCTCTCTCCGTCGGCGATCTCGATGGGGAAGCCACGCTCCCGGCAAATCGCCTCTACACGCGGGAATACATGCTTGCGCAGGCCCGAGCGCTCGTTAAAGAGCCTGAGCTTCTCTCCCGCGCCATCCTCTTCCCCGAATGGGCAGATTACGAAACATTTATACATGCCCGCACACCACACCCGACCCACATCAACAATATGTTAACCATGATGTTCATGGTGAGGTCAAGAAGATGGCGGTTCTTTATTGAATTGAGCCGCATGCTAAGGCTTCGTTAACCCTGTCCTGCCAGTCTCGACCGAAAAGGCGAAGGACGAGATGGCACGGATTCTCAGTTTCAGCAGGCCGGCAGCGGATCGAAAACCCGCGGTCTTATCCGAGGGCAAAGCGGGCCATGTCGTCGCCATGCAGCACATAGACCTGGACGCCGTCGTCGAAACGGTGCGCGTCCTTCGCGCCCTTGACCGCCACGCCCTGCTGGACGAATTCAATGGCTGCGGGCACGCGGCTCGGCAGATCGAACGGCAGTGATCCCGGCGCCCGGCGTGCGGGCGAAAACCTCGAACATGATGATGGCCGAAGCGACGGCGACGTTGAGGCTGGGCATGCCATCCTGAGCGTTCTTGTGGCTTCTGGCAGGATCGATCGGACTGGCCGACGACGGCTTGGGATAATACCCCGGCGGCATCGGTATCATCAGATGCGTATCGACCGAGGCAAGCAGCCTGTCAGGCAGCCCGTCATACTCGTTGCCGACCAACACGCAGTCATTAGCGCCGATCATCGTCTGCTGCAGCGGCTGCGCGTCCGGAGTGATCACCGTAGCGAACAAACGACCGGCGACGGCCTCGCGCACAAGGTCTTCGTCGCCATAGATGGACGGCGGCTGCCGCTGAAGCGCTCCACAGGCGAAATCGGAGATGGTGGTCAGCGCGGAGGATCCGCCAAAGACGCCGCGCCGGTCATAGATGACCACCGGAACGCGGTAGATCTCCGCCGTTCGCAGGATCATCCCGATGTTGATCGGCGACTGCAAATCCCACAAACACAAGCGCATTTCGAACGCCTCGCACAACCAGAGTGTTCATCGTCTCGCGAAATCGACGAAGCACTCCAACTACCTGTTTTTGCGCAGTTTCGGACGGAAAACCGTTACAGACTTTTTCCTGGAGTTGCTTTAGTCCGGCAATCGCGTCCCGCAGCGCAGTAATCAGCCACGTTATACTGAAGCTTGATAACCGTCGAGCAGTACTCTATGGTTAATGGAAAGGTTACGGGATAGCGGCATGGTACCCAAGATCAATGCCAAAACCATTTCGCAGGCGGCCGCCAAGGCAGCGCCGGATCCTGAACTCGATCTTCTGGTAAGGGAAGATGATTTCTCGGTCAGGGTCGAGCGCTCCGACGATCCGCGTTTCTGGGTGAGAGTCGAGCGGGAAACCGGCGACAGCATTGTCGTGACCGACTACAATGCGGGTTCACGTCCTGACCAGGAGTTGGCCGCGGGCGTTGCCCTGGCCTTGAGAACACTGCGACGCCCTCTCGACAAGGTCATCTTTCGCGACATGTTCCCACTGGGAATGGAAGGGCCGGACCTGCCGGTGAAGATGATCCAGGCAACCGAGGCCCTGAAGAAAATATGCCTGCATATCGCAGCCGAGACGGGTCAGGAGGTGGCGAGTTTCAACCTAGAACCTCGCCGCGGCAAACTCGACGCGATAGCGGTCTTCCGGTAGCGCGTCGCTCAAGGATCATCTGACGGCGCCGACCTCGGTCCTCTTCCAGTTCTTCTCGGCATTTGCATCCTCGAAATTCACCGGCGACCATCGCGTGCGGGTCACGGGCAGGCGCGCCAGCTTGAAGAAGCTGAAATACATCAGGAACGACCCCATGATGTAGGGGTTGAGGATCTCGACCTCGACGAAGGAGCGGATGAGCAACAGCACCATCACGCCGATGAGAACAACCGAATCGGCCTGCCACGACTTGAACATCACCGCCGTAAGGTGGCCGAGAAGCGAACGCAGCATGATCAGCGATATCAGCACCGCCCCGGTGAAGCCGAGTTCGACCAGCGCCTCGACATAGGTGTTGTGGAAGTGGAAGCCGGTGCGGGTGGAGATGTAGAATTCGTTCCACAACCGCTCCGCTTCTGCGAAACCCTGCACCCAATAGGCGGCGTAACCGACGCCGATGATGGGCGACCGCATGGCGGCGTTCCAGCCCTGCTCCCACAGATAGGTCCGTCCGGTGAGCGTCGAGTCCTTGCCGAAGAGCCCGAGCACGAAGTCCATCAGCCCGAGGTTGAGGGCAACGAAAGCCGCGACGGCGATCAGACCCGCACCAACCAGGAAGATCACGCGGCGATAGCGCCGCGGCAAGAGCTTGCTCATGGCGAGCAGCACGATCAACGCCAGCACCGCCGGGATGGAGGCCGTGGATGTCGCCGAATGGGCGATGGCCAGCAGATAGGCCGATAGCAGCACGACAGGAACGGTGAGGATGAAGCTCAGCCGGCCGCGCCGGAAGAAAGCAAGGAACACCACCGAGAAATAGATGCCGAGCGAGGCGACGAAGCCGATCTGGTTCTTGGAGGCAAAGGCCCCGACGAAATTGTAGGTGCCGTCAAGGACGTCCTCGGAATAGGCGCCGACCTTGAGCGAATAGAGCATCACGAAGAATATCCCGACCAGGGCGCCCAGCGTCAGGGTCCGCACGCTGACGGTGCGCGCCGCGACATAGGCACAGGCAACGTGGGAAAGGTACTGGACTGCGGTTCTGGCTGTGATGCCGGGGGCCTGCGACCAGAAGACCGAGAAACAGACATAGGTCACGAAGAGCAGCGGCAGCCAGGCGCTGGACAATTGCCGCAGGAAGCGCCGGTAGTCGACCAGGATAAGCGGCAGCCAGACCGCGTAATAGGCCAGGATGAGCACCTGGCCGAAAATCACGGAATAGGAAAACGCCCAGATCGAGACGGCCACGGCAAAGCTGCCATAGACCGAGTTCTTCTCCGGATCGACCAGCAGGGACTTCGGAATTTTCATCTCAGCGTCCCGCCGACACGGCCCGCGACCGGCAGGCCGCGAGCCCGGCGGCATATCCGCAAACAGGGGCGTACAAGAAACGGCGTCTCCATTGTGCAGTGCAATATAACCTATCGCACACCACGCTCAATGGCAAATCCGGTCACCTTGTCTTACAACGGGGCGATTGCCGAGAGATGGCCTGGAATGTCGGTCCCGCGATCCGGCGCTTTGTGCGTCGTCATGCCCAGGCTCAGCGACTGCCTGGGAAGGCTTGGTCACCCCAAAAATTCCACTTGCGGAACGGCGCCGTCCCAGCTTAGTCTCGGCTTCGGGCAGAAAATGAAATTTAATTCCATTTGTCTGCCGACCTCCGCGAACCGGTGACATGACCCTGGAATAAGCCTCGACACCCGCCAGAGAGAATATTTGATATATCATCTACCGGAATGGAACTAGCCTGAATGGTCCAGCAGACAGCGATCCAACCCTCGGCGCCCTGGTTGCGGCTCGACGTCGACGATTCCGATTGGAACGCCGCCGAGGTGTCGAACCTGGTGCGCTGGTACCACCAGATGCTGCTGATCCGCCGTTTCGAGGAGAGAGTGCTGGAGTTCGCCAATGCCGGGCTCGTGCACGGGCCTGCGCATGCCAGCATCGGACAGGAGGCGACGGCGGTCGGCGCGATGTCGATGCTTGGCATCGGCGACCGCATCAATGGCACACACCGCGCCCACCATCAGGTGCTCGCCAAGCTTGTCAACGCGCAGACGCCCGCGGGCTTCGATCCCCGGCGTGACGATTTCAACACGGGCATGCAGGATTCGGTGCGCGGCCTGATGGCCGAGATCATGGGGCTGAACGCCGGCTACTGCGGCGGACGCGGCGGCTCGATGCACATGCGCGACGACGCCTCCGGCATTCCGGGCACTAGCGCCATCATCGGCGGCAACCTGCCGCACGCGGCGGGCTACGCGCTGGCCGACAAGCTGCTCGGCACCGGCAACATCTCGGTCGCCTTCTTCGGCGACGGCACGATGATGGCGGGACCTGCCTACGAGGCGATGAACATCGCGGCGCTCTACCGGCTGCCGGTGATCTTCTTTGCCGAGAACAATTTTTATGCCGTGTCCACGCACGTCAACGAGCAGACGCGCGAGACGCGGCTTGCCTCGCGCGGTCCGATGCTGGGTTTTCGCGGCATCGAGTGCGACGGCATGGATGTGGTCGCGGTTCACCACGCCATGCGCGAAGCGCGCCGGGTCATCGAGGAAGACGGTGGTCCGGTGCTGGTCGAGGCGCTCTGTTACCGCTTCCTGCACCAGAGCGGCGCGCGGCCGGGCAGCGAGTTCGGCTATCGCACGCGCGCCGAGGAAGACGCCTGGAAGGCACGCGATCCGCTCGCCACGATGGCGGCACGACTGAAGACGATGGGCATTCTCGATGCCGCCGATCTCACCACGCTCGACCAGTGCGTCATGGACGTGGTCAACACCGCCGCGGACTCGCTGACCGAGATGAGCGGCAATGCGCTGCACATTCCCGACCATCTATGGCCGGATGCCAGCGAAGTCGACAACCAGATCCGCGGCGACCTGTCCGAACTGAAGGACGAGCGCTTCCTCGAGATCGAGGACGTGCCGCCGGCCGAGACAAAGCCGCTCAAGTTCATGGCTGCCGCGTCTGAAGTCATCGCGCGCGCGATGGAGCAGGATCCGCGCATCATCATCATGGGCGAGGACGTACACCGGCTACGCGGCGGCGTTTCGGGCGCCACCAAGGGCGCTCTTGAACGCTGGCCCGAGCGCGTGTTGGCGATGCCGATCGCCGAAAACGGCTTTGTCGGCGTGGCACTGGGAGCAGCCCTTTGCGGCCTGCGGCCGGTCGTCGAAATCATGTTCGGCGATTTCTGCCTGGTCGCCGCCGACCAGCTGTTCAATGCGGTGAGCAAGGTCCGCCACATGTTCGGCGGCGGCTTCCCGGTGCCGATCGTGGTGCGGGTCCGCGTCTCGCCGCACACGGGCTACGGTTCGCAGCATTCGGGCGATCCGTCCGGCCTGTTCGCGCTTTACCCGGGTTGGCGCATCGTGGCGCCGACGACGCCGTTCGACTATGTCGGCCTGATGAATTCGGCGCTGAAATGCGACGATCCGGTCGTCGTCATCGAGCATGTCGAATTGTTTCCGACCGAAGGGCCCGTTCCCGCCGACGACCGCGACTATTGCGTACGGCTCGGCAAGGCGAAGATCGTCCGGCCGGGCAGCGCCTGTACGCTGCTCACCAGCGCCAGCATGGTTTCCGTGGCCAGACAGGTGGTGGAGGAGGCCGGCATAGATGCCGAGATCATCGATTTGCGCAGCCTCGACCCGACCGGGCTCGACTGGCCGCTGGTCGAAACCTCGATCCGCAGGACCAATCGGGTTGCCGTCGTCGAGCAGGTCCAGCACGGCCTGTCGCTCGGCGCACGGCTGACGCAGGAGATTCAGGACCGCGTGTTCGACTATCTCGACCACGAGATCCTGCATGTGACGGGAAGCCTTTCGGCGCCCGTCGTCTCGGCCCCACTCAACCGGGCCGCACTGGGCGGTGCCGACAAGCTCAAGGCCGCGCTTCGATCCCTCACCGGCGCGGACGGATAGAGCTGACGTATTGCCACAACGATCCGACAAGAAAATGGGAGAATGAAAAACATGACGATCCTACACAGAAACAGAACCAAAGCGGCGATGCTCGCGGCGGCGATGCTGGCGACCAGCACCTTCTGGGCACCGGCAGCCTTCGCCCAGGACGAGAAGCCGCTGGTCATCGCGCGCAACATCGACCTCAACTCGCTCGACCCGCACCGCGCGTTCTGCGACACCTGCCAGATCTACAATTCCAGCGTCTATGAATCGCTGCTGACGCTCGACAAGGACAACAAGCTGATCCCGCTGCTGGCCACGAAGTGGGAAGGCAATGCCGACCAGACCAGCTTCACCTTCACGCTCGATCCGGCGGCCAAGTTCTCGGACGGCTCGCCGGTCGAAGCCAAGGACGTGAAATGGTCCTGGGAGCGGCTGAAGAACCTCAAGGGCAGCGCCTCGTTCCTGATGGACAATGTCGCCTCGATCGAGACGCCGGACGCGCATACGGTCGTCGTCAAGATGGTTGCGCCATCGTCGGAATTCCTCAATATCGCGGCGGCGCCCTACACGGCGGTCGTCAACAGCAAGGTCGCTTCGGAAGCCGGCGCCAAGGCCGGTGCGGATGCCTCGACCACGGACAATGCCGAAGCCTGGTTCCTGGCGCATTCGGCCGGCAGCGCGCCCTTCGTTCTGAAATCCTATGAGCCGAATTCGGAAGTGCGCCTGGCACGCAACGACAAGTACTGGCGCAAGGCGCCGGCGCTGAGCGAAGTCGTCATCCGCCAGACCAAGGACGCGGTGGCGCAGGCGCAGATGCTGCAGAGCGGCACGGCCGATATCGCCATGCAGATCGACCCGGACACGGCCAAGACCATCACCGGCAACGACGTCAAGATCGAGACGGTGCCGTCCTACAACTTCATCTATGTCGCGCTGTCGCCCGGCGCAAAGGCCAACAAGGTTCCGCTCACGCCCGAGGTGCGCGAGGCAATCTCGCTCGCGCTCGATCGCCCTGGTATCCTCGACTTCACCATCGGCTCCGAGGGCCAGCTGATCAGCGCGCCGATTCCGCTCGGCTTCCCCGGCGGCTCCGGCTTCGAGGCGCAACCCTATGATCTCGCCAAGGCCAAGGAGCTTCTGGCCAAGGCCGGCCATGCGGACGGTTTCGAGATGGAAGCCGCCTTCCCCGGCATGAACGTCTACGGCGTCGACCTTTCTCTGTTGATGCAGAAGGTCCAGCAGGATCTGGCCAAGGTCAACATCAAGCTCGACCTGCAGCCGATCCCCTTCGCCAACTGGCGCGAGCGCGTCAACGGCGACGGTATCCCGATGACGGCGGTGTTCTACGCCCCGGACTACTACGGCACCTCGCAGTACATAGAGTATTTCGCCATGACCAAGGGCAGCCCGTGGTCGCGCCGCGCCGGCGCGGAACGCGAGCCGTCGGTGCTCAACCCGAAGGAGTCCGAGCTTTACAAGGCGGCGCTTGCGGCGAGCGGCGACGAAGCCGCAAAGCTGTGGCATCAGGCCGGCGAAGAGATGATCAAGGACAGGATCATCCTGCCGCTGGTCAGCCCGAACCTGATCCTGGCCTACAAGTCCGACGTCAAGGGCGTGCGCTACAGCGCCTGCTGCAACCTGCCGCTGGCCGAACTCAGCCACTAAAGCGCAACGACGATGGGGAGGCGTGGATGCCTCTCCATCGTTTCCTGCCTCTCGGGAGCGGGATTCCGATGGCAGAAAAATCAAAATCTCAATATATGATATATCAAAGCGCGGAGACCTCGCCATGCCTTCCCTGATCAACTCCAAGGACCAGCTGCTGCGCGAACGCGCCGCGTCGGTCATTCCGGGCGGCATGTGGGGGCACATGTCCACGCGCTATCTCGGCTCGGCCTATCCGCAGTTCTTCGAGCGCGCCAACGGCTGCCGGGTCTGGGATGTCGACGGACGCGAATACATCGATCTGATGTGCAGCTGGGGGCCCAATATTCTCGGCCATCATCATCAGGCGGTCGAGGATGCAGCGGCGCGGCAGCGCGGCCTCGGCGACGCGATGAACGGGCCCGGCGAAGTTCTGGTCGAACTGGCCGAACTGCTGGTCGAGACCGTCGCCCATGCCGACTGGGCGATGCTTCAGAAGAACGGAACCGACGCCACCACCGCCTGCGTGACCATCGCCCGCGCCGGAACCGGGCGACGCAAGGTGCTGGTCGCGCGCGGCTCCTATCACGGTGCGGTGCCCTGGTGCTCGCCTTCGCTCGCCGGCGTCACGGCGGAGGATCGCGCGCACCTCATCCATTTCGACTATAATGACGTGGCCAGCCTGGAAGCCGCCGTGGAGCAGGCCGGTAGCGACCTTGCGGCGATCGTCGTCACCGCCTTTCGCCACGACATCGCCCGCGATCAGGAACTGCCGACATCAGCCTTCGCCAAGCGGGCGCGTGAACTCGCCACCGCAGCCGACGCGGCTCTGATCGTCGACGATGTCAGAGCCGGATTCCGCATCGATCTCGCGGGCAGCTGGCAGCCGCTCGGCGTGAAGCCGGACCTGTCGGCCTTCTCCAAGGCAATCGCCAATGGCTATCCGTTGGCCGCCATCACCGGCAACGACCGCTTCCGCGAGGCAGCGACCAAGGTCTATGTGACGGGCTCGTTCTGGTATGGTGCGGTTTCCATGGCGGCGGCGGTCGCCACCATCAGGACGCTGCGCGACACCAAGGCGATCGCCATCATGAATGCGGTTGGCGAGCGGTTGCGCTCGGGACTCGATGCGGCCGCGAAAAAGCATGGACTTTCGCTTCGCCAGACCGGTCCGGCATCGATGCCGATGGTGCTTTTCGATGGCGATGCGGAGTTCCGGAAAGCCGATGCGTTCTGTTCGGCCGCCTTGCGCGAGGGCGCCTATTTCCACCCCAAGCACAACATGTTCCTCAGCGCCGCGCACACGGCGAGGGATATCGACCTCGTGCTCCAGGCGGCCGATGCCGGCATGGCCGCCGCCGCGCAAGTGGCGTGAGGCCGCGACTGTGCGACGTGCTGCGAGGAATGGATCAGCCGGCCGCCGAGACGAGGCGGCCGTTCTGCGCCGCCGCGCGCAATTCCTCCGGCGTCACCGAACCATCGTTCAGCCGCTCCAGAACCTTGACCAGCAGGCGGCCGCCTTCGAGCATGTCCTGCTGGATGCCCTTGCGCACACCATTCTCGTCTCGGGCGCGCAGTGCGTCGAGAATGTCGAGATGGCGGTGGCGTCCGTCATAGGTCGGCCGTGCGTGCGGATACTGATAATTGACCAGCGGCCCGTTGCGCAGCCAGATGCCCTCGATGATGGCGAGCAACTCCGGCATGCCGGCGGCCTGGTATATCGAATGGTGGAATTCCCAATTGTCGCGAACGGCCTCGAACCAGCGGCCATTGTCCTCGTTGGCGATCAGCTTTTCGTGCACGTTTGCCAGACGATCGATCTCGCGCGGCTCGATGCGCGTGGTGGCGGCCGCGCCGGCCATGCCCTCGAGATGCAGGCGGATGCTGCGCAGCTCCAGATACTGGGCCAGAGACAACTGGGCGACGGTGATCGAGCGCCCGGCCTCCATCTCGAGGCCCTTCTCACGCACCAGCTGCATCAGCGCCTCGCGCACCGGCGTTTCGGAGACTTCGAGGCTGGCGGCGAGATCGCGGATCTTGAAGCGATGGCCGGGCCAGAAGCGGCCTTCCATCATGGCGCGGCGAAGTTCCTCGTAAACGCGGGTGGTGAGATTGTCGCGCGCGATCGGCGCGATGGAAGCAGTCACTGTCAGTCTCCGTCCTTGCGGCCGCGCCAGCGTCGTCCACGGCGCGCGGGCCGTGTATATGATATCACAAACAGTCTGACCACCGGCATCGGACGATGCGCAGGCATGAAACGGGCCGCATGACGATGTCGAAGCCTTCGCTTCTGTTCGGCGCCATCGCCGACGACCTGACCGGCGGCACCGAGCTGGCTTCCATGCTCGTGGCACGCGGCATTGCCACGGGTTGCACGGTCGGCCTGGAGGCGCCGATCCCGCCTGGCAAAAGGGCTCATGTTATCCTGCTCAAGACACGTGTCATCGCCGCCGCCGATGCGGTGCGGCAGGTTCTTACAGCCGCGGACCGGCTGGTCGAAGCCGGTGCGCGGCAGATCTTCTTCAAATACTGCGCGACATTCGATTCCACCCCCGCCGGCAATATCGGTCCTTGCGCGGAGGCTTTGCTGGAGCGGCTCGGCGGTGGCGTGACGCTGTTCACACCGGCGCTGTGCGAGACCGGCCGCACCGTCTACCAGGGCCACATGTTCGGCGGCGCGCAGTTGCTGGGCGAATCGCCGAAGCGCTTCGATCCGCTGACACCGATGACCGATTCCAACCTGGTGCGCGTGCTGCAGGCGCAGAGCAAAGGCAAGGCAGGGCTGGTGCCATGGCTCACCGTCGATGCCGGCCCCCAAGCGATCCGTGACGCCGTGCGGGAGAAAAGCGCGCGCGGCGAGACCCTGCTGGTCACCGACACGCTCCGCGAGCGCGACCTGGCGACGATCGCGCAAGCCGCCTTCGACCTGCCACTGATGACGGGCAACTCGTCCGTGGTGGCGCACCTGCCGCCAGCGTGGCTGGCGCACGGCATGCTGAGCGGCGACGACCTCGTTCCGGCCGGCCTGCCTGCTGTCGAGGGACCCGCGGCGGTGCTGGCGGGCAGCGTCGCCGACCGCACCATCGAACAGCTCGACCGGTTCGCACAGGACCATCCCCTGCTGACCATCGATCTCACCGGCGCCTTTGCCGGCCAAGATGTGGTGACGCAGGCACGCGCATTCGCCGAGCGCCATCTGCCCGATGCGATGATCGCTATCGCCACCACCGCCCCGCAATCGACGGTCGAGGCGCTTCAACAAGCGTATGGGCGTGATACGGTGGCCGCCAAAGCGGAAGAAATCCTGGCCGAAATTGCGGGCATGCTGGTGCGCGAATTCGGCGTACGGCGCCTGGTGGTCGCGGGCGGCGAGACGGCGGGCTCGGTGGTCAAGGCGCTCGGCATCGACCGCATCGCCATGGGCGCCTATGAGGGCCCCGGCCTGTCGCGCGCCGTCGCCGTCCTGCCCGGCCGACCCGGTGATCCGCTGGCGCTCATGCTCAAATCCGGAAAGCTCGGCGGTGCCGGCATTTTCGCCGACGTTCTTCAAGACATGACGCGGCCAGCCAGCACCGCTCCGGCAATCGCCACATGGCCGCCAGGGAAGGCCTCCAGAGGGACAGCATCGTGATGGACATGGAAATCGCCCGCGCGGCACTGATAGCGGCGACCGAGACACTGGACGCCAGCGGCATGAATGTCGGCACGACCGGCAATATCAGCGTGCGCACGAGGGACGGCATGCTGATCACGCCGACGGGAATCGCCACACGCGCCCTGCGGCCGGAGCAGATGGTGCCGATGCCGCTCGACGGCTCCTGGGACGCGCCGTTCAAGCCGTCGAGCGAGTGGGAGATGCACGCCGAAATCTACAAGGCTTTTCCGGACGCCGGCGCGGTGGTGCATGCTCATCCCGACCATTGCGTGGCGCTGTCATGCCTGCGCGAGCCGCTGCCGCTGTTCCACTACATGGTCGCTGGCTTCGGTGGCGACGACGTGCGCTGTTCGGACTACGCGCTGTTCGCGTCGAGCGACCTGGCCAAGGCGGCGGTCGCGGCGCTCAAGGACCGCACGGCCTGCCTGCTTGCCAATCACGGCATGATCGCCTTCGCCGGCGATCTCGACACGGCGCTCGTCCGCACCGTCAAGCTGGAGACGCTGGCGCGGCAATATCTGCTGGCACGCGGCGCCGGCACGCCGGTGCTGATCGGCGAAAGTGAACTCGCCGCTATTCGCGGACGCTACAAGACCTATGGGCAGCAGAAATGATTGGCGGCCAGCAAAAATAAGCCGACTTACTTCAGTTCACTCCACCTGCAGGTGCGATACAAACTTGGCGTTTAGGTAGCTCTCAAGCGCATCGGCGCCGCCCTCGGTGCCGTTGCCGGAATCGTTGATGCCGCCGAACGGCACCTCCGGCAAAGCCAGGCCATAATGGTTGATCGACACCATGCCGCTGGCGATACCCGACGACATCTTTGCCGCGTTGGCAGCCGATCGGGTGAAGCCGTAGGCGGCCAGCCCGTAGTTCAGCCGGTTGGCCTCGGCCAGCGCCTCGTCCAGCCCGCTCACCGGGGTCATCAGCGCCAGCGGACCGAACGGCTCCTCGTTCATGGCACGCGCATCCGTACCGACGTTGGACAGCACCGTCGGTTCGAAGAAATAGCCGGAATTGCCGATGCGCTTGCCGCCGGTGACGAGCTCGGCGCCCTTCTGCACGGCGTCATGGACAAGGTCTTCCATCGCCTGCACCCGGCGCGGATTGGCGAGCGGCCCCATCGTGGTTCCCTCGGCGAGGCCATCGCCCACCTTGATCTGGCGGGCCGCGTCGGTGAAACGGCCGACAAACTCGTCATAGACGGCATGGTCGACAAGAAAGCGCGTCGGCGCGACGCAGATCTGGCCGGCATTGCGGAATTTCGACGCTACCATCGAGCGTGCCGCGCGATCGAGGTCGGCATCAGGCAGGACGATGACGGGGGCGTGGCCGCCAAGCTCCATCGTCGCCCGCTTCATGTGCAGGCCCGCCAGTGACGCCAACTGCTTGCCGACGGGTGTCGAGCCGGTGAAGGAAATCTTGCGGATCACCGGATGCGGAATGAGATAGGCGGAGATTTCCGACGGGGTGCCGTAGACAAGATTGACGACGCCATCGGGCAAGCCGGCATCGACGAAGGCGCGCACCAGCTCGGCCGGCGAAGCCGCCGTCTCCTCCGGCCCCTTGACGATGATGGAACAGCCGGCGGCGAGCGCCGCCGACAGTTTGCGGACCGCCTGGTTGAGCGGGAAATTCCAGGGTGTGAAAGCAGCGACCGGGCCGACCGGCTCCTTGATCACCGACTGGCTGACGCCCTCCAGTCGCGCCGGCACGATACGGCCATAGGCACGGCGCGCCTCCTCGGCGAACCAGTCGATGATGTCGGCGGCGGCAAAAGCCTCCATACGCGATTCGGCGATCGGCTTTCCCTGTTCCAGCGTCATCAGCGTGGCGATGTGTTCGTTGCGCTCGCGCAGGATATTGGCGGCCTTGCGCATCAGCTTGGAGCGATCGAAGGGCGACACGCGCCGCCAGGTTTCAAAACCCTTTGCAGCGGCGGCGAGCGCCTCGTCGAGATCGTCCGTGCCGGCATGGGCGAGCGCCCCTAGCTCGGCTTCCGTTGCCGGATTGATGACGGGCATGGTCCGCCCGCCGCGTGCCGGGCGCCACGCGCCGTCGATGTGGAGGAGAACGTCGGGATACATGGCAGGCTCCGTGAAGGTCAGGCGGAAACAGGTCCGGCGGCAGGCGTGTAGACGCCGACGGCGCCAGACCCTACCAGGTCGCGAATGCTGTCGGCGCTGTAGCCGAGGACCTCCGTCAGCACCGCTTCCGTGTCCTGGCCCAGCATTGGCGGCGCCGTGAAATCCGCCGTCAATTGCGCGGCCAACCCTTGAGCGGGGCGCACCATGGCGACGGTCCCGAGATGCGGGTGCGGCAGGGTCTGGACGAGGCCACGCTCGCGCACATTGGGGCTGTCGAAGACTTCCGGGATCGACTTCACCGTGCCCGCCGGCACGCTGGCCGCGGCGCAGGCCGCCATCCAGTGGTCGCGGGTCCGCGTCCTGAAGACATCGGCAAGCTGGGGGATCAAATCGCCCCGGTTCGTGGCGCGCGCGCCCGCCTTGATGAAGCGTGGGTCCTTGGCCAGATGCGGCAGGCCGACGACCTTTTCACAGAGTGCGGCGAACTGCCTGTCGTTGCCGACGGCCAGGGCGAACCGGCCATCCGAGGTCTCGAATATCTGGTAGGGCACGACCGTCGGATGAGCGTTGCCATACCGTGCGACTTCGCGGCCGGTGTTGAGATAACCACTGCCGACATTGATCAGGAGACTGAGCGCGCAATCGATGAGCGACAGGTCGAGGAACTGGCCCTTGCCGGTCGTCGTGCGTTCGAACAGCGCCGCCAGGATCGATTGCGTCGCCACCATGCCGCAGACGACGTCGGTGATGGCGACGCCGACGCGCATCGGCTCGCCATCGCTCTCGCCGGTGATGGCCATCAGGCCGCTTTCGGCCTGCATGACGAAGTCGTAGCCCGGTCGGCTGGCGTCGGGGCCAGTCTGGCCGTAACCGGAGATGGAACAGTAGACGAGACCGGGATTGGTGGCGCTGAGCTCGTTGTAGCCGACGCCCAGCCGGTCGGCGGTGCCGCCGCGAAAATTCTCGACGACGACATCGGCCTTCGCGGCGAGTTCGCGCACGATGGCCAGGCCTTGCGGGCTCTTCATGTCGAGCGCGATGCTCTGCTTGCCGCGATTGGCTGAGAGGTAATAGGTCGAGACGCCCTTGTAGCTCGGCACCGACCAGGCCCTGGTATCGTCGCCGCCATCGATGTTCTCGATCTTCCAAACCTCGGCGCCGAGATCGGCGAGGCTCATCGTCGCCCAGGGGCCGGCCAGCACGCGCGAGAGATCGAGCACCTTGATGCCCGCGAGCGGCAGTCGGTTGCGGCCTGCGATGCCGGCATCGTTGGAGCGGTCTTCGGTCACGATCAAATCCTTCATGCGCGGTTCGGCGTCGGCTTGCGGATGTCAGGCGGCCTTGAACGCGTTGACGGGTTCCGGGAAATGGCAGGCGACGCGATGCTTTTCGCCTGACGGTCCGAGCGGCGGTTCGACCGAGGCGCAGATTGCCTGCGCCTTGAAGCAACGGGTGCGGAAGCGGCAGCCCGACGGCGGGTTGAGCGGGCTCGGCACATCGCCCGACAGCACGATGCGCTCACGCTTGCGTTCCTTCTCGGGGTCGGCCAGCGGCACCGCCGACAAGAGCGCCTGCGTGTAGGGATGCAGCGAGCGGGAATAGAGTTCGGCCGCCGGCGCGATCTCGACGATCTTGCCGAGATACATCACCGCGACCTGATGCGAGATGTGGCGCACCACCGATAAGTCGTGAGCGATGAACAGGTAGGACGTGCCGAAGGACTGCTGGATGTCCTTCAGCAGATTGAGCACTCCGGCCTGTACCGACACGTCGAGCGCGGAAACCGGCTCATCGAGGATCACCACCTGCGGGTTGAGCGCGAGCGCGCGCGCAATGACGACACGCTGGCGCTGGCCGCCGGAGAGTTCGTGCGGATAGCGGCGGCCGTGCTCGGGATTGAGGCGCACGAGTTCGAGCAGTTCGGCGACACGGGCGCGGCGGTCTGCCCTGGACATGTCGCCGATGCGCAGCGGCTCGGCGATGTTGTCGGCAATGCGCATGCGCGGATGCAGCGAGCCATAGGGGTCCTGGAAGACGAGCTGGATGTAGCGCCGCATCTGGCGCATGTCCTCATGGTTCAGCGCCAGAAGGTTCTGGCCGCGGAACCAGCTTTCGCCGCTGGTCGGCTCGATCAGCCGCATCAGGCAGCGGCCGAGGGTCGACTTTCCGCAACCGGATTCACCGACAAGGCCGAGCGTCTCGCCCAGCGCGACATCGAAGGAGACATCGGCGACCGCTCGCACATGGGCAACCGCACGGTCGAAGACCAGGCCACCGCGGACCGGGAAGTCCTTGACGAGGTGACGAACCGAGAGCGCTGGCGCCTGGGTTGATGCCGGTTCTGTCTTGTGTTCGGCGGCCGGGCTCATGAGGTTAGGCTTCCAGTCTCAAGGCTCGCCGGCGCCAGCGAGGCGCCGTGGAACGGCGGCAGGGTTGTCGCGAAATGACAGGCGGAGAACCGGTCTCCCACATCGAGCAGCGGCGGGTCCTGCTCGCGGCAGCGCGCTTCGGCGTATATGCAGCGCGGATGAAAGGCGCAGCCGCCAGGCAAGCGGCCAAGGGCGGGCGGCGCCCCTTCGATCGAGAACAGCCGCTCGCGGCTTTCTTCCAGATTAGGGATCGAGGCGATGAGGCCGCGCGTGTAGGGATGGCGCGGATCGGCGAACAGTTGCGAGACGGTTGCCTGCTCGACGACGCGGCCGGAATAGACGACGGCGACGCGGTCGGCATGGCCGGCGACGACGCCGAGATCATGGGTGATCAGCACCAGGCCGAGGCCGAGACGTTCCTGCAACGAGCGCAGCACGCTCAGGATCTGCGCCTGGACCGTCACGTCGAGCGCCGTGGTCGGCTCGTCGGCGATCAGGAGATCGGGATCGTTGGCGACCGCCATGGCGATCACCGCGCGCTGGCGCATGCCGCCCGAGAATTCATGCGGATACTGGCTGACGCGGCGTTCCGGCTGCGGGATCGCGACCAGGGCGAGCAGTTCCACCGCGCGCGCCATGGCCTGCCTGTGGGTCAGGCGCTGATGCAGGCGGATCGCTTCGGCGATCTGGGCGCCGACCGTCATCACCGGATTGAGCGAGGACAACGGGTCCTGGAAGATCATGGCGATGCGCGAGCCCCTGATCTTGCGCATCGCGCGCGCCGGCTTGCCGACGAGTTCTTCGCCCTTGAAGCGGACCGAGCCCGTGACGACGGCGTTCTTGGAGGTCAGGCCAAGGGCGGCGAGCATGCCGACCGATTTGCCCGAGCCGGACTCGCCGACAATGCCGACCACCTCACCCTTGGCGACATCGAGGTCGATGCCGCGCACCGCCTCGAACTGGCTGCCGGCCTTGCGGAACCCGACCCGCAGGCCGCGTATGGACAGCAGCGGTTCGCCTGCGGCATCGATCGCGCCCGTGCGCGCTGAAGATAGCTGTGCGCTCATGGTCTAGTCCGACCTTGGATCGAGAATGTCGCGCAGGCCGTCGCCGATGAAGTTGAAGCCGAGCACGATGGTGAGAATGGCGACGCCCGGGCCGAAGGCGATCCACCATTGATAGAAATGCACCGCGCCATCGGAGATCATCGAGCCCCATTCGGGAGTCGGCGGCGTTGCGCCAAGGCCGATGAAGGAGAGCGAGGCGGCGAGCAGCACGACCTGGCCGAGGTCCATGGTGGCGCTGATCAGAACCGGCGTCCAGCAAAGCGGCAATATGTGCTTGAACAGAACACGGCTCGGGCGGGCGCCGGCCGCGATCGCCGCCTCGACATGCTCGCGCTCCTTCACCTCCAGCACCTGGGCCCGCATCAGCCGGGCGTAGACCGGCCACCAGACCAGCACCATGGCGATGGCCGCATTGCCGAGGCCCGGCCCAAGCGAGGCCGCGACGGCCATGGCGAGCAGCATTGGCGGAAAGGACAGGGTGACGTCGACAAGCCGCATGATCGCCGCACCGGTGAAGCCGCCGACGAAGCCGGAGATGGCGCCGAGCAGCGAGCCGATGACAACGGCCGACACGACGACCAGAACGGCGATCGGCAGCGAATGGGCCGCGCCGTGCAAGGTGCGGGCCAGCACATCGCGGCCGAGCGCGTCGGTGCCCAGCCAATGCGTCCAGCTCGGCGGCTGCAGACGGCGGCCGACCATTTCGAGCGGATCGAACTGCACCACCAGATTGGCGAACAGCGTCATGAACAGCCAGAACAGGATGACGACCGTGCCGATGACGAGCGGTGCGGTGAGCCATTCGGGGATAGCAGCGGAACGGGACTTGGTGACGACGGCCGACATCAACTCAGCCTCACGCGCGGGTTGGCCACGACATAGAGGATGTCGGTGATGAGATTGGTGACCAGGAAGGCCAGGCCGCCGACGATGGTGACGCCGATGATGGCGGGGAAGTCGAGCGCGCGTGCCGCCTCGACCGCATAGGAGCCCATGCCCGGCCAGGAGAAGATGGTCTCGGTCAGCACCGCGCCGGTGATGAGATAGGCGAAGGAATAGCCGATGACGGTGAGCGTCGGCACCATCGTGTTGCGTAGCGCATGGACGATGACGACGCGGAATTCGCTGGCCCCTTTGGCGCGCGCCGTGAGCACGAATTCGCGGCTCATCACGTCGAGCATATTGGCGCGCACCAGGCGCGAGATCGTGCCCGAGACCGTCCAGCCGAGCACGAAGGCCGGCAACAGCAGATGCCACAGCGCGTCCTTGAAGACGGCGAGATTGCCAGCCAGCAGTGAATCGATGGTGAGGAAGCCGGTGACGCCGGGCGGCAGCGGTAGACGCGCATCCAGGCGGCCCGGGCCTGGAAGCCAGTTCAAGACCACCGAGAAAATGAAAAGCAGGCCGAGCCCCGACCAGAATACCGGCAGCGATGACCCGAACAGGGCGAACAGCCGTGCGCCATGGTCGATCAGGCTGTTGCGGAAATAGGCGGCGAGCACGCCGAGCACGATGCCAAGCGTGGTGCCGAAGATCATGGCGGCGAAGACCAGTTCGAGCGTTGCCGGCAGGCGGTACAGAATGTCGGTGCCGACATTGCGCTTGGTGATGAAGGATGTGCCGAGATCACCGCTCATGAGATTGCCAAGATATATCATATAGCGTTCCGGCAAGGGACGATCCAAACCCCAGCGGGCCTTGGCGGCGGCGACCACTTCGGGGTTGCTCATCTGCTGTTCAGCTACGATGGCGGTCAGCGGATCGCCCTTCGTCACCGTGGTGATCAGGAAGGCGATGGTGACGATGCCGAGCACCAGGAACGGCATTGCGATAAGCCGGCGCAAAATATAGCGGGACACGTGGCTACCTTCACAAGGACGGGCTTCGTATGATGGCACAGGGCGCAGCGACATACCATCAAGGCAAACATATTGACAGGCTGGGAAAGCCGCTGTCAATATAAATGGAATTTAATTTCATTTTTGAATGAACGGCGCCGGTGACACCGGCCCGAGCGGCGGATCCGTCCGCCAGAAAGACCGCCAGCGTGCGCAAGAGAGCGACAAGGGACGAGACGGACCTCGACGGCGAAGGCGGGCAACTTTCGTCCTCGCTGGTGCGCGGGCTTGGTATATTGCGCGCCTTCCGGCCGGGTGATGCCTCGCTCGGCAATCAGGACATCATCGCCCGCACCGGCCTGCCGAAAGCGACGGTTTCACGCATCACCTATACGCTGAGCGCGCTCGGCTACCTCCTCTACGACAAGGAGCTCGGGCGCTACAGCCTCGGCCCTGCAACGGTGGCGCTCGGCTATTCGGCCCTGAGCTCCAGCGCCGTCGTCCACATCGCCCGTCCACTGATGCAGCCGCTCGCGGACCTCACCGGCGCGGCGGTGGCGATCGGCACGCGCGACAGCCTCAACATGGTTTATCTCGCCAACTGCCGGTCGGAGAGCCTTGTCACGCTGCGCCTCAACCCCGGCTCCCATC
The DNA here is from genome assembly GCF_005503535.1 of Mesorhizobium comanense. Lineage (GTDB taxonomy): Bacteria > Pseudomonadota > Alphaproteobacteria > Rhizobiales > Rhizobiaceae > Mesorhizobium > Mesorhizobium comanense. The sequence continues at coordinate 322,222 of NZ_SCNN01000001.1, read as the reverse complement.
TGCCTATCTGGAAGACCTCGATGGGGCTTGCCTATGCGGCGGGGCTTGCGCCCGAGGAACGGGCGAGCCTCGTGCGGGCGTTGCAGGAGGCGGAACCGGACAAGGCTGAAGCGATCTCCGCGGCGATCGAGGACGCGATCGCCCAGCACGCGAGGCTCGGCTATGTGACGTCGTTCGGGGCGTGGCACAGCTATATCCACGCGGTCGGCGTGCCCTTCCGCCCGCGCGACGGTTCGCCGCTGGTCGCCATCACCTGCGGCGGCATCGGCGAGATCATCACCGAGCAACGCGCTCATACCGAAATCGGGCCGGCGCTGGTGGCAATGGTGGAAGCGCTGCGACGTCAACTCGAAGGCGAACCGGCATAGGGCTTGCCGGCATTGGCCCAGACGATCCGGCACCATGCCGGCTTGAACTCGGCCGGCGCCACCCGCAAAATCCCAGGGAATGTTCGGCCGCCGCACAGGGCGCCACAGCCGGTAATGGACGGAGAGAACGGATGCCGATGAACTTCGCGGGACGCTTCGCCGGCCGATCGGCCGTCATCACCGGCGGCGCCTCGGGCATCGGCCTCGCGGTCGCCCAGAGAATCTCCGAAGAAGGCGGACGTGTCAGCGTCTGGGATCGCGACCCCGCCCAGATCGAGCAGGCAAAGGCCCTCTTGCCAGAGCTGCACGGCGTGACGGTGGATGTCGCCGATGCAGCAAGTGTGGATGGTGCCGCACGATCCACCATCGACGCTCTTGGCGGTGTCGACATCCTTGTCACCAGCGCCGCCATCACCGGGCCGAACATGACCACATGGGCCTATCCGGCCGAGGATTGGCAAAGGGTCATCGACATCAACATCAACGGCGTCTTCCACTGCAACAAGGCGCTGGTGCCGCACATGCTCGAGCGCAACTACGGGCGCATCGTCAACATCGCGTCGATCGCCGGCAAGGAAGGCAATCCCAACGCGTCGGCCTACAGCACGTCCAAGGCCGCCGTGATCGGCCTGACCAAGTCCCTCGGCAAGGAACTGGCCAAGACGAAGGTGACGGTGAATTGCGTGACCCCGGCGGCCGTACGCACCGCCATCTTCAAGCAGATGAGCCAGGAGCATATCGACTTCATGCTCTCAAAGATCCCGATGGCGCGCTTCGGCGAAGTCGACGAGGTCGCCGCGCTGATCTGCTGGATCGCCTCTGAGGAATGCTCCTTCACGACCGCCGCCGTCTTCGACGTTTCGGGCGGCCGCGCCACCTATTGACGGCAACTACAAATCCGCGTGAGAAGGCAACGAACAAGGCCGTACTGCGTATAAGTGGCCATGCAAAGCGTACAGCCTGCGACGAAGCCACCATGCGATCCCACGAGCGCGGTATTTTACTGCGATCTCGGCATCCGGGGCGAAGACTTCCCGCATTTCTGGGAACATACAGTCGGCAGCGGCCATGCGACGCTGGCTTTGCGTGCCGACTGGCAGGCGCAGATGCGGCGCGCCCATGACGAACTCGGCTTTCGCCACGTCCGTTTCCACGGCCTGCTCGATGACGACATGGGCACGCTCATCGATCAGGACGACCAGCCGCTCTACTCGTTCTTCAATGCCGACCAGATCTTCGATTTCCTGCTGTCGATCGGCATGCGGCCCTTTGTCGAACTGAGTTTCATGCCGACGATGCTGTCATCTTCGGGGCAGATCATCTTCCACTACCGTGCCAATGTCAGCGCGCCGAAGGACTATGGCCAGTGGTCCACCCTCATTGCCAAGCTTGTTGGCCATTGGGTCGACCGCTACGGCCTGGAGGAAGTGCGCCAATGGTTCTTCGAGGTGTGGAACGAGCCCAACCTCGAGGCGTTCGGCAGCGGCAAGCAGGAGGACTATTTCAGGCTCTATGCCGCTACGGCGAAGGCGATCAAATCCGTCGACACGCGGTTGCAGGTCGGCGGGCCGGCCACCGCCGCCAATGCCTGGATCGATGATTTTATTGCCCATTGCGGGCAGAACAGCCTGCCAGCCGATTTCATCAGCACGCATCATTATCCGACCGATGCCTTCGGCAAACCAGGCGACGACACCGAGACCCAGCTTTCTGAAAGCACGCGAAGCGTGTTGCGGGAGGAGGCGCGCACCGCACGCCGGCAGGCCGGCGACCGTCCGCTCTACTACACCGAATGGTGCACGTCCTCGAACCCGCGCGATCCCCTGCATGACGAGCCCTATGCCGCCGCCTTCATCGTCAAGACGGTGATGGAGGCGAGAGGACTGGTCGATGGCTACAGCTACTGGACCTTCTCGGATATTTTCGAGGAGAACTATTTTCCTTCAGTGCCCTTCCACGGCGGCTTCGGTCTGATGAACCTTCACGGCATCGCCAAACCGGCCTACCGTGCCTTTGAAATGCTGCATCGACTTGGAGGGGAAATCCTGCGCATGGACGGCAACCATCCGACCGTCGACAGCTGGTGCGTCCGCGACGGGAATTCGCTGACCGTGCTGATTTCCAACTTCGCCTTGCCGCGTCATCCGGTCGTGGACGAAACCGTCCATATCGAACTCGCGAACGCTCTAAGGCCCGCCGCCGCCATCATCCGGCGGATCGATGCGGGAAGCGCCAACGCCAAGGCGCTGTGGGCGACGATGGGAAAGCCCGACTATCTCAGTCCGGCAATGGTCGAACAATTGCATGCGGCTTCTGAAATGCCGACGCGGGAACAACCGGTCGCCTGGCGTGATGGCGCCCTCGTATTCGATGTGAGCGTGCCGCCATTGGGGGTCGCTTCCGTGACGCTGGAGTTTGCATCGCTTGCCTGAAGCACAACCTGCCGCGCTGTCCGACGACGAGCTTCTGGACCGCTATCAGCGCGCCGCCTTCGGTTATTTCCTGGAGACGGTGAACCCCGACAACGGACTTGTCGCCGATACGTCGCGGCCGAATTCGCCGGCCAGCATCGCCGTCGTCGGTTTCGCATTGTCCTGCTACCCGATCGGCGTCGAGCGCGGCTGGATGACGCGTGAAGCCGCGGCCGGGCTGACGCTCGCGGCGTTGCGCTTCTTCACCGCCAGCCCGCAGGGCCGCGGCGACGACGTTACCGGCCACAAGGGTTTCTACTATCATTTCCTCGACATGCGCACGGGCCTGCGGGTCTGGCGCTGCGAACTGTCGATGGTGGACACGGCGCTGCTGATGGCGGGCGTGCTCCTGGCAGGCTCATTTTTCTCGAATGACGACCCGCAGGAGGCAGAAATCAGACAGCTGGCCGACGCGCTCTACCGGCGTGTCGACTGGCGGTGGGCGCAGGGCAGCACGCCCACGCTGCGGCAGGGCTGGAAGCCCAGAAGCGGCTTCCTGCACTATGGTTGGGAAGGCTACAACGAGGCGACCATCCTCTACGTGCTGTCGATGGCCTCGCCCGACAGCCCGACTTCGGACGACAGCTACGAGGCCTGGACGGCAACCTACCAATGGGAAAACATCTACGGCCATGACGTGCTCTATGGCGGGCCGCTGTTCATGCACCAGTTCTCGCATGCGTGGATCGATTTCGCCGGCATCCGCGACGCCTTCATGCGCGAGAAGAATTCGGACTATTTCGAAAACAGCCGGCGTTCGACCTACCTGCACCGCGACTATGCCCGCCATAACCCTTATGGCTTTGACGGCTATGGCGAGAACCTGTGGGGCCTTTCGGCGGGGGATGGACCGGGTGGCTTCCGGGCCAGCGTGCAGCAGCGGCGGCACCGGTTTTCAGGTTATGCGGCGCGCGGCGCGCCATTCGGGCCTGATGACGGGACGATCGCGCCGTGGTCCTATCCCGCATCCCTGCCGTTCGCGCCTGATATCTGCCTGGCGGCGCTGCGCCATATCGGCGAGCGCTATCCCGAAGTGATCGACAATTTCCGGCTGCCGAGCGGCTTCAATCCGACCTTGGCCAACCGGCGGAAATTCGGCCGCAACGGCTGGGTGTCGGAAGGCTATTACGGGCTGGACCAGGGCATCACCGTGATGATGATCGAGAACCATCGCTCGCGGCTGATCTGGGATCTGATGCGATCCAATCCGCATATTCGTCGCGGTCTGACCAAAGCGGGTTTCAGCGGCGGATGGCTGTCACAGCCGGCAAGCTCCGCGGAAGGGGAGCGCGATGTCGCGTGAACGGACAAAGGCCGCCGTCTTCCCTGTCGACCGCAGCGACGCCGGACTGATCCGGAGCGCACATCCGCCACACTGGAAGAACCCGGAACCGGACGGTCCCTACAATCTGATCGTCATCGGCGCCGGGCCGGCCGGGCTGACCGCTGCGCGTGACGCGGCAAGCCTCGGCGCAAGGGTTGCTCTTATCGAACGCGGGCTGATCGGCGGCGCGTGCGTCAATGTCGGCGGCATCCCGTCCAAGTCGATCATCCGAACCGCCAGGCTCTATGCCGACATGCGCGATGCCGAGAATTTCGGCGGCGACACGCCGCAGCATCTGCGCGTCGACTTCGAGCGGGCCATGATGCGGATGCGGCAGATCCGCCAACGAATCAGCCGCGCCGATTCGGCCGAGAGAATAGCGGCCGAGGGCATCGACCTCTATTTCGGCGAGGCGCGCTTCGGCGGACCGGACACGGTCGTGGTCGGCGGCAAGACGCTGCTTTTCAGGAAGGCACTGATTGCGACTGGGGCGCATGCGAGCGGGCCGGCGATCCCCGGCCTGGCCGAGGCCGGCTATCTCGACAATGAGAGCATGTTCAACCTGATAAAATGCCCGCCACGGCTCCTCGTCATCGGCGGCGGTCCGCTTGGCTGCGAGACGGCCCAGGCCTTCTGCCTGCTCGGCGCGAAAGTCATCCTGGCGCAGAGCGATCCGATGTTCCTGCCCGGCGAGGAACGTGACGCCGCGCAGATCCTTTCGGACGCGCTGGCGCGCGAAGGGGTCGAGGTGCGGCTGAACACCGAAGTGGTGGCGGTGCGGGCAGAGAACGGCAAGAAGCTCGCCGACCTGCTGCGGGACGGCGACACGACGACGATTTCCGTCGACGAGATCATCACCGGCGTCGGCCGCTCGCCCAATGTCGGGGGTCTCGGCCTGGAAGAGGCCGGGGTGGCCTATGACGCCTCGGGCATCCAGGTCGACGACCACCTCAGAACCACGAATCCGCACATCTACGCGGCGGGCGATGTATGCCTGGAATACAAGTTCACCCACACCGCGGAAGCGACAGCCCGCATTGTCGTGCGCAACGCCCTGTTTCGCGGTCGCGAAAGGCTGAGCGACCTCGTTATCCCCTGGTGCACCTACACCGATCCGGAGATTGCCCATGTCGGCCTTTACCCGATCGAGGCACGCCGCAACGGCATTCCGGTCAAGACCTACACGGTGCTGATGCATGATGTCGCCCGTGCCGTGATGGACGGCGAGGAGGAGGGTTTCGTCAAGATCCATGTCAGGGAAGGATCCGACCGCATCCTAGGTGCGACGGTCGTCGCCAGCCATGCCGGCGAGATGATCAACGCGGTGACACTCGCCATCAGGTCGGGCATGGGACTGCACGCTCTGGCCGATGTCATTCATCCTTTCCCGACGCAGGCGCAGGGCATCAAGATGGCGGGCGATGCCTACAGGCGAACGCGGCTCACGTCGCTGCGCCGGCGCCTGGCGGCGCGCTGGCTGGCCTGGTCCAGGCGATAGGCGTAGCGGTGAGACCCTGGCGGCCAAGGTTCTGGCCGGCCCGCAAAACGGCACTCCTGATATCCACAGACAATCAAGCGCTTGACGAAAGCGCCGTTCAGCTAAACAAGTCGAAGCTGATTTCTGTGGCTTTCGGGGGGCCTCGTGAATGCCGTCTGGGATTGAGCCTGCGCCGCGGCTCGGACACGCGCTTTGAACAGCACTGGGGTGCAACCTGATGTCGCCATGCCGGCTTTCGACGGCGAACGGCGCGTGCTTGTCGTATCGCATGACCCGGCGTTTCCGCCGATCTCCGGCGCGGACCTGAGAAACCACCGCAATGCCGTGGCGGCGGCAGGCTTCGGACCAGTCCGCCTGGTCTCCGTGCTGCCGCGGGCCGGCCCCGCTGATCTGCCCGACCCGATGATCCGCACCGAGGCGCTGTCGATCGAGGGCGAGGCCCGGACGGCATCAATCGGGTGGTGGCGCATAAGAGCCGAACATCGCATTTCACGCTCCGCCCTGGCACGGCTGAAGGCCATCGTTGGGGACTTCAAGCCTGATACCGTCGTGATCGAGGGGATCGGCCTGTTCAAGCTGCTGCGGCCTTTGCGGCCGCTGGTCAGGCAACTCATCCTGGACATGCACAATGTCGAGTCTGACCTGGCTCATCAGATGGGCCACGGCCAACCGAAGAAATCACGGCTGGCGGCGTTCCGCGCGTCGATTGGCATCTGGCGCCTGGAGAGAAAGGCGCTCGCGCTTGTCGACAGGGTTTGGGTCTGCTCGGGTGAGGATCGCGAGAAACTGCCGAAGGGTTCCCGGCACCAGGTGCCGATCGATGTCATTCCCAACGGAATTCCCAACGCCGCGGACATTCCAAGGCTGCTGCCCGCCGAAGCCGCAGCCGATGATGGATTCCCGGTGATCCTGTTCATCGGCCACCTCGGCTATCCGCCGAATGTCGATGCCGCCCAGCGATTGGCCCATGCCATAGTGCCCCGCATACGGCGCGCGTTGCCCGGCGCGCGGCTTGTCCTGGCCGGGCGCGATCCGAAGGCTGGCGTGCGCGCCCTGGCCGAATTGCCCTATGTCGAGCTTGTCGAAAGCCCCGACAGCGTGGCGCCGCTTCTGTCCGGTGCGCATCTGAGCATCGTTCCGCTCAGCGCGGGCGGCGGCACGCGCATCAAGATCCTGGAGGCGATGGCCTGGGGCGTTCCAGTGGTCGCTACACCGCTTGCCGCCGAGGGGCTGGGCCTGGTCGAGGGCGACGAGGTGCTCCTGTCGCCAAACGACGAAGGCCTGGCCGACATGGCGATCGGATTGTGTCTCGATGCCGAAAGCAGGGCAAGGCAGCGCATGCATGCGCATCAAGCCGCATGGGCAAGGTTTGGTCCGCAGGCTGTCCGCGATGCCGTTCGCGCCGGGCTTGGATTGGACAAAGACACAGGCAACACCCCGTCATCTCCTTCCGCAGCGAGCCGCCAATGATCCCGCCGATCCTGCACCAGACATGGAAGACCGACAGCGTCCCGGCCCGTTTCCAGGCCTATGCCGACAGCTGGAAGCGACACAATCCGCACTGGACGACGATGTTCTGGAGCGACCGGATGCTGCTCGAATTCGTGGCCGAGCACTACCCCGATTTCCTGCCGATGTTCTGCAGCTACACGAACGGCGTGCAGCGGTCGGACGCGGCGCGCTACATGCTGCTGCACCATTTTGGCGGCGTCTATGCCGACATCGACTGCGAATGCGTCGCGCCTTTCGAACCGATCATGGGCGAAAGCCGCGTCGTGCTGTGCAAGGAGCCGGCTTCGCACGCGGCGGTCCAGGCGGATTTCCGGGGCCTGCCCTACCTCTTGTTCAACGGCACCATGGCAAGCCCGCCCGGCCATCCGTTCTGGCTTCATCTGCTGTCGATGATGCCTGGGCTCGCCGCCGCCAAGGACGTCCTCGACGCGACCGGCCCTTGCCTTCTGACCTCCGCCCAGCGCGGCTATGCCGATCAGGCCGCTTTTGCCATCCATCCTTCCGGCCTGTTCGCGCCGGTCACGTCGGCCGGCGGCACGGAGCGCGCGACCGGCGACGAAACAACGCCGCTTTCGGTCCATCACTGGGCCGGCACCTGGTGGACCCCGCAGCCACCGCCGACATTGTGGACCAAGCTGCGTAACCGGGCCTACCGGCTCCGCTATCGCCTGACACGCGGCACATATCTGGACGAGAGCGAGGCCAAGGCCGGTATCGACAAGACCGTTCTGTCGGCACCGCATCCTCAAGGCCGCAACATTGCCGTCCTGGTGCCGCTTCGGGATGCCGCCGATCTCATCCAGCCCTTCCTCGACGCGCTCGACGGGCTCGACTACCCCAAGGACAGGATCAAGCTGGTCTTCTGTGAAGGCGACAGCCTGGACGGGAGCTGGGAGAGGCTGCAGGCGGCAACCGAGAAATTAGCCGGCAAATATCGTGACATCGTCTTGCTCCGCAGAGAGGTCGGCACGACTCTCGACAGGGCAAAACGGGCGAAGCCGAGGATGCAGCGCGTCAGGCGCGGCGCGATCGCCAAGGTTCGAAATTACCTGATCGACCACGGCCTCAAAGAGGATGACGATTGGGCGCTGTGGATCGACATCGACGTCTGGCGCTTTCCGCACGACGTGCTGAACCGGCTGATCGCCGCGGGACACCGCATCGTGGTGCCCAATTGCGTGAAGATTGCCAATGGCGGCAGTTTCGACCTCAACAGCTTCATCATCAGAGGGCAGGCGCGGGATTATCGCTATTACCGTGACATACGCGGCGGCCTCCACCAGCCTCCCGCGCAGACGCCGAACCGGTATCACCTCAGCGATGTCCGGCATCTCGACATTGTCGGGCTCGACGCGGTCGGCGGAACCATGCTGCTGGTCGATGCCGCCCTGCATCGCGGCGGCCTTCGTTTCCCCGAGATCCCCTACCGCGACCTGATCGAGACCGAAGCCTTCGGCTTGCTGGCCAATGACCTCGGCATCAGGCCGGTCGGATTACCGAAGCTGGAGATCCTGCACGTCCCGTGGTGAAAGCGCGGCCTGCCGGAGTTCCTGCCTGAGGGGCTCAAGATAGGTTTGCGGGCGCAGACGCTCCCAGATGTAGTTCCGATCCGTCAGGTGCGCGACCTGCCTGATCCAGCGCGCCGGCGCCTCGGGGTCGCGCGCCTCGTGCCAGTCGTCGACGATGATGACAGGCAGGCCTTCGTACAGAGGATCAAGCGGCGAGGTCCTGGTCACCACGATACAGCCGAGATAAAGCAGCTCCCACGTCCGATGGCAGTCGAGGCCGTTCCCCACGGTGGAAAGCACGAGCGGATACTGCGAATACAACTCCCAGATCTCGCGCTGAGACACTCGTTTTTGCAGGAAATCGACATGGGGGCATGCATCCAGCGCGTCAAGCAGCTCCCGACGCTGGCGCGAGCCTTTGCTGACGCTGAAATCGCAGAAGATCCTGGGTGGACGACGATCCGCATTACCCTGCCGCTCGCGCAGGATTTCCAATTGTGCGACCAGTGCGGCGGGCGTCGTCAGGGAGCGTGGCGTATGCAGATCCAGCCCGATCGGGAACGGCTTGATCCTGGGATGGCTTCCGTCGCAATTCTGGCTGTACCAGGCCACCAGATAAGGACTGGCCAGAAGCCGCTCGACAGTGTCCTTCGACAGATCCGAGGGCACGGAGGCATCACCGTCGGTCGTCAGCAGGATGAACGGAGCGTTGATCGTCGGAAGGGCAATCCTGGCGAAGGTGTCGAGATCACAAGATTGCGGGTTCCGCGCCAGCGTGCTGAGCCGCACCCAGACAATGCCGTGAGCGGCACCATAGTGTTTCCGGAAGAAGGCGTCACTCCGGGTCGATTCGGTCGGCGCGCAGCGATACCAGTCGGGCCCGGCGAAATCGCAGAAATGACCGATCCCTTGCGACCACAGCACGGGGGGGACGTCGAGAAACCTCAGCGTCTTGGAATAAACGGCCTTTTTGATTTTTGTCCGCCAGCGCGACATACCCATGGGCAACGGTTAGCCCGGACACCGGCACCCGCGCAACATCCTGCCGGAGCAATTTCGAAGGCACGGGACGTGCATTGCGCCAGCCCCCCAATGCAGGGAAGCAGGGCATCGCCGCGATCCAGGCCGGGCGGAAATGCCGATGAAACCTCAGCGGCCGATAAGTCTCCGCCAGAATGAGCGGCCGCGCCGCGCCCGCAGCCACGAGACGCTGGGCAGAAGCGCGTCCTGGCGGCTCAACAACTGGTCGTGGGCGTGGACAATGGCGGCGGACTGGCGTGGGGAGTCAGGGACAAACCCGATGCCATGGTCCAAGGCGCCGAAAGGATGATAGTTCTCGCCGGCAATGCCGAGATGCTGGACCCGGCTGCGCGCCATCGCCGCCAGCGGGATGTTGCGGGCGCCAAAGAACTCACAATAGCGATCGTCTATGTAGGCCTGGCCACCCACGGCCGCCAGGGCCGCTTCGACCAGCGGCCGTCGCCAGAGCGTCCCGGCATTGCCGATGCGACCTTTCTTCACCAGGTCGGGGCCGAGCGGTTCGCCCGGATGGATGATCGAATTGTAGAGCGTCAGAAGTCCGTCGAATCCAGCCATCCGGTCAAGTCCGGCACCGAGGGCATCGCGATTGATGATCATGTCGCTATCGAGAAACAGAAGATACTGCTGATCGGAGCCGAGGAAGGACCGCCAGATGTGGGTGATGGTGCCCGAGGCGCCCCTGCGGGTGGCCGCGCGCTCAAGCTGGGCCGTCAGCCCGGTATCGGCGATAAGCCTTGCCACGTCCAGCGTCGGACTGGCGTCGTCATGGACCACGATCCGCGACCCCTGGGGCAGGATCAGTTCAGCCGCGGTGGCGAAACAGTGGCGGACGAGCTCAGCGCGTTCATGGACCGGGATGGCGACGAGAACCATGGCTGCTTCCCTGGAGCCGGGCGCTTCAGGCCGAACACGCTTCCAAGTCAAATGGCTAGAGCATGACTGCGTCCGGAAACCGCTTCACACTTCCCGACACCATGCTCTAGCATGATCTTCGGCCGGCCTTCCAGCGGCATAGCGCTTTATCGGAACCGCTTCCGCCAGCGATACAGCCGCGTGCGCAAGAAGGCCCTGAGACCAAACGGCAGTGACGATCGGCGCGGCCGGCGGTCGCCCCCTTTTTGCAGGCGCTGATGTGCCAGTTGCGCCAGGCGGCACATGGGCGGTGTCTCGAACCGGCCCAACCAGCCGGCAAGTGGCGCCGGCAAGGGCTTTGAGCGCCAGGTGAAATAGGCTTCATAGGCCGCTGGCGTCTGGATGAGATGGCGAAGATAGGCTGCCAGGTCGGCCGGCGTGGCGAAGGACGCGGCGTCGATGAAGGAATGTTCAGGCACGAATTCCGCGACATTGGGCGCGCCAAGATAGACCGGAACCGCACCGGCGAGCAGCGGATCGAAAATCTTCTCGGTGACGTAGTCAGGCGCGATCGAATTCTCCAGGGCCAGGCAGAAGCGGTAGCGGCCGATGGTCTCGATCTTGGTCTTCCGGCCGAGATCGGGGCCATCGAGCCATCGGTTCGGCCGATGCCGCCCGTAGCAATCGACGCCGATATGCCGGGAGAGCTCGGTAAGAAACGCATCGCGGCCGCTTCGGTCTATGCCGGAGGATTGAAAAAGGACGGCGGGCATGGCTTCCGTCTTCAGCGGCACCGGACTTGCCCGTGCCGCCTCCCACAGGCGCATGCCCGGAAGGTAAGGGACCCAGACGTCCGATCCGGCTTCATAGGTCATGGTGATGTCGAAGTGCCTCATGAAACCAGGATCGGCCATCAACGGATAGTTCTGCCGGCTTTCCATCGACCAGGCGACCCAGTCCTGGCCAGGATATTTGCGGGCGTCGCGTATTTCGCGGAAATCGGGAAGATGAAAGACAACCGCCGTGGCTTCGGCGATGCGGCGCCGGTCGTTGGTCCATTCCACGGGCGACGCGCAGCCCGGTATGGCCGCTATGTCGACAGGCTTGCCGAAGAAGGAGGTGTAGAAGAGGATGAGCGGATCGGTCGACGGCATGACGATCGACAACTCCAGGCGCACAGGGCTCAGCTGTTTTATGCCAATCGTCATGGCTGCGGAAGGGCGGCCTTTTGCGGCTGGCCCTGACAGCCGAGGCCTTGTCTCAGTCGTGCAATTCCCGCGCGATCGGCGGGCCGACCGAGAATGCGGAGAAGGTGACCTCGAAACCCTCGCGCTGCGGCGAACAGCACATCATGCCGACATCGACCGCCTTCGAAACCGGAAAGTAAGCGAGCCGCACCGGCTTCCAGCGGCCGTCCGCGGCGTCGAGATACTGGACGCGGATCGCCTCGCCGTGGCGGGTCAGCCTGATCCTGACGCCGTCCGGGCCGGCATGAATGGCGACCAGCGACCAGTCGGACGTGTCATTGGTGACGACGACGGAGAAATAGGCGAGACCGTCGGTGTATTCGATGCCGGCCTTGATCCAGTGCGTTTCGCTCAGCCGGACCATCAGCCCGGCCTGGTCGTAGAGCACTCGGTAGTCGCCTTTGACGGTGACCTCTGCGGTGAAATCGCCCTCGACCGGGCGATGCAGGAAATGGCCGTTGTCGCGCCAGAAGCCATAGAAGGTCTCGCGCCAGAAATCCGTTTCCTTGCCGGTGCGCACGCGCACGGCATCGCCATCGATGGCGTGGTGCGGCGGCGGGTTGAGCCAGGTCAGGTTCTGCAATGTCATCGCTTGCACCGGTCCGTTGGTGGAACGCCGGCCTGTTCGGCCGGCGTTGGGTTCAGCCTGCGAAAGTGTAAGCGGTCTTGACGGTGGTGTAGAACTCCATGGCATAGCGGCCCTGTTCGCGCGGACCGTAGCTGGAACCCTTGCGGCCGCCGAAGGGGACATGAAAGTCCACGCCCGCCGTCGGCAGATTGACCATGACCATGCCGGCCTCCGAGTTGCGCTTGAAGTGGGTCGCATGCTTGAGGCTCGTGGTGCAGATGCCCGAGGTCAGGCCGAAAGGCGTGTCGTTGGCGACGGCAAGCGCCTCGTCGTAATCCCTGACGCGGATAACGCTGGCAACCGGCCCGAAAATCTCCTCGCGCGAACTGCGCATGGCATTGGTGGCCTCGGTCAGCAGCGCCGGGCTGAGATAGAAGCCCGGCGTCTTGCGGTCGAGCCGCTCGCCGCCGAAGGCGAGCGTCGCGCCTTCCCTGACGCCGATGGCGATGTAATCCTCGTCCTGCTGCAACTGGGTCGCGTCGACGACCGGGCCGATCTGGGTCTGCGCGTCGAGCGCATCGCCGACGACCAGCTTGCTCATGCGCTCCTTGAGGGCGTCAACGAAGCGGTCATGAATGCCGTCGGTCACGATCAGCCTGGAGGAAGCCGTGCAGCGCTGACCGGTCGAGAAGAAGGCGCCGTTGAGCGCGCAGTCGACGGCGACCGCGAGATCGGCATCATCGAGCACGACCAGCGGGTTCTTGCCGCCCATTTCGAGCTGGAACTTGCGCATGTGTTCGACGCTTGCCGCGGCGACGCGTTTTCCCGTGCCGACCGAGCCGGTGAAGGTGATGGCATTGACGTCTGGACTGTCGAGCATGGCCTGACCGACCACCGAGCCCTTGCCCATGACGAGATTGAGCACGCCCTTGGGCAGACCGGCGCGGTGCAGGATGTCGACGATGGTCCAGGCGCTCTCAGGGACGAGTTCCGCCGGCTTGAAGACGATGGTGTTGCCATGCGCGAGAGCCGGGGCAATCTTCCAGGCCGGAATGGCGATGGGGAAATTCCACGGCGTGATAATGCCGACCACGCCAACCGCCTCACGAGTGATCTCGACGCCGACGCCCGGCCGCACGCTGGGCACGATTTCCCCCGACAGGCGCAATGTTTCACCTGCGAAAAAGTCGAATATCTGGGCGGCGCGAATGGTCTCCCCGATGCCCTCGGCAAGCGTCTTGCCTTCCTCGCGCGCCAGGTTGCGGCCGATCTCGTCCTTGCGCGCCGTGATCTCATCGGCAGCCTTCTTCAGCACGGCGTGACGGGCCAGCGGACCCGAGCGGGACCATGCCGGAAAGGCGGCTTTGGCAGCCGCGATCGCCTGCGTGGCCTGTTCGACACCAGCCGAGGCATATTCGCCGACCACGTCGCCAGTGTCCGAAGGGTTGATGTTGCGGGAGCCGGCATCGCCGACCCATTCGCCGTCGATCAGATTCTTTCGAAACGGAGCCATGTCCTCGTCTTTCGTGCTGGTTGGCCGCCCTGGCGGCATCTGTCGGGTTTGGTATTTGACAGACAATTGGCTCGCAGGAAAGCGCGCACTGGCCAAGCCGCCGCGACAAAAGTCCGAGGCTCCGACCAATCCGATCGGAGGCGGCTGCCCGCCCCACCCCAACGACCACCTCCCGGCTGACATCGCGAAAGCTGGTCCGAAGCAAGGCGAATTGCTCTGTACAGAAAATGTACAGTGCCTTGCTTTGCCCGATGCGGCGTGTCATGCCTCATGCCGATGGCAGCAATCGAAACGACGATCCCGCGCGCCGGCGCCACCGGCAACATCAAGGCCACTCGCGAAGACTGGCTGAACCTGGCGCTCGAAACATTGATCTCGGACGGGGTCGAACGTGTCCGGGTGCTGACGCTTGGCCAGCAACTCGACGTCTCGCGCTCGAGCTTCTACTGGTATTTCAAGAGCCGCCAGGACCTGCTCGACCAGTTGCTGGATCATTGGCGGCAGACCAATACGCGGTTCATCGTCGAGCGCGCCGGGCGGCCATCCGCGACGGTCGTCCGCGGCGTGATGAGCATTTTCGAATGCTGGGTCGACGAAAGGCTGTTCGACCCCCGGCTGGATTTCGCAATCAGGGCCTGGGCCCGCCGCTCGCCCGCCACAAGGCGCGCGCTCGATGAGGCCGACGAGGAGCGCGTCAACGCCATCCGCGACATGTTCATCCGGCACGGCTATGACGAGGAAGACGCGTTCGTGCGGGCCCGCGTGCTCTACTTCATGCAGATCGGCTATTACTCGCTCGAACTCAACGAGCCGATGAGCAGCCGCCTCACGCATGTCGCCGCCTATCTGCGCAGCTTCACCGGCGTGGACCCCTCCCCCGAGGACGTCGCGGACTTCTCCAACTATGTCGAGAAGACGCTCTCCGGCAAGCGCTGAACGCAGCTATCGGCTGAAGCCTCTCCAACGTCGTCATCCCTGGGCGAAGCGCCGTCGCGGAGACCCTGGGTCCATTCCGTGACATCAGCCGACAAGTGCAGCGCAGCAGAATTCTGCATCGCAGCGGCGCTTCCGAGTCCCGGCATGGATTCTGGGGCCTGCGCTGCGTCGCTGCGCTCCTTGCTTCGCCCTGGAATGACGAAGCGATGGGGCGCTCCTGCCAATCGTCGTCTCTCGACGCCAACACTTCCGACCCGCAGACCACCTCGGCGATCGACGGGGCTATTCATGTTCGCGATCGACTAGACACATATGTACAATACCGGTAGGTTGCACGCCATGACAGGGCGGAGTGGGACAGCATGAAATCGCAATACAGGGCGATCGTTATCGGCGGCGGCGTGGTTGGAGCCTCGGTGCTCTATCATCTGGCCAAGTTCGGCTGGAGCGATGTCGCGCTGATCGAACGCGAGGTGCTGACCGCAGGATCGAGCTGGCACGCGGCGGGTGGCTTCCATGCGCTCAACGCCGATCCCAACATCGCGGCGCTGCAGGCCTATACGATCGACCTCTTGTCCGAGGTGGAGAAGGAATCGGGCCAGAACATCGGCATGCACATGACCGGCGGCATCTCGGTCGCGTCGGCGCCGGAGCGCTGGGAGTGGCTGAAGGCCTCTTACCGCGTCTTCCAGACCATGGGCATAGACGACGTCCATCTGGTCGGTGTCGACGAGATCAGGCAGCGCTGCCCGATCCTCAACACCGAGGGCATGCTTGGCGGCCTCTACGCCGAACGCGAAGGCCATATCGACCCCTCCGGCGTCGTTCACGCCTATGCCAAGGCGGCCAGGAAGCGCGGCGCCGACATCATCGAGCACAATCGCGTGCTGGAGCTCAACCGCCGCGCCGACGGCAATTGGGACGTGGTGACCGAGAAGGGCACGGTCATTGCCGAGCATGTCGTCAACGCCGGCGGCCTGTGGGCCAAGCAGGTCGGCCGGATGGCCGGCATCGACCTGCCGGTATCGCCGATGGAGCATCATTACCTGGTCACCGAGGCCCTGCCCGAAATCCAGGCGCTCGACCGGGAATTGCCGCTGATCGTCGACCTCGAGGGCTTCACCTATATGCGTCAGGAGCAGAAGGGCCTGCTGCTCGGCATCTACGAGATCAATCACAAGCACTGGAACATGGATGGCGCGCCGTGGGATTACGGCATCGAGCTGATCCAGGAAGACACCGACCGCATCGCCAACGAGCTGGCGCTCGGCTTCAGCCGCTATCCGTGCCTTGAGACCGCCGGCATCAAGCGCTGGGTCAACGGCGCCTTCACCTTCTCGCCCGACGGCAACCCGCTGGTCGGCCCGGTGCGCGGCGTTCCCAACTACTGGGTGGCCTGCGGCGTCATGGCCGGCTTCCTGCAGGGCGGCGGCGTCGGCAAGTCCCTTGCCGAATGGATGATCCATGGCGAGCCGGAAGCGGACGTCTACGGCATGGACATCGCCCGCTATGGCGATTTCGCCGCGAACCGCGAATACATCAGGCAGACCACGGGCCAGTTCTATTCGCGCCGCTTCGTCATGAGCTATCCCAACGAGCAATTGCCGGCGGGGCGTCCTTTGAAGATGGCCGGCGCGCATGATGCGATGGACGCCGCGGGCGCGCGCTGGGGCAGTTCCTGGGGCATGGAAGTGCCGCTCTACTTCGCGCCGCAGGGCTTCGTCGAAACACCTACGCTGAAGCGCTCCAACGCCTTCGACATCGTCGGCGACGAATGCCGGAAAGTGCGTGACGGCGTCGGCCTGCTCGATATATCAGCCTTCTCGCGCTACGAGATCACTGGACCGGACGCGCAAGCCTGGCTCGACCGGTTGCTTGCCTGCGCGCTGCCAAAACCTGGCCGCGCGAAACTCGCGCCGATGCTGGGCGACAACGGCAAGCTCAAGGGCGACCTCACCGTCTTCAACTGGGGCGACGGCACGTGGTGGATCATGGGTTCCTACTACCTGCGGCAATGGCATATGCGCTGGTTCGAAAAGCACCTCGCGGACGGCGTCGCCGTGCGCGACATTTCGGATGCGGTGGGCGGCTTCTCGCTTGCCGGCCCCAATGCGCGCCGCCTGCTTGAACGGCTGACCCACCAGGATGTTTCGCACCAGGCCTTCGGCTTCCTCGCTTGCAAGACGCTGGATGTCGGCCTGGTGAGGGCAAAGGTCGGGCGGCTCTCGGTCATCGGCGAACTCGGCTACGAGATCCATTGCCAGGCCAACGAACATGCGGGCCTGCGCCGCGCGCTGCTGACGGCAGGCAGCGACCTCGGCATTGCCGAATACGGCTTCGGCGCGGTCAATTCGTTGCGGCTCGAGAAGAGCTTCGGCATCTGGTCGCGCGAGTTCACGCAGGATTACACGCCTGCAGAGACCGGCATGGACCGCTGGATCGCCTTCGGGAAGGATGACTTCATCGGCCGCGAGGCCGCTCTGAAAGAACAGAAGGCCGGATCGCGGCGCACGCTGGTGACACTCGAGGTCGATGCCGGGGACGCCGACGCGAGCGGCTATGAACCCGTGTGGAACAAGGGCAGGCTCGCCGGTTTCGTCACCTCCGGCGGCTATGGCCACACGGTGGGCAAGAGCCTTGCCATGGCGCTGGTCGATCGCGATGCGGCCGGCACCGATACTGAGTTGACAACGCATATCGTCGGCGTCGAAAGAGGGGCGCGCGTCATCGCTTCGTCGCCATATGATCCATTGGGCAAGGCGATGCGGGCGTGACCGGCAAACCGGTGCCATCCCTGCGGAAGACCATGATCAACGCTCCTTTCCCGAAACCAGGCTTGTCCGTCACGCCATGACCAGACGCTATTCCGCCCTGTCGCTGTTCAAGGAGGGCCTGGCCGGCCAGACCGGCTGGAAGCAGGCCTGGCGTTCGCCTGAACCGAAATCGTCCTACGATGCAATCGTCATCGGCGGCGGCGGCCACGGGCTGGCGACGGCCTATTACCTGGCCAAGAATCACAACATCACCAGGGTCGCGGTTCTGGAAAAGGGTTGGATCGGCGGCGGCAACACCGGCCGCAACACGACGGTCGTGCGTTCCAACTACTACTATCCCGAAAGTGTCGAGCTCTACGGGCTGGCGCACCGACTCTATGAGGGCCTGTCGAAGGATCTGAACTACAACGTCATGCTGTCGCAGCGCGGCATGGTCAATCTGTGCCACTCGACGGCCGAGATGGAGATCGGCGCGCGCACCGTCAACGCCATGCAGATCAACGGTATCGATGCCGAGCTGTTTTCGCCCGAGGACGTACGCCGCGTGGCGCCGATCTACAATTTCTCCCCGGATGCGCGCTTTCCCGTCTTTGGCGGCATCTGGCAGGGGCGCGCCGGCACGGCCCGCCACGACGCGGTTGCCTGGGGCTATGCGCGCGCGGCAAGCCGGCTCGGCGTCGACATCATCCAGAATTGCGAGATCACCGATTTCATCGTCGAGGGCGGCCGCTGCCGTGGCATCCAGACGACGCGCGGCGCGATTCGCGCAGACCGTATCGGCATGGCGGTGGCCGGCCATTCGTCGGTGCTCGCCGCCAAGGCCGGCTTCCGGCTGCCGATCAACTCCTACGCGCTGCAAGCCTGCGTGTCCGAACCGGTGAAGCCGGTCCTCGACACGGTGGTGCTGTCGCCCGGCACCGGCGTCTATGTCAGCCAGTCGGACAAGGGCGAGATCGTCATCGGCGGCGGGCTCGACCGCATCCCGTCCTATGCGCAGCGCGGCAATCTGCCGACGCTGGAGACTGTCATTGCCGGTCTGCTGGAAATGTTCCCGATCTTCGGCCAGCTGAAGCTGATGCGGCAGTGGGCCGGCATCGTCGACGTCGTGCCGGATTCCTCACCGATCATCGGGGAGTCACCGCTGCCCAACCTGTTCCTCAACTGCGGCTGGGGCACGGGCGGCTTCAAGGCGATCCCTGCCGGCGGCACGCTGCTGGCGAACCTGCTGGCCACCGGCAAGCACAATGACATCAGCCGTCCCTTCGACCTCAACCGCTTCGCCAGCGGGCGATTGATCGACGAAGCGGCCGGCTCCGGCATCGCGCATTAGAGGTCCCTATGCAGCTCTTCCCTTGCCCGTTCTGCGGCCCGCGCGACGAGACCGAATTCCACTATGGCGGCGATGCCGGCAATGTCAGGCCCGATGGCGCTGATGTGCCGATCGATCGCTGGGCAAACTATCTCTACCTCAGAGGCAATCCGAAAGGTGCGGCGCGGGAAATCTGGGTGCACATGACCTGCGGCGAGTTCTTTGTCATGGAGCGCGACACGCTCTCACACAAAGTCCTTTCCTCGGCCGAACTGGGTGGGGAGCACACGATATGACCGCTTCGCGTATCGCCCAGGGCGGCACAGCCATCGACCGGTCGCAGCCGATCCGTTTCAGCTTCGACGGCTCAACCGTCGAGGGATTTGCCGGGGACACCATCGCCTCGGCGCTGCTTGCCAATGACGTCGCTGTCGTCGGCCGCTCCTTCAAATATCACCGGCCGCGCGGCATCTGGGGCGCCGGCGTCGAGGAACCGAACGCGCTTGTCGACATCGGCGGCGAGCGGGCGACACCCAACACGCGCGCCACGACCGAGCCGGCACGCGAGGGGCTGGAAGCCAGAAGCGTCAATGCCACGCCCAGCGCGCTGACCGACCGCAACGCATTCCTCGATCGCTTTGCCCGCTTTATTCCGGCGGCGTTCTACTACAAGACCTTCATGTGGCCGGACTGGCACATGTTCGAGCCGCGCATCCGCGCCATGGCCGGCCTCGGCAAGGTCGATGCCGGCTGGACGTCACCGGGCACGGCGGACCAGATCAACCACCATTGCGACGTGCTGGTGGTAGGCGCCGGCCCGGCCGGGTTGGCGGCGGCGAGACTGGCGGCCGGCGCGGGCCTGTCGGTGACCCTCATCGACGACCAGCAGCGGGCGGGCGGATCACTCGGTCACCGGACCGGCGAGATCGACGGCAAGCCGGCGTCCGTCTGGGCCGAAGAGACGGTCGCGGCACTTGCCGCCAGTGGTCATCTGATCCTGCCTTCGACCACCGCTTTCGGCATCTACGACCACAATCTGGTCGGGCTCAACCAGCGCCATTTCGATGGCCGGCCCGACACTCTGTGGCGGGTCAGGCCACGCCGGATCGTGCTGGCGACAGGCGCCATCGAGCGGCCGCTGCCCTTCGCCAACAACGACCTGCCCGGCATCCTGTCGGCGGATGCGGGGCTCAGCTATCTCAGGCGGCACGCGGTGCTGGCCGGGCGGCGCATCGTCGTCGCCACCAACAATGATAGCGCCTACGAAGTGGCGCAGGCGGTTGCCGAGGCCGGCGCTGACGTCACGCTTGTCGACATCAGGCGAGAGGGTACGCCGACCGCGCCCGCCAAGGTGCGGGTGATCAAAGGGCGCGCGCTCGCCTCCGCCTCCGGCAAGCTGCGCGTCGAAGCCGTGACGCTGGATGACGGCAGCAGGTTCGATGCCGACTGCGTGCTGGTCTCGGGCGGCTGGACGCCGACCATCCATCTCTTCTGCCAGGCCAAGGGCAAGCTTGCCTGGAGCGAGGCGCGCGCCGCCTTCCTGCCGGGCGATCCTGTCGATGGCATCGCGGTTGCCGGTGCCGCCGCCGGCGCGGTTTCCTTGTCGGAAGTCTTCGCCGGCTGCGAAAATGCCGTTGCCGCGCCTGGGCAGGCGAAAGTCGCCATGCCGCGCAGCACCGGGGCGGAGGCAACAGGCGGTATCAGCGCCGCATGGCCCAAGCCCGGCTCAAAGGGGCGTATCTGGATCGACTACCAGAACGACGTGACGGTGAAGGACGTCGAACTGGCCGCACGCGAAAACTTCATCTCGGTCGAGCATCTGAAGCGCTACACCACGCTGGGCATGGCGACCGACCAGGGCAAGACCTCCAACCTGCCCGGGCTGGCGCTGATGGCCGGCATCACCGGCCGCACCGTGCCGGAGGTCGGCACCACCACCTACCGCCCGCCCTTCACGCCGGTGCCGCTGGCAAGCTTCGCCGGCGCGCGCGCCGGCGCGCTGATGGCACCGGTACGGCGCCTGCCGCTTGAGGGCGCGCACCGCGAAAGCGGCGCGGTGTTCCAGGAGTATGGCGGCTGGCTGCGGCCCGCCCATTATGGTGGCCGCGACGCCGACGCGGACCGCGCCATCCAGGACGAGGCGCTGCGCGCGCGCCAGTCGGTCGCGCTGTTCGACGGCTCGACGCTGGGCAAGATCGAGGTGATCGGGCCTCAGGCGGACGCGTTCGTCGACTTCCTCTACTACAACACCATGTCGACGCTGAAGCCCGGCCGCTGCCGCTACGGCTTCATGCTGTCGGAGAACGGCGTGGTCTTCGACGACGGCGTGCTGGTGCGGCTGGACGAGCATCGCTTCGTGGTGTCGTGCTCGTCCTCTCATGTCAGCGCCGTGCACGCTCGACTGGAGGAATGGCGCCAGGACCGTTTCGGCCGCGACGCGGTCTATATCCACAACGCCACTTCGGAGATGGCGACGCTGACAGTGTCCGGGCCCAATGCGCGGAAATTGATCGAAACGCTCGACCTCAGACTGTCGCTGGACGAGGCCGACCTGCCACATATGGCGGTCGGCCACGGCAGCTACGGAGGTGACGAGGTCCGCATCGCCCGCGTCAGCTTCACCGGCGACCGGAGCTATGAAATCTCCATCCGGGCGGATCGCGCCGAGCCGTTGTGGGCGCATCTGCGCGAGGCGGGCAAGGCGTTCGATGCGGTTCTCATCGGGCTTGAAGCGCTGATGATCTTGCGCGCCGAAAAGGGCTTCATCGTCATCGGCAAGGACACGGACGGCACCACGCTGCCGCACGACCTCGGCAGCGAAGGCCCCCGCACCAAACGCCAGACCGAATATGTCGGCCGCCGCTCGCTCTTCACCGATGAGGCGTCGCGAAACAACCGCCTGCAGCTTGTCGGCCTGACCGTACCTTCCGGCGAGGCGCCGCTGCCAACCGGCGCGCACGGCATCAAGCGAGGCAACGGCAGACTGCACAGCCAGGGCTTCGTCACCTCGAGCTACCTCAGCCCGGCGCTTGGCCGGCCCATCGCGCTCGGCCTGATCGAGCGCGGTGCGGCCCGCCATGGCGAGACGATCGAAATCCAGCACCTCGGCAAGATCAGCAGCGCGACGATCGCCGCGCCTTGTGCCTTCGACCCGGCAGGAGACCGGCTCCATGCGTGACCTCGCGGAAAAATGGCCCGTCGCGCCTGATTGGCGAAGCGCCGCGATCGAAGTGCCTAGTCTGAAGATCAGGCCAGTGGCGGGATTGCACCAGCGCCTGGTCAGCGGCGATCTCGGCGCGTGGGCGCAGGCGTCCGGCTTCGATGGCACAGCCGTCGGCGCATTCGGCGCGGCCGAGGGCATACGCTACTCCATTCGTGTGGCGCGCGACCGGCTGCTCGCGGTATCCTCAACGCCCGTCGGCATGGCCACGGGCTGGTTCGTCCAAGGCTTCGCCGTGACGGAGATCAGTGCCGGACTGCAGGTGTTCGATGTCGAAGGCGACGCGCTCGATGCCTTCATCGCGCGCGGCACGACGCTCGATCCAGGTCAGGAGAGCGCCAGTGCGGCGCTTTCCTTCGCGGGCACCAGCGCTTTCGTCTACCGCCACGAGGGCAGATTGCGCATCCATGTCGACCGTGGCCTTGCGCCCTATCTGTGGACGTGGATGGAAGAAGCCGCCGGCCACATCGCGGCCGGACGCTAGAGTGCTTCATGTTTTGACGGAAGCGTAACCGGCGTTTTCGAAGTAGTTCTTGCATTCGGCTGCCTCGATGGTTTCGACGAGGTGGCCGATGTAGCGCCAAGTTTCCTCGACGGTTCGTTCCGGGATTGACGCATCCAGTGTTTGATCTTGGCGAAGGCCTGCTCGATCAGATTGAGGTCCGGAGAGTAAGGCGGCAGGTACTAAAGCCTGGCGTCGGCAGCCTCGATTCAAAGTCAGAGAGCCACCCCTAGTTGCCAAAATCGAATGAGCAGCCTGCAAGCTGATTTTCGTTACACAGCCATAGACGCGATTCCGCCAATCTGCCAAGAAAGGCGTGTTAAAAAAGGGGAACCTGCAAATGCGAGTTGCTGCACTTGTTCTGGCGTTAGTAATGTCCACGCACGCCTACGCCTTCGATTCCCAGAAACTCGACCAAGCAATCGGTGTTTTCCGTAGTGGAACAACGGCCGAGGGTTACATTGCGCACAACGCGGACAGAGTTCTGGCCAACCTCGCAGGCCATTGGATAGATACATTGGATAGATACAGACACCTTTTCGTCGACTGAAATGAGCAGCGTCTACGATAATGCCTGTGTGCGTAAATACTTAGCCATTACAGACGTCAATCAGAACGGTTTCTCAATTGTTCGTGGACAAGCAAGCTCTCGCCAGTTACACACGCAGTTTTCCTTAATGACTGGCAACGTGTACGTCTTCACTACGCCTATAAATGAGTACCTAACCATGATGGGAATGAATGCGACCCAGACGCCAGATGCAACGAAGCGCCAAGCAGGGTTCTCAAACAACGGATTGGCAACCATATCGAGAGCGGACGAGGACACGCTTGTTATCCAGAAAAACTATAGCATGCCGAGCATTTATGTCTGGTGCCCGAACTAGATGCAAACGGCTTAGGATAGAGATTTTTTGTAGACACTTGCATCGGAGGTGACGAATGCCGTTTCTTGTAATTTTTGCGGGCGCCGTCGGCGTCGTTTTTATGTTGTCCGCGATAAATTCGGTTACAGTGTGGGGAAAGACCTGCTATTACATGGGAGAAGTGAGTGTAAATTCGACATGCATGGCTCCAGCGATATATTTTACGCTTTGGGCTATGTTTATAGCTATCCTTCTGGCTGGTATATCGTGGATGGTTAAGGTCTATCTCTTGGACGGAGCATCGTCACTGACCTCCAGTTCCTATCGGCCATCGGCGTCCGGACAAGATCATAGTCACGAAACCCAGTCTGCTATTACGACAATTCCTACAAGACCCGAGTTTTCATACGATTTGAAAAAGTGGGAGACCTTGAAAGAGGTCGATTCCGATATAAAGGCTGCGTCAGTCAAGCTTTCCGCTCTAGGGGTCGGCTACGAGGCTGAGCTTGCCGAGAAATATCTCGTCTTGAGTGATAAGAGCTATCTACATGCACTAGTAGCCCGCGTCGAAGAGGGCGCAGCCCGGAAGGCCGAGGAGTTAAAGCAGATCGAACAGTCCAGCCGGGCCTTGAGTTCGGAGAAGTCAGCGAAAGCCTATAAGGCGTTAATGGCGGAGCTGTCCGAGAATGGCGGGTTGGATCCACGCACCGGAATTAAGGTGACGAGTGTGACGGAGTTCTTTGGCGAAAAGGCCTCAGGCTGGCATGGCGGCTTGAAGATCGTGTATGAGGACGGAAGTGTCCAGATCCGCGATGCTGGCCGGACGCGTCTA
Organism: Mesorhizobium comanense; assembly: GCF_005503535.1. Taxonomy (GTDB): domain Bacteria; phylum Pseudomonadota; class Alphaproteobacteria; order Rhizobiales; family Rhizobiaceae; genus Mesorhizobium; species Mesorhizobium comanense. Next base: position 297,881 of record NZ_SCNN01000001.1, on the reverse strand, counting down.
TTCAAGACTGAGGATGAGGCAAAGAGCTGGGGTGGCTAGACAGCGGCTCCGGTGCTGGGTGGCGTAACGGCGAAAGGCTTGGGAGGCTGTGCATTTGCTCCGGGGATGGCAACTGGCTCCGCCGCCACTGGCCTCGACAGATTTGATACGATTAGGTTCCTTTGTCTGACTTGAAGATAGATGGAATTCTCCAGGCATGCCATCGGCCCGCGTTGTGATGTATGACGGTTTCAACACGGTGAAATTTACCGACCAATATTCGTCGGCGAACGTTGTTAAGCGGCGTGGGAATGCACAGTCATTCCGTCCTGTTCTAGAATCGAGGCCTATGGCCGCCATCAACTCCTGATGTGTCTAACCCTGCGGCCAATGAAATCCACATAGGTCAGCAGAACTGCTACGGCGAATAGCCCATTCCGACGAGGAAGCCTTGCCCAAGAGTGGCTCGCGCTGGGTGGTTATCTTGCACCGCCACGAGGCTCTTTGCGGCGCTCCCGCGATGCCGGAACCTTGCCGGTCCACAGATAGACTTTGTGCTCACCGCACCCGCTAGCATTGGGCGCCATGCGGAAGCCTTTGAGGTCGAAGGCGTCGGCGAACAGCACGCCATCCTGACGCATCCACAGCACCGTCTTGCTGGGTGAGTTATCGCCCAGGTTGGCGATTTCCCGCAGCGTGATGTGACCCTGCCGTACGAGCAACCAGATAGCTTTGGTCTTGCGGGTGTTCTACCGGATGCTAGCTAGAGCAATTCCAGGAAAAGTTTGAGCGGCTTTCCGTCCGGAATTGCGTTAAAGTTTCGCCAGCCTGCTCAGAGCGTGAACGACCAGAACAGGCAGGCCAGCGTCGCCGCGGCGAAGACCACGAAGAACAGGCTGCGCAACAGTATATTGCGGCGCAGTTCGTTCATGACGAAATGACAGCCGACGACCGCCACGGCGAACAGGAACCGCCAGTTCAACAATGCTGCCAGAACCCCGCTCTGGCCAAAGGCCCATCTGGCGAGAAGCCCGCCGACGATGGTGGCGAAGAGCACGATGACCGTCCAGAAGATCGCATCGGCGGCATGGGTGAGCACGATGCTCGCCGCCCGGATCGGCAAGATCATCATCAGCAGCGCGCTGAAGAAATAGACGGCGGCCAGCGGGATGAAGGTGGCGGCATCGGCGATGCCGTCGAGGCGCTTCACGCCGAACGCGCCATAGGGATAGCCGTGCCGTGCGACCGCCAGGCTGAGCGCCATGAGCAAGGCCGTCAGCACGGTGACGAGCGCGAAAGTCGTGAGAGCTTTGCTCATGATGTTCCTGTCCACTGCGAATCAGACAGGAACCGTTTTATCGAGCGCTCGTAAATTGCACGTAAGCGCGACCCGCCCGGGCGCGTTATCGATCACCGCAATATGCCTACTCGGCGGCAATCCTGCCGGCCGAGCGGTTGGCCAGCACTAAGCCGACTTCGTCCACCGCCTGCGACGCGCGCTTCAGGATCGCCTCGGAGCGCAATACGCCATCGGTGAAGTCCTTGTCGGTGGCATAGACGGCGGTCGGCAAGGCAAAGGCCTCGAAGAAGCCGAACAGCGGCCGCAGTTGATGTTCGACGATCAGGGCGTGGCGCTCGCCGCCGCCGGTGGCCGTCAGCAGGATCGGCTTTCCGCGCAAGGCGGCCGGATCGATCAGGTCGAAGAAGTGCTTGAACAGACCGGTGTAACTGCCCTTGTAGGTCGGCGAGCCGACCACCAGCACATCCGCCGCCAGAACCTGCGCCAGGATCGCCTGGGCCGGTTCGTCGAGGTCCCTCGCCCATCTTGCCGTGCCCAGCGAGGGTCCGACATCCTCGACATCATAGGTGCTTGCCGACAAACCATGGCGGACGGCTATGTCCCTGGTGACGAGCTCGACGAAGGCGCGCGTCTTGGACGGCCGGGTGATGTTGCCGGAAAAGCCGACGACTGTTGGATTTGACATGGCGATGGGCCTCTTTGAATGAACAGGCGAAATGGTGTCGAGGCGGGCCTCGCCCGCCATCGGGGAATCAGCTCCAGGCGTGCAGCGGCGGCTTTTCGCCGTTGAGGAAATACTTGCCGAGGATCGAATACTTCCAGCGAACCGGATCGTGCAGCGTGTGCGTGCGGGCGTTGCGCCAGTGCCGGTCGAGATTGTGCTCGGCGAGCGTCGATCGCGTGCCGGCCAGTTCGAACAGCTTGTTGGTGGCGGCGATGGCGACCTCGGTCGACAGGATCTTGGCCTCGGCGGTGACGATCTGGGCGTGCGCCACCGTTTCGGCCGTCGGCTCCGCCACGGCCTTGTCGATGGCGTGGCCCGCCTTTTCCAGCAGAGCCTGTGCCGCGTGCAGACGCAGCGTCAGGTCGCCAACGGCCTGGATGGTGTAGGGATCGTCCCACGCATTGTCGACGCCGCTGTCGATCCAGGCGCGGCTCCTCGTCCTGACGAAATTGACGGTCTCGTCGATCGCGGCCTGGGCGATGCCGGTGTCCACGGCCACCTGGATGATCTGGAAGATGGCGCCGTCGGCGGTCGGCCTGTCGAAGCCCTTGTAGCCGGGAACCAGGTGCGTCTTCGGCACCTTGACGTTGTCGATGATGACGGTGCCCGACAGGGTCGTGCGCTGGCCGAAGCTCGACCAGTCGTCGATGACGGTGAGGCCCGGCGCGCCCCGGTCCGCGATGGCGTACCAGGCGCGGCCCTGGTCATCGACGGCGACGATCGGCACGAGATGGGCGAGCAGCGCGCCCGACGAATAGAACTTGCGGCCGTTGACCACGACATGGTCGCCGGCATCGGTGAAGCGGGTCTCGAAATCGGCGGCCCGCTTGGACCCGAATTCGGAGAAGGCGTTGCCGAACCGCGTGCCTTTCAGCACCTCGGCAAACAGCAGCTTCTGCTGGTCGAGGTCCGCGACGGTGCGGATGGCGGCGACCACGCCGAGATGGTTCTGGGAGATCTGGCCGATGGAGGAGTCGGCCGCCGAGATGATCTCGACCACCTTGGCAAGCGTCGCATAGGACACTTCGGGACCGCCGAAGGCCTTCGGCACGTTGATCGACCACAGGCCGCTCTGCGAAAAGGCGTCGAGTTCGGCAACCGGCCAGATCCGCTCGCGGTCGCGCCTGGAGGAGTCCTTGACGAATTCGGCCGCGAGCGCATGGGCAACCGCAATCGCTTCGGCATCGTCCTTGATGATGTGCGCCGGCGCCGATGGCCTTGCAACGGGGGGCACGGCGGCGGAGGCCTGGTCTGTCTTCACGGTCGAGACGGTCATTTCACTGCTCCTTGAGATTTCGGTTCACGCGACGGCATGGAGATGGGTTGATCGGGGGGCCGGCGAAGCCTCTTGTCCGAGATAGAAGGCCCTGATGTCCTCGCGCTGGCGCAGATCAGCGGCGGCGCCGGATAGGACCGAGACGCCGTTTTCGAGCACCGTGGCCTGGTCCGCGTATTTGAGCGCGACGGCGGAGTTCTGCTCGGCGACAAGGATGGACAGGCCGGTGTCGCGATTGAGTTTCTTCAGCGTCTGGAAAATGTCCTGGACGATGAGCGGCGCGAGCCCCATCGACGGTTCGTCGAGAACCAGCAGGCGCGGTCGCGACATCAGCGCCCGGCCGATGGCCGTCATCTGCTGTTCGCCGCCGGAGGTCAGTCCGGACAAGGTCCGGCGCTTTTCCTTGAGCCGGGGGAAATAGGCGTAAATCCGCTCGAGATCGGCGTTGATCTCGGCGCGGCGGCCGCTGCGGCCTATGCCGCCGGCGACCAGATTGTCCTCGACTGAAAGGCTCTTGAAGCAGTGCCGGCCCTCCAGAACCGGCACCAGGCCGGCGCGCACGAGATCGCCCGGCGCGCGGCGCGAGACGTCCGAGCCGTCATAGCGGATCGAGCCGGCATTGACCTGGCCACGCTCGGCCGGCAGCAGGTTGGAGACAGCCTTCAGCGTAGTGGTCTTGCCGGCGCCATTGGCGCCGAGCAATGCCAGGATTTCACCACGCCTGATCTGGAAGCCGACGCCATGCAGCGCCGTGATGGCGTGGTTGTAGGTGGCGTGCACCGCATCCACCGCAAGGATGATGTCGTCATTGTGCATGGCTGTTTCCGTGCTTCATGTGAGACGGGCGCCGAAGAGACATCAGCGGCGCCCCGCGCTGATCAGTTGGTGGCCACCGCATCGGCATCCGCGGCGGTGCGCAGCTTGATGCCCTTTTCGGCGGCGTAGGCTTCGGCGGACTTTTCGATGATGGGCCTGAGCAGCGCCCAGTCCGGCGCGATCCAGTCGGAGACCACATTCCACTTCTTGCCGTCCCACTGCTGGAAGGTCACGTAGCCCTCGCCTTCATGGTTGTCCCAGCTGACATTGATCGAGTGGAACAGGTCCTTGGCACCGAGCGCCTCGACCTTGGCCGGGTCGAGCTTGAGATGTTCGAAACCCCAGCGCACTTCGTCGCCGGTCAGCGTGCGATGGCCGAACTTCTCCTGCGCGACGCGGATCGCCTCGACATTGAGGATGCCGTTGACGATGCCGAGATTGTGGTAGACCGAGCCGATGCGCGCCTTGTCCTCCAGATTGCCCTTGCCGGCGCCGTAGACGGTCTTCACGATCTCCTGCACCACCGGATAGGCATTGCCCGAGGCCTGGGTGGTGATGGCGGTGTAGCCCTTGGCGGCGTCGCCTGCGGGGATGACGTCCTCTTCCGAGTTCGACCAGACATTGCCGACGATGTGGTCGACGGGATAGCCGACCTTGACCGCGGTCTTCAGCGCCACCGGGTTCATCACGCCCCAGCCGCGCAGGACGACGAAATCAGGCTTGGCGCGGCGAATGGTCAGCCATTGCGACTGCTGCTCGTTGCCGGGGTGCGGCACCTCGATCTGCTGGACCGTGAAGCCGTATTTCTGCGCCAGCAATTCATAGATCGGGATGGTCTCCTTGCCGTAGGGCGAGCCGTGATAGAGCACGACGATCTTCTTGCCCTTCAGTTTGTCAATGCCGCCTTCCTTGGAGGCGATGTAGTTCACGATGCCTGACGTCTCGCTGTAGGGATTGAGCAGCAGCGGGAAGACATAGGGGAAGACGCGTCCGTCGGTGGAATCGGTGCGGCCGTGGTTGACCGTGATCAGCGGCACCTTGTCGGCGGTGATGCGATCGATCATGGCATAGGCGATGCCGACCGAAAGCGGGTTCCAGGCGGCGGCACCGGCATGGCTCTTCTGGCGCTCATAGCATTCGACGCCGCGCTCGACCTCGTACTGGGTCTCGCATTCGTCCCAGGTCAGCTTGACGCCGTTGACGCCGCCGTCGCGGATGTTGATCAGGTTGAGATAGTCGATGAACCCGCCGAAGAAGCCGGTGCCGCCGGCCGCATAGGGCCCGACGCGATAGCTCTGCAGCGGGAAATACTGTTCGTCGGCGTGGGCGGCCGGCAGGGCCACCGACACGATCATCGCCGCGGACAGCGCCGCCGCCTTGATTGTGCTCAGGAACGTCATGGTCCGATTACTCCTGTTGGGCCGTCTTGGTTCGGCCTCTGGTTTATTTTCAGATGCGCTTGATTTCAGATGCGGGCTCAGGTCGTTTGCCAAGCGAGCAGGAGCCGTCTTCGGATCCTGTCCCAAAGGGCCACGAGCCCATCCGGTTCGAGGATCAGAAACAGGATGATGAGCGCGCCCAGCACGATGCGCTGGCTCATGTCGAGCACGCCCGAGTCAAAGACATCGCCGAGCAGGAAGCCGCCGAGGCGGGACAGAGCGAGCGGGAAAACGACGATGAGGGCCGCGCCGAAGAAAGCGCCGCGGATCGAGGCCAGACCGCCAATGATGATGATGAACAGGATCTGGAACGACCGGTCGAGATTGAAGCCCGCCGGTTCGACGGTCCTTAGATAGGCGAAGGCCCAGATGACGCCGGCGACGCCGATGATGAAGGACGAGATGGCGAAGGCGAGCAGCTTGGTCTTCAGCACCGGTATGCCGATGATGCGGGCGGCTGTCTCGTTGTCGCGGACGGCGATGAGATTGCGCCCGGTCTGCGAGGAGACCAGCCGATGAGCGAGGAAGGTCAGGACCGCGACGATGGTGAGTGCGAAGAAATAGCGGCCGACGGCGCCGTCGAGCGCAAAGCCTGAAATCGACAATCTCGGTGCGTCGATGACGCCGGAGGCCGAGTCGTTGGAGAACCAGCTGAACTTGGTCAGCGCCCACTGCACGAAGAACTGCGCGGCGAGCGTCGAGACGGCGAGATAGAAACCTCTCAGCCGCAGGCTGGGCAGGCCGAAGACAATGCCGATCGCGGCGGCGACAATGCCGGCGAGAAAAATGCTGCCGATCAGCGGCAGGCCCTCGACCCTCAGGTTGAAATTATAGGCGGCAAACGCACCCGCCGCCATGAAGGCGGCGCTGCCCAGCGAGACCTGGCCGGCATAGCCGGTGAGGATGTTCAGGCCGACGCCTGCCAGGCTGAGCGCCAGGAACGGCAGCAGGATGGCCTCGAACAGGTAGCTCGAGCCGATGAGCGGCACGACGCCATAGGCGAAGGCGAGCAGCAGCACGGGCACGACCCATTTCGGCAGCACGGGCGCGGATGAAAACTCGGCTGGTATTGCGGCCACGGCTCAGACCCTTTCCACGAGCTTCTGGCCGAACAGGCCGGAGGGGCGGATGAGCAGGAAGACCAGCGCGACGACATAGGCGAACCAGCTCTCGATGCCGCCGCCGAAATAGTCGCCTATATAGACCTCCGCGAGCTTCTCGCTGGCGCCGATCAGGAGCCCGCCGACAATGGCGCCAAGGATGGAATCGAAGCCGCCCAGCACCAGCACCGGCAGCGCCTTGAGCACCACGAGGGAGAGCGAGAACTGCACGCCGAGGCGCGCGCCCCAAAGCAGTCCCGCGACCAGGGCGACAAGACCGGCGGCGGCCCAGACCGTTGCCCAGATCAGCGGCAGCCTCAGCCCCACCGCGAGAGCGGCGAACTGGTCGTCGGCAACGGCGCGGAAAGCAAGGCCGATGCGGGTGTAGCGGAAGAACCGCGACAGAAGCACAACCATGCCGGCCGCGACCACCGCCGCGAAAATATCGAACTGGCTGATCAGCACGCCGCCGACTTCGAGCGGCACGTCCTCGATGCCGAGGTCGAGGCCATGCACCTGCGTGCCCCATATGAGCTGGGCGGCGCCTTCGATGATGTAGGACAGACCGAGCGTCGCCATGAACAGGGTGATGGGCGGCTTGTTGGTGAGCGGCCGCAGCACGGTGCGCTCGATGGCGACGCCGATCGCTACCATGATGGCGAAAGTGACGACCAGCGCCAGTGCGAACGGCACGCCGCGCTCGACCAGGCTGACGAAGGTGAGCGCTGCGAACAGCAGCAGCGCGCCCTGCGCGAAATTGAGCACGCCCGAGGTCTTGTAGATCAGCACGAAGCCGATCGCGACAAGCGAATACATGACGCCGGAGAGCAGGCCGCCGACGAGCACCTCGATGAAGAACTGGTAGTCGAAATCGGCGATCATATGCCTGCCCTTCCTTCATTGCGAGAGAGGGCCTCATTGTCGGAGGCGACGCCGAGATAAGCATCGATGACGCGCGGGTCGTTGCGGACCTCGTCCGGCGTGGCGTCGGCGATCTTGCGGCCGTAGTCGAGTACGGCGATGCGATCGGAAAGGCCCATGACGACGCCGACATCGTGCTCGATCAGCACGACGGTCGTTGCGAAGCGGTCTCGCGCGGCGCGCACGAAAGCTGCCATCTCGCTCTTTTCATTCGCCGTCATGCCGGCCATCGGTTCGTCAAGGAGAAGCAGGCGTGGCTCCGCGACCAAAGCGCGGGCGAGTTCGACGCGCTTCTGCAGCCCGTAAGGCAAGGTGCCGGCAAGACGGTCGCGGACGGCGGCGAGATCGAGGAAGTCGAGTATCTGATCGGCGCGATTCAAGGAGTCGCGCCGTTCCTCCCGCGAACGGCCGATGCCGAGCACCTGGCCCGCGAAGTTGGAACGAACCTTGTAGGCGAGGCCGGCAGCGACATTGTCGAGAACGCTGAGACCCTTGAACAGCGCGAGGTTCTGGAAGGTCCTGGCGACGCCGAGACGCGCCAGGCGTTGTGTCGGCACCTGGGCGTAGCCGATGCCGTGGAGCCCGATATGGCCACGGTCGGGGCGGTAGACGCCGCTGATGACATTGATCAGCGAGCTCTTGCCAGCGCCGTTCGGCCCGATGATGGCACGGATTTCGCCCGGATTGACCGAGAGGTCGATGTCGGCGAGCGCAACGACACCGCCGAAGGACAGGCCGATGCCCTGAAGCGACAGCAGCGGAGCCGGACCGGCCACCGGTTCCACGGACACGGCGCGGCCTTCCGCCTGTTCACCGGACAGCAGGCTTGCCGGCAGGCCCCGCGCGAAGACCTCCGGCGCATAGACCGAAGCTTCCATCAATCCCAAAGCAGAACCGGACAACGCCATTTCGACTATCCTCGACCGCGCCGCCAGGCGCGCAAAGCCTCATCGCCGCCCGAGGAACCGAGCGTCGGTCACGTGCTGATGCCGGCCGGACCTCTGTCCGGCCGGTTGGTCCAAGTGAGCTATTCCGCGGCCAGCGATGCCGCCTGATCGGCGCCTTCCAGTTCGCGGACGAGCGGAATGACGTGCTTGCCGAAATACTCCACCTCTTCCTGGAAGTGCAGGAAGCCGAGCAGGATGAGATCGGCGCCGGCGCGCTTCAGGTCGACGATGCGTTCGGCGACCTGCCTCGGCGTGCCGATCAGGTTCGAACGGAAACCGTCATTGTACTGGACGAGATCGTCGAAGGAGGATTTCGCCCAGTTGCCCTCACCCTCCGGTGAAGCCTTGCCGGCGTTCTTGACCTCGTGGCCAAAAGCGTTGACCGCTTCGGGATTGGCCTTGACGATGATTTCGGCCAGCACCGCCTTCGCCTCTTCCTCGGTCTCGCGAACGATGGCAAAGGCGTTGACGCCGACCTTGACCGAATGGTTGTTGGCCTTGGCTTTCGCCCTGATATCGTCGACCTGCTTGGCGATCTCGGCCGGTGTATTGCCGTTGGTGAAGTACCAGTCCGAAACGCGCGATGCCATGTCGCGCGCGGCGCGCGACGAGCCGCCCTGGAAGATCTCGGGCACCTGCGGCGGCTTCGGCTTCAGCGAATATTGGTTGAAGCGGTAGAAATCGCCGCGGAAGGTGAAGCTGTCTTCGGTCCAGATTCCGCGCAGTGCGCGGATGAATTCCTCCGAGCGGCGGTAGCGCTCGTCATGGTCTAGCCAATGCTCGCCGATGGCGTGGAACTCGCCACGGAACCAGCCGGAGACGAGGTTGATGGCGACGCGGCCATTGGTCAGGTAGCTGATCGTGGCGAGCTGCTTGGCTGCCAGCGCCGGATTCCAGGGGCCGGGCAGGATGGCCGCGATCACCTTGAGCGTTGTGGTAGCCGCCAGCAGGTCGTGGCTGAACGCCACCGATTCATGCTGTTCGTCGGCGCCGTAGCCGGCGGTGAAACGGATCTGGCTCAGCGCATAGTCGAAGCCGGCCTTCTCGGCGATCTGCGCCAGCTTGCGATTGTACTCGGCCGAATGATTGGTGCGCTGTTCGATGTTGGAAATCACGAGGCCACCCGAAACATTGGGCACCCAGTAGGCGAACTTGACTGCGTCGGTTCCTGCGTGTGCCATGAACTGTCTCCCATTCAGGCCTGTCGTTGATCGCTCCGGCAGGGCCGGATTTCGCCACTATTTATTATGTCTACTGATTATATATACAAAGTAGGATTTTCCGTTTTTGAGGCATGCGCGGGACAGAAATACCAATTTTACCCGGCCAAACCGGCGTCCACGTGTCAGCGTGCGGCCGGGGCTTCCGCGCTCACGGAGCTTATTGACGGAAAGGTGCCGAGCAGCTTTGCGATCCCGGATGCAACCGCCTGGGCATGGCGCGCGACCTCCGGCAGGCCCATGAGCTCGCCAAAGGTACCCCGCGCCAGCGGACCGGCGACGAAAAGCCCGGCAACAATGGCGTCATCCCGGCCAATGGCCCGGCTGTCGAGACTGGTCGCGATGCCAAGCCCGTATGCGTCGAGCCTGATCAGGCCAGCCTCGGCCAGCGAGCGCAGCGCCGGATTGGACTGGAGCGCCTGGCCATGGGCCGGGCCGGTGGTGTTGATGACAGCATCGAAACGCGCGGTCTCGATCCGTGTCTGGCCGCGCCGCTGGAAGCCGACCGCAAGGCTGTCACCCTCGTCGTTCGACGCGACAAGCCTGGCGGCGATGGTGTCGAATGTCCCGGCCGCCTGGCGCCGGTCGAGCACGGCAGCGACCTGCGGCGCGATTCTGAAGCGACGCACATCCCAGAAGACCCGCAGCTGCCGCACCAGCCTCGCTCGCTCGCCTGCGGGAAGCGCGCCCCAAAGCACCGGCCCTTGCAGGCGCAGCTGGTCGAAGACGGACTGCCAGTTGACACGGGCATCGCGCGCCGCGGCCAGCGTGGTGCGAATATCCCTGAGCAAGCCGAGCGCCGTCGTCGCGGGCGCCGAGGCGAAATCGCCGAAAGGCTCGCCCCTGACATCAGGATGGCCACGCGAGCGCAGTCCCCGGCGCGACAGCGCGAGGATGCGGCCGCGATGGCCACGGCGGTCGAGTTCGGCCACCATGTCGGCCGAAGTCAGGCCGGAGCCGACGATCAGCACCGATGCCTCGGGCCCGATGCGGGTGAGCGCAGACGGCGCATAGGGGTCGGCGATGAAGCCCGGCGCTTCCGCCAGTGAGGCAAGCGCCGAAGGGATCGCTGGCGCGGGATGCGTCGCGGCGAGGACGACGATGTCGGCTGCGACGGGCCCGGCAGAGGTCTGCACAGTCCAGCCCGTGCCCTTTGCTTCCCGGACAATCCCTGTGGCCTGCCCCTTGATGTGGCGCACAGCGCCGGCTTCGATATGGGGCGCCAGATGCTCGCCGACGTAGCGGCCGAAGACGCGCCGACGTGGAAACACATCACCGTTCTTCCACAGCGCATCCGGGTCGCCTTCGAGCTCGCCGCTGCCGTCCAGCCAGCGCGCGAAATGCTGCGCATCATCCGGAACCATGCTCATCCTGACGGCCGGCACGTTGACGCGATGCGATGGCTCCTGGCTGGAATAGGCAAGGCCGCCGCCAAGCGCGGGGCGCGGTTCGATCACCGAAATCTCGAGCCGCTCCGGCTTATGCGCCCGCGCCAGATGCCAGGCCACGGCAGCACCGGAAAAGCCGCCGCCAATAATGGCGACGCTGAGCCGGCGGCCCGGAAGAAGCGCGTTCACGAGGCGCTGGCGAGCGACTTTGGCCCCAGTGATTTGGGCCGATGGTCGCCGGCGATGGTCTCGCCGAACGGCCCGGTGTTGACGGACGATCCCGCCGATTTGACCGGATGGTCGGTCGGCAGTCTCGGCAGCACCAGTTCGCCGAAGCGGTAGGCTTCCTCCAGATGCGGGTAGCCGGACAGGATGAAGGTATCGATGCCGAGACGGCGATATTCGTCGATACGCTCGGCAATCGTGTCGGGGTCGCCGACGAGCGCGGTTCCGGCGCCGCCGCGCACGAGGCCGACGCCGGCCCACAGGTTGGGCGCGATCTCGAGCTTGTCGCGGCTGCCGCCATGCAGCGCGCTCATCCGCGCCTGGCCGACCGAATCCATGCGCGCAAAGACTTTCTGCGCCGAAGCGATGGTCGCGTCGTCCAGCCGGCTGATCAGACTGTCGGCGGCGGCCCAGGCCTGCTCTGTGGTCTCGCGGGCGATGACATGCAGGCGGATGCCGAAGGAGAGTTTGCGACCGGCCTTATCGGCCAGTTCGCGCACGGCGTCGAGCTTGCGTCCGACATCGGCCGGCGGTTCGCCCCAGGTCAGGTACTTGTCGATTTCCTGCGCCGCTACCACCGATCCGGCTTCCGACGAGCCGCCGAAGTAGAGCGGAGGATAGGGCGTCTGCACCGGCGGAAACAGCAGCCGGCCATCCTCGATCTGGAAATGCTTGCCATGGTGCTCGACCGTCTCGCCGCTCAGCACGCGCTTGTAGATTTGCAGGAATTCCTGCGTCACCTCGTAGCGCTCGGCATGCGACAGGAAGATGCCGTCGCCCTTGTTCTCCAGTGGGTCGCCGCCGGTGACGACGTTGATCAGCAGGCGTCCGTTGGAGATGCGGTCGAGCGTGGCGGTCATGCGGGCGGCAAGCGTCGGCGATTGCAAACCGGGCCGCACGGCGACGAGGAAGCGCAAGCGCTCGGTCAGCGGCGCCAGCGCCGAGGCGATCACCCAGGAATCCTCACAGGCGCGGCCGGTCGGCAAAAGCACGCCATAGTAGCCCAGCGTGTCGGCCGCCTTCGCCACCTGCGTCAGATAGGGCAGGTCGACGGCCCTGCCGCCTTCGGTCGTGCCGAGATAGCGGCTGTCGCCATGCGTCGGCAGGAACCAGAGAACCTTGATGCGATCGGGAACGTCGCGGCTCATGCGCGGCCTCCCATGGTGCAGCAAGGGGCCGTGCCTGACGGAGTTGAGAGCGGGCGCAGAGTGGCGGGCATGGCGGAGTCCTGTCCTGGAAAACCAGATCGCCAGCGCACTTTGCTTATTCTACAAATTCTGTAGAGTTAGTTTATTCCAAATCCGGCGCCGAAATTGGAAAATCTCTCCTCGGGCCAACGTCGGTTTCCGGGCGCATGCGAGATGCAGGCGGCCAGGTCCAGGCAATGGCCGGCCCGGCGCTGTGCCGGGCCGGCCTCGATTGATCAGAACGCCGGCTCGACCGAGTTGACATTGTCCTTGGTGACGACGGTCAGCGGGATCGGCAACCGGTCCTTGACCTCCTTGCCGTCGATGATCTCGGCCATGGTGTTGATGGCCAGGCGGCCGTCCTCGACCGGCGACTGGACGATGGTCGAATACATCTCGTTGGTGCGGATCGATTCGAACGCATCCTTCTGGCCATTGATACCGACGATCGGCGGTGCCGCCTTGGAGGGGTTGGCTTCCTTCCAGGCATCGATGAAGCCGCGCGCCATGGTGTCGTCATTGGCATAGACGCCGCTGATCTGGTCGCCGAAGCGGGTGATCAGGTCGCGGCTGACCACCAGCGCCTTCTGCTGGTCGAAATCGGCGTTGACGGTGTCCAGCACCTTGATGTCGGCGTTGGTTTCCTTCAGGCGATCGGTGAAGCCGGTGACGCGGCCGATCGTCGTGCCATTGCCGGCCTGGCCGGCGATGATGACGACGGAGCCCTTGCCGCCCAGCGCCTTGCTGAGCGAATCCGCCGCCAGCTTGCCTTCCTCGTAGACATCGGGTCCGGTGAAGGACTTGATGAACGGCTTGGCGTCATCGCTCATCGGCGAGTTGATGAGGATCGCCGGGATGTTGGCCTGCTGCGCGCGGGCGAGGCCCGGTATGTAGGCCTGTGGGTCCAGCGGCCACAGGATGATTCCGTCTACCTTGCGCGCCACGCAGGTGTTCAACTGCTCGGTGCCCTTCTGCACGTCGAAGTCCTGGCTGAGGCTGAGTATCTCGATACCGAGTTCCTTGGCGCGGGCCTCGAGTGCCTTGTTGGCCGGCGTCGCATAGGCATGCGAATCCGCCGCCGTCACGTAGCAGACCGTCTTGGCGCTGGCCCAGCCTGTCGATGCCAGCAGCGCCACGGCGGCGATCTGGAGCATGGTTTTCCTGCCAATCATATCTTTCCTCCCAATCATGTGGTTCCTCCTTGAGTGATTGGATTGTCGCTGATGAGCGCGGGGCGCGTGCCCGATGCTCTTCCCTTGGTGGTAACGGCCCGATCGAGCACGACGAGCAGGATCAGGATGAGCCCCGATACGACCTGCTGGACGTATGCGGGAACGGACTGGAACTCCATTGCGATGGTCAGCGAGCCGATGGTCAGCACGCCACCCAGCGTGCCGAGCGCGGATCCCCTGCCGCCTTCGAGGCGGGTTCCGCCGACGACGACCGCGGCAATGACGGCGACCGTCAGTTCCGAGCCGAAGACGGGCGAACCGGTGTTGGTGACGAGGCTCTGAAGAACCCCCGCCAGGCCGGCGAGCGTGCCGGCAAAGACAAAGCCGAAAAAGACGATGCGGTCGGACGCGATGCCGCTTTCCTTGGCGGCCGCTGGATTGGAGCCGACGGCAAAGACGTTGCGGCCCGGAATGGTGCGTGTCAGCCAGACATGCAGCAGCACGATGAGCACGATGAACAGCGCGCTGCGGATGGTGAAGATGTCGAGATACGTCTTGGCCAGCGCCAGCGAGAGCATGATGTCGGTGCCCGACACCGGCTGGCTGTTGGTGATCCAGTGCGCGAGCGAACGGAAGATCAGCATCGTCGCCAGCGTCAGCACGAGCGAATTCACCTTCAGCCCGACGACCAGCGCTCCGTTGATGGCGCCGGCGACGGTACCGACGAGGATGCCGACGATGGCGGCGGGCAGGATGCCGATCTCGCGCTGCAGGATGACCGAGATGATCCCGGCCAGCGCGAACACGGCGCCGCCGGAGAGGTCGATCTGGCCCGCGATCAGCAACACCGTCAGGCCGATGGCGATCAGGCCGATCGTCGCCGCGCGGTCGAGACCGAGACCGAGGGTCGAGGCGGAGAAGTAGCCCGGGACCACGAGCGCGGAAATGATCAGCGTCAGGCCGAGGATGATGACGACCCGGTGCTGCGAGGCAAGCGAGAGGAACCGCATCATGCCACTCCCCGCTTGCGCAACGCCGCATCCATGCCGACCGCGCCGACGATCAGTATGCCCAGGACAAAGCCCTGGATCGGCGTGCGCACGCCGTCGAGCACCATGACGTTGGTGAGCAGCTGCACGAAGATCAGTCCCGCGATCGCCCTTGGCACCGAGCCGAAGCCGCCGATGATGGAGACGCCGCCGACAACCACGGCGGTGATGGCGCTGAATTCGTAGCCGGCGCCGATCAGCGGCCGCGCGCTCTGCAGCGTCAGCCCGAGCAGGCCGCCGCTGATGCCGGCGGTGAGCGCCGTGATGACAAAGGCTCCGGCCTTGACGGCCTGCACCGGAACCGCGCTGGCCTCGGCGGCGCTGTAGTTGCCGCCGGTGGCGAGCGTCCATCTGCCCCAGAAGGAGCGCGAGAGGACGAAATGGCCGATGAGGGCGATAACCAGGAAGATCAACACCACGACCGGAATGCCGAACAGGCGTCCCTTGGCGAACTCGGCCGAGGCCGGATTGCTGCCATAGACGATGACGCCGCCGACCGCCGCCTGGACGATGCCCAGGCCGATCGTGCCGATGCCGAGCGTGGCGATGATGGGATTGATGCCGACATAGCCGACCAGCACGCCGTTCAGCAGGCCGATCAATCCGGCAAGGCCGACCGCCAGCACGAAGGCGGGCAGCGGCCCGATCATCGGCTGCAGCCCGAGCGACAGGATGGCCCCGCAGGCAATCGTCGCCGGCACCGACAGATCGGCCAGGCCGCCGACGACCAACACGAAGGTCATGCCGACCACGACGATGCCGACGATGGACATGGAGGTCAGCACGTTGAGCAGATTGCCCGACGTGAAGAAGGCGGGACTGACGACAGAACCGTAGAGCACCACGGCAAGGATGGCGAACGCCAATCCGGCCTTCGACAAGGCGTCGACAAGCTTGCTGCCGCGCGTAAAACGGTCGGGGTTGACGCTGATCTCCATGGCCGCGTCGCTCACGCCGCTTCCTCCCCGGTCGCCAGGGCCATGATGCGCTCTTCGCTGAGTTCGCCGCGCGTGAGCGGTTCGGAGGCCCGCCCATCGCGCATCACCACGACGCGGTCGCAGACGCCTAGGATCTCGGGAAGTTCAGAGGAGATCATCACCACCGCCATGCCGCCGGCAACGAGCTGGCCGATGATGTTGTGGATCTCGGCCTTGGCGCCGACGTCGACGCCGCGCGTCGGCTCGTCGAGGATCAGCGCCGAGGGCCTGGCGGCGAGCCATTTGGCAATGACGGCCTTCTGCTGGTTGCCGCCGGAAAGGAGACTGATGCGCCGTTCGCCATCGGGCGGAGAAATGGAAAACTGCTTCACGTAGTCCGCTGCCAGCACGCGGTCGGCGCCGCGCCGGATGCGCCCGAAACGGCTGAGGCGACGCAGAATGGGCAGGCTGATGTTTTCCCGGATCGACATGCCGGGCACGATGCCGTCGCCCTTGCGGTCCTCCGGCACATAGGCGATGCCGGCCTTCACCGCTTCGGACGGCGACTTGATCGAAACCTGGCGGCCATTGACGCTGACAGTGCCTTCGACCAGCCGCGACAGGCCGAAGATGGCGCGCGCGACTTCGGTGCGGCCCGCGCCGACGAGGCCCGTCAGGCCCAGGATCTCGCCCGCGCGCACATCGAAGCTGACATTGTGGAAACGCGTGCCGTCGCTGATGCGCTCGACGCGCAGCACGGACTTGCCGATCTCGGCCGGACTCTTCGGAAAGACGTTCGAGACCTCGCGGCCGACCATCAGCCGGATCATTTGCGCGGCGGTTATGCCTTCGATCGGACGCGTCTCGATCATCGAGCCGTCGCGCAGCACGGTCACTTCGTCGGCGATCTCGAGCACTTCCTTCAGCCGGTGGCTGATGTAGATGATGGCGATGCCGTCATCGCGCATCTTGCGCAGGATCCGGAACAGCGCCGCCGTCTCATGCTCGCTCAGGCTCGATGTGGGCTCATCGAGGACGATGATGCGAGGCTGCGCGGCATAGGCCTTGGCGATCTCGACGAGTTGCTGCTGGCTGATCGACAAATTGCCCAGCCGTTCGCGCGGGTTGATCCCTGCGCCGAGTTCGTCAAGGACGGCGGCGGCCTTCCTGACCATCTCGCCCTTGCGCAAAAAGGTCCATTTGCCGGGCATGCGGCCGAGATAGACGTTCTCCGCCACGGTCAGGTCCGGAACCAGATTGATTTCCTGATGCACCATGCGGATGCCGAGCGCCTGGGCGTCGGCGGGCCGGCGCATGCGCACGTCGGTGCCGCCGACCTTGATCGTGCCGCTGGTCGGCGCGTAGGAGCCGTTGAGCACTTTCATCAGCGTCGACTTGCCGGCGCCATTCTCGCCAACGACCGCGTGGACGGTGCCGAATTTCACGGCGAAGTTGACGTTGGACAGAGCCTTCACGCCCGGAAAAATCTTGCTGATGCCTCGCATGTCCAAGGCGCAGTCGGCGACGGCAGTCATGTCTGGCTAGGTTCCTCCCTGGCAGGCTATTCCGCTGTCCTTGGCATCGGAATTCTGTATTATTTTAGTATAACAACCAATCGGAGCGCGATCCGTCTTCGGTCCGAATGCATGCCTCTCGGCATGCGGTTCGGTTGAAGCCTTGACGGACTGACCGAATTCCCACTGCAGATTTCGGACTATTGCACTAATATAACAGTTCTGGCAAGCTGGATTCAGCGACCTGGGGAACCCGCTCCATCGCCGACGGACACCGCCGCTCGCCTTGGGTGCATTGCGATTTACATTCTAATATAATCTGATCATTTCTGGTGAACGAAGCTACGGATTTGCCATGGACCTGGACCCTTCGACCCTCAATCGGGCTCTGCCGCTGCGCGATCAGATCTATCAGAAGATCCGCAACCTGATCGTCGTCGGGCAGATGAAGCCGGGAGAAGTGATCAACGAGGTGGCGATCGCCGAAGCCCTCGGCGTCTCGCGCACGCCGGTGCGCGAAGCGGTCAAGCGCATCAGCGACGAGGGCCTGGTCAAGATCCTGGCACAGACCGGCACCTATGTCGCGCCGATCAGCCGCGCCGACCTAGAAGAAGCCTATGTCATCAGGCGGGCATTGGAGATGGAAAGCGCGCGGCGCGCGGCGGTCAAGCTGACGCCGCCGGCTGCCGAACTGCTGGAGGACAATATGGGGGCGCACAAGCTTGCCATATCGCGCGGCCGGTATGCGACGGCGATCCAGCTCGACGATGTCTTTCATCGGACCATCGCCGAAATCTGCGGGCTGCCGATGATCTGGCGCGCCGTCGACATCTCCAAGGCGCAGATGGATCGCGGCCGTTACCTTGCCATCCCCAAGCCCGGCTATGGCGAACAGACGATCGAGCAGCATGAGGCCATTCTCGACGCGCTCAAGCGCCATGACGCCGAGGGCGCCGCGCAAGCGATGGAGCAGCACCTCGAAACATCCTTCCGCAACACGCTCGAAGTCGCCGCCGATCTTCTCGGCTGAGGCTGGGCGACAACCGGAACGATCAGCACATGCGCAGAATGGGACTTTGCATCGGCCTGAAGACGGAATCGATCGCGCAATACAAGCGCGTCCATGCCGAGGTCTGGCCGGAGGTGCTTGATGTCATCAGCCGCGCCAACATCCGCAACTATTCGATTTTCCTGCGCGAGCCTGAAAACCTGCTCTTCGCCTATTGGGAATATCACGGCGACGATTTTGCCGCCGACGCGGCACGGATGGGCGAATCCGCCGCCATGCGCAAATGGTGGGATTTGTGCGACCCCATGCAACTGCCGCTGACAACGCGCGCCGATGGCGAATGGTGGGCCGCCATGGAAGAAATCTTCCATCTCGACTGACCGCGACCTGGTCATGCAGGGTCGTCTGCCGCGGCGGACGTGCGGTTTCCGCCGCGATTGACCCGGATGCCGCGTCGACAGCGGCAGGCACGAGATTCGCCTGCCAACCTTCCAACCCGCCAACGGCCTGGCGCAATCCCGCTCCGCTTGACCACTGACATTCTATTATATTAGTATTCTAAATCATCTTTTGCCTCGACGACGTCAAGGCTTTTCAGAGTTTGGGTATGACGCGCTTCATCCAGCTTTCGCAGGCCGACAACATTCTTCTCGCGGTCGATCCGCTGAAAGCCGGCGACAAGGCCGGTGACGTCGAAGCGAGGGTGCGCATCCCGCGCGGCCACAAGATGGCCCTGCGCGACATCGCTTCGGACGAGCCGATCGTGAAATACGGCCAGACGATCGGTTTCGCGCGCGAACCGATCGTGGCCGGCGACTGGGTGCACGAGCACAATGTATATCTGCGCAATTTCGAGCGCGATTATGTGTTCGGCACCAACGCCAGGAACACGCCTGTTCTGCCCGAGGCCGAGCGCGCGACGTTCATGGGTTACAAGAGGCCAAGCGGCAAGATCGGCACCCGCAACTTCATCGCCGTGCTGACCTCGGTGAATTGCTCGGCCAGCGTCGCCCGCTTCATCGTCGAAGAGGTCAACCGGTCCGGCATCCTGCGCGACTACCCCAATGTCGACGGCGCCATCGCGCTCGTCCACGGCACCGGATGCGGCATCGACACCAAGGGGCCAGCCTACGATCTCTTGAAGCGCACGCAATGGGGGTTTGCCACCAACCCCAATGTCGGCGGCGTGCTGATGGTCGGGCTCGGCTGCGAGGCGTTCCAGATCCCGCGCTGGATGCAGTCCTACAACATCGAGGAAAGCACCACTTTCCGCACCATGACGATCCAGGAGACCGGCGGCACACGAAAGACCGTCGAGGCGGGCGTCAAGGCGGTGCTCGACATGCTGCCGGTCGTCAATGCCGCGGAGCGGACGCCGCAGCCGGCTTCCGAACTGGTGCTGGCGCTGCAATGCGGCGGATCGGACGGCTATTCCGGCATCAGCGCCAATCCGGCGCTCGGCGCGGCGGTGGACCTGCTGGTCGCGCAAGGCGGCACGGCAGTGCTTTCGGAAACGCCCGAGATCTATGGCGCGGAGCATCTGCTGACCCTGCGTGCCGAGAACCGCGAGGTCGGCGAGAAGCTGATCGAGCGCATCCGCTGGTGGGAGGACTATACCGCCCGGCACGACATGGAGATGAACAACAATCCGTCTCCCGGCAACAAGCTGGGCGGGCTGACCACCATCCTGGAGAAATCGCTCGGCGCCTCCGCCAAGGGTGGCACGACCAATCTGCGCGCTGTGCTGGAATACGCCGAACCGATCAACGAGCGCGGCCTCGTCTTCATGGACACGCCCGGCTACGACCCGGTTTCGGCGACCGGACAGGTCGCCGGCGGCGCCAACATATTGTGCTTCACCACCGGGCGCGGCTCGGCCTTCGGCTGCAAGCCGACGCCCTCGATCAAGCTCGCCTCCAACTCCTTCATCTTCGAGCAGATGCGCGACGACATGGACATCAATTGCGGCGACATCCTCGACGGCGTGACGCTGGCCGATAAGGGCGAGGAGATCTTCGCCGAGATCCTGCGCGTGGCGTCTGGTGGGCGCACCAGATCGGAAGCGCTCGGCTATGGCGACAACGAGTTCGTGCCCTGGAGCCTCGGCGCGACGATGTGACATGCGCCTCCTTCGCGGCAGCCACGACCTCTCAAACGGAAAGAACGGCAAGACATGAACAGGATCGATCTGGACGGCCAGCACGCCGTGGTCACCGGCGGCGCACAGGGCCTCGGCTTGGCGATGGCGAAGCGGTTTGTCGCCTCGGGAGCAACGGTGACGCTTTGGGACCTCGACGAGGCACGTCTCGACCAGGCCAGGCAGGAACTCGGCAAGGCGGCAACCACGCTGGTCGTCGACATCGCCGATTGGGACGCGGTCGATGCCGCGCGCGCCAGGACGGAGGCGATCGCGAACAAGATTTCCATTCTCGTCAATTCGGCGGGCATTGCCGGCCCGGCCGCGCCGCTCGACAGCTATGATGTCGATGTCTGGAAGAAGATCATCGACATCAACGTCAATGGCACCTTCTACGTGAACCGGGCCGTGGTTCCCGGCATGAAGGAGCGCAATTACGGGCGCATCGTCAACATCGCCTCGGTCGCCGGCAAGGAAGGTAATCCAAACGCCGCCGCCTATTCGGCCTCGAAGGCCGCGGTGATCGGCATGACCAAGTCGCTCGGCAAGGAACTGGCGCAATACGACATCGCGGTCAACTGCATCTCGCCGGCGACGGCGCAGACCCGCATTCTCGAACAACTGACGGCCGAACACATCGAATACATGCGCTCACGCATCCCGCGCGGCCGCCTGCTTGAAGTCGACGAGGCGGCCGCCATGGTGGCCTGGCTGGTCTCCAAGGAGAACAGTTTTACCACCGCTTCCACCTTCGACCTGTCGGGAGGGCGAACGACCTACTGACGGAAAGGCGCGGACAGCGGGCCGAGGCTGGCGGCGAAGCGCTCCACCATCGCAAGCCCGGCCTCGTTCGGCCGCATCGCCGGAGCGCGGTCATGGATCGGAAGGCCTGCGCGGGCGCCGAACAGGCGCTTGCCGTAGCAGATCAGGTTTTCGATGCCTTGCATGACGAAGACGGCGGCCGGCAGCATCTTTTCATACGCGGCCTCGGCCGTTTTTTCGTCTCCGGCGCGGAACGCTTCCCAGGCCCGCACGGCATGATCGATGCAGTCCGGCGCCAGGATCATGCCCCGGCAGCCGATGCGGGCATTGTCGATCAGTTCGAGCCCGCCGCGCCCGTTGAAAACGGGAAGCCGGCCCTCGGTACGCTCGATCAGGCCCGCAATGTCGGTGACCGGGCCTTCGCCCTTGATCAGCCTGATGTTGGGATGCAGCGTGACGAGATCGCGGATTTCGTCCGATGACAGGCCACGCCCGAAAAACGCCGGCGCATTCTGGATCGCCACCGGCAGGTCGGTCGCCTCCGCAACGCGGCCGAAGAAACGGATGTATTCCGGCGCGCCATAGGACCCGCCAGGCGGGGGCTGCAGGATAACCCAATCGGCGCCAACGCTTTCGGCGTGGCGCACCTGCGCGATCTGTTCGGCCACCGAGGCGCCAAAGATGGTGAAGGCGAGCGGCACTTTTCCGGCGGTATCCTGCGCCGTCCAGTCCATGACAGTGCGGCGTTCGGCCTCGGTGAGCTTGGCGACTTCGGTTGCCAGCCCAAGTGCTGCCATGCCGTGCACGCCGCTGGCCAGGCAGATCTCGACCTGCCGGCGCATCGCGGCACGGTCCAACCGCTCATTCTCGTCGAACAGCGCGTAGAGGATGGCGTGTATGCCGCGGAAATCATCGGGTTGGAATTTCGGCATCGGCCTCAATGGCTTTCGCGGGGAATGGCGTGGCCACGGTTGCCGACCAGAAAGTCGAGGTCGGCGCCGCGATCCGCCTGCAAAACGTGTTCGACATAGAGCCCCTGATAACCGCCGCGCATCGCCGGTGCCGGCGGCTTCCAGCTTTGACGCCGCCGCGCCAATTCCTGCTCCGGGACGTCCAGATGCAGCTTGCGCGCCTCGACATCGAGTTCGATGATGTCTCCGCTCCGAACCAATGCCAGCGGTCCGCCGATGGCGGCCTCGGGCGCGGCGTGCAGAATTACCGTGCCGAAAGCCGTGCCGGACATGCGGGCATCGGAAATGCGGATCATGTCGCGCACGCCCTGCTTCAGCAGCTTTTGCGGCAGCGCCATGTTGCCGACCTCGGCCATGCCGGGATAGCCTTTCGGGCCGCAATTTTTCAGCACCATGATCGAGGTCTCGTCGATGTCGAGCGCGGGATCGTCAATGCGCGCCTTGTAGTCGTCGATGTCCTCGAAAACGACGGCGCGGCCGCGATGCTTCATCAGGGCAGGCGTCGCCGCCGACGGCTTGATGATGGCGCCATCCGGCGCCAGGTTACCACGCAGCACGGCAATGCCGCCCTGCGCCGTCAGCGCCTTGCCGCGCGGGCGGATCACTTCGGGATTGTAGTTCCGGGCGTCCGCAATGTTGTCACGCACGCTCTTGCCGGTCACCGTCAGCGCGTCGAGATCGAGCATACCGGCGATCTCCTTCATGACCGCCGGTATGCCGCCGGCGTAGCAGAAGTCCTCCATCAGGAAGCGGCCCGAGGGCATCAGGTCGAGGATTGTCGGTACGTCTCGGCCAAGGGCATCCCAATCGTCCAGCGTCAAATTCGTACCGACGCGGCCGGCAATCGCGAGCAGATGCACGACCGCATTGGTCGAGCCGCCAATGGCGCCATTGACGCGGATGGCGTTGGCGAAGGCCGGTTTCGTCAGGATCGCCGACGGGCGGAGATCCTCATTGATCATCTCGACGATGCGCCGTCCGGTCATGCGGGCGATGCGGCTGCGGCGCGCGTCGACGGCGGGATAGGCGGCATTGCCGGGCAGCGCCAGACCGAGCGCTTCGACCATCGAGGCCATCGTCGAGGCCGTGCCCATGGTCATGCAATGGCCCGGCGAACGCGACATGGCGCTCTCGGCATTGGCGAAATCCTGTTCGCTCATGACGCCGGCGCGGACGTCCTCGGAGAATTTCCAAACATCGGTGCCCGAGCCGATGGCGCGGCCCTGGAAACGGCCGTTGAGCATCGGCCCGCCGGAGATCACGATCGACGGCAGGTCGCAAGAAGCCGCGCCCATGACCAGCGACGGCGTGGTCTTGTCGCAGCCGGCCATCAGCACGACGCCGTCCATCGGATTGCCGCGGATCGCCTCCTCGACATCCATGGAGGCGAGGTTGCGGAACAGCATCGCCGTCGGCCGCAGGTTGGATTCGCCGCAGGAGAACACCGGGAATTCAAGCGGCAGGCCGCCGGCCTCCAGCACACCGGCCTTGATGTGCTCGATCAGGCCGCGAAAGTGCACATGGCAAGGCGTGAATTCCGAGAAGGTGTTGCAGATGCCGATCACCGGCCGGCCGTCGAAGGCGTCGTCCGGCAAACCGTTGTTCTTCATCCAGCTGCGGTGGATGAAGGCGTCCTTGCCTTGGCCGCCGAACCAGTGCTGCGATCGTCTCTTGGTCATGGTCTTTCCGGAAATTCAGGCGGGGTGCTGCAACTGGCTGAGCCCGCCATCGACGACGAGGGTCGCCGCGTTCATGAACGGACACTCATCGGAGATCATGAACACGGCCGCCAGTGCGATCTCGCGCGCCGTGGCGATGCGACCACCAGGATGCAGGGCCATCGTGTTGGCGCGCGCCGCGACCGGATCGGGAAAGCTGTTCCAGTAGTCGACCGCCTTCTGCGTCTCGACATAGCCGGGCGCCAGCGCGTTCACGCGCACGCCCTGCCCGGCATATTCGAGTGCCAGCGATTTGGTCAGTCCAAGCAAAGCGTGCTTGGCGACCGGGTAGGGAAAGGTATGCGGAATGATGGTGAAGGCGTGCGTGGAGGCGATGTTGAGGATGGCGCCGCCGCCGCTTGCGATCATGCCCGGCAGCACCGCCTTGCTGCAATTCCAGGCGCCCTTGACGTTGACGTCGAAATTGCGGGTCCACTCCTCCTCGGTCGCCTCGAGCGGCGTCGAGAACACATTCATCCCGGCATTGTTGATCAGCGCATTGATCGGGCCGATCTCAGTGGTCGCACGGGCGACAGCCTCGGCAATGGCCGATGCATCGGCGATATCGGCGGTGCCGTGCCTGACATGACCGCGCGGCGCGGAGAGGCCGGCAACGGCCCTGCCCAGAAGCCCGTCATCACGATCGACCAGGAACAGCTTTGCCCCTTCGGCCAGGCAGGCTTCGGCGATGGCCAGCCCGATGCCTTGCGCGGCACCGGTCAGGAAGATGCGTTTGCCGGACAGGCGTTCAGCCATATCGGTCACTCCAGTCGAAGACGGTCAACGGCGGCCCAAAGCGGAGGAACGCAGATTGTCGAGCAACACCGCCAGGAGCAGAATAACGCCGCGCACGATGTACTGGTAGAAGGCCGGGATGTTGAGCAGGTTCATCGCGTTTTCGGCGATGCCCATGATCAGCACGCCGACGATGACGCCCGACATGGTGGCGCGCCCGCCGGCAAGCGAAACACCGCCGAGCACGCAGGCCGAGATGACGGAAAGCTCCAGCCCGACCGCCGCATTGGGCTGGCCAGAGGTGATGCGCGAGGCGAGCAGGATGCCGGCGATGCCGCAGACGACGCCCTGCAGCGCGAAGATCCAGATGCGTGTCCGGTCGACATTGACGCCGGCAAGCCGCGAGGCCTCCGGATTGCCGCCGATGGCCAGCGTGTTCTTGCCGAAGACGGTGCGGTTCAAAACGAAGCCGAAAATGGCGAAGAGAATGGCCAGCACCCAGATCGGTGTCGGGATGCCCAGTAGTTTCGACAGGGCAAGCTGGTAGAAATCGGGGCTGTTGATGCCGACCGCGCGGCCATCCGAGGAGATCAGCGCCAGGCCGCGCACGATCTGCATGGTGGCGAGCGTGGTGATCAGCGCGTTGATGCGGAATTTGGCGATGACGACGCCGTTGACGAAGCCGACGAAGGCGCCGCAGGCGATAGCCGCCAGCAAACCGAGCAGGATCGAGCCGGTGTAGTTCGACGCCATCACCGCGACCATGCCGGCAAAGGCGACGATGGAGCCGACCGACAGGTCGAAATCGCGCGCGGCGAGGCAGAACATCATGGTGCAGGCGACGATGCCGACGGTCACCACCGACTGCAGCAGGCCCAGCATGTTGCGGTCGGTGAGGAAGTTCGGCACCAGAGCCGACACCAGCGCGAAGGCGACGATGAAGATGACGACGAGGCCCTGTTCGCCAAGCAGGATTTTCTTCAACTGGTCGGTCATGGCAAATCCTCAGGAAGCGATCGCGTCGGGTGTTTTGGTATCGGGAAGGGCAGCGGCCAGGATCGCCTTCTCGGCGAACTGGTCCCGCGCAAGTTCGGCGTTGATGCGGCCACCGCACATGACCAGGATGCGGTCGCAGATGCCCATGACCTCCGGCAGTTCGGAGGAGACGACGACGATTGCCATGCCGTCCTCGGCAAGCTGGTAGAGAAGTTCGTAGATTTCCGCTTTGGCCCCGATATCGATGCCGCGCGTCGGTTCGTCGATGACGAGCACCCGCACTCCCTGTTCGGACAGCCAGCGGCCGAGGATGACCTTCTGCTGGTTGCCGCCGGAGAGATTGATGATGTCCTGCTTGCGCGAGGGCGTGCGCACCTTGAGCTTCTTGATGAAGGTCTCGGCGGTGGCAATCTCGCTGGCGCGGTTCAAGATACCGAAGCGCGTGTGATGGCGCCGCGACGAGATGTTGATGTTCTCCTCGATCGAGCGGCCCTGGATGATGCCGTCATGCTTACGGTCTTCCGAGCAGAGCACGATGCCGGCGCGGATCGCGTCATGCGGGTCGGTGGCATGGACGAGCTTGCCGTCGACGCTGATGGAGCCACCCGAGCGCGGGTCGGCGCCAAAGACAAGGCGCATCAGTTCCGAACGCCCGGCGCCGATCAGTCCGAAGAAGCCGACGATTTCGCCCGCCCTCGCCTCGAAGCTGGCAGGGGTCTTCAGTCTTGCGCCGGAGATGGCGTCGACCTTGAGTCTAACATCGCCTGCTTTGCGCGGGCGAAAACCCCAGATGTCGGAGATTTCGCGGCCGACCATTTCGGCGACGACCTGGTCGCGGGTGACGCCTTTGAGCGAGGCGTGGTGCGCCGCGAGCTTGCCGTCGCGCAGCACGGTCAGGCTGTCGCAGAGCCGGAACACTTCGTCCAGCCGATGCGAGACATAGATGATGACCTTGCCCTCGCCGCGCAGGCGGTCGATCAAGGCGAACAGGATTTCGCTTTCACGCGAGGACAGCGAGGACGTCGGCTCGTCCAGCG
Organism: Mesorhizobium comanense; assembly: GCF_005503535.1. Taxonomy (GTDB): domain Bacteria; phylum Pseudomonadota; class Alphaproteobacteria; order Rhizobiales; family Rhizobiaceae; genus Mesorhizobium; species Mesorhizobium comanense. The sequence continues at coordinate 271,342 of NZ_SCNN01000001.1, read as the reverse complement.
CGATGACGCGCGCGTCGAGCATCACCGCCTTGGCGATCTCGACCATCTGACGCTCGCCGATGGAGAGCGTCTTGACCTTGCGGCTGATATCAATGTCGATGCCTGCCGCCTTGAGCTTGGCGCCGACGTCGTCCAGCATCCTGGCTCGCGCGATAATCCCTGCATTGGCGGGAAAGCGGCCGAGGCTGAGATTCTCCGCAACGGTCAGTTCGGGAATGAGCTGCAGTTCCTGGTGAATGACGATGACGCCGTTGTCGAAGGCGTCTCGCGTCGAGGCATAGGCCTGGACCTTGCCGTCGATGCGGATTTCGCCGGCGTCGGCATGCTGGTCGCCCGACAGGATCTTGATCAGGGTGGATTTGCCGGCGCCGTTCTCGCCCATCAGCCCATGCACGGCACCCTTTTCGACGCCGAAGGAAACGTCCGACAGCGCCTTGACGCCCGGATAGGTCCTGGTGATGTGCGAGAAATCGAGAAAGGACACGGATTTCGATCCTTCGTGCGCAATGCCAAACAGGCGGCGGGCTGAAGCCGCCGCCTGTTTGTACAGGGAGGATTATTCGATGCCGAGACCCTGGCGGACCTTCTGGTAGTCGTCTCGCTTGGCGAGCGCACCGGAGGTCAGGATCAGCTTCTCCGGTTCCTTGTTGTTGGCGACCCAGTCATACATGTTGAGCGCCGTCTCGTAGCCATGCCGCTTCGGCGAGATGATCACGGTGCCGACAAAGCCGGTTGCGGTCGGCTTCTTGAACTCGTTGATCGCCGAATCCGCGCCGCCGATGCCGACGCCGATCATGCCATCCGCCGGAATGCCCACGCTTTCGGAGGCGCGCACGGCGCCCAGCACCGCCTCGTCATTGAGACCGAAGGCCACCCATTTCTTGATGCCGGCATGAGCGTTGAGCACGACCGTCGCGGCGTTGAGCGCGGCTTCGGTATCGGTCTTGGCCTGCGGAGCGTCGAAAATGTTCTCGGCCTTGAAGCCGTTCGCCTTGAGCACCGAGATGGCGCCTTCGACGCGGTCGACGGCGGTCGGCAACTGGTCGTAGGAGACGCGGATGGCGCCGACCTCGTCGGCCTTCCAGCCGCGCGCCTTCATTTCATCGACGATCGCCTGGCCGACGGCCTCACCGATCTTGGTGGCGGAAATGCCCATATGCGGCACGTCTTCCAGGGCCTTGCCGTCTGCGCCCACCAGCCGGTCGTCGACGGTCATCAGCTTGAGATTGTTGGCGGCGGCCTTGGCGACGATGCCGGGGCCGAGTTTCACATCGGGCGTGCAGACGATGAAGCCCTGCGCTCCCTGAGCGCCAAGATTGTCGATGGCCGACATCAGCTTCTCACCGTCCTCGGCGCCGATCTTGACCAGGGTAAAACCCTTTTCCTTGGCGGCCTGGTCGGCGAACTTCCATTCGTCCTGGAACCACGGCTCCTCGGGCTGTTTGACGATGAAGCCGATCTTGGTGTCCTGAGCATATGCAGCGATGGTCGTGACGGACAGCACGGCAAGCGCGCCCGCGACGAGCGCGGTCTTCAAAAGTCGCATGATTACCTCCCAGCGATAGGCCGGGCACATGGCCCGGGCACCGGAGTCTCTAATTCTTTTTATCATATCAGTCAATTGATCTGGTATGATAATTAAGCTACATGCTCTGACCAGGGGTCGCTGGCGCAAATCATCGGCATCCGGTAAGGCCGTGCCGGCCATGCGGAACCAGCGGATCCGCCGCCTTGGAGGAGGGCTGAGGTGACCGAGATTTTGAAAAAGACTTCAGGTGAAGCGGCCGCGCGCCGCCCGCGTGTCATGCCCGACGTGACGAAGGCGATCGCCTCCGACATTTTCTCAGGCCGCTATCCGGCCGGATCCTCGCTGCCCACCGAGAATGAACTGGGCGTCGAATATGGCGTCAGCCGCACGGTCATCCGCGAAGCGCTGAAAGTGCTGGCTGCAAAGGGCCTGGTGCTGTCGCGGCCACGGATCGGCACCATCGTGTGCAGCGAGGACGACTGGAACATCATCGACCCGCAGGTGCTGGCCTGGCACGCGCCGCATGCGCTCGACGACAAGCTGTTCGACGCAATCCTGGAAACCCGACGCGCCATCGAACCGCTGGTCGCCGAACTCGCCGCCTCCCGCGCGACGCTGCAGGAGATCGCCGATCTGGAAGCGGCGTGGCGGGGGATGGCGAATGCGGGTGAGGATCTTGCCGCCTTCTCGCGTTCCGACATCGTCTTCCATCAGATCCTTTACGCCGCGAGCCACAACCCGATCTTTCGCCAGATCGGCAACCTGATCGACACCGGGCTGAAATTCTCGCTGGAAGCCACCGCCACCATCTCGCTCGACCGACGCATGGAAGCGGTGGCGGCGCACCGCGAGGTCGTGGAAGCGCTGCGCATGCGCGAGGCCGGGGCGGCGCGCGACGCGGCGCACAGAATCCTCGACCTGGCGGCGCGCGACCTCGTCAGCGCCAAGAAACTCAAGAACAACTGAGACCACGCATGAAAATCACCGCGCTCACCACCTACATCGTTCCCCCGCGCTGGCTGTTCCTGAAGATCGAGACCGATGCCGGCGTCACCGGCTGGGGCGAGCCCGTCGTGGAAGGCCGGGCGCTGACGGTCGAGGCGGCGGTCAGGGAACTGGCCGACTATCTCATCGGCAAGGACCCGCGCCTGATCGAGGACCACTGGACGGTAATGCATCGCGGCGGTTTCTATCGCGGCGGGCCGATCCTGATGAGCGCCATCGCCGGCATCGACCAGGCGCTGTGGGACATCAAGGGCAAGGCGCTGGGCGTGCCGGTGCATGAACTGCTCGGCGGCAAGCTGCGTCAGTCGATCAAGGTCTATTCCTGGATCGGCGGCGACCGGCCGGCGGAAGTCGCCGCTGGCGCCAAGGAGGTGGTCGCACGCGGCTTCCAGGCCCTGAAGATGAACGGCACCGAGGAACTGCAGATCGTCGACAGCCACGACAGGATAGATGCCTCGGTGGAGCGCGTCGCCATGGTGCGCGAGGCCGTCGGCCCCAATATCGGCATCGCCGTCGATTTCCATGGCCGCGTGCACCGGCCCATGGCGCGCATACTGGTCAAGGAACTGGAGCCCTACCGGCTGATGTTCATCGAGGAGCCCGTGCTCAGCGAAAACCGCGAGGCGCTGAAGGAGATCGCCGCACTCGGCTCGACGCCGATTGCGCTCGGCGAACGGCTCTACAGCCGCTGGGACTTCAAATCGGTATTCGAGGAAGGCGTCGTCGACATCATCCAGCCGGATCTTTCGCATGCCGGCGGCATCACCGAATGCCGCAAGATCGCGGCGATGGCGGAGGCCTATGACGTGGCGGTGGCGCCGCACTGCCCGCTCGGTCCGATCGCGCTCGCCGCCTGCCTGCAACTCGATGCGGTCAGCTATAACTGCTTCATCCAGGAGCAGAGCCTGGGCATCCACTACAATGCCGGCAACGACCTGCTCGACTACGCCGCCAACAAGGACGTCTTCCGCTATGAGGACGGTTATGTCGCCATTCCCGATGGTCCGGGCCTGGGTGTCGAGATCGACGAAGAGTACGTGAAGGAACGCGCCAAGGAGGGCCACCGCTGGCGCAACCCGATCTGGCGCCACAAGGACGGCTCCTTCGCCGAGTGGTGACGCTTGCGGCCTCGTCCGCAATATCACGCGCATGCCTTGGCGAAGCCCGCGAAGTTTGATCCAATCGCCTTGTTGCAAGGAGATGGATGAGCGCGTGCATCTGATCAGGAGCTATCTGCTGCTGCCTTTCGTCGAGGCGGTCGAGGCCAGAGGGCTCGACGCGACGGCGATGCTCTCGGCGCATGGCCTGAAGAGGCAGGATCTGGTCGAACCGCATTTCCGGCTGCCCTTCACCGCCTTCCTGGCAATCCAGCAGCGGGCCGCCGATCTTGTCGGCGATCCCTGCCTCGGGTTGAAGATCGGCGCCGAAATCCGCTCCGAGCAGGTTGGCTCGCTGGGGTTATTGATGGCGACATCGCGCACCCTGCATGAGGCGCTCACCCATTTCTCGCGCTGGGGCAACGCCATCGGCGAGGGCTGGGCACTCGAGCTCATCGATACGCCGGAGGGCGCCGACTACGTCTATCGCGTGGATGAAACCGGCGTTTCGATCCGGCAGGATGTCGAATATTCACTGGCCAATCTGTGCAGCCTGACCCGCACTCGCATGGGGCGCAACTGGGCACCGGTCGAGGTTCATCTGGCGCACTCCAATCCCTCGCGGGCGCGCATCTACCAGGGCATCTTCAACGCCCCGGTCTTCTTCGACCAGCCCGTCAACAAACTCGTCATTGCCCGCAGCGACCTGCTGCTTCGCTCGGAGCGGGTCAGCTACGCCCTGCTGCCGATCGTGGAGGCGCATCTGCACCTCGCCGCCGACAAGGCGGCGACGGATGGCGATCTGCTGCGCCAGGTCAGCCTCATCGTCGCGCAATCGATGGGACACCGACCGGCCCAGATCGGCGATGTCGCGGCAAAGCTCGGCATACCGGTACGCAGCCTGCAACGAGCGCTGGCGCAGCGGCAGACCAGCTTTAGCGACATTGTGCGGCAGGAGCGCCGGCGCGTGGCCGAAAACCTGCTTGCGCAGGGGCGCATCAATTCCATCACCGACATCGCCATCAGCGCGGGTTACGCCGATGGCTCGGTGTTCTCCCGAGCCTTCCGGACTTGGACCGGAGGCGCGCCGAGCCGCAGCCCGCTCCGCAGGACGCGCGGATAGGCTATGCCGCGGCCGTGGCGGGCCTGCCGCTGCGCAACGTCGAGTGGATCAGGTCGAGACCGGCTTCGATCCTGTCGATGATCTCGGTGATTTCGGCGCGGCTGATGATCAGCGGCGGGCTGAGCGCGATCGTGTCGTTGGGGCAGGAGCGCAGGATTACCCCGTTGGCCTCGCACAGCCGCACCAATGTCGGGCCGATCTTTTCAGCGACGGCGAAATTGCGACGCTCCGCCTTGTCGGCGACGATCTCGACCCCGGCAATGAGGCCGGCACCCCTGATATCACCGACCAGCGGATGGCCGGCCAGACGGCGCTTGAGTTCGGCCTGCAGGAACCCGCCTGTCTCGGCGGCCCGGGACATGATGTTTTCCTCGTCGTAGATCCTGAGCGTCTCGAGCGCGACGGCGGCCGGCACGGGGTGGCCGGAATAGGTGAAGCCATGGCCGAACGTGCCGATCGCGTGGGTTTCCTGCGCGATCGCATCAACCACCTTCTCGCTGACCAGCACCGCGCTGATCGGCAGGAAGGCCGCCGACAGCGCCTTGGCACAGGTCAGGATATCCGGCTCGATCCCCATGGTCTGGGAGCCCCAGTAGGAGCCGGTGCGGCCAAAGCCGCAGATCACCTCGTCGGCCACCACCAGCACGTCGTGGCGGCGCAGCACGGCCTGAATCTTCTCATAGTAGGTGCGCGGCGGCACGATGACGCCACCACCGCCCATGATCGGCTCCATGAACATGGCGGCGACGGTATCCGGCCCTTCGGCGAGGATCAGCTCTTCCAGCTCCCTTGCGCAGCGGCTGGCATAGTCTTCCTCGCTCTCGCCGGGCAGGCCGTTGTGGTAGAAAAGCGGTGTCTGCACATGATGAAAGCCCGACAGCGGCACGTCGAACGAAGTATGGTTGATCACCTGGCCGGTGACTGAAGCAGTCGCCAGGGTGATGCCGTGATAGCCGCGCACACGGCCGATGATCTTCTTCTTGCGCGGCCGCTTCAGCGCGTTGTTGTAGTACCAGATCATCTTGATGGCGGTGTCGTTGGCTTCCGAGCCGGAATTGGCGAGGAAGACCTTGCTCATCGGCGATGGTGCGAGCTGTATCAGGCGCTCCGACAGGTCGACCAGCGGCACATTCGTCTTGCCGGTGAAGGCATGGTAGAAGGGCAGCTTGCGCATCTGCTCATAGGCCGTGCGCGCCAGCCGCTCATTGTCGAAGCCAAGCGAAGCGCACCAGAGACCAGCGACAGCATCGATATAGGATTTACCCTGCTCATCGAAGACGCGCACGCCCTTGCCATGGGTGACGACCATGGGCTCGATGCCGGCGAGCGGATCGACGAAGGGGTGCAGGGCGAACGCCTTGTCGCGCGCGGCTGTCGAATTGGGAATCGAAACGGTCATGGCGTCCTCCGGCTTGCTTGCTGTCTCCAGCGTCGCAATGTTCGAGCGCAATTTCCTGATATGTTACGCCAGTTTTCGTGCAAATTGCGCCACGCGAGAAACACGCCTCCCTGATCGAGCGATGCTGGCGATCTTCATGGATGTTGGAGGCTCGCGCCCGCTACCGGCAGGGGCACGCCGGCTTTGATCGAATGGCTGGCCGGACCTATCGCGTTGCGTTCGCGCCCGGGCGGCTGAGCACCATCGAGGCCGTCAGGAGCACGATCGACGCGGCGATCAGAACTGTCGCCGCCGCCGCGATGGTGGGCGTCAGCGTGTCGCGCGCTATGGTGAACATCTCGCGCGGCAAGGTGCGCTGGCCGGGACCGGCGAGGAACATCGTCACGACCACCTCGTCGAGCGAGGTGGCGAAGGCGAAAAGCGCACCCGATGCGATGCCCGGCAGGATGACCGGAAGCGTGACTTTCCGGAAGGTCAGGAAGGGCGAGGCGCCCATGCTGGCGGCGGCCCACAGCAGCCGCCGGTCGAGGCCGGTCAGCACCGCCGAGACGGTCACCACGACGAACGGCACCGCAAGCGAGGTATGGCCGAGGATCAGGCCGGGATAGGTCGCGGTCAAACCGGTCATGGAGAAGACGAAATACATGCCGACGCCGACGATGACGACCGGCGCGATCATCGGAATCAGCAGCAGGGCCGAGATCAGCCGCCGCCCCGGCAGTTGCGGCGCGGCGAGGCCGAGTGCGGCCATGGTGCCGAGCGGGGTGGCGAGCAGGGTCGTGGACACCGCCAGCACCAGGCTGTTGCGCAAGGCATCCATCCAGGTCGGCGTGGTGAAGAACTCGCGGTACCATTTCAGCGACCAGCCGGTGATCGGAAAGGTGAAGTCGCCGCTGCTCTTGAACGAGAACAGCACGATGATGATAAGCGGCGCCATCAGGAAGGCCAGCACGGTGACGGCGGCCAGGCCGAGTCCGAAGCGGCCGAACCGGTTGGGGAGCGACTGACGGGGACCAGACAAGGGCGCCTCCTAGCGCAAGCCGACGCCGCTGCGGCGCAGCAGGGCATTCTGGATGGCGTAGAGCGAGAGCGTGATGACGAGCAGGATCAGGCCGAGCGAGGAGGCAAGGCCCCAGTTCAGCGTGCCGGTCGTGTAGAGCGCGATGTAGTAGCTGATCATCTGGTCGCCGGGGCCGCCGACCAGCATCGGCGTGACGTAGAAGCCGAGGGTGACGACGAAGACCATCAACGCACCGGCCATGACGCCGGGCATGACTTGCGGCAGGTAGACGCGCCGGAAGGCATAGAAGGGCGTCGCGCCAAGCGAGAGTGCCGCCCTGAACAGCCGGGGATCGATCGACCGCATCGCGGCCAGCAGCGGGAAGATCATGAAGGGCAGCATGACATGCACCAGCGCGGTGATGACGCCGATGCGGTTGTAGAGCAGCTTCATCGGCTGATCGATGAGGCCCATGTCCATCAACAGGGTGTTGATGACGCCGCGGTCCTGCAACAGCGCCAGCCACGCCGTGGTCCTGACCAGGATCGAGGTCCAGAACGGCAGCAGCACCATGAGGAGCAGGAGGTTGCGCACGCGGTCGCTCTGGCGGGCCAAGAACGCGCACAACGGAAAGGCGAGCACCAGGGCCAGGATCGCCGTGGTGGAAGCGATGGCGAAGGTGCGCAGGATGATCGATCGGTAAAGCGCGGCGCCCGGCCGCGACGGCCCGATGCCCGTCTCGTAATTCTGCCTGAGGTCGAGCGCCGACAGGATATGGAAAACGCCGACAGGGCCGGCGGCGCGCTTCATCGCCTGCCAGGTCTGGTTCGCGCCCCATTGCGGATCGAGCGCGACAAGGTCGGGCGTGGTGCCGGCCGGCGCCGCCTCGAGCTTGCGCTTGGTCGATTGCAGCAGGGCACGGAAGCCCGGATTTTCATAGGACAGCCGGCGGCTGAGCGAGGCAAGACTGGCGCCGTCGACCTTCACGAGATCGCTGGCCAGGGCGGCGTAGGCGCTTGCAGGCGGCAGGCCCTGGCCGCTCCAGGACGAGAGTTCCACCGCCGTGGCGGGGAGCGCCGCGCGCAATTCCGGATCCGACACGCTGCGCCACAGGATCATGCTTACCGGCCAGAGGAAGGTGGCAAGGAGGAACACGAACATAGGCGCGATCAGCGCGTAGCTGCGCAGCATTCCTCCGCGTTGTCCCTTCAGCATCGGCTTCCCCTCCTCGCGACATCCATGGCCCGGGCCATCCCTCGGCGGGCGGCCCGAACCAAAGTGTGGTCCGCGGCTACTGTGCCGACCATTCCGCCCAGCGGGCGGTCAAGGTGTCGATGTTGTCGATCCAGAAGGCATCGTTGATCTGCAGCACGTCCTTGTTGTTGTCGGGCGCGGTCGGCAGGTCGGCCAGCAGTTCCGGCTTGATCATGCCGACGGCCTTGGCGGAGGTAATGCCGATCGGCTGGACATCAGGCAGATGGCTCTGCGGCTCTGCCTCGCCGGCGAACTTCAGCAGTTCGTAGGCCTTGTCGACATTGGGGGAGGTCTTGAGGATGACCCAGCTGTCGGCCGTTTGCAGCGACTTGTCCCAGACGATGCCGAACGGCTTGTGCTCCTTGTTGATGGCATTGGTGACGCGGCCGTTGAAGGAGGAGGTCATGACAACCTCGCCAGACGCAAGAAGCTGCATCGGCTGGCCGCCGGCGGTCCAGAACACCAGCGACGACTTGATGGTGTCGAGCTTGGCGAAGGCGCGGTCGACGCCTTCCGGCGTCGAGAGCACCTTGTAGACGTCGGCGAGCGGAACGCCGTCGGCGATCAGCGCAAATTCCAGATTGGTCTTCGGCGAGGCGCGCAAGGCGCGCTTGCCCGGATATTTCTTCAGATCGAAGAAATCGGCCCAGGTCGGCACGGCGCTGACGCGGGTCTTGTCGTAGGCGAGCACGTGATTGTAGATCGCCGCGCCGATGCCGCATTTGTGGACAGCACCGGGGACATAATTGTCCTTGCCGCCGAGCTTGTCGATGTCGAGCGGCAGGATCAGGCCTTCCTGGCAGGCGATCTCGAGCTCCTCGCTTTCAGCATTGACGATGTCCCAGCCGCTGTCGCCGCCCTCGACCTTGGTCCTGATGACGCCGATGCCGTTGTCCCAGGTATCCTCGACGACCTTGATGCCGGTCTTGGCGGTGAAGGGCTTGAAGATGGCGTTGCTCTGCGCCTCCTGGAACGTGCCGCCGTTGGACACGATGACGAGGTCGCGCGCGGATGCGCTTGCAAGGCACACGGTGCAGGCGAGAAGCGATGCGGCGAGAAGTTTTGTCCGTTTGAGCATTGAGTTCCCCTTTGTTTGATTTTGGTTGGGTCGAAGCTTCAGGCGAGGATCAGAGCCTCCTCTGCCGGAATGGAGAGGCGCAGCGTCTGGCCCGCCGGAGGCAGGCCCGCGCAAGCCTGTGGCCTGAGCTTCAGCTGCACGGTCTGGCCACCTGATATCGCGATGCGCACGCGCACATGATCGCCATGGAAGAGCTGGTCGAGCAGCGTGCCTTCGATGGTGTTGGCCTCGGCATGAATTTCCGAAATCGCTTCCGGGCGCACCACCAGCACGGCCTCCTGGCCTGCGGCGATGCCGTCGCCGGCGCGGCCGCGCAGCACGGCATCGTTGCCGAGCCTGATCCGGGCGAAACCATCGCCTGCGCTCACCACAGTCCCGGGCAGCATGTTCGTCTCACCCAGGAAATTGGCGACGAAGCGCGTGCGCGGCCGGTTGTAGATCTCGACCGGCGGGGAGATCTGCTGGATGCGGCCTTCGTGAAAGACGGCGACCCGGTCCGACATGGTCAGCGCCTCGTCCTGATCATGCGTGACGTAGACGAAGGTGACGCCAAGCTGCCGGTGGATCTGCTTGATCTCGATCTGCATCTGCTCGCGCAGCGCCTTGTCGAGCGCGCCGAGCGGCTCGTCCATCAAAACAATGCGCGGGCGATAGACGAGCGAGCGGGCGAGAGCGACACGCTGCTGCTGGCCGCCGGACAACTGCCCGGGCCTGCGGTCGCCGAAACCCGTGAGATGAACGAGTTCGAGCGCCTCGCCGACGCGGCGTCTGGCTTCAGCGGCCGCGATGCCGCGCACGGCAAGCGGGAAGGCGACATTGTCGGCGACCGACATATGCGGGAACAGGGCATAGCTCTGGAACACCACGCCCATGTCGCGCTTGTGCGGCGGCAGGTCGGTGATGTCCTGCCCGTCCATGAAGATGCGGCCCGAATTCGGCCATTCGAACCCGGCCAGCATCATCAGCGTCGTGGTCTTGCCCGAACCGCTCGGCCCCAGCAGCGTCAGGAACTCGCCCTTGACGATGTCGAGCGAGAGATCGTCCACCACGATGGATTTCGCGTCGTAGCGCTTGGTGACCGCGCGGAACGACACGATCGATGGCACTGCGGGGTCGACGATGGGCCGGTCCGTCATGAAGGGTCAGCTCAGTTGCGCGTGGATCTGGTCGAGGCTTTCGCCCACTGCCGCGACGATTTCGCTCATATCTTCCGGGCGCGCAATCAGCGGCGGTGAAAACACCAATGTCGGCCCGAGCGCGCGCAACAGGACACCTCGTTCCTTGACGGCTTCAGAAATACGCTGGGCAACGGCAAGCTCGGGCGCGAACGGCGTGCGGCTGGCCTTGTCGGCGACAAACTCCACCGCCGCCATGAAGCCGACGCCGCGCACATTGCCGACCAGCGGATGACCGGCCAGCGCGTGCAGGCCTTCCTGCAGCACAGGCGCGGTGGCGCGGACATGGCCACAGACATCCATCTCGTCATAGATGCGCAAGGTTTCCAGCGCCACCGCCGCGCCGACCGGATGGCCGCCATAGGTGTAGCCATGGCCGAAGCCGCCGAGGCTGGCGGTGAAGTCGGCGACCGGCTGATAGACGCGATCGTTGATGAGCAGCGCCGAGATCGGAAAATAGGCCGACGAAAGGCCCTTGGCGCAGGTGAGCATGTCGGACTGCAGGCCGAAGCTTTGCGAACCCCAATATTCGCCGGTGCGGCCGAAGCCGCAAATGACCTCGTCGGCGATAAGGAGAATGTCGTACTTCTGCAGGACGCGCTGGATGGCGGCGAAATACCCCTGGGGCGGAACCACGACGCCGCCCGTGCCCATGACCGGTTCGGCGAAGAAGCCGCCGACCGTCTCCGGCCCCTCGGAGAGAATGAGCGCTTCCAGTTCGGCGGCCAGCCGTTCGGAATAGGCCTGCTCGGTCTCTCCCTCCTGCCTACCCCTGTAGGTGTCGGGACAGGCGACGTGCAAGAAGCCCGGCAGCGGCAGGCCGTAGCCATTGTGCATGTTGGGCAGGCCGGTGAGGCTGGCGGCCGCGATCGTGGTGCCGTGATAGGCGCGCAGCCGGCCGATGATCTTGCGCTTTTCGGGCTTGCCGATGGCGGCGTGATAATACCAGACCAGCTTGATGGCGGTGTCGACGGCCTCGGAGCCCGACGCCTGGAACATCGCCTTGGACATCGGCACCGGCGCTTTCGCCAGCAAGGTCTCGGCAAGATCGATGACCGGCTCGCTGCTGCGATGGGCGAAGGTCTGCTGGTAGGGCAGTTTAAGCATCTGGGCATAGGCGGCGTCGGCAAGCCGGCGATCGCTGAAGCCGAGCGAGGCGCACCAGAGCCCGGCCATGCCATCGATGTAACGGCGCCCGTCGAGATCGACGACGCGGATGCCGTCGCCCTGTCCGACCACCATGGGGCCGACCTTTTCGTGGAGCCGGAAGTTGGTCTGTGGATGGGCGTGGAAGCGCACATCTCGGCCGTGCGGCGAATTCAATATGGCCTGATCCATCGCTCTTCCCCTGTCGATCTTGTTTTGTGATACAAAATGATGTTTCGTATTACAAGACACTTTTTTGCGATTCCGGAAGACGGTCATATAGGCCGGCGAGGGATCGAGCCCCGGGGTCCGCCCTTGAAATCTTGTCTTGGAGAATAGGCCGGGGTAGCACGTGGAAGAGCGTTTCAATCCGCCGGCGCGGATGGGCGCAAGACGCAAGGGATAATGCAGCATGACCACGGCTCGACCCGACGGCGGCGTGAAATCGGTCCAGTTGGCTTTCGACGTGCTGGAAGCCGTGGCGGCGGCACCCGGTGAAGTCGGGGTCAGCGAACTTGCGGCCCTCCTCGGCACGACCAAGGGCACCGTCTTTCGCCATCTGCAGACGCTGGTGGAACGCGGCTATGTCGAGCAGAACACCGTGTCCACCCGCTACAAGCTCGGCACCCGCTCCTATCTGATCGGGCAAGTGGCGGCCGGCCGCATCGAATTGCTGACCGCCTCATCGGATGCGATCGCGTCGCTGCGCGACGAGATCGGCGAAACCGTCGTGGTCTCGGCGCTGCGCAACCGCACGCTGATCGTGCTGCGCACGGTGTTCGGCAAATCCAACCTGGAGATCGGCGTGCGGCAGGGCAGCGAACTCGTCCTGCACGGAACCGCCCAGGGCAAGGTGGCGCTCGCCTTCAGCAACCGCTCCCTGCTGCAGCACGTGCTGCGCCAGGGACTGACGCGGCTGACGGACCACACGATCGTCGAGCCGGCACGGCTTGAAGCGGAGCTCGAACAGGCGCGGGCGCAAGGCTTCATCACCGCGGCCAACGAAGAGACGTTCGGCATCAATGCCGTGGCCGCTCCGATCTTCGACCGCAGCGGCGATGTCGCCGGAACCGTGGCCATTGTCGGCTCGGTCCAGAACATCAGGCCGGATCCGGTTCCAGCGCAGATCGAGGCGCTGCTCAAGGCCAGCCTGCGCATCTCGTGGAACCTTGGATATGACCGCGGCGCCGTGGACGCGCGCAGGCGCCTGGACTCGGCCGCGTCCTGAGACGTCCGCCTCAAGGCGATCAGCCGGCGCCGAAGCCGAAAAGCCGCGCCGGATTGTCGACGAGAATTTTGCGCGCCGTCCGGCCGTCATCCGCATAGCGGAACAAGAGATCCAGCAGATCGCCATCATTGGGCGGCTGGCTCGTGGACAGCGGATGCGGCCAGTCGCTCGCCCACAGCACCTTGTCGGGCGCGGCGGCGATATAGGCTCGCGCCACGGGGAGCACATCAGCCCATGGCGGACCCGACCGCGAGATCTTGTGCCCGTTGGACAGCAGGACCCAGAAATTGCCCTTGCCGAGCAGTTCGACGACCTTGTCCACGGTGGCCTTGCCGCCGGCATCGCGCATGTCCGGCCGCCCCATATGGTCGATCACGACCGGCAGGTCCGCCTCCTCATAAAGCGCGACGCTGTCGAGAATGCCGCTCTGGCCGGGCTGGACCTTGATGTGCCATCCCATTTCGCGCGCTCGGCCAAAGGCCCGTTGCAATGACTTTTCATCGGGTGCCAGGTTGACGGCGCCCAGGAAATTGAAGCGTGCGCCCCTGACCCCGGCCGCATTCAAACGCTCCAGTTCGGCCTCCGAGCATTCGGTCAGCGCAGCCGCGATGACACAGCCGCGATAGTCCGGACCGGCCTGCGCCAGCGCGTCGAGAAGCGCCGAGTGATCGGTGCCGTAGGTGGTCGGCTGCACGATGACGCCGCGGCTGATGCCGAGCACCTTGTGCATGGCGAGCGCCCGGGCAATCGTCGCCCGCGGCATCTCATAGGCAGCGCCCGGACGCACCGGATAGATGTCGGGAGGACCAAAGACATGGAACTGGCAGTCGGTGGCGCCCGGCGGCACCGGGCTGGAAGCCGGTTTCGGATGGGAATCGAAGGGGAAATAGTCTGTCATCCGGATACTCGCGCACCGATGATGGCGGTGATGTCGCACTGGATCTCGATGAGGCCGTCCATTTCGCCCTGGAAGGTATGGCGGGCGGGACGACTGGTCTCGTCGGGAAACATGAGCAGCCATTCGCGGTTGAGCGCATCGCGATCGGACCTGTCGCGCATCCAGACTGTCATCTTGAGGATGTCGCCGGTCGACCCGCCGGCAGCCTCGACGATGGCCCGCACATGGGAGAACATGAAGCGGCATTGCTCTTCGAGCCCCGCTGCCACCGCGCCTGTTGCCGGATCGACGCCATTGATGACGCCCGACATCAGCACATTGCCGATCATGGCCGCGTTCGGAATAGGATTCCTGTGCCGGAAGCCTGGGATATGGATGGACCTGCGCTGCTTCATCGGAGGATCGGCCGGGAACATTCAGGGCCTCAGCCAAATGGCGACGGCGATCGCCAGGACGAGTACGGCGCCTGCGCCGATCAGGGCCATCATGACGTCGCGCTCGCGATGAACCGGAAGGCCGCGGGCCTTGATGCCGGCAAAGGCGTGGTCGAAATCCGCATGCCGCTCGAACTCCACGCGATGCGGGATCGAACCGATGACGATGTCGATATAGAAGCGCCCCCGGTGACGTCCGACGACACAACCCGTCGCCCTCGCCAGAAGCGCTTCGACACGAGCCGCCTCGCCCGGCCGGAAGCGGATCGGCGCAGGGGTTTCGGTCAGCAGGTGCTGAAAGTCCAGTTCCATCGCGGCGCCGATTCCCCAACCGCCAACTCTGCTTCTCATGCCCCGACCTGGCTGACGAATTTCATCGCGAGATAGGCCTGAAGCCCCTCGCTGCCGCCTTCGGCGCCGTGGCCGCTGTCCTTGATGCCGCCGAACGGCGTTTCGGGCGCGGCAAAGCCGAAATGGTTGATCGAGATCATGCCGGATTCGACCTCGTCGCCGAGGCGGGCGACCTTGGCCGTGGACGCGGCGAAGGCATAGGCGCCGAGCCCGTAAGGCAGCCGGTTCGCTTCCGTCACGGCCTCGTCCAGCGTGTCGAAACCATTGATGATGGCAACCGGGCCGAAAGGTTCCTCGTTCATGATACGAGCCGTGCGCGGAACGTCGGCCAGCACCGTCGGTGCGTAGAAATAGCCCTCATTGCCGATGCGCCGGCCGCCGGTGACGATGCGCGCGCCCTGTTCGGCGGCGTCGCGGATCAGGCCGTCGAGCGCATCGATCCGACGCGCATGCGCAAGCGGTCCCATCTGCGTGCCTTCGGCCGCGCCGTCGCCGACGACGATCTTTTCGGCCTGGGCCGCGAATGTCTCGGTGAACCGGGTTTTCAGCGTCTCATCGACAAGGAAACGGGTGGGCGAGGTGCAGATCTGTCCGGCATTGCGGAACTTGATGCCGGCGCCGAGGCGGGCGACGGCATCGGCGTCCACATCGTCGCAGACGATGAAGGGGGCATGGCCGCCCAACTCCATCGTGGTGCGCTTCAGGTGCTGGCCGGCCAGCGCCGACAGCGAGCGCCCGACTGCGACCGAGCCGGTGAAGGAGATCTTGCGGATCACAGGCGACGCAATGAGATGCGACGATATTTCGGAGGGCACGCCGAAGACGAGGTTGACCGCGCCTGCGGGCACCCCGGCCTCCTCGAAGCAGCGGACCAGTTCGATGGCCGAACTCGGCGTCTCCTCCGGCGCCTTGGCGATGATTGAGCAACCTGCGGCGAGCGCGGCCGCAATCTTGCGCACGAGTTGCGCGCAGGGGAAATTCCAGGGACTGAAGGCCGCGACCGGCCCTACCGGCTCGGCAAGCACGGTCTGCCTCGCGCCCGGCAGGCGCGATGGGATGACGCGGCCATAGGCTCGCCTGCCCTCCTCCGCGAACCAGTCGATGATATCGGCCACGGCGCCCGCCTCCATGCGGGCCTCGGCAAGCGGCTTGCCCTGCTCGCGCGTGATGGCCCGGGCGATCGTTTCAGCGCGCTCGCGCGCCAGATCGGCGGCCTTCGAGAGGATGCGGTACCGCTCGTAGGCGGTCGCCTTGCGCCAGATGCGAAAGCCGGTCTCGGCCGCAGCCAGCGCCGCGTCGAGATCGGCGGTCTCGGCAAATGCGACGGTGCCGATTTCCTGGCCGGTCGCCGGATTGACGACCTTGCCGCGCCGTGAACCCGAACCGTCGGTCCATGCGCCGCCGATGAAGAGGGATTTGGTCATGGGAATTGCGTTCCTCGAGAAAGATCAGCCGTATTCGGGGCGGGCGGGCGTGAAGACGTCGAGGTTGAGCGCCGGGCTATCGCCGACGACCTCGACATAGTGCACGACATTGCCCGGTATATGCGCCAGCCCGCCGGCTCCGAGGCGCACCACCTCGTCACCGATGTGGAAGTCGACCAGACCTTCGAGGATGTAGACGATCTGCTCGTGCGGGTGCGAATGCGGCTTCAGTTCGTGACCGGGATGAAGCCGATGCAAGGCAAGCGTGGCGCCGTCGCCGGAGAATGCCTTGCGCTCGATGCCGTGCCTGACAGGCGTCCAGTCGATCGCTTCCCAGTCGATGGAATGAATGCTCATGAAGTCCTCCTTGGGGAAACAGGCGGCGCTCAGGAAAGGCCGATGAATCGGGAAGCATTGGTGGCGACCATGCGCCTGACGTCGGCCTCGGCGTAACCGAGATCGAGCAGCAGGCCGATGATCAGGCGGAAACCTTCGACGGGCGTCGGATTGTTCTTCTGGCCAAGGTCGGAACCAAAGAAGGTGTTCTCCACGCCGGCGGCGTCGATGACCTGGCGCAGATGGTCGCGATCGAAGAGGTAGAAGGTCGACGGCACGAACATGCAGATCGAGTGCTCGATCATGACGCCCATACGCGCCAGTTGCGCGACATCCTGGAAGGAGCCTTCGTTGACATAGGTCGGATGATTGAGGAACAGGCGCTTGACGCCGCGCGCCTTCGCCTCCTCGTAGAACGGCCACAACTCGCTGATGTGGTGATGGCCGCCCGACACCGCCGCATCGGACTGGGCGACGAGATCGAGGATGAGCTTGACCTCGTCGGTGACCTCGCCGGACCCATCGATCAGCCTGGAGCCGACCGGAGCGACGGTCTTCTTGCTGTTTACCGGAAACTTGTTCTTGAAATCGGCGTCCTTCTTCTCGTGGTCGAGGTGGTTCTGCGCATGCGCGGTCGCCATCCAGACGATGCGCGCGCCCTGCTTCAGCGCATAGTCGACCGCGCTTGGATTGATGCCGCCGAGCGGGTTGTTGAGCACCACCGCGCCAAGCGTGGTGACATCGCTCGGATAGTGCTTGTTGATGAGATGGGCGATCGGCATGGTCGGGTAGTAGTGGTCCTTGAGCAGGACCGCGGCCATGCCGGCCTCGACCGCCTGGCGGACGACCTCGATATGATCGACCGCCCTTGGCATCAGCGATGGGCCACTGTGGACGTGGAGGTCGACGGCGCCCTGCATCAGGCGCGTGATGGTGGCTTCCCTTTGCGGATCGATCGTGTCGCTCATCGTGTCTCACTCCCAGTTTCCAGCATGCTCGCGGCCGGTATGAACCGCCGCCAATGGTCGGTGCGCAGCGGCATCTGCGAAAAGCTCTTGCGCCGGTCGGCGGCGATGCCGACCGCTTCCGGCACCGTCAGGCCCTTGTCTCCGAGCCAGCGGTCCAGCTCGGCGAGGCTGTCGCCGATGACGCCGAAGCCGCGCAGCATGATCGCGGAGGCAAGACCCGCGGCCGAGGCGCCGGAGAGCAGCATGCGGGCGATGTCGTGGCCGTTGCGTGCGCCATTAATGCCGATCAACGGGCATCGCGGACCAAGCCGGGCGCGGCTCAAGGCCAGCCACTGGCAGGTCAGGGGCAGGTTCCAGAAACCGCCGACGGCGAGGCTGGTGCCGAGCATCGGCTCCAGCGTTTCTATATCGGGAACAAAGCCCAGCAGGCGTCCGGCCATGACGACCGAATCCGCGCCACCGGCAAAGGCCGCTTCCGCGAGATCTGGCACGCGTTCGCTCTGACCGGTGAGCTTGATCCAGAGCGGGATCGAAACAGCCTGGCGCATGCGCGCGACGATCGCGCCGACGCGCTCCGGCGACAATTCGGTGGTGACGGCGCCTTTCGCGGCCTGGCTGGCATAGGGCGTGCCGATGTTGAATTCGAGGACGCGCAGGCCGGCCTGCTCGACCTGCCGGGCCATGGTCACCGCATGGTCGAGATCGGCCAGGATGAGGCTGGCTACCAGGACGCAGTCATGCGCGCGCGCCTTGCGGTCCGCCGCCGAGGTCTGGTCGAGCCATTGCGGGAACGATTGCGGGGTCAGGCCGGACCGGCTGGCGATGGTGACATCATCGGGCGCGGCAGCGCCCCAGGAGACGGGTCGCCAGTCCGAGCCGAGGGCGACATATTCGGCCCGCTGAAGCTGATCCCTGGCGGCCTCCGATTCATTGGTCGACTTGACGACGACCGCACCGGCGCCCGCACGGATCGCGGCGTCGACACCCGATGCGTCGATCATGTGTTCGGCCGCCGCCGCAATCAGCGGGTTCTTCAACTCGACGCGACCGACACTGCACCGCAGCCTGCTCATCAGTTCCTCTGGGCCTTGCGTTCCCAATCCTTGTGGCAAGGGCTGGAACGGCTCTCGTTGCGTTTCATAATACAAAACGATGTTTCTCTTGATACAACGCACCGACTGCGGCGTCAACATCGGGGTTGGACCATGCGTTCACGCGGACCGCGTCGTGGCGCCGGCCGCGCGATGGCACCGGAATGCCCCCGAGAAAGGCCGATGACGCCAACACATGCGATGCAATAAGGTGGTATCCGATCCGCTCGCCGGAGAGGTTGATCTGCCGGGGGTATCGCATGAAGACAGGCATCCGCGTCTCGCCAGGGCAGCGCGCCATTCTGGCCGCAGCGCGTCTCGTGCTTACGCTTCGCCACCCACTGCTCATCCGACGTTTCATGCGCAAGACGGGCTATCTGCCCAACCCGGCCGCTCCGGTGCGCTATCACGAGCGCATGCTGTGGCGGAAAATCGTCGACCACGATCCACTGTTCGTGACGCTGTCCGACAAGCTCGCGGCAAAGGACTACATCAGCGCGGTCTGCCCCGAAGTGAAGTCGCCGAGAACGCTGTGGGCCGGCACCGACCCCGAAGACATCCCACCCGAACTCCTGGCCGGGGACGTGGTCGTCAAGACCAACCATGGCTGCGAGATGAACATCTTCGTCTCCGGCGGGAAGCCGGACCGCGCAACGATCGTGCGCGCGACAAAGGGCTGGCTGAAGAGCCGCTACGGGATCAGCCAGCATGAATGGGCCTACTGGTCGATCGTGCCAAAAGTCTTTGTGGAAGAATTGCTGCCGCTCGCCGGCGGCGAGATCGCGACCGAAATCAAGGTCCAGGTCTGCAGCGGCGTCGTCTGCCATGTCCGGGCCGAAGACAAGAAGGCGTTGCGGTCGCGCCTGTTCGACCCGGAGGGCAATCCGTTGCCCGGGCGCGATGTCGACTACCCGCGCGAGGACCAGGCTCTCGAGATCACGCCGCGCCTGCTGGATTACATTCGCCAGGCCGCAGCCCTTGCGCCTCGCATCGCCGGCGATCTCGACTATGCCCGCATAGACTTCCTGGTCACCGACAAGGAGCTCTACGCCGGCGAGATCACGCTCTACACGGGTGGCGGCTATTCCGTGTGGAGCAATCCGGCCATCATGGCCGACATCGAACGAAACTGGCGGCTCGACCAGGCGAAGTTTCTGCAGCGAAAGCATCGGGGGATTGCCCGCCTCTATGCCGACGCGTTGCGCGCCAAATGCCTCGTCGAGGCGGGGCAACGTGCGCCTACGCCCATCGAAGGGCGGCAGTCCGGTATTTCAGATGCCATGGACCCAACGGTGCCGGACGTGGTGCCGCAGGCCACCCTGCCAGGCTGAGGTCAGGCGGAATTGCGCGCCAGCAGGAAATCGGCGCAGCGCTCGGCGATCATGATGCAGGGCGCGTTGGTGTTTCCGCTGACCAGGGTCGGCATGATCGAGGCGTCGGCAATGCGAAGGCGCGGCACGCCGATAACCCGCAGCCTGTTGTCGACGACGGCCATGTCGTCGGTGCCCATCTTGCAGGTGCCGGCCGGATGGTAGACCGTCTTGGCGAAAGAGCGGGCATGCTGTTCCAGTTCGGCGTCGCTCCTGTCGCCATCGCCCGGCGTCAAACCGCGAAATCCCAGCGCCCGCATCGAGGGGGCCGCGAGGATTTTTCGCGCGAGCTTGAGACCGCGCAGAAGCGTATCCACGTCCTCGCGCTCGGTCAGATTGTTGCCGACAAAGACGATCGGATCGTCCGCCGCGCGGCTGCGCAACGAGACCTTGCCGCGCGATGCGGGCCGCAGGATGCATGGATTGATCGAGACGCCGTGCCCGCCCATCGCTTCGCGAGTGGCGTCTCCAACCAGCGCCGGCGTTACATGGAATTGGATGTCAGGCCGGCCCTGCCCGCTGGTGTCGACGAAGCCACCGGTCTCGACCACGTTGGACGTCAACAACCCGGAGCGCGTGAAGAGATATTGCAGGCCGTTCGCAACCGCGCGCAGCCCCTTGTCCTGGCCCTTGAGCGAGATCGGCCGATCAGTGATGCCGTAGACCGAAGCGGTGATGTGATCCTGAAAGTTTTCGCCGACGCCGGGCAGGTGCCGGATCACCGGGATTCCGAGCCTGGCCAATTCCTCGCCAGGGCCAATGCCGGAGAGCATGAGAAGCTTCGGCGTCGCCAGCGCGCCGGCGCAGAGCACGACTTCTTCCCTGGCGCGCGCCTCGACGATCCGGCCGGCGCGGCGATAGCGTATGCCGATGGCGGCGCCATTTTCGAGCACGACCCCTTGCGCGGCGGCTTCGACATGCACCGTCAGCAATTTCGACTGGCGTACCGGCTTGAGGTAGGTGGCGGCTGTCGATCCGCGGCGGGCGCCGAAAGTGGTCGTCTGGTAGAAGCCGACGCCAGCCTGCACGGCGCCGTTGAAGTCGGCATTGTGCGCCAGACCGACCTCCTGCGCGGCCCGCACGAAGGCCGAACTTATCGGATGGCGGTATCGCGGCTCAGACACTTTGAGCGGCCCGCCCGTGCCATGGAATGCGTCGGAAAAGGTCTCGTTGTCCTCGCTGCGGCGGAAGACCGGCAGCACGTCGTCATAGCCCCAGCCGGCGCAGCCGAGATCGCGCCAGGTGTCGTAATCCTGCGCCTGGCCCCTGATGTAGATCATGGCGTTGACCGACGAACCACCGCCAAGCGTGCGTCCCTGCGGGACGGTCAGAACGCGGCCGTTCGCCCCCGGCTCCGGCTCCGTCCGGTACATCCAGGTCCGCTTTGTGCCGAGCACACGCACGAAGGTCGCCGGGATGTGGATGAAGGGCGTGTTGTCGCGCGGGCCGGCCTCCAGCAAGAGCACGCTCTTGCCGGCGCCGACCAGCCGGTTGGCCAACACGCAGCCGGAGGATCCACCGCCGACGATGATGTAGTCGTAGCTCTCCAAAGCGACCTTCCCAGCCTGTTTCTTGAGCGTGATATTTCCCGAAACTGGGTTTCGGGATCGCGCTCTAGTTCGCGCCGAGCCCGAGATGGCTGACGAATTTGGTGGTCAGGAAGGCATCCAGCGTTTCCGCGCCGCCTTCGCTGCCGTAGCCGCTTTCCTTGATGCCGCCGAAAGGTGTTTCCGCTGCCGCAAGTCCGAAATGGTTGATGGACACCATGCCGGCCTCCAGGCCGTCGGTCAGCCGGTCCGCCGTCGCCAGCGAATTGGTGAAGGCGAAGGCCGCCAGGCCGAAGGGCAACCGGTTGCCGCGCGCGATCGCCTCGTCGACCGAGCCGACACGCACCAATGCGGCCACCGGCCCGAACGGCTCGTCATTCATCAGGCGCGCGTCCTCGGGCACATCGGACAGAACGGTGGGCTCGAAGAAGAAGCCGGTGTTGCCGATGCGGCGCCCGCCGCACTCCAGCACCGCGCCTCTGGCAACGGCATCCTCGACGAAACCGTCCATGGCATCGAGGCGGCGCTGATTGGCGAGCGGCCCCATCTGTGTGTGCGCGTCCATTCCGTCTCCGACCTTGACCTGCCGCGAGCCCTGAACGAAGGCAGTGCGAAACTGGTCATAGACCGCGTCCTCGACATAGAAACGCGTCGGCGCAGCGCAGACCTGGCCGGCATTGCGATATTTCAGCATCAGGCCGAGCTTGACGGCGGCGTTGAGGTCCGCGTCGGCGGCGACGATGAAGGGCGCATGTCCGCCAAGCTCCATCGTCGCGCGCTTTACGCCGGCAGCGGCCATCGAACCCAGCATCTTGCCAACCGGAATCGAGCCGGTGAACGAGATCTTGCCGATGACCGGCGAGGCGATCAGGTATTGCGATATCTCGGCGGGCACGCCGAACACCACATTGATGACGCCGTCCGGCACGCCTGCATCCTGGAAGGCGCGCACCAGTTCGATGCAGGCCGAGGGCGTCTCCTCCGGCGGCTTGGCGATGACGGAACACCCGGCGGCAAGGGCCGCCGAAATCTTGCGCACCAGCTGGTTGACCGGAAAATTCCATGGCGAGAAAGCCGCCACCGGCCCGACCGGCTCCTTGAGCACCATCTGCCGCGCGCCCGGATGGCGCGAGGGAATGACGCGGCCATAGGCGCGGCGCCCCTCTTCGGCGTGCCATTCTATATGTTCGGGCGCCGCATTGGCTTCGCCTCTTGCCTCGGCAAGAGGCTTGCCCTGCTCGCGCACCATGTGGGCCGCGATCACCTCGGCGCGCTCACGCACGATCGCGGCGGCGCGGTGCATGATTTTGCCGCGCTCCAACGCGGTGGTCCGGCGCCATGCCGCGAAGCCCTTGGCGGCGGCGGCAAGGGCGGCATCGAGATCCGCTTGTTCCGCGAAGGGCAGGCGAGCGATTGTCTGCCCGGTGGCCGGGTTCCTGACTTCGCCCGAGCGCTCGCCCGAGGGCGCTCTCCAGTGTCCGTCGATCAGCAACGGCGTGTCCAGCATGGCGTATTTCCTTCTAGCTTTCGGTTGGCCGCGGCATCGCGGCGATGGCGGCGGCGTAGTCGCGAGCGATGGAGATCACGATGTCGCCGGCAGGCAGGATGTCGCCGACGAGGCCGGCGCTCTGGCCCGCTTCCAGCTTGCCGTGGTCGACATCGCCGTCGAAGGCGGCCGCCTTGAGCGTCGCGGCGGTGAAGATGGCGCGGCGTGCTTCATCCGCCGCACCGCCCTGTTCGGCCTCGCTCATCGTCTCGGCGAAGCGGTTGCGCAACACACGGATCATGCCTAGGCCACGGCCGACGACGAGCGTGTCGGCGATCGAGGCGCCAAGCAGGCGTTGCCGGTAGGCGTCGTGCAGCCGCGCCTCGCGCGAAAGCATGAAGCGGGTGCCGAACTGCGCCGCCCCCGCGCCAAGCGCCAGCGCCGCCGCTAGCCCGCGCCCGTCGGCAAAGCCGCCGCTGAGGGTGAGCGGCACACCGGGAACCGCCTTGGCGATGGCGCGGCCGAGTACCAGCGTCGACACCAGCTCCGGCGGCGGATGGCCACCCGCTTCGCCGCCGACCGCGATCAGCCCGTCGACGCCGGCTTCAGCCGCCTTCAGCGCGTGCTCGGCTCCCGCCACCACATGCAGGCAGACGGTGCCGATCGCCTTGAAGCGATCGATGTACTTTCTTGGCCCACCCTGGGAGGCGATGAGCACCGGAACGCGCTTCTCGACCAGCAGGTCGATGATCTCGTCCGCGCCCTTGCGGTAGAGCGGCAGGTTGACGGCGAAGGGCCTGTCGGTCCCGGCCCGCACCTCATCGATGGTTTGCGCGAGGTCGTCGCGATACATCGGCCCGGCGGCGATGACGCCGAGGCCGCCGGCACGCGACACGGCGAGCGGTAGCGCGGCATTGGACGACGCCCAGGACATGCCTGCCTGGATGATCGGGAGGTCGATGCCGAGCAACCGCGTCACCTGCGTCTCGATGCGCACCGGCCCGCCCTCAAAGTCCAAGCAGCCCGCGCGCATGCGCGGCAAGCTGCTTCTTCTGGATCTTGGAGCTGGCCGTCATGCCGATCGTTTCGAAACTGTCGACGATCCAGACATGGCGGGGCACTTTGAAGCCGGCCATCTCGCCCTTCGCCCAGGCCAAGATGGTTTCGGTATCGGCCGAATGGCCGTCATTGAGGATGACGAAGGCGGCGGGCACCTCGACCAGCCGCTGCTCAGGCACGCCGACGACAGCGGCCTGCTTGATGGCCGGATGACGGTGCAGCACGTTCTCGACATCGGCGGGCGAGACGTTCTCGCCGCCGACGCGGATGATCTCCTTGGCGCGGCCAAGAAATGTCAGGCGGCCGGCGCCGTCGAGCGAACCGAGATCGCCGGTCGCCAGCCAGCCGTCGGCATCGAGCGCTTCGGCCGTCTCCTTCGGCTTGTCGAAATAGCCGCGCATGACATTCCAGCCGCGCACCAGGACTTCGCCGCTCTCGCCGGCCGCGGCATCGCTGCCATCGGCACGGCGGATGCGCACGCTCACGCCCGGTTGCGGCCGCATGGTGGCACTTGCCCTGATGGCCTCCGGCTCCCAGAAGCAGGATTGCGCGACATTCGGAGAAGCTTCCGAGAGGCCGTAGCCGACCACGCATTCGCGCGCGCCCAGTTCGTCGATCACTCGCCGCACGATGGTGGGCGAGGCCGCCAGCCAGGCCCCGCGCAGGCCTAGCTTGCGCTGGGCGCGATCCGGATGGTTGAGCAGCATCAGCGCCATCGTGTCATTGCCGGAAAAATGCGTGCAGTGCTCGGCCTCCATCAGCCGCAGCGCCTCGCCCGCTTCGAAACGGTCCATGCTGATTAGCGTGGCGGCGTGCTGCAGCACCGACAGGATCGAGAGCGTCGTGCCCGCGACATGGAAGAAGGGCCGGGCGCTGTGGAAGCGATCCGCCGGCCGCAGTCCCATTCGAAGGCCGGAGAAGTAGGCATTGGCCAGCATGCTGCGGTGGCTCAGCACCACGCCCTTGGGAAACGATGTCGTGCCTGATGTGTACTGGATGAGCAGGGGATCGCCGGCGTCCGCGTCCTCGATGTCCGCGCCGCCTGCCGTGGCCGCGACCGCAGCCCAGCCGACAGCCCCTCGCGGCACGTCGGCACCGATGACGATCACCCGCGCCAGATCTGGCATCGTCTCGTCCGGCAGACGGCGGTCGAGCGCGGGACAGATCTCGCGCAGCATGGCGATAAAATCGATCTTGAACAGGCGGTCGCAGGTGATGAGCGTGCGCACGCGCGACTGGCGCAGCGCATAGGCCATCTCGGCGGCGACAAAACGCGTGTTGATCGGCACGGTGACGGCGCCAAGCGAGCCGAGCGCAAGGAAGATCGTCATCCAGCGCACGGAATTGCCGAGGCACAGGCCGACATGGTCGCCCCTGCGGATGCCCTGGGCGGCGAGGCCCGCGCTGACGCGTCCGACCTCCCCGGCCAGCGCACCCCAGGTGAGACGCCCGTCCGGGGCGACGATCGCTTCGATATCGGATGCGACGGCTGCCGTGCGGCGCAGGGCGGCGGCGACGGTGAGCGGGAAAAACCCTTCGAGATCGAGATCAGCCTTCGTCATCGGCGGACCCGGCCTCCGTCTGCTGAATGAACTTGCCGATGCCCTCGCGCCAGCCGCCATCGGCGAGGCAACGCTCGATGGCGGCAAGCTCGATGCGAATGCCATTGGCGAGATCGGTTTCATGGCCGAGGTCGACGGCCTGCTTGGTCAGCGCGATCGCCAGCGGCGGAGCGGCCGCGATCGCCGCGGCAACCTCCTCACCGGCGCCGGCGAGCTCGTCATGCGGCACGACACGGGCGACGAGACCAAGCCCATAGGCCTCCGCGACCGGCATGACGCGGCCGGTGAAAAGCAGTTCCTTGGCCCGCATCTTGCCGATGACCCGTTGCAGGCGCTGGGTCGCGCCGACAGTGCCCCATTGCGGCTCCGGAAAGCGGAATGTCGTGTTCTGCGACGCGATGGCGAAGTCGCAGCTCATCAGGATTTCGCCGCCCGAGCCGACGACCGGCCCTTGAACCAGCGCCACGACCGGCTTGCCACAGCGGGCAATGGCGTCATAGGCCGCGAAGGAGGCCTTGCGCCGCTCCAGCACCCAGCGCCCGTCCTTGTCGACCCGCTCCTTGAGATCGGCGCCGGCGCAGAAGACCGGCCCGGCCGACGACAGCAGAACGACCCTGATGCCGCTGTCGCCGTCGAGTTCCTCGAACAGGCGGCGCAACTCGACGCACATCTGCAGGTTCAGCGCATTGCGCGCTTCCGGCCGGTTGAGAACAACCCGGGCAACCGGACCCTCGCGCCGGCAGACGACCATAGCGGATGTGTTCATTCAGACGACCCCTTCCGTTCTCAGTACGCCGATTTCGGCGGCATCGAGCCCCAGTTCCCCGGACAGGATCCGGTCGGTGTCGGCGCCAAGCTGGGGTGGAACGCCGATCACGGGGTCATCGAAGCCCTCGTATTTCACCGGTGTGCGCAATGCCGGCACGCGGCCGGCGCTTGGATGGTCGAAGGCGCCGACCATGCCGCGCGCCGTCATGTGCGGGTCATCAAGGATTTCCCGAACCGTGTTGACCTCACCGGCGGGAATGCCGGCCGCCCGCAGCCTTTGCGCCAGCGGCGCGCGATCGTGCGCGAGCATGGCGATGCGCATGGCGGCCATGACGCGGTCGCGATCGGCGACGCGCCCGGCGTTCTTGTCTAACCTGCGGTCGGCCGCGAGTTCGGCAAGCCCGAGCGCGGCGCATAGAGCGGGCCAATGCTGGTCGCTGCCGCTAATGTGCAGCCAACCGCCGTCCCGGCACTCGAAGGCGGCGGAGGGAACGCGGCCTGGATGTTCGGTTCCGGCGCGGCCGACATCCTCGTCGAGCGCGAACAGCCGCGCGGCTGCGAGCGCCAGCAGGCTCGCCTGCACGTCCATCATCGACAGGTCGACGCGGCATCCCTTGCCGCTCCTTGCCCGGCCGACCAGCCCGCTCAGTATGGCAATGGCAATCCAGAGACCGGAGCTCATATCGGCGATCGGCACGCCGGCCTTGGCCGGAGGGCCGCCGGCATGGCCGGTCAGGTGCATGACCCCCGACAGGGCCTGGAAGACCGTGTCGTAACCGGGCCGATCGCGATAAGGACCGGTTTGGCCGAAGCCGGTGCTCGATATGTAGACCAGGCCCGGATTGATTTCGGCAAGCCTGTCATAACCGAGTTCGAAACGCTCCATCTCGCCGGGGAGAAAGTTCTCGACCACGACGTCGGTACCGGCGACAAGCCGCCGCGCCAGCTCCTGCCCCCTCGCCGACTTCAGGTTGAGGGTCAGCGATCGCTTGCCGCGGTTGAAGGCAAGGAAGTACGCGCTCTCGCCGCCGGCAAAGCGCGGTTCGAAGACGCGCGATTCATCGCCCGTGCCCGGCCGCTCGATCTTTGTCACCTCGGCGCCCAGCTCGGCCAGGATCTGCGTGGCCATGGGGCCTGCCAGCACCCGGGAGAAATCCAGGATACGTATCCCTTCCAGCGGCCTCATGCCGGATCATCCCTGAAGGCGCGCATGGCGGCGTTGACGTCGCGGCCGGCCGCCATCGCCTCATCATAGGGAAGGTCCGCCACCTCATAGAAAAGCGCCTTGACCGCCGCCATGGCACGCGGATTGGCCGCCGCCCATTGCTGCGCGATCGCGACGGCCGTCTCGACCACCAGTTCAGGCTCGACCACGCGATTGGCGAGCCCCAGCTTCAGCGCTTCGTCGGCTCCGACAAGGCGGCCGAGGCTGACCATCTCGAAGGCGGCCTTGCGCCCGAGCGAGCGTTGCAGGCCGGTCATCACGAGAGCCGGGACGATGTGATGTTTCAGTTCGGGATACCCGAATTTGAGATCGGTTCCCGCCACCATCATGTCGCAGCCGATGGCCAGGCCGGCGCCGCCACCGACCGCAGCGCCGCGCACCGCCGAGATGACGGGCTTCGACAGTTTCTGCATCATCGCCTGGGTCCGGCAGGTCAGATCGGCGCGCTTTTCGACAAGGTCCTGGTTGGCTGGCGTCAGGTGCCTGAATTCCGACAGGTCGGCGCCGGCACAGAAGGCGCGTCCGTTGCCAGTCAACACGATGGCGCGCACCGCGATGTCGCGATCCGCCGCCTGCAGCGCGTCGTAAAGCGCCTGCGTCAGTTCGGTGTCGAGCGCGTTGAGCTTGTCGGGACGGTTGAGAGCGATGACGCGAACCGGGCCGCGATCCTCGACAACCAGCACCGGGGCTTGCCTGGCCTGCTCCATGTCCATCCCCTAGTTGAGAAAGCCGTAGCCGGCGCGGGCGATCTTGCTGTGCAGGTCGCGGCCAAGCGTCTTTTCGCAAAGCATGGAGGCCTCGCGCAGCCTTTCCAGATCGAGGCCGGTATCGATGCCTTCGGCCTCGAACAGATTGACCAGGTCCTCGGTCGCGACATTGCCCGTCTGGCCTTCGCCATACTGTATCTGAACGGGATGACCGCCGACGCCGCCCAGCGCACTGTCGAACCAGCGGCAGCCTGCCTCGTAGGCCGCCAGGCAGTTGGCAAGACCGGTTCCGCGCGTGTCGTGGAAATGCGCGATCGCCGTCACTTCCGGCAGATCGGCCGCGATCCTCTCGAACATCCGGCGCACAGCCGACGGCGTGCCATGCCCCGATGTATCGCCAACCGCGACATGACGCACGCCGATGGAGGCGAAATGCGCGATGTCGTCGAGCACGCGGGATGGGTCGACCCGGCCCTCGAAGGGACAACCGAACGCCATCGACACGACGCCGATCAGGCGGAAGCGCCCGTCTGCAAGCGTGGCCATCTCGGCGACATTGCCCCATTGCAGTTCCCGCGTGGTACGCAGGTTGCGCTCGGTATGCGCTTCGGTCGCCGAAACCAGCAAGCTGAGTTCGCCGGCGCCATGGCCCGCAGCGAGGTCCACAACCGCCCGCTCGATCGCCTTCCGGTTTGGACAGGTGGCCTTGTAATACACGCCTTCGCGCCGCTCGATGCCACTCAGTACGTCCGAGGCATCCGCAAATGCCGGCAGTTGCACCGGATGGCCGTAGCTGGTGGCCTCTATGCGGGAGAAGCCCGCCGCGGTGATGGCGTCGATGATTTCGATCTTGGCGCGCGTGGGGACGAACGCAGGCTCATGCTGCAGCCCGTCCCGGGCGAAGCACTCACAGATCACGACCTCCGACTCCACCGGACACCTCATTCAATTTAGTTGTCCTTGTGAACTATATGGTTCACAGTGTCAACCACAAACTGGAGGCGGCTACTCTTCGTCGAGTTGGTCGAGCTCGGATGGAGTGGCCAACTGCTTGAGATCGTGGAAGTAGGTCGAGCTGGTCCGGATCACGCGCCGCATCAATTCGACCAGCATCTGCCGTTCGGCATTGCTCAGCGATGCCAGCATCTGCTCGTTGCGCTCGAAAGAGTCGTCGAGGACCTGCTCGGACAGATCCAGCCCCTCCGGACTGAGGCGCAGCAGAATGCTGCGGCCGTCCTCCGGATTGGCGGCTTTCTGGATATAACCCCTGTCGATCAGCCCCGACACGGTGCGGCTCATCTGGCTCTTGAGCAGGCCGCTATGCTTGGCAAGCTCCTGCAACGGCACGGTGCCAAGGTACTTCAAAACGGCAAGCGCGCGCCATTCCCGCGCGGTCAGACCATATTTCGGCCGGATCGACAGGGTGGCGATGCGCGTCGACAGGCCGGCCAGCCGCTGCAGTTCGAACGAGAAGAGATCCCTGATGTCAGGGGCGGGCCAGTCGTCGTGCCCGCTCCGCCCCCCACGCAATGCATGGTCGCGCGCAACGCCTGGCCGCTCGTGCCCTCCGCTTGCATCTCGCTCGAATGCGGGGGACGATCTGGTCCAGCCCTGTTTTGGTTTGTTCATGATCGGCCCTTAAAAACTGACTGCGTCGCGCTGGCTGCGAATTTAGTTGACAACGTAAACTAGATAGTTCATCTCATCAACCAGATTGTCACGACCTGTGTGTCTTGTCGATCTTGCCACGCGTCAAGGCCAGGGAGAACGGCCGGACGGACGGCACCGTTCAATCAAGGGGAGAAGATCATGTTCTTGAAGCGTCTCGCAATCGCCAACCTGCTGGGTGCGGCGACCGCGTTGCTCGTGGCCTCGAATGCCATGGCGGCCGGCGAAACACTGACCATTTCCGGCTTCGGCGGCAACCTGCAGAAAGACCTGCGCGCAACGTTGTGGCAGCCGGCCGCGGATGCCGCCGGCGTGACGCTGTCGGAAGAAACGCAGGACGGCCTGGCCTCTGTGCGGGTCCAGGTGCAGTCGGGCAGCCCGACCTGGGACATCGTGCATCTTGGCGCCGACGAATGCGCTGTCGGTGGCAAGGAAGGCCTCTTCGAACCGCTGGACTACAACGTCATCAAGACCGCCGGCTTCGACAAGAAGGCCTATGGCGACCACTGGATCGCCACCAACACCTACTCGGTCGTGCTTGCCTGGCGCACCGATGTCTACAAGGACAAGCACCCCACGAGCTGGAAGGATTTCTGGGACGTCAAGGCTTTCCCGGGCCGCCGCGCGCTCAGCACCTATCCGCAGGAGATGATGGAGATCGCGCTGCTCGGCGCGGGCGTCTCCAAGGACAAGCTCTATCCGCTCGACACCAAGCTCTCGCTGGAAAAGCTGAAGGAGATCAAGCCGGACATTTCGGTCTGGTGGTCGTCGGGCGCCCAGTCGGCGCAGCTCCTGAAGGACAAGGAGGTCGACATGATGGCGATCTGGGGCAGCCGCGTCGCCTCGGTGATCAAGGATGGCGCGCCGGTCGAATTCACTTATGACAACGGCATCCTCGGCTATGGCTGCCTGGCCATCCTCAAGGGCTCGGCCCATGCCGCGGCGGCTCAGAAATTCATCGCCGGCGTGGTTTCTCCCGAAGTCCAGGCGCGAATCCCCGAAATGATGCCTTACTACGGCCCGACCAACAGCCTCGCCTTCAAGGTCGGCAAATTCTCGCCGGAGGTGCTTGCGAAGTCCAACATGTCGCCTGAGAATGTCGCCAAGCAAACTTTCATCGACGCGAACTGGTGGCGCGATAACAATGAACTGGTCCGCGAGGACTACAGTCTGCTGATCTCCAACTGATCGTTTCGCGGACGGGAGGAGGAAGCATGATTTCGGGCGCCGTATCGATACGCAATGTCGCCAAGGCATTCGGTGCGTTCAAGGCGCTCGACGACGTGTCGCTCGACATCGAGCCGGGTGAGTTCCTGACGCTGCTGGGGCCATCCGGCTCCGGCAAGACCACGCTGCTCAACGTCATTGCCGGCTTCGAGCGTCCCGATGCCGGCAGCCTGCTCGTCGACGGCGTCGAATTCATCACCCGGCCCCCGCATAAGCGCGATCTGGGCATGGTGTTCCAGAACTACGCACTGTTTCCGCATATGGACGTCTTCAACAACGTCGCCTACCCACTGAAACTGCGCCGCGTCGGAAATTCCGCCATCCGTGAGCGCGTCAAGCAGGCCCTCGATGTCGTGCAGATGGCCCACCTGTCGGCGCGGCGCGTGACCGAACTGTCAGGCGGGCAGAAGCAGCGCGTCGCGCTTGCCCGCGCCATCGTTTTCGAACCGAAACTGCTGCTGATGGACGAGCCGCTTTCGGCGCTGGACAAGAACCTGCGCGAGCACATGCAGATCGAACTGAAGCGGCTGCACGACCGGCTCGGCATGACCACCGTCTACGTCACGCATGACCAGCAGGAAGCGCTGACCATGTCGGATCGTGTCGCGGTGCTGAAGAGCGGCAGGATCGTGCAGCTGGACACGCCGAAGACCATCTACGACCGGCCCAATTGCCGCTTCGTGGCGAGCTTCATGGGCGAGACGCGGATGCTGCCGGTCAAGAAATCCGGCAGCGGATACGAATTCGCCGGACGCCAGTTGAAACTGGCCCAGCCGCCCTCCGCCGGCGCGGAGCAATGGCTGGTCGTCAGGCCCGAGCGCCTCGGCTGGCACGGCCATGACGAGCGCGACAACCGCATCGAGGGCCTGGTCGTCGACGTCGTCTATCGCGGCGACAGCCATTCGATCTCGCTGAAGCTGCCGGGCGATCACGAAATATCGATCCGCCATACGCCGGTGCAGGATCACCCGCTGCCCGAGGCCGGCCAGACCCTGACCCTGTGGCTGACCCCACAGGCGAGCGTGCTGGTGGAAGAAGCCGGCTCATGACGGCCGCCGATATCGACCAGCAGCCGCTGAATGCCGGCCTGCTTGCCGGCGACGAACGCCGCCAGCGGGCGGCGATGTTCGGCCTTTCCCTGCCTGCCATGCTGCTGGTTGCGCTGGTGCTGCTGGTGCCGTTCTCCTGGCTTGCCTGGCTGTCGCTGTTCGACGCCTCCGGGGCCCTGTCGAGCGAGAACTATGCCCGCTTGCTGCGGCCGGCCTATGTCAACAGCTTCCTCAGCACGCTCCAGGTATCGGCGGCGGTCACCGCCATATGCATCCTGCTCGGCTATCCCGTCGCCTATCTGCTCTCGCAGCTGCCGCAGCGCGTCGCGCAGGTGCTGCTCGTGTTCATCATCCTGCCGTTCTGGACCTCGGTGCTGGTCAGGACCTATGCCTGGCTCGTCCTGTTGCAGCGCGAGGGCGTCATCAACACCTGGCTCAAGCAGCTCGGCCTGATCAGCGAATCACTGCCGCTGGTCAACAACCTCACCGGTACGATCATCGGCATGGTGCATGTCATGCTGCCTTTCCTGATCCTGCCGCTCTATGCCTCCATGCGCGCCATCGATCCCGTCTATCTGCGCGCGGCGGCCAATTGCGGCGCCTCCCCGGCGCAGTCGTTCCGGCAGGTTTTCCTGCCGCTATCGGCGCGGGGGCTCGGCGCGGGCGCGGCGCTGACCTTCGTGCTGTGCCTCGGCTTCTACCTGACGCCCGCCCTGCTCGGCGGCGGCCGCGTCGCCATGTGGTCGACGCAGATCGCCGACGCCGTTTCAAAATTCGCCAATTGGGGCGCGGCCAGCGCGCTGAGCGTGGCGCTGCTTGTCGTGACGGGCATTATCCTGTGGGCGATGAAATTGGCTGTCCGAAGACTCGGCTCCTCACTGGGAGAAGGATGATGGCGGGCCGCGTCGCCTCCTCCACCCAGATCACCCACGGCCAGCGCCTGTGGCTCTACGTGCTGGTGGCGCTGGTGATGGCCTTCCTGGTCATCCCCTGCCTGATCATCATTCCGCTGTCCTTCTCCGATTCCCAGTATCTGGAATTCCCGCCGCGCGGCTGGAGCCTGAGATGGTACGAGGCCTTCTTCACCTCGGATGAATGGCTGCGCTCGGCTATCGTCTCGCTCAAGGTCGCGTCCAGCACGACGGTCCTGGCTACGGTGCTCGGCACACTTGCCAGCTATGGCCTGCACAAGAAGACCGGCGGTCTCGGTCCGGTCGTGCGCGGCGCGCTGATGCTGCCGATGATGGTGCCGCTGATCTTCGTCGCCATCGGCGCCTTCTTCGTCTATTCGCGGCTCGGCCTCAACAACACGCTGACCGGCCTGGTGCTGGCCCACACAACGCTCGCCATCCCCTTCGTGATCATTGCCGTCAGCAACGGCCTGGCGAGCTTCGACGTCAATCTAGAGCGCGCGGCGCGTAGCCTCGGCGCATCGCCGGTGCGCGCCTTCCTGACCGTGACCTTGCCGCAGATCCGCATTTCGGTGATCTCGGGCATGCTGTTTGCCTTCATCACCTCCTTCGACGAGGTGGTGGTCTCGCTCTTCATCTCCAGCGGCGCGACGTCGACGCTGACCAAGCGCATGTTCGCCAACATACGCGACCAGGTCGATCCGACGGTGGCGGCGATCTCCTCGATGCTGGTGGTGCTGTCGATCGTCGTCCTCATCGCCGCCCAGTTCGTCCGCCGGGACGGCAGCGCCGCCGGGGACCGCTGACCGGCAAACCCAGTTGGAGAGCCCATGCTTGCCATCTTCGACGAGCGGCAATATCTGCACCGGCCGCTCACCCGCCTCGCCGGCGGCGTGCTGAGGCCGAGCCCCGAGCAGCCGGAGCGAATCGCCTCGCTGCTTGCCGGCCTGGAAGCGGCCGCCATCGCCGTCCAGCCGCCGCGCGACCATTCGCTCGACGCCATCGCAGCCATGCATGATGCCGGCTATCTAGACTTCCTGCGAACCGGCTTCGAGGCATGGCGGGCCCTGCCGGGAACCGGCCCGGAACTGAGGTCGAGCGTCCATCCCAGCCGCCACATGGGCCGCCTGCCGAACGACCTGCTCGGCCGCGCCGGCTTCTATCAGGCCGACGCCAGTTGCGTGCTCGTCGAGGGGACCTGGGAGGCGGCACGGGCGAGCGCCAACACGGCGCTCGATGCCATGATGCGGGTGGTCGTCGGGGACCATGCGGCCTATGCGCTGTGCCGGCCGCCCGGGCACCACGCCTACCGCGACCAGGCGGGCGGCTTCTGTTATCTGAACAACACGGCGATCGCCGCCAACTGGGCCGCCTCGCAAGGGCGGCGCGTGGCTGTCATCGATGTCGACGTGCATCACGGCAACGGCACGCAGGCGCTGTTCTACGCCCGGCCGGACGTGCTCACCGTGTCGGTGCACGGTGATCCCGCCTGGCTCTACCCCTATTATGCCGGTTATGCCGACGAGACCGGCGAAGGGCCTGGCGAAGGGTTCAACCTGAATCTGCCCGTCGCCCTGAAAAGCGGCAGCGAGGCCTATCTGGCGGCCGTGGCGAAGGGCTGTGAGGCCGTGCGGCATTTTTCGCCCGACGTGCTGGTCGTGGCGCTCGGCCTGGATGCGTCGAGAGACGATCCATTCGCCTGCATGGATGTCGACGAAGCCGGCTTTCGCGGGATGGGTGAAATTCTGGGCGCCCTGTCACGCCCGACCCTGATCGTTCAGGAGGGCGGCTATCCGTCACCGACGCTGGGCGCGCTGCTGACCAGCTTTGTCTCCGGGTTCATGGCGCGACAGCGCCGCTGACACCATTCCGGGGGGAGTTTGGAGAGACTGTTTGGTGGAGCCAATCGGAATCGAACCGACGACCTCTTGAATGCCATTCAAGCGCTCTCCCAACTGAGCTATGGCCCCACTCCCGGCAGTCTGCCGGCGCCGTTTCCGGCGAAGAGATCAGCGCGGGTTGGAAGACCGCGCCGTTAGTGCAGGCGGCTTCTAACCCCGCCCTTCTCAGATATCAAGCCTTGAATGCGGCTTTTTGTTCACAGGCCGAGAAAGCCTGGAAACGCTTGGGTCACGGGCCGATCAGACCTCGTCGTCGTCGTCGCCGACGCCGATCATGTCGGAGACGTCGTCGTCTTCTTCCTCTTCGTCGGCAAGGAAAGTGTCATCCTCGTCGTCGCCCAGGTCGACATCCTCATCGTCGTCGCCGAGATCCGGAAGATCGTCGCCGCCCTTGGCCTCGTCGTCGGCCTCTTCGAGCGAAACGATCTCGGCGCCCTCTTCGTCCTCGGCGTCCACTTCCTTATCGGCCACTTCCTCGTCTTCCTCGAGGGCGGCGACCTTGCCATCCTCGAAATAGGAACGCGGATAGCTCTTGCCCGTATAGGGGGAGACGATCGGGTCCTTGTTCAGGTCGTAGAATTTTCGGCCCGTTTCGGGGTCGACACGCTTTGTGCCAAGTTCGGTTTTTGCCACGGCAAGCCTCGTGAATAAAAGAGTGGTCCCCTTAACCGCAGTTTGCAGCGCTGTCAAAGCCAAAAGCCGGCGTCACAAAACCATGTGTTCAAAGGCCCTGCGGCAAGTGATGACGATGGGGATGACCATTTCGCCCCGCCGTGATACGAGACCGCCGCACCAATTGAAAAGCGCCGGCCATCCGGCAATCCGTCCAGGGAAATTCCATGTCTCACGCCGCCGCTGCCAAGCCGGCCACTGCCCGTAAATCATCCGCCCTTTCCGGCACCGCGCGTGTACCGGGCGACAAGTCGATCTCGCACCGCTCCTTCATGTTCGGCGGCCTCGCCTCAGGCGAGACCCGCATCACCGGTCTGCTCGAGGGCGAGGACGTGATGCGCACAGGCGCCGCCATGAAGGCGATGGGCGCGCATATCGAGAAGCACGGCGACGAATGGGTGATCCGCGGCACCGGCAACGGCGCGCTGCTGCAACCGGAAGGCCCGCTCGACTTCGGCAATGCCGGCACAGGCTCCCGGCTCACCATGGGCCTGGTCGGCACCTACGACATGGAAACGACCTTCATCGGCGACGCCTCGCTGTCGGGCCGGCCAATGGGCCGCGTGCTGGAGCCTTTGCGCCAGATGGGCGTGCAGGTGTTGAAGGCGACACCGGGCGACCGCATGCCGATCACCCTGCATGGTCCCAAGCATGCCGCACCGATCACCTACCGGGTGCCTATGGCATCGGCACAGGTGAAGTCGGCGGTGCTGCTGGCCGGATTGAACACGCCCGGCATTACCACCGTGATCGAACCGGTGATGACGCGCGACCACACCGAAAAGATGCTGAAGGGCTTCGGCGCGAACCTGAGCGTCGAGACCGACGAGCGCGGCGTGCGCCACATCTTCATCGAAGGCCAGGGCAAACTCACCGGCCAGACCATCGCTGTGCCCGGCGACCCTTCCTCGGCCGGCTTCCCGCTGGTGGCGGCGCTGATCGTGCCGGGTTCGGACATCATCATCGAGAACGTGTTGATGAACCCGACCCGCACCGGCCTGCTGCTGACGCTGCAGGAGATGGGCGGCCAGATCGATATTCTCAACCCGCGCAATGCCGGCGGCGAGGATGTCGCCGACCTGCGCGTACGCTCCTCTGAACTCAAGGGCGTCACCGTGCCGCCCGAGCGGGCGCCGTCAATGATCGACGAGTATCCGGTGCTGGCCGTTGCCGCGAGCTTCGCCGAGGGCGAGACGCTGATGCAGGGGCTGGAAGAGCTGCGCGTGAAGGAATCCGACCGGCTGTCGGCGGTGGCCAACGGGCTGAAGCTCAACGGCGTCGACTGCACCGAGGGCGAAGCCAACCTGGCCGTGCGCGGCAAGCCCGGCGGCAAGGGTCTGGGTGGTCATCCGAACGGTCTGGATACGGCCGTGAAGACCCATCTCGACCACCGCATCGCCATGAGTTTTCTCGTCATGGGGCTGGCGACGGAGAAGCCGGTGACGATCGACGACGCCAATATGATCGCGACGAGCTTTCCGGAATTCATGGGCTTGATGAAGGGGCTGGGCGCGGAGATCGGTGACTGAGCATGAGCTTGAGCCGACCTGAGACGCTGGCGGGACAGCGCCCCCCTCTGTCCTGCCGGACATCTCCCCCACTTGGGGGGAGATCGGCTGTCATATCGGCTTTCGCCAATCCCCAAAGTCACGAACGGGGCGCCCGGGCTGCCAATCTCCCCCCTTGTGGGGGAGATGTCCGGCAGGACAGAGGGGGGCGCGAAGGATCGCGGCGCGCGCCTCGTTCGTCGCTCCTTTCAACCGCATCGGCCCGTCGATGACCCACGTCTTCACCATCGCCATCGACGGCCCCGCAGGTGCCGGCAAAGGCACACTCGCCCGGCGGCTCGCCGACCACTACCGGCTGAACCTGCTCGACACCGGCCTCACTTATCGTGCGGTCGCCTACGCCCTCATCCAGCACGCGCTGCCGCTCGACAATGTCTCGGCTGCCGAGACCGCGGCCCGACAAGTCGATTTGGCAAGGCTCGACCGTACGGTCTTGTCCGCACATGCCGTCGGCGAAGCTGCGTCCAAGGTCGCGGTCATTCCCACGGTGCGGCGCATCCTGGTCGAAAAGCAGCGTGAATTCGCCAAGGCGCCGCCGGGGGCCGTGCTGGACGGCCGCGACATCGGCACGGTCGTCTGCCCCGATGCCGACATCAAGCTCTACGTCACGGCGAGCGCGCAGGTGCGGGCCAGGCGCAGGCTTGCCGAGATCGAGAGCATCGGCGGCACGGCCAGCTTCGCCGAAATCCTCGCCGATATCGAGCGCCGCGACGAGCGCGACACGGGCCGGGCCGACTCGCCGCTCAAGCCCGCCGCCGACGCGCACTTGCTTGATACGAGCGAAATGGCTATAGAAGCCGCGTTTCTGGCGGCGATGGCGATCATCGACGACGCTCTCGCCAAGAGAAATAAGGCCTGATTACGGCTTTTCTCCCGCGCCTGCGATTGCCGAACGCGAGAAAAATACCCATATCGGGCACGAACCAGCCTGCCAGCATTCTCATGCGCCGGACTTGCCGCTGATAGAGCGGCCAAGGGCTTTCAGCCCGGAACGCCGGCAGGCCAACGCAACGCTAACCCACGGCGCCCGCCTCGCCAGATATGCGGGGCATTCCAGGAGAAACAATGTCAGCTGCAAATCCCTCTCGCGATGATTTCGCGAGCATGCTCGAAGAATCATTTACCACTGGCCATTCCGGCGAAGGCCAGGTTGTCCGGGGCACGATCACCGCGATCGAAAAGGACATGGCCATCATCGACGTCGGCCTCAAGGTCGAAGGCCGCGTCCCGCTGAAGGAATTCGGCGCCAAGGGCAAGGAATCCTCCCTCAAGGTCGGCGACACCGTCGAAGTCTATGTCGAGCGCATCGAGAACGCGCTGGGCGAAGCCATGCTGTCGCGCGAGAAGGCTCGCCGCGAAGAGAGCTGGGTGCGCCTCGAGGAGAAGTTCACCAAGGGTGAGCGCGTCGAAGGCGTCATCTTCAACCAGGTCAAGGGCGGCTTCACCGTCGACCTCGACGGCGCCGTGGCCTTCCTGCCGCGCAGCCAGGTCGATATCCGCCCGATCCGCGACGTCTCGCCGCTGATGCACAACCCGCAGCCCTTCGAGATCCTCAAGATGGATCGCCGCCGCGGCAACATCGTGGTGTCGCGCCGCACCGTGCTCGAGGAAAGCCGCGCCGAACAGCGTTCGGAAATCGTGCAGAACCTCGAGGAAGGCCAGGTGGTCGAAGGCGTCGTCAAGAACATCACCGATTACGGTGCGTTCGTCGACCTCGGCGGCATCGACGGCCTGCTGCACGTCACCGACATGGCCTGGCGCCGCGTCAACCATCCGACCGAAATCCTCAACATCGGCCAGACGGTCAAGGTGCAGATCATCCGCATCAACCAGGAAACCCACCGCATCTCGCTCGGCATGAAGCAGCTCGAGTCGGATCCGTGGTCGGAGATCGGCACCAAGTTCCCGATCGGCAAGAAGATCAAGGGTACCGTCACCAACATCACCGACTACGGCGCGTTCGTCGAGCTGGAGCCGGGCATCGAAGGCCTCATCCACGTTTCGGAAATGTCGTGGACGAAGAAGAACGTGCACCCCGGCAAGATCCTGTCGACGACCCAGGAAGTCGATGTGGTGGTGCTCGAAGTCGATCCGGCCAAGCGCCGCATCTCGCTCGGCCTCAAGCAGACGCTGGAAAACCCGTGGGAAGCCTTCGCGCGCAACCATCCGGTCGGCAGCCAGGTCGAGGGCGAGGTCAAGAACAAGACCGAGTTCGGCCTGTTCATCGGCCTGGAAGGCGACGTGGACGGCATGGTGCACCTCTCCGACCTCGACTGGACCCGTCCGGGCGAGCAGGTCATCGAAGAGTACAATCGCGGCGACATGGTCAAGGCGCAGGTGCTCGACGTCGACATCGAGAAGGAGCGCATCTCGCTCGGCATCAAGCAGCTGGCCCGCGACACCGTCGGTGAAGCAGCCAACAGCGGCGAACTGCGCAAGAACGCCGTCGTCACCTGCGAAGTCATCGGCGTGAAGGATGGCGGTCTGGAAGTGCGGCTGGTCGAAAGCGGCATCGAGACCTTCATCAAGCGTTCGGACCTGTCGCGCGACCGCGACGAGCAGCGCCCCGAGCGCTTCACCGTCGGCCAGAAGGTCGACGCCCGCGTCATCGCCTTCGACAAGAAGACCCGCAAGCTGCAGGTCTCGATCAAGGCGCTGGAAATCGCCGAGGAAAAGGAAGCGGTCGCCCAGTACGGCTCGACCGACTCCGGCGCCTCGCTTGGCGACATCCTGGGCGCGGCGCTCAAGAAGCAGGGCAACTAAGCCTAGACTGCCATCGCGCCTCTGGCGCGGCCCAAACCAGGAAACCCGCGAGCCGAAAGGCTCGCGGGTTTTTCATTTGGTGGTGCTGGCACAAGACAACGACAAAGCAATCGCCTCAACTCCACGTTTCGGGATCAGGGTCACGCGCATGAAGGTGGTTGAAATCTATCGCTATCCGGTCAAGAGCCTGCGCGGCCATGCTGTGCCGAGCGCGGAGATCGAGACCATGGGCATGGAAGGAGACCGCCGCTGGATGGTCGTCGACAAGGATGGGCAGTTCCTGACCATCCGCCAGATACCGGCCATGACGACGATCGACGTCGAACATCTGGGCACCGGCATTGTGCTTAAACATGCCAAGCATGGCTCGCATATCGTCGAGGCGCCCGGCCGCGGCGCCGCGCTCCGCAATGTCAAGATCTGGAAGGACATTGTTGCCGCACGTGCCGCCGATCCGGCAGCCGGCGCCTACCTGTCGGCGATTCTTGGCCGGCCGGTCGACCTCGTCTATTTCGACGATCCGACGAACCGGCCGGTCGACCCGGAGTTCGGTCAGCCCGGTGACTATGTCAGCTTTGCCGACGGCTTCCCGTTGCTGGTGACCACAACGGGCTCACTCGACCATTTGAACAGCCATCTCGCCAGCCCGGTCGAAATGGCGCGGTTTCGGCCAAACATCGTCCTCGACGCCATGGACGCATGGCCCGAAGACAGCTGGAAGACGATCCGTGTCGGCCCGGTCTTCATGCGGATCGCAAAGCCCTGCGCGCGTTGCGTGATCACCACCCGCGACCCGCTCAGCGGCGAGCAGCCGGACCCGCGCGAGCCGCTCCGGACGCTTGGGCGTCTCCACCGCTTCGCCAAAGGCGGCATCATCTTCGGCCAGAATGCGATCCCGAACAATAACGGCACGATCTCGATCGGAGACGCTGTCGAGATCATCGAGGCAGGCACATCCAACCTCATGTAGCATGGCGCCGCTCGCGGCCGGTCCGGTCAGGCGAGCCGTCCCTGCCATGTTCCGAAGCAGTTGCAGGCCAGAACGCCCTGCGCTGCATGCGGCATCCTAAAGCCGTCGAGCCAGCCGACCGCCGCTCAAACGAGCAGCCGGTCAGCACATGGCTCGATCGTGCTCACGCCCGGGCGTAAAGCGGCACCAGCGTTCCGCTCATCGCCTGGTTGGCGGGCGAGGCAAGATAGGCGATGGCTTCGGCCGCCGCTTCCAGGCTGACCCATTTGGTGAAGTCGGCATCCGGCATGTCGGCGCGGTTTGCCGGCGTGTCGAGCGTCGATGGAGCCACGGCATTGACCAGGATGCCCTTGCCCTTCAACTCTTCGGCCATCGCCACCGTCATCGCCGCGACCGCCGCCTTGCTCGCCGCATAGGCAACCATGCCGGCGCCGCGGCGCGGATCGAGCCCGGCACGCGCCGTCACGTTGACGATGCGGCCTGACGTGCCGGAGGCCAGCATCGAGCGGACCGCGGCGCGGCTGCACAGGAAGGTGGTGCGGGCATTGGTTTCCATCATCTCGGCAAAGGAGGCCGATTCGATCTTCTCGACCGGCGCCATGGCAAAGCCGCCGGCAAGATGGACCGATCCCCACAGTGCAGGAACCTGGGCGTAGAAGGCTTCGACCTTGGCGGAATCCGACAGGTCGACATTGTGCGCCAGCTTGACATTCTCGTGGGCCGTGAAGGGGAAGTGCTGGGGTGCCGCGGCATGCGCGTTCGGCACGTGGCAGATCGCCCCCTGTTCAAGCAGCCTGCCAACCACCGCGCCGCCGAGCGCCCCGGTGCCGCCGGTCACGACGATATGCCTGCCTTCAAGTGTTTCCGTCATCCTGGACCGCTCCTGTCATATTCTTATCATTGTTGTGCCGCGCCGACGCGAAGCGTCGCGCCTTTCGCGCGATCACTCAACCGATATCTCGACATGGCAGCCGTCACGTCTTTGCATGCGTCATGGCGCCGGCCAGCCTGTCGGACATAATGGCGTCCCACAACAGATGCTGCCCGCCTGGCGGACGCTCCACATGGCGGGTCAGCTTGTGCAGCCAGAAATCGTCGAAGAGCGCTCGGTGGGCTGCCTCGTCGAACGGATCAAAAAGGCGCCGTTGCAATTCATGCGGCCGGTCGGCGCCGACTTGCGGCATGCGCAGGAAATCGCATCGAAGCTGCCGGTGCAGGAGCAGCGACGCTTCGAAGTGGTAGGGAAACATGAAGTAGTTGTGCAGCTGGTCGTATTTGCGCCAGTAATCCGCAAGGCCATGCAGCACGGTCTCGATCAGCGGATGGTTCCTGCGGGCGTGGATGAACCATGTCTCCACCAGCCTCGGGTGGCGGTTCGTCTCACGCAGGATATAGAAATCCTCGCGCTCGACTTCGGCCGGCACGGCTTGTCTTAGCAGGATGGTGGCGTCGAGCCATGTCCCGCCATGACGGAAAAGCAGGCTGAGACGGACGAAATTGGAGAAATGCTGGCTGGTCATCAGGCCGAGCCGCCGCTTGTCCCAGACATGGCCAGGCAGGTCGACATGATCTCCCACGGTCTTGTCGTCAAGCACGATGAGCTCGCGCTCGCCCTTGTGGCGCGCGACCGAGCGCAGGCATGCCTTGACCAGCGGCGGAGCCTGATCGGCGCCTTGAGCCCAATATTGCCAGATCGGACCAACGCCGCCGG
Organism: Mesorhizobium comanense; assembly: GCF_005503535.1. Classification (GTDB taxonomy): domain Bacteria; phylum Pseudomonadota; class Alphaproteobacteria; order Rhizobiales; family Rhizobiaceae; genus Mesorhizobium; species Mesorhizobium comanense. The sequence goes on along the minus strand of NZ_SCNN01000001.1, from coordinate 228,643 downwards.
CCGGCACGGCGCTGGAACACCAAAGCGAATGATCGACCGCCACGCGCCGGGCGCGGCCCCTCTTTCGTCGGGCCAGCGTCATGCAAATCTTCGCGGCGGCCTTCCTCACCTGCCAGTTCAGATCGGGCGCGGACGCCGCCCAGCGCAATGGCGCCAGATGTGGAAGCCTCAGCAGATCCCGAAACGCCTCCGGCTCGTTGAAACGAGTGGTCGACGACCGATCGGCTTCATCCATCGCCACGACAATCAGTCGACCGTGATTTCGATGACACGCGGCAATCCGGTTGCCCTGGCCCGCCTCAGCGCGTCAGGCAGACCGTCGGCACCGGCAAGCCGTTCTGCCGATATGCCGTAGGCCTCGGCGAGCTTGCAGAAATCCGGCGGCGCCGGTGAAACGCCGACCGGTTCCACGCCGACATCGAGCATCGAGGTTTCGATCTCGCGATAGCCCCTGTTGTTCCAGACGACGAAGATGACCGGTGCGTCGGAGTCGAGCGCCACGCCCAGTTCCGACAGCGTGAACTGGAACCCGCCGTCGCCGGTGATGCAGACGACCGGCACTCCGGGCATGGCAATAGCGGCGCCGATCGCCGCGGGCGGACCATAGCCCAGCGCGCCGAAGCCGGTGGCGGCATTGAACCAGCCACCCGGGCGGTCATGGTCGTAATAGAGGTTGGCGGCGTAGATCGGCTGGGTCGAGTCGCCGACGATGATGGCGCCCGGCAGGGCGTCGCGGATCATTTCCACGGCGCGCACCTGGGCGACATAGGCAGGGCTCAGTTCAGCGAACGCGGCCCTTCGCGCCGCAGCCGCACGGGTCTCGCCGTCTTCGGCGCCCTGCCCGGAGCCCAACGTGGCAAGCAGAGCCTCGATCGCCTCGGCGCAATCGGCCTGGATGCCGACACTAACCGGGCGGCGGGCAAGCTGGTCGGCACCGATATCGATGCGGATCAGATTCGTGGGCAGGACGAAGCCGCCGTCGCCATAGCCGTCATAATCGGTCGGTCCGAATTCCGTGCCGGCGGCGATCACCAGATCGGCATCCGCCATCAGAGCCCGCACCGCCTTCAGGCTGGGGCTGGCGGGCACGCAGAGCGGATGGCCATGCAGCAGGCCACGCGCGTTGGTGGTCTCGACGACGGGAGCGCCAAGCCTTTCGGCCAGCCGCTTCAGCGGGGCTTCCGCCTTCCTTGCACCGCCACCGGCCAGGATGAGCGGGCGGCGGGCGGCAGCGATCAGGCTGGCTGCGCGGACCACTGCCGCCTCCTCCGGCGCCGGAGGCGCGGCATTGCTCAGCAAGGCGGCGATGCTGTCCGCCGGCTTGACCATGACGTTGGTCGGAATCTCGATGTGCACCGGCCCCGGCCGCGACGATGAGAACAGCGCGAAGGCCTGCGCCAGCGCGCCCGGCAATTCATCGGTTTCGGTAACACGCTGCGAAGACAGCGCTACCTTCTCCATCATGCCGCGCTGATCCGGCAGCTCGTGCAGGAAGCCCAGGCCCTTGCCCAGCGTGTCCGTGGCGTTGACGCCGGAGATGACCAGCATCGGCACCGAATCGGCGCGCGCCTGGCCCATGGCCGTGATGGTGTTGGTGAGCCCGGGACCAGTGATGACGAAGGCGACGCCCGGCCTGCCGCTGGCGCGCGCGTAGCCGTCGGCCATGAACCCGGCGCCCTGTTCGTGGCGCGGCGTGACATGGCGGATATTCGAGCGCGCCAGGCCGCGATAGAGTTCGACCGTATGGACGCCGGGAATGCCGAAGACGGTGTCGACGCCATGGGCCTCGAGCAGCGAAATCAACGCTTCGCCAATGGTGGTCATCGGTTCTCTCCCTCTCGAGCGGATCCCTGTTTAACGAAAACAGTCCTGCGATCCATCTGTTTGTTTCCTAAGCAATTCCCAAGGGGAAGCGCTGCTCACTTTTCCTGGAATTTCGTTGACGGCGCGAGGCCGAGTTCGGCCTCGACAGTCTTGATGCCGATCGCCGCCAATTCGCCGGGCGAGAACATCTCGCCGGCGAGGCAGCCTTCGATCCACAGCCCGTCGATGATCGCGTTGATGGCGATGGCATGGTGGCGCAGTTCGCCTGCATCCGGCTTGCGCTGCTCGGCGCCGAGCACTTCGGCCACCACCGCTTCCACTTCGTTGCGAAAGCCAAGGTAGCCTTCGCGGTGGGCACGGGCCAGGGACGGATCCGCGCCGGCGCGGCCGATGAAGGTCGCCCAGAGCGAGAACACGCGCGCATCGATGATCGGGACGTTGAGATTGGCGCTGACGAAAGCCGCGAGGCGCTGGCGCGGCGAGGTGTTTTCCATGACCAAGGCCGCTTTCGCCTGTTCGGTCATGCGGCCCATCAGCGATGCATAGGCTTCCTGCAGCAATTCTTCCTTACCGGGAAAATAGTGACGGACCAGTCCGGCGGTGACGCCCGCGCGCAATGCGATGGTGCGCAGGCTGGCGCCCTGCAGGCCATACTCGGCCACGCTGTCCAGGGTCGCATCGATCAAATCCTGCCGCCGCCGCTCCTCGCCCTCGCGACGAAACTTGCGGCGGTAGGGCGCGTTCATTGGCGCAGGATCGGCCGCGTCAGGCATGTCGGCCCGCCTTCACAGGCGATGCAGAGCGCGTCCGCCTCGAAGATCTCGACCGAGCAGCCGGCGGCTTCCATCGCGGCCTTGGTCTTGGGGAAGCCCGCAACGGCGATGACCTTGAGCGGACTGGTCGGCAGCACGTTGAGGCTGAGGCCGTTGGAGGTGGCAAACTCTTCGGCATCGCCCTCGACCAGCCGGATGCCGCGCGCCTTCAGCATCTGATAGAACGGGGCCGGCAAAAGCGGCGAGTAGACCAGTGCGAGGTCGTCGGCCAGCGGACTGATGACCGACATCAGGTGCAGGCACGCCTCCTCGCCCTGCCACAGCGGCAGATCAAAGCCATAGACGGAAATGCCCAGCGGCGTCAGCAGATTGGACACCTGCTGGATGCCTTCCTGGTTGGAGCGGACACCGCGCCCGGTGGCCAGCGTGCGCGCATCCAGCCATACGCAATCACCGCCCTCGACCTGGCCGGGAGGCTGGACGCGGCCGAGGATCGGAATGCCGAGCCTTTTGTAGGTTTCCTCATGCAGCGAAGGCTCCCTGGCGCGCAACGGCTTGCCCATGGACAGGATCAGCGCGCCACGGTCGGTCATCAGCGACGGATCGTGGGTGAACACCGAATCCGAAAGTCCGTCGGCCTTTTCCTCGATCCATTCGATTTCAGCACCGGAAGCCGCCACCAATCCGGCAAACACCGCGTGCTGGGAGGCGGCTTTCGCCGGGCTGAACCCCGGACCATAGTGCCAGGCAGCGCGCTCGGCGTCGCGCATCGCGTTTGCCGCCGACCGCATCAGCACGCGCCGCAAAGGCGCCGCCATGGACTGTGACCCGAAAGCGCTCATCGATGCCCTTTTTGTGCTGAAAAAAATCGAAAAAATTTCATGGGAGGCTATTTATACACTTGCACAACAAGGCTGCAAGTGCCGTAATGGGCGGGATTGACGGGCTCGCTCAGTTGGGTCCATGCTGAAGTCTGGAGCAGGGCAGTACAGCGTATGTTGATTAGCCGGATAGCCGTTCGACGAACTGCCGCCGACCTTTCAGAGGTCACCCGGTGAGCGTGGCGGGAGCTGCCACAATCCCATCCGGAGAGGCGCAGAATGGCGCCGCCGAAGCCATCCATGTCGAGAACCTGCACAAGAAATTCGGCGAACTGCACGTGCTGAAAGGCGTGTCGCTGTCGGCGCGCGACGGCGAGGTCATCGCCATCATCGGCGGCTCGGGTTCGGGGAAGTCGACGCTGCTGCGCTGCATCAACTGCCTGGAGAACCCGACAAGCGGCATCATCCGGGTCAATGGCGAAGAGATCAAGCTCAAGGCCGACAGCCACGGCCATACCGTTCCGGCCGACCGCAGGCAGATCGAACGCATCCGCTCCAAGCTCGGCATGGTGTTTCAGAACTTCAACCTGTGGAGCCACATGACGCTGATCGAGAACGTCATCGAGGTTCCCGTGCATGTGCTCGGCGTCAGGCGCGACGAGGCGGTCGCCCAGGCCGAGAAGCTTCTCGCGCGCGTCGGACTTGCCGAAAAGCGCGACGTCTATCCCGCCTATCTCTCGGGCGGCCAGCAGCAGCGGGCGGCGATCGCCCGCGCGCTCGCCATCAATCCGCGCGTCATGCTGTTCGACGAACCGACATCGGCACTCGATCCGGAACTGGTCGGCGAAGTGCTGAAGGTGATCGGCGACCTGGCGCGCGAGGGCCGCACCATGGTGCTGGTCACCCACGAGATGAAGTTCGCCCGCGAGGTCGCGACCCACGTCGTCTACCTCTACAACGGGCTGGTCGAGGAAGAAGGTCCGCCGGAACAGATTTTCGGCGCGCCGAAATCCGAAAGGCTCAAGCAGTTCATCCGCAACATCGGCTAGGGACAGGCCGGGACGGAAGAAAAACGGGAACCAACAACAAACTGGGAGTTCTGAAATGAAGACTGTTCTGAAGACATTCGCCGCGGCATTGCTGCTCGGCGTCGCCGCCATGGGCGTGGCCAAGGCCGATCCGGTCAAGATCGGCGTCGCCGCAGAGCCCTACCCGCCCTTCACCTCGCCCGACGCCTCGGGCAAATGGGTGGGCTGGGAGATCGACTTCATCGACGCCGTGTGCGCCGAGGAGAAGCTCGATTGCGTCATCACACCGGTCGCATGGGACGGCATCATTCCGGCGCTGACGACCAAGAAGATCGACCTCATCGTGTCGTCGATGTCGATCACCGACGAACGCAAGAAGACGATCGACTTCTCCGACAAGTATTACAACACGCCGACCGCGATCATCGGACCGAAGGACCAGAAATTCGGCGCTACGCCCGACGACCTCAAGGGCAAGGTCGTTGGCGTCCAGGTTTCGACCGTGCATGCCGTTTACGCCAAGAAGCATTTCGGCGCCACGGCGTCCGAGATCAAGGAATACCAGACGCAGGACGAGGCCAACAACGACCTCGCCGCCGGCCGCCTCGACGCGGTGCAGGCCGATTCCATCGCGCTTGGCGAATTCCTCAAGACCGACCAGGGCAAGGCGTGCTGCGATCTGAAGGGCATGGTGGCTCCGGACGACGAAGTGCTCGGACCGGGCGTCGGCGCCGGCGTGCGCAAGGAAGACACCGACCTGAAGGAAAAGATCAACGCCGGCATCAAGGCGATCCGCTCCAATGGCAAGTATGACGAGATCTCGAAGAAATACTTCGATTTCGACATCTACGGCGGCGCACCGCAGTCGAACTGATCCCTCGCATGGACCGGGGACGTGGCGCTGGCGCCATGTCTCCGGCAAACCTGTCCAGGCATGCTCGCCGCCGGCCGCAATTGCCGGCGGAGTGAGCCAGCAATCCGGGGGCGACGCTGATCTTTTCTCTTCTTCCGGCCTCGGCGGCCGGCATCATTGAACTCCTCTCGCCCGCGGACGGCGGCTGGGGCAAAACGCTCTTGGTCGGGCTCTTGCATTCGCTCGAGATCGCCGTCGGCGCCACGATCGTCGGCCTCGTGATCGGAACCTGGGGTGCCTATGGCAAGCTTTATGGCGGGCCCGTGGTGCGCGACCTGTTCGCGGTCTACACCACCGTGGTGCGCGCCGTGCCGGAACTGGTGCTGATCCTGCTGCTCTATTATGCCGGCACCGACCTGATAAACCAGGTGCTGACCGCCATGGGCTATCAGCGCGTCGACATTAGCGGGCTGGTGGCCGGCATCGCCGTGCTCGGCTTCGTCCAGGGCGCCTATTCGACCGAAGTCATCCGTGGCGCGATCCTGGCCATCCCGCAGGGCCAGATCGAAGCAGCCCGCGCCTATGGCATGTCTCCGGGCCTGCTGTTGCGGCGCATCACGCTGCCGGCGATGCTGCCCTTCGCCATTCCAGGCCTCGCCAATCTGTGGCTGATCGCAACCAAGGACACCGCGCTGCTGGCCGTCGTCGGCTTCTCCGAGTTGACGCTTGCGACGCGTCAGGCCGCCGGCGTCACCAAGGCCTATCTGGTTTTCTTCCTCGCCGCCGGCGTGCTCTATCTGTGCGTGACGCTGGTTTCGAACTTCCTGCTCGGCAGGGCCGAAAAATGGGCACGGCGCGGCATGCCCTCGATCAAGGACGCATAGTGATGGCGGGCGAGGCAGCCATCATCAATACCGCGGCGCGCGCCTCGCTCTGGCTGCAGCCGCATCGCATCGTGCTGATCCTGATCGCGCTGGGGCTGGTGACATCGGCCGCCTTGTTCATGCGCTGGGACTGGCTGCCGCAATACTGGGAAATGGGCCTCATGGGCATCTGGCGTGCCCTGTGGATCCTGGTCGTCACCTGCGTGCTCGGCTTCATGATCGCCGTGCCGGTCGGACTGGCCCAGGCCGCCGGTTCAATCTGGGTCGCAGCGCCGGCGAAAGTGTTCTGCACCATCATCCGCGGCACGCCGCTGCTGCTCCAGCTTTGGCTGCTCTATTACGGGCTGGGCTCGCTCTTCCCGCAATATCCCTGGATCCGTGAATCCTGGATGTGGCCCTACCTCAGGCAGGCGTGGCCCTACGGCGTTCTGGCGCTCACACTGTCCTTCGCGGGCTATGAGGGCGAGGTGATGCGCGGCGCCTTTGCCGGCGTGCCCAAGGGGCAGCTGGAAGCCGCCCGCGCCTTCGGCATGAGCCGCTGGAAGATTTTCCGGCGCATCTGGTTGCCGCAGGCGTTTTACAGGGCATTGCCGACGCTGACCGGCGAAACCGTTCTGCAGCTGAAATCCACACCCCTGGTGGCCACGATCAGCGTCATCGACATCTTCGCCGTTTCCTCGAAAGTGCGGCAGGATACCTACCTCACCTACGAGCCCCTGCTGCTGCTGGCGCTGATCTATATGGTGATCACCGGCATTCTCGTCTTCGCCTTCAGCCGGATCGAGAGACGCATCCCGGTCAAGATCGGATAGAGGCGCACAGGTCGGGTACAAGGATCGGCGGTGTAAGCCGCTTTTCTTGCAGAGGCGGACGATTTTCAACACGAATGTCTGCTCATGTGCTGCTGGGCACATGAGCCACCAATGCAATCAGCCCACAGCGACACCAGGACAGCCATGATGCAACTCAGTCTCGACCAGGCAAGAGGACTATGCCGGATGGCAGCACTTGGCGCCGGCGCCAATGAAGAGGCGGCGCAGTCGTTGACGGCCTCGATCATCGCGGCCGAGGCGGAAGGGCTGGCGACCGTGGGGCTGACGCATTTCATCGACTACCTCGAAGCGCTGGAGGCCGGGCGCATCGACGGCAATGCCGATCCGGTGATCACAAGACCGGCGCTTGCCGTCTATCTTTCCGACGCGCGCGGCGGGCTGGCGCATACCGGTTTCGATCGCACCGTGGATGACCTCGCCAAGGCGGCGAAACTGTTCGGCGTCGCCATCTTCTCGCAGAAGAATGCCTACACATGCGGCGCGCTCGGCTATTTCACGGGAAGGCTTGCCGCACAGGGCCTGGTCTCGTTCGCGGCCACCAATGGTCCGGCGGTGCTTGCCGGCTCGGGCTCGGTCAAGCCGGTCTATTGCACCAATCCGATGTCCTTTGCCGCCCCCGCCGCCGATGGCGCGCCGCTGGTCATCGACCAGTCGTCGAGCGCCACCGCCTTCGTCAACATCCGCAAGGCAGCCGAGGACGGCAAGCAAATCCCGGAGGGCTGGGCGCTGGACGCCAGCGGCAACCCGACCACCGATCCGGCGGCGGCGATGAAGGGCGCCATGCTCGCCTTCGGCGGACAGCGCGGCGCCAACATCGCGCTGATGGTCGAAGTGCTTGCGGCCGGCCTGTCGGGTGCCAACTGGTCGCTCGACGCGCCCTGGTTTACCGGCGGCCCTGACAGTCCGGGAACCGGGCTGTTCGTGCTTGCCGTCGAACCCAAGCTGCTCGATCCGGACTTTGAAAAGCGCATGAAGGATCAGCTCGACCGGTTGCGCCGCCGCTATGGCGTACACGTGCCGGGCCGGGCAAGAGCCGAGGCGGCCGAGAAAGCGCAGGCGCGCGGCATTACCGCGCCCAAGGCGGTGGTGCAGCGCATCTCAGAGTTCGCCGAGCGCTATTCCGCCTGAGTTCCCGGCGAATTCTCCACGCCCTGCTGAACCTTTCGGCGTGGTGAAGCGACCTACTGCCGTCCGGGTCGGGTTTGCCCGGTCGGTGTCTTCTGTCGGATGCGTCCAGGGCGGAGGCGGGCGTACTTGCTTCACGCCATGCTGATACCGTCTCAGGTCAGGCCGCCTCGTCAGACCCTGGTTCGACATGAGCTACACCCGGAAAACCCCGCTTCGGCGGGGTTTTCTGCGTCTTATCCGGCGCACGAGTTAAACATGATTACGATAGTTAACTTTTGTTAACTTGACTTGATGGAAGCCATCGGGCGTTTGCGAGACGATGTCCAAAAAACAGGAGCTACGATGTCCGTAACCACCGACGCTTCCCGCGGCAGACTGATCATTCCCGCACTTGGCCGCCTGTATTCGTCGCTGCATGACGCCGGCGAAACCGTGCTGCGCGTCGTGGCCGGTGCATTCCTCACCATCCACGGCTCGCAAAAGATCACCAATCCTTTCGGCGCCGCCGAGATGGTCGAAGGCCTCGGCTTCTATCCCGGCGCCTTCTGGTCACTGCTTTTGGCCTGCACCGAGTTTTTCGGCGGCATCCTGATCGCCATCGGATTCCTGACCCGTCCTGCCGCCTTTGCCGGCCTGTTCGTGCTGCTGGTCACCGTCTGGTTCCACTGGGTGACGATGGGCCAGGGCTTTTCAGGTGCGGAAAAGTCGCTGCTTTGGGCCGCGATGCTGCTGTTCTTCGTCATTCGCGGCGGCAACCGGCACTCGGTCGACGCCCGCATCGGCAAGGCGTTCTGACAAGCCTTGTTCACCCGCAATTCCCAAGGGAAAGCGCTGTGCGCTTTTCCTGGGAAAACCGCTTAGAACTTTTCCTGGAATTGCTCTGCAAAGAAGGGCGGCAGCGACGACGCGTCGCCCTTTGCCTTTGGCGCAAAACGGACTATGAAACGGCTTCAGCCAAGCCATCTGGAAAGTGCGCCGGAGCCAGTCATGACCGAAATCCTGCAGACCCCGAAGCTCATCGTCGTCTTTGGCGGCTCGGGCTTTGTCGGCCGCCATGTGGTGCGAGCGCTTGCCAAGCGCGGCTATCGCATCCGCGTCGCCTGCCGCCGCCCTGACCTTGCCGGCCACCTGCAACCGCTCGGCAATGTCGGCCAGATTCAGCCGGTGCAGGCCAATGTGCGTGTTCGCTGGTCCATCGACCGCGCCGTGCAAGGCGCCGACCACGTCGTCAATCTCGTCGCCATCCTGCATGAGAGCGGCCGGCAGAAATTCTCCGCGGTGCATGAATTCGGCGCGCGCGCCGTCGCCGAGGCGGCACGCTCGGTCGGCGCCGGGCTCACCCATATTTCGGCGCTGGGCGCCGACGCGAACTCCGAATCGGACTACGCGCGCACCAAGGCGCTTGGCGAAAAGGCCGTGCTGGAGACGATCCCGGATGCCGTGATCCTGCGGCCGTCGATCAATTTCGGCCCGGAAGACAGTTTCTTCAACCGCTTCGCCAACATGGCGCGCTACTCGCCGGCGCTGCCGCTGATCGGCGGCGGCCAGACCAAGTTCCAGCCCGTCTATGTCGGCGATGTCGCCGAAGCCGTGGCGCGCTCGGTCGAGGGCAAGGTGCAGGGCGGCCAGACCTATGAACTCGGCGGCCCCAACGTGCTCACCTTCAAGGAGTGCATGGAGGAACTGCTCACCGTGATCGAGCGCAAGCGGCTGCTGGTGCCGGTGCCGTGGTGGGTTGCCAACATCCAGGCCTCGATCCTCGGCCTGCTGCCCAATCCGCTGCTGACCAAGGACCAGGTGATGCAGTTGCGCGAGCACAATATCGTCTCGGACGAAGCGGCCAAGGCCAACCGGACCCTGACCGGGCTCGGCATCCAGCCGCAGTCGATCGCGACGATCCTGCCGAGCTACCTCTGGCGCTTCCGCGCCGCCGGCCAGTTCCAGCAGCGCAAGCCCGCGGTATAAGCCCTAGGCGTGCCTAGATTCAGGTCAGGCCGAGTCGAGAACGGTGGGTTACGAGAACCGGAGCGGAACGTACTCAAGTACGTGAGCACCGTTCTACTGCGTCGCAGTAGAACGCGGAAGCGTAGGAAGCCATCGTTCGCAGGCCGGCATCACCTGAATATCAGCATGCCTAGCGGGCGGTCACCTGCATCGGCAGACCGCCTTGAGGCTGCGTCGTCAGTTTCTGCACCGGCCAGGGTTTGGTCTCGGCCGAGGTGTCGAAACGGAAGCGCGACAAGAGGATGGCGAGCGCGATGATCGCCTCCTGCATGGCGAAGCTGGCGCCGATGCAGACGCGCGGCCCCGCGCCGAACGGCAGATACTGGAAACGGTCGATCTTTTCGCGATTTCCAGGATGGAAACGTTCGGGCATGAAGGCATCGGGCCTGTCCCACAGCTTCCTGTGGCGATGCACGACCCAGGGCATGACCAGCACGGCCGCATGCTTCGGGATGTAGAGGTCCTTCCACATTTCCGGCACGATCGGCTCTCGGTTGATCGACGGCGCCGGCGGATAGAGCCGCAGCGCTTCGTCGAAGGCGGCGCGCGTCAGCGGCATGGCGTCGAGCCACTTGGTCGGATCGGGTTCGCGCGCCAGCACCTCGTCGATTTCCTGCTCGATCCGGTCACGCTCCCATGGCGATTCGGCCAAGCAGTAAAGCGTCCAGCCAAGGGCCCGCGCGGTCGTCTCGTGGCCTGCGCCGATGAAGGTGATGATGTTGTCCTCGACTTCGGCTCGCGTCAGCCCGTCGGGACCTTCGGCCCGGAGCAGCAGCGTCAGGAAATCCTGCGGAACGGCATCGGGATCGCGCCGGAATTTCTCTTCGCGCATCTTGACCGTGTCGGTGACGATCTTGCGGAAATAGGCCATGGTCTTGCGGCCGCGGATGCGGGTCAGGCGCGGCAGCCAGTCGGGGGCGCGCAGCAGGTCGAGCGGATCGACGCGGCCCATGGTCTCGAACAGGCGGTCGATCTCGTTGGCGAAACTGCCAGGCTCACCCGCGATCTCGCCCGAGAACAGCGTCTCCGCCAGTATGTCGTAGGTCAGCAGCGTCATGTCGTGAGCGATGTCGGAGGTGCCGCCCGCCTCGTAGCGGGTTACGAACTCCTCGGTGCGCTTGAGCATCGGCTGCGCGAAGCCGAAGATGTGGCGCGGCGTGAACACAGGCGCCATCGCCTTGCGCGACCGCTTCCAGACCTCGCCTTCGGCGGTCAGCAGGCCGTCTCGCAGGATCGGCCGCAGGATCTTCTGGCGCACCGTCGCCATCTTGTAGTTCTTGGCGTTGTCGACCAGCACATGGCGGATCAGGCCGGGATCGTTGGCGATGACCAGCGGTCCGCCGGCGCCCTTGGCCGAAATCCAGGGCTCGTTGTAGGTCGGCTCGCCCCACAGTTCGAGCGGGTTGCGGTAGACGATGCGGATCATCTCCAGCGTCGAAGGCGGCGACGTGCGCGGCTTCGGCGCCGGGGGAACGAAGGGGGCGGGCTGAGTGTCCATGAAATGCTCCGCTATGGCTCCAATGTAGTGGCTGGCGATCCGGGCGTCCATGTGACCGAACGGCAGGCCGCAAGACGGCTGCGCGGCATCCCGCGGCTGACGGTCTGTTCATCGGATCGTGACGGGCCTGCCGGGAGTGCCTGCTTGTCCGGCGGTCCAGTCTGCCTTACTGACAGTTACCAACAGATACCGCCAATACGAGGAGCCCGCCTTGAAGCACCAGTTGAACATCATCATCGGCAGCACGCGGCCTGGCCGCGCCGGCCCGGTTTTTGCCGAATGGCTGGAGACGTTCGCGCGCGGGCACGGGAAATTCGAGCCGGTCCTGACCGACATCCACGCTTTCAACCTCCCGGTGCTGGACGAGCCGCATCATCCCAGGCTCGGCAACTACCAGAACGACCATACCAAAGCCTGGTCGAAGGCGATCGATGCCGCGGACGCCTTTGTCTTCGTGGCGCCGGAGTACAATTATTTCGCCGCTCCGGCGATCGTCAACGCGATCGACTACCTCGCCCGCGAATGGAAGTACAAGCCCGCCGCCATCCTCAGCTATGGCGGCGTTTCCGGCGGTTTGCGCGCGGCCCAGGCGCTGAAGCCGCTGCTGACTTCGGTTGGCATCATGCCGATCCCGGAAGGCGTGGCGCTGCCCATGTACCAGAAGCTGCTCGACGACAAAGGCGCGTTCAACGCCAGCGAACAGGTGACCGGTGGAGCAACGGCCATGCTGGACGAGTTGGCGCGTTGGAGCGAGGCGCTGAAACCAATGCGGGCCGCCTGAACAGGCCCGCTTCGGCCGACAGGCCGGCTTGCTCACGCGATAAAGAGGTGGAATTGTCGGCAAACGACTGAGCCGGGGGGGCGGTTCGACTTGCGTTTGCTGTTTGCCTTGCTGCTGATGCTGGCGACCACCGCTGTCGCCACGGCGGAGCGACGCGTGGCATTGGTCATGGCCGACGATGACTACCGGCTGATCCGGCCACTCGCCAATCCGGTGCACGACGGCGAGGCCATGGAGGCGGCGCTCAAGAAACTCGGGTTCGAGGTGGTTCTCGAAACCAACCGCGATCTCCGGCGCATGCGCCGCGCCCTCGACGATTTTCGCGATGATGCCAGGGGCGCCGATGTGGCGCTGGTCTATTTCTCCGGCCACGGCGTGGAAATCTCGGGCGACAACCGGCTGCTGCCGGTCGATGCCGACGCCTCCTCGCTCGACGCGCTGGAGAAGACCAGCCTGCCGCTGGAAGAAGTGCGCGACGCCGTCGCCGCCACAGCCAAGGTCGGGCTGATCGTGCTCGATGCATGCCGCAGCGACCCGTTCTCGGGTGATGCCGGCGGAGGACGCGGCGCGACCTCGATAGCCCGGGATGTCGCCGACAAGGTCAAGCCGGGCCTTGGCCGCGTCGGGCGGGCGGAAAACATCCTGTTCGCCTTTTCAGCCGCGCCGGGCGAAACGGCCGCCGATGGAAGCGGCCAGAATTCGCCCTTTACGGCGGCGTTGACCAAATACCTTGGGACGGATGGGCTCGAAATCCGCTCTGTGCTGACGCTGGTGCAGCAGGAAGTCTATGACCTCAGCCGCGGCAAGCAATTGCCTTATGTCGAGAGCGGCCTGCCGCAGCTGTTCTTCGCTTCCACCGCCAGGGAAGAACTGCCGGAGCGCGAAAGGCTGCTGCTGGCCATGGCTGATGTGACGCCGCAAATGCGCGGCGAGGTCGAACAGATCGCCAGCGATGCCGACATGCCGCTGGCGCCGCTCTATGGCGCGCTGATCAGCAGCGACACCAGCCACCTGTCGGCCGAAAGCCTCAACGCCAGGCTGCGCGAGGCGGCCGACGCTTTCGTCAAGGTGCGTGGCGAGATGAAGACGCTTGCCTCCGGCGACCCGCAGGTGACGGAACTGCGCCGGCAGGCCGAGGAACAGCTCTCGCTCGGCGCCTTCGACAGCGCGCGTGCCATCCTCGCCAAGGCCGCCGATATCGACAATTCTTCGCGCCAGACGCTGAAGGCCAATTTCGTCAGCCGCACTATGTCGGAGGCCGCGACGCGGTTCCTGTCGGCCGGCGCGGCGCGCGCCGATCTCGACTATGCCGCGGCCATCAAGGACTATGAATCGGTGCTGGCGCTTTATGGCGAGGCCGGGCAGACCTCACTCACCCTCGAACAGGCCGACCGCCAGAGCCGGACGCTGGAGGAACTTGGCATTCTCTATACGACCGTGGGCAATGTCGAAGCCGCGGGCCGAGCCTTTACCGCCCTTTTGGCCAATCTCGAGCAGCGGTCGCGTCAGGAAACCGACCCCAGCGTCAAGCGCGATCTTGCCATCAGCCATATCAAGCTCGCCAACATAGAGATGGCGCGGGGAGATCTGCCGACCTCCTTGCAACACTATGAGGCGGCCAGGGACATGCTGCAGGACCTGACGGCAAGCGAGCCGGACAGGAAAGGCTGGCTCGGCGATCTCGCCATGGCCAATGACAAAATCGGCAACGTGCTGGCGACGCAAGGCGACGTGGGCGCCGCGGCCAAGGCCTATCAGCAAAGCCTGTCGATCAAGCAGCAATTGGCGGAGGCCGAGCCGAACAGCGCCTCTCTGCTGCGCGACCTGACCATCACCTACGATGAAATCGGCGATCTTGCCCGAAGCACCGGTCATCTGGACGACGCCCAGACGGCCTTCGAGGAGAGCCTGAGAATCCGGCTGGCGCTGGCCGGGAACAAACCCGGCGATCCCGAGCGCCAGCGCGCCGTCTCTGTCAGCCAGGATAGGATCGGCGATCTCAAGCGCGAGCGCGGCGACGCCGCCGGCGCGCTCGAGGCCTACGCCAAGAGCGTGGCGATCGCCGAAGAGATGGCGCGCCGCGACCCGAAGAACACGGATTTGAAGCGCGACCTGTCGATCGCCTATAGCAAGACCGGCAATGCGCTCGGCGACCAAGAGGACTGGCCGGCGGCGCTGGCTTCCTATCAGCAGGCGCTGACGGTGGCGCGTGACCTTGCCGCGACCGACCCCGGCAACACCGAGTGGCAGCGCGACCTGTCGGTCTGCCTGGAAAAGGTCGCGGGCGTGCTGGATGTCCAGGGCGATGCAGGCGGCGCGCTGCGCACCTATCAGGACAGTCTAGCCATCGCCGATCGGCTGGCCAGGCTCGACCCCGCCAATTCCGATTGGCAACGCGACCTGTCGATCACGCTGTCGGAAATCGGCATGCTGGAGACCAGGCGGCGCCACTTCGAGGGCTCCAAGCAGGCCTTCGAGGCCAGCCTCGCCATCCGCCAGCGGCTGGCCCAGTCCGATCCGAACAATGCGATCTGGCAATTCGATCTGGTGCAGGCCTACATCAACTATGCCTACGTGGCGAAGGATCCGAAGGCCGTGCTGAACAAAGCGCTGACCCTGACGCTGGAGCTCGACCGCACGGGCCGGCTGGCGCCCAGGGACAAATCCACGATCAAATATCTGCGCGACCTTATCGCCAAATTCAGCGCTCGAAAAAAATAGCCGGCTGCGGCTCGGGATTTGGCCCGGAAATGCCCGCAAACCTTGGAAAAACCGCCTTTAGCGCCTATATCTACGCCATATCACGAGCGCGATTCGGGGCCGATTTTTCGCGTTGCAGAAGCGGCATCTAGACAACAGGTTTTCATGAGCGACCAGACCGAGAACACCAACGGCGGGCCAGCCGAGTACGGCGCCGATTCCATCAAGGTTTTGAAGGGGTTGGATGCTGTCCGCAAGCGGCCCGGCATGTATATCGGCGACACCGATGACGGCTCGGGCCTGCACCACATGGTCTACGAGGTGGTGGATAACGCCATCGACGAGGCGCTGGCCGGCCATGCCGACCTCGTTTCGGTGACGCTCAATCCCGACGGCTCGGTTACCGTGATCGACAATGGCCGCGGCATTCCGACGGACATTCACCCCAGCGAAGGCATTTCGGCGGCCGAAGTGATCATGACGCAGCTGCATGCCGGCGGCAAATTCGACCAGAATTCCTACAAGGTGTCTGGCGGCCTGCACGGCGTCGGCGTCTCGGTCGTCAACGCGCTGTCCGCCTGGCTGAAGCTGAAGATCCGCCGCAACGGCCAGATCTTCGAAATGAGCTTCACCCATGGCGATGCCGACGCGCCGCTGAAGGTGACCGGCAGCTACGAGCAGAACAAGCAGCCGGGCACCAATGAAGGCCGCAGCGGCAGCGAGATCACCTTCTTCCCGTCGGCCGAGACCTTCACCATGGTCGAGTTCGACTTCGGCACGCTGGAACACCGCCTGCGCGAGCTGGCTTTCCTCAACTCCGGCGTGCGCATCGTTTTGACCGACGCCCGGCACGCCGATGTGGTGAAGCATGAACTTCACTATGACGGCGGCCTCGAAGAATTCGTCAAATACCTTGACCGCGTGAAGAAGCCGCTGATCGAGAAGCCGATCGCCATCCGCGCCGAGCGCGACGGCATCACCGTCGAAGTGGCAATGTGGTGGAACGACAGCTACCACGAGAATGTGCTGGCCTTCACCAACAACATTCCGCAGCGCGATGGCGGCACCCATCTGGCCGGCTTCCGCGGCGCGCTGACGCGCCAGATCACGGGTTATGGCGATTCCTCCGGCCTGACCAAGAAGGAAAAGGTCGCGCTGACCGGCGACGATTGCCGTGAAGGGCTGACTGCCGTGCTGTCGGTCAAGGTTCCCGATCCGAAATTCTCCTCGCAGACCAAGGACAAGCTGGTTTCCTCGGAAGTCCGCCCGGTGGTCGAAGGGCTGGTCAACGAGGCGCTCGGCACGTGGCTGGAAGAGCATCCCACCGAAGGCAAGGTGGTGGTCGAGAAGGTGATCCAGGCCGCCGCCGCGCGCGAAGCCGCGCGCAAGGCGCGCGACATCACCCGCAAGACCTCCCTCGGCGTCACCTCGCTCCCCGGAAAGCTCGCCGACTGCCAGGAACGCGATCCGGCGAAATCCGAAATCTTCATCGTCGAGGGCGATTCCGCCGGCGGCTCGGCCAAGGGTGGCCGCTCGCGTCAGAACCAGGCCATCCTGCCGCTGCGCGGTAAAATCCTGAATGTGGAGCGCGCCCGCTTCGACCGCATGCTCTCGTCCGACATGATCGGCACGCTGATCACCGCGCTCGGCACCTCAATCGGCAAGGACGAATTCAATGCCGACAAACTGCGCTATCACAAAATCATCTTGATGACCGACGCCGACGTCGACGGCGCCCATATCAGGACCTTGCTGCTGACCTTCTTCTTCCGCCAGATGCCGGAACTGATCGAGCGCGGCCATCTCTACATAGCCCAGCCGCCGCTCTACAAGGTGACGCGCGGCAAGAGCTCGCAATACATCAAGAATGAAAGCGCGTTCGAGGAGTTCCTGATCGGCTCCGGGCTCGAGGAGGCCTCGCTCTCACTCGGCTCCGGCGAAGTGCGCGCGGGACAGGATCTGCGCAGCGCCATCGACGACGCGCTTGCCGTTCGCCAGCTGATCAACGGGCTGCACACGCGCTACAACAGAGGCGTCGTCGAGCAGGCAGCCATTGCAGGCGGGCTCAACGCCGATGTCGTCGCCGACCTCGGCCGCGCCAACGCCATGGCCGAGCGCATCGCCGCGCGGCTGGACGTGATCGCCGAGGATACCGAGCGCGGCTGGACCGGCCGCATGTCGACCTCGAACGATGGCAGCGGCGGCTATGTGTTCGAGCGCACGGTGCGCAGCGTGAAGGAATACGCCCAGCTCGACCTCGGCCTGATCAATTCCGCCGATGCGCGCCAGCTCGACCGTTACGCGCAGCGGCTCAGAGACGTCTACGCGACGCCGCCGGTGCTGCGCCGCAAGGATGTCTCGGAGACCATCTCGGGCCCGATTGCCCTGCTCAACGCGGTCTTCGCCACCGGCCGCAAGGGCCTGACCATGCAGCGCTACAAGGGTCTCGGCGAGATGAATGCCGAGCAGCTGTGGGAAACCACGCTCGATCCGAACGTGCGCTCGCTGCTGCAGGTCAAGATCAGCGACGCGACCGATGCCGACAGCCTGTTCTCGCGGCTGATGGGCGACGAGGTGGAGCCAAGACGCGAATTCATCCAGGACAACGCGCTGTCGGTGGCCAACCTCGACATCTAGCCCCTTGTTTTGACGCAATTCCGGACGGAAAACCGCTAGGCACTTTTCCTGGAATTGCTTTAAGGCCGCAGCGAGGCATTGAAGAAGCTCACCAGCGCGGCATTCAGGCGTTGGTGGAACGCGGCCCGGTCAAAGCCGGGCGCGTCCGTGCAGATATCGCGGGCAGCGGCGGCCAGTCTGGCGCCGCAAGGCGGCAAGAACGCATAGTGGCCGGCCAGAGGCTCGACGTGATACTCCGGCGGCCGTGGCAGCCTCGTGCGGATATGCTCTTCGTACCAGGGGTCGGGCTGATGCCGATCGTCTGCGGCGCGCCATAGCAGCACCGGTATTTGAACCGAGGCGAGACCGGCCTGGTCGAAGGTGAAACCGAACGCCGGCGCGGCGGCGGCGATGGCGCGGATTCGGCGGTCCGGCTTCCAGGCGTCTCGTGGCGGATGCACGATTTCGGCGACCGAACGGACGCCGGCCTTCGCCAGCGCAGTGCAAAGGTCGTGCTCGGGATTTGCCTTGCAGTATGGGTCGATCCTGTCGAGGTCGGGTATTCCTCCCGCTTCGACGAGCACGGTGAAGCCGCCATTCGAGAATCCGAAGGCGCCGATGCGTTGCGGATCGATGCCGGCGTGCCCGCGCCAATCCTTCAGCATGAAATCGATCAGCCGGCTCAGCTGGGCGGGCCGGCGCCACGGCATCAGCACCTTGCTCTGGTCGTCATGGGTGTCGCCGGCGTGGCTGACAGCGGCCACGACGAAGCCGGCTCTCGCCAGGGCGATCGCCGTGTCATAATGGCCGGCATAGGATCCGCCGCCGCCATGCGAGATAAGGACGAGCGGCAGCGCCGTGCCTTTCAGCGGACCGGAAGGCGCCACGTGCTGGCTGAAACTGTCCAGCGGCAAATCGCGCGGCTCGGCCGACGTCGGGTACCAGATACCGGCGGCCAGCGCAGGTTCGCCGTCGTTGGGGACACGAACGACTTCGAAGCCGACCGATGAGGCAGGCGTGGGGTCTCCCGCGACCAAACCGTCCGGGGTCGCATCGAGCGGCACACCGGCTGCAAAGGCCGAGGTCCCACCCCAGGCGAGCAGACCGGAGAGCAGCGCCACGAATGATGCCGCAAGCGGCTTGCGCACAGACGCCTTCACCCGCCGGGCTATTGCTCTTCGCGCGACCAGGATTCTCTTCAGGGTCATTTGTCTTCCCACACCAAAGGAGAACGGCGCCGTGACGCCATCGGCAGGGTCGATCGGCGCAAGACCTACCGGGTAGAAATCGAGAGCTCACCTTCCGCTTTTGCCCGGCTCTGCTTGCGGGTCAAATCACAACGGCATCACCGTTGCGGCACCGGCGCGCGGCAGCGCGCGAAATTGTTCCGCCACCGGCAAACAAAATCATTTCACTGTCCTCCGGAACGGAAGCTGCCGCGGAACATTGTGACAGCACCGATCACAATTTCTCACAAGGAGACACCCATGGGACGTGGCATTCTGCTCTGGTTGCTCGGCATTCCGATTCCGATCATCATTCTCATCATGCTTTTCGTACGATAGGGGGCGTCGATGCAGTCCACCCTATCGGCTGTCGACGTATCCGCTTCGACGGAATCATCCTCCACCGCCGTCAGCTGGGGGCCGATCATCGCGGGTGCTTTCGCGGCCTCGACCTTGACCTTTATCCTCATGCTGCTCGGCTCGGGGCTCGGGCTCAGCATGGTTTCGCCATGGTCGGGTTCGGGCGCGTCGGTCACAACCTTTGCGGTGTCGACCGCCATCTGGCTGATCATCGTGCAATGGTTGTCTTCCGGTGTCGGTGGCTACCTCGCCGGACGCCTTCGCACCAAATGGGTGGGCATCCACACCGACGAGGTTTATTTCCGTGACACGGCCCATGGCTTCCTCGCCTGGGCGTTGGCCACCCTGCTGGTTGTCGGCGTCCTCGGTTCGGCGCTGTCCACCGTTCTCGGTTCCGGGGCGCAGGCCGTGTCGAGCGTCGCCTCAGGTGCTGCCACGGCTGTGTCTGCTGGTGCGTCCGCCAATGCCGGCAACGCATCGGCCGACAATGCGACTTCCTATCTCCTGGATTCGCTGTTTCGCCCTGCCGACCCAAGCAAGCTCACGGTGGCTGGTCCGGACGGGAATGCAGCTGCGGTCGGGCAGGCCTCACGCATCCTGATCGCGAGTGCGGCGGCAGGCGAGATTTCGGCAGACGACAAGACCTATCTCTCGCAATTGGTTGCCAACCGCACCGGCCTCTCCGAGGCCGACGCCAAGGCGCGGGTCGATGCTCTGGTCGCCAAGGTCGAGGACGCCAAGGTCAAGGCCAAGCAGGCGGCCGACACGGCCAGGAAAGCAAGCGCCACCTTCGCCCTGCTCGGCGCGCTGTCGCTGATCGTCGGCGCCTTCATCGCCAGCGCTGCGGCCGCACTCGGCGGCAGGCAGCGGGACGACGAGGAAGCCGTTTTCCTGAGCAGGCCCTGACTTTTTCCTGAGCGGGCTCTGACTTTCGCTGTACCGTCAAATGCAAAAGCCCGGCCATGCGGCCGGGCTTTTTTGCTTCCGACTGGACAGCCCGAATCCATTTGATGTCTTCCCGCTCACACGACGGGCGACTGCGCATGCCGGCCTGGGGAGCGGCACTAGCGGACCGCGTGCTGCCGCAACCAATCGACCGCGAAATCCAGGATCATCGGCACATTCTCGCCGGTCTCGACAGCGCCGGCCAACTCGGAGAGCCGCATGGCGGCGGCGAGGAGGAACACCCGTCGCGGATCGAGCAAATTGCCGCTGCGCGCCTCGTAGGCACGTATGCCGCGCAGGGCGAGATCGGGATCGATGAGCGATACCTGCACGAATTCGCGATGCGGCGGCCCGAAACCGGAATCGGCGAAGTCGAAAATGCCGGCGAGCCGCGACCGGTCATGGTCGAAGGCCATGTTCCAGCCATGCGCGTCGAAGAAGCCGTAGACCTCGCCGAGCGGGTCGGGGCCCAGTTCATGATACGCCTGGATTGCCATTTCGGCCTCGCGGCGCAGCTCCGACGGCAAGAGCTGCCAGACCGATGCTAGCGTGCCCTCCTGCGTATCCCACCAGCCGACCGGCTCGGCGCCTGCCGCGCGCATGACGGAAGGGGCGATGGCATGAAGTTCGGCGAAGAACAGGGCGAGATCGTCCGCAAGCCGTGCCCGCGCCGTATCGTTCAGCTTTGCGTAGTCGGCTGGCTCCAGCGTCCGGCCGGGCAGTTTGCCATGCATGGAAAACAGCGGGGGACCGGAATGGATCGTCATATCCGGCACTGGCGTCCGCACGAACGGCCGCGCGGCTCCGAGCAGCCGCGCTTCCCGCAGCAGCGCGGCCTCGGCCTCCTCCCCTTCCGGGAACTTGAAGATGTGGCGGCCGTCGACCTCGACGGCGAGGCTGTGCCACCCGCGGCCGGCAACCGCGAATTTGGCGCCCGCCAGGTGCGGATGGGCTGCAATGATCGCATGCCGGCATTCCGGCGGCACGTGCGGAGGTGCAGGTACGCCGGTCAGTGATCCATCGCCTTGACGATTTCCTCGGTCATCTTCTTGGCGTCGCCGAGCAGCATCATGGTGCCGTCCTTGTAGAACAGCGTGTTGTCGATGCCGGCATAGCCGGAGCCGAGCGAGCGCTTGACGAACAGGCAGGTGCGGGCCTTGTCGACGTCCAGGATCGGCATGCCGTAGATGGGCGAGCTCTTGTCGTCGCGCGCGGACGGGTTGGTGACGTCATTGGCGCCGATGACATAGGCGACATCGGCCTGGGCGAATTCGGAGTTGATATCCTCGAGTTCGAACACTTCGTCATAGGGCACGTTGGCTTCGGCCAAGAGCACGTTCATGTGGCCGGGCATGCGGCCGGCGACCGGGTGGATGGCGTATTTGACGTCGACGCCATTGGCCTTCAGCTTGTCGGCCATTTCGCGCAAAGCGTGCTGCGCCTGCGCGACCGCCATGCCGTAGCCGGGCACGATGATGACCTTCTGGGCGTTCATCATCAGATAGGCGGCGTCGTCGGCCGAACCCTGCTTCACGGTGCGCTCTATGCCGTCATCGGCTTGAGCCGCGGTCTCGCCGCCGAAACCGCCGAGGATGACCGAGATGAAGGAGCGGTTCATGCCCTTGCACATGATGTAGGACAGGATCGCGCCGGAGGAACCAACCAGCGCGCCGGTGATGATCAGCGCCAGATTGCCGAGCGTGAAGCCGAGCGCGGCGGCGGCCCAGCCGGAATAGGAATTCAGCATCGAGACGACGACCGGCATGTCGGCGCCGCCGATCGGGATGATGAGCAGCACGCCGAGCACCAGCGAGGCGGCGACGATCAGCCAGAAGACAAACTTGGATTCCGTCGTGACGAGCAACACGATGAGCACGACCAGCGCGATGCCAAGTGCCGCGTTGATGAAATGGCGGCCGCCGATCATGATCGGCTTGCCCGACATGCGGCCATCGAGCTTCAGGAAGGCGATGACCGAGCCGGTGAAGGTGATGGCGCCGATGGCGACACCCAGGCTCATTTCGACCAGGGCCTGGGCGTGAATGTCGCCGGCCGTGCCGATGCCGAAGCTTTCCGGGGCGTAGATGGCGGCTGCCGCCACCATCACGGCGGCAAGGCCGACCAGAGAGTGGAACGCGGCGACAAGCTGCGGCATCGAGGTCATGGCGATGCGGCGCGCGGTGACGGCGCCGACGCCGCCACCGATGGCAAGACCAAGCACGATCAGGCCGAAGCGCCAGCCCGAAGGGGTTGCCAGCGCCAGCGTGGTAGCGATGGCAATGCCCATGCCGATCATACCGTAGAGATTGCCCTGGCGGCTGGTGGTCGGGTGCGACAGGCCGCGCAGAGCCAGGATGAACAGGATGCCGGAAACCAGGTACAGGAAGGAAGCGAGATTGACCGTCATGGCTTAGTTCAATGCCTCCATTGTACCCTTGGGGAGTTCGACATTTTCGAACTCGGGATAGACTTTTCTTATTACCGTCAACTGTTTGGGCTCATCGATGCGAACCAGGTACCATTGGCTCCCGTCCAGCAGGGCCAGCGTCTGACTGCGGGCGACCACCCGTTGCTTGTGGCCGTCCTTGTCAATGCTCATGGTCGTCTCTGTGGGAAGCAGCGCGAAAGGCGTGCCGTCTTCCAATTCGCGATACTGCGCGCCATCCGCGTCCATCGTGAAAGATTCCACCGTCACCGTCTTCAGGACATCGGCCCAGGCAGCCTGCATCTGTTTCTGGAGCTCTCCGACGGAAGCACCACTGGCGGTCGCGACATAGTCAAGCACGCGCGGCGGCATCATGCCGAAGACGTGGCCCATGTCGTTTGCCCCGAACGCGGACTTGAACTCCTCGACCTTGGCAAGCAGCGATTGCTTTTCGTCGTCCCTGGGCGGCCGAGCCCAACCGGGACCGGCAGAGAGAAAGGCGGCAAGCAAGAGAGCAAGCAGCGTCCTGAACAATGCACTCCCTCCTCTCAAAAGCTGCGAACGTCCCCCGACTGGAAGCGGGACGTCACTTGTCCTTCTTCTTGTACATGGCCAGCATGCGCTGCGTGACCAGGAAGCCGCCGAAGATGTTGACCGAGACCAGCATCAGCGCCACGAAGCCGAAGCCCGCGGCAACGCCAGAGGCCGCGATGCCGACGGCGAGCAGCGCGCCGACGACGATGACGGAGGAAATGGCGTTGGTGACCGCCATCAGAGGCGTGTGCAGCGCGGGCGTCACCGACCATACGACATAGTAGCCGACGAAGATCGCGAGCACGAAGATGGCGAAACGGAAGACGAAGGGGTCGATCGCCCCGCCCGAAAGCGCATGCGCGGCATTGCCGGCCGCATCGGCGCCGCCCGGAGCGTTCGCCAGGTTCTGCACGGCGAGCCGGACGGCAGCACTTGCCTGATCGAGTTGGTCGAGGGCTTTCTGCAGGGTCTGATCCATCACGCAATCCCCTTGGGCTTGGACGAGGTCGACTTGGATGCGGCAGGTTTCCTGGGCGCGGCTTTCTTCGCGGGCGCGGGCTTGGCCGAGGCATCGGCAACCATGGTGGTGGCCGGTATCGCGGCAGGCTCGACATGTTCGCCCTTTGGCGGCTGCTGGTCCGCCTTGGCGAAGGCCGGATGGACGATCTTGCCGCCATCGGTCAGCATGGTCGCCTTGACGAGCTCGTCGTCGCGCTTGATGGCGAGCGTCTTGGTGGTCTTGTCGACCAGCGTCTCGAGGAAGGCGAACAGGTTCTTGGCGTAAAGCAGCGACGCGGACGCGGCCACGCGGCCCGGCACGTTGAGATGGCCGACGATCTTGACGCCGTTGGCCGTGGTCACCACCTTGCCGGCTTCCGCGCCCTCGACATTGCCGCCGCGCTCGACGGCAAGATCGACAAGGACAGAGCCCGGCTTCATCGAAGCGACCATGGCAGCCGAGACCAGCTTGGGCGCCGGGCGCCCGGGGATCAGCGCGGTGGTGATGACGATGTCCTGCTTGGCGATGTGCTCAGCCGTCAGCGCCGCCTGCTTGGCCTGGTATTCCTTCGACATTTCCTTGGCGTAGCCGCCAGCGGTCTCCGCTGCCTTGAACTCGTCGTCCTCGACCGCAAGGAATTTGGCACCGAGCGATGCGACCTGCTCCTTGGCGGCGGGGCGAACGTCGGTGGCGGTGACGACCGCGCCAAGGCGGCGCGCGGTGGCGATCGCCTGCAGGCCGGCGACGCCGACACCCATGATGAAGACCTTCGCGGCGGGGACCGTGCCCGCCGCCGTCATCATCATCGGCAGTGCCCGGTCATATTCCGAAGCACCGTCGATGACCGCCTGGTAGCCGGCGAGGTTGGCCTGCGAGGAGAGCACGTCCATCGACTGCGCGCGGGTAATGCGCGGCATGAACTCCATGGAGAACGCCGTGACACCGGCCTTGGCGAGCGCCGCGACCGCCACATCGTTGCCGTAAGGATCCATGATGGCGATGACCGCCGCGCCGGGTTTGTAATTCTTCAGTTCGGCGTCCGTCGGCCGGCGGACCTTGAGCACCACATCGGCCTTGGCGGCATCCGCCGCCTTGCCGATGGCGGCCCCCGCCTTGGCGAACTCCTCGTCGGGGATGCGTGACCTCGTGCCGGCGCCGGCCTCGACGACGACATCGAAGCCAAGCGCTGCCAGACGCTTTGCCGTATCGGGGGAGGCCGCGACACGCGGCTCGTTCGCGTCAAGCTCACGAGGGATGAAAACCGTCTGTCCCACCGCATGATCCTTTCGGCTGGAACCTGTTTGCGCGAAGTGTCGGCCGGTATACCCGGCAACGTCAACCGCAAGAGGGTTTTGGAAGGTCTATCGCAGAATGAAGGCGCCGACGGCCAGTATCAGGATGAACAGGATGGTCGCCGAAAAGAAGCCGCCCGCGAAGAAGCCGAAAGCCATCGCCAAGAGCAGCGCGCCGCAGAACAGCGAGCCGTATTTGGCCAAGGCCAGAAAGCCGGCATAGGTACGGTCGTGTTCGGCATAGTCCATCTTCGCGCCCAGCTCTACAGGACCGGTCGGCGTGTGATCAGCCATAGGAATACCCCTTCGAAGACATCTTTCAGGCACATAGCGAAAAGCCGGGCCGAGAGCAATGGCGCTATTGCCGCATCGCAGCCGACAACTGCCTCAAGGGAAACTTGAAACTGATGGCCGACCCCTTGCCCGTGAGGTCCTGTCCTCATCGGCCGTCGGCAGGATGGGTAAACAGCATTGAACCCTGCTGTGAGAATTTGGCGATTCAGGAAGGTACCGCCAGGAGTTATCGTCGCTGGAAGGAACGCTGGTTGGTGAAATCATGACGACACCCACACAGACATTTGACTGGGAAGGGACGACCATCGCGTGGGGGACCGCCGGCTCGGGCCCACCGATCGTGCTCGTGCATGGTACGCCGTTCTCCTCGCATGTCTGGCACCGCGTCGCGCCTGAACTGGCGCGCGACCATACGCTGTATTTCTACGATCTTCCCGGCTACGGGCGATCCGACAAGCGGGAAGGCCAGGACGTTTCGCTCGGCATCCAGAATGGCGCGCTGGCGGCAATTCTGGCTTTTTGGAAACTCGACCGGCCGAAAGTCATCGCCCATGATTTCGGCGGCGCCACCGCCTTGCGTGCCCATCTCATCGACGGCCGCGACTACGAAAGGCTGCTGCTCATCGACCCGGTGGCGGTGCGGCCCTGGGGCTCACCTTTCGTCCAGCATGTCCGGCAGCACGAAGCGGCCTTCGCCGGGGTGCCGGATTATATCCAGACGGCGATCCTGAAGGCCTATGTTTCGGGTGCCGCGTTCAAGCCCTTGTCGGACAACGAACTGGAGCCCTACATCGCCCCCTGGATGGGGCCGGTCGGCCAGCCAGCTTTCTATCGGCAGATCGCGCAGATGGACCAGCGTTTCACCGACGAGGTCGAACCGCTTTACGCCGGCCTGCGCTGCCCGGTAGCTTTGTTGTGGGGAGAAGAGGACGGCTGGATCCCCCCGCGGAGCGGCCACAGGCTGGCGGCCATGCTGCCGGGTTGCGCCCTGACGCTCATCCCCGGCTCCGGCCATCTCATGCAGGAAGACGCGCCGGAAGCCATCGTGGCAGCGGCGCTGCGCTTTTTCGAGGGCTGAGGGCTTCAGCCTGCGAGATGGGGGAACAGACCGAGCAGCCCGACGACTATCAGATAGAGCGCCACGATGTAGTTCAGCAGCCGTGGCATGATAAGGATCAGCACGCCCGCTATCAGCGAGATGAGAGGCGTGAGGGTGAGCTGGGAAATATGCATGTGGTTGTCCTTTCCGGGAGCGATGACCATCGACTTGCGTCGACGCCGCCACCGACAACGCGGCCAGGCCCGGAAAGCTCCATTGGAAGGCGATGAGCCTAACCGATATCGCAGGACAACCAACGGCTTGAGGCAAGCGGCCCGCAGGCCGCGCGCTCAAGCCGCTTCGAAATATCAGGCCGCTTCGAAATATTTGGCGGTGGGCAGGATGGTCAATGGCGCCAGTTCGCCCCGCTTGGGGCGCTGGAAGAGCATGCGCTGCTCGAAGGTCGTCGAATTGAAGAAGGGAAAACGGTCCAGCGTCGCCTGCATGTTCTCGGAGCACTTCGACTGGAACAGGTGCACCGGCACGGTGAGCCCGGGATAATTGCGTGGCGGAACCGCCTGCTCCGAACGGAAGATGCGGTGATAGAAGGCGGAATGCTCTTCCTTGATCGCCGTCAGGCAATAGGTGGGCTTGAAATGGCTGCAAGCGACCACCGCCAGCCTGAGCGTGATGTATGGCAGCACCCGCAGGCTGCTCGACCATTCGAGGTCGGCCGCGAAACGGCTCGGATCGACGAACGTCTCGCCGGCTGCCAGACGCCGCGACAGCACGTCGCCGAAGACATCGGTGCTGGGCGAAACAGGATATCTCGCGCTGGCGTAGTGAATCCTGATGGTGCTGACGAGAACGCCGTCGAAGAAGACGCCGAAGCGGTAGGAATTCGGCAGATCGTCGAAGCTGTCCTTCACCATGCGCGACGCCATCGGCTTGACCATGCCGGCGTGAAGATAGGAGTTGTAGCGAAGCCTGTAGATCGCCTCGAGATCCTCGGCGCCATCACACAGGCGATACTCCACATGCTCCAGAACATCCATGATGTGATCTGAAAACACGGACGGACGGCTCTTGTCCCTGGCCGCAGCCGCCAGGGGCGTACCCAACAACTTGTTTTCCATTTTGGTCCTCGCACGGCCACACGACGACAATAGCGAAGGGCCGGAGGAACCAGAAGCAAAATTGCGAGCTTTTGCGTTTACCCTAAATTAACGTTAACAAATGGTAAACTGCCGGCGTTGAGCGCCTCGGGCGAAGGACGGCTGGTTTTCAGGTGGCGACGCGCTTTGCAACCGGCTGCAATTCGGCGGCGAAGGGCCATGTCACGTTGGACATGGTTTCGATGCCGGAGGCGCTGAGCGCCGCGCCGAAGAGGAAGCCCTGGACCAGATCCGGCTTCACCGAATGGAGCAGGATCTTGAGCTGCTCGAATGTCTCGACGCCCTCGATGGTGACGGTGAGGCCGAGGATGCGGGTAAGATCGACGACGCCCTTCAGCAATTCCAGCGAGCGCGGGTTCTGGGTGACATCCATCACGAAGGAGCGGTCGATCTTGATCTTGTCGAGAGGCAGCTTGTGAAGATAGCTCAGGCTCGAATAGCCGGTACCGAAATCATCGAGGGCGATGCGCACGCCGAGCTGCTTCAGTTCCTCGATGTATTGGCGCGTCTGTGACTTGTCGTCGAGCAGCGCGGTTTCGGTGACTTCGATCTCGAGGCGGCTGGCGGCAAGCCCTGATGCGTCGAGCGCGTCGCGGACCTTGCGGATGACATCGCCATTGCGGAAATCCCGGGCGGACAGATTGACCGAGACGCTGGTCTGGTCCGGCCATTTGGCGCATTCGACGCAGGCCGCATGGAGCACAAACGAGCTGATCTCGGAAATGATACCCATCTCCTCGGCCAGCGGAATGAAGATGCCGGGCGAAATCGGTCCGAGATCGGGATGATCCCAGCGGCACAGCGCCTCGCAGCTGGCGATGCGCATGGTGTTCATCGCCACGATCGGCTGATAGACGACACGCAGTCCCTTGCTCTCCACGGCGCTGCGCAGATCCGCCTTCATCAGCTGACGGTTGCGGAACGCGGCGTCCATGGCCGCCTCGAACAGGCGCCAGCCGTTCTTGCCGAGCTCCTTGGCCTTGTAGAGCGCAAGGTCGGCCTTGACGATCATGGCGTCGACATCGGTTTCCCCGACCTTGGACAGCACCGCGCCGGCGCTGGCCTGGATGCGCAAGCCGTGGCCCGCGACGTCGACCTCGCCCTGCAGATCGGCGAAGATCTGGTCGAGCAGGCCGGCCAGATGGCTCTCATCCTCGACGCGGTCGAAGAACAGCATGAATTCGTCGCCGCCAAAGCGGCTGACGGTGATGCCTTGCCCGGCGATGGCCGCCAGCCGCTCGGCGACGGCATAGATCAGGCCGTCGCCAACGGGGTGGCCGAGCGTGTCGTTGACGCTCTTGAAATCATCGAGATCGACCACGGCCAGACCGCACAGGCGATCGCGCTCGCCGGAAGCCATCAGTTCGCCGACCAGCTCATGGAAATAGGCGCGGTTCGGCAGCCCGGTCAGATTGTCGTAGCGTGCCATGAAGCGGATCTTTTCCTCCGCCTCGACGCGCGCGGTGACATCCTCGAAGGTGATGACGCCCAGCTCCTGGTTGCCCTCGCGGGCGGAGAATTCGTAATGCTGGCCGTTGGAAAAGGAGACCAGCACCTTGCGGTCGCGGCCCTCGCGCAAGGCGCGCGTCAATTGCGCCTCGACATAGCGGCAGTCCTTCGGCGCCAGCATGCCGCCGGCGACGCCGCGCAGCAGCAGCGAATGGATCGAGCGCCCGAGCAGTTGGTCGGGCGACCTCAGCGACATCAGGCGGGCGGCCTCGGCATTGCCGACGACCACCTTGCCGTCGGGGCCAAGCATCACCAGGCCATGCGACATGGTGTTGAGGGCGCGGTTGAAGCGCTGTGCGATCTGGCGTGCCTGCTTGTGTCCGACAACGGCCGAAAACAGCACGTTGCGGACGTGGTCGGCGCTGCCCTTGATGATGAACATGAAGGGGATGATCAGCAGGCCGAGCACGACATGGGGGATGTCGAACCGCAGTATGAGGGCCGCCGCGATCGGCCCCACGAAGGTGACCGCGAAGATCATCACCATGCGCGGCGAGCCGTAATTTCGGCCAACCACGGTCACCAGCGAAGCCATCGTTACCGACAGCGCGCCGATCTCGGCATAGGAGTCCGAGTAGACATAGATGGAAATGAAGCAGAAGAATCCGAGCAGCAAGCCTTGCAAGCTGCCCTTCAGGATGTATTCACGCTCCCATTTGGTCGCATCGGCGGCATCGCGCATCTCGCTGCCCGAGCGGTGGAAACGCCGCAGGCCGAAGTAGCGCCAGACGCCTATGCCGAGCAAGGCGGCGGCCAGAACCAGGAAGATCGGCTGGCCGTTACGCCAGTAGACCATCAGGCTGATGGTAGCGTGGCAAAGCGCGCCGATGATCAGCATGTGCGCGTTGTCGAACAACGAGCGCACAAACTGGATATAAACATCCACAGGGATGTTATCGGTTTTTGTTCTGCCCATTACTGGCGCCCAATGAGCCCCAGCCTTGGCATAGTCCCATTAAAAAACCTTTAGCTTGGGCTGAAACGCCTGATTTCAGGCGCTTTTTCGATCACTCGGCGGCCTGCAGTTCCGACGTTGCCGGTGCCGTTGCCAGGCGCTCGATGAGCCGCTGGCGTTCGCCGGCCGCCTTTTCGGCGCTGGCCTGCCGGACATGCCCGTAGCCGCGGATCAGTGCCGGCACCGAAACCAGGGCGACGGCTGCGTCGGTCCTGCCGGGCGCCAGCGCGCCGGCGACAAGCTGCAGATCGGCCTCGTATTGCTTGAGCAATTGCCGCTCCATGCGCCGCTCGGCGGTGTAGCCGAACAGGTCGAAAATGGTGCCGCGCAGGCCTTTTGCGGCCGCCAACAGGCGAAAACCCTTCATCATCCAGGGGCCAAAGCTCGATTTCCGCGGGCTTCCGTCATTGCCGCGGCGTCCCAGGATCGGCGGGGCGAGATGGAATTCGAGTTTCTCGTAGCTCTGGAACTGCTTGCCGAGTTCGACGGCGAAAGAGCCGTCGGTATAGAGCCGCGCCACCTCGTATTCGTCCTTGATCGCCATCAGCTTGAACAGGTTTCTGGCCGCCGCTTCCGTGACCGCCGTCGAACCGGGCACCGCCCTGGCCTCGGCCACGCGCAAGGCGTTGATGCTGTCGGCATAGCGCTTGCCGTAGGCGGCGTTCTGGTAGGCGGTCAGAAACGCGGTCCGACGGGCGATGATTTCGTCCAGCGTCTGCGCGAGCGGCGCGGCCTGTCCGCCCTTGCCCGGCTGGGCGACGAGGCCGCGTACGAAATCGGGCTGGTGGGCGGCACGACGGCCCCAGCGGAAGGCGGCGATGTTCATGGCCACCGCTTCGCCGTTGAGCTCGATCGCCTTTTCGACGGCTTCGGCCGACAGTGGCAGGCCGCCATGCTGGAAGGCGAAGCCGAGCATGAACATGTTGGCGCCGAGCGAATTGCCGAAAAGGGCAGTGGCCGTGCGGGTGGCGTCGAAGAAATGCGCCTTGTCGTCGCCGGCCGCAGTGCGGATCGCCTTCTTCAGACGCTCGACCGGCAAGGAGAAATCGGCCGAGCGGGCAAACTCGCCGGGCATGATCTCGGCGGTGTTGGCAAGGAAGATCGTATGGCCTTCGCGCACCGCGCTCAGCACCTTCTTGGCACCGGAGACGACGAGATCGCAGCCAAGCACGAGGTCGGCCTTTCCAGCAGAGACGCGGATGGCGTGGATGTCGTCCGGCGTGCGGGCGATGCGGACATGGGTGAACACCGAGCCGCCCTTCTGGGCAAGGCCGGCCATGTCGATCATGCCGCAGCCCTTGTCCTCGAGATGCGCCGCCATGCCGAGCACGGCGCCGACGGTCACCACGCCGGTGCCGCCGACCCCGTCGATGATCGCCGCCCAGCCCTGCTCGCCCAGCGGAAACTGCGCCGGCACCGGCACGCCGTCGAGCGGATCGGTCCTGCCGGCCAGGCCCTCCGCCTTGCGGATCTTGGCGCCGTGCACTGTGACGAAGGACGGGCAGAAGCCGTTGACGCAGGAGAAATCCTTGTTGCAGCTCGACTGGTCAATTTTGCGCTTGCGCCCGAATTCGGTCTCCAGCGGCTGGATCGAGACGCAATTCGACTGCACGCCGCAATCGCCGCAGCCTTCGCAGACCAGTTCGTTGATGAAGACGCGCTTGTCGGGATCGGGAAAGGTGCCGCGCTTGCGGCGGCGGCGCTTTTCGGCCGCGCAGGTCTGATCGTAGATCAGGATCGACACGCCCTTGACGTCGCGAAGTTCGCGCTGGACCAGATCGAGATCGTCGCGGTGATGGATGGTGGCGCCGTCCGGAAACGCGGCCTTGCCCGCATATTTGTCAGGCTCGTCGGTCACGATGGCGATGCGATCGACACCTTCGGCCCGCACCTGCCTGGCGATCATATCCACGGTCAGGCCGCCTTCATGCGGCTGGCCGCCGGTCATGGCGACAGCATCGTTGTAGAGGATCTTGTAGGTGATGTTGGCCTCGCTCGACAGCGCGAAGCGGATCGCCAATGTGCCGGAGTGGTTGTAGGTGCCGTCGCCGAGATTCTGGAAGATATGGTCGCGCTTCGAGAACGGCGCCTGGCCGACCCATTGCGCGCCCTCGCCGCCCATGGCGGTGAAGCCGAGCGTGTTGCGGTCCATCCAGAGCGCCATGAAATGGCAGCCTATGCCGGCGGCGGCGATCGAGCCGTCGGGCACCTTGGTCGAGGAATTGTGCGGGCAGCCGGAGCAGAAGAAAGGCGTGCGCGAACCGATGTCAGTGGCGTCCGCCAGCATCGCCTGGAACTGGCGCAGCTTCGCCACACGCGCCGATATCTCGTCGGAGGGACCGATCGTCTTGACGATCCTTTCGCCGAGCGCGATGGCGATCTCGTTTGGATCGAGCGCGCCCTTGGCCGGGAACAACCAGTCGCCGCGCTCGTCCTTCTTGCCGACGATGACCGGCTGCGAGGCGGTGCCATAAAGGCTTTCGCGCAACTGCACCTCGATCAGCGAGCGCTTTTCCTCGACGACGACGATGGTGTCGAGGCCGCGGGCAAAGTCGGCGATGTGCTGCAGGTCGAGCGGCCAGGGACAGCCGACCTTGAACAGCCTGATGCCGATGCGGTTGGCAGCCGCTTCGTCGATGCCGATATCCTCCAGCGCCTGCCGGACATCGAGATAGCTCTTGCCCAGCGTGATGATACCGAGTTTCGGATTTCTACCGCCCGCATAGACGATGCGGTTGAGACCGTTGGCATGGATGAAGGCGGACGCCGCGGCACGCTTATGTTCGTGCAGCCGCTCCTCCTGGCCGAGCATGTTGATCTCATGGCGGATGTTGAGGCCGCCGGGCGGCATGTCGAATTCAGGAATGACGATGTTCAGCCGCTCGAGCGAAGCATCGACCGAGGCCGTCGATTCGATGTTGTCCTTGACGCATTTGATCGCCGCCCAGGTGCCGGCGAAACGCGACATGGCAAAGCCGTAAAGCCCGTAGTCGATGATCTCCTGCACCCCCGCCGGGTTGAGGATCGGCACCATGGTGTCGACGAAGAGGAACTCGGTGGCGTGCGCGTTGGTCGAGGATTCGGCCATATGGTCGTCGCCCATCAAGGCGAGCACACCGCCATGTCTGGACGAACCGGCAAGATTGGCGTGGCGGAACACGTCGCCGGAGCGGTCGACGCCCGGACCCTTGCCGTACCAGACCGAGAAGACGCCGTCATGGGTGCCTTCGCCCAGCAGTTCCGTCTGCTGCGAGCCCCAGCAGGCGGTGGCGGCCAGTTCCTCGTTGAGGCCCGGCTGGAAGACGATGTCGGCCTGGGCAAGCTGTTTCTTGGCCTTCCACAGCTGCATGTCGAGGCCACCGAGCGGCGAGCCGCGATAGCCGGAGACGAAGCCGGCGGTGTTCAGACCGGCGCGGCGGTCGCGCTCGCGCTGCATGAGGAGCATGCGGATGACCGCCTGCGCGCCGGACAGGAAGATGCGCTCCTTTCCAAGATCGAACTTGTCGTCAAGGGCGACATCATGCAGCGTCATCAGGCATTTCCTCTGCGAAGGCTGCACGGACGGCAGCCAACGTCGGGATCGGATGACGCATCCTTTCTCCCCTTGCAAGGCAGGTCAAACAAAATCGGAGAGACCAGTGAACGCGCAACAAACGGTTCACGCGGGTGGCTGATCACGCAGGAAAGGGGACTCCGACAGGGCGGCCGCGCACGAAAATTCCGACAGGAGCCATGCCGGCGTCAGCCGGCTTTCGAACAATCCGGCTTCGGCTCGCCCGGCAGCTTGCCATCGGGGTGGCCGGCGAGATCGGGATTGGCCGTATAAAGCTGGTCGATGACCAGCGGCCGGTCGGGCAGGATCGACTGATCTTCCGTCGACATCAGCGTGGTGTCGATCTTCTGCAGCACCGTGCCGTCCGCGCCCTTGATGCTGATTGCGATCGCATAGGGTTTGTTCTTGACGATGCAGGTCAATGCCGGGCTCTCCAGGCTCACCTTGTCGAGCTTCGGCCACACCTTCTGCTCGACCACGATCGGGTCGCCTCCGGCAGGGTTCTGGAAGCTGGCTACCACCACCTGGCCCTCGCCCATCGGCTGCAATGGCCGCAGCGTCACCACATAGGTCGCCCTTGCGAGGCGGTAGTTGAAGATGAATATCTTGCCCGAGACCTCGAACAGCTTGCCCTCCCCGCCGGTGTCGCGGCAGGCGCCGAGTGCCATGGCCGCGACCAGCATGGCGGCAGCGAGCGAACGCGCAAGACCTCTAGGCATCCTTGACCTCATGGGCCGCCATCCTGCGGCGGCGATAGTGACGGCTCGCCTTCTGCCTGTTGCCGCACACCGCCATGTCGCACCAGAGACGGCTGGAATTGCGGCTTCTGTCGACGAACAACCATGTGCAGTTGGGGCAGATCCTGAGCCGCGCGACCGTGTCGTCGCGCAACAGCGAAAGCGCCGAAACCGCCAGCGCGGCCTCGAAGGCTATCGGCGTCGCCGGATCGCCGAACGGCCTTCCCGCCCCGCCGATCCCTGTCTGGCTGCCGGCGAGACCATCGGCACAGGCGCGCAGAAATCCGGGCAAGTCCGTCGTGGAAACCGCGCCGTTCGACACCGCGCCGCGAAACAGCCGGTCGGTCGCCTCGCGGATCGACAGCACGACAGGCGCGATGGCCTCAGGCGAGCGTACGGCCAGCCGCCGGTCGCCGAGCTCGGCGGCGCGAAAACCGCTGGCGGCCTCGGCGAAGCGGGCGATTTCGGCCCGATCGTCGAAGCGATCGAAGGTGCGTTGCGGATCGCCGCGCAACACGACGGTGTTCGCCGTATCGAGCGCGAGCAGGCCGCCGGTGAAGCGATGCGGGGTCCAGGCAACTGTCATTCCTGAAATCTAACCAATAAATCGCATTTGACAAGTTAGATTCGGCGATGCAAACCTCACCTTCACGCGTGATATGCTTGCCGGCGCCTTGGGTGTGCCGTTATCCCCAGCGCCGGGCATTTCGGGCAACATGCTTCGAGGTTGTGCATGCTCTACTTCTTCCAGCAGGTGCTGAACGGGCTGCATTCGGGCGCGCTCTATGCGCTGCTCGCCTTCGGCTACGTGCTGACCAACGGCATCCTGCACCGCACCAACCTTGCCTATGGCGCGCTGTTCGCCTTTTGCGGCCAGACGATGATCCTGACCGTCGCCTTCGGCTATCAGGTGCTGTGGCTGACGGTGCTGGCATCGGTGCTGCTCGGCGTCGTGGCGGCATTCCTCTATGCCGCGCTGCTGAGCCATGTCCTATCGCGCAGCGTCTTCGAGCCGCTGGCCGACCGCACGCCCAATGCCATCGTCGTGACGACGCTCGGCATCCTGATCGTCCTGTCGGAGGCGAGCCGCATCGCTGCCGATACGCATGACCTGTGGCTGCCGCCCATGCTGGCGCAGCCCATCGTCTTCGCGCAAGGCGCCGGCTTCAAAGCGACGTTGACGCTGATCCAGGTGCTCGACTGCGCATTCGTCCTGGCAGCGGTCGCCCTTGCCACATGGGCGTTCGCCCATTCGAATTTCGGCCGGGCCTGGCGCGCCGTTTCCGACGACCCCAGGGCCGCCGCCCTATGCGGCGTCGATGTCCGGCGCGTGTTCCGGCACGCCGTGCTGTTCGCCGGCTTCTGCGCCGCGCTGGCCGGCATCATGGCCAGCCTCTACTACGGCAATGTCAGCTTCGGCTCCGGCCTCGTCTACGGGTTGAAAATCCTGTTCGTGACGTCGGTCGGCGGTTATCTGTCGCCGCCCAGGGCAGCGTTGGGCGCGGCCGCCTTCGGCATGGCCGAATCCTTGTGGGCCGGTTACTTCCCGATCGAATGGCGCGACGCCTGGATGTACCTGTTCCTGGTCGCCATGCTGATCCTGATCGGCGCCGGCCGCGACCAGGCCAAAATCGCCTGACCGCATCAGACTTTGGTTGCATGACGCCGGGGCAAACCGCAGCCGCCCGGCACCGCCTTCCGTCCCATGCCGTTTCGCCGCTTCCATGCTGGTTGACCCGTCCGGCCACGCACGGCATACCGTTGGGCCACGCGGCGTGACGACAGAGGGGAAACCGGCACGCAGCGACAAAAGGGAGGGACTGCATGGAAGGGCCGCTCGCTCTGTCGCGGGGCATCGACCGCCTCAATGAATTCATCGGCAAATCGGTATCCTGGCTGATCCTGCTGGCAATCCTGGTCAGCGCCGGCAACGCCGTCATCCGCAAGGTCTTCGACACATCCTCGAACGCATGGCTGGAACTGCAGTGGTACCTGTTCGGCGCGGCCTTCATGCTCGCCGCCGCCTACACGCTGAAGCAGAACGAGCATATCCGCATCGATATCATCTACGGGCTGTTTCCGCGGCGCGTGCAGCACTGGATCGACCTGCTCGGCCACCTCCTGTTCCTGATGCCGTTCGTGACGCTGATGGTGTTCTACTTCGTGCCCTATGTCAGGCTGTCCTTCCACAGCGGCGAGATGTCGACCAATGCCGGCGGGCTGATCGTGTGGCCGGCCAAGGCCATCCTGCTGGTCGGCTTCTTCCTGCTGGCGCTGCAAGGCATTTCCGAGATCATCAAGAAGATCGCCATCATGCGCGGCATCATGGATGATCCCAACCCATTCATCTCGGCGCATGAGCAGGCCGAACTCGAAGCCAAGGCGCTGGCCGAGGAGGTGCGCTCGTGATGGAGTTCATCGCCTTGAACATGGCGCCCATCATGTTCGCCTCGCTGATCCTGTTCATGCTGATCGGCTACCCCGTGGCCTTCTCGCTCGCCGCCAACGGGCTGCTGTTCTTCGTCATCGGCGTGGTTCTGACGCCCTATTCGGGCGGCGCGATCAACCTTGCCTGGCCGCTTCTCTACGCCTTGCCGGACAATTTCTACGGCAGCCGCGTGATGTCGAACGACACGCTGCTGGCCATTCCGTTCTTCACCTTCATGGGCATCGTGCTCGAGCGATCGGGCATGGCCGAGGATCTGCTCGACACGATCGGCCAATTGTTCGGGCCGATCCGCGGCGGTCTCTCCTATGCCGTGATCTTCGTCGGCGCGCTGCTGGCGGCAACCACCGGCGTGGTGGCGGCCTCCGTCATCGCCATGGGCCTGATCTCGCTGCCGATCATGCTGCGCTACGGCTACGACCGCAGGCTGGCATCGGGCGTGATCGCCGCGTCGGGCACGCTCGCCCAGATCATCCCGCCCTCGCTGGTGCTGATCGTGCTCGCCGACCAGCTCGGCCGTTCGGTGGGCGACATGTATGCGGGCGCGCTGATCCCCGGCCTCGTCCTGACCGGGCTTTACGCGCTCTACATCCTGTTCATGTCGGTCTTCCGGCCGAAAATGGTACCGGCGCTGCCACTCGAGGCGCGCACGCTCGGCCATGGCGTGACGTCGCTGCTGGTGGCGCTGGCGGTGGCGGTGGCCGTCTCCTACGCCGCCTACCGTTACCTGGCGCCGACCCATGGCGACGATGCCGACATCCTTGGCGCCTGCGTCGGCGTGATCCTGATCTATATCGTCGCGATCGCCGACAGGCGGCTCAACATCAACATGATGTCGCGGCTGGCACAGCAGGTCGTCATCGTGCTGATCCCGCCGCTGGCGCTGATCTTCCTGGTGCTGGGCACCATCTTCCTCGGCATCGCCACGCCGACCGAAGGCGGCGCCATGGGCGCCGTCGGCGCACTGGCCATGGCCGCCGCCAAGGGCCGGCTGTCGCTGGAGGTGATCAAGCAGGCGCTGGCCTCGACGACGAGGCTGTCATCCTTCGTGCTGTTCATCCTGATCGGCGCGCGCGTGTTCTCGCTCACCTTCTACGGGGTCAATGGCCAGATCTGGGTCGAACATCTCTTGACCTCGCTGCCGGGCGGCGAAGTCGGCTTCCTTATCGGCGTCAACATTCTCGTCTTCTTCCTGGCCTTCTTCCTCGATTTCTTCGAACTGGCCTTCATCATCGTGCCGCTGCTGGCGCCCGCCGCCGACAAGCTCGGCATCGACCTGATCTGGTTCGGCGTGCTGCTCGGCGTCAACATGCAGACCTCCTTCATGCATCCGCCGTTCGGCTTCGCGCTGTTCTATTTGCGTTCGGTGGCGGCGCGGGTGCCCTATCTCGACAGGATCACCGGCAAGCAGATCGCACCGGTCACCACGGGCCAGATCTATTGGGGCGCGGTGCCGTTCGTCTGCATCCAGGTGGTGATGATCGGCCTGACCATCGCCTTCCCGCAAATGGTGATGCGCTACAAGGGCGACACGGTCGACCCTGGCACGATCGACTACAAGGTGCCCGAGGTGCCCGGCCTGTCACCGCTCGGCGCGCCACCCGCCAATGGCGGCGCGGCACCGGCAGCCCCAGGAAGCCCTGATCTGTCGCAGCCTCCAAGTTTCGGCGACGCGCCGCCGGCCAAGCCGGCAACGCCGGCGCCCGACCTGTCGCAACCGCCGAACTTCAACTGATGGAGGCACAGCCATGAAAGCCGTAAGGCTCGAAGCGGTTGGCAGCATCACGCTGCGCGACATCGCCAAGCCTGTCCCCGGACCGGACGATCTCCTGGTGCGGATCGAGGCCTGCGGCGTCTGCGGCACAGACCGGCATCTGTTCCATGGCGAGTTTCCCTGCCGGCCTCCGGTGACGCCCGGACACGAATTCTCCGGCATCATCGAGGCCGTCGGAGCCGGCGTGTCGGGATTTTCGATCGGCGACCGTGTCACCGGCGATCCCAACATCGCCTGCGGGCGCTGCGACCATTGCCATGCCGGCCGGATCAATCTGTGCCGCAATCTCAACGCCATCGGCATCCACCGCGACGGCGGCTTCGCCGATTATGTCGTGCTGCCGCAGAAACAGGCCTTCCTGCTCCCCGCCGGCTTGCCGCCGACCCATGGCGCGTTCTGCGAGCCGCTCGGCTGCTGCCTGCATGGCCTCGATCTTGCCGGGATCAGGCCGGGCGGCTCGGTGGTGGTGCTTGGCGGGGGCGTCATCGGCCTGCTCACCGTGCAGCTGGCGCGGCTGGCCGGCGCCTCGACCATCATCCTGTCGACCAGACAGGCCTCACGGCGCGCGCTTGCCGAAGAACTCGGCGCGACGTCGACGGTCGACCCTTCAGCCGGCGATGTCGTGGATATGATCTGCGGGCCGGCAGGCTTGATCCCGGGCGGGGTCGATGTCGTGTTCGAGTGCGCCGGCGTGCGGGAGACCGTCGAACAGTCGATGCGGCTGTCCAGGGCCGGCGGCACGGTCGTTATTGTCGGCGTGACGCCGCAAGGCATGAAAGCTGAGTTCGAGCCGTTCGACCTGTTGTTTCGCGAGCTGAAGGTGCTGGGCTCCTTCCTCAATCCACACACGCACCGCCGCGCGGCGGAGCTGATCGCATCCGGCGCGATCGAGATCGACCGGCTGATCTCCAGACAGGTGCCGCTGGAAGAAGCTCCGGCCGTCATCGCCAACCCGCCGGCGCCCGGCGAGGTCAAGGTGCTGGTGGTGCCGGCGCGGGTCTGAGGTGCATTGCAACGTTAGCGATTGGCGAACCCGCCGATGACGGCTCCCCTCTCCCCGTCACCATACGGGGAGAGGATGCCGGCAGGCAGGTGAGGGGCAGCGCCAATGCCCGACAGACAGGCACGAGATCGGGGCTTCCCCCCCGCGCTACAGCTTGCCGTTGCGCTGCTGCACCATCATGAAGGTGTCGTAATTGTACTCGGCCACCTGCGCCCAGAGATAATGCTCCTTGCGGAAGCCCTTGATCGATTCCCAGATCTTCTTGAAGGGCGCGTTGGACGCTTCCATTTCGGTATAGACCTCATTGGCCTTTTCGAAGCAGGCGGCCATGATGTCCTGGCTGAAGGGACGCAGTTTGGCGCCGCCCGCCACCAGCCGCTTCACCGCCGGCGGATTTACATAATCGTATTTCTGCAGCATGTCGGCGTCGGTGGCCTGCGCGGCCGTGCGCAGCAGCGATTTGTAAGTCGGCGAAAGCTCTTCATATTTCGCCTTGTTGAACATCAGATGGACGGTCGGGCCGCCTTCCCACCAGCCGGGATAGTAGTAATAGGGCGCGACCTTGTAGAAGCCGAGCTTCTCGTCGTCATAGGGGCCGACCCATTCAGCGGCGTCGATGGTGCCCTTTTCCAGCGCCGGATAGATGTCACCGCCGGCGATCTGCTGCGGCACGACGCCGAGCTTCTGCACCACCTTGCCGGCGAAACCGCCGATGCGCATCTTGAGGCCGGAGAGATCGGCGACCGTGTTGATCTCCTTGCGGAACCAGCCGCCCATCTGCACGCCGGTGTTGCCGCCGGGCAGGCCGAACAGGCCTTGCGTGGCCAGGAATTCGTTGAACAGGTCGATGCCGCCGCCATGGTAGTGCCAGGCGTTCATGCCGCGCGCGTTGAGCGAGAAGGGGACCGCGGCGCCCAGCGCCCAGGTGGGGTCCTTGCCCCAATAGTAATATGCCACCGTGTGGCAGGCCTCGACCGTGCCGGCCGTGGTGGCGTCGGCGGCTTGCAGGCCGGGCACCAGTTCGCCCGCGGCAAAGACCTGGATCTGGAAATTGCCGTCGGTGGCTTCCGACAGCATCTTGGAGAAGACCTCCGCGCCGCCATAGATGGTGTCGAGCGACTTCGGGAAGGACGACGCCAGCCGCCATGTCACCTTGGGATTGGATTGGGCGATGGCGGGCGCGGCGAGCGTGGCCGCCGCCGCGGCGGCGCCGACGCCTGTGACGCCTGCCTTGCGGATGAATGAACGACGATCCATGAAGTTCCTCCCTTTTGGATCAACAGACCGACGTTCGAGAATTCCTCGGCTCCCGCATCGGTCGGCCGAAACAATACACAGGCGAGATATGTAGTCCAGCACAGCGGCCGGATTTGGCGATCAGCCCGTGCGAACTTGCAACTATAGTCTAACGGATGGTTTCGTGGCCCATTCGACACGCCGTAACTTGGCATGGAAAAATGCCTTGAGATCGCCTATTTTGCAGGCGATATACCCGTGTCCAGCTGGAAACCCGATCCAAAATGCATCAGCCGCTCGTCGCCATATCGACCGACGTCCGTCAGTTCGATAACTACACCTGGCATGCCGCCCCGCAGCAATATCTGGAAGCGGCGATCACGGGAGCCGGTGTCTTCCCCCTGCTCGTGCCTTCCTTCGGCGGCCGGCTCGACTTCGACGAACTTCTGGCTTCCGTCGACGGGGTCATGCTCACCGGCTCGAAATCCAATGTCGATCCCTCGCTCTATGGCGGCGATGCCAGCGAGGCGAATGGTCCCTATGACCCCGCGCGCGACTCCACCACGCTGCCGCTGATCCGCAAGGCGATCGAGCGCGGCGTGCCGCTGCTTGCCATTTGCCGCGGCATCCAGGAGTTGAACGTGGCGCTTGGCGGCACGCTTGGCACCGAAATCCAGGAACGCGAGGGCTCGCTCGACCATCGCGCGCCGGTGAGCGATATCCAGGACGAACGCTTCGCCATCCACCAGACCGTTTCGATCAAGCCGGGCAGCTGCCTTGCCGGCGTTTTCGGCCCCGGCGACATCAAGGTCAATTCGTTGCACCGCCAGGCGATCGACCGACTTGGGTCGAAGCTGGAGATCGAGGCCGTCGCCACCGATGGCACGGTCGAAGCGGTGTCGGTCAAGGGCGCCCGCGCCTTCGCCGTCGGCGTTCAGTGGCATCCGGAATACTGGGTCAAGTCCGACAGCATATCGGTCAAGATCTTCCGGGCCTTCGGTGACGCGGTGCGCCTGCATGCGGCCGCCAGAGCGGGCGCGCGGGCGGCGGCGGAGTAGTCAGTTGCCGGCGGCCGCGAGTGACAGCAGCGGCATGGCCGGAGCGTAGGATTCATAGCCATCGCCATCGGCAACAGCGAAGGTGACGATCGGATCGATGCCGTCGGCGCTGAAGGCAACGCTTCCGTCCTGCGCTTCGCGCCAGAACTTCGCCCGTTCGATTCCTGGCAGGAGCCGGCGGCAATTCTGTGCAACCGTCAGCAGCGACAAATCCTGCGAAACCGAGGCGCCGCGCGTGACCGAGCAGACCCCTTCGTCGCCGTTGGCAATGAGCCTGTAGGTATTGGCCGGCGCGACCTCATCGGCGGTGCTTTCCCCGCCGCCGCCGTTAAAGAGCTGCACGCCGCCAAACAGGGCGGTGGCGGCGATCAATGCGGAGAGGATTTTCATTCTGGCCTTCACCCAAGCGCGAACACTGGATGAAGAATGATTTCAAAGGGTTAAGCCGACGTTAATAAATGTGGCGGGGCCAGGTCTCAGCCTTGTGCCTTTACATGCGCCGTCTCGGGCACCGGCGTCAGCGGCCGCCGTTCGGTGAACCACGATATGAGATTGTCGACGCACAGATCCGCCATGGCGCGCCGCGTATGTTCCGACGCGGAGCCGACATGCGGCAACAGGCTGGCATTGGGCGCATCGAGCAGCGCTTGCGGCACGTTCGGTTCGCTGGCGAAGACATCGAGCCCGGCGGCTGCGATCGTGCCTTCGGCAAGGGCCGCCGCCAGCGCCGCCTCATCGACCGTGCTGCCGCGACCGATGTTGATGAAGACGCCCTTCGCGCCAAGGGCCGACAGGATTTCGGCATTGACCGCCTTTTGGGTCGAAGCGCCGCCAGGGGCCACTGAAATCAGCGTGTCGACCGCTTCGGCGAGACCTTTGAGCGTTGCGTGGTAGGGGTAGGAAAGACCTTCGACACAGCGGCGGTTGTGATAGGAGACCGGCAGTCCGAACGCCTCCAGCCGCCGCGCGATGGCCTGCCCGATGCGGCCCATGCCGAAAATGCCGACGCGGCGCGTGCGCAAGGTCAGCCGGCTCAGCGGATAGTTGCCCTTGCACGCCCAGCTGCCGTCACGCAGCCACGTCTCGGCTCGCGGCAGGTCGCGGACGGTGTTGATCAGCAGCCCGACGGCGGTGTCGGCGACTTCCTCGGTCAGCACGTCGGGCGTGTTGGTGACCATGATGTTCTTCGCCTGGGCATGGCCGACATCGACCGAATCATAGCCTACGCCGAAGGAGGCGACGAGTTCGAGGTTGGGCAGCGCATCCATCATCGCCGCGTTGATGCCCGCAAACGAGGCAATGCCGCGCACCGTGCGGCGCATCTCGTCTGTAACCAGCGCCGCATCGGCACGCTCGATGCCGATACGCCTGAACGTCCCCTCGATGCGATCGGCAGCATGGCCGGTGAAGTCCGCCGGCACCAGAATGGCGACGGCTTTCAATTCTTCAGCCCCGGTCATGCACGCTCCACCGGTTTGCCGGTCGACTGGCGCACATGCAGCTCCGGCTTGATCAGTTCCTGCGAGGGCCGCACCGTCTGCCCGTTGAGCTTGTCGAGCAACGCGCTGGCGGCGCGGCGGCCAACCTCGCGCTGGCCGTTCCAGACTGTGGTCAGCGCCGGCGTGGCGATCGCCGCCTCTTCGAGATCGTCATAGCCGGTGACGGAAATGTCGATCCCGGGCACCAGCCCGGCCCGGGCTATGCCGTTCATCAAGCCGATGGCGACGAGGTCGTTCCAGCAGCATGCCGCCGTCGGCCTGTCCTTCAGCGCCAGGAACTGCCCGGCTGCCTCGAAGCCGGCCTGCTTGGTGCGCGGGCCTGATATGCGCCAGGACGGCCTGACCTCAAGCCCAGCCGCCTCCATGGCGTTGACATAGCCCTGGTAGCGGTCGCGGCCGGTCGAGGTCTGGTCGGTGCCGCCGATCATGGCGATGCGCTTGTGGCCGAGCGAGATCAGGTGATTGGTGGCGAGCCCCGTTCCATAGGCATCGTCGCCACGAAAAACCGGCACGTCGGCGCCTTCGACCGTGCGCGCGATCAGCACCGCCGGCAGGCCGTTCTCCTGTGCCATCAATATGTCGGAGGCAGGCGTGCCGATGGCCGGAGACATGATGACGCCATCGGCGCCGAGCTGCAGCAACGTGTCGATGAAGGTGCGCTGCTTTTCCAGCTGGTCGTAGTGATTGGAGAGGATGAAGGTCTGCCGGCTGCGGTCGAGCTCGCTTTCGATCGAGCGCAATATCTCGGCGAAGAACGGGTTCATGATGTCGTGCACGACCACGCCGACAATGCCCGAGCGCGAGGTACGCAGGCTTGCGGCGCGGCGGTTGTAGATATAGCCGATGGCGCGCGCATGTTCCTTGATGCGGTCGCGTGTCGAGCCGGCAACCAGCGGGCTGTCGCGCAGCGCCAGCGAAACCGTGGCCGTGGACACGCCGAGCGCATCCGCGATCGTCGACAGCTTGATCTTCTGTGCCAGCCTTCGCTCCCCGGGTTTTTAAACTTTTTAAACGCGGCGTTATGCCATTGATCAGGGGCAAGTCAAAGTTTTTTTGCCAGCGCCTCGGCCTCGACATCGGAGACAGCCCGGCTGCGCAGCCGAAGCCGGTGCTCGCGGTGGACGATGTAGAGGCCGCTGGCGACGATGATGGCGGCACCGAGGAGCGTCCAGCGATCAGGAAACTGGTTGAAGACGATCCAGCCAGAAATGATCATCCACACCATCTGCGAATAGGGATAGGGAGCGAGCGCCGTGGTGGTCGCCCGCCGGTAGGCCTGCACCAGCAACCAATGCCCGACACCGCCGAAAACGCCGAGCATCAGCAGCACGAACCAGTGCCAGCCATCATGCGGCAGCGAGAAGGAGAACGGCAGCATCGGCAAGAGCAGCACGGCGGGCGCCAGCGCCGAGAACAGGATCAGGCTTTCCGGCGTCTCGGTCGCCGACATGCGCCGCGTCATG
Organism: Mesorhizobium comanense; assembly: GCF_005503535.1. Classification (GTDB taxonomy): domain Bacteria; phylum Pseudomonadota; class Alphaproteobacteria; order Rhizobiales; family Rhizobiaceae; genus Mesorhizobium; species Mesorhizobium comanense. The sequence continues at coordinate 183,878 of NZ_SCNN01000001.1, read as the reverse complement.
ATGACATAGAAGCTGTTCGACAGCATCGAACCCAGTGCGAAGAGGTGGCCTACGCCGAAGACGCCGACGCCCGGCCTGGTGATGATCAGAACACCGGCGAAGGCAGTCAGGATGGCCAGCCAGCGCCGCCAGCCGGCCCATTCGCCAAGCAGCGGGCCGGCGAGAGCGGTGATCACCATCGGTCCGAAGAAATAGATCGACGTGGTCTCGGCCAGTTGCAGCGAGCGCAGGGCGAGCACGTTGAAGATGGTCGAGCCGAACAGGAACGCGCCGCGCAGCACATGCGCCGGCAGGTTGGCGGGGCGAAACCGCGCCGGCTCGCGCCAGCCGCGCAGCAATGCCCCGACCAGCACCACATGGACGGCGAAGCGCACCCAGGCGACGACCAGCACGGAAACGCCGGCAAGGACGAGATATTTGCTCGATGTGTCGAGGAAGGTGAAGAAGACGTAGGTGGTGAGCATGCACAGGATCGCCACCGGCGGCGTTGCGCTTTCGACATATCTTTGGGAAGGATTCACGTGCAGGCCGGGGTAAAAGCTGGGCTGGAGCCCACCTTTGCGGGAATTGAAGCCTTCGGGCAAGCCAATTGTCCTACCGCCGCCGCGCCGCGGCCAGTTGGCACAACAACAGTCGCCGTCAGGCTTAGCTCCAGCCAGGCTGCTATGCATGCATGCGGGCGCCCTTGGTGATCTTGTCGACCACCTTCTTCTCGGCGCGCAGCGCGATGCCGACCACCTTGGCGTCCTCGGGCGCGAACTGGGCGAAGACGGCGCGGTTGGCGGCGTCGAGGCCCGTGGAAAACATCTCCTCGACATAGAGAGAGACTGTCACGCCGCGCTCCAGCGTGCGCCGATGGATCGCGGCGAGCGTATCCTGGTCGGCCGAGAGCACGATCACGGGTTGGACCGAAAGGGGGTTGTAGAGATTGCCGGCGCGATCGCGGTAGGGTTCCCCGATGATGCCCGGAAACTGCGCGACGATGCCGCTGGTCAGGAAGGCGGTAACGTTGAGTTTCTGCCAGATGGGCAGGTCTTCACGCAGGACGATTGCAAATTTCGTGTCGAACATGAGAAAATGGACCATTCGAGATGAAGCCCCGATTTCGAGGCTGAAGGAGACGATGTCGTTCGAACTAGACCGCCAGGCCTTCGAGGGTCTTGGACGTTTGTGCGCGGATGCGGCGGAGAACTGCATCATCTCCGCTTCCGATCCCGCCGGCATGGAGCGCATCGAGGCGCGGTTCCACGGAAGCGCCTTCGATCCGCATCGCCACGACACCTACGCGATCGGCGTGACGCTTCAGGGCGTGCAGACCTTCCGCTATCGCGGCGCGACGCGGGTGAGCCTGCCGGGCCAGATCATCGTCCTGCATCCGGACGAATTGCATGATGGCGGCGCCGGCACCGAGGAAGGCCTGCGCTACAGGATGCTCTATCTCGAGCCATCATTGATGCTCAGATGCCTGGACGGCGCCTCGCTGCCCTTCGTGAAGGAGGGTGTCGTGACGGACGACGCCTTCTGCGCCACGCTGCTTTCGGCGCTCGGGCCGCTGGAGCAGGAACTGGACGAGCTGTTCGTCGACGATTTCCTGGCCGAGTTGATGCAAAGCGTGACGCGGCATGCCGGCCAACCGGCAAAGCGGATGGCCGGCACGGCATGGCGTGCGGCGATGCTGGCGCGGGACTATCTCACGGAAAATGCCGTTCGCCCGGTGCGCTCGGACGAATTGGAAGCGATCACGGGGCTCGACCGTTATGCGCTGTCACGGCACTTCCGCGCGGCGTTCTCGACCAGCCCGCATCGTTTCCTGGTAATGCGCCGGCTTCAGCGGGCGCGGCGGCTGATCGCGGCTGGCGAGCCGCTGGCGCAGATCGCGGTCGACGCCGGCTTCACCGACCAGAGCCATTTCAACAGGCAGTTCAAGAAGGCGTTCGGCATGACGCCGGGACGCTGGGCTTCGCTGATCCGCAATCAGGCGCAGGCCGCGGCCTGACCGCTGCTGTCAGTCGTCCGACTCGGCGTCGTCGTCGACCAGCACCAATTCCTCGTTGGAGAGGTTGGCCTCGATGCGGGCAAGCAGCTTGAAAAGGGCCTTCTGATCCTTCTTGTCGAGGCCCTTCAGCGCCTGCTTTTCGGTCTTCTTCACCGACTTTTCGATGGCGCGGATGGTTTCGCGGCCGCTGTCGGTCAGGAAGATATGCGCCTGGCGGGCATCGGCTTCCGACGCGCGCTTTTCCAGGAACCCCTGGGCCTGCAGCCGGTTGATGGTCTTGGTGATGGTGGGCGGTCGCACGCCCAGGCGGCCGGCGAGATTACCCGGCGTCTGGCCGTCCTCGCGGTCGAGCGCCAGCATGATCTGGTCCTGGCCGGCATAGAAGCCATGCGCCAGGAGCCGGGCCGCCAGCGCGGTCCTTGCCAGCCGTGCCGCCGAATGCAGCCGGCTCATCGTTGCAGTCTTGTCCGCCTTGGCCATGGTCATCCCTCTTCGGCCGTACCGGTGCGCATAGCATAGACGCAGCCGGCCGGTTGGCAATCGACGATCGAAAAGATTCCGGCGCTCGAAACAGCTTTGCCGGCAAGCATTGCGGTGTCCGCCGTGGTGATGCCAGATGTTTATTTCAGTTAGATGACAAACGAGTTTCCGGCGCAGGGGATTCACACCAGCCACAAGGCGGGGCGCGATGTGGCGGTCGGGGACGCCGACGACAAGCCTGCCTGGTGATCACCAAAAGCCTCACCGCCGATCCGGTGAACCCCAGCGCCCTCAACGCTCCCTGGGACAATCCCCGCCCGCCAGCTTGGCCCACAGGTTTGCCTCGTGCAAAAGCCCGGCGCACACCCTATATGGAACCGACAATCCCCTTCATCGGGGCCTTTTCCGGGCCCAGGACTTCGAGGCAAGCCATGAGCGAAGCGCAGACGCAAATTCCCGTAACCGTTCTCACCGGCTATCTCGGTGCCGGCAAGACGACGCTGCTCAACCGTATCCTGTCGGAGAACCATGGCAGGCGCTACGCCGTCATCGTCAACGAATTCGGCGAAATCGGCATCGACAACGACCTGATCGTGGAATCCGACGAGGAAATCTACGAGATGAACAATGGCTGCGTCTGCTGCACGGTGCGCGGCGACCTGATCCGCGTTGTCGAAGGCCTGATGCGCCGGCCCGGCCGTTTCGACGCCATCGTCGTCGAGACCACCGGCCTGGCCGATCCGGTGCCGGTGGCGCAGACCTTCTTCATGGATGACGACGTGCGCTCCAAGACGAAGCTCGACGCGGTGGTGGCGCTGGTCGACGCCAAGCACCTGCCGCTGCGCCTGAAGGATTCCAAGGAAGCCGAGGACCAGATCGCCTTCGCCGATGTCGTCGTGCTCAACAAGACCGACCTTGTCACGCCGGAAGAACTCGCCAAGGTCGAGGCGACGATCCGCGCCATAAACCCGGCGGCCAAAATTCACCGCACCCAGCGCTCCGGCGTGGCGCTGAGCGAAGTGCTGGACCGCGGCGCCTTCGACCTGTCGCGCGCGCTGGAGAACGACCCGCATTTCCTCGAGGCGCATGATCACGACCACGATCACGAATGCGGCCCGGATTGCGATCACGACCTTCATCATCATGACGGGCATGACCATCATCACCACCACGATCACGCGCACGCCTCCGATATCCATGACGTGACAGTCAAGTCGGTCTCGCTGCGCGGCGCCGAGATGGACCCGAAAAAATTCTTCCCCTGGATCGAGAAGATCACCCAGGCGGAAGGACCGAACATTCTGCGCCTGAAAGGCATCATCGCGCTCAAAGGTGACGACGAGCGCTATGTCATCCAGGGCGTGCACATGATCATCGAAGGGGACCACCAGCGCGCCTGGAAGGATGGCGAAAAGCACGAGAGCCGGCTGGTCTTCATCGGCCGCGACCTCGATGCCGAGCGGCTGAAGAAGAGTTTCGAGGCCTGCCAGGCCGCCTGACCCGGAAGATGCCGCGTCTGCTCGATCTCGCCGATGACTTGATTGCCGTCGGCGACATTGTTCGGCTTTCCGACAATTACGATACTGGACCAGGTACCGGGCCGGTTGACCTGCTGGTATTCGATCCTCGTGACGACAACGCCGGGATGGGCCTTGTCGTGGTGTCGGGCTATAAATCCGGGCTCGTCTTCGCCGTGCTGCCCTTGGAAAGCCGGTTCGAGAAAAAAGCTGGGCTTTCGAAGGCGTGGCTGATCGAAAACTGGGACAAATGGTTCGTCTTCACCTATCAAGGCGGCCCGGTTCCGATCGCCGAAACCGTCATCCTGCGCTGGAACGAACGAATGACCGTTGAGACCCGACATGCCGACCGTCGCCCCGCTTGATCTCGAAGGCCATTGCGTCGCCGCCGTCTTCCTTGGCGACGTGCCGCATTTCGCGCTGGCAGATGGCGCCGTCCATCGGCTCGACAACGGCCACAAGACGATGCAGGCCAATGACGGGCTGCTGGCTGCCTTCCACGATGCGGCCAACGACCGGCTGATCACGGGCGGCGAAGATGGCAAGGTGTTTGCCGTGAAGCCGGGCGGCGATGTGGCCGAAGTGGCAAGTTCCGGCAAGAAGTGGGTCACATCCGTTGCCGCCGGACCGCAAGGCGCCATCGCCTACGCCTCCGGCAAGAGCGCCTTCGTGCGCTTCGCCGACGGCAAGACCAAGGAATTTGCCCATCCGCGCTCGGTCGAGGGGCTTGCATTCTCGCCCAAGGGCATGCGCTTCGGCGTTGCACGCTACAACGGCGCGACGCTGCATTTCCCGGCCGCCGAGGGCAAGCCGGTGGAACTCGAATGGGCCGGCGCGCATACCGGCATCACCTTCTCGCCGGACGGTGCCTTCCTCGTCACCACCATGCAGGAGAACGCATTGCATGGCTGGAAGCTCGCCGACGGCAAGCACATGCGCATGAGCGGCTATCCGGGCAAGGTCAAGAGCCTGTCCTGGAGCGTCAAAGGCAAATGGCTGGCAAGTTCCGGCGCGCCGGCGGCGATCGTCTGGCCTTTCCAGGCAAAGGACGGCCCGATGGGCAAGGCGCCGCTGGAACTCGGCACGCGCGGCAACACGATGGTGACCTGCGTTGCCTGCCACCCGAGCCAGGAGGTGGCCGCGATAGGCTATGAGGACGGTATGGTGATCGCCGTGCGTTTCGCCGATGCCAAGGAAGTTCTGTTGCGGCGGCAAGGCAAGGGCGCCATCACCTCGATGATGTGGGACAAGGAGGAGCGCCGGATCGCCTTCGGCAGCGCTGCCGGCGACTGCGGCGTCATCGACATCACGGCGTAGTTGTCTATCTTTCTGTCTTGCGACCCTCTTCACTCGGCGCCGCACGAGACTTTGCCGCTCAGATCGGCGGTCTTGCCGTCACCCTCCATGTCGGCCGCGCTGTCATACACGGCAAGCTTGTAGTCTCCGTCGTAGATGCCCTCGTCGCTGGCCCTGGTCAGGATCGTCAGTTCCACCGAACCGAACCTCTTGGCCGACTGCTGCTCGTGGTAGATGTTCAACCGCAATTCCTTGGCGTCGAGCCAGTACTGGGTCAGGTTGGAATTTTCGAACGTCGTCTTTCGCAACTGATCGTCGACCGGCCTCGCCTTGATTTCGATGTCACCGCGAAAGTTGAAGGTCGGACTGCCAAGACCGGTGGTGACGCCCGCATCGACCTGGAATTTCACTGCCGCATCGTCGACGGAGCACCAGATGCCACCGGTGGCAAGAGCCGGGCCGGCCGACAGGAACAGCATCGTCCCGCAGATGATCGTCCGCATTTTGCTTCCCACCCCAATCCCCGGGATATTGGGGCCGACTTCGGCGGCACGGTCAAGCGACGTTGCCAGACGCTGAGCCAATGCAGGGCAGACGCGCGGCCAATTGCGGTCGCGCAGGTTCATTGTTTAAGAGGAACCATCAGAGGGGTTTCCATGCACAGCAGCGACAGTTCAACGACCATCGGTGGCATCAGCCGTGAGCGCATCGCGCAATTGCGCGAGAGCGAAGGCGCGGACTTCCGTGCCGCACGCCCGAAATCGCAGGCCAAGACCGGCAACGGTTTGCCCGGCTTCTTCGGCGGCGTGCCGATGCACTGGATGAAGGACTGGCCGACGCCGTTTCCGATCCTGGTCGACAGCGCCAAGGGCGCCAGCATCACCGACATTGACGGAAACAGGCTGGATGATTTCTGCCTCGGCGATACCGGCTCGATGTTCGGCCACTCGCCGCCCCCGGTGGCGCGCGCCATTCGCCGGCAGGCCGGGCGCGGCCTGACCTACATGCTGCCTTCGGAAGATGCGCTCGCGATCGGGCCGCTGCTTCAGCAGCGCTTCGGGCTGCCGTTCTGGCAGATCGCGACGACGGCCACCGACGCCAACCGTTTCGCGCTGCGCGTGGCGCGCGCCGTCACCGGACGCGAGAAGATCCTCGTCTTCAACGGCTGCTATCACGGCTCGGTCGACGAGACGATGGTGCGGCTGATCGATGGCAAGCCCGTCAACCGGCCTGGACTGGCGGGCGAGTTTCGCGACCTGACGCGCACCACCAAGGTCATCGAATTCAACGATGTCGCGGCGCTCGAGGCAGCGCTGAAGGACCGCGATGTCGCCTGTGTCATCGCCGAACCGGTGCTGACCAACTCCTGCATGGTGCTGGCCGATCCGGGCTTCCATGACGCGCTGCGCAAGCTGACGCGCGAAACCGGCACGCTGCTTCTGATCGACGAGACGCACACGATCTCGACCGGTCCAGGCGGCTACACCAGAAAATACGGGCTGGACCCGGATTTCTTCGTGCTGGGCAAGCCGATCGCCGGCGGCGTGCCGGCAAGTGTGTGGGGCATGAGCGAGGAAGTCGCCTCGCGCTACGCCGACTACAACAGGACCAAGGAGCCGGGCTATTCGGGCATGGGCACGACGCTGTCTGCCAATCCGCTGCAGTTCGCGACGATGCGCGCCACGCTCGAAGAGGTGATGACGCAGGAAAATTATGACCGCATGGACGAGCTGGCGCGACGCCTCGACGCCGGGCTGACCCGCGCGATCAAGCGGCGCGGCCTGCCCTGGCATGTCGCGCGTGTCGGCGCCCGAGTCGAATTCATCTGCGCGCCAGGTCCGTTGCGCAATGGCGCGGAAGCGGAGGGCGCGCATGCTCCGGAACTGGAAGCCGCCATCCATGTCGCGCTGGTCAATCGCGGCGTGCTGATCGCGCCCTTCCACAACATGATGCTGATCTCGCCCGCGACCACGGGCGCGCAGGTCAACCGGCTGGTCAGCGCTTTCAGCGCGGTTGCGGCAAAGCTTGCGGCATGAGACAAGCCGCCGGTAGCCGCCAGACAGACAGCGCAAGCCTAATCCGGGTTCCATCATGACTTCACCTTCGGGCTCGACGCCCACCGAGGCGCAGGCCTTCCTCGACGCCCATCCCGAGATCGAGGCGTTCGATATCGTGCTGACCGACGCCAACGGCGTGGGCCGCGGCAAGATCGTGCGCCGGCACGAGCTGAAGAGCATCTTCGAGGGTGGCCGGCACATGCCGATCTCGATCCTCGGCCTCGACATCACCGGCGAGGACGTGCACGAAACCGGCCTCATCTGGGACAGCGGCGACGGCGACCTGAGGGCCTGGCCGATCCCCGGCACGCTGGTACCGCTGCATGGCACCAGCCCGGCACGAGGCCAGGTGCTGATGGCGATGTACCATCTCGACGGACAGCCAATGTCGTCGGATCCCCGGTTGGCGCTGGCGCGGCAGGTCGAGATCCTGGCGGCCAAGGGGCTCTACCCCGCGGGCGCCTTCGAACTGGAATTCTTCCTGCTGGCCAATGAGCGCGATGCCGACGGCAAGGTGCAGCCGGCGCGCGCGGTGCTGGATGGCCGTGTCTCTGGCAAGACGGAAGTCTATTCCGTCGATCATCTGCATGGCATGGAGCCGCTGTTTTCCGACATCTATGCCGCCGCGAAGGCACAGGGCATCCCGGCTGAAACGGTCATCTCCGAATACGCGCCCGGCCAGTACGAGTTGACGCTGAACTACCGCAAGGACGTGATGCGAGCGGCCGACGATCTGGTCATGCTGAAGCGGCTGGTACGGGCCCAGGCGCGCCGACATGGCGTCACCGCCTGCTTCATGGCCAAGCCGATCGAGAGATATGCCGGCTCGGGCATGCATTTCCATGTCTCGCTGCAGGACAAGGACGGCCGCAACGTCTTTTCGGAGACCGACGGCGAAGGCTGGTCGGGCCCCCTCCTGCATGGCCTTGGCGGCCTGCTGCAAACGATGGCCGAATCGATGCTGGTGTTTGCGCCGCACGCCAATTCCTGGCGGCGCTTCGTCTCGCAATCCTATGCGCCGGTGGCGCCGACCTGGGGCGTCAACAATCGCTCGGTGGCGCTGCGCGTGCCGGCTGGCGATGCCAGGAACAGGCGCATCGAACACCGTCCATCCGGCGTCGATGCCAACCCCTATCTGATCGCGGCGACAGTGCTCGCCGGGATCGTCAAGGGTCTTGATGAAAAGCTGGATCCGGGCGCGGAAACAACCGGCAATGGCTATGAGTCGGCTCCCTCGAAAACGGCCATGCCCGCCGACTGGCGCGCCGCCATCGAAGCGGCCAGGGCGTCAAGCTTCCTGAAGGGAGCGCTCGGCGAGGATCTGCACCGCACCTTCGTGGCGATCAAGCAGTCCGAATACCTGCGCGTCGCACGCACGGTCAGCGAACTGGACTATCACCTTTATCTGCACGAGGTTTGAGCGGGCCGGAAAAACGCTCCCGCATCACTTTTTGACCGGCTCCATCAAAAAAGGTAGCGCAGACTGCATCAAGAACATATCATGAACATATGTCTGCTCTCTCCGTTCGCGAAAAACTGGCGGTCCTGTCGGATGCCGCAAAATACGACGCGTCCTGCGCCTCGTCGGGCTCTGCCAAGCGCGACTCGCTGAAATCCGGCGGCATCGGCTCGACGGAGGGAATGGGCATCTGCCATTCCTACGCTCCGGATGGCCGCTGCATTTCGCTGCTGAAAATCCTGCTCACCAATTTCTGCATCTACGACTGCAGCTATTGCATCAACCGCTCGTCCTCGAATGTGCGGCGCGCGCGCTTCACCATCGAGGAGGTGGTGAAGCTGACGATGGATTTCTACCGGCGCAATTACATCGAAGGGTTGTTCCTGTCATCGGGCGTCATACGCTCACCCGACGAAACCATGGGCGAGATGGTCGAGGTTGCGCGACGGCTGCGCCTAGAGGAAAAGTTCGGCGGCTACATCCATCTCAAGACCATCCCCGAGGCATCGGCCGAGCTGATCGAGAAGGCCGGGCTCTATGCCGACCGACTGTCGATCAATGTCGAACTGCCCACCGACGAGGGCGTGAAGAAGCTCGCCCCCGAAAAGCGACCGGAAACAATCCGGCTTTCGATGGCGGGCCTGCGTCGAAAAATCGAGGAGAAGGCCGAGCCCACATTGCGGACGAAGAAGCGCGAACGTTTCGCTCCGGGCGGGCAGTCGACGCAGATGATCATCGGCGCCGACAAGACGTCCGATGACGGCATTCTGCACAGCAGCGCCCGGCTTTACGGCAGCTACCATCTGCGGCGCGTCTATTATTCGGCCTTCAGCCCCATTCCGGATTCGTCGTCGTCACTGCCACTCCAGAAGCCGCCGCTGATGCGTGAGCACCGGCTTTACCAAGCCGATTGGCTGATGCGTTTCTATGGATTTTCGCAACCGGAAATCCTGGCCGGCAGCAGCGATGGCATGCTCGATCTCGCCATCGACCCGAAGCTCGCCTGGGCGCTGCGCAACCGCGGACGCTTTCCCGTTGATATCAACCGGGCCGACAGGGAGGCGCTGTTGCGCGTGCCGGGGCTCGGAACCAAGGTGGTGGCGAAGATCCTGGAAACGCGCCGCCATCGGAGACTGCGGCTCGAGGATGTCGGCCGGCTCTGCCATTCGATCGCCAAGCTGCGGCCGTTCATCGTCGCCGAAGGCTGGTCTCCCGGCACGCTCACCGACAAGGCCGGCCTGCGCAGCAAGATCGTGCAATCCTGCGAACAACTGGCGCTGTTTTGATCATGCGTCCGGCCGAACTCGATCTGGCACGCCACACTGTGTGGCTCGAAAGCGAGACGGATTTCGCCGGCTGGCGCGACGCCGCACGGCGGCTGGCGTTGAACGAAATCCGCCCCGAGGACATCGGCTGGCGCGTCGCGGACGGGTCCGATCCGCCGCGCGATATTTTGCCTGATGGGCCGCACGGGGCGCAACTTGTGGTGCCGCGCGAATTTATCGGGCGGGCCGAAACCGCCTTCTGCCATCGCGACCCGGGACGCTTCGCCTTCCTCTACCGGATGTTGTGGCGGCTGCGCGCCGAGCCCAAGCTGCTGGCGATCGCATCGGACGCCGACACAAGGCGGCTCGAAACCATGGAAAAGGCGGTGAGGCGCGACAGCCACAAGATGCACGCCTTCGTCCGCTTCCGAAAGATCGGCGATGGCGCGGACGAGCGCTATGTCGCCTGGTTCGAGCCGGATCATTTCATCGTCGAGCGCAACGCCGATTTCTTCGTCAGGCGCTTCACCGGCATGCGCTGGACGATTCTCACACCGCACGCTTCGGCCGATTGGGACGGCGAAAGGCTCGCCATCGGGCCGGGCGCCAACAAGGAAGATGCACCAGCAGAGGATGACACCGAGACGCTGTGGCGCACCTATTTCGAAAACATCTTCAACCCGGCGCGGCTGAAGGTGAAGGCCATGCAGAAGGAAATGCCGAAGAAATACTGGCGGAACCTTCCCGAGGCCTCGCTCATTCCTGACTTGATCGCAGGAGCGGACAAGGCCGCTATAGCCATGATTGCCCGGATGCCGACAACGCCAGCGCCGCACCACGCCAAGGTCCAGGCAAAGCATTGGCTGAAACGTGAGTTGCCCGAAGCTGGTGACGACAAGGCGGCGAACACCATCCCGGAATTGCGCGAGGCGGCCAAAGGTTGCCGGCGCTGCCCGTTGTGGCGCGACGCGACGCAGACCGTGTTCGGCGAGGGGCCTGCTGGTGCCAAGGTGATCTTCGTCGGCGAACAGCCCGGCGATCAGGAAGACATTGCCGGCAAACCTTTCGTGGGACCCGCGGGCAAGGTTTTCGACGGCATTCTCGACGAGGCGGGTGTCGATCGCCAGAAGGTCTATGTCACCAACGCGGTCAAGCATTTCAAGTTCGAGCCGCGCGGCAAGCGCCGCATCCATTCAAAGCCCAATGCAGGGGAGGTTCAGGCCTGCCGCTGGTGGATCGACCAGGAGTTTGCCCTGATCAAGCCGGAATTGGCTGTAGCGCTTGGAGCGACGGCGGCATTGTCGCTGCTGGGCAAGGCGATCCCCGTGACGAAGATGCGTGGACAGGTGATCGAGCGCGAGGATGGATTGCGCGTGTTCATCACCATCCACCCGTCCTTCATCCTGCGCATCCAAGAGCCGGTGGAGAAGGAAGCAGAACGCGAGCGGTTTTTGCGGGACATGCGGGAGGTGAGGCGGCTGATGGCAGCTTAATCCGGCATATGTCAGCGCCGCCCCTCATTGTCCTGCCGGACATTTCTCCCCGTATAAGTGACGGGGAGAAAGACGCCGTCTTCAGCGCTTTCGCCAATCGTCCACGTCGCAAGAAGGTTGCGAAGGCGCGTCTATCTCCCTTCTCCCCGTCACTATACGGAGAGAAGGTGCCGGCAGGCGGATGAGGGGCAGCGCTTACGCTTGTGAAGAGGGCAGTGTGGCGCGCTCTATCGAACCAGGATCGCCCTCAAATCATTCACATTCGTGCCCGTAGGACCCGGCACAAACAGATCGCCGACCGCATTGAAAGCCGTCCAGGCGTTGTTGCCGGCCAGCATCGCCTTGGCATCCACGCCCACTGCCCGCATGCGCGACACGGTCGAGCCGTCGGCGAAGGCGCCGGCATTGCTTTCCGAGCCGTCGATGCCATCGGTGTCGGCGGCCAGCGCATGAATGCCCTCCACGCCGTTGATGCCGACGGCGAAGGCGAGCAGGAATTCCGAGTTGCGGCCGCCCTTGCCCTTGGCACGCAGCGTTACGGTTGTTTCACCGCCGGACAGGACCAGAACAGGTTTCGGAAACGGCCGGTTGCGCGTCGCCACTTCGCGCGCGATCGCCGCGTGAACGCCGCCGACTTCACGCGCTTCCCCCTCGATCGAGTCCGAAAGGATGACGGCGTCGATGCCCTGCCGTTTCGCTTCCGCTGCCGCTGCTTCCAGAGACACACCGGCCGAGGCAATCAGATGCACTTCGTTGCGGGCAAAGCGTTGGTCAGCGGGACTTGGCGCATCGGCCGCCGGCGAATTGAGATGCGCCATCACCGCGTCGGGCAGCTTCATGCCGTAGGCCGCAACAGACGCCAGGGCATCCTCGCGGCTTCCGGTGTCGGGAACGGTCGGCCCGGAGGCGACAAGGGCTGGATTGTCGCCGGGAATGTCGGAGACCACCAGCGACACGACCTTGGCCGGCCAGGCGGCGGCGGCCAGCCGGCCGCCCTTGATGGTGGAGACATGTTTGCGGATGGTGTTCATGGCCGCGATCGGCGCGCCGGAAGCAAGCAGCGCCTCGTTGACGGCGATCTCGTCGGCGAGCGTCAGACCGCCGGCCGGTGACGGCAGCAGCGCCGAGCCGCCGCCGGAAATCAGCGCCACGACAAGGTCGTCCGTAGTCAGCCCCTGGACCTTTGCCAGCAGGCGCCGCGAGGCTTCGAGGCCGGCCGCATCCGGCACCGGATGCGCTGCCTCGATGATCTCGACGCGCTCGCATTTGGCGCCGTAGCCGTAGCGCGTTACGACCAGACCCTCGATCGGACCATCCCAGACCTTCTCGAAAGCCGCCGCCATTTGCGCCGAGCCTTTGCCCGCGCCAATGACGATGGTGCGGCCCTTGGGCTTTGCCGGCAAATGATCACGGATCGTGCGTTCCGGATCTGCCGCAGCAACGGCGGCGTTGAAGATCGATATAAGGAAGAGCTTGGGATCGATCATATCTGGCCGCCATGTGCGGTTTGCGAACTTCTGAAAAGTTGGCGCTGCCCCTCACCCTTACCCTCTCCCCGTATAGAGACGGGTAGAGGGGGGCACCGGCGTTGGAGCGCATCCCTTCTCCCCGTCACTATACGGGGAGAAGGTGCCGGCAGGCGGATGAGGGGCGGCACCTGCGTCACGATTTTTCTTCTGGAGCCAGTGCCAGGCCGCGCTTGTCGATGCCCAGGTGGTCGCAGAGCGCGTCGACGACGACGCCGTGATCCTCGCGTTCCGGCAAGCCGGACACCGCGATCACGCCGATCACGCCGGCGCCCTTCACCGTGACGGGAAAGCCGCCGCCGGCAAGAACATAGTCGGCGATGTCGAGCCCCTCGCCGACCTTGAAGGTGCGGTCGGGGCGCTGCTGCTCCAGCACCAGGCGGTAGGTGCTTCTGAGGTAGCGCCTGACCACGTTGATCTTGCGGCGGGCCCAATCGGGATTGGACGCGTTAGACCCCGGCATGGCGGCGTAGAAAAGCGGCCGGTCCCAAAGCCTGATATCGACGATGACGGGCAGATTTTCGGCGATTGCACGGTCGCGGATGGCGGAGCCGACCTTGAAGGCGACGGCCTCGTCGAAGGCGGCAAAGACAAGAAGCTCTTCCTGTCTCTTGATGCGGGCGATGTCGTCAGCAACGGCCATGTCGTTCCCCTGTCAACTCGCCGCACGCTTTGACGGATGGCTGCCGCCGGGTCAAGCGTCTGTGCGACTTCGTAGGCTCAGGCGCGTAGGTATATTGGGGTCTAAGCCGCCATATCGCTCTTGGCCGCCCGCCCCGCCACATAGACCTCGCGCACGGCACGATCGTCGCCGAGCGTCTGCAGCAGGAAAAGCTCCTGAGCCAGCGTCTGCACCGTTTCCGCCCTCAGCCGCATGGATGGCGTCGCCCCGGCATCGAGCACGACGATGTCGGCGTCCGTGCCCTCGTCCAGCGTACCGACCTTGTCGACCACGGACAGCGCCTCGGCGTTGCCGCGCGTGATCTGCCAGAAGGACTGGAACGGGTTGAGCTTCTCGCCGTTGAGCGCGATCACCTTGTAGCCTTCGTCCATGGTGCGCAGCATGGAGTAACTGGTGCCGCCGCCGACATCGGTCGCAGCGGCGATCCTGAGCGGCTTGTCCCGGCGCCGGAAGCGCTGGTAGTCGAACAGGCCGGAGCCAAGGAAAAGGTTCGAGGTCGGGCAGAACACAGCCACCGAACCTGAGTCCGACAGCGCGTCCGCCTCACGTTCGCCAAGATGGATGCAGTGGCCGAACAGGCTCTTCGCGCCCAGCAGACCGTAGTGCTCATAAACGTCCGTGTAATCGCGCGCCCAGGGGTAAAGTTCCTGCGTGAAGGCGATCTCGGCATGGTTTTCCGACAGATGCGTCTGCATGTGCAGGCCGGGATGCTCGCGGCAGAGCGCGCCGGCCATCTCCATCTGCTCCGGCGAGGAGGTGATGGCGAAGCGCGGTGTGATGGCATAAAGCTGGCGGCCCTTGCCGTGCCATTCCCCAATCAGCGCCTTGGTGTCGTCATAGCCCGTCTGCGGAGTATCCAGCACACCGTCGGGCGCATTGCGGTCCATCATCACCTTGCCGGCGATGTTGAGCATGTTGCGGTCATGCGACTCGGCGAAGAAGGCTTCGGCTGATGCCTTATGCACGGAGCAGTAGGCGGTCACCGTCGTGGTGCCGTGCCGCACCATCTCGTCGAGGAACAGGCGCGCGATGCGGCGGCCATGCTGCGCGTTGGCGAATTTCGTCTCCTCCGGGAAGGTGTAGGTGTTCAGCCAGTCGAGCAGTTCGGCGCCATAGGAGGCGATGATCTGCATCTGCGGGACATGCACATGCGTGTCGATGAAGCCCGGCAGCAGCAGATGCGGCCGGTGGTCGATCTTTTTTACCCCCTCGCCGGCCTGTTTCTCGACATCGCCGTAGGTGCCCGCGGCAACGATCCTGCCGTCGCGGATCAAGAGGCCGCCATCCTCTTCGTAGCGCCAGGCTGAATGGTCGTCGATGGTTTGCGGCCAGCGCACGAAGGTCAATGTGCGGCCGCGCAGAAGTGTCGAATTCATGCTTATTTTCCCGCGCCTTCGAACCAGGCCACCAGCAGCGCCCGTTCCTTGTCCGTGATCTGGCTGACATTGGCGGGCGGCATGGCGTGGCTGCGGCCGGCCTGCAGGTAGATCTCGCGGGCATGGTTGGCGATGTCAGCGTCGGTGTCGAGCATCACCCCCTTGGGCGCGTGGTAGATGCCCTCATAGACCGGCTCCTGCGCATGGCACATCGAGCAGCGGCCGAGCACGGTGTCGCGCACCGCCGGGAAATGCGCCGAGGCGATATAGATATCCGCCGAGGCGGCGGCCTTGGGTTCGCCGGTGAGCACCTTCGGCACGGTCGACAGCCAGATGATGATGATGAACAGGACGAGCGCGCCCAGCCAGGTCCAGTGCGGGTTGCCGGCGCGCTTGTGCACGGTGTTGAAATAGTGCCGGATCAGCACGCCGATGATGAACACCAGCGAGGCGATCACCCAGTTGAACTGCGTGCCGAAAGCCAGCGGATAGTGGTTCGACAGCATCAGGAACAGCACAGGCAGCGTCAGGTAGTTGTTGTGGAGCGAGCGCTGCTTGGCGATCTTGCCGTATTTCGGGTCCGGCTTGCGGCCCGCGATGAGGTCGGCGACGACGATCTTCTGGTTTGGAATGATGACCATGAAGACGTTGGCCGACATGATCGTGGCGGTGATCGCGCCCAGATGCAGGAAGGCGGCGCGGCCGGTGAACAGATGCGTCAGCCCCCAGGCGATGAACACCAGCACGCAATAGAGCACCAGCATGAGGCCGGTATCGCTCTTGCCCAGCGGCGAGCGGCACAGGAGGTCATAGACCACCCACCCGACACCGATGGTGGCCATCGACAAAAGGATGCCGACGGGCACCGACATCGGCAACACGTTGGGATCGATGAGGAAAAGATCGGCGCCTGCATAATAGACGACGCACAGCATGGCGAAGCCGGACAGCCAGGTGGCGTAGGATTCCCATTTGAACCAGGTCAGGTGCTCCGGCATTTCGGCCGGCGCCACCAGATATTTCTGGATGTGATAGAAGCCGCCGCCATGCACCTGCCATTCCTCGCCGAAAGCTCCGACAGGCATGCCCGGGCGCTGGCGCAGGCCGAGATCGAGCGCGACGAAATAGAAGGAAGAGCCGATCCAGGCGATGCCGGTGACGACATGCAGCCAGCGCACGGCGAAGCTCAGCCAGTCCCAGAAGATCGCGAAATCCATCATCGAGTAGCCCCTGGGAAGTCGTCCCTGCCGATCGGGCGACTTTACGGTCTGGCGCGCAAACGAAAAGAGGCGAGGTGCACGATGACTTTCAAAAAAAAATGGAAAATACTACGCTTGCCCCACGCAGCAGGATGGGAGCCGCCCGAAGGCGGCCTCAGGAAAGCCACGGAACCGCATGGCCTATCTCGACAACATCGCCGTCTTCGTCCGCGTCGTCGAACTCGGCAATCTGTCGGCGGCGGGCCGCGACATGCGGATCTCACCCGCCGTGGCGTCCAATCGGATCAAGGAGCTGGAAAAGCATCTTGGCGTGAGGCTGTTCAACCGCACGACGCGGCAGCTGATGCCGACCGAGCACGGAACTGTTTTCTATGCCGGGGCCAAGCAGGTGCTGGAGGCGATCACCGAGGCGGAGGCCGCGGTCTCGGCGCTGTCCGGCCAGCCGCGCGGCACCATCCGCGTCACCGCGCCGCTCGGCCTCGGGCGCCGGCTGGTCGCGTCGGGCATTCCCGATTTCCACGACAAATATCCCGATATCGAGGTGCGGCTGCGGCTCTCGGACCACAATGTCGACATCATGAAGGAAGGCATCGACGTCGCCTTCCGGCTCGGCATTATCGAGGATTCCAGCCTCAGGATGCGTGGCATCATGGAGTGCGAGCGCGTGCTGGTGGCGGCGCCGAAATATCTCGAGGGGCGCGGCGAGCCTATGGAGCCACAGGAACTGATCGGCCGCAAGCACGACTGCCTGATGCTGCGCTATTCCGGCGCGCGCGAATATGTCTGGACCCTGCAGACCGCGAATGGCCCGCAGAAGTTCGAGGTGCACGGCCCTTATGATACCGATGACGGCGACGTGTTGACCGGCTGGGCGCTCTCGGGACGCGGTATCATCAACAAGCCGCGCTTCGAGGTCGAGCCGTTCATCCGCGACCGGCGGCTGAAGGTGATCCTGACCAACACGCCGCCCACGCCGGTCCAGTTCGCCGCCGTCTACCCGCACAAGAAGCTGCAGGACCCCAAGGTGCGGCTGCTGCTCGACTTCATGGCCGATCGCTGCCAGCGCCTGATCAAGGATATTCTGGCTGGCAAATAGGACCTGGCCGGCAAGTGGCGGCCTCGTGGCCCATCCGTTCCGGTTGCCTTGCGCGAAAGCCAACCTAGGTTGGGAACGGATGGCTGCGCGTCATCGCGGCAGCCGAATGGGTCACAGAATGCATCTCGCCGTTTCGCTTACCATCGCGTCGGTACCGGGGCAGGCCAGCCCGACATTTGGCGAGATAGCCGCCGTCGTGCGAAACGCCGAGGCGGCAGGCGTCGACATGGTCGTCATCCCGGACTCGTCCGTAAGCGGTGAACCTGTAGTCCACCCATTCGAGGCAACCACCCTGCTTGCCGCGCTGGCAACGGTGACGAGCCGGATCGGCCTCGTGGCGGCGGCATCGACGGTCGCCCATCAGCCCTACAATCTGGCGCGCCGCTTCGCTTCGCTCGACATCATCAGCCATGGCCGCGCCGGCTGGAACGCGACAATGACGCAAGCGCCGCGCGAGGCGGCGAATTTCAGCCGGCCTGAAGGCTTTTCCAGCGATGATTTTCACCGCCGGTCGCAGGAATATATCGATATCGTGCAAGGGCTGTGGCAGGGCTGGGACGCCGACGCGCTGCTGTTCGACAAGACCGGCGGCCGCTTCCACGATCCGGAAAAGATGCACCTGCTCGACCACAAGGGCGAGTTCTTTTCCGTGCGCGGGCCACTGAACGTCGCGCGTTCGCCGCAGGACACGCCGGTGCTTGTGCTGTCCGGCCTGCAGGAACCCGACATGGATATCGCCGCCCGTATCTCGGATGTCATTTTGCTGGACGACGAACCGGCCGAGGGCGCGAAGGCGCGCTACGCCGATCTGAAGCGCCGTGTCGCTGCCTGTGGGTGCAGGCCGGACGCCGTAAAGGCACTCACGAACATCTCGCTCACCGCCGATGACAGGCTGGACGCCATCGCAGGCAGGCTGGCGGAACAATTCCAGTCGAACAGCTGCGACGGATTCAACATCCAACTGCCTGCGCGGCTTTCCGCACTGGACGATTTTGTCGCCGTCGTCGTGCCGGAGCTGCGGCGTCGCGGCCTGTTTCGAGAGGCCTATCGCGGAACAACGCTGCGCTCGCATCTCGCGCTCGCCGCCGGAGGTGACCAATGACCGCCTCCCGCCAGATGAAGCTCGGCGCCTTTCTGTGGGCGACGGGCCACCACATCGCCGCATGGCGCCACCCCAAGGCCCATGTCACGGCAGGCATCGACATCGACCATTACATCCAGCTGGCACGCACGGCGGAAGCGGCGAAGTTCGACATGATCTTCTGCGAGGACGCCGCCGGACTGCGCGAGGCCAATGTCGGCATTGCCAGCCAGACCTCGCGTTCGATCGGCTTCGAGCCGATCAGCCTGCTTTCGGCGCTCGCCGTGCAGACCAGCCGGATCGGCCTCGTCTCCACCGCGTCGACCAGCTACAACGAGCCCTATGGGCTGGCTCGGACATTCCTGTCGCTCGACCATCTGAGCGGCGGCCGCGCCGGCTGGAATCTGGTCACCTCGGCCAGTCCGATCGAGGCCGCCAATTTCGGCGCGACCGGCCTCAAGCCTCACGCCGACCGCTATGAACGCGCCCGCGAATTCGCCGAAGTGGTGAACCGGCTGTGGAGCGGCGATGCGGGCTCCGGCCATGATGGCCAGAGCTTTTCGGCCCGCGACGCGCTCGACCTGCCGCGTTCGCCGCAGGGAGCGCCCGTCATGGTCCAGGCCGGCGCCTCGGATGTCGGCCGCGATCTCGCCGCCCGTACCGCGGACGTGGTGTTCACGGCGGCGCAGACCTTCGAGGAAGCAAGAGCCTTCTACGACGACCTCAAGGGACGAATGGCCGCCCATGGCCGCGAGCCCGACGACATCAAGATCATGCCTGGCGTGGCGCCCGTGGTGGCGCAAACCGAGACGGAAGCGCGCGAGAAATTCGAGGAATTGCAGGCGCTGATCCCCGACGATGTCGGCGTCGCGCTGCTGTCCAGCTATCTCAGCATCTCCGACCTGTGGCGCTATCCGATCGACGGGCCGCTGCCCGAACTGCCGGAAAGCGAGGGCATGAAGAGCCGGCAGGCGCTGGTCGTCGAGCAATCGCGCCGCGACGGCCTTTCCATCCGCCAGCTTGCCCGCCATTTCGCCGGCGCGCGCGGCCATTGGCGCATCGTCGGCACGGCGGCGCAGGTGGCTGATGAGTTGCAGGCGCGGTTCGAAGGCGGAGCCGCCGACGGGTTCAACGTCATGCCGTCCTACTTCCCCGGCGAGCTCGATGCCTTCGCCGCGCTGGTGGTGCCGGAACTGCAGCGGCGGGGTCTGTTCCGCCAGGAGTATGAAGGGCGCACGCTGCGCGACCATCTGGGCTTGAAACGGCCTGGCTGAGGCCGGTCGCGCCTATGCCTCGTCCATCATCCGGGCGGTGCCCGAAACCCTGATCGAGCCGCCTGTTTCAGGACCGATGCCGGCATGCAGGCGCGAGCGC
The DNA here is from genome assembly GCF_005503535.1 of Mesorhizobium comanense. Taxonomy (GTDB): domain Bacteria; phylum Pseudomonadota; class Alphaproteobacteria; order Rhizobiales; family Rhizobiaceae; genus Mesorhizobium; species Mesorhizobium comanense. The sequence goes on along the minus strand of NZ_SCNN01000001.1, from coordinate 163,960 downwards.
ATGCCCATATCTTCACCCTGCACGATGTCGATGGCGCCGCCATGCGGCCAGCCGATGTCTCTGAGATAGCCGGCAAAGGCGGCGGTCGATGCTCCCGTCGCCGGGTCCTCATAGACCCCGCCCGAGGCAAAGGGATTGCGCGTATGGAACAGCCGTGGCGTTTCGGCATAAGCGAGAAGGATCGTCACCAGCCCTTCGCGCCGCATGAAGGCCTGGCCGGCTTTCAGCTCGTAGCGCATGGCGGCCAGCGCCTTGCGTGAGTTGAGGGCCAGGACGAGATGGTCCGCGCCGCCATGGATCAGCGCCGGCGGAATGGCCGGATCGAGATCGGCGGCGGCGTAACCGAACAATGCCAGGGCCTCGGCAGCCAATTGTGTCGGGGCCGGCTTGCTGCGGGTCGGCGGCGACTGCAAGGCGGCGGCGACATTTGCACCATCACGGAACCCTTCGACGGTGATGCTGGCATGGTTGAGAGTGAGCGGGAAAATGCCGTCGCCAAACTGCCGAACCAAAGCCGCTCCCAGAGCAATGGTGGCGTGACCGCAGAAGGGAACCTCGGATTCCGGCGAGAAATAGCGGACTCGCCACCTGCCCCCATCCGGCGCAGCGAAGGCGGTTTCCGGGAATCCGACCTCCGCCGCCAAGCGCTGCATCTCTGCCGCATCGGGCAAGACATCGCCGATCAGCACCCCGGCGGGATTGCCGCCGGTATCGCCATCCGAAAAGGCCGCGATCTTCAGAACATCCATATGTCTTCGCCTCTTGCCGCAATGCAGCGTGGATAGCGCAAATGCATGGTTCGGGCGATTGAAAACACAGACCGGCGACGGTTAACCAGCCATGGCCTTGTCCTGCCGGACCTGATGGTCGGTATTTAACGACGCGGTGTGAACGACCAGCGCCGTCATGATCTCGGCGGCTGCAAGTGCCGCGATCACCGGCGGGCGCTTGTCCTTGACGGCATCGCCGCCAATTGGCGAGACCAGGCGGGCAAATTCGTCTGCCGTGCCTTCAGCCGACTTCAGGAACCAGTTCCTGAAGGTCGCCTTCTTGGTCTTCGAGCCGATCATGCCGACATAGGCCGCATCATCGCGCTTCAGCGCTTCGGTGACGATCAGGAAATCCAGTGCGTGGTCATGCGTGAGGATCGCGAAAGCCGTGCCGGAGGGAGCTCTGCGAATCTCGGCTTCCGGCATCGGTGTCAGCCGCGTTTCGACGGTTTCCGGCATGCCTTCCAGCGCTTCGGCGCGGGTCTCGATGACGACGGCATGAACCGGCAAGAGCGCAAGCGATGCGGCCAGCGCCTGGCCGACATGCCCACCGCCGAAGACGTAGACATGCGGCAGATGCGCTTCTTCCGATTCTGCTTCGGCAATCAGCCGCTGTTCGATTGTCCTGTCGATCAGCCGGATCAGCACCTCGACGCGGCCGCCACAGCACTGACCAATCTCCGGTCCGAGCGGAATGTCGAGGGTAGCGCAGATTTCGTCGACCTCGATGCGGGCTTCTTCACCCTCCCCCTTGTGGGGAGGGTCGGTGAGCGGACGCCGCGAAGCGGCGTCCGCGAAACGGCGTGGGGGTGCGGCGCTCGAAGGCCCCCCACCCCGTACGACTGCGTCGTCCGACCCTCCCCACAAGGGGGAGGGTGAGGACGCTAGCATCTGCCTGGCCTTGTCGATGGCCATGTATTCGAGCTGGCCGCCGCCGATCGTGCCAAAGATCGCCTCCTCCGAAACGAGCATGAAGGCGCCCTTTTCGCGTGGTGTCGAACCTTTGGTGCCGGCCACTTCGACCAGCGTAAGCCGGCCGGCGCTGCCGAGAAAGGCTTTCAGGCTTCGCACTTTCGAGTTCATGTCTCGCGTTCCCGAAGCCGAAATATAGGTTTTTTCCGCTTCAATTGCACGTTTGTCGGACTCAGGCTCCGCCCTTCAGCTCTTTCTTCAACCTTTCGATTGCCATCAGCACGCGCTCCGGCGTCGCCGGCGCATCGAGGCGCGGGCAGATCCTGTGCTCGGCGACGCTGGCCACCGCATCCGAAAGCGCGTGCAGAACCGACATGCCGTGCGGCAGCGGCGGCTCGCCAACCGCCTTGGAGCGATGGATGGTCGGCTCATAGGCCTGCGACCAGTCCGTCAGCGCCACGTTGAAGATCTTCGGGCGGTCCGAGGCCAGCGGAATCTTGTAGGTGGACGGCGCGTGCGTGCGCAGCCGGCCCTTGTCGTCCCACCACAGCTCCTCGGTCGTCAGCCAGCCCATGCCCTGGATGAAGCCGCCCTCGACCTGGCCGATGTCGATCGCCCGGTTCAGCGAACGGCCGCAATCATGCAGGATATCGGCGCGCTCTACGACATATTCGCCGGTCAGCGTGTCGACCGACACTTCCGAACAGGCCGCGCCGTAGGCGTAGTAATAAAAGGCGTGGCCCTGCCCCTTGCTGCGATCCCAGTGGATTTTCGGCGTCTTGTAGAAACCGGCGGCGGAGAGCTGCACGCGTGCGACAAAGGCCTGTCTGACCAGATCGTTGAAGCTGATTTCCTGGTTGCCGATCCGAACCCGATTGGGCAGAAACACCACCTGGTCGACCGGCACCTGATACTTCTCGGCCGCGAAGTCGGTTAGCCGCTTGCGTATCTGCCGCGCCGCGTCCTGCGCCGCCATGCCATTGAGGTCCGCGCCCGAAGACGCCGCCGTCGGTGCCGTGTTCGGCACCTTGGCGGTGGTGGTGGCGGTGATCTTGACCCTGGCGAGATCGATCTGGAATTCTTCCGCGACAACCTGCGCCACCTTGAGGTGCAGGCCCTGGCCCATTTCGGTGCCGCCATGGTTCATGTGCACCGAGCCGTCGGCGTAGACATGCACCAGCGCGCCGGCCTGGTTGGATTCGGTCTTGGTGAAGGAGATGCCGAACTTGACCGGCGTCAGCGCCAGGCCGCGCTTGATGAAACGGCTGTTGGCGTTGAAGGCCTGGATCTCACGCCGCCGCCTTGCGTAGTTGGCGCTCTCCTCCAACTCCGCCACGATGCGCTGGATGATGCAGTCCTCGACCTTCTGGTGATAGGGCGTGACGTTGCGGCCGCCGATCGCCTCCATCGGGTCGTAGAAATTCAGCTTGCGGATTTCGAGCGAATCCTTGCCGACGGCGAAGGCGACCTCGTCGATGACGCGTTCGGCGCCGACCATGCCTTGCGGGCCGCCGAAGCCGCGGAAGGCGGTGTTGGAGACGGTGTTGGTGTAGAGCGGCGCCGACTTGGCGTGGACATTCGGATAGAAATAAGCGTTGTCGCAATGGAACAGCGCGCGGTCGCCGACCGGACCGGACAGATCGGCCGAGAAGCCGGCGTTGAGGGCGAACATGAAGTCGACGCCGAGGATCTTGCCCTCGTCGTCGAAGCCGACGTCATAATCGATGGCGAAGTCGTGCCGCTTGCCAGTGGCGGTCATGTCCTCGTCGCGGTCCAGCCTGACCTTGACCGCGCGTTTCAGCTTCTTCGCGGCTATGGCGGCGATCGCCGCACACTGATTGGCCTGCGTTTCCTTGCCGCCGAAGCCGCCGCCCATGCGCCTGACCTCGACCGTCACAGCATGGCTCGGCACGCCGAGCACATGCGAGACGAGGTGTTGGGTCTCGCTCGGCCCCTGGGTCGAGCAATAGACTGTCACCTCGTCGTCTTCGCCGGGCACGGCCAACGAGACCTGGCCTTCGAGATAGAAGTGGTCCTGTCCGCCAAGCTTCATGCGCCCCTTCACCCGACGCGGCGCCGCGGCGATCGCGGCGGTCGCATCGCCGCGCCGCAGGGTCAACGGGGTGGTGACCAGCCGGTCCTTGACCGGGTCCAGCGGCCAGATGCCGAGGACGGCCGGAAGCTCCTCATATTCGATCCTGGCCAGGCGCGCGGCACGGCGCGCCGCGTCCCGTGTTTCAGCGATGACCGCGAAGATCGGCTGGCCGAAGAACTGCACCTTGCCTTCCGCAAGCACCGGATCGTCATGCATGCCGCTCGGTGAAACATCGTTCTCGCCGGGCACGTCGGCACAGGTCAGCACATCGACGACGCCTGGTGCTGCCCGCACAGCCGAGAGATCGACGCTCTTCAAGGCGCCGTGCGTCACCTTCGACAGACCGAGGCCGACATGCAGCGTGCCTGCAGGTTCCGGCATGTCGTCGATATAGACGGCGGTGCCGCTGACATGCTTGTGGGCGGAATCGTGCCGCTGGTCGGTGGCGACGCCGCCGACGATCTTCTCGGCCTTGAGATTTGGCGCGGCGTGCTTGTTCATCATGCCGCCTCGCTGCGCGAAACCTGGAACGGCGCCCCGGTGCTAGTGGTCTCCACATAGAAGCGCAGCAACAGGTTCTTCGCGGCCAGGGCCCGATAGGCGGCGGTCGCACGCATGTCGGTCAGCGGCGTGAAATCGCTGGCGTATTCGGCCATTGCGGCCTCGACCGCCGCTTCGTTCCAGACCTTGCCCATCAGCGCCTTCTCGACGGTGGACGCGCGCTTGGGCGTTGCGGCCATGCCGCCATAGGCGATACGGATATCGGCCACGGTGCCGTCCCCGGCCAGAGTCAGGCAGAAGGCGCCAAGGGTCGCGGTGATATCCTCGTCGCGGCGCTTGGTGACCTTGTAGACGGCGAACTTCACGTCCTTGGCTGGCACGGGCACATGCACGGCCTCGACGAATTCGCCGGGCTGACGGTCCTGCTTGCCGTAGGCGATGAAGAAATCCTGCAACGGGATCGTACGCCTTTCCTTGCCCTTGCGCAGCGTCAGGCGCGCGCCGAGCGCGATCAGCGGCGGCGGGGTATCGCCAATGGGCGAGCCGTTGGCGATGTTGCCGCCTATGGTGCCCATGTTGCGCACCTGTTCGCCGCCGATGCGATCGACCAGTTGCCCCAGGGCTGGAATTCGTTTCGACAACATCGAGAACGCTTCGGTATAGGTGACACCGGCGCCGATCGATATCACGCCCTTGTCTTCGACGATGCCGCCAAGCCCGTCGAGATTGCCGATGAAGATGACGGGCGAGATGTCGCGCATGTGCTTGGTCACCCACAGGCCGACATCGGTCGAACCGGCGACGACGGTCGCCGTCGGTTCCTTCTCGAACACAGCGGCGAAGTCGTCGGCATCGGCCGGCACGATCAGCCGCTTGCCTCCGGTTCCGATCTCGACCCTGGCGCCGTCATGCAGCGCCTGAAGCCGCTTCGTGATGTCCTGGCGCTCGAGGGCCAGCGGATCCCTGGCCGCCTTGCCATAGCTGGAAATGGCGTGCGCGGCGCGCATGATCGCCTCATATCCCGTGCAGCGGCAGAGATTGCCCTGCAGCGCCTTTTCGATCGCCGCATTGGAGGGCGCCGGCGACTTCATCCACAGCCCGTAGAGCGACATGACGAAGCCCGGCGTGCAAAAGCCGCATTGCGAGCCGTGGAAATCGACCATTGCCTGCTGCACCGGATGCAACTTGTCCGGCTCGCCCCGCAGATGCTCGATCGTGACGACATGGGTCCCGTCGAGCGAGCCGAGGAAGCGGATACAGGCATTGACGCTTTCATAGACGAGCCCGGCAGCCGAAAGCTTGCCGACCAGGACGGTGCAGGCACCGCAATCGCCTTCGGCACAACCTTCCTTGGTGCCGCGCAGCGAACGGTCCAGCCGCAGCCAGTCGAGCAGGGTCGCGTCCGGAGCCACCGACGATAGCGCAACATCCCTGCCATTGAGGATGAAACGGATTTCGTTGCGGGTGTCGACTTTTGCCATGTCAGCTCCCCCGATAGGTCGAGTATCCGTAGGGCGAAATCAAGAGCGGGACATGATAATGCCGCTGCTCCGCCATGCCGAAGCGGATCGGCACGCTGTCGAGAAATGCGGGCTCGGGCAGCTTCGTACCCTGGCCGCGCAGATAATTGCCGGCAGCGAATACCAATTCATATTCACCGGTGCGGAACTCCTGGCCGGCGAGCAGCGGCGCGTCACAGCGGCCGTCGGAATTGGTGACGACGCTCTTCAAAAGCGCCCGGGCCGAACCGTCTATACGGTAGAGCGCGATCGACAGTCCCGCAGCCGGCTTGCCGGTTGCCGTGTCCAGGACATGGGTCGTCAGACGCCCGCCATCGGCTTTCGACGTTTCTGCCATTGGCCGCCTCCCATCCAGGTACATCAGAACACTAGTGATGAATTGTGCGCCAATTAAAGGCGATGCATAAGTCCCGGTCGAGCGGAGCGCGACAAAAACAGTTTCAAAAATTTTGAGGGGAATGCACGGGCAGGCCTTTCGATATTCTGATCATACTTCCGGTTATGCCGGGTGTGGAGGGACGATGCGTTACGAAAGAGACATGCGTGGCTACGGGGCCAATCCGCCGGATCCGAAATGGCCTGGCGGTGCGCATGTCGCGGTCCAGTTCGTCGTCAATTACGAAGAGGGCGGCGAGAATTGCGTCCTCCATGGCGACAAGGCGTCGGAGGCCTTCCTGTCGGAAATCGTCGGCGCCGCGCCCTGGGTCGGCCAGCGCCACTGGAACATGGAATCGATCTACGAATATGGCGCGCGGGCCGGCTTCTGGCGCCTGCTGCGGCTGTTCAGCGAAGAGCAGGTACCTGTCACCTGCTACGGCGTCGCCACGGCACTGGCGCGCTCGCCCGACCAGGTCACAGCCATGCAGGAGGCCGGCTGGGAGATGGCCTCGCACGGGCTCAGATGGATCGACTACCGCGACCACAGCGCCGAGGACGAGCGCCGCGATCTCGAAGCGGCGATCAAGCTGCACTACGAGGTCACCGGCCAGCGGCCGACCGGCTGGTATACGGGGCGCACCTCCGTCAACACGGTTCGTCTCGCCGCCGAAGAAGGCGGCTTCGACTACGTTTCCGATACCTATGACGACGAACTGCCCTACTGGTTCGAGCATGAGAGCGGCACGCAGCTCATCATCCCCTACACGCTCGATGCCAACGACATGCGCTTCGCCACGCCGCAAGGCTTCAACTCGGGCGACCAGTTCTTCGCCTATCTCAAGGACAGTTTCGACACGCTCTATGCCGAAGGCAAAGCCGGCAGGCCGCGCATGATGAACATCGGCCTGCACTGCCGCCTCGTCGGCCGGCCGGGACGGGTCGCGGCGCTGAAGCGCTTCGTCGACTATGTCAAATCGCACGACAAGGTCTGGCTGGCGCGGCGCATCGACATTGCCCGCCACTGGCGGGAGAACCATCCCTACGCGCCGGCGGTGCTGCGCCCGTCGAAGATGGAATTCGAGACCTTCGTTCACACTTTCGGCGGCGTGTTCGAGCATTCGCCGTGGATCGCCGAGCGGGCCTACGAACTGGAGCTCGGCCCGGCGCATGACACGGCGGGCGGCCTGCACAATGCGCTGTGCCGCATTTTCCGGGGCGCCAGCGAGACGGAGCGGCTCGGCGTGCTCAACGCCCATCCCGACCTTGCCGGCAAGCTGGCCAAAGCCAGGCGGCTGACGGCAGAATCGGCCAGGGAACAGGCCTCCGCCGGCCTCGACGCGCTGACCGACAAGGAACGCGAACTGTTTTCCAAGCTGAACGCCGCCTACGTCACCACGTTCGGCTTCCCCTTCATCATCGCGGTGAAGGGCAAGACCAAGGAGCAAATCCTGGCCGAATTCGAAACCCGCATCGGCAACAGCCGTGGCGCCGAATTCGACACAGCCTGCAAGCAGGTCGAGCGCATCGCCCTGCTCCGGCTGAAGGACATGCTCCCGCAATAGGATCAAGGCCAATGGATATGATCAAGACGTCCGAGCGAACCTATTACGCCCCCCATGGCGGCCACCCCGGCCAGAACGAGCTCCTGACGGGACGCGCCGTCTTCACCGAAGCCTATGCCGTCATCCCCAAAGGGGTGATGCAGGATATCGTCACCAGCCCGCTGCCCTTCTGGGACGAGACGAGGGCCTGGATCATCGCGAGACCCCTGTCGGGCTTCGCCGAGACGTTTTCGCAGTACATCGTCGAGGTCCTGCCCGGCGGCGGCAGCGACCGACCCGAGCCCGACGCCGGCGCCGAGGGCGTCCTGTTCGTGGTCGAGGGCGAACTCACCGTGTCCCTCGCCGGAAAAAAGCATGTGCTGGCGCCCGGCGGCTTTGCCTTCCTGCCGCCGGCAAGCGGCTGGACGGTGCGCAACCACGGCGGGGTCGCCGTGCGCTTCCACTGGATCCGCAAGGCCTATGAGGCCGTCGAGGGCCTGGATACGCCGGAAGCCTTCTTCTCCAGCGACCAGCAGGTGGCGCCCAGCCCGATGCCCGGCACCGAGGGCCGATGGGCGACGACCCGCTTCGTCGATCCCGCCGACATGCGCCATGACATGCACGTCACCATCGTCACGCTGGAGCCGGGCGCGGTCATTCCCTTCGCCGAGACGCATGTGATGGAGCACGGGCTCTATGTGCTGGAAGGCAAGGCGGTCTATCGGCTGAACCAGGACTGGGTCGAGGTCGAGGCCGGCGACTTCATGTGGCTGCGCGCCTTCTGCCCGCAGGCCTGTTATGCCGGCGGCCCCGGCAAGTTCCGCTATCTGCTCTACAAGGACGTCAACCGGCACGCCAAGCTGGGCGGGGCGGGCTTCGGCGGTCGCGCGCGGTGACCCGTATCGTCGCGCGGCCGCTGACCCGTGAGGCCTTCGCCGCCTTTGGCGATGTCATCGACATGGGCGGCGACAACCATTATCCGATCAATGGCGGCAGGGCCGAGCGCTATCATGATCTGGCGACCGCCGAGGCGGCAGGGCCGAACGCCCGCGTGCTCATCTCGATGGTGCGCGGCACGCCCTATGAATTGCCACTGAAGCTGACCATGGTCGAACGCCACCCTTTCGGCAGCCAGGCCTTCATACCGCTGTCGCCGCGTCCGTTCCTGGTTGTCGTGTGCCATGACGGCAAGGAAGGGCCGGGCGAGCCGCATGCCTTCATCACGACGCCCGGGCAAGGCATCAATTATTCACGCAATCTCTGGCACGGCGTGCTGACGCCGCTCGGCGAGCCCCAGGATTTCCTGATCGTCGACCGTGGCGGCGACGGCTCCAACCTCGAGGAATTCCATTTCTCGCACGCCTACGAGATCCATCTCCCTTGATGTCTTTGTGCATATCGTCACCCCGAAACGGGGCGACATCCGACAGGAGCCCCGCTGATGACCGATGTTTCGCTGATCGACCGCCTGCTCGACGTCATCGAGCATGACATCGTGCCGAAGACGGCTGAAGGCGTTGCCCATGGCAACAAGCTGTTCGGCGCCGCGATCCTGCGCAAGGACGACCGCTCGCTGGTGCTGGCCGAGACCAATAACGAGATGGAGAACCCGCTCTGGCATGGCGAGGTGCATTGCCTGAAGCGGTTCTACGAAATGCCCAGGGCCGAACGCGTCGACGCCAAAGACGCCATCTTCATCGCCACGCACGAGCCCTGCTCGCTCTGCCTGTCGGCGATCACCTGGACCGGATTCGACAATTTCTACTATCTCTTCAGCCACGAGGATTCCCGGGACAGCTTCGCCATCCCGCACGATCTGAGAATTCTGAAAGAGGTCTTCACCCTCGATCCCGGCGGCTACAATGCCGAGAACGCCTACTGGAAGAGCTTTTCGATACGCCGGCTGGTCCGTGCGCTGCCGGAGGCCGAGCGCAACCGGCTGGAGACGCGGATAGGCAAGATCGCGGCGCGCTACGACGACCTGTCAAACGCCTACCAGGCGAGCAAGGGTGAAAACGATATTCCGCTGAACTAGACGTTCCGAGACGGGAGACCGGTCGGCGGCCAAGTCGCATATTTCGCTGCTCCAGTCGCGAATGGCGATTGAAAGTCGCCTCGGCACCGGGCGTTATGGCGCCATGAAAATCATCACCGAGTTTCCCCGCAAGGTCGTCGAATTTCCCGACATGGGCATCGTCATGCCCGACGGCTGCCGGTTATCGGCGCGGATCTGGATGCCGCAAGATGCGGGCGACGATCCCGTGCCCGCCATCCTTGAGCACCTGCCCTACCGCAAGCGCGACGGCACCATCTTTCGCGATCAGCTGACGCATCCCTATTTCGCCGGCCACGGCTACGCTTCGATCCGTGTCGACATGCGCGGCAATGGCGATTCCGAGGGGTTGATGGACGACGAATATTCCGAACAGGAATTGCAGGACGCCTGCGACGTCATCGCCTGGGCGGCGGCTCAGCCCTGGTGCAACGGCAATGTCGGCATGATGGGCATTTCCTGGGGCGGCTTCAACTGCCTGCAAGTGGCGGCCAAAGGCCCGCCAGCGCTGAAGGCGGTGATCAGCCTGTGCTCGACGGTCGACCGCTATGCCGACGACATCCATTACAAGGGCGGCTGCCTGCTGCTCGAAAATTTCGGCTGGGCCTCGACGATGCTGTCCTATTCGTCGCGGCCGCCGGATCCGGCGATTGCCGGGGACAACAGATGGCGCGACCTGTGGCTGACGAGGCTGGAGAACCAGTCGTTCCTGCTGCCCCTCTGGCTGCGGCACCAGCACCGCGATGCCTATTGGAAGCGGGGCTCCATCTGCGAGGATTTTTCCGCGGTCAAGGCAGCCGTGCTGTCGATCGGCGGCTGGCATGACGGCTACCGCAACACGATCTCCAACCTCGTCACCAACATCGAAGCGCCGGTGAAGGGCATCGTCGGCCCGTGGATTCACAAATACCCGCATTATGCCGGGCCGCAACCGGCGATCGGCTTCCTGCAGGAAGCGCTGCGCTGGTGGGACCACTGGCTGAAGGGCGCCGAGACGGGCGTCGAAGCCGATCCGGCCTACCGCGCCTATGTGATGGACAGCGTACGCCCCGCCCGCTGGCACCCCGAGCGGCCCGGCCGCTGGGTCGCGGAGCGGCAATGGCCGTCGCCGGCTATCAAGGCCGAGGTGATCGACCTGATCGGGGACGCGGGCAAGCCGGCCATTGTTGCCTCGCCACAGACCTGCGGCCTTGCGGGCGGCGAGTATTTTCCCTTCACCTTCGGCCCTGAATTGCCGGGCGACCAGCGGCCGGACGATGCGCTGTCACTGTGTTTCGACCAGCCGGCGCTCGGCGAAGCGATCGACATCGTCGGCGCGCCGGAGCTTCTGATCCGCGTGGCGTCCAACCGGCCGCAGGCCAATGTCGCGGTCCGGCTGTGCGACGTGCACCCAGATGGCGCCTCGGAACTGATCTCCTACGGCGTCTTGAACCTGACGCATCGCCAGTCGCACGAATTCCCGCAGGCGCTGGTTCCAGGCGAAGCCGTGTCGGCGCGCGTCGTGCTCGACCAGTGCGCCTATCGCGTGCCGGCCGGCCACCGCCTGCGCATCGCCGTCTCCACCGCTTACTGGCCCGCCATCTGGCCCTCGCCGGAGCCGGTCCAGCTCGATCTCTCCGCAGCGACGCTCAAGCTGCCGCTTCGCCCGCTGGCGACAGGCGACGAGGCGACCTTCGGCGAACCGGAAGGCGCCACGCCGTGGGCAACCGAGACGGTGCGCGCCACCAGTTCCGAACGCCATGTCGATCGCGACGAGAAGACCGGCATCGTCACATTGTCGATAACGGATGACTTCGGCGAGGTGCGCGACCTCGACCACGGGCTCGTCAACGGCAGCATCGTGCGCGAGACCTGGACGATCCACCCCGACGATCCCCTGGCGGCCTCGGGAAAGACGCACTGGACACAGACCTTGTCGCGAAATGGATGGTCGGTGCGCACCGAAACATTGGCTGAGATGCGATCCGACGCGCAAAACTTCATCGTCGGCGCCAGAATCGAGGCCTACGAGGGCAACAAACTCGTTTTCGAGCGCAATTTCGAGGAGATTGTCCCGCGCTCGCTGGTGTGAGCTTCTCCGCTATTGGTCCAAATACGACGCGCCATTTACGCCACGGCATGTCGCATTCGGTCTTGCCTGCCGCTTTCCCTTGCGGTCATTATTCCCCTTAACAACAAGCAAGAAAATCGACCGCAGAGTCGAACCAACAGAGTGAGGAACTCAAAATGTCGAACGAACTGGAATTCCTTAGCCGGCGTGTCGCGTCCGGCAAACTGAGCCGTCGTGATTTCCTTGGCCGGGCGGCAGCGCTCGGCATTGCCGCTCCCTTCGCCAATTCGCTGCTTTCAAGCGCTGCTCGCGCCGCCGGTCCGGTCAAGGGCGGCACGCTGAAGGCCGGTCTGGTGGGCGGTGAATCGACCAACAGCCTCGATCCGGCGCTGATGATGACGCAGGTGCCGTTCGCCTTCGGCAAGTGCTGGGGCGAAATGATCGTCGAGCTTTCGCCGGAGGGCAAGCTCGAGAACCGCATCGCCGAGGAGATCGGCTCGTCCAAGGACGCCAAGGTGTGGACGCTGAAGATCCGCGACGGCATCGAATTCCACAACGGCAAGACCGTGACCGCCGACGACGTGGCCGCCACGCTCGAGCGCCATTCGGACGAGAAGTCGAAATCCGGCGCGCTCGGCTACATGAAGGGCATCGAAACCATCAAGGCCAGCGGCAAGGAAGTGGTGCTGACGCTGAAGGAGGCCAATGCCGACCTTCCCTACCTGCTCAGCGACTATCACCTGATCGTCCAGCCCAATGGCGGCAAGGACAAGCCCGATGCCGGCATCGGCGCCGGCCCGTACAAGGTCGTCACCAACGAGCCGGGCGTGCGCCATGGCGGCGAGCGCTTCGCCAACTACTGGCAGGGCGACAAGATGGGCCATGCCGACCAGATCGAAGTCATCGTCATCAACGATGCGACGGCGCGCACGGCGGCCCTGCAGGGCGGCCAGGTCAACATGATCAACCGCGTCGAGCCGAAGATCGTCGACCTGATCAAGCGCGTGCCGGGCGTGACCATCCGCAACCATGCCGGCCCGGGCCACTATGTCTTCATCATGCACTGCAACACGGCGCCGTTCGACAACAACGACCTCAGAATGGCGCTGAAGCTCGCGATCGACCGCGAGGAGATGCTGACCAAGGTGCTGCGCGGCTATGGTTCGCTCGGCAACGACTTCCCGATCAATGCTTCCTACCCGCTGTTCACCGAGATCGAGCAGCGCAAATACGATCCCGACAAGGCCAAGTTCCACTACAAGAAATCAGGCCATGACGGCACGGTGCTTCTGCGGACCTCGGATGTCGCCTTCCCCGGCGCCGTCGATGCCTCGCAGCTCTTCCAGCAGAGCGCGGCCAAGGCCGGCATCAAGATCGAACTCAAGCGCGAACCCGGCGACGGCTACTGGAACGAGGTCTGGAACAAGCAGCCCTTCTGCGCCTCCTACTGGGGCGGCCGCTCGACGCAGGACCAGATGTACTCGACCGCCTACCTGTCGACCGCCGACTGGAACGACACGCGTTTCATGCGTCCGGACTTCGACAAGATGGTGCTGGCGGCTCGTGCCGAACTGGACGAGACCAAGCGCAGGCAGATGTACCACGACATGGCCGTTCTGGTGCGCGACGAAGGCGGCCTGATCCTGCCGATGTTCAACCAGTTCATCGATGCCACCGGCGCCAAGGTCGACGGCTGGGTGGACGATCCGCACCAGGAGTTGATGAACGGCTACGCCCTGGCGAAGTGCTGGCTGCAGGCCTGAGTCCGGCTTTGCAGAGATGTCTTCACCCATTCTGAGACTAATCGCCCAGCGCATTGCGCTGGGCATCCTCCTTTTGTTGGCCATATCGGTCCTGATCTTCGCCGGCACGCAGATCCTGCCCGGCGACGTCGCGCAAGCCATTCTGGGACAGTCGGCGACGCCCGAGTCGCTCGCCAATCTGCGCGAGCAGCTCGGTTTGAACGAACCGGCCTATCTCAGGTATTTCCACTGGCTCGGCGGCGTCCTGACCGGCGACCTCGGTACGGCCATGTCGAGCGGCCAGGATATCGCCACCTCGATCAAGGGCCGGCTCTGGAACACGCTGTTCCTCGCCTTCTGGGCGGCGATCGTGGCGGTGCCGCTGGCCATCATCCTGGGCCTGATCGCGGTGCGCTACCGCAATGGCTGGGTCGACAAGCTGATCTCCGGACTGGCGCTCGCCTCGACATCGTTCCCCGAATTCTTCATCGGCTACCTCCTGGTCTATTTCTTCGCCGTGAAATGGCAGATCTTCCCCGCCATCTCGACCGTCTATGACGGCATGCCGTTCGGCGAGCGCATGCAGGCGATCGCCCTGCCGGCGACGGCGCTGACGCTTGTCGTGCTCGCTCACATGATGCGCATGACGCGCGCGGCGATCCTCAACGTCATGCAGTCGGCCTATGTCGAGACGGCCGAGCTCAAGGGGCTTTCCGCCTTCGCGGTCATCCGCAAGCACGCCTTTCCGAACGCCATCGCGCCGATCATCAATGTCGTGATGCTCAACCTCGCCTATCTCATCGTCGGCGTCGTCGTGGTCGAGGTGATCTTCGTCTATCCTGGCATGGGGCAATACCTGGTCGACCATGTCACCAAGCGCGACGTGCCTGTCGTGCAGGCGGTCGGCCTGATCTTCGCCGCCGTCTACATCAGCCTCAACATCATCGCGGACATAGCGGCGATCGTCGCCAATCCGCGTCTGCGGCATCCAAAGTGAGGGGGCGGGCATGCTTGACATAAGACGCATCCCCATCCCCGCATTGATCGGCCTGGTGCTGACGGCGCTGTTCGTGCTGGCGGCAGTCTTCGCGCCGTGGATCTCGCCGCATGACAATGCCGAGATCGTCGGCGACGTCTGGGAACCGATGTCGGCGGCGCACTGGCTGGGCACCGACAATCTCGGCCGCGATCTCCTGTCGCGCATGATCTTCGGCGCCCGCATCACGCTGTTCATCGCCGTGCTCGCCACCGCGCTGTCCTTCTCGCTCGGCGCCATACTGGGCTTCTCGGCGGCGGTGTTCGGCGGCTGGTTCGACACCATCCTATCGCGCCTCGTCGACCTCCTGATGTCGATCCCGACGCTGATCATGGGGCTGGTCGTGCTTTCGGTGCTGCCGACGAACCTGGTGACGCTGATCCTGGTGATGGGCATTCTCGATTCGACGCGCGTCTACCGCCTGGCGCGCGCCGTCGCCGTCGACATCAACGTCATGGATTATGTCGAGGCCGCCAAGCTGCGCGGCGAAGGCAGTGCCTGGATCATCTTCCGGGAAATCCTGCCCAATGCGCTGTCGCCGCTGGTCTCCGAGTTGGGGCTGCGCTTCATCTACGCGGTGCTGTTCCTGTCGACGCTTTCGTTCCTCGGGCTCGGCGTACAGCCGCCGGATGCCGACTGGGGCGGCATGGTCAAGGAGAACAAGGACGGTATCGTCTTCGGCATTGCCGCAGCCCTCATCCCGGCCGGGGCGATCGCGGCACTGGCGATCTCGGTCAACCTCGTCGCCGACTGGGTGCTCAACCGCACGACAAGCCTGAAGGGAGGACGCGGCTGATGGCTGACGGCAAGGCAAAGTCCACCCCGCTGCTCGACATCCGGAATTTGCGCATCGAGGCGACGGTCTATCCGCCCGGCGAGGCGCCAAAGACCATCACGCTCGTCCATGACGTCTCGCTGACGCTGGAGAAGGGCAAGGTGCTGGGGCTGATCGGCGAGTCCGGCGCAGGCAAGTCGACCATCGGCCTGTCGTCGATGGGTTACGGCCGTGGCGGCGTGCGCATCACCGGCGGCGAGGTCATCCTCAACGGGCGCGATATCCTGAAGGGCGGCAAGGAAGGCTTCCGGAAGCTGCGCGGACGCGAGGTCTGCTATGTCGCGCAGTCGGCGGCAGCCGCCTTCAATCCGGCGCACAGGCTGATGGACCAGGTCGTGGAAGCCACCCTGCTGCATGGCACGGCGACGCGGGCGGAGGCCGAGAAGCGGGCCGTCGCGCTGTTCAGGAAGCTCAGCCTGCCCAACCCCGAAACGATCGGCGAGCGCTTTCCGCACCAGGTCTCGGGCGGCCAGCTGCAGCGTGTCATGACGGCGATGGCGCTGTGTTCGGAGCCGGACCTGATCGTCTTCGACGAACCGACCACGGCGCTCGACGTGACGACGCAGATCGACGTGCTGTCGGCGATCAAGGACGCCATCCGCGACACCCATGTCGCCGCGCTCTACATCACCCATGATCTCGCCGTCGTCGCGCAGGTGTCCGACGAGATCATGGTGCTGCGCCATGGCCGGCTGGTCGAATGGGGCGGCACGAGGCAGATCATCAAGGAGCCGCGCCAGGAATACACCAACGCGCTGGTTTCGGTGCATGAGATCGAGCATTCCGAGCAGAAGCCCGGCGCCACGCCTTTCCTGTCGGTAAAGAACGTCACCGCCGCCTATGGCGGCGGCCAGGTCAAGGTGCTGAAGAACGTCTCGGTCGATATCTATCCGGGCCAGACGCTGGCCGTGGTCGGCGAGTCCGGCTCGGGGAAGTCGACGCTGGCGCGCGCGATCACCGGGCTGCTTCCGCCCGAGCAGGGCAGCGTCACCTTCGACGGGCGGCCGCTGGCCAACCGGCTTGCCGACCGGCCGAAGGAGGATCTGCGCCAGCTGCAGATGATCTACCAGATGGCCGACGTGGCGATGAACCCGCGCCAGACTGTCGGCACCATCATCGGCCGGCCGCTCGAATTCTATTTCGGCATGCGCGGCAGGGAGCGCGACAAGCGCGTCGCCGAACTGCTCGACGAGATCGAAATGGGCAAGGGCTTCATCGACCGCTATCCGGCCGAGCTTTCAGGCGGGCAGAAGCAACGCGTCTGCATCGCCCGTTCGCTTGCCGCCAAGCCCAAACTGATCATCTGCGACGAGGTGACGTCGGCACTCGATCCGTTGGTGGCCAACGGCATCCTCAAGCTGCTTTTGAACCTGCAGGAGCACGAGAAGGTGGCTTATCTCTTCATCACCCACGACCTGGCGACCGTGAAGTCGATCGCCGATTCGATCGCGGTGATGTATCGCGGCGAAGTGGTCCGTTACGGCTCGAAGAGCAAGGTGCTGACGCCACCCTTCGATGCCTATACCGACCTTCTGCTGTCGTCGGTCCCGGAAATGGAGATCGGCTGGCTGGAAAAGGCAATCAAGGGCCGGCGCATGGCCAGCGCGGGGAATTAGGGAGCGGCTGGGGGAGGACCATCGTCATCAGCATGCAACACTAGGGCGCCACACGTCCTGCGGACGGGCGCCGCTGGTGTGACGTTGTTTTTGTCACGTTATTTTCAACAAGGGGTAGGACATGAAGACTGAACTCGACCATCTCGCTGAACTCGCCGGCAAGGGCCGGATCTCGCGTCGCGACTTCCTTGGCCGCACCGCGGCTCTTGGTGTATCCGCCGCGCTGGCGACGACCCTGGCCGGGAAAGCCTTCGCGCAGACGCCGGTCAAGGGCGGCATCCTCAAGGCCGGCCTGCAGGGCGGCGAATCGACCAACAGCCTCGACCCGGCGCTCAACCTCAGCCAGGTCACCTACAGTTTCAGCAAGCAGTGGGGCGAGTATCTTGTCCGGCTGAGCCCGGACAACAAGCTGGTCAACCTGATCGCCGAGGATATCGGCGCTTCCAAGGACGCCAAGACATGGACCATCAAGGTCCGTGACGGCATCGAATTCCACAATGGCAAGACGGTCAACGCCGAAGACGTCGCCGCCACCATCGAGCGCCATGCCGACGAGAAGTCGAAGTCGGGCGCGCTCGGCATCCTCAAGAACATCAAGGGCGTCAAGGCGAGCGGCAAGGAAGTGATCGTCACGCTGGGCGACGCGGATGCCGACTTCCCCTATCTGATGGCGGACTACCATCTCGTCATCCAGCCGAATGGCGGCAAGGACAACCCCAATGCCGGCATCAGCGCCGGCCCCTACAAGGTCACCGTCAACCAGCCGGGCGTACGTCATGGCGGCGAACGCTTTGCCAACTACTGGCAGGGCGACAAGGCCGGCCATGCCGACCAGGTCGAAATCGTCGTCATCAACGACGCGACGGCGCGTCTCGCCGCCCTGCAAGGTGGCCAGGTCCACATGATCAACCGCGTCGAACCGAAGGTGGTCGACCTGGTCAAGCGCATCCCCGGCGTCAGCATCGAGAACGTTTCGGGCAAGGGCTACTACCCGTTCAACATGTTCTGCGACACCGCGCCCTTCGACAGCGGCGATCTGCGCATGGCGCTCAAGCTCGCCATGGATCGTGACGAGATGCTGGAGAAAATCCTGCGCGGCTACGGCTCGGTCGGCAACGACTTCCCGATCAACGAAGCCTATCCGCTGTTTACCGCCATCGAGCAGCGCAAATTCGATCCGGAAAAGGCCGCCGCGCTCTACAAGAAGTCCGGCCATAGCGGCTCGATCCTGCTGCGTACCTCCGATGTCGCCTTCCCCGGCGCGGTCGATGCCGCCCAGCTCTACCAGCAGAGTGCAGCCAAGGCCGGTATCAAGATCGAGATCAAGCGCGAGCCTGGCGACGGCTATTGGTCGGAAGTCTGGAACAAGCAGCCCTTCTCGCTCTCCTATTGGGGCGGCCGCGCCACGCAGGACCAGATGTATTCCACCGGTTACGTCTCGACCGCCGACTGGAACGACACGCGCTTCAAGCGGCCGGAATTCGACAAGATGCTGTTCACCGCGCGCGGCGAGCTCGACCAGGACAAGCGCAAGGCGATCTACCACGACATGGCGGTCATGATGCGCGACGAAGGCGGCCTGATCGTGCCCTTCTTCAACCAGTTCATCGACGCGGCTGCGACCAACAAGATCAGCGGCTGGGTCAAGAACCCGATCGGCGAAATGATGGATGGATACGCACTCGGCGAATGCTGGCTGAACGCCTGACATCCAACTGAGGCTGACAAGCGCCGCGTGTCCATGCGACACGCGGCGCTGTTGTTTAAACGGACAATCTCGGGAACCAGCCCATGGCGCTCCAATCCAAGCTTTTGCTGATAATCCTCGATGGCGTTCCCTACCGGAACTGGCGTCGGCTGATGGGCAATCTCGAAGGCTGGGTGCAATCGGGCGAGGCGCGGGTGTGGAAGATGCGCTCGGTGCTGCCGTCGACCTCGGCCTGCTGTTATGCCTCGATCCATACCGGCGTGTCGCCGCAGGTACATGGCATCCTGTCCAACGAGAACCGCTTCCGGGTCAGACAGCCCGACAT
This sequence comes from Mesorhizobium comanense, assembly GCF_005503535.1. GTDB lineage: Bacteria > Pseudomonadota > Alphaproteobacteria > Rhizobiales > Rhizobiaceae > Mesorhizobium > Mesorhizobium comanense. The sequence goes on along the minus strand of NZ_SCNN01000001.1, from coordinate 144,878 downwards.
CTTTTCCGAGGTCAGCAAGGCCGGCGGCAAGACCGGCGCGGTGACACATTCCTACTGGTCGGAATTCTTCCGCTCCTATCCTTTCGACCTGGTCGAGGACATGGAATATGACGAGCCGGGCGGGCCGATCACGCACGGCCGCTTCCACACCATGACCGGCTACAATGCCCGCAACCAGATGACGCCGAGCGACGTCGACCTGTTCGCGACGCTGACCATGCTGACCAGGCGCCACGGCATCGACTACGGCATCCTGCACACCTGCACGCTGGATTCGATGGGCCATCGCTTCGGCCACGACTGCCACGAGATGGACCATGCCGTTTACGCCATGGACGGCATGCTGGCGGCCTTCCTGCCGGGCTGGATCGAGGCCGGCTACGAGGTGATGGTCACCGCCGACCACGGCCAGACCGACCGTGGTCACCATGGCGGCCATGACGACGAGATGCAGGATTTCGCGCTGTATTATTTCGGATCCGGCAAGGGACCGGAAGCAGGTACGCTGCTCGACCAGTTGCAGTTGGCGCCCACGGTGCTGAGCCGGCTCGGGGTGGCTGTGCCCCCGACGATGCAGGCGAAGCCGTTTCTGGATTGAGCGCGACGTTGGCGCCCCCTCTCCCCGTCCCTATACGGGGAGAGGGTAAGGGTGAGGGGCAGCGCTGACGCCAGAGATAGCCCAATGCCGGCGCCGCCCCTCATCCGCCTGCCGGCACCTTCTCCCCGTATAGTGACGGGGAGAAGGGCGACACTCTGGCAACCTCTCCTTTCTTCAGTTAGCCTCCGAAAATTCCTTGGCGGAGGATGAACCTTTTTGGACCGATCAGCGACAGAGCAGGCAGGAGCCAGGCGGCTCGACCGGCCATGACGGCGGCGACGGAAACCGATCGTGCGCTGGTCGACCGGGTCGCGAAGGGCGACCGGGCCGCCGTTCGGCTCCTGTTCATGCGCCACCACGCGCGGGTCTACCGCTTCGTGGCGCGCCAGACGGGATCGGAAATGATGGCTGACGATATCGCGAACGAGGTGTTTCTCGAACTGTGGCGCCAGGCGCCCGGCTTCGAAGGGCGCTCCGAAGTCTCGACATGGCTGCTCGGCATCGCCCGCTTCAAGGCGCTGTCGTTGCTGCGCAAGAAGAAGGAAGACTGGATCGACGACGAGGCCGCCGCCGCCGTACCCGACGGCGCCGACACGCCGGAAGTCGTCACCATGAAGGAGGACAAGGCCGCCGCCCTGCGCCGGCTGATCGACGCCCTGCCCGAGGAGCACCGCACGGTGATCGACCTTGCCTACTACCAGGGACAGTCGGTGACCGAGATCGGCGAGGTGCTCGACATACCGGTCGCCACCGTGAAGACAAGAATGTTCTACGCCCGCAAGAAACTCGGCGAGGCCCTCAAGGCCGCCGGTTACGACAGGGGGTGGCCATGAGCGCCGCTGAAAAGATGTCGCGCCGCGACGAAATGGAAACGCTGCTGCCGTTCTACCTGAACGGCTCGCTCGAAGGTTCGGAACTGGAGGCCGTCGAGGAATGGCTGGCCAGCGACCCGGCAGCCCTTGCCGCGCTCGGCGAGGCTGAAGCGGAATTCTCCGGCACGTCGGCCGCCAATGAGGCGATCCGGCCGCCAGCGGACGCGCTGAGCCGCTTCGCCAAGGCGCTCGAAGCGGAGGCCGGACCGGTCCGCAAGCCGGCTGGCTCGTCCTTCCTTGCCCAGGCCTGGGCCCGCTTCATGGCGGTGCCTGTCGGCGTCGCCTGGGCGGCGGCAGCTGTCCTGCTGGCGCTGGTCATGGTGCAGTCCCTGGTGCAGCCGGGCGGCAAGGGCAAGGATTTCGAGATCGCCGGCACCGAAGACGATCTGGCGAAGATGCCCTTCGCGCTGGTGAAATTCAAACCGGACGCGAAGATGTCCGATATTTCCGCCTTCCTCGGCGGCAATGGGCTGAAGATCATCGGCGGGCCGACCGCCGACGGCGTGTTCCGGCTCGGCGTTCCCGCCGCCAACGCGGCAGATTACGCCAAACAACTCGGCCTTATTGCCGCCCAGCCTTTCAGCGAGACTGTGATGGAGGGAAGGAAACCGGCTGATGGCGGCTGAGGCGGTCATTCGATTTGCGGCGGTCCTTGCGGCGGCGATGACAATCGCCGCCGTGCCCGCGTCGGCGCAGACCAATGATTCCAATGCCGACCGAACCAACATCGACTGCCGCAATCCGGCCAACGCCAAGGCGCCCGACTGCGCCAAGGACAATGGCGGCGGCACAGGTTCCGGTTCAGGGGCAGCGCAGCCCGGCGCCGTCTTTCTCCCGGCGCTGATCGTCGACCTGTTTCCCAATCCGGCCGAAAGTCCGGTGCCGGTGCCGACACCCGCTCCACGCCAGGATACGGGCGGCGGCACGTCGCCGGCGGCGCCCGCGGACACGCAACCTGGAACCTCGGCCGGTGGCCCGATCGTGTCGCCGAGCGATCTCATCGCCGTTCAGCCGCCGCGCGCCGTCAGCGGCGAATTCGTCCCCGACGAGGTTCTGGTGACGGTCGATGGCGATGCCGGCGCGGTGCAGCAGATCGCGGCTTCCTTCGGGCTCGAAGTGCGCTCGCAGCGGCAATCGCGGCTGCTTGGCACCACGCTGGTGCGGTTCGGCATTCCAGACGGCCGTCCCGTCGGCGTCGTGCTGGCCCAGCTTGCCGCCGACGGCCGCACCCAGCGGCGCGAACCCAACCATATCTATTCGCTGCAGCAGGCCGCAGGCATCGTCAACTATGCCTTCGACCGCATCGTCCTCGATCCCAAGCAGGCGAGCGGCGAGAATGTGCGCGTCGCCGTCATCGATACCGGCATAGACGACACCAATCCGGCACTGGCCGGCGTTATCGCCGGGCAGTTCGACGCCATGCCCGACGTGCCGGTCGAAAAGCGCGACCACGGCACCTCCGTCGACGGGCTGATCGCCGGCGTCGGCGCGCTGGAAGGCATGGCGCCGGGCGCGAGAATCTATCACGCCCGCGCCTTCGAGGGCGGCAAGTCGACCATGGACGTCATCCTGTCGGCGCTGGACTGGGCGGCGAGCCAGGATGTGCGCATCATCAACATGAGCTTTGTCGGGCCGAAGAACGACCTGCTCGGCGCCGCCTGCCGCAATGCGCGTGCGCTGGGCATCGTGCTGGTCGCCGCCGCCGGCAACAATGGGCCGAAAGCGCCCTATGGCTACCCGGCCGCCTTCGACGGCGTCATCGCGGTGACGGCCACCGACGCCAAGGACCAGTTGATGCCGCAGGCCAATCGCGGACCCTATGTGTTCATTTCGGCTCCGGGCGTGGAGATGATAGCGCCGAGCGGCGCGGGCTCGGATGTGGTGACCGGCACCTCGTTCGCGGCGGCCATCGTCAGCGGCGCCATCGCCAACCTCATCCATGCCGCTCCGGAGCGTACGGCCGATGACATCGAGACCGCACTCGCCAAAACCGCCAGGGATCTCGGCGGACACGGCCGCGACAGCGATTTCGGTTATGGGCTGCTGGACGTGAAGGCGGCGGAAGCGGCGAAGCAGTGACGCCGCGTTGGCGGATCACCGTTCCAACCAGTCTGGCATAACCTCGATCAGCGGCTGATCCGGGCGTGCGGCCAGACTATCAAGCAACTGCATTTTGTCGTCTGGAGCCGATCGTTTGTGTTGCGGCGCCTCGCGCCAGCGATCCCAATTCGAGGTCTCGCGACCATTCAGCACATAGTGGTCGCGCAGCACGTTGATCTTCAGGAACCACCAGCCGACGACGCTACCGTGGCCGAATGCACCCGGATCGGCCTCCGCCCGGCGGCACATCAGCCAGGCTTCTCCCGCCGGCACGAAGAACCGACGCGGCACATCGGCGGAATCAAATTCAATGCGGTTCCTTTGCCGTAGCATGTGATCGATCTGGGCATCGCTGAGGCGCCATGTGCCGGTCATGGAATCCCAGTATTCGCAAACCCAGTGGTCTTCCCATTCGCTGCCAAAATAGGCGGCGAAGCCGCATCGCACGCGGGCTGGAACGCCCCTGCAACGCAAGAAGGAGCAGAGTGCGAGCGCGAAATCGCGGCAGGTGCCGGTGGATCGCTTGTCAGCCGGCCGCTGGACCTCAAGAGGCCGTGGATCCCGCTTCAGGACATCATCCAGCCGCTCGCCGATGGGCAACGTTCTGCGTGCCGTTGGATGGAGCGTCGCCTCATCGAGGCCGTACTCTCTTGCCCAGTCGGCATGCACCAGCAAGCCCTGGATGATCTGGTTGAGGGGTCCGACGCCTGCCGGCAGGGTCGCGATCGCACCGACGTGCCGTCCCGGATCGGACATCTGGCTATGAACCAGCCAACGATCCGCGCCCTCCATGTCGGCTCTCCGTTCCTCAGCCAAGGCCCGCTCCATCAATCAAAACTGATTTTCTCGCTGCGAGCAAGGCTGGCAAAGGGTGGTCAGGCACATCATCGTCGATCTCTGGATCCGGCGTACGCTGCCTATCAAGCCGCTGGGAGCTGCCGGGGTCGGCCGATTTGCAGAAGCAAGGCGGATGCAAGACAAACCCCGACGACAACCAATCCAATTATGACAAGCCATCGCATCAGCACCGCCTGCTCATCATGGCCGATGACGCGGTAGAGGCCGTTGATCTCGACCATTTCCGGGCCGGACAACCGCTTCTTGGGCAGCGTTCGGTCGGTGTAGAAATATTTGGTCATCGCGTTGAATTCGAGGTCGCTTCCGTTGAACATTTCGGTGGGGTTCAGATCTGAAGTGACATGCCCCTCATAAGGGAGCTCCTGTGTGGCGCGGATATCAACATTGTCGAAGTCCGGCTTCGTCGCGCCCGGATGAAACCAGCCTGGCGAAAACACCGTGAATGACCCGGAGCGGTGCAGATGGGTAATCGGCTGATTGACGATTTCGACCACTTTCCGTTCTGTCCGTGCGGCTTCCCTATTTGCCGTTTCGATGCCTGGCAATGTCCAGAAGATTGCGACAGCGACGGCCAGCAAAAGGCCCGTCAAGCCAACCAGAAACACGATATGGCCGACAGGGCGCGCGGCTCTCGCGGGACGCTGAACCGCGGCAGAGGGGGCGCGGTGCTCGCGCCCGCGTCGTCCGAAAACCGTGCCGGACTGATCGGTGTTCATCCGCTCATGTTGTGACAGGCAGGCTAAAGCGGCGTTAACAGGTCCGGGCCAAGGCTGGGAACTCTGCCGTCCGCGCCCTCTTCCGGCCCCACCATCGGCTTCATTGCTTTTGCTACGGATACCAAAGCCGCCCTGTGAGTCAGGATTTCTTGCAGTTCAGGCGGGGGCTCCCGCCACCGAGCCCCTCACCACAAGGTCGACCGGCCAGACCTCGCCGCGCGCGCCCTCTTCCAGCCCTGATATGCGCGCCGCGAGCCGCTCGGCTACCCGTGCTCCGGCAAGCCGGATGGACGAGCGTGTCGTCGACAGCGGCACGGAAAAGTTCTCGGGCTTCAGCCAGGGAAAGACGTCGTCATGGGCGATCAGCGATACGTCGCCGGGAATGCTGAGGCCGAGATCGCGTACCGCGCGCACCACGCCCAGCGCCATGATCAGGCTGGAGCAGGCAATTGCCGTGGGGGCGTCGCTTGCCTCCAGCAGGCGCCTGGCGGCGCGATAGCCGTTCTCCTCGGTCATGACGAGGGAGCAGACATGGCGTTCGCCCAAGGTCAGCCCGCTCGCCGCGAGCGCGCGGCGGACGCCACGTTCGCGATGGATGGCGAAGGTCTCGCGGTCGTCTCCATTGATGAGCGCCAGCCGCCTATGGCCGAGCTGGACCAGCAGCCGCGCGGCCTCGTGGAAGGCGCCCTCATTGTCGATGTCGAGATAGGGATAGCCGAAATCGAACCCCTCGCTGCGGCCATGGACGATGAAGGGAATTTTGAGCGTGCTGACCAGAGCCACCCGGCTGTCGCTGGGCCTGGGCGAGGAAATATAGACGGCATCGACCTGCCGGTTGGCGACGATGCGCCGGTAGGTGGTCTCCTGGTCGTCGGCGTCGGCCGGCGACAGCACGAGATCGAGTTCGTGCGAGCGGGCATAGTCGCCCAGGCCGGACAGAAACTCCACGAAGTGCGGGTCGATGTCGACGGCAGTGCCGGTCGGCAGCACATAGCCGATCATGCCGGACTTGCCGGTGGCCAGCCGGCGCGCGCTCGGATTCGGGCGATAGCCGTGGCGCTTGGCGGCGTCCATGACGCGCCTGCGCGTCTCCTCGTTGACCTCCGGGTAGCCGTTCAGCGCCCGGCTTACCGTGGTCTGCGAGAGCGCCAGCATGTGCGCGAGCTGCTTGAGGTTCACGAGAGGCCTCCCTGCCTCAAAGCGCTTTTAAATTGAATCGACCCAAGCGTTGCAAGGGTTGTGACTGCAGGAAGATGAGCATAGGCGTGCCGGGCTCGAATTTGAAACGAAAATTGCCGTTAAAGCTTCAAAAAAGCATGCTGCAACGCAGTATCGAGCGCCGCCGCGCTCGAAGTTAAATCGATTAGTTTACCGATGCCTCTTGACTCCTGACCGATTCAATGGCGTGATCCCGAGAGCCAAAGCGCTTTGGAAGACTCTTCGAAAGGTTGCGGTTCCCTTGCGAGTGAGTCACAGTCCTGCGGCGTCGGCGGGCGGAATGGAGGTTCCGTCCGGTGCATGTGACCCACTGGGAGGGAATACCGATGAAGAAAATGCTTTTGCTGGGTGTTGCGTTTTCCGCGCTCGCCCTTAGCGCGCCCGCGCAGGCCGAACTGAAGTTCAAGCCCGGCGAGGATGCGAAATTTCACTGGGCAAATTTCGAAGACCTGAAGAAGGTCGACCTCAAGGGCGAGACGCTGTCGATCTTCGGACCGTGGCGCGGCGAGGACGAGACGCTCGTGCGCTCGGTGCTCGATTATTTCGCCGAGGCAACAGGCGCCGAGGTCAAATATTCCTCGTCAGAGAATTACGAACAGCAGATCGTCATCGACACCCAGGCCGGCAGCCCCCCCAACATCGCCGTCCTGCCGCAGCCGGGCCTTATCCAGGATCTGGCTTCCAAGGGCGTGCTGACGCCGCTGGGCGACGACGTGGCCGCCTGGATCAAGGAAAACTACGCCGCCGGCGACTCCTGGGCCAAGCTCGGCACCTATACGGGCAAGGACGGGAAATCCGCCTTCTACGCCTTCCCCTACAAGATCGACGTGAAGGGCCTGGTCTGGTACTCCCCCGACAATTTCGAGGAAGCCGGCTACAAGGTGCCGAAGACCCAGGAAGAGCTTGCCGAGCTCGAGAAGAAGATCATCGCCGACGGCGGCAAGCCCTGGTGCATCGGCCTGGGTTCGGGCGGCGCCACCGGCTGGCCGGCGACCGACTGGGTCGAGGACATCATGCTGCGCACGCAGCCGCCGGAAGTCTACGACAAATGGGTGAAGAACGAGATCCCCTTCACCGATCCGGCCGTGGTCAACGCCATCGACATCTTCGGCAAGATCGCGACTGACGACAAGATGGTGGACGGCGGCGCCAAGGCGGTGGCGGCGACCGACTTCCGCGACAGCCCGAAGGGCCTCTTCACCGTGCCGCCCAAATGCTACATGCACCACCAGGCATCGTTCATTCCCTCCTTCTTTCCGGAAAACGTGAAGCTCGGCCAGGATGCGGACTTCTTCCCCTTCCCGCCCTACGCCTCCAAGCCGGAACTCGGCACGCCGCTGGAAGTCGCCGGAACCCTGGTGATGATCACCAAGGACTCCAAGGCGTCCCGCGAGTTCATCAAGTTCCTGCAGATGCCGCTCGCGCATGAACTGTGGATGGCGCAGAAGAGCTTCGTCACTCCGTTCAAGTCGGCCAACAAGGACGCCTATGGCAGCGATGCGCTGAAGAAGCAGGGCGAGATCCTGGTCGGCGCCACGACGGTGCGCTTCGACGGCTCCGACCTGATGCCCGGCAAGGTCGGCGCTGGCTCGTTCTGGACCGGCATGATCGATCTGGTCGGCGGCAAGTCCGCGCAGGACGTCGCCGCCGAAATCCAGAAGAGCTGGGACGCCATCAAGTAGGTCGCGACAGGCGGCCTTGGAGCCGGATGATTTCAGGTCGGTTCGACCTGAAATCAGAACCCGCCTCTCAATCAAGAAAGTAGAGCATGGTGCCGTCCGAAAACCGCTTCGCACCTTTCGGCATCATGCTCTAGCACCTTCCTGATCCCGCTGCCGGGTCCGGGCTTCGGCCCGGGTCCTACCGGCGCCCGCGCCGGAAGCCTTCGCGTTCCGATTGTTTTGAACAATTCACAAGTCGGCGCATCCGATCGCCAGCATTGCCTGGCCGGTCATGCGCAGGGGAGAGGAACCCATGGCGGCTCAGATTTTCTCGGCCATATTCGTCATCATCATCGGCGTCGGCGGTTGTGTCGCCTATTTCTGGGGCGCCAACAAACTGCTCGACCTGATCTTTCCCTCGCGCGGCGTCTCCGGCACGGCGGCCGTCAACAATCTGCGCCGGCAAGGATTGATCCGTCCCTGGCTTTTCGTCGGTCCGGCGATGATCATCCTGACCATCTACCTGATCTACCCGGTGATCGCGACGCTGTGGCTCTCGTTCTTCGACCGCGGCGGCACCGGCTTCGTCGGCGTCGCCAACTATGAGTGGGCTTTGCGCGACCCGGATCTGCGAAACGCCATCCTGAACAACTTGTTGTGGCTGGCCGTGGTGCCGGCGGCCTGCACTTTCCTCGGCTTGATCATCGCCGTGCTGACCGACAAGATCTGGTGGGGCACGATCGCCAAGAGCCTGATCTTCCTGCCGCTGGCGATCTCCTTCGTCGGCGCCAGCGTGATCTGGAAGTTCATCTACGAATACCGCGGCGAGGGCCAGGTTCAGATCGGCCTGCTCAACGCCATAATCCAGCATTTCGGCGGTCAGCCGCAGGTCTGGATATCGCTGCCGTTCTGGAACAATTTCTTCCTGATGATCATCCTGATCTGGATCCAGACCGGCTTTGCCATGGTCATCCTGTCGTCAGCCCTGCGCGGGATTCCGGAAGAGACACTCGAGGCAGCGGTGATCGACGGCGCCAATCCGTTCCAGATCTTCTGGAAGATCATGGTGCCGCAGATATGGGGAACGATCGCCGTCGTGTGGACCACCATCACCATCCTGGTGCTGAAAGTGTTCGACATCGTGCTGACCATGACCAACGGCCAATGGAACAGCCAGGTGCTCGCCAACCTGATGTTCGACTGGATGTTCCGCGGCGGCGGCGACTTCGGCCGTGGCGCGACCATCGCCATCATCATCATGATCGCGGTCATCCCGATCATGGTCTGGAACATCCGCCAGGCGAACAAAGAGACGGGAGGACACTGACATGGCCGTCGCGACCGGAAACTCTTTCGCCAGCCGTTTCGGGGTCCATATCGCGGTCCTGGTCTTCGTTGCGATCTGGACCATCCCGACGCTCGGCATCCTGGTCTCCTCGCTGCGGGACAAGGACCAGATCGTCGCCTCGGGCTGGTGGAATTCCTTTGCCAGTTCCAGCCAGACCGAAGCCGGACGGCTACCGCCCGCCTCCGCGCAGGCGCAGAAGGACGGCAAATACGTCATTGAGGGCAACGTCTTCGGCGACGGCGCCAAGCGCGCGATCAGTGCCTTCGGGATCAAGGCCGCCGCGCCGACGCAATATCCGGCCGGCACGGCCGCCGACCTCGGCGACGGCGTGTCCCTTCAGGTCAATGCCGACGGCAGTTTCGTGCTTGCCTCGCCCAAGGCGTTCGAGGGCGATCGCGGCCAGCGTGTCTATTACGCCTCGTCCGCGCCACCGAAATTCACCACCGACAACTACCAGACCGTGCTGTTTTCCGAAGGCATCGGCCGCTCCTTCATGAATTCGCTGACGGTGACCATCCCGGCGACGGTGATCCCGATCCTGATCGCGGCCTTCGCGGCCTACGCGCTGGCCTGGATGCGATTTCCCGGCCGGGCCCTGCTCATCGCCGTGATCATCGGCCTGCTGGTGGTGCCGCTGCAGATGTCGCTTATCCCGCTGCTCAAGCTTTACAACGGTGTCGGCACATTCTTCGGCGTGCCGTCGAAGACCTATCTCGGCATCTGGCTGGCGCATACAGGCTTCGGCCTGCCCTTCGCCATCTATCTGCTGCGCAGCTACATCGCCGGGCTGCCGCGCGAGATCATGGAATCGGCGCGCATCGACGGCGCCAGCGATTTCGAGATCTTCGTCAAGATCGTGCTGCCGCTGTCCTTCCCGGTGCTTGCCTCCTTCGCCATCTTCCAGTTCCTGTGGGTGTGGAACGATCTTCTGGTGGCGATGGTTTTCCTTGGCACGGCGCCGGATCAGATCGTACTGACGGCCAAGCTCAACGCGCTGCTTGGGTCGCGCGGCGGCAACTGGGAGATTCTGACGACATCGGCCTTCATCACCATCATCGTGCCGCTGATCGTCTTCTTCTCGCTGCAGCGCTATTTCGTCCGCGGGCTGCTTGCCGGCTCGGTGAAAGGAGGCTGAGACAATGCAATCCGCTTTGAAGGCTGGTTCGAACCCCGACCTTGCCGCCGAGCGCGACTGGTGGCGGGGCGCGGTGATCTACCAGATCTATCCGCGCAGCTACCAGGATTCCAACGGCGACGGCATCGGCGACCTCACGGGCATCATCCAGCGGCTGCCCTACATTGCCGCGCTCGGCGCCGACGCCATCTGGATATCGCCCTTCTTCAGATCACCGATGAAGGATTTCGGCTATGACGTCTCGGACTATTGCGACGTCGATCCGATGTTCGGCACGCTGGCGGATTTCGACGCGCTGGTGACCGAGGCGCACCGGCTGGGCCTGAAGGTGATGATAGACGAGGTGCTGTCGCACACCGCCGACATCCACCCCTGGTTCAAGGAAAGCCGCGCCAGCCGCAAGAACCCGAAGGCCGACTGGTATGTCTGGGCCGATGCCAGGCCCGACGGCACGCCACCCAACAACTGGCTGTCGATCTTCGGCGGCTCGGCCTGGCAGTGGGACACCAGCCGCCAGCAATATTACCTGCACAATTTCCTCGCCGAGCAGCCCGACCTCAATTTCCACAACGGTGAAGTCCAGGACGCGCTGCTCGACATCACGCGTTTCTGGCTGGAGCGGGGCGTCGACGGCTTCCGGCTCGACACCATCAATTTCTACTTCCACAGCCAGGGGCTGGAGAACAATCCGCCACTGCCGCCGGAAGAACGCAACGACCAGACCGCGCCGGCGGTCAATCCTTACAACTACCAGGACCATATCTACGACAAGAGCCGGCCGGAGAACCTCGCCTTCCTCGAGCGCTTCCGCGCGCTGCTCGACGAATATCCGGCGACCGCCGCGGTTGGCGAGGTCGGCGATTCGCAGCGCGGCCTCGAAGTGGTCGCAGCCTATACCGCTGGCGGCAAGCGCGTGCACATGTGCTATTCCTTCGACTTCCTCGCTCCGGACAAGATCAGCGCCGGCAAGGTCCGTTCGGTGCTGGAAGCCTTCGGCAGGGTCGCCAGCGACGGCTGGTCGTGCTGGGCGTTCTCCAACCACGACGTGATGCGCCCGGCCTCGCGCTGGGCCGCCGACGAGGCCGACCCGACCGCCTATCTCAAGGTCATCTCGGCGCTGCTCATGTCGTTGCGCGGTTCGGTCTGCATCTACCAGGGCGAGGAACTGGGGCTCGGCGAGGCCGATCTGCGCTTCGAGGATCTGCAGGATCCCTACGGCATTCGCTTCTGGCCAGAATTCAAGGGACGGGACGGCTGCCGCACGCCCATGGTGTGGGATGGCAAGGCCAGCAATGGCGGTTTCTCCCAGGCAAAGCCCTGGCTGCCGGTGCCGGCAAAACATCTGGCGCAGGCGGTCAGCGTGCAGCAGGGCGACCAGGCCTCGCTGCTGGAGCACTATCGGCGCTTCCTGAGCTTCCGCCGCGCCCATCCGGCGCTGGCCAAGGGCGACATCAGCTTCATCGAGAGCGAGGGGGACACCGTCGCCTTCACGCGCCGGGCGGGCAACGAGCAGATCGTCTGCGTTTTCAATCTGGGCGCCGGCGCGGCCAAGGTTGACCTTGGCAACCGATCCCTGCAACCTTTGCCGGGACACGGATTTTCCGGGCGGGCGAGCAGCGGCTCGATCGAACTCGGCGGCTACGGCGCCTGGTTCGGGCGCATCGACTGAATTTTCGAGAAACTGGGAGGAAACCAATGGCCGATGTCAATCTGAGGCAAGTGAAGAAGTCCTACGGCAATCTCAACATTCTCCACGGCATCGACCTCGACATCAAATCAGGCGAGTTCATCGTCTTCGTCGGTCCGTCGGGCTGCGGCAAGTCGACCTTGCTGCGCTCGATCGCGGGGCTCGAGGAAATCACTTCGGGCGAGCTCAAGATCGACGGCGAAGTGGTCAACGACGTGCCGCCTTCCAAGCGCGGCATCGCCATGGTGTTCCAGTCCTATGCGCTCTATCCGCACATGACGGTCTACGACAACATGGCGTTCTCGATGAAGATCGGCAAGGAGAACAAGGCCGAGATCGACCGGCGCGTGCGCCAGGCGGCGGAAATCCTGCAGCTGACCAAATATCTCGACCGCCTGCCCAAGGCGATGTCGGGCGGCCAGCGTCAGCGCGTGGCCATCGGACGGGCCATCGTTCGCAATCCGAAAGTGTTCCTGTTCGACGAGCCATTGTCGAACCTCGACGCGGCGCTGCGCGTCGCTACCCGCATCGAGATCGCCAAGCTGAAGGAATCGATGCCCAACACGACCATGATCTACGTCACGCACGACCAGGTCGAGGCGATGACGCTGGCCGACCGCATCGTTGTGTTGAAGGACGGCCATATCGAACAGGTTGGCACGCCGATGGAACTCTACAAGAAGCCCGGCAATTTGTTCGTCGCCCAGTTCATCGGCTCGCCGGCCATGAACATCCTGCCGGCGACCATCGACAAATCAGGCAATCCGACCGTCATCAGCCATGTCGGCGGCCGCAAGGCGACCGTTCCGATCGCGACACCGGCTTCGGCCAAGGGAGCGGCGATAAGCTTCGGCGTCCGGCCGGAAGATCTCTCGATAGCCAGTGGCGCGGACTATCTGTTCGAAGGGACGGTCGACTATGTCGAACAACTGGGCGAGGTTCAGCTTGTCTATGTCGACATCGGCCGCGCCGACCTGCCGCTGGTGACCAAGCTGCCGGGCAATGTCGAGGTCAAGCGCGGCTCGACATTGCGACTGACGGCCGACGCCGGGGACCTGCATATCTTCGATGCGGATGGACGCTCGTTCGCCCTGCATGAGGCCGAAGCCAAGGCGGCCTGAGACGATCTCGTCCCGAAACAAAAAAGCGGCGGGCCAAGCCCGCCGCTTTTTCTGTTCAAAGCCCGCAGGCGATCAACGGCCGAAGAGGTTCCGGTCGCTGCCCTGAGGAGCCGTCTGCTGCGCATCGCCCGACGAATTGAGCAGCTTGTAGACGGGGGAGCCGTTGTCACGGATCGAACCCGTGCGCGAATTGTCGATCTGCGAATTGCCCGACGACGACACGGCCGGCTGGTTGGCGCCATTGGAGCCAAAATTGTCGCTGCCGGCGAAAGCGCTGCCCGAAACGACCAGAACGGCGGCGGCAGCAAGGATGATCTTCTTCATTTCAAGTCTCCTGAATTCCATGAATTGTCCAGCGCGACGGCACAAGGCCGCCGCCTGCTGGAAAGACGCTGTTAGTTGTTGCCCCAGAGGCTGCGGTTCGAGCCCTGCGCCGGCTGCTGCGCAACCGGTTCCGACTTCTTGATCGAAGCGGTATGCGTGTTGTCGATCGAGGTGACCGCGGGCTGGTTGGCGGCGTCCGAACCAAAGTGGTCGCTGCCGGCGAAAGCGCTGCCCGAGACGGCCAGAACGGCGGCGGCAGCAATAAGGATCTTGTTCATTTCAAATACTCCAGAATTTCAAGTCCACCGGCGCGGCAGGCTTACCCGCCGCGCACCGGAGGTTGGCTGTTAGTTGTTGCCCCAGAGGCTGCGGTTCGAGCCCTGGGCGGGCTGCTGCGTAGCCGGTTCCGACTTCTTGATCGAAGCGGTGTACGAGTTGTCGGTCGAGGTGACCGCCGGCTGATTGGCTGCGTCCGAACCAAAGTGGTCGCTACCAGCGAAGGCGCTGCCGGAAATGGCCAGAAGGGCGGCGGCAGTGAGAACAATCTTTTTCATTTTGGGTACTCCAGTATTTTTCCTGTCCGTCTAGCGGCGTGTCTTGGGATTGAAATCGCGTCGTTCGGACAGCCCCGATGTGGTAAGGTGCCCAGGCCATTTCCAATCACGAAGTTTTTCCGCGTGGCCCATGAAACAGCCTCTTGAAATTGTACCAGGCGGTTCTACTCGGGACTATTTCCTAAAATAAATCATATGGTTATACAAAACAGGCACCTTGATCACCAACTGTGTCGAAGGGCCAGCGTTCACACCGTCCTGCACGCACCGTCAACAGAAACGAACCGTTCGGTTCGATTTTAGAATCTGCTAATAGTCACTTTTCGAAACTGTTAACCCTTTTTCCCCGGCTAAAGGCCTAAACGACACCCCGAGACTGACCGTCGGCAGGGGCGGTTCCAGCCCCGGCGATCCCCGCACCGCCCTTATCGTCCGCGTGTCGCGCCACATGGATGCGATGTCGCTTTCATGCCGATGTCGCAAACCCTGTCGTGATTAGATCATCTCATCTCAGGTGCCGCTTCGTGACGACGGGGCGGAGAATTGGGAAGCCGGTCAGATTCCGGCGCTGCCCCCGCAACGGTGGTGGAGTTCAAGTCGCAACGGGAGACCACTGGGCGTCAGCCTGGGAAGGTGTCGCGATGGTCCGCAAGGACAACTCCAGAGCCCGGAAACCAGCCCGAGATGCTTGAACTCGACTGATCGCGGTGGGCGGTCAAGAGGCGGATGGTGTCTGGCCGGCTTACGCCGGCACGCGCCCGGTCCCTCCTCAATCACCACCAGTTCAGTCCTTGGAAAATGAGGACAGGACATGGATGCTCGCAACGACATGCTGAGGCTCTTGAACAGCCGCAAGCAAGGCTTTTCGCTGGAACAGCCCTTCTACACCGACCCCGACTACTTCAAGCTGGACATGGAGCTGATCTGGTACCGCGACTGGCTGTTCATCGGTCATGACTGCGAGTTGCCGAGGCCGGGGAGCTTCATCACCGTGCAGATCGGCGACTATCCGGTCGTGCTGGTGCGCGATCAGCACGGCAAGATCAACGCGTTCCACAATTCCTGCCGCCATCGCGGCAGCCGCGTCTGCAACACCGACAAGGGCACCGCCGCCAAACTGGTCTGCCCGTACCATCAGTGGACCTACGAACTGGATGGCCGCCTGCTGTTCGCGCGGCAGATGGCCGACGGTTTCGACAAGAGCCAGTTCGGGCTGAAGCCGGTCGCCTGCGAGAGCGTCGCCGGCTATGTCTTCATCTGCCTGGCGAAGGAACCGGCCGACTTCGCGCCGATGCGGTCAATGATCGAGCCCTATCTCAAGCCGCACCGGCTGGGCGAGGCCAGGATCGCCTTCGAATCGACGATCATCGAGAAGGGCAACTGGAAACTGGTCTGGGAGAACAACCGCGAGTGCTATCACTGCGCCGGCAACCATCCCGAACTGTGCAAGACCTTCCCGGAAGCCCCGACCGTGACCGGGGTGCAGGGGGCCGACAGCGATCCCGAAATGCTGGCCCACTGGGCCAAGTGCGAGGCCGCCGGCCTGCCGAGCAAGTTCCGCATCGATCCGGCCGGACAGTACCGCGCCACCCGGGCGCCGCTGCTGCGCGATGCCGTCAGCTATACCATGACCGGCAAGCGGGCGGTCAGGAAGAACCTGTCCGACAGCGTCTCGGCCGACCGCATCGGCACCTTGATGCACTATCACTATCCGACGACATGGAACCACATTCTGATCGACCATGCGGTGACCTTCCGCGTGCTGCCGGTCAGTGCCACCGAGACGGCCGTGACGACCAAGTGGCTGGTGCACAAGGACGCGGTGGAAGGCGTCGACTACAACCTCGATGAACTCACCCATGTCTGGACCGAGACCAACGACCAGGACCGCCGCATCGTCGAGGAGAATGCTTTCGGCATCCTGTCGCCGGCCTATGAGCCCGGCCCCTATTCGGAGCTGCACGAGGGCGGCGTCATCCAGTTTGTCGACTGGTATGCCCGCTTCATCGGCCCGCGGCTTGCCGAAGGCGGCCGGCCGGCGCTGCGCAGTGTCGCCTGAGAGAGGCTGAGGGATGAACGCGATGACCGATCTCGGCCTCTACCGCCATCTCGACCAGATGGCGCCCTGGAACGACCGGCTGCAGGTGCTGGAGGTGACCGGCGTCAGCGACGAGGCGCCCGACGTCAAGACCTTCACCTTCCGCTCCGACAACCAGACCTGGTTCCGCTACAAGCCGGGCCAGTTCGTGACGCTTGAATTGCCGACACCGGATGGGCCGCTGATGCGCACCTATACGCTGTCCTCGTCGCCGTCGCGGCCGTTCTCGATCGCGGTGACCGTCAAGGCACAGGCCGGCAGCATCGGCACGCGCTGGATGTTCGATCACCTGAAGGTCGGCTCGCATGTCAGGGCCTATGGGCCGGCCGGCGAGTTTTCACTGCACAGCCATCCGGCCGCGAAGTACCTGTTCATATCGGCCGGCTCCGGCGTCACGCCGATGATGTCGATGCTGCGCTGGCTGAACGATTGCGCGCCATGGACCGATGTCGGCTTCGTCAACTGCGCGCGGCGCCCGGAGGAGATCATCTTCCGCAAGGAACTGGAGTTGCTTGGCGGCCATATGCCTGGCCTGTCGCTCGGCTTCATGATCGAGGAGCGTTCCAGTCGTGAGGGCTGGTACGGCCATATGGGCCGCATCGACGCCATCCGACTGCCGTTGCTGGCTCCCGATTTCCGCGAACGCGAAATCTTCTGCTGCGGCCCAGATCCCTTCATGCGTGCCGTGCGCGGCATGCTGGAAGCGGCCGGCTTCGACATGGCACACTACCATCAGGAAAGCTTCGCCGCGCCCGCGGTGGAGGAGATTCCGGCCCCATTCGCGGCACCGGTGGACGGCGGCGCCGTTCCCGTCGAGGCCGTGACGCCAATCCGCTTTGCGCTTTCGGATGTCGACGCCGGATGCGTCGCCGGCCAGACCGTGCTGCAAACGGCTCGGGCCTCGGGGGTAAGGATACCGGCGGCTTGCGAGTTCGGCCTGTGCGGCACCTGCAAGGTCAAAAAGGTCTCAGGCGAGGTCGAGATGAGCCACAATGGCGGCATCCTCGATCACGAGATCGATGACGGTTTCATCCTCGCCTGCTGCTCCAAACCGCTATCGCCGCTGGAAATAGAAGCCTGACCCTGACCGCTACCGCCCCCAGAAATGGTCGGCGCCATGCCAGCACCGGTTGCCTTGCCAAGGAAGAACCGAGTGTTTACAGGCGTTATCTGCGGATGAAGCGGCCGCGCCGGCCGGCGACACGGGCGGCGCGATTTGCAGGGCGGGCAAGAACAATGCGTCATTCCAACGTCTATAGGGTTGCGAGCAAGGACATTGTCTTTGAGTCTTTCGACGGTGAAGCCGTCGTGCTCGATCTGTCGACCGGCAAGTATTTCGGCTTCTCCGACACGGGCAGCGGGGTCTGGCAGGCGCTCTCGTCCGGCGTCGGTGTCCAGGCTATCGCCGAGGCATCGGCGATAGCCGCGGCCGACCTCGAAGGCTTCATTTCGCGGCTGCTCGAATTCGGACTGCTGGCACCAGCCGACGCGCCTGGGCAGCCCTTGCCCGGCGAAATCGTATCGGCGCTTGCGGCCGCGCGAGAACCGCTCAGCGTCGATGTCCATGACGACCTTGCCGACCTCATCGTCGTGGATCCGATCCACGAGGTCGAGGAGCCTCTCGGCTGGCCGGCGGTCAAGCAGGCGAATTGATTGACCTGTCACCGCGGGACCACGGGACACTGAGACTGGCCATGGCGCGCGTCACGCTCCAAACCCTGCCGGACTATGCTCGCTATATCATCGACGCCGCGGAAAGCGCGGCGGCGGCGTTTCCGGTTACGCGCAGGTCGCGCCTGCCTCGACTGGACATCACCACCCATCTCAGTCCCGGCACCCTGGCGGATGCCCTCGGCCATGCCTTCGTCGAGCCCCGCGACGATGAGGCCGATGCGGCTGGCTGCCGGATTTTCGTTGCTCACCCGGGCATCGCCACGATCCCGGTGCCGGCCCGATGGGGAGATGCCCACTACACCGAGCACGGCTTTGCGACACGGCTCGCCGAGACAGGCCTGCGCGGCCATTTCTATCACGATCTGGACTTCTGGCAGTTCTACGACCCGGAGCGCCGGGTCGGTGTGCAGCTGATGACCGCGGCCGATGCCTTCCCGCCCTGGGAACCGGCGGCGCCGCTGCGCCCCTTTCTGCACTGGGAATACGCCGCACGCGGCATGCGGCTCACCCATGCCGGGACACTTGGCCTCGACGGCAAGGGGATCCTGCTTGCCGGCTCGGGCGGCGCCGGAAAATCGGGAACGGTGGCAGCGGGCCTGCTCAGCGGGCTGGATAGCGTCGGCGACGATTACGTGCTGGTCGATCTCCTGCGGGGCGTGAGCGCAAGACCGTTGTTTTCCACCCTGAAGCAGGATGCGCAAGGCTTCGCGCGGCTGGGGCTGGAGCAGCGGCTCGCGAACCATGGGCCACTCAACTGGCAGGGCAAGTACACTTTTCATATCGCCGATATCGCGCCCCGGCAGGTGCCTGCGCGTCTGGACATCGTTGCATTGATGGTGCCACATATCAGTGGCGGCAAGACAAGCTCGGTCGTGCCGGCTTCGCGTCGGGACGCCATGCTGGCGCTGGCACCATCGGGCATCATGCAGATGCCCGGCGAGCGTGAGAGCGGCTTTCGCTTGTTCGGCGAGCTCACTCGGCTGCTGCCATGCTACAGGCTGTCCCTGGGAAACAATCCCGAGGAGATCGCCGGAACGATCTCGAATTTCCTCGCGCGAGGCATTTCGTGAAATTGAGCGTGATCATGCCTGTCTACAACCGCGAGCGCTACGTCGTTCCGGCATTGCGGTCGCTGGTTAGACAGCGCGATGCCGCCGATCTCGACATCATCGTCATCGATGACGGCTCAACCGACGGTTCGGCAGAAGCGGTACGCTCGATCATGGACGAGAACCCCTGCATCCGCCTGTACCGTCAACCCAACATGGGCGTCGCCAAGACCCGCAACGCCGGCCTGAGGCAATTGCCGCCAGAGACGCAATTTGTGTCATTCCTGGATTCGGATGACATTTCCCCCGCCGGCCGCTTCGCGAGGGATCTTGCCTTTTTCGCAATCGACCCCGCGCTCGAATTGACTTATTCCCTGATGACAAGGGTGGATGTCATGGACGATGACGCCTTGAAGCCAGCTCCGGGCGGCAGCAGCGGCACGGTTCGGGGTGTCAGCCTGAGTGCGGCGATATTCCGTCGAGCACTCGTCGACAGAACCGGTTTGTTCGACGAGGATTTGGCGCAAGGCGAAGATACCGACTATCTCCTGCGCGTGTTCGAAACGGCACCAAGGCACGCCCTGCTCGATACGGTTGCAGTCTACTACAGACGTCATGCCGGCAACATGACCAAGCAAACCGACGTCGTGATGCGCGCTTACCTGCAGGTGATCCAGAAATCGATGAGACGGCGCAAGGCCGACCCATCGCGACGTCCGGTTGAAGGGCTTTTCGAGATAAGAAACGACGTGAATGGATAGGATGAAGCCGTTCAAGCCTTGGATTCCTGCATGAAGCTGAGCGTCATCATGCCGGTCTACAATCGCGAGCGGTTCATCGGCGCGGCGCTGCGTTCACTGCTCAGGCAACGCGATGCGGCCGACCTCGACATCATCGTCATCGACGACGGTTCGACCGACGGGTCGGCGCAAGCGGTGCGCTCGATGATGGCCGAAGCCCCCTGCATCCGGCTGTTCCGACAGGAGAACACCGGCGTGACCCGGGCGCGCAACAGCGGACTCAGGCAGTTGAGGCCGGAGACGGAACTGGTGTCCTTTCTCGATTCGGACGATATCTCGCCTGCAGGCCGTTTCGGCGCCGATGTGGGCCTCTTTCGAAAAGACGCCAGCCTCGAGCTGACCTATTCCAACATGATGCTGGTCGACAAGATCGACGACGGGACCCTGGAACCTACTCCAGACAGCAGAAGCATAACCGTTCGCGGCATCCATCTCTCGGCCGCGATCTTCTCGCGCCGGCTGGTCGAACGGATCGGCCACTTCGACGAGGATTTCATCCAGGCCGAGGACACCGACTATCTGCTGCGCAGCTTCGAGATCGGCCCGAGATTTGTGCTCCCGGATACTTTAGCGCTTTACTACAGGCGGCACGCCGGCAACATGACGAGGCTGGAAGACGTACAATCGCGCGAGTTCATGCGCGCCATCCTGAAATCCATGAAACGCCGCCGGATCGATCCGTCGCTCAAGCCGATCGAAGGTATTTTCGAACTCAAGAAACTCGCGGACTGGCGGTTCTTCTGATGAACGAGTACGGCGTCGTCATTCCGGCATTCAACGCGGCCACGACCATCTCCGAGACGCTGGCCTCTGTGATGGCCCAAACGTTGAAGCCACGCGACATCGTCATCGTCGACGACGGCTCGACCGACGATTTGGCCGGTGTGATCGCCACCCTGGACATGCCGGTGCGCCTGATACGCCAGGACAATGCCGGCCCTGGCAGCGCCACGACCCGAGGCATGGCTTTGCTGTCGACACCATTCATCGCCACGCTCGACGCGGACGATCTGTGGCTGCCGGACAAGGTCGAGCGGCAGTTGGCGCATTTCGCCAGCTCTCCTGCAACATCGGCGGTCTTCTGCCATCTGCGCACCTTCCGCAATGACCGGCCTGACGATTTGGGGCCGGAGCCCGTGCCCGGCTGGTCGCGAAGCACCATGATGATCCGCCGCGAAGTCGCGACCGCCATCGGGCAGATGACCGATCCGCCCGGGGGCCGCGGCGAAATGATCGACTGGATCGCCCGCGCCCGGGAGGAAGGCTTCATGTTCGTCATGATGGTCGATGTGCTTGCCCTGCGGCGCATCCGGCCGGGCAGCCTCTCCTATGGGCGCGATCCCCAGCGCGACCGAGGCTACCTGGAAGTAGCGCGGCTCGCCATGCAGCGGCGGGCACGCAACAAGGCGGCTCCGACTTGACGGCCGTCAAAACCCGCCGCATAGGCCGCCGCTTTCCGGACTATGGCTGGTCCTGGCCGACCGGCGGGCTCGACCAGTTGCTCAAGGCCGCGCTGCTGGCCGACGACGCCGCGGCGCGGCATGCCGCCGCGCGCTGGCTTTCCGAGAACGACATCGATCAGGCGTCGTTTCGTGAACATCGGCTGCTGGCGGCGATTTCGGACCGGTTCGGCAAGGAGCTTGCCGGGCATCCCGCCTATCCGCGTCTCGTCGGCCTGCAGAAGATGCTGTGGACCAAATCGCGCATGGCCATGCGTGAGGCCGAGCCGGCGCTGCTGGCAATGGTGGAGGCCGGCTGCAAGGTGATGCTGATCAAGGGCGCCAGCCGCATCGCGGTGAACGCCTCGGCGCAGCGTGGCCGGGTGGCGCACGACATCGACATACTGGTGCGGCCGCGAGACATGCAGACGGCCTTCGACGTGCTGCGCGAACGAGACTGGCAGATCGCCACCGGCGTCAGTCCGCAATATCTGAAGACGCGGCTGGCATCGCTGCGCTCGATGAATTTCTTCAAGGGCAATTTCGGCGACATCGACCTGCACCAACTTGCCTATGACGGGTCGCAGCAGAGCGCCGAAGACGATCTGGCGATCTGGCAGCGGGCATTGCCCGCCGAATTCAGCAACGTCGCCGTTGTGGTGCCGTCGGCGGCCGATCGCATGACTCTGGCCATCGGGCATGGCGGGCTCGACGCCCACACGCACAGCGACTGGCTGGTCGACTGCGCCGTGGCGATCCGCGGCGGCGATGTCGACTGGGACGTGTTTCTCGATGTCGTGGCCAGGCGCGGCATAGAGGCCGCCGCTGCGGTGGCGCTTACCTATCTCGCACTGGAGATCGGCGTGGAGGTGCCCGAGGCGGTGCTTGCCAGGGTGGTGGGCATGGCCGACAGTACCGGCCTCTCGCGCTGGTCGGCGATGCTGCAGGCCAAGCCACGCACCGACTTCGGCAGGCTGGTCTGGCTGTCGCGCGGCTTTGCCAAGCAATTGCGGCTGAAGCGCAAGAGCGGCAGGCTGCGGCAGGAGCCCGCCGCCAGAGCGTGGCGCGGCAAGACGGCCAGCCATGTGCCGCAGGCGGCGCGCCTGCCGCCTGTGTTCTCGCAAGGCATCTCCTGTCCGAAGACGGAGGGCGAGATGATGCTGGATATTGTCGTCAGGGTCAGTGTTCCGCCAGTGCGGCGGCGTATCGAGATGGAGATCAACGCCGGCGACGACCATGTCGCGCGCCTGCGCACCATGGTCATCAGCCGATCCGGCAGGGAGAGGCTGCTGCATTTTCGCGGCAGGGTGAGGCTTGACGGAGAAAGGGAGACCTTGACGCTGGAGGCGCGCCCGTCCCGGCAATTCCGCCAATGGGACGATGCGAGAGCGGTCGCCGCCTATGGCGCGCTCCCATTCCAACTGATTTCGGCGGTATTTTCGCCGCCGCGCTGAGAGAGCGCGGCCTCGTCCGGCTCAGTATAGAGGCGTCTGGCCGTCCACCGCCGTTGGAGCGAGGCTCCCCCGCTCGCGGGTTGCCATATCGGCAAGCATCCATCCCGACAGCGACAAGGGCACGAGGATACCGATGCCAAGCCCGACACCGTTCACCAGATGAGCGATGGCGGGATAGAGCCAGACCAGCGCCAGGAAGAAGCGGGGCATGTTGGCGCGCGTCACGAACAGGTAGGCGACGGCGACGGCAAGACCGACCGTGTCGTAGCTGTAGCCATAGGGTGTCGCAACCGTCGCCAGAACGGCGGTGAGAACCACCCTCTCGCCGTGCTGGGCTTGCCGCCAGGGCAGCCACGCCCAGACGGCGGCGGCGATGGCGGCGATCGTGGCCACGGCCTGCATGGCATAAGCGACCGTCAGCCCTCCCCCGCAGGCGCGCGCCAGGAAGAACATGGTCGCGGCGTTGGACTGGTAGGGTTGCGGATAGGGCGCCTCCAGAATCGCGGTCATCAAGGGGCGGGTTTCGGTCCAGAACAGGCGCCAGACGTCGAAACCCAGCGAGACACCGGTCAACAAGAACAGCGCCGCCGCCGAAAAAGCGGCGGCGACGATGGCGCGCCAATTGCCGCTGGCCAGCAGGCAGAAGGGGACCAGAATGCCGAGATGCGGCTTGACCGTGAGCAGCCCGAACAGCAGTCCGGCCAGGATCGGGCGCCTTGGCGCGACGGCCAGTCCGCCGATCAGCATGGCCGTGGTCAGGGCACCATTCTGGCCGAAGATGGCGTTGACGAAGACGGCGGGGCACAAGCAGATGGCCGCTTCCGCGAGCGCGCCCAGTTTCAGCGGCCGCACCGCCAGCCAGAGGCAGAAGACAGTGCCGAATGTCCACACGAAATAGGCCGGAAAGATCGGCAGCAGCGCGAGCGGCGCGCCGAAGATCAGGATGCTGGGCGGATAGCTCCATTCCTGGTTGGGAAGATCGGGCGAGAACATCCGCCGCAGCGCGGCGCGATAGGTATCGACGTCGAACAGCCACGCGACATGGCCGTCGAGCGCCATGCGCCCACCAGCCCACAGATTGGTGAAATCCCAGTAAGGCAGCCGGTCGCTGAGCTCGGAGAAGCCATTCGGTTCGAAGGTCCACAGGGCCATGTGGTAGCGCAGCCCGACCAGGATGCCGGTGCACAGCACCAGGGCCGCGAAGCGGAAATCGGAACGGTTGCGGACAGTCTGATCAAGCGGTGCCATTGCGCTGTTTTCCAGGATCCTGGCAGTCTTGTAGGCGAGGCGCGTTAAGATCGGCTTATGCCGGGCCTTCGTGCGGCTTCGTCACGCGCCGCAGCGTCAGATTGATCCTGCCGCCGTTCTTGAGCAGCGCCGAGGTCGACGGATAGATCCGGTCGACGCCGTGGAAGGCGAGACGGCCCTCGCCGCCGAGCACGACGACGTCGCCGCTTTTCAGCCTGAACGACTTGGTGCCTCCCTCGCGCGTCGTCTGGCCGACCCGGAACAGGCAATCGTCGCCCAGCGAGACCGAGACGACGGGTGCGGCGAAATCGGCCTCGTCGCGGTCCTGGTGCAGGCCCATCCTGGCGTCCGGCGCGTAGAAATTCACCAGGCAGGCCTCGGGCAAATGCGGGTAGCCGGACACTTGCCGCCACAGATCGAGCAGAGCCTCGGGAATGGGCGGCCATGGCTCTCCGGTCAGCGGATGCGTCGGCTGATAGCGATAGCCCCGCTCCTTGTCCGTGACCCAGCCGAGCGTGCCGCAATTGGTCATGCGCACGCTCATCTCCTTGCCCGTGCGTGGCATGGCCGGAACGAACAGCGGCGCCCGCTGGACGATGCCTCTCACCGCCTCGACGACTGCCTCTTGCGTGGCGCGCGGCAGGTAGGCCGGCATGTGGCGGACACCTTTGGGCAGAACGAGCATGGATTGCCTCATACGGCGTGGTTCGTCGCTCCAACATGCCATTGTCCGAAGCGAACGGCGACCCGAAAGCCGCGATGGAAGCGAGCCGAGATAGTCTCGCCCGGCGTTGCGAACAGACCCGGGATTCGACCGCCGATTTCGCCCATGGCGGTTGACTATGAAACATGACTCCCATAGTCAACATTTGAACTTGAGTGTTTTAGGCAACAAATCGCGCGTGGGCGCCGGGGACGGACCCACGCCGCGAAAAAGCGGAATGAGGCATGTTGAAAGTGGTTTCTCGTCAGGGTCTTGAGAGGGTTTTTCGCAATCGCGCCTGGTATCGCACGGGCCTTGTCGCAACCACATGCCTGACCACGCTGCTTGGCGCTGGTCATGCATCGGCACAGCAGGCCGGTACCCAGGCAGCTGAGGGCACGGGGGTGCTGGAGCAGATCACCGTCAGCGGCAAGGGTGACGGCAAGACCCGCGATGACGACAAGACCGTGGCCGCCAAGCGCAGTGCCGGTGCGACCAAGACCGACACGCCGCTCATCGAGACGCCGCGCTCGGTCTCGGTGGTGACACGCAAGGAGCTGGAGGAGCGCGGCGCGCAAGACATTATCGAGGCGGTGCGCTATTCCGCCGGCGTGAGCACCGGCGCCTACGGCTTCGATCCGCGCTTCGACCAGATCTATATCAGAGGCTACGACGCCACGACGCTCGGCGACTACAAGGACGGTATCCGCCAGCCCTACATCAATTACGGCATGTTCCGCACCGACCCGTATTCGCTCGAACGCGTCGAAGTGATCAAGGGACCGGTCTCTGTGCTCTACGGCGCGGGAACGCCGGCCGGCATCGTCAACAAGGTGCCCAAGCTGCCGACCGAGGAAAAGATCCGCGAAGTCGAACTGCTCTACGGCACCAAGGACAGGGCGCAGGCCGCTTTCGATTTCGGCGGTCCCGTCACAGAAGGCAGCGACGAATTTCTCTACAGGATCGTCGGCCTGGCGCGGAACGGCGATACCAATTTCGACATCGCCGACGACCGCTATTTCCTGCAGCCCTCGTTCACCTGGAATCCCGATGCCGCCACGTCGTTCACGGTCTACGGACTGGTGCAGGCCGATGAAACGGATTCCAATGTCGGCGCGGTCACCGATCCTTCGTCAGGGAAAGTTCTCCAGTTGCGTGAAAGCGATCCCGACTACGACTACCAGAAGACCCGGCAGCAGCAGATCGGCTACAAGTTCGAGCATGATTTCGGCGACGGCATCACCGTGCGCCAGAATGTCCGCTATTCCCATCTCGACCTGAGGGCGCGCTATCTCGCCATCTCCGGCTGGGACGGCACCATCGCGCATCGCTATGCGAATTCGATCCGTGACGAGATGAACGTGTTCCAGGCCGACAACCAGGTGGAGGCCAAGTTCGACACCGGGGCGATGGCCCATACTTTCCTGCTCGGCCTCGACTACACGAACCTGACCTCGTCCTTCGGTTACGGGATGGGGCCCGTCAATCCTGCCTATGATTTCGACATCGCCAACCCGACCTACGGTGTTTCCGGCCCAACGCCGGACTATAATTTCTCGCTTTCCGAGGCAAATCTGCGCCAGACCGGCATCTATGCGCTGGATCAGGTCGAGCTGGACAAATGGCGCTTCACGCTTGGCGGCCGCCAGACCTGGGTCGAGCAGACCCGTGACTCGACCTCCCCGCTCTACGGCACCGCCAGTTCCGAGGGCTTGAACAAGAACGCCTTCAGCATGCAGGCCGGCGCCCTCTATCTGTTCGACAATGGCGTCGCACCCTTCGCGAGTTATGCGACCTCGTTCGAGCCGGTCACGAACCGATCCGAGTCAGGCGATATCCTCCAGCCGACGAAGGGCGAGCAGTTCGAACTGGGGATAAAGTATCAACCTCCGGGGACCGACATCCTCCTGTCGGCGGTCGCCTATCATCTTGTCGAGAAAAACAAGCCGGTGGTCGTCAACGCCAACACGGGCACATACCGGGCGCTGGGCGAAGTCACCAGCAACGGCTTTGAGCTCGAGGCCCGCGCGGCCGTCCTGGATGGCCTGGATGTGATCGCTGCCTATAATTACAATCATGCCGAAATCACCGACGGCGCAGCCGCGGAGATCGGCAAGGTTCCAGCCGTCACGCCAGCGCATGTGGCAAGCCTCTGGGCCAACTACAAATTCGACGAGGGCAGTGCCGCTCCGGGGCTTTCGGTCGGCGCCGGGCTGCGGCTGCAGGGCTCGACCTATACCGACACGAAGAACACCGCCAAGAACGACGCCGTGGTCTATCTCGATGCCTCGGCTTCCTATGATTTCGGCGCCATCGACAAGAAATTCGAAGGCGTCAGCGCCGCTTTCGCCGTCCGCAACATCGCCGACGAGCGCCTCACCGTGTGCAACAGCGGCTATTGTTATCTGGGCCAGGGCCGCAACATCACGGCGTCGCTGAAGCGCCGCTGGTAAAAAAAGAAAATGCCGCGCGTCCTTTCGGATGCGCGGCATTTTTGGCCGTCGCGAACGGCGCACCCCGGTAACCCGGATCAGGGAATGCGCAGCACCTGGCCCGGATAGATCTTGTCGGGATGCGTCAGCATCGGCTTGTTGGCCTCGAAGATGGCCGTGTTCTTGGCGCCCTGGCCCTTGCCGTAGCTCTTCTCGGCGATTTTCCAGAGGTTGTCGCCCTTCTGCACGGTGTAGAAGGTCGGCTCCTTGGCCGGGGCGGCCGCCTTGCCGGCGTCCGGTGCGACCTGCAACTCATCCGCCTGCACCTTGGAGACGCCGAGCGTGTTGCCCACCGCGATGACCGCCTTCTCGAAGATCGACTGGTCCTTGACCACGCCCTTCAGCACCGCCGTATCACCCTGGACGACGACCTGCACGCCGTCCGTGCCGAGCTTGTGCGAATCGAGCTCCTTCTTGAGCGTGTCGGCTGTGGGGGCCGCTTCCTCGTCGCCTCCGATGCCGAGCTTCTTGCCGACGCTCTTGACGAAATCGAACATACCCATCTTCAGGTCTCCTTGCTGTGGCAATAAGGAAACCTTGCATCTGCAACGCAAAATTGAAAGCGGTTTCGCGCCCTACGGGTATGCTGCTTAATCGTTCTCTACCCGGCCGCGCAGCTTCTTGATCGTGCCGCGACCGGCCTTGGTCTTGAGACGCCGCTCCACCGCCCCTTTCGACGGCTTCGTCTTCTTGCGCGGCGGCGGCGGCGGTTCGGCAGCCTTGGCGACAAGCGCCGTCAGCCGCGCCCGCGCGTCCGCACGGTTCTGCTCCTGGGTGCGGAAGCGCCCGGCCTCGATGACGATGACGCCGTCCTTGGTGGCACGCTGGCCGGCGAGCCTGATGGCGCGGGCGCGCACCCGCTCCGAAAGACCCTCGGCATTGGCCGCATCGAAGCGGAGTTGCACCGCGGTCGCCACCTTGTTGACGTTCTGGCCGCCGGGACCGGACGAGCGGATGAAATCCTCGTGCAGGTCGCCCGGATGGATCACCGCCTCGCCCGATATGATGATTGCGTCTTCGTTGGGCATGCCGCAGTCATGGCGCGGCGAACCGAAAAAGAAAAGGCCCGATCGAGATCGGGCCTTTTCTGATGCGTGATCCATGAACCAGGGCGATCCGGCGATTACTCCGCCGCTTCCTGCAAGCGGGGGGCCGCGCCCACGACGGCTGCATCGACATGCGGCTCGAATTTCTCGAAGTTGACGGCGAACATGCCGACCAGCCTTGCGGCCTGCCGGTCATAGGCGGCCTTGTCGGCCCAGGTGGAGCGCGGATCGAGAATGGCGCCATCGACGCCGGGCACCGACACTGGCACTTCGAAGCCGAAATTGGCGTCGCGGCGGAAGGCGCCCGTCTTCAGCGACCCGTCGAGCGCGGCGGCGAGCAAAGCGCGCGTCGCCTTGATCGGCATGCGCTTGCCGGTGCCGTAGGCGCCGCCGGTCCAGCCGGTGTTGACCAGCCAGCAATCGGCGCCGAGGAGCGCGATCAGTTCGCGCAGCAGATTACCGTATTCCGAGGGATGGCGCGGCATGAAGGGCGCGCCGAAACAGGTGGAGAACGTCGCTTCAGGCTCGGTCACGCCCTTTTCTGTCCCGGCGACCTTTGCCGTGTAGCCGGACAGGAAATGATACATGGCCTGCGCAGGCGTCAGCCGCGCGATCGGCGGCATCACACCGAAAGCGTCGGCCGTCAGCATGATGATATTCGCTGGATGGTTGGCCCGGCCGGTCTTCGAGGCATTGGGAATGAAGTCGAGCGGGTAGGCGCAGCGCGTGTTTTCGGTCAGCCGGCCGTCATTGAAATCCGGCACGCCGTCGGCGTCCAGCACCACATTTTCCAGCACCGTGCCGAAACGCTGCGTGGTGGCGAATATCTCCGGCTCGGCTTCCGCCGACAGCCTGATGGTCTTGGCGTAGCAGCCACCCTCGAAATTGAAGATGCCATGCGGTCCCCAGCCATGCTCATCGTCGCCGATCAGCGTGCGCGACGGGTCGGCCGAGAGCGTGGTCTTGCCGGTGCCCGACAGGCCGAAGAAGATCGCGGCGTCACCGGCCGGCCCTTCATTGGCCGAGCAGTGCATCGGCATCACGGCCTTTTGCGGCAGCAGGTAGTTCAGCATCGTGAACACCGACTTCTTCATTTCGCCGGCATAGGAGGTGCCGCCGATCAGCACGATCTTGCGCGTCAGGTCGACGGCGATGATGGTTTCCGTGCGGCTGCCGTGGCGCGCCGGGTCGGCGCGGAAGGACGGCAGGTCGATGATCGTCATTTCGGGCTCGAACGTGTCGAGTTCGGCCCTGTCCGGCCGGATGAGCAGATTGCGGATGAACAGCGAATGCCAGGCGAATTCGGTGATGACGCGCGTGGGCAGCTTCAGTTCCGCATCGGCACCGCCGACCAGATCCTGCACATAGAGGTCCTTGTCCGCGGCATGGGCGCGGAAATCGGCGAGCAGTGTTTCGAACTGGACAGGCGAGATCGCCTTGTTGTTGTCCCACCAGACTTCAGCCTCGGTGGCGCCGTCGCGCACGACGAACTTGTCCTTGGGCGAGCGGCCCGTGTGCTGGCCGGTCTCGGCGACCAGAGCGCCTTGCGCGGTCAGCCGGGCCTCGCCACGCCGGATCGATTCCTCGTAAAGGGCGGCCGCGCCGAAATTGTAGCGCACCATGCCGGAGGTGCTCAGACCGATACGATCGATCGCGCAGGCAGGATTGCGTTTGCCGACTTCCGACATTGATGACCCTTTTCGATTTTGCCGCATCTTTGCCGGCATCCTCCCGGCAGGCCCGTCCTGGACCAAGATGCTCACAACCAGAAAAGCCAAATGATATCAAATCATTAATCGATTTAAATATTTTGAAAGTTGTTTAAATCGTTTATATGTGCAAAAATTTTCACGGTTGCCCAAAGGATTGGCGATGTTGGTTCGTCCAATCCATGTCGAGGTAGGATTGTGGCCTGCGGCACCCCGCGCGTGACAGCGGACAAGGCCTATGCCACATTTTGTACCTAATTTGTCCTGCAAAAGCCCCTTCTCTACGAAAGAAGGGACAGCTCATGAGGGAGCCGCTTGAAATGGCAACAATCGCGCTTGTCGATGACGACCGCAACATTCTGACGTCGGTGTCGATCGCCCTCGAATCCGAGGGGTATCGCGTCGAGACCTACACGGATGGTGCGTCCGCGCTGGAAGGCCTGGCGGCGCGTCCGCCGAATCTTGCCATTCTCGACATCAAGATGCCGCGCATGGACGGCATGGAGCTTCTGCGCCGCATGCGCCAGAAGTCCGACCTGCCGGTCATCTTCCTGACCTCCAAGGACGATGAGATCGATGAGCTGTTTGGCCTCAAGATGGGCGCCGACGACTTCATCCGCAAACCATTCTCTCAGCGCCTGCTGGTCGAGCGGGTTCGGGCGGTCCTGCGCCGTGCCAGCGCCCGCGAAGCCGCGGCAAAAGCGCCCAGCCAGCAGGCCCGCTCGCTGGAACGCGGCCAGCTCGTGATGGACCAGGAACGCCACACCTGCACCTGGAAGGGCGAACCGGTGACGCTCACCGTCACCGAATTCCTGATCCTGCATTCGCTGGCGCAGCGCCCGGGCGTCGTAAAAAGCCGTGATGCGCTGATGGATTCGGCTTATGATGAACAGGTCTATGTCGACGACCGCACCATCGACAGCCACATCAAGCGGCTGCGCAAGAAGTTCAAGGCCGTCGACGACGACTTCGAAATGATCGAAACCCTTTACGGAGTCGGATACCGGTTCCGCGAAGCGTAAGCCGAGGCAGGAGCTGCTATTCGATGGCAGTTGACGCACAGCGAAGCAGACCGGCGGGCGCTGCCAGGCGGCCGTCGCGCATCATGCCGTCATTCGTGTCGAAATTGACGGTGCCGATGCGCCGCTTCCTCGGCCATCATATCTTCTCCAGCCTGACGCGGCGCATCCTTTTCCTCAACCTTGCCGGGCTGGCCGTGCTGGTCACCGGCATCCTGTATCTCAACACCTTCCGAGACGGGCTTATCGACGCCCGCGTCGAAAGCCTGATGACGCAGGGCGAGATCATCGCCGGCGCGATCGCCGCCTCGGCGACGGTCGAGACCGATTCGATCAGCATCGATCCCGAGAAGCTGCTCGAGCTGCAGGCCGGCGAAAGCCTTGGGCCGGGTTCCGACCAGCTCGACAACCTCGATTTTCCGATCAACCCGGAGCGTGTCGCGCCGGTCTTGCGGCGGCTCATCTCGCCAACGCGCACCCGCGCGCGCATCTATGACCGCGACGCCAATCTGCTGCTGGATTCCCGCCATCTCTATTCACGCGGCCAGATCCTGCGCTACGACCTGCCGCCGGTCGACGAGGAAGAGCCCGACCTGCTCGAGCGCGTCCAGAAGTTCATCTTCGATTTCTTCCGCAATACGGACCTGCCCGTCTATCACGAACAGCCGGGCGGCAATGGCGCCGCCTTCCCCGAAGTGGTCAAGGCGCTGACCGGCAGCCCATCGACCATCGTGCGTGTCAGCGAACAGGGCGAGCAGATCGTTTCGGTGGCGGTGCCAATCCAGCGTTTCCGGGCCGTGCTGGGCGTGCTGATGCTGTCTACCGAAGGCGGCGACATCGACAAGATCGTGGCCGCCGAGCGCAAGGCGATCCTGCGCGTCTTCGGT
The DNA here is from genome assembly GCF_005503535.1 of Mesorhizobium comanense. Lineage (GTDB taxonomy): Bacteria > Pseudomonadota > Alphaproteobacteria > Rhizobiales > Rhizobiaceae > Mesorhizobium > Mesorhizobium comanense. Next base: position 113,068 of record NZ_SCNN01000001.1, on the reverse strand, counting down.
ATCGCGGCGCTGGTCACGGCCATCCTGTCCATGCTGCTCGCCTCGACCATCGCCAACCCGTTGCGCCGCCTGTCGGCGGCCGCGGTCAGGGTCAGGCGCGGCGTCAAGAGCCGCGAGGAAATCCCCGACTTTTCCGATCGCCAGGACGAGATCGGCAACCTGTCGGTCGCCGTGCGCGACATGACCAACGCGCTTTACGCGCGCATCGAGGCGATCGAAAGCTTCGCCGCCGATGTCTCCCATGAATTGAAGAACCCGCTGACCTCGCTGCGCAGCGCCGTGGAGACGCTGCCGCTGGCCAAGAACGACAATTCGCGCGCCCGGCTGATGGAGATCATCCAGCACGACGTCAAACGGCTGGATCGCCTCATCACCGATATTTCCGACGCCTCGCGCCTGGACGCCGAGTTGGCGCGCGAAGACGCCGGAACCGTGGATCTGAAGAAGTTCATCACCGATCTTGTCGCCGTGTCGCGCGAGACGACGCGGAACAAGAAAGCGGTCGAGATCGAGCTCAAGGTCGCCAAGCTGCCGCAGGGCGTCAAAGGCTATTTCGTCGTCGGCCACGATCTGCGCATCGGTCAGGTCGTGACCAATCTGATCGAGAATGCACGCTCCTTCGTGCCGGATGAGCACGGCCATATCAGCCTGTCCCTGGCGCGCGCGGGCAAGTTCAACATACTCACCGTCGACGATAACGGCCCGGGCATCCGGGCCGACAACATCGACCGAATCTTCGAACGGTTTTACACCGACCGCCCGGCCGGCGAGGCGTTCGGCCAGAATTCCGGCCTTGGCCTTTCGATCTCCAGGCAGATCGTCGAGGCTCATGGCGGCACGCTGACCGCCGAGAACATTCCCGGCACCAAGCCCGGCGAGATCAAGGGCGCACGCTTCGTCGTGACGCTGCCGGCCGAGGGATGACGCCCGATCCGTGCGGGAACGCGGCGTGAGGCCTGAGAACATCCATGCGACGGCGCTGCTGGTCGGTGAGCGCGGCATTCTCATCACCGGAGCATCCGGCTCCGGCAAGACAACGCTGGCACTGACACTGATCGACCATTGCCGGCAGCGCGGATTGTTCTCGCGGCTCGTCGGCGACGATCAGCTCTTTGCCGAAGCGCGGTCCGGACGGCTGGTGTGCCGCGCCCCCGCCACCATCGAGGGACTGGCCGAGGTGCCGGGCCACGGTCCGAGGCCGCTGCCGTTCGAACGGGCCTGCGTCGCCGACCTGCATGTGCGCCTGTTGCCGGCCGGCGAAGTTGCCCGCTACCAGGAGGAGGCCCGCGACGAGATCGCGGGCTGCGCGGTGCCGAGGATCGACGCCGCCGAGCGCAATGTCGCGGCGGCGTTGCTTGCCGTAAAGGCGCGGTTGTCGATCATGCCTTTTCTATGATCCGCGCGATGTTTTTTGCTGCAATGCGTCAAAATGGCATGGCCCGCCGCAATTTTGGGCTTGTCAACGGGCCGCGCGTCGACAAGATAGCGCTCCCGCCGCCTGGAATGGCTGGCGAGCATAAAATGCGCCTGTGAAGCGGCGATGACGGGAGCCACCAAAGAATGATCGGACTCGTGCTTGTAACGCACGGTCAACTGGCCACCGAGTTCCGACATGCCGTCGAACATGTCGTCGGGCCACAAGACAATTTCGAAACCGTGGCGATCGGTGCCGACGACGATATGGAACAGCGTCGCCGCGACATCGTCGATGCCGTTGCCCGCGTCGATACCGGGGCGGGCGTCATCGTGCTGACCGACATGTTCGGCGGCACGCCGTCGAACCTCGCCATCTCGGTGATGGATTCCGGCCGCACCGAAGTGATCGCCGGCATGAACCTGCCGATGCTGATCAAGCTGTCGTCGATCCGCAAGGGCGACAACATGGCGGCCGCGCTCGACGAGGCCCAGGCCGCGGGCCGCAAATACATCAACGTGGCCAGCCAGCTTTTGAGCAGCAAATGAGCACGATGTCGTCGGAAAAGGACCAGATCGCCAAAGGTTCGATCACTAGGGAGTTTCCGATCGTCAACCAGCGCGGCCTGCATGCGCGCGCCTCGGCGAAGTTCGTTCAGCTGGCCAGCGGCTTCAACGCCTCGGTGCATGTGGAGAAGGATGGCGTCAAGGTCGGCGGCACCTCGATCATGGGCCTGATGATGCTTGCGGCAAGCCCGGGCTACTCGATCCGCGTGACCGCCAGCGGGCCGGAGGCACTCGAGGTCATGGACGCGCTCGAACAGCTTGTCGCCTCCCGGTTCGGCGAGGAATGCTGATCCCGACACCCGCCTGCCGAGACATGCACGAATAAAGATTTCTTTATATCCCATTGTCGACTTGGCGCCGATCTGCTAGGCAGGCGGCCAATTCGCGCCCTTCGGCATGCGTGCCGGCGCGGGCGTGTCCGCAACCAACTCGCAAGCACAACAATTCGCACGGAGCACTGCCATGACGGGTAGCAAGGATTATGTGGTCGCCGACATCTCGCTTGCCGGCTGGGGCCGCAAGGAACTCGATATCGCCGAAACCGAAATGCCGGGCCTGATGGCCTGCCGCGAGGAATTCGGCGCCAAGCAGCCGCTCAAGGGCGCGCGCATCACCGGATCGCTGCACATGACCATCCAGACGGCGGTGCTGATCGAGACACTGAAGGCGCTCGGCGCCGACATCCGCTGGGCCTCCTGCAACATCTTCTCGACGCAGGACCATGCGGCCGCGGCCATCGCCGAGGCCGGCATTCCGGTGTTCGCCGTCAAGGGCGAGAGCCTGGAGCAATACTGGGATTACACCGACCGGATCTTCCAGTGGACCGATGGCGGCCTCTCCAACATGATCCTCGATGACGGCGGCGACGCCACCATGTACATCCTGATCGGCGCGCGCGCCGAGGCCGGCGAGGACGTGCTGTCCAATCCGCAGAGCGAGGAAGAGGAATATTTCTACGCCCAGGTCAAGAAGCGCCTGAAGGCTTCGCCCGGCTTCTTCACCAAGCAGCGGGAAGCGATCCGGGGCGTCACCGAAGAGACCACCACCGGCGTCAACCGGCTCTACCAGTTGCAGAAGAAGGGTCTGCTGCCCTTCCCGGCCATCAACGTCAACGACTCGGTCACCAAGTCGAAGTTCGACAACAAGTACGGCTGCAAGGAATCGCTGGTCGACGGCATCCGTCGCGGCACCGACACGATGATGGCCGGCAAGGTCGCGGTCGTCTGCGGCTACGGCGACGTCGGCAAGGGATCCTCGGCTTCGCTCAAGGGCGCGGGCGCCCGCGTCAAGGTCACCGAGGTCGACCCGATCTGCGCCCTGCAGGCGGCGATGGACGGCTTCGAGGTCGTGACGCTGGAAGACGCCGCCCCCACCGCCGACATCGTCATCACCACCACCGGCAACAAGGATGTCGTCACCCTCGACCACATGCGCTCGATGAAGGACATGGTGATCGTCGGCAATATCGGGCACTTCGACAACGAGATCCAGGTGGCGTCGCTGCGCAATCTGAAATGGACCAACGTCAAGCCTCAGGTCGACATGATCACCTTCCCGGACGGCAAGCGCATGATCCTGCTGTCGGAAGGCCGCCTGCTCAATCTCGGCAACGCCACCGGCCATCCGAGCTTCGTCATGTCGGCCTCCTTCACCAATCAGGTGCTGGCCCAGATCGAGCTCTACACCAAGGGCGAGCAGTACCAGAATCAGGTCTATGTGCTGCCCAAGCATCTCGATGAGAAGGTCGCGCGCCTGCACCTCGACAAGCTCGGCGCCCGCCTGACCGAACTGTCGGGCGAGCAGGCCGCCTATATCGGCGTCACGCCGCAGGGCCCGTTCAAGCCGGAACACTACCGCTATTAACCAAACCCAAATTTACCACTAGATATTGAAGCCGGGCGATTGACTTTTCGCCCGGCTTTATTTTTGCGGAATGATTCTTCACGCCGATTCCAGCAGGCGCTATTGTTGTGATTCGCGGGTTCGGGGACGAGGACCGGCGCACGCGTCAGGGCGGTCTTGCATTCAGGCGGCGAAGAGGACCAAGACATGCCGGGGGAAAACCCGCTTCAGGCGGGACAGGCCGTTTCCGGCGGCCAAGAGGATTCAGGGATTACTGGCCGCGCAGCTCTGCGCGGGCGGATTTCATGGCGCCGCCGCGCCGGACTGCTGCTCGCCGGCTCCACGCTTGCCAGCCCGCTGCTCGGCGCGGTGGCACGCGCCGAAGACGCCGTGTCGGCAGCCAGCCTTTCGATCAACACGGTCGAGGTCATGCAGCTCGCGGTGTTTGTCGGCGTCACCGGCGCGGCATTCCTGTCGGCCATCGTTCTCATCCGCGAACGGGCCCGCACCTCGGCGGAAAATGTCGAACTGAGAAGCCGCGTCGCCGACGTCAACGCTGCGTTGCGCCGTTCGGAAGCCTTGCTCAATCTGCGCGACCAGCGGGTCGTCGTCTGGGCCTCGGAAAACAAGAAGCCCGAACTCATCGGCACATTGCCGGCCGAAAGCGGTGCACCGGACGACCGGGCGGCCTTCCTGGCCTTCGGCCGCTGGCTGATGCCGCGCTCGGCAGCGGCACTCGAGCACGCTGTCGCGGCCTTGCGCGAAAAGGCCAGGGCCTTCGACCTCGTCATCGAATCCCAGGCCGGAGCACCGCTCGAGGTTCATGGCCGCAAGAGCGCCGCGCATGTGCTGGTCCGGTTCGTATCGCTCTCCGAGACGCAACGCAGCCAGGCGCGGCTGAAGATGGAGAACCAGCGGCTCAATGCCGACCACGACACCATCATCGGCTTGCTGGAAGCGCTGAAGATGCCGGCATGGCTGCGCGACGAGCACGGGCGCCTGAAATGGGTAAACCGGGCCTATGCCGACGCGGTCGAGGCCGAAAGCGCCGAAGCCGCGGTGCGTGATGCCAAGGAATTCCTGGGCGGCCAGGCGCGCGAGGCGATCGCCTCCCAGCACAAGTCGCACCCGGTCTTCGAACAATCGCTGTCCACGGTGATCGAAGGCGACCGCCGCGTCTTCGCGGTGACCGACGTCGCCGGCGCCGACGGCTCGGCAGGCCTTGCCAGCGACACCAGCGCGATCGAGACCATCCGCGGCGAATACGAGCGGACCGTGCGCAGCCACGCCGACACGCTGGATCAGCTCAACACCGCCGTCGCCATCTTCGACACCGACGAGAAGCTGCGCTTCTTCAACCAGGCCTTCCAGAAACTGTGGGGGCTGGACAGCGGCTTCCTGCACAGCGCGCCCGACAACGCGCTTCTGCTCGACAGGCTGCGCAGCGAGGGCAAGATCGCCGAGCAGCCCGAATGGCGCCGCTGGAAGGAAGGTCTGCTCGGCGCCTACCGGGCGGTGGAATCGCAGGAACACTGGTGGCATCTGCCCGACGGCAAGACCATCCGTGTCGTTGCCAACCCGCAGCCCAAGGGCGGCGTCACCTGGGTGTTCGAGAACCTGACCGAGAAGATGGACCTCGAAAGCCGTTACCGCACCGCGGTGCGGGTCCAGGGTGAGACGCTCGACAATCTTGCCGAAGGCGTGGCGGTGTTCGGCCCCGATGGCAGGCTGCGCCTGTCGAACCCGGCCTTTGCCACGCTGTGGGGGCTGAGCGCGGACGCCACCAAGCCCAACGTGCACGTCTCGGCCATACGCGATCTCAGCGACCGGCAAGCCGCCGACAGCCCGTGGCCCGGCTTCGTCGCCGCGATAACCGGCTTTGACGACGAGCGCCGCGACCGCCACGGCCAGAGCGAGCTCAACAATGGCACGGTGCTGCGCTATGCCGTGATTCCGCTGCCCAACGGGCAGGTGATGATGACCTTCGTCGACGTCACCGACAGCGTGCGTGTCGAACGGGCGCTGAAGGACAAGAACGAGGCGCTGGAAAAGTCGGACCAGCTCAAGAACGACTTCGTGCAGCATGTGTCCTACGAACTGCGCTCGCCGCTGACCAACATCATCGGCTTCACCGAACTGCTCGCACTGCCCACCACCGGGCCGCTCAACCAGAAGCAGCGCGAGTATGTCGAGCATGTCGGCTCGTCCTCCTCGGTGCTGCTGACCATCGTCAACGACATACTCGACCTGGCGACCGTCGACGCCGGCATCATGCAGCTCGACATTTCCGAAGTGCATGTCGACCGCACCATCGCGGCCGCCGCCGAACTGGTCGCCGACCGGCTGGAGGAGCACTCGATCCGGCTCGAAGTCGACGCCGCCGCGGCGCCGAAGACGTTCCACGGCGACGAGACCCGCATCCGCCAGATCCTCTACAACCTGCTCAGCAATGCCGCCAACTACGCGCCGGAGGCCAGCATCATCCGGCTTGCCTGCCGGCAACTGGCGGACGGGGTCGAATTCTCGGTCCATGACGACGGCCCCGGCATGCCGCCGGACGTGCTCGATTCCGTGTTCCGCCGCTTTGAGCCTCGCGCCAATGGCGGCCGCCGGCGCGGCGCCGGCCTCGGCCTGTCTATCGTCAAGAGCTTCGTGGAGCTGCATGGCGGCGGCGTTCGCATCGAAACCGGCAAGGACAAGGGCACGACCGTCATCTGCACCTTCCCCGACATGCCCGGCATCCGCGCGGCGGCCGAGTAGCGCGCTCGATGACGGGATTGCTGCTCGAGCGTGTGCTCGCCGACGAGACACAGACAGCACGGCTGGGCGAGGATCTGGCGCTGGCGCTGCGCGCCGGCGACGTGCTGGCGCTCAAGGGCGATCTGGGCGCCGGCAAATCGACGCTCGCACGCGCTCTGATCCGGACGCTGGCCGAAGACGCAGGCCTCGACGTGCCGAGCCCGACCTTCACCCTGGTGCAGAGCTACGAAACGCGCATTCCCGTCCATCATTTCGACCTCTACCGCCTGTCCTCGGCGCGCGAACTCGACGAGCTCGGTTTCGAGGAAGCGCTGGCGCAGGGCGCCGCCCTGGTGGAATGGCCGGAGCGGGCCGAAGGCGAACTGCCGAAAACGTCGGTGCTGATCGAGCTTGTCCAGCACGGAGAAGGCCGTCTGGCGCGGCTTTCGGGGCAAGGTGCCTCCTTCGACCGTATGGCGCGCTCGCTCGCCATGCGCGATTTTCTCGAAAGCGCGGGTTGGGGCGAGGCCAGCCGCCGCCATTTTATCGGTGATGCCTCCGCGCGCTCCTACGAGATCGTCTCGCTTCCCGGCCACGCGGCAAGAGTGCTGATGAACTCGCCGCGGCTGGTGCTCGGCCCGGCCGTGCGCGACGGCAAGCCCTATGCGGTGATTGCCCATACGGCGCAGTCGGTGTCCGCCTTCGTCGCCATCGACCGCGCGTTGAAGGCCGGAGGCGTCAGCGTTCCCGAAATTGATGCCGAGGACCAGGACCAGGGGTTTTTGCTGCTCGAACATCTGGGCTCGGAGGGGTTTCTCGGCAAGGATGGCGAGCCGCTAGCCGAGCGCTACGCGGCGGCGGCCGAGCTGCTGGCCATGATGCATGGCAAAACCTGGCCGCAGCGCCTGCAAGCCGGACCGGGCAGCCACGAGGTGCCGCCCTTCGACCGCGATGCGATGATGATCGAAGCCGATCTGCTGGTCGACTGGTATGTGCCGGCAATATCAGGTCAACCGCCAAGCGATGCCTTGCGCACCGGCTATGCCAGGGAGTGGAACGCGCTTTTCGACCGGCTGAAAGGCAGCGAATACACGCTGATGTTGCGCGACTTCCATTCGCCCAACATCATCTGGCGCGGCGACCGCGCCGGCCATGACCGGCTGGGCATCGTGGATTTCCAGGACGCGCTGATCGGGCCTTCGGCCTATGACGTCGCCTCGCTGGCCATGGATGCCCGCGTCACCATGGCGCCTGAGATCGAAAAGCAGACGCTCGATGCCTATATCGCGGCGCGTCAAAAAGCGGGGGCTTTCGATGAAGCAAGCTTCCGGGAAGCCTACGCAATCATGGCCGCACAGCGTAATTCCAAGATCCTCGGCATTTTCGTGCGCCTCGAAAAGCGCGACGGCAAACCTTATTATTTGAAGCACCTGCCGCGCATCCGTGACTATCTGCGTCGGGCGCTGTCCCATCCGGCGCTTGCCAGCCTGCGGGATTTCTACAATACGCACGGCTTGCTTGAGGAACGAACGCTGTGACAGCAAGACCGGACACTGCCATCGTGCTCGCCGCCGGACTTGGCAAGCGCATGCGGCCGATTACAAACACGATTCCCAAACCGCTGGTCAGGATCGCCGGCAAGACTTTGCTGGATTGGGGGCTGGACAGCCTCGCCGCAGCCGGCGTCGCCAAGGCGGTGGTCAACGTGCACTATCTTCCCCAACAGATCGTCGACCATGTCGCAGCGCGCCACGAGCCCCGCATCATCATTTCCGACGAGAGCGACCGGCTGCTCGATTCCGCCGGAGGCATCGTCAAGGCGCTACCGGAATTGGGTCCGAAGCCGTTCTACATCCTCAACGCAGACACCTTCTGGATCGACCAAGGCCCGCTCAATCTCGGGCGGCTCGCCCTTGCGTGGGACGCCGCGAAAATGGATATTCTGCTGATGCTGGCGGATCTCCAACAGGCAACAGGACATTGCGGCTCCACCGACTTCCTCGTAGCGCCGGACGGCGCCTTGCGGCGCTCAAAAGGCGATCCGGCGGGCCTGATCTATGCCGGCGCGGCGATCATCCACCCGCGGCTGTTTGAAGGCGCATCGGCCGAACCCCATTCGCTCAACGCCTATTTCGACACGGCAATAGCCGCGGGCCGCCTGTTCGGCATGCCGATGCACGGCCACTGGATCACCGTCGGCACGCCCGATGCCATTCCGCAGGCGGAAGAAGCCGTCGCCGGCGCGCTAGCAACCGCATCGGCCCGAAAATCGGAATCGATTTTCGGAAAGCACGATGCGTAAATTCAAAGAGTTAGATCGTCCTTTGTGCGCCCAAACGGGCGCACGGCGATCTAATATGCAATGAGCGGCCCGAGCCGCGTTTTCTCTATTCCCCCCGGAGCGCCGTTTCTGCCGACGCTGGCCGAGGCGCTGCTTGCCGGCCGCCTGGTGCCGGGATTCCGTTTCGACGGCGATCCCCTCGCCCTGGCCGACGTCACCATCTACGTGCCGACGCGACGCGCTGCACGCGCCTTACGCGGTGTCTTCGTAGACAGTTTGCGAGCACGCGGAGGCGGCGGTTCGGCGATCTTGCCGGTGATCCGTCCGCTCGGCGAGTTCGACGAGGACGAAGCGCTGTTCGAGGCCGAGCCATCGGCCGCGATCGACCTCGCGCCCCCGATCGCGGCCACCGAGCGCCTGCTCCTGCTGACGCCCCTGGTACGGGCCTGGAAACGCCGGCTGCCTTCGCATGTCGCGGCTCTCTTCGCCGAAGAGATCGTCATCCCCGCCTCGACCGCCGACGCGATCTGGCTGGCGCGCGATCTGGCGGCGTTGATGGACGAGATCGAGACGGAAGGCACCGACTGGGCCAAGCTCGCAGGCCTGGTCACCGGCAACCTCGCCGGCTGGTGGCAGGTGACGCTGGAATTCCTCGGCATCGTCACCGAGGCCTGGCCGAAATTCCTGAGCGAGAGCGATCGTTCCAACCCGGCCGCGCATCGCAGCGCGCTGATCCGGGCCGAGGCGGCGCGGCTGCTGCGCAATCCGCCCGCCGGGCCGGTCATCGCCGCGGGCTCGACCGGCTCGATACCAGCCACCGCCGAACTGCTCACCGCGATCGCCCGCCTGCCCGGCGGCGCCATCGTGCTGCCCGGTCTCGACCAGACGCTGGACGAGGCTTCTTTCCAGGCGCTGGTCGCACCCGGCGCGCGTCCGGCCGTGCTTGGCCATCCGCAATATGGCCTGGCAAGGCTGATCGGCAAGATCGGGGTGCTGCGCGGCGACGTCGAGGAGATCGGCGTGCCCGGGCCAGCCCTTGAACTTCGCGCCGCCCTTGTCGGCGAGGCGCTGCGGCCGGCCGAGACCACCGAACTCTGGGCCGAGACCCGTGCGGGCTTTTCAGCACAGGACACCGCCCACGCCCTCGCCGATGTGACTTTGCTGGAAGCGGCCAGCGAACGCGACGAAGCCATCGCGATTGCCGTCGCCCTCAAGCAGGCGGTGGAGGAGCCCGGCGAGAGGGCGGCTCTCGTTACCGGCGACCGTGCGCTGGCGCGACGCGTTTGCGTCGAGCTCAGACGGTTCGGCGTCGCTGCCGACGATTCCGGCGGCACGCCGCTCGCCAACACGCCAGCCGCCAGCCTGCTCAGGCTGACGCTCGAGGCCGTGTTTCGCCCGGGCGATCCGGTTGGCCTGCTGTCGCTGCTCAAGCATCCGCTGCTTGGCCTGGGGCTGGAACGGGCAAGCATTCGCCATGCGGCGGAGCTGGTCGAACTGGTGGCGCTGCGCGGCGGCACCGGCCGCCCCGATATCGCCTCGCTGTCGGATCTGTTCGAAGCCCGGCTCACCGGTCTCGGCGGGGACAGCCGGCCGCCCTTCTGGTTTTCCCGGCTTACCGTAAGCTCCATCGAAGACGCCCGAACCCTGCTCGCGAGGCTGACCACGGCGCTGGCGCCGCTTGCGGCCTTTCGCGGCCAGGCCGATGCCGACCTTGCCGCGCTGGTCAAGGCCAGCGTCATGGTGCTGGAGACTCTCGGCCGCGCCGCCGATGGTGGTCTTGTAGAGCTCTATGCCGGGGATGCCGGCGAGAAACTCGCCGAATTGCTGCGCGGGCTGGTCGCCGCTTCCGCACCGCTGTCATTCGCCCCGGCCGAGTGGCCCGATGTCATGGACGCGCTGATCGCGCCCGAAACCGTCAAACCGGCGCAGGGCACCGATCGGAACATCGCCATATGGGGGGCGCTGGAAGCGCGGCTTCAAGACGTCGACACGCTGATCATCGGCGGGCTGAACGAGGGCGTCTGGCCGCGCAAGCCGGAGAGCGACCGCTTCATGTCGCGGCTGATGAAGACCGGCATCGATCTCGAACCGCCGGAGCGGCGCATCGGCCTTGCCGCGCATGATTTCCAGATGGCGATGGGCGCGCGAAAAGTGGTTCTGACGCGCTCGGCGCGCGCCGGCGACGCGCCGGCCGTCCCGTCACGCTGGCTGCAGCGCCTGCTCACCTTCGTCGGCGGCGACGAGGCGGCGGCGTTGCGCCGGCGCGGCGATCAGCTGCTCGCCTGGGCGCGCGCGCTCGACACCGGGCCGAAGCGGGATTTCGCGCCGCGACCGCAGCCGAAGCCGCCGGTTCCGGTGCGGCCGACACATTTCTCGGTCACCGAGATCGAAACGCTGCGCCGCGATCCCTACGCGGTCTACGCGCGGCGGATTCTCGGCCTGATGCCGCTCGATCCGCTCATCCGTGATCCCGGCGCTGCCGAACGCGGCACGCTGTTCCATGCGATCCTGCATCTGTTCTCGTCCGAGGTGGCCGACCCGCGCGCGCCGGACGCGCTCGCGGGGCTTATCGCGGCCGGCCGTGCCTGCTTCGCCGAAGCCGCCCTGCCGCCCGATGTCGAGGCGGTATGGTGGCCGCGCTTCGAAAAGCTGGCGGCCAACATCATCGAATGGGAGCGCACGCGCGCCGACGCTGTGGTACGGCGCCATGCCGAGGCGCGCGCCGGCAAAACCCCTGTCGGTCAGTCCGGCGTCACGCTCTCGGGTTATGCCGACCGCGTCGATCTGCTGGCAGGCGGCATGGCCGACATTCTCGACTACAAGACCGGTTCCTCGCCGTCCAAGGCGCAGGCGCACACGCTGCTGGCGCCGCAACTGGCGCTGGAAGGGACGCTGCTGAGGCGCGGCGCCTTCAAGGATCTGGGCGCGCGCGAGCCATCGCAGCTGGCGTTCGTGCGGCTGAAGCCGAATGGCGAGGTGTTCGAAGAATCCATCCTCGAGCACAACCGTCAGCCGCGAACCGCCGCCGATCTGGCCGAAGAGGCCTGGGCGCGGCTGGAAAAGCTGCTGATCCATTATGCCGACCCGACATCGGGCTATCTGTCGCGCGCGCTGCCGTTCCGCGAAGGCGAGACCGATGGCGACTACGACCATCTCGCCCGCGTGCTCGAATGGTCGGCCGGCGGCGATGCCGGCGACGAGGGAGGGGAGGCGTGAAAAAAGCCTATCCGATCCCAAGCGATACCGCCTCGAGCCAGGCCCGGGCCGCCGATCCCCAGAATTCCGCCTGGGTGTCGGCCAATGCCGGTTCCGGCAAAACCCATGTGCTGGCCCAGCGCGTCATAAGGCTGCTGCTCAATGGCACTGATCCATCGAAGATCCTGTGCCTGACCTACACGCGCGCCGCCGCAGCCAACATGTCGAACCGGGTCTTTTCCACCCTGTCGGACTGGACGGTGCTGGATGACGCTCAACTTGCGTCACGGATAGAAACGCTGGAAGGGCGCCGGCCCGATCGCGAGACCGTGCGCCGGGCGCGGCGCCTGTTCGCCGAAGCGCTGGAGACGCCCGGCGGGCTCAAGATCCAGACCATCCATGCCTTCTGCGAATCCGTGCTCCACCAGTTTCCGCTGGAAGCCAACATCCCCGCCCATTTCGAGATGCTTGACGGCCAGATGGAGGCAGCGCTTTTCGCCGCCGCGCGCCGTGACATGATCTCGGGCACGACGGCCGGCAATGCCGATCTGGCCAATGCCTTCGCCGCGGTGCTGGAACGGGGCGGCGAAGCCGGGCTGGATGCCCTGCTCGGCGAGATCGTGCGCAAGCGCGACGGGCTTCGCGATTTCCTCGACGCGGTGGGACGTGACGGCTTCCAGCCCTTGTTCGATGAATTCCACTTTCCTCGCGGCCAGACCGCCGAGGGTCTGGCGGCTTCCGTCTGGCCGTTGCCCGGCTTCCTGCCGGACTATTTTGCCGGCTTTGCCCAGGCGGCCGAGGCCACCGATGCCAGATCGGTGCTGAACAACATCCTGCCCTATGCGCGTCAGGCCTTTGTCGAGAGCGACCCCATCCGCCGGCTGCAACTGCTTGCCAGAGGCTTCCTCAAGACCGATGGTGAGGCTTACGACCCCGCGAAGGCATTCAAGAAGGCATTGACCGACCGGCTGCCGGATCTCGCGGGGCGTTATGCCTCGGCCACCAGGGCCATCATCGAAACCGTTGACCGGCTGGCGCTGTTGCGCATGCTGGAAGGCACGGCTGCGGCGCTGACCATCGCCGACTGGCTGATCGCGCGCTATGAGGTGCTGAAGCGCGGCCGCGGCTTCCTCGACTTCAACGATTTGATCACCCGCACGGTTAATCTCCTGGCCCGGCCGGACGCCGGTCCGTGGGTGCAGTACAAGCTCGACCAGGGCATCGACCACATCCTGCTCGACGAGGCGCAGGACACCAGCCCGGACCAGTGGGAGGTGGTGAAACGGCTGGCGGAAGAGTTCTTTGCCGGCTTCGGCGCGCGCGACAGGGTCCATCGCACGGTCTTCGCCGTCGGCGACGAGAAGCAGTCTATCTACTCCTTCCAGGGGGCGGCGCCGGATTCCTTCGCCGACAGCCGATTGCTCTTCGCCGGACGGGTGCGCGACGCCGAGGCACCTTTCGCCGATCTCAAGCTGACCTGGTCCTTCCGCTCGACCGATGACGTTCTGGCCGCTGTCGACCGGGTCTTTGCCGATCCGCTCGTGCGGCGCGGCATCAGCCACGACCCCGACCCGCTGAGCCACAAGGCGATCCGCAACGATGCACCGGGCTATGTCGAAGTCTGGCCCTCGATCGGCGCGGAAGCCGTCGAGGAACCCGACGACTGGACGCGCGCCATCGACCATGCTCATGCGCCCGCTGTGCGCGTCGCCGAGAATGTCGCGGCAACGATTGCCGGCTGGATCGGCAGTGGCGAGATGATCGAGGGACGCGGCAAGCAGCTGCGGCCAGGCGATGTGCTGGTTCTGGTGCGCAAGCGCGACAGTTTCGTGCACGCCCTGACGCGGGCACTGAAGCGCCGCGACATCCCGGTCGCCGGCGCCGACCGGCTGAGCCTGCCGGGGCACATCGCGATCAAGGACCTGATCGCGCTCGGCCGGCTGCTGATCCAGCCGCAGGACGACCTGTCGCTCGCCGCCGTGCTGCGCAGCCCGATCTTCGACCTGCCGGAAGACGCGCTTTTCGCGCTCGCGGCGCAAAGGCCGCCGGGCCTGTCGCTGGCCGCGTCGTTGCGCCACCAAGCCGGGGAAACCGAGCAACTGGCGGCGATCGTCGCGCAACTCGACAGCTGGACCGGCGAAGCCGGCTTCAGGCCGGTGTTCGAGTTCTATGCCACCCTTCTGGCGCGCGACGGAGTGCGAGCCAGGATGATCGGGCGCCTCGGTCCCGAAGCCGGCGACATTCTCGACGAGTTCCTGAGCTTCTGCCTTGCCGAGGAACGCACCGGCCTGCCGGGGCTCGAAGCCTTCCTGTCGACGCTCGAGAATGCCGGCCCGGAGATCAAGCGCGAGATGGACCAGACCCGGGACGAGGTCCGCGTCATGACCGTACACGCGGCCAAGGGTCTGGAGGCGCCGGTGGTGTTTCTGGTCGATGGCGGCTCGGCCCCGTTCAGCGACCAGCATCTGCCGCGTCTGATGCCTTTCCAGGGGTCGGGCCGGCATTGGACCGGCAAGGGCTATCTCTGGCGTTCGGCCAGCGACGTCGCCAACGGCTTCTCGAAAGCGGCAGCCGCACGTGCGAGGGAACTCGCGGACGACGAGTACCGCCGGCTGCTCTATGTCGGCATGACCCGCGCCGAGGACCGGCTTGTTGTCTGTGGTTATCACGGCAAGCGGGCGCCGAGTGCCGGTACCTGGCATTCGATCGTCAGCCGGGCGCTGGCTAGCGCGCCTGAAAGCGAGCAGCGTCCGCATCCCGCCACCGGCGAGCCGGTCCATCGCTTCCATGTCACCAAACTGCCGCCGGTCGCGCCGGCCCTCGGTGAAAAGGCGCGGCAGACCGAGGCTTTCGCCGCGTTGCCGCCAACCCTGTTCCGGGCCTTGCCGCCTTTCGAAGACCTGCCGCGTCCACTGTCACCCTCCGGCGCTTCGGCGCTGATCGACGAGGGCAAGGAAGCGGTGGTCGACAAGGCGTCCCCGGTGCTCGACGCCGACGCGGAGCCCGGTTTTGCCGTGCAGCGCGGGCTGGCGCTGCACAAGCTGCTGCAGATGCTGCCCGCCATCGCCGAGGGCGAACGCCAACGTACGGCTGAGCGCTATCTCGGTCGAACGGGTGCCGCTTGGCCTGCTGCAGAGCGGGAAAAGGCCCTGGCGTCGGTCATCGCCATCCTTGCCGATCCGCGCCTTGGCCAGTTGTTCGCGCCATCTTCCCGCGCCGAGGTGGCGATCATGGGCAGCCTGGAGGTCCGGGGAAAAAGGCGCTCCATTTCCGGCAAGATCGACCGGCTGGCGGTGACGGCGGATGCGATCTCGATCGTCGACTACAAGACCAACAAGCCAGCCCCTGCCTCGCTCGCCGAGGTTCCGCCGGCCTATCTGCTCCAGCTCGCGCTCTACCGCGCCCTGCTCAAGCCGCTCTATCCCGGACGGGAAATCAAGGCGGCGCTGCTGTTTACGGAAGCGCCAAGGCTGATCGAACTGCCGGCGCGGGCGATGGACGACGCCCTTGCCCGACTCACAGGAGCGTGACACAAGAACTGCTTGAAGAAGGGCGCGGCAACCACCACATTTGGTGGGACGAAAAATTTCGAAAGGATTTCCGCATGGCCACCGTCAAGGTCGACAACAACAACTTCAAGGCCGACGTGCTCGACGCCAACGTGCCGGTCGTGGTGGATTTCTGGGCCGAATGGTGCGGCCCGTGCAAGATGATCGGCCCGTCACTGGAAGAGATTTCCAACGAGCTGGGCGCAAAGGTCAAGATCGCCAAGCTCAACATCGACGAGAATCCCGAACTTGCCGCACAGTTCGGCGTGCGCTCGATCCCCACGCTGATGATCTTCAAGGGCGGCCAGATGGCCGACATGAAAGTCGGCGCGGCGCCGAAGACCGCGCTGTCGCACTGGATCAACGGCAGCCTTTGAGCGCCTGAAACTTGTAATGCAACGAGCCCGGCCGTCGTGCCGGGCTTTTTGTTGGCGCCATCGGTGACCCGCCCTGGCCCTCGCCTTGGCGCACCCCATGTCTTCTGTTGGCAGCAGAAACAGGGAGAGTGAAATGACCGGATCCGCCAAGGCCACCGTCCTCATCGACAATGAGCGCGTCATCGTCACCGAATACCGCTTCCAGCCTGGCGACAATACCGGCTGGCATCGCCACGGCCACGACTATGTCGTGGTGCCGCTGATGGACGGCAAGCTGAAGCTCAAGACCAAGGATGGCGAAACCGTCGCCGAGATGAAGAAAGGCGCGCCCTATTTCCGCAAGGAGGGCGTCGAACACGATGTCATCAGCGCCAATGAGGGCGAATATGCTTTCATCGAGATCGAGCTGAGGTAAAGGGCGCTGGCACCATCCGTGCATATGGTGGTGGCCTGCCATCACCTGCCATCTTGATGGCAGATACAGGTTAAGCTATGTATTCCCTCTAAAAAGGGAGTTTGAAATGGCCGAACCACAGCTCTCCGTCCGTAGCGCAAAGGCGCGCGACCTGGCTCATCGACTTGCGCGTCGCGAGAACCGCTCGATAGCGGATGTGGTCGAACGTGCGCTTGAATCCTACGAGATTCGTGAGGCTGGCCGTGAACCCGCCTCCGCCTTCTATGCAAGCCTGACCGCAAGCAGTGGCGTCGACATCGATCTTGAGGACGTTATTCGCCAGGGCCGCGAGGTTCATCCGGGAGTCGAGCTTTGATTTTCGTCGATACCAACGTGATTTCGGAGTCTCTGAGGAAGGCACCGGACGCGGCCGTGCTGGCCTGGCTTGTTCGCAATGACGCTGAACTGGCCCTTCCAACAGTGACCATTGCTGAAATCGCGTTCGGGATACAAAAAGTCCGACCTGACGAGCGAGCCGACCGGCTGGAACAGGGGCTTTCCCGATGGCGCCATCGATTTGCCGATCGGATTTTTGGACTGACCGAAGAGGCTGCCTTGGCTTACGGCGAGATCATGGGAGCGGCAGCACGCCAGGGCCGCGGCATGTCGGCTCCCGACGGGATGATTGCGGCGATAGCGCGGGTGAATGGGGGGCGGCTGGCAACGCGCAATCTCACCGACTTCGGCAGCACCAACCTTGACCTGATATCGCCGTGGGACTTCTGAAGCGAAGCGAATCCACGGCAGGACCCATTTCCGCTACAGGCCCGGCAAGCCACGCCAGGGGCAACTGGTCGATGCCTCACATAGGCGGCGTGCCGTTCTCGGCCAACACCGCGCCAGCCAGATAGAGCGATCCTCCGATCAGGATGCGCGGCGGCGGGCCATCCCAGGTGTCGCGCAGCAGCATCAGCGCGCTGGCGACGGAACTCACCGGCTCGGCCGTCAGTCCGGCCTCGGTGGCGCGGATCGCCAGTTCGTCGTT
This sequence comes from Mesorhizobium comanense, assembly GCF_005503535.1. Classification (GTDB taxonomy): domain Bacteria; phylum Pseudomonadota; class Alphaproteobacteria; order Rhizobiales; family Rhizobiaceae; genus Mesorhizobium; species Mesorhizobium comanense. Next base: position 95,667 of record NZ_SCNN01000001.1, on the reverse strand, counting down.
CGGCACGCCGGCATCGCTCATGCCGACCGGCACCGTGTAGACATGCCGGACCAGGCCCTTGAAGGCGCGGAAATAGCCGCTCTGGTCCTTGGTGTTGATCATGCCTGCGATCAGGAACAGCGGCCGCGGGCTCTTCTCTTCCTGTTCGGCAAGCGCTTCGGCCACGACCACGCCGGCGCCCGGATTGTGGCCGCCGTCGAGCCAGATGTCGGAGCCTTTCGGCGCCAGATCCGCCAGCCGGCCCTGCACCAGTTTCTGCATGCGGCCCGGCCAGGCGACGTTGGTCATCGCCTTCTCGGCGGCGCGGTGGCTGATCTCGAAGCCGGCCGCCTTGACGGCGGCGATCGCGGCCGCCGCATTGGCGAACTGATGGCGCCCGGGCAGGCGCGGCGGCGGCAGGTCCATCAGGCCGTCCTCGTCCTGGTAGACCATGCGGCCGTTTTCCTCGAAGGCGAGGAAATCCTGGCCGTAGACGAAAGTCGGGCATTCCAGCCGCTCGGCGGTCTCGATCAGCACCTGCAGGGCGGTGTCGCTCTCCTGCGCGCCGATGACCACCGGGCAGCCGCGCTTCATGATGCCGGCCTTCTCGGCGGCGATCAGTTCGACGCGGTCGCCGAGATAGGCTTCATGGTCCATCGACACGGGCATGATCACCGACACGGCGGGCCTCGCGACGACATTGGTGGCATCGAAGCGGCCGCCGAGGCCGACCTCGATGATGGCGGCTTCGGCAGGATGTTCGGAAAACAGGATGAAGGTGACGGCGGTCAGGATCTCGAAGACCGTGATCTTCTGGCCTGCATTGGCCTTGGCGACGCGGGCGATGGCCTCGGCGAAGACGTCATCGTCTACCAGCCTGCCGCCGCCTTCTGCCGCGAGCCGGTAGCGTTCGTGCCAGCTGACCAGGTGCGGCGAGGTGTGGACATGCACAAGCCGGCCCGAAGCCTCGAGCAGCGCCCGCGAGAAGGCGGCGCAGGACCCCTTGCCGTTGGTGCCGGCGATGTGGATGACGGGTGGCAGCAAATCCTGCGGATTGCCCAGCCGCTCCAGAAGCCGCGTGATACGGTCGAGCGAAAGGTCGAAGCCTTTCGGATGAAGCGCCATCAGGGCTTCGATTTCGCGGTCGGCGGCGAGCGTTGTCATCACAGAATCCCGGCGCGTGGTCCGAGAGCCAGAATCGCTCCCGCAATGACCACGGTTCTCGAAAGGCTACAGCGCGCGACGGATGCTGCGCAATCGCTGTTCGCGGCGGCCAATGTCGCGTCGAGCCGCGTCGCTTCAGGCCTGTGGGCGCGCTTCGGCGGCAATGACGGCCGGCGGCAGGATTTCCGGCTCCAATGGTTTCTGCTCCTCGGGAACTTTGAGCAGCATCTTGAGCAGGCGCGCGATCGTCTGGCGCATTTCGAGCCGCGACACGACCATGTCGACCATGCCGTGCTCCATCAGATATTCGGAGCGCTGGAAGCCGTCCGGCAGTTTTTCACGGATGGTCTGCTCGATGACGCGGGGACCGGCAAAGCCGATCAGGGCGCCAGGCTCGGCAATGTGGACGTCGCCCAGCATGGCATAGGAGGCGGTGACGCCGCCCGTGGTCGGATTGGTCAGGACGACGACATAGGGCAGGCCGGCTTCCTTCAGCCGGTCGACGCCGACCGTGGTGCGCGGCAATTGCATGAGGGACAGGATGCCCTCCTGCATGCGGGCGCCGCCGGAAGCGGCGAACAGGATCAGCGGCCGCTTGCGCTGCAGCGCGACCTCGAAAGCGTGCACGATGGCATCGCCCGCCGCCATGCCGAGCGAACCGCCCATGAAGGCGAAATCCTGCACGGTCACCACCACCGGCAAGCCTTCGATGGTGCCCAGCGCGTTGACGATCGCATCCTCAAGGCCGGTCTTGGCCTTGGCATCCTTGAGCCTGTCCGTGTAGCGCTTCTCGTCGCGGAACTTCAGCGGATCCTGGACGACCTTGGGGTTTTCCAGCGTCTCGTACTTGCCCTCGTCGAGGAAGTATTTCAGCCGCTCCCTGGCCGAGATCTTCATGTGATGGCCGGAAGACGGGATGACGAACTGGTTGGATTCCAGGTCCTTATGGAACACCATCTCGCCGGTCTCCGGATCCTTGATCCAGAGGTTCTCGGGCATGTCGGTACGCCGGCCGAGCATCGAATTGATCTTCGGGCGAACGTAATTGGTGATCCAGTTCATCGCTTCGGCTCCTGTCCTGACGAAGAGTTGGGTAAAGAAGTAGGAAGACTATTCGGCAGCAGCAAGGCGGGCCGAGCGCACGCCTTGCGCAAGGCCGCTGACCAGCGTGGCGACGGCTTCGGCCGGGTCGGCGGTCTTTTCGCCTTTCGGTCCCAGCACATTGGCGACCGCGTTGACGATCGCCGTGCCGACGACGACGCCGTCGGCATTGGCGCCGATGACGCGCGCCTGCTCAGCCGTCTTGACGCCGAAGCCGACGCAGACCGGCAGGTCGGTGTGGCCCTTGATGCGCTGGACAGCGGTCGCGACCTTGCCGGTATCGGCGAGCGCCGAGCCGGTGATGCCGGTCATCGACACGTAGTAGACGAAGCCGGACGTGTTCTCGAGCACCTTGGGCAGGCGCTTGTCGTCGGTTGTCGGCGTCGCCAGCCGGATGAAGTTGATGCCGGCCTTGAGCGCCGGAATGCAGAGCTCCTCGTCCATCTCGGGCGGCAGGTCGACGATGATCAGCCCGTCAATGCCGCTCGCCTTGGCGTCGGTGAGGAAGCGGTCGACGCCATAGATATAGATCGGATTGTAATAGCCCATCAGCACGATCGGCGTTTCGTCGTCGGCGGCGCGGAATTCCGAGGCCATTTTCAGCGTCTTGACCAGCGTCTGGCCGCCCTTCAAGGCGCGCAGGCCCGCAGCCTGGATCGCCGGGCCATCGGCCATCGGGTCGGAAAACGGCATGCCGAGCTCGATGATGTCGGAGCCCGCCGCCGGCAACGCCTTCATGATCGACAGCGAGGTATCATAGTCGGGGTCGCCGCCCATGAAATAGGTCACCAGGGCCGGGCGGCCCTCGGACTTCAGCTTCGCCATGCGGCGGTCGATGCGGGTGGTCATCAGTCCGACTTCCTTAGATAAACGCGGGCTTCAAAAGGATGCCCATGATGCGCATCAAAACTAGCCCTGGGGAGCTGCCCGTGATGCAAGCGCATGCTTCCCTCATGGACTAAAATTGCCGCTATATAACCAGCGTCGATCCCGAAGAAATTGCCGGGAACGCCCTCCAACAAATCAGGAACAATCGATCCCTGAAAGTAAGAATTGTTACCTCTAGTAATGCCGAAAACGGTATCGTTCGCTGCTTCCAGATTCACCAACAATCTCGTCCAGCCGGCTTGCTCCAGAAAGACCGTTTGATTCCAACCGTCCTCACCAAGAGTGGTGACCTCCAAGCCCGCACTGTTTCTCCGATATCTAAAGGCCCGCGGACCGACCCCGTCAGTTGTTCCTAGCGTCTGCAAAACTCGCACACTAGATCTCCATGCCCAGCATGTTGGCCACGGTGTGTACGTCCTTGTCGCCACGGCCGGACAGGTTGACGATGACGATCTGGTCCTTGTCCATGGCGGGCACGATCTTGACAGCATGCGCGATGGCGTGGGCGGATTCGAGCGCCGGGATGATGCCCTCGACGCGCGTCGTCAGCTTGAAGGCTTCCAGCGCCTCATCGTCAAGGATCGGCACATATTCGACGCGGCCCGAATCGCGCAGCCACGAATGCTCCGGCCCAACGCCGGGATAGTCGAGGCCGGCCGAGATCGAATGGCCGTCCATTATCTGGCCGTCGGCATTCTGCAGGAGATAGGTGCGGTTGCCATGCAGCACGCCGGGCGAACCGGCATTCATCGAGGCGCAATGCTCGATGCCGTCGAGACCGCGCCCGCCTGCCTCGATGCCGATGATGCGCACATCCTTGTCGTCGAGGAAGGGATGGAACAGGCCGATGGCGTTGGAGCCGCCGCCGACGGCGGCGATGATGGTGTCGGGCAGCCGGCCTTCCTGCTCGAGAATCTGCGCGCGCGCTTCCGAACCAATGACCGACTGGAAGTCGCGCACCAGCTCCGGATAGGGGTGCGGGCCGGCGGCGGTGCCGATCAGGTAATAGGTGTCCTCGACATTGGTGACCCAGTCGCGAAGGGCTTCGTTCATGGCGTCCTTCAGCGTGCCGTGGCCCGCCGTGACCGGCCGCACTTCGGCGCCGAGCAGCTTCATGCGGAAGACGTTGGGGCTTTGGCGGGCGACGTCGGTGGCACCCATGTAGACCACGCAGGGATAGCCGAAGCGGGCGGCGACGGTGGCCGACGCCACGCCATGCTGGCCGGCACCGGTCTCGGCGATGATGCGCTTCTTGCCCATGCGCTTGGCCAGCAGGATCTGGCCGAGGCAGTTGTTGATCTTGTGCGAGCCGGTGTGGTTCAGGTCCTCGCGCTTGAAATAAACTTTTGCGCCACCGAGATGCTTCGTGAGACCCTCGGCGAAGTAGAGCTTTGACGGCCGCCCGGCATAGTGGGTCGAAAGGTTGGTGAGTTCAGCCCTGAAATCCGGATCGTTCTTGACCTCGTTCCAGTGCCGCTCCAGGTCGAGGATCAACGGCATCAGCGTTTCGGCGACGAAACGACCGCCGAAAATGCCGAACATGCCCTGTTCGTCGGGTCCGGTGCGGAAGGAATTGGGTGTCGCCGGCTTGTTCATCGCCGATCTCCTAGGTCTTTGGTTTGAGCATGTCCTGGTCGGAAAACCGGTGTCCACTTTTCCTGGACATGCTCTGGTTCGAAAAATTGCTTAGGCGGCGCGATTGTCGCGTGCTGCCCGGACGGCCCGGAAAAACTGTTCGATCAGCGCCGGATCCTTGACGCCCGGAGCGCTTTCCACGCCCGAGGAAATGTCAATCGCGGGCGGGTTGGCAAGCCGAAGGGCATCGCCGATGTTGGCGGCGTTGAGCCCACCGGAAAGCATGTAATCGACGCCGGCGTCAAGGCCGGCAAGGATGCGCCAGTCGAAGGCCACGCCATTGCCGCCCGGCAACACCGAGCCCTTTGGCGGCTTGGCGTCGAACAGGAACCGGTCGGCAACGCCGATGAACGGCTTGATCCGGTCGAGATCGGCGGCCTCGCTGAGCGGCAGCGCCTTCATGGCAGGCAAGCCGTAGCGGGCTTTGAGCTCGGCCACACGCTCGGGTGTTTCGGCGCCGTGCAGCTGCAGCATGTCGGGGCGCATGGCCGTGACGATCTCGTCCAGGAAGGCATCGCTGGCGTCGACCGTGACAGCAACCGCCAAGGCCTTGCCGCGCGCTGCTTCGCGCAGACGCCCGGCTTCCGCCGGCGCGACATAGCGCGGGCTTTTCGCGAAGAAAATGAAGCCGACATGACTGGCGCCGCCGGCGAGCGCCGCCGCCATCGCCTGGTCGGTCTTCAAGCCGCAGATTTTGATATCGAGCGCCATGGCGCGGGAATTGGCACGAAACGGGCCAAGAGTCGAGAAAAAGCATGCTGTTTGCCGGCACGGCCAAAGGCGCTACCTATGGATGGACACGACACATTGATGGACACAGGCGGGAGCAGACCATGACCGACAGAACGGTTGCCGAACTGAAGCAGAAGATCGCGCAGGCCCGCGAGGTGATCGCGCATCTGATGGACAAGGCCGCCTTCAACGGCGCCGAGGCGCATCGGGCGCTGGATTATTTCAGTGGCGATGCTTTCGACCGGAATTTTTTGCCATGGCCGCATCATGGTGACGGAGGACTGCGGCCGGACGAGTTGAACGCGGCGAATGATGATTGAGGCGGTTGCAGCCTAAACACAGCGGACGACGGCGGGACAGAGGGGGGCGCGAAGGAGCTCCGTCGTCTCCAGGGTTGCGTGCATGCACGCAACAGCAGGCGCCTACTCAAAAACGATCGCCTGCAGCGCGCCGCCATTGCGCTTCAGCCAGTCCTTGCAGCGGTCGGTATCTGGGCAGAGCTTCTCGCACAGTTTCCAGAATTTCGGGCCGTGGTTCATCTCCTTGAGATGCGCCACCTCATGCGCGACGAGGTAGTTTATGACAGGCGGCGGCGCCATCATGATGCGCCAGGAAAAGGATAGATTGCCTTCCGAGGTGCAGGAGCCCCAGCGGCTGGAGGTGTCCTTGTAGCGGATCGCCTTGGCGCGCTTGCCGAGCGCCTCGGTGTGCCTGACCACCAGTTTCTCGATGTCCTTCTTGGCCTCGCGCTTCAAGAAATCGGCGATGCGGCGCGGCAGGTGTATGCGCTCGCCATGCACGACCAGCAGCGGGCCGCGCTCGTCGCGCGACACCGTGACGGTGCCGCGCTTGGATGGTTCATGGACGATGCGATGCGGCACGCCGCGCACCGGGATCTTGATGCCGGGCCGCACCTGCGGCCGCGTCGGCACCTTGGCCAGCCTTTGCTCCAGCCAGTCCTGGTGGCGGTCGAGGAAGCGCTCCACCTCGCCGCGGCGCAGGCCCGGCGGCACGGTGATGCGCAACCCCTGGCCGCCAGAATCGATGCGCAGCGTCAGGCGCCGGGCCCTCGCGCTCTCGACAATCTTGAGCGGCAGCGTGCGGCCGGCGACGCAATATTCGCGCTCCACGACGGGCGCGGGTTTGGGCTTGGTCAGATTACGGAAGAATCCGATGGTCATGGCGGGACGATACGCGATTCGAGAAAAACGACCAGAACAAAAAAGAAACGGCGCCGCTCGCGCGACGCCGTCCTCATACCTTGGCCTGTCGCTCGGCCTTAGTCGTCAAGCAGGTTCGAGCCCTTGCCACGCTTGGTGGGCGTGCTGCCAGTGCTCGGATCGGTCTTGGCCGGTGCGGTCGATCTGTTGCGGTTCGCCATGAAGCGATCGAACTCGTCCTGGTCCTTGGCACGGCGCAATTCACGGGCGTAATCGTCGAACTCGGTCAGCATGTCGTCGAGCTTGCGGCGTTCCTCGGCGAGGCGTTCGAGTTCCTTTTCGCGCCAGTCGTCGAAAGCGACGTTGCCGGTGCGGGCGGAGCCATTGCCCCAGCGCGCTGCCTTGTCGGAACCACGACGGCAGCCGGCGAAGATGCCGTCGGTCGCGCGGTTGACGTCACGCTTGAAGCCGTCGAGCCGGTCGCCCCAGATGATGTAGGCGAGCATGGCGAAGCCGAGCGGCCAGAACACCATGAAGCCGATCACCATCAACGCGATGGTTGCCGGCGTCCAGGCCGGGCGGATCAATGCAGATGTGTTCATTTTCTCCCATTCCTTCGGTTGGAGACAGCCAGAACCGGCTGCGTGGAATCGAAATGGGAAGGCGAAATCGGCGATTCAAGACAATTTCAGGCGAAACCGGACAAGCTTCTGAAATGATTATCGCTTTTTGATCTTGTCGAGGAAAAGCACGGCCAAACCGGCGATCAGGCCCCAGAATGCGGCGCCGACGCCGAACAAGGTCAGGCCCGAGGCGGTGACGACAAAGGTGACGGTGGCGGCCATGCGTTCACCCTCCTCCTTCAGCGCGATCGCCATTGCGTTGGCAAGCGAGGCCATCAGCGCAAGGCCGGCCACCAGCACGATCAGGCTCTGCGGCAGGACGGCAAAGATCGCCACCAGCGATGCGCCGAAAATCGCGAAGATGAGATAGGCGACCGCGTAGAACGGACCGGTCTTCCAGCGCTCGGCGGGGTCGGGATGGACATCCGGCCCGGTGCAGATCGCCGCCGAAATCGCCGCCAGATTCGTGGTCGAACCGCCGAACGGCGCCGACAGCAGCGAAAACAGGCCGGTGACGCCGATAAGCGGGCCAGGCTCCGGATGATAGCCGGCGGCACGCAGCACCGCGAGGCCCGACAGGTTCTGCGAAGCCATGGTGACGAGATAGAGCGGCAGCGCCAGGCCGATCACCGCCTTGGCGGTGAAGACAGGCGCGATCAGCGTCAACGTCGACAGTTCCGGCGCCGGCAGGCCACCGACGCGGCCGGTGAGAAACGCGGCAAGACCACCACCGACAAGCACCGCCAGCACCGACAGCGCCGGGTTGAACAGGCGGATAACGAAGAAAGTCGCGATCAGCGGCAGGATCAGCCAGGGGTCGACAGGAATGGTCTTGACCGCGTTGAGGGCGAAGGTGACGACGATGCCCGCCAGCATGCCGGAAGCGACCGAGGGCGGTATTTTCGAGATCAGCTGTGTCAGCGGCCGGAACAGGCCGGTGGCGATCAGCAGGATGGCGGTGACGATGAAGGCGGCAACCGCCTCGCCGATCGAAAAACCGCTCGAGGCCGCCATCAGCGCCAGCCCCGGCGTCGACCATGCGGTGATCACAGGCATTTTCGTGCGCCACGACAGCCACAGGCTTTCGATCGCCATGGCAAGGCAGATGGTCGTCACCCAGCTCGCCGTCTGAACCTGCGTCGCGCCGACAGCATGCGCGGCGGCGATGACGATGGCCAGCGTGCCGCCGAACCCGACAATCGCCGCGACAAAGGCGGATATCGAAATGGACAGGCGCATGCTCAACTGCTCCGCGCGGCCATGTCGCCCACCGCCCGCAGCAGCATGTCGAGGTCCTGCGGCCGCGACAGGCGGTGATCACCGTCCGGGATCAACGACAGCGTCACATCGTCGGCCGGCAACAGTCCGACAAGCTTCAGCGCGTGGCTGGAGGGCACGTCCGGATCGGCGAGGCCCTGCAGGATATGCACCGGGCAATGGGTGTCGATCGGACCGGTCATGACGAGATTGCGGCGCCCGTCCTCGATCAGGTCGCGCGTGTAGATGTAAGGCTCGCTGGAATAATCCGACGGCTCGGCGAAGAAACCGTTCTCGGCCAGATCGCGCTTCTGCGCCTCGGTCAGCGCCGGTTCGACCAATTCGGCGGTAAAGTCCGGCGCCGGCGCCAGCAGCACAAGGCCGACGACGCTTGTGTCGCCCGCCCTGCGTAATTCCTGCACCATGCGCAGCGCGATCCAGGCGCCCATCGAGGAGCCGACCAGGATCTGATCGCCCTTGGTGAAATGCCGGAACACGGCAAGGCTTTGCGACAGCCATGTCGAAATGGTGCCGTCGGCGAAGGCGCCGCCGGATTCGCCGTGGCCGGAATAGTCATGGCGCAGAAAGGCGCGGCCTTCGCTTGCCGCCCAGCCAGCCAGCGCCTCGGCTTTCGTGCCCAGCATGTCGGACTTGTAGCCGCCGAGCCAGACGATGCCCGGAGTCGAGCCCGCCGAATGACGTACCGCGATGCGCGATCCCTCAACATCCAGAAAGATTGGGACGTCGGGAATGGCTGGCGGGGTGGCGGGCATGGCTTCTCCTTACGCCGGTCTTGTGGCACAGCCACGGGCGAGGCGGAAAGTGCTCGTGTTGTTTCTTTGTTTGGCACAGGCCAGCGATCGGGGTGATTTTCTGTCAATGCTATGCTATTGACTCCGCCCGCGCGCTTCCCACATTGGCGCGTCCATGCATTTGACTGACAGACCCTGAACGAAACGGCCAAGGAGACCACGACCATTCGCAGACCTTTCAAAGCAGCGGCGCCTACCAAGGACGGCCCGCGCTCCAACCGTGACATCCGGGTTCCCCGGGTCCAGCTTATCGACGCCGAAGGCCAGAACCGCGGCGATGTTTCCATCAACGACGCATTGCTGCTGGCCGAAGAGGCCGGGCTCGATCTCGTCGAGATATCGCCCAATGCGGTGCCGCCCGTCGTAAAAATCCTCGATCTCGGCAAGTTGAAATACGCCAACCAGAAGAAGGCGGCCGAGGCGCGCAAGAATCAGAAGGTCATCGAGATCAAGGAGATCAAGATGCGCCCGAACATCGACAGCCATGACTACGACACCAAGATGAAGGCGGTCCGCCGCTTCTTCGAGGAAGGCGACAAGGTGAAGCTGACGCTGCGCTTCCGTGGCCGCGAGATGGCGCATATGGAGCTCGGCATGCAGCTTCTGAACAAGGTGCGCGAGGAAGTTGCCACCATCGCCAAGGTCGAGGCCGAGCCGAAGCTCGAAGGCCGGCAGATGATGATGGTGCTGGCGCCGCGCTGAGCCTGGTTTCGCCCGAGGTGGCCGCAATCACGGCACGGTCACGAAAAGGTTAGGCGGGCCACCGCACTCCAAATCCGCCTGAATTGTGATACAGGGCGTCCCGACAACCGTCGAGACGCCCGTTTTCTGGCAGCCGCGACGATCGGCGGTCGTGTCTTTCGTGCGTCCAGAACCCGAGCCATTTTGGACAGCCACATCAGGCTCTTCGACGATCGGATAAATCCTTGGACAATGAACTGAAGCACGGGCTGGGCAACTACCAGCAGATACGCCGGCTGGTGCTCGCCGTGCTGGTGGTGGTGCTGTTCGCGGCACTGCTGTTCGGCCAGTCGACCTTTCCGCCCGACACGCCGGTGCACGAAACGATCGAGATGTTCGGCGTGCTGCTGATCTTCCTCGGTATCGTCGGGCGCCTTTGGGCGACGCTCTATATTGGCGGGCGCAAATCCGCCGAGGTGGTGACCGGCGGCCCCTACTCGATCACCCGCAATCCGCTTTACGTGTTCTCGACGGTGGCCGCGGCCGGCGTCGGCGCCCAGATCGGCTCATTTACCGGTATCGTCCTGTTTGCGGCGCTGTGCGCGGGCGCCTTCCACATCGTCATCCTGCGCGAGGAAAAGTTCCTCAAGGAAGCGCTTGGCGCACCCTACCTTGCCTATCTGGAGAAGGTGCCGCGCTTCTTCCCCAACCTGTCGCTCTACAATGAAGGCGACACCGGCAGCTTCAAGCCGCGCCTGCTCTTGAACACGCTGCTCGACGGCCTGGTATTCCTGATCGCGCTGCCGGCCTTCGAGCTGATCGACGGCGCCCAGCTGTCGGGCATGCTGCCGGTGTGGTTCACTCTGCCCTGAAGGGGGACAGCGCGCCGCAGCTCTACAGGTGTTGCACAGCTGCCGTCTTTGACGTATAGGACCGCCGTTCCAAGAAAACCGCCCGGCAGGGCATGCCGTGGCGGTTTCATTTGCTTTTCGGGCTTTGGTCGGCCCGAAGCGAACAAGAAGCGCGATGGTGCGCCACAATACGGAGTAGCAAAATGCCCAAGATGAAGACCAAATCGGCCGCCAAGAAGCGGTTCAAGATCACAGGTACGGGTAAAGTTCTGTCGGCTGCGGCCGGCAAGCGTCACGGCATGATCAAGCGTTCCAACAAGTTCATTCGAAATGCCCGCGGCACGATGGTTCTGGCTGAACCGGACGGCAAGAAGGTCATCAAGAATTTTCTGCCGAACGGCCTCTGAGCATTCGGTCGGAACAGCGTTTTTAAGGAGATCATGACATGGCACGCGTAAAAAGAGGCGTCACCGCTCACGCCAAGCACAAGAAGGTCCTGAAAGCCGCGAAAGGCTTCTACGGCCGCCGCAAGAACACCATCCGCATCGCCAAGCAGGCGGTGGAAAAGTCGCTGCAGTACGCCTACCGCGACCGCAAGAACCGCAAGCGCTCGTTCCGCGCGCTGTGGATCCAGCGCATCAACGCCGCGACCCACGAGCATGGCCTGACCTATGGCCGCTTCATCGACGGCCTCAACAAGGCCGGCATCGAGATCGATCGCAAGATCCTGTCCGACATGGCCATCCACGAGCCGCAGGCTTTCGCCGCGCTGGTGGCCAAGGCCAAGGTCGCGCTTGAATATCTGAAGAACACCACGCCGAACGCTTTTGAAAGCGCTGTCGCCTAAGACCAGCGCTTCCCAAGCACTTTCGACACTTGATTTGGGGAACCCGCGCTGGCACGGCTGGCGCGGGTTTTCTTATGCCTGAACATCACGTTTAACGTGACTTTCACGTTAGTGCGGATTTCCAACGTAGCGAGTTTGACCGTGAACGACGCAACCACCGGCCTTGAAACCCTTGAAAACTCACTTCTTGCCGAGATCGCTTCGGCCACCGACGAACCTGCGATCGAGGCCGTGCGCGTCGCGGCCCTCGGCAAGAAGGGGTCGATCTCCGAGATCCTGAAGACGCTCGGCGCCATGAGCGCCGAGGAACGCCAGGTCAAAGGCCCGGCCATCAATGGGCTGAAGAACCGTGTCACCGAGGCCCTCGCCGCCCGCAAGGCCGAGCTCAGGGATGTTGCAATCACTGCCCGGCTTGTCGCCGAGAAGGTCGACGTCACCTTGCCGGTGCGCCAATCGCCGGCCGAGCGCGGCCGCATCCATCCGATCAGCCAGGTCATCGACGAGATCGCGGCGATCTTCGGCGATCTCGGCTTCGCCATCGCCGAAGGTCCCGACATCGAGACCGACTATTACAATTTCACCGCGCTCAACTTCCCGGAAGGCCATCCCGCGCGCGAAATGCACGACACCTTCTTCTTCCAGCCGGACGAGAAGGGTGAGCGCAAGCTTTTGCGCACGCACACCTCGCCCGTCCAGATCCGCACCATGGAGAAGCAGAAGCCGCCGATCCGCATCGTCATCCCCGGCAAGACCTACCGGCAGGATTCCGATGCCACCCACTCGCCGATGTTCCATCAGGTCGAGGGGCTGGTGATCGACAAGTCGGCCAACGTCGCCAACATGAAGTGGGTGCTGGAGGAGTTCTGCAAGGCGTTCTTCGAGGTGCCGTCGGTCAAGATGCGCTTCCGGCCGTCCTTCTTCCCGTTCACCGAACCGAGCCTCGAAGTCGATATCCAGTGCGACCGTTCGCGGCCCGGCGAAGTGCGCTTCGGCGAGGGCTCCGACTGGATGGAAATCCTCGGCTGCGGCATGGTGCACCCCAACGTGCTGCGCGCCGGCGGGCTCGATCCCAACGAATACCAGGGCTTTGCCTGGGGCATGGGCATCGACCGCATCGCCATGCTGAAATACGGCATGCCGGATCTGCGCGCCTTCTTCGACGCCGACGTGCGCTGGCTGTCGCATTACGGCTTCCGCCCGCTCGACATGCCGACGCTGTTCGGAGGCCTGAGCGCGTGAGCCAAGCTGCCGATCCCTATGCGGACGCGGTGACGTTCCGCTTCGGCGACAGTCCTGAGCTGGCCGACGAATTGCTGGCGCTGGTGCTGTCGGGCCGCAAGACGGCGACCTGCGGCGCGTTGCGCGACTATGGCGGTTCCGAGCCCGTTCCAGTGGTGGGGCGGCGCGACGTGGTGCTCGACGGCAGCGGCCGCCGCGCCGCCGTCATCGAGACGACCGAGGCAATCGTGCGGCGCTTCGACGAAGTCGACGCGGACTTTGCCCGCGACGAGGGCGAAGGCGATCTGAGCTACGAATACTGGCGCGATGCCCACCGCGCCTATTTCGAGCGCAATGGCGGTTATTCGCCTGACATGAAACTGGTTTGCGAACGCTTCCGGCTGGTCGAAGTGTTGGCTCAAGACGACGCGAAAGTGTGAGACGATGAAATTCACCCTCTCCTGGCTCAAGGATCATCTCGAAACAGTTGCCACGCTCGACGAGATCGTCGAGCGGCTGACGTCGATCGGCCTCGAGGTCGAGCATGTCGACGACAAGTCGGGCCTGAAACCCTTCGTCATCGCCAAGGTGCTGACGACGGTGCAGCATCCCGATGCCGACCGGCTGCGCGTGCTGACCGTCGACACCGGCGACGGCAAGCCGCCCGTGCAGGTCGTGTGCGGCGCCCCCAATGCGCGGGCCGGCCTGATCGGCGCCTTCGCGGCGCCCGGCACCTATGTGCCCGGCATCGACGTGACGCTTGCCGTCGGCAAGATCCGTGGCGTCGAGAGCCATGGCATGATGTGTTCCGAGCGCGAGCTGGAACTGTCCGATGAACACAACGGCATCATCGACCTGCCCGCCGACGCGCCAGTCGGCACCAGCTTCGCGTCCTATGCGCATCTCGACGATCCGGTGATCGAGATCAATCTGACGCCGAACCGGCCTGACGCCACCAGCATTCACGGCATCGCCAGGGATCTGGCGGCAAGCGGGCTCGGCACGCTGAAGAACACCACGGTCGAGGCGATCCCCGGCAAGGGAGAAACCCCGGTCAAGGTGAAGATCGAGGCGCCGGAGCTTTGCCCCGGCTTCGCGCTGCGTCTGGTGCGCGGCGTGAAGAACGGTCCGTCGCCGAAATGGCTGCAGCAGAGGCTTATCGCCATTGGGCTTCGGCCGATCAGCGCGCTGGTCGACATCACCAACTACGTCACTTTCGATCGCGGCCGGCCGCTGCATGTGTTCGATGCCAGGAAGGTTGCGGGCAATCTCGTGGTGCGCCGCGCGCGCGATGGCGAGAAGGTGCTGGCGCTCGACGGGCGCGAGTACACGCTGACCCCTGACATGTGCGCCATATCAGATGACAATGGCGTCGAATCGATCGCCGGCGTCATGGGCGGCGAGCATTCGGGCTGCGACGAGAACACCACGGACGTCCTGATCGAATCGGCCCTTTGGGACCCGATTACGACAGCCCGCACCGGCCGCACGCTCGGCATCATCACCGATGCGCGCTACCGCTTCGAGCGTGGCGTCGACCCTGAATTCATGGTTCCCGGCGTGGAACTGGCGACCAGGCTGGTGCTCGATCTCTGCGGCGGCGAGCCGGCCGGGACCGAGGTTGTCGGCTATGCCGGCCATCAGCCCAAGATCGTGTCCTTCCCGCTGTCGGAAGTGAAGCGGCTGACCGGCATCGAGGTGCCGGGCGCGACGAGCCTCGACATCCTGTCGCGGCTCGGCTTCAAGCCAAAGGGCTCCGGCGATGTCGTCGATGTGGCAGTGCCTTCCTGGCGCCCGGATGTCGACGGCAAGGCCGATCTGGTCGAGGAAGTCATGCGCATCCACGGCGTCGACAACATCGCGCCGCAGCCGCTCGGCGCGCATGACGCGGTCAACTCGAAAATCCTGACCACGCTGCAGGTGCGCACCCGCACCGCCAAGCGCGCACTTGCCGTGCGCGGCATGATGGAGGCCGTCACCTGGTCGTTCATTCCGGCCAGGCATGCCGAACTGTTCGGCGGCGGCCAGACGTCGCTCAAGCTCGCCAACCCGATTGCCGCCGACATGTCCGACATGCGGCCGTCGCTGCTGCCGGGGCTGATCGCCGCCGCGCAGCGCAACGCCGACAAGGGCATCGGCGACGTGGCGTTGTTCGAAGTGTCGGGCACCTATGAAGGCGACGGCGCCGACCAGCAGCGCCGCGTTGCGGCCGGCGTGCGCCGTGGCACCGCCAAGCTCGACGGCTCCGGCCGCAGCTGGGCCGGCAATGCCGGCCCGGTCGGTGTCTTCGACGCCAAGGCCGACGCGATCGCGGCGCTCGAAGCCTGCGGCGCGCCAGTCGACCGGCTGCAGATCGAGGCCGGCGGTCCGGCCTGGTATCACCCCGGCCGCTCCGGCACGATCAAGCTCGGGCCCAAGACCGTGCTCGGCACCTTCGGCGAGTTCCATCCCCGGACGCTCGAAGGCCTCGATGCCTCGGGTCCGCTGTGCGGCTTCGAAGTGTTCGTCGATGCCGTGCCCGAGCCGAAGGCCAAGCCGACGAAGACCAAGCCGAAGCTGGAGCTCTCCGCCTTCCAGGCCGTGAAGCGCGACTTCGCCTTCGTGGTCGAAAAGACGGTCGAAGCCGGCACGCTGGTGCGGGCTGCACTGGCCGCCGACAAGAAGCTGATCACGGGCGTCTCGGTCTTCGACATTTTCGAAGGTGCATCGCTCGGCGCCGACAAGAAATCGATCGCCATCGAAGTCTCGATCCAGCCGGTCGAGAAGACGCTGACCGACGAGGATTTCGAGGCGCTGGCCAAGCGCATTGTCGAGAATGTCGGCAAGCAGACGGGTGGGGTGCTGCGAGGGTAAAGCTTGCGAGCAGATGGCGAATCGCCCTCCAAAGGGCGATGGACCATCTCCGCTACGCCGGGCTTTCCTTCGAAGCGCAACGCACCGCGTTTCTCGACATCGTCTCGGGCGATCCGCTGATCGCCGAGACGCTGTCGCGCACACGCGCTTTGGCGCTGCCGGATTGGCTGGTGGTTTCCGGCGCGCTTTACAACAGTGTCTGGAACCATCTGACCGGCAAGCCGCCGGGATACGGCATCAAGGATGTCGATCTCTTCTATTTCGATGACGGCGATTTGTCTTACGAAGCGGAGGACGCGGTTATTCGCCGGGCGGCGAAGCATTTCGAGGGGCTGACGCTGCCGGTCGAAGTGCGCAACCAGGCGCGTGTGCACCTGTGGTATCCGCAGAAATTCGGTCAGCCCTGCCCGCGCTATGCGAGCGCGAGCGAGTCGGTCAGCCATTTCGCCTCCAAGACGCATGCGGTCGGGGTGCGGTTCGATGGAGACGGGCAGCTGGAACTGGTGGCGCCGTTCGGTCTCGATGATGTCTTCTCGTTTCGCATCACGCCCAACCGGGTAATGGATAATCAGAAGACGCATGAGGCGAAGGGGCAGCGAGCGAGGGAGTGCTGGCCCGAGATTGGTGTGGTGCCTTGGTGACCTTACCCTCCCCCTTAGGGGGAGGGTCGATCCGCGCAGCGGATCGGGGGGTACTCGTAGGGCGCTCCCCCACCCCGTCTCGCTGCCTCCGCTTCGCTGCAGCAGCGAGCCGACCCTCCCCACAAGGGGGAGGGTGAAGGCTCACCCATTCACCAGCGCCAGCAATTCTTCCGTGTAGCGCTTGCCGACAACCTTGTCCGGTGACAGCGCATCACCGATCGCCGCCACCTCCGCAGCGCTCAGTTCAATCGCCGCCGCCGCCGTATTCTGCTCCAGGTGCCGTATCTTGCGCGCGCCGGGGATCGGCACGATGAAATCGCCTTGGTGCAGCACCCAGGCCAGCGCCAGCTGGGCCGATGTGACGCCCTTTTCAGCGGCCAGCCCTTCCAGCGTGGCGATAACCTTGGCATTGGCTTCCATGGCCTCGGCCTGGAAGCGCGGCAAGGTGCGGCGCCAGTCGCCATCGTCAAGCGTTTCCGGCCTGGCGATGGTCCCGGTCAAAAGGCCACGGCCAAGCGGGCTATAGGGGACAAAGCCGATGCCGAGATCACGGCAGACCGCGAAGACCTCTTCCTCGGGGTCGCGGCTCCACAACGAATATTCGCTCTGCACGGCCGCGATCGGATGCACGGCGTGCGCCCGGCGAATGGTCGCCGCACTTGCCTCCGACAGGCCAAGCGCGCGGACCTTGCCCTCGCGCACCAGTTCGGCCATCGCGCCGACCGTATCCTCGATCGGCACGTTGGGGTCGACGCGGTGCTGGTAGTAGAGATCGATGACATCGGTGCCCAGCCGCTTGAGCGAGGCCTCGGCCACCGCCTTGACGTGCTCGGGGCGGCTGTCGACGCCGGCCATGCGGTCGAGGCCTGTGCCTTCCTCCAAGATCTTGAAGCCGAATTTCGTCGCAATCGTCACTTTGTGCCGCACTGACTTCAGCGCCTTGCCGAGCAGGATTTCGTTTTTGTAGGGGCCGTAGACTTCGGCCGTGTCGAAGAAGTTGACGCCGATCTCGACGGCGCGGTGCAGCGCGGCGATCGCCTCTGCCTCCGGCTGGCCGCCATAGGCAAAGCTCATCCCCATACAGCCGAGGCCTACGGGATAGACGCTCAGTTCAGTTCCTAGTTTGCGGGTTTGCATCGTGCATCTCCTTGTTGCGATGCGACAGAGATAGTGCCTTGCTTTGTGTTCGATAATCGCCTCTCATTTGCACGGGCCGTTCCAAGAAATAGATCAATGAACCGAGCGCATCTTTCGCAACTGGCCGTGCTGGCGACCGTCGCGCAATGCGGCAGTTTTCGCGGCGCGGCCAGGGAATTGGCCATCGCGCCGTCCGCGGTCAGCCACGCCGTGTCCAGCCTGGAGGCGCGGCTTGGCGTGCGCCTCTTGGCGCGCAGCACCCGCAGCGTCGCGCCGACCGAGGAAGGCGCGCAGTTGCTCGAGCGGTTGCGTCCGGCGCTCTTGGAAATCGACCTGGCGCTGGAGACAGCGGTCGAAGCGCGCGACCGGCCGGCCGGAAATCTCAGGCTCAGCGTGCCGCGCACGGCGGCGCATCTGGTGCTGACGCCACGGCTCGGCGCCTTCGCGGCCGCCTATCCCGACATCGTGCTGGAGATCGTCATCGAGGACCGCTTCACCGATGTGGTGGAAGGCGGCTTCGACGCCGGCGTACGGCTCGGCGAAAGCCTGCAGCGCGACATGATCGCGGTGCGCATCGGGCCGGACCTTCGCGGCGCGGTGGTCGGCGCGCCTTCTTATTTCGCCGTGAACCCCAGGCCGCGACACCCGCGCGATCTTGCCGATCATCGCTGTATCCGCTTCCGCTTCTCCAGCGGCATTCTTTACCGCTGGGAATTCGCCAGCGGCGGCGAAGAGATGGAGATTGCCCCGCAGGGGCCGCTGATCCTCGACGAGGACCATCTGATCGCGCAGGCGGCGGTCGACGGCGCCGGGCTCGCCTTCGTCTTCGAGCCCTATGTCCGCGCGCCGCTGGCCGATGGCAGGCTGATCCGCGTGCTGGAAGACTGGTGCCCGCCCTTTGAAGGGTTCTTCGTCTATTATCCCAGCCGCCGCCAGATGCGGCCGGCACTCAGGGCGCTCGTGGATTTCTTCAAGGTGAGCGCATGAAGCGTCCTCCACCCTTGTCTACGGCATGCACACAACCTTGTGCGACGGGCGTGACTGATCGGCGCGAGGCTTGATTGCCACGTGGTTCCCCCAATCCGTCGCTGCTACGCAGCGCCACCTTTCCCCCCCTCCGGAGGGAAAGGAAGGGAGCCTTGCTGGACAGGCGTTTAGCGCAAAAAGCATGGCGCCTTTCCTCTACCCCGTCGATCGGGGGAGAGGTGGCTCGGCGAAGCCGAGACGGAGTGGGGGTCGACCCGGCGCGGCATAGGGCAATGCATGCGCCAAGCTGGCGAGTGTGGAAGAAAGCGCGGCTCAGCAACGTTCGCCTTCCATGCAGTCCATCACCAACACCCCCACCCGCTACGGCTGGGCGACGATCCTCCTTCACTGGCTGATCGGCATCCTCTTCATCGGCCAGTTCGCCCTCGGCTTCCTCACGGTGAGGCTGACCAGCCAGCGCGCCGCTTTCGAACTCATCCAGTTGCACAAATCGCTGGGCTTTCTGCTGCTGGGCCTCATCATCCTGCGCGTCGCCTGGCGGCTCGGCAATGCGGCGCCGCGTCTGCCGCCTTCGGTCGGAGCGCTCGAGCGGTGCACGGCACCCCTTGCGCATCTGGCGCTCTATGCCTTCCAGGTCGCCCTGCCCCTGTCCGGCTGGGCGCTGGTCTCGGTCTCGACGCTGGAAATCCCGACGATGCCGTTCGATCTGTTCGTGATGCCCAACCTGCCGCTCGCCGAATCCGATGCCGGCGAAAGCTTCTGGGCGTCGGCGCATTGGTATCTCGCCTATGCCGGTATCGCCCTGGTGACCCTGCATGTCGCGGCGGCGCTGCGCCACCATTTCATGCTGCGCGACGGTGTGCTGATGCGCATGATCACGCCTTCGTCAGCCGGGGAATAGAATGGACGTTGGCCTCGTTTATCGAGACGAGGGCGCAGAGAGCGTTGCCTCCGAACAAGGAACAATCCAATGCATGCGCGAATCCTCGGATTGGCGGCAGCCGCCGCGTGCCTTGCCATGCCCGTCTATGCTGCGGTGGTGCTTGCCGATGCCGCGGGCAGCTACACGATCAGCCCGGCGAGTTCCAGCATCCGCTTCACCATCGGCAAGGCCGGCGGCGGCGGCTTCAACGGGGCCTTCAGCCACTTCAAGGGCACGATCCGCATCGACAATGGCGATGTCGGCCGCTCGAAGGTCGACCTTACCATCTATCCGGAAAGCGTCGGCACGGGCCAGGGCCGCATCGATGCCTTCCTGCGCTCCGACGCGGTGTTCGACGCGGCCAACAGCCCCGAGATCCAGTTCCGCTCCACCAGCGTGACCCGCACCGGCGACAGCACGGCCCTGGTTACCGGCCAGCTGACGGCGCGCGGCAGGACCTCCACGGAGAAATTCACCGCCGAGCTGGATGGGTTGAAGGCTGGCACGATCAAGTTCCACGTAACCGGCAAAGTGCTGCGCTCGCGCTACGGCATGGATGTCGGCACCCCACTCTATTCCAACGTCGTCGATTTCGACATGACGCTGACGGGGAGAAAGGGCTAGCCTCTCGGTTACGTCATCCTGGGGCGAAGCAAGGAGCGCAGCGACGCGGCGCAGACCCCAGGATCCAGGCCGGAACTCTGAAGCCTCGCCGCGGTCGCGGAATGGACCCTCGGGTCAAACCCGAGGAAGACGAAGGCGCTTTGTGGACCGCGTCTGCGATTGGCTTTTCCCACGATTTCGGGCACATCTCCATCGACGTGATCGACATGGAGAAGCGTGATGTTCCGATGGGGTGTGTTGTCGACGGCCAAGATCGGTCGCGAGCAGTTGTTGCCGGCAATCGTCGAAGCCGAGAACGGTGTCCTGTCGGCCATCGCCAGCCGCGACCTGGCCAAGGCCAAGGCGCTGGGCGAGCGTTTTGGTGCCCGCCATGCCTTCGGCTCCTATGAGGAGTTGCTCGCTTCCGACGAGGTCGACGGCGTCTACATACCGCTGCCCACCTCGCAGCATGTCGAGTGGACGGCCAAAGCCATCGAAGCCGGCAAGCATGTGCTGGTCGAAAAGCCGCTGGCGCTCGACGCCAAGGATATAGCGCCGCTGATCAAGCTGCGCGACCAGAAGAAGGTGCTCGTCTGCGAGGCCTTCATGGTCATCTACCACCCGCAGTGGATCAAGGTGCGCGACCTCATCGCCGGCGGCGCCATCGGCCGGCTGCGCCATGTGCAGGGCGCCTTCTCCTATTACAATGTCGACCCCAACAACATGCGCAACAAGCTCGATCTCGGCGGCGGCGCGCTGCCCGATATCGGCGTCTATCCGACCGTGTCGACGCGCTTCTCGACCGGCAAGGAGCCTAGCCGTGTCCAGGCGACGATCGAGCGCGACAAGAAGTTCGGCACCGATATCTACTCCTCGATCCGGGCCGATTTCGGCGATTTCGAACTGTCCTTCTACCTCTCGACCCAAATGGCGGCGCGCCAGGTCATGGTGTTCCATGGCGAGAAAGGCTTTATCGAAGTGTTCTCGCCGTTCAATGCCGGGCTCTACGACCATCACCGCATCGAACTGCACAACCAGAACCATACCGAGGCGCAGGTGTTCCGTTTCCCCGGGACGCAGCAGTACCGGTTGGAGGTCGAGACCTTCGCGCGGGCGGCGCTCGGCGGCAAGGAGCGGGTCTTCACGCTGGAGGAATCCGTCGCCAACCAGAAGGTCATCGACGCGATCTTCCGCGCCGGCGGCAAGGAAGGCTGGGAGACGGTCTGAAGCTCGAATAGAAATTCGCCGGCTAATCCTGGGAGGAAAAATGGCTGACGATGCTGACGTTATCATTGTCGGGGCCGGCCTTGCCGGGCTGGTTGCCGCGGCCGAACTTGCCGATGCCGGCAAGAAGATCGTCATCGTCGACCAGGAGCCGGAACAGTCGCTGGGCGGGCAGGCCTTCTGGTCATTCGGCGGGCTGTTTTTCGTCGACTCCCCCGAACAGCGGCGCATGCGCATCCGCGATTCGCATGATCTGGCGCTCGATGACTGGATGGGCACCGCCGCTTTCGACCGGCCGGAGGATCATTGGCCACGCAAATGGGCGGAGGCCTATGTCGGCTTCGCCGCCGGCGAAAAGCGTTCCTGGCTGATCGAGCGCGGGCTGAAGTTCTTTCCGGTGGTGGGCTGGGCCGAGCGCGGTGGCGGCAATGCCATCGGACACGGCAACTCCGTGCCGCGCTTCCACATCACCTGGGGCACCGGCCCCGGCGTGCTCGAACCTTTCGTGCTGCGCGTTCGGGAAGCGCAGAAGCGTGGGCTGGTCAGCTTCAGATTCCGCCACCGGGTCAACGAACTGACGCGCATGGGCGCCGCCGTGACCGGCGTGCGCGGCGATATCCTGCAACCGAGCACAGTCGAGCGTGGTCACAAGAGTTCGCGCGACATAGCAGGGGATTTCGAACTTCATGCGCAAGCGGTGATCGTCGCCTCCGGCGGCATCGGCGCCAACCATCAGCTGGTCCGCGACAACTGGCCGAAGCGCCTGGGATCCGCTCCCAGACGCATGATCACCGGCGTGCCGGACCACGTCGATGGCCGCATGCTGGCGATCACCGAGGCAGCCGGCGGCTCGATCATCAACCGCGACCGCATGTGGCACTATGTCGAGGGCATCAGGAACTGGGCGCCGATCTGGACCGACCATGCGATCCGCATCCTGCCCGGTCCGTCCTCGGTATGGCTCGATGCGAGGGGACAACGCCTGCCGGTGCCGCTTTATCCCGGCTTCGACACGCTGGGCACGCTCAGCCACATCATGGGAACAGGCTTCGACTATTCCTGGTTCATCCTGACCAAAAAGATCATCCAGAAGGAATTCGCGCTGTCGGGTTCGGAGCAGAACCCGGATCTGACCGGGAAGAGCTGGCGCCAGGTGCTTGGCCGCGCCACCTCGGGCATTCCCGGACCGGTAAAAGCCTTCATGGAAAAAGGCGAGGATTTCATCGTCGAGACCGACCTTTCAAAGCTGGTGGCGCGCATGAACGCACTGGCCGGCGGCGAGCCGCTGCTCGACGCCGCGCAGGTCGAGCGCGAGATCCGTGCCCGCGACAGGCAGCTCGACAACCCGTTCTCCAAGGACATGCAGATCACCGCGCTGCGCGGTGCACGCGCCTATCTCGGCGACAAGCTCATTCGCACGGCCAAGCCGCACAAGATGCTCGACCCGGCAAACGGCCCGCTGATCGCCGTGCGCCTCAACATCCTCACCCGCAAGACACTGGGCGGCCTGCAGACCGATCTCGACAGCCGCGTGCTGGGTGCCGATGGCCAGCCGGTGCCGGGGCTTTATGCCGTGGGCGAAGCAGCCGGATTCGGCGGCGGTGGCGTGCATGGCTATGCCGCGCTGGAAGGCACGTTCCTCGGCGGCTGCATCTTTTCCGGCCGCGGCGCCGGCCGGGCAGCGGCGCGCTCGGTGGCGTGAAGCGCCGCCATCATCGTTCCCTGGGCCTATACCCCGGGGTAATAAACATATGACTTTTTTATATTTTTCAGTTTTTGTCCGCCTCGAATACAAATGCCGATGCTTTTATCTTTCTGAGTGCAGCCGGTCCTGAGCCGCTGCAGGCGTCCGCCACTTGGTGGCGGCGGTACCAGAAAGAAGGAAGCCTTCGATGTTCCTCTCAGACGGGCTCTATCTGCCCACCCATCGTCCGTTGCCGGCGTCGCAGGTCGAACAGATCAGACGTGCGGCCAACAGCAATCGCCGGCCGGCCAGCCTGGTCGCGCCGTTCACATCGACATGGTGGCTGCTGGTCGTCGGCGCCTTGGTGGCCGCTGCGGCGATCGCGGCCCAGCTTTCCTGAAAGGCGGGAGACGACAATGCAAGGCTCTCCTATCCCTCCCGATGGAAATGCCGTTCACCGCTTCGTCGTTGGGCGCGATGGCGAAGGCCACTGGATCGCGCGCGACGAAAAAGGCCTGACAGGCGGCGTCTTCACCGACAGGATTTCCGCCGTGCGTTTCGCCGCGATGGAAAGCGGCCACCGGGCCGGCGCGATACGCTTCGCCCCAGCGAGCGTGCGGCTCTCCCTGTTCAACTGATCCGCGTCCGGCTCCGGACCGACCGGAATGATCTGGCTATGGACAATTCCAACATTTCTGCCGGGCCCGACAGCGAAGCTCTGGCTGGATTGCTTGATCGCCTGCCGCATGTCGGCAGGTTGCTTGAGCATCAGCTTTGGGAGGCGGCACACGCCCTGTCGCTCGACAGGCCGTCCCGGCAAGGCCGGCGATTTGCCAGTCTTGTCGAGGCCGGCGCCACGCTCGACGCCGTCCTCTTGCTCGCCGCTTCGTCGAAACCGGAGCGTTCGGTGTCGATGATCGGCAGGGCCGGCGCGCGCTGGCATTGTTCGATTCAAACCACATCCGCAGGGCCGCCGATCAAGGCCCGCATAGTGGAAGCAGACCACATCGATCTGCCTGCCGCGCTGCTGTCGGCTCTGCTTTCCTCGCACCTCAAAATGATTGTGCATCCAAGAATTCATCCAGGAGACTCTGATTGCCATGACACCGGAACAAGCCCGAACGCGCCTGACCGGGGCGATGACCGCGCTGGTAACGCCATTCACCGACGGCGAGGTCGATCTGAAGCAGTTGGCCACGCTCGTGCGCTGGCAGATCGAGCAAGGGATCAACGGCCTGGTCCCCTGCGGCACGACGGGTGAGGCCCCGACCCTTTCGTGGGAGGAACGCCTCGACATCGTCGCGCTCTGTGTGAAGGTCAGTGCGGGCCGGGTGCCGATCATCGCCGGAACCGGAACCAACAGCACCGAGACGACGATCGCCTTTTCGACAGCAGCCGAGGCCTTTGGCGCCGACGCCGCCCTTGTCGTGACGCCCTATTACAACAGGCCGAGCCAGGAAGGCATCTTTCGCCATTTCGAAGCGGTCGCGGCCAAAGTCAGGATACCGATCATCGTCTATAACGTGCCGGGCCGAACCGGCGTCGACCTGTCGGAGGAGACGATCGAGCGCCTGGCGCAGATCCCGACGATTGTCGGTATCAAGGACGCGACTGGCGATGTGAGCCGGCTATCGACGCTCCCGGCCGTGCTCAGGCGCCGCTTCATCTGTCTTTCTGGCCATGACGCTACGGCCTTCGGCTTCAACACGATGGGAGGGCGCGGAACCATCTCGGTCGTCTCCAACATCGCGCCGCGGCTATGCGTCGAGATGCATGACGCGTGCCGGCAGGGCGACCACCATACCGCGCGGTCTATCCATCACCGTTTGCGGCCACTGATCGCCGCGCTTGAACTGGAGAGCAACCCCGTGCCGATCAAATATGCGCTCAGCCTGGCGATGGGAACGAGCCCGGATGTCCGTCTGCCGCTGACACCGGTCCGCCCTGAAACCGAAACCGCCATAAGGGAGGCCATGCTGGCTCTGTCCGGGAGCATCCCCGACGCCGCGCAATCAAGACCGGTGCAAGCCACGCCCACGCCGTGGCGGCTTTGACGGAGACGCCTTGCGATCAACTTCATAGACCAATCCGGGCTGGACGATCCATTCGCCGGCCCGGAGCGCTTCGACATCGAAGCGTCCCGTGCGGTCGCGCGGTGCAACGCCGACGAAATGATATTGCAGGCCGCTCGCGTCGACGACGGTATCGGCTATCGGATGACCGGCGAGCTGGCCGATGATCGTGCCCTGTTCCCTGAGGTTTGCCAGAACGAAATACTCCGTCGGCACCCGGTGGCCGACCCCGGAGGTCAGCCAGGTTGGATGTGATTTCATGCTCGTTTGAAGCCAGTTTGTTGGTCGAGCCGCCAGTCAGATGGCGGCCCGGCACTACATAGTCGCTGGCAGCATAGGAATTCGAGAGCAGGTTTTGGCCTTAGATATAAAGGCCGCATATACTTGCCCGCCCTCGGTCAGGGATTGCGACGCGGCCGGCGCGGCTCGATACAGTCGGGCGACGGCGTCGTCGCCGGGCCGCCAGCGCAGTCCGGGCCGCCGGGTTGTATGTCGGGCACCGGCGCGCAATCGATTGCGGGCCCGCCGCAATCAGGTCGTCCGGGACGGTCCGGCCTGTCAGGGCGATCGGGTCTATCGGGCCGATCAGGCCTGTCCGGACGATCAGGCCTGTCCGGCCAATCGGGTCTGTCGGGCCGATCCGGTCTGTCCGGA
Organism: Mesorhizobium comanense; assembly: GCF_005503535.1. Lineage (GTDB taxonomy): Bacteria > Pseudomonadota > Alphaproteobacteria > Rhizobiales > Rhizobiaceae > Mesorhizobium > Mesorhizobium comanense. The sequence goes on along the minus strand of NZ_SCNN01000001.1, from coordinate 69,942 downwards.
CGATCGGGCCTGTCGGGGCGCCACGGCCTATCGGGGCGCCATGGTCTGTCCGGTTGCCATGGCCTGTCGGGTCTGTGGTCGCGGTCGCGCCAATGATGGTCGCGCCAAGGTCGGTCACGGTAATCGTCCGTGTCGACGCATGCGCTGAGCGTTGTGGCGCAGAGAATGAGCGCCAAAGCGCTTCCGAGCCTGGTCATGATCGCAGCTTTATCCTTGTTCGTGTCACCACCCGCGGGACCGGTCTGCGCGCCCGGCATTGCGCCTGCATTACGCCCCCTGCGAATGGAACGCGGAATTTGTGGACGGGAGCGGCCCGGCGTGGCGGCGCCGGCATCGTAATGTTGCGGCAATCATGGGGAGGGACATGTCCGGCAGAAGCAGCATGGGAATCGCGATGCGCCTCCTCCTTGTCGAAGACGAACCGCAGATGGCCGATGCGCTGACATCAGCGCTGTCACGCTACGACATCATCGTCGATCACGCGCCGACGCTCGCTATCGCCGAAGACGCCGTGGCAGAGAACGTCCACGACGTCATCGTGCTGGACCGGCAGCTTCCCGATGGCGACGGCATCGCGCTGATCCCGCATCTGCGTTCGATCCGCGCCAACATCCCGGTCATCGTGCTGACCGCGCGAGGTACGGTGGCGGATCGCGTGCATGGGCTCGACATGGGCGCCGACGACTATCTGGCCAAGCCGTTCGCCGTCGAGGAACTGCTTGCGCGCGTGCGCGCCCTGCTACGCCGCCCTCCGGCGATGGATTCGATCGTGGCCCGCATCGGCGCACTGGAATTCAGCCTCGACAGCCGCGAGGTGCAGGTCAATGGGGAACCGCTCGAGCTGCCGCGTCGCGAGCTGCTCGTGCTGGAGGCGCTCATCCGGCGCCAGGGCCGCACAGTGCTGCGCTCCGCGCTCGAGGAGGCTGTCTACACTTTCGACGACGAGATCCAGTCGAATGCGCTTGATTCCCATGTTTCCAGGCTTCGCAGGAAATTGTCGGATGCCAAGGCCGGTGTGGAAATCCATAGCATGCGCGGCGTCGGCTATCTGATGAGGCCGGCGCGGTGAAGTGGTTGCGGAAGAACTCGCTGCGGCGAACCCTGATCATCCAGTTGTTGCTCTGCCAGATCGGCGTGCTGATGCTTGCCGCCGTGCTGCTGATCGCCTTTCTGGTCAAGGCGGGGCTGGGCGGCGTGGTGGTCGATCCGGAGGTCGCCGAGATCGCGGCGCGGGCAATCACGCGCGATGGCGACGGCCGGCTCAAACTGGTGGAAACCGACGAATTGCACGAGCTGCGCCAGTCGGTTCCCGACATCTGGTTCGTGGCGCGCGACGAGCAGGGCAACATGATCAGTCACGGTCCCGTGCCCGAACCCTACCGAATGTTCGGAATGCACCTCGACAAGGTGGCCTTTGCCGACATTCGCGATGCCGTGCCGCCCTACAGCCTCGCCGCCGTGGTGAGGCGGGCTTCCGGTCCGGCGGGAGAGTTCAACATATTGGCCGGCGGCCGGATGTTCAGCATCGCCTATATCGTGCTGGTGCTGTCCAATCTGCTGATGATCCCTTTTGTCATCCTGCTGGTGCTGATCACCGTCGTTTCCATTCCCTGGATCGTCGGGCGATCGCTTTCCAGCCTGTCGATGATCGTCCAGCGCGCCGGAAAGATCGATGTCGACCGGCGCGGCGACAGGTTGCCGGAAGCGGGCGTGCCCACCGAAGTGCAGCCATTGGTGCAGGCCGTGAACGGCGCCTTGCAACGGCTGGACGAAGGCTATGAGCGCCAGCAGCGGTTCATGCTCGACGCGGCGCATGAATTGCGCACGCCGATCGCCATCCTGCAGACACGGCTGGAAACGATGCCGGAAAGCGCCTTCCGCAACCGTCTTCTGGTGGATGCCGGACGCATCGCGGCCCTTGCCGAACAGATGCTGGACCTGCAGCGGCTGGATCACGGCAGGGCGGCGTTTGTCGATGTCGACCTGGTTTCGCTGTGCCGGCAGGTTGCCGCGGATCTCGCGCCGCTCGCCATCGCTGACGGCTATGAGCTGTCGTTCGAGGCAAGCGAGGGGCGCGTCGTCGTCAAGGGCGATGCGAACGCGCTCGAACGCGCCGTCGTCAATCTCGTCCAGAACGCCATCGAACATGGCGGCCAGAAGGGGCTGATCCTGGTCCGAGTATCGGGGGGCGGGCAGATCGAAGTCTCGGACGAAGGCAGCGGCATCCCCTTCGAGGAGCGCGAACGCATCTTCGAGCCCTTCCACCGGCTGCAGCCGCGCGACCGGGGTGCGGGACTTGGCCTCAATCTGGTGCGGGAAATCGTCTGCCGGCACGGCGGCCATGTCTCGGTGAGCGATGCGCCGGGCGGCGGTGCGTGCTTCAGCATCGCCCTTCAGACGGATGCGGCCGCGAACAAGGCGGGCAATGTTATCCCGGCACGGCGGCGCCCGGCGACGGCCGCCTTCTAGGCCGGGCTCACCAGCGCCAGTTGCCCTGTCCGAGCGCGGCCACCGCGTCGACGATGCGGGTGAAGGACGCGCGGGCGCGGCCGACCGTGTGCCTGGCCCTGAGATAGCCATGCACCAGCCCTTTTTCCTCGGTCCAGATGGCGTGCCCGCCCGCCGCGATGATCCGGTCGCGATAGGCTTCGCCATCCGATGACAGCGGATCGCATTGCGCCGTGATCAGCACTGTCGGCGGCAGGTTGGTGAAGTCAGCGTCGGCCAGGGGCGATTGCGTGATGTCCGTGCCGCGATCCACGCCACCAGTGCGTATGTTCTTGTAGAATTCGAGATCGCGCATGGTCAGCATCGGCGCCTCGGCATGGACGAGGTAGGACCCCTTCGATCTGTCGCCGCCAAGGCCGGGATAGATCAGGACCTGACCGATGGGCCGCTTCGCATGACCACGTGTCGCATGGGCAACAGCGGCACAGAGATTGCCGCCGGCGCTGTCGCCGCAAAGCACGACGGAGCGATCGTAGGTCCGCGCGGCCCATTCGAACGCGTTCAGCGCGTCATCGAAGGCGGCGGGGTGCAGATGCTCCGGTGCCAGCCGGTAATCGACCGAGACGACTTCATAGCCCGTGCGGGCGCAAAGCTCGGCGCAGACATCGTCATGGCTGTCCAGGCCGCCGAGAATGAAGCCGCCGCCATGGACGTAGAGCACCATCGCCGACTTGTCGGGCACGGCATTGCGGTAGATGCGGACCGGTATGTCATGGGAGGGCGCTGCAATGGCCGACGTCTCGACCGCGACAGCCTCGGGATAGCCGGCAAAGAATTCCCTGCACATGCGGTCATAGATTTCGCGCTGCTGGGCGACCGTGTAATCGATCGTATCCGGCGGATAGTAGGAATTGGTCCGCTCGATAAAGGCCCAGGTCTCGGCGTCGATGAGAGTCTTGTAGTCGGTCATGGCGCCTGCACAGACTGTAAAGATTGAGCCCAGCCACCCCTCTCTGGCCTGCCGGCCATCTCCCCCGCATGGGGGGAGATTGGCAACTTTGGCCGCGGCGCTTTTCTTGCGACGTTCATGATTGGCGAAAGCAAAGATGACGTCTGATCTCCCCCCTTGCGGGGGAGATGCCCGGCAGGGCAGAGAGGGGTGCTTCGCACTGTCATTTCCGTAGAGTCATCTCCCCTTCCAAACCGGCTCGCGCTTTTCCGCAAACGCCCTGAACCCTTCCATGTTGTCCTCGGAGCCGTAGAGCGCGTCGACCGTCGGCAGCTGACGGCGGGTCACTCTGTTCATCGCATCCTGGAAGGTGAGCGCCTCGGCAGCCCGCGCGGTCTCCTTGATGGCGGCGAAGACCAGTGGCGGACCGCTGGCCAGCAGCCGGGCGATTTCCCAGACGCGGTCCTCGAGTTTCTCCTTGGGCAGCACCTCGTTGACCAGGCCCCAGCGATGCGCCTCGGCGACATCCATCCAGCGGCCTGTGAGCAGAAGGTCCATGGCGACGTGATAGGGAATGCGCTTGGGCAGCTTGATCGTCGCGGCATCGGCCAGCGTGCCGGCGCGGATCTCGGGCAGCGCGAAGGAGGAATGATCGGAGGCGTAGATGAGGTCGCAGGACAGCGCCAGTTCGAAGCCGCCGCCCACCGCCATGCCGTTGACGCAGGCGATTACCGGCTTGTTGAGGTCGCGCAGCTCCTGCAGGCCGGCAAAGCCGCCGACGCCGTAGTCGCCGTCGACTGCGTCGCCACCGGCGGCGGCCTTGAGGTCCCAGCCGGCGCAGAAGAACTTGTCGCCAGCGGTCTTGACGATGGCGACGCGCAGTTGCGGATCGTCGCGGAACGCCTTGAAGGTCTCGCCCATCAGCCGCGAGGTTTTCAGGTCGATGGCGTTGGCCTTGGGCCGATCGAGCGTGACCTCGAGGATCGAGCCCTCGCGGCGGGTCGAAATGACATCAGACATTCTTGTTTTCTCCCAGGACCAGCAATGCGTCGGCGATCCAGGCACCCTTGCCTTCGACGCAGACGATCAGCGGATTGATGTCGAGTTCCTCGATCTCGCCGGCATTCTTCTGCACGAAGTCGGCAATGCCCGCGATAGCGTCGATGGCGGCCTTGACATCGGCCTTCGGGCGGCCACGGTAGCCTTCGAGCAGCGGGAACAGCTTCAGGCCGCGAAGCGCCGCCTCGATGTCGTCGCGGGTCGCCGGCAGCATCAGGGTGACGCTGTCGCGCAGCAACTCGACCAGCACGCCGCCGGTCCCGAGCGTCATCACCGCGCCGAACATCGGATCCCTGGTGAAGCCGACGATCAGTTCGGCGACGCCGTCGCGCACCATGCGCTCGGCATAGAGGCCGCTGCCCAGCGGCAACAGGTCATGCGCGGCGGTGCTGACCGATTCGGCGTCCTTGAGGTTGAGCCTGACGGCGCCGACCTCGGATTTGTGGGTGACGCCAAGGGCCTTCAGCGCCACCGGGAAGCCGAGCGCCATGGACGAGATCACCGCCTCGACTGCATTGCCGGCGCGCTCACCCTTGGGCACCGGAAGCCCGGCCTTGATCAGGCGCGCCTTGGCCTCGGCCTCGTCGGGCGTGACGCGCGGTGCGTCGGAGGCTCCGGCCGCCCGGGTGTCGACCGGCTGCGCCTGAGGCTCGCGCCAGGCCCAGCCAATGAAGGCGGCGGCCTGGGCGGCGTCCATCGCTTCGGAAATACCGAACAACGGAACCATGCCGCGCGCCATCAGTTCGGCGGTGTATTCCTCCGGCAGGTTCTCCGGCAGCGAGGAGACGATGGCGCCATGCGCGTTGTTGGTCTTCAGCGCCGATTCGAAGGCGCGCAGCGTCGCCCACCAGTCGGTGACCGAGCAGCGGTCGGGTCGCGGGAAGTCGAGCACCAGCATGTTCAGGTCGAAGCCGCCCGACACCATGGCGGTGAAGGTGGCCGTCATCGCCGGCTCGTTGTTCCAGATGAAGGTGTGGTAGTCGAGCGGGTTGGCGACCGCGACCAGCGGGCCGAGCGTCGATTTCACATGCGCGCGATGTTCCGATGTCAGTGCGGGGAACCGCACCCAGCGCCCCTCGGCGCTGTCGGCCATGACGGAGGCCTCACCGCCCGAGCAGCTCATGGACGACAAAGTGTAACCCGGCAGCGGACCGGTAATGTGCAGCAGCTTCAGCGCCTCGATGAAGGCGGGGATGGAATCGACGCGCGCTATGCCGAGCCGCTTCAGGAAAGCGCCCGATGCGGCATCGGAGCCGGCGAGCGAAGCGGTGTGCGAGACGGTCGCCTGCCGCGCCTGCTCGGAGCGTCCGACCTTCATGGCGATGATCGGCTTCTTCAGCTCGCGCGCCCTCGCCGCCAGCTTTTCGAAGCCGGCTACGGAATCGAAAGCCTCGATGTGCAGGCCGAGCGACGTCACCCGATCGTCCTCGATCAGGCCGAGCGCCATTTCGGACAGGCCGGTCTGGGCCTGGTTGCCGGCGGTCATCAGGAAGGCGATCGGCAGGCCGCGCTTCTGCATCGTCATGTTGATGGCGATGTTGGACGACTGGGTGATGATGGCGACGCCCTTGCCGCCCTCTTCCAGCCGGATGCCGCCATGCTGGTCGGGCCACAACAACGCGCCATCGGCATAGTTGATCAGGCCGTAGCAGTTCGGCCCGATGATCGGCATCTGGCCGGCGGCGGCGACCAGCTCCGCCTGCAGCCGTTCGCCGTCCTCATCATAAGCTTCGGTTTCGAGGAAGCCGGCTGCGAAACAGACGGCGCCTCCGGCGCCACGCTCGGCCAGCGCCTTGATCACCTCGATGGTCAGGTGCCGGTTGACGCCGACAAAGGCGGCATCCGGCGCGCCGGGCAGGTCGGCCACGGACCGGTATGCCTTGCGGCCGGCGACCTCGTCCTTGGTCGGGTGCACCGGCCAGATCTCGCCGGCAAACCCCATCTTGATCGATTGCGCGACGACGGCCGCGGCCTGCACGCCGCCGAACACGGCGATCGATTTCGGACGCAGGAGACGTTCCAGTTTATGCATGATCATTTTCTCGTTGAGGCATGAGCTGTTCCCGGATCATGCTCTATGCGCCGAACGGACGCAGCAGCGCCCGCGAAATAATATGTCGTTGAATCTCCGACGTGCCTTCCCAGATGCGCTCGACACGGGCGTCGCGCCAGATGCGCTCCAGCGGCAGGTCGTCCATCAACCCCATGCCGCCATGAATCTGGATGGCCTCGTCGGCAACATAAGCCAGCATTTCGGTGGCCTTGAGCTTTGCCATCGCCATGTCCTGGTCGGTGACGGTCCCCTGATCGTACTTCCAGCCGGCTTCGAAGACCATCAGGTCGGCGGCCTTGAGTTCCGTCGCCATGTCGGCGAGCTTGAACGACACGCCCTGGAACTTGCCGATCTGCTGGCCGAACTGCTGGCGCTGCGCGGCATATTCGATGGCATGGCCGAGCGCCCGCTCGGCACGGCCGAGACAGGTTGCGCCGACCTGCAGGCGCGTGGCGCCGAGCCAGGAATTGGCGACGTCGAAACCCTTGTGCACCTCGCCAAGCACCTGGCTCGCCGGCAGCCGGCAGTCGTCGAATTCCAGGATGGCGTTGGTGTAGCCCCGATGCGAGACGTTGCGATAACCCTCGCGCACCGAAAAACCCTTGGTGCCCTTGTCGATGAAGAAGGCGGTGATCTTCTTGCGCTTTCCACGCGGCGTCTCTTCCTCGCCCGAGGCCATGAAGACGATGGCGAAATCGGCGAGATCGGCATGGCTGATGAAATGCTTGGTGCCGTTCAGAACCCAGTCGTCGCCGTCCTGCACCGCCGATGCCTTCATGCCGCGCAGGTCGGAGCCGGCGCCCGGCTCTGTCATGGCCAGGCAATCCCACTTCTCGCCGCGGATGCAAGGGAACAGATATTTCTCGCGCTGCTCCGGCGTGCCGGCCAAAAGAATGTTGGAGGGGCGCGCCACGCAGGTCCAGTGCAGTGCGTAGTTGGCGCGGCCGAGTTCCTTTTCGTAGAGCAGCCAGGTCACCGTATCGAGGCCGGCGCCGCCGACATCCGCCGGCATGTTGGCGGCATAAAGCCCTGCCTCGATCGCCTTGGCCTTGAGCTCCTCGATCAGGTCGCGGCGCAGCACGCCGGTGCGCTCGACCTCGCGTTCATGCGGATAGAGCTCGTTCTCGACGAAGGCGCGCGTCGTCTCGACGATGAGTTTTTGTTCCTCAGAAAGACCGAAATCCATGGTCTCAGCCTTTCTTCTTTTTCTTCGGCTTTTCAGCCTTGTCGGCCTTCTTCACCGGCTTCGATGCCTTGGCCTTCTCGGCCGCCTTGGAAGCCACGGGCTTCTTCGCCGCCAGCTTGGCGAGCTGCTTGGTGTAGTCCTTGTGCAGCGCGCCGGCGCCCCAGCCCTTGCCCTTGTTCTGCTTCGACAGCGCGTCCATGATCGCGACCAGATTGTCGTCGCGGATCTTTTCCAGCTCGCGGATCGACAGGCCGTGCGCCTGGTCGTCCGACTGGGTGGCGATCAGGTCGACCAGTTCGTCGTTGAATTCCGGCACGTCCATCAGCTTGGTCCACGGCCATTTCAGGCAAGGGCCGAACTGGGCCATGAAGTGGCGCATTCCCGCCTCGCCGCCGGCGACACGGTAGACCTGGAACATGCCCATCTGCGCCCAGCGCAGGCCGAAGCCATAGCGCATGATGTCGTCGAGCTCCTCGACCGTGCAGATGCCGTCCTTGATCAGCCACAGCGCCTCGCGCCACGCCGCTTCCAGCAGGCGGTCGCCGACGAAGGCCTCGATCTCCTTGCGGATGACGACAGGCTTCATGCCGATCGAAGCATAGATCTCCTTGGCGACTTCCACCGCTTCGGGGAAAGTCTGGTCGCCGGCGACGATCTCGACCAGCGGCAGCAGATAGACCGGATTGAACGGATGGCCGACGACCAGCCGCTCCGGATGCTTCTTCATCGCCACCTGCATGTCGGTCGGCTTGATGCCGGAGGTGGAGGAGCCGACGATGGCGTTGGCCGGGGCATGGGTGTCGATCTCGGCCAGCACCTTGTGCTTGAGGTCAAGCCTTTCCGGCACGCTTTCCTGGATGAAGTCGGCATCGGCCACCGCCTCGGCGATGGTCTTGGCGAAGGTCAGCTTGCCTTCCTTGGGCAGGCCGCCCGGCACCATCTGCTTGTAGGCGCGGCGCGCGCCCTTCATCACTTCCGAAACCTTGCGCGAGGCCTCGGGATCCGGATCGAAGATCGACACATCGATGCCGTTGAGCAGCAGGCGTGCAACCCAGCCGGCGCCGATGACACCGCCGCCGATGGCGGCTGCCTTGTTGATGATGCTCATGCGGAAGCTCCGGTTCTCTTGCTGGCTGTCTGGGGATCGATGAGGGGCACGCGCTCGCCGGCGCGGATCACGGCCGGGTCGTAGGCCTTGCGAGCGAAGACTTCGAGGACGAACGGCCGAAAGAACTCGATCGGCAGCGTCTCGTAGCCTGGATCGAAGCTCGACTGGTCCCAGCGCTCGCAGAACTGGTCGCAGTCGTCGAAATAGGCATGGCCGGCAAAGCGTTCGCGGGCATGGCGATTGCCGCCAAGGTGATGCGCGTAATAGAGGCGCTGGAAATCGCCGTGCTTCTCCACCACCCAGGTGCACTGCTCGCGCACGAAGGGCTTCAGGATCGAGGCGGCGTATTCGTCATGATTGTAAGGCGCGTAGATGTCGCCAATGTCGTGCAGCAGGGCGCAGGCGATCCAGTCCGTATCGGCACCGTCGCGCCAGGCGCGCGTCGCCGCCTGCAGGGAATGTCCGAGCCGGGTGATCTTGTAACCCGACAGGCCCTCGTCGAGCTGGACAAGCGCATCCAGCAGACGATCGCCGGTCCTGGCGGCATAGTCGATCTCATGGGCGGTCAGGAATTCGTAGTCTTCCTTGTCGCCATCCTTCATCGCGGTGAATTTGACGGTGGTCATCTCAGACTCCCCAAGATCACGCTGCGATCGGCGCCCGCTTGGTCAGGTTCAGCTTCTTGCGCACTTCCTCCGGCCCGATGACCCTGGCGCCGAGATTGGTGACGATGCTGGCGGCGCGTTCGACGAGCTGCGCGTTGGTGGCCAGAACGCCCTTGTCGAGCCACAGATTGTCTTCCAGTCCGACGCGGACATTGCCGCCGGCCAGCACCGCCGCCGCGGCGTAGGCCATCTGGTTGCGGCCGATCGAGAAGGCCGACCAGTTCCAGGTCGACGGCACGTTGTTGACCATCGCCATGAAAGTGTTGAGGTCGTCCGGCGCGCCCCACGGCACGCCCATGCAAAGCTGCACCAGCGCGTCGGCGTTCAGGACCTTTTCCTCGACAAGCTGCTTGGCGAACCAGAGATGGCCGGTGTCGAAGGCCTCGATCTCGGGCTTGACGCCCAGCGCCGTCATCATGCCGCCCATGGCTCGCAGCATGCCGGGCGTGTTGGTCATGACATAGTCGGCCTCGGCGAAGTTCATCGTACCGCAATCGAGCGTGCAGATTTCCGGCAGGCACTGGCGCACATGCTCCATGCGGTTGCTGGCGCCGCCCATGTCGGTGCCTTTCTCGTTGAGCGGCAGCGGCGCCTCGGGCGAGCCGAACACCATGTCGCCGCCCATGCCGGCGGTGAGGTTCAGGATCACGTCGACTTCCGCCGCGCGGATGCGCTCGGTCACCTCGCGGTAGAGATGGACGTCGCGGCGTGGCTTGCCGGTCTCGGGGTCGCGCACATGGCAGTGGACGATCGCGGCACCGGCCTTGGCTGCGTCGATGGCCGAATCGGCGATCTGCTTGGGCGAGCGCGGCACATGCGGGCTGCGGTCCTGGGTGCCGCCGGATCCGGTGACGGCACAGGTAATGAAGACCTCGCGGTTCATCGCAAGCGGCATGGAATTCTCCTCCCGATCGAAACAGGCACCCAGCATCGCTCGACTTGATCGAGGCTGCTTTACGTTTTACGAAGGTGATATGATTAAAAGCGAAAGATCGGTGTTTCGTGCCGAACGCGAGACACTCAAGGTGACGTTCCTGGTGTTTTCCGGCTCGTCCATCATGTGCGTCGCATCGGCTGTCGATCCCCTGCGCGCCGCAAATCGTATCTCCGGCGAGACACTCTTCGATTTCAAGCTGGTCTCCGTGACCGGCGAAGCACCGATCACCACTTGCGGCCTGCCCGTCGCGGTCAGCGGTCGTTTCGACGCGACCGAGCCAACCGACATCCTGGTCGTCGTCGCCGGATTCGGCACCCAGAACTACGCCACGTCGGCCCTGCTTTCAGGGTTGCGAAGAGCGGCGCGAGCGGCCCGCGCCTGCGGCGGCGTCGAGGCCGGCACATGGCTGGTTGCGCGTGCGGGACTGCTGGAAGGCCGCAGCGCCACCACCCATTGGGAGGACATGGAGGATTTTTCCGCCGCCTTCCCGGGCGTCGACGTGCGACCGGACCGCTATGTCATCGACGGGCCGGTCTTCACCTGCGGCGGCGCTTCGCCGACCTTCGACCTGATGCTGCATCTCGTGCGCACGCGGCTCGGCATGGCGACCGCGCTCGATGTCGCCAGCGTGTTCATCTACGATCAGGCGCGTGCGGCGACCGACGCCCAGCCGCTGGTCTCGCTCGGCCGGCTCGACGGCTATGATCCGCGCCTGGCACAGGCCATCCGGCTGATGGAATCGCATGTCGACCAGCCGCTGACCATAGCTGCCGTGGCAAAACGCGCCGGCGTCACCGCCCGCACGCTGGAGAGCATCTTTCGCAAGTCGATCGGCGAGACGCCGGGCGCCTACTATCTCAGGCTTCGCCTCGGCGCGGCGCGGCGCCTGGTGGTCGATACCAGGGTGGCGATGGCCGATATTGCCGGGCGGACCGGATTTTCGTCCGCCGCGGCGTTTTCAAGGGCTTTCTCAAGGGCTTTCGGCGAAGCGCCGGTCAGGCTGCGCCGAGGCTGATCGCGCATCGCTGTCGCGGCATGCGCAGATATGGGATATCAGGCAGCGTTCTGACGGTCCGAGCCGGCGTCGATCTGCGAGCGCATCTGCCTGGCGAGATGAGTCTCGAAACGGCTGGCAACGGCACGATCCCATTCGTTCAGCCGGCGGGCGCCGTCCTTCGGATGCGGCATCGCCATCAGCCGGTCGATGATCGACCCGGCCGCTTCAGGTGAGAGCAGGGCGTCGATTTCACGTTCGTTCTGCATCGGTTCGCCTCCTTCTTCCTCTCCCGCCACGCATCGTCTTTATACGAGATACGTGACGGCAGTTTGAAGGCAAGAGCGAGGTCATTGAGGGGCGGCAAGGGGCAAAACCTTGTCGTCCCTCACACCCTTCGACGCAAAGCCATTCCCGGCGCGAGCCGCCGAATCAGCCTCGATCAGCCGAGTTGCTTGACCAAGAGAACCGTGGTGAAGCCGCTGTCCCATTCATCGTCAGGATAACGGTCCTTCTCGACATAGCCGACCGCCTTGTAAACATTCCGGGCGCGCTCGTTGAACGTATCGGTCTCGAGCCGTGCCTGGGCGAAACCGGCAGTGGCGATGGCCTGTTCGGCATGCGAGAGCAGCCTGTGGCCGATACCCTGGCCCTGATGGCCTGCCCTGACATGCACCGCCTCGATGAAGTCGCCGCGCCAGTGGATCATGCCGGCGACATCACCATCGATTTCGGCGACCGTGAACTGCGGCCAGCTTTCCTCGACATAGCGCCCGCCAATATCGTTCTCGACATAGCGCTTTGCCGACGCGTCGGTGACGTGCGGCAGCCAGGTGCCCTCGAAGGTTTCCTGCAACACCTGCTTTAGCGCCGGGATATCACCGGCCTGCGCGGGGCGCACGATAATCTGCGCTTTTGGCATTTCTGTCTCCACTCCAGCATAGAAGTGTCCTTTGGCCAGGCAAAGAACACTTTTTGCTTAGCAGAGCGGAGCCAGGGTGGCTTTCGGCCACCCCAAGCAGATATAGGGCCAGATACCGCGTCCGCCGTCAGACGTATCTGTTGACGATGTTTTCGAGCAGCTCCTGGCGGCCGGAGCGCGGCTGCGGCTCGATCTTCTTTTTCACCACGCGCTCGGCGATGTCCTCCAGCGTGCGCTTGCCCGACAGCATGGCCTTCGCCTCGGTGCTGTTCCAGCCGGCATAGCGCTCGGCGAGCGGTGCCGACAGCGCCTTGTCCTCGACCATCCTTGCCGCTGCCTTGAGACCGCGCGCGCAGGAATCCATGCCGCCGATATGGCCGATCAGAAGATCCTGCGGGTCGAGCGACTGGCGGCGCAGCTTGGCGTCGAAATTGGTGCCGCCGGTCTTGAAGCCGCCTGCCTGCAGGACCTGGTAGTAGGCCAGCGCCATCTCCGGCACATTGTTGGGGAACTGGTCGGTGTCCCAGCCCGACTGGTAGTCGTTGCGGTTCATGTCGATCGAGCCGAAGATGCCAAGCGCGTTGGCCAAAGCCAGTTCATGCTCGAACGAATGGCCGGCCAGGATGGCGTGCCCCTGCTCGATGTTGAGTTTCACTTCCTTCTCCAGGCCGAAACGCTTGAGGAAACCATACACCGTGGCGACATCGTAATCATACTGATGTTTGGTCGGCTCTTGCGGCTTCGGCTCGATCAGGATCGTGCCCTTGAAGCCGATCTTGTGCTTGTAGTCGACGACGAGGTTGAGGAAGCGGCCGGCCTGTTCCTGCTCTCGGGCAAGGTCGGTGTTGAGCAGCGTCTCGTAGCCCTCTCGCCCACCCCACAGCACATAGTTCTCACCCTTCAGCCGCTTGGTGACGTCGATGCAGCTCTTCACCGTCGCCGCCGCATAGGCAAAGACGTCCGGATCGGGATTGGTGGCGGCGCCCGACATGAAGCGGCGGTGCGAGAACAGGTTGGCCGTGCCCCAAAGCAGCTTGACGCCGGTCTGCTTCATCTTGCCGGCAAAATAGTCGGCGATTTCGTCGAGCCGGGCGGCACTCTCGGAAAAATCCTTGCCCTCCGGCCGCACATCGGCGTCGTGGAAACAGAAATAGGGCGCGCCGAGCAGCGAGAACATCTCGAAGGCGACGTCGGCCTTCAGCTTCGCCAATTCCATCGTGTCGACGCCGCCGGCCTTGGGAAACCAGGGACGGTCGAAGGTCTGGCCACCGAACGGATCGCCGCCCGGCCAGGCGAAGGAGTGCCAGTAGGCGACGGCGAAGCGCAGATGGTCCTCCAGCCGCTTGCCGGCCACCACCTCGTCGGGATTGTAGAACCGGTAGGCCAGCGGATTGGTCGAATCCGGCCCCTCATACTTGATCTTCTGGATATCGCCGAAAAATCCGCTGCTCATCGCTTTTTCCTCTCCAAATAGTCGCGCCTGATTACCTCAGGCGTAATTGGTTTCGCTCTTGCTCGGGGTGAAAAGGGTCGTGTCAAAGCCACTCAGAACAGGAGACAGACCATGACCGACCTCAACAAGATCGCACAGGGCTACATCACCGCCTGGAACGAAAGCGATGCCGGCCGCCGCGCCGAATTGCTCAAGGCTACCTTCACCGAAGACGTCAGCTATCGCGATCCGCTCATGCAGGGCGACGGCCACGAGGGTGTCGCGGCACTGATCGACGGCGTGCAGCAACGCTTTGCCGGCTTCCGGTTCTCGCTGAAGGGCACGCCGGACGGCTTCGCCGACAAGATCCGCTTCTCGTGGAATCTCGGGCCTGAGGGTGTCCCGTCCGTTATCGAAGGCACGGATATCGGCATCATCGAGAACGGCCGCCTGAAGAGCATCACCGGGTTTCTGGACAAGGTGCCGGCGCAGTGAGGCTAGCTGGGTAAGGGCGGTGCGAGGCACCCCCCTCTGGCCTGCCGGCCATCTCCCCCGCAAGGGGGGAGATTGGCTGTCGCACAGGCTTTCGCCAATCCCACATGTTACAGCAATGAGCGGGGCGCCCAAGCTGCCGATCTCCCCCCTTGCGGGGGAGATGCCCGGCAGGGCAGAGGGGGGTGCCTCGCGCAGACTCACGCGGTCACGCCCTTTATGGCCGGATAGAGCGCCCGATAGCGCTGATAGGCGTCCGCATACGCCCCACCAAGCTTGGCATCCGGCTCCACCGTCGCATCCGTCCGAGGCGCCGAGCACACGGCCAGCGGATCCGCCCCCGTCGCCGCGATCAACCCCAGCCGCGCCGCACCGAAGGCAGCGCCGAAATCACCGTCGGCGGGAATATCCACCGGCACCTGCAACGCGGTGGCGATCGCCTTCAGCCAGTAGCGCGAGCGCGAGCCGCCGCCGATCGCGGTCACGCGCGTCAGGTCCGTGCCGGCTGTCTTCAACGCCTCCAGACTGTCGCGGAAGGCGAAGGCGACACCTTCGAGCACGGCTTGCGTCAGCACGGCACGGCCCGACTCATGCGCCAGGCCGGTAAAGGAGCCGCGAATGGCGGAGTCATTGTGCGGCGTGCGCTCGCCCGAGAGATAGGGAAGGAAGGACACGCCGGTCGGCGCTTTCAGCGTGTCGCCGAGCTCCGAGGTCAGCTCGCCCGCGCCTTTGCCCGTGATCTCAGACAGCCAGTTCAGCGAATCCGTGGCCGACAGGATGACGCCCATCTGATGCCAGGTGTCGGGCAAAGCATGGCAGAAAGTGTGGACCGCGCTTGCCGGGTTGGGCAGATAGGAAGCGTTGGCGGCAAACAGCACGCCCGACGTGCCCAGCGAGACGAAAGCATGGCCGGCGCCAACCGTGCCCATGCCGCAAGCGGAAGCCGCATTGTCGCCGGCGCCGCCGGCCACGGGAATGCCGGCCGCGACGCCCCATTTGGACGCGAGTTCGGCGCGCAGACCGCCAGCGCTGGCCGTGCCTTCGACCAGCGACGGCATCTGCTTCTCGTCGAGCGACGTGGCGGCCAGCAGATCGGACGACCAGCGACGCTGGCCGACATCGAGCCAGGATGTCCCGGCCGAGTCGGACATTTCCGAAATATATTCGCCGGCGAGCCAAAGCCGCAGGAAGTCCTTTGGCAGCAGTACCTTCGCCACCTTGGCGAAGACATCAGGCTCGTTGTTCTTCACCCACGCCAGCTTGGGTGCGGTGAAGCCGGGAAATACAATGTTCCCGGTCAGCTTCCGGAAGCGGGGATCGGCATCGAGCGCGGCCGCCTCGACGTGGCTGCGCGTGTCGTTCCAGAGAATGCAGGGGCGCAGCACCTTGTCGGAGGAATCCAGCAGCGTCGCGCCATGCATCTGGCCGGAGAGACCTATGCCCTTCACGGCGGCAAGCTGCGTCGGGTGGGAGGCTTTCAATTCGGCGATCGCGTCCTCGCAGGCGCGGATCCAATGGCCCGGATCCTGCTCTGACCAGCCGGGATGCGGCCGCGAAACGTCAAGCGAACCATGGCCGGAGCCGATGACGGTCTGTCCGGCATCGATCAGCAGCGCCTTGACGCCCGAAGTGCCCAGGTCGAGGCCGAGATACATGTCTTCCTCCCATGTCCTTATTTTTTTCGGATCTCGAAAAAATCTGGCCGAGCCAGTTTTTAAGGCAAGATCGGCTTGCGGTCAATTCTCTGACAAATCGGCGGCGCGTCGCGAAAACAGTGCCGAAAGCGGACTGTCGTGCCGCGCGGCCGAACGCTCGGCCGCAAGCGTCCTCGCCAGCGCGCCGTCACCGGCCCGGAGTGCCGCTTCGATCAGCGTCAGGTCGATGACGTCTCGCTGCGCGTGGCTGCCGCCAAAACGGCTGGCGATCGCCCGGATCGGCCGGATCAAGCTTGTGGTCTCGACGTAATTGCCTTCGCCGAATGCCTTGATGGCCAGCGTCAAGGGATGGCCAACGTCCCGGGTGAAGGCGGCGTTGTCGTCGCTGCCGCGCATGGCCTCGCGCTGCGTCTCGAGCAATGTCCGGGCCGGCGCGTCCAGCCCGGCGCCGACGAAGGCCATCATGGCATGGGCATCGTTGAAGGCGTAATTGCCGGCCCCGGCCTTGGGCGCCCAGTTCTGCGCGAGCGCGGCCCAGCGGTCGCCGACATCGACGCCGCCAAGATGGAGACGCCACAGGATCGCCGAGGCGTCGACCATGTTGAGCGCCAACGTCGACCGGGCGCCGTAGATCGGTCCGTCATAGAGGGCCAATACCTCACCGGTCTCGCCGAGATCGTAGTGAAACAGCGCCAGATGCCACCAGTTATGCACCTTGAGGAAGCTCTCCCTCGTCCACGCTTCCGGATCGGCGCGCATCCAGGCAATGCCGTCCTTTTGCCGGCTTTGCATTTCCATGACATGCGCGACGGCATGCTGGGCCCAGCCGTCGCGCGGTTCTATCTCGACAGCGGTGCGGCCAAGCTTCTCGGCCCTGATGTATTCGCCCATCTCCTCCAGGCCGAAGGCCTGCATGCCGAGAATGGCATGGTAGCCCGGCATGTCGCTGCCCCAGGATGGCAGAGCGCGGCCGATGCGGTCGCGCAGCATGCGGGCATTGCCGGTGAAGAAATCGATCTGGTGGCCGACCTGCAACGCGACGGCGTCGAGGGGATGGTCCTTCGCTATGGCTTCGAGAATGGCCGAGGCCTCATGCCAATGGCCGTTTGCGAGGTGGCCAAGAGCCGCGACATGCGCCTGCTCCCGGGCGGTCGCGGCCAGCGGCAAGGCCGCCTCGTGACAGGTCCTGGCGACAGCGCTCGCGTCCGGTTCGGTGGCGAGGCCGAAAAGATAACCCTTGAAGACATGCGCCATGACGAAACCGGGGGCATGCGCGATGGCGCGATCCACGGAGCCGACGGGATCGCCGATGAAGCACTGCAGTTCCCGTACAGCCTGGACATAGGGCGCAAGCCCCGCTTCCGTCACGCCCGACAGGGTCAGGCCGAATGCATCCTTGAGAGCCATGCAAATCCTTCGATCGGCCCGTCATGGGCACGGTGCGCCTCGATTCAACCGATCTTAAAGCATGGGCCCCAGCCGCGCCAACCGCGCGCCAATAAGGTCCATTCCAGTAGATTTTGTAGTTCATCAACCATGAATTGCAGATTAGCCTTTGTAAAATCGAACGGATTGTGGCTTCATTGCGGCGCGGCGAAGGGCTTGTAATCGCGATCTGAGAGGGGACGCGATGCGGCATCCTGAATTACAGCACCCGAACGTACGTTCGGAATACGTTGGTGACTCGATTTCTTTGCTGAGGCGAAGGCTGCCGCAGACCCATTCGTGGTTTATTAGCCTGCTTGCAACTACAGCGTTTGCGTTGCTGCCGAATTCCACGGCCCTGGCGGCCTGCGTGCTGGTTCCATCGGTGGGAAATACGACCTTTACCTGCGACAGCGGCGATTCGGGCGGAAGCCTCACCGATACCAGCGGCGACAACACGCTGACCTTTCCTGCCGGTGGCACCGGGCAGGTGAGCGGCAACGTCACCTTCGGCGCCGGCTCGGACCGCATCAACATGCAGTCGGGCGCCATCACCGGCGCGGTCGATCAGGGCGACGGCCCGGATTTCTTCACCATCGGCGGCGGAACCGTCACCGGCAATGTCCAGCAGGGCGCCGGGATCGACGATTTCAACATGAGCGGCGGCCAGATCGGGTCGCTCAACCAGGGAGACGGGCTGGACACGTTCACGATGACAGGTGGGCGCATCGTCGACTTTTTCGACGACGGCGATCATGCCGTGATGACCGGCGGCCGCATCGGCCGGGTCAACATGAAGCTCGACAAGAACTATTTCGACATGTCGGGCGGCACCATCGACCGCAATCTCGTCACCGGTTTCGACCAGGACACCATCATCCTGTCGGGCGGCACGATCGGCGGCAACATCAGCGTCAGCGGCGGCAATGACAGCGTCACGATATCCGGCGGCACGGTCGGGGGCGATGTGCTGATGAGTTTCGGCTCCGACACTTTCGTCTGGAATGGCGGCGGCATCGTCTATGGCGCGGTCGATCTCGGCGCCGACAACGACACCGCGAGGCTCAGCAATCTCACCAAAGCCAATCTCGGCGGCACCCGTGCGTTTAATGGCGGGCTTGGCACCGACGCGCTGACCTTCGACAACGTCAAGCTGGACGGTATCTCCCGGGTGCAGAACTGGGAAACGATCGATGCCACCAACGACACCCAGCTGACCCTGGACGGCAATCTCGTACTCGGCGACAGCGGCACGGGTACCGGAAAGCTGACTGTCGACAAGGCAAGCACGCTCTATGGCGGCGGCTTCAACAGTTCCATCCAGGCATTCACGTCAGGGCAACTGGCCGAAGTCGTCAATGCCGGCCGCATCGACCTGACCAACGGCAGCACAGGCGCTAGCGATCGCCTGACGATATCAGGCAATTATCTCGGTACGGGCGGATTGCTGCTGCTGCAGACCGAGCTTGGCGACGACAACTCCGCTTCCGACCGGCTGGTGCTGTCGGGCGGCACAGCCTCGGGCAGCACCGGCATAGCGGTGATCAATGCCGGCGGCGCCGGTGCGCAGACCACGGCCGACGGCATCATGGTGGTGCAAGCGATCGACGGCGCCACATCAAGCGCCGGCGCCTTCGCCCTGGATGCGCCGGTCGCTGCCGGCGCGTTCGAATATTATCTCTTCAAAGGCGGTGCGAGCGCTGGCAGCGGGGAGAACTGGTATCTGCGTTCGACGCTGACGACACCAGCGACACCGGCGGCGGCGCCTCCGGCACTCGAACCGACGCCGCAACCGGAGCCGGTGGCGCCACAGACGGAGGCACCGCCGCCGCCGTCCGATTTGCCGCCGGTCCTGGCGCCGACCGATGGGGATATCAACAACCCGCCGGTCGATCCGACACCGCCAGTGCAGGCCGGCGATCCCCCTCCCGAAGCGCCACCGCCGCCGCCGGCCGCGCCGCCGGCTGATCCGCCGCCACCGCCGCCCGCAGTGCCGACCGCCGTGCCGTATCTGCCGACGCCGGCGCCTGGCCAGACGATCTTGCTCTACCGCATCGAGGTGCCCGTCTATTCGGCCTTGCCGCCTGTGGCCGATCATCTGGCCATGGCGACGCTCGGCACCTTCCACGAGCGGCGCGGCGAGCAGAGCCTGTTATCCGATACCGAACTGCAGCCGGTCTGGGGCCGTATCTTCGGCCAGGATGCCGAGATGGGCTGGTCGGGAACCGTTTCCCCCTCCTTCGACGGCACGCTGTTGGGATTCCAAGCGGGGTTCGACGCCCTTGGCCGGGAAACAGCGTCAGGCGGGATCGATCGGGCCGGCCTGTTCGTCGCCTATGGCAGCATGAACGGCAACGTCCGCGGCCAGGCACTGGGACAGGACGATCTCGCGGTGGGCAAGATCGACCTCGGCGGCACCAGCGTCGGCGGCTACTGGACCAGGATCGGCCATGAGGGCTGGTATCTGGACGGCGTGCTGATGGCGACTTTCTTCAGCGGCTCGGCAGACTCATCGCGCGACATCGGCATCGACGTCAGAGGCACCGGCGTCACCGCTTCGCTCGAAGGCGGCTATCCCTTCGTGCTCGGACGGGGTTGGACGCTGGAGCCGCAGGCGCAACTCGTCTGGCAGCGCGTGTCGCTGGACGATGCCCGGGACCGGTTCTCGTCGGTCTCCTTCGACCTCGACGACAGCGTCAACGGCAGGCTCGGCCTGAGGCTGCAGGGAGAAACCGCGCTGAACGGCGTGGCGCTGCAGCCCTATCTCAAGGCCAATCTCTGGCATGATTTCGGCGGCACCGACCATGTCAACTTCGAAGGCACCGATATCTCAACCGACAGCAGATCGACATCGTTTGAGTTCGGCGGCGGCGTGGTGGCCAAGGTGACCGACAAGGTCAGCATCTTCGCCACCGGCGACTACACCACCAATCTCGGCGGCGACAGGCGCCGCATTCTCGAAGGCAATCTCGGCTTCAGCGTCAAATGGTGAAGGTCCGTCGGACCCCACCGATATCGCCGCAAGGACATCAACTGCTGGAGCGCATTGCCACCGTGGCAATGCCGGCGCCAACCAGCAGCGTGCCGCCGGTGCGGTTGAAGATACGGATCGCCCTGGGGTTGCGCACGACGTTGCGGGCGCGCGCCGCGATCAGCGCGTAGCCGAAGGCATTGGCGAAGGCGAGCGCCAGGAAAGTCGTCTCGAAGATCAGCATCTGCGTCCAGAAGTCGGCATGCCGGTCGAGGAACTGCGGCAGGAAGGCGACGAAGAAGGTGATGCTTTTCGGATTGAGCGCGGTGACCAGCCAGGCATGCGCCATCATCTTGGCGGAAGACACCGCGTCGGTGCGCGGCTCGGCCCTCAACGCGCCGCCGGCGCGGAACAGCTTCACGCCGAGATAGATCAGATAGCCCGCGCCGATCAGCTTCAGAATGGTGAAGACACCAGCCGAGGCCGCCAGCAGCGCACCGATGCCCAGCATCGACAGCGTCATGGCGGTGAAGTCGCCGAGCGCCACGCCGAAGGCCATGGGCAGGGCCGTGCGCCAGCCCTGACCCAGCGCATAGGACACGACCAGCAGGATGGTCGGACCCGGGATGATGAGGAGGATGGTCGAGGCGGCGGTGAAGGCGGCCCAGTTTTCGAAGGACATGTTCGTCTCCCTTGAGCTCAAAGAAGAGGATAAATCCTTGGGTCCGGGAGAATGTAAAGAGACTGAATCTTTCTTTTGAACAAATCCTGTCGGGAGATCGCGGCGGGTTTTTCCCGGAATTGCCGCGCCGTCAGTTACGCCAGCGGCAGGTCGGCGTCAGTTCGCGGCGCTCAGCGCGCTCAAGATGTCGGCCAGGCTGACATCGGCGCCAAGGACCGTCGCCGCCGCGACAATGGCGGCAGCAAATAGCGTGATGTCGGCTTTTAACGTCTTGCACATGGAGGCCCCTCGCTGATCGCCCGAGAGCTAGGAAACGGCCGCGCCGGGATTATGACCTGACCGAGGTGTTTTTGTGCAGAACCCGGCGGCCGGCGGTCGTTCGTGATGGCCGTGCAAGGCGCAAACACAGGCACGGCAAGGCATTCACGCTTTATCAACCATGAATGATGAAAATGCCTGCTATCCGGCCGGACCGTGCTTCCGCCGGCAGCGTAGGGTTTGGGTATATGCGTGAGTTGCCGCGAGGTCCGACGCCGCCACGAAACGGCGACGCAATCGAAACCGATCTTCTTCTTTCGCGCCGCGCCGTTCTGTCCGGGGCCGGCGCGCTGGCCCTGCTCGGCGTCGCGGGCTGCTCGACTTCGGGTGGCGGCGGCGACCTGCCGGCGCTCCAGCTCGACGATACGGTCACCGGCTCGGTGCGGCCGATCCGCCCCTCAATCAGCGTCGACAAGAACATCACCAGCCCCGACGTGATGTACGCGGCATTGACCGACAACGGCTTCAACGTGCCTGAGGTGCCTTATCTCAAGGTCAAGCCGGAATTCCGCCGCCAGATCGTCGTCGACACCACGGGCGAGGCGCCCGGCACCATCGTCGTGCATCTCAAGGAGCGCATGCTCTATCTCGTGCAGCCCGGCGGCGATGCCATCCGCTACGGCGTCGGCATCGGCAAGGACGGTTTCCGCTGGTCGGGCCGCGCCAACATCCAGTACGGCAGGGAATGGCCGACCTGGACGCCGCCGCCGGAAATGATCCAGCGCAAGCCGGAACTGGTGAAGTGGCAGGGTGGCCAGCCGGGCGGCCTCACCAATCCGCTCGGCGCGCGTGCGCTCTATATATACCAGGACGGCAGGGACACCGGCTACCGCATCCACGGCTCGCCCGAATGGTGGAGCATCGGCCAGGCGATGTCGTCGGGCTGCGTGCGCCTCATCAACCAGGACATCATCGACCTCTACAGCCGCGTGTCGAAGAAAAATCCGGTCGTCGTGGTCTGATCGACCACGACGTGTTGGCGCCGCTCCAAACTCCCGTTGCGTGATCCCGCAAGACAGGCGAATGTGCCTGCCAGATCCACTGCCGGGAGACCCTGAAGAATGGCCGGAACTTTCGTCATCGCGCAGGGCGGCGGCCCGACCGCCGTCATCAACCAGACGGTCGTCGGCGCCGCGCTCGAAATCCGCAAACGGCATCCCGGTGCCAAGGTGCTGGGCTCGATCCACGGCGTGCGTGGCATCCGCGACGGTAATTATGTCGATCTTTCAGCCATCCCGGAGGACCGGCTGCGGCTGATCGCGGGAACGCCGAGCGCGGCGCTGGGCTCGACGCGCGACAAGCCGGACGCCGCCTATTGCGAGGTCATCCTCAAGGGACTGCAGAAGGCGGGCGCCGATGCCTTCATCTATATCGGCGGCAACGATACGTCGGGCACGCAGCAGATCCTGACCGATGCCGCCGGCGGCAAGATCGCCTTCGTACATGCGCCCAAAACCATCGACAACGATCTCGAGGAGAACGACCACACGCCGGGCTTCATCTCGGCGGCGGAATTCGTCGCCGGCGCCTTTCTCTCCGTCGACCTCGATTTCCGCGCCCTGCCCGGCATCTATGTCGGCATCGTCATGGGGCGGCACGCCGGCTTTCTGACGGCGGCGGCCGCCGCCTGGCAGCTCGATCCCGACAGCGGCCCCCACCTTGTCTACGTGCCGGAGCGGCCGTTTTCGGCGGCCGGCTTCATCGACGATGTGCGCGCCACGCTCGACCGTCACAAGCGCTGCATCGTCGCCGTGTCGGAAGGCGTCAGCACCGCCGACGGCAAGGCACTGGTCGAGAGCCTGGTGCCGCCGGAAAAGCTGGAACGCGACCAGCACGGCAACGTCAAATTGTCGGGCAGCGACCTGCCGGCGGCGCTTGAGCGCGCTCTGGCCGAGGGGCTGCCGGGCAAGCGGGCGCGTGTCGACGCGCTCGGCTATATGCCGCGCGGCTATGTCGGCGCCATCAGCGCCGTCGATGCGCAGGAAGCCTTCAATGCCGGCGCCTTCGCCGTCACCGTCGCCGAACAGGGCGGCGGCTCGGTGGCGCTGCAATATGACGGCAGCAAGACGGTGCTGAGGAAAGTGCCACTGAAGAACGTCGCCGGCAAGACGCGCCACATGCCGGACAATTTCATGAAGCCCGATGTCAACCAGCTGTCCGATGCCGGCATGGCCTATCTCAAGCGGCTGGTGCCGGAGAAATACAAGGTCGGGAAGCCATTCGTCTGATGGCGACCGCAATGCAGGACTGGTTCAGCACGTGCATCGTCGACGACAGGACGACGATGCTGACCGAGCCGTTCGTGAATTCTTATGTTCGCGCCAACATCTGGCACCTCACGGGCCGGGACGCCGACCTCCTGGTCGACACCGGCATGGGCATCTGCCCGCTGGCGCCTGAGATAGCGACGCCAGAAGGCAAGCCGTTGCTGGTCGTCGCCACTCATATCCATCTCGATCATGTCGGCTCGCTGCACGAATTCCCTTGGCGAGCGGGCCCAAGCATGAGCGCCGCGCAGTTCGAAAGCATGGATGACGCCGCTACCTACGCCTACATGTTCCACGATCTGGAAGGCGCGGTCTCGAAACTGCCGGCGCCGGGCTGGAAATCGGCCGACTACAGGATCCCGCCGGCGCCGCTGACGAGGACGCTTGGCGAGGGCGACGTGATCGATCTTGGCGACCGCCAGTTTCGCGTGCTGCATCTGCCCGGGCATTCGCCGGATTCGATCGCGCTGTTCGACGAGAGCGACGGCCTGTTCTTCAGCGGCGACGCCATTTATGACGACACGCTGATCGACAGCCTGCCGGATTCCGATCGCTGCGCCTATGTCAACACCATGCAGCGCCTGCTCGACCTGCCGGTACGGATCGGCCATGGCGGCCATGGGCCGAGCTTCGACGGCAACCGTATGCGAGAGATTGCAAGGGCTTACATCGAACAGGCCGGCGATATCTGAGCTTTGCCAGCATCGCCGTGGCGGGACCGTCCTGATGTCCGCCACATTACCAACCCGGCGCGAAGAATTAAATCTTTGTAATATAATCGAAAAAACCTAATTCGCCCGCATCCGCGTCCTAGATTCCGGTTTCATCGACCCGAGCAGCCGCCGCATGAAGCGAGACAGGCAGCCGCGACGGCCGATACGCCGAATGGGCCGTTTCGCACCCAGACTGGCCACGGCGCCAAACCCAATGTCTCGCACGGACAACGACCATGTCATCCCTCAACATTCTTCGCAGACATCGCGTCGCCGCATTGCTGGGCGCCGCCCTCATCATCAGCCCTGTCGCCTTTTCCGTCGCCAGGACCAATCATGCCGTGGCCGGGACCATGACCCCCGTCGCCGGTGTAACCGCGCCCAACGGCTCGTTCGCGCCGATCGTGGCGGCCGACAAGCCGGCGGTGGTGACCGTCACCACCATCATGAAGGCGCAGCCGGCAAGCGCCGATAGCGGGATGCCTCTCGGCAACTCGCCGTTCGACCAGTATTTCCGCCAGTTCTTCGGCGACCAGGGCATGCCCGCTCCGCAGACACCGCCGCAGCAGGCGCAACGCGCCGAAGCGCTCGGCTCCGGCTTCATCGTCGATGCCGACGGCACGATCGTCACCAACAACCATGTCGTCGACGGCGCCTCGTCCATCAAGGTGACGCTCGATGACGGGACGGAACTTCCCGCCAAGCTTGTCGGCCGCGACGCCAAGAACGACCTCGCGGTGCTGAAGATCAAGTCCGACAAGCCCTTGCCGACGGTCAAGTGGGGCGATTCCGACAAGCTCATGACCGGCGACCAGGTTCTGGCGATCGGCAATCCGTTCGGCATCGGCACCACGGTCACATCAGGCATCGTTTCAGCCCGCGGCCGCGATCTGCACAGCGGGCCATTCGACGATTTCATCCAGATCGACGCCCCGATCAACCACGGCAATTCCGGCGGCCCGCTGGTCGATGTCAACGGCAATGTCGTCGGCATCAATACGGCGATCTACTCGCCCAATGGCGGCAGCGTCGGCGTCGGTTTCGCCATCCCGTCGGACCAGGCGCAGAAGGTGGTCGCCAAGCTGATGAAGGACGGCTCGATCCAGTATGGCTATCTCGGCGTCGAGATCCAGCCGGTCACGCCTGACGTGGCGAGCGCCATCGGGCTCGACCATGCCGGAGGCGCGCTGGTGTCGCAGGTCAATGACGGCTCGCCCGCCGCCAGCGCCGGCGTCGAAACCGGCGACGTCATCACGGCTTTTGCCGGACAGGACGTGAAGGACCCGAAGGATCTGTCGCGGGCTGTCGCCGATGTCGCTCCCGGCGCCAAGGAATCGCTCGATGTGTGGCGCAAGGGCAAAGCCATGCAGATCTCCGTCGATGTCGGGCGCAACAGCGACGATGTGAAGACGGCTTCGACCGGTGATTCAGACACGCCGAGCGCCGATCAGGGCTCGCGCGCGCCGGCCATCGGCCTCGGTCTGCTCGACATCACGCCCGACATCCGCCAGCAGATGAACCTCGCCGACAACGAGCATGGCGCAGTGGTCGCCCGGGTCAACCCGGACAAGGCGGCGGCCGCGGCAGGCATCCAGCCCGGCGATATCATCGTCGCCGTCAACCAGGCCCCGGTGAAGAGCGCCAAGCAGGTGACACAGGCAATCGCACAGGCCAGCAAGTCCGGCCGCAAGTCGGTGCTGTTGCTGGTCGAACGCGACGGCAGCCAGATCTACGTCGCCGTGCCGTTCGCCAACGGCTGAGACAAGGCGTTGCAGCCGTGTGGATGCGGCCGGCCTGTCACCAAGGCGGCGGGCCGGCCGCATCCGATCTCAAACCCGCCCGGCGCCTTTCAGCCGTGGGCGGCGATATCGCCGCGGATGAACACCGTCACCGACGCGCCTTGATACAAAAGGCGATAGTTGCGCAACGCTTGCGCAATCGCCGGAGCGTCATGCAATGACGGCACCGCAGGCAGGTTCTCCGGTTTCAGCAGCACGGGCGGACGCGGTCCGGCCGTTCCGTCGTCGATGATGATATCGGGCCGTTTGGCCTGGAGTTCGCCCGCGATCGACGCCGTGTATTGTTGCCTGAGCTCCGCCAGGTTCTGGCGCACGCCGGGATCGGGTTCGTTCGCCACCAATATAGCGGCGTCGTTGATCATCCAGCCGGACTGCTGGCGTCCCACGAAACGACCGCCCGCCATGCGGGTTAGCGGGTTGCTGAACTGCAGCTGCGAGGCGATAGAGATCATCGTCGGATGATCGACCGCGCGCACGATCGCCGCCGTCGCCGCATCGAGGTCGCGGCGGGACTGGGTATAGGCGAGCCCCTGCTGCAGCACCGTCAGAAGCATGATCGAGAAGAAGCCGAGAACAGCGCCCGCCTTGACCGGCAGCGGCAGGCCACGGAACGGCTTGAGCCGGCCATATTGCAGCATGAGCGCCAGGACGCCGAATGTCAGGAACGGCACCGCCTGGTAGGTCCAGCCCTTGCCCATGATGACGAAGGCCGGAACATAGGCCGTCCCGGCGAGCAGCATGGTCCCGGCGTCGCGTGCGGGCCTGCCGGGATAGGCCATCGCCAGCGTGGCGACAGCCATGGCGACGAACATCGTCACCTGCCACAGCATCAGCACGTCCACCACGGGCATGCGCATGGGCAGATAGACCTGACGCAGCAGGGGCATCACGTCGGTAAAAAAGGGCCGCATGAGGATGGCCAGGGCAACGAGATAGGCCAGGGTAAGCACGGCCCCGATCACATTCTCGGTCGTCAGAAGCGGGCGCGGCGAACGCCGCTGCAACGCAACAACGAGCGCCGGCACGGCCAGGGCCAGCACGCTGTAGGGCGGCTTGATCATGACGAAGATGCCCGCGCCCACCCCGGCAACGATCCGCTCGGCCAGACTGCCGGCGCTGAAATCCACGCTCCGGGCGCGCGCGGAAAACAGGGCCAGCCAGGGCAGCAGCACGATCACGGCTATCTGCTCGCGCTGGCCGAAATCGATCGGAAACAGGAACAGCACGAAGAAAACCGCTGCCGGAAGCATCCAGAGATGCCGCCTCAGCGTCCCGTCCGTCCGCGCGGCAATGCGCGCCGAGAACCAGACCGAGGCGATCGCAAGCGCGGCAACACCGGCGCTCACCCAAAACTCGGCCGGCAGGCCGGTAAGCCGCTCAAGCAGCACGAAAGGCAGATAGAGCCAGATCGAAAAGGCCGGGTTGACCTCGATGATATCGACGGAAAGGCGTTCGCCGTCGAGCACCCGTTCGCCGATCGTGAGCAGCCAGGACACGTCGACATTGCCAGGCAGCAAAACGAACGAGGCGAAGACCGCCCAGGCGGCAATCAACAGCGTGGCGCAGGCCGGCCAGACGAAACGGCTGGCGGTCGTAACCCCGACGGATTGCAGACCGACCTGTTGGTCGGAAGCAACAAATGGCGCATCCATGCCAGCGGTCCTCACCACCAAAGCAACAGTCGCGCGCCACCTTTAGCAAAGCCGTAGTTAAGGCCGTTCTAATCCTGCCCCGAAGCCTCTCGTCGACTTCAAAGTTTGCGCAGCGCCACTTCCTCGATCAGATGGTCGGCGCCCTTGCGCAGGATCAGATCGGCGCGGGCACGCGTCGGCAGGATGTTCTCGCGCAGGTTCTTCAGGTTGATGTTGGTCCACAGGCCCTCGGCGATCGCCTTGGCCGCATCCTCCGACAGCTGCGAATAGCGGTGGAAGAAGGAGTCCGGATTGCGGAACGCCGTCTCGCGCAGCCGCATGAAGCGGGAGATATACCACTGGTGGATCAATCTCTCGTCGGCATCGATATAGATGGCGAAATCGAAGAAGTCGGACAGGAAAGGCACGATCTTGCCGTCCTGCGGCAGCTTGCCGGGCTGCAGCACATTGATGCCCTCGAAGATCAGGATGTCGGGCCGGTCGATGGTGACGAACTCGCCGGGGATGACGTCGTAGGTGAGGTGGGAATAGACGGGCGCGCGGACATCGCGCTGCGCCGACTTGATGCCGGAAAGGAAGCGCAGCAGCGCGCCGACATCGTAGCTGTCGGGAAAGCCCTTGCGCTCCATCAGGTTATCGCGGCGCAGCACCTCGTTGGGCAGCAGGAAGCCGTCGGTGGTGATCAGATCGACCTTGGGGCTCGACGGCCAGCGCGCCAGCAGCTCCTTCAGCACGCGCGCGGTCGTCGATTTGCCGACCGCGACCGAGCCGGCGATGCCGATGATGAACGGTGTCTTGACCACGTCGACAGCGTTGAAGAACGCCTGGCGCTGCCGGAACAGCAACTGGCTCGCCTCGACATGCGCGGACAAAAGCCGCGACAGCGACAGATAGATCCGCTCGACTTCCGCAAGATCGACCGGATCGTTCAGCGAGCGCAGGCGACGGAATTCATCGTCGCTCAGCGTCAGCGGCGTGTCGGCGCGGAACTGCGACCATTGCTCGGCAGAGAAAAAACGAAAGGGAGAATATTTCTCGGTCGGCGCGAGCTGATCCATCGAGATACCTGCCTCCCTCGCGCTCAGCCCTTCGGCCGCGACGCCTTCTCGGCGACGCCCGAACGCCCGGTGCGGCTTTCGAGCTCCTTGACCACCTCGCTCAGCGGCACCCCCGAGATGCCCAGAACGACAAGCCAATGATATATAAGATCGGCACTTTCCGAAACGAGGGCATGCCTGTCGCCCTTGACGGCGGCAATCACCGTCTCGACAGCCTCTTCGCCCAGCTTCTGCGCCGCCTTGTCGATGCCGCGCGCAAACAGCTTCGCCGTCCACGAGTCCGGATCGCCGGACTGGGCGCGTTCCCTGATGAGTGTCTCCAGATCGGAGAGCGAAAATTCAGCCATGCCGCCTCAGGCCCTTTTCTTAGCCGGACAGCCTCTAGGGCCGAACGCCCGAGGAGTCCAGCCGCATCGGCAGCCCGGCCGCTGCCATATGGGCCTTGGCCTGAGCGATGGTGTAGGTGCCGAAATGGAAGATCGAGGCCGCCAGCACCGCGCCCGCATGGCCATCGCGGATGCCTTCGACCAGGTGATCCAGCGTGCCGACGCCGCCCGAGGCGATGACAGGCGCGCGCACGGCATCCGATATGGCGCGTGTCAGCGCGATGTCGTAGCCGGCCTTGGTGCCGTCGCGGTCCATCGACGTCAACAGGATCTCGCCGGCGCCGCGATCGACCATTTTCCGGGCGAATTCCACCGCGTCGATGCCGGTCTTCTCGCGTCCGCCATGGGTGAAGATCTCCCAGCGGTCGGCCTCACTGGGCCCGGACACCTTCTTGGCGTCGATGGCCACGACGATGCACTGGTTGCCGAACTTGTCGGCGGCCTCTGCGACGAAATCCGGATTTTTCACCGCCGCCGTGTTGATCGACACCTTGTCGGCGCCGGCCAGAAGCAGCTTCCTGATGTCGGCGACCTGGCGCACGCCGCCGCCGACGGTCAGCGGCATGAAACACTGCTCGGCGGTACGGGCGATGACATCGAAGATGGTTTCGCGATTGTCCGACGACGCGGTGATGTCGAGGAAACACAGTTCGTCGGCGCCGGCCGCGTCATAAGCCTTGGCCGCCTCGACCGGGTCGCCGGCATCGATGAGGTCGACGAAGTTGACGCCCTTGACGACACGTCCGTCCTTGACGTCGAGACAGGGGATGACGCGGGCTTTCAGCATCAGCGGCCCTCTATCGTGGCGATCAGATCGTTGAGCAGCTGGCCAACCAGCGGCGGCACGTCGGCCTGGGCGTCGAAGGCCGGATCGTAGGCGGACACGGTGATGCCGACGATCGGCACCGCGAGCGCCATGGCACAGGCCGCGTCACGCAGTTGCTCGGGGTTCGGCCCGCCCGGGGTGACATAGCGGTTGGCCTGCAATTCCCGGGGATCATGCACGTCGAGATCGAGATGCATGTGCACGCGGCTGGCGCCGGCGGCCTGCAATTTCTCCGTCGCCTGCCCGACGCCGGGACATTCGGTGCGGATGACCGGCAAGGTCTTCAGGAGTTTTTCCTCGGCGGGATCGAGATCACGGGCGTTGACGAGGACGCAGCGTGATGGATCGATCGGCTGGAAACCCGGAATGGCCCCGGCCATCGGGCGCCAGCACAGGCCAAGCACCGTCGACAGCGCCATGCCGTCGAGGAAGCCATGGATAGAGGTCTCGGGCGTGTTGAGATCGCCATGCTGGTCGGCCCAGATGATGGCATCGGCCCCTTCACCAGCGACGGCGCCGGCCGATGTCAGGCAGTTTCCGGCAAGCACGATGGGGAACCGGCCCCTGTCGCGGGCAATGCGGACCTCGCCGGAGACGGCGTTGCAGACGGCGAAGCCGGTGGCGATCTCGCGCTCCTGGGCGTCGCCGACCTTGCCGATGTCCTCGACCGTCACGTCGTGGCCGGCCATGGTCAAGGCATCGACCAGGCCGCCGGCGATCAGCGCATCCGGGCCTTGGCCCATGCCGCCGTGGTAGTGGCCGCTGTCATAGGAGGCCAGGATAATGGTGATGTTCACGATTGCGCCTCCGCCACCGGCCTGCCCCGCAGAACCGCCAGCGCCTCGGCAGGATCGATGCGGCCGTCATAGAGCGCCCGCCCCGATATGGCGCCTTCGAGCTTTTGCGCATCCGGCATGGTCATGCGCACGATGTCGGCGATCGAGGCAAGGCCGCCCGAGGCGATGACCGGGATCGACACGGCTTCAGCGAGATCGATGGTGGCATCCCAGTTGATGCCGGTCAGCACGCCGTCGCGGTCGATATCGGTGTAGATGATGGCGGCCACACCGGCGCCCTCGAACTTTTTCGCCAGTTCGATGACGCCAAGGCTCGACGCCTCGGCCCAGCCCTCGACCGCCACCTTGCCGCCCTTGGCGTCGATGCCGACGGCAACCTTGCCCGGGAAGGCCTTGCAGGCCTGCCTGACCAGGTCGGGATCGCGCACCGCCACCGTGCCCAGGATCACGCGGGCAAGACCACGGTCGAGCCAGTCCTCGATCTGCGCAATCGTGCGGATGCCGCCGCCGAGCTGTACCGGGTTCTTCGTCGCCTTGAGGATGGCGCCGACCGCCGCGCTGTTGACGCTCTGGCCCTTGAAAGCGCCGTTGAGGTCGACGACATGCAGCCATTCGAAGCCCTGGTCCTCGAACGCCCTGGCCTGCGCGGCCGGATCATCATTGTAGATGGTCGCCGTCGCCATGTCGCCATGCTTGAGGCGCACGCATTTGCCGTCCTTGAGGTCGATAGCTGGAAAAAGGATCATCGAACACTCTCTGGCTTTGCCACGCGTCTGCCGAGCGGCTTGCTCAATCGAAGCAGATAACCGTCCGGGTCCGAAACGACGAACTGCGACACGCCGACGTCAATGTCACCGGCTCGATACCATTTCTCTTCGACGGCGATGTAGAGAGGCCAATTCGCGGCTTGCAGCCTTTCGACCGGAGGCTCTAGATCGACAACTCCTACCTGAAGGTTGATCCCTCGCCCGAAAGGAGGTTGCAGTTCGGCGTTGATCCACCTGCCCATGTTATCCCGTTGCGAGAGCATGACCTGTGCGCCAGCCAGATCGAGATAGGCAAACTGTTCCTCGGGCCGCTCGTATGCGACTGCAAAGCCGATAACATCGCGCCAAAACCACAAGCTGCGCTCGATATCGGTGACAATCAGCTCGGCCGCCAGTGGCGCCCACGAAAAATCCACTGGCAACGTGCCGTCGCTCACGGCTTCCACCTCAGGAAATTGGTGATCAGCGCCAGGCCGAGCGCCTGGCTCTTTTCGGGATGGAACTGCGTTCCGGCGAGGTTGTCGCGGGCGATGGCGGCGGTCACCGGGCCGCCATAGTCGGCGACCGCCAGAACCTCGGCCGGCTTCTTCGCATCGAGATGGTAGGAGTGGACGAAATAGGCGTGCAGCCCCTTGGTTCCGGTCGGAATGCCGGCAAACAGAGGATGCTCACGCCTGAGTTCGATCGTGTTCCAGCCGATCTGCGGGATCTTCAGCGCCGGATCGGTGGGGGTGATCTCCTTGACGTCGCCGGAAATCCAGCCAAAGCCATGGGTGATGGTCTTTTCCAGGCCGCGCTCAGACATCAGCTGCATGCCGACGCAGATGCCGAGGAAAGGCCGGCCCTTACGAACAGCGACCTCCTCGACCGCTTCCCACATGCCGTCGACGGCACGCAAGCCGGCCGCGCAGTCGGCATAGGCGCCGACGCCGGGCAGGACGATGCGGTCGGCGCTGCGCACCCGGTCGGCATCGGCGGTCAGGTCGATCTCGGCCGCGATGCCGGCTTCGCGCGCGGCGCGCTCGAAGGCCTTGGTGGCCGAGCGCAGATTGCCCGACCCGTAGTCGATGATTGCTACCCGCATGTCAGCGCCGTCCGGGAACGTGGTTCAGCCCGAGCGCCATGC
Organism: Mesorhizobium comanense; assembly: GCF_005503535.1. Classification (GTDB taxonomy): domain Bacteria; phylum Pseudomonadota; class Alphaproteobacteria; order Rhizobiales; family Rhizobiaceae; genus Mesorhizobium; species Mesorhizobium comanense. The sequence continues at coordinate 37,255 of NZ_SCNN01000001.1, read as the reverse complement.
CGGGCTGCGCCGGACGCGCCAGCCCGGCATCCGGGACCATGCGGGGTGCCTCCGCGGCTTCTTCGGCCTGATCCTCGGCTTCGAGAGCATAGCGCGTGTCGGCATCATCCAGCCGGCCTGCCTGGACGACGCCCCATTCATGCCAGCCGCGCCGGCGCAACGCGGCGATGCGCAGGCCCTGGCCTTCGAGGCCTACATAGAGGGATACGAGCAGGGACAGGAGCGAACCAGCGACGCCAAGGCTGAGCTTCTGGCCAAGCATCGAAAGCGCGCCCATGACGAGAAAGGCAATCCCTGCCTCGACCCACAGCCGGTTCCAGGCAAGCCACAGCGGCGGCACCAGGAATCCAAGCCAGGTGAAGCCATCGCGGACAAAGGCGGTCGTGTCGACCTTCTCGCTGCGGCCGGGTGGTTCCATGACGACATAGGCAGCCATGACGCTATCCCTTCAACGAACCTTTGGTGGAAGGAACCGCGTCCGGCTGGCGCGGGTCGCGTTCCAGCGCGGCGCGCAGCGCACGCGCCACCGCCTTGAAGCAGGTTTCGGCGATATGGTGGTTGTTGGCGCCATAATGATTGGTGACATGCAGCGTGATGCCGGCATTCTGGGCCAGCGCCTGGAAGAATTCGCGCACCAGTTCGGTGTCGAAGGTGCCGATCTTGGGCGACGAGAACGCGACGTTCCAGACCAGGAAGGGACGGCCCGAGACATCGATCGCAGCGCGCGTCAGCGTCTCGTCCATCGCAAGGTCGATCGAGGCGTAGCGCATGATGCCGCGCCGCTCGCCCAGCGCCTTGGCCAGGGCCTGGCCAAGCGCGATGCCGGTGTCCTCGACCGTGTGGTGGTCGTCTATGTGCAGGTCGCCCTTGGCCCTGACCGTCATGTCGATCAGGGAATGGCGCGACAGCTGGTCCAGCATGTGGTCGAAGAAGCCGACGCCCGTCGCCATGTCCGACTTGCCCGTGCCGTCGACGTGCACCGATACGGCGATCTCGGTCTCCCTGGTCTTGCGGGTGACTTCGGCGGAACGGGACGCCATGACCTGGTCCTTGTTTCAGAGGCCCGAAACCGCGAACCGGCTTCGAGCCATTCACGGGCTTGAAAACGAAAGCCTTCTATCAGCATGATCCGGCGATTGCCAGTTACCTCTGGCAGAGGTACCGGCCTTGGTTGGAAGGCGATTTGCAATCAAAGGCTCCATGCATACATATGGCCGATCAAGTCACTCGTACCGCGCCAATCGCCTCCCAGGGATCGCGCGAATCGGAGCCAGGAAATGTCTGATAATCTGACCATGCACGCCACGACCATCGTGACGGTGCGCAAGGGCAACAAGGTGGTGATCGCCGGCGACGGCCAGGTCAGCCTTGGCCAGACCATCATGAAGGGCAACGCCCGCAAGGTACGCCGCATCGGCAAGGGTGGCAATGTGATCGCCGGCTTCGCCGGCGCCACCGCCGACGCCTTCACGCTGCTGGAGCGGCTGGAAGCCAAGCTCGAACAATATCCCGACCAGCTGACGCGCGCCTGCGTCGAACTCGCCAAGGACTGGCGCACCGACCGCTATCTGCGCCGGCTGGAAGCGATGATGCTGGTGGCCGACAAATCGGTGTCGCTGGCGCTGACCGGCAATGGCGACGTGCTCGAACCCGAACACGGCGTCATGGCCATCGGTTCGGGCGGCAATTATGCGCTGGCCGCGGCACGCGCCCTGATGGACACCGATAAGGATGCTGAGGAGATCGCCCGCAAGGCGATGCAGATCGCGTCCGACATCTGCGTCTACACCAACAACAACTTTGTTGTCGAAACGCTCGATGCCGCCTGAAACAGTCGCGCTCTATGATTTTCGGCCGGTGACCAAAAAGGACCTGCCGATGATCGCGGGCTGGCTCGCCGAGCCGCATGTGGCCGAATGGTGGGACGATCCCAAGACGGAGATCGCCCGCATAAGCGACCATATAGAAAGCGTTTCGGTCGAGCCGCTGATCGTCGAACTCGACGGCAAACCGATCGCCTATCTGCAGAGCTACGACCCTCACCTGGAAGACGACCACCCGTATGCGGACCAGCCATTCGGCACCCTCGGCATCGATCTGACGATCGGCCTGCCGGAGCTGGTCGGCATCGGCCATGGCTCCGCCATCGCGCGCCAGTTCGTGGAAGAGCTGTTCGATGAAGGCGTGCCACGCGTCGTCATCGACCCCGATCCCGCCAATATCAGGGCCATCCGCGCCTATGAAAAGGCAGGATTTCAGGCCATCGATCGCAGGCGATCGGAATATGGCGACGTCGTGCTGATGGCTATCGATGCTGAAGAGGGCGACGCCGAAGAAAGCGACGGGGAAGAGGGGTAATAGGGCATGAACGCATCCACGCAGGACAAGGACCTTTCGGCCTACGAGAACAGCTGGCGGATGGGGCTGCTGATCGTCGCCGGGCTGATCGTCGTCCAGGCGGTGACGCTCTATCTGATGGGCCATCCGCCGATCTGCACCTGCGGCTACGTCAAGCTCTGGCACGGTGTGGTGAACAGTTCGGAGAATTCCCAGCACATTTCGGACTGGTACACCTTCTCGCACATCATCCACGGCTTCCTGTTCTACGCGCTGGCAAGGGTCCTGTTCCCGCGTTCGCCGATCGGGCTGAGGCTGGCATTCGCCGTGCTGATCGAGGGCGGCTGGGAGTTGCTGGAGAACAGCCCGTTCATCATCGACCGCTACCGCGCCGGCACCATCTCGCTCGACTATTACGGCGACAGCATCATCAATTCGGCGTCCGACACATTGGCCATGGTGCTGGGATTTGTGATGGCGCGGAAGCTACCTATATGGGTGATCGTCAGCCTCGCCATCCTCTTTGAACTGGGTACCGGCTACCTCATCCGGGACAATCTGACACTCAACGTGATCATGCTGCTGCATCCGTTCGAGGCCATCAAGCAGTGGCAAAGTGGAATTTAGTGATATGAGCACATTCTCACCGCGTGAAATCGTTTCGGAACTCGACCGCTTCATCATCGGCCAGAAGGACGCCAAGCGCGCCGTGGCCATCGCCTTGCGCAACCGCTGGCGCCGCCAGCAGCTGGAAGGCCAGATGCGCGAAGAGGTGATGCCGAAGAACATCCTGATGATCGGGCCGACAGGTGTCGGCAAGACCGAGATCTCGCGCCGTCTGGCGCGGCTGGCCGGCGCGCCGTTCGTCAAGGTCGAGGCCACCAAGTTCACCGAGGTCGGCTATGTCGGCCGCGATGTCGAGCAGATCGTGCGCGACCTTGTCGAGATCGCCATCGGCCTGGTGCGCGAAAAGATGCGCGAGGACGTCAAGGCGCGCGCCCATGTCAACGCCGAGGAACGCGTGCTGGAAGCGCTGGTCGGCAAGACCGCGAGCCCGGCAACGCGCGACAGCTTCCGCAAGAAGCTGCGCGACGGCGAACTCGACGACAAGGAGATCGAGGTCGAGGTGGCCGACACCGGCAATGGCGGCATGCCCGGCTTCGAGATTCCCGGCATGCCGGGCGCTAATATCGGCGTGCTCAACATCAACGACATGCTGTCGAAGGCGATGGGCGGCAAGAAGACCAAGATGCGCAAGACGACGGTGAAGGAATCCTACGACCTTTTGGTCAACGACGAGTCCGACAAGCTGCTCGACCAGGACGAGGTCGTGCGCCGGGCGCTCGACGCCACGGAGAATGACGGCATCGTCTTCCTCGACGAGATCGACAAGATCGCCGCGCGGTCTGACATTTCGGGCGGGCCTTCACGCGAAGGCGTGCAGCGCGACCTGCTGCCGCTGGTCGAAGGCACCACGGTGGCGACCAAATACGGGCCGGTGAAGACGGACCACATCCTGTTCATCGCCTCGGGCGCCTTCCACGTCTCCAAGCCGTCGGACCTGTTGCCCGAACTGCAAGGCCGCCTGCCGATCCGGGTCGAACTGCGGGCGCTGGAGAAGGAAGACTTCATCCGCATCCTGACCGAGACCGAGGCCAGCCTGATCAAGCAGTATATCGCGCTGATGAAGACCGAGGGCGTCGACCTGACCTTCACCGACGATGCCATCGATTCGCTTGCCGGCATCGCCGTCGACCTCAACGCCAGCGTCGAGAACATCGGTGCAAGAAGGCTGCAGACGGTGATGGAGCGGGTGCTGGACGAGATTTCCTACGACGCGCCCGACCGCAATGGCACGGCGGTCACCATCGACGCCGCCTATGTGCAGAAGCATGTCGGCGACATCTCCAGGAACACCGATCTGTCGCGCTTTATCCTCTAAGGACCAGGATCGACCGCGTTCGGCGCCAGTTCCGGACAAAGTATCCGCGCCGAAACATGTGTGGCCAGATGGTACCATCTGGCCACCTTTCGTCTTGCCGGGCGAAGGGGCGCTCTCGACTCAACCCAGAGCTTTACCTAGTTTGCCCGCAATATCTGCAGGCGGCGGTCGCATGAAAAAACTGGTCCTGGTCATTCTCTGTCTGACGCTGGCGGCGACGCTTTATGCCGCCGAGGCGGCGGCACTGGTGCCGCCGGGAAACCGCAATGCCGAGCAGCCGGACATTCCAGGCGCCTCGAGCCGGCGCACGCAGGCGACCAACACCACCTTCCAGGCCAAGTACCGCAAGGTCTATGCCCTGCTGCAGGGCGACCCCGACCTGCGCGCCAAGATCAGGAAGGCGGCGGCGGCCTATGGCATCGATCCGATGCACATCGTCGGCGCCATCGTCGGTGAGCACACATACAATGTCGACGCCTATGACCGGCTGCAGACCTATTACGTGAAGGCGATCTCGTATCTCTCCAGCAAGCTGTCCTTCGCCTATAACGGCGAGGATGTCAGCGATTTCGTGCAGCGGCCGGAATTCAAGAAATGCGCCGGCATGTCCGACAGCTACGACCTCTGGGAATGCCGCGAGCAGGTCTGGAACCACGCGTTTCGCGGCAAGACCGTCGGCGGCGAGGACTTTCCGGACAACCGTTTTGGCGCCACCTTCTTCCAGCCCTATTATGCCGGCCAGACCTTCGGCCTCGGCCAGCTCAACCCGCTGACCGCCCTGCAGATGAGCGATCTCGTGCACAAGGTCTCCGGCCTGCCGAAGCTCGACGTCGCCGACCCCAATTCGGTCTACAAGACCATCATGGATCCCGATCTGACGCTGCCTTACGTGGCGGCGACGATCAGGAAATCGATCGACGCCTACAAGAGCATTGCCGGTTTCGACATTTCGGGCAATCCGGGGCTCACTGCCACGCTCTACAATGTCGGCAATCCCGAGCAGCGCGCCTATGCGCTGAAAGCCGAAAACGACAAACGCCGCGCCGCCGGCGAACAGGCGAAGCTGCCCGAAGAAAATTATTATGGCTGGCTGGTGAACGACAAGCTGCCGGAGCTGAAGGCGCTGTTCTAGGCGCTCTTTACCTCCCTCTTGCGGGGAGGTCGGACCGAAGGTCCGGTGGGAGTCCGGTGCCGCACCCCCACCCCGCTGCTTCGCAGCGACCCTCCCCACAAGGGGGAGGGTAAAACTCAAACCGCCAGCAACGACTTCAACTTGACCGCCTGCGAACCCAACGCCTCCGGCGCCGGCGTCGCTCGCCTGGCGATCAGCATTTCGGCCAGCCTGATATCGCGGGCGACCGCATTGCCGGGGCCAATGCCGCTGGCCGCCACCAGCCTGCCGTCCTCAGCCAGATGAAAGAGGATGAAGGCGCCCTCGCCGAGATCGCGGCGAACCGTGATCTTGCCTTCGTCGGAAAGTCCCGCGATCTGTAGGCTCAGCGCATACTGATCCGACCAGAACCACGGCACCGCCGCATGCGCCTCGCCGGCGCCGAGCATGTTCCTGGCCGCCAGCGCGCCCTGTTCCTGCGCGTTGCGCCAGGCTTCCAGCCGCACGCGGCGGCCGCCATAGACGGCAAGCGGGAACGAACAGCAGTCGCCGGCAGCGAAGATATCGGGATCGCTGGTAAGGAGCTGCGCGTCGACTGATATGCCATTGTCGATCGCCAGGCCGGCTTCGGCGGCGAGACCGGTGACCGGCACGGCGCCGATGCCGATGATGGCGAGGTCGGCTGTGATTTCCCGGCCGCCGGCAAGCGCTACGCGCACCTCCTTGCCGTCGTCGGCGATGGCGGCAATGCCGTCCCCGCAGAGGATGTCAACGCCCTCGCTGACATGCGCATCATGAACGACTGCCGCGATCTCGGCCGGCACGCCGCGCATCAGGATACGCGGTTGCGCCTCGATGACAGTGACCGAAGCGCCCAGTTTGCGGGCGGACGCGGCGAGTTCGAGACCGATGAAGCCGCCGCCGATGACGGCGACACGGTTGCCGGGCCGAAGGTAAGCCCGGATGGCCAGCGCGTCGGCAAAGGTCCTCAAATACACACAGCGCGGGCCAAGGCCGGGCATCGGCAGCTTGCGCGGAGTCGAGCCGGTGGCCAGCAGGAGCTTGTCGTAGGAGAGCGAAGACCCGTCCGACAGGCGCACCTCGTGCGCCGCGCGGTCGATCGCCACTGCGCGCACGGAATGGAGATGCCGGATCGATTTTTCGGCCAGCAGGTCGTCGCTGACGATCGCCTTGATCTCGGGTGCATCGCTCGCCATTGCCTCTTTCGACAGAGGTGGCCTTTCGTAGGGCAAATGCGGCTCGTCGCCGACCAGCGTGACAAGCCCGTCATAACCGAGGTCGCGGAGCGCGAACGCGGCCCGCCCGCCGCATTCGCCGGCGCCGATGATGACCATTCCCCGCGTCATCTCGGTCACCCGATCTGAATGAGGACTTTGCCGGCGTCGACCTTGACCGGATAGGTCCTGAGGTTGACGCAGACGGGGGCGCCCCTGGCCGCACCGGTCTTATAGTTGAAGCGACCATTGTGCTTGGGGCACTCGATGATGTCGTCCATCACCAGCCCGTCGGCCAGATGCACCTTCTCATGCGTGCACAGGCCATCGGTGGCGAAGAACTCGTCGTCGGGGCTGCGATAGATGGCGAAGGTGCGTCCGCCATGGTCGAAGCGCATCACGTCTTCTTCGTCGATATCGTCGGCGGCACAGGCCTCGACCCAGTCGCTCATTTCATCCTCCCATGCGGTCGTTCGGTGTCATTCCGCCGCCGCGGCGACGGTGTCGTTGTGGAATTCCTCGCGGTAGGGCCTGGCGGTCGGCGGCAGCTCGCGCTTGAGGAAATAGTCCTCGTTGCGCAGCTGGCGCAGGAACACCGGGATCATCTCGCGGTAGCCGGCCAGGATCGACGGCGTTGGCGCCGGCAGATCGTGCTTGATCAGCTCATGCAGCCTGGGCAGCGCATGATAGGGCACCATCGGGAACATGTGATGCTCGACGTGATAGTTCATGTTCCAGTAAATGAAGCGGCTGACCGGGTTCATGTAGACGGTGCGGCTGTTGAGCCTGTGGTCGGTGACGTTATCGGCGAGGCCGCCATGCTGCAGCAGCCCGACCATGACGTGGTGCCAGGCGCCATAGAGCCTGGGCAGGCCGACCAGCATCAGGGGCAGGAACGATCCGGTGTAGAGCGCCAGCGCAATGGTCGCGGCATAGATCGCGGTCCAGATTCGGGCGATGCGGATGGCCTTGCCCTGTTCCTGCTCGGGAATGAAGGTCTTTTCGGCCGCGCTGATGTTGCCGGCGGCGTTGCGCAGCATATCGCTCATCGCATGCCAGGCATCGAGGACGCCGACAAAGCCTAGGAGCGCGCGTACCAGGTCGGGCGGGCGCATCACCGATATTTCCGGATCGCGGCCGACGATAATGGTGTCGGTGTGGTGGCGCGTGTGGCTCCAGCGCCAGGTCACCGGATTGCGCATGATCATGAAGCAAGCGATCTGATAGACCGCGTCATTCATCCATTGCGTGCGGAACGCCGTGCCGTGTCCGCATTCATGCCAGCGGGAATCGGTGGAAGAGCCGTAGAGCACGCCATAGACGAAGAAGAACGGAACGCACCACCAGCTGCCCCAGAACCAGGCGCCGCCGGCCCCGCTGACGACCAGCGCCGTGAGCCAGATCGCGGTATCGCGGATCGCCGGCCCGTCGGAGCGCTGCATCAGCTCCTTCATCTGCTTGCGGGGAATGTCGGTGTGATACCATTCGGCGGCCGAGAGGCCGGTTTCCACGGCGAGCTTGGCGTCGCGGCCGATCAGGCTGTAGTCACGCCGGGATGGCGCTGCGGTCATGATTGCCTCCCACGGCAAGGTCTTCGCGAGGCGGATGCCGGTCACCTGCTGCTTGGCACCCAATGGCTTCGAGGCTGAAAATACCGCCGGGCAGTGATGGACTCAACATCACAAAGATAGTTTCTATCATTTCCTATCAGAACAATGTATCATGACCGCGAAATCGAATGAGGACGACGATGGCGAAACGGCCGACCATAACAGATCTGGCGCGCGTCTCCGGCGTCAGCGTCGCCACGGTGGACCGGGTGCTCAACAATCGCCTGCCGGTGCGCGAGGAAACGGCGCGCCGGGTCTACGAAACCGCGACCGAGATCGGCTATCACGCGGCCGGCCTGATCAAGCAGCGGATGCGCCATGAACTGCCTGAATACCGGCTCGGCTTCCTGCTCTTGCGCGGCAATGACGTCTTCTACAGCGAGTTCGCGCGGCAACTGGAACTGGCGGTATCGCAGTCGCAGCGCTTCCGTGGCGTCGCGGTCATCGACTTTGCCAGTTCGCTGACGCCAGACGAGATCGTCGAGCGCACACGCAAGCTGGCCACCAGATGCCGGGCGGTCGCGCTGGTCGGGCCGGACCACCCGACGCTCACCGTCACGGTCGAGGAGATGAAAGCCAAGGGATTGCCGGTGTTTTCGCTGCTGTCCGACTTCGCGGCCGGCATCCGCGAGGGTTATGTCGGCCTCGACAACCGCAAGGTCGGCCGTACCGCGGCCTGGATGATCTCCAAGGCGGCGAAGCGCCCAGGCAAGGTCGCGCTGTTCGTCGGCAGCCACCGCTTCCACGGCCACGAACTGCGCGAGATCGGCTTCCGCTCCTTCTTCCGCGAGCAGGCGCCGGACTTCACCTTGCTCGAGACACTGGTCAACCTGGAGGCCAACCAGATCACGCAGGATACGCTGCTTGAGCTTCTGGCCCGCCATCCCGATCTCGTCGGCTGCTATGTCGCCGGCGGCGGCATGGAAGGCGCCGTCGCGGCGCTGCGGCAGGCAAAGCCGGAGGACATGCCGGCGGTCGTCTGCAACGAGATCTCGGCGGTCTCGCGCGGCGCCCTAGCAGACGGCGTTCTGACGATGGTGATCTCGACGCCGCTGGCGGCACTTTGCCGCGAGCTGCTCGATCTCATGGCACATGCCATCGAGACGGGGGCGGCGAATGCGCCGGGGCAGACGTTCCTGCCGTTCGACATCTATCTGCCCGAGAATATCTAGCTATCGGCGTAGCCTGCCTGCCACACCTGTCGGCGGCATGCGAGAATCCATCATGGCTGATGTAGGCCGCATTGCCCGCAGATCCGCCTCCGGATCGGCCAAGCGACCGGCGCGCGGTTTCTCTGCCTGCTCTGAACTTGCCCGCCTCGGTGCCAAAAACGCGCAGGTCGGTTTGGAATCGCCCTTGACGCCTCGATGCGAAATGGAATAAATATTTCACGAGCAGTGCATTTTGGTTCTTTCGTTCCGGAACATCTGTTTCAAACAGGCGGTTTGGCGTTCCAGCCAGGGCGAAATCACAGACGGGACGGAATGAGGAGAAATTCCCCGGGGAGATCGGGGATTCCGGATAGATCGGTGCAACCGGACACCAAAGCGGAGGAGAGATACAATGAAGAAACTTATTTTGGGCGTCGCCTTCGCGGCGCTGATGAGTTCATCGGCTTTTGCCGCCAAGATCGGCGTATCGATGGCCAAGTTCGACGACAACTTCCTCACCGTGCTGCGCAACGGCATGATCGCGCAGGCCAAGGGCATGAGCGGCGTGGAGCTGCAGGTGGAGGACGCGCAGAACGACGTCGCCAAGCAGCTCGACCAGATCAAGAACTTCGCCGCTTCGGGCGTCGACGCCATCATCGTCAACCCGGTCGACACCTCGGCCACGCAGGCGATGTCGGATGCCGCGGCCGCGGCCAAGATCCCGCTGGTCTACGTCAACCGCGAGCCGGTCAATGTGAACACGCTGCCCGACAACCAGGCATTCGTGGCTTCGAACGAGGCCGATTCCGGCACGCTCGAGACCAAGGAAGTCTGCCGCCTGTTCAAGGAAGCCGGCAAGAAGGAAGCCAATGTCTATGTGATCATGGGCGAGCTTTCCAACCAGGCCGCCGTGCAACGCACCAAGGACATCGACGATGTCATCGCCACGCCGGACTGCAGCTTCATCAAGATCATCGACAAGCAGACCTCGAACTGGAACCGCGACGAAGCGCAGAACCTGATGACCAACTGGCTGTCGACCGGCAAGAAGTTCGATGGCGTCATCGCCAACAACGACGAGAGCGCCATCGGTGCGATCCAGGCCATGAAGGCCGCCAACATCGACATGAAAACCGTTGTCGTCGGCGGCGTGGACGCTACCCAGGATGCGCTCGTGGCGATGCAGGCGGGTGACCTCGCCGTGACGGTGTTCCAGGATGCGGCGGGCCAGGGCGCGGGCGCGCTCGATGCGGCGCTGAAGCTGTCCAAGGGCGAGAAGGTCGAACGCAAGGTCTACGTTCCGTTCCAGCTGGTGACCCCGGCCAACATCGACAAGTTCCTGAAGAAGAACTGAGCGGCGGGCCTGCCCCTGTGGGCGGCGCTCTCTGGCAGCAGACAGCGCCGCTCGCTTCACCGGCACCCGCAAAGGTGCCGACGGACGATCGCGGCTGACGGAGGATAGAAGAATTGGCACAGACATCCCATGGCGTCGGCGGCCTCAGCTATGACGCGAAGAAGCGCGCCTGGCCGGCCGAGTTCAACGTTTTCCTGGCGTTGGTCATCCTCGTCGTCATCTTCGAACTGATCGGCCGCATCTTTCTCGGCGACAGTTTCCTGTTCAACACCCGCAGCGATGTCGCCGGGATTTTCAACGAGGCGCGCTTGCAGATCATCATCCTGCAGGTGTCGATCGTCGGCATCATCGCCATCGGCGTGACGCAAGTGATCATCACCGGCGGCATCGATCTCTCGTCGGGCTCGATCGTCGGCGCTACCGCGATGATCGCCATGAGTTTCGCCCAGGTGGCGACCGTCAACGGCAACCCCAACCCCAAGGCGATGTTCCTGGCGCAAGGCTGGACCGACCTCCCCGTCATCGTGCCGCTGCTGGTGGCGGTCGGCTGCGGCCTGCTCGCCGGCCTCGTCAACGGCGCGCTGATCGCCTACACGCGCATCCCGCCCTTCATCGCCACGCTCGGCATGATGGTGACCGCGCGCGGCATCGCCAAATGGTGGTCCAAGGGACAGCCGATCTCGTTTCCGACCGACAGTTTCGCCGCGATCGGCAAAGGGCTGATGCCCGTCATCATCTTCCTGTCGCTCGCCGTGCTGTTCCAGCTGATCATGACCTATACGAGGTACGGCAAGCATTGCTACGCGATCGGCTCCAACGAGGATGCCGCGCGCATGTCCGGCATCAAGATCGCCAACCACAAGATCCTAGTCTATGTCATCGCCGGCATTCTCGCTTCGCTCGCCGCCGTGGTGCTCTCGTCGAAAAACCTTACCGCCCAGGCGGGCATGGGCGTGATGTACGAACTCGACGCCATCGCCATGGCGGTCATCGGCGGCGTGTCGCTATCGGGCGGGCGCGGTTCCATCATCGGAACGGTGATCGGCGCGCTGATCTTCGGCGTCATCATCTCCGGTTTCACCTTCCTGCGCCTCGACGCCTACTATCAGGAGATGGTGAAGGGCGTGATCATCGTCGGCGCGGTCGTTCTCGACCAGTGGCGCCAGCGCATGCGGGCATTGAGGGCTTGACCATGTCAGACATCGTCCTGAAGACCGAAAACCTGACCAAGCGCTATGGCGGCGTGCATGCGCTGGAAGGGGCGAATTTCGAACTGCGCAAGGGCGAGCATGTCGCCATCATGGGCGACAACGGCGCCGGCAAATCGACTTTCGTGCGCCAGATCACCGCCGTCGAGCAGCGCACCAGCGGCAAGATCTGGTTCGACGGCAAGGAAGTGAATTTCACTGGCCCGATCGCGGCCCGCGAGGCGGGCATCGAAACGGTGTTCCAGAACCTGGCGCTGGCCGACGACCTCGACGTGCCGTCGAACCTGTTTCTCGGGCGCGAAAAGGTGCTGTTCAATCTCGGCCCGTTCTCCATCCTCGACCGCAGAGCGATGCGCAAGGCGACCGAGGCGGCGCTGGTGCGGACAGCGGTGAAGATCCCGAACCTCTCCAACACAATCCGCCACATGTCAGGCGGCCAGCGTCAGTGCGTGGCGATCGCAAGGACGGCCACCTTCGCTTCCAAACTGATCATCATGGATGAGCCGACGGCAGCACTCGGCGTGCAGGAAACGGCGCAGGTCGAAAACATCATCCGCACGCTGAAGGAAAATGGCGAGCCGCTGATCCTGATCAGCCACAATATGCGCCAGGTGTTCGACCTGTGCGACCGCATCGTGGTGTTCCGGCGCGGCCGCATCGTCGCCAATCTGCGCAAGCAGGACACGGACGGCCAGGACATCGTCTCCTACATCACCGGCGCCAAGACCGGGGAAGCAGAACTCGCGGCCTAGAGCCAGACGGGAAGGCGAAGGTCAATCGCTTCCCGCCGATCTTATCTTGACCGGAAAATCATCCCGCGCTCATGAATGGCGCCCCTTAGCTTCGAACATCCCTCAAAGGAAATATCCATGACTGTCCGTTTCGCCCTCCTCGGTGCCGGCCGCATCGGCAAGGTCCATGCCCGCGCCGTGGGCTCCAATCCGCAGGCCAAACTGGTGGCCGTTGCCGATGCCTTCGAAAAGGCAGCCAAGGAGCTGGCGGATGCCTATGGCGCCGAGGTGCGCACGATCGACGCCATCGAGAAGGCCAAGGACATCGACGCGGTCGTCATCTGCACGCCGACCGACACCCATGCCGACCTGATCGAGCGCTTCGCCAAGGCCGGCAAGGCGATCTTCTGCGAAAAGCCGATCGATCTAAACGTCAAGCGGGTGGAGAAGTGCCTGGCCGTCGTCGAGAAGGCCAAGGCCACTCTGATGGTCGGCTTCAACAGGCGCTTCGATCCGCACTTCGCCGCCGTGCGCAAGGCGATCGACGACGGCGCCATCGGCACCGTCGAAATGGTCACCATCACCTCGCGCGATCCGGGCGCGCCGCCAGTCGACTATATCAAGCGCTCGGGCGGCATTTTCCGCGACATGACCATTCACGACTTCGACATGGCGCGCTTCCTGCTCGGCGAGGAGCCGGTGGCGGTCAGCGCGCACGCCTCGGTGCTGGTCGACAAGAAGATCGGCGAGGCCGGCGACTTCGACAGTGTCAGCGTCATCCTGGAAACGGCTTCCGGCAAGCAGGCCGTCATCTCCAACTCGCGCCGCGCCACCTATGGCTACGACCAACGCATCGAGGTGCATGGCTCGAAGGGCATGGTGGCGGCCGAGAACCAGCGGCCGGTGTCGATCGAAGTCGCCAACGAGAAGGGCTATACGCGCCCGCCGCTGCACGACTTCTTCATGACCCGCTATCTCGACGCCTATGCCAATGAGATCGCCGCCTTCATCGCCGCGGCGACCTCGGGCAAGAAAGCGGCCCCCAGCGGCGCGGACGGCCTCGTGGCGCTGAAGCTGGCAGACGCGGCGCTGAAGTCGGCGACGACGGGCAAGACCGTCCGTCTCGACAAGTAACAGCTGGATCAGGATCCAAGGGAGCAGAGCGATGAACGGTTTGACCGGTCGCAATCATGAGACGCGCGCCATCGTGACCGGCGGCGCGCAAGGCATCGGCTTTGCCGTCGCCGAGGCATTGGCCGACGAAGGCTGCCGGGCGCTGGCGCTCATCGGCCGCTCGCAGGAGAAAGGCGACAAGGCCGTCGCCCATTTCAGAAAGGCAGGCGTCGATGCCATTTTCATCAGCGCCGACGTCGCCAAGGTCGCGGACTGCAAACGCGCCGTCGCCACGGCGATCTCGCATTTCGGCACGCTCAACGCGCTGGTCAACGCCGCCGCCACCTCGGCGCGCGGATCGCTGATCGAAACGACCGAAGACGTCTTCGACCAGATCTTCGATACCAATGTGCGCGGCCCGTTCTTCCTGATGCAGGGCCTGGTCGCGCATCTCCTGGAAAAGAAGGCGCCGGGCTCGATCGTCAACGTGCTGTCGATGTCCGCGCATGCCGGCCAGTCTTTCCTGACGCCCTATTCGACCAGCAAGGGCGCGCTGATGACGCTCACCAAGAATGTCGCGAGCTCGTACCGGAAGAACCGCATTCGCTGCAACGCCGTGCTCCCCGGATGGATGGACACCGAAGGCGAGGACCTCGTCCAGAAGAAGTGGCACGACGCGCCCGATGACTGGCTGGCAAAGGCCGAGTCTTCGCAACCGATGGGCCAACTGGTGAAGCCGGCACAGCTTGCCCGTCTGATCACCTACATGGTCAGCCCACAGGCCGGCGTGATGACAGGGTCGCTGGTCGACTATGACCAGAACATCGCGGGTGTGGTCGGCGAGTAGTCAGCAACCGACCACCTGGCCCTGTTGTTGCAGCATCCTCGTTCCCATATAGTCAAGATAGTCAGACTAGTCATGGAGACTGAAATGCTGCATGCACCCAAGGATACCAATTGGACGGTCGCAGGGGCAAAGGCCCGCCTATCGGAGGTTATAGAGCGCGCGCAGTCTGCACCGCAGACGATCACCAGAAACGGCAAACCGAGCGTGGTTGTCGTCTCGGCCGAGGAGTGGCAGCGCAAGACCGCGCGCAAGGGGACGCTTGCGGAGTTCCTGCTGCGCTCGCCGCTGCGCGGCGCCGATCTCGACCTGGAGCGCCAGGGCGACGAACCGCGTGATCTGCCGCTGTGAGGCTTCTGCTCGATACGAATGTCCTGTCCGAGGTGACAAGGCCAGCGCCAGACGCACGTGTTCTGGAGTGGCTGGATCGGCTTGATGAGGATCGGTCTTTCATCAGCGTCGTGTCGATCGCCGAGATTCGGCGCGGAATTGCCGTTATGGATGAAGGCCGCAAACGCGAGGCGCTGGCCGAATGGCTCGCTCAAGATCTGCCGCAACGCTTCGAGCAGAGGGTGTTGCCCGTGGACGAAGCGGTCGCCTTGGCCTGGGGTGACTTGATGGGGCTTGCGAAGCGGCGCGGCCGCAGTCTGTCGTCGATGGACGGTCTAATCGCAGCAACGGCGTTTGCGTACGAGCTTACTTTGGCAACGCGTAATACCAGGGATTTCGAAGGTTTCGGACTTGAACTCTTCGATCCCTGGACGGCATAAGCTGCCGGGGCGCAACCATGGCTGCAGAGAACAGACGATGCACCCATACTGGATCACCATAAGCGGCCGTCCAGGCGTAGGCATCACCGCGCGGTCTGAAGCCGATGCCCTGCAACTCTTTGAACTGGCCTTCGGATCCGCCGAGAAAATCATCAGCGTCGAGATCATCAAGGATATAAACGATCTCGACCAAAATCACGTTGTGCCCAATCTGGTTGGAGCCAACTGGCTCCGGCGGGGCATCTGGTTTCCGCAGGGCCAGGAGCACATCGCAGACTGAAACAATGCGCGACTTCATCAACCCCGTGACAAACGCCTCGGCATCGACTATATGAGCCGCATGATCCACCTGTCCGCCACCTATTGGTACTTTAGCAGCTCGCTGGCGGCGGGAGGATTGCGCTCGATCTGAAGATTGCAGCAAACAGTCCGACAAGCCGCCAGACCTGGCGGCTTTTTTGTTTCAGCCGGCAGGTCTCCCAACCAGGAGCAGAAAGCCGTGTTGACCACCACTGACGACCTTCGGGTCAAGGAAATCCGAGAACTGAGCACGCCGGACCAGGTGATGCGGGAAATCCCGCGCACGCTGACGGCGACGCGCACCGTTGCCGCTTCACGCAACGCCATCCATTCCATCCTGACCGGGGCCGACGATCGACTTGTTGTCATCGTCGGCCCCTGTTCCATCCACGACCCGGTCGCGGCCGTTGACTATGCCAGCCGTCTGGCGGCGCTGCGCGAAGCCCTGTCGGACCGGTTGGAGATCGTGATGCGGGTCTATTTCGAGAAACCGCGCACCACGGTAGGCTGGAAGGGCCTGATCAACGATCCCGACCTCGACGGCTCGTTCAACATCGAGAAGGGGCTGAGGATGGCGCGCAACGTGCTTTCGGCCGTCAACAATCTCGGCCTGCCGGCGGCAACCGAATTCCTCGACATGACGATTCCGCAATACATTGCCGACCTCGTCGCCTGGGGCGCAATCGGCGCGCGCACCACCGAAAGCCAGATCCATCGCGAACTGGCGTCAGGCCTTTCCTGCCCGGTCGGTTTCAAGAACGGCACCGACGGCAATCTCCGGATTGCCGGCGAGGCGGTGAAGTCGGCCGCCCAGCCGCACCATTTCATGGCGGTGACCAAGGGCGGACGCAGCGCCATCGCCGCGACATCGGGCAATGACGACTGCCACGTCATCCTGCGCGGCGGCGTCGCGCCCAATTATGACGCGGCCAGTGTCGAGGCGGCCGCCGCCGAGCTCGGACGCATCGGCGTGGCGCCCCGGCTGATGATCGACGTCAGCCACGCCAATTCCGGCAAGAAGCCCGAAAACCAGCCCAAGGTCGCGACCGACGTGGCCGGCCAGGTGGCGGCGGGCGACGAGCGCATCATCGGCGTCATGATCGAGAGCAATCTCGTCGCCGGAAGGCAGGACGTGGTCCCCGGCAAACCGCTCGTCTACGGCCAGAGCATCACCGATGGCTGCATCGACTGGGCGACCACCGAGACTGTGCTGCACGGGCTTGCCGGGGCGGTCGAGTGGCGGCGCTCGGCGCGCCGCGCCATGCTGGAAAGCCGGCAGGGCGCCGCCTGACGGCAGTCGGCTCAACCAGCCTTAAAGGCGGCGTGTCCAGGCTCCGGGTCACGCCGCCTTCAGGCCCTCCCAGGCCGTGAACAACGAGACGGCGAACAGCAACAGGCCGGCGGCACGGCCGGCAAGCGCGGTTGCACCCGGATTGGCGACCAGCAATTGCCGGCTGCGGCCAGCCGTTATCGCGAGCCCGCCATAGATGGCGAATTGCGTGGCGACCGTCATCAGCCCCATGATCGACGCCTGGATCCAGACCGGGCCATAGTCCGGCTTGAGGAATTGCGGATAGACGGCCAGGATAAAGAGATAGGCCTTGGGATTGATCAGGCAGGTCATGAGCCCCTGGCGAAACGCCTTCCATGCGGAGCGGCTCCCCGTCGGCCCGTCCTGGCCGACCGTGATGGAGCTGCGCATCAGCGTGATGCCGATGAAGGCCATGTAGGCGGCGCCGGCGATCAGCAGCGGAGTGAACAGGACCGGCACGAAATGCATCAGCAGTCCGACGCCGACAGCGCCGTTCAGCGTGTGCACCACGCCGCCCAGCATGATGCCGCCGGTGGCGGCGAGCCCCCTGTTGCTGCCGCCGGTCAGCGCGTTGGCGAGCACGAACAGCATGTCCATGCCGGGCACGATGATGATGCCCAGCAGCAAGACGAAGAAAAGCCAGAGGTTTTGCGCATAGTCCATGTCAGTTGCCTGTCGCCTTCTACGGCCCATCCAGAGGGCAAGCCGTTGATTTTCAATCCGATAGGCGCTCCTATAGATCGAGCCAACTGACGATGGTGTGTCAGTTGCAACCGGCACCGGGTGAGAAAGATGCGCAAGGCGTCGCGCCTGTTCGAGATCATCCAGATCCTGCGGCTGGCGCGGCAGCCGGTGACGGCGGCCATGATCGCGGGGCAACTTGAGGTGACGGTGCGCTCGATCTATCGCGACATCGCCGCGCTGCAGGCGATGCGCGTGCCGATCGAGGGCGGACGCGGCATCGGCTACATACTGCGCCCCGGCTTCGACCTACCGCCGCTGATGTTCTCGATCGAGGAGATGGAAGCGATCGTCCTGTCATTGGCGCTGCTGGAGCGCACGGGCGACGACGAACTCAAGCAGGCCGCCAAGCGCGTCAGCGCTAAGATAGCCGGCGCGGTGCCCACGCCTTTGCGCCAGACGCTCGACGCCAATGCGCTGCATGCCTGGGGGTTCGCGGCACCCTCGGCCGGCGCGATCGACCTGGCGCTGGTGCGCCGCGCCATCCGCGACGAGGAAAAGCTCGACCTTTCCTATCGCGACGAGATGGGCCGCGCCTCCGAACGGCTCATCCGCCCGATCGCCCTGATCTATTATGCCGAAAGCGCCAACATCGTCGCCTGGTGCGAGCTGCGCCAGGCGATCCGCAATTTCCGCAGCGACCGCATCGAGGATTGCCAGCCGACCGGCTTGCAGTTCAAGGGCGAAGGCGACCGCCTGCGGCAGCTCTGGGTGGAGGGTTGGGAGACGCCGGCCGCCGGCGGTTGAGACTATCCCGCCAACAGGACATGGTCATGTGGCCTGCACGCGCTCGCCGGCCAGACGCTGTCCACGCAGCAGAGCCAATCCGATCTCGGCGATCGCGAACAGCAGCACAGCGACAAGGAACCCGTGTGTACCGACATTGACGATCAGCCATCCGCCGAGCACGGGGAAACCAAATATCCCCAGGAAATAGGCAACGACGAACCATGTCAGCGCGGCATTGCGGTGCTCTGAAGGAGCATCGTTCACCGCCTGTGTCTGGATGACGGAATAGACCAGGCCGTAGCCCAGGCCCAGCAGGATGGCGCTGACGATCTGAACCAGAACGCCGTAGGCGAGGCCGAAAGCAACGATGACGCCGGCGATCATCACCGACAGCAGGATCACCGCGACATGGTCGCCCTTGGCGCAGCCGATCAACGGCGCGAGCAGGAACCGGGATGCGACAACGGTGATTGCATAGGTGGCGAAGAACGTACTGGCCTGAAGCCCGGTACCGCGCACGAGCGACGTCTGGAATGTCAGCAGCCCGCTGAACACACAGGCCCCTAACCCGACCATCAGGATGGGATACATCGCACGCGTGCGCAGCAGTGCCGGCAGGGCCCGCACCCAGTCGTTGCCGGCGGCCTTGACCGCGGCCGCGAGCGGGCGCACCGCGATGGCCTCGAATCCGGCGAGGAGCGACGCGGCGAGCAGGCAGACCAGGGCCACGGCGCCAAAGGCCTGCCCGGTCGTGAGCCCGAGATTGCCGATCAGCGCCGTCGCCACGATCGGGCTCAGGCCGATCCCGCCCATCTGGAACGCACCATAGCGCGTGAACCAGAAGCCGCGATCCTGATCGGTCACGCGCATCGAAAGCGCCATCGGCGCGGCCAGGAAGAAAATGCCCCAGCCGAGGCCGATGAAGAAGCCGGCGACGCCGATCAGCGGCGTCAGGGCCGACAGACTTGCCAGGCCGAGATAGCCACCGGCGACCAGCACCGCGCCAAGCCCGGCCATGCGGCCCGCGCCGACGCGCCAGGCAAACCAGCCGACCAGGGGGACGCCGACCAGCGTGCCCAGCATGGCGCCGCCAAGCGTCGTGCCGGTCTGGATCTCGCTCCCGCCAAGCGCGCGAAAATGCTCGGTGAGAAGGAACGTGGCGCCATAACCCATCGATGTGAGCAAGGTGGCGACAAAGAGCAAATAGGCGTGCGACGTGCGCATGGCTGCAACTTTCCGACCGAAACGGCCTGCATTTCCAAGAAACAATGTGGTACATTGATCTCTCGAATTTCGATCGTTTCAAAGGTCCTCTTGGAACTGGTTTCGAGGACCACTTGGAGGGGCGTCATGACTGAAAAGACATCGCGCAGGCATGAAGACGCCACGCATCTGGTCGACATCGCCATCGATCGAGACTCGCAGGCATCGATTGGCCGGCAGCTCTATTTCGCGCTGCGCACCGCGATTGTCTCCGGCCGTATGCCCGCCGGCGCACGCCTGCCCTCGACGCGGGCGGCGGCCCGGCTCTGGGGCGTATCGCGCGGTGTCGTCGTCGAAGCTTACGATACGCTGCTGAGCGAGAACTATGTCGTCGGCCACCATGGGTCCGGCACCTTTGTTTCGGCCGACGTGCCGGGGCGTTCGGAGCGCGCGCGCCGGACCGCTCCTGCAGATTCAACGGCACCAAGCGACATCTCGCGCGCCGCGCGCTCCATCATCGGAAATCCATCCCTGGAGCCGCAGCCCCAGGTCCCTTTCGCCACCGGCCGGGCCGAGCCGGACGACAGGACACGAGCCGTTCTCAAACGCATCGGCCATCGCCATCTGGAGACGCTTCATGACCACTACAGGGATCCGCAAGGCGAGGAGAGGCTGCGCGGCGAAGTGGTCAGGTATCTCGCGGCAGCCCGGGGCGTACGCTGCGATCCGGACCGCGTCTTCATCACTTCCGGCTCGCAGCAGGCGATCGATCTTGCCATGCGCACCCTGATCAACCCAGGGGACACAGTCGCGATCGAAGATCCTAGCTATCCGCCGGCACGGCTGGCCTTCACGGCCGGAGGCGCCAGGCTCATTCCCATTGCGGTCGACGCACAGGGGATCGATGTGGGCCTGCTGGCCGATCGGCCGGAAAACGTGCGGGCCGTCTATGTCACGCCGTCACACCAATATCCGACAGGCGCGATCCTCTCCATGGCGCGCCGTCTGGCGCTCGTCGACTGGGCCGCGGCCAGGGGGGCGTGGATCCTCGAAGACGACTATGACAGCGAGTTCCGCTACGATGATCGCCCGCTGGCCGCGCTGCAAGGCGTCGACGAGCACGACAGGGTCATCTATTTCGGCACGTTCAGCAAAGCGCTGCTACCCGGTTTCCGGCTGGGCTATCTCGTGGTGCCGGCGGAACTGGTGCCGGCGGTGCGGGCGATGCGTGTGCTGCTCGACCGTTTCCCGGCTCCGTTTCACCAGCTTGTCGTCGCCGATTTCCTGAGTGAGGGGCATTTCTCCAGCCATCTCAGGAGGCTGCGGGAAGCCTATCGCGGCTCGCGCGACATGCTGGTGGCGCTGCTGCGGGAACAATTCGCGGATCTGCCGGAGATCGGGATTGAAGTGCCCATGCAAGGCGTCCATCTCTTCGCCCGCCTGCCCCCTGGCTCTGACGATGTCGCGGTCGCGCAGGCCGCGCGCCGATCCGGCGTAACCGTGCTGCCGGTCTCTCCGATGCATCTTGCCCCGCTCGCCGGCCACGGCCTTCTTCTGGGCTTCTCCGCCCTGCATCGCCAGGACGCGGCGCTTGGTGTCAGGCGACTGGCCCAGGCGGTCCTTCAGGAGCACAGGCGGCTATAGCTCCCACGTTTGCCTGCGTTGTCGCGCGACCGGCCTACCTGACATCAACCCAACGCTTCTCGTCGAACGACCTGGCCATGGCGTGCACGGTGCGCTCGATCTCCAGCCCTTCGGCGAACTCGATGAGCCGTGCCGGCTTTCCCGCAAGGCGGGTCAGCAATTCGCGGCACTCGATGATCTTGAGGTCGTTGAAGCCGAGATTGTGGCCCGGCGCCGGCAGGAAGGCATCGTAGGGCTTGTGATGCGGCGCCACCAGGATGGTGCGGTAGCCCTGCTCGGTCGGGCGATCCGCCGTGAGATAGAGCTGGAATTCGTTCATCCGCTCCTGGTCGAACAGGATCGATCCCCTGGAGCCAAAAATCTGGATGGCGATGCGGCCCTTGCGGCCCCAGGCGGAGCGGTTGACCTGGAGCGTTCCGGCAATGCCGTTTTCCAGGTGCATCAGGACGCTCGCTATATCATAGGTTTCGACCGCGCGGCGCCCCCCGGCTGCCAGCTTGCGGTCGGCATAGGGTTTGGCCATGTCGCAGATGACGCTGGCGACGCGGCCGAACAGGGCCGAGACCAGGGACAGCGGATGGACGGCGAAATCGTCGAGCGCGCCATAGCCGGACGAAGCCTCGTGCTTCCAGAAAAACAGCGCCTCGGGATCGGCCATGAAGTCCTCGTCCATCTCGATGCGCAGATGGTTGACCTCGCCGATGATCTTCTCGTCGAGCAGCGCGCCGATGTGGCGGATGGCGGGGCTCTGTATGTAGTTGTATCCGAGCGCGGCGACCTTGCCTGACTTGCTGGCAGCCGCCGCCATCGCCTCGGCCTCGGTAAAACTCGGCGCCATCGGCTTTTCGCACCAAAGATGCTTGCCGGCTTCGAGGACGGCGATGGCCATTTCGGGATGGAACTGGTTGGGCGTGGTGAGCGACACGACATCGACGTCCGGGTCGTTGACGACGGCGCGCCAGTCGCCGGACGCCTTGGCGAAGCCGAACTCGCCGGCCTTGCGCATGGCCAGGTCCTCATTGACCTCGCCCAGATGGACCAGCCGTGGCTTGGCGACATCCGGAAAGACGGCGCCGACGGCACTCCATGCGATGGCGTGACACTTGCCCATGAACCCCGTGCCGATAAGACCGACGCCGACCATTTTCCATTTCTCCACTGCTGAAGCGTTGCGTGGATGAATTAATCCATTTTCACAGAGAATGGAATGTCTGCCTCATTTTTAATGGCGTTCTTGCGCAAGCGCGCTATGATGGGGCACAGAGAGCGCCTCCTTGCAGGCCTTGAGCAGAGCGACGATGGACGAACAGGTACCCCGCGACTTCGAGACGCTGCGCGCCACGATCCTCGACCGGCGCGAAAGCCTGCCGAAGCGTATCGCGCAGATCGCCGCCTATGCGCTCGACAATCCCGACGATATCGCCTTCGGCACCGCCGCCAGCATCGCCGCTTCGGCGGGCGTGCAGCCCTCGACCCTGATCCGCTTTGCCCAGCAGCTCGGCTTCGACGGCTTCACCAGCCTGCAGCAGGTGTTTCGCGAGCGACTGCGCGAGCGCAACTCGTCCTATGACGAGCGGCTGCAGGCGTTGCGCGCCAAGGCGGAAGGCGGCGCCGGCCATCGCGCGATCTTCGACGGCTTCGTCGCCGCCGCCAGCACCTCGCTCAACGACATTTCGCGCACGCTGGACGATGCGAATCTGGAGGAGGCGATCGCCCTGCTGGCGAAGGCGCAGACCATCTACGTCCTGGCCAAGCGGCGCTCCTATCCGGTGGCGACCTACATCGCCTACGCGCTGGGCAAATTGAAGATCCGCAACCAGCTGATCGAATCCGCCGCCGGACTGAACGCCGAAATGGTGAGCTTCGCCACGCCGGCGGACGCCGTGATCGCCATCAGCTTTTCGCCTTATGCACCCGCGACCATCGAGGAAGCGCGCGCCATTTCGGAACAGGGCGTGCCGATCGTGGCCATCACCGACAGCTCGTTTTCGCCACTCGCCCAGTTCGCCAGGGTCTGGTTCGAGGTTGCGGAAGCCGACTTCGCTGGCTTCCGCTCCTTGTCGGCGACAATGGCGCTGGCCATGGCGCTGACCGTCGGCGTCGGCGAGAAACGGCGCGATGCGGGCCGCAGGCGCAAGGCCTGATTCATCCTTCCCAAGGCACTTTTCAACCCGGGAATGCTCATTCCATATTGACTATGGATTGGAATTATTATTTCATATTGGCGGCACCACGCTGCCGATCGCGCGTGTTACCCAAACAATGTTGTTCATGACGACAAGACCCGACGGGAGGTTCCAATGAGCGAAGCCGTGGATGCCAGACAGGCG
This sequence comes from Mesorhizobium comanense, assembly GCF_005503535.1. Classification (GTDB taxonomy): domain Bacteria; phylum Pseudomonadota; class Alphaproteobacteria; order Rhizobiales; family Rhizobiaceae; genus Mesorhizobium; species Mesorhizobium comanense. The sequence goes on along the minus strand of NZ_SCNN01000001.1, from coordinate 13,590 downwards.
CCGCTCGACGTCATCACGATCGGCCGCGCTTCCGTCGATCTCTACGGCCAGCAGATCGGCTCGCGCCTGGAAGACATCACCTCCTTCGCCAAGTCGGTCGGCGGCTGCCCGGCCAACATCTCGGTCGGCACGGCCAGGCTCGGCCTGCGCTCCGCGCTGCTGACGCGTGTCGGTGACGAGCAGATGGGCCGCTTCATCCGCGAGCAGCTGAAGCGCGAAGGCGTCAACACCGACGGGTTGAAGACCGACAAGGAACGGCTGACCGCGCTGGTGCTGCTTTCGGTCGAAAGCGAAGGGGTTTCGCCGATGATCTTTTACCGCACCGACTGCGCCGACATGGCGCTTTCGGAAGAGGATATCGACGAGGCTTTCATCGCCTCGGCCCGGTCGATCGTCGTCACCGGCACGCATTTTTCGCGACCCAACAGCGATGCGGCCCAGCGCAAGGCCATCCGCATCATGAAGGCCAAGGGCGGCAAGGTGGTCTTCGACATCGACTACCGGCCCAATCTCTGGGGTCTTGCCGGGCACGCCGAAGGATTCGAGCGCTATGTGAAGTCGGACCGGGTCTCGGCCCAGCTCAAGACCGTGCTGCCCGATTGCGACCTCATCGTCGGCACCGAGGAAGAGATCATGATCGCGTCGGGCGCGGACGATTGCCTGAGCGCGCTGAAGACGATCCGCGCACTGTCCTCGGCCACCATCGTCTTGAAGCGCGGCGCCATGGGCTGCATCGTCTATGACGGACCGATCAGCGACGACCTGGAAGACGGTGTCGTCGGCAAGGGGTTCCCGATCGAGATCTACAATGTGCTGGGTGCCGGTGACGCCTTCATGTCCGGCCTCCTGCGCGGCTGGCTCGGCGGCGAGAGCTTCGAGACCGCGGCGACCTGGGCCAATGCCTGCGGCGCCTTCGCCGTCTCGCGGCTGCTCTGCGCGCCGGAATATCCGACCTTCGAGGAGCTGCAGTTCTTTCTCAAGAATGGCAGCAAACACCGCGCCTTGCGCAAGGACGAAGCGATCAACCACATCCATTGGGCGACGACCCGCCGGCGCGACATCCCCTCGCTGATGGCGCTCGCCTGCGACCATCGCGTGCAGCTCGAGGATGTCGCGGCGAAAACCGGCGCCGATCCGGCGCGCATCCGCGACTTCAAGGTGCTGGCGGTGAAGGCAGCGGCGAAGGTCGCCGCCGGCCGCGACGGCTACGGCATGCTGATCGACGAGAAGCACGGCCGCGAGGCGATGTTCGAATTCGCCAGGCATCCCTTCGCCTGGCTTGGACGGCCCGTGGAACTGCCGGGTTCGCGGCCGCTGCGCTTCGAGTTCTCGCAGGACATCGGCTCGCAACTCGCCGAATGGCCGGTCGATCACTGCATCAAGTGCCTGTGTTTCTACCATCCCGATGATCCGGCCGCCTTGAAGGAAGAGCAACAGCAAAAGCTGCGCTCGCTGTTCGAGGCCGCGCGCAAGGTCGGCCGGGAACTGCTCGTCGAGATCATTGCCGGCAAGAACGGCAAGCTCGACGACACGACGATCCCGCGCGCCCTGGAAGAACTCTACGCGCTCGGCATCAAGCCCGATTGGTGGAAACTCGAACCGCAGGCCTCGGCCGGCGCATGGGCGAAAATCGAAGCCGTGATCCTGAAGCACGATCCCTGGTGCAGGGGCGTGGTGCTGCTTGGGCTGGAGGCGCCACAGGACGAGTTGGAGGCGGCCTTTGCGGCCACCGCCAAGGCGCGGATCGTCAAGGGCTTTGCCGTCGGCCGCACCATCTTCGTCCACGCCGCCGAACAATGGCTCGCCGGCAGGATGTCCGATGACGAGGCTGTTGCCGACATGGCGTCGCGCTTTGAACAACTGACCGAAGCGTGGCTTGCCGCGCGCGGCCGCAAGGCAGCATAAGGGCGGCAGAAGGACTGCGGAGGAAACATGATGAGCAAGACAATCCGCCTGACGATGGCGCAGGCGCTGACCCGCTTCCTCAGCCGCCAGATGACCGAGATCGACGGCAAGACAGTGCCTGTCTTCGGTGGTGTCTGGGCGATCTTCGGCCACGGCAATGTCGCCGGCATCGGCGAGGCGCTCTATCAGGTGCGCGACGAATTGCCGACCTTCCGCGCCCATAACGAACAGGCGATGGCGCATGCGGCGATCGCCTATGCCAAGGCCAATTTCCGCCGCCGCTTCATGGCCGCGACCTCTTCGATCGGCCCGGGTGCCGTCAACATGGTGACGGCAGCCGCCCTTGCCCATGTCAACCGGCTGCCGGTCCTGTTGCTGCCTGGCGATGTGTTCGCCAACCGCATTCCCGATCCGGTGCTGCAGCAGGCCGAGGATTTTTCCGACGGCACGGCGACCGTCAACGACTGCTTCCGTCCGGTGTCGCGCTATTTCGACCGCATCACCCGGCCGGAGCAGATCATCCCGGCGCTCAATCGCGCCATGCAGGTGCTGACCGATCCGGCCGATTGCGGCCCGGTAACGCTATCGCTTTGCCAGGACGTGCAGGCCGAAGCCTATGATTATCCCGAAAGCTTCTTTGCCGAGCGGGTCTGGCACCAGCGCAGGCCGCGCCCGGACCGCCACGAGCTTGCCGCTTCTGTCGCGGCCCTCAAGGGAGCAAAGAAGCCGCTGATCATTGCCGGCGGCGGCGTTCTCTATTCGCAGGCCTCGGATGAGCTGGCGAAATTCGCCGAAGGCGCCGGCATTCCTATCTGCGAGACGCAGGGTGGCAAGTCGTCCCTGCCGGACGACCATCCGCTCAACATGGCGGCGGTCGGCGTCACCGGCACGTCGGCGGCCAACCGGCTGGCCGAAGAGGCCGATGTCGTGCTTGCCGTCGGCACCCGCCTGCAGGATTTCACCACCGGATCCTGGGCGCTGTTCAAGAACTCCGGCAAGACCATCATCGGGCTCAACGTGCAGCCTTTCGATGCCGGCAAGCATCGCGCGCTACCGCTGGTCGCCGACGCGGCCGAAGGGTTGGTCGAATTGGGGACCGCGCTGAAGGGCTGGAAGGCGCCATCCGCATGGACGGACAATGCGGCCAAGGGCAAGACGGCATGGCAGGCGGACGCCGCCAAGGTGACGGCCTCGACCAATGCCGCCTTCCCTTCAGACGCACAGGTCATCGGCGCCGTGCAGCGCGCCATGGGGTCGGGCGTCACCTTGCTGCATGCGGCAGGCGGCCTGCCCGGCGAGCTGCACAAGCTTTGGCAGGCCGGCGCGCCGGGCTCCTACCACGCCGAATACGGCTTCTCGACCATGGGCTACGAGATCGCCGGCGGGCTCGGCACCAAGATGGCCAAGCCCGACCAGGAGGTCGTCGTCATGATCGGCGACGGCTCCTATCTGATGCTGAATTCGGAGATCGCCACATCTGTCATGCTCGGCCTGAAGCTGACCATCGTGCTGCTCGACAACCGTGGCTATGGCTGCATCAACCGGCTGCAGATGGCGACCGGCGGCGCCAACTTCAACAATCTCTTGAAGGATTCGCGCCACGAGATCCTGCCCGATGTCGACTTCGCCGCCCATGCGGCGAGCCTGGGCGCGATCGCGGAGAAAGTGCCTTCGATCGGCGAGCTGGAAAACGCGCTTCAGAAATCGAAGAAGAACGACCGTACAACGGTGCTGGTCATCGACACCGACCCGCTGGTTTCCACCGAGGCCGGCGGCCACTGGTGGGATGTCGCGGTGCCGGAAGTCTCGGCGCGCAGCCAAGTCAACGCGGCGCGCAAGGCCTATGACGAGAAGCGGCAGATGCAGAGTGTCGGCGATTGATGCCAACCCAGCGCCGCCCCCTACCTCCCCCTTGCGGGGAGGTCGGACCGAAGGTCCGGGTGGGGGTCGGCGCCCCACCCCGCTGCTTCGCAGCGACCCTCCCCACAAGGGGGAGGGTAAGAACGAACTAAAAACCGGAGCACCGACTTGAAAGCCAAACTGGGCATGTCCCCCATCGCGTGGTGGAACGACGATCTCGCCGAACTGAGCGACGACGTCTCGCTGGAAGAGTGCCTGCGCCAGTCGCGCTCGGCCGGCTTCACCGGCATGGAGATGGGCCGGCGGTTCCCCAGCGATCCCGCAGTGATGCTGCCTATCCTGAAGGCGGCGGACGTGACGCTGTGCGGCGGCTGGTTTTCCGGCACGCTGGTCGACGAGGATATGTCGAAAAACAAGGACCGCATCCAGCCGATGATCGACCTGTTCAAGGCGGTCAACGCGCCGTGCATCGTCTATGGCGAGGTTGGCCGCTCCATCCAGGGCGACCGTTCGAAGCCGCTCGCCACCAAGCCGAAACTGTCGAGTGACGAAATGAAGGCCTATGGCCGGCGCCTGACCGAATTCGGCGAATGGTGCGCCGAGCAGGGCATGCCGCTTTCCTACCATCACCACATGGCGGCGGTGGTCGAGACCGAGCCGGAGCTCGACGCCTTCATGCGCCATTCCGGGGCGGGGATTCCGCTGCTGCTCGATGCCGGGCATCTCGCCTTTGCCGGCGGCGACGTGCTGCGCGCCATCGACAACCACCACAAGCGCATCAGCCACGTGCATGTGAAGGATGTGCGCATGGGTGTCATCGACAAGCTCGACCGCACGAAGCAATCCTTCCTCGACGCCGTCGCGCTCGGCGCCTTCACCGTGCCGGGGGACGGCTCGCTCGATTTCGGCGCCATCGTGCAGCGCTTCGCCGACCATGGCTATGAGGGCTGGTTCGTGGTCGAGGCCGAGCAGGACCCGAAGAAGAACCCGCCGCTGAAGATGGCGCAGGTCGGCCACAAGGAGTTGATGCGGGTGATGACGGCAGCCGGCTACACGGTCGAGACGCAGGGCTTTCCTAATGCCTGACGCCGTGGGTTCACGGCGAGGCAGGTTGCTGTAGATTGGCGCTATGAAAGATTCCGAGCACCCCTTCTTCAAGCCGCTTTGGCGGCGTGTCGCCGTCGTCGCGGTCTGCGTCATCTGGTCTGCCATCGAGTTCGCAACCGGCACCCCCTTCTGGGGCGTCATCGCGCTCGGCTTCGCCGGCTACGGCGTCTGGCAGTTTTTTTATCTGTACAAGCCGGCCGAGGAGGCGAAGCCTACGGACGAGCCGAAGGAATGACGCGGTCCGAAACGCCCCTCGCTTCGTCATCCTGGGGCGGAGCAAGGAGCGCAGCAACGCAGCGCAGACCCTAGGATCCATGCCGCGACGTTGAAGGCGGTGTGACAGTGCAGAATTCTCCTCCGCTGCGCTATTCGGTCGAGGGAACGGAATGGATGCTAGGGTCTCCGCGACGGAGCTTCGCCCTAGGATGACGAAGGTGAGCGGGCCTTGGCTGCAAAGCAGGCCTGAAAATCGAAGTGTAGGGAGACAGATATGTCGAAGCTACTGGTGAAGGCCGACAAGAGCCATGGCCGCGTTGCCCATGTGACGCCGCAAAGTGCCGGCTGGACCTATGTCGGTTTCGACCTGCACCGGCTCAGGCCCGGCGAAAGCGCTTCGGGCAAGACGGGGGATCGCGAGGTTTGCCTGGTGTTCGTCACCGGCAAGGGTACGGCCAACGCCGGCGGCACGGATCTCGGCCTGCTCGGCGAGCGCATGTCGCCCTTCGAGGGTAAGCCCTGGTCGGTCTATGTACCCCAGGGGTCCGAATGGGCGGTGACGGCAACCACGGACCTCGAACTCGCGGTCTGCTCGGCGCCGGGCTCAAGCGGCGGTCTGCCAGTCCGGGTGATCGGGCCGGACGATCTCGGCCAGGAAGTGCGCGGCAAGGGCACCAACACGCGCTACGTCACCAACATCCTGCCGGAAGGCAAGCCGGCGGATTCGCTGTTGGTGGTCGAGGTCATCACGCCCGGCGGCCACACGTCGAGTTATCCGCCGCACAAGCACGACCAGGACAATCTGCCCGCCGAATCCTATCTCGAGGAGACCTATTATCACCGCCTCAATCCGCCGCAGGGCTTCGCCTTCCAGCGCGTCTACACGGACGCCGACAGGAGCGGTGTGCGCGAACTCGACGAGGCAATGGCGATCGAGGACGGCGATGTCGTGCTGGTGCCGAAAGGCTACCACCCCTGCGCCGCGTGCCACGGCTATGATCTTTACTATCTGAACGTGATGGCCGGTCCGAAGCGGACCTGGAAATTCCACAACGCGGCCGAGCACGAATGGTTGATGAAGGCCTGACCCTTCGGCGCTTGCGCGCGAACTTGTTGGTCCAGTTGGAAAAAATCGTCGGCTAAGGAGTTGCTGGGTCGATTTGCCTTCGAAAACCCTTCAAAGCTTCGTCAATCCGTCATGGAAATCACCTATGGCAGCGGGACTGACGAGGACTTCCCATGCGTTATGCCATCTATTTCACCCCCCGGCAGGACGAACCGCTGGCGCGGATCGCCGCCAACTGGCTGGGCCGTGATCCCTTCGGCGCCGCGACCAGGCCGGTCGAGGCGGTTGGGGATCTGTCGGCGGCGGAAGTGGCGTTCCACACGGCCTCGGCGCGCCGCTATGGCTTCCACGCGACACTGAAGGCGCCGTTCCGTCTGGCTGCCAACGAGACCGAGGCGTCGCTGCGCGGCGCGCTCGACCATTTTGCCGAGGCGACCCCGGTGGTGACGATCCCGCGGCTGGTCGTCAGCCAGATCGACGGCTTCTTCGCACTGGTGCCGGAAGGGCCGCTGCCGCCGCTCAACCGCTTCGCCGATGACGTCGTGCGCGATTTCGACGGCTTTCGCGCGCCGCTGACCGAGGCCGAGATCGAACGGCGCAGCCCGGACTCGCTGAAGCCGGCCGCGTTCCGGAACCTGTGCCAATGGGGCTATCCCTACGTCTTCGAGACCTTCCGCTTCCACATGACGCTGTCGGGCCGGGCGGGGCCGCAGGAAGCGCCGCGCCTGCGTGCAGCGATCGACAGCCTGTTTGCCGAAGTGCTCCAGCAGCCGGTTCTGGTGGATGCGCTGACGCTGTTTGTCGAGCCCGAACCCGGCGCGCCTTTCATGGTGCTTTCCCAGCATGCGCTGGGACGCCGCCCCGCCCGCAAGATCGCCTGAAAAAGCCTGCCCGAGGCGGCAAGGCTGCCTGCAACGACCAAGGACTGCCGAGATGACTGCCGAAACCGTTCTTTCCAACGCCCGCATCGTGCTTGCCGACGAGATCGTCGAAGGGTCGCTGGTGCTGCGTGATGGCCTTATCGCGGGGATCGACGCCGGCGGCGTCCGAAGCGGCGAGGACATGGGTGGCGACTACATCATTCCCGGCCTGGTCGAACTGCACACCGACCACCTCGAAGGCCACTATGCGCCGCGGCCGAAAGTGCGCTGGAACCCGATCGCCGCCGTGCTCGCGCATGACGCGCAGGTGGCGACCGCCGGCATCACCACCGTGCTCGATGCGCTGCGCGTCGGCATGGACGAGGACGCCGACCTCACTTCGGACGATATCCGCAAGCTTGCCGACGCGATCGAGGACAGCGTCGAGCAGGAGCGGCTGCGGGCGGACCATTTCATCCACCTGCGCTGCGAGGTCTCGGCGCCGGATTGCCTGAAGGCCTTCGCCAATTTCGAGACCGACGACAGGGTGAGGCTGGCATCGCTGATGGACCACGCGCCCGGCCAGCGCCAGTTCGTCAATCTGGAAACCTATGCCTACTACTACCAGCGCAAGCTGAAGCTGTCGGATCAGGATTTCAGGAAATTCTGCGAGAAGCGGATGGGGGAATCGGCCCGCAATTCCGGACCGAACCGCGTCTTCATCGCCGCCGCCTGCCAGGAGCGCGGCATCGTTCTCGCCAGCCATGACGACGCCACTTCGGCCCATGTCGAGGAGGCGATCGAGCAAGGCGTTCGGGTCGCCGAATTCCCGACCACGGAGGAAGCGGCGCGCGCCTCCAGGGCCGCCGGGCTCGGCGTGCTGATGGGCGCCCCGAATGTCATGCGCGGCGCCTCGCATTCGGGCAATGTCTCGGCACGCCGGCTGGCCAGCGACGGCCTGCTCGACATCTTGTCGTCCGACTACATTCCCTTCAGCCTGATCCAGTCGGCCTTCTTCCTCGGCGACATGGTCGAGGGCATTTCGCTGCCTCAGGCGGTTGCCATGGTTTCGAAGAACCCGGCCCAGGCCGTCGGCCTCAACGACCGTGGCGTCATCGAGCAGGGCCGCCGCGCGGATCTGGTGCGCGTGCGCGTCGACGACCATGTGCCGGTGGTGCGCACCGTCTGGCGGCAGGGATCGCGGGTCGCATGATGGTGTCGGCCTTGATCGAGCGCGAACTGTCGGCCGAGACGTTTCCGATCCGCCACGGCGTCTTTGTCGCCGTCGTCGGTCCAAGCGGCGCGGGCAAGGATACGGTGATCGGCTACGCCAAGGCGCTTTTCGCCGAGGAGAGCCGGCTGGAGTTCGTGCGCCGCGTCATCACGCGGCCGAGCGACGCGGCGAGCGAGGATCACGATACGCTGGCCGATGCCGCCTTCACCGAGGCCGAGGCCGACGGCGCCTTCGCGGTTTCCTGGGAAGCGCATGGCCTGCGCTATGGCCTGCCCGCCGATGTCGACTGGTCCGTCTCCAATGGCCATGTCGCGGTGGCCAACGTCTCGCGCGCGATCATCCCGACCTTGCGCGAGCGCTATGCCAATCTGGCGATCGTCGAGATCACCGCTTCGCCCGAGGTGCTGGCCGAAAGGCTGGCGACGCGCGGCCGCGAATCGCGCGGCGAAGTGCTGGCGCGGCTGGCGCGCAGCGCCAACGTCACCTTGTCCGGTCCCGGCGTCACCTCGATCGACAACAGCGGACCGCGCGAGGCCGCCGGCGAGCGTTTCGCCGAACTGTTGCGCAAGGCCATGGCCTTCTCCGACATGTCGGGGCTGATCTAGTAGCGCCTACCGCGCCGGATTCACGGACGCCGCCGCATCACTTGTTGAAGTTGGTGATGAACTGCTTGAACTGCTGCGTGGGCGGCCTGGCGAACATTTCCTTTGGTTCGCCCAGCGAATCCACCTCGCCCTTGTGAAGGAACATCACCTTGCTCGACACGTCGCGGGCAAACCCCATTTCATGGGTCACCACCAGCATTGTTCGCCCTTCCTCGGCGAGCGAGCGCATGACCCGCAGCACCTCGCCGACCAGTTCAGGATCAAGCGCGGATGTCGGCTCGTCGAACAGCATCACCTTGGGGTTCATCGCCAGCGCACGCGCTATGGCGGCGCGCTGCTGCTGGCCGCCAGACATGTGAGGCGGATAATAGTTGCGGCGTTCCCAGATGCCGACGCGCTTCAGCAAGGCTTCCGCCTGTTCCAGGCACTCGGCGCGGGGGCGCTTCAGCACGTGCACCGGCGCGGCGACGAGATTCTCCAGCACCGTCATGTGCGACCAGAGATTGAAGCTCTGGAACACCATGGCGAGATCGGCGCGTATCCGTTCGACCTGGCGGATGTCCGCCGGCGTTTGATGACCGCCCTGGCCCGGCTTCATGCGAATGAGTTCGCCGCCCACCCGCACCTCACCGGAGTCGGGCGTCTCCAGGAGATTGATACAGCGCAGCAATGTGCTCTTTCCGGACCCCGAGGAGCCCAGGATCGAGATGACATCGCCCTTGTGAGCCTCGAGCGAGATGCCCTTGAGCACCTCGTGGTCGCCGAAACACTTGCGCATCTCCTTGACGGAGATGGCCGGGGTCGCTTCGGGAGACGGCTCCACATTCGCGGCAGCGGCAAGACTTGCCGACATCACAACACCTCCGGGACGGGCTTGATGCGCTGGGACTGGTCTGGGGCGGGCCGCAGGTGCGGCGAGAGCAGATATTCGACCCAGGCAAACAGCCTTGCGATCGACAGGTTGAGCAGCAGGTAGATCACGCCGGCGCAGGTCAGCACCTCGATAGGCCGGAACGTGTCGTGCTGGATCTTCTGCGCCGTTCCCATCATCTCCATGATCGTGACCACCGAGGCGAGCGCCGTTGCCTTCGTCATCAGGATGATCTCGGTCGAATAGGCCGGCAGCGCCAGCCGCAAGGCGATCGGCAGCGTGACAATGCGGAAGCGGGTAAACGCCGACATGCCGAAAGCCTTTGCCGCCTCGATCTGGCCAACCGGCACGGCCTTGAGCGCGCCCCGGAAAATCTCGCTTTCATAGGCGGCGGTGTTCAAGGCCATGGCGACGATTGTGCAATACATGGGATCGCGCAGGATCGGCCACAGGATCGGGCTGTGCCGCACGAAATCGAATTGCGAGAGCCCGAAATAGATCAGATAGAGCTGCACCAGCAGCGGCGATCCGCGGAAGACGAAGACATAGGCGCGGGTGAAGTATTCGCCCGATTTGTAGCCGGAGGCGCGCAGCCAGGTCAGGCCGGTGGCAATGACCAGGCCGAAGGCAATGCCGAAGAACCATATCTCGAGCGTCAGCGGCAGTGCCTTCAGCACGCTCCACATTGTCGAAAGGTAGAAGTCGTAATCCACCGCCACCTCTTACTTCGGACGCAGGAAGCTGCGTGAGGTGTAGCGTTCGGCCCTGTCGAAGATCGGCGTCGAGATCGACGTCATGACCAGATAGAGGATGCCGGCGACCGTGTAGAAAAGCAGCGAATGGTGTGTTGAACGCGCCGCCTTGTTCGCCGTCAGCATCAGCTCGGCGACGCCGGTGACCGAGATCAAGGCCGAATCCTTGATCGTCAGCTGCCAGACATTGCCCAGCCCTGGCACCGCCAGGCGCAGCACCTGCGGCATGATCACGAGGCGAAAACGCAGCCATGCCGACATGCCATAGGCGCGGGCCGCCTCCAGCTCGCCGCGATGGATCGCCAGGAACGATCCGCGAAAAACCTCTGCCTGATACGCGCCCGAAATGATGCCGACCGCGAGCACGCCGCCCAGGAAACTCGGCATGTTCACAATGTCCGTCGGCCCGATCGATCCGGTCGAACGCGCCACGCCGGTCAGCACCTGCGTGCCGCCATAGTAGAAAAGGTAGATGATGAGAAGTTCCGGCTCGCCGCGGAAGACGGTGGTGTAGCTTTCGCCGAGAAATCTCAACCTGCCGAGATGCGAAAGCTTGGCCGCCGCCACCAGCGATCCGAGCACCGCGCCGATCACCATCGAGACCGTGGTCACCGCCAGGGTCCACCCGATGCCCCAGAGCAATTGCACGCCCCAGCCGGCGACCAACAGGTCATAGGCCGTCGACATCTGTTCCAGCAGACTACTGAAAAACTCCACGCACGTCTCCCTCCGGGCGCGAGATATGCTTCTGCTTCACCTCAATGCAGAAAGGGAGCAGCCTTGGCTGCTCCCTTTGCGACATTACTTGGTAATGTCGATCTTGAACCACTGCATACTGTATTTCGATACCGAGCCGTCATCGAGTGCGGCCTTGAGGGCCTTGTTGTAGATGTCCTGCAGATCCTTGTCGGTCTTGCGGAAGGCAGCGCCGATACCAGGCCCCAGGATCGGGCCGCCCTTGAATTGCGGTCCGACGAATTCGAGGTCCTTGGCATCGGGCTTGGCCAGCGTGCCGAGGAAGTAGGTGGTGTCGGCGAAAGCCACGTCGAGGCGGCCGGCCATCAGGTCGAGGTCATGCTCGTCCGTGGTCTTGTATTCATGAACGTTGGCGACATCCTTGAGATACTTGTCGGCGAAAGTCGCTTCCGTCGTCGAAACCTGCAGGCCGACATTCTTGCCGGTGAGTTCCTTGCGCAACGTGTCGAGCGCCGCCTTGGATTCGGCATCATCCTTGGAAAGATCGATCATCTTGCCGCTGTTGGAGAGCTGCGCCAGCGGCCCGTTCTTGTCGGCAAGGAAGGCCACCGGCGACGAGGCATAGGGGATCGAGAAATCGATGGTCTTCAGGCGCTCCTCGGTGATCGACATGCCGTCCATGACAATGTCGAACTTGCCCGCGGTCAGGCCGGGGATAACGCCGTCCCAGTCCTGCGCGACGATGTTGCATTCCAGCTTCGCGCGGCCGCAAACGTCATTCAATATGTCGACTTCGAAGCCGACGATCTTGCCGCTGGCATCCGTCTGGTTCCAGGGGGCATAGGAGCCCTCCATCGCCACGGTGACGGTCTTCCAGTCCTTGGCCATCGCCGGGGTCGAACAGGTGAGCGCCAGCGCGGCGAGCGCCATCCAACGTGATGATTTCACGGTATTCCCTCCCATTTTCTGTTCTTGAAGCATGTGGTGCCAATTGCTTAGCCCAGCCCCAATTCCCCTACAAGGGCTGTTGCCCGCAGCGCGCGCGCATCAACTGTTTGTGAAAACCACGCCGTCCTCCCTTGGTCGCCATTGTCACATCCTTGTAACAGACATTTCGGATGTTGGTCTCGGTTGTAATTACTACAAGAGCGAACGGGCCAGTCTCCATGGCGGACGATACCTCGCAGGACAGGACGATGACGGTCGATGCCCGCGTTCAGGCGGCGATCGAGAACCTGCCGCCGGCCGAGCAACGCATGGCGCGTTTCTTCGTCGACCAGAAGCAATCCGTGCTCCTGGGTTCCGCCGCCGAGATCGCCCAATTGGCTGGCACCAGCGACGCGACAGTCGTGCGCACGGCACGTTCGCTCGGCTTCGACAGTCTTTCGGCGCTGCGCCAGATGCTGCTGTCGGACCTGACCGGTACACCGTCTCCCGGCAGGCGGCTGGCGCGCACCCTGGAAGAGACCGGCGAGGGCAGCGCCGGCGCCTTGCGGCATGTGATCGACCTGCATGAGAGCGTGCTCGACGTGCTCAAGCGGCCGGAGATGGCGGCAGCGTTCGAGCGCAGCGTCGACATCCTGGCCAGCGCCAGTCGCCGTCATGTCTTCGGCATCGGCCCGTCGGGCGCGATAGCCGATTATGCCAGCCTGCAGTTCAACCGGATCGGCCTGCCGACCAGCGCCTTGTCGGTATCCGGCATTGCGCTCGCCGACCGCCTGCTGTGGCTCGGCAAGGGCGATGCGGTGCTGATGATGGCCTATGCGCCCCTCTACCGCGAGGTTGAGATCGTGCTGGAACAGGCAGAGCAGCTCGACGTCCCCGTCGTGCTGATCAGCGACAATCTGGGACCTCTGGTTTCAGGCAGGGTGGCCGAGACCTTGCCTGTCCCGCGCGGCAAGGCCGATCACCTGGCCATGCATGGCGGCACGATCGTCCTTATCGAGGCGATGATCATCGGGCTGGCGAAGCGATCCAGCGGCACCGCCTTTGACAGCCTGGAGCGATTGAGCACGCTCCGCGGCTCCATCGACAAGGCATGGGTAAAGCGCGGCGTCAGGAAGAATACTTCCGGAAATAGGCGTAAATGACATAAAACATTCAAGTCATATTGGTATGATATAATGGGTCTTATTATACCCGTTGAAAAATATCGGAGAACGTCATGAAAATCAGTACGGCATTATTATTGTCAATAAGCTTTGTCGCACTTGCGACGCCTGCTTCTGCATCCGACCTTGTGCTTTACGACGCGCTGGATTTCGCCGGCCCCGTGGCAAAGGCCTTCCAGGCCAAGACCGGCCTTAGTGTCCGTTCCAAAAAGAGTTGAGTGATTTCAGCAGGTTGTGATTCCGTCGGATTTGCGAGATTCGATGGAGATCACGATGGCCTGGACTGAAATCACCCGTGCGCATTATG
>NZ_SCNN01000019.1 GCF_005503535.1 Mesorhizobium comanense | reverse complement strand
TCCCTGGCGGAGCAAGGTGCGAAGCGAGCTACGCCGATCAACGGATCAATGCCGCGACCAGGCGCTGCAACTGCGTGAAATCTTGATGTGCCGCGGTCCTCGGCCGACGTCGCGGCATGGATCCCCGGGTCAAGCCCAGGGATGACGAATGTGAGTGAAGGGCGGCCGCCGACCTCTTGACCGGCCTTACCGAAACGCCGCCAGCGGGTCGCTCTGCTTCAGTCGCGAACACTTGCGAACTCCGCCGGATCGATCGTCACCTCGCGCGACATCAATGCGTGTGGCGCGGCAGCATATTGAGCCCATGGCCCGCGTTGCAGGGACAGCGCTGTGACCGAGCCTTCAAACTAAAACAAGAGCGTTTGCTCTCTATAAGCCCGGTCTTGATGTGAAAGCCTGTTACGACGTTTCAAAAGGTTCGATCAGGGCATTGGAGATGCCCAATGGCTTAAGAGCATTCAGCACACGGTCCGATACAACAAGCCTGTAGTCGTTGGCTATTCCAAAGTCGTCTTGCCCCGCCCTTCCATTCACCCTAAGCCATGCGAATGGGGGAAGTTTCTGATCCGGCTGCATCTCGTCGAACAATTCGGATGTGGTCACCTCGACTTTGTCGAACGCCACTCCCGAAAAACCCTCATTCAGAATTTTTCCCTTAGCTTCCTCCGTGACCAGGTAACATGGGAATGACTCCACCATCACATCCCCCATCCAACCATCGAACTCATAATTTAGGCGCGTTACCAGAGGGGGATGAACATTTGAATCCATAACGCTATTGTCGCCGATGCTGCCTGAAACTTCTGGTTCCAAATAGAAAAATTTCATTTTTTACCTATCGGAGGATTAAAAAGATGGCCATATTTTCGGTCTATTTCTTCAGCTTTTTCCAACAACTTCTGCAGCGTAGCCGTCGGGTTTTGCCGATAGAACGCATTCCACTCGCGTCGGATCGTACTTAGATGGAGGACGGAATTCAACTCCCTTGGTATCCCTCTTAGATTTTCAAGAGAGTGCATCATCTCTTCACTAATAACTCCAATGTATTTTCTGAGAACTTGTTGCTCAATTCGGTGATGAATAAATACTAATCCAACCAATTCCGGATAATTGTCAAAGAAAGTTTTCTTATAATTTCTAGAGAAAGCCTTTAGCGTTGGTTCTATTAATTCATCGGCAATTCGCCCACCCTTAAAAAAGGCAGCTCCTAACCACCGAAGTTGGTCGGCACCTCCGCCAATCGCCCTCGAGCCAGGAGTGACCGGCAGTTGCTCCAGAAAGTACCCAGGGGAATCTCGCAGCTCTCGGAGAGCCAATCCTATATCGTGCGGGGCTCGGCCCAGAGCTTCGAAGCCCTCACTGAGATAGTCGCCAAAGTCCTCCGCGGTCTGTCGAAACGCGGACTTGGGCTCGGCAGGAGCCGTCGATGCAGGCGATCGGTCCCCTGTCGCCGCAGTGGTGATTGGATCAATTTCTACTGGCCGATAAGGTTCGGCTTGGCTTGGCTGTGGATATAGATCGTCCTCCCCCCTATCGCTGGAGGTCGGCCCTGCCGAAAGGTCAACTGGGACAGTGTTCCTGTCAGCCCGCGGTATATTTTTCTCGCCAAAACGCTCGGCTATGCTTCGGACCACGGCCTTCGGTAGAGGTTGGGGATTTTGGATACCCAATTGCCGTTGCGCCGCAACCGAAAGGGCGATCGCCCGGCTGTATGCCTCCCGATCGTTGACCCCCAACTTGTCGACCTCGCTCCAAGCGACATCGATCTCGGGAAAAACCGCACGAACGTAGCCCCCTGGGTCTGCCCGCCTCAGACTAAGAGCCCTCAGCGCAGCCACCGCCACGAGCTGATACCGCGCCAGATCTTCATCGGAACTCCCCGGTCCAGGCTCGGCATCGCGTAGCGAAGCGTGGATTGCCTGGTTCGGCATGGTACGCATCGCGAAAGCTTGACGACCTACATCGATCTTCCGGCTGAATTCCTGGTAGCGCTTGCCGCCCTCCTCAGCGCCATATACGGCAGTGAAGTCGGCAGGGCTCGGCATTGTGCCGGAATAATTTCCAGCGTCGGCGACGGCATCCGGAGCGTTCTGATCCGCGAGATCGATATTGACGCGCGCTTCGATCAGCCTGGCCGCGGCCGCGGCGCGCGCCTGGCCAAGTAGCCGACGAACATCGTCGGGCAATAAATCGGCAAGCGGCTCGGTTCCGGGATCTCCGACCGCCGGTCCGGCACCCAGCATATCGAGCGCCCGCTGCGGATCCCTGGCGATCAGCGCCTCGAAGCGCGCCTTGGCGGCGGTGCCAAACCACTCCTTCGCCATCTGCTGCCGGATGCCGGGATCGACCCCCATCCTGTCGATGAGGTCGAGGCCCTCCTGCCTGGCCGCTTCGAAGGTCACGTGATCATGCGGATCGGCATCGCCGATGGCGATGGCGCCGGTCTTCAGCACCTTGCCGACCTCGACCTGCTCGTAATCGCGGCGCCGCTGATTTTGCTGCTGCGCCATGCGTATCGAGCCTGCTTCGCGCAGCGCGGGCTTGCGGCTGGCAAGGCCGGGGCGCAGTTCGGCCGGCGCCTGTTTGACGAAATCGTCGAACAGCGTGTCGAACAGGCCGGTCTTCACCACCTGGCCGGTGCGTGGATCGACCTGCCCGTACATGGCGTCGTGCAGGCCAGCGCCGTCGGCCGCCGCGTTGGCCACGGCGTCGGCCTCGGCCTGCGCGAGCTGGCCATTCAGCCGGCGCGCTGCGATCTCGGTGTCGAAGGCCTGCTGCTGCGCCTGGCGCAATTCATAATGCCCGGCAAGCGCCTGCCACTCGTCGTCGAGTGGCTGGACCGCCTCGCCGGGCGGCGGCGAGTCCGGACCTGGCACCGGATTGCCGGCATCGCGCCGCCGCTGGCCGACGGAGAGAGGAATGACGTGGACCATTGGCTGTCTCCTGCCGGCTGGCTCTGGACGAAGGGCGCGCGGCAGCGGCGATCGCGGCATGGCCGGATCGCACGCGCGCTGCCGCGTCGCGGGTTTGGATCGAAGGGTCTGGAGAGATCGGGCGCGCCCGCCGGAGCTGCGGGCTAGAGGCGCAAGGTGGCCCGGCGTCTAGCCGTTCGGGGCTCCCTGACGGAGCAAGGCGCGAAGCGACCTACGCCGGCTATGGGATCAATGCCGCGCTCAAGGGCATCGTAAGGGCGTGAAATCTTGATGTGCCGCGGTGCTCGGCCGAGGTCGCGGCATGGATCTCCGGGTCAAGCCCCGGGATGACGAATGTGAGTGAAGGGCGGCCGCCGACCTCTTGACCGGCCTTATCGAAACGCCGCCAGCGGGTCGCTCTGCGCCGCCGGCCGCCGGGGTCCGGCCTTGAACTCCGCCGGATCGACCAACGCTTCGCGCAGCATCATCACGCCATAGCGCGTCGCGGCCATCAAATCGTCGCGCAGCTTCACCACCTGGCCGTCCTTTCGGTGGAACAACCTGTATTCCTCGAACCAGTCGCCAAGCATGGAAAACACCTTGAAGCGGCCGGATTGCATGCGGTCGAGCATCTCCATCAGCCCGGCCTCGACCGAGACCGAGCCGTCGGGAAACTGCGCGTGGCGCGGCAGCATGTTGAGCCCATGGGCGGCATATTGCCGGGACAGCGCGGTGCCCGCGCCTTCCAGTGTTTCGCGGCGGCCGTCGCGCGGCCAGGCGAAGGGCAGCCAGTCGCCCCAGGGCTTCAGGGTCAGCGCCTGCATCGCCGGCGTCTGCTGCGAGGCCCTGACGGCTTTTGTGACGTAGACGACATCGGCTTCCGTGTCCCAGGCGAGCTCCACCGCGGCGGAAGGATGGTCCCAGCCGAAATCGAGCGCGCCGAGCCTCGGCCAGTAGCGCGGCAGCCGGAACGGCTCGCAGGCGATCAGTTCCTCGGCCACCGGAAAGATGCGGCCCGAGCCCAGCACCGGAATGCCCTTGGCACGGGCCTCGCGCTCATGCGCGGGATAGGCCGCCACAATCGCCGCGCGTTCTGCGGGCGAATAATGCGCGGCATCGTCGATGGTCATGAAAGTGACGTGGCGAGACATGGCGGGGCCTGAATCAGATTGCGAGGTGTCGATCGCACCCGCTTGTTAAGACAAGATTTTCAGGCGGGCATGCGGCAGCTCCCCCTTCTCCCCTTGTGGGAGAAGGTGGATCGGCGCGCTGCGCCGAGACGGTTGAGGGGTGTTCCAGCGGAGTGAGGCGTTGCCGCCAAACTGGAGCACCCCTCATCCGACCTCGCTTCGCGAGGCCACCTTCTCCCACAAGGGGAGAAGGGAGAGCGCCGGTCTTGCAGCCGCCTCACCCGGCCGCCGCCATCTCGGCCCGCATTTCGGCATGCCGGCGCACATGCTCCAGCGTCAGTTCGGGCCCAATATGCGACAGCTCGGTCGCGGCCGCTTCCGCGGCGTGCGTGGCGGGTTCCACCACGCGGTCGAACATCTCCTGTTCGTAGAGCTTCACGGCCTCTTTCCAGTCGCTGGCCTCGACCAGATGGCGCGCAAGCTCGGCGGCGTCGAGCATGGCGGCATTGACGCCCTCGCCGCCGAACGGCGACATGACATGGGCGGCATCGCCCAGCAGCGTCACGCCGACGCGGTTTTGCCAGTGATGGCCGACCGGCAGCGCATGGATGGCGCGCGCCACGATATGGTCATTGCTGGCCGCGATCAGCGCCAGAAGCGCCGGCGCCCAGCCGTCAAACTCGGCCATCAGCCGCGCCCGCGCCGCCGCCGGCGCTGAGAAATCGAACGTCCTCTCCGCCCAGTCGGCCGGCACGCGGAAGATCGCATAGCCGCGCAGATGCGCATTGGCGTTGCGCTGCACGATCATGCTTCTGCCATCGCCCTCGGCGCCGATCTTGCCGCGCCCGACCAGCGCAGAAATCGCCGGGTGGCGGGCGTCGACATCGTCGATGCCGAACTCGATGAAGGTGAGGCCTGAATATTGCGGCCGGTAGCGCGAGACCAACGGGCGCACCCGCGACCAGGCGCCGTCGGCGCCAACGACCAGATCGAACGGCCCGAGCAGGTCGACGCCGAAGGCCAGGTCGTAGGCGCCGTCGGGGCGCGCATAAACCTCGCGCAGCTCCCTGCCCCATTGCACCGTGCCATCCGGCAGCGACGCCAGCAGGATTTCGCGCAGCGCCGAGCGGTTGGCTTCCGGCCGGTCGCCGCTGTCGTCGTCATCGGCCATGATCAGTTGGCCGTCCTTGTCGTAGAGCCGGCTGCCCTGGTCCTCATAGCGCGCGATGCGCAGGAATTCCCGTTCCAGCCCGGCCCGCCGCAAGGCGAGCTGGCCGGATTCGGCATGCAGGTCGAGCGTGCCGCCCTGCGGGCGGGAAAGCGCATGCTCCTCGCGCTCGAAGACGGTGGCGGCGATGCCGTTGATGTGCAGGATGCGCGCCAGCGTCAGCCCGGCCGGGCCGGCGCCGATGATGGCGATGCGTGGGGTTCTTTCGGTCATGGACAGAGGTCTCGCATTGATTTATATAGGAGCCTATATAATATCCATAGGTACCTATGCAACCCATGATCGACTGGAATCTGTTTTCGAACCCCGCGCCCCTCATCAACATGGCCTCGCGCAGCTTCGCCCGCCTCGGCGAGCGGCGCGTCAAGCCGTTCGGTTTCTCCATCGGCCAGCTGCCGGTGGTCTATCTGCTGCGCCATGGCGGGGCGATGTCGCAAAAGGACCTCGCGCGCCAGGCCAAGACCGAGCAGCCCTCCATGGCGCAGATGCTGTCGCGCATGGAACGCGACGGGCTGGTGCGCCGTGCGCCCGATCCGGATGACGGTCGCGCTCAGCTGATCTCGCTTACCGAAGCGGCGCTGGAAAAACTGCCCGCGACCCGTGCTGCCCTGGACGAAGGCAATCAGCATGCTCTCGCCGGCTTCAGCGAAGACGAGGTTCAGATGCTTGTCGGTCTGCTCAGGCGGCTGAACGAGAACCTCGATGGGATGGTGGCGCGGGAGGAATGAGCGTCGCGCAGTTCCCCTCTTTTCATCCGCGCACTCCTGCGCTAGGTAACGCCCCGCATCAAACAAACCGATGCTTGTTGGCCCACGCGCATTGCGCACGGCCGTTACTCTACGCGGGTGGGAAAGCCACCCTTTGCCATGACAGATTTATTCAAGGCGATGCGCCTGTCCGAGGAGGACAGCGAAACCGGTCATATTTTCTTCAGCGAAGGCGGCAAGATTCTGGTGCCGCTCCACAAACCAAAAACCGGCATGACTGGCCAGGAGATGTTGCAGAGGCTGCTGTCGCGATCCGGTAATGATGACGGCTCGTTGGCCAACGACTTTCTCGTCGAGCTCGGCAGGACGGTTCCACTGGAAGCCCTTCGTCAACTGCTGACATCCGCCGATCCCCGGACGCAATCGACGGGCGCGTTTCTCGCTACGTTTCAAAACCAGAACATCAGCGCGATGGTGGGCGATTTGGCGGCGCTGTTGCGACACAAAAATCCACAAACGCGCTTCGATGCCGTGGAGTCCATTCTGCGATGCAGCACGCGTGATCACGGCCGTTACCTGGCGGAGGCCCTGTTTGCCCTCGATGACGAAGATCACGGCGTGCGGATGGGCGCCATCCAGTTCGTGCGCTTTGCAAAGGACTGGCAATTGAAGCTCGCGCGCCGGCACGCCGCGTCGCTCAGGCCGCACACGCCGTTTTCGACGATCGCCGATCTGACCAAGGAGTGGCACGAAGACACGTCCGGGATGATCCGAGCGATGCTGGACCATGCCGAGCCTATGGTACGGCGTTACGGGCTAGGGTTGGCCAGCCGCGCGAGACTGATGGTTGTCGACGCCTTCGTCGAATGGGCGCAGGCCTCCAGTGATGCGGAGATCGCCGAATTGGCAACGAACTGCCTGAAGCGCAACCTCATATCGCGCAATGCCGTCTGGCACTCGTCCTTGCCGGCAAAGGCCGGGACGCTTGCCTGACCCAGCCGGCCCATCTCGACCATCCGGGTGGGCCGGTCATTCCTGGCGAACGACCCTACCCCTTCCCCATCCTCTCGACCTCGCCCGCGCTCAGAAACAGCATCACCACATCGCTCATTCCAAGCAACGGCGTAAAGGTCACGATCGTGATCCCGCCCGTAGCATTGGTGCGCGTCAGGCCCTCGGAGTAGATATCCAGTGGCGGCTCTTCGTCGAACCAGACGCCGTGCAGCGTCTCGCCCTGCCATTTCTCGCGACCTTTTTCGAAACTCTTGAACGACAGCACGCTCTCGCCGGACTGGACATCGCCGCCGCCGCCATGGCGCACCACGACGCTGTCCAGCGCGCCGGGCGCGCCGCGCCCCATGATCGTGTCGACGATGGCGTCGCCCGGGATCATGCCGGTGCCCCAGGCCGACTGCTGCTGCGGCGGGCCGACCAGCACGCGCTGCGGGTTGTCGCGCGTGCCCTCGCCGGTCACCCCGGCGGCCCACAACCGTACCGCGGTGTCGAACACCTTGCCTTGCCACCACTGGGGATAACGGCCCGTCAGGTGCATGGCCCATTCGGCGCCGCCGGCCCGTGTCTTGCCGAGCTGGTTGCCGGCCATGAACAGGCGCTCGCGGTTGACCGCGCCGGCCGCGTGAAATTCGGCCTGGCGTTCATAGGGCTTATATGCCGCCAGCTGGTTATGGCGATGCCGGCGATCCAGCTCCGCCAGCAGCGCCAGATACTCCTTCTTCGCGTTGACCGGCGGGCTCTTCGAGGAACGGCCTGAGGACGGCTTCGAGGGCGCGGATTCGGCTGCGGATCTCCTCATCGCTCAGTATGTCCAGTTGGTTGATGGCGGCATCGATGTCCTTGGGCAGCACGGACAGCACGATCTTCAGATACTGGTCCGGCTTGTCGGCCCGAACCTCGGCGATGACGCCGGCGCCATGGGCGCGGAAATCGGCGCGAACGGCGGCGAGAAAATCGTCGCCCAGCGTTTTCTTCGTCCGTGCGCGCGGCTTGCGGGGCGGCGGGTCGTCCATGACGGCTTTGGCTTTTGGCGGTTTCGCCCTGCGGCGCAACGGCTCCGCGACGGTTTCGTCAGTCACGGGCATGCGCCACGCTATCGCCCTCGCCACCGGCCGCCTTCGGCGATCCGGCCCGCTTGGGCGGCTTTTTCGACCTGGCGGGCTTCTTGCGCCGCTTGGCGGCTTTCGGCTTTGCCGTTGCGGCCGGCCGCAAGGCCCTGAGCCGCGCAATGGCGAGGTTCACCATCTGTCCGCCGGTCGCGGCCTCTGGAAAGGCGAAGTTGCCGGCTCCATCGCGCGCCATGCCGATCCGCACGCCCGGCGCGACCGGCTCGACGCTGCCCAGACGCTCTTGCGGCGCGGCACCTTCGAATTCGCCGATGGCGCTGACGATCTCGCGGCCGTCGTCGTCGGTGATGATGGTGGCGTAGCGTTGGGTCATTGGATCCTCGCAAAGGTCGCGTTCTGTGGCCCCCTCCGGCCTGCCGGCCCTCTCCCCCACAAGGAGGGAGATCGGCAGCTTTGGCGGCAACGCCTTTCCTGCAGCGTCGGAGATTGGCGAAAGCCGGGATGACAGCCAATCTCCCCACCTGTGGGGGAGATGTCCGGCAGGACAGAGGGGGTCGCTGTAGAGCACAAACACAACAGACGACAGCGGCCAAAAAACAAAACCCGCCTCGGCGGCGGGTCGTTGGCGCAAATCAGCACCATGGACGAGATGGTAGCATGGCTGCCTTCACCCGGTCAACTCAAAAAGGAACAAATTCCTATATCGTCAGGCCTCCTCCTCGATGGCAATCTGGGCGACCTGCTCCGCGCCGCCATTGATGCGCGCGGCGATGACATGGCCGAGCGCCACCGCCCCCACGCACAGCACCACCGACAGGCCGATGTTCAGCGCCGCGCGGCCGAACCCGCCGGCGCGAAGGAGGTCGAGCGTCTGCAGGCTGAAGGACGAAAAGGTCGTATAGCCGCCGCACAGCCCGATCATCACGAACAGGCGCAGGCTTTCGGAAGCCGGATAGCGCCCGCCGGCCAGCGTCAGCGTGCCGAAAAAGCCGATCAGCAGCGAACCTGTGATGTTGATGATGATCGTGCCCCACGGCAGCTGGCTGCTGATGGGCAGCGCCCATGTGGAGACGAGGTAGCGCGCCAGCGTGCCGAGCGCGCCGCCGACCATGATGATAAGACAATTCGAAAAAGACATGCTCGATCCTCTCTTGAGGCGAGCGCGAAGCCCGCCATGGCGGCGGGATCGACAGACTCCCACCGCGGTTTTTCTCGCGGCAGGAGTCATCAGCCATCACTGGCGGTTTCGGGAGAACTCCATTCCCATCACGGGTAGGATGCCAGACGTCCGGGCCTGCGGCAAGGCGACCGGCGGCGCAAATCAGCGTCATCGTGAAACGACGGCAACTCGCCTCACCCGGCAATCGGACGGTCGTGTCCGCCTTGAAAAGCGGCATTCGCTAGCCGGCTTTTCAGGAGCCCGCCCCTGTGGGATCATGCAGGCAAGCTCATGGAATGATTCCCGTCACGGCCTTTATGGGAGAGGACGATGGACAGACCAGCCATGGCATCCGTCTATCGGATGCGGCATGCTCCAGCCACGGTCTCCGGTGTGCGCAGCACCGGCCAGGGCCAGGCCGACCCGGTGATCCGGGTCAACTCGCTCGGGGAAGCGGTGCACTTTCTCGCCAATGCCTACCCCAACTACGACATCAGCGGCGCGACGGTCACCTGCGGCGATCCGTCGATCCCGCGCCTCGGCTGCCTGGAGGTCAAGGCGGTATGGCGCGAATATGGCGAGCGCCTGACGCGGGAATAGCGCCGCCCTCTCCGTCCGGCTTGGCATGGCCGCTTCCCCGCCTTCGGATCGGAAACGGCGCTGACGCGTTTCCCCTTGCGATCAATGAGGGAGCAACCACCATGAACGTCGCCAACCTGCAACTCGAAGGCCTGCTGATGGCCGTCGCCTCGATCAACCATGTCCTGGTGCGCAAGGGCGTGCTGACGGCGGAGGAAATCGACATCGCCCTGCGCAAAGCCGAGGCCTCGGAAACCGGCGAGGAGCGATCCGGCGGCATGTCGGCCTCGAGCCGCGACGCCGTCAATTTCCCCATCCGCCTGCTGGAACTCGCCAACCAGTGCCAGCCGGAGGCTGACATGCCCTCCTTCTCGAAGCTCGCCCGCATGGTCGGCCAGATGAAAGAGCCCTACAACGACCAGCTGTAGGGCATCAGATGTGAGGTCGGCCCTGCCTTACGCCCTGCCTGGCCAGCCCAAATTCAGCGCCAGCGCCCTGCCCGGCCCGTGGACCGCGGCGAACAGCAGACCGGCCAGGAACGAGAAATGGTCGACGAAGAAGCCGAACTCGGCCTGGTTGCCAGCCCAGTGGCTGGGGCCATGGAAGGCAAAGGCCAGGAACAGCACATAGGCGCCGGCGACAAGGGCGGCCTGCGAGAAGAAGGCGCCGCTGAGGAAGCACAGCACCAGCGCGACCTCCAGGATCGCCGCACACCAGGCAAGGAACAGCGGAAACGGAAAGCCGGCGGCGGCGATAAAGCCCGCGGTGGCCTCCATGCCCATGAACTTGAAGGTGACCGCCATCAGGAAGACGGCGGCGAAGATCAGGCGGGCGACGAGAAGAGCCGCGGTCTGCCAGGGCGATTGAGCGATTTGCGACGACATGGGGTGTTCTCCAGCTTCATGTGCCCCAAGGACGTGCCGTCGGACACGCATCCGACATGCCGGCTGAAGTTTTTTCACCGTTTGCCGGCTGATGGTATAGTGCCGCACCGTTCCAGGGGGGAATCAGGCATGGCCAAGACCTTGACCATCGGCGCGCCGCAGCATCCGGTGACCGGCGCCGCCTATGAACAGGACTGCAGGGACATGCTCACGCCCCATATCGACGCGCTGCTCGACAAGGTCGAGGCCGCGGGCTGGGACCGCGCGCAGGCAGCGACGGCCCTCATGTATCTCTCGGCCAAACGGCTGAAGCCGGCCTGATGCGGGCCGCGGCGCCCTCGCATCCGGCCACCTTTACGAATCTTTAATGATCGCGAAACTTGTCCGTAACCCTGATCGTGCTATTGTTAGCTGGGGCTAATACACCGCTATGTTCGGTGTGCGATCTGGGTGGGTAAGAAATTGGGCGCAAGCGTCAGATTGGGGACGAAGTCCTATCTGGTCCGGTCACCGGTGCTGGAATGCGAGGGTTGCGGCGGAACCGGGCAGGTTTTCCAATGCCCGCGCTGGACAAGCTCCAACGGCCAGTGCTGTCCGGCCGGCACGCATCAGCGCGGCTGTCCGGGCGCCAGCGCCCCTTGCGCGGAATGCGGCGACCCCGCCGGCAGCCAGGCCCAGCCGCTCCATCCACAGGTCTGACTGCCCGTTTTGACGCGCCGTCAGCGCATTGATGGAACCGGCAGCGCCGATCGCTGTTATGGCTGATCGCGGCGTCGTGCGCGCAACCACAGCGGTTGCGCCAGCCTGCCGCTGAAAGCGAGGCCCGTCATGCCCGACGACAAATCGAAGACCAGACAGGACCGGAAGCTTGTTTCGAGCGAGGAGACTTACGAAGTCGCCGCCTTCGCCCGCAAATACGGCATTCCGCAAAGCGAGGCGCAGACCATCATCAAACGCTACGGCCCCTCGCGCAAGAAGCTCGACAACCACATGGCCGCCCGCACGTGAGGCGGCCGCCGGCCATTCGCCTCCAAGGCGGCGACGAATGCTGTGGGCCGCGTCAACCGGGCCCGGCGGTACGGTGAACAGGATGTCTTTTTCCCGGTTTCTCATCCTGGCCAACGAAATGGCAGACGAGCATCTGTCCCGCCCGGCCCACGGCATGCCAGACTGACCACTGAGGTGGCTGAGGCCAGACTGGCGACAATGGAGGGCCGAACCATGTCCGACACCATCCGCAGGACCGGCAGTTGCCTGTGCGGCGGCGTGCATTTCGTCGTCACCGGCCAGCCGTCGCGGGTCGGCCTTTGCCACTGCAAGGATTGCCGCAAGGCCGGCGGCTCGGTCTATTCGGCCTTTGCCATGTGGCCGCGCGAGGCCTTCGAGAGTTCGGGCGAGGTCGCCAGCTACGGCACGCGCAGCTTCTGCCCGACCTGCGGTAGCCGCGTCGCCTGGCTCGACGGCAAGGAGGCCGAGGTGATGCTCGGCAGCCTCGATGTGGCACCGACCGACCTCGTGCCGGACTATGAATTGTGGATCGTCCGGCGCGAACCCTGGCTGCATGCCTTGCCGGACACCGAACAGTTCGAACGGGACCGGCCGGCTGGAGAGGCCTCCGGTCCGGCCACGCCCAGAGCCGGATGAGGCCTTTGCCGGGCCAGGCTTCCGGCGACTGAAAAGTGATCCTTCGCGGGTTGGAACCCTCCCCCGCCAGCGACGTTAACCGGCGCCCCCATCATGGAGACGACCGTTGAACGACAAGATGTTTCCCCGACCGATCCGGCTGAAATTCGCGCCGGAGCGCGAGCGCATCGTGCGCAGCGCCTGGGAAGGACTGGAATGCCTCGGCGACTGGCCGGCCGGCCAGGGCCGGGAGTACCGGGCGGCCTTGCGCAGCTGCCGCGACGCCCTCGACGGCTGGACACCGCCGGAAAAGGCGATGCGGGCGATGATCGACGCCGCCCGCCAGGCACGGATCCTTCAACAGGGGTAAAACTCATGACCCATTCGATGCTGTCGGCACCGATACGGATCAGGCCACATGGTTCGGACACCATCCGTGACGTGGCGACCCTCGAGGACGCCAGCCAGATCCTCATCGACTGGCCGCATGCAAAGCGCGGGCCTTTCTACCAGGCGGCCCGCGAAAAGATCGAGGCCGCGCTGGAAGACAGGCAGGCAGCCGCCCACGCCCAGGAGGCATTCACGGCGCTGTGCGATCACGCCGGCGTCCTGGTCCGCTGAAGCCGGCAGCTTCTCCGCCGGGTCTAGGCTCCTAACGCGCAAACAAAAAGCCAGGCGACATCATCGCCTGGCTTTCGTTTGTCGGACCTGATTGCGATTGTTTGCTCCCACTACTTGGCGGGCAGGTCACCATCCACGATGGGGTGCGAGGCTTCGAACCCGAAGCTCTTCGGCGCCATCAGCATCAGGGCGATCACGATCGCGATCGAAGCAAGAAATGTGGCGGTGCTGGCGATGTCTCTCACGGGTCCCGTCCTTTCGAATTCAATTCGTAAAGAAAACGTTTCCCGCAATGCCGGGTTCCATGGGACCCAGCTAATGTATCGCTGACCCCGCCTATTGTTTGGGTGGCTGGGCCGGCACCTGCCCCGGCTTGATCACCGGCGTCTTGCCTTCGTCCGGCGCGGGCGCCGCCATGCCCTGGTCGCCGGTGGCCGGCGGCTTCAACACACCGCCGCAATAATTGAGCTTTTCGCTCAGATTACCGTTACCGGGCTGCTGTTTGCCGCTCTGCTCTGTCTCAACCCGGCATTTGTCGGTGGGCTCGGCCTGCTGCTGACCCGTCTGGGCCAACGCCGGCCCTGTCAGCGACAGGATCAAGGCGTATGATGCAATGGCGAGAGGTTTCATCCCGGCCTCCTTTTGTTACGCAGCCGCCGTGGCGGCAAATTCCCTCCGCAGGGACAACGCCAGCGGAGCGAAAAGGTTGTCGGCCGAGCTGTGCAGGTCTGGAAAGCCGTGATCTATCTATTTCCGCGGCCTTTTGGGGGATGCCGGGCTTGAACCCTTCCTGCCCTCCCCGGCCAGGTTAGCCGGAAGTTGGAAGCGATGCAGCAACCCGGCCACGGCCAGCACGATCAGCGTGGCGAACCCGGCCACCTGCCACAACCCCAGGCCGCAGGCGACACCGATCGCACCGGCCAGCCACATGCCGGCGCCGGTCGTCAGCCCGTGGACCTCTCCGCGGGAAAACAGGATCGAGCCGGCGGCAAGGAAGGCCACACCCGCCGTCACCGCCTCCACCACGCGGATCGGATCGACCTTGACCGACGATTGCGCGAACATCGGCGCGTGGATGATCTCGATCGTCAGGATGCCGAAGGTGGCAGCCGCCACACAGATCAGGATATGGGTGCGCAATCCGGCCGGCCGGTTGCGCCACTCCCGCTCGAAGCCGATGACCGCTCCATAGAGCGTCGCCAGCAAAAGCCGCGCCGCGATGACCGGAAACGACGTGTAGGTGGGATGGCCGAATTCCTCGACGAGCTGTTCCATGATGTTCCCCGGGTGGACGTGAATGCTGCAAACGCAATCGGCCATTTCTGGTTCCCCGACGGCTGTCGAACAGCGGCCCGCACCGGACTGCAGCGGTTGGATCGCAGGATTGACCGAGGGCCGGACCAGTCTCCGAAGCCGGCCTTCCCTGGACGACCGACCCTCGCGAACCGAAGCTGGAACCATGCGCCGGTACCGAAGTTGCCTCCTTGATCGACCAACGAGGAAGCTGGCCATGAACGACCGCGAAAATGATCTCGACCAAGTCTGGACGCTGATGGAAAAGATCGGCTTCTGCATGCTCGCGACGCGCGAAAGCCGCGATATTCGCTCGCGCCCGATGGCCGCGCATGCGGTGCGCGCGGAAAACACCGTGTATTTCCTGACGGATGCAGGCAGCCACAAGGACGAGGACATCGAGGCGGACCCTAACGTGTGCCTCGCCTTTGCCGATGCCGGCGACCAGAAATACGTGTCGGTCAGCGGCCATGCCGAGGTTTCCAATGACCGGGCCAAGATCAGGCAGTTGTGGTCGACGCCAGCGAAAGCCTGGTGGAAGAGCGCCGACGACCCCTCGATCCGCGTGCTGAAGATCACGCCGAAGGACGCCCAGTACTGGAACAGCCCCGGCACCGTGGTCAGCTATGTCAAGATGCTGGCCGCGGCGGTGAGCGACACCCGACCGGCGATCGGCGACAGCGGCAAGGTCAGCATGTGACTGGATCGCGCGCTGACAATCGGATCAGCGGCTGTAGATCCCGATCTCGTCCTGATGCAGGGGGCCGGCCGTGCCCTTGTTGGCGTCGCCAGCCTGCTTCTTCAGCGCTGCATCGAGCTTTTCGCTGCCCTTGCCATCGGGGTCGACGGCGGCGTTGACGAGATCGTCGAGCGTGACACCCAGTTTGTCCAGCCCGAGTTCCTTTTCGATCCGGGCAATGGCCAGTGCCGAGTCGGGCTTGGCCTTCAGCGCATCCACGGCCCGTTTGATGTCGGCGCCATACTGCGTCATTGATTTGTAGTCGCTTCGCTTGATGCCGAACTGCTCGCCCAGGCGCTCGATCAGCTTGACCTTCATTTCCGTCGCGTCGACATTGTTGACGCTGAACATGGCGTCGGAAATCTTTGCTCGCGCCTGCGTGAAGGGTGAACCGGCCGAGGCGCCGGCAAAACCCGAAACGCCAAGGATGCCAGTGGAACCATCGTCCGCCGTTCCGCCTGGGCTGCGAGGCTGCTGCAGGATAAGCAGGGCCGAACTGTTGACTGGCGCTATGGGCATGCCTGGCCTCGCTGGCCGGCCGCGTTCCACATCGAACGGCGAACCGGGAACCCGAGCCAAGGCATCATGCCCCGAACCGCCTTGTTTTGAACCGACATGGTGTAGATTTTCCTAACGTCATTGCGCCGGAACCGACGACCGCGCCAGGAGCCGCTCAGTCCGGCTGGAACTCGGGGTCATTGCGTTGCCCCAAGGGCGCCCGATCGGCCAGAACGTCCCGCCGCGGGCAGTCCTCGAAACGGTGGTCGCGGCCGCCGCAGAACGAACAGCACATCGCTTCGCGGCCCTCGTTTCCAGGCCACCATTGCGGAGTTTCGTAGGGTTTCCTGTCGTCCATGCCCAGCAATGCGCGACGCGCGATTTGGTTGCGCCAGCCGGCGGCCACCCGCCGCGCAATGACGAGACTGTGACGGAACCACCGGGACAGGACGCGTATTATATGGGAAGTTGTGCGATGCTCGTAATCGCCCCCTGAACAGGGGCTGGAGACCGGAAAGCGCCATGTCCATTTGTCGTATAACCTTGCTGACAGCAATCGGTGCCGTGCTTGCGGCAACCAGCGTGGCCGAGGCCCGCCCCGACAGCCGCGCCATGAGCTGCGCCCAGGTCCAGGCGACGATCCAGAGCCATCGTGCCGTGGTGCTGACCACCGGCCCGAACACCTATGACCGCTATGTCAGGCAGTTCGGCAATGAGTGCGACTGGCCGGAGGTGCCGATGTCGGCCTATATCCCCTCACGCGACGGGAAGTGTCCGGTCTATCGCTGCCAGGAGCCGGTCGGCGCCTTCTCGGGGATGGACTAGTCTCCCGAATTGACGGTCGGGCGAATTGACGGTCGGGCGCGCCGACGCCATAAGCATCCTGCCATTCCCGCTTCGTCTAATGGTAGGACAGCGCCCTTTGAAGGCGTGAATCGTGGTTCGAGCCCATGAGCGGGAACCAGGCTTCCGGCAAGCCATGTCGGGCTTTCGCCGCCGGTCTTCCTGAAACCATTTCGCCGACCCAGCGTTGACGGGCGGGGCATAGCAGCCAACAGGGAGAAATCCGATGACCGTCAACTGCCGCGTATCCATCGACAACCGGCCGGACGCCACCAATGCCGTTTTCCAGGCGGTGCCCCGGATAGGCGAAAGCGTCTCGCTCGCGGTCGACGGCAGCGCGCAGGACTTGCGGGTTTCGCGTGTCGTGCATGTCCCCGATGGATCGCCGGAAGGAGCCGCGATCATCGTCGAGGTGACGACGAACATCCTCTAGAGCAATTCCAGGAAAAGTGTGAGCGGTTTTTCCTGGGCAAAGCGCACAGCGCTTTGCCCTTGGGAATTGCGTAAAAACAAAGAGATAGAGCGTTTCGCCGTTTTCGTGAAACGGTGAAACGCGCTAGCAGCAGGGAACGCGGTTTTCCGGGAGAAGCGCGCGGCGCTTCCCCTCAGAGTCCGAACCCCACCGCGTCCTCCACCTCGGCGCCGCTTTGCGGCACGCTGATTGATGCCAGCGGCGCGACCAGGCGCCAGCTGAGATGACCGGCCGACCGTTCCAGCGTGGCGGAACCGCCGAGCGACTGGGGCGCCACGCGCTGCAGCACGACCGTGCCGAACCCTTTTCGCGTGGTCTCGTCTCGGCGGTCGTCGGCATAGGGAGCGGATTTTTCTTCCCAGACAAGCTGGAATTCACGCCCACCGCTCGCGTCGGTGCCGATCGTCCAGTTGATCTCAACCCGGCCGCCATCGCCGCGCAGCGCGCCATATTTGGACGCGTTGGTGCCGAGTTCGTGGAAAGCCATGCCCAGATTCTGCACCGCGTTCGACTGCAATGTCAGGACGGGTCCCGACAGCAGGATCTGCTCCTCGCGGCCGAACGGCTTCAGATGCTCCTGGATGAGGTCGAACAGGCTCGCGCCCGCCCATTCCGAGGTGACCAGCAGGTCGTGCGAGCGCGACAGCGCCATGATGCGGGCGCGGATCAGTTCCTCGAACTCGCGCGGATCGCTCGAACGCTTGCTCGTCTCCCGCACCATCGACAGGATGACCGCGAACTGGTTCTTGACGCGATGGTTGACCTCGCGCATCAGCAGCTTGATGCGGCGCTCGCTCTCCTTGGCCGCGGAAATGTCTCGGGCTATCTTGGAGGCGCCGACGATCTTGCCATCGGCGTTCTTGATCGGTGATATCGTCAGCGAAACCGCGATCAGCGTGCCATCCTTGCGCATCCGCGTCGTCTCATAGCTCGCCACCCGCTCGCCATTGCGGACCCGGCCGATGATCTCGGCCTCCTCGCCCTTGAGGGGATCGGGGATGAGCATGAGGATGGACTGCCCCACGGCTTCCTCGGCGCTGTAGCCGAACATGCGCTCGGCCGCCAGGTTCCAGCTGCGGATGACACTGTTCAAATCCTTGCTGATGATGGCATCGAAGGAAGAATCGACAATTGCCGCCAGCCGCGCATCGGCGGACGCGTCCAGTCTCTGGTCTTCCCCTGCCACCGTCATCCTGCCCTAATTAGAGCGAAACCCGGCCAAGGCAATGCGGCCGCCCGGCCATCAGCCGGCCCGCGTAAAGTCAATCCTTGCCGGGCGCCTTGTCGGGCGACAGCACGCCGAAATCCTGCGACTTGATCCCCTGCTCCGCGGAAAGAAATCCATCGGCCAGAAGGCCACGCCGCAGCAGCTCGCGGACGGCCGCGGATCGGCTTGGCATGCGCTTGTCGTAGCGCCAGTTCTCCAGCGCCGTCAGTTCCTCGGCCGACAGCATGATCTGCAATCTTTCCGGACGCTCAAGCTCAGCCATCGGGCCGTCTCCACACGATGCCGCGACATCAAGTTAGTATTTGTCTAACTACCCTATCAATTAGGAATATACCCCCAACGCGTCAAGACCTGTTCGTGGGCAAAAGAGGCATCAGGCAAACAAGGTGGATGAAACGCTGGAGGCATATTAGCGTCACTATACTAACTAATTGATTTTACATTATTTTTTCAAGATCAACCTTGCCATTCACGGATCCCTGGTGCATTGTGGCGACAAAGAAAAATAACCTTCGGGAGGTCGCCATGAGACGTGACTGCTCCATCAAGTTGCACAACGACGTCGCCGCGTTGACGCTGAAATCCTTTCAAATCAATGGCATCGTCCAGATCAGCGCTGTTGCCGAAGAAGTCAGGCGGGCCAACATCGAGGAAAACATCGCGCTGGAGGACGTCGAATCCCTGGTCATGCAGGCAGCCCAGCTTGTTGGCGCGGCCATCGAGTTCGATAGCCTGGCCTTGCCGGGCGCCGCCCTCGTCGTGGGCACCTCGATCGCCCTCCCCGAGCTTCCGCAGCCGGCCCCGCTCCACTAGGTACCGTTGCACAGCCGCGGCGGAAAAACGTCCTGCGGCAGGACGCATTGCCGGCCGGGACGGCGCCGGAGGCTGTGGGAATTGAGCGGGCGCCTATATACTTCTCCAGAGTCCCAACCGGAGAGCGCCGCAATGACCCTCAAGACACGCAAGCTCGGCAGCCAGGGGCTGCGGGTCTCGGCCATCGGCCTCGGCTGTATGGGTATGAGCCAGTCCTATGGGCCGGCGAACGAGGCCGAATCGATCGCCACGCTGCACCGCGCCATCGAACTCGGCTGCACCTTCCTCGACACCGCCGAAGTCTACGGCCCGCACACCAACGAGGCGCTGCTCGGCCGCGCGCTGAAAGGCCGGCGCGAGGAGGTGACCATCGCCACCAAATTCGGCTTCCGCATCGAAAACGGCAAGCAGCTCGACGGCGTCGACAGCCGGCCCGAACATATCAGGGCGGTGGTGGAAGCCTCGCTCGGCCGGCTCGCCACCGACCATATCGACCTGCTCTATCAGCACCGTGTCGACTCTAAGGTGCCGATGGAAGATGTCGCGGGTGCCGTCGGGAAACTCGTCGCCGAGGGCAAGGTGCGCTTCTTCGGCCTCTCGGAGGCGGGTGCGGCCAACATCCGCCGGGCGCATGCCGTCTTCCCGGTCTCGGCGGTGCAGAGCGAATATTCGCTGTGGGAGCGCAATCTGGAGCCGGAGATCATTCCCCTGCTGGGTGAACTCGGCATCGGCCTGGTGCCGTTCTCGCCGCTCGGCCGAGGCTTCCTGACCGGCGACGTCAAGCGCGCCGAGGACTATCCGCAAGGCGACTACCGCCGCAACGACCCGCGCTACCAGGGCGCGAACTACGATGCCAATGTCGAGGCGGCCGGCACGGTGCGCGACGTCGCCACGGCGCGCGGCGTCAAGCCGGGACAGGTGGCGCTGGCCTGGCTCCTGGAAAAGGGCAACGGTTCCGGCATCGACATCGTGCCGATCCCCGGCACCAAGCGCCGAAAATATCTGGAAGAAAACATCGCCGCCGCGTCACTGAAACTCGACGCCGCGGAAATGGCCGCGCTGGATGAAGCGCTGGCGCCGGAGAAGATTGCCGGGCCGCGCTATGGCGAGCGCGGCATGGCCATGGTGGATCGGTAGGGGGTCAATTCAACCCGACCGTGAAGCGCTGAATGGCTCTAGGCTGAAAACGCAACGCTCACGCCACGCTGGCGGAAATAGGCCTGCATCAACTTGCGGCCCTGGCGGTTGTTCTGCGCCAGCTTGGCGGGATCGAACACCGCCTGCTTGACGCCCTCCCGCGTCAGCGCCGCCTTGAGCGCCGCGATATGCGCGTCGAGGTCGGCATTGTCGGCGCGCAGCGACGCATAGATGTTGTCGGTCGCCTCGGCCACGGTCGGTTCGCTCACTTTTTTCGTCCTCAGATTGGTCGTGCGGCGGCTTAGCACAGATTCGCCGCGCCGCAATACCGGACGGAGCGCCATGGCAAGGGATGGGTCGCCACCCCTTGGGAAAGAAGGACCGCCTCACGCGGCGCGGAAATGCTCTTCCTCGGACGGGCTCATCATCCGCTGGATCTCGGCCGCGAAGGGCAACTCTCCAGGCATCTTGCCGACATAGTCGGCGACATCGCCCATGCGCCGCAGCGTGCGCCAGTAGACATCCTCCATCAGGCTGTGGGCGAATTCGCCGTTGCGGCCGATGCTGTAGAGGCCGTCAATGCCGGTCGCGGCGGCAAAACGCTGGCGCTGCTCCTCATATTTCAGCAGATAGACCGGATAGGAGATCGGCGTGCGGATGACGCCGCCGGCGCTGATGAAGTGGCGGCGCATTTGCGGATAGAGCGCGCAGATGCCGTCGAGACAGGCTTCGGCAAGCTTGTCGTCCGGCATCGTCCAGTTGCCGTCGCCGACCTCGCAGCCAATGTCGAAGGTGATCAGCGTCTTGCCTTCCGGCGCCAGCCAAGGCATCGAGATCGGCGTCTCGGTCAGCCTGAAGAAAGGCAGCGAACGGTCCGGTACCCACAGCATCGTGTCGGGCAACAGGCCACGGCCGGTAAAGCGCAGATTGACGAAGATCATCGGCCGGTAGCGGAAGGCCGCCATCGGCTCCAGCGCGGCGCTGCCGCTGACCAGCCGGGGCAGCACATGGACCGGCGCCGTGCTGACCACGGCGGAAACTTCCGTAACCTCGCCATTGACCCGGACCGCCTTGACCCGGTCGCCTTCGACCAGGATTTTCTCGACCGGCGACTCCAGACGGATCAGGTGCCTGACCTCGTTGGCCATGGGTTCGAGCAGCTTCGACATGCCGCCTTCTGGATAGACGTGGTAGACGTCGGCGCTCTCGGGCATTTCGTGCGAATAGCCGTTGCAGACCGCGCGCCTTGTGACGATGGCCGCCGCGTTGAGATAGAGCGACTTCAGGATGCGCGGCCCGAATTTCTGGCCGATCGCCGGCGACAGTTCGTCGGCCGCCGCCCCCGACCACGCTTCCGCCAGCGGGATGGCGACCTCCTCGGCCAGCGTCTCGCCATACTTCTTGCGGAACCAGTCGGCGGCGGAGAAGACCTGCCGTTCGCGGTAGCGTTCGGCGATCGCCGGCGCTGCGAAGCGGGGCGACAGCATCAGCCCGAACGGATAGGAGTAGGATTTGCCGCGCAGATGCACCGCCTCGCCATAGTGCTTGACGGTGCGGCAGACGCCGCCGGCGCCGAGTTCGTCGGCCAGCCGGTTGGAGACGAAATGCGCCCCGAAATCATAGGAAAAGCCCTCGGCGTCCTTGAAGGACGAGGCCATGCCGCCGATCGACTTGCCGGTCTCGAAGACGATCACTGGCAGGCCGCGCCTGTTCAGGTCCAGCGCGGCGGTCAGGCCGGCAATGCCGGCGCCAAGCACAGCAATCGGTTTCATCGTGAGCGTCCCCCCGGCAGATGAACTCTCGCCGAGGACTAGGCGGCAAGATTTACGGCCGCTGAAACCGATTTGCTAAAATCCGAGCTTTTGCCGGCAAACAGAGCGCGCCGGCCGCTCACATTGTCGTGAGCAGGCTTTGTTTGGAGATGATGCCAGGTCGCATCGGCCGGCCTTCGGTCAGCGCTCCCCGGCAAAGATCACGATGCCGGCGGCGCTGGCGACCGTCAGCACCTTGCCCAGTTCGAGTGTCGGCTTGCCGTTCTCCAGTTCGGACAGGAAGCGCCTTCCGACCCCGGCGGCATCGGCGAAGACCTGTTGCGCGATACCCCTGCGTTTACGGGCCGCGCGCACCAGCCGGCCGAGATCCGCCGGCGAGCCGATCGCGCCCGGCTGCGGTTTGCCAGCCTGTTGGTCATCTGCCGGCGGGGCATCTTGCCATTGATCGTCGATCGATTGCCGACCGATCGCCTCTCTGTCCCCGCCTCCCGCCTGCTCGCCAGGCTGTTCCGCTTCATCCATCAACGGCGGCAGATGCGCCGGCGACGCCCCGACACGTTCCGGAGCGTTGGCTGGAGGCTCGCTGGCCGGAGCGGCCGGTGGTCCGAACAAATCGCCTTGTATCATCTTGATCCCGGCATGATTGATCCTGAACGGGTGCATGACATTGTTCGCGGCAACGCTCAAGCCATTTTTGATCCCGATCGGGATCAGATCAGGGACAAACGATACCGTACGGGAACAAATCAAGAGCGCTCCCGAACGGGATCAGCCTGCCGCATGCCTGGCCAGCGCGTGCTCGATCAGCGCGTCGATGATCTCGCTGTAGGCGATGCCGATCGCCGCCAGCGCCTTGGCGTACATCGAGATATCGGTGAAGCCGGGCAGCGTGTTGACCTCGTTGACCAGCAGCGAACCATCGGCGCGCAGGAAGAAGTCGACGCGCGCCATGGCCTCGCAGCCGAGCGCCCGGAAAGCCTGCGCGGCCATCTCCTTCGCCCTGTCGGCGACACCGGCCGGCACATCGGCCGGCACCTTCACCAGGGCGCCGTCGGCGTCGAGATACTTCGCCTCATAGGTGTAGAAACCGTGCTTGCCGGCCGGGATGATCTCGCCGGGCAGCGAGACCGTCAGCGAACCGTCGGCCCGCTCCAGCACCGAGCATTCGATCTCGCGGCCGTCGACGAACTCTTCGATCAGCACCTTGCCGTCATAGCCGAACGCGGTTTCGACGGCCTGATCGAACCCGTCCCGGTCATTGACCTTGCTCACCCCGAAGGAAGAGCCCTGGCGCGCCGGCTTGGCGAAGAAAGGCAGGCCGAGCGTCCCGGCGACCTCCTGGAACGAGCCGACGCCGTTACGGTGCACGGTGACGGAGCGCGCCACGGCAAGCCCGGCATCGCGCATCAGCCGCTTGGCGGCATCCTTGTCCATGGCGACGGCCGAAGCCAGGATGCCGCAGCCGACATAGGCGACGTCGGCAACCTCAGCGTAACCCTGCACCGAGCCGTCCTCGCCGAACGGCCCGTGCAGCACGGGAAAGACGACATCGACCGGCGAAAGGTCCAGGCGCGTGTCGCCGTTCGGCACGGCCACGAGCCTGCCCCTGCCCCCAGGCAGCAGCGCGACCTCGGCGCCATCCTGCGACAGCGGCGCCCC
Organism: Mesorhizobium comanense; assembly: GCF_005503535.1. Lineage (GTDB taxonomy): Bacteria > Pseudomonadota > Alphaproteobacteria > Rhizobiales > Rhizobiaceae > Mesorhizobium > Mesorhizobium comanense. The sequence continues at coordinate 95,986 of NZ_SCNN01000019.1, read as the reverse complement.
CGCGCCGTCGGCGGCGATGTCGGAGGATGGTTGCAGCAGCCATCTGCCGTCCCTGGCAATGCCGATCGGCACCACCTCGTAGCGCGTCCGGTCGATCGCCTTCAGCACATTGGCGGCCGAGAGGCGCGACACGTCATGTTCGGCCGAACGCCCGCCATAGAGGATGGCAACCCTGATCCTGTCCTTCATGAAAATCCCTCAAGCTCAAATGGTGACGGCAATGCCGCGATTGGCGAAGAAACGGTCGAAATCCGCAGGCGCCAACACTGCGTTGGCCTGTGTGGCGGCGGTATGGCCGGAAGGGTTGTGGAAGCGGAAAGCTTCGTCCGAAGCCGCAGTGACCAGCACGAGATGGCCGCCCTTCGATGGCGGCTCGCGCTCGGGCCAGCGGATCGAACTGCTGACCGAAGCGATGAAGAAGCGCGACCGTTCAAGGATCGACGGAATGTCCGCCGTCGCCACGCTTGTCATCACCTGCGCCCGCAGGCCGAAGGCTTCCTCCACGAAGGTGACGAAGGGCGCGTAGATCAGCCCCTTGATCGACTGGTCGGCTTCATTGACGACATAGCCGCCATACGAGGTGCATCGCCGTGCCAGCTCGATCGTCGGCACGATCTCGCCACGCGTCGCCAGGATCATCTTCAGGCAGGCCATGCCGCAGATATTGGCGGCCCAGACCGCGTATTCGTCCAGCGTTGCCGCACCCGATCCCCGCCACAAGGGGTCGCGCCTCAGCGCCATATCAGCCCCGTCCGCGAGCACGGCCAGGGTCATATCGGGCGTTTCCCACTGGCTGAAAAACGGCACGGCTTCAGGCAACGGGCGCATACGATTCCTCACGGCGGCTTACAATCTCGTATACGAGGATACGAGAAATGGAAAGCCGATCAGAACGTGATCTTGACCGAAGCCGCGCTTCGGTTGGCCGGCCCGTGATAAACGGCCTCGATGTTGTTGCCGTCGGGATCGAGCAGGAAAGCGGCGTAATAGCCGGGGTGATACGGCCGCTCGCCCGGCGCGCCATTGTCCTTGCCGCCGGCGGCGAGCCCGGCCTCATGGAAGGCATCGACCATGGCGCGGTCCTTTGCCTGGAACGCCAGATGATGGCGGCCAGTCAGTTTTCCCAGCGCTGCCCGGCTGTCGGCACTGGAGATGAACAGCTCGTCGCACCAGAAATAATCCGCCGCCGTGCCGCCGATCGGCACATCGAGCACACGCAGCACCGCCTCGTAGAAACGCCGGCTGGCGGCCAGATCCGCGACCACCAGATGGATGTGGTCGATGAGCCGGCCGCGATGCAGTTCCTGGGTTTCCATGAAGACACCTCCTCGAAGGTGCCCAATCTAGGTTCGGCGGGGGCATCGTCAATGCGCGCGGCGATGTCAGCTGACATCCCCTGTCCGGCTTCGCCAGATATCCGGCAAGCCGCCCTGGGCGACGGCTGGCACATTTCCGGACAGCCTCAGCCGCACGAACCGCCGCCTCACTTGGTGCTGATTACCGAGGCGGGCCGGTAGGTGTCCATGGTCGCGCCATTGCGGTCTTCGTCGAACAGTGTGCTGCTTCCGAAGCTGGCGCGCAGGCCGATGACGAACTTGTTGGCCCTGGTGTCCTCGGTGGACGTTTCGAATTTCCTGCGTTCGAACTCGTAGCGCCCGAACACCGCCCACGGTGTTTCGTCGAACCGGTACATCGCCTGCACGGCGGCGCCGACCAAGTCCTCATAGGCGTCGTTATAGTCGGTCCGGTTGAAGGCGAACTCCGCATCGAGGCGAAGGTTCTGGTGGACGAAATAACGCGCCACGGCGCGCACGCCCCATTGGTCGCCGCGAAAATCGTTCACGGCGAGTTGGCCGACGCTGGCCTGGCCGTAAAGGGTCAGGTTGCCGAGGTAGAGCTGGGCTTCCGGGCCAACCGCATGATTGTACACGTTTACGCCGTCGCCGAAGCCGAAGGTCGTGTAGGCGCCGAAGATGCCGGCGGCAAAACGGTCGGGATCGCGATAGAAGCCGTGGATCGCGCCGCGCGTGGCGTCCAGCGGGTCGTAGTGGCCCCATATGCGGTCGTAGCTCACGTCGCCCTGCAGGTTCCAGCGCTGCGCGAAGGCGATATTGACGCGCGCCGCACCCCCACCGACCCGGGTCGTGTAGTCGTCGCCGACAAAGCGGACCCCGCCGAGATAGGCTTCGCCGTAACCGGATACATGCGGCGCCCCCGCCGCCTCCCCGGCCAGCGGCGGCAAGGCGTCCGCGGCGAAAGCCGATGTCGTGACGACAAGCGATGCCGCGGCGAGCGTAAAGCGATGCATTGAGAGCCCCTGAAAAATGCGTCCCGGACCCCGCGTCCGGCGAAAGATGACCGTCAGATCGGCCGCCACCACGGCCGACCCGCCCGGTGTTGCATTGTCCGCCCTCCGCGTCTTGGGCAGGACCGCATCCGAATTGTCCTGGAATGCGCCGCCGCGCTTGCAGCGCCGGTGTCGCCTTTCGGCACCAGTGCGAACTGAGGCCGGCAGCAAGGGCCGTCTCAGAATTTGTAGGCGATGCCGAACCGGATATCGTGCGTCTTCAGCTCGATCGCGTCGGGCTTGACCTCGCTTCCATCGAAGGTCGAGTGCCGTATCGAAGTGTGGCGGCCGAAATCGGCGAAGCGGTATTCGCCCCGGACCACCCAATTGTCGGTGACGGCATATTCGGCGCCGCCGCCCAGCGTATAGCCGGTGACGGTGTCCGCAGCCTCGGCATAGGCGTCTCCGCTTGGAAGATCGACGGTCGTATGCCTGTATTTCGCCAGCGCCAGGCCACCCGTCACGAAGGGCAGCCACCGGTCCATCGCGTAGCCCGCCCTCAGGCGAACGGATCCGACGGCACTCAGTTCGAGCAAGCCGCCGAAGGCCGGATCATCGACACCCAGCGCCTGATAGAGCGTCGTGTCCTTGAAGTTCGCGAAGCTGTAATCGCCTTCGACGCCGACAACCACGCCGCTGCCGAACTGCTTCATATAGCCCGCGTAAAGGCCGCCGAAGCCGCCCGACAGGCTGCCGTAATCCCAGCCATAGCCACCAAAACTGTCCGGCAGGAAAGTCTGGCCAACCCGTGCGTCACCCCATCCGTACCCGGCCTGCGTGCCGATATAGGCGCCGGACCAGTCGTATGCGGCGGCCACCGGCAAGGTTGCGCCGGCGTCGGCTGCTGAAGCCATGCCGGCAGACAGGAATATGAAGGCTGTGGCGAGAAGAGCTGTTTTCATGTGCTTGTCCGCGATCCCCGAAATGTTGGCCGCCGCGAACAGGCTCCGCGGCGATACTTCGCGGTCTCGCATTGTTCGTCGCGCCACGTCTTGGGCTGGACCGCACCGGACTTGTCCACGCGCGCGCCATCGCGCTTTCCCGCCCGGTGTGGCCTTTGCGCCAGCCGGCGGACAGCCCGGATGCGCTACCTGGCGCCGCTCGGCGTCGAGCCGAAGCGGCGACGGAAACAGCGGTTGAAGTAGGAGATGTCGGAGAAGCCGCTCAGCAGCGCGATCTCGCTGACACGCATGCGGTCGTTGCGCCTGTCGCAAAGCATGCGCAGCGCCCTTTGCAGGCGCAATTCCAGGATGCGCTCGGCAAAGCTCGCCCCGCTTTCCTGAAGGATGTCATGGACATAGCGCACCGAGAGCCGCAACTGGTGGGCGACCTGCTGGGCCGATATCGCGGGATCGGCGAAATTATCGCGCATCTTGTCGAGTATGGCCTGCAGCCTTGCCGCCCGCAGGCCGCGCAGGCCGGCAAGCTCGGCCGGCTCGCCCTTGGCGCCGGTCACCAGGCCGATCAGGTCGACGATGGTTTGCGTGGCATGGGCGACAAGGTCCGGCGAGACCAGGGCCGGCCCCGCCTCCAGGAAGTTGCAGTAGCGCCTGAGCATGCCGAGCGCCTCATTGTCGGCGGCAATGGTCAGCGCCAGCCGGTCCTCGACATGCGCGAAGGCGCTCTCCAGGATGTCGCGCGGCACCACGATGTTGGCCCAAATATTGCTGTCGCCGCCGCTCATTTCCAGCGCTTCCGAGGCCGAAACCAGCGCGGCCTCGCCCCTGCCGACGCTGTAGTCGCGGCCGGCCTGGGCACCGCTCAGCCTGGTGTCGCCATTGTTGATCAACAGCAGATAGCCGTCGCGGCCGTCATCGGCGATGTTGCGCGCCTTGCGGCTGGCATGCTGGATCGTTCCGGCCATCTGGCCGAGCACCAGCGGCCCGATCGCCGTGGCCTCGATGGCCGCCGCGAACGGCAGTTTGCGGGAAATCGCATATTCGACCGACCAGATCTCGGCGACATGGATATCCTGCCAGAGCGAGAACCGCGCGCCGTCGTCGAGATGCCCCGGCAGATCGACCGATGAGAAGACGTTCTTCTTCAAGAGTAGCCGCCCCCGCCTGCTCCAAGAAACGCACCGTATGGAACTTGCTTGCGTCTTGTCCAGAGCTGTCGACATTTATGCCTTACAGGACAATTTCATTGCCGCCGGGACCAATAATTCAGTCTAGATTCGCCGGATCGACATCGGAATTGCGAAGTACTCGGGAAAATACAGCAGGCGGGAATCAGCGCCGCCGCTTGGACCTGTCCGGACTTTGAACACTCCAGCGTTTCAAGCCCGGCCTCGCGGCCTTCGCCGATCTTACCGAAATGTATGGGCCGAGCCGGTTGTCAAACCGCTGCTCGCGAGCGATGCTTCGCCGGACCTGTCAGCCGCGGGAGTATCCTGCCATGAAGGATCGCCAGATGCGCATCGAGGTCGGAGCGGACGCGGACCATCCGCGCCTCGACCTGCCCCGCCGCCAATTCCTGCTCGCCGCCGCCGGCGCGCTGCTGGCGCGCCCGCCGGCCGCCATGGCCGACGTGCCTGTCCCCTATGATCCCGGCGCCATGCCGCCAATGGACAGCCGCGCCGCCTTCATCGACTGGATGAAGAAGAACCGCGGCGAGGATGCCGGTTTCCTCGGCCAGCGCTGGGACCGTTTCCAGGCCCTGATCGCCCACAAGGATGTCTGGGACGATCGCGACAAGCGCGCCTATCTGATGACGCCGCGCGAGGAGTTCGTCACCAAGGCCAATCTCGGCCGCGCCTATGAGTGGCACTATCTCGACATCGGCTATGGCGTCACCATCACCGGCCCGCACAGCGTCGCGCGCATGACCAATTCGCTGGAGATAAAACCCGGCGACAAGGTGCTGGAGATCGGCACCGGCTCCGGCTACCAGTCGGCCTATCTCGCCAACCTCACCGGCAAGGTGTTCTCCATCGAGATCATCAAGCCGCTGGCGGCAAGGACCCGCGCGCTCTACGACGCGCTGATCGCCAGGGGCTATTCCGAATACAAGGCCATCACCACCCGCAATGCCGACGGCTATTATGGCTGGCAGGAGGAAGCGCCGTTCGACAAGGTCATCGTCACCTGCGGCATCGACCACATCCCGCCGCCGCTGCTCCAGCAGCTGAAACCGAACGGCATGATGGTCATTCCGGTCGGCCCGCCCGGTGCCCAGCATGTGCTGAAGGTCACCAAGCACCAGGAAGCCGACGGCACGTTCCAGGTTACCCGCGCTGACATCTACAATGGCGGCACGCTGTCCTTCGTGCCGTTCACCAAGCTGGAGGGCAACACGATCAAAGGCACGCATAGCGGCCCCTGAACCGCTTGGGGCGGCGGGATTATCCCTTGAGCAGCGCCGCCAGCCGCGGAATGCCCTCGGTCACGGCGCGCCGGTCGGCCAGCGTGAACGACAGCCGCAGCGTGTTGCGCCCGGTGCCGTCGGCGTAGAAGGCATTGCCCGGCACGAAGGCGACGCGCGCCTCCTTCACCGACCGCGCCAGCAGTTCGGTGGCGTCGCTGCCTTCCGGCAGCGTCACCCAGACGAACATGCCGCCTTCCGGACGGCTCCAGGTGATGCCTGCCGGCATGTGCGCCTCGAGCGCGCCAAGCAGGCCGTCGCGGCGCTCGCGATAGGCGCCGATGAGCTTTTCCACCTGGCCGTCGAACACGGATTCGGCGACGCGGTGCATGACCATCTGGTTGATCGACGGGCTGTGCAGGTCGGAGGCCTGCTTCATCAGCACCAGCTTTTCCACCACATGGCGCGGCGCGCAGACCCAGCCGACGCGCATGCCCGGCGACAGGATTTTCGAGAACGATCCGCAATAGAGCGTGCGCGCCTTGTCGATACCGCCCGAGCGGGCGCAATCCAGCGCCAGGATCGGCGGCACGCCCTCCCCGTCATAGCGCAGCGCCCTGTAGGCAGCGTCCTCGATGACGGCGATGTCGAGTTCGCCGGCAAGGTCGAGCACCGCTTCACGCTGCTTCTCGTCCAGCGTGTTGCCGGTCGGGTTGGCGAAGTCGGGCACCAGATAGGCGAACTTGACCTTGCCGCCATTTGCGGCGGCGGCAGCATGGTAGGCCACCGGCGTCATGTTGCCGCCCTCGGGCCGCAGCCGGTCGTAGCGCGGCTCGTAGGCATTGAAGGCCTGCAGCGCGCCGAGATAGGTCGGCCACGTCACCAGCGCGGTATCGCCCGGCGACAGGAACAGTTTGCCCAGATAATCCAGCGCCTGCTGCGATCCCGAGGTGATGAAGATGTTGCCCTCGTCGCAGGCGACGCCGAGCTTGCCCATCTGGCCGGCGATCCAGCGGCGTAGCGGCAGATAGCCTTCCGAGACCTGGTACTGCAGTGCCGCACCGGCTTCGGAGCCGCCGAGCACATCGGCATAGGCATCGCGGATGGCGTCGGCTGGAAACAGCGACGGATCGGGAATGCCGCCGGCGAACGAAATGATGTCGGGCTGGTCGAGCAGCTTCAGGAGCTCGCGGATTTCGGAGGCTTTCATTCGCGAGGAGCGCGAAGCCAAGAGGTTCAAAAGGGTCAAGTCACGCCTCCCGCGACGATTTTATATAGGTCAACCTAGCTGACCTATATCCGCTCTTGCCGGCAAATTGAATAGAGCCTGAAAGATTTCGCCGATGCGCCAGCCCTGCAGAAAGCTGCGACCGAATAAAATCCGCTACTGTTATATACTGGGCCAATCACTTCCAGTCGGATAATCCCAATGACTACAGGCAGCAGACGATACCCTTCGCAGATCGATTGCGTATGGATCGCAGCCGACTCCACCGGTCAGGTGGCTGCGTTCATCACAGCTGGCGAAGGCCCCATTCCCATCGACGCCTTTCGCAGTGACCTGATGGACATCCCGGGCATCGAAGCGAAGCTCGTGGAGCTGCCGACAGTTTCAAAAGTGCACCTTCTTGGCACGGTACCGCGTCCAGATAGTTACCTGGAATTGGCCGGCCGTGGTTTCCATGTCTTCGATTGGACGTTCAAGTACAGAGTGGCTGACGCGAAGTTTGGATCATATCAGCTTGTTGCGACGCCGGAGACACCTACCAATCTTGGAGCCTTGCCGGCGGAATTGGCATCGGCCGCGGCCGCAATTCAGTTCACCGCGTCGGGCTTTGCCGAAGTGAGGCATATAGACGTGCGGCATCAGATGGCTTGCCTGGAAGCACCGGGGCCGAGATGGGTGAAAGTATACAAGGCGATCATACGGACGGTAGATCCCGACAAACCGGGAGAGCGCGTCAGCATCCTTGCCGAGAACCTCGATGAGGCGAAAAGGCAATTGGAGGAAGAGTATGGCAAGGGCAACGTGTTCAGTCTGTACAACGAGGAAGACGCCGAACGACCACGGTAACTTTCAGCACGAGGTCTAAAGTGCCTTCTTGTAACCGATATGGCTGCCGGTGAAGCCGAGGCTGTCATAAAAGCGGTGCGCGTCCGCCCGTCCCTTGTCGGTGGTGAGCTGGACCAGGACACAGCCGCGTGCCCGGCATTGCTCGATCGCCCATTCGAACATTTTCCGCCCGATCCCGCCGGAGCGCCTGCCGGCGGCAACCCGCACCGCCTCGATCTGCCCGCGCAAGGCGCCTTTGCGCGAAAGCCCGGCGAGGAAGGTGATCTGCAATGTGCCGACCACCTCGGCGCCGTCAACGGCCACGGCAAGCAACTGGTTGGGATCGGCGCTGATGGCGGCAAAGGCATCGAGATAGCCTTGCGCCAACGGCAAGGAAGCGTCCTCGCGGGAAGCGCCCAGCGGATCGTCGGCCAGCATGGCGACGATGGCGGGCAGATCAGCGGCAACAGCCTTGCGGAAGGTGATCATGGCGCCGGGATAGCGCGAGGCGCTGGCATCGGCAAGGGAGCGCTCTTCCTTCCCTTCTTGTGGGGAAGGTGGATCGGCGCTCAGCGCCGAGACGGATGAAGGGGGCTCCAGCGGAGTGAGGCGTTGGCGCCAGACTGGAGCACCCCTCATCCGACCTCGCTTCGCGAGGCCACCTTCTCCCACAAGGGGAGAAGGCAAGACGCCCGCCTCAACGCAGCCGGTCGCGTGCCTGCATCAGCGCAAATCCCAGCAGGTTGTCGCCGCGCCACAAAAGCGGATTTGCCGCTTTCTTGTCGTCGGCAGCGAGGCCAATGCCCCACACCCGGTCCATGGGGCTCGCCTCGACCAGGATCTGCTCGCCGGTCGACAGCAGATAGTCCCGCAACAGCGCATTTTGCCGGAATTTCTCAAAACTCCCCTCGCCAACGATGCGCCGCTTCTCGGCGTCCCATCTGGCCTCGTCGAAACCGCGCACTTGCCGGCCGAACTGCTTTGCCTGCTTGGGGCTTCCCGCCTGCAGAATCTGCGCCGCCGTGTCAGCATCACCGAAAAGCCGAGCCTTCTCGGCCATCATCCAATGTTCTGCTGTCGGATAGCGCCGACCAGCCACAGTGAACTGGGCAGGCCACCATTGGCTGAAGCAGGATGCGGTAATGCTGCCGTCCTTGGAGGGCTGATGCCCCCAGAAGAACAGGAACCTAAGCCGGGACTTTGCCCGGAAGGCGTCTTCGAGTGTCGAACGATCATAGATCATGGACGCGACAGAACAGAGCGGGAATACAGCTTGTCAATACCCATCCATGCTGTGCTGGCATCGGCAAGGGCGCGCTCTTCCTTCCTCCCTTGTGGGAGAAGGAAGAAGCGCTGATTACACCCCGCCCTCATAAACCCGCTGCGCCCGCGTCAGCGCCCGGTCCAGCCTCTCGCCTTCGGCATAACCATCCAGATTGACCGGCCGCTCGATGCCGGGCATCAGCCTCGGGCATGGCTCGGCCGCGCCGATCACCATGCGCACCGGGATGACGCCGGCCCACACCGGATGCGTGTAATCTTCCTCGTCGTCGCCGACGCCCTTGGCCCGCACCTTGGCCGAGGCCTCCTCGATGCGCATGCCGATCACCGTCGTGGCCTTGGCTTCCTGCGCCGAGATCGGCCGCAAGGTCTCGCTGCGACCGGGATAGAAGCGGTCGACGATGCCGGCCAGCGCCTTCAGCTTTTCCGCGGGGTCCTCGACGATGCGTGCCGTGCCGAAGCACATTGCCGAACGGTAGTCGACCGAGTGGTTGAAACCCGAGCGCGCCAGCACCAGCCCGTCGAGATGCGAGACCGTCAGGCAGGCCGGCGTGCCGCCGCGCAGCTGGCGCAGCATGCGGCTGGCGGACGAGCCGTGCCAGTAGAGGAAGTCGCCCTCGCGCCAGTGGATGGTCGGCGTGCAATAGGGCTGGCCCTCGAATGTATAGGCGACATGGCACAGCATGCCGGCATCCAGCACCGCGAACACGGCCGCGTGGTCATAGCTGCCGCGTTCGTGCACGCGCTTGACGCGGTTGCGGCTGGTGGTGGGAAAGCTGGCGGCGACGTCGTTCACGGCTTGCATCCTTGGCTGTTATGCGCCAACCCTATGCAATGACATTGGTCGAGAAAAGAACCAATCAGGGTGAGAAAAATCAGACCAATCAACCCGATTGGTCGGCACTCATCCCCGTGCTGCCGGGCGACGGCCCGCGCAGCCGCGAGCTCTACGCGGCGCTCCGCCGGCTGATCGAGACCGGCGCGCTGGCCGCCGGCGCCAAGCTGCCGACCACCCGCGACCTTGCCCGGCGCTTCGGCCTGTCACGCTCGGCGGCGGTCGCCTGTTTCGAAATGCTGATCTCGGAGGGGTTCGCTGTGGCCAGGGTCGGCGCCGGCACCTTCGTCGCGCTCGACGTGCCGTTCCTGCCGACCACATTGGCCAAGCCCCGCCCGCCCGAGATCGACATCGCCGCCGCCCTGCCCTGCGGCCTTGGCGTCGCGGTATCGGATCCGCGCACGCTCGACCTGTTCCGCATCCTCCTGTCGCGTCACCTCGCCCGCCCCGGGCCGGAGCATTTCCGCTACGGCGATCCGCGCGGCGGGCTTGCGTTGCGCGAGGCGATCGCGGCCTATCTGAGGACGGCGCGCGGCGTGCGCTGCGATGCCGGCCAGATCGTGCTGACCTCGGGCACGCAGCAGGGACTGGACCTGCTGGTGCGCGCCGCGCTTCGCCCCGGCGACGCCGTGTGGCTGGAAAATCCCTGCTATACGATGGCGCATGCCGCGCTGGCCGGCGGCGGCGCCAGCATCGCCGCCGTGCCGGTCGACGCCGAGGGGCTCGATCCCCTTGTCGGCGAGCGCCTGTGCCCGCATGCGCGCGCCGCCTATGTCACGCCCTCGCACCAGTATCCCTCGGGCGTCACCATGACGATGCGCCGCCGCCTTGCCCTGCTCGACTGGGCGCGGCGCAACGATGCCTGGATCATCGAGGACGATTACGACAGCGAGTTCCGTTACGCCGGCCCGCCGCTGACATCGCTGCAAGGCATGGATGGCGCGAACCGCGTCGCCTATCTCGGCACCTTTTCCAAAGTGCTCTTTCCCGGCCTGCGCATCGGCTATGCCGTGGTGCCTGAACCGCTGCTCGATGCCGTCATGGCGGTCCGGGCGCGCGCCGACCGCTACCCCTCGACGCTGGCCGAGGGCGCCTTGACCGACCTCCTCACCGAAGGCCACTTCGCCGCGCATCTCAGGCGCGTGCGCCGCCGCGTGCAAGCCGCGCGCGACGCGCTCATCGCCGGCCTGCGCGCCAATTGCGGCGACGCCCTCGACGCCACCGTGCCCGAGCAAGGTCTGCATCTCGTGGCGACGCTGAAGAGCGGCGGCGTGGACACGGAAATCGTGGAAGCGGCGAAGGCCGTCGGCGTCGGCGCCCGCTCGCTGTCGGGCATGTACATAGCCGGACCGCCGAAGCACGGGCTGGTGCTGGGCTTCTCAGGATTCTCGGATGAGGAGTTGTGGGCGGCGACCGTGCGGCTGGGCCGGGTGATGCGATAGACTGCAGGCGGCATGGAATAGAAATCAGTTCCGCAGCGATCCGTCGCACCCCTCTCTGGCCTGCCGGCCATCTCCCCCGCAAGGGGGGAGATTGGCAGCGTTGATGTTCCGCCGACCTTCCGACGTTGGAAATTGGCGAAAGACGATGCTGCATCCGATCTCCCCCCTTGCGGGGGAGATGTCCGGCAGGACAGAGGGGGGTGCTGTCCCGCCAACATCGAATGCGGAGACTGCCCCCTCAATCCCCATCGGCCGCCGGCTTCGCCTTGCCGCATTGCGCCAGAACCTTGCCGATCGCCCCGCTCGAGCCCTTCAGCGGAAAACTGTTGGCGCCGTATTTGGCCGAGCCGACCGTCACATCGCCCTTGCCGCGCAGAAGGTCGAGCAGCGGGTCGTCCTTCTCCAGATCGGCCACGAGATAATTGTACATTTCTTCGAGCTGGAGCGTCTTCGTCACCGTCTTGCCGTCGGCCTTGAAGTCGAAGTCGCTGACACCGGGCTGCAGCTCCGGACCGCTTTCGCCGAGATCATAGCTCAGCACCGGCTTGTCGAAGCAGGTCAGCATCAGATGCGCATCGCCCTTCGCTCCGCCGCAGACGGAAGCCGTCAGCACGCTGCCGCCCTCGTCCTCCTCCATCTTGGCGCTCCAGCTGCCGCATGAAGCGGCATGCGCCGATTGCACGCCGAGCATGATCGCCAGGACACCAGCGGCAAAGAAATATCTTCCCATGACTTCCCCCCGAAATTTGCAGCACCGGCCGCCAGCATATAGGAAAAGCCGTTCAATGGCATTGCCTGTGCGGCAGGGCCGCGCTTTGGAGAGAGCGGTGTTGAGTATCGGTCTTCGTCTTTGTGTCTCGGCAGCCGCACTGCTGGTCTCGCCGCTCGCCGCCCATGCGCAGTGGAAGCCGGTCGAGAAGGTCGAGACCTACGCCATCTCAGGCCAGTCCGGACCGGAACTCTATCGCTCGATCGGTGAGAATGGACCGAATGTCGGCGTCGCGCGCGCCATCGCCCACACCAATTTCAAGCTGACCTGGACCAGGGACTATCAGGCCCGCGCCGGAGCGTGTGTGCTGGTCTCGGCCAGGCCGAAGCTCATCATCACCTACACCTTGCCAAGCCCGTCCGCGCCGCTGCCTCCGGCGATCCAGAAGAACTGGGAGGTTTTCCTCGCCGGCGTCAGCGCCCATGAGAAGGTGCATGGCGCCACCATCGTCGACATGGTGCGCAAGATCGAGGCGGCGACCGTCGGTCTCACCGTGGCCGACGACCCGAAATGCAGCAAGATCCGCACCGAGATGACCAAACGCCTGTCCGAACTCTCGCAGGCGCAACGCCAGGCAAGCCGCGACTTCGACCGCGTCGAACTCGGCAAGGGCGGCAATTTGCAGAAGCTTATCCTTGCCCTGGTAAACGGCGGCTGAGGGCTCGCTGAGGCACTGAGCGTCGCATTCCTTCGCGCCCCCCTCTGTCCTGCCGGACATCTCCCCCACGAGGGGGGAGATTGGCTGTCATCGACCATTTCGCCAATTGTTGATGTCGCAGGAGCGAGTGGGGCGCCCAAGCTGCCCGATCTCCCCCCATGTGGGGGAGATGTCCGGCAGGACAGAGGGGGGCGCCGTAGAGCGCTATCGCTGCCGCGCAGCCACCCGGCGGCAAGAGCGTCAGCGCGTCAAATCGAGCGCCGCGCTCAGATCCCCCATCGGCGGCTCGCCATTGGCGGCCAGCGCCTTGTCGCGGGCGACGATGCCGGCAAGCACCGGCAGGTCGTAGCGGGCGGTGATGAAGCGCAGGATCGAGGTCGTGTCGTATTGCGTGTGGTCGACCGTGCCCATCTTCGCATAGGGTGAGATGATGAAGGCCGGGATGCGGTTGCCCGGCCCCCAGCGGTCGGCCCTGGGCGGCGCTACGTGATCCCAGAAACCGCCATTCTCGTCATAGGTGACGACGACCAGCATGTGGCCCCATTGCGGGCTCTTCTCCAGATGCGAAACGAGGTCGGCCAAATGCTGGTCGCCCGACGTCACGTCGGCATAGCCCGAGTGCTCGTTGAGGTTGCCCTGCGGCTTGTAGAAGGCGACCTGCGGCAGCTTGCCGTCGTCGATCGCCTTGATGAACTCGGCCCCGTCGAGGCCGCCATCCCTAAGGTGCTCGGCCCGCGCGGCGGTGCCGGGCGCATAGGCGGCGAAGTAGTTGAACGGCTGGTGGTGGAACTGGAAGTTCGGCACCGGCGTCGCGTTCTTGCCGTCCAGCGTCGCCTGCCAGGCGCCGCCATACCAGGCCCAGCTAACCCCTCTCAGCGACAGCAGGTCGCCGATGGTGACATCGTGCTGCGGCGGCAGCGTTGTCGGCGCGGCCGGATCGGCCAGCGCCTTGTCGCCGTCCGCGGCCGGCTTGTTGGCGCTTGGCTGGTAAGGCGGCTGCATGGTGTTGACGGCGTAGAAATCGGGCGTGATGGCGCCGTCATTGACGAATTTCGGCACGCCGCCCAGCGCCGAGGCCGGCGAATTGTCCGCGACCTTCAAGCTCGTGCCATCGGCCTCGACCGCCGCGATCTGGCCCTTGATCGGGCTGGTGTCTGCATGCGGATAGAAAGGCGTGCAGGCGCAGGCGAGCTGAAAATGGTTCAGGAAGGAACCGCCGAAGGCGCCCTGGAAGAAATTGTCGGCCAGCACGTATTTCTTCGCCACCGCCCACATCGGCAGGCCGGAGCCGTCATAATGGCCCATCACCAGCCCGCCGGAATCGGCCCAGGCGACGAACTTGTCGTTCTTGCCGCCATCGATCTGCATCTGCTCCTGGTAGAAGCGGTGCCACAGATCATGGGTAATGACGTTGGTGCCTTCGTTGAACCCCTTGGGATCGTCTATGGCAAAGGCTGCGTTGGCCAGATGCGCGGTCTGCGCCTCTGTCACCACCGGGGTGACGCCCTTTCCGGTCAGCCCACCCCAGGCCGGCGGCAATTCGGTCAGCGGCTTGCCGTCGCGGTCGAGCTGGCGCGCCTGATCGGCCGAGACATTGGCCAGCCCGTTGGCGCCGGGGAAGCCGCCATAGAGATTATCGAAGCTGCGGTTCTCGGCGTAGATGACGACGACGGTGTCGATCTTGTCGAAGCCGGCAGGCGCGGCGTGAGCGGTGCCGGCCAACGACGCCAGCGCCGTCGAGGCGAGGCAAAGCGAGAGAAAGGACCTGGTCATGGGAAGACGCCTCGTGGCTGGAGGATGGCTGGAGGGCTATGGCGCTGCGAACAATACAGCGCAGCTAACGTCGATGCCTTGTCACCTTTGTGACACCTGCAGTCCGATCGAACACGGTTTCGTGAACGCCCGGGCCGGTCATCAATCCGTTGCACTGCATTCCTATTTGCGGAGCAAAGCGGAACATGTTCCATGACAGCCAGACGATGGAAAAACCCGGTGATCGCGATCGCCGCGATCTCGATAGCCGGCTTTGCCGCGCCGGCGAATACGGCGGGAGCGGACGGGGTCAATCCAGGCCCGCTGTCGCGCGCGCAAGCCTTCGCGCGCGCCGAGGCACTGACCGCGCTCGGGCGGAAAATGTTCTTCGATCCGGCGCTGTCGGCCTCCGGTAAGCAGGCCTGCTCGTCCTGCCATGATCCGCACCACGCCTTCGGCCCGGCCTCGGCGTCTCCGGTCGAAATGGGCGGGCCGAACCTGGATCAGCCGGGCGTGCGCGCCGTGCCGTCGCTGCGCTATCTTCAGGCAGCACCCGCCTTCACCGAGCACTTCTACGATTCCGAGGATGAAGGCGACGAGAGCGTCGACAACGGCCCGACCGGCGGCCTGACCTGGGACGGCCGGGCCGACCATGGCAAGGACCAGGCCAAGATCCCCCTGCTCTCGCCCTTCGAGATGGCCAACAAGGATGCCGCCGCCGTTACCGCCGGCCTGCGGCGCTCGGCCTATGCCGACGACTTCAAGGCCACCTTCGGCGACGATGTCTTCGATCATCCCGACGATGCGCTGGATGCCGCCGCCGAGGCGCTCGGCACGTTCGAGCAAAGCGCGGCAGACTTCTACCCCTATTCGAGCCGCTACGATACATACCTGGCCGGCAAGGCAACCCTCACCGCTCAGGAACTGCATGGCCGCGCGCTGTTCGAAGACGAGACGAAAGGCAATTGTGCCAGCTGCCATCTCAGCGAACCCGCCAATGACGGCGAGCCGCCGCAATTCACCGATTTCGGCCTGATCGCCATCGCCGTGCCGCGCAATGCGGCGATTCCCGCCAATGCCGATCCGGCCTATTTCGACCTCGGCCTGTGCGGCCCGCTGCGCACCGACTTCAAGGGCCGCACCAAATATTGCGGCCTGTTCAAGACCCCGACGCTACGCAACGTGGCGCTGCGCAAGAGCTTCTTCCACAATGGCGAGTTCCACACGCTGCGCGATGCGGTGGCCTTCTACGCCAGCCGCGACACCGACCCGGGTCGCTGGTATCCGAAAAACGCCGACGGCACGATCGACAAATTCGACGACCTGCCAAAGGCTTACTGGGCAAACCTGAATCAGGATCCGCCTTTCGATGGCAAGAAGCCCGGCGGCAAGGCGGCGCTGAACGATGCCGAGATCGACGACATCGTGGCTTTCCTGCAAACGTTGACGGATGCTGACCAGCGGTGACGCTCTTCCCTTCTCCCCTTGTGGGAGAAGGTGGATCGGCGCTTTGGCGCCGAGACGGTTGAGGGGTGTTCCAGCGGAGTGAGGCGTTGGTGTTCCCTGGAACACCCCTCATCCGACCTCGCTTCGCGAGGCCACCTTCTCCCACAAGGGGAGAAGGGAAGCCGCGCCGTGTCACAGCGCCCGAATGACACCCCCATCCACGCGGATATTCTGCCCCGTAATATACCCCGCCCCGTCAGAAGCCAGGAACGCGATCGTCGCCGCGATCTCCTCCGACGTGCCGTAACGCTGCATCGGCACGTTGTCGCGGCGCTCTTCGGTTGCGGGCAAGCTGTCGATCCAGCCGGGCAGCACGTTGTTCATGCGCACATTGTCGGCCGCGTAGGTGTTTGAAAAAACCTTGGTGTAGGCGGCAAGGCCGGCGCGGAACACGGCCGAGGTCGGGAACATCGCGTTCGGCTCGGCCACCCAGGCCGTCGAGATGTTGATGATGGCGCCGCCCTTCTGCTTGACCATCTGCGGCGCCACGATGCGCACCGGCCGGATGACATTCATCAGATAGACGTCCATGCCGGTGTGCCACTGCTCGTCCGTGATCTCCAGGATCGGCGCGCGCGGCCCGTGGCCGCCGCTGTTGACCAGCACGTCGATGCGTCCCCACTTTTCGAGCGTCGCATCGGCGAGCCGCTGCAAATCGTCATTCGATTGATTGGAGCCGGTGACGCCGATGCCGCCAAGCTCCTTGGCCAGCGCCTCGCCCTTGCCGGAGGAAGACAGGATGGCGACCTTGAACCCGTCCGCCGCCAGCCGCTTGGCCGCCGCCGCCCCCATGCCGCTGCCTCCGGCCACGATCACGGCTGTCTTTTCTGAACTCATCGGGTTTTCCTCATTGGCTGGCGGGAGTTTTCAGCGGGTCATATAGCCGGTTTCGCCGGCCAGTTCGAACCAGAAAGACTGAATCGACCTGCAGAAAACTTGGTCGGGCCGCGCTACCCCTCATTGCCCTGCCGGATATCTTCTCCGCTACTGGGCTGGCAGGGCCTGCAATCTGATTGAGCTTCCAAGTGACAGCGCCGCTGGCACCTGCTATGTTCGACAAAGTGCCAAATTTGGCTAACAGCAGGAGGATCGCGATATGACGAAGACGCCAAGGGTGCGGTCGTCACCGACGGATCCGCAACAGCGCCTGGCTGCAAAAAAGAAGCGCCTGCGGAGCCGGATCAGCAAGGACGCCGACAGGAATGTGCCGGGCGAGCAGACGTTTGTCGTTCGGCAGACGCTTCGCGCCGCCATTCGCAAGGGCCTGATCGGTTCCAAGGACGAGCGGATCACAGCTCGTCTGAGCCATGCTCTCATTGAACAGGCCAAGCGCCAGACCGGCATCAAGGGTGACACGGAGTTGCTTGAGTTCGCGCTCGCGAATGTTGCGCTCGAGGACAATTTCCCCGCGACCATGAACAAGCTTGAGGGAACCATCGATCCAGACATCAAGCTTGGCTTCTGATTGGGGTTCGAGTGTCGGAATTCGATGTCGAAGCGGCCCTTCGCTTCCTCCGGGGCCTCCCGGCCAAAACACGTGCTCGCCGGCCAGATGATCAGTTGCCCTTCGTGAACGAGGGCGAGGTCGGCGGGCAAAGCCTGTTGCTCGACACCTGTGTTTACATCGACAGGCTGCAAGGCAAAGCGCCTGCGTTGGTCAGGCAGATCATGGACGGCCGGCACAACAACCATTCAGCCATCTGCATCCAGGAGTTGGCCCATACGCTTGGCGTCCTGCATCCGGATGATCCTCGCACCGCGGGGGCGCATAAGGCTGTGAGCGAGGTAATCCGGTCCATGCCCGGACACCGGATCCTGACGCCCGATGCCGACGTCCTCGGCCGCGCTGCTGTTCTCAATGGCGTGCTCTGCCGCCTGCAGGGTTACCAGGATGACCAGAAGCTGCGCTGCCTGCATGACTGCACCTTGTACCTGCAGGCATTGAAATCGGGGCTTGTCCTTTTGACCCGGAACATTGCCGACTACGACTTCTGCCAACAACTCGTTCCTGGTGGCAAAGTCCTTTTCTACAGGTAGCGCCCCTGATCACGACCCTCTGAGAGGGTAACGCAAACGTCCGGCAATCGAAGCCGACGCGATTGGCACGCGCCCTACCCCTCCACCACATCCAGCACGCTCAGCAGCGTGCCTTCCATGTCGGGCTCGTCGCCGGAACAGACACACAGCATCTCGGCCTCGCCTTCGCCCACCGAGAGATAGGCGTGGCCCATGGTGGAATCGATGTAGACGCTCTCGCCCGCCTTCAGCCGCACCGGCGCGTACTGGTCGGTGTGCAGCTCGATCTCGCCCTTGAGCACGATCAGGAATTCCTCGCCGGCGTGCCTGGTCAGCGGGCCGAATTCCTCCGGCGTGCGGGCGCGCGCATAGGCGTGGATCGGCACCATGCGCTTGCGCACGAGATCGGTGGCGAGATAGCGGTAGTCGTAGTTGCGGGTCAGCTGGCGCAGCGTGTTGGCTGGCGACGTCACGGAACGGCGCGTGCGCGCCGCCGGCTGCTTGCGGTCGCCGCTGAGCAATTCCGTCACATGGATGCCGAGCCCTTCGCAGATCTGCAGCAGCTTGTCGTAGCTCAGCGACATCTGGTCGTTCTCGACCTTGGACAGCGTCGACACCGCGACACCGGTGAGCGCGCTGACCTCCTGCAAGGTCCAGCCATGCGTCTTTCTCAAAGACCGAAGGCAATCACCGAGGTTCGGTTGCTCCGACATTGTCAGCTCCATGCGCGGCGATCAGCCCGCTTTCGGTCCTAGGTAGTCGAACTCCCCGCCCCCATCAACAACATCAATAATTTTCTTATACGCTAAATATTGACTGGATACGAAATTATTTTTACGACTGGCGGATGCAGTCGAAATCCTCCCCAAAAATCGTCGTCATCGGCGGCGGCATCGCCGGCCTTTCCCTGGCGGCCGCCATGCGCGACTGGGCCGAAATCACCGTCCTCGAACGCGAGCCGCATCTGGGCTACCACGCCAGCGGCCGCTCCGCCGCTCTCTTCACCGAAACCTATGGCAACCGGCTGGTGCGCGCGCTCACGCTGGCCAGCCGGCGGCAAATCGTCGATGGCGGTTTCGTCGCCCATCGGCGCGGCGCGCTGCATGTCGGCTGGAACGGCGACGACGCAGCGATCGACCGGCTGGCCGGCGACTTGCAGGCGCTGGTGCCCAGCGTGCGCCGCCTGTCGGCGGCCGAGCTGCACGCGCTGGTTCCCGTCATTGCCGCTGAAGCAACCTGCGGCGGCGTCTATGAGCCGGACGCGGTCGATGTCGACACCGGCAAGATGCTGGCGGACTGCGCCTCGGCGCTGAAGGCCGGCGGCGGCTTGATCCGCACCGGGGAGGAAGTCCGCGCCATATCGCGCAACGGCGGCGCCTTTCGGGTCGAGACGAACGCTGGCGTCCACAGCGCCGACATCGTCGTCAATGCGGCCGGTGCCTGGGTCGATACCGTCGCCAGCCTGGCGGGCCTCTCCGGCCTCGGCTTCCAGCCCAAGCGCCGCACCGCTTTCCTGTTCGATCCACCCGCCGGCGCCGACATATCAGGCTGGCCGCTGGTGGTCGACCTGCACGAACAATTCTACTTCAAGCCCGATGCCGGCAGGCTGATTGGCTCGCTCGCCGACGAGACCGACACCGAACCGTGCGACGCGTACCCCGAAGACATCGACGTCGCGATCGCCGTCGACCGCATCGAGCAGGCAACGTCGATGCGCATCGGCCGTCCCTCGACGCCGTGGGCGGGCCTGCGCACCTTCGCGCCCGACCGCACGCCTGTCATCGGCTTCGACCCGCGCCTGCCCGGTTTCTTCTGGCTCGGCGGCCAGGGCGGCTACGGGTTTCAGGTGTCGCTGGCGCTGGCCAGGCTGGGCGCGGCGCTGATGCGCGGCGCGCCGCTGCCCGACGATGTCACCGCGCTCGGCGTCACCGCCGCGGCGCTGGCGCCCGATCGCTTTCTTGTCCCGGCGGCGACGCCATGACGTTCGTTTCCCTCTCTCAACCCCGATAGTGTCATCAGGAGCGTCTGCGATGAAATCCACCATTCTGCGCGCAGTGTTTGCCTCGACCCTTCTGGCCTCGTCCGCCCTTGCCGGCGGAGAGGGCCTTGCCAAGACGCTGGTCTATTGCTCGGAAGCCAATCCCGAGACCTTCAATCCGGCGATCGGCATTGCCGATTCCACCATGGACGCCGCAGCCAAGACGATCTTCAACCGGCTGGTCGAGTTCAAGCCCGGCACGACCGAGGTCGGGCCGGCGCTGGCCGAGAGCTGGGATGTCTCGCCGGACGGCAAGACCTACACGTTCCATCTGCGCCACGGCGTCAAGTTCCAGTCGAACGAGCATTTCACGCCGACGCGCGACTTCGACGCCGACGACGTGCTCTACACCTTCAACCGCCAGCGCGACGCCAACAATCCCTACCACAAGCTCGGCGGCGGGAATTACGAGTACTTCAACGCGCTGGGCATGGGCACGCTGATCGACAAGATCGAGAAGGTCGATGACAACACGGTGCGCTTCACGCTGACCTCGGCCAACGTCACCTTCCTCGCCGGGCTGGCGCTGGACTATCTCTCCATCCTGTCGCTGGAGCAGACCGAAAAGATGGTCGCCGCCGGCACGCCGGAACTGATCGACAGCGCCCCGGTCGGCACCGGCCCGTTCGTGCTCCAGGCCTATGTGCCCGACAGCCAGGTCCGCTACGCCGCCAACCCCGACTATTGGCGCGGCGCGCCGAAGATCGACACGCTGGTCTTCGCCATCACGCCCGAGCCGACCACCCGCGTCGAGCGCATCAAGGCGAACGAATGCCAGGTCGCCGCGCCACCGCCGCCAAGCGCTGTCGCCGAACTGCGCTCCGACCCCGACATCAACGTGCTCGACCTGAAAGGCCAGAACATCGGCATCCTCGGCTTCAATGTCGAGCACCAGCCGCTGGGTGACAAGCGCGTGCGCATGGCGCTGGCCAAGGCCATCGACCGCAAGGCGATCGTGGAAGCCGTCTATGCCGGCGCCGGCACAGTGGCCGGCAGCGTGGTGCCGCCGGCCCAGCTCGGCGCGGTTACCGACGCCGGCATCGACTACGATCCCGATGGCGCGAAGAAGCTGCTGAAGGAGGCCGGCCACGAAACCGGCCTGAAGGTCAGCCTGTGGGCGATGCCGGTGTCGCGCCCCTACAATCCCAACGCCAAGCGCATGGCCGAGATGATCCAGGCAGACTGGGCAAAGGTCGGCGTTCAGGCCGAGATCGTCTCCTTCGAATGGGGCGAATATCTCAAGCGCACCGCGGCCGGCGAACAGGACACGTTCCTGCTCGGCGGCAGCAGCGACAATGGCGATCCCGACAACATGCTGAGCTATCTCCTGTCCTGCGACGGCGTGAAGGGCGGCTCCAACCGCTCGCGCTGGTGCGACAAGGATTTCGAGAAGCTGCTCGACGAAGGCCGCGTCGCCGCCGACCCGAAAGAACGCGCCGCGATCTACGGCAAGGCGCAGGCGATCCTGAAGGAGGAAGTGCCGGTGGCCCCGATCGCCCATTCGGTGGTGGCGATCCCCGTGCGCAAGAGCGTGCTCAACTACGTGCTGGACCCGTTCGGCCGGCAGAACTTCGCCGCCGTCGACATGGCGGAGTGAGGGGCGCTGCTCCCCTTCTCCCCTTGTGGGAGAAGGTGTCGCCGAAGGCGACGGATGAGGGGTGTTCCAGGGAACGCCGACGCCTCACTCCGCTGGAACACCTCTCATCCGTCTCGGCGCTGCGCGCCGATCCACCTTCTCCCGCAAGGGGAGAAGGGAAAAGAAAGCGAGACCATCATGCCTAAAGACCTGACCTCTCTCCTCGCCGCCTACCTCGCCGACGGTGCCGTGGGCGCTTCGCTCGCCTACTCCACAGGCGCGACGCCAACCGCCCTCACCGCAGGTCTCGCCGACCGCAAGCACGGCACGCCAGTCACCCCGGACCAGCTGTTCAAGATCGGCAGCTGCACCAAGACCTTTGTCGCGGCGGCGCTCGTGAAACTCGCCGAGACCGGCAAGCTCGATCTTGGCGCGCCGATCTCCGTCTGGTTCCCGGACCTGCCGGGCGCGAAAACCATTTCCGTGCGCCAGCTCGTCAATCATCGCAACGGCCTGCCGGAGTTCGAATATTACATTCCGATGGACCCGACCCGGCAGTGGACGCCGCAACAGCTGGTCGACATCGCCTTTGCCTCCGACAAGCAGAAGGCCCCGGGCGGACCCGCCGTCTACAACAACACCGGCTATGTCCTGGCCGGCATGGTGATCGAGGCGGTTTCGGGCCGGTCGCTGGGCGCCTATGTCAGGAGCGCCATCCTCGAGCCACTCGGGCTGAAGAACACATGGTCGCCCGCGACCGAGGCCTTTCCGGAAAAATCGATGGTGCGCGGCTACTACCATCGCCCGCCGCCGGCGCCGAACGCACCGACCGACATCGCCTCGGGCGGCGAGATGTGGCGCATGGATGGCGTGCTGCCCTACTCCGACGACCTGCAGGATTCCTCCGACTCCTTCCCGTTCGGCGCCGCCTATGGCTGCGGCGACATGGTGTCGACCCCGTCCGACATGGTGGACTTCATGCGCGGCCTGTTTTCGGGAAAACTCCTGTCGCCGCCCTTCTTCGCCGAGATGTTCGATAACCGCGTGCCGGCGAGTTTCCCGGGCACGCGCATGCGCGAAACCGGCGCCGGCATGTTCCAGAGCGCCTATGCCGATCGCGCCTTCTACGGTCATCAGGGCAGCATTCCGGGCTACGTCGCGGTGATGCTGCACGACCCCGAAACGGATCTCACCATCGCCATGACCAGCAATGTCGGCTCCGGCAACCGCCTCTCCTTCCAGGCCAGCGGCCTGCATCCGGTGGTCGATCAGGCAATCCGGATCATTCTGGGATAGGGCCGGGTCAAGACCGAACGGCGGTAAGAGCCAGGCGCAAGTGGAATACGGTCCCGGGATGTGAGAGGCTGGCGCCTCCCGGGACGCGAGACGCCGCCATGAAACCCACACTGCCGCTGCTGCTCAGCCTCAATGGCGGCTATGTCGACACGGCGGGGTTTCTGGCGCTTCAGGGCCTGTTCACCGCCCATGTGACCGGCAATTTCGTCACGCTGGGGGCTTCGCTGGTGCTGGGCATTTCGGGCGTGCTGGCGAAGCTGCTGGCATTGCCGGTGTTCTGCATCGTCGTCATCCTGACCAGGCTGGCCGGCGAACGCCTGCGCAGGCATGGGTGGCCGGCGCTGGTGGTCCTGCTTGGGACCAAACTGGCGCTGCTCGTCGTCGGCGCCGTGCTGGCGATCCGCCTCGGCCCTTTCGCCAATGGCGACAGCCTGGCCGCGATCGTTACCGGTATGGTCCTGGTCGCCGCCATGGCGATCCAGAACGCTGTGCATCGCGTCCACCTCGCGGCGGCGCCGCCCTCGACATTGATGACCGGCACCACCACCCAGATCATGATCGACATCGCTGACCTCATCGGCGGCACATCGCCGGACGCCCGCACGGCGCTCGTCACGCGCCTGCGGCGCATGGCGGCGGCGGTCGCCGTCTTCGCCGCCGGCTGCGCAGCCGCCGCTCTCGGCTATGCCTTCGCCAATGTCTGGTGCTTCGTCGTCCCGCCGGTGATCGCGCTGGCGGCGCTGGTGCTCAGGCTTTCCACGCCGGAGGCGGAAACCAGCTAGAGCAATTTCAGGAAAAGTGTGAGCGGTTTTCCGTCTGGAATTGCGTCAAACAAACGCTCTAGGCCGCGCTCAGCCTTCGTCCGTCCAGATCAGGCGCAGCAGGCGCAGCAGTGTCGCCCGTTCCTTCTTCGTCAGCCGCTGCAAAAACCGGTCCTCGTGCCGGCGAACCTGTTGCAGCCAGCCCGGCATGGCCTCCCTTGCGGCCGGCGTCAGGGTGAGCACCCGTACGCGCTTGTCCTCGGCGTGGTCGTCGCGTTCGACCATCCCGCGCTCCTCGAGTTCGGCCAGCAGCGGCGCCATGTTGGCGCTCTTCATGCCGAGCCGGCGGCAGAGTTCGGCGGCGCGGATGCCGGGCCGCTCATCGATCAGCGCCAGCATGCCGTAGGTCACCGGACGCAGCCCGGCATCGGCCAGCTCGATCGCGAAATCGTTCATCGCCAAAGCCGAAGCACGCTTGAGATTATAGCCGATCTGCGCGTCGAGCGCGTCTTCGGTCATTGTCCCCGGTGCGTTGAGATCCCCGTCGGCGTCGATCTTGTCCATGCAGCAAGCGATCGCCGCGATCAACGCCCTTGTCAACCCCAAAAGACTATGCGACATAGCAAACAGATCGCTATGCTGCATAGCTATATTCTTCAGCAATACCATGGGAGGATGTCCGTCATGAGCGAAGAGACCGTTGCCTTCGATGTCGAGGCCGGCATCGCCTGGGTGCGCTTCAACCGGCCGGACAAGCGCAACTGCATGAATCCGGCGCTCAACCGGCGCATGATGGAGGTCCTGGACGAGCTGGAGTTCCATGACGATGTCGGCGTGCTGGTGCTTTCCGGCGAGGGCAGCGCCTGGTCGGCCGGCATGGACCTCAAGGAGTATTTCCGCGAGACCGAGGCCAAGGGGCTCGGCGCCGTCCGCAAGGCCCAAGCGGAAGCCTATGGCTGGTGGCGGCGCCTGCGCTGGTACGGCAAGCCGACCATCGCCATGGTCAATGGCTGGTGTTTCGGCGGCGGCTATGGTCCGCTCTTCGCCTGCGACCTCGCCTTTGCCGCCGACGAGGCGCAGTTTGCTTTGTCCGAGATCAACTGGGGCATCCTGCCCGGCGGCGGCGCCACCAAGGTGGTGGTCGACCTCCTGTCGATGCGCGACGCCATGTATCACGCGCTGACTGGCGAACTGATCGATGGCAAAAAGGCCGCTGCCTGGAAGCTGGTCAATGAGAGCCTGCCGCTGGCACAGCTGAAGGACCGGGTCACCGAGGTCGCCAACATCCTGTTGAAGAAGAACCCGATTGCGCTCAAGGCCACCAAGGACGCCATCCGCCGCGTCGCCGAAATGACGTACGACAATGCAGAGGATTATCTGGTTCGTGCGCAGGAGGCGGCCAACTCGCACGACAATGAAGGCCGCAAGGAGGGTATTCGCCAGTTCATCGACGAGAAGAGTTACAAGCCGGGCCTTGCCGCCTACGACAAGGCAAGGTGACGCAACAAGCCACGGACGCAATCTGGGAGGAGATGCGCATGCCGGCCTTTACGACTTCGGATCCGGTGGCCCTGCATGCCCGCGCGCAGCCTGATCGCCTTGCCTGCGTCGACCTGGCGTCCGGCCGACGCTGGACCTACCGCGCCTTGGACGAGGCCATCCAGCGTGCCGTCGGCGTTCTTGCAAACGGCTATCGCGTCGAACAGGGGCAGCGCATCGCCGCGCTTGCCCGCAACAGCGCCGACCTGCTGATCCTGCAGCAGGCCGCGATGCGGCTCGGCGCCATCTTCGTGCCGGTCAACTGGCGGCTCGCGAGCGCGGAACAGCAGGCGATCCTCGCCGACTGCGATCCGGTTCTGCTGCTGCATGACGCCGCGCTGCAAGCGGCGTTGCCGGGGCGCTGCATCCCCGTCGAAGTCGAAGCCTTCGCGGCAGCGGTCGTCGCGCACGACCCGGCGCCGCGCCGTCCCCTGCCCGCCGACGATACGCCCTCGATCATCCTCTACACGTCGGGCACGTCGGGCCGGCCGAAAGGCGTCATCGTCACCGAACGCAACGCCCTGGCCACCGCGATCAATTTCGGCGTGCTGGGTCGGGTCGGCAATGCCAGCGTCTTCCTCTGCGACGCGCCGATGTTCCATGTCATCGGCCTTATCACCAATCTGCGTCCGCCCCTGCTGCAAGGCGGCACGGTGCTGATCTCGTCCGGCTTCGATGCCGGCGTCACCAACCGCCGCCTTGCCGATCCCGCGCTCGGCGTCACCCACTATTTCTGCGTGCCGCAGATGGCGCGGATGTTGCGCGATCATCCCGGCTTCACGCCGTCGCGCTGGACCTCGCTCACCGCCATCTTCACCGGCGGCGCGCCAAATCCGGCCGTCGATATAAAGTGGTGGCTGGCCCAGGGCATCCGCATGGCCGACGGCTTCGGCATGACGGAGGCTGGCACCGTGCTCGGCATGCCGGTCGAGGCCGGCCGGATCGCGGACAAGGCAGGCTCGGCCGGTCTGCCGGCGCCGATGGTCGGGCTGCGCATCGTCGGCGAGGACGGCCGCGACGTCGCCGACGGCGAACCCGGCGAGATCTGGCTGTCCGGCCCCAACGTCACGCCAGGCTATTGGAACAGGCCGCAAGACACCGCCTGCGCCTTCACACCCGATGGCTGGCTGCGCACCGGCGACATAGCGCGGCGCGATGACGAAGGCTTCGTTACCCTCGTCGACCGGCGCAAGGACATGTTCATCTCCGGCGGCGAGAACGTCTACCCCGTGGAAATCGAGACGGTGCTGCTCGAGCACCCCGACATCGCGGAAGCCGCCGTGATCGGCATCGCCGACGAGCGCTGGGGCGAGGTCGGGCGTGCCTTTGTCGTGGCCAAGCCTGGCCGCGTTCTCGACCCGGCAATGCTGGCGGCCCACTGCGGCGCCCGCATCGCCCGCTACAAGGTGCCGAAGGAGTTCCTGGCGACCGAAGCCCTGCCGCGCACCGCGTCCGGCAAGATCCAGAAACACGTTCTGCGTGCGTGGACCGCATCGGCCCGAGGGCAGGACTGAGGCAGACCGCCGTTCAGCCGGCGGGCGGCTGGCGAAACACCGACACCGCCGCGGCGACAATCTGCGCATTGTCCTTCGCCGTCGTGCCATCCGCCAGCGTCTTGCCGTCTTCCAGCCCGACGCGCGTCGACCAGCGCTTGTTGTGCGCCAGCTCGACGAAGGGCCACACTGTGGCGTCGACACCGTGCAGCAGGATCGGCCGCCGCATTTCGGCGCGTTCGAGCACCGCGGCGATGCCGCTTGCTTCGTCGAGTGCGGCGGCGAGATCCTGGATGTCGATCTCGATCAGCACGCGCAGCACCCGCCCATGATCGGCAAGGCCGATGAAGCGCTCGGCATCGGCGATCGTGGCAAGCCCGGCCTCGATGCCGACGCCACGCTGGCGCAGCAGTTCCATGACGGCGGGCGCGTCGGTCTCCGACAAATTGACCGACGCATAGTCGGGCAGTTCGCGCCAGGCCGCGATCGCCGCGCGGGTGCGCGCCACATCGTTCTCGATCCAGGCGCCGGTCGAAACGCCGACCAGCGTGCCCGGGCAGGCGTGGCGCACCGCCAGCACCGTCGAGTCGACCGCGGCCAGGCTCTCGCGCCCGTCGGCACCACGCGGATGGATATGCAGTTCGGCCGCCCCGGCGGCGACGCAGGCCGCCGCATCAGTGGCCATCGCCGGCGCGGTCAGCGGCAGCGCGGGATGGAAATCGCGCGCACGCGCGCCGTTGATGCAGGCCTGGACGATCATGGATGCCACCTCGGACAAGGAGGTGGCACTCTAGCCGTGCGGCAAGGCATGGCAAAGGGTTGGGCGGTGTCTCTCCTGACAGCGGGACCAGTGAAGCGGTCTTTCCGGCACGAGCCCGTGGCATTTGACTAAAAGGCGCCTGTGGATATTTACCCGGCGTTCCGGCAGGCGGGCGAAGCTATATTAGGGCGGGATCATGGAGGGACCATTGACCAGCGATTTTTCAGCCGCCCGTATCCATCTCGAACGCGCCTACCACTATCTGCGCGGCAATGACGAGACGAGCCGCTCGACATGTGAGGCCCTCGACCTGCTGATCGAGACTGTAGCGGAGGCGCAGCACAGGCGGCCCGAGGCTGGCGTGCTGGAATTCCCCCCGCCGGCAGCGCCGCGACCCGCTTGACCGGACTAGGAGACCCTGCGTACCAGCGTCTCCTCCGCCGCCATGCCCGCACGCTCCACGATCTGCTCCAGCGGCTCGGGCCTGTGCAGCAGGAAGCCCTGGCCGAACTCGACGCCCATGTCGCTCAGCATGGCCACGCTGTCCTGCCGCTCGATCTTCTCGCCCACCACCGCGCAGCCGAGGCTGCGGGCAATGCTTGCTATGGCCAGCACGATCTCGCGGTCGAAGCGGCTCTCGGTGATATGTTCGATGAAGGAACCGTCGATCTTGATGGCGTCGACGGGAAAGCGCCTGAGATATTCGAACGAACTCATGCCGGCGCCGAAATCGTCGAGGCTGACCTTGCAGCGCCGCGCGCGCGCCTTGCGCACGAAGGCCTCGGCGGCATCGAAATTGGTGACGGCGGCGGTTTCGGTGATCTCGAAGCCGATGCCCTGGTGCGGCGCCCCGGTCTCCCCGATGATGCCGTCGACGAAGTCCCAAAGTCCTGGATCGCTCAGCGTCTGTGCGGACAGGTTGAAGCCAAGCGTGATCGCGCCCGATTTCATCGCCGCGCCATGGAGCGTCAGCGCCCTGCGGATGATCCAGCGATCGAGCCGCGCGGCGATGCCGAAGCGTTCCGCCGCCGGGATGAATTCGCCGGGCGGTATCAGCTGGCCGCCGCGCCCGACAAGCCGCGCCAGCACCTCGACATGGCGGTTTTCCTGCCAGGGCCGGCCCAGCCGGTGGATCTGCTGGCCGAACAGTTTCAGCCTGCCGTCCTCCATGGCGTCGACCGTATCGGCGGCAAGCCGCGCTGCGTTCAGACCGCCCGAGGCGGCCTCGGCCGAGAACACGGCGAAGCGGTCGCGCCCGGCGGCCTTGGCCGCGTAGCAGGCGTCGTCGGCGCAGGCCAGCGCGTCGGCGACCGTGGTGGCATGGTCATGGACGATGGCGATGCCGATGCTTGCCGCGAGCCGCCGCGATGTCGCGGCAAGCCCCAGGTCGGCGCCGCGCACGGCGGCCAGTATGGCGCCGGCCAGCCGCTCGGCCTGCGCGACATCGCAATTGGGCACCAGCAGGGCGAATTCGTCGCCGCCCAGGCGCGCGGCATGCGCCGAGGGCGGCAGGCAGCGGCCGATGCCGGCGGCGACGTTCTTCAGCGCCAGATCACCGGCGGCGTGGCCGGCGAAATCGTTGAGCGCCTTGAAGTAGTCGAGATCGACATAAAACACCGCCAGCGGCACGCTGGTGGCGATATGGCCGGCCAGCAGCCTGTCGAAGGCGGCCCGGTTGAGAAGCCCGGTCAGCGCGTCGTGACGCGCCGCATAGGCCAGTTCCTGTTCGCGCAGTTTGTCCTCGGTGATGTCGCGCACCGTGCCCAGAATCTGCCCGGCCGCGCCGGCGGTGATGAAGCGGACCAGCGATTCCACATGGCGGACCTCACCGTCGCGCCTGACGATGCGATACTGGCTGGCGGTTATCGTATCCATCCGCAGGTCCACCTGATGGGCGCGCTCGGTGGCCTCCTTGTCGTCGGGATGCAGATAGGTGTGCCACAGGCCGGCGGAGACCTCGTCCGCGTCGGCGACGAGGCCGAAGATGTCCCTGGTGCGGGCGTCCCAGTAACTCTTGTTGGTGGCAATGTCGTAGTGCCAGATGCCGGTGCCGCTGGCGGCGAGTGCCAGGCGGAAGCGGACGTTGACCTGTTCGAGCTCGGCTTCGGCCGCCTTCTGTTTGCTGATGTCGGTCTGCACGCCCATCAGCCTGAGCGGCCGTCCATCGGCGTCGCGCTCGACGATGCCGCCGCGGTCGAGCACCCAGACCCAGTGACCCTGCTTGTGCCTCAGCCTGAGTTCGGTCTCGATGGCATCGGTCTGCCCCGCTATGTGGCGGTCGCCGCTCGCCAGCGCCCGCTCGCGGTCCTCGGGATGGGTGAGCCGCAGCCACAGGTCGCTGGTATTGGCAAGTTCATCCTGCTCGTAACCGAGCATCCGCGCCCATGTCGCGGAGTAGAAGCAGTCTCCGGTTTGAAGATCCCAGTCCCAGACGCCGAGATGCGCACGCTCCAGCGCGCGCTCCCATCTCGCTTCATCGCGATTCTTCTTCTGCCGATGCGCCATCTCTTCAGTCTTCGCTCATCCCCGCCGCGCGGCAATCTGCGGCAAAACCAGACAAGAAACCGTTACCGGTGGCGTCACGGGCGGAAGCGCCAAAGCTCGCGGGGAGAAAACCGGCCGCCGAGATCGCGAAAGGCAAACAGCCGGAGGGCGCACCCAGCCCGCGCGAAATAACCGACACCGCCGCCCGCGCCAAGGCCGGGAAAGCGCAGGAGTAGCGAGGGCAGCGAGAGGGCGATACTGGCTTCGGCTGGCCGACCTTCGATTGCCCGGCAAGAACCGGAGTTTTGCCGCCGCCCGGCGGTCCTACTGATTGCGCGAGTTCGCCAACCAACCCGGCGATCTCACGCAAACAGGAAGAGGACCTCCCAATGACCAAACAGGAAGACAACAAGGCCGTCGTCGTCAGATGGTTCACCGACTTCTGGGGTGAAACCTGCGATCTCAGCGTGGTCGACGACATCGCCGCGCCCGACATGCTGCTCAGCTATTCCCTGCATGAGCCGCGCCGGGGCCGCGCCGACATCAAGGCCTTCATGACCGATTTCCGTGCCGCCTTCCCGGATCTCAACTTCTGGGCCACGGCCGATCTCATTGCCGAGGGCGACTATGTCGTCGGCCAATGGGAAGGCGGCGGCACGCATACCGGTCCGGCCTTCGGCGATTTCCTCGCCGGCGCCCTGCCCGCCGCCACCGGCCGCACCATGCGCTTCACCGGCACGACGGTGCTCAAGGTGGTGGACGGCAGGATCGTCGAGGAGATCGGCCTTGACGACGGCGTCGCCGCCCTCACCCAGCTCGGCCTGATCAAGGCCGCCTGAAGCAAACGTGAGAGTGGCTCGCATGCGCAATACGGGCCACTCTCGATGGTTTGATGGAACCTCCGAATCGACCTTCTCCGATCACTTAATTGTTCACGGCACTGTTGCCAGAACATCACACCTCTGATTGAAATCGGACGAGACAAGGCTTACTTCAGTCTCGGAGAAAGGCGAATTCGCCACATTTTCACTATATTGGTCGAAGAAGCGCTTGTTTGTGGAATCAGGTTATCCGCCGGGCGTTTGACTTGCCGGTACAACTAGGATTTTTATGGCCCTGGTGCAGCCAGAGGGGTTTGGTTGCCATCGAAAAGGAATACGATGATGAACGAGTTCGATCAAGCGCACGCGGAAGCGCTCAAAGCCAAGGAAGCGGCGCGGCAATTGCCGCACGTTCAGGGCTATGGCTCGAATCGCACGTCGGAGACCGTACAGATGTGGACAGATGCGCAGCTTTCCAGCTATATCCGTGAGCACGCAAAAGCGCAGGCAGCATCCGCAGAATAAACGACAGTATTTCTGGGAAATGAAAGGGGGCGCGCAGCCCCCTTTTTTACGTGAAGAAATAGGGGATGGGGGAGTTTGGGGTGGAGAACCGCGTCACGCATGCGGACCTCGATTCACTGCATTTTATTCAAGGCAGTGCGTTCGCGAGGCAGAAGATCAAATGGTATGCGGATGAGTACGCTGCCGGATTTGGTGGGTGCCTGATAATTTGGGACGATGCCGCATTGGTGGAAGTCATGGGCCATTGGCGAGAGTCATACGTCGTATGGCGCCAGAAGGCTCTGGGCGAAGCTATGGCTCAGGGAGTGCTCGAATCCGATTTCGGTGAACTGAGCTTCATAAAAACCCTCGCCATCCTCTTGTGGGCCATGACCCAGAACGGTCTCGAACCGATCAAGCTGGTGGAGATAAAAGGGCTGCTCCCACCCGATACCCGTGACCTAGTGACGGCATACCCCAATGAATTTTTCTCTTTCATGGGTATCTTCTGGATGTTCCATGACCTCCAGCACCAACGGAAAATCGATTCTCGATACGATCTTCGCAACCCTCCGATGCACTACCGTTACTACCGGGCCATGGTCCATTATCTGGCCAAGCAATATCCACGGCAAGACGATCTGTACCTCATCCTCAAGACATTTGATTTGGCCGCGATGAAGACGGACTACCGTCAAAACCCCACCATCGATTGAACCGCAAGGATCAGCGTCGCCGCCCTCACCCAGCTCGGCCTGATCAAGGCTGCCTGATCCACGGGCCATCGCCGTCGAGGCGATGGCCCGCTCCGCCTCGGCGGATATCAGGCGCCAGACGGTCGGGAGCACAGGCAACATGGATCTGCCTTGGCGATGTTTCGTCAACAAATTCCTGCCAACAAATATTGCATTGTAAACAACTAATATTGAAACTGCGGGGTTCTCCGCGCTTAATAATCTTGAAATACATCACATGCGAAATAACCATCGAAAACCGGACAGATGGCGGGATGTCCTTCGATGCGTGCGCACAGCGGGCGGAGCGGCGGGGATCGTCGCTTTACCGATCTCCATGATCTGGACATAGCGGCAAGCAGGAGCGGCTGGCTGCTGACGGCGCTCTGCCTGGCCTATGCCGCAACGGCTCTCTGCCTGCAGCCGGGCCGCTACCTGTATCTCTCGGAGTCCTACGCCCGCCCTTTCCTCTTGTTCCTGCCCATGCTTCTGGCGGCTGGTCTCGGCGTGATCGGGCTGACATTTGCCCGGCCCCATCCGACGCGGTTCATGCTGGACACGCTGAAGCAGCGCTGGCTGGCCGCCGCGCCCGTCATCCTGTTGTTCTTCCTTGGCGTCACCGCCTTCACCACGCTCAAGATCACCATCCCCGACATCGTTCCGTTCTATGCCGATCATATGCTGGCTGAGCTCGACTTTCGGCTGCATGGCACCGACCCGTGGGCATGGGCGCACGGCATCGTTTCCGGGCCGGTCTCGGCCATCATCTTCGCCTATTACGGGTATGGTTGGCTGGTGCAATGGTTCGGCATCCTGCTCTTCGTCGCCTTCTGGAACAGCCCTGCCAGGCGCCTGCGTTATCTCTGGGCCTTCGCCCTGACCACGGTCCTGTGCGGCACTGTTCTGGCGACCGCGCTGTCGTCCGCCGGGCCGATCTTTTATGATGAGATCCATGGCGGCGACCGCTTTGCGGGATTGCAGATGGCCCTGGCGCGCAACGGCTTCGCCGGATCGGTCCATGTCTATGCCGATTATCTGCTTGCGGCCTATGAAAGCGGCCGCCCGCATCTTGGCGGAGGCATCTCCGCCATGCCGAGCATGCATGTCGCGATCGCCACGCTCAACGCCTTATTCCTGAGCAGCTTCAGCCGCCGCTGGGCCATTGCCGGCTGGTCCTTCGCCGCACTTATCCTGTTCGGCTCCGTCTACACCGGCTGGCACTATGCGGTGGATGGCTACCTCTCCGTGCTGGTCGTGTCCCTGCTCTGGCATCTGACGGGGCGTTTCGTCCTGCCGCGGGCCAGCCGCATCAGCGTCGAAATCGCCCCCGCCATCCCCGAACCGGTTTCACGATAGCGGCGCTTGCCGCGACGGCTGATCTCTGCCATCGCGGGTTTGCAGGAAACGGGTGGCGGCGCCGGTCCGCAACGTATTCCATGCGGCCATGTTCGTCACCCTGGCCAAGGACCTGAAGTCGACGCCGCTGCCCGTGGCCGAGGATCCGCGCTGGGCGCGCATCGTGGCGCGCGACAAGTCGGCCGACGGGCAGTTCTGGTATTGCGTGGTCACCACCGGCGTCTATTGCCGGCCTTCCTGCCCGTCGCGGCGCGCCAACCCCGCCAATGTGGAGCTGCATGACAGCCTGCGGTCGGCGCAGGCGACCGGCTTTCGCCCATGCCGCCGCTGCAATCCCGACGGCCCCTCGCTCGAGGCCGGCAACGCCGCGATGGTGGCCGAGGCCTGCCGCGGCATCGAACGCAGCGAGGCGGAGCCATCGCTGGCCGATCTGGCCGCCGCCGCCGGCCGCAGCCCCGGCTATTTCCATCGCGTCTTCAAGGCGATTACCGGGCTGACGCCGAAGGACTATGCCGCCGCGCACCGCGCCGCACGGGTCCGCCAGGGCCTGGAGGACGGCGCCAGCGTGACGTCGGCGATCTACGATGCCGGCTTCAACTCCAGCGGGCGCTTCTACGAGAAATCCACCGGCATGCTCGGCATGACGCCGACGCGCTACCGCGCCGGCGGGCTCGATGAGGAAATCCGCTTCGCCGTCGGCGAGACATCGCTCGGCGCCATTCTGGTCGCGTCGAGCCGCAAGGGCGTCGCCGCCATCCTGCTCGGGGCCGACCCCGACACCCTGGTGCGCGACCTGCAGGACCGCTTCCCCAAGGCAAGGCTCATCGGCGGCGACAGCGGCTACGAGGCCCTGGTCGCCCGCGTCATCGGCTTTGTCGAGGCGCCGGCCCTTGGCCTCGACCTGCCGCTCGACGTGCGCGGCACCGCCTTCCAGCAGCGCGTCTGGCAGGCCTTGCGCGAGA
The DNA here is from genome assembly GCF_005503535.1 of Mesorhizobium comanense. GTDB lineage: Bacteria > Pseudomonadota > Alphaproteobacteria > Rhizobiales > Rhizobiaceae > Mesorhizobium > Mesorhizobium comanense. Next base: position 61,700 of record NZ_SCNN01000019.1, on the reverse strand, counting down.
TCCCGGCCGGCGGCACCGTCTCCTATGCCGAGATCGCGCGGCGCATCGGCGCGCCGAAATCGACGCGCGCCATCGCCGGCGCCTGCGCCGCCAACGCCCATGCGGTCGCCATTCCCTGCCACCGCGTGATCAGGAAGGACGGCGCCTTGTCAGGCTATGCCTGGGGGGCGGAGCGCAAGCGCGCGCTGCTCGACCGCGAGGCGGGCGGCGCGGCGAAGGCCGTCGCCAAACCCGACCCGTCCGCGCGGGCCTGACGAGGACCGGTGATGCGCGCGATGGCCAGGTCTTCCGCCACCGGTGCGAACATCGAGATCGCCAACGGCGCGGCCGTCGACCTGGAGGACGCCAAGTCGCGGATATTGGCCGCCATCGGCGAGCTTGTCGACGAAGGCAAGGCCGAATGGCACCGCACCGGGACCGGTGAGATCGAGCTGCGGCTGGTGTCGGGCGAGGTGTTCGTCCTTGGCGAGGTGTCGGTAACGCGTGTGGCATGAGCACACTTCGCGCTCTACGGCGCCCCCCCTCTGTCCTGCCGGACATCTCCCCCACAGGTGGGGAGATTGGCTATCGCCTTGGCCTTCGCCAATTTTCGTCGTCGCAAGGGGAGAGCCGGCGCGAAAGCTGCCAATCTCCCCCCAAGTGGGGGAGATGTCCGGCAGGACAGAGGGGGGCGCCGTGGGGTGCTGACGTTGGCATCCTTCATCCTCCAACCATGCAATTTGAATTTGAAAGCAAGCACCGGAGTGAGCAGCGCAAACCGCTTCGCTAGGGTTCATCCACAACAAGGAGCAAAGACCATGAACCTCATGCAAGCCCATAGCCCGGCGACGGCTTCCGCCGCCGCCCTCGACACCATCGCCTATGCCGTCGGCCAATCCGCCATCGGCACGATCCTCGCCGCACGCAGCCCGGTCGGCGTCTGCGCCATTCTCATCGGCGACGACGCCGTAGCGCTGGAACAGGACCTTGCCGACCGTTTCCCCGGCAGGATAATCGTTAGGGATGAAGCCGGCCTGCGCGACGACCTCGCCGCGATCGCGCGCTTCATCGAAACGCCCGGTGCCGGCCTCGACATGCCGCTCGACATGCGCCACGGCACGCCTTTCCAGCAACGGGTCTGGCAGGTGCTGCGCACCATACCCTGCGGCGCCATCATCACCTACACGGCCCTTGCCCGCCGGATCGGCATGCCGGACGGCGCCCGCGCGGTGGCCACTGCCTGCGCCGCCAACGCTATCGCGCTCGGCATTCCCTGCCACCGCGTGCTGCGCGCCGACGGCTCGCTGTCCGGTTATCGCTGGGGCCTTGAACGCAAGCGCGCTTTGCTCGACCGGGAGGCCGCGATATGAATGCCCACGCCAGGGTCGCGCCATCGGCGGTCGAAGCGGCCGAAGCACGCATTGCCTGTTATGACTGGCCGGCGCTCGCCGGCGAACTCGACGGCTTCGGCTGCGCCGTGATCGAGAAGCTCTTGTCGCCGCAGGAGTGCCGGCAGATCGCCGGCCTCTACCCCGACGAGCAGCATTTCCGCAGCCACGTCCACATGGCCAGGCACGGCTTCGGCAAGGGCGAATACCGCTATTTCCTCTATCCGCTGCCCGATCTCCTCGGCGGCCTGCGCAGCGCCCTCTATCCCAGGCTGGCCGAGGTCGCCAACCGCTGGAACGAGCGCATGGGCATCGCCATCCGCTATCCCCAGGCGCATGGCGAATTCCTCGAGCAGTGCCATGCCGCCGGCCAGGTCAGGCCGACGCCGCTCCTGCTGCAATACGTGCCCGGCGACTTCAACTGCCTGCACCAGGACCTCTACGGCGATCTCGCCTTCCCGCTGCAGGTGGCGATCCTGCTTTCAGAGCCGGGCGAGGATTTCACGGGCGGCGAGTTCGCGCTCACCGAACAGCGGCCGCGCATGCAGAGCCGGGTCGAGGTGGTGCCGCTGCGCCAGGGCGACGCCGTTGCCTTCGCCGTCCACAACCGGCCGGTGCAGGGAACCAGGGGCAATTACCGTGTCAACCTGCGCCACGGCGTCAGCCGGCTGCGCTCCGGCATGCGCCACACGGTCGGCATCATTTTTCATGATGCGAAGTGAGCCCGGGAGAGCGCCTTCCCCTTCTCCCCTTGTGGGAGAAGGTGTCGCCGAAGGCGACGGATGAGGGGGTTCCAGGGAACACCAACGTCTCACTCCGCTGGAACACCCCTCATCCGTCTCGGCGCTAGCGCGCCGATCCACCTTCTCCCACAAGGGGAGAAGGGAAAGCCGCGCTCATCCTTCGTCGGCGATCACCATCTCCAATATCCAGGGACAGGCATAGTAATCGGCGATACGGTCGATCACCCCGCCAGTGGCATGGACCCGCACCAGATAGGCCGGCCGCCAGACCGCCCCATGCTGCCTGTCCACGACCAGCACCTGTTCCCTGCCGGCCGTGCCGGGCCGCAGGCGCCAGGGCAGTTCACTTCGCTCATATTCGACAAAATAGGGCGAACGGGAGAACAGGCCGTTGTAGCAGTCGGAGACCCGCAAACGGGCATCGGCGCTGGTCAGCGCCCGCACGCCGTCCCAGTCCCTGACGTTGAAGAGTTCGACATAACGCTCGAGCAGCCGCGCCAGCTCCGGGTCGTGCGCGGGCGCGGCGGCCGGTTGCGCCGGCAGGGCGGCGAGCTTGGCGCGGCCCCGGCTGAGCGCCGATTTGACGCCGCCAGTGGTCGAGCCGACAAGATCGGCGATCTCCTCCAGCGAATGGTCGAACACGTCCTTGAGCAGCACGCAGGCGCGCTCCTTCGGCGGCAGGTGGACGACCAGCCGCTCGATGGCGCGGCCCACAGCCTGGCCCACGGGCTCGGCCGGCAGCACGATGTCGTCACCGGCGTGACCGGCCTCGGCCCGCATCCGCGCGCGGCGGCTGCGGATGAGGTCGATGCACCTGTTATGGGCGATGCGGAACAGCCAGGGCGGCAGCGCCGTCGCGTCGTCGAGAAGCTCGATCTTGCGGTAGGCCTCGAACAGCGCGTCCTGCATGACGTCCTCGCCATCGAGAGCCGAGCCGGTCATGCGGGCGCAGTAGCGGTGCAGACGCGCCCGCAGGTGCGAGACCGTTGCCAGGAACGCCGCGTAGCGTGGGTCGAACAACTCCCCGGGGTCGAGGTGCGGCTCGGCGCCTTGCCCCGTTTCAAGAGAGGTGCGGATCTGCTGGTTCATGGCCGGATGTCGCTCAGCGCCGCCGCAGCATCGCGCATGCCGGGCATTTCGACAAGCGCCAGGCGCGACACGATCGGCGCTAACACGGTCATGCCGCGCGGCGGCCGGCGGACTTGCCGCCGGCGACATCCGGCAGGCCGAGCCTTGGCCGCACCCACGCCGCCAGGCGGCCGATCGCGTCATCGGCCTCCGGCGCCCGGCCGGCCATCATCTGGAAGGAGTGCAGCATGCCGTCGAAGACGTCGAGCCGGGTCTCGACGCCGGCCTGGCCGGCGCGCTCGGCGAACATGCGGCTTTCGTCGACCAGCGTCTCGTCGGCGCCGGCCTGCAGGAACACGGGCGGCAAGCCGGCAAGGTCGGCATAGAGCGGGCTGACTTCCGGATACTTTCGGTCGGCATCGCCGATGAAATTGCTCACCAGCCAGTCGACGGTTTCCCGGGCGAAGGCCGGATCCTTGTCGCGGTTGGTCCGGTAGCTCGCGCCGGTCAGCGCCATGTCGAACCAGCCCGAGATGACAAGCGTGGCGACAGGCAGCGCCCGGCCCTGCGCGCGCAGCCGCTGCAGCAGGGCATAGATCAGCACCGCGCCGCAGGAATCGCCGGCAAGCACGATGCGCCGGGGGTCGAAACCCTTGTCCGCGAGCCAGGACCAGACGGTCATGGCCGCCTCGATCTGCGCCGGATGCCTTGCCTGATGGGCCAGCGGATAATCGTAGATCAGCGCCCGGCAGCCAACGGCCTTGGCGAGATGGCCCGTCAGCTTGCGGTGCGTGTAGATCGAGCCGCCGATGAACCCGCCGCCATGCGCATAAAGCAGCACCCGCTCCTCGTCCGCGCCCTTCGGCACGACCCAAAGCGCGGGCACGCCGCCGGCATCGACCTCGATATAGTCGACGCCGCGAGGCTCGCCGGTCAGCGCCGTCCAGTTGATGTCGTTGAAATCGACGATCTCCTGCGGGCTGGTAAACTTGCCGGCATTGGCGGCTATCGTCTCGTAGTGGATCCTGTTTGCCTCGCTCTGCCTGCTCGCCACGATGGTCTCCCTGGGTTGCGGGCCGCCGATGAAGCGGCCCTTCAAGACCAGAGACGGACGGGCGGGCAAAAAGGATACGTCCCGCCAGATGTTTTTTCGCCATTGTCTCGGACGCAAGGCGGCGCGGCTGTCATCATCCCGCCGGCGCGTAGCGGCTGACCACCATGCCGCTGGCATAGGCTTTGGAGCCGACGAGCCGCAATTTCCGGAATCCCCCCTGGTCGAAGATGCGGCGGCCGGAACCCAGCACCGCCGGGTTGACGAACAGCTGGAACTCGTCAACCAGCCCGGCCGCGATCAGTGCCGAGGCGAAGCCGGCGCCGCCGAACACGGCGATGTCGCCGCCCTCGCCCGCCTTCAGCGCGGCGACCTCGCGTGGCAGATCGCCGCCGACCACCACCGTGCGCTCCCAGCGCGAGGTCTTCAGCCTGCCGCTCGGCACCACTTTCTTCGCGTCGACGATGCGTTGCGCGAAGGCGTAGAAAGGATCGCGCGGAACCTTCTTCGCGGCATTGCCCCAATGCGTCAGGTAGCCTTCCTCGGCCATCTTGCGGCTGAGCAGGATGGTGTCGATGCCGGCAAAGACGGCGTTGAAATCCTGCTTCAGCTCGGCGTCCCAACCATTGTCGTCGCCCCATTCCCAAAGCTGCCAGGAATGATCCGCATCGGCGCCGACAAAGCCGTCGACCGACATCTGCATCTGAAGGATGAGTTTTTTCATGAGGTTCTCCTCGTTTCCGGATTCTGGATGGCAACGGAACGACAGCGCTTTGCGAACCGCCCGGGCTTTATAATGATTTACTTTTGGAACCATTTGACGCAAGCCGGAGAATGATGTCAATAGTAAAGTGATTTAAAAATGGAACCACAGAATGGCGACACGTGAAAAGTCAGGCTGCCCGATCAACCTGTCGCTCGAACTGCTTGGCGACCGCTGGACGCTGCTCATCATCCGCGACATGATCTTCGCCGGGAAAAGGCACTTTCGCGAATTCCTGCAATCCGACGAGGGCATCTCCTCGCGCACTTTGGCCGAGCGGCTGCAGACGCTGCAGGACGAGGGCATTCTCACCCGCGGCGACGATCCCACCCACGCGCTGAAGGCGATCTACCGGCTGACCGAAGCCGGCATCGACCTGTTGCCGGTGCTCGCCACGCTTGGCGCCTGGGGCAGCAAGCACCGCAAGGCCGAAGACAAGCTTGCCCGCATCGCCGACGAGCTCGCGGCCGGCGGCGAACCCGCGCTGGAACGGATGAAGACGGCGCTGCGGACGGAGCATATTGGTTGAGGCGTGCGTCTTTCCTTCTCCCCTTGTGGGAGAAGGTGGATCGGCGCGCTAGCGCCGAGACGGATGAGGGGTGTTCCAGCGGAGTGAGGCGTCGGCGTTCCCTGGAACACCCCTCATCCGTCGCCTTCGGCGACACCTTCTCCCACAAGGGGAGAAGGGAGAGCTTCCACGCCCCCGCTTGACAGCCATCGCCGTATGTTCTCTATTTGTTCACATTTATCAGCAATCGCGGATGAGCGGAACGGGATGGAAACGACAGCCACCATCCTGCATGCCGATCTCGACGCCTTCTATGCTTCGGTCGAACAGTTGCTCGACCCCTCGCTGCGCGGCAAGCCGATCGCGGTCGGCGGCGGCGTCGTGCTGGCGGCCTCCTATGAGGCGCGCGCTTTCGGCGTGCGCGGCGGCATGCCGGGGCGCAAGGCGCGCGAGCTTTGCCCGCAACTGATCTTCGTCGGCGGCAATTTCGCCGACTACCAGCGGCTGGGCGACGCGGCGATCAGGGTGCTCGACGATTTCACCCCGGTGGTCGAGCGCATCTCCATCGACGAGGCCTTCGCCGATGTCGCCGGCTGCACGCATCTGTTCGGCTCGCCAAAGGAAATCGCCACGGCGATCCGCCGCCGCGTGCGGGCCGAGCTCGGCCTGCCGATCTCGATCGGCGTCGCCCGTACCAAGCATCTGGCCAAGATCGCCTCGCAGGTCGCCAAGCCCGACGGGCTGGTTGTGGTCGATCCCGGCAGCGAGCTCGCTTTCCTGCATGATTTGCCCGTTGGCCTGATGTGGGGTGTCGGCCCCGCGACCAGGGCGCGGCTGGCCGAAATCGGCGTCGAGACCATCGGCGAACTCGCCCGCACGCATAGCGGGGCGCTGACCCGCCTGCTCGGCCCGGCGGCCGGCGAGAAACTGGCGGCGCTGTCGTGGAACCGCGACCCGCGCAAGCTGGAGACGAAGCACCGGGCGCATTCGGCCGGCGCGCAGTCGGCGCTCGGCAGGAAGCCCGCCGTGGCCGATGTCATCGTGCCCACCTTGCTGCATCTGGCCGACCGCGTCGCCAGCCGGCTGCGCGCCAAGGCGCGTCCCGGCCGCACGGTGACCGTGCGCGTGCGCTTCGCCGATCTCAGCGCCGTCACCCGCTCGATCACGCTGGAGCAGCCGATCTCGGCGACCGCCATGCTGGCGGAAATCGCGCAGGACCTGGTGCGCGGCGTGCTTGCCGACCATCCGCATGAGCTGACGATTTCGCTGCTGGCGATCTCGGTCTCGCATCTGGAGGAGAGCGCTGAACTGCAACTCGACCTGCCACTCGGCCTCGCCGACGAAAAGCAGCGCCCCGGCAGCAAGAAAGGCCTGGCCCGCTTCGGCGCCGACCGCGCCATCGACAAGATCCGCGAGCGCTTCGGCAAGCAGGCCGTGGGCTATGGCGCGGTGGCGCTGGACGCCGCCCGATCCGTGCCCGACGAATTCAGGGAACTGGCGCAGAAGGATTTATAGCCGGCCGAACCTGCTTGCGTCCCTTTTCGATGCACTGGAGATGGAGCGCGTAAGACCCCTTCCCCGTATCCGCGTCATAGGCGACATTGCGGCACTCGATCTTGCGCTTTTCGGGAAAAGACGCCCAATCGTTCTGGAGCTTCGAATAGGCGGCTGCTTCCTTCTCTCCGCATTCCATGTTCCCGGCGAAATCGCCGCCGGAGAGATCCCGGCAATATGTGTCCATGTTGTAGATGGGGAATTCCTCGGCCCGCGCCGGCGCGCCATGGATCTGTACGAGGAAACCGACCGACAGCATCAGCACAGGGCGGCGCATTTTCACGCTCCCCCTCACAGGCAGGGGAAAGCGTTCATCTTCTTCTCGAAGTCCATGTCGACCGGCGAGGTCAGTTTTCCATTGAGCGCGTAGCCCTGGATCACCGAATAGGCGGCGGATGCGGTAAAGCCATATTTCTCGAGGAACTTCACCTGCTCCGCACCCGCCTTGGCATTGCTGAGCTTGTCGAACTGGCCGTACCACTTGATATAGCCGGTATACGGCTTCTTGTTGTAGGGCGCCTTGGTCTGCAGACCGGCATCGATCCACTTCCTGAAGCTCTCCTGCTTCAGCAAGGCCTTGCCCTCCTTGATCTGCCTTGCGACCCGCTGCTCATAGGCCGTGCACTTGGCGGCCGCCCGCGCCTCGGCCGCGCCGGCCAACATCGCCGCGCCGCATACGAGAACCGCCGCCAGATTTCTGGATTTACCCATCATTTCTCTACGAATCTCCAAGAGCATGATGCCGAAAAGTGTGAAGCGGTTTTCGGACGACATCATGCTCTATCTTTTTGATTGAGAGCCGGATGATTTCAGGTCGAAGGACCTGAAATCATCCGGCTCTGGTGAAAAGAGGTGAAAACAGAAGCCGTCGGAACGGTTCGCCGGCCGTGCGAAACAGCGGCTCAGAAACCGTCCGGGATGAACTCGCAGGCGAGCAGCGTCTTGCCCTGCAGCGCGCTGCCCTCTCGCGCCACGATCGACACTTTGCCCGGCCCGGCCAGTCCCTCCGGCGGCTGCTGCTCGGCCGGCAGTTCCAGCGCATAGCCCTTGCTGGAGGCGCCCATCAGGTCCGAGGTCTCCGGCTTCAACCCATAGGCCCTGGCAAGATCGTCGGCGCGCTCACCCTTGATCAGCACGCCGACCGCGCTGTTGGCGAAAAACACCTCGTCGGATTCGAAACCGTCGCGCCCGATCTGTTGCGGGATCTTGTAGATCGCGGCGCCCAGCGACGACATGTCGGGCTTGGCCAGCTTCTCTGCCGCGTCATAGATTTCGGTCGCGGATGCCACCGAATAAGGCGGCTTGCAGAGCGCGGCATCGAAGAAAAGCGCGTCGGCAGCGGCCGCCACGGCATTGCCGGCGACGCTCGTCGCGGCAACGGCGCCGCAGAGAATGACAAGACGATAAATAGACCTGGACTTCAGCACGCAACAATCCTTTTGAGGCAAGAAGGGTTTTGCGGCGTTGCCTGGGCAACACCTTATTTATATTAGAAAAATCTTATCTGCACCTGCGGCTCTCTGCCTGCCTATTGCAATGCGGCCCTGAGCACAAGCCGGGCGCGTCCGCCATAGGGAGATCGCTAGCCTTATCCCCAGGCCGCGGCGCTGGCCGGCCTCGCCTGGCAAATCGCCTTCAGAGCCGCGCTGTGCCGAAAACCCGGTCCCAGAATATCGACGTCACGCCGAAATTGGCGGTGTCGTCGACATGGTGGTGCACCGCGTGCCGGCGCTTGAGCGTGTAGAGATAGCTCGGATGCGAGGGATGCCAGTGATGGATCATGTGGTGCACGCTGATGTACCAGAGATAGCCCAGCATCAGCCCGCAGGCGACCGCGCTCGCGGCCGCGAAGCCCGACATGAGCCAGACCGGTAGGGCCACCAGCGCGTGGACGCCGAGGCTGAGCCAGGTCGGCGTGCCCACCGGACTGCGCTCCTCGACATGGTGGCGGTCGTGCAAATCCTTGATCCAGGGGATGTGATGGAGCACGAAGCGGTGGAGCACATATTCGATCAACGTCCACAGGCCGAGACAGACCAGCGCCGTGCCGATCCAGTCCGGCGCGCTTTCCTCGCCGGCCTCGATCAGCCCCGCCACCCCCAATAGGGCAATCACCAGGGGATAGACCACGAAGTCGCTGTAATAGCCGATCAGACCCAGTTGCATTCGGATGCCCCCAACCTGACTTTCGACGCCACCCAAAACGATGCTATCAGATTGCCGAACTCGCTGGTGAGGTGCAATGCGGATGTATCTGAAATAGCGTCGTATTTTCCCGGCACAAGATCGGCACTCACGCTTGCGACGGAGAATCAGCGCGGCACCGATTTTGCACCCATGACGCAAGCGGACATAGAAAAATGGCAAAACGCAGTGCGGGCCTGCTGATCTATCACCGGAGCGATGAGGGTCCGCGCGTGCTTCTGGTGCATCCCGGCGGACCGTTCTGGGCCAGGAAGGACGAAGGCGCCTGGTCGATACCCAAGGGCATGGTCGAGGACGGCGAGGATGAGTTCGCTGCGGCACGACGCGAGACCGCGGAAGAACTCAGTGTCGAGGTCGACGGCATTTTCGCCAAGCTCGGCGAATACAGGCAGACGGGTGGCAAAACCGTCATCGCATGGTCTGTGGAGACGGGAGTAGAGATCGACGTCGCCACGATCAGGAGCAACAATTTTACGATGGAGTGGCCGCCGCGCTCCGGAACGATGCGGGAATTTCCGGAGGTCGACCGGGCCGGCTGGTTCACCCTGGCCGAGGCCGGCGTCAAGATCCTCGCCGGCCAGCGGCCGATGCTGGCGGATTTGGCCGGGCAACTGGGCCTGGAATAGCTGCCGGCGACCAAAGCTGCCGATCTCCTCCCTCGTGGGGGAGATCGGCTGTCCCTCACCCGAACCGCGCGCCCGTCCACGCCCCGCCGGCCGCGTTCGATTCCACTGCCGCCGCGACGAATTTCACGCCGCGCGCGCCGTCCACCACGTCGGGTACCTGGGCCGCTCGCGCGGCATCGACCACAGCGCCCGAGCGATGGGCGCGGATGATGTCGGCGGCGTCGCGGTAGAAATTGGCGAAGGCCTCGATATAGCCTTCCGGATGCGCCGCCGGCATGCGCGAGACGCGCCGGGCTTCCGCCGTCGAGCCATGGCCGCCGCGCACCAGCGTGCGGGTTTCCTCGCCGTAGACCGAAAAGCGCAGTTCCTCCGGGCGGGAGCCCGACCATTCGAGCCCGGCCTTGTCGCCATAGACGCGCACGGACAGATCATTGTAATGGCCGGGCGAAGTCTGGCTGGCCAGGATGGTGCCGCGCGCGCCGTCGGTCCAGCGCACCAGCACATGCGCGTTGTCGTCGAGCCGCCTGCCGGGCACGGCGGTGAACAGGTCGGCCGAAACCGCTTCGGCCTCGCGGCCGGAGATGAAGCTCGCCAGGTTGAAGGCATGCACGCCGATATCGGCCAGCACAGCCGACTGCCCAGCGCGCGCCGGATCGGTGCGCCATTCCGCCTGCTTCTGGCCGTCGGCGTCGATCGGCTTCGTCAGCCAGTCCTGGATATAGGAGCCGTGCACCGACACGAGGCGGCCGAGTTCGCCCGCCATCACCATTTCGCGTGCCTGCCGCACCATGGCGTAGCCTGTGTTGTTCAGCGTGACGACGAAGCGGCGTTTTTTCGCCTTCGCGAGCGTCACCAAAGCCTGCGCATCGGCCAGCGTCGTCGACAGCGGCTTGTCGCAGATCACGTCGATACCGGCTTCGAGAAAAGCTGTGGCGATCGGCGCGTGCAGATGGTTGGGCGTGACGATGACCACCGCCTCGATGCCGTCCGGCCGCGCGGCTTCGGCCTTCGCCATGGCATGGTAGTCGGCGTAGCTGCGCTCCGGCGCGATGCCGATCTCGGCGGCGGAAGCCGCGGCATTCTCCGGATCGGACGACAGCGCGCCGGCCACCAGCGAAATCTGGTCGTCGAGCCGCATCGCCAGCCGGTGCACGGCGCCGATGAAGGCATTGCGGCCGCCACCGACCATGCCGACCCTCAGGCGACTGCCCGCCACCCCGTCCGATGTTGCGTAGACCATGTTTTCTCCTCCAGGCTATGTCGTGCTGTGTCACTATCATTATCGAGTTCTGTGGCGCCCCCCTCTGTCCTGCCGGACATCTCCCCCACTTGGGGGGAGATCAGCGGTGTCAACCGCGGCGCCTTTGATCCACGCTGACAATTGGCGAAAGCAGAGGCGACATCCGATCTCCCCCCAAGTGGGGGAGATGTCCGGCAGGACAGAGGGGGGCGCCGTAGAGCGCTACTTCGAACCGTTCGTGCAGGGCCACGCCTACCACTTTCGAACAGGATTTCCAATTTCCATATTGTAAAACGATCGTGCCGCGCTAGCCTGAAATCATGAGCGGGGCGAGAAAACCATCCGGACGATCCAGTGCCGACGAGGCTGCCACGCGCAAGCGCGGGCGTTCGCTGGCCGCGCTGGGCTATATCCAGCCGCAAACTTATGAAGAACTGCGCGCGGTGCTGTCCTCCGGCACGGTGCATTTTCCCAAGCGGCTGCGGCAGGTGGCGATCTTCCTGTGGCAGCATCCGAGCGAGGTCGCGCTCGGCACCATCGCGCAGGTGGCCGCGCAAGCCGGGGTGCAGCCCTCGACGCTGGTGCGCTTCGCCCAGATCTTCGGTTACTCCGGCTTTTCCGATTTCCAGGGCCTGTTCAAGGACCACGTCAAGGGATCCTGGCCGGAAGGCCGCGGCGAGCCGCGCGCCGAGGCCGAGCCGCATGCCGCCATGCATTTCCTGCACGGCATGGTCGGCGCCTCGCAGGCTTCGCTCGGCCGCATCGAGGCCGGCTTCGACATCGAAAGCTTCGAGAAGATGGTGGCGACGCTGGCGGGCGCCGACCTGATCTACGTCATCGGCTCCAAACGCGCCTTCCCCGTCACCGCCTACCTGTCGCTGACGCTTTCCCAGCAAGGCGTGCGCAACGTGCTGGTCGACAATGTCGGCTCGACCGCGCTCGACCAGGTCGGCTGCATCGGCAGCCGCGACGCGGTGCTGGCGGTTTCCTTCAGCCCCTACAATTCGATCACGCCCGACCTCGTCGCCGTGGCGCACGAGCGCAAGGCGCGCATCCTCACCATCACCGACAGTACGTTCAGCCCGCTCATCCCCTTGTCGGAAAGCTGGCTGGAAGTGGTGGAATCCGACTTCGCCGGCTTCCGTTCGCTCGCCGCCTCGCTCGCCGTCGGCATGGCGCTGGTCCAAGGCGTCGCGGCGCGACGGGGCACGTGAGATGTTGAAGTTTTCGATCGAGAGTTTCAATTTGTGGCGACGACCATCAATTGTCGACGCCCGCGCAGCCCCTCATCGCCCTGCCGGGCACTTCTCCCCGTATAGTGACGGGGAGAAGGACGCTGGCCGCAACCTCGCGCCTGTCTTGCAACAACGGTGATTGGCGAAACCGGCAACGACAGCCCCCTCTCCCCGTCACTATACGGGGAGAGGATGCCGGCAGGCAGGTGAGGGGCAGCGCTGACTTTAGCGGTTGTCGTTTGATGAACCGACACTGGCACAATTGACGAATGGGAATTATCGTTCCATATTTAGAAAAATAGAAATTTTGTTCCGGGAGGAGGAATGGAAACGAGGCTTGACGGCAAGGTGATGCTGGTCACCGGGTCGACGCAAGGCATCGGCCGCGCCATTGCCGAGACGCTGGCGCGCTCCGGCGCCGAGGGACTGGTGATCACCGGACGCGACAGGCCGCGCGGCGACGCCGTGGCGGCGGATCTGTCGGCGCTCGGCACGCCAACGCTCTTCGTGGCCGCCGACCTCGCCGACGAAGCAACGCCCGCTCTTCTGGCGCGGGCCTGCATCGAGCGCTTCGGCCGCATCGATGGCCTGGTCAACGCCGCCGGCCTCACCGATCGCGCTTCCTTCCTCGACGCCAGCCTCGACGACTGGGCCTCGCTGTTCGCCGTCAATGCGCGCGCGCCGTTCTTCCTCATGCAGGCGGCAATCGCCGACATGCGCAAGCGCGGGGCAGCCGGCGCCATCCTCAACATCCTGTCGATCAACGCCCATTGCGGCTCGCCGGAGCTCGCCGTCTATTCCGCCACCAAGGGCGCGCTGGCGACACTGACCAAGAACGCCGCCAACGCGCACCGCTTCGACCGCATCCGCGTCAACGGCATCAATGTCGGCTGGACCGACACGCCGGCCGAGCGCGCCATGCAGGCAGAAACGCTGGGCCACGGCCCGGGCTGGCTCGACGCCGCCAACGCCGCACAGCCCTTCGGCCGGCTGCTCGCCCCCAACGATATCGCCAATCTTGCCGTGTTCCTGCTCTCCGACGCGGCCGGCCCGATGACCGGCGCCGTGATCGACCAGGAACAGGCGGTGATCGGGGCGAACAAGTGAGCGCCATCGAGACACTTGGCCCTGACCTGCTGGACAGGCTCCCCGCCTCTGTCGCGAAGCCTGCCTATGACCGTGCCCGCCTTGGGGCAGGCATGGCGCATCTCGGCGTCGGCGCCTTCCATCGCTGCCACCAGGCCGAATACACCGACGACCTCCTGTCGCGCGATTTTGGCCGCTGGGGCATTGTCGGCATCAACATCCGCCCTCCCCACCTCGCCGATACGCTCGGCCGGCAGGGCGGCCTCTACACGAGGCTGATCCGCGAGAACGACAGGGTCGAGGCGCGCGTCATCGGCAGCATCGTCAGGGTGGTCGACAGCCAGGCGAGTGCCGCGCCCGCCCTGGAAGTGCTGGCCTCCCAGGACATCGAACTGGTGACGCTGACGGTGACGGAAAAAGGCTATTGCCATATCCCCTCGACCGGCGAGCTCGACCTTGCCCATCCCGATATCGTCCACGATCTCGCGCACCCCGAAACACCGCGCAGCGTGCCCGGCATGCTGACGCGGGCGCTGGACCTGCGCCGGGCCACGCATGGGCGGCCGCTGACGCTGCTTTCGTGCGACAACATCCCGGCCAACGGCGTCATCCTGGGCAATGTCGTGCGCACCCTTGCCGAACGGCGCGGCGCCGGGCTCGTGGACTGGATCGCGGCCAACGCCACCTTCCCTTCCGCCATGGTCGACCGCATCGCTCCGGCGGTGACGCAGGCCGACATCGACAGCGTCGAACAGCGCTACGGCTACCGCGATGGCGCCGTCGCCATCGGCGAGCCGTTCCGCCAGTGGGTTATCGAGAAGAAATTCGCCGGTCGCATGCCGCGCTGGGATCTGGTTGGCGCAACGCTGGTCGACGACGTCACGCCGTTCGAACACTTGAAGATGCGGGTGCTGAACGGCGCCCAGACGACGCTCGCCACACTCGGCGTGCTGGCCGGGCTCGAACATACGTTCGATGCCATTGCCGACCCGCTGCTTTCGGTCTTCGTGCGCCGCATGCTGGTCGAGGAGACGCTGGCGACGCTGGAACCGGTGCCCGGCATGGATCCATCGGCCTATGTCGAGCAGAGCCTCGGCCGGCTGAGGAACACCGCCATCCGCCACCGAAACCACCAGATCGCCACCGACGGCTCGCAGAAGATCGTCCAGCGCCTGCTCAACCCGATCCGCGACCGGTTGGCGAAGGGCCGGGACATTGCGCTGCTGCCGGTGCCGGTCGCCGGTTGGATGGCCTATCTCATCCTGGCTTCGGCCCGCTTCGGCAGCCGTTGGCCGGTATCCGATCCCTATGCCGCAAAAGTCGCCGCGATCGCCGACGCGACCGGCAATGATGCGCAGGCACTGGTTTCGGCCATCCTTGGCATAGAGACGATTTTCGACCCCGGCCTCGCCGCGAACGGCACGTTTCGACGAACCGTCACATCGGCGCTTGAGGCGTTGCTTTCAAACGATCCGATGGCGGCCGTCCGTCGCAGTCTGGAACAGAATGAGACCGAACGGTTGAAGCGATCCAAACAATAGGCATTATAGGCAGTGGCCGTGCAATCACGGTCAAGGGAGGCATGATGAAACTTGGACTGCTCACCGCTCCGTTCGCGGAGACGCCGCTTGGCGACGTCGCCGGCTGGGCGCATGAGGCCGGCTTCGAGGCACTGGAAATCGCCTGCTGGCCGAAAACCTCCGGCGCGACGCGGCGCTATGCCGGCACCAGCCATATCGACGCCGCCGCCACTTCCGCCGCGCAGGCCAGGGAGATTGCCACCTCGCTGGCGGAAAAGAACATCTCGGTCTCCGGCCTCGGCTATTACCCCAATCCGCTGCACCCGGACGCCGCCCACCGCGAGGCGGTCATCGGCCACCTGAAGAAGGTGATCGTGCTGGCGGCCAATATGGGCGTTCCCGTCGTCAACACCTTCTGCGGCGGCGATGCCTCCAAGACCGTCGACGTCAACTGGCAGGACGCGCTGAAGGTGTGGCCCGAAATCGTTGCCCATGCGCGCGATCACGGCGTCAAGCTCGCTTTCGAGAACTGCCCGATGATCTTCAGCTACGACGAATGGCCGGGCGGGCACAACATCGCCTACTCGCCGCTGGTCTGGCGCCGCATCCTCGAAGCCTGGGGCGGCGATGTCGGCATGAACTTCGACCCCTCGCACCTGGTCTGGCAGATGATCGACCAGGGGCGGTTCATCCGCGAATTCGGCCCCTATATGCTGCACGTCCACGCCAAGGACCTGATGATTGATCATGATGGTTTGTACGAGCGCGGAATCCTCTCGGCCGGGATAGGCTGGCAGGTGCCGCGCATGCCGGGGCTGGGCGATGTCGACTGGAGCGGCTTCTTCTCCGGCCTCTACCGCGCCGGCTATGACGGATCCGTCATCATCGAACACGAGGACAGGCGGTTCGAGGGCAACGACGACAGTGTCAAGCGGGGCTTCCTGCTAGCCCGCGACGTGCTGCGCCCCTTCGTGAAGTGAAGTGGGGCGCGTCGTTGAATCACTTTGTCGGCGGCGCGGCCCAACGAGTTGAACTGAAACTGAAAAACAATGTGGAGGAAGACTGAAATGAAGAAAATACTGACCATGGTTCCGCTGCTCGCGGGCGCTGCCCTGCTGGCCTCGGTAGGCGTCTCGGCGGCCGCCGGCAAATACACGATCGGCATCTCCAACACCGTGCAGGGCAATGGCTGGCGCGAGGAGATGGTCTGCGCCATGAAGGCACAGGCGCTCGCTTCCGGCGAAGTCACCAAGCTCAACATCGCGCACCGCAACACGGACGCCGCCGGCCAGCTGGAAGACATCCGCAACCTGATCAGCGCCAAGGTCGACGCCATCGTCGTCAACCCCGCCGATCCGGCTGGCATCAAGGCGGGCCTCGAGGAAGCCACCAAGGCCGGCATCGTCGTCGTCGCCGTCGACCAGGCGGTCACCGAGCCGTCGGCCTACATCATCTCCAACAACCAGGAGGAATACGCCTATCTCGGCGCCAAATGGCTGTTCCAGCAGATGGGCGGCAAGGGCGAGGTGTTCTACATGCGCGGCGCCGCCGGCGCTTCGGCAGACAGCGATCGCGACAAAGGCTTCAAGAAGGCGCTCGCCGAATTCCCCGACGTGAAGGTCGCGCAGGAAGTCTTCACCGGCTGGCAGCAGGACCAGGCCAAGCAGCAGATGCTGTCCTTCCTGGCCACCGGCACGCCGTTCAACGGCGTGTGGACTTCGGGCATCGACAACGTCATCGTCGACGCGCTGGTTGAATCGCAGGCCCCGCTTGTGCCGGTGGTCGGCGCCGACAATGCCGGCTTCGTCGGCCAGTTGAGCTCGGTCAAGGGCCTGGTCGGCGCCGCCGTCACCAATCCCGGCTCGATCGGCGGCGCCGGCGTGACGCTCGCCCTGCAGATCCTCGACGGCAAGAAGCCGCCGCAGC
Organism: Mesorhizobium comanense; assembly: GCF_005503535.1. GTDB lineage: Bacteria > Pseudomonadota > Alphaproteobacteria > Rhizobiales > Rhizobiaceae > Mesorhizobium > Mesorhizobium comanense. The sequence goes on along the minus strand of NZ_SCNN01000019.1, from coordinate 44,808 downwards.
AGACCGTGCTCGTGCAGCCGCAGCTGTGGGAAAACGCCACCGAGGAAGGCAAGGCCAAGCTGAAAGCCGCCGCCGACCCGTCGCTGAGCCCCGAATGGCCGGTGTCGATCATGATCCCGGACTGGACGACCTACACCAAGGAGCAGATCGTGGCCTGCAAGGGCCCGGGGGAGTAAGGGCTGCGCCTCTGCCTTCTCCCCTTGTGGGAGAAGGTGGATCGGCGCGTCAGCGCCGAGACGGATGAGGGGTGTTCCAGGGAACGCCGACGCCTCACTCCGCTGGAACACCCCTCATCCGTCGCCTTCGGCGACACCTTCTCCCACAAGGGGAGAAGGGGGGAGCTTTTCAGCAGTACGCCGCGCACAAGCATGGCGTACTGGTGCATTAAACAGACCCATAAAATCGAGAACAACCCGATTTGACCACCAGCCCCCTCCTCGACGCCTCGGGCGTCGCCAAGAATTACGGTGCGGTTGCAGCACTTCGCAACGCTTCGCTCTCGGTGCTGCCGGGCGAAGTGCATGCGCTGATGGGCGCCAATGGCGCCGGCAAGTCGACGCTGGTGAAGATCCTGACCGGGGCCATTTCAGCCAATGCCGGCCGCATCCTGATCCGTGGCGAGGCCCGCGACATTCGCTCGCCCGCGGCCGCGCGCCGCGCCGGCCTGCTGCCCGTCTACCAGGAGCCGTCGCTGATCCCCGATCTCGACGTGCTTTCCAACCTGCGGCTGACCGGCACGCCGGTCGAGCCGTTCCGCGCCTGGGTGCGCGAACTCGGCATTCCCGATCTCGACCTGCGCGAGACCGCACGCGACATCCCGCTGGCCATATTGCGCGTGCTCGATCTCGCCCGCGCGCTCGCCGTCGAGCCCGACGTGCTGCTGCTCGACGAGATGACGGCGGCCTTGCCGGCCAACCTGGCCGAAAAGGTGCTGGAAGTGGTGCGCCGCCAGGGCGACGCCGGCCGCGCCGTCATCTTCATCTCGCACCGCTTCGTCGAGATCGCGGCACTTTGCGACCGCGCCACCGTGCTGCGCGACGGCGAAACCGTCGGCGTCGTCGACATCGAGCCGGGCGTGGAGGAAAGGATCGTCGAGTTGATGCTGGGCGCGCGCATCGTCAAGACCAAGGTCCAGCCGCGCGCCGCCGGCCAGAACGCGGCGCCTGCCCCTGCCCGCCCGCGCATCGCGGTGCGCAATCTGCGCGTCGGCAGCAAGCTCAGCGACGTCTCCTTCGATCTCGCCGACGGCGAAGTGGCCGGCGTGGTGGCGCTCGAAGGCCAGGGCCAGGACGAATTGTTCGCCGCCCTTGCCGGCTCGATCAAGCCAAACGGCGGCACGATCGAGGTCGACGGCAGCCAGGTGAAATTCACCCACCCTATCGACGCCATCCGCTCGGGCATCGCCTATGTGCCGGGCGACCGCTCCGAGGCGCTCGCCATGCAGAGGTCGGTGCGCGAAAACATCGCGCTCCCCTTCAGCGCCGCTTTGCGCAACTGGGGACCCATTCCCATGCGCAAGGAGCGCGACACGGTGCTCGGCGCCATCCAGCGCCTGCAGATCGACACCCGTGCGCAGGGCGAGGTGCAGCGCCTGTCGGGCGGCAACCAGCAGAAGGTGACCATCGCCCGCTGGATCGCGGCGGATGCCCGCACCATCCTGTGCTTCGACCCGACGCGCGGCATCGATGTCGGCACCAAGCAGGAGATCTATAAATTGCTGCGCGAGCTCGCCGGCCACGGCAAGTCGGTGCTGTTCTACACCTCCGAACTCGAAGAGGTGCAGCGCGTATGCGACCGCGTCATCGTCATATTCAACGGCCGCCTCGTCGATATCTTTCCTGTCGAGGAGGCCGACGAGCCGGCGCTGATGCGCGCCGCCTACGGGCTGCCGCGCGGCGCCAAGGCCGATGTCGGCATACTGGCCGACCCCTCCGCGACTTCATCGGACTCGCCGTCGCCCAATGCTTCCGATGCTCCGGAGGCAAGCCCATGAACCATTTCCTGCGCCGCCAGGGCTGGGTCATCGGCCTGTTCGCCCTTCTCGTCGCGCTGTTCATCCTCACCAAGCTGATCCAGCCCGGCTATGGCAGCGGCGATTTCGGCTCGCTCGCCCGCGCGGTCCTGCCCTACGCCTTCGCCGTCGCCGCGCAGACGGTGGTGGTCATCGCCGGCGGTATCGACCTCTCCGTCGCCGCCATGATGGCGCTGACCAGCGTCACCGCCGCCTCCATGATGGCCGGCGCTTCCGAGGAATACGCGTTGTTCGTGGTGCCCTTCGTGCTCGCCATGGGCTTCGTGCTCGGCGCGCTCAACGGCCTGCTCATCGTCGTCACCCGCGTGCCCGACATCGTCGTCACGCTGGCCATGCTGTTCGTGCTGCAGGGCGCCGCCCTTCTGGTGCTCGGCGCGCCCGGCGGCGGTGCGGCCGAATGGCTGAAAGCGCTGATCTCCGGCACCGTGCCGATCCCGGGCCTGCCCGACGCCGTCGACGCCTGGCTGCCCAAGGCACTGCTGGTGTTGATCTTCTGCCTCTGCGTGATCTGGATACCGCTGCGCCGCTCCCGCCTCGGCCTCTCCATCTACGCCATCGGCTCCAGCGAGCTGGCGGCATTCCGCTCGGGCGTGCCGGTCAAGCGCACCCGCATCCTCGCCTACGCGCTGTCGGGCCTGTTCGCCGCCTTCGGCGGCCTGGCGCTGACCATGAGCACCGGCATCGGCGCGCCCATCCCGGGCCCCTATTTGCTCGCCAGCGTCGCCGCCGTGGTGCTGGGCGGCGTGGCGCTGGGCGGCGGCAAGGGCGGCCTGCTCGGCCCCATCATCGCCGTCTTCGTGCTGCGCCTGGTGCGCACGGATCTGACGCTGCTTGCCATCGACCCCAACGTCACCGCCATCATCGAGGGGCTGATCATGGTGGCGGTGGTGATGTTCGGCGCGTTCATCACGATGCGGGGGCGGCAGCAATGATGGAAGAGCATCGGCGCGCGCTTCTTCCTTCCCCCCTTGTGGGGGAAGGTGGATTGCCGCGCAGCGGCAAGACGGATGAGGGGTGTTCCAGACAACACCAACGTCTCACTCCACTGGAACACCCCTCATCCGTCTCGGCGCTATCGCGCCGATCCACCTTCTCCCACAAGGGGAGAAGGGAAAGATGCGTCGCGCCAACCCTATCGCGAGCCGTCCCATGAGCACATCAGCGATCACCCCCCAATCCATCCCGCTCGGCCGCCGCATAAAGCGCTTCATGGCCGATCGCCCCTTGGTCCCGCTGGTCATCCTGCTGGTCATCCTCGTGGTGATCCTGCAGATCCTGCGCCCGGGCATCGTCAACGAGCGCTGGATCGCCAACACCATCAAGTTCGCCATTCCGCTGGCGATCCTGGCCGGCTGCCAGACCATGACCATGCTGACCGGCGGCATCGACCTGTCGGTGGGCACGGTGGCGACGATGAGCGCCTTCATCATGGCGACCCAGATCGTCAACCAGGACCCGGCCGTCGCCTTCCTGCTCGCCATGACGCCGGCGGTGCTGATCGGCCTCGTCAACGGCATCGGTGTCGGCGTCTTCCGCGTCCACCCGCTGATCATGACGCTGGGCACCAGCCTGATCGGCACCGGCTGCCTGCAGGTCTACCAGCGCACGGTGATCGCCTCGGGCGCCAAGATCCCCGATTTTCTCGCCTGGCTCGGCACCGGCGTGACATGGGGCTTTCCCAACGCCCTGCTCCTGTTCGTGCCGCTGGCGGCGTTGATCGTCTTCACGCTTGCCCGGACCGGCTTCGGCCGCCTGCTCTACGCCGTCGGCGACAATGAGCGCGCCACGCGTCTGTCGGGCGTGCGCTACTGGCAGGTCATCACGGCGCTCTACATCGTCTCCAGCCTGCTCGCCGGCATAACCGGCCTGCTCTATATCGGCCTGATCAAGGCCCCGTCGCTCTCGCTCGCCGAACCGCTGGTGCTGCCTTCGGTCGCCGCCGCCGTGATCGGCGGCACCTCCATCTTCGGCGGCCGCGGCGGCTATACCGGCACCATCGTCGGCGCGCTGATCCTGACCGTGCTGACGACGCTGCTGACCATCCTGCAGATGCCGGAGGGCGCGCGAAGGATATTGTTCGGGCTGATCGTGCTGTTCGTGACGGCGGCTTATCTGCGCATTGTCGAGGACAGATAGCCAGCGGCGGCCAAGGGAGAAGACATCATGGAAAAGATCATCCTGGACTGCGATCCCGGACACGACGACGCCATCGCCATCCTGCTTGCCGCCGCCAACCCGAAGATCGATCTCCTTGGCATCACGACGGTTTCGGGCAACCACAATGTCGACAACACCACGCGCAACGCGCTGTCGGTCTGCACCGCCTATGGCATCAAGGTGCCGGTGGCGAAGGGCTCACCCGGCCCGCTTCTGATCGACCAGGTGCTGGCCGTCGAAATCCACGGCGAGACCGGGCTCGACGGCCCCGAACTGCCGCCCGCCTCGTTCGACCTCGACAGGCGCCATGCCGTCGACTTTATCATCGAGACTGTGATGGCGCACGAGCCGAAGACGGTGACGCTGGTGCCGGTCGGCCCCTACACCAACATCGCGCTCGCCGTGCGCAAGGAGCCGCGCATCGTCGAGCGCGTCAAGCGCGTCGTCGCCATGGGCGGCGCCTATAACAGGGGCAACATCACGCCCGCCGCCGAGTTCAACATCTATGGCGACCCGGAAGCCGCCGATGTCGTGTTCCGCTCCGCCTGGGACGTGACGATGGTGGGGCTCGACCTCACCCACCAGGCGCTTGCCACGCCCGACCTTCAGGACAGGGTGCGCGCCATTGGCGGCCCGATCGCCAAATTCATCCTCGACATCTGGGCGTTCATCGCCACCACCCATGGCGGCCTGCTGCAGATCGAGTACCCCGCAATCCACGACGCCTGCTGCGTCGCCGCCCTGATCGACCCGAGCGTCTTCACCACCGAAAAAGCCGACATCCGCGTCGAGATCGCCGGCCGCTGGACCAAGGGCATGACGGTCTGCAATTTCGAGAAAATGGGCGGCATGCGCCATTTCGGCGGCACGGCGAGCGAGCAGGTGAATTTCCGCCACACCGTGGCGATGAAGCTGGACCACAAGAAGTTCTGCGATCTGATCGTCGATTCGGTGGAGCGGCTGGCAAGGCGGAAGGCGTGATGGACCACGCCGCGCCCTGGCGGGCCGCTGGCAGCCGCGCTCAGCCGAAAATCACATAGGTCTTGCGAACGGTCTCGACGATATCCCATTCGCCTTGCGAATTGGCGGCAAAGTAGATCGCGTCTCCGGCGCGGAACTGGATCCGCTCGCCGCCGTCAGGCGTGAAGCTGCCCCGGCCGGCGATGAAATAGCTGTACTCCGCCTCCGCCACCTGGCGCCGGAACCGGCCCGGCGTGCATTCCCAGAAGCCGGTCGTGCCGACCGGTATAGGCTGATCGCCTGCCACCCTGACCCGCGCCACCTGCTCACTGGTCGGCCGGGCGACGGCGACCGGCTCGCCAAACGCGCCCTCGCCTTCGATGCGGATCAAGGTTGGCTGCACGGCATGCTCCTGTGAATCGGCTTGGCGACACTCTATCGGCGGCTCCGGCAACATGCCAAGCCGCTCGCAAGCGCGAGCGGCGGAGCTGACCCGAGTTGTTGTGGGCAACCTCGACCATCCGCCGAAAAACCAGTACGGCTGTTCTGAGCCGCTGGCTACAATGGCGATATTTGCTCCCTGGGAGACGATCAGCGATGGGCAATCCGTGAAGCGCTTTTTCCGATTGCTCGCCGCCGTGGTCATGGCGTCCGCCGTGGCTGGATGCACCACCATTTCCTATTATGCGCAGTCGATCGAGGGCCATGTCCAGATCATGGCGGCGCGCAAGAATGTCGGGCGACTGATCCGCGATCCCGCGACGCCGGCGCCTTTGCGCGCCAAGCTGGAGACCGCCGCCGCCATCAGGCGCTTTGCGTCGGAGAAGCTGGCGCTGCCCGACAATTCGAGTTACCGCTCCTATGTCGACATCGGCCGGGACGATGTGACGCTTGCCGTGTTCGCCGCGCCGCGCTTCTCGCTGGCGCCGGTCACCTGGTGCTTTCCGGTGTTCGGCTGCGTTCCCTACAAGGGGTACTTTTCGCGCAAGGACGCGATCGAAAGCGCCGCCGAGTTGCAGCGCAAGGGCCTCGACGTCTATGTCTCTGGCGTCACCGCCTATTCGACGCTGGGCTGGTTCAGCGACCCGCTGCTCAGCACAATGATGCGCGAGGACGACACCTATCTCGCCACCCTCATCTTCCATGAGCTGGCGCATCAGAAGCTCTATGTGAACGGCGATTCCGCGTTCAACGAGGCCTTCGCGGTTTCGGTCGAGACCAGCGGCACGCGCAAATGGCTGCGCGCCACGGGCAACAGCGCCGGCTTGCGCCGCTACGAGACCAACCGCAATCGCAGCGCCGATTTCCTGCGACTGGTCGGGCAGACGCGCGAGGAGTTGCGGCAGGTCTATGGCAGCCCCCGCACGCCGGAGAAGATGGCGGCCGCCAAGGACGCCGCGATCGAAAGGCTGCGGGCGCGCTACCACAAGATGCGCGACAGCCGATGGGGCGGATATCGCGGCTATGACGGCTGGTTCGACAGCCCGATCAACAATGCCAAGCTCGCCGCGACCTCGGTCTATGGCGAACAGGTGCCGGCATTCCTGCGCCTGCACGACCTGTGCGGCGGCGACTATCCCCGTTTTTACGCCGCCGTCCGCCGCATCGGCGCCTTGCCCCAGCCCTTCCGCTTCGAGGCGCTCAAGACCGCGCGGTCGTGCAACTGACCTTGGTCGGCAAGACGGCTCGCGCAAGCCCGGCGCTGACAATGCCGGTTTCGGCGTCACGGGCGCCCGCGTTCACAGGAAGAACCCGTCCGACCCGCTACCTCGACGTCTTGATCTGCGGCAGGTCGCGGCCCAACTGGCGGAACCCGACGCCAAGATACATGTCGCGGGCCGCCGGCTGCGACGCCGCGCCCCGGCAGGCGACAAACATGCGGGTCGCGCCGGCCGCCCGGGCGACACGCAAGCCATGCAGTTGCAGCGCCGTGCCGAGACCGCGCCGCCGGAAATCCCGGTGGGTGCCGACGGGCTCGAACTCGGCGGTGCGCGTTGCCTCGTCCAGCCAGATGATGGCGGTGGCGGCCAGCGTGCCCTCCTCCGCCCGCACCAGCACGTGCAGGTCGGCGCGGTAGGGCCATGTCCGCCGCACCCGGTCGAACGCCGTCTCGTTGAAGCGCGAGCCCGGCCAGGCGTCGCGATGCGCCTGGACCGCCTCGGCGGCCGGGACATCCCCGGCCGTCAGGAAGCGGAAGCCACGCGGTAGTACCGGCTCGGGCACGTCGGTCAGGTCCCGGCTGTTGAACTGCACCCAGGAGCCGTCCTCAGAGCCGGCCTCGTCGTCGAAGACATAGCCATGCGCGGCGACGATCGCCTGCGCCCGGACATCGGCGGACTGCACCGTCATGAGCCTGTCGGCGCCATCGGCCACATCGTCGTACCAGTCGAGTATGCCCGCCAAGAGCTCCGGCCGGTCCGGAAGCGTCTGCCAGATCAGGCTTGCCGCTTGCGCCTCGATCGCCGCTCCGCCACCGACCTCGATATGATGCGGCAGGCAGGCCCAGCCCCAACCGGCCAGCTCGCCATCGGCGAACCAGAATCGGTGCCGCCAGAAGCCGTGCAGCCTGTCGGCATCCTTGCCCCACACCCAGGCAAGCTCGCCAATCGTGGCGTCGCCGTTCAGCAGCTCCGGCCGCGCGGCGGTCACCTTTTGCGCCATTCCCTGCATCAGCCGCAATTCGGTGGGTCCGAGTTCGCTCATCGGATGAACGTGGCAGACGCGCATCACGCTGTCGAGGTCGCGCGGAGGCTCGCGTCCGTGCCTTGACATGACGCTTATCACGCAACATATGAAGTTGCATGAACAGGGACAGTCGATTGTCGGGCGTGCTCCACGTCCTCCTCCACATGGCGCATCACAGCGCCCCGGTCACTTCCGAGACGCTGGCCAAGGCGATGCGGACAAACCCCGTCGTGCTGCGCCGTATCATGGGCGGCCTGCGCGATGCCGGCTATGTCAGCTCCGGCAAGGGCCATGGCGGCGGCTGGGTGCTCAGCCGCGATCTCGCCGATGTCACGCTGCGCGACATCTATGCGGCACTTGGCAGCCCGGCCTTGTTCGCGCTCGGCAACCGCACGGGCAACCCGCAATGCCTGGTGGAGCAGGCCGTCAACGCCAGTCTGGACCAGGCCCTGGACGAGGCCGAGCAGCGTCTGCTCGACCATCTTGGCACGGTGACGCTCGCCATGCTCGACGCCGACATCCAGGCGCGCGGCGCGAGCCGCCGGCTGACCGATCTCGAAACCGTCCATGGTGGCGCATGAGCCGGACCGCTTTCGAGGGCCATGCGGCCACCAGCTACGCGGAAGGGCCGCCACGGCAGGTGCCCGGCTTCGCCGGCCTGCACCGCATGGCCACGCTGCTGCTTGCCGAGCGCATGCCCGGGGATGGCCGCCTGCTGGTGCTGGGCGCCGGCGGCGGGCTGGAACTCAGGGCATTCGCCGAGGCCGAGCCGCGCTGGTCTTTCGATGGGGTTGACCCCTCGGCCGACATGCTGGCCCTGGCCGGGCGCATGGTGGCCGATCACGCCCCGCGCATGCGCCTCCACCACGGCTTCGTCGATGCCGCGCCGGACGGGCCTTTCGACGGCGCCTGCGCGCTGCTGACTTTCCATTTCATCGCACGGGAGGACCGTCTGGCGACGCTGCGCCAGATCCGGCGCCGCCTGCGGCCCGGCGCGCCTTTGGTGCTCGCCCATATCAGCTTTCCCCAGGCCGAGCCCGAACGGTCCCGGTGGATCGCCAGGCATGTCGCCTTCGGCGCCCGGCGCGACGCCGACGAGGCGCAGCTGGAAAGCGCGCGCCAGGCCATCGCCACGCGCCTGACGATCCTTGATCCGCGCGAGGAGGAGGCAATGTTGGCCGAGGCCGGCTTCGCCGATGTCGGCCTGTTCTATGCCGGCCTCAGCTTCAGGGGCTGGGTGGCCTACGCCGCCTGAAATCCCTGACCTGGGAAGGATGCCGGGGTCGACTTCGGGAGCGTCACCAGAACGCCACAAGCGACTTCAGCATCGCCCTGGCGCCGGCGGCCTGCCGGCACGCCGCGCGAAAATCCGCCCTGCCCGTCGCGGCAAGCACATCCTCGTCGATGCCGCGCAGGATGATGCCGGCATTGCGCGAGCCGATCCTGGCCAGGGCCGAGGCGAGCTCGGCGCGGGCGGGGTCGAACGGGGTTCGCCCATGCGTGTCGGCATCGCCGATGTCATTGTTGGCGTCGAGCGTATGGTGCGGAATCTCCACCGGGCAGCGCACGTTGAACGGCGCCGCGCGGCCAAGGAAATGCGACAGCATATGCAGCGAAAGGGCCGGTTCTGAAACCAGCCGCTCATAGCACACGAAATGCACCGGGGCGCCGGCGCGGCGCAGTGCGTCCATGGCGAAATAGAACTGGTTCCAGTAGTCGGCCGGCGAGCGGAACCTGTACTCCATCCGCTTCGGCTCGGTGAAATCCTGCCTGACCTCGAACGGACCGCGCAGGAAAGCGGCGAGGTTGCCGTTCGGCCTGAAGATCGTGCCGTTCCTCGCCAGGCGGAACCAGGACAGGATCTGCGTGACCGGATCCTTGCTCATGACGACGATGGGCAGGCCGCCATGCTCGATCTCGCGCCCGTTCATCAGGGCGGGGAAGACACCGTGTTTCCAGAACCCCTGGTCGAAGACGACCGGGACGCCGAGATGGCGTTCGATGAGATGCCGGGCAAGGTTGGTGCCCGAACGCGGCGTGCCCATCACCCGCACGCCGGCGATACCAGGCCGCGGCGATGCGGCGCCAGGCGCGGGATTCCCCGCGATCGCCACCTTTGCATCAACCGGAAACACTGGCCGCTCACCCATGGACCCGCTCCGGCGTGGGTTCGACCGCCATGGCTTCGCGCACCGGGCCGGGCCCGAGCGCCGCGGCATGCTTCACGATGGTCGCGAAGAACTCCCGCTCCTTGATCGGGCGGTACCGCGACGCGATCGTGTGGCGCAGTTCGGCGAGCCAGGCAGGGTCGGTGCAGGCCTTGGCGACCGCGGCGCACCAGGCCTCGACATCGCGCGCCGGGATCGTCGGCATCAGCCCCTGCGTGGCTTCGGCCAGCGACGGCGCGTCCGAGATCAGCACCGGCAGGCCGAAATCCAGGCACTCGGCCGCGCCCAGGCCCCAGCCTTCGACCGCCGAGGGATAGACGCTGAACTCAGCGTCCCGATAGAGCTCCGCAAGCTCGCGATCGCCTATGCCGGAGCGGAACTGCACATGCTCGCCGAGCTCCGGATGCTGCGCCATGAAGGCGGTGAGTTCTTCGTACATCCAGCCCCACCGGCCGCACAGGACCAGCCTCGGCAGCCTTTCCCCCAGCAGGGGAAGAAGCCGGTGCCACACCTTGAGCAGCAGGATGTGGTTCTTGCGGATCTCTATGGTCGAGCAGTAGAGGACGAATTTGCGGTCCCGCCGCTGCTTTTCCGGACACATGCCCCGGTCCGCGACGCCTTCCTTCAGGAAAGCGCCGGGCGATGCAACCGCGACTTGCGGCATGCGAGCGGGACTGGTGGCCTTGGCATGGCACCGCACCCGGTCGGCGGTGTATTTCGAGACGCAGAGCAACAGCCGGGCATTCTCCAGCTGCCATGCCGTGTTGCGCACGAAGCCACGGGCATGATGCGGACCGATGAATTGCGGGTAGTCGATCGGGATGAGGTCGTGCATCAGGGTGAAGATGCCGCATTTGGCCTTCCTGGCGGCAAGCCTGCCCGAGGCAAGTTCGTGCACGCTCGTGCTCGACAGGAAGCATATGGCGTTTTCGTCCTTCAGCGGATCACCGGTATCGAGGCGACTTGGACGCAGCGCCGATTTGACGGCCTTGAAAAGCCGGATGGCCGTCTTGGACAACTGGAATTTGATGCCGCGCCTTTTCTCGGAGCCGGACAGGTAGATCGCCGCGACGCGGTCGAACTCGCGTCCGCAGGCGATCGGCGCCGCCCGCACCATCGACAGCACCTTCCACAGCCGCGCCGCATATGAGCTTGCCTCGCCGCCGATCGGCTGTGCCAGCTCGCCTTCGACAAGCCGCCGCAGATAGCCAAGCTCCGCCTCATCGAGCGTGTGGCCCTGCCCCCATTTGTCGACCATGAAGAAGCCGAGCGGCGAGCCCTTCCAGCGCAGCGCCTGCCGGATGAGGGCCGTTTCGACGCGCGGGATGCCGACGGGCGGATGCGGCCCCCAGCGCAAAGGCAAGGTGGCATCGAAATACAATGTCTTCAACGGCTTACCTTCCGACGTTGCTTCAGGGCATCGGCTCGATCGGAGGCAACGGATATCCGTGGCGGTCGAAGCCGCGGCAAGCGCCCTGTCCCGGTCGAGGGGGCCGGGACTCTGCGAAATGATCGTTCCCGGTGTCCATTTCAAATACGTGGGAAATTTACCCACGTCAAGAGAGTGCGCTGCTTGACTTGTGGGTATTTTTCCCACAAATTGATTTCATCGACGACACCAGCGGAAAGGAATCGAGCAATTCCGGCAAAAGCGCGCTGCGGTTCTGCCTTCGCAATTGCATGAAACAGATGAGACCGGGCGAGGCGGCGCTCCCGTTTCACCGCAATGCCTGACACGATTTCGCCCGCGGATTTCCATGGACCATCCGCCCCCCGCATGGTCCGCGGAAGAGCAGCCGTACCCCTGGAAAGCTCGAGCCCCTACAACGAGCACGTACGGCTGTGCCGGCCGGTTCCGTCCATCGCAAGGGACGGGGCCGGCCGGATCATCGCCGTTCACGCCGGCATGAGCCGGCCAATCCCTGAAGATGCCTGGAGCTTACGGTCCGCCGGGCCCTCCCGGGCCGCCGCCCGGACCGCCGGGACCGCCACCCGGCCCGCCGGGACCACCCGGCGCGCCTGGCCCGTTCGGTCCATTTGGTCCATTTGGTCCGCCAGGAGGCTGGCCCGGCGTGCCGGACTGGTTTGGCGAAGGCCCACCCGACCCCGGATCGCGCGATGCCGACACGACATTTCCCGACCGGTCAAAGCCGACATCGAGGAAGGCGCGGACAAATCCGCCCGCTTTCGGATCGCCGTTCTGGCTGTCGACACTGACGCCGAGGCCTGACGCCAGGCGCGCTCCCCGGCGTTGCAGGAACGTTTCGTAGAGCACGCTTGCGACCTCGGCCTGCGGCACCGGCGCCTCCGCCTCCACATGCAGTATCCTGTATCCGCCCGCGGCCCTGGCAAGCGTAAGCTGGACGCGCCGGTTCGCCAGCGGCGACGATCCTGCCCCGATCCTGAGCCGCCCGACCAGCAAGGCCCCGGCCTTCACGCTGGCAAGCCCGCGAACCAGATAGGGGGCGTCCCCCGGCCTGGCCTCGACCAGGCTGGCGACGACCGTTCCGTCGGGCCGCCGGATGCCGTGAACCGCCACGATATCGCCCACCGCGATTTTCGTTCCGGCAATGCCGCCGATGTCGACATGCTGACCCACGACCCGGATCGAGTTGCCGGTCTTGCGTTCGACAGGCCCGACCACTTCGCTCGTGACATGGATCGCGGCGGTCGTGACGCGGCCATCCCTGCCGAGCACGGCCACCCGCACCACTTGCCCCACCTTCAGCCTGTCCGCGGCGACGCGGACGCCATCCACCCAGACCGGCACGTCCCGATCATAGGCAACACGCACGCCATTGACGAAAATGCTGCCGAAACGCTGGATCGTGCCGACGATGCCAGTGCCGCCGATGCCTTGGTCGCCGTCGGTCCCGGCCGTCCAGCCAGTGCCGCCGATGCCCTGGTCCTTCGACGCGTCACCCGCTTTCGCGGAAACGGCGCAAATCGCGGCCGGCAGGGCGGCGCCGAGCGTCAGGAACTCCCGCCTCGTCGGCTTCCAGCTCATGCCGTCTCTCCGCCGGCATTCTCCGCCTCGGGCTTTTCCCCGCCGACCGGCGACGAGCCGTCCGAGGTCAATATGTAGACACCCCAGTTCCAGCGGCTGGTCCCGCCCGGATCGCTTTGGATGGCCTGGTTGGCATATTTGTTGAGGCGCAGCAGCGTTTCCACCGCGATCTCGCGGCTGTAGGCCTCCAGCGACCTGGCCAGCTCTTCCGACAGCCCGTCATAGTGAACGGCCCGCTCGAGGAAGGGCGGCGCGTCGGCCAGCACGTTGTCGACGGCGGCGGCGGCATGGTCGCTCAGATTGCGGGCAAAATAGTAGAGCCGGACCTCGCCGTCGCCGCGCGGCACCATGGCCCCCTCCATCAGGACGATCCGGTCCTCGCCATCGATCTCCACCAGCTTGCGGTCGAGCCAGTCGTCGAGCACGGCCCTCGGCCTGAGGTCGCGCGTCACCGATTCGACGAGGCCGGCAAAGGACGGTTCTCCCGCCTCGCCCGTCCGCGCCAGCGGCAGCGGCATGCCCCTGGCGTCCACGAAGGCCGGATCGGCCAGCCAGCGCGCGACGATGGCGCTGGTCCTGGACACCGAATCGGGCACCACCCGCACCGGAGCGCCCGCCCCTCTCAGCCGGCTGACCTCCTTGCGGTGCACGCCGGTCAGCAGGCTCACCCGGCTGTCGGTCTGCTGCTTGTCCGGCAAGGCGAATTCATGCTCGGCCACATTGACATAGAGCTGGCGAAGCAGGTCAACGAAAGCCGGGAACGTCACCCCGCATCGGATGGCCAGCCGCACCAGCGGGCGCAACACCCGGTTGAGCGCGTTCTGGACCCCGGCCCCATCCAGATATTGTCCCCCCGATTTCATCATCGGTCGTCCTTCACTTGCCAGTCACGTGACCGGCCATCCATCCCTCGGAAATTCCTGCTGAAAATAGCGCGTGGGAAATGTTTCCACAATAGCGTTGACCGAAGGAACAGCACCAACCCTGCTTTCCAGGGCCTGCGCTCCGGTTGACACGTGTGAAATTTTCCCACAATTTGTACTCCCATCCGCTGCAATCACCAGAGTCCCCGGATTACACCTCAGTCTGCGCGCCGAGACCGCGCGCCAAAGGAGAGATCGCTTGAAGAAGCCTTATGCGAGACCAACCATTGTCCGGGCCGGCGGCGCGCAGGAGGAAAGGCCGATTGACCTCGCCGATACCTCCGGCCCCAGGAATGACAGGCATCTCGACCCCATCATTTCCGTCACCGCCGACATCGTCTCCTCCTATGTCTCGAACAACCCCGTTCCGGCCGCCGAGCTCCCCGACTTCATCGGCAGGATACACGCCTCGATCAAGGCCATTTCCGATGGCGGCGTCAGCGCCGGGTCCGACGAGATCAGGTTCGCCGTGCCGGTCAAGAAATCCGTCATGCCCGATTTCATCATCTGCCTGGAGGACGGCAGGCGCTTCAAATCGCTGAAACGCCATATCGAGACGAATTACGGCCTGACGCCGGACCAGTACCGCAAGAAATGGAACCTGCCGCCCAGCTACCCGATGGTGGCGCCGAATTATTCGGCCACGCGTTCGAAGCTCGCCAAATCCATGGGGCTCGGCCGGAAGGCGAAATAGGCGCAGCTCACCAATAGCCGATAAACGACCGAGCTATTGCCGCCAGGCCGATTGACCGCCTGCAGGTTTCTGGAAAGCCCGGCCGGCCCGTCGCATCGAGCACGTCATCGTCGATGTCGCGCAGGATGCGGCGCGCATTGCGCCAGCCGACCCTGGCAAGGGCCGATGACAGATTCGCGCGCGAAGGATCGAAAGGACCCTGATTGGCTGCTGGATCCGCGGGCCGGTCGATGTCGTTGCTTGCCCCGATCGCGTATCGCGGAATCGCCACGGCGGTGCCCGCGTCGAAGGGCCTTGCGGGATCGAGCAGGCGGGAAATCGAATTCAGGCACTGGGCCGGATTCGAAACAAGTTCCTCATAGCGCACGAAATGCACCGGTGCGCCGGTCCGGCGAAGGGCGTTCATGGCGAAGTAAAACTGGTTCCAGTAGTCGGCGGGCGTGCGGAACCTGTACTCCATCTGGTTCGGCTGCGTGAAATCCTGCCTGATCTCGAAAGGTCCGCGCAGGAACGAGCCGAGGTACTTGTTCGGCCTGAAAACACTGTCTGTCCTGGTGAACCGGAACCAGGACAGAAGCTGGCTGATGGGATCCTTGCTCATGACGATGATGGGCAAGCCACCATATTGCAGCACGCGCCCATTCATCAGCGCCGGAAAGACCCCATGCTTCCAGAAGCCCTGGTCGAAGACGACTGGAACCCGGAGATAGGCTTCGACAAGGTGCTTGGCGAGATTGGTGCCGGATCTCGGCGTCCCCATGATGCGGACCCGGGCCGCCTTGCCGCCCGGTCCGCCCTGCCCTGACCGAGACATGGTACTCACAGCGCCAGGCTCCCCTGCTCCGCCTCCTCGGCATTGGGATCGCCGGGTGCGGTCGCCCAGGCGAGCTCGACCAGCGTCACGGTGCGCTTTCCCGTGCCGTCGAGCTGGCACACGATCAGGCCCTGCTCCTCGATATAGGTGAGCAGCCGGCGCGCGCGGCGCATGGAGTGCGAGCCATAGGCACGCGCGATCGCCGCGTCGCTCGGGCACGCCCAGCCTTCCTTCGCGGCACGCGCGATCATCATGAACACGCCCTGCATGTCCTCGGGCAGCAGCGAGGCGCGCACCGAGACATCGCGCCATGCATCGTCCTCGGCCATGTCGGAGCCGACCCCGGCGCGGGCGCGCGTCAGCATGCGGCGGAACTCCTGCAGGTCGGGTACCACCGAGGCCAGCCCTTCGATGCGGCAGCGCACGACGAATTCCTGGTAGAGCACACCGATGACGCGGAACCCGGCATCGGGTTCGGCCAGGATGGCGCGCAGGATGCGGTCCATGCGCTCGCGCCGCTCGGCCAGGTCCTCGGCGCTGGGCGCCGGCTCGGCCGGTTCCCGGCGGATTTCCATGGGCGACGACTTCGCCGCCATCAGTTGTTCCAGCAAGTCCGGAGACGCAACGCGGCGCGGCGCGCGCATGGTATCGGGCGGCGGCGCGGCCAGGATGATGGCGCGGGCATCCTCCAGGACCGCTTCGGGCAGCGGCATCAGCCTGGGCGTGCCGTTGCGCGGGCTGGTGTCGGTCGGCCCGATGCGCAGGCCCAGCGGCCGCCGCGACAGCGCCGGCCCGAGCGCCATGAACTGACCGCGCTCCAGGTCGCGAAAGGCTTCCGCCTGGCGACGCTCCATGCCGAGCAGATCGGCGGCGCGCGCCATGTCGATGTCGAGGAAGGTGCGGCCCATGAGGAAATTCGAGGCTTCCGCCGCGACATTCTTGGCGAGCTTGGCGAGGCGCTGGGTGGCGATGATGCCGGCAAGCCCGCGCTTGCGGCCGCGGCACATCAGATTGGTCATGGCGCCCAGCGAAAGCTTGCGCGCTTCGTCGGAAACCTCGCCGGCCACGGCGGGCGCGAAAAGCTGCGCCTCGTCCACCACCACCAGCATCGGATACCAATGGTCGCGCGCGACCTCGAACAGGCCGCCGAGGAAGGCGGCGGCGCGCCGCATCTGGTTCTCGGCGTCGAGGCCTTCGAGGTTGAGCACGGTGGAGACGCGATGGATGCGCGCCCGCTCGCCGGCCGCCTGCAGGCCGCGCTCGGTGTGCTCCTCGGCATCGATCACCAGATGGCCGTAGCGCTCGCCGAGCGACACGAAGTCGCCTTCGGGGTCGACGATGGTCTGCTGCACCCAGGGCGCGCTCTGCTCCAGAAGCCGCCGCAGCAGGTGCGACTTGCCCGAGCCCGAATTGCCCTGCACCAGAAGGCGGGTCGCCAGCAATTCCTCGAGATCGAGGTTCGCCGGAGCGCCCGCCGAGGTGTGGCCCATCTCGATCGCAACGGTCATGTCAGACTCATCAGCTCCTTCCGCAGACGGGCTTATCAACCGAACCCCGGCCCGTCGAGCACCGATGGCCGGCCGCGCCGGGTTGCGCACAGATCGAGCGGCTGGCGCGCGCCCGGAGGGCCGGCATGGGCGAAGCAACAAATCAGGAACCGCTAAATTAAAAAGCAATATAAAATCCTGAAAAGGCTTCCGGGTCGTCAAAAATTCATAATTACCGACTCGCAACCAAATAAAACGCTGATACACTTCTATAGCCTCGACAAATGTCGGCGGCGACATTTCATGGAGGAGGCAACCAAATGGCAGTCATCAACGGCACGAGCTTGGGTCAGACGCTGACCGGCACGTCCTCGGCGGACACGATCTCCGGCATGGGCGGAAACGACATCATCTACGGCTATGGCGGCGACGACATCATCTATGCCCGCAGCGTCGGTTACACATCCTTCTACAACGGCAACGCCCGCATCTGGGGCGGCGATGGCAACGACAAGATTTATCTGCAGTACTCCAGCACCGGCAATTACGCCTATGGCGAACAGGGCAACGACGAGATCAGGGGGCTCGGCGCCGACGACTACATCGATGGCGGCAGCGGCGAAGACTACATCGAAGGCGGCGGCGGCGTCGACAACCTCTATGGCGGCACCGGAAACGACATCATCAAGATGGGCATCGGCAGTTCCACGGTCGCGCAGGTCATCGATGGCGGCTATGACAATGACCAGCTGTATATCAGCTATGCCGGCAACCTGACCGCCATCGGCGGCCAGGGCAACGACGTGTTCTTCGTCGGGCAAACCGGCTCCGGCGGCACGAAGTATGACGGCGGGACCGAAACGGACAGGATCGTCGCCACCCAGGACAACATCCTTATCGGCATCAAATCCATCACCGGCGTCGAGGAGATCACCAACACCAGTGTCGAGTTCGGTACGTTCACCGGCGTGAAGATCTCCGCCTATGCCGGAACCGCGCCCCTGGATTTCACCCAAACCGCGTTGAACGGCATCGCCGAGATCCGTGGTTTCGGCAGTGACGCCAACGTCATCTACCTGGCGGGAAAGAACGCCGGCGACGCGCTCGCCCTTGGCCGCGCCGATCTCGTGAACGCCGGCGACGGTGACGATATCGTCTATGGCGGCTACGGCAACGACACGCTCAATGGCGGAAACGGCAACGACACGCTCGCCGGCGGCACCGACAACGACATTCTTACCGGAGGCGCCGGCGCGGACACCTTCATCTTCAAGCTCGGCGACGGCGCGGACGTCATCACCGACCTGTCATTGGGCACGGCCGGCGAGCACATCAGCGTCGGCTCCTTCGCCGGCATCGACGATTTCTCCGATCTGGCCGGGCTGATGTCGCAGGCCGGCGCCGACACGGTCATCGATTTCGGCGGCGGCGACACGCTTACCCTGACCGGGATCACTGCCACCGACCTGACCGCGGCCCAGTTCGACTTCTTTGTCTGAGGGTTTCGAAATTCGCCCTGGCGAGTTCAGATGGCCGCCAGGGTAGAATTTCCAGACAGTCTCCAGGAGCGGGCGTCATGGCGCCCACCCTCTCCGCCACGACGCCGCCACCGATGACGGCTCATGGCGGAGCCTATTGCCCGGGAGGCGACGCCCGGGCATGTCGCCTCTCTTGCGGGCGAGCCATGCCGGCCGGGCATGCGCCTGTGGATAGTAACCGTTCGTTCACCATCGGCCGCCATTCGAATTGAAGACGCCGGTCGGATGCTTAGCTTGACCCTGCGTCGCGCCCCAACGTGATGCACCCCAACGCCCCAAATGGCGGCCGGCGTCTTCAAGTTTCTTCGTGTATGCGCCGGTCGTCAGTTTGATCCCTTGCATTTGGCGTTCGCGTTCGCCCAGGCGAACAAAGCCCCTCGCGCCGTCGATTTCAGGTCCCGGCATCTTGCTTCGGCACCGGCGGCAGGCCGGGCGCGTCGAGCCCGCTGAAAGGATCACGCCAGGCATCGATGGCTTCCAGTCGGCCATACCAGCGCGCGAGCGCGGGATAATCTTCGAGCGGCAGGCCGCCGACATCGTTGAAGGCCAGGAAGGTTGCCATGCGGAAATCGGCATAGGAAACGTCGTGCCCGACGAGCCATTGCCGGCCCGTCAGCACCGCGTCGAGGATCGCCGCGTAGGTGTGGAACAGTTTCAGCCCCTCCTCGACCAGTTGATGGTCGATCGGGCCCATATGATAGCGCTGCTTGGTGCCACGCTCGAAATGCACCATGTCGCAGGAGCGGGCGAAATTGTCCTTGCCCCAGCTGATCCATCGGATCATTTCGGGCTGGTCGTCGCCGGTGCGCCAGAAATTCGAGCCGGCATCGCGCGACAGCCGGCAGGCGATGGCGTCGGTCTCCCACAGGCTGCCATCAGGCCATGCCAATATGGGCAGATAGAGATTGGGATTGAGCGGCCGGAACCGTTCCGCCTGCCCGGGCGCGAAGGGCGAAGCGAATTCGAAGGCCACATCCGCGCCGAGGTGACGCGCCACCGCGACCGCCAGGCGCGGATTGGGGTTGCGGCTGAAGTAGAGTTTCATTGCGCCCACTGCCGGCACCGGCCCGACCTTTTCATTCATGAATGGCTCTCCTTTGTCCCGACGAATTGTACATCGCCATGCCTAGGACGGAGCCAGCCGGCGCGATCCGACATTTTTCGCTTGGATTTGCAGCATGCAATCGATGCGGCTGGATCGACGATTTGCCTGCCCGCCGAAACAGGGGGAAGCGTGCAAAGTTTGAGTTGACCACCCTCGACGGCGAGGCGACACTTCAAATCGCACCAAGCCAGGAGGAAATGCGATGGACGAGCCCGAACGGTGGCGCCAAATGTCGACGGCGCCGAAGGACGGCAGCCGGATCCTGGTCACGGTGCGCCCCTCCGAACAAGGGCCGGCGGAAGTCGACCTCGCCTACTGGTCGCGTGCCGATCAATTCGCCGAGGAGGGCTGGCGGGCCTCCGATTCCTCGCCCGGCCGCGTCATCGAATATGCCGAGCCGGAGCTGAAATGCTGGATGCCCCTGCCCTCGGCCAACCTCGCCCGCGCCTCGATGCCGGCGCCGTGGGAAGGCGATGACGCCCAGCAGCTGGACGGGTCGGGGATTTAGCGAAGGGACGAAGCTGCCAATCTCCCCCCTCGTGGGGGAGATGTCCGGCAGGACAGAGGGGGGCGCCGTAGAGCGCTCGCCTCAACCAAAGAAGGCAGCCATGCCTCATACCCCACTCCCCCCACAAAACCGCGCAAGCGCAAAATCCATGCGCCGGACAATGACTGACGCTGAGCTGAAGCTTTGGAACGAGCTTCGCGCACATCGCTTGATGGGGCTTGGCTTTCGCCGGCAACTTCCGATCGCCGGCTACATCGTCGACTTCGCCTGTCCGCAGAAGAAGCTCGTCGTGGAACTCGATGGGTCGCAGCATGCCGATGAGGATCTTGCAACCGCCGACGCGTTAAGAACCAAACGCCTGGAACAGGACGGCTGGACCGTGCTGAGGTTCTGGAACAACGACGTCATTCGCGACATCGACAACGTCTGCCAGCACATTGTCATCGTGGCAGGCTTGGACGGTATGGATTGAGAAGTCGCGGGACAGCGCCCCCCTCTGCCCTGCCGGGCATCTCCCCCACGAGGGGGGAGATCGGCAGCTTCACCGGCCGTGAAAACATGCTATTTCCCTGATCAAATCGCATCAGGGAGGGTGCCATTCCCAAACCCACCTTCGCCGCCATTGCCCGCCGCGCCGGCGTCGGCACCGCGACGGTCGAACGTGTGTTGAACGGCCGGGGCGGCGTGCGCCCGGAAACCGTGGAAAAGGTCGTCGCCGCGGCGCGCTCGCTCGACTATCCGCGCCGGCTGCCCGAGGCCCATCGCGGCATTATCCGCATCGAGGTCATCCTGGTGCGGCCGGATTCGACTTTCTTCTCGCGGCTCTCGCGCGCCTTCGAACGCATAGCGGCCACCCTCGACCGCACCGTCGCCGTGCACCGCACCTTCCTCGACGAAGGCGACGCTTCGGCCGTCGCCCGGCGCATCCGTGAGCCCGGCATGCGCCGTGGCGGCCTGATCCTGGCGGTGCCGGACGATCCGCTGATCCGTGCCGCCCTGGCCGAGGTCGAGGCGCAAGGCGTGCCGACCGCGCAGGTGGTGACCCGCATCGCCGGCTCGAAGGCCGATTATGTCGGCATCGACAACTACGCCGCCGGCCGCATGGCGGCGCAATTGATGAGCCGCATGCAGCCGCGTGGCGGCAGCATCGTGGCACTCTGCCACAGCCAGATCTACCAGGTACACCGCGACCGCATTCGGGGCTTTTCCGACTATCTGGCCGAGCATCCTCGCGACGACCTTGCCTTCGCCGAGGTGTTGTTCGGCCACGACGAAGGACCAAGAAGCGCCGACCTTTTGGTCGATGCGCTGCGGCAGCGACCCGATCTCGCCGGCTTCTACAACGCCGGCGGCGGCAATGGCTCGCTGAACGAAGTGCTGGCCCGGCATCCGCGCCGCCACGAGGTGTTCTTCGTCGGCCACGAACTGACCGAGCGCAGCGGTGCGGCGCTCCGCCAGGGCACCATGGATGTCGTGCTCGACCAGGCGCCGGAAGCACAGGCGCGCCGCGCCATCGACCTCATCCTGGCGCGGCTTGGCCTGCACGATCTGCCGATCGAAAACCCGCCGATCCGCTTCATCACCTTCACCGCCGAGAACCTTTGATCTGATTTGATCAAGGAACAAGCGGCCTTGCGCCGGTCCGGATGATACGCCTCTCGCAAACGGGAGGACGACAGGTGACAAGACGGCTGACGGTACACGACCTGCAAAGCGCCAAGGGCAGCAGGAAATGGCTGCAGCTGCATGTCGACACGCCGGCCGAGGCCGCCGCCGCCGTCGCCAGCGATATCGTCATTCTCTCCTGCGAACCCGACCACAATCTGGAAGCGATCCGCAAGGCGGCGCCCCTCGCCTTCCTCTCCGTCGGCATGCCGCATGGCGCGGTCGCATCGCCCGACGAGGCTGTGCGTCTGGGCTTCGCGATGATGAAGCGCGGCGCCGACGCGGTCTATTCATCGCATTCGCCGCGCTTCATCGAGGCCATGGCGGCGGAAGGCATTCCGGTCACCGGCCATGTCGGCCTGGTGCCCAATCGCGCCACCTGGACCAATTTCCGCGCCATCGGCAAGACGGCCGACGAGGCGCTCAAGGTGCTGCGCGCGGCCAGGGATCTGGAAAATGCCGGGGCGGCCTGCATCGAGGTCGAGGTGGTTCCGGTCAGGCTCGCCGACCACATCACCCGCTCGACGCCGCTGATCACCATGGGCATGGGCTGCGGCTCCGCCTGCGACACGCAATACCTGTTCTCCAGCGATGTGCTGGGCACGCACACCGGCCACTACCCGCGCCATGCCAGGCGCTACGCCGACTTCGTCACGCTGGAAGCCGAACTGCAGGAAAAGCGCGTCGCCGCCTTCCGCACCTTTGGCCGCGACGTGGCCGAAGGCCTCTACCCCGAAGCGCGGCACGAGGTGGACATGGATGATGCCGCCTACGACCGCTTCCTCACCCTCTCCCAGTCCTTGCGAACCCAGACATTGTGAGGCCGCCATGGACGATCTGAAATACGGCACCCGCAACAAGCGCGGCGACTGGGCTCCGAGCGAGCCGGCGGGCACCGCGCCGCTGTTTGTCTTCCCGCCGCGCCCGCTGGCGCTGCTCAAATGGCTGCCTCACTATTTCCTGCCCTACAACCTGCTGTTTGCGGTGCTGGCCGTCGTCTGGTGGCGCTTCGTGCTGCCCGATGTCGAGGTGATGAAGACGCTTTCCTTCGGCTGGATCGCCAGGCTCTTTCTCGTCAACTGCGTGGCGCTGCTCGTCTTCTTCGGCGCCTTCGAAATCCGGCTCTATACGTTAAAAGCCCAGGGCAACCGATTCAAATACAACGGCAAGTGGCCCTCGGAGCAGAAGAACAAGGCGTTCCTGTTCGAGAACCAGAACATCGACAACATGCTGCGCACCTTCGGCACCGGCATGCCAATCTGGACGGCGATCGAGGTGGCGATCCTTTATGCCTATGCCAATGGCTACGTGCCGTGGCTCACCTTCGCCGAACATCCGGTCTACCTCTTCCTGCTGGCGCTCGCCGCGCCGGTCATCCACGAGACGCATTTCTTCCTGCTGCACCGGGCGATCCATTGGGCGCCGCTCTACAAATGGGTGCATTCGGTGCACCACAATTCGGTCAACCCATCGCCCTGGTCGTCGCTGGCGATGCACCCCGTCGAGCAGTTCGGCTATCTCGGCGTGGCGTTCTGGCACCTGATCATCCCGTCCAATCCGGTCCTGGCGCTCTACCAGCTGCATATCGCCGGCTTCGGCGCCATCCCCGGCCATGTCGGCTTCGACAAGGTCGAGATCGGCAAGGACAAGGCTGTCGATAGCCACGCCTACATCCACTACCTCCACCACAAATATTTCGAGGTGAACTACGGCGACGGCCTCATCCCGTTCGACCGGTGGTTCGGCACGTTCCACGACGGCAGCAAGGAAGGCGAGGCCCGCATGGAGGCCCGCTACGAGAAGAAGAAGGCGCGCGCCAACGCTGCGCGCTGACCTCAGCCCGACCAAGACAGCCACATGGATAGCGCCAGCCGTCCGTCCAGCCATCCCGCAAGGGCCGGAACGCAAAGAGGGGTGAGCCGGCACTCCATCCGCAAGGGAGGAAAACCGTGAAGAAGCTTCTCATTTCGACGGCATTGGCGGCTTTGATGACCGGCAACGCCTTCGCCGCCAAGATCGGCGTCTCGATCGTCAACTTCGACAACAATTTCCAGACGCTGCTGATGCACGGCATGCAGGACCGCGCCAAGGAAAAGGGCGCCGGCATCCAGGTCGAGGACGCGCAGAACGATGTCGCCAAGCAGCTCGACCAGGTGAAGAATTTCATCGCCAGCGGAGTCGACGCCATCATCGTCACGCTGGTCGACACCAATGCGTCGAAGACGATCAGCGAGGAAGCCGCCAAGGCCGGCATTCCGCTGGTCTTCGTCAACCTCGAACCGTCCGACTTGAAGAGCCTGCCGGAAAAGCAGGTCTATGTCGGATCAAACGAGACGGAGTCCGGAACGCTCCAGGCGTTCGAGGTCTGCAAGCTCCTGCGCGCCAAGGGCAAATCGGCCGGCGCCACCGCCTATATCGTCATGGGCAGCCTCGTGCATCAGGCGGCACTCCAGCGCACCAGGGATGTCGAGCAGGTCTTCGCCACCGACATGTGCAACTTCATCAAGATCACCGACAAGCAGTCGTCGGAATGGGCACGCGACAACGCGCAGAACCTGATGACCAACTGGCTGACCGCCGGACCGGCGCCGGACGCGGTGATCGCCAACAACGACGAATCCGCCATCGGCGCCATCCTGGCGCTGAAGGCCAATGGCGTCGATATGAAGAACGTCGTCGTTGGCGGCATCGACGCCACGCAGGACGGCCTGCAGGCGATGAAAGCGGGCGACCTCGCCGTCACCGTGTTCCAGAACGCCAAGGGCCAGGGCGGCGGCGGCGTGGACGCAGCGCTCGCGCTGGCGAAGGGCGAGAAGGTCGACCGTGTCGTCTACGTGCCGTTCGAACTGGTGACGCCGGCCAACGCGGCCGAGTATCTCAGCAAGAATTGATCCCGGGACTGAAGCCTCCGGGACGGCAAGCCAGCCGTCCCGGAAACCGCACGAGAGCTTGCGAGGAAGAATGACCAGCTGGATCAAGGCCTGCGGCCTCGACGACATCGAACAGGAAGGCGCCCGCCGCTTCGACCATGGCGGCCGCACCTACGCCATCTTCCGCTCGCCCGACGATGAGGTGTTCTGCACCGACGGGCTCTGCACCCACGAGGCCGTCCACCTCGCCGACGGCCTGGTCATGGACTACGAGGTCGAATGCCCCAAGCATGCCGGGTCCTTCGACTACCGCACCGGCGCCGCCAAGCGCCTGCCGCCCTGCACCAACCTCAAGAGCTATCCGGCGCGTCTGGAGGGCGGCGCGGTGATGGTGGAACTGCCTGCATAACATTAGCGCGGCAGGCGAAACGGCCAATCTCCCCCCTGGTGGGGGAGATGTCCGGCAGGACAGAGGGGGCGCTGTCCCGCCGACGTGTCGGTGCTTGGGTCGGCCGTGCCAGCGCTTCGTCATCCTCGGGCTTGACCCGAGGATCCATGCCGTGACCTTTGCCGAAGGGTGCAGCGGAGCAGAATTCTCAACTGTTGCAACACCTTCGCGTCACGGCATGGATCCTAGGGTCTGCGCCGCGTCGCTTCGCTCCTTGCTTCGCACTAGGATGACGAATTCGATGGTTCGCGTTCCTTGGCGCCCCCCTCTGCCCTGCCGGGCATCTCCCCCACCAGGGGGGAGATTGGCAGCTTCGCCGCCGGCTCTTTCAGGATCTAACCTTAAAACAAAAACGAGGCCGTGGCCGGGTTCGGGCCACCTCTCCCGCTGGCCGAATCCATGCCGCGAATCGTCGCGAGGTCCTGCGCGTCCAGTTCGAAATCGAAGACATCAAAATTGGCCGCGATGCGGTCCTGATGGATCGATTTCGGAATGACGATCAGCCCTTCCTGGAGATGCCAGCGGATCATCGTCTGCGCGGCTGATTTTCCATGCTTCCTGGCGATGCCCGCGATGGTCGGATCGCTGAGCAGCTTGCCGCTGCCGAGCGGGCTCCAGCTTTCGGTTTCGATCTTGTGGCTGGCATGGAATTCCCTGAGCGCGCGCTGCTGGAAGCGAGGATGAAGCTCGACCTGGTTCACGACGGGAACCACGCCGGTCTCGCCGATGATGCGCTCGAGATGATCGGGATTGAAGTTCGACACGCCGATGGACTTGATGCGGCCCGCCTTGCGCAGCTCCACCAGCGTCTTCCACGCCTCGACATACTTGTCCTGGCTGGGCACCGGCCAGTGGATCAGGAACAGGTCGAGTTGCTCGATGCCGAGCTTCTTCATCGTGTCGTCGAAGGCGCGAAGGGCCGCATCACGCTGATGCGCGCCGTTGCGCAGCTTGGAGGTGATGTAGAGCTCTTGCCTCGGCACGCCGGCGGTGCGGATGGCCTCGCCGACGCCCTCTTCGTTGTTGTAGCCCTCGGCGGTGTCGATCAGCCGGTAGCCGGCCTCGATCCCCCAGCCGACGACCTTGGCGGCGATGTCCTGGTCGACCTGCCACACGCCAAGACCGAGCTGGGGAATTGCGGTGCCGTCGTTCAAGCTGATCTGGTCGGTCATATCTGGTCCTTTGCGGTGATGGTCCAGCCTATCTAGGCTCGCCATCGCGCAACGACCAGTCGGCGGCCGATATTTGTCCGCCCGCCATGACGACGCGCACTTCGTATATGGTCACTTCGGCCGGCGCACCGCCCGCACCACCGGACTGGACGTGCTGCCGCAGAAGAGGCGGTCGCCGCCATCCGATTCCAGACCCGATATGCTCATGCCCTCGGGCATGTCGAGCCTCTCCAGCACCTTGCCGGTCTTGGGGTCGACGCGGCGCAGATCGCTCTCGTCGCCTTCCCAGGTGGCGTGCCACAACTCTCCGTCCACCCAGGTGACGCCGGTGACGAAACGGCTGGATTCGACGCTGCGCAAGATCGTGCCGGTCTCCGGGTCGATCTGGTGGATCTTGCGCTCCCGGTACTGCCCGACCCAGAGCGTTCCCTCGGCCCAGGTCAGGCCGGAATCGCGGCCGCCTCCGGGAGCCGGAATGGTGGACAGGACCTTGCCGGTATCGGGATCGATCTTCTGGATGCGGTCGCCGGCGAGCTGGAAGAAATGCTGCCCGTCAAAGGCGGTGCCGGCATGCGCGGCGACATCGATGGTACGCAGCGGCTTTCCGCTCTCGGGATCGAAGGCGTTCAGCCTGTCGCCCGAGGCGAACCAGACGTTCTCGCCGTCGAAGCTCACGCCATGCACGCGCTCCACGCCTGGGAAGGGGCCGTATTCGCGCAGGACCTCGGCGGTGGAATGTTTCATGTCTCTCTCCTCGAATGATGATGGAATGATCCATTCCTAACCGTTCGGCAGCGGCGCCGGGAGTAACAAGGTGGTCGTGAATCCCGCCACCGGCGGCGTCATCCAGCGGCGCGCCCGGCCATGGCCGAAAGCCTGCACCTTGCCGGCCTCGGCAAGCGGTTCCAGCGCCCTCTGCACGCTGCGCTGGCCGGTGCCGAGCGCAAGCGCAAGCGCCGAGCTCGACCAGGCCTCACCATCGGCCAGCAGCGCAAGCACCGCCGCGTGGCGTTCCTCGATCGGCCGCGCCAGCACAATCACCGCGCGATCCCTGGGCGGCGCCAGCATGAAACCACGCCTGGTGGCGCTGATGTCGGCCAGCCCGCCAAGCTCGGCGCGCAGCCGCCCGATCTCGACGCGCAGCCGCGCGCGGTGCGATTCATCGGCATGCTTGCCGCCGAAGGCCCGCGCCACGAGCTCCTCGCGCGATACATCCGCAGGCCAGGCCTCGCCAAGCGCGCGCGCCAGCGAAAACAGCACCGGCCGGCTGGCCAGCGACACCGCCTTTCCCTGAAGGCGTACTGCATAACGAAAGGCATCGACGACCAGATCAGGCGACCCCTGCAGCGCCTCGACCTCCTCGATGAGCAGCGGCCGCTCCGTGCCTTGCGCGATCAGCCGCGCCGCCGGCGTCACCAGCGCCCGGCTGGCGCTTTCGACCTCCGCGATGAGCCCGGGAATGCCGGCCTTGCGGGCAGCATGGCGCGCCCATTCCAGCGCCGCGCGCGCGGGCCGTGTCCTGAGGCGCCGCATGGCGATGCCGGCGACGGCGAGTTCATGCGCGGCCCTGGCCGCGGGCGGCAGCGGCGCCGGATCGAGCCCGGCCAGCACCTGCTCGGCCTCGTCGAGGCGGCCGATCAAAAGCAGGCGCCGCACCTTGAGGTGGCCGGCATGGGCGGCGTTGAGCCTGTCGCCATGCTTTTCCAGCGTCGCGCGCGCCGCGTCGAGCGCCTTGACCGGCCAGCCGAGGTCACGAGACACCAGGGCGATCTCGGCCTCGGCGACGACGCATCTGGCGCGCGCCACAGCCTCCTTCGGGCCGAAGGCGCGCGCCGCGCGGCGCAGCAGCAGCTTGGCGCGTTCGAGGTCGCCGAGCTGCGCCATGGCGATGCCGCGCAGCGCCAGCGCCGGCGCATCCTCGCGCAGCGCGACGCGGTCGAGCGCGCCGAGCGGATCGCCGGCGGCCAGCGCCAGCCCTGCCGCGGTGATCAGCGAGTCCATTCAAATCCCGTCACACTTGTAACTCCCACCCCCGCACTTCATCGCCCTAACTTTAAGCCACCACCGCCGGCCAGCAAGCCGCATCGCCTCGAGAATACGGGGGCATGCGGCTGACGCCACCGACGGCCTGGCTGCCGCGCAAACGGCAATCGCAACACCTCGGATGCAGGAACCAGGCATCTAGTTAGGGACAATTGAAATGTCTGCAAGTGACGACTTCAAGCCTGCTTCGCCGCCCCGCCACCCCTGCTGCGCCGGGCCGGAGGATTCAAACCCCATCGCATTCGTAACGCACGCGGCGCCGGCCCATCGCCCCGGCATGGCGATGGATGACCACCACGCAGCGACAAATCCCGGTAAAGGAGAAGGCAAGTGAACACGCACACCAAGATGAAGACACCGCCGGTCGTTTCGCGACAGGATTGGGAAGCCGCGCGCGAAGCGATGCTGGTCAAGGAAAAGGCTACCTTGCGGGCCAAGGAC
This sequence comes from Mesorhizobium comanense, assembly GCF_005503535.1. Taxonomy (GTDB): domain Bacteria; phylum Pseudomonadota; class Alphaproteobacteria; order Rhizobiales; family Rhizobiaceae; genus Mesorhizobium; species Mesorhizobium comanense. The sequence goes on along the minus strand of NZ_SCNN01000019.1, from coordinate 16,091 downwards.
GCGCTCGCCGCCGAACGCCGCCGCATGCCCTGGATGGAAGTGGACAAGGCCTATGTGTTCGACGGGCCGAACGGCAAGGCCAGCCTGCTCGACCTGTTCGAAGGCCGCCCCCAGTTGATCGTCTACCGCGCCTTCTTCGAGCCCGGCGTCTATGGCTGGCCGGAGCACGCCTGCCGCGGCTGCTCGCTCGGCGCCGACCAGGTCGGCCACCTCGCCCACCTCAACGCCCGCAACACCACGCTGGTTTACGCCTCGCGCGCGCCGCAGCCCGATATCGCCGGGCTGAAGCAGCGCATGGGCTGGGAGATGCCCTGGTACACCATCACCGACAGCTTCGACAAAGACTTCGGCGTCGACGAATGGCACGGCCACAATGTGTTCTTCCGTGACGGCGACCGCGTCTTCCGCACCTATTTCATCAACAGCCGCGGCGACGAGGCGATGGGCACGGTCTGGAGCTATCTCGACGCCACCCCGCTCGGCCGCCAGGAGATCTGGGAGGATTCGCCCGAAGGCTATCCGCAGACCCCGCTCTACAGCTGGTGGAACTGGCACGACAATTACGATGCCGGCCACGACAAGAAATGGGCCGAGGTTTCGGCCGCCGGCGAAGCCGCCTTCCGCGACAAGGGCGAATAGCGGGGACTGGCGGGCGAAGGCCCTCGCCAAGCTTGGGTTCCTCGCCCCCACGAAAGTGGGGGAGAGGTGGCTCGGCGAAGCCGAGACGGAGAGGGGGCTGCGCCCTACGAAGGCCCCCTCTCCGTCCGCTTCGCGGACACCTCTCCCCCGCCTTTGGCGGGGGCGAGGAACCCAGATTCTGACGCGCCGCAACCATCAAGGGATAAGATCATGAGTGATATCCAGTCTGGAACCGGTGACGCGACCCCGGAAAACCCCGCGACCCTCGGCATCGCCGACTGGCTCTGTCTCGCGGCGGCGCCAACCTTCGCCCTGATGGCGCTGCTTTCCTGTCTTCAGGCCAGTGATGCCTCCATGATGTGCATGGGTGCCTCGCCGCTCACCGGCATGGCCGCCATGTATCTCCTGATGAGCGCCTTCCATCTCGCCCCCTGGCTGAGGGTGATCTCAGGCCGGCCGGCCCGATAGCCCGGCTATCCGCCTGCAACAGGCGCCTATCGACTCGCGATCCTCGCCTGGAACATTTCGACCATGAGCCCGTTTCAGGGGTACTTGAGGGGTTCCTGAAATGTCGCTTCGATCGCCTGCGCTCTTGTGGACGGCCCTCATCATTATGGTTGCGGCCCTGGCTGGGTTCTGGTTCGAGAACGGCCACGCTGCATCAGGCAGCGATGGCGGGACGGCGGCGAAGAATACCCAAGCCGCCGAGGCAGTGCCTGTCACGACAGTGATCGCCAAGACCGGGTCCATCCCGCGCATCATCGCCGGCATCGGCGTCGTCACGCCGCTTCAGTCGGTGACGGTCAGGCCGCGCATCGACGGTCAGGTCGAGGAAATCAACTTCGCCGAGGGCGACATCGTCAAGGCGGGCGATGTCCTGATCCGCCTCGATCCGCGCTCGCTGCAGGCAACGCTCGACGGGACGCGGGCCAAGAAAGCCCAGGACGAGGCGTTGCTGGGCAATGCCCGCGCCGATCTGAACCGCTACGCGGCGCTCGCCGACAAGAAGGTCGTCTCGTCCCAGGATCTCGATGAGAAGACGTCGGCCGTCAGGCAGCTGGAGGCGACGGTCGCCGCCGACGAGGCCTCGATCAGCAGCGCCGAGACCCAGCTCAGCTATGCCACCATAAGGGCGCCGATCGGGGGCCTGACCGGCTTCAAGACGGCAAGCGTGGGCAGCATCGTCTCCCAGGGATCGACCGATGGGCTGCTGACCATCACCCAGCTCGATCCGGTCGGCGTCGTGTTCGTCGCGCCCGGCGACCGTTTTCGCGAAATACGCGGCGCGCTCAAGGATGGCATCGCCGATGTCGAGGCCATCGCGACCGATGGCAGCCACGTGCTGGCGCGCGGCAAGCTGACCCTGATGGACAATCTCGTCAACGCGTCGAACGGCTCGATCCGGTTGCGCGCCAACTTCGACAATGGCGCCGGCACGCTGTGGCCCGGTCTGCCGGTGGCGACGCGTCTCACCGTCGCCAACGAGAAGGGCGTTGTGGTGCCGGACAAGGCGCTGGCACGCGGCGTCGACGGCCTTGCCGCCTATGTCATCGGCCCCGACAACAAGGCGACAAGGCACAAGGTCACGGTGTCCGTCACGACCGACGGCATGGCGCTGGTCACGGCCGGCCTTTCCGACGGACAGACCATCGTGTTCGACGGGCTCGGCCAGATCGCCGACGGGTCGACCGTCCACATATTGGGACCGGGCAACACGCAGCCTCCCGCCGACCAGGCCGTGGCCGCTTCCGGATCGGCGGCCGCTCGATGAGCACGCAAACCGAAGCAGCCTCCGCCCCGCGCAAGCCGTCGGCCGTGAAACTCGGCACGCAGGAGCGCCTTTCCGGCGTATCGGCCTATTTCATCGCCCATCCCGTCGCCACGACGCTGTTGATGGTGGGCATCCTGTTCCTGGGCGCGGTGGCCTATCCGCTGCTCCCCGTCTCGGCCCTGCCCGAAATCGCCTTTCCGACCATCCAGGTCGCCGCCAACCTTCCCGGCGCGGCGCCCGACACCATGGCGTCCTCGGTGGCGCAGCCGCTCGAAACACAGTTGGCCAAGGTCAGCGGCGTCACCGAGATGACGTCGTCGAGTTCGCTCGGCTCGACCGAGATCACCGTCCAGTTCAATCTCGACCGCGACATCGACCAGGCGGCCAGCGATGTGCAGGCCGCGATCACCGCCGCCAGCGGCCAGCTTCCCAAGGACCTGCCGGCGCCGCCCACCTTTCGCAAGGTCAATCCGGCCGATGCGCCCGTGCTGCAGCTCTCCGCCACCTCCGATACCTTGTCGCTGATCGACGTCGATGAGCTGATCGAGACCCGCGTCGCCCAGAAGATCAGCCAGATGCAGGGCGTGGCGCAGGTCAACATCGGCGGACGGCAGAAGCCCGCCATCCGCATCTCCGTCGATCCCGGCCGCATCGGTGCCGCCGGCGTCACGCTTGAGGACGTCCGCTCGGCTATTTCAGGCCTGAGCGTCAGCAGCCCGAAGGGCAACATAGACGACGCCACCCGCACCTTTCCGATCTACGACAACGACCAGATAACCGATGCCGCCGGGTGGAGCGACACGGTGGTTGCCTATCGGGATGGCGGTCCAATCCGCATCCGCGACATCGGCCAGGCGGTGATGGGTCCCGAGGACGCCAAGATGGCCCACTGGACCAATGGCGAGCGCGGCATCGCCGTGGACGTGTTCCGGCAACCCGGCGCGAACGTCATCGAGGTGGTCAACCGGGTCAAGCAGGCCCTGCCCGATCTGCAGGCCACCCTGCCGGCCTCGGTCAAGCTGACGCTGGTCACCGACAGGACCACGACCATCCGCGCCTCGGTGCGCGATGTGCAGTTCACGCTGATGATCACCATCGCGCTGGTGGTCATGGTGATCTTCATTTTCCTGCGCAATCTCAGGGCCACGCTGATCCCGGCGATCACGCTGCCGGTGGCTCTGCTGGGTGCGGCAGCCCCCATGTATCTGCTCGGCTTCAGCATCGACAATTTGTCGCTGATGGCGCTGGTGGTGGCGGTTGGTTTCGTCGTCGACGATGCCATCGTCATGCTGGAGAACATCACCCGGCATATCGAGGCGGGCGAGGAACCGCTGGCGGCCGCCTTTCGCGGCTCGCGCGAGATCGGCTTCACCATCATCTCCATCAGCCTGTCGCTGATCGCCGTGCTCATTCCCATCCTGCTGATGGGCGGCATTGTCGGCCGCCTGTTCCGCGAATTCGCCATGACGCTGACGCTGAGCATCATCCTGTCGACGATCGTGTCGCTGACGCTGACGCCGATGATGGCGGCCCGCATGATCAAGCCGGCCGATCCGGCAAGGCAAAGCCGTCTGTTTCGCTGGAGCGAGCGCGCCTTCGAAGGCCTGCAGAACGCCTATGGAAGGGGGCTCGACGCCGCCTTGAAACACAGCGGCCTGACGCTTGCCGTCTTTGTCGCGACGTTTGCCGCGACCGCCTGGCTGTTCGTCGAAATCCCCAAGGGGTTCTTCCCCGACCAGGATACCGGCTTCATCGGCGGCCAGTCGCAGGCGGCACCCGAAGTCTCATACCCCAAGATGGTCGAGTTGCAGGAGCGCATCAGCGCCGTGGTGATGAAGGATCCCGCCGTCTACAGCGTGTTCATGGATATTGGCGGCGGCAATGGCGGCAACGCGCTCAACCAGGGCCATGTCAACATCACGCTCAAGCCGCTCGCCGAGCGCGATGTTTCGGCCCAGCAGGTTATTGCACGGCTGAAGCCGGAACTGGCCAAGGTGGAGGGCATCCAGCTCTTCATGCAGGCCGCGCAGGACATCAACATCGGCGCTCGCCCGGCCCGCACGCAGTACCAGTTCACGCTGGAGGACAGCGACGTCGCCGAGCTCGGTGCCTGGGCGCCGAAAGTCGTCGATGCGCTGAAGAAGGTTCCCGAGATCACCGATGTCGCCAGCGACCAGCAGAAGGTCGCGCCGACGCTTTCGCTGAAGATCGACCGCGCCGCCGCCTCGCTGTTCGGCGTCGCGCCGCAGACGATCGACGACACGCTCTACGACGCCTTCGGCCAGCGCCAGGTGGCGCAATTCACCACGCAGACCGATACGTTTCATGTCGTGCTCGAAGTGCTGCCCAGGCTGCAACACGATTTGCACACGCTGGACCGGCTGTCGGTGAAAGCCGCCGACGGCACGTTGGTGCCGCTGGGCAACATCGCCCACTGGACGACGGAGACCGTGGCGCCGGTCTCGATCAATCACCAGGGGCAATTTCCAGCCACGACGGTCTCTTTCAACCTGAAGCCCGGCGCCTCGCTCGGCACGGCAACGGCGGCCGTTACCAAGGCGTTTCAGGGTCTCCAGCCGCCAACCACCTTGACCGGCGCCTTCGCCGGCAGCGCGCAGGCCTTCCAGGATTCGCTCTCCACGGTTCCGTTGCTGATCGCGGCGTCCCTGGTCGTCGTCTACCTCATCCTGGGTGTGCTCTACGAAAGCTTCATTCACCCGCTGACGATCCTGTCGACCTTGCCGTCCGCGGCCCTCGGCGCCCTGGCGGCGCTGATGCTGGCCGGCCTCGATTTCAGCCTCGTGGCGATGATCGGCGTGATCCTCTTGATCGGCATCGTCAAGAAGAACGGCATCATGCTCGTCGACTTCGCCATAACGGCCGAGCAGAACGGCGCCACCAGCCTGGAGGCCATCCGCGAGGCCGCCTTGCTGCGCTTCCGGCCGATCCTGATGACCACGATGGCGGCGATCCTGGGCGGCATCCCGCTCATGCTTGGGCACGGGTCGGGGGCCGAAATCCGCCAGCCGCTCGGCTACGCCATCGTCGGCGGTCTGATCGTCAGCCAGATCCTGACACTCTTCACCACGCCCGTCATCTACCTGACCCTCGACCGGCTGCGCCGGCGCGATCACAACCCCAGCCGCGTCCTCGCCGCGGAGCACGCGGTGTCATGACCCGGAAGCCGGTCACCGCGTTGGCGTTCAGCTGCTTTGCGTGGTTGCCTTTGCCGCGCCGAACCGCAACCCGTCCATCAACAGCTTGACGAGCCGGCGCGAGCGATCGCGCCACTCCGGCGTGTCTGGAGCGGAGTAGATGCCGGAGAGCGCGTGCAACACGTCGGAGGCGTCGACATCGGCGCGGATGGTACCCTCGGCCACCGCCGCCTCCACCAGTTGCCGCATCGCCTGCGACACCCGGCCCGACGTGTCGGAAAACAGCGTCGAGTTGGTGGTGATCAGGATACGCAGGCTGGTCGCCAGGCCGCGCTTGGTGGCGATGTAATCGACGAAGCGCTGCATCCACTGTTCCAGCGCCACATCGGACGGATGCTTTTGCGCAAGCTCGCCGGCGGCCGCGCACAGCCCCTCGACCTCGCGGCGGTAGACCACCTCGACCAGATGTTCGCGGGTCGGGAAATGCCGGTAGAGCGTGCCGATGCCGACCCCTGCCCGGCGCGCGATCTCTTCAAGCGAGGCGTCGATGCCTCGCTCGGCGAAGACGGATGCCGCCACCTCGACCAGCCGGTCGCGGTTGCGCTGGGCGTCCGCGCGCAGCGGCTTGGCCTCGGCGGCCTTCTGTTCGGCGATGACGGCTTCGGCCAATTTTTTCTCCACGGACCAAATATGGGACTTGAACCTGGCCAGGCCAAGCCCCAACTAATAAACGGAGGCGCCTCCGCTTAAGTGGAGTCCTTCCATCATATAGGCAGGGAACCCCTGATGTCACGTGCTGAGAGCTTGCAAGGTCAAGTAGATACTCACTGGAGATTGGCGAAGGCGGCCGAGCTGGCAATCTCCCCCCTCGTGGGGGAGATGTCCGGCAGGACAGAGGGGGGCGCTGTCCCGCCAACCTCTCAAACGACAGCAGTCACTGCCTTCGACCGCCTCTCATTTGAAAGACCAAACCACAAACCTCGCAATCCTTCGCGCCCCCCTCTGCCCTGCCGGGCATCTCCCCCACAAGGGGGGAGATCGGCTGCAGCCAGCGCCTCCGCCTAACCTTTCGTCCGCCGCCCTTGCCCAACCCCGCCCCGACACCAGTTCATTCCCATCCGCGTCAAGCAACTGGAGCCAGACGCCCATGACCGACACCAAAATCCCCGTCCATCTCGAAATCAACGGTCGCCATCACGACCTCCAGATCGAACCTCGCGTCACGCTGCTCGACGCGTTGCGCGACCGGCTCGGCCTGACCGGCACCAAGAAGGGCTGCGACCACGGCCAGTGCGGCGCCTGCACCGTGCATGTCGACGGCGAGCGGGTGCTGGCTTGCCTGACGCTGGCAGCCCAGGCCGAAGGCCGCGCCATCACCACCATAGAGGGGCTTGCACGGGAGGGCGAACTGCATCCCGTGCAGGCTGCCTTCCTCGAGCAGGATGCCTTCCAGTGCGGCTATTGCACGCCGGGCCAGATCATGTCCGCGGTGGCCTGCATCCGAGAGGGTCATGCCGGCTCCGACGAGGAGATCCGCGAATACATGGCCGGCAATCTCTGCCGTTGCGGCGCCTATCCCCACATCGTCGCCGCCGTGCGCCAGGCGGCACTGGAGGCAGCCCAATGAGGGACTTTTCCTATCTTCGCGCCACGTCAGCCGAAGCCGCCCGCCAGGCGGCCGCCCTGCCCGGCGCCATGTTGCTTGCCGGCGGCACCACGCTGATCGACCTCGCCAAGTGCGGCGTCGCCCAGCCCGACACGCTGGTCGACATTTCTCACCTCAAAGGGCTCGACCGGATCGAGGTTGGCGAGCGTGGCGCAACCATCGGCGCGCTGGCCAGGATGGGCCATGTCGCCGACCATGCCGACATCAAGAGCCGCTTCCCCGCTGTTTCGGAGGCGCTCTGGCAAGCGGCTTCGGCGCAGATCCGCAACATGGCGACCATCGGCGGCAATCTGATGCAGCGCACGCGCTGCCCCTACTTCCGCGATCCCTCGAACTTCTCCGCCTGCAACAAGCGAGAACCCGGCAGCGGCTGCTCGGCGATCGGCGGCGTCACCAGGGGCCACGCCGTGCTCGGCGCCAGCGAGGCCTGCATCGCCATGTATCCCGGCGATCTCGCTGTCGCCCTGGTCGCCTTCGACGCTATTGTCCATCTCGGTGAACGCAGGCTTCTGGTCGACGACTTCTTCCTGCTGCCCGGCGAAACGCCCGACCGGGAACATGCGATCGAGCCGGGCGAGATGGTCACCGCCATCGAGATCCCCTCTTCCGCCGCTGCCCGCCGTTCGACCTATCTCAAGGTCCGCGACCGGCAGTCCTATGAATTCGCCGCCGCCAGCGCTGCCGTCGGCCTCGAACTAGAAGCCGACGGCCGCACCATCCGCGACCTGCGCGTGGCGCTCGGCGGCGTCGCCACCAAGCCATGGCGGGCGCGCGCCGTCGAAGACGCCCTGAAGGGCAAGGTGCTGGAGCCGGATGCCGTGCGCGCCGCCAGCCTGCTCGCCGTCGAAGGCGCCGTCGACCATGGCGCCAACCACTACAAGATCGAGCTCGCGCCGCGCGTCGTGGCTAGAGCAATCCTCAAACTGGGAGACGCGGCATGACCGTTCACACAAGACATGGCGACGCTTCCGACGGCGTGCTGGCGGAGGCCGTCGGCGGCCGCCTGTCGCGGGTCGATGGCCCCGCCAAGATCACCGGCGCCGCAAGATATGCCGTCGAGCAACAGCTCGAGGGCCTGCTGTACGGCGCGCTGGTGGAAAGCACCATCGCCGCCGGCAAGGTGCGTGCCATCGACGTCACGCAAGCCGAGGCCGCGCCGGGCGTGGTCAAGGTGCTGACGCCCGATACCATCATGAGTCTGAGGACCGCCTCCGACTGGTTCGGCACGCCGCCGCCCGACAAACCCTATTGCCCGCTGGCGCGCGACATCACCTTCTCGGGCCAGCATGTCGCGGCAGTCATCGCCGGGACCTTCGAGCAGGCGGTGGCCGCCGCCGCGCTGGTCAAGGTCAGCTATGACGAGACCCCTGCGATCGTGGACCTGAGTGATGGCAAGGCCGGCGACGGCATCCCGATCGACGCCATGACCAAGGAATGGGGCGACGCGGCTTCGGCCTTCGCCTCCGCTCCGGTGCGCATCTGCGCCGCCTACAACACGCCGCGCGAATACCAGGCGCCTATGGAGCCGCATGGCCTGATCGCGCATTGGCAAGGCGACCACCTCACCGTGTGGGAGCCGAGCCAGTGGCTGGACGGCATGGCGCGCACCTATGCCGAATGGTTCGAAGTGCCGTTCGAGAATGTGCGGCTGGTGTCGCCCTATATTGGCGGTGGCTTCGGCTCCAAGGCGCTGGCGCTCAGCCATGGCGCCGTCGCCGCGGGCGCGGCAAGGATGCTGGGACGGCCGGTGCGGCTGGTCATGACCCGGCCGCAGACCTTCACCGGCTATGGCGGCCGCGCCGCGACGCGCCAGACGGTGACGATCGGCGCCGGCCATGACGGCGTCATCCAGTCGATCGTGCATCGCGGCGTCAATGAAACATCCATCGACGGCATGTGGGTCGAGCCGCTGGGCTCTGTCACCTCGATCATGTATGCGACGCCCAACTTCTCCTCGAAACAGAACGTGGTGCGCGTCAACTCGGTGGTGCCGGGCGCCATGCGCGCGCCGGGCGAAAACCCCTCGGCCTTCGGCATCGAAAGCGCCATCGACGAACTCGCCTACGAGGTCGGCATCGACCCGCTGGAGATCCGGCTCCGGAACTATGCCGAGCAGGATCCGCACGCCAAAAAAGCCTGGTCGACCAGGCAGTTGCGCGAGGCCTTTGCGGCAGGAGCCGAGCGCTTCGGCTGGGCAAGGCGCACGCCGCAGCCCCGCTCCATGCGCGACGGCAACCATCTCATCGGCTGGGGTGTGGCGGCCGGCACCTATCCGGTGCGCCGCGCCTATGGCGAGGCCAGGGTGCGTATCCTGGCCGACGGCTCGGTCGAGGTCGAAAGCTCCTCGATCGACATGGGCCAGGGCACCTACACCATCCTGGCGCAGACTGCGGCCGAGACGGTCGGCGTCAGCGCCGACGATGTGGTGGTGAAGCTCGGCGATTCCCGCTTCCCCCGCGCCGGCGTCACCGGAGGCTCACGGCTGGCCGGCGTCATGACGGGCGCCGTCTACAAGGCCGCGACCTCCGCGCTCGACCAGCTGGTCGGTCTGGCCATCAGCGATCCGCGCTCGCCCTTCCACGCACTGCAGGCCAACACGCTGGTCGTCGCAAATGGCCGCATCGCCTCGCCGCGCGGCGAAGGCCCCGATGTCTCGATCGCCGAACTGCTCAAGAGCGTCGGCCGCGACCAGATCGAGGCCACGGGCGACACCATGCCGGCCAATTCGACGGCCGAGGACCGCTACAAGAACTACACCACCATCGCCATGTCACTGCCCCACACCGAGGGCGACTATTCCCGCCACTCCTGGTGCGCGCATTTCGTCGAGGTGCGCGTCGACGAGGATTTCGGCACGGTGCGCGTCTCACGCGTGGTCTCGGCGCTGGATTCGGGCCGGCTCTACAACCCGAAACTCGCCGAGAGCCAGTGGAAGGGCGGCATCATCATGGGCATCGGCCAGGCGCTGCTGGAAGAAGGCATCGTCGACCGCCGCCACGGCCGCATCGTCAACGACAACCTCGCCGACTATCTCGTGCCGACCAATGCCGACATCCCGGACATCGAGGTGATCTCGGTGGGGATACCCGACCTGCACTCCTCGGCCCTTGGCGGCAAGGGTGTGGGTGAGCTGGCCATCGTCGGCATCGCGCCGGCGATCGCCAATGCGGTGTTCCATGCGACGGGAAAGCGGGTGCGGGATCTGCCGATCACGCTGGAGAAGCTGATTTAGCAGGCTGTGGAAAATTGTGCTAATAAATAGTCGGAACGGCCCACCGTTTCGACGAGACGATGAGCTGTTCTGAGACCAACCCGATGCTCCTGGGATCAGGGTCGCCACCTGGTTGCGCTAATACTTATAGTTTAGTTTCAGTGCGACCTGGTCGATGTCCTCAAGGGTCTCTTTTCGTGTTCCCTTCTCGTAGTTCACAGCCAATGAAGTTGCGCCTGTATCATCTAGGTTGTAAGCGACTTCTGCTATCAGATCGTGGATATCTCTACCGGAGATAGCATCCCAATAATATTTTGCGGTCCCCGTTGCGTGGATTCGATCACGGATGTAGTCCGGCGCCCAATCGGTGTCCGAAAACGGAAAAACCTGAATCTTGGCGGTAAATCCAAGCCATGCATAGTCATCGGCCTCAAGAGCCGTGCGACCAACTTCCTGGACGTTAAGATAGTCCGCCTCGGCGGCAAACTGCCAGTACCAATCGAAAATGTCAGAGAACCGTTTCGAGTTGCCGCCGAGATTGGCCTCAAGCCAATATGGCGTCCAACTGGCCTCGACACCATATGCCCTGGCCTCACCTCGAAAATCCGTCTGATAGTACGGTGATACGTCGAAGTATTGAGTGTTGAACAAAGGGCCATCGAATAGCTCGACTTGCACCTCCGTACCGAACCTCATATCGCTCTGCTCTTTCGCTCCGTTTGACGAGCGTGTGCCATGCGCGCTGATCCAAGGCGCGATGGCGTATGCAGAGATGTATGACCGACCTACTGTCTCGCCTGTTGGTCGCGACAGGCATGGTTTGCGCCACGCGTAGCTTACTGTCCCATCAACGGAGAACGTTGAATGGTCGTTCTGCGCGTCGGACAGATAGCCTATTGATGCGCCTTGAGCTTTGGCAACGGGTGCAAGGTCGAACATGTAATTGTCAAGCTTGTCACGACGAATGAAAAGCTGTTTGTCGTCACCACAAATCGTAACGGGTTTCGGCTTGTCCTTCTCTAGAATCGCTTCGATCGGAATGCCGGTATCGGCTTGCTCGGCCTCTGCACCTTGGACAAATAGCTCTGTGTCCTCGCCGGGTTTGAGCTTTTTCACCCACGGTGGTTGAGAATATTTCGAATTCAAATCAGCCGCGGCTTTTTTCAATTCGGACGGCTCAAGGATCGCGTCGTTGTTTAAGTCATATTTCTTGAGAACAGGGTCCGCGTCGTGCGCTCGTATCACTTTGAGCACTTCGCCACCAATTTTTTTGGCATTAGGATCAACGTGATAGCGGTTGATCAATTCATCGCGTGTGGCCGCGGAGGCCGATATGGAGATGAAAAACAATGCCGTGCAGCCGAGAAGAATGAACTGCGCCCGCATCGCGATCACTCCTTCTGAACCTCCCAGCCATGTGTTCGGTACCACCGGACGATCGCTCCTCCGATATCCTGCATCTTTGTCGCCGCTGAAAGATCGCCCGGCGCAAGATCGAGCTGGTCGTTTTTAAACTCCGAGCTATGGTTGAGTTGCCCCGCGAAGGCTCGCAGCACCTTCACCGGATCATCGCCCTTCAGATACTGTGAAGGTGGAGCCTGAAGGTCTATGAAATCAACACCCAAAACAGACAGCAATCTACGATAAATTTCTCGAGCAGTGATCGTTTTCTGAATTATTCTTTCAAGCCTTAAAGAATGCGTCTTGTAATGAGCAAGCTTGAAAAGTAATAAATCGTTATCACTATCTGTTTTTTTCTGGCGCACCAGCGCGGTTTTCGCCGCCGATACGCTACGTGTAGACGCAATTTTCCCCATAATCCCCCCCAAAAGCTGTTTTGATATTACTGATCTTATTGAAATTGCTCTCCCAAAAGATAAGATATAAAGCAAATTAATTTCATGCAAGCTAAACGTTTGCTTTCGCTTCTGCTCACTGCTGCCAAACTGTGTTGTGACTCCCCGAGCAAGGCCCGGCACAAATGGCCAACAACGGAGCTTCGACAGCGGCGCAGAGTCGGTCGAGTACCAATGTCGGAATATCTGGGAAGCATGCCGATCGGAAAAATCGGCCACCCTACTCCGGCGACGGCACCGGCGGCTTCGAGGTCAGCGCGGTGCCGGCGGCGGCGACAATCACTGCCGCGACGCCCGCCAGTTGCGGCATGGTCAGCTTTTCATGCAGGAACAGGAAGCCGGCCAGTGCGCCCAGTCCCGGTTCCAGGCAGGTCAGCGTGCCGTAGATGCGGGCCGGCATGCGGGTCAGCGCCACCATCTCCAGGAAGAACGGCAGTGCGCTGGAGAACAGGCCGACCAGCAGCGCGCTGACCAGGATCGATGGCGCGAGCAGTCCGGTTCCCGCCTGGGCTATGCCGAAGGGTAGAACCAGCACGGCGGCGATCGCCATGCCGTAGGCCGTGGTGCGCGTGCCGAGTTCGGCGCCCGCCTTCTGGGCGAGCACGATGTAGAGCGCCCAGAAGCCGCCCGCCGCCAGCGCCAGCATCACGCCCACCGGATCGAGCGGCTGCAGCGAATGGATGAACGGCGACAACAAGACGATGCCGGCGACGGCGATCGCGATCCAGGCGAAGTCGCTCGCCCGCCGCGAGGTCAAGGTCGCGACCAGCAGCGGGCCGGAAAACTCCAGCGCCACCGCCACGCCAAGCGGAATCCTGGCAAGGGCGGCGTAGAACAGCAGGTTGAGCGCGCAGAGCGTCACGCCATAGGCGACCAGCCACGGCAAGGACGCGCGCGAGGGCCGCATCTGCCAGGGCCGCAGGGCAGCGATCAGCATCAGCGCGCCGATCACCAGCCTCAGCGTCGTCGTCCCCTGCGCACCGATCACCGGGAACAACGTCTTGGCGAAGGTGGCGCCGATCTGGATCGACACCATGGCCCCCATCAGCGCCGCGACCGGCAAGGGCGCCGCCTCGCGATGGACAACCGTCGTCGATGTCACTTGTTTCTCGCTCCGTGCCGCAATGCGCGAAAGGCTTGCGGCATGGGAGATAGGGCGAACCGGCCCGGCTGTCGTGAGGCAGCGGAGGCGGCCGATAGGGTCAGTGCGCAGGCGCCCAAGCCGGCGCCGCCGCCTTCAGCCCGAAAACGACACGCCCCTGTGGCGCATCCCGGCCTGCACGCCGCGCACGATCAGCCGCGACAGAATTTCCATGTCCAGCGGCATATGCGGACGCCAGACGTCGAGCAGCAGCGCCACCCGGCCCTCGTCGGAATTGTTCATCACCTCATGCAAAAACGTGTCGTCCCACAGCATGCCCTCCCCGTCCGTGATCCGCTTTTCCTGGTGATTGATCATCATGATGGTCGCCGGGCGCCCTTCGGCCTGCCGCGGGATGACCAGGCCGAGATGGAAGCGCATGATGCCGCGAAACGGGCCGCGATGGCTGGGAATGTGCTTGCGCGGCGCCAGGAACGAAACCGCAGCCGATTTGACTTCGGGGCACTCGCGGAGCAACCGGGCGAGAACCGGCATGCGCGCGAGGTTCTCGGCAACTCCGATGTCATAGGCCTTGAGCACCAGCATGCGCCAGTCCAGCCCGTCATTGGCCGAAATCTCGGCCTGCTCCGGCATGATGTCGTGGAAGCGCGGCGCCTTGCCCGGATTAGCGGCAAGCGCCTCGTCGCGTATCTCCTGCCAGGCGGCGATGAACTTCGCCGCGTTCGGGAAGTCCGTGGCGCAGTCGAGGATCGGCGGCGCGTCTATGCGCTTTTCATAGACACGCCGGACCGCGCCGGATGCAAGGTCGTAGAGCTGCGACATCTGATGCCCTCATGCACAGTATAGCTGGACATTCGCCGGTATGGATCGCACTTCTTGTTCACGGCTTCGCGAGCTTCGCCGCCAGTCTTGGCCCTGTCCTGGCGTCGACGATCTCCGGCTTCGCACTGTCGACCGCGCCATCCCAGCCGCCGCCAAGCGCCTTGTTGAGGGCGATGTAGTTGGTCGCCAGCAGCACGCGGCTCTGCAGCAGCGAATCCTCGGCCGAATAGAGCGAACGCTGCGCGTCGAGGACGTCGAGCAGGCTGGTTTCGCCGGCCTTGTAGAGCGTGCCTTCCAGACGCGCCGCCTCGCCGTAGGATTTCGCCGACGAGGCGAGCTTGCCGATGCGGATGCGCTCCTGCGCCAGTGAGACCAGCGCGTTCTCGACATCCTCGAGCGCGGTCAACACGGAGGCCCGGTAGGCGATGAAATACTGGTCGCGCTGAGCCTGGGCGACCTCGACGGCCGCCTTCAGCTGCCCGGCATTGAACAGCGGCACGCTGAGCGTCGGTCCGAACGACCAGCCGATCGAGGAGTTCTTGCCGAGGTCGCCGAGCTGGTAGGCGGTGGTGCTGATGTTTCCGGTGAGGCTGACCGAGGGATAGCGGGCCGCCTCGGCCTGGCCGACCTTGGCGGTGTATTGCGCGTATTGGCGCTCGGCCATGCGCACGTCGGGGCGCGACAGCAGGATGTCGGCTGGAATTCCCGTCGGGATCGGCAGCTTTGGCGTCGGGATGGGCGCGCCGCGCTTCAGCCGCTCGTTGAGCGCCGCCGGCGGCTTGCCGGTGAGCACCGACAGGCGATGCACCGCCTCGGCATAGCTCGCCTCCAGCGTCGGTACGGCGGCCTCGGTGCCGGCCGCCTGCCCCATCGCCTTGGCGACGTCGGCCGCAGTCGCCGTCCCCGCCTGCGCCATCGTCCTGGTAAGCTCGGCCGTCTGCCGCTGCGAGGCGGCCGAGCGCCGGGCAAGCGCGATGCGGGCCTGATAGCCGCGCGCCTGGGCGTAGTAGGAACCGACATCGCCGACCAGCGTCAGCAGCGTCGAGCGCAGGTTCTCCTGCGAGGCATCCACGCCGTAGCGCGCCGCCTCGACGCCCCTGCGGTTGGCCCCGAACAGGTCGAGTTCCCAGCTGGCGTCGAAGCCGGACTGGTACTGGCTGTAGACATCGCTGGCGGTGCCGCCCGAAGTGGCGGCGGCCGTCTTGTTGCGCGTTGCCGACGCCGAACCGTCGGCGGACGGGAACAGCGTGCCGGCCGATTGCCGGTAGCTGGCGCGCGCCTCGCGGATCTTGGCCCTTGCGGTGGCGACATCGAGATTTCCGGCAACCGCCTCCTCGACAAGCGAGTTCAGCTCGGGGTCGCGCAGGCGCTGCCACCATTTCGAAAGCTGCGCCGGCTGTGCCGATTGCGCCGGTTTCTGGCCGCTCCAGTTCGCCGGCATCGGCAATATGGGCGTGCGGTAGTCCGGACCGACGACGCACCCAGCGAGCAGCGTCGCGCTGACGATAGGCGCAAGCAGCCGCCTCGCGGCCGACGGGCCACGTTCAAAACCTGTCATGGGAAGTTCCTTATTGCTGGTTGACGGTCGCCGGCGTCTCGCCTGTGTCTGGACCCGTATCCGGTTTGGCCACCCTGCCCTTGAAGATCCGGCGCACCGTGACGAACAGCAGCGGCACCAGGAACACGCCGATCACCGTCGCCGCGATCATGCCGCCCATGACGCCGATGCCGACCGAGTTCTGCGCGCCCGAGCCCGCCCCGCTGGCGATGGCCAGCGGCGTGACGCCCAGGATGAAGGCCAGCGACGTCATCAGGATCGGCCGCAGCCGCTGTCGCGCCGCCTCCAGCGTCGCCTCCACCTGTCTCTTA
>NZ_SCNN01000018.1 GCF_005503535.1 Mesorhizobium comanense | reverse complement strand
TGCGCATGCCGGCCGGGACTGGATGCTGGCCCGTCGCACCAATAATGTCTCAGTCCGATGATGGTTCCGTGACTGTGTCACTTTTTTAAGAAATATTTGACGCCATGCGTTGCGAGCGGGCCAGCATCCAGTCCCGGCCGGCATGCGCAAACACGGCGCACAGCACGATCGCGCCTCCAATCATGCTGGCCTGTGGCGCGATCTCGCCCAGGAACAGGAAGGCGAACAGGACCGCGAACGGCACCTCGGCCGAGCCGAGCAGCCCGGATTCGGCGGCCGGGATGAGGCGCGCGCCTTCCGTCCACAGGATGGACGACAGCGCGAAGGAGGCGCCGAAGGTGGCAAGGAGGACGGCATCCCTTGATGAAACCGCCAGCGGATCGGTGACGAACCAGCCGAGCACGAACAGCAGGAAGGCCGAAACCGCGCCGGCCCACACCACGGGCGTATCGCGGAAGGCACGCACCATGATCATGTAGAGACCGCTGCCGATGGTCATCAGCAGCGCCAATCCATCGCCGAGGAGATGGCCCGAGCCGAAGCCGGACCAGACCATGATCGCCACGCCGCAAAGCGATACGGTGGCCGCGACCATCGTCTGCAAGCGGAACGGTTCACGCGTCAGGACCCAGGCCAGCAATGCGGTGACGAAAGGCGCGGTGGCGTAGATGACCGCGACATTGGCGACGAAGGTGAACTTGAACGCGGAAATGAAGGCGATGCTGGCCAAGGCCCCTTCCACCGCCAGCAGCCAGCCGCGCCAGCCGAGCCGCAGGCTCTCGCGCCCGCCGGAGCGCCGCCGCCGCCAAAACACGTAGAGTGCTATCAGGATCGAGCCGACAAAGCCGCGCCAGCAGATGATGGTCAGCGGGTCGGCGTGGATCGATTTGGTCAGCACGCCGGTCAGGGCAAAAACCGCGGCCGAGCACGACACCAGAATGATGCCCAAAGTGCGCTCGGCGACGGCTTCGGTAGTGTCGGTCACGTCAGTCATGACGACAGCCTACGCCGATCCATCCTGACATCGTAGCGTCAGCAGTGATGCCCATCACGCACGCTTGCGGAAATGTTCGCCGCCGACGATCAGCAGGCCGGCGGCGATGATGAGGGCGGCTCCCAGGAAAATCTCCCGGCGCGGCACGTCGCCCCAGATCGCGAAGCCGAGCGCGAACGCCCACAACAGCGAACTGTATTCAAGCGGGGCCAGGATCGATGCGGGCGTGCGCTTCATGCCTTCGAAGAGAAGATATTGCGCTAGGCCGCCGAGCGCGCCGACGCTGGCAAGGAGCAGCAATTGAGGCCAGCCCGGCATCTGCCACCAGAGTAAGGCGGGCGCGGCCGAAAACACCAGGAAATAGAAATTGTTGAGAACGAGCTGGATCATCGAGCGTTCTCTGAGCGCCGTCTTGCGCAACAGCACGATGGCGATGGCCCATAATAGAGCGGCCGTCAGCACCAGGAGCACCGGCACGGACAGGCCAAGACGGGTGGGATCGCAGGCAACGAAGACGCCGGCGAAGCCGACCAGCACCGCGAGCCAGCGTATGACCGGCACCTTTTCGCCGAGCAGGAACACCGAAAGCACGGTGACGATGATCGGAGCCGCGTAGTAGACTGTCGTCAGTTCCGCCAGTTGCAGGCTGCGGGCGGCGTTGTAGTAACAGAGCCAGGCAGCGAGCGTGAAAGCGCTTCGCACCAGCATGGGCCGCACGATCGGCGAGCGCACCGTGTCGGCAAACAATTGCCGTCCGCCGATCGCCGCGCAGGCGCCGAGAATGGTGATGCTGCGAAAGAACATGATCTGCCAGACGGTCATCGCGCCAACCAGCAACTTGATGGAAGCGTCCTGAGTCGAAAACAAAAGGTAAGCGGCGCCGGTCAGCAGGATGCCGGCAAAAACCTTTTCGCGAGATTCGAGAATGGCGATGTCGGCCATGAGGCGCGGGACCAGTATTGCGTGAAGCGGCATCGAGAGTGCGAGCGGCAACTCGAGGACTCTGGGAAATCAGGCCTCGGCAGCAAGCTATACGGGTGAAAGTCGCGACAGCGCTACGCCAGCCCTGGGCTTGCGTTGGGGCAGGGTGGGAAAGCCGGCCAAGGTGTGTCCCAAACCCCGCGCCGCCTGTCAGTTTGAACTTGCAACGGCTTGCGCTACTGTGGGCCGGAATGCAGTCGACCTTTTCCCTCGATCAGTTTGGGCGCTGGAGCGGTGGCGTGGCCGCCGCTGCCGTGGCAGCGACCCCCGAGGAATTGTCGGCCCGCTTCACGGCAGCCGCTCGGGTTTTGCTGGGTTCGGACCGTGTCTATGTCGGCTTCTATCGTCGCGACATCACGTCCCTGACCATTGACGATGCCGGGCCTGATCGCTGGAACCGGGACTACGATGCCCGTGTCTATCGCCAGGACCCGTTCTTCCAGAGGTTCGCCAGCACCAGGCAGGATTTCCTGTTGCCATTGTCGGCTCTCCGCGACCGCGACTTCCAGTTCACGCCCTATTATCGCGAGTTCTACGGCCCTTCCGACAGCT
Organism: Mesorhizobium comanense; assembly: GCF_005503535.1. Lineage (GTDB taxonomy): Bacteria > Pseudomonadota > Alphaproteobacteria > Rhizobiales > Rhizobiaceae > Mesorhizobium > Mesorhizobium comanense. The sequence goes on along the minus strand of NZ_SCNN01000018.1, from coordinate 137,801 downwards.
TCGACGAGATAACCGGCGTGTTCAACTTCGACAGGCTGACAGCGGGCTACATCACCTTTCTGCGGCGAAACGGGACACCGCCTTTCGGCGAGCAGGATCTGGCGATGGCCGGCGCGGCAAGCGGCGCGACGAAACTCATCTTGCAAAAGCTGCTTCATCTTTGCCGCTGCCGGGACAAGAGCGTTCTGGTTGGTGCGGCTCGATCACGGCTGAGCAGCCGCGAAAGCGAGATCGCCCGGCACCTGATCGATGGCGCCAATGCCAAGATCATTTCGCGCAGCCTCGCCATCTCGCCCGGCACCGTTCGCAACCATATCAAGCAGATCTATCGCAAGCTCGGCGTGCACTCGCAGGTCGAATTGCTGGCGACCATGCGCGAAGCCGCTGAGGACTGACGGTTTTCGCGCCGGTCTACTGTCCCGTTACGATGCGCGTCCACATGCGATTTTGTGATCGCAGCAGCTTCGCGTCGTTGTTGTCCACCACGAACAGCTTGGCCTTCACGGCAGCGGGCGGATAGACTCCTGGATCGCTGGCTATCGCCTTGTCCATCAGCGGCAAGGAAGCCGGTATCGCGTTGGCGTAGGAGACATAGCTTGAGTTGGCGGCGGCGATATCGGGCCGCAAATTGAAGTCGATCCAGGCCTGGCCATTGTCGGGATGGGGCGCATCTTTCGGCACTGCCATCGTGTCGAAGTTGATAAGTGTTCCTTCCCTGGGAATGGAATAGGCGATCTCCAGCTTCTTGGTGGATTCGGCGGCACGGGTCCTTGCCTGGAGTATGTCGCCTGACCAGCCCAACACCACGCAGATGTCCCCGTTCGCAAGGTCGTTGATGTATTTCGATGAGTGGAAATAGCGGATGTAGGGCCGCACCTTGCCCATCAATTCCTCGACCTTGCCAAGGTCGCCGGGGTTGGTCGACCTGGGGTCGATATGGAGATAGTTCATCGCCATCGGGATGACTTCAGCCGGGGCGTCGATCATGGCGACGCCGCAATCGGAAAGCTTCTTGACCACGTCGACGTCGAAGACCATTGCAAAGGAATCCGTCGGCGCGTCCGGCAGTCGCTGCTTGACCGCGGCGACGTTGTAGCCGATGCCGTCCGTGACGGCCATGTACGGCACCGCATGCAGGTTCCGCGGATCGGCTCCCGCGAGCAGGGAGAGGGCTTGCGGATCGATCTTGGAATGGTTCGCAAGCTTGGATCTGTCGAGTTCCCGGAAAGCGCCGGCCTTCACCTGGTTCTTCAGGAATGGATAAGCCGACGGATAGACCACGTCATATCCAGAGCCGCTGGTCAGCAGCTTCGTTTCGAGAACCTCGTTGCCGTCATAGACATCGTAGCGGACTTTGATGCCCGTCTCTTTCTCGAATTTCTCGGCCGTGTCTGGTGCGATGTAGTCGGACCAGTTGTAGACGTTGACCACTTTTTCCTCGTCTGCCAGCGCGGCGCCGGCGCAGCAGGCAAGTCCGGCAAGCAGGGTTGAGACGATCAAAGCGCGCATGAATGTCCTCCTTTTCGCTGATGGCTGACGACGATGGATCGCGCAGCATTGCGTTTCCGTGCTCTCGGCCGGTCTTGCCGGGATGCCCCGTTCCTCAGCGTCGGTGTGGTGCGTAGACCGGCAAGGTGATGCAGGCGACATTGCCGCCGCCGAGCAAGATTTCGCGAGAATTCTCGATGCCGATTATCTTGTGGTCGGGAAACAGCGTGGCCAACGTTTGCTTGGCCTTGGCGTCGAGATCGGAACCGAACTCCGGTACGACCACGACGCTGTTGCCCGGATAGTAATTGATGTAGCTCGCGGCGATCCGGTTTCCGGCCGGTCGCGCCCAGGTGGCGTCGAGCCGGTCCACGCTTTCGCTCTCATCCGGGGTCATCTCTATCGGCAAGGGATGGAGCAGCCGGTGGACCTCCAGGGCGCGGCCGCGCGCGTCGCGGGCCGAACGCAGCACCTCCTCGGCTTCCCGCACGATCTCATATTGCGGGTCGTCACGATTGTCGGTCCAGCTTAGCGCCACCACGCCGGGACGCACGAAGCAACAGACGTCGTCGACATGGCCGTCGGTCTCGTCGAAAGCAAAGCCGCGCGGCAACCAGATGATTGTGTCGACCCCGAGATAGTCGCCCAGCCGCCGCTCCACTTCGGCCTTGCCGAGATGGGCGTTGCGATTTGGATTGAGCAGGCATTGCTCGGTTGTGATCAAGGTGCCCTGACCGTCACATTGCAAGCCACCGCCCTCGGCGATCAGGGGCGCGCGGTAGCGATCCATCTTCTCGGTCTCAAGGACCTTTTGCGCCGCCAGGTCATCCAGGTCCCACGGTGCGTAGAGCCCGCCATCGAAACCGCCATAGGCGTTGAAGATCCAGTCGACGCCGCGCACGTCGCCATGGTCGTTGACGACGAAATTGGGGCCGCTGTCGCGCAGCCAGGAATCGTTGGTCGACATTTCCACGACCCGCACATGGCTAGGCAACCGCGCCCTGGCATTCTGCCATTGGCGGCTGGATGCCGCCACCGTCACCGGCTCGCTTTGCGCGATCGCGGCGGCGACAGTGGCGAACAGCTTCTGCGCCGGCTTGGCCCCCAGGCGCCAGGTGTCGGGGCGCTCAGGCCAGATCAGCCAGCAGCCCGATTTGGGTTCGAATTCGCCGGGTGCGCGAAACCCATCCTGTTTCGGCGTTGTCGAGAGGGTAAGTGGCATTGCGGATCACCGGAAATGGAACGACGACATTTGCCCGGATCAGACGGTTTCGGGGTCTCATCCGTCAATGTCCCATTTGGGATATCGGCGGCTCGCCGAGGGGACGAATATTGTTGCTTTCCAGCCTGATCGAGACAAATCTCGGCCGGGCCGCCTACGCCAACGCCAGAAACAGCCGACGAAAAGAGGTAACGAAATGGATGCCACCGACCTGAAGGCGATGCAGGCGCCTCTCAAGCAGGCCTATCGCGACGACGCCTCGCAGGCGTTGATCACACTGAGGGCGAAGGGCTCGATCGACGACCAGTCGATAGCGTGCAAGGTGGATACGGGGAGGGCCCTCGCGATCGCCGGCCTGCATCCGGCGACGGGCGGCTCCGGGCTCGAGCTCTGTTCGGGGGACATGCTGCTCGAGGCCTTGGTGGCCTGCGCCGGCGTGACGTTGAAGGCGGTGGCGACGGCGCTCGAGTTCAAGCTCGGCGCGGCCACCGTGGAAGCCGAGGGTGATCTTGATTTTCGTGGGACGCTTGGTGTCGCCAAGGATGCGCCGGTCGGCTTTCGTGCCATCCGGCTCAATTTCAGTCTCGATACCGACGAACCGCAGGAGCGCATCGATTCGCTGTTGAAGCTGACAGAACGCTACTGCGTGGTGTTCCAGACCATCAACCAGAAGCCTGAATTAGCGGTCAGCGCAAGGCGTTGAAAGACAGAGACCCGCAGCCATCGGCTGCGGGTCTCTGTATTTGATATCTACTGCGCTGCCGGCTCTTCGGCGTCGCCCTCGTCGGTGAAGGGAGAGGCGCTCGGAACGCACTGCAGCGACCAGCCGGTCGGAGTGGGCTGCTTCTGATATTCCGTGATCGCGGCTGTGCACTGTTCGCGCTTGTCGAAGGTGCTGGGCAGCACCACCATGCCTCCCTGCGGGCCGGCGATTACAAGGTACCAGACCAACGCTGCGGTTGTAGCCATGAGGATGTCCTTCTTCTGCCCGGTTCGGGCGCCTGTTGCGGGAGTCGTTGTGATCCTACCAACTCCGTCGAAATGACGAAAGCATGACCGCCGCGCCGCTTTTACCCCTCGGATCACAGCCGCGTGATCGTCCGGCGAATTCCCGAACCCCTCGCTGCTGCGGCGTCTCAGTCGGTGGCGAAGCAATAATACAGGCCGTCGCCCCCGGTGCCCTTCAAGGCTTCCTGGCTGCAGCCACCCCGCGAGGCATGCGAAGAGTTCCACGATTTCGCCGCGGCCGAATCGTCCAGCCCCGTGCGGTCGTGATGGCCCATCATCGCGGCACCTTTGGCGCCGCTCATCGTCCAGTCGCCGCAGGTCTGGTCGGCGATCCGGGTGCCGTCAGGCTTTGAGCCGGTCAGCATGTCGTGACGGTTCGGCGTGTCGCCACGGCCGTTAATCACTTCACCTTTTTCGGTGAGCGCCGTCTGCTTGGTAATGCTGTTGGCGTCGCTGTGAAGCGATGCGACATCGTCAGCTATCTTTTCACCCTTGGCGTTGAACCACGGACCCTTGCCGATGCGATCGCGTGCGTCTTCGGTGCTGGTCGACAGGTAGGCGGCCCAGCTTTTGCCCGTGACCCCGGCGGCTTCGGCCAGCGAAGCGCAATGCGCATCGGCGCCCTTGAGGCCGCCGAGATCCGCACCTTTGCCCGATCCGACGCTGGTGACGAAGAAACTCATCTTGGCGTCTTGCGAAAAGGCCGTGCCGGCCGTGGTGGCCAGCGCAGCCGTGATGGCGGTGGCGGCAACGAGAAGAAGTCTGCGCATGTCGATCCTCCGGTTTCGAATGTCCTACGTCAGGAAAACGTAGCCGGAGGTGTTTTTAATCCGCCTGGAACACAAGTTTATTCCGGCTGCCGATAGGTGACGAAGCGGTTGTGCTTTGCCTGGAAGATCAGTCCGGTCTCTTTCAGGTCGGGGCTCGCCAAGGGCACGATGCGCCGGGCGATCTCGGAAGGATGCGGCAGCGTATCGGGATCCTCGCCGGGTACGGCCTGCGCCCGCATCGCCGTGCGGGTCGCGCCGGGATCGGCGGCATTGACGCGCAACGGCAGGCTTTGCGTCTCATGCGCCCAGGAGCGCATCATGGTCTCGACCGCCGCCTTGGAGGCAGCGTAAGGCGCCCAGAAGGCACGTGCCGAATGCGCGGCGTTGGACGACATGATGATGGCCCGGCCGGCATCCGAGAGCCTGAGCAGCGGGTCGACCGAGCGGATCAGCCGCCATGTCGAGGTGACGTTGATGGTCATCACCTTCTCGAAGGTCTTGGCCTCGACATGGCCGATCGGCGAGATGACGCCGAGCACGCCGGCATTGGCGACGAGAATGTCGAGCTTGCCCCAGCGCTCATGGATCGCGCCGCCCAGCCGGTCGATGCCCGCCATATCGGCGAGGTCGAGCGGCACCAGCGTCGCCTGGCCGCGGCCATCCGCCTTGATCGCATCGTCGAGCTCTTCCAGGCCACCCACCGTGCGGGCGACGGCGATCACATGGGCTCCGGCGGCGGCCAGCTCCCTGGCGATGAAATAACCGATGCCGCGCGAGGCGCCGGTGACGACCGCGACGCGGCCGGTAAGGTCGAGGGCAGGGGTCAACGGGTAGCTCCGAAGGTTGGTGCTTTATGTCGGACTTGGCTCTGCCTCTTCAACCTGCGTGATTGGCGAAAGCCGACATGAAAGCACAATCTCCCCCCTTGCGGGGGAGATGTCCGGCAGGACAGAGGGGGGTGTGAAGGATCGCCGACTTTCGAAATGAGCCTACCGAGAAAGCGAACCGGGTTAACTGGGTGGTTGCGATTGATTGACAGGTTGGACGGACAGCACCCCCCCTCTGCCCTGCCGGACATCTCCCCCGCAAGGGGGGAGATCGGATGCTTCACCGGTTTCGCCAATCACAGTTGCAACAAGGCCTTACGCCCCGCTCGTCGCCAGCAGCGAGAGCGTGCGCACATTGTCGTGGCCTTCGAAGTCGAGCAGCCGGGTCGGATACTGGCCGGTGAAGCAGGCATCGCAGAACTGCGGCTGTTCGTCGTTTCGACCGGCCTCGCCGACGGCGCGGTAGAGCCCGTTGATCGACAGGAAGCCGAGCGAGTCGACACGGATGAATTCGGCCATCTCCTGCACCGACATGCGCGAAGCCAGCAGCTTCGACTTTTCCGGCGTGTCGACGCCGTAGAAGCAAGAGGCGCTGGTCGGCGGCGATGCGATGCGCATGTGCACTTCCCTGGCGCCAGCGTCACGCACCATCTGCACGATCTTCTGGCTGGTGGTGCCACGCACGATGGAATCGTCGACCAGCACCACGCGCTTGCCCTCGATCATGCGCCGGTTGGCGTTGTGCTTCAGCTTGACTCCCATATGGCGGATGGAATCGCCGGGCTGGATGAAGGTGCGCCCGACATAGTGGTTGCGGATGATGCCGAGTTCGAAGGGAATGCCGGCCGCCTGGCTGAAACCGATCGCGGCGGGAGTGCCGGAATCCGGCACCGGCACGACGATGTCGGCCTCGACCGGGTTTTCCTGCGCCAGTTCGGCGCCGATGCGCTTGCGCACCTCGTAGACGTTGCGGCCTTCGACCGAGGAGTCCGGGCGGGCGAAGTAGACATATTCGAAGATGCAGAAGCGGGTCTTCTGCGGTTCGAACGGAAACAGGCTTTCAATGCCCTTCGACGTGACGACGACCATCTCGCCGGGCTTCAGGTCGCGCACGAAACGCGCGCCGATAATGTCGAGCGCGCAGGTCTCGGAGGCGAGAATCCAGGCGCCGTCGAGATCACCCAGCACCAGCGGGCGGATACCGAGCGGATCGCGGCAGCCGATCATCTTCTTGGCCGTCATCGCCACCAGCGAGAAGGCGCCCTCGACCTGCCGCACGGCGTCGATGAAGCGCGAGTTGAGGTCGCGCTCCTTGCTGGTCGCAACCAGGTGCAGGAGCGTCTCGGTGTCGGAGGTGGAGGAGAAGATCGCGCCTTGCTTCTGCAGCGCGCGCTGCACCGTCATGGCGTTGGTGAGATTGCCATTGTGGGCGACGGCAAAGCCGCCATCGGCAAGCTCGGCGAAGAAAGGCTGGATGTTGCGCATGCCGGCGCCGCCGGTCGTGGCGTAGCGCGTGTGGCCGATGGCGCGGTTGCCTTGCAGGCTGTCGATGACACGCTGCTTGGTGAAGGTGTCGCCGATCAGGCCGACATGGCGTTCGACATGGAACTGGGTGCCGTCGTAGGAAACGATGCCGGCCGCTTCCTGGCCGCGATGCTGCAACGCATGCAGGCCAAGCGTCACGATTGCCGCCGCGTCCTGCCGGCCGAAAATGCCGAATACGCCGCATTCGTCGTGGAAATGATCGTCGGCCTCGGCGGAAAGCACGTCGTCTGCGTCTGCCATCTTAAGCTCCGCTAAAAGCGCCATATAAGGCTAGCGCGCGTCGAAAGCAACGCGCGCCATGAGTCGTTCACACGATCATCCGCCTCGGCGTCAGTTCGCCGGCGCCGGTGCCGGCGCGGGCGCCGGCGCCGGCTTGGCGGTGTTGTCGGCAGGGCCGGCATCATTGTCGTCGGCCGCCGGTGCGTTGGCGTCGTCACCACCAGTCGGAGCATCGGCGGCTGGCGCGTCCGGAGCGGGAGTGCCGGTGGCCGGCTGATTCGGATTGAGCTTCTTGAGGATGACGTTTTCCGGATCCTCGGGCAGCAGGCTTTGCAGCTTGGCGCCGATCTGTTCCAGCAGCGGCCGCGACTTGGCGTCGGCGACCCATGCCGGTGCCTTGGCGCCGGCCAGCCAGTTGAAGAACAGCAGCGCCACGGCGACGACCAGGACGCCGCGCGCGGCGCCGTAGAGGAAGCCCAGCGTGCGGTCGAGCGCGCCGATGCGGGAATCGATGATCCAGTCGGCGAGCTTCATGGTGATGACGGAGACGACGATGAGCGCGATGATGAAGACGGCGCCGGCGGAGGCCGCCATCGCGATCTTCTCGTTCTCGATATAGGGCTTCAGATAGGGCAGCACCGGCTTGTAGAAGAAGAAAGCCGCCGCCGCGGCCGCAGCCCACGACACGACCGAGAGGACCTCGCGTGAAAAACCACGAACCATGGCGAGCATCGCCGAGACCAGGGTGAAGCCGACGAGAATTCCGTCAAGCAGCGTAATCGGCATGTCTTTCGCCCCACTCCGATCTGTTCTTTACGGCTCGGCGAGCCGCGTCACTCTTCGTCGCCGGCACGGCTGCGCCGTGAGCCGGCTATGCGCGCCACGAGGTCGGCGAGCTCGGTGGGCTGGAAAGCGCCGGCCCCGATCCCTCCAGCAAGTTCCTCGCTGCCCAAGGGCAGAACCGCGCTACCAAAACCCAGCTTTTCGGCTTCCTTGAGGCGCTGCTGCGCATGCGCAACAGGCCTTATCGCGCCCGAAAGGCTGATTTCGCCGAAATAGACGCAATCGGCGGGAAGGGCAAGACCGGTGAGCGAGGAAACCAGAGCGGCCGCGACCGCCAGATCGGCGGCCGGCTCGCTGATGCGATAGCCGCCGGCGACGTTGAGATAGACGTCATGCTGCCCGAAGCGAACGCCGCAATGCGCTTCCAGAACGGCCAGCACCATGGACAGCCGCGCGCCGTCCCAGCCGACGACGGCGCGGCGCGGCGTGCCCAGCGAGGAGGGCGCCACCAGGGCCTGGATTTCGACCAGCACGGGTCTTGTGCCTTCCATGCCGGCGAAAACGGCCGCGCCCGGCGATTTTGCGTGCCGCTCGCCGAGAAACAGTTCCGACGGATTGGAGACTTCACGCAGGCCCTTGTCGGACATCTCGAAGACGCCGATTTCGTCCGTCGGCCCGAAGCGGTTCTTCACCGTGCGCAGGATGCGGTAGTGATGGCCGCCTTCGCCCTCGAAATAGAGCACGCCATCCACCATGTGCTCGACCACACGCGGCCCCGCGATCTGGCCTTCCTTGGTGACATGGCCGACGAGCACGATCGCGGCGCCTGTGGATTTCGCATAGCGGATCATCGCCTGCGCGGCGGCGCGCACCTGGGTGACGGTGCCCGGTGCCGAATCGGCAAGGTCGGTCCACAGCGTCTGGATCGAATCGAGTATGACCAGATCCGGTCGCTTGCCGTCGGCGATGGTGGCCAGGATATCCTCGACATTGGTTTCCGCCGCCAGTTCGACCGGTGTCGAGGCGACGCCGAGGCGCTGTGCTCTCAGCCTGATCTGGGCGACGGCTTCCTCACCCGAGACATAGACGATGCGGTGGCCCTTGGAGGCGAGGGCGGCTGCGGCCTGGGTAAGAAGCGTCGACTTGCCGATACCGGGATCGCCGCCCACCAGAAGCGCGGAGCCACGCACGAAGCCGCCGCCGGTGGCACGGTCGAGCTCGCCGATGCCGGAGATGATGCGCGGCGCGTCCTCGATGTCGCCGTCAAGGCTGGTGAGCACCACGGCGCGGCCCTTGCGGGCATTGCGCGTGTTGGCCGGCCCGGAGCCGATGCCCCCGGACGTGCCTTCCTCGACGAGCGTGTTCCACTCGCCGCACGCATCGCACTTGCCGGCCCAGCGCTGATGCACGGACCCGCAATTCTGGCAGATGAACTGGATGCGCGATTTGGCCATCAGTTGCGCGCCGATCGCGGGTTGCCGGGGTGGGCCAACAGCTACTCGAACCTTTCAGCGATATGATGCTCTTCCGCCAGGTCGGAGAAGCGGGTGAATTCGCCGTGGAAGGCGAGCGTGACCGTGCCCGTCGGCCCGTGGCGCTGCTTGGCCACGATGACTTCGGCCTTGCCGCGCATTTCGTTCATCTCGTTTTCCCACTTGACGTATTCCTCTGTGCCGAGCTTCGGCTCACGGTTCTTGAGGTAATACTCCTCGCGGTAGACGAAGATGACGACGTCGGCGTCCTGCTCGATCGAACCGGATTCGCGCAGATCCGACAGCTGCGGGCGCTTGTCGTCGCGGCTTTCGACCTGACGCGACAGCTGCGACAGCGCGATGATCGGCACCGCGAGTTCCTTGGCCAGCGCCTTCAGGCCGGTGGTGATCTCGGTGATTTCCTGCACGCGGTTCTGTGATGCCTTGGCGGAAGAGCCCTGCATCAGCTGGATATAGTCGATGACGATCAGGTCGAGGCCGCGCTGGCGTTTCAGGCGACGCGCGCGGGCGGACAGCTGCGCGATGGAGATGCCGCCGGTCTGGTCGATGAACAGGGGAATCTTCTGCATGGTCTGCGAGCAGGCGACCAGCTTTTCGAAATCCATTTCGCTGATCTCGCCGCGGCGGATCTTCGAGGAGGAGATTTCCGTCTGTTCGGAAATGATACGGGTTGCGAGCTGTTCCGATGACATTTCCAGCGAGAAGAAGCCGACGACGCCGCCATTGGCGGCCTTGAACGAGCCGTCTGCCTGCTGCGCCGGCACGTAGGCCTCGGCGACATTGAAGGCGATGTTGGTGGCGAGCGACGTCTTGCCCATGCCTGGACGGCCGGCGAGCACGATAAGGTCGGACGATTGCAGGCCACCCATGCGGCGGTCGAGGTCGCGCATGCCCGTGGCAAGCCCCGACAGGCCGCCATCACGCATATAGGCGGCGTTGGCCATGTCGACGGCGGTCTTGACGGCGTCGGTGAAGCTCTCGAAACCGCCATCATAGCGACCGGTTTCGGCCAGTTCGAACAGGCGGCGCTCGGCGTCCTCGATCTGCTCGGAAGGCGCCATGTCCACCGGTGCGTCATAGGCGATGTTGACCATGTCCTCGCCGACGGTGATCAGCGCGCGTCGCGTCGCCAGGTCATAGATGGCGCGGCCATAGTCGGTCGCATTGACGACGGTGACGGCTTCGACGGCCAGCCGCACGATATATTGCGCCACCGTCATGTCGCCGACTTTCTCGTCGGCCGGCAGGAAGGTCTTCAAGGTGATAGGCGTCGCCACCTTGCCCATGCGGATCAGTTCGGCCGCGATCTCGAAGATCCTGCGGTGCAACGGTTCGTAAAAATGGTTCGGCTTCAGGAAATCGGAGACACGGTAGAAGGCATCATTGTTGACAAGGATCGCCCCGAGCAGCGCCTGCTCGGCCTCGATGTTGTTCGGTGCCTCGCGATAAAGCGGTTGCTCCGCCACGCCGAATTTTCGCGCTGCCTCTGCCATGATGTCCCCGATTTCGATCCCGGCTTTTTCGATATCAGAACGACGCGGAACCGTGCTGACCTTTCTGCATCACCGCACGACCAAGCAGCCTTGATGCCCGTTGTTCACAGGGGACGGCAACCGTCCACAGGACAGTGTTCCTGTGTCTCGATTCCGGTTGACTCGACAAGCGCTGATTCTTACGCCAGGCCTTGGAACGAAGCAAGAACAATCAGGCGGGCCCGTGGTCCAGGGCGTCACCCCAGTCCAGGCGTCGGGCGAGCCGGAACAGTTCGCCATCCCGTTTGGTGAAGAGTGTCTCGCCGGCGCCCCCACCAGGCTCGCAAAGCTTCAACAACACCTTGCCCGAGCCGGATTTGGGCGGCGCGACGACCCGCGCCGCACGCATGGCGGCCGGTTGGCGGGAGGCGGCGACATAGATGAATTTCTCGTCCTCCCACGGCACCTCGGCATCCTTGGCCAGCCGATGCAGGCGCGAGCGGGCGACGCGGCGTGAAAAATGGCACCAGTCGGGCGCGATAAGCGGGCAGGGCGCCTCGTGCGGGCAAGGCGCCAGCACATGCGCGCCGGCCGCGATCAATTGCGCGCGCACGGCAAGAATTCGCTGCCAGCCGGCCGGCGTGCCTGGCTCGACGATCAACAATGTGTCCGTGGTGAGATGCCATAGCCGATCAACCATTTTGGGCAGCGATGCCGACGCGATTTCGTCCAGCACATAGGCGCAGGTGACGAGGTCCGCTGGCTGGAAGCCGGCCAGGTCTATCGTGACATCGCCGGCCTGCCACAAGGTCCGGGCCTTGATGGCGTCGGCGGCCAGCGTCTCGCCGACCTTGCGCACCGCGGCACTGGCTTCGAGCAGGACCGCGGCTTCGAGTTCGGGCCACAGGTCCATTGTGGCCCAAAGCACCGTACCAGGGCCGGCGCCGACATCGAGCAAGGTCTTCGGCATGAAATCCGGCCGGGCGTCGTTCAGGGCGTCGAGACTGGCGCGCACCGCCGCGTAGGTCGCCGGCAGTCGTGTCGCCAGATAGGCCCTGACGGCCATGTCCTGCGCCATGTGGAGACGCCCGTCGCGCAGCTCCGCGCGGTAGCGGTCGGAGAGGGTTTTCGCCGCCTGTTTGAGCTCGGGCAGCGATACGCTTTCGAGGATGTGGTCGACGGCCTGTCTCAGCGGCGCGGGCAACTCCATCGTTCAGGCTCCGCGCGGGGCGAGCAGGATCACCGAGGCGCCGGCCACGCAGAGCATCGCGCCGGCGAGGTCCCACCGGTCGGGGCGCACGCCTTCCACCAGCCACAGCCAGCCGAGAGAGGCGGCGATGTAGATGCCGCCATAGGCTGCATAGGCGCGGCCGGCCGCATCGGTATCGACCAGTGCCAGCAGCCAGGCGAAGGCGAGCAGCGAAATCAATCCCGGCGCCAGCCAAAGCGCCGACTTGTCCAGCTTCCACCAGGCCCACACCGAAAAACAGCCGGCGATCTCGGCAAGCGCTGCGGCGCCATACAGGAGATAAGTCATGGAAAAGGCCTCGCGACGATCACGAGGCCTTTTTCGGGGCAGGGGCCTGCGAAGGCAAGCGCCAATGGCGAAAGTCTAAGTGTTTCTATTCCGCCACTTTGCGTCGGCGGGCGGGCTTGGCCGGCTTCTCGACGGGAGCTGCCTCGCGGTGGCCCATGTCGCGCATCTCCAGCGCCTTCTCGCATTTGGCCATGTAGTCGCGCGTCACCGGCAGCGTGTCGTTCTTCTTGGCGATCTGGAACTGGAAGATGACCAGGTCCTGCCAGCGGAAGGCGGCTTCCGAAGCGGCCAGATAGAATTCCCACATGCGGCAGAAACGTTCGTCGTAGATCGCCTTGGCCTTGTCGCGGTTGGCGGCGAAGCGCTGGCCCCAGTGCTTCAGCGTATCGGCGTAGTGGAGCCGCAGGACTTCGACGTCGGTGACGACGAGGCCGGATTTCTCGATCGCCGGCAGCACCTCCGACATCGCCGGGATATAGCCGCCCGGGAAGATGTATTTGCGGATGAAGGCGCTGGTCGCCCACGGCACGCCCGAGCGGCCGATCGTGTGCAGGAGCATGACGCCGTCCGGCTTCAGAAGCGTTGCCGCCTTGTCGAAGAAGGTGCGGAAGTGATTGACGCCGACATGTTCGAACATGCCGACCGAGACGATGCGGTCGAAGCGTTCGTTGAGTTCGCGGTAGTCCTTCAGCTCGAAATGGACGTGGTTCTCGAGCCCTTGCGCGTGGGCGCGGTCGGTGGCGACGCCGTGCTGTTCGGTCGACAGCGTCACGCCCTGAACGTCGACGTCGAACGCCTTGGCGAGATACAGGCCGAGCCCGCCCCAGCCGGAGCCGATGTCGAGCACCGTCTGGCCGGCCTTCAGCCTGAGCTTGGCGGCGATATGCCGCTTCTTGGCCGCCTGCGCCTCGTCCAGCGTCATGTCCGGTTGCTCGAAATAAGCGCAGGAATATTGCATGTCCTCGTCGAGGAAGAGCCGGTAGAGATCGCCCGACAGATCATAGTGGCGCTGCACGTTGCGCCGCGAGCGCGATGCGGTGTTGATCTGCTGCAGGCGACGGAAGGCATGGCGCAGGCCCTCGATGGCTTTCGACCATGTCGCGTCGATGCCGCCGCTGCCCATGTTCTGGAAGGCAATGCGCATCAGGCCGAGCGCGCCGCCTTCGAGAATGTCGAGTTCGCCGTCCATGTAGGACTCCGGCACCGCCAGCATGGGGTCGAACGTGATCGCACGTTCGGCGTGCCTGGTCTTGATGTGCAGATGCACCGGCTCGCCGCTGCCGTCGCCGAACACGAATGTCGAGCCTTTCGGCCCGGTTACCCGCAGATTGCCCGAGCGAACCAGGCGGTCGAGTACGCGCTTCAACAGAATATTCATGACCAAATGTCCCCTCAGTCGGACCATCCGGTGACCGGACCGGCATTGCCAAATCAAAGTGTCGCAGCCATCGCCCGCGTCCAATCGACGCGCCGCGCTGCAATGTGCACAAGATATAGGGTCTCGAAAAGTTCCGTTTGGCACAAAAAAGCCCGGGTCGAAGACCCGGGCGTTGGTCCAGAAATTCCGGAGGCCAGAAATTCTGCGGATTTGTGGGCCGGACGGGTGTCCGGCCGGTTTTGTCAGGCGTTCTCTTCGCCGTCGAACTCGGCATTCGGGTCGAAGAAGTTTTCCGGCCGCGCATTGTCGTTGATGTCGTCGCCGTAGATGGCTTCAGCGGTGGTCAGCGTCTCGCCCTTCGCCTGGCGCTCGGCTTCGTCGGCCGTGCGGGCGATGTTGAGCGTGATGGTGACCTCGACTTCCGGATGCAGCGCGATCGCCACATTCGTGAGACCGATGGTCTTGATCGGCTGGTTGAGCTGGATCTGGTTGCGGTTGACCGTGAAACCCTCGGCCGTCAGCAGGTCGGCGATGTCGCGGGTCGAAACCGAACCGTAGAGCTGGCCGGTCTCGCCGGCCGAGCGCACGGCGATGAAGCTCTTGCCGTCGAGCTTTTCGGCGACCTGGGCGGCTTCCGACTTGCGCTCGAGATTACGGGCTTCGAGCTGGGCGCGCTGGCCTTCGAACTTCTTCTTGTTGGCTTCGTTGGCGCGCAGCGCCTTTCCCTGCGGCAGCAGGAAATTTCGGGCAAAGCCGTCCTTGACCTTGACGGTGTCGCCCATTTGGCCGAGGCGGGAAACGCGTTCGAGAAGAATGACTTCCATGGTTTTGTTCCTTTCAGGTTGTGCGCCAATCCGGGGATCGGCGCCAAATTCGGAACAGGTCAGGAAGCTCGGGCGCCGCGGCGCCGGTGTCGCTGTCCTGCCTGTTCAGGCAGTTAGGATTTCTTGTGAAACCCAACTCGGGATTTTGGTTAGAACCGGCCGCGCCCGTCGCGATCAGTGGAAAGGCGGGCGGCAAACCGCCCGCCTGGATACGAATTAGCGGACCACGTAGGGCAGCAGGCCAAGGAAGCGGGCGCGCTTGATCGCCTTGGCGAGTTCGCGCTGCTTCTTCTGGCTGACGGCGGTGATGCGCGACGGCACGATCTTGCCGCGCTCGGAGATGTAGCGCTGCAGCAGGCGCACGTCCTTGTAATCGATCTTGGGCGCGTTGGCGCCGGAGAACGGGCAGGTCTTGCGGCGGCGGTGGAACGGGCGCCGGGTCGGGATCTGGTTGATGTCGACCATTATTCTGCACCCCCTTCAAAGCCTTCGCGCGGACGGCGCGGACCACGGTCGCCGCCTTCGCGGTCACCGAACGAACGCGGGCCACGATCGCCACGGTCGCCGAAGCTGCGCGCCGGACGATCGCCACGGTCACGGTCGCCGAAGCCGCCACGCTCGGAGCGCTCTTCGCGCTTCTGCATCATGGCCGACGCGCCTTCCTCATGCGCCTCGACCTTGATGGTCAGGAAGCGCAGCACGTCCTCGGACAGACCCATCTGGCGCTCCATTTCATTGAGAGCGGCCGGCGGGCAGGTGAGGTCCATCAGCGTGTAGTATGCCTTCCGGTTCTTGTTGACCCGGTAGGTGAGGGACTTCAGTCCCCAGTTCTCGACCCGGCCGACGGAGCCGCCATTCGCTGCGATGACGCCCTTGTACTGTTCGACAAGCGCATCGACCTGCTGCTGCGAGAGGTCCTGCCGGGCAAGAAACACATGTTCGTAAAGAGCCATTATGTCTGGTGCCTTTCTTCGTTTCTCTCCCGGTTCCCGGCGGCAAAAGCCTCTGCAACTTCTCTGATCCGCTGAGCCTCGAAGGAGGGGCGGAGAAGAAAGGAGCATGACGAGACGGTCGAGAGCGGAGACACGGGAGGCGGAAGCACTTCTGGCTTCACACGAAGGTTTCGAAACCTCCGGCCCTCCGTTCAGCCCCCAGCTGGGACCGGCAGATTGGCGGCGTCTATACAGCAATCCTTCGATAAGGCAAGGGCAGGCGGCGGTTCAATGTCGCGCGACCTTCGAAAATCGGCCGCCGGCACCGGCAATCGGGCGATTTCCCGGCAACTTGCCCTTAACCACAATGTCAGGTTGTGCGGGGTTGAGGCCGGACGTCAACGGTCGATTCATCATGAAAGGCGCAAAAGTCCGGATAAACCGCGCATGACAGGCGGCAGGCATTTCCGGGGGTAAGGATGCTTCTCAAGAACTTCTGGCGCTCCAGGAGCGGCAATTTCGCATTGTTGCTCGGTCTTGGCCTGCCGGCAATCCTGTCGGCCGTCGCCTTCGCGGTCGACGTCTCTACCATCATGCGTGCGAAGAGCAACCTGCAGAATGCACTCGACTCCGCTAATCTTGCCTCCTCGCATCTGGGCGATCTCGACATCACCCGCACCGACGCCTTCAATCGCTATTTTCAGGCCAATATCACCGGGCATGGCGAACTTGCCAACGCACAGGCGACGCTGACCGTCGACAAGGGCGTCAATTACATCAAGACAAAGGCGGTCGCCTCGGCGGACGTCAATCTGAACTTCGCCTTTCTGTTCGGCCAGAACAAGCATATCGTGGTCGATGCCTCGGCCGTCGAATCCAACAATCAGCTGGAAGTCGTGCTGGTTCTGGACAACACCGGCTCGATGGCAGGTGCCCGCATGACCGCCCTGAGAGCGGCGACGAAGTCGTTGCTGGATACGCTTGAGGCGACGAAATCGCCGACGCGTCAAGTCCGCGCCTCGCTGGTTCCGTTCGTCACCGCCGTCAATGTCAACGGCGATGGGTTCGATCCGTCCTGGATCGACATGGATGGCAAGTCCTCCACCAACGGCATCAATTTTCCGCTCATCGACGGCAAGCGCCCGAACCACATGGCACTGTTCAGGCAGCTTGGCTTGAAAGGCGGCTGGAACGGCACCGGGTGGAAGGGCTGCGTCGAAGCGCGGCCCGGCACCTACAACATCTCCGACACGCCGCCCGATCCGTCCAAGCCCGACACGCTGTTCGTGCCGTATTTCGCTCCGGACGATCCCGCGCCGGCGACGAAGCCTTCGGGTTCCTACGGGAACTCGGCCACGGGCTACAACAACTCCTATCTCGACGACACGATTGACAAGAACAAGCTCAAGCAGGCCGGGGTCAACGTCCTGGGCATCGACCTCAGCGGACTGCTCGGGGGCGTGATCGATGCGCTGTTGGCCGCCGATCTGGAAAAGGTCGCCAAATACGTGGCCTCGACGAACCAGATTGTCACCGAAACCGCCACTGCGATCACCGTTGGACCCAACCGCTCCTGCCCGACCCCTGTCGTTCCCCTGACCGACGATTTCGACAAGCTTCGCAAGGCGGCCAGCCAGATGACGGAATGGAACGGCTCCGGCACCAATGTGTCGGAAGGTTTGGCGTGGGGCATGCGGGTGCTGTCGCCCGGTGCGCCCTATACGGACGGTGCGCCGTTCAAGACGGCGGGCGTCAGCAAGATCGTCATGCTGCTGACCGATGGCGAGAACGTCGTCTATGGCGCCAGCAACCAGCCGACCAAGTCCGACTACACGTCCTATGGATACCTGGCTGGCGGCCGCTTCGGGTCGGATAATCAGACGACGGCGGCACGCAATGTCGACGGCTGGACCAAGAGCGTGTGTACACAGTTGAAGAATCAGGGTGTGCAAATCTACACGATGGTGCTGCAGTCAGACACCGCCGCCAACCGCGCGCTTTACAGCGCATGTGCCTCGGACCCGAGCGGATACTACGCGGTCAACGACCCGGCAAAGCTGCCGAACGTCTTTCAGCAGATCGCCAACAAGTTCTCGAAGCTGCAATTGACGAATTGAGCGTTGAATCCAGAAAGCCTGGCGGAAGCGTGACGTACGTCGCGGCTCAGCTCGTATGGGCGACGATCTTGTCGACCGTCTCGGGGAAGAAGTCGGGCGCCGCATGGCGCTTTCCGAACATCATGTCGTACTGGATAAGCCGGAAATCGCTGATCGCCGGGTCTATCTCCTTCTGGCGCGACCAATCGGTCGTGGCCTGGCCTGCCGGCGTCAGCAGCATGTTGCGATCGACCACCCGGTAGCGCTCCCGCATCTCGCCCAGGAAGCCCGTGTAGTAGGGATGGGTGATGCCCGCGGCGGTGAGTATGTGATAGGGCAGGAATGCCGGGCTCACCGTGCCGAGGCCCCCGACCGGGCCGGAGCGGTTCGACCAGATGACCAGCGGGGTCTCGTGGTGTTCGAGCGCTGCCTCCGGCGTCGGTTCCTTGCGCGGCGCGACATTGTCCTTCAGGAAGCCGGTCTCGACATAGACCGGTCCGAGCGGCGGCAGATGGTCGCCGAAGAAGGCAACGATCGTTGGCCGCTCACGTGTCTTTGCCCATTCGATCAGGCGCTGCAGACCGCGATCCGCGTCGGCCGCCCCCTCGGCGTAGGAGAGCAGCGAAGCACGCGCCCATTGGCTGATCGGCGCTTCCACGGAATGGGTGGGGTTTTCGTAGCGGTTCGGTTCGTAGGGTCCGTGGTTCTGCAGGCTGACGGCGAAGAAGAATACCGGATCGTCGCTGGCGTCCGCCTCGCGAATGATCTCGTCGGTCATCGACGCGTCAGACGCCAGCGGCCCGCGCTTTTCCATCGGCGGCAGGGTCTCTTCCGACTTGAAATCGCTGAAACCGAAATCGGCGTACACCGCACCGCGATTCCAGAACCAGTTGGTGCCCGGATGGATGGCGCGCGCCCGATAGCCTTCGCTCTTCAGGAAGGTGGCCATCGATGGCGTCGGCGTGCGTACATATTGCTGGTAGGGAATGCTGCCGGCGGGCAGGAAAGCATTCGAGAAGCCGGTCAGCGCCTCGAATTCGATGTTGGCGGTCATGCCGCCGAATTCGGGTGAGAACATCGAACCTGAACGCAGCGCCCGCACCGTCGGAATGGGGTCCGGCGTGATGGAAACGCCGGGCAGCTTGGTGGGATCCCAGAAGGATTCGCTCATGACCACGATGATGTCGGGCCGTTCGTCGGGCACCGACGCGGCCGTCTGCGGTCGCTCGATCGAGGCGATCGTCTTTTCCGAGTAGCCTGATGGTGCCGTGACATGCGCCATCGGAACGTTGAGGGCGAAGGCCAGCGCGAACCCGTTGGAGGCATAGTTCTCCTTCTGGTCCCACATCATCGGGATGATCTGCAGACGGTCCCGTGTCCACGAGAAGGTGGCGTAGTCCATGATCGAGACGAAGAAGGCGAGCAGCGGCACCGCCAGCGCCAGCCGGGCAAGGCGTCCCTTGTGGCTCAGCGCCGGAACCCTGCGGCGCCACAGGCGCCATCCGTAGACAAGCAGCGAAAGGCCGGCGACGATGCCGGCCACCATTGCCAGCGCCGTCATTGGCCGGTCACGCACCAGAAGCGGCAACAGGGCGAATATCTGGCGGGCGTAGAGAAAATCGGTCGGATAGAGCGGGTCGCCGAGATAATGTGACTTCTGGTGCCCGACAAAGGCCAGGCTCAGGGTCAAGGGCGCGACGATCATCAAGCTCTGGTGGCTGCGCCCGAGAATGGCGTCGAGGCCGATCAGGATGAGCGCGAACACGATGATCGTTGTCCAGCCGGGCTTGAGCGGCTGCAGGAAGAAGGAAGCGGTGCCGGCGACATCGCCGCGCACGATCAGTTCTATCGCGAAAACCAGGACAGCCGCGATTGCAAGGCTTATCAGCCCGTACCGCAGGACAGGCCATCTGCGGCCCGGCAAGTAGCCGGTGGACGGATCGTCCTCCAGGAATTGCGGGACGGCATTGCCGGCGCGTTTCGAACTCTTGGCCACCTTAACTTCCCCACCCAGTGACAAGCGCGTCACTCGATTGTCATCAAACTGTCATGCAAAGTTAGCGCCTGTAGCGGAAATAAGAAGAGCCAGCAAACGATTCGTGAGCGGCTTTCATCAGGATTGATCGCCAAAAAGCCCTTTTGGAACAGGCACTCCGCGCATGGTTGCGGTCTGCCGGCGGTGGGAACCGGGCTTGACTTGCCGGGCCGCCTTGCGCCACAGGCAGGAAAACTCGTGTTATCAGGCAACAGAACCAGTCTGGAGAGCCCCGCATGGCCGTCGCATTCACCTTTCCGGGACAAGGCAGTCAGGCTGTCGGCATGGGCAAGGACCTCGCCGACAACTTCCCCGAGGCCCGGGCGATCTTCCAGGAAGTCGACGACGCGCTCGGCGAGAACCTTTCGAAACTGATCTGGGAAGGCCCCGAGGAGACCTTGACGCTGACCGCCAACGCACAGCCGGCGCTGATGGCGGTGTCGCTGGCGGCGATCAAGGCGTTGGAAGTGGGCGGCCTTTCGCTGAAGGACAAGGTCGCCTATGTCGCTGGCCATTCGCTGGGCGAATATTCCGCCCTGGCGGCCGCCGGTTTTGTTTCTGTTGCCGATGCCGCGCGGCTGCTGCGCATCCGCGGCAACGCCATGCAGGCGGCGGTGCCGGCCGGCGAGGGCGCGATGGCGGCGATCATCGGGTTGGAGCAGGCGGATGTCGAAGCGGCTTGCACCGAGGCCGGGCAAGGATCCGGCAAGATCTGTCAGATCGCCAACGACAATGGCGGCGGCCAGCTGGTGATCTCCGGTGCCAAGGCCGCGGTCGAACTCGCCGCGAAACTGTGCACCGAAAAGGGCGCCAAGCGTGCGCTGATGCTGCAGGTCTCGGCGCCCTTCCATTCGGCGCTCATGGCGCCGGCCGCCAATGTGATGCGAGATGCGCTTGCCGCTGTCGCCAGGAGCGCGCCTGTCGTTCCCGTCATTTCCAACGTGTCGGTGACGCCATCGAACGATGCCGACGAGATTACACGCCGTCTGGTCGAGCAGGTGACCGGCCGCGTGCGCTGGCGCGAAACCGTCGAGTGGTTCGGGGCGAACGGCGTCACCGCGCTTTATGAGGTCGGTGCCGGCAAGGTGCTGTCGGGCTTGGCGCGGCGTATCAATCGCGATATCGCGATATCGGCTGTTGGCACGGCGGCCGATGTTGAGGCCGCGCTGGCCGCGTTGAGTTGATCACGCATTGGGCTTGAACTGCCGGCATCACCGCAGTACATGAATACATGTATTCATTGAGAGGGTGGAATGCCGACCTCGATCCGACTTGCTCCCGAAATCGAAGAACGCCTGGATTTTCTCGCGACCAAGACCGGCCGGAGCAAAGCGTACTATCTGCGCGAACTTATAGAACGCGGCCTTGAGGACGTGGAGGACTACTATCTCGCGGCCGAGGTCCTGGAACGGATCAGGAGCGGGGAGGAGGATGTCGTGGGGGCTGAGGACTTCTGGCGTGGCCTGGACGCTTGAGTATGCCCGCTCGGCGCGTAAATTCGTCGAAAAGCTGGATCCGCAGACACGCAACCGAATTCGCGATTTCCTTGAGAACCGCGTCGCCACCCTCGACAATCCGCGAGAGGCCGGCAAGCCGCTGAAGGGTCCACTTGCGACTTTCTGGAGATATAGGGTTGGGGATTACCGAATTATCTGTGATGTACAGGACAACCGGCTCGTAATTCTGGTGGTGACAATAGGTCACCGCGGCGACGTCTACAGATAGCCAGACTCGACGGCTGTCAGACTTGAGAGAAGGAAAAGACATGTTCGAACTGACCGGCCGCAAGGCGCTCGTCACCGGCGCATCGGGTGGCATCGGCGAGGCGATTGCCCGCGTACTGCATGCGCAAGGCGCGATCGTCGGCCTGCATGGCACGCGTGTGGAGAAACTGGAGACGCTGGCCACCGAGCTGGGCGACCGCGTCAAGCTCTTCCCGGCCAACCTGTCGGACCGCGACGAGGTCAAGGCGCTTGGCCAGAAGGCCGAGGCCGAACTCGAAGGCGTCGACATCCTGGTCAACAATGCCGGCATCACCAAGGATGGATTGTTCGTGCGCATGTCGGACGCCGACTGGGACTCGGTGCTTGAGGTCAACCTCACCGCCGTTTTCCGGCTGACCCGCGAACTGACGCATCCGATGATGCGCCGCCGCCATGGCCGCATCATCAACATCACTTCGGTGGTCGGCGTTACCGGCAACCCGGGCCAGACCAATTACTGCGCCTCCAAGGCCGGCATGATCGGCTTCTCCAAATCGCTGGCGCAGGAAATCGCCACCCGCAACATCACCGTCAACTGCGTTGCGCCGGGCTTCATCGAATCGGCCATGACCGACAAGCTCAACGACAAGCAGAAAGAGGCGATCATGGCGGCGATCCCGACCCGGCGCATGGGCACCAGCGCCGAGGTTGCGTCCGCCGTTGCTTATCTGGCTTCCAACGAGGCCGGCTATGTCACCGGACAGACCATTCACGTGAATGGCGGCATGGCAATGATCTGAGCGACGCTGGCGGCGCGCCGCCGCCGGCTTGTGAAAAGAGACCATTTCGGCTTGGACGCCCACCATTTTTCGTGTAATGCGGCCCGCAACCCGGCGGTTCGGGCAAAAACCGGTCTGTCGCCGTTGCGTTTCCGGCAGGACCATCTTTCAGCTTGATTAGCGGCATTCCGCCCGCTAACGAAGACAGACAAACACAAGACGAGGATGCCCCAAATGAGTGACACCGCAGAGCGCGTCAAGAAGATCGTCATCGAGCACCTTGGCGTCGATGCCGACAAAGTGACGGAGCAAGCGAGCTTCATCGATGATCTGGGCGCAGACAGCCTCGACACGGTTGAACTTGTCATGGCGTTCGAAGAGGAATTCGGCGTCGAGATTCCCGATGACGCGGCAGAGACCATCCTGACGGTCGGCGACGCCGTGAAGTACATCGACAAGGCGTCGGCCTGACGCTTTCCGCAGTCATCACTGGGGAGGACCTGCGATGAGGCGTGTCGTCGTCACGGGCCTTGGCCTGGTTTCGCCGTTCGGTATGGGCTTCGAGCACGGCTGGAAGGAACTGCTGACCGGCCGCAGCGCCGCCAAGCGCGTCACCGAGTTCGAGGTGGACGATCTTGCCTGCAAGATCGCCCACGTCATCCCGCGCGGTGACGGCTCCAACGGCACGCTCAATCCGGAAGCCATTCTTGAGCCGAAGGAACTTCGCAAGATCGGCGACTTCATCCTGTATGGGATCGCGGCCGCCGATGAAGCATTGAAGGATTCCGGCTGGCAGCCTTCGACCGAAGAAGAGCGCTGCGCCACCGGCGTGCTGATCGGCTCCGGCATTGGCGGCTTGGAGGGCATCGCCGAGAACGCGATCATCCTCAAGGAGCGCGGGCCACGCCGCATCAGCCCGTTCTTCATCCCCGGCAACATCATCAATCTGGTTTCGGGCCAGGTTTCGATCCGGCATGGTCTCAAGGGACCGAACCATGCTGTCGTGACCGCTTGTTCGACAGGAGCCCATGCCATTGGCGATGCGGCCCGGCTGATCATCTTCGGCGATGCCGACGTGATGCTGGCCGGTGGTGCGGAATCGCCGGTGACGCGACTTTCCCTGGCTGGCTTCGCGGCCTGTCGGGCGCTCTCCACCGAGCGCAACGACACCCCCCAGACGGCATCACGGCCCTATGATCGCGACCGCGACGGTTTCGTCATGGGTGAGGGCGCCGGTGTCGTCGTGCTCGAGGAGCTCGAACACGCCAAGGCGCGCGGTGCCAAGATTTACGCCGAAGTTACCGGCTACGGCCTCACTGGCGATGCCTATCACATCACGGCTCCCGCCGAGGACGGTGACGGTGCCTTCCGCTGCATGACCGCGGCGTTGAACCGCGCCAAGCTTACGCCCGCCGACGTCGACTACATCAACGCGCACGGCACCTCGACCATGGCCGACACCATCGAACTCGGCGCTGTCGAGCGACTGGTCGGCAATGCCGCATCCAAGATATCGATGTCGTCGACCAAGTCGTCGATCGGCCATCTCCTGGGTGCTGCCGGCGCCGCCGAAGCGATCTTCTCGATCCTTGCCATCCGGGACAATATCGCGCCGGCGACCATCAATCTCGACAACCCGGAACGCGAAACCGCGATCGACCTGGTGCCGAACAAGCCGCGTCCCCGGCAGATCGACGTGGCCCTGTCCAATTCGTTTGGCTTCGGCGGCACCAACGCTTCGCTCGTGTTCCAGCGTTACAATGGCTGACAATCCGGCCGCCGGGCCATGCTTCGGCGTGCCGTCAATTTTGCCATATTCGCCCCTACTCTGCCGCAGGGGATTCGTTGGGCGATCAAACGGTAGGGCGAAATGAACACAAATCCGTCGGGCAACGGAGAACTCGGACAGCGGCCGGCGAACAACGGGCCGATCGTCCCGAAGACAGCCAGCGAGGCCCTGCGGCCCGAGGCAGGAACACCGCCGCCGAAGCGCTCGCGCGCTTCGCGCAGCCAGGTCGTCGTCTTCATGAACTTCGTCATCTCCTCGGTGATGCTGATGGTTCTGGCAGCAGGCGTTGCGCTCTATCTGGGCAAGCAGGCGTTCACCGAACCCGGTCCTTCGGCCAATGGCGACACTTTCCTGGTCAAGCCGAACACCGGCGTCCAGGATATCGCCGACCAGCTTGAGCGCCGTGGATTGATCAGCGACGCCCGGGTCTTCCGCCTCGGCGTGCGCGCCTTCGGCAATGATTCCGCGCTCAAGGCCGGCGAATACGAGATCAAGCCGCGGGCCTCCATGCGCGACATCATGGAGCTTCTGAAGAGCGGCAAGTCGGTGATGTATTCGCTGACCATTCCGGAGGGGCTGACCGTCGATCAGGCGCTGCAACGCATCGCCGATGAGCCTGCCTTGAGCGGTGACATGCCCAAGACCACGCCCCCCGAAGGCAGTCTCGCCACCGACACGCTGCGCTTCACACGCGGTGCGACGCGCCAGCAGATGATCGACAAGCTGCTGGCCGATCAGAAGAAGCTGGTCGACGAAGTATGGCAGCGGCGCGCGCCGGATCTGCCGCTCGCCAATGTCGACGACTTCGTCACCCTGGCTTCGATCGTCGAGAAGGAAACCGGAAGGGGTGACGAGCGCTCGCGGGTCGCCGCCGTGTTCCTGAACCGGCTGTCAAAGGGAATGCGGCTCCAATCCGACCCGACCATCATCTATGGTCTGTTCGGCGGCAAGGGAAAGCCGGCGGACCGGCCGATCTATCAGTCGGATATCCAGAAGCAGACACCCTACAATACATATGTGATCAACGGTCTGCCGCCGACGCCGATCGCCAATCCTGGCCGCGCCGCGCTTGAAGCCGTGGCCAATCCCTCCAAGACCGACGATCTCTACTTCGTCGCCGATGGGACCGGCGGTCACGTCTTTGCCGCGACGCTGGACGAGCACAATGAGAACGTCGCGCGCTATCGGGCCCTGCAGAAGAAGCAGGCCGATGACGCGGCCAAAGCCGCCGCTGCCGCCGGGACGAGCGGCAATACCGACAAGCCTGCCACGGACAAGCCTGCCGACGGCGGCGACAACTCTTCAGGCGACAGTGGCGATGCCGGCGGCGATGCTCAGTGAGAAAAAAGCGTTGCCGGGAAGGCGACGGCCTGACATTTGAAGGAGCGCCGCGCGTCCGATTTCGACGCGGCACGGTTATTTAAAGCAGCACTTGCCCTGTCCGGAAGCGGTTTCAGGGTGACGCTTTCAATCAAAAAGATAGAGCATCATGTCGTCCCACAACCCCTTCACACTTTTCGGCATCACGCTCTAGGGATATGCAGGCGCTATGAATTTGCAGAGCATGACCGGATTTGCACGTGCCGTCGCCGAGCATGACGGCACTTCGATCGCCTGGGAGATCAAGTCCGTAAACGGCAAGAGCGTCGAAGTACGCCTGCGGTTGCCGCAGGGGTTCGAAAGGTTGGAGCCGGTCGTCCGGCAGACGTTGCAGAAGCGTTTCGCGCGCGGCAACTTCCAGGCGACGCTGACCATCGGCCGCGCCGCCGGCGCGCAGGCGCAACCCGTCGTCAACGAGGCGTTCCTGAAAGATCTCGCAGGCCTGGCCAAGCGATTGCAGGAACAGTTCGGCGTCGCTGCTGCGACCGCGGACGGACTGCTGTCGCTGCGGGGTGTGCTCGATGTTCCCGAAACCGTCGAAACCGACGAGGCGCGTGCCGCCCTTGATGTCGCGATCATGGCGGCCCTCGACGTGGCGTTGAAAGGGCTGGAACAGGCACGGCAAGGCGAGGGCTCGGCGCTGGCTGCCCTGTTGGCCGGGCATATCGACATGATCGAGGCGCTCACGCTGCGGGCCGAGGCGGATCCGTCACGCGAGACGGCCGCGATCCGTGAACGCATCGCCGAGCAGGTCAAGCTTCTGATGGATGCATCGGCCAATCTGGATGCGAGCCGACTGCACATGGAGGCGGCGTTCCTCGCCACCAAGGCCGACATCCGCGAAGAGATCGACCGGCTGAAAACCCATGTCGCGTCTGGACGCGCTCTCCTCGAGGGCGGCGGCGCGGTCGGTCGCAAGCTCGATTTTCTGGCACAGGAATTTAACCGCGAATCGAATACGCTGTGTTCCAAGTCGAACGCTGCGGCCGTCACCGCGATCGGGCTGGATTTGAAGGCGGTGGTCGACCAGTTTCGTGAACAGGTCCAGAATCTGGAGTAGCCGATGGTTGCCAAGGAACCGATGGCCCCCAGGGATTTGGGGTCCCGCATCCGCCGCCGGGGCCTGATGCTCGTCCTGTCGTCGCCTTCCGGGGCCGGCAAATCGACGATCGCTCGCAACCTTCTGGAAAGCGATGCCAGCCTCGAACTGTCGGTCTCGGTAACCACCAGGCCGCGGCGCGGCTCGGAGATAGAGGGTGTCCATTACCATTTCCGCACGATGCGCGAGTTCGAACGGCTGCGCGATTCCGATGCATTGCTCGAATGGGCCGAGGTGCACGGCAATTGTTACGCGACGCCGCGCGAGCCTGCGGAATTGGCGCTGGCGCAAGGGCGCGACATGCTGTTCGACATCGACTGGCAAGGCGCCCAGCAGCTCAAGGAAAAGATGCGGGCCGACATCGTCTCGATTTTCATCCTGCCGCCGTCGATGAAGGAATTGAAGGCGCGCCTGAAGCGTCGCGCCGAGGACCAGGAAGCGGTGATCGAGACCCGGCTCAAGAACGCGCGCAACGAAATCGAGCACTGGAAAGAGTATGATTTCGTCATCGTCAATGACGATCTCGATCGTGCCTTTGCCGAGGTTCGCGGTATCGTCATTGCCGAAAGGTTACGGCGTGACCGCCGGCCGGGCCTGTTCGATTTCGTCTCGGGGCTGCTGGACGAAAAGACGGCGTGAGACAGTGAAGCGCCAATCTTCCCCCTTGTGGGGGAGATGCCCGGCAGGGCAGAGGGGGGTGCTGTCCCGCAGCCTGCTCAAGTAATTGGCATCATTTTGCTGGGGCTGATGTCGGCAATACGCAGGTCAAGATTCGGAGGTCGGCGATCCTTCACGCCCCCCTCTGTCCTCCGGACATCTCGCCCACGAGGGGGGAGATCGGCAGCTTCTCAAACCGCGTTCGTCAGCCTTACGAACTCTTCCACGCTAAGCGTTTCCGCCCTGCGCGTCGGATCGATGCCGGCGCGTTCCAGCAATGCTTCGCCGCCCAGGCTTTTGACGCTTTGCCGCAACATCTTGCGACGCTGGCCGAAGGCGGCCTCGGTAACACGGCCGAGTTTTTTTACGTCGGCAGCCAGGGGGGCTGCACGCGGCTCCAGATGGACCACCGAAGAGGTCACCTTTGGCGGCGGCGTGAAGGCCTGTGGCGGCACATCGAAGACGATTCTCGCCTGTGTACGCCAGCCTGCCAGCACCCCAAGCCTGCCATAGGCATCGCTGCCTGGCGCCGCCACGATGCGCTGGGCCACTTCGCGCTGGAACATCAGCGTCATCGAGACATAGAAGGGCGGCCACTCCGTCACCGTCAGCCAGCGGACAAGCAACTCGGTGCCGATGTTGTAAGGCAGGTTGGCCACGATGCGTACGGGACCATGGCCCTCGGCCGCGGAGGCGATCGCGGCGAAATCGGTCTTCAGCGCATCGCCGGAAATCACCTCCAGCCGGTCCGGATAGTGAGCGGAGACCTCCGCGAGGGCGGCAAGGCAGCGTTCATCGCGCTCGATGGCGACGACCCGCCGGGCGCCGTCGGAAAGCAGTGCCCTTGTCAGTCCGCCGGGGCCGGGGCCGACTTCGATCACGGTGGCGCCCGTCAGGTCTCCGGCGCTGCGCGCGATCTTGCCGGTCAGGTTCAGGTCGAGCAGAAAATTCTGACCGAGCGCCCTCTTTGCCTGCAGCCCGTGGCGCTCGATGACGTCGCGCAGAGGCGGCAATCCATCGAGGCTCATGCGGCAATCGCCTTTGCATCGGTGTCGGCGAGCTTCCTGGCAAGCTTCAACGCCGCGATCAGGCTGTCGGGCCGCGCGACACCCTTGCCGGCGATGTCGAAGGCGGTGCCGTGATCCGGCGAAGTGCGGATGAAGGGCAGGCCAAGCGTGACATTGACCGCCTCGTCGAAAGCCAGTGCCTTCGCCGGAATCAGGGCCTGGTCGTGATACATGCACAATGCCGCGTCATAGCCGGCACGCGCCCTGGCATGGAACAGCGTGTCGGCGGGCAGGGGGCCGGAGGCGTCGATGCCTTCGGCGCGCAGGATTGCGATTGCCGGGCGCACGATTTGCTCGTCCTCCAATCCCATGGAGCCGCCTTCGCCGGCATGCGGATTGAGGCCTGCAATGGCAAGCCTGGGCCTTGCGATGCCGAAGCGGCTGGCGAGATCGGCAGCGGTGATGCGCGCGGTCGTCACGATCAGTTCGGTGGTCAGGACCTTCGGCACTTCCGCAAGCGCGATGTGGATGGTGACGGGAACCGTGCGCAGGTCGGGACCTGCCAGCATCATGACCGGCATCGTGTCGATCCCGCTGTGCCGGGCCGACAGATGCGCCAGATATTCGGTATGGCCGGGAAAGCGGAATCCGGCATCGTAGAGCGGCTTCTTGGCGATCGGGCAGGTCACCACGGCGGCGGCGTCGCCGGCAAGGCATGCGGCCACGGCACGGTCGATCGCCTCGATCGTGCCGGCTGCATTGGCCGAATCCGGCCGGCCCGGGCTGTCGATGAATCGGGCATCAAGAGGAACGATCGGCAAGGCGCGGCCAAAGACCGCCATCGCTTGTTCCGGTGTCACCTCCTCGATGGGCGGCGAGACGCCGAGATGACGCGCGCGCGAAGCAATCAGCGCCGGGTCGGCCAGAAGGTAAAAGGCAGGTATGGCGGCCGCTGTCCGCGCCAGAAAAGCGGCAATCGCGATCTCCGGCCCAATGCCGGACGGATCACCGACGCTCAGCGCCAGCGCGGTCGCCACGCTGCTCACCTCAGCGCTTGACGATGCGGGCTTTTGCCTTCAGCTCGTCGACATACTTCTTGCTGAGGTCGTCGGCGGCCTTGTCATTCGAGCCTTCGCTCTGGAACACCATCTGGGCGGCCTTGTCGTCCGACACTTCGCGCGACGAGCAGATGCCGATGAACTCGACGCCGCGTTCGGTCTCGCGCGTGGCGGTGGCGCCGCCGACCTTCGTTGCCTTGATTTGTTCGGCCCAGTCCGGCGGCAGCTGCGGCGCCAGCACCCGACCGAGATCCCGCACGGTGACGTCGATCAGGCCCTTGGCGAACTCGCGTGTCGTGGCGCAGCCATTGAAACGGGCCCGCATGGCGTCGGCCTCGCGCTTTCGCTTGGCCAGCGTCGCACTACGCTCGGCGGCCGGCACGACGAAAATGACCTGCTGCAGCATGTACTCGGTGGCGCTTGGCTTGGCTCCCCCTTTGTCGAGCATGCGCCTGACGGCATCCTGCTCGGTCACGCTGCCGCCTTCGCCGGAACGGTAGCGCGCGCTCAAAGCCTGGTTCCATGCCATCTGGGCGCGGATGAACTCCTTGAAGTGATCCTTGCCGACGCCGGATTTCTCCATGACGCCGTCGAGCTGGCTGAGCTGCATCTTGTTGCCTGCGGCAAACCGCTGATAGGCGGCTTCGACCTGCGCGTCGCTGATGCGGATACCGAGCCTCTTGGCTTCGGCCAGCCGCAGCGTCTGGTCGATCATTTCCTGGGCCGCGTCACCCTTCTTGCGCTGCAGCTTCAGAAAAGCCGCGCGATGGGCGATATCGCCACTGGTGATCGGTATGTCGTTGACGACATATTTGATCTCGCTGGCGAAGGCTGGCGGCGTCATGACACCCATCGACACCGATGTTGCCGCCACAAGCAGCGCGAACCCTGCTGAAAAGAGGTATTTCCTCATCCTTGGCATCCCAATTCTATCCCGGCCCCACCATTCCGTCCCTCCGGATGCGCGAATCCGTGCCAGCCCTATGCGGCGAAACGATGTCGCCACACAGCGCGCCCCGTCCGAACGGATTTACGCGACGCGCTCCAGATTCTTGTTTTCACGCATGGCGTTGTCTCGAAGCCGTGACCACTTTTGAGCGCCATGCACTATTGGATGGTATCGACCGAGTTGGTCGACGAGCCGAAGTCGCCGAGGGTGCGGAACGACAGGTTGAAGCCGATGCTCTGGGTCACTTCCCTGGTGTTCAGGTCACGCGACTGGGAGTAGGTCATCAGATAGGTGAAGCAGGAATCATTGTAGGCGAAACCCACCCCGTCCTTGACCAGCAGGCCTTCCTGCAGGTCATAGGTTCCGGTCCCGAACACGCGCCAGCTCTCGGCAAGGTGCGTCGAAGCGCCGAGCGTGACCTCGTGACGGTCGGTCGTGAAACCGTAGAGCGGCTGTGCCTGGATGAAGGCGTACTTGGCGCTCACCGACACCGGCAGGCCGGAATAGGCGGCCTTGAACTCGGCACGACGGATATCGAAGGTCTGTTCGTCGAACCGGCCGCTGACTGAGGCCGCGAACCCGTTCGGGCTGTTGATGCCAAACAGGCCGACATAGTCGGACTTGGTGGTCTGAAGGCCCGAATAGGCACCGACATTGACCAGGTCCGGCGCGGCGAAGGAGTTTTCGCCGCCAATCTGGTAGGACTGGCCGAAGATCGCGTTGGTGCCCCAGCCATTGATGTAGGAGCCGGAATAGCGCAGCCCGACATTGGCGCGCGAGCCGCCCTCGATGCGGTCATAGCCGGAGAACTTGTCGCGTTCGAACAGCGTGGTTGCGTCGAAAACCATGCTCTGCGCGTCTTCGTTCGGAATCGAGAGGCCGCCGACATATTGTTCGTTCGGACGCAGGAACACCTGTGCCATCGGCTCGATGACATGGCTCGACCCGCTGGCCAGCGAGAACAGCAGCGGCCAGCGCATTTCGAGGCCCGCCGTTGCCATATAGCGGGCAAACGAGGAGCGCATGTCGTCCTGCTGCCCCAGATTCGTCGCCATCTGATTGACGGCGGCCAGCGAACCCGACGAGACATTGACATAGTCGGTGTCGCCCTGCAGCGCCAGCAACGGCGTCAGCACCAACCCGTCATCGGTGACGAACGTCCGTTTCCACTCTGCCTCGGCGGTCAGGCGGCTGGATTCACCCGCCAGGCCGCGCACGCGTTGCACCGGCGTGGTAGGATCGTATGCCGTATCGAACGCCTCATCGAGATTGTCACGGCGGATGACGCGCGCGTTGACGTTGAACGAGAGCTGGCCGCCGGCGACCGGAACATCGGGTATGTACGCATAATCGAGCGACGGCAGCACCCAGGGCTGCTGGCCGCTGCGGGCGGCGGGATTGCCGTTGAGGGCGTCTTCCTGAACCTCGAAATGCATGGCGCGCACGTCGAAATAGTTCCGGTCGTTGAGGCCTGTCAGGTAGATCGACGACTGGTGGACGGCGGCATTGTATTCGGGGATGTTATAGGTGGCCGAGAAGTTCTTGTCGGTCTGCAGCAGCACGTCCCAGCCGAAATTCCAGCGCTCGTTGATCGCGAACTGCCCCTGCGTGCCCATCATGCCGCGGAACTTGTTCGGATCCCCCGCCGTACCCGAATCGACATTGCGGCCGGCGCTATCGATGAAGGCGTCGGGATCCTTCTGCTGGATGCCGGCGATCTTCAAAGTGTATTCGCCATTGTTGAAGCGCTGGCGCCACTCGGCTTCTCCAAGGAAGCCCTGTTTGGTGTAGCCGCTTCCCGTCACCGTCAGGTCATATGTCGGCGAAAGAGCGAAATAGTAGGGAACCTTGACGCTGTATCCCAAGTGGCTGTTGTAGTTGATGCTCGGGATCAGGAAGCCGCTCTTGCGCTTCACGGTCGGGTCGGCGATCTCGAACGCCGGCAGGTAGGCGAGAGGGAAGCCGAAGAATTCGAAATTCGCATTCTCGAAGCGGACCGTCTTCTTCTCGCCGTTCCAGATGATCTTGCGTGCCTTGACGCGCCACGTCGGCGCCTTGTTGGGCTTGTCCTCGCAGGGCTCGCAGGCGGTGTAGACGCCATTGTGGAAGGTGGTCAGCACCCCGCCCATGCGTTCGGCGCTTTCGGCCGCGAAATAGGCCTTGTCGATGGTCTCGACGCGCAGCGCGTTGACGAAACCGTCGGCGAAATCGTCGGTGATGTCGATATGATCGGAATTGATCTTGGTGCCGTCGCTGTTGACGATCTCGACATTGCCGCTCGCAACCATCCGCTTGGTCTTGCGGTCGTACACGACCTTCTGGGCAACGAGGCGGTTGCCGCCATAGTCGATCTGCACGCCGCCGACGGCTGTCACGGTCTGGTTGTCGTTGTTGTATTCAAGCGTGTCGGCCGCCAACAGCATTTGCGAGTTGGACGGAACCTTGGTCGTCATGCCGGCGACATCCTGCGCGAATGCCGGCAACGGAACGGCGTATGCAAGCAGACACGCCAAGGCGCTCGCCGCATAAAGGCGCGCCAAATTGGCCTGCCTGCTGCTTGGCAAAACCGCCTCCCTCACTAGCCGTCTTCCTTGTATAGCAGGAAAGTCACCCCGAAGAACATAGCTACCACGACCGGCACCCAAGCGGCTATAGCAGTCGGCACAAACCCCGCCACGCCGAATGCCTTTACCAGCACCGAAACGACATAAAGCAGAAACCCGGCAACGACGCCACCCAGAATCATCGTTGCCGATTGTCCCATCCTCGCAAATCGCATTGAAACTGTTGCCGCAATCAGCGTCATGGCGACGAGGAGGAACGGCAACGCCACCAGCGAATCAAACTGCATGGCAAAGGCATTTGCCTTGAGCCCGAACGAACGGGCAACCTCGATTTTTGCCGGCAGGTCGTAGAAAGGAATCGTTTCCGGGCGTGCCAGCCGCTCCTGTACGAATTCCGGCTTCAGATTGGTCGGCACGCGATCGCTTTCGGCGGGCTGGATGGTGCCGTTCCTGAAGGTCTTGACGTCCTGTAATTCCCAATAGCCATCGCGCAGGTAAGCACGCGCCGCGTCCTTGCGCTCGACGATATTGCCTTGTGAGTCGAGGACGAAAAAGACGGCGTCGGCCATCTCCAGGCCCTGGTTGAGGATCGCCCGCGCGCCGATGATGGTGTCGCCTGAACCGGTCTTCTGGCGAATCCAGGGGGCGGCTTCGGCCGAAACCGTGTTCGATTTGCCGGAGCGCAACTGGGTCTCGATCTGCTCGGACCAGGAAAAGGCATGCGCGGCCAGGGGATTGATGACCCCGACCGACACGATACCGAACAGCAATGCGCCAATGCAGCAGGGCAACAGGAATTGCCAGGCCGAAACGCCGGCCGACCGCGCGATGACCAGTTCGTAGCGGCGGTTGAGCGAAACCAGCGTCGCCATCGCCGAGAACAGGCCGACAAATGGCACCGTCTGCAGCATGATCATCGGCATGCGCAGGCCCGAAATGGCCATTGCCGTGCCGTAGGTGAAGCCCGGCAGGCCGGTGGTGCGTCCCGATAGTTCGGTGAAGTCGATCAGGAACACCAGCGCCAAGAGGCCAAGGAAGAACCAGATCGTGATCGTCACGTAACGGAAGAAGAAGTAACGGCCCAGCGTCCAGCCCATCAGCCGACCTCTTGACCTGATGTGCCGCGCCTGGACCAACGCTGCTTGAGCGCGTTCCAGCCGTCGCCGATGCGACTGGCGAGGTTCGTCATCCAGTCCGCCCAGGCCACCGGCAGCTCCATGGTCCGGTTCGAAACGATGAACCAGATCGCCACGGCGGAAGCCACGATGGGGACGCCATAGACCATATAGGCGTATTGCGGGACCTCGTCGGCCTTGCTGGCGGCAAAGAATCCCAGCCAGCGCACGAACAGCGATATGCCGATGGCCGTGATCAACGGATTGACACGCGCCTCGCGGTGCGAACGCGCGTCGCCGGCGACCGCCAGCGCGATCAAGGCGAAGACCATCGAATACGTCCACTCCGAGAACCGCTGGTCGACCTCGGCCCGGTATTCCTGGGGATTCTGCTGGTAGTTCTTGTCGTTCGGGCTCGGATTGAGCAGGTACTGGGTTGTCTGGTCCTTCGGCAGCAGGGTGACCTGATTGGCCGCCGACATGAAGGCGGACATGTCGAAGGCATAGGAGGTGAACCGGATGACGCTGAGGTCGCCGCTCACTGTTTTGCGATGAATGACCCCGTCATTCATCATCAGCACCTTTTCGCCGTCGCGTTCGACGATGCTGCCGGTCTTGGCATAGTAGACGAGGTTGACGCCTTCCTCGCGCGAATCGGCGACGAAGATACCGCCCAGCCGGTTGTCGGGAAGCCGCTCGCCGATCTGCAGGAACAGTCCGTCCTCGATCTTGCGGAAGGTGCCTTCCTGGATGATCAGCGACAGCAGGTCGGCGCGCGATTCCGCCACCAGAGCGCGGTTCTTCTGGCGCGCATAGGGATCGATGCCATTGTCCACGGCGAAGGAAAAGACGCTCGCCGCAAGCGCCAGGAGCATGATCGGCCGCACGATGGTCCATCGTGAGGCGCCGGAGGCGTTGACGACGGCGAGTTCGGAATCCGAGTTCATGACGCTGAGTGTCTGGGCGACCGCCACCACCAGCGCGAAAGGCACCACGATCGGGATGATCGACGGCAGGATGAGCGCCGCCACCTCGAAGAACGTCAGCGACGACTGCCCGCTGTCGGTGACCAGATCGATTTTGGCCAGAACCTGCGTTGTCCAGACGATCGCCAGTGTCCAGACCAGCGCCGCCAGGAAGACCACGAAGGCGCGGCGCATGATGTAGCGTTCAACGACCTTCATGAAGGGCTTACTCGATTTTCTCGAACGGCATCATGCCACCGCACTTAGGGTAGCTGTCCGGCGACGCCCGCACAACTGGCTCCGGTTGTCTTCGTCACGCAGGCGATCCGGTTCCCGTCCCACATCGCGCGCCGAAGTGGAGCGAAGTGTCGGCGGGAAGGGATAAGAAAGGGCGAACATCGATGGTTAACAACAGGTTGCGGCATGAAGCGTGCCGTGCCGCGACGAATCGCCATCGATTCCAGATTTCATATGGGTAGTCATTTTGGCAAAGTCTTGCCAAATCCCGGAAAACGACCAAATGTCGCGGATCGCTTCAAACCGCTTCGCGCAAATCGCGCAATCCCCGAAAGCAGGACATGATGAACCCGAGACCATCGATCGCCTTTGCAAAATTCGCCGCGCCTCAGACGGCGGCGAACAGGAAGGGCACGGTGTTCGTGCTGTCGTCCGAAGACGGTGGCCTCAGCGAAAATGCCCGGGCCTATGATCCCGGCAAAAGCCTGGACCGGGCTTTCCCGGTGGCCGAATTCACGGGCAAGTTCGCCGGGGTCGTCGAGGTGCTGGCGCCCGAAGGGACCTCGCTGGACAGGCTGGTCGCGATTGGCGCCGGCAAGGCGTCGGGGCTCGATGAATACGCATGGCTGAAGCTTGGCGGCACCATCGCGGCATCGCTGCGCAAGGCAACCGAAGTGGCCGTGGAACTCGACCTGGCCGGAGCCACGGTTGACGGCAAGGCCGCCGCCAGCCTTGCGGCCGGTATTCTCCTGCGCGGCTATTCCTTCGACAAATACAAGACCAGGAAGGACAGGGATGACGCGAAGGCCGACACGAAGAAGCCGGTCAAGATAACCATCCACACCGCCGACCCGGTCGGGGCCAGGAAGGCCTTCGCCGACAACGAGGCGGTGGTCGACGGCGTGATTCTGGCGCGTGATCTCGTCAACGAGCCCGCCAACATATTGGGACCTGTCGAGTTCGCTGCCCGCGCCAAGGAACTGGAGACTCTTGGCGTCAAGGTCGAGATCCTGACCGAGAAGGAGATGAAGAAGCTCGGCATGGGCTCGCTGCTCGGCGTCGCCCAGGGTTCGCCTCGCGGCGCCCGGATGGCCGTCATGCAGTGGAACGGCGGCAAGCCAAAGGACGCCCCCGTCGCCTTCGTCGGCAAGGGCGTTACATTCGATACCGGCGGCAATTCGATGAAGCCGGCGTCGGGCATGGAGGACATGAAGGGCGACATGGGCGGCGCCGCCGCCGTGACCGGCCTCATGCACACCTTGGCGGCGCGCAAGGCCAAGGCCAATGTCGTCGGCATCATCGGCCTTGTCGAAAACGCGGTCGACGGCCATGCCCAGCGCCCCGGCGACATCGTCACCTCCATGTCGGGGCAGACCATCGAGGTGCTCAACACTGACGCCGAGGGCCGCCTCGTGCTGGCGGATGCGCTTTGGTATTGCAACGACCGCTTCCAGCCGAAGTTCATGGTCAATCTGGCGACGCTGACCGGCGCCATCATGGTCGCTCTGGGGCTGCACTATGCCGGCCTGTTCTCCAACAATGACGAATTGGCGCAAAGGTTGGCAGAAGCGGGGCTGTCGACGCAGGAACGGCTCTGGCGCATGCCGCTCGGCGCCGAATACGACAAGCTGATCGATTCCAAGAACGCCGACATGAAGAACATCGGCGGCCGCTATGGCGGCGCCATCATTGCCGCGCAGTTCCTGCAGCGCTTCGTCAAGGACACGCCCTGGGCGCATCTCGACATCGCCGGCACGGCGATGGGCGCGCCGTCGAGCGAGATCAACCAGTCGTGGGGCTCGGGTTTTGGCGTGCGGCTGCTCGACCGGCTGGTGCGCGATCACTACGAAGGCTGATCCCGACCCATGGCCGACGTGCTGTTCTATCATCTGACCGAATCGACGCTGGAGGATGCCTTGCCCGGCCTGCTCGAGCGCAGCGTCGACCGTGGCTGGCGCGTCGTGGTCCAGACCGGCACCGAGGAACGGCGCGACGCGCTCGACCAGCATCTGTGGACATTTCGCGACGATTCCTTCCTGGCGCATGCCACCGATCGCGAGCCTTATCCCACAGACCAGCCGATCCTGCTGACCACCGGCGACGCCAATCCCAACGAGGCCAGGATAAGGTTCCTGGTCGACGGCGCGGCGCCGCCCGAACTCAGCGGCTACGAGCGTGCCGTCTTCCTGTTCGACGGCCATGACGCGACCCAGGTCGACGCGGCGCGGGCACACTGGAAAACGATGAAGGACGCCGGCCACGCCGTGACCTACTGGCAGCAGACCGCCGACCGCCGCTGGGAACGAAAGGCTTAGAACCCCGCGACCTTGTCTCGTCGACGAGGCGCGACCTCGGGCAAATGGCGAGATGGTGGCAAGACCGGCCAAGCGTTTCAAAATCGAATAAAATCTTAGCGTTTTGAACAAGAGCAAGTTAACTAACTAATTGAAATTGCTATATTATTTATCTCTAATCAACGAGCGTGGCGCAGTATCCCGGCAAATCGGGGATACATCGATGCTGTTTGGCTCTCTCATCGTCCAGCTCTGCGTTGCATTTGGCATGATCCTTCCGGGAAACGCCGCTCTCGCCCCTGTGGCTTTCACAACAGGCGCCGATCATGCCAACATCGACCGTATGGAGACCACGGCCTTGCCGGAGAACAAGGATCCGGCCGGCTCGCAGCCCGCGCCGATCGAATTCGGCGTCTACGATCCCGCTGACGTCTTCAAGTCGGCGTCCGATTTCCGTATCGAGCACGTTTTCGTCGCCTGGGAGCCGTTCGACGCCGGCAAATTGAGGCAGAAGGCGAATGAGGCGGCCTCGCGCGGACGCGACTTGATGGTGACGGTCGAGCCTTGGCCCAAGGCTTCCAAGATGCGCCGCGGCGGGGATGCCATGCTGCGCGAAATTGCCCAGTCGGGATACGATAGCCAGATCGACCGTGTCTGCACCGAACTGGGCAGGTCATCTGGCCGAACGTTGCTGCGCTGGGGGCATGAAATGGAGGCGGCTTCGGACCGCTACCCCTGGGCTCATAAAGACCCCGCCAACTTCATCGCAGCGTTCCGGCATGTGGTTAAGCGCTGCCGTGAACTGTCTCCTTCCACGCTGATCGTCTGGTCGCCGCGCGGCGACGGCGAACTGAGGAAGTATTATCCCGGTTCCGACTATGTCGATTATGTCGGCGTGTCCCTCTGGGGTCTGCAGAAATGGGACCACAAGCATGGCGGACGCGACCGCGCCTTTCGTGAGGTTTTCTGGGAAACCTATCGAAACGTTGTCGCCTATGCCAAGCCGGTGATCATCTCCGAACTCGGCATTTCGGGCGACGAGACCTATGTCGATCGCTGGCTGGCTGAAGTCATGGACCGCGAAACAAATGCGGCGAAGTTTCCATTGCTGAGGACCATCGTCTATTTCAATGACAAGGAGCCGCATTACTGGCCGAAAGGTTTCGGTTCTCCGGACTGGCGGGTTGATCCGGCCAAGCTCGCAGCGCTCCCTTGAGGCCCGGAAGCGGAACCCGCCTCCGGTGACCCCGATAGCCCGGCATCGAACCTTGGGTTGGCTATCGCCGGCTCAGCCCGCGTTTGCCTGCCGGTTCAGCGAATCCTTGATTTCCTGGACCCGCTTGCTGACCCGGTCACCCGGCTTCAGCATCTTGATTTCCTGATAGCCCTTGGTGTCGCCGGTCAGCACGTACCAGTCTCCCTTCGCCGTGTTCTTCGCATAGATCGTGCCGCCGACCCTTCGATGGGCGAAGCACGAATAGTCCGTGCTGGATTTCTTCGCGCTGGTCCATTTTGCGCGGAAGCAGAAGGTGCCGTCGTCCTTGAGGAACCACACACCTTCGCCGTAGGCGGCGGCCGGACCTGTGCCGCTCCAGCCGGCGAACTGCCGTTTCTCCTGCTGGAAGTAGCCGGCGCCATCCTTCCACATCCAGGTCATGTTGTTGTAGATCGCCAGCACGTCACCTGCTGTCAGGGGTTTGCCCTGTTCGGCCCGCTTGCCGATCGAACTTACCGTCTGCGCCGACGCCGTTCCCGCCAGGAGACAGGCGATCCCGACGGCGCCAGCAACCAGTTTGAATGCACGCATAGCCAACTCCCTTTCTGTTTTGCCTTCCAGGCGATCAGTTGATGATGTTCTGCCGTATGCGCCAGTCGGGCAGGCCGTAGTGCTCAGGCCAAGGGTAGACCTCCTTGTCGTTGAAATAGACGACCGCCGTGAGTTTGGGGAACGCGGGCAGGGGCTGGCGCACTTCGGCGTCCCATGCCGCGACATAGTCCTTGCTGCCGGAATAGCCGAGTTCGGCGACGACAATCGGCTTGTTGAACTGGACGACCCGGTCGTATCCCGGCTTCAGCAACTCGGAGAAGGTCCGGTCCCGGCCATACTTGTCCCGGTCGAATTTCTGCAGGCCGAAGACCGACAAGCCGATCACGTCGACATAGTTGTCGCCGGGATAGTAGGCGGCCAGTCCGTCATCGCCTTTCGGCGACCACATGAACGCGGCGTGGGGAGCCAGCGTCTTGCAGCGATCGACGACATGTTTATAGGCCGCGATATAGTCCGCCGGGTTCCAGTTCGCCCAGGAGAAGCGGCCCCTCTTGTCTTCCATTTCGTGCGCGAAGCGTATGGTGACGGCGGTTTTCATGCCGCCGGCGATCCTGCAAATGGCGTCGAGGTTGGGATCGTACTTGCCCGACAGGATGCCGTCCCTGAGCTCGGTCGGCGTGACGCGCCATTGCTGCGACCACGTCCATGGCTCGATCGTGATCAGGATGGTTCTCGCTCTTGCGGCCGCATAAGTATCGGCCGCGGGCAGGCTCGCGAGATCGACATCTTCCCACGGCAGGAACAGATGCTCGATCTTGACCGTCTTGTCGCTGCTGAAGGCGCCATAAGGATCGTAAGCGCCAAAGTCGGGGGCCGTGCCCTGTGGCGTCGCCGCTTGTAACGGGTCGGTCGACGCGCCGAGCGACAGGTTGGCCGACATGGTCACGCCGGCCGCCAATCCCATTGCGACGAGAAGCGCCAGGCTCCTCGGATAAGATTTCATCGTCCGTTTCATCACATCACTCCATGTCTGTGTTGAGGATTCTCGGGCTTTGCGTAGATCGCCCCGATATCGCTGCCTTCCTCCTGGGTTTGATTTGCCTTCCGCCCATGCGGCTGTGCCGCTGTCGGCCGGCCGATCGAGGTTACGGTGAAGCCGCTCACACCGGCTGCGTCCGCATCGACGGCATTGCGCAGGTCGATGAGCGTTCTGCGCCTCATGATCTTCGCCAGCCGCGGGAATTCGAGATCCCTGAACTCCGGCCAGTCGGTGACCAGGACGATCGCCGAGGCGCCGTCGGCGCATTGGTAGGGATCGGTGCAGAAGGTCACCTCGTCCAGTATGGCGCGCGACCGTTCCATTGCCTGCGGGTCGAAGGCCCTTATTCTGGCGCCGGCACGCTGAAGAGCCTCGATCAGCGGGAAGGCCGGGGTCTCGCGAACATCGTCGGTGTCGGCCTTGAATGCGAGACCGAGGATGGCGATGACTTCGCCGTCCACCGAACCACCGAGCGCATCGATGACCTTCAATGCCATGCGCCGCTTGCGCGCGTCGTTGACCGCGACGGTCTCCTCGACGAGCCTCAGGGGAACGCCATAGTCCTGCGACGTCCTCAAAAGGGCCAGCGTGTCCTTGGGAAAGCACGAGCCGCCAAAACCAGGCCCGGCTTTCAGGAAGCTGGCGCCAATCCTGCGATCGAGACCGATCCCGAGGGAGACTTTCTCGATATCGGCGTCGACGCGTTCGCAGAGGTCGGCGACCTCGTTGATGAAGGATATCTTGACGGCCAGGAAGGCGTTGGCCGCGTATTTGATCAGTTCGGCCGTTCTGCGCTCGGTCTTGACGACGGCAATGCCGGCTCCGATGAGAGGGGCATAGAGGCGGTCCAGCATGGCGAAAGCCGGCGCGTCCATGGCGCCGACGACGATCCGGTCCGGCTGCAGGAAATCGCCGACGGCGGATCCTTCGCGCAGGAACTCGGGGTTGGAGGCGACAGAGAATTCGGCGTCGGGGCGCGTCCTTGAAACGATCCGGGCGATCTCGTCGCCAGTGCCCACGGGCACGGTGGATTTTGTCACGATCACCGCATAGCCGGTCAGCGCGGTCGCGACCTCCTTGACCGCGCCATACAGGAACGACAGGTCGGCGTTGCCATCCCTTGGCCGGGGCGGCGTGCCGACGGCGATCATCACCACGCTTGATCCATCGACGGCCGCGGCGCAATCGGTGGTGAAGGAAAGTGTGGCCGCCTTGATGCCCTGCCTGACCAGGCTTTCCAGCCCCGGCTCGTAGATCGGAATGATGCCCTGGCGCAGATCGGCGATCTTGCGCGCATCATTGTCGACACAGATGACCTGATGGCCCCAGGCCGCAAAACAGGCTCCCGAGACGAGGCCCACATATCCTGAACCGACGATGGTTATCCTCATGGCAGGTTTCCTTTGTTCCCGAGGGTCTCGGCCTGGCTGTCCCACCAGATTTCGAAACGCAGCTTCCCGGCCTTGACCGCCGTCTGCCCGGCTCCGGATGGGCCGTAGGTGAGACGCGTGAGTTTGAGAGGTTCGGCGCCGGCCGCCATCGTGTCCAAGCCCTCGAGGCCGTGAGCCGACAGCGAAACCACGGAGATCGTCGAGACCACGGCGGCGAACGCGCTCTGTCTGATGAGGCCGACATTCGGGCTCAGCGAATTCTCGTAGGCGTGCCTCAGGATGATCACGACCAGGATCAGCGCGTAGACGATGGCGTTGAATATGGCGAAGAAGTAGAAGCCGCGCCCGGCCGTCACATTGTCGACGAGGATCGCCGGCAGCGCCGAGGCGATCGACAGCGCCGCGTACGGAACGATGATCCGGAAGGGCAGGACGTCCGTAGGCGCGGCACCTTTCGGTGTCACGCGAAAATCGACGAATGTTCCGGTAGCCCAGTCGCGAAAGGCCGCCAGTATTCCGGCCAGCGCCCACGGCCATCTGGCGAACGGGAAGAGGACGCCTTCCCAGCTGAAGACCTTGGCATAGGTTGGGCGCCACCAGCCATTGGCACGAAACAGGGTGTTTATCGATGTGAGAATGATCGTCGAAGGCAACAGGTGCTTGAAGAATTGCGGAAAATCCGTTCCGACGAAATTCATGTCGAACAGAAGCGCCACGATCGGAATGGAAAACGAGAGCGCCATCGTGGTGCAGAACAGCCCGTACCAAAGCTGGCAGAAGAGAAATTGAAACCGCAGCTTCAAAGGCAGTTTCCCGATATAGTCGGGGGTGTATTTGATGAGCAGCGTCATGATGCTGCGTGACCACTGGAATTCCTGCGTCGCGAGATCGGCGAAGGTCTGAGGCCCGTCGCCATTGGCGATCGCATCGATGGCGTGGGCTCCCCGCCAACCCCTCGCATTCATCATCAGGGTCGTGGAGTGATCCTCGGCGAGCTCCGGCCCCAGACCGCCAATATCCTTCAGCGCGGCCGTCCGAACGGCGTAGTGCGAGCCGAAACAGATTGGGGCCCAACCGCCATTATAGCCGGCCTGCAGCGCGCCGTGGAGAATGCCTTCGGCGTAGAGCCGGCTTCTGGCAGACCAGCTGTTGCCCGCGTTCCTGTCGCAGATGCTTGGCGCCGAGACATAGCCCACCCGAGGATCGCAGAAGGGCGCCAGCATGTGCCGGAGATAGGAGGGCGAGGGGACGTGATCGGCATCCAGCTGGGCAACGAAATCGTACCGGTCATAGCCGTAATTGTCGTAGAAGAAGGCAAGGTTTCCCTCCTTGCACCTGGTTCTGCGCGGCCATTGCGGCCTGTGATAATCGTCGCGTCCCTTTCGCGTGGAGACAAAAACGGAATGCGCCCGGCACCAGGCCAGCGTCTCTTCGGAGGGATCCTCATCCGCCA
The DNA here is from genome assembly GCF_005503535.1 of Mesorhizobium comanense. Taxonomy (GTDB): domain Bacteria; phylum Pseudomonadota; class Alphaproteobacteria; order Rhizobiales; family Rhizobiaceae; genus Mesorhizobium; species Mesorhizobium comanense. The sequence goes on along the minus strand of NZ_SCNN01000018.1, from coordinate 94,925 downwards.
GCCATGTGTCGTGCCGGAGGTCCTGTGCGCACATCGCGGTGAGGGTTTCGGCGATGATGGAGAATGGCTCCGAGGGCGCCTTGGTCACGACCATGGCGACGCGGCGGGTCGCGGACAGGCTTATGCCGGGCGCCGGAACTCTCGATCGCAGGAATATCGTCAAGGTGTAGAGCGGCATGGCCATTGTCAGCGCTACCAGCGCCGAGACGGTCAGGAACCGCACGGTTCCGACATTGTGAGCCGGGTCAAGCCACCATGACCAGAAATAGACCAGTGACGCCAGCCAGAGCAGGTAGGCCGAAACATAGGCGGCCTTCTGCGGCCTGGTCATCAAGGATACCAGAAACGAATTGCGCTCGCGGCCGCGGGAAGCCACCTTGTTGGCTGTCGTACCGGAGGTCCGGTGCGATGGCGCGAGAGCGGCTCTCATCGCGTCGCCTCGAGGCCGAAGAAGGGAGCGGCCGTCCTAACGATCGTATCGATGTCGGAAAGCTCCGGCACGAAGCCGAGGTGCTCGCGCGCATTGAGCGGATCGGCATAGAGCTCGGCCGGATCTCCTGGACGCCGGGTCCTGTAGACCGCCGGGACCGGTCGCGCGGTCATGCGGCTTACCGCCTGGAGGATTTCCCTGATCGAGATGCCTCGCCCGGTGCCCAGATTGACCGACAGGCTCTCGCCGCCGGCCTCGAGGTGGAGGAGCGCCTTCAGATGCGCCCGGGCGAGATCGCTGACATGGATGTAGTCGCGCACGCAGGTGCCATCCGAAGTATCGTAATCGGTACCGAACACCTCGATCTCGTCGATCAGCCCCGAGGCGGCCATCAGCACTCTGGGCACCAGGTGCGTCTCGGGTGAATGCCATTCCCCGAGCTCGCCATCGGGGTCGGCGCCGCAGGCGTTGAAATAGCGCAGTATGGCGTATTTCATGCCATAGGCGGCCGCGTAGTCGCCGATGATCTGCTCTCCCATCAGCTTGCTGCGCCCATAGGGGCTGATCGGATTCTGGGACGAGTTCTCGCGCACCGGTAGTGCCTCCGGTACACCATAGGTCGCGCAACTGCTGGAGAAGATGATGTTCCCGATCGCGTTTGCGCGGGCCGCGTCAAGCACCGCGATGGTCCCCGCCACATTGGTCGAATAGTATTCGGCCGGCTGGTGGACAGACTCCCCGACATAGGCCAGCGCCGCGAAATGGATGACCGCGCTCGGCTGATACTTGCCGATGGCCTCTTCCAGCATGCTCCTGTCCCGGATGTCGCCGACGACGAGCGGCCCCCATGCAACCGATCTTTCGTTACCGCGGCTCAGATTGTCGTAGGCCACCGGAAGATAGCCGGAAGCCGACAGCAGCTTGCAGGTGTGGCTGCCGATGAAGCCCGCACCGCCTGTCACGAGTACCGCGGGGCGGGTCATGACACGGCGGCCTCTTTGATGGCCCGCGTGCCGTAGAGCAGGGCATCGAAATACGCCACCGTGCGGGCGAGGCCATGGCTCAGGCTGATCGTCGGCTCCCAGCCGAGATATTGTCTGGCGAATGAGATGTCCGGCCTGCGTTGCCTGGGATCGTCGATGGGCAGAGGCCGGTGCACGATCCGCGATCGCGAATTCGTGTACTCGACGACCTGCCTTGCCAGATCCATGACCGTAAATTCGGCAGGGTTGCCGAGATTGACCGGATGCGCCGGCGGCGTCGGCGCTCTCATGAGGCGGATAAAGCCTTCGATCAGATCGTCCACGTAGCAGAACGACCGTGTCTGCATGCCGCTGCCGTAGACGGTCAGGTCCTCGCCACGCAGCGCCTGGACGATGAAGTTCGACACCACGCGTCCGTCGTCGGGCTGCATGCGGCGGCCATAGGTGTTGAATATCCGCGCGACGCGGACGTCGAGGCCGAACGTCCTTGAGTAATCGAAGAACAACGTCTCGGCCGAGCGCTTGCCCTCGTCGTAACAGGATCGCGGGCCGTGCGTGTTGACGTTGCCGAGATAGCTTTCCGGCTGCGGATGCACCAGCGGGTCGCCATAGATTTCCGAAGTGGAGGCCTGGAAGATCCTGGCATTGTGGCGCCGCGCGAGTTCCAGAAGGTTCAGCGAACCATGGACGCTGGTCTTGAACGTGTGGATCGGATCGGCCTGATAGTGCGGTGGTGAGGCGGGGCAGGCGAGGTTGTAGATTTCATCGACCGGAATGTCTTCCGGCAGCGCATCCACGATGTCGTGCTCGATGCACCTGAATGCCGGACCGCCCAGCATGGCCTGCAGATTGTATCTTTTGCCGGTATGGAAATTGTCGATCGCGACGACGTCGTATCCGTCGGCCAGCAGTCGCTCGCATAGATGCGAACCCAGAAATCCCGCGCCTCCGGCAACCAGTGCGCGGCGTCCGCGAGCCTGCCTGTTGTTTGCCTCGTCCCGCAGTTTCAGAACCTTGACAACCCTACTCATGGTCTTCCCCTTACGCACTGCGCACACCATCGCCCGGGCAGGACAAAGCGCTGCCCGGCCACGTCCCTGCGGACGCGACAAAACCCTCCGCTCGCGCGGACACGCCATCTCTGATGTGCGCTAGCTGTTCTTAGAGTTCGCAGAACCGGTGCTGCGCGGCCCGTCGTGGCCGCTCAGCAGTCCAGATGCCCCGAATTCACGACTACCGGATTGGTGCCATCATCGCCCGCTACCCGCGTAAATTGCACATCCCAACGACCCAAAAATATACCTGTGGACATCGTAGTCAACTAAATTAGCAATCGCTTAACTAAAATCATTCGTGATTGGTTAATCATGATGTCGTCGTCTGCTTTCGAGGCGCTAAGCCATTCGGCGGTTGACGCCGCGCGAAACAGGGGATCTTGATCGTGCGAAGCAGTGTAAATTAAATATAGACAAAATTATAAAGTCGATAATAGTGGAAATCCGCCCTTCATTCCCAAGGGTATAGGCCAAAATTACTGGAGCAATAAATATGCTTTATCATTATATCCTAAGAAAACAATGTGATTGGCGGCCAAATCCACTTGGGCTGCAAATGTGAGATGAATTACCGATATAAGGGTTCCAATTCGCCGATGCGTCAAAATTATATGCGATATTTGTCTTCTCTCTGGAGGCGAATTTCGAGGTAGAAGAGGCGTGATCGCCGGTTTCGGAAGTTTGGCAGCCGGAGATGGAAAGAATTGTGATCATGGCTATAAAAAAATTTCTTGCGATACTCATGCTGGATGAGCTGCAAGAGGTGTGGGGTTCGCCTTTACTCTGGTAATATTCGCGCATCAAGCTTCTCCGAATTCGGAAATGTCGCCCCAAAAGCCCGAATCGCTGCCATGAGGCCATCTACCCTCCATTATGCTGTCAGTCGTTAATTTAGCGATAGCTACTGATCGCCTGGGTAGAATGAATCGGCGTCAAACTCCGGGCAGGCTGCTCCGGCTGATGTCCTTGATGGTTGTATCTTGGCGCCGAATTCGACAAGACATCCGGGTGCGCTGCCGCCTCCTTGATCGGGTGGAGCGTTTGCGCGACGCTGCCAACGCATTGCGCCCCTCTTACCAGGTTTGATCATAAGGTGACCGACTGAATGCGCTCTCTGTTTGTGTTGATCCTGCTGGCCGGCGCTGGCATTGGCCTGATCTACCCCTGGGCGATGACCAATTTTTCCGGCCGCGAGATCGGCACCTGGCGAGTCTACGAGCAGGGTCGTTTCAGGCCGCTGACCGTGTCGCTGAGCAGCAGCGACGCGCCGGTGCGGGTCCTGGTCGATCTCACCGCGAGGGCGGAACGCATCGTTTCACAGCAGCGCACCGTCTTGACGCTGACCGCCGCCACCAACGGCCGAACCGTGCTTGCCTCGACGCTGCAGTTCAACCACGTCGACAATCCTCGCCAGGCCTCTCCGCAACTGCCCGACAAGATCTTTCGCGACGATGCGGGCGTGATCGCGACGGTCAATTCCGGTTCCTATGTCTTCACCGCCGGTCCTGGCGACGCCGAGGACATCCCGATGCGTGCGGTCGATCTCGTGCTGCGTTCCGGGGTCGGTGAAACCGATCGGCGGGCGCGGCCGATAGGTCTCTCGCTGATGGCGGTCGGCTTGATCGGTTTTCTGTTGTCTCGGCGTTCCGGGGGAGGTCGTCCCGAAAATCCCAACTCGCAGCCGCCTCCGCCGCGCTGGGGAAGGGGAGCCAAGTGAACTACCGTCACGCCTATCATGCCGGCAACTTCGCCGACGTCGTCAAGCACGTCGTGCTGACGCGCCTGCTCGAATATCTGAAGCAGAAGGACAAGGCGTTTCGCGTCGTCGACACCCATGCCGGTACAGGCCGCTACGACTTCTCGTCGGTCGAGGCGCAGAAGACGGGCGAGTGGCAAGGTGGCATCGGCAGGCTGGTTGGCGCTTCGTTGGATGCCGGGGTGGCGGCTTTGCTGGCGCCGTATCTGGAGACGGTAGGTTCGCTCAATCGAGAGGGGGGCATGAGGAAGTATCCGGGCTCCCCGCTGCTTATCCGCAACCTTCTGCGCAAGCAGGACAGGCTTTCGGCCATAGAGCTGCATCCGAAGGACGCCGCGAAGCTGAAGGCGGAGTTCGCCGCAGATTTCCAGACCAGGGTAATGGAGCTGGACGGCTGGCTGGCGCTGGGTGCGCATCTGCCGCCGAAGGAAAAGCGCGGCCTGGTACTCATCGATCCGCCATTCGAGGAGGAAGGCGAGTTTGGCCGCCTCGTCGATGGGCTGGTGAAGGCGCACAAGCGCTGGCCCGGCGGCATCTACGCCCTTTGGTATCCGATCAAGGACCGCAAGGCGGTGATCGCCTTCAGGAAGGCGCTGAAGCAGTCCGGCATCCCGAAACTCCTCGACATAGAATTCGAGATCAGGCCGGCCTCTTCGGAGCCTAGCCTCGACGGCACCGGCATGGTGGTGGTCAACCCTCCCTTCACGCTGGAAGGCGAATTGAGAACCATCCTGCCGGCGCTGCACAAGGTGCTCGCCGTGCAACAGCCGGCGGACTGGTCGCTGGAGTGGCTGGCCGGCGAGCAGGCTTGAGGACGGCATCCAAGGCAATTCTCATCGCGGGCGATGCCGCCGCGCTCTGATTCTCAGGCGCTGCCCGCCTGGTGGAGGCATGCCACGACGACACGCACCCCGCATGTCGCGGCACGTCAACGGGCGCCAGTTCGCCTGCGGGCGATTTTCTAGGGGCGCGCCTTGCACGTCCTTTCCGGAAACCATTGTTCGGGCTGCCGCTTGACCGCACGTCAGCGAATCCGCAGAGTGCGCGCAATCGACCTTTGAGAGGCTGCCATGACTCGCTTCGCCAAATCCGCACTTGCTGCCCTGATTTCGCTCTGCACACCGCTTGCCGCGCCTCTCGGTGCCATCCAGGCAACCCAGGCGGCCGACCTCGGCGTTTATTCCGACGACGATGGCGGCGTCTGCGGCCAGCCCTGGGTGCTGAGCAAGATCACCCACCGCTTCTCCTATCAGGTGCATCACGTCCCGCATCTGCCGGATGTGCAGATCACCGACTTCCGGCGCATCCATCAGCATCGCTATCTGCCTGCCAATGACACTTGGCCGATCGGCCGCCGCTATTGCGGCGCCACCGTCAGCCTCTCCGACGGCCGCGACCGCACCATCTGGTACCTGATCGAGGAAGGTCAGGGCTTCGCGTCGATCGGCGACAACGTCGAGTTCTGCGTGTCGGGCTTCGATCGCTGGATGGTCTACAACGGCCGTTGCCGCGTGCTGCGCTAAACCCGGTCTGGTTTCCGTTCTTCTGGCGCCCGCGGCCTGAGCCGCGATGTCTTGACAGAGGTGCGGTCCCTCGCATGCCGGCGTTGTCGTGGCCATCACACGATAGAGCTTGACGATCTCAGGTCGTGACGACCTGGGGGCCGCTCTGATGCTGTCGAGCGCCGCCTCGCGCTTTTCGGCATCATGCCCAGGGCATCGCTATCTCCCGCGTCGGGTTGCTTCGGCCTGATCGACGATCTTGCGAAGAAAGGCGATATGGCCGCGAAAGGCCCGTCGCCCTGTTGTCGTTGCCTTCACCCGGGTTCGCGGCCGCCGGTCGACGAAGAGCTTTTCGACATCGACATAGCCGGCCCGAGCCAGCGTATCGATGTGCGCCCCGAGATTTCCGTCGGTGGCCTGCAGCATGGCCTTCAGTTGGGTGAACTCGAGAGCCTCGCGCCTTTCCAGTGTGTTGAGGATGGCCATGATTCTCAGCCGCGTGCCTTGGTGGATGATGTCGTCGGCGCTCATCAACGGGCTCCAATGCCGCAAAGCCTTCTGGCTGTCACCATGGGCGTCTGTCACGGAATACTCTGCAATACAGAGTTATCTGTCAATTGACGATGAGGTGATGGTGTGTGCTTGACAAGGTAATCTCGGATCGCTTGCCGCATCACATCGATGATCTGGACGTGCCTGCTGGTTCGCGCAAGATGACTGCCTCGATGAGGCGAGCCGTCGTGATATTGGTCGCCGATCATCATAAGCGGCTAGTCTTCGCAGGCTCGCGGATCATACGCGCCGAGAATGCCGACGCCGGATTGCTGCGAAGCTCAGAAGATCAAAGCGGTTTTATGCGTTGATGAGTGCGATCGCGTGCCGATCGCAACCAAAATTTAAGCTGACGAAATCATACCATTGCTTCGCTGGCTAGCGAGCCGCGAGTCAGATATGCATTGCGCGCCGGGGTCATTCACGGCCATCGGCATAACGTGAAGGGGCATGACATGGCTAAGCAGTCATCTAAAGCGCCGGCAGCCAAGACACCGGCAAAGAAAGCACCCGCAAAAGCAGTGGCGGCCAAGGCCGCGACGGCAGTGAAGAAAGCAGCGCCCGCCAAGGCGGCGGCGAAACCAGCGGCCAAGGCTGCACCGGCCAAGAAGCCGGCAGCGGCCAAGGCTGTTGCGAAGCCCGCGGCCAAGAAGGCTGCACCCGCGAAGGCCGCGGCGAAGCCCGCCGCAAAGGCAGCGGCAAAGCCGGCAGCCAAGCCGGCGGCCAAGGCTGCAGCGAAGCCCGCGGCCAAGAAGGCTGCGCCCGCGAAGGCCGCGGCGAAGCCCGCCGCAAAGGCAGCGGCAAAGCCGGCAGCAAAGCCGGCGGCCAAGGCTGCAGCCGCCGCGACGAAGCCTGCCGTGAAGAAGGCCGCAGCGCCGAAGGCGAAGGCCGCGCCCGCGAAGGCTCCGGCCAAGAAGTAGACCGGGCCGTTGGGGCGTCACGTGGTCCCGTGGGACTCGGCAAGGACGCTCTGACGCTCTGGATTGAACGTCTTCGGCGACGGGATTGGGTCCCGGCGCTGAACGTCGGGGAAGGGATCGAGGGTAAGCAAGCGAGGCGCCGACTGGCTGCCTCGCTCCCTTGTGCGTTTTCTTCGCTATGATTGGCGACGGTGCCGGCGCAACGCCTGGCCCCGTGAGGCTTCGCGATTCATATCGCGTCAGCCTGCCGATTGCCTGTGTTTTCCAGCGTCCAAATCCGTAAGCCTGTCCTGGCGTCTGGTGCTGAAGCCGCGACCGGCTTCTGGCAGTTACCTTTTTGTGTTCTGGCGGTTGATCGCGACACGGCGTCCGGTCAACACTGGGCTTTCGCAAAACAGGAAACCGATCATGCCTAAGCTGCTCTATGCATCCACGTCTCCCTATAGCTCCAAAGTGAGGATGGCGGCGACCTATGCCGGGATCGCGATCGAGCTGGTGCCGGTCAAGACCGAGGACAGGCCGGCTGAATTGATCGGTGCGAACCCGCTCGGCAAGATCCCGGTTCTGGTGCTGGAAGACGGCCGCTCGGTTCATGACAGCAGGGCCATCACACAGCATCTCAACCGGCTTTCGAAGAACGCGCTATTTCCGCGCAATCCCGACAAGCGGCTCGAGGCGGAGGGGCTCGAGGCGCTGGCCGACGGCATCTGCGATTGCGCGCTGTCGATGGTCTACGAGCGTCGCACCCGGCCCGAGGAAATGGTCTATCAGCCCTGGCTCGATCGTCAGTGGGCGAAGATCACCGCCGCGCTCGATCTGCTCAACGCCAATCCGCCGAAGCTGCCGAAGAAGATTACCGTCGGCCAGATGGCCTTGCGCGCCTGTCTCGGCTACCTCTCACTGCGTTTTGGCGGTCAGTGGGAGAAAGGCCGTAGCCGGCTCGTGCGCTGGGCGGCGCGCTTCGACGAGAAATTCCCTGAGCTGAAGGGAAGCATTCCGGCCTGAAGTCCGATCATTGGCCGATCGGAAACAAAAAAAGCCGGGCGCGAGGCCCGGCTTTTTCGTGTCGTGGCTTGAACGACTTAGAACTTCATACCGACGCCGAAGGTGACGCGGTTGTCGGTGTTCTTGACGCTGCCGATGCCGCCGCCGAAGTCCTTCGAGCCGAAGTCGGTATAGCGATACTCGACACGGCCGAACACGTTGTCGGTCAGCTTGATGTCGGTGCCGACGCCGGCCGTCCAGCCGATCATGGTAGCGGAGTCGCTGCCAGGAATGACCGAATCCTCGACCTTCAGGCTTCTGCCGGCGAGACCGCCGGTGCCGTAGAGCAGGATTTCCGGGGTCACGGCGTAGCCGAGACGGGCACGCAGCGAGCCTTCGAAGCCGCCCTTCGAGTTGATGCCGTTGTCGTCACCCTTGACGCCGTTGTAGCCGAGTTCGGCTTCACCGCCGTACACGAAGTTCTCCTGCTGCCACTGATAGCCGCCGAAGACGCTGCCGACGAAACCGCTGGTCTTGGTCGAATCGCCGAAGTCCCTTTCCTTGGTCTTGCCGCTGAAGCCGTAGCCGACGTTCAGACCGGCATAGGGGCCGGCCCAGGACGCGACAGGCAGTTCGGCAACCGGAGCGGGCGCCGGCGGCTCTTCCTGGACAACGTCCGCAGCATAAGCGGTACCGCCGAGGGCGAAGAGCCCGAGCGCGACAGCCAGCGGCCGTGCGAATTTGAGATTGGCTTGCATTGTTCTTTACTCCTTAAGCCACAGGACACAGGCTTGTTTCTTACGATCGCCATCAACCCGTCCGGGGGGTGAAACGGATCTGGCGTTCGTCGGTTCCAAATGTCGTGTCAAAATGCGGCTGAAGCGAACCTGAACTTGGGTCATTCCCCGGCGCGAATGAGGCAGAACCTTGACGTTGCATCTTCGCAACAGCGAAATGTCAGCAGCCGTTCCATGTTGCGCTGCACACCGCTTGGTGCAAGGAGTCCAGCGCCCTATATTGCGGCCCAGCGGTTCCGAGTCCAAGAAGAGTCGGCATGCCGAACCGGGCAGTTCGCCACAATGCTGCCCCAGGTGCGAACGCCGTTTAACGCATGCAGGGCCATATTTCGTCGGCGTCGTGTTTTGGGGCCGAAATTGAGGATTGACAGCAGATGAGCAAAGCCACTGCCACGGCGCTGGTGACGGGCGGGGCGAAAAGGATCGGCAAGGCGATCGTCGAGGACCTAGCCGGTCATGGTTTCGCGGTTGCCATTCACGCCAACCGCTCGCACAGCGAGGCGGATGCCCTGGCTGCAGCGATCAACCGCTCCGGCGGCCGCGCAGCCGTGGTAAGCGCCGACCTGACCGACGTGGATGCCGTCAGCGATCTTGTCGGCCAGGCGGAAGCCGCGCTGGGACCGATCTCGCTGCTGGTCAACAACGCTTCGCTCTTCGTCGATGATTCCATTGAAGGTTTCGATTGGGAGGCCTGGGACAGGCACTTTGCCATTCACGTGAAAACTCCAGCACTTCTGGCGCAGAATTTCGCCCGCTCCTTGCCGGAGGGGCAAGACGGGCTGATCGTCAACATCATCGACCAGCGCGTCTGGCGGCCGACGCCGCGCTATCTTTCCTATGCGCTGTCGAAGTCGGCCTTGTGGACGCAGACGCAGATGCTGGCGCAGGCGCTCGGCCCGCGCATTCGCGTCAACGCGATCGGCCCGGGCCCGACGCTGAAGAATATGCGCCAGGATGATTCCGATTTCGACGCACAGGTGGCCGGCCTGATCCTCAAGCGCGGCCCGGAATTGCCGGAATTCGGCGCCACCATCCGCTATCTCTGGGATACGCGCTCGGTCACCGGCCAGATGATCGCGCTCGACGGCGGCCAGCATCTTGCGTGGCAGACGCCCGATGTGACAGGCATGGCGGAATGAGTCCTCTGGAACACAAAAACAAGGCGCGCGGCGGCGCCGATGATCTTCCTCCCGAAATCGACCTCGAGGATGAGGCGCTCGAGGAGATCATCGAACCTGCCGGCCCCGATATCGCCTTCACGGCCATCGACTGGACGCCGCATGCCGGCGACGCCGAAGGCATGGTCGGCGCCGAGGTGATCCAGACGCTGGTCAAGCGGCTGCCCAACGCGCCTGGCGTCTACCGCATGATGAACGCCGCGGGCGACGTGCTCTATGTCGGCAAGGCACGCAGCCTGAAGAAGCGCGTCACCAACTACGCGCAAGGCAGGTTCCACACCAACCGTATCGGCCGCATGGTGCGCGAGACGTCGACGATGGAGTTCGTCGTTACCCGCACCGAGATCGAGGCGCTGCTGCTCGAAGCCAATCTTATCAAGCGCTTGCGGCCGCGATTCAACGTGCTGATGCGCGACGACAAGTCGTTTCCATACATCCTTCTGACCGGCGACCATGTCTCGCCCGGCATCTACAAGCATCGCGGCGCGCGGTCGCGCAAAGGCGACTATTTCGGCCCGTTCGCCTCGGCCGGCGCCGTCGGCCGCACCATCAATTCGCTGCAGCGCGCCTTCCTGCTCAGAAGCTGCACCAACTCGTTCTACGAAAACCGAACGCGGCCATGCCTGCTGTACCAGATCAAGCGCTGTGCCGGTCCCTGTACCGGCGAGATATCGCATGAGGGCTATGCCGAGCTGGTCGCCGAGGCGAAGGACTTTCTCTCCGGCCGTAGCCAGAAGGTGAAGACCGAGATTTCGGCCGCCATGCAGGAGGCATCGCAGGACCTCGATTTCGAACGCGCCGCGATCTACCGCGACCGGCTGGCGGCCCTGTCGCACGTCCAAAGCCATCAGGGCATCAACCCGGCGACCGTCGACGAGGCCGATGTCTTCGCCATCCATCAGGAGGGCGGCCAGGTCTGCATCCAGGTCTTCTTCTTCCGCACTGGCCAGAACTGGGGCAACCGCGCCTATTTCCCGAAGGCCGATCCGGCGCTCGAGGGGTCCGAAGTGCTGGGCTCGTTCCTGGCGCAATTCTATGACGACAAGCCCACGCCCCGCGCCATTCTCCTGTCGCACGCCGTCGAGGATCAGGAACTGCTGGCGGAAGCGCTCTCCACCCGCGCCGGACGCAAGGTGGCGATCTCGGTGCCGCAGCGCGGCGAGAAGAAGGACCTGACCGACAACGCCCTGCAGAACGCGCGTGAGGCGCTAGGCCGCAGGCTGGCGGAGACGTCCACGCAAGCGCGATTGCTCGCCGGTTTCGCCGAGACCTTCGGCTTGGCGAAACCGCCCGTGCGCATCGAGGTCTACGACAACTCGCACATCATGGGCACCAACGCCGTCGGCGCCATGGTGGTCGCGGGGCCGGAAGGTTTTGTGAAGAACCAGTACAGGAAGTTCAACATCCGCTCGACCGAGATCACGCCTGGCGACGATTTCGGCATGATGCGCGAGGTCATGGAGCGACGCTTTTCGCGATTGCTCAAGGAACATGGCTATGTGGTGCCCGACGATGCTTCGCAGGAAGCGGCGGATGATATCGAAGACGACATTTCCGGCGGCTTCCCGGCCTGGCCCGACGTCATCCTGATCGACGGCGGCCAGGGCCAGATGACGGCTGTGCGCAAGATCCTGTCGGATCTTGGCATCGAGGACCGCGTCGTGGCGATCGGCATCGCCAAGGGGCAGGACCGCGATGCCGGCCGCGAGCGATTCTTCGTGAAGGGCAGGGATTCGTTTTCGCTGCCCGTGCGCGACCCCGTGCTCTACTTCGTCCAGCGGCTGCGCGACGAGGTCCACCGCTTCGCCATCGGCTCGCACCGGGCCCGCCGCAAGAAGGAAATGGTCAAGAGCCCGCTCGACGAGATCGCCGGCATCGGCCCTGGCCGCAAGCGCGCCTTGCTGCTGCATTTCGGCACCGCCAAGGCGGTCAGCCGCGCGGCCATCGAGGATCTGAGGAAGGTCGACGGCATTTCCGAGCAGGTCGCCAAGCTGGTCTACAATCATTTCCACGAGAGTTGATGCATCACGCTTTCACACGCATTAGGGTATTTTCGGCTGGCCAATCGATTTTGGCCTGTTGACCCCCCACATTCGCTTCTGATTTGAGTACGCAGGCAGAGAGAGTCCTTGAAGACATGGCCCAGCGCGCGTTCAACCTGCCCAACATACTGACCTACGCCCGCATCATCGCGGTGCCGCTGGTGGTGCTGTGCTTTTTCCTCGAGGGCCATCTGAAGTCGAGCGATTTTGCCCGCTGGTCGGCGCTGGTCATCTTCCTGCTCGCTTCGATCACCGATTACCTCGACGGCTATCTGGCGCGGGCCTGGCAGCAGACCTCCAACATCGGCAAGATGCTCGATCCGATCGCCGACAAGCTGCTGGTCGCCACCTGTCTTTTGCTGCTTGCGGCCGACACCGACCGACATGCCGGCATCGCCGGCTGGTCGCTTTGGGCGGCGATCATCATCCTGTGCCGCGAGATTCTGGTTTCCGGCCTGCGCGAATATCTTGCGGCGCTGAAGGTTTCGGTGCCGGTCACGCAGCTGGCCAAATGGAAGACCGCCATCCAGATGGTCGCCATCGCCTTCCTGCTGGCGGGCCCGGCCGGCGACAAGGTCTTCCCGCTGACCACGCAGACCGGCCTGGTGCTGCTGTGGATCGCCGCACTCGTCACGCTCTACACCGGCTACGACTATTTCCGCGCCGGCCTCAAGCACATCATGGACGAGTGAGATGACCACCCGTCTCATCTATTTCGCCTGGGTGCGCGAACGGATCGGCACATCGGAGGAAGAGGTCGAATTGCCCGATGGCATCGAGACTGTCGCCGACCTCTTGCGCTGGCTGCAATCGCGCGGCGAAGGCTATGAGCACGCCCTGCAATACCCAGACGTGATCCGCGTTGCCATCAACCAGGAACATGTCGACCACCGCGAGAAGATAGCGGGCGCACGCGAAATCGCGCTGTTCCCGCCTATGACCGGGGGCTGATCCGTGTCGGCCGGCCTGGTACCGACAGTGCGCGTCCAGCGACAGGATTTCGACGTCGCCGCGGAGATCGCCGAGCTGACGCGAGGCCGCACCGATATCGGAGCGGTGGTCACCTTTTCCGGTCTTTGCCGCGACGAACAGGGGGCGCTTTCGGCGCTCGAGTTGGAGCACTATCCGGCCATGGCGGAGGCCGAAATCGGCCGTATCGCGGCGCAAGCGCTGGAGCGCTGGTCCCTGCAGGGCCTTGCCGTCATCCATCGCCATGGCAAGATCGCGCCGGGAGAGAACATCGTGCTGGTCGTGGCTGCCTCGGCACATCGCCAGGCCGCGTTCGAGGCGGCGAATTTCCTCATGGATTATCTGAAATCGCGCGCTCCCTTCTGGAAGAAGGAACATCGTGTCGACGGCGCCGAGGGCGGCTGGGTCGAGGCGAGAGAGGCCGATGCGCTGGCGGCTCGGCGGTGGAAGTCGAAAGGGCCCGAATAAATTCCCGTCGCAGCCATGCATTGACCGCAATCCTTTGGCCAATTGCCTGAGCTGATCAGCCCGGGCGTTGGCAGCCCGGCGCAAGGGAGGTGGTCATGCTGGACAGGATCGCGGAGTTCTTCGTTTTCGGTTTCGTGCCGCTGGTCGTCGGCATTCTGGCGGTGCCGGAACAGTCCGTGGCCGCCGAGAAGACGGTGAAGGGCGAGGTGGTCTACCGCGAACGCATCGCCCTGCCGCCCAGCGCCGTGCTCTCCATCCAGCTTGCCGACGTCTCCCTGGCCGACGCGCCGGCCACGATCATCGGCGAACAGAAGATCAAGCCGGCGGGCCAGGTGCCGATCAGCTTCGAGATCAAGTTCGACCCCTCCGTGATCCGGTCGCGGATGACCTACGCGCTACAGGCCCGCATCACTGTCGACGACAGGCTGATGTTCATCTCCGATGTGCGTCATCAGCTCGATCCGCTGAGCGATGCGCCGCAGACGGTCGTGCTGAAGATGGTCGCGCCCAACGATGCTGCCGAAGCGGCTTCAATGCTTGGCCAGAGTTGGCTTGTCGAATATATCGATGGCATTGGCGAGATACGCGAGCCGCAAGCCACCTTCAGGATCGGCAAGACGGGCAAGGCCGGCGGCAACGGCCCCTGCAATGTCTATTTCGCCACCGCCAGGGTCGATGGCGGGTCTATTTCCATCAGCGGGATCGGCTCTACCTACAAGGCCTGTGCGCCGCAGGTGATGGCCGAGGAAAAGGCCTTGTTCGATGCGCTGGCCAGGGCGGCGTCATACAAGATCGATGCCGGCAGGCTCACCATTTCGGACAAGGACGGTCGCGAAATTCTGCGTTTCAGCGCCGCGAGCTGATCGGTTCACTATGCGCGTTGCGTGACCAGGCCGCCTTGTCAGGCAAGCCTTACGTGCAGCTATGTCTACACAGTATCTGATATGTGCCGCCTGGAGATCCAGCGGTTGGCAACCGGCATGAAAAAGACCGGCGAGAAGCCGGCCTTTTCCAGATCAGAACGGTGGATGCGGGTTCAGCCGACGATCTCGGTGTCGGAGAACCAGTACTTGATCTCCTGCGCGGCGGTTTCGGGCGCATCGGAGCCGTGCACCGAATTCTCGCCGATTGACAGTGCATGCACCTTGCGGATGGTGCCTTCTGCCGCGTTGGCCGGGTTGGTGGCGCCCATCACTTCGCGGTTCTTGGCAATGGCGTTCTCGCCTTCCAGCACCTGGACGATGGTCGGCGCCGAAGACATGAACTCGACCAGCTCACCGAAGAACGGGCGGTCCTTGTGGACGGCATAGAAGCCTTCCGCCTCGCGGCGGCTCATCCATACGCGGCGCGATGCGACGACGCGCAGGCCGGCGTCTTCGAGCATCTTGGTGATGGCTCCGGTGAGGTTGCGCCGCGTCGCGTCCGGCTTGATCATGGAGAAGGTGCGTTCGAGCGCCATGGGTCGTCCTTGTCTGAGAATGGAATTGAGAGTGGCGGGCTCTATACAAGCCGCCCGGCTCATTGCCAAGGGGTGAGGGACGGTCCGCGAACCTGGCGGAAAGCCAATTGCCCGGCTTTCCGCGTGAGGAGCATCCGGAGCAGTGGCGAAAGGCCTGTGCGATGCACGTTTATGTGTGAGGCCGGCAGGCCCGATGGCTGCATCGGGACGGCTGTAAAGCAACGGTTTGCTTGCTATAGTCGCCAAGTCGGGGCCGCGCTGAAGTCGGCCCGAATGGAGACAAAACGACCATGACAGACGATCGCCAGGAGCGCATTCGCAACCGCGCACATCAGATCTGGCAGGAAGAAGGACAACCGGCGGGCCAGCACGAGCGCCATTGGCATCAGGCGGCGGCCGACATCGACCGGGAGGACGGCGCGGGCAAGTCGTCGGCCAAGAAGTCGGCCAAGAAGGCAACCGCCACAGGCAAGGCAAAAGCCGAGCCCAAGGAAGCCAAGGCGGCCAAGAAAACCGCCAAGCCGAAGAAAGCGGCGGCCAAATAGATCCATTCACCAGGCCGCCGTTTTTTCAGAAATTGGGTTCAGGGCGCGGGGCCTGCGACAGGGCCGGGCGCGGGCCTCACGCCGCCGCAACCTGTCGTCCGAGCCCGCCGTGCAGATCGAGACAGCGGGCGAACCATTGCGCCACCGCGTCGCTGTCTTCGAGAAGCGGATAGGGCGAGGCCACGCGTGCCCATTGCAGCGCGCCGAACACGATATAGTCGCAAAACAGCGGCGCCGCGCCGCCGATGAAGGGCTGGTAGCTCAAGGTCGAGCGCAGAGGCTCCAGCGCGGTGCGGAACGCTGTTAGCCCGGCGTCGCGCGTCGCCACCACGCCTTCCAGCGTCTTGCCGAGGCGTTTTTCCCGGCTCTGCCGGAAATAGGCGGCATTCTCCTCGTCCTGCATGGCATGAAGGTCGACGAGCGCGGCCGTGGTGACATAAGGGTGGATGGTCAGTTGCGACCAGCGTTCGATGAAGCGCGCCATTGCCTTACCGCCTTCGCCGCCGAAAAGCGTCGGTCGGTCCGGATAGGTCTCATCGAGATAGAGGGCGATAGCGAAGGAATCGACGACCACCTTGTCGCCGTCACGGATCACTGGAACTGTTTGGGAAATGCCGCCTTCGACGGAAGGCACTTCGAGGAAGCGTGTCGGCACGGTCGAGATGTCGAGCCCCTTGTGGGCGAGCGCCATCTTTCCTTTCCAGCAATGCGGGCTGAACGGCCGCGCGGCGTCTTGTCCGACGAGATCATAGAGCAGAATGGTCATTGGCGTCTGCATTCCTGCGCGTTAGGTAGGCCGATGTCGATGCAAGCCGAGGGGAAGCCATGAGACAGCATTTCATGATGTTTGCGGCCTATAATCAATGGGCCAACAGTCGCATCTACGATGCCGCCGGCGAACTCGACGAGGAGGCGTTCAACCGCGACGTCGGCGCCTTCTTCGGCTCGATGATGGGCACGCTCAATCACCTGCTGGCGACCGATCGCATCTGGATGAAGCGCTTTACCGGCGAGGGCGACGCGCCGACGACACTGGATGCCATCCTGCACCGCGCCCTGCCAGGCCTGCGCGCGGCGCGCGAGGCGGAGGACCGGCGGATCATCGAGTGGCTTGGCAGCCTCAGCGACAAGATGCTGACGGGTCGCTTCACCTATATGACCGTATCGGACATGCGCACCGTCTCGCAGCGGCTGGCGCCGGCGCTGGCTCATGTCTTCAATCATCAGACGCATCACCGCGGTCAGGCTCATACGATCCTGACAGTTCTCGGCCGCCCGTCGGTACAGCTCGATCTGGCGCATTTCCAGCGCACCGAGGAAGGGCGCGCCTTTGCCTGATCTCGCCGTTTGGGGCTACCGCGGATTTCATAAAGTTAGTTACTTCCAGAAAAATTAGACAAATTTTTTTGCTGGAAGCAAAAAGTATAAATTTCAGCAATAGCCAAGATAAAAAATAAAGAAACTAAAACACATCCATCAACGTTCATGTATCTGCATGCAGAGTATTTTCCGTATGTCGGATTTTTTGCTGCAGTGCAGAAGTAAAGTGACCACATGGAGAGTGTCATGGCTGGAATCTGCAAGGGTATCGCCAGTGCGCTGGCGAGTGGTGCGATTGTCGTCATTCTTTCCCTGCCGGGATATGCGGCTGGCGGGATTGGCGTTGGTGTCGGCGCCTCGGTGGGCGGCAGCGGCGGCGTTAATGCCGGCGTCGGCGCCTCCATCGGAGGCAGCGGTGGTGTCAGCGCCGGCGCCGGGGCCTCGGTGGGTGGCAGCGGCGGCGTCAACGCGGGAGCAGGCGCCAATGTCGGCGGCTCAGGCGGCGTCAGCGCCGGGCTCGGCGCTTCCGTCGGCGGCAGCAACGGCATCAATGCCGGCGCCGGTGCCAATGTCGGTGGGGCGGGCGGTGTCACCGCCGGGCTTGGCGCCAATGTCGGCGGAACAGGCGGCATTGGCGTGGGTGTCGGGGTGGGCGTCGGCGGCGGAACCAATCCCAGCAATCCGTCAAATCCGTCCAATCCGAGCAATCCGTCCAATCCCAGCCATCCCGGCCTGCCGGGTGTCGTGGCTCAGATGTCCGGGAGCCAGGTGGCGCGTATGAAGAAACGCTGTGTCGATGTGCTCAACAGTGAGGGCACCTATGACCGCGATCTGCGCCAGTTGTGCCTGCTCATTGCCCGCCGCTGATCAACGTTTGGGTGCAAATCGACAATGAAGGATGCGGTTCGCAGCTGCGGGCCGCATCCTGATTTGACGCATTGATCGCTTCATAAGACATCACGGGCGGGCCACGCCGGCTATCGCTGCATTTTCTGCTTCAGCATGACCTTAACATCAGGCCATTCGGAATCGATGATGCTGAAGCGGACGGAGTTACGCTTGCGTCCGTCCGGCATGATCCGCTCGTTGCGAACGATCCCTTCCTGCTTGGCGCCTATCCGAAGAATGGCGGCTCTCGAAGCCGCATTCAGTTCGTCGGTGGTGAATTGCACCCGCACACACTGCATGACCTCGAACGCATGGGCCAGAAGGAGGTACTTCGCCTCGGTGTTGACCCCTGATCGCTGGACCGAACTGGCGAGCCATGTATGCCCGATCTCCAGCTTTCTGTTCGTGCGATCGATTTTCCAGAACCGCGTGCTGCCGCAGATCCGTCCAGTGCTGCGCAGGATAATCGCATAGGGCATGACAGTCCCGGCCTGCCGTCCGGCCAGGGCGCTGGCAATATAGCCATCGATCGTAGACGGCCCGGGAACCACCGTGGCCTTCAGGGTCCACAGCTCGCCGTCCGCGGCCGCGCCCAGAAGCCCTTGCGAGTGCTCTGGCTGAAGGGGCTCAAGCTCGACGAGTGCGCCGACCAGCGGCGGCTGCCTGGATTGCACGTCCATTGATCTCTGGCCCTCAATCTTCCGGCAGGAGGCCACCGATTGGGAAGGGGATGGATCCCGGTTAGCTCGCCGCAGCCATGCTGGTGATCTCGCTGTCCAACTGGCGCTGCGTCAAGGCGGCCTCGGCCATCACCCATTGCTTGAACAACAGCACCTTGCGCGCGGCAAGGCTCTTGTGGGGGGAGACAAAATACCAGCCGGCCGTGTTCGGGTGGTGGACGGCAAAGGGGGCCACCAGCCTTTCGGCGCGGATGTCGCTGGCCATATAGGCGCGGTTGGCGACGGCAAAACCCATTCCGGCATTGGCCGCCTCGTAAGACATCATGCAGGAATCGAAATAGATGCTTTTGGTCTCGCTGAGCACGAAGCTGGCGCCGGCGAAACCAAGCCAGGATTGCCAATTCTGCGTACAGGTGTCGGAATGCAGAAGGGTGAAGTTCTTCAGGTCGTCGGGCGTCACCTTCGACAGCGGCTTGTCGCCGAGAACATCATGGAAGAGCTTGCGGCTGCATACCGGTGTCAGGTCCTCCCGAAACAGTAGATCGGACGGCAGTCCTTGAAAATGGCCATCGCCGTAGCGGATTTCGAGATCGAAATCGGACGTCGTGAACTCATGTGTCGCGTAAGATGTCGAAACCCTCATCACGATATCGGGATATTGCCGCTGGAAATGGGGCAGGCGCGGAAACAGCCAGCGCGCCGCAAAGGTTGGCAGCACCGATATTTTCAGCACATGCTCCTGCGATTGCCCGGTCGCCTCCATGCTGGCGGCGACGATGCGCTCCAGCGCCTCGCGGACACGCGAGACATAGGCTTCGCCCTCCGGCGTCAGTGACACCGCATTGCCGCCGCGCTGAAAGATCTTGAAGCGCAGCTGGTCCTCCAGGCTTTTGACGCGCTGGCTGACCGCGGAAGCGGTGATGAACTGTTCTTCGCCGGCGCGCGTGAAATTCCCGTGCCTCGCAGCACTCTCCACGATTTTCAGCGAATTGAGGTTGACCTGACTGAGCAGACGCACGGTTTCGACCTTAAGCTGCGCTTACGCTAGCACCAGCATTCCTAAATTTACAGGGGGGACCAATTTAATCGACTGTTTACCAAGTGTTGCCCCCATCTTGGAGAAGTAGAATGAATGCCCATACCATTCCCGAACTGCGCTACGCGATGAGTCGTGAGGCCATCATCGGCCATGAAACCGCCTGGAAAGTGTCGAGCTTCGGCGTCGCGCAATATCTGCACGGCTACGACCCCGCGCTTCTCGCCGCCATCGAGGAGGCCGCTTTGAAGCTCAAGGCCAGCCATGCAGTGCACAAGCACCTCGATCTCACCTTCATCACCGGTGCCGACCGCTATATTCCTGAAATCAGGGAGCTTTTGCATGACAAGCTGCGCCTGGAGCGACTGTCCGACATGATGGGCACCAAGCTTGAGCCCTATCCGCTGTCGATCGTCGGCTCGACCGTCACCTTCATGAACCCTCGGGACGGAGCCGTCGAATGGCACTGCGATGGGGTTCCGGTCACCGAACTCATTCCGCTGTCGATCAGCAATCCACTGGTCGGCGGCCATCTCGAAATCTACTGCGACGATTCCGAAACCGGCCGCGCCATCCTCGAATCCGGCCGCGAAATTCCGCGCAACCGTATCATGCGTATCGATCACAAGATGAATTACGCCACGCTCGGACAGTTCCTTGGGGTTCTGCATCGTACAGCGCCGATCCAGTTCGGCGAACGCGTAACACTTGTGCTCAATCAGCGCTCGGTGGCCAAGCCCTATGTCGACGACAACAGGATGTTCTATCTCGCTGCCGATAACGACCACGATCGCGCCTGGGTCAACGAACTGGCCGAGGACGTCTGGACCAACCAGTTGCCCGCCTATCGCCGCTTCGAGGCCGAACACCCCACACCGGCGCCCGCCGAGGCGACCGTTCCCGGCGGCGTCAGGGAATCATGGTAGCGGCCCATGACCCTGAACGGCGGTCACCGGCTTGCGGGCAGGATCATGGTCAGGCCATCGGATAGGCCCCCACGCCGGTCGTTCCGGCGTGGGGCGCGCCCGATGGCCGCGCTGGCCCTTGCCGGCAGCGCGGTGGCCTTGTGGTCGACCAATGCCCTGGTTGGCAAAGCCCTGCTGGCGAACCATCCGGTGTCACAGGTGCAGCTTCTGCAATTCGCTGGAGCTGCCCTGGTGTTCGCCCTGATCAGGCTCACGGGCCGGCCTGGAAGCTCCCAGGGCGCGGATAGGCTCACGCTCTTCCCGCTGGCCGTGGGCTTTGTCGGTTTGGTCGGCACCATGGTGCTGCAATATGTTGCCTTCGCTTCCATGCCGGTGATCGAAGGCAATCTCGTGGCCTATACATGGCCGGTGATGGTCGCCGCGGCCGTGATCGTCTTCGACAATCCGCGGCGGCCCGTCCTCCTCGGCCTTGCCACCGCCATAGGATTTGTCGGCGTTGCGCTGGTGATTGCGGGAGGGCGCGATCGCACCTGGTTCCAGGGCGATCTTGCCGGTTATATCGCGGCATTCGGATCCGCGCTCTGCATGGCGTTCTATTCGGTGGTTGTGGGACGGCTCGCCGTCTCGCCGGATCGTCTGTTGTTGCCGTCATCGTTGATCGGCTTGGCCCTGGCGCTTGCATGGTGCGTGCGCGACGGCGTCGCCTGGCCTGCCGGCAGTTACCTCGCGCTTGGACTCTATCTCGGCGCCGGCCCGATGGGCCTGGGCTATTATCTCTGGTCTCGCGCCCTGAGGCTCGAAGGTGGCGGCAGGGTCGCCGTTGTCGCCTATCTCACGCCGATCGCATCGACGCTGCTGCTGACGCTCTCCGGCGAGCGGCTGACGATGACGGCCATCGCCGGAGCCGTGCTGGTCGTTGGCAGTTGCGTGGCGGTTGGCCTGGAACGTTCGGAGGCGGATAGCCATGTTTGACGACGATGAGCGTCTCGCCAGGCAGGAAGCTCACTGGCTGATCAGGAAATTCGGCGAGGATGCATCGCTCTACGCCGCGATGAAGGCTGAAAAGGCAATCGAACAGAAGGACTTCGGGCGTTGCGCCCGCTGGAAGCGTATTCTGGAGATATTGGCCGACGGCCACGCCGCGAAGTCTGCCATTCCCAAGTATTAGATTTTCTAATTTGCACGGGCTCGATTTCCCATGAAAGCTATTTTCGCCGAGTCTTGATTCCTTGTTCAGACTTGGCTGTCCGTTGGGGGACGCGGCTGAAGAGATACATCGATCGAAGTCTTCCTTGGGGTGGATGACTTTGTCGCAAATAGGGTGATAGAATTGTCAAATATCGATGATAAGACCGTTATCGAGCTGACGGCAGATATTGTCTCGGCCTATGTCGGCAACAATCCGCTCCCGGCCTCCGGCCTGCCCGATCTGATTGCCAGCGTCAGCGCGTCGGTCCGGAAGCTGGCCGGTGCGGCTGTCGTGGAAAGCCCAAGCCTGGTTCCGGCGGTGAATCCAAAGAAGTCGGTGTTCCCCGACTACATCATCTGCCTGGAAGACGGAAAGAAGTTCAAGTCGCTGAAGCGCCACCTCCGTACCGACTACGGCCTGAGCCCGGACGACTATCGCGCCAAATGGGGGCTGCCGCCGGATTATCCGATGGTTGCGCCAAATTACTCCGCGACACGCTCGGCGCTGGCGAAGTCGACGGGACTTGGCCGCAAGCCGGCGGCAGCGCCGGCGGCGGTGGCCAAGCCGACAAAGCGCGGCAAGGCCGTGGCCTGACCACGGGGCTTGCCTTCGGGCGAGCCATGAGCGGCCGCTTTGGCGGCGTCTCTTCGCGCGTGGTTTTCAGACCTTGCTGGGCCGACTGGTCCGCAAGGTCTTGCGAAGCCCGCGCCTCCCGTGCAAAAGCGCGGCCATGCTTATTATCAACGATCTCTCGCTGCGCATGGCGGGGCGCCTCCTCCTCGACCATGCTTCGCTCACCTTGCCGGCCGGCACCAAGGCGGGCCTTGTCGGCCGCAACGGCACGGGCAAGACGACGCTGTTCAAGGCCATAACGGGCGATTTCCCCTCCGAAACAGGCTCGATCAGCCTGCCCAGGAGCACGCGCATCGGCCAAGTGGCGCAGGAAGCGCCCGGTACCGAGGAGCCGCTGATCGAGATCGTGCTCAAGGCCGACCTTGAGCGCTCCGCGCTGCTCGAGGAGGAAAAGACCGCGACCGATCCGCACCGCATCGCTGACATCCACATGCGGCTGGCCGACATCGATGCGCATTCGGCTGAATCCCGCGCCGCCACCATCCTGGCCGGGCTTGGCTTCGATGACGCCGCACAGCGGCGTCCGGCCTCGTCCTTCTCCGGTGGCTGGCGCATGCGCGTGGCGCTTGCCGCAGTGCTGTTTTCCGAACCCGACCTGCTGCTGCTCGACGAGCCGACCAATTATCTCGATCTCGAAGGCACGTTGTGGCTGGAAAACTATGTTTCCAAGTATCCGCATACAGTGCTTCTGATTTCGCACGATCGCGACCTGCTCAACCGTGCCGTCAATTCGATCGTTCATCTCGACCAGAAGAAGCTGACCTTCTGGCGCGGCGGCTATGACCAGTTCGAGCGCCAGTATACCGAGCAGAAGGAGTTGCAGGAAAAGGGCCGCGTCAAGCAGGAAGCCGCACGCAAGCATATGGAATCCTTCGTCGAGCGTTTCCGAGCCAAGGCCTCTAAGGCGAGGCAGGCGCAATCGCGCATCAAAGCGCTGGAGAAGATGAAGCCGATCGCGGCCATCGTGAACGATTCGGTGCGACCGTTTTCCTTCCCCGAACCGGTGAAGACCGTGGCGTCCCCGATCGTGGCGCTGAACAATGTCAATGTCGGCTACACCGAGGGGCAGCCGATCCTGAAGAAGATGACGCTGCGCATCGACGCCGACGACCGCATCGCTCTGCTCGGCGCCAATGGCAACGGCAAATCCACCTTCGCCAAGCTGCTGTCGGGACGCCTGAAGCAGGAGACCGGCACCATGACGGTGGCGCCCGGCCTCAAAGTGGCGATTTTCGCGCAGCACCAGCTCGACGATCTGCGCCCCGAGGAGAACGCCTATGAGCACGTCCGCCGGCTGATGCCGGAGGCGCCGGAATCCAAGGTGCGCGGTCGCGTCGCCCAGTTCGGCCTCTCGACCGAGAAGATGAATACGCCGGCCAAGGATCTGTCGGGTGGCGAGAAGGCGCGCCTGTTGATGGGCCTGTCGGCCTTCGATGGCCCGAACCTTTTCATCCTCGACGAACCGACCAACCATCTGGACATCGACAGCCGCGAATCGCTGATCCATGCGCTGAACGACTTTCCGGGCGCGGTAATCCTGATCTCGCACGACCGGCATCTGCTGGAGGCGACAGCCGATCGGCTCTGGCTGGTCAAGGACGGCGCGGTCAATCCTTATGATGGCGACCTGGAGGATTACAAGACACTGGTCACCGGCGTGTCTTCGAGCCGGCGCGAGCAGAAGGAGGCGGACAAGGCCTCCAAGGCCGACCGCCGCCGAGAGGCGGCACAGCGCCGAGCCGCTTTTGAGCCGCTGGCCAAGGAGATCCGCGCCACCGAGGCGCTGATGGACCGCATCCGCAAGCGCATCGACGGCATCGAGGATGAGCTTGCCAACCCGGCGATCTACGAGAAGGACCCCTCGACCGCCACCCGCCTCGCCAAGGAACGCTCGCAGCTTGCCCAGACGCTTTCGGGCCACGAGGAAAAATGGCTGACCATGTCGGCCGAGTACGAGGAAGGCACGGCGGAATGATTTACCCTCCCCCTCGTGGGGAGGGTCGATCCGCGAAGCGGAGCGGGGTGGGGGGCAGCGCCAGGGCCACCCCACCCCGGCGCTGCGCGCCGACCCTCCCCATCAAGGGGAGGGTGAGCCGCCGCCGCGCCATATTAGATGGAAAAGACATCTTCCAAGAGTAGCTTGTGCGCAAATCTAGCCTACACGCCGTCTCGACCTCGAGCTAATCTCATATTCGGACAAGTCCGGGGCGCGCCATGACAGCCATAGACGATCTTGTGAATGAATTTGTGCGTGAAGATGGCTTCTTCTTTGGCCTTCACCACCGGCAATTGGACCCTGTCGCGGCTGAACGTGCGCTGCAAGCTCTAAAACGTACCGAGATAGGCACTGATCACGGCGCCAACTACCGGCTGGCGGACAACTTGTTCCACGCGATGTTGAATTGACCACATACGGTTACTACAACCGTGACAATGAACTGTTCGATCGCCACTTCAACTCGCTCTTCTTCGAGATTGCTGAACGGTTCAACGCGATTGGCAGATTGGGCGAGGCGATGCGCCAGAAATAGCGTGAGGGAAGGGGCATAGATGTCCAGGGAGTTGTGGATCAAGGCAGGCAGCGTTCTGGCCGTCGACCCTAAGGCAAGTGTCAAATGTCCTGAGTGCGGCGAAGCCGATCTGGCGGTGTTCGACACCAGAGCGGGTAAAGACCACGTTGAGCGGCATATGCGCTGCCCAAAATGCGGCGCATACAACGCGCTCTACGAGAACATAAGCTTCGACTAGCCCGCAGCGCCAGCACCCGATGTCCATTCTGTATCGTCAAAGTGACTGCGATGGGACAGAAACCGCATCCCAAAAGCAGCATATCAAGCAAAGCTGGCCCTACACGACTTCTGCGGAAACCGCTAACCTCACCCCATGAACCAGCATGCCAAGCTTCGCATAGGCCACTCCGCCTGTCCGCATGATTGCCCGTCCACCTGCGCGCTCGACGTGGAACTGCTCGACGGCAACCGCATCGGGCGCGTCCACGGCGCCAAGGCGAACACCTACACGTCGGGCGTCGTTTGCGCCAAGGTCGCCCGCTATGCCGACCGCGTCCACCATCCCGATCGGCTTATGAAGCCGCTTATCCGCGCCGGCGGCAAGGGCGAGGGCGTCTGGAAGGAATCCAGCTGGGAAGCCGCACTCGACCTCGTCGCCGAGAAATTCATCGCCGCCGAGGAAAAATACGGCTCGGAGACGGTCTGGCCGTATTTCTACGCCGGCACGATGGGGCTGGTGCAGCGTGACGGCATCGAGCGGCTGCGGCATGCCAAGAAATATTCGGGCTTCTTCGGGTCGATCTGCACCAACCTTGCCTGGACCGGCTGGATGATGGGGGCGGGCGCGCTGCGCGGTCCCGATCCGCGCGAGATGGGCAAATCCGACTGCGTGGTGATCTGGGGCACGAATGCCGTGGTCACGCAGGTCAATGTCATGACCCACGCCATCAAGGCGCGCAAGGAGCGTGGCGCCCGGATCGTCGTCATCGACGTCTATGAGAACGCGACGATGAAACAGGCCGATATGGGCCTTGTCCTGAAGCCCGGCACGGATGGCGCGCTGGCCTGCGCGGTCATGCACGTGCTGTTCAGGGAAGGCTTGGCCGACCGCGCTTATCTCGAAAAATACACCGACGATCCGAAGGGCCTGGAAGAGCATCTGCTCACGCGCACGCCTGAGTGGGCGGCCGGTATTACCGGTTTGACGGTCGCCGAGATCGAGGCCTTCGCCCGGTTGGTCGGCACGACCAGGAAAACATATTTCCGCCTCGGCTACGGTTTTGCTCGCCAGCGCAACGGCGCCGTCAACATGCATGCGGCCTCCTGCATCGCCGCCGTGACCGGCGCCTGGCAATACGAGGGCGGTGGCGCTTTCCACTCCAATTCGGGCATCTTCAAGCTCAACCAGGATGTGCTGGAAGGCTCGCGAATGCGCGATCCCTCGATCCGCTATCTCGACCATTCGCGCATCGGCCCTGTGCTGACCGGTGCCAGCGATGCGCTCTATGGCGGGCCGCCGGTAACGGCGATGCTGATCCAGAACACCAATCCGGTGAACGTCGCGCCCGAACAGCGGCTGGTCAGGCAGGGATTCCTGCGCGGCGACCTGTTCACCTGCGTGCACGAGCAGTTCATGACCGATACGGCAAAACTGGCCGATGTCGTACTGCCGGCGACGATGTTCCTGGAGCATGACGATCTTTACAAGGGCGGCGGCAATCAGCACATCACGCTGGGGCCGAAGCTGATCGAGCCGCCGGAAGGACCCCGTACCAATCATTTCGTCATCGAGCAGTTGGCGCAGCGCCTCGGGGTCGCGGATCGTCCCGGCTTCGGTCTTACAGAACAGCAGCATATCGACATCATTCTGGGCAAGCGCGGACTGGGCACCTTCGACAGCCTGAAGGAAGAAAAGTGGATCGACCTGCAACCGGATTTCGAGACCGCCCACTACATCAGGGGGTTCGGTCATCCCGACGGCAAATTCCGCTTCCGCGCGGATTGGACCGGGCAGGCCGCCCCCAACCGTCCGCCGAAAAGCATGGGCCTGTTCGGTCCGGTGGAGCGCCTGCCTGAATTTCCGGACCATGTCGACCTGATCGAAGTCGCCGACGAGGCGCATCCGTTCCGGCTGACGACTTCGCCGGCGCGCAATTTCCTCAACTCGACTTTTGCCGAGACGCCGGTGTCGAAGGCCAAGGAAGGTCGTCCGGAACTGCTTCTTCATCCCGACGACGCCGCCGCGCATGGGGTGGCGGACGGCGACTTGGTCGAGGTCGGCAACCCGCGTGGAGAGGTGGTTCTGCACGCGAAGCTGTTCGATGGCATGAAACGCGGCGTGGTGATTGCAGAGGGCATCTGGCCGAACAGCGCGCATGAGCGTGGCGAGGGCATCAATGTGCTGACCGGCGCCGATGCACCGGCGCCCTATGGCGGCGCCGCATTCCACGACAACAAGGTCTGGCTGCGCAGGGCGGAGTTGGCGGCGTAGCGACGGGGGCCAACCGCATTGCCAAGTGAATTGAAGAAGCAAGGCGGGCGGGATGCCTAAACCGGCAGGGCTTCCGCAGCCTTTTTCCGGTTCCGCCTGTGCCGGATATCGTCGGCGATCGCCTGGGCTTCGATCCCGATTTCGCGCAGCAAGCCGGTGACCGCGTTGTGAAAGCCCACGAGGTAGAGGCCGAGATCCGAGGCACGCGCATTGACGCCGCTGGGGCCGGGCTCGATGCCGGGTTCGAGAAAGCGGGCATAGGCCGGGCGATAGCCGGTGGCGAAGAGGATCGCATCGAACTCGCCCTGCCTGCCGTCGACGAAGCGGGCGCCGCGTTCGGATATTTCGGCGATATCAGGCGCGACCTTGATCGTCCCCTCGCGGATCTTGCCGAGGGTGCCGACGTCGATGACCGGGATGCGCGAAGCAAGAGCGATCTGCTGCAGCAGCCCTTGCTTCGGCCGCGTCAGCCCATACTTGTCCAGCCGCCCCAGCACGAGGTCGAGGATAACCGGGAACAGAGCATCATTGACACGTTGCGGCCCAAACCGCGTCGCCATGCCGACCATCTGGATCGGCACGCCGAACAGTTCGCGCGGCACGATGTGAACACCGCCGCGCACGGAGATCGTCGGTCGTGCTCCGCCTTCCGCCAGATCGAGCGCGATTTCCGCGCCGGTGTTGCCCATGCCGATGACCAGCACCGACTGGCCGGCAAAAGGTGTGGCGTTGCTGTAGTCGGCGCTGTGCAGCGTTTTACCCTTGAAGTTCTCGATGCCGGCAAATTCGGGCCGCAGCGGCTCGGAATTGTAGCCGGACGCGATCACCACATGCCAGGCGCTCAAGGGGCCGGACGTCGCTTCCACGCGCCAGCCGCGCCCGTCCCGGGTGATCGCGCTGATTGTTTCTCCGAAGCGGGGCCTGAGGTCGAAGCGGTGCGCGTAGTCGTCGAGATAGTCGATGAAGAGATTGCGCGGCACATAACGCGGATAGTGCTTCGGGAAAGGCACGAAGGGCAGCGAGGAATAGCGCTTGGTCGTGTGCAGATGCACGCGCTCATAGTGGCGCCGCCAGGCTGGCGCGACCTGATGCTCTTTTTCGAGAATGACGAAATCCAGCCCGGCTTGCCGAAGGCAGGCGGCAACCGCCAGGCCCGCCGGCCCGGCGCCGATGATCGCAACCGGGGTGCTGTCCTGCACGCGCGCCTCCGACGTCCTTCGCCGGCGCACAATGTCAGAAACCCTGCCGGGAAGCTATCAGTCATCCAGGCAACGGCACAGTCAGTCCGACCTTAACGCGATCCATGGCGACGAAGGTGCGGAACTTCCGCACATTGTTGTTGCCGAAGAACAGTTTTCGCGTCAGCGCCTCGTAGGCGGCCATGTCGGCTACGGTGACGACGAGAATGAAGTCGGCCTCGCCGGTAACGTAATAGCATTGCTGGACTTCGGATGTGGCCGAGAATTGCCGCTTGGCCGCGTCGATCAGTTCCGTGCGCTCGCTCTCCAATTCCACCTCGACGAAGATCGTGATCGGCTGGCCGACGGCCGCCGGTTCGACCACCGCGACATTGCCCGCGATGACACCGGACTGTTCCATGCGCTTGATGCGCCGTTGCACCGCCGGCGCCGAGAGGTTCACCGCTTCGCCGATCAGCCGCTGCGGCGTCGTGTTGTCCCGTTGCAGCATGGCAAGGATGGCGAGATCGAAACTGTCGATAGCGGGCGGTGAGGGTGGCAATCGCGATCTCCGGCGAAACAAACTTGCATTTGGAAGCGGCAAATACAGCGCTCTTTGCGCCTGCCATGCAATATGTTCTCGCAAGCAACACAAGGAGACAGTCAGTGTTCCTGCTCAATCGCAATGACCTGCACCGCCAGCCGCTTGCCGTGACCGACGCCGAAACCCTGGGTGTTGCCGGGGCCGACACGGTCGAGCGTTTCCTCGCTCGTCGCGACGATCACGAGATGACCCCGTTGCACGCGCTGCCTGCGCTGGCGCGCGAACTTGGCCTTGCCGCGCTGCATGTCAAGGATGAGGGCTTTCGTCTCGGGCTCGGCAGTTTCAAGGCATTGGGTGGCGCCTATGCCGTGTTCCGGCTGGTGCTGGAGGAAGCTGCCAAGCGGCTTGGCCGCGCTGTCGATGCCGGTGATCTCGATCGCCCCGAGGTGCGTGCCGTGGCCGCGACAATGACGGTCGCCTGCGCCACCGACGGCAATCACGGCCGCTCCGTCGCGCAAGGTGCTGAGCTCGCCGGCGCCAGGGCCGTGATCTTTGTCCATGCCGGCGTCAGCGATGAGCGGGTCGCGGCAATAGCCCGCCTCGGCGCAAGGATGGTTCGTGTCGACGGCAATTACGACGACTCCGTCCGGCAAGCCGCCAAGGTCGCGGCGGAGAAAGGCTGGACCGTGGTTTCGGACACGTCGTGGCCCGGTTACGAACGCGTCCCGGGCCTGGTCATGCAAGGCTATACGGCGATTGCGCGCGAAGCGTTGCGCCAACTGCGCGAGCCGCCCACCCACGTCTTTGTCCAGGCTGGCGTCGGCGGTATTGCCGCAGCCCTGGCCGGCCATCTCGCCATCGTGCTCGGCGACACAAGGCCGGTCTTCACCGTGGTCGAGCCGGCTCGCGCCGCCTGCGTCGTCGCGGCTGCCCGGGCCGGCCATGTCGTCAAGGTGGCCCACGACCGGCCGACGGTGATGGCCATGCTCGAATGCTATGAAGCCTCGCTGGTGGCCTGGCGCGTGCTGGCCCGTGCGGCCGACGCCTTCATGACCGTGGACGAGGAGGATGCAATCGCGGTGATGCGTCGGCTGGCGCGGCCGGCCAGCGGCGATCCGGCGATAGTCGCCGGCGAAAGCGGTGGCGTTGGCCTCGCGGGATTGATCCGGGCGGTTGCCGGAAACAAGGCCGATCTGGGCCTCGACGCCAGTTCCCGCGTGCTGGTGATCAACACCGAGGGCGCCACCGATCCGCGTCGCTATGCCGAACTGGTCGGCATGGAGCCGGCCGACGTGGTGGCCGGAAAGCCGATCGCCGAGGCGATGCTTTGATTGCCGTTGACGCACAGCGCCTGCTTGGTCGCATCCGCGAACTCGGGGCTGTCGGCCGCGATGGCGAAGGCAGGCTGACCCGGCTCGCCGGCTCCGATGCCGACAAGCAGGGCCGTGACCTTCTCGTCGGCTGGCTGCGCCAGGCCGGCCTCGATGTTGCCATCGACAGCATCGGCAATATCTTCGGCATCTGGCAAAGCGCCGACAATGCGGACAATTCCCCCGTTCTCATCGGCTCGCACATCGACACGGTTATCGACGCCGGCATCTATGATGGTTGCTACGGCGTGCTTGCCGGGCTGGAAGTGATTGAGACGCTTAAGGCGTCGGGCCTTTCGCCGTCGCGCCCGCTCGCTGTCGCGGCCTTCACCAACGAGGAAGGCGTGCGCTTTTCACCGGACATGATGGGCTCGCTGGTGCATGCCCGCGGCCTGAATCTGGAGACGGCGCTCGCCGCCGTCGGAACCGATGGCAGCACGCTCGGCGCGGAGCTTGCCCGCATCGGCTATGCGGGCGAGCGCGAACCCGGTTTCCTCAAGCCGCATATCTATGTCGAACTGCATATCGAACAGGGACCGGTCCTGGAGCGCGAAGGCGTCCCGATCGGCGCGGTGGAAAACCTGCAGGGCATCTCCTGGCAACGCATCACCCTCGATGGCGTCGCCAACCACGCCGGCACGACGCCGATGTCGATGCGTAGCGACGCCGGATATGCCGCGGCACGCGTCGTCACTTCCCTGCATGACCAGGCGGCGGCCTCCAATTCGCCAACGGTGGCCACTGTCGGCACGTTGCGCCTCGAGCCGAACGCCATCAACGTCATTCCATCGCGCGCCATCTTCACCGTCGACCTGCGCGATCCCAACGAGCAGCGCCTGCGGGCGCAGGAGGCGGCGCTGTCGGCTTTCCTGGACGAGCTGGCCGCCGAGGGTATCGCGGTGACCGTGGAACGGCTGGCCCGTTTCGAGCCCGTCATCTTCGACGGGCAAGTCGTCGAATTGATCGAGACGGCGGCGAGGAAACGCGGGCTCGCTTCTAGGCGCATGACGTCGGGCGCCGGTCATGACGCGCAGATGATGGCGCGCATCACGCCGGCAGCGATGATCTTCGTGCCGAGCGCCGGAGGCATCAGCCACAATCCGCGCGAACACACCGAGGACGCCGAACTTGTCGCCGGCGCCAACATCCTGCTTGATGTGATCGTTGAACTTGCCGGAATGGAGGCGCGCGGGAATGACTGAACTCGATCGCCAGACACTGAAGCAGGAAATGACCGCCTGGCGGCGCGACCTGCATGCGCATCCCGAATTCGGCTTCGAGGAGAAACGCACCGCCGCCTTCGTCGCGGCCAAGCTGCGCGAATTCGGCCTGGACGACGTCGCCGAGGGGATCGGCGGCACCGGCGTCGTCGGCACGCTGAAGCGCGGCAACGGCAATCGCGCGATCGCGTTGCGGGCCGACATGGACGCGCTGCGCATACAGGAACAGTCGGCCCTGCCGTACCGCTCCGGCGATCTGGCCGTCATGCATGCCTGCGGTCATGACGGCCATACCGCCATGCTGCTCGGCGCGGCAAAGCGTCTGGCCGCCGAGGATGGTTTCGACGGAACCGTCCGTTTCATCTTTCAGCCGGCCGAGGAGTGGGGAAGAGGCGCGCTCGCCATGCTCGATGATGGCCTGATGCAGCGCTTTCCTTTCGACGAGATATTCGGTCTGCACAATATGCCAGGCCTGGCCGTCGGGCAGTTCGAGACCCGAGCCGGCCCGGTCATGTCGGCCGAGGACAATTTCGAGATCGTGCTCCGGGGTAAGGGCGGCCACGCGGCGCGCCCGCATTGCGGGCAGGAAACGCTGGTCGCTGCCTGCGCGCTGGTCGTCAACTTGCAGACCATCGTCTCGCGCCGGTTGAGCCCGGCGGACATATCGGTGGTTTCGGTGACCGAACTGATCACCGACGGTACCCGCAACGCGCTGCCCGGCCTGGCCCGCATTCTTGGCGATGCGCGCAGTTTCCGCCCCGAGGTCAGTGCCGAGATCGAGCGCCAGATGCGCCTCATCGCCGAAGGCACAGCCGCCGCTTACAACGTTGCCGCCGAGGTCAGCTACACCAGGGAATTCGTGCCGTTGCGCAACGATGACGAACTGGTGGAGGCGGCCTTCGCTGCCGCGAGCCATGTCTTCGAACCCGGCAATATCGCGATCGCCGGTGAACCGATGACGGCGTCGGAGGATTTCGCCCGCTTTCTCGACCATGTACCGGGCTGTTTCGTCTTCTTGGGCAATGGCGAGGGCTCCGCCCCGCTGCACAACCCGACCTATGACTTCAATGATGAGGGACTTTTATTCGGTGCTGATTTCCATGTCGCCATCACCAGGCAAAGGCTTGGGGTTTGAGGCCCCCATCAATACGTTCTGCGCGCTTTTGCAGGGGAAATCTCGCTCATCCGGCCGGAATCCCTGATCCGGCATGACGCTGAGGCAAGACTCAGCTAGCCTCTGTACCGCGGCGGACCTGATATCCGCCTGGCCGGCGCTATCAGATTACCTCCCAAGCGGCGCCGGCCTCCTTCCTCTGAAAATTACGCTAAATTAGCGTTCGTTAAATTTAGAATGGTCGCACTTGCCGGAAGTTAGTGCCTTTACGGCTATGCTGCAGGCCTTCGGGGGTGAAGGCAGATGCGCGGGCGGAACTGGATAAAGGCATTGCGCCAGGATGAGGCGAGGCAGGTGCGGGCGCGCATCGCCGAGCTCGAAAAACGACTGACGACCGGCACATCCGCTGGTGGCCGCCAGCATCGGCACGAAGCAGGTCACGAATTGCGCAACGCGAAATTCCGCCTGGAGCGGCTCGAGGAGTGCATCGCCGCGATGCCCTGAATATCTCACATGCAATCCTTCCATGTGGCGCGCAAACCACTTTCCCGTACTGCCGACAATCACGCCGCCGGGCGATCGTTGCCGCGCCCGCTTCCCAGTTGCGAACAAAGCGGAAACGATGCTTGATGGGCGATGAACCTCGTCGCCCATGATTCGACCTTTCTGGAGGAGGCCGTCCAGCCTGCCTATCTCGCCCGGCTGAACGATGCCCAGCGTCAGGCGGTAGAGCATGGCGATGGCGGGGTCGCGGGACCGCTGCTGATCATCGCCGGTGCCGGATCGGGCAAGACCAACACGCTGGCGCATCGCGTCGCCCATATTGTCGTCAAGGGGGCTGATCCGCGCCGTATCCTGCTGATGACCTTTTCACGTCGCGCCGCGTCCGAAATGGCCAAGCGCGTCGAGCGCATCGCCGGCGAAGTGCTCGGCCGCGACGCGACCGTGGTCGCGGATGCGCTGACCTGGGCCGGCACCTTCCATGGCATCGGTGCGCGGCTGTTGCGTGACTATGCGCTGGAGATAGGCCTCGACCCGGCCTTCACCATTCATGATCGCGAAGATTCCGCCGACCTGATGAATCTCGTGCGCCACGAACTCGGCTTCTCCAGGACGGAAGCGCGCTTTCCAACCAAGGGCACCTGCCTTGCCATCTATTCGCGGGCCGTCAATGCGCAAGCACCGCTTGGCGAAGTGCTGGGATCCGCTTTTCCCTGGTGCGCCGGCTGGGCCGAGCAGCTGAAGCAGCTTTTTGCTGGGTATGTCGAAGCCAAGCAGGCTCAGAATGTGCTCGATTACGACGACCTGCTGCTCTACTGGGCGCAGATGGCGGCCGAGCCCGAAATAGCCGCCCATCTGGGTGAGCGCTTCGACCATGTGCTGGTGGATGAATATCAGGACACCAACCGCCTGCAGGCCTCGATCCTGACGGCTTTGAAGCCTGATGGCGCCGGGCTGACTGTGGTGGGTGACGACGCCCAGTCGATCTACTCGTTCCGCGCCGCCGAGGTGCGCAACATCCTCGACTTCCCAAATCAGTTCGCACGAACCGCCGATGTGGTCATGCTCGAACGCAATTACCGTTCCACCGAAACCATTCTCGCCGCCGCCAATGCGGTGATCGGCGAGGCTTCGGAGCGTTTCACCAAGAACCTCTGGTCGGAGCGAAAATCGACCGACAAACCGAGACTGGTGAGCGTGCGGGACGAAGTCGAGCAGGCCAATTTCGTCTGCGACACCATTCTGGCGGAACGTGAGGTGGGCACGGCGCTGAAGTCGCAAGCGGTGCTGTTTCGCACGTCTCATCACAGCGGGCCGCTGGAGATCGAGCTGACGCGGCGCAACATCCCCTTCGTCAAGTTCGGCGGTCTGAAATTCCTCGATGCCGCGCATGTCAAGGACGTGCTGGCGGTGCTGCGCTTTGCCGAGAATCCGCGTGACCGCGTCGCCGGCTTTCGCGTTTTACAACTGATGCCGGGCATCGGCCCTTCCGCTGCCGCGCAGATTGTCGAAACCATGACCTCCGCTCTCGACGAGGCCATGGGACTGGCCGGCTGGCGACCGCCGCAACGCGCGGCGGATGACTGGCCGGCTTTCGTCTCGCTTTATTCCGGTCTGCGTGCCGGCGCCAAATGGCCGGCCGATCTCGAACAGATCAGGTTGTGGTACGAGCCGCACCTGGAACGCATCCACGAGGACGCGACGACGCGCCGGGCCGACCTGTTGCAACTCGAGCAGATCGCGTCTGGTTACGCCTCGCGCGAACGATTCCTGACCGAGCTGACGCTCGACCCGCCTGATGCCACCAGCGACCAGGCCGGACCGCCGCACCGCGATGAGGACTATCTGATCCTGTCGACCATCCATTCCGCCAAGGGTCAGGAATGGAAGAACGTCTTCGTGCTCAACACGGTCGATGGCTGCATCCCGGCCGATCTCGGCGTCGGCACCAAGGAGGATATCGAGGAGGAGCGCCGGCTGCTCTATGTGGCGATGACGCGAGCCAAGGACAGCCTCAACCTCGTCATGCCGCAGCGCTTCTTCCCGCATGGGCAGGCTGCGCGCGGCGACCGCCATCTCTATGCCTCGCGCACCCGCTTCATCCCGGCCTCGATCCTCGCCGCGTTCCAGCAGGTTTCATGGCCAGGCGCGCAAGCGGCGCAGGGCAGGGCGCCACGGCCGGAGGTACGCGTCGACATTGGCGCGCGCATGCGCGGCATGTGGAAATAGCTGACGCCATGGCGCAATCGCCGATCAGGATCGCCATCGCCGGCGCGCTGGGCCGCATGGGCCGCCAGATGGTCGAGGCCGTCGAGGTCGATCCGCGCTTGGCGCTCGTCTCCCGCTTTCATCGCCCCGGCAGTGTCGGCGAAGGGCTGGTGAGCCGCGACGAGGCGCTTGCCACGGCCGATGTCGTGATCGATTTCACCACGCCTGCCGCATCGGCCGACCTGGCCAGGTTTTGTGCAAACCGGGGCGGCCCCGCTTTGGTCATCGGTTCGACAGGTTTCGATGATGCCGAACTGGCTGGCATAGCGGATGCCGCGAAATACATCGCCATTGTCCGCTCCGGCAGTTTTTCGCTTGGGCTCAACATGCTGGTCGGGTTGGTCGCGCAGGCGGCGAGGGCACTCGATGCCGAAGATTGGGACGCCGAGATTTTCGAGGCGCATCACCGGCACAAGGTCGATGCGCCGTCCGGTACCGCGCTGATGCTGGGCAAGGCCGTTGCCAGCGGACGCGGCGTCGAATTGGACATGGTCGCAAGGCGTGTCCGCGAAGGCGTCACGGGATCGCGGCCGGCCGGCGAGATCGGTTTTGCCGTGACGCGCGGCGGCAGCATCATCGGCGAACACAGCGTCAGCTTCTGTGCTGAAGGGGAAGTTGTTACCCTGTCGCATTCGGCTGGCGACCGCATCATGTTCGCGCGCGGCGCCATCGCCGCGGCGCTGTGGGTCGCCGGAAGGTCCCCAGGCGAATACGATATGCGTGACGTGCTCGGGTTTGCCGCCTCCTGAGCGGAAGGTCACAACGTTTTCATTTTCAACAGCCGCCAGAACGGCTGAAAGCCAGCTGAAAGCTTCGCCATGTCATGACGGCTGCGCGGCGTTCGCCGCGTGACCGGTTCGGGAGCGGCCGGCAAGGAGGAATGCGGTGCAGCCGGGATGGCGCGCCGCCCAGGTGGAGGATATCAAGTGACCGGTTTCATCTCGAAATCCATTTTGCGTTCAGCAGCGCTGACGCTTGCCATTGCCGCGACAGGTGCAACCGCGGCGTCCGCTGCGGAGAAGATCACCATCATCGTCGGTGGCATGGAAAAGCAGATCTACCTGCCGGCCGTACTCACCCAGCAGCTCGGCTACTTCAAGGATGAAGGGCTCGATGTCGAACTGGTCAATTCGCGCGCCGGTGTCGAGGCGGAGAATGAGCTGCTGGCGGGCGCGGTGCAGGGCGTCGTCGGCTTCTACGACCACACCGTCGACCTGCAGTCGAAAGGCAAATACATCCAGTCGATCGTCCAGTTCAGCCAGGCCCCGGGCGAGGTCGAACTGGTTTCGGCCAAACACCCGGAGATCAAGTCGCCGGCCGACTTCAAGGGCGCGACGCTCGGCGTCACCGGGCTCGGCTCATCGACCGACTTCCTCACCCAGTATCTTGCTGTGCGCAACGGCCTGAAGCCGGGCGACTACACGCTGCTGCCGGTCGGCGCCGGCAACACCTTCATCGCCGCCGTCAAGCAGGACCAGATCCAGGCCGGTATGACCACCGAGCCGACCATCGCACAATTGCTCAAGACCGGCGAAGCCAGCATCCTCGTCGACATGCGCACGCCCGAGAAGACCAAGGAAGCGCTGGGCGGCGACTACCCGGCGGCCTCCTTCTATGTCCAGTCGTCCTGGCTCGAAGGCCATAAGGAAGACGCGCAGAAGCTTGCCAATGCCTTCGTCAAGACGATGAAGTTCATCGCCAGCCATTCGGCCGAGGAGATCGCCGACAAGATGCCGAAGGACTATTACGCCGGCAACAAGGACCTCTACATCCAGGGTCTCGCCGGCGGCAAGGCGCAGTTCACCCCTGACGGCCGCATGCCGGCCGATGGTCCTGAGACGGTGCTCAAGGTTCTCTCGACCTTCTCCAAGAGCCTGCAGGGAAAGCAGATCGACCTGTCGAAGACTTTCACGACGGAATTCGTCGACGCCGCCAAATAGGCGTCGAGAGATGAGGGCGGGCTGTCCGGTCCGCCTTTTAAATTCAACGACTTGCGTCGGCTGTCTGAATCAATTCGGCAGCGGCGCCTTCGCGGACGCCGATGCGCGGCGAGCCCATGAGCTCAGCCCGCGGGCATTCCGCATCATCGCTACAGGAGTGTGCCATGCAACTGCAAACCATGGCGGCGCAGAAGCTGTCTCCGGCCGCGCCGCCGACCGATGCTGCCATCGCCATAGACGACGTCACTCTGCGCTTCGTCACGCCGGACGGCCACATGATGACGGCGATCCGCGATTTCACCATGTCGGTGGCGCGCGGCGAGTTTGCTTGCGTCGTCGGGCCGACCGGCTGCGGCAAGTCGACGACGCTCAACCTGGCCACCGGGCTGCTGCGGCCGACGACAGGCAATGTGCGCGTCATGGGCAATCCGGTGACCGGGATCAGCCGGGACATCGGCTTCGTCTTCCAGGCGGATGCACTCTTTCCCTGGCGCAGCGTCATCGACAATGTCGCCGCCGGGCCGCTCTATCGCGGTACGCCGAGGGCCGAAGCTCTCGATCGGGCACGCGACTGGATCGCCCGCGTCGGCCTTGCCCGTTTCGAGAAGCACTATCCCCACCAGCTTTCGGGCGGCATGCGCAAGCGCGTGGCGCTCGCCCAGACCTTCATCAACCAACCCAAGATCCTGCTGATGGACGAGCCGTTCAGCGCGCTGGACATGCAGACCCGCACCGCCATGCAGGACGAACTGCTTGAGCTGTGGTCGGAGCAGAAATCCTCCGTCGTCTTCGTCACGCATGACCTGGAAGAAGCGGTGGCGCTGGCCGACAAGGTCTATGTGCTGACCGCAGGCCCTGGGACGGTCAAGAGCGTCTACCGCATCGACCTGCCGCGCCCGCGCGTGATGGCGGACATACGATACGATCCGAACTTCATCGAGATCGCCAAGGTCATCTGGAACGATTTGCGCGAAGAGGTGCAGCTCGGCCAGAGCCGCGCCATGCAGACCGGCCATTGAGAGGAGAATCGACATGACAGCCATTTCTCCGGCGGCCGACAAGGGCGCCCAGCGCGAAACCTCGATCGCTGTCGCCGAGGCCCGGGCGAGGGCTCGCCTGCGGCGGCGCTATGCCTTGGTGATCGGCCTGCGGCTCGCCATCCTCGTCGTCTTCCTGGCCTTGTGGGAGCTTGGCGCGGATTACAATTTTATCGATCCGTTCTTCTTCTCCAGCCCCTCGGGAATATGGGAGCAGATATGGTCGTGGGTCACCGAGGGAACCTCGCAGGGGCCGCTCTGGTTGCAGATCTACGTGACGCTGGAAGAGACTTTCCTCGGCTTCGTCATCGGCGCGCTCGGCGGCATTGCCGCCGGCATCATCCTCGGCCGCAACCGGCTCTTGGCCGATGTCTTCTCGATCTACATCAAGATCGCCAATTCGGTCCCGCGCGTCGTGCTGGGCTCCGTCTTCATCATCGCCCTTGGCCTCGGCATGGCTTCAAAAGTGGCGCTCGCCGTGGTGATGGTGTTCTTCGTCGTCTTCGCCAATGCCTTCCAGGGCGTGCGCGAGGCCGACAGGGCGATGATCGCCAACGCCCAGATTCTTGGCGCTTCGCCGTGGCAGATCACCACCACGGTCATCATCCCCTCGGCGATGAGCTGGATTCTGGCCAGCCTGCATGTCAGTTTTGGCTTCGCGCTGGTGGGTGCCGTGGTCGGCGAATTCCTTGGCGCCAAGCAAGGCATGGGGCTGTTGATCTCCACCGCGCAGGGCGCCTTCAACGCCAACGGCGTGTTCGCCGCCATGATCATTCTCGCGGTCATGGCGCTGGTGGTGGAGTTCATCATCACCCGCTTCGAGAACTATGTGGTGAAATGGCGCCCCGCACCGTTCAGCGAGCAGGGCACCTGACCTAAGGCAGCGCCAAAGGCAACCGCACCTCGACCGCCAGGCCACCGGCCGCGCCATCGCCCAGCGTGACGCGGCCGCCGGCGGTTTCGGCCACTTCGCGCACGATGGCGAGCCCGAGCCCGGAGCCCTCCTCGGCGGAACCGGCGATCCGGTAGAACCGCTCCAGCACATGCTCGCGCTCGTCTGAGGGGATGCCGGGCCCGTCATCGATGACGGTCAGGATCGCTTCTCCATCAATGGCCGACAGCGTGACCGTGACGCTGCCGCCAGCCCTTGAGTACCGCACCGCATTGTCGACAAGGTTGACGATCATCTCTCGCAGCATCGTGCCGTCGCCGATCACTGGCACCGGACCGTCCTCGTCGAGGCCGAGATCGATCTTGCGGTTGATCGCCGCCGGCATCTGCGTTTCGAGGACGTGAAGGGCGGCTTCCGTCAGGTCGATGCGGTCGGCGCGCGGCCGCCGGCTGCCTGGCTCCGCCCGGGACAGGGTCAGAAGCTGTTCGGCCAGCCGTGCCAGCCGCCCGGAACTGGCCTGCAAGGCCACAAGTGCTTCCCTGCGCTGGTCGGCGGCATTCTCCCGAAGTGCATAGCTTGCCTGGGTCGACAGCAATGCGAGAGGCGTGCGCAATTGGTGCGCCGCATTGGCGATGAAACGCCGCTGTGCCGCCATCTGTGCCCGCACGCGCTCCCTGTAGGCGTTCAGCGCATCGATCAGTGGACGGATTTCGCTCTGGGCGCCGGAAACCTCGATGGCGCCGAGTTCGTTTCGGTCCGCCGAACGCACTGCATCACGCAACCGGATCAAGGGCGCCAGGCCGCGGTGAAGCCCAAGCAGCACGAACACGCCGGCGATCGCCACCAGCGCCAGCTGCTGGGCAAAGGCGCTGAGCCACAATCGCTTCACCATCGCATCATGGCCCGCCAAGGTCACGCCTACGGTGACGCTGATCGGTGAATCCTCCCCGGCACCGATTACCGGATGGCCAAGGGTGAGTAGCCGCAACGGATGGCCGCGATAACTCGCCCCGATGTTTTCATGCTGCGGCGCCTTGGGCAGGTCGGGATAGCCGGTCAACAGCCGCCCGCCAGCGGTTTCGACGCGGTAGTAGACGCTGTCGCGGTCGCCGGTGTCGAACATCTCGATCGCCGCCGGCGGGATCGTGGCGTCGAGCGCGCCGTCGGCCATGGCGACCCGTTCGGCGATGGCGCGCGCCGAGCCGACCAACATCCTGTCCGTCACCAGGTCGGCGGTCGCGAGCGCGTTGCGCTGGCTGGTCCACAGATTGATGGTCGCCAGCCCGGCCAGCGGCAGCACGACCCAGGCCAGGAGCTGCAGGCGAAGACTATTGATCCTCATGGCGCCAGGTCGTCAAAACGCAGCAAATAGCCGAGGCCGCGCAAGGTGGCGATCTGGACGCGTGACCCTTCCAGTTTCTTGCGCACGCGATGGACATAAATCTCGATGGCACTGGGATCGGCATCGGTCTCGAAATCGTAGATCGCCGCCGACAGCGCCGCCTTGCTCAC
The DNA here is from genome assembly GCF_005503535.1 of Mesorhizobium comanense. GTDB lineage: Bacteria > Pseudomonadota > Alphaproteobacteria > Rhizobiales > Rhizobiaceae > Mesorhizobium > Mesorhizobium comanense. The sequence goes on along the minus strand of NZ_SCNN01000018.1, from coordinate 54,036 downwards.
CGTGCGTCCGGCCTTGACCACCAGTTGCTCGAGCACGGCATGTTCGCGCGGCGTCAGCGCAAGCGTCTGGCCGGAGAGCGAGAACAGCCTTGTATTGGTGTCGAAAACGAGATCGCCGCAGGTGATCACCGGTGCTGTGCGGTCGTTCGCGCGGCGCAGTTGTACGCGGATACGCGCTTCGAGTTCCTCGACCTGGAACGGTTTGGCGAGATAGTCGTCCGCGCCTTCGTTGAGACCCTTGACCCGGCCATCCAGGCTGGCGTTGGCGGTCAGCACGATCACCGGCACCGCGTTGCCGCGTGCCCTGAGCCAACGCAGCACCTCCAGCCCGCTCATCCGCGGCAGCGCAAGATCAAGGATCACGAGCGCATGGTCGCCAGCCGCCAGCGCATGCTCGACATCCTCGCCGTGATGGACAATGTCGACCACGTAGTTCGCCTGGCGCAAGGTCTTGCCCAGCCAGTCGGCCAGTTCGCGATTGTCCTCAACAAGCAGCAGTCGCATGTCTACGGCAGCTCCGGATCCCATCCGAGGTTCTTCCAACGGATCGCCCGGGCTTGAAGGGCCGTGGCACCCGATGATCTGCGTTGAATGAGCGACAGTATCGAGGTCAACGCAAGATAAATGCGGTCTGGTCTCGCCCATGAGCCCTCAGCGACAGGACATATCAAGCCGATTTCAGCGTCAAATCGAACCGAACGGTTCGGTTCTGGTTGACAGATTGTATCGCATATAGTGAACAATGACGTCTGATAAGGCCCCTTTTGCAGATCTGGCACAATAGGTAAAGCCATGAAATTATTGCATAAAAAGTGCCAAACTTGCTGCAATGCAATATGCATTGTTCATAATATAATGAAGTTGAGCAAAACCGACGCCTCTGGAAATCGCAAACTGCCACTCCTATTTCGAGGTGGTCCGAGCGACGCGAAATTCCTCCCAAGGGCACGCCACTAGACGGACAGGACCAAAAACTGGAGTAACCAAAATGACCAAGATCGCTCTTACCGCCGCGGCCATCCTCGTTGCCACGGGCACCGCTTTCGCCGGCAGCGACAACTTCGGCTCCAACAATGCCAATCAGCCCGCCGCCGCCGTCGATCATACGGTGACCGCTTCGATCTCCAAGTCGACCGCTGCGACCGTCCAGGCCCAGCAGGGCGCTGACCGCAACCTCTTCGGCCGCTAATCGCGACTGCTCGTCAACCAACCTTCAATTCAGGAGTATTTAAAATGACCAAGATCGCTCTTACCGCCGCCGCCATCCTCGTCGCCACGGGCACCGCTTTTGCCGGCAGCGACCACTTTGGCTCGGACAACGCCAACCAGCCGGTTGTCAGCCAGTCCACTTCCAATGTCGACACCCTCCACACCGGCTCGATCCTGAAGTCCGAGAAGACGCAGGCTGATGCCAATGCCAAGGTGCCGGCTCAGTCGGGCCAGGGTATCTGGGGCCGCTAATTCCTTCGACCTCGCATGACTACAAAGAGCGGTGGGCTTGGCCCGCCGCTCTTGTTTTTTGAGCAGAGGTTTTGAGCCGGAAGCGTCGGCATGCCGACGCGCTCACAGCAAGCATCTCACACGAAAAACAGCGTTCGCTCCACGATATCACCACGGCCATTCCGCTGATGACTAGCCGCTATGCGGTTACCCACCCGAGGTGTCAGCCGGTGTGCTTGCCGAAATCGAACCGATCGGTTCAATTAATGTTGAAGAGCCGTGAGGGGTGAGGCGGGCGGAAGAGCTCTGAAACACTATGTTACTCTCCGTGATTAATCTAATAACTATATGATATTATTTAATAAAGAGCCGGTTACGCGGGTTCGCCACTGCGCTTCAAGGTTTTGAAATCGCGCCGTGAGGGAACAAGTTCGTGATTGGAAGTCGGCAAACCAACGACCCATTTCCGAATTGTCCGAGCGACGCGAAATTCCTCCCAAGGGCACGCCACTAGACGGACAGGACTAAAAACTGGAGTAACCAAAATGACCAAGATCGCTCTTACCGCCGCCGCCATCCTCGTTGCCACGGGCACCGCTTTCGCCGGCAGCGACCATTTTGAATCGGACGGTGCCAACCAGCCGGCCATCACCGCGCCCGCGGGCAATATCGATCACGGCTACACCGCTTCGATCCGCAAGCCGGTCGAGCACCATGGCTTCAAGCTGACGCCTGATTCCAACCAGCCGGAATCCGGCCAGGGCAATTGGGGCAACTGATCCATGCGGATGCCCCAACGACAAAGAGCGGCGGGCTTGACCCGCCGCTCTTGTCTTTTGGGAGGGGCCAAACCGTTGCCCCGGTTCGCCAGCCGAGCTTCGCAGTCGGCAAAAAAATTTCGGGTTCAGGAATAAAACCAGGCCGCTTCAGGTCTTGTCCTCAGCGGAACCGTCCTCCCAAGACGCCGCCCAACGGATGAACCAGGAGATTGAAATGAACAGGATTCCTCTCGCGATCGCCGCCATTCTCATTGCGACCGGCAGTGCTTTTGCCGGCAGCGACCACTTTGGCTCGGACAATGCAAACCAGCCCGCGGCTCCCGCCACCGGCGTCGATCATGCGGTCACCGGCGCGGTGAAGGCCACCGACATGGCCAAGCACAAGGCCGTTGTTTCCAAGACCAACACCAGCACCGAATGGCCCGAACCCGGCCAGGGCAATTGGGGCAATTGAGGCCTCGAGTCTAGCCCAGGTCCTTCGGACGCAAGCAGTGAGTGAGCCTGGCGGAAGACAGGCCGGACCAATCACCCTCGAAGACAAAGCGCGCAACGGCTGCCGTCGGGAACTTTTCCTCGAGCCGCTTGTGCGCCTTTGTCTCCGAGCCTTGGCCGGCCAGCAGCTTGGCCAATTCCTGCAGGCCCGGATTGTGGCCGACCACCACGAGGCAACCGCTTGAGGGGTCGGCCCTGCGGATCTGGGCCAGAATATCCTGCGGCAAGGCATCATAGAGTGGCTCGGCGAGAGCGATCCTTGGATGCACCTGCAGTTCCGCGGCCACCAGCCCCCAGGTGTCAACGGTACGCCGCGCCGGCGATACCAGCGCGAGGTCCGGCAGCCAGTCGCGGGCGGCGAGCTCACGCCCCATCAATCGGGCGGCTTTCACGCCGCGTTCGGCAAGCGGCCGGTCGAAATCGTCGAGGTCGGGGTCGTCCCAGCTCGACTTGGCGTGGCGAAGCAGAAGAAGCTGTTTCATCGCCGCGCTTTCTGCTCAGGGTGTAATACGCGCCAGGTGCTCGAGATCGGCTTCCTCGCGCAGCGGGTCGGGCGCCATCACCACCGACGTGCCGTTGTCGGCATCGTCGGCGAAATGGGCAAGCACCGTCCGGCCGGCTTCCATGCGAGCCTTGCCTTCGGCGACCAGCCCCAGCGCCAGCGGATAGAGCCGGTGCTCGGCTTTCAGCACCCGGGCAGCGAGTGTATCGGCATTGTCGCCGATCATCACCGGCACGGCCGCCTGGGCGATGATCGGCCCGTCATCCATCTCGGGCGTGACAAAGTGAACCGTGCAGCCATGGATGCGCATGCCGCCGGCAAGCGCCCGCGCATGGGTGTCGAGGCCCTTGAAGGCCGGCAGCAGGGCGGGGTGGATATTGATCATGCGGCCCTGCCATTTCTGGACGAAGCCGGAGGTGAGGATGCGCATGTATCCGGCCAGCGCCACGATCTCGGCATTGAACGTAGCGAGCGCGGCGTCGATCGCCGCATCATGCGCCTGCTTGCTGCCATGATCGGCGCGGGCGATGACCTGCGTGGCGATGCCGCGCGCCCTGGCGACGCCGAGGCCGGCGGCATCCGCCTTGTCGGAAATCACGCCGACGATCTCGGCCGGGAAGGCCGGATCGCTGGCCGCCGCGATCAGCGCGGTCATGTTGGAGCCGCGCCCCGAGATCAGAACGACGGTGCGTTTCCTCGGGGTGCTCATAGGCCGATCGAGCCCCTGTAGATGACGCCGGTGTCGCGGCGCGGCACGATGCGGCCGATCGGCGTCACCGTCTCGCCGGCTTCCTGCAGAACCGCGGCAACCTGCGCTGCTTGGCCCGAAGCGACCACCAGGATCATGCCGATGCCGCAGTTGAAAGTGCGCATCATCTCTTCCGGCGCCACGCCGCCAGTCTTGGCCAGCCACGAGAACACCGGCGGCACGTCGATGGCCTGCAGATCGAGCTCGGCCGAGAAATCCTTGGGCAGCACGCGCGGAATGTTTTCCGGGAAGCCGCCACCGGTGATGTGAGCCAGCGCCTTGATGCCATGCGTGTTGCGGATCGCCTTGAGGATCGACTTGACATAGATGCGCGTCGGCTCGAGCAGTGCCTCGGCCAGCGTCGCCTGATCGTTGAATGGCGCGGGATCCGTCCATGCCAGCCCGCTCGCCGCCACGATACGGCGCACCAGCGAGAAGCCGTTCGAGTGCACGCCGGAAGAGGCGAGGCCAAGCAGCACATCACCCTCGACGATGTCGTCGGTGGGCAGAAGCTGGCCGCGTTCGGCCGCGCCCACGGCAAAGCCGGCAAGGTCATAGTCGTTGCCATGGTACATACCCGGCATTTCAGCCGTCTCGCCGCCGATCAGCGCGCAGCCGGCCTGCCGGCAACCCTCGGCGATGCCGCCAACGATCGACGCGCCCTGGTCCGGGTCGAGCTTGCCGGTCGCGAAATAATCGAGGAAGAACAGCGGTTCGGCGCCTTGCACGACGATGTCGTTGACGCACATGGCGACCAGATCGATGCCGATCGTGTCATGCTTGCCGGCGTCGATGGCGATCTTGAGCTTGGTGCCGACACCGTCATTGGCAGCGACCAGTACCGGATCTGTGAAGCCGGCCGCCTTGAGGTCGAACAGTCCGCCGAAGCCGCCGATCTCCCCGTCGGCGCCCGGCCGGCGGGTGGCACGCACCAGCGGCTTGATCTTCTCGACCATGAGATTGCCGGCATCGATATCGACACCGGCCTCGGCATAAGTGAGCCCGTTCGTGCGCTCGGCCGTTTTGTGCTGGCTTGTGTCGCGCTTGCTCATCGCAATTTTCCTGCTCGTTTGCGGGCTCTTCGCATGAATGGTTTCGGCCTGCAAGGATAACGGCGGAGCCGGTCGGTGTTTGGGCCGACAAAAGCGTGGATAGCGCGGCGCAAGCCATGGCGCTCATACACGGGCAAAGGGCCGGCTCGTCCCTTGTTTCAGCTCTCTGTCCTGCTCATCTATCCCGAAACGGACATGGCGGGACAATGCTTTGACCATCCCCAACCTGATTACCATCCTGCGGCTGGTCCTGGTGCCCGCCGTGGTGCTGGCCATGCTGCAGGCGCGTTGGGACTGGGCTTTCGCCGGCTTCGTCGTCGCCGGTGTGTCGGATGGCGTCGATGGTTATATCGCGCGCCGCTACGACCAGCAGTCCAGGCTCGGTGCCTATCTCGATCCGATGGCCGACAAGCTGCTTCTGGTTTCGGTGTTTGTCGTCATGGGCTTCATCGGCCAGTTGCCGCTGTGGCTGGTCGTCACCATGGTGTCGCGCGACGCGCTGATCGTCTGCGCGGTCCTGTTGTCGACGGTGATGGCCCATCCGGTCGAGGTGAAGCCGCTGTTCGTGTCGAAGGCCAACACCGCCGTCCAGATCGTGCTGGCGGCGGTGGTGCTTGGCGAACTGGCCTTTGCCATCCATCTCGACCCGCTACGGCCGGCCCTCATATTACTGTCCGGGGTCTTGACCGTGGCTTCGGCCGCGGCCTATCTCGTGGCTTGGCTGAGACATATGAACGGCTATGGCGAAAGCTCCACGACAGACACCTGACGAAGGCTGGACGGCGACGGCCACCACCGCGTTCCGCCGCCAGCTTGCGTTCTGGCTGATTTCGGCCGTCCTGCTGGCCTTGTTCCTCTATGTCTTCTCGGGCATCCTCTTGCCGTTCGTCGCCGGCATGGTGCTCGCTTATTTCCTCGACCCGGTCGCCGACTGGCTGCAGCGGCTCGGCCTCTCCAGGCTGATGGCCACGGTGGTCATCCTGATCGCCTTCATCGTCATCGTGGTGCTGGCTTTCGTCATCCTGGTGCCGGTGCTGGCGACGCAGATGGCCGATTTCGGCCGCAAGCTGCCCGAATATCTCACCCGGTTGCAGTCGCTGATCACCAGCTTCGACCCGAAATGGCTGGAGCAGCGCTTCGGCGTCAATGCCGGCGGCCTGCGTGACGGGCTGAATTCGCTGCTGACCTCCGGCTTCAGCCTCCTCACCACCGTCTTCACCTCGATCTGGAGTTCGGGCGTGGCTCTGGTCTCGGTGGTCAGCCTGTTCGTCGTCACGCCGGTCGTCGCCTTCTACATGTTGCTCGACTGGGATCGTATGGTGGCCACCGTCGACAGCTGGGTGCCGCGGGACTATGTCGAGACCGTGCGGGCGCTTGCGCGCGACATCAACACCGCAACCGCCGGTTTCGTGCGCGGTCAGGGCACGCTGTGTCTGGTGCTTGGCGCCATGTATGCCACGGGCCTCACGGTCACCGGGTTGAACTTCGCCATCCTGATCGGCTTCTTTGCCGGCCTGATCTCCTTCATTCCCTACGTCGGGTCGCTGACGGGCCTGGTGCTCGCCGTCGGTGTCGCCTTCGTCCAGTTCTGGCCGGACTGGACGATGATCGTGGCGGTGGCCTGCGTGTTCTTCGTTGGCCAGTTCATCGAGGGCAACATCCTGCAGCCCAGGCTGGTCGGCAAGAGCGTCGGCTTGCATCCTGTGTGGTTGATGTTCGCGCTGTTCGCCTTCGGCGCGCTGTTTGGGTTTGTCGGCCTGCTGATCGCGGTGCCGGCCTCGGCCGCGGTCGCGGTGCTGGTGCGATTTGCCATTGCCCGTTATCTCGAATCGCCGCTCTACAAGGGCCATGGCGAAGCGGCTCCGCCTTTGCCGGCTGATCGCGGCGGAGGCCATCGATCACAGCCGCGTCGCTGAAATGACTGCCCAGCGTAGCGACCCTCCGCGCCAGCTGCCGCTCGACCTCGGCCATGGCACCGGCTATTCACGCGACGAGCTTGTCGTCTCCGGCACCAACAGTCAGGCCGCGGCGCTCGTTGATCGCTGGCCGGACTGGCCATCGCCGGTGGTGGTGCTTGCCGGCCCCGCCGGTTCCGGCAAGACGCATCTGGCCTCGATCTGGCGTGCACGCGCCAATGCGGTGGCGGTTGGCAGGGGGCGCATTGGCGACAGCATCGCCGGGCTTGGGCCGCGGCCGGCGCTGATCGACGACATCGATACCGGGCCGATCGATGAACAGGGCCTGTTCCATCTGATCAATGCCGTGCGTGGCGCCGGTTCCGCCTTGCTTCTGACGGCACGGCGCTTTCCCTCCGCATGGGGTGTTTCGCTCCCCGACCTTGCTTCGCGGCTGAAGGCGGCGGCGACTGTCGAGATCCATGAACCGGACGATCTCCTGCTCGCCGGCGTCATCACCAAATTGTTCGCCGACCGGCAGGTCGAGGTCGAACCGCATGTCGTGCAATATCTGGTGCGGCGCATCGAACGCTCTCTGGCCACGGCCATGCGGGTCGTCGAGCGGCTCGATCGCACCGCGCTCGAGCGCAAGATGCCGATCACGCGTTCGCTCGCCGCCGAGACCGTCAGCGCCATGGATGAGGGGCAGGGCGAGTTCGAAGTTTAGGGCGCTGCCTAGGGCGGCTCCAGGCCGGGAGCGACCTCAAAGCCACAATCTGGCGAAATGCCGAACCAGCAGGTAGATGGCTGAATGCGCGGCGATGTAGCAGGCCGCGACCAGCACGAAAATCCCGATGCTCGCGGGCCAGGAGCGTGAGGTGACTGTGCCCTGCCTTGCGTGTCGGCGGCTCTCGCGATTGTTCCACATCGCCAGGGCGGCACAGGCGATCGCCCAGGCCACCATGTAGGGAACTGTCACGCCGGCATAGGCAAAATAGGCTGGCCCGAACAGCGACACCCATGCATCGATCCCAAGCATCGGCCTTCCCCCATTTGCGCGAGTGTAAGCCTGCAATGGCGACGGATGCGAGCTAGAAATGGTGAAACGCGGATACGGGAATCAACTCTTCTCCGACAATTCGGCCGCGCGGCGCCGATAGCCGGCGAGTTGGGCGTCGTCGACATCGGGCAGATTGATCACGATGTTCTCGGGAGTGCGACAAGCCAGCCACCACAACTCCTCCGTCGTGCTCATATTGGCTTCGAGATGCGGCACGGAACATGAAGTCGCCGGCCGAGACCGGAGCGTAAATTATTGGCGATCCCGACAGGATTCGAACCTGTGACCATCGGCTTAGAAGGCCGGTGCTCTATCCAGCTGAGCTACGGGACCGCTGGCCGGCCACCGGCCGGCTGGAACTTGGCGCTGGCCGCCGATCAATGCGTCCAAGGCGTCCTGCGGTCATAGCGGAAATTCTCCGCATAGGAAATCTGGCGACGCTTGGTCTCTTTCGGTTCCTCGACACGGAAGGCAAGCCCTTCCTTTTCGGCGTAGGCCACGGCCTCTTCCCGCGTGTCGAAGGTGAGCCTGATCTGGCTCTTCATGTCTCCCGAGGTGGTGTAGCCCATCAGGGGATCGATTTTCTTGCGCATCTCCGGATCGAATTCCAGCACCCAGTGACCAGTCTTGGCCTTGCCGGACTGCATCGCGGTTTTGGCTGGGCTGAAAATGCGCGCGGACATGGCCACCTCGTTATTGTGCAAGGCAGCATCGCCACCCCTTCGCCCGTCATTACTGCGCAATGCGGACCACGGCAAGGTTTTTGCACTTGCCATGTAACACCGAAATGAATAGGCAACAGACCGTTCGGAGTGTAGCGCAGGCTGGTAGCGCATCTGGTTTGGGACCAGAGGGTCGGGAGTTCGAATCTCTCCACTCCGACCATCCTCTCATATGCCACGCGACAGAAGCGTCCCCGCGGCGAAAGTTGCGCAACGCTCTCGGCATTTGATTGTCCGCGACACCCGCGTAATGAGGGGGGCTTGCGCCTATCGGCGCCGGCGCACCGGAATTATTTCGTGATCCTTCAGGCGGGAACCATAGCCCGGACCATACGTTGCGGCCCTTGTATTCGTCAGACCTCATAAAAGGCGGTTGGCGAATGGGTGGGGCAAAACAAGAGCGCGGGTTGGGGGAGGAGAAGCCAGGCCATGTCGAAACGTGAAATCGGAACGTCCCCTGCCTTGGGGCGACGTATCGCCGAACTCAAGGCCAGAATGCAGGATGCCAGCATTACCGAATACGAGATGAAGACCTTTCAGAAAGTGGCTTCGATCATTGGGGGCGAAGGCTGTCTACGCCTTGATGCTGACGACCTGATCGCAGCATCCTTTGTCGTCAACGTGCCGGGTGAGCCCAACTGACGGCGACCGGCCCATCGGCCAGACGTCCCAACCTTCAAACTTCGGAATCCGAACGGCCGCCTCTCGGGCGGCCGTCCTTTGGCGCTTTCGCGCAACTCTAACGCGGTAAAGTCGCCAGTTTGTCGATCAACTGCGAAGCCGTGTCGGCGCAGGCCTTCATGGTCTCGTCGTCAGCGCATTTGACGTCGATCTCGACGTCGCCGCGCCGCAGCCGAAAATGGGCTGCCTTCGAAGGCGGCGGTGGCGGTGGGCCGGCTTCGCGGCCATGCGGCGGTCCGTGACGGTCGCGCATGCTGTCCGGGCCCGGCGGAGGCGGTGGCGCATTGTCGGAAGCCGCGGAACCGGTTGCGGCCGGCGGTGGCGGAGGCGGCGCATCGGCTTGAGCAAAGGCAGCCGAGGCCATCAAGGTCAGGGCAAGGCCTGCCAGGACAAGTTTCTTCATGTCTTTTTCCTTCATCTTTGAGGGCGGGGGTAAAGGGTTAGCCGGGCGCTCCCGGAGCGACCGTGTCGACATCGGGTCCGTGCATCCGGTCGAGCAGACCGCGCGGACCAGGCCTCGGTGGGCGCAGGCTCTCGGCGTGGCCGTCGGCATGGACGAGCAGGTCACCATGGATGAACCCGTCGTCGAAATGGCCCTGCACCGTCAGCGTCTCGCCGGCGGCGACCAGCTTGCCGCCTTCACCGCGCCGGCCGGTTTCGACCAGCGCACGGCCGCTGCCGTCGTCGATGACGAACCTGTTGCCGAAGATCTCGGCGACTTTGCCTTTGACGGCGACGACGCTGTAGGGCGAAAGCGCGGCGATGCTCGTCGGTTGCATCAGCACGACGCTTTCGCGTGGCGCTGCAAGCATCGTGACGGCGCCGCCGGCAACCAGACCGACGGCGATCAATCCGGCGGCGAACAGGCTGGTCAGGTAGGGCCGTCGGCGTTCTGTGGCCTGTGGTCCGGCCGCTGTCGCGGTGCTGGTGGTTTCTGGGGTGTCGATCATCGTGGTCACCTTTCTGTTGAGATGGAATGGCAGCCGTTCTAGCGGGATGACAGGAACCGAGCCTGAACCGGGCCGTTCAGCTTCAGTTAAGCCCGCGGGCCTACGAGCCGGCGTCCAGGTAGGGAAAACCAATGCAATGAAGGTGCTGCTCGTCGAGGACGACGGATCGATCGCCAGCCAGTTGGGTGAAGCGCTGCGCGGCGAGAATTTCGTTGTCGACATTGCTCGCAACGGCGAGGATGGCCAGCATCTTGGCGACACCGGCACGTATGACGTCGCCGTTCTCGATCTTGGTCTGCCAAGGGTCGAAGGCAAGGCTGTGCTCAAGGCCTGGCGCGCGGCGGGGCGCAATCTGCCGGTGCTGATCCTGACGGCGCGCGACGGCTGGTCTGAAAAGGTCGAAGGCTTCAAGGCTGGCGCCGACGACTATCTGACCAAGCCGTTCCGGACCGAAGAGCTGATCATGCGCCTGCGGGCTCTGGTGCGCAGGTCGGCTGGTCACGCCCAGACCAAAATTGCCTGCGGCCCGCTGATTTTCGACGCACAACTCGGCACTTTCGAACTCGATGGTCTGCCGCTGAAACTAACCGGGCTGGAATGGCGCGTGCTGTCCAGCCTGATGCTGCGCAAGGAGATCGTGGTGACGCGCACCGATTTGCTCGACCGCGTCTATGATGGTGACGCCGAGGTCGATTCCAACTCGCTTGAAGTGATCGTCGCCAGGCTGCGCCGCAAGATCGGCCACCAGCATATCGAGACGGTGCGCGGTCTCGGCTACCGGCTGACCGCGGGTTCGACATGAGACTGATCCCGCGTTCGCTGGCGGGAAGGCTGAGGCTGGCGGCGGTTGTCGCCATTGTCGCGGCACTTCTGCTGGCTGGCATCGCCATCGCCTTGATTCTGCAGCGCTTCGTCATCGGCCAGATCGACCAGCGGCTGGATAGCCAGATTTTTGCGATAGCGGCTGCCGTGCAACGCGACGGCAACGGCAGGCTTACGGTTACTACGGCGTTGAACGGGCCGCCTTTCGACCGACCGGGCTCGGGCTGGGCGTGGCAGGTGGTCGGGCCGGATGGCGAAATTGTTTCAGCCTCGCTTGCCGGCCACGCCGCCATGCAACTGCCGCCGGTCCATTCCGGTCGTTTCGGCAATCTCCCCGGCTTGCCGGAATGGTTCGGGGCGCTGCGTTCGCTCGGCCACCCAAGGTCGGCGGATGGCGGGGATGCCGATGGCCAGCCCTTGCATTGGCGCATCCTCGATGTGCCGATCAGGGCGGAGACCGTGACAGTGGCCGCGACCGCGCCTTATCGCGCAATATACGGGCCGCTGCGCGATGCGCTGCTGCCGCTGGCGCTGGCACTGGCGGTGCTGGGGTTTCTGCTGGTCGGCGCCATGCTGGCACAGGTGCGGCTCGGCTTGCGCCCGCTCACCAACCTGCGCGCCGGGCTGGCCGATATCCGCGCGGGCAGGCGCAGCGCGATCTCCACCGACCAGCCCAGCGAAATCCTGCCGTTGGTCGAGGAGGTCAACAGTCTGCTGGCCGACAATGCCGAGGGGCTGGCACGCGCCAGGCGTCATGTCGCCAACCTGGCGCATGGTCTGAAGACACCGCTCGCGGCGCTTGGCCTGGCACTGGAGAAGCGACCGGCTGGTGCCATGGCTCGCGCCGTCGCCGTCCCGAGTCTCGACGCAATGCGCGACCAGCTCGAATTGATGGAGCGGCTGATCCGCCATCATCTGGCCCGCGCCCGGGCCGCGGCGCTGGCCGGCCCCGCCCGTGCCAGCACCAACGTCGCCGCAAGGCTCTCCGACCTCACTGGCATGATGGCCAATATCCACCGCGAGCGCGGCTTGGCCTTCGACGTTTCGGCGGCCCCCGACGTCGCGGTCGCAATCGAGACGCAGGACTTCGACGAGATCCTCGGCAACCTGCTCGACAATGCCTGCAAATGGGCGCGCTTGCGCGTCACCGTTTCGGCAAACACAGACGATGGCCGCGTGGTCATCGACATCGATGATGACGGTCTCGGTCTCGACGCCACGGCGATGCCGGAGGTGATGCGGCCGGGACACCGCATCGACGAGGCGACGCCTGGTCACGGCTTCGGCTTGCCGATCGCCGCTGAACTCGTGGAACTTTATGGCGGAAGTCTCGGTCTGTCGCGCGCGCCCGCCGGCGGCCTGCGGGCAAGGGTGGTCTTGCCGCGGAGCCGCTGATCCCGAGGCGATGCTTCCCCTGGCGCAAGACCTGTCGACCCTCGAATTGAAAGGAAAGTCTTATCATTTTGTTTGCGTTGGCACGCCATAGTAGATGCGGCCAACGGAGTGCAACCGAATGAAGCTCGACCTGTCACCAACGAGCTGGGGCAGGGTGGTCGCCGTTACCGTCGCGGGCACGGCATTCTTCATCGCCGTCGCGTTTTTCGTTGATTCGTTCAATTTTCCCTATCTATCGGTCGAGGCCGTCCGGCGCGCCGAGCTGACCGACCTGCTTCTTCCGCTGGTGCTGGGCGGTTCGTTTCTGTTCTTTCTCATGTGGAAGATCCGCCAGCTGGCAATAGCCCAGCGCGATCTCAGCATCGTTGCCGCGACAGACAGCCTGACGGCGGTTCTGAACCGCGGCGCTTTCTCCATGCTGGTCGAGGCTTATCTCGAGCAGACACGCAAGCAGGAGCAGACCCGCTCCGGCGCGTTGCTGATCATCGACGCGGACCATTTCAAGTCGATCAACGACCGCCTGGGCCATGACAGCGGCGATCAGGCGCTCAAGCTGATCGCGCAGGCCATCAAGGGGCAACTGCGCGGCGTCGATATAGTCGGCCGTATCGGCGGCGAAGAGTTCGGCGTGTTTCTACCCGGCGTCGAACCCTCGCAATCCTGGCTGGTCGCAGAGAGCATCCGCCGGCGCATCCGTGAAATGGAGTTTTCTCCGGGTGGCCGTTCCTGCCCGCTTTCCGTCAGCATCGGCGGCATCAGCTTCAGCGGTCCAACCACCTATGAGGCGATATTCTCCGCCGCCGACAGACGGCTTTATGCCGCCAAGTCGAATGGGCGCGATCAGGTCAGCTTCGATCCGGCGGAGGCTGCTCCGCTGCCTCAGCCGGGCGCCGCCACCGTGCACTAAGCGCGCTGTCAGCGGATAGCGGCTAATCTTGCAAAGGTTGCTTGACGCTTTCTTGCCGGCGTGCTTCCTCCGTGCAAGTAGTCTAAGCATACTACAGGAAACGTTCCTGACGCCCACAGTCCTCGACAGTCCCCGCCGCTGGTGAAGCTGCGGCCTTTCTGGTGCCGACGCATGAATGACCAAACGGCCCAGGCAAAGCCAAGCGCAGCAAACATGATCCATTTGTTCAACGGTTTTCAGAACCCGTTTGGCGGCAGCGAGCGTGAAACGCTGGAACTGTACCGGCTGTTGGATGGCGGCTCGCGGGTGCGTCTGTGGTCGACATCTTCGCGCATGTCCAGCGAACTGACGCGTCAGTTTCCGATTCATCTCGTCTCGCCGGCAAGGCGTATCGTGCCGGATGGAGGCACGTACGTCTTTCTTGGCGCGCATTGGCGCAACAAGCTGTGGCCTTACCTGATCGCGCGGCCGCGCCGGCTGGTCTATGTCTTCAACACCTTCCATCCGAAGGTGCTCGGCCTGACGACGCGCATGCCGCGCCTGCTGAGCTGGCCCGATGCCGAGCTGGTGCTGATCTCCGATTTTCAAAGACGCATGCTTGGGGTCGAAGGCGCCGTGCATCCGTCGCCGATCGATCTCGATCGCTTCAAACCCTGTCCGGCGCTGCCCGATGGTCCGTTCACGGTAGGTCGGCTGAGCCGGGATACGCCGGACAAGCATCATCCGGACGATTTGGCGCTCTATGAGGCACTGCTGGCCGATGGCACGGCCATCCGCATCCAGGGCGGGATGCCGCTGAAGGACCGGCTTGCGCCGCGCCCGCGGCTTGAACTCCTGCCGCAGGGCCAATTCGCCGCAGAGGATTTCCTGCCGACGCTCGACGTCTTTTACTATCGCACCGGTTCGCATGTGGAGACATTCGGCCGCGTGGTGTTCGAGGCGATGGCCTGCGGTTTGCCCGTGGTCTGTCATTCGCACGGCGGCTACGCCGACCACATCCGGCATGGTGAGAATGGTTACCTGTTCGAAACGACAGGGCAGGCGGCTCAGATCCTGGCCATGCTGAAGGCCGATCCGGCCCTCAGGGCGGTGGTGGGCCAGAAGGCGCGGCAATCCGTCGAGGCGCTGTTTTCGCCGCAAGCCCAGCTGGACCGGCTGGATTTCTACCGGCGCTAGCTGGCGGCGCTCCGCAGTCCAACCCTCCAGCGCCGGCGGGCGGCAGGGCTCGCTCGCGGCGCGCCGATACATTGGTCATAAAATGTGAATGAATTCGTTCGCGCGACTATGGCCATTTGCCTCGACCCTCCTATTTCTGTGACCTTGTTGGGGCGTCCCGATCCGCTTGCTGGTAGAGGGACCAAGGTTATAGGGGCAGGCAATGGCCAAGCCGGGCGGGCGCGGCGGCGCATGATCCACCTGTTCAATGGCTTTCAAGATCCATTTGGTGGCAGTGAACTGAAGACCCTCGAATTGTATCGGCTGCTAGGCGCCGAGGCTGAGGCGCGTCTTTGGGCGGCATCGTCACGAGCCGCGGATGAATTGATGCGGCAATTTCCCATCAGCCCCATCTCCCCGATGACGCGGCAGGTTCCGGATGGCGGCACTTATGTCTTCATCGGCGCGCACTGGCGAAACAAGATGTGGCCGTACCTGATTGCGCGCCCGCGCCGGCTCATCTACGATTTCAGCACTTTTCACCCCAAGGTCATGGCGCTGACGACGAGTATGCCCCGGACACTGGGTTGGCCGGCGGCCGAACTGATCTTCGTCTCCGACTTTCAGAAACGCATGCTGCGAGCCGACGGCGTCGTGCATCCGTCTCCGATCGATATCGGGCGTTTCTCGCCAAGGCGGACAAGACCGGGTGGTCCGTTCACCGTGGGGCGGATAAGCCGCGATACGCCCGACAAGCACCATGTCGACGACATGCCGCTCTATGAGGCACTGCTGGCGGATGGCTCCGCGGTCAGGATTCAGGGCGGCACGCGGCTTGGCGACAGACTGGAACCGCATCCACGACTCGAACTTTTGCCGGTGGGCCATCTTGCGGCCGAAGAGTTCCTGCCGACGCTGGACGTGTTCTATTATCGAACCGGTTCGCATGTGGAAACGTTTGGCCGCGTGGTGTTCGAAGCGATGGCCTGCGGTTTGCCGGTGGTCTGTCATTCGCATGGCGGCTACGTGGACCATATCAGGCATGGCGAGAATGGCTTTCTGTTCGACACGACGGGAGAGGCCGTTGAGATACTCGCCAGGCTGAAGGCTGATCCTGAGCTGCGGTCGAGGGTGGGCAGCAAGGCACGGCAGACGGTCGAGGTGCTTTTTTCGCCGCAGGCGTTGCGGCAGCGCCTGGATTTCTACCGGCGTTAGCGATACCGCCCCGGAACGACTTTTTATCCATGCCGTTTGTCATCGATCGCGACATCACGCTAAAGCTGGTGATCCGAACCACCGGACAGACGGCGTCGGCACCAACACCTTGAGCAGGATCCTCACTGATGACGTTGATGGGCGCGGCGGCACTGCTGATCCTGGTCCTGACCTACGCCGGCGTCGCGATCGGCCGCATTCCGGGCTTGCGCCTTGACCGTGCGGGTATTGCGCTGCTCGGCGGCGCCGCGATGATCGCCATTGGCGCGGTCAGCATGGAGGACGCCTACAAGGCCATCAATTTCGACACCATCACCCTTCTGCTGGGCATGATGATCGTGGTGGCGCATCTGAAGGTCTCGGGCGCCTTTCGTGGCCTCGGCGCCATCGCCATCGAACACGCGCATGCGCCGTTCATGCTGCTGGTGATGGTGACGCTGCTGACCGGCGTGCTGTCGGCATTCCTCGTCAATGACGCCATCTGCCTGGTGATGGCGCCGATTGTCGTCCACGTCACCCGCGTTATCAACCGCAATCCGGTTCCCTATCTGATCGCCACCGCCACGGCGTCCAACTGCGGCAGCGTCGCCACCATCACCGGAAATCCGCAGAACATGGTCATCGGCGCGCTGTCGGGTATTTCGTATCCGGCTTTTTCGGCGGCGCTCGCGCCGGTCGCCCTGTTCGGCCTCATCGCGGTCATCGTCATCGTGCGCATCGTCTACCGGGCGGAATTCGTTCGTACCGTGCAACTGACACCCGAGCTTTCGCGCGGCCGCATGCATCGCGGGCAGGTGCTGAAGGCAGTGATTGTCTGTGTCGGTCTGGCCATCGCCTTCTTCGCCGGCGTTCCCGTTGCCAAGGCGGCGCTGATCGGCGGCGCGATCCTGCTGCTCACCCGCGCCATCAAGCCGGAGCGTATCTACCGCGAGATCGATGGGCCGCTGCTGTTCATGTTCGCCGGCCTGTTCGTGGTCGTTGCCGGCGCCGAAAAGACGCTTCTGACGCCTGACATCATCGCCTCGGCCAGGAATCTCGGCCTGGACGATGTCTGGCGGTTGTCCGGGTTCACCGCCGTACTCTCCAACATCATGAGCAATGTCCCGGCGGTGCTGGCATTGCGGCCCTTCATACCCGGGCTGGAAAGCCCCGAGCGCGCGTGGCTCGTGGTTGCGATGAGCTCGACGCTCGCCGGTAATTTTACGCTGCTCGGCTCGGTCGCCAACCTGATCGTTGCCGAGCAGTCCAAGGCCGCGGGCACGCCACTGTCTTTCGGCGCGTTCTTCAAGGTCGGCCTGCCGCTGACGCTGGTCACGCTCGTTGCCGGCACGGCATGGATGGCGCTGGCGCCTTAAGAAACGGCAGCGGCCATCTCTCAGGACTTGTTCGGCCGCGCATCGCCAGACAGACACAAACTCGGTGTGCCGGCTTGATATCTGCCGCCAGTGCCCTCACGATGAATCTGGGGCAGTCTATGTGGTGGGAGAGGTGATCCTTGGGGGTGGCGGTAGCAATTGCACGTCGATGGCGTGCATACAGTTCTTTTGTGCGAACCGAATTCGAGGACGTCGCGCCAAGCAACCTATGGCGGTTGCGCGGCTTGCTCCGTGGCCATCAGTCGCAAGCATTGATCATGCTCGAGGATCAGGCGTTTCTTCGAAGCGAATATACTCCCCTCAGTTTGTATACTCGTCGGCTCGCCACCTACAACAATCGCATTGACCGGTTCTTGTTCAACAAGCTGAACCAGAAAGCATGGCTTGATCATGTCATGCCCTCCGCCGCGCCGCCAATGACCCACTATATCGCTGGACAGCAACTTGTTGATCTTGCAAAGCCGGAAGAACGTCTTGAGTTTGAAGAAATACTTTCGCTTGCGCAGCAGAAGGGCGAATTGTTCCTCAAGCCTGCCGCAGGCGGATACGCGAAGGGAGCATTGAGGCTCGCCCATGGCCCCGATGGATTGCAGGTCAATGGCCATAGGGTGCAGGCGCGGGAATGGCTTGACGGTTTCTTGCGCCAGAAGCCGGATGCGTACACGATCTCGGAGATCATCCGGCAGGGAACATGGAGCGAGGCATTTTTCCCACCCACGTTGAACACACTTCGCGTGCTGACCGGGACACATTTTTCGAGCCACGGCACTGTCATCTTGGCGGCGACCATGAAGATGGGCCGTCCGGAAACCTATCCGACCGACAACTGGAAGATCGGGCGTGGCGGAATCTCGGCCCGGGTCGATCCGCTGAATGGCGTTCTTGGCCCCGGGCTCTCTTACGATTCGAAAAACAGGCGCCGCCAGGTCAGCGAACGGCATCCGGATTCCGGTGTCCAAATCCGCAACGCTGTCATACCCAATTGGGATATCGTCAAGTCGCGGATGTTGAGGTTGGCAAGCCAACTACCCTATCCGGGCCTCATCGGCTGGGACGTGGCATTGACGAATGATGACATCGTCATTGTCGAGGCCAACACCACCCCTGGCCTGGCAATACATGAAAGTCATGCGAGCTTGAGGCGAACACCCGAGCAACGCGCCTTCTGGGCTGAAATGGGCATTGGAGACAAACCAGGTAGCATCTAGCTCCTGCCTCAGATGCGTGCCCTGACCAGAGTGGCGGCGGCGTGACCGGCGGCGTCGATATAGTCGGGATTGCGGTGGATCAACATGATCGAAAACGAGCCGTCGATCAGCAGCACGATCTCGCGCGCTACCGTTTGTGGCTCCTTGATGCCGTGGTCTGACAACGCTCCAGCCAGCCATGCTTCAAAATTTGACTTGTGACGCGAGCCGATCTTGACCGCCGGATGGCCGGGCATCGAAGCGAGTTCCGCGGCCGTGCGCAGAAAGCCGCATCCTTTCCACTTCGGATGGCGCGCGGCCCGGGCCAGATTGGCAAAGATCGCTTCGACCTTGTGTTCCACACCGCCTTGCGCGGCATCGAACCAACTGGCCATGCGTTTGAGATTGGGTTGGTCGCGGCCGTCCAGATAGGCCGCGATGAGGTCGTCCTTGCTCTTGAAGTGGTAATAAAGCGTCCGCTTGGTGAGGCCCGCCTCCTCGGCAATGGCGTCGACGCTGACGCGACCTATTCCCTCGGCATAAAACAGCTTGGTGGCTGCATCGACGATGCGTTTGCGGGTCGGGCTGACGGCTTCGAGCATCAGGCATGTATACCGACTAGTGAATATACATGCAACCGAAAGCGTGTTCCCTTTCCTTCGTATCTGGAAAGGAAGAACAATGGTCGATCTTGTCCTGAACGACACCCATGACGGGGTGACTGTCCTCACCCTCAATCGTCCTGAAAAGCTCAATGCGCTGAACTATGCCCTGATCGATCGCCTGCTCGCTGCTCTCGACGACATCGAAGTCGATGACAGCGTGCGGGCCGTCATTCTCACCGGAGCGGGGGAGCGTGCGTTTTCGGCGGGTGGCGATATCCACGAATTCTCGGCGAGCGTGGCACGCGGCTCGGATGTCGCGATGCGCGACTTCGTCATGCGGGGGCAGCGGCTGACGGCAAGGCTTGAAGCGTTCCGCAAGCCGATAATTGCCGCCGTCAACGGCATCGCCTTCGGCGGCGGCTGTGAAATCACGGAAGCCGTGCCGCTTGCCATTGCCAGCGACCGCGCTTTGTTCGCCAAGCCGGAAATCAATCTGGCGATGCCGCCGACTTTCGGCGGGACCCAGCGCCTGCCGAGGCTGGCGGGTCGCAAGCGGGCGCTCGAACTGCTTTTGACCGGCGACTGGTTTCCCCCACCGCGTGCGCTCGAACTTGGCCTCGTCAACGAGGTTGTGCCGCATGCCGAACTGATGCCGGCCGCTTTTGATCTGACCAGGCGTATCCTTCGGCACTCCGGGCCGGCCATTGCCAGCATTCTCACGGCAGTGACGCGGGGCCTCAACCAGAGCATTGCAGAAGGCTTGGCTGTCGAGGCCGAGCAGTTCGCCCGCATGGCGCCAACCGCCGATCTGCGCGAAGGGCTCGATGCCTGGCTGGAACGGCGCAAGCGCGGTTACGACGGCTCATGGACGCATGTCAGCCGGCCTGACGAGGCAAGGCGCGCCTCCCTGCGACTGGACCAGGCGGCGGGGAAGGATGCCACGCCGGGATGGCCTCTGCTGGGGGCACGCAATCGGCAGAAATGAGCCGGCTTCACGCCAGTCGGCGCAGTTCTAAGCCGCTGCCGATCGCTTGTCTGCCGTCAGCACCCGTGCGGCGGTCGCGAGGAGGTCGGTCTGTGTGATCAGGCCAAGGATACGCCGCTCGGCATCGACGATGACCACGGCATGGCTGCGGCCGTCAGTCAGCACTGGAAGCAGGCTCATCGCCGGCGTGTCGGGCAAGGCTGTGCCGGCCGTCGCCATCACGGCTTTCACCGTGTCGACGGCTTTCGTCAGTTCGCGCAGGCCGACAGCCCCGGCCAGTCTTGCCTCGGCATCGACCACAGGCAGGGTGCGGATGTTGTGATCGAGCAATTGCTGGCGCGCTTCCTCGACGCGGGCGTGCTCGGGCACCGAGACCACATCACGCGACATGATGTCCTTGCACAGCAATGTCCGGTGCGAGCGCACCGTGGCCTGCAGTTCGACCTGTCTCAACAGCCGTTCGAGGTCGTCGCGGTCGATGTCGAAGGTCTCGTCGAGCGCGGTCAGCGCCGCGTCGATATCCTCCGGCTGGAAGCCGACGCGCTGCTGCGCCGGCGGATCGGCGGTACCGTGGCTGTTGGCTGCGGGCGCGGCGACATGCGGATAGTTGCGCCGCGCCAGTTTGTGGAAAAGGAAACCCAGCGTAACCAGGATGATCGAATTCAGGGCCACCGGCACGAACGGAAACAGGAAGCCGGCGCTGACAACGGCAGGTCCGCCAAGCACCCCCGTCAGCGCCGCTGCGCCGCCAGGCGGATGCAGACAGCGTGTGAACGACATCGCCGCGATGGCGAGCGCCACGGCGAGGCCCGAGGCGATGACGGGGTCATGGACGAAATGCGCCACGGTCACGCCCACCAGCGCGGATATGGAATTGCCGCCGATGATCGACCATGGCTGAGCCAGAGGGCTTGCCGGCACCGCGAAGAGAAGCACGGCGGAAGCGCCCATCGGCGCGACCAGCAGCGCTACATGCGCGCCGCCGCCCGTCGCCAGGCCGCTGATCACGCCGGTCAACGCGATGCCGATCATCGCCCCGATGCATGCCAGCAGACGCTCCCGCAGCGTCGCGCCGGCAAGGATGGGGACAAAAAGACGAAAGGCCATGGCAATTTTCGCAGTGGATGATTTGGCGAGGATGCCGCCAGCAGGCAATGCGGCCGAACCGGCGAATTTGAAAGTCAAACAAATCCCGAAACGGGCGGCCAAGGAGAATAATATTGCGAGCCGAGCCTCATCGGCATGCTGCGAACGGCTCGCGCTTTGCCATCAGCGTCAGGGCCTTGCGGCCCTTGCCTGAATCTCCCTGGCAATCAGAGTCCCGCCGCTGCCAGCCCTCGCATGATGTCGGCTTTCAGGTCATCGACATCCTCGAGGCCGATCTGAAGCCGGATCAGCGGCCCTTCATAAGGGGCTTTTGCGACGACGCGGTCGCCCAGCCAGACCGGCACCGCAAGGCTCTCATACCCGCCCCAGGAATACCCCAGCCCGAAAATCTGCAAGGCGTCGAGGAAGGCATGCTGCTGCTTCTGGCCACCGCCGGCAAGCACGATGGAAAAGATGCCGCTCGAACCGGAGAAGTCGCGCTTCCACAGGCCGTGGTCAGGGTGGCTGGGGAGGGCAGGGTGGAGCACGCGCGCGACGCCCTTCTGGCCTTCGAGCCACGACGCTATGCTTAAAGCGCTGCGCTGGTGGTGATCGAGCCGGACGCCCATCGTGCGCAGGCCGCGCAGCACCTGGTAGACATCGTCGGGTCCTGCGCAGCAGCCAAGCGTGCAGAAACTCTCGTAGAGTTGCTCCCAGCAGCCCTCATTGGCCGAGACCGTGCCAAGCAATACGTCGGAATGACCGGCCGGGTATTTCGTCGCCGCGTGGATGGAGATGTCGACGCCGTGGTCGAGCGGCTTGAAATAGAGCGGCGTTGCCCAGGTGTTGTCCATCATCACGATGGCGCCAGCCGCGTGAGCCGCTTTGGCGATGGCCGGAATGTCCTGCACCTCGAACGTGTTGGAGGCCGGGGATTCCGTGAACACCACCTTGGTGTTCGCCTTTATCAGGGCGGCGATGCCGGCGCCGACCCCTGGAGCGTAGTACTCGACCTCGACGCCCAGGCGCTTCAGCATCGTGTCGGCGAAATTGCGGGTCGGATGGTAAACGGAATCCACGATCAGCAGATGATCGCCCGCGGATACGAAAGCGAGCAGCGGCACGGTCACCGCCGCCAGGCCTGACGGCACCAGGATTGTGCCGGCGGATCCCTCCAGCGCGTCGATGGCATGGGCCAGGGCATCCGTCGTCGGCGTGCCGCGCGTCCCGTAGGTGTATTTCTGGCTGCGCCCGGCCATCGCGGCGGCATTGCGGAAAAGCACGGTCGAGGCATGGACGACAGGCGGATTGACGAAGCCGAAATAGTCGTGCGGGTTGTTGCCTGAATGGGCAAGGCGGGTGTTGATGCCCATCTTGCCGGAGCCTTGCTCGTTGCCGTCTTTTGCCATTGTGTCGTCGCCTCTCGATGAGGGGCTAGCCATAGTGCGCCGCCATGGAGCGCGCAACATCCCGGCGTTCGCCAGGAAACGGACTTCGGATGTGCCAATTTTCCCCGCACGCGCAAGAAACGGCCGCCCTGCGGTGTCCTTTCACGGGATTCCGGGGCGCTCACATGACAGTGCTGTCCATGTCAACGCGCGACGGGAAGCGCCCGAATGAAGAGTAGTCGCGCGATCATGGTGAGAGAGACAGTGTGCGGCTTGACGTCGAACGGGCTTTGCCGGGTTTATTCGCACTTCTGACTAAACGGCGGGCGTGTTTGTCTGCAATTCAGGCAATTCAGGCAATCGATTTTCAAACGCCTTCGGATTTGGTCATTTCCCTTGACCTCACGGGAATTATCGCCTTCGATGCTGTTCGTGAACGGGGGCAGCGCGTTGGTTTTCGATGCGCGTTCCGGGGATGGGCTGGAATGGGAGCTGCGTTCACACGGGAAAAAATCAGGGTTTGCCTGAAAAACAGAGAAAAGGGTCTGTGGGTCATGAAAAATATTGCTATCGGCATTCTTGGCGCCGCCACGCTCGGATTGATGGCTTCGGCCGCATCGGCCGGCACGCTCGATACAGTAAAGGCGAAGGGCTTCATCCAGTGCGGCGTCTCCACCGGTTTGGCCGGCTTCTCGGCGCCGGACGACAAGGGTGACTGGCAGGGCATCGATGCGGACTTCTGCCGCGCCGTGGCCGCCGCGGTCTTCGGAGACGGCACCAAGGTCAAGTTCACGCCGCTCAGCGCCAAGGAGCGCTTCACCGCGCTGCAGTCCGGCGAGGTCGACATCCTGTCGCGCAACACCACCTGGACCATCAACCGCGACACGGCACTTGGCCTGAACTTCGTCGGCGTCACCTACTATGACGGCCAGGGCTTCATGATCAACGCCAAGAAGCTGCCGGGCGTCAATTCGGCCCTCCAGCTCTCGGGCGCCGCTGTCTGCGTGCAGAGCGGCACGACCACCGAGCTCAACCTCGCCGACTACTTCAAGGCGAACAAGATGGAGTACAATCCGGTCGTCTTTGAGAAGCTCGAGGAGGTCAACGCCGCCTATGACGCCGGCCGCTGCGACGTCTATACCACCGACCAGTCGGGCCTTTACGGCATCCGCCTGACGCTCGGTTCGCCGGCTGACCATGTCGTGCTGCCCGAGATCATCTCCAAGGAGCCGCTCGGGCCGGCCGTGCGCCAGGGCGACGACCAGTGGTACCACATCGTCAAGTGGACTTATTTCGCGTTGTTGCAGGCCGAGGAACTCGGCATCACCAAGGCCAATGTCGACGAGATGAAGAACTCGCCGAGCCCGGAGATCAAGCGCGTGCTCGGCCAGGAAGCCGACACCAAGATCGGCACCGATCTCGGCGTCTCCAACGACTGGGTCGTCAACATCGTCAAGGCCGTCGGCAATTACGGAGAACTGTTCGACCGCAATGTCGGTTCCGGCAGCCCGCTCAAGATCGCGCGCGGCATCAATGCCCTGTGGACCAAGGGCGGCCTGCAATACGCTCCGCCGATCCGCTGATCGAAATGTGATCCGGAAGGCAGATACTCTGCCTTCCGGCTTCTCTTTCCAGGGGATGGTCCATGGCTTCGCAGGAAATCCTTCGCGAGGAGCCTAGTCGCGGCTCCTTCGTCAACGACCCGAAAGTCCGCAGTCTCTTCTTCCAGACGCTGGTCGTCGTGCTTCTGTTCGGCGCTGTCTGGTGGATCGTGCAGAACGTCATCGACAATCTGCAGCGTCTCCACATTGCCTCCGGTTTCCAGTTCCTGAGGGGACGCGCCGGCTTCGATATCTCAGACACGCCGATCGCCTATACGTCGGACTCGACCTATGGCCGTGCCATCATCGTCGGCCTTCTCAACACCATCATCGTGGCTGTCGCCGGCATCATCACAGCGACAATCATCGGTTTCGTCATCGGCATTGGCCGCCTGTCGCAGAACTGGCTGATCCGCAAGATCTGCACGGTCTATGTGGAGATTTTCCGCAACATCCCGCCGCTGCTGGTCATCTTCTTCTGGTATTCCGGGGTGCTCGCCGTGCTGCCGGCGCCGCGCGAAAGCTTTCACCTGCCATTCGGCTCCTACCTCAACCAGCGCGGTTTCTATTTCCCGCGCGCCGTGTGGGGCGACGGATCATGGCTTATCCTGGTGGCGCTCGTCGTCGGCATCGCCATGGCCTGGTTCGTCCGCCGCGCGGCACGTCAGCGGCAAATGGCCACCGGCCAGCAATTTCCGGTGCTGTGGACCTCCATCGCGCTGATCGTCGGCCTTCCGCTTCTCGCCTACGTGCTGAGTGGTTTTCCGCTGAGCTTTGATTTTCCCAAACAATCGACCTTCAACCTGACTGGCGGCTTCCAGGTCAAGCCGGAGTTCCTGTCGCTCTATCTGGCGCTGTCCTGCTATACGGCGGCGTTCATCGCCGAGATCGTGCGCGCCGGCATCAGGGGCGTCAACAAAGGCCAGACCGAGGCGGCATCGGCCCTCGGCCTGCGCTCCGGGCCTACCCTGCGGCTGGTCGTGGTGCCGCAGGCCATGCGCATCGTCATCCCGCCGCTGACCAGCCAGTATCTCAACCTGACGAAAAACTCCTCTCTGGCGATCGCCATCGGCTATCCGGACCTGACGGCGACGGCGGGAACGGTTCTGAACCAGACCGGCCAGGCGGTCGAGGGCGTGCTGATCATGATGGTTGCCTATCTCTTGCTCAGCCTGGTGACCTCGGCCGTCATGAACGTGGTCAACGCCAGAATGGCGCTGGTGGAGAGGTAGCAGCCATGCAGGAACATGACACCTCCTGGGTGCGCACCGAAATGGCGCTGGCGCAGCCCGCGCCAACGAGCGAGCGCGGCCCTGTTGCCTGGGCGCGCAAGAACCTGGTCGGTTCGGTCGGCGACACGGTCCTGACCGTGCTTGGCATCGCCATCGTGGCCTGGATCCTGCCGCAGGTTCTGAGCTGGGCCTTCATCAACGCTCAGTGGACCGGACCTGACCGCACGGTCTGCGCCACGGTGGCGCAAGGCGGCATCCAGCCGGATGGCTGGAGCGGCGCCTGCTGGGCCTTCGTCAACGCCAAGTTCGGCCAGTTCATGTTCGGCACCTACCCGGTCGAGGAGCGCTGGCGGCCGATCCTGGTTGCCATCCTGTTCGTGGCGCTGCTGGTGCCGATGTTGATGCCGCGCTTGCCGCGCAAGGGGCTGAACGCAATCCTGCTCTTCCTGGTGTTGCCGATCGTTTCCTTCTTCCTGCTGATCGGCGGCGTGTTCGGCTTGCCGCATGTCGAGACGTCGCGGTGGGGCGGACTGCTGGTCACGCTCAGCCTGTCCTTCGTCGGCATTGCCGTGTCGCTGCCGCTGGGCACCGTGCTGGCGCTTGGCCGGCGCTCGAAAATGCCGATCATCAAGACGCTTTGCGTGATCTTCATCGAGACGGTGCGCGGCATACCGCTGATCACCGTGCTGTTCTTCGTCAGCGTCATGCTGCCGCTGTTCCTGCCCGAGGGCGTCACCTTCGACAAGTTCCTCAGGGCTCTGATCGGCGTGTCGCTGTTTGCCGCCGCCTATATGGCCGAAGTGGTGCGAGGGGGCCTGCAGGCGATCCCGAAAGGCCAGTACGAGGGCGCCGATTCCCTCGGCCTCGGCTACTGGCAGAAGATGGGCCTGATCGTGCTGCCGCAGGCGCTGAAGCTGGTTATTCCCGGCATCGTCAACACGTTCATCGGCATGTTCAAGGACACCAGCCTGGTCCTCATCATCTCGATGTTCGACCTGCTCGGCGTGGTCAAGCAGAACTTCTCGGACGCCAACTGGGCGACGCCGCAGACGGCCAAGTCCGGTCTTGTGTTCGCGGCCTTTGTGTTCTGGCTGTTCTGCTTCGGCATGTCGCGCTATTCAATGTACACCGAACGCCGGCTCGACACCGGCTACAAACGATAAAACACAGCAATAAGGGGAACTGGCCATGGCCACTGAAAACGCCGTCAGCGCGGAAGACCTCAAGGTCAATGCCGGAAAGATGCAAATCTCGGCCACCGATGTCGCCATCGACATCATCGCCATGCACAAATGGTACGGCGAGTTCCATGTGCTGAAGGACATCAACCTGAAAGTCATGCGCGGCGAGCGCATCGTCATCTGCGGCCCGTCCGGGTCGGGCAAGTCCACCATGATCCGCTGCATCAACCGGCTCGAGGAGCACCAGAAGGGCAAGATCATCGTCGACGGCAAGGAGCTGACCAACGATCTGAAAAAGATCGACGAGGTGCGCCGCGAGGTCGGCATGGTGTTCCAGCACTTCAACCTGTTTCCGCATCTGACGATCCTGGAGAACTGCACGCTGGCGCCGATCTGGGTGCGCAAGACGCCCAAGAAGCAGGCGGAGGAAATCGCCATGCATTTCCTTAAGCGCGTCAAGATCCCGGAGCAGGCCAACAAATATCCCGGCCAGTTGTCAGGCGGTCAGCAGCAGCGCGTGGCGATCGCGCGTTCGCTGTGCATGAACCCGCGCATCATGCTGTTTGACGAGCCGACTTCGGCGCTCGACCCCGAAATGATCAAGGAAGTGCTGGAGACCATGGTCGGTCTGGCCGAGGAAGGCATGACCATGCTGTGCGTCACCCACGAGATGGGCTTTGCGCGCAAGGTCGCCAACCGGGTAATCTTCATGGATCAGGGCCAGATCGTCGAACAGAACACGCCGGCCGAGTTCTTCGACCATCCCCGCCATGAACGCACGAAACTGTTCCTCAGCCAGATCCTGCACTGAGCGGCTTTACACCGAGCGCGAAAGCCCGGCCGCGATGCGGCCGGGCTTTCGCTTATGGATCGGCCGATACGATTGGCGGCGGAGCAGGGGACGGCATCGATGAGAAAAGTCCTGCGGTTCCTTTCCCTGCTGTCGGCCGCGATCGTGCTTGCAGCCGCCCTCGGCACGCTGGTGCCGCGCCCGCTCTGGCCGGCGGCGCGAGCCGGCGTGGCCACGCGACACATATTGGTGCTGCACAACCCGATCCACACCGATATCGCCATTCCGGTGGATGACGTGGTGCGCAAGCGCTTCCACTTCCTCATGGACGCCGGAATGCCTTCCGATGCACCGGAAGTGCGCTATCTCGTCTTCGGGTGGGGCGGCCGCGCCTTCTATCTGCAGACGCCGACCTGGTCCGAGCTGAAAGCCGTTCCGGTGATGAAAGCGCTGACCCTCGACGCGTCGGTCATGCATGTCGATGTTGCCGGCGACATCGTCGAGCCGCATCCCGATGTCGCTGGGTTCGACATAGGGGAAGACCAGTTCGCGACACTGATCGACTATATCTCCGCAAGCTTCCAGCAGGGGCCGAATGGTCCGGTCGTGGTCGAGAATGCGAGCTATTCCAGCTTCGACCGCTTCTACGAAGCCAACGGCCATTTCAACGCGCTGGTCGGCTGCAACACCTGGACGGCCGCTGCGCTTCGCACCGCCGGCCTCCGCACCGGCTGGTGGAACCCGCTGCCGGTGTCGCTGGGACTGTCGATGCGGCTCTACAATTAGGCTCGGTTATGCCCCCGGCCGCATCATTGCGAACTGTCAGCGCCGGATGACTTTCGCTTGCTCCCAGCCATAGAGCCAGTCGAGATCGGCCGCGAGCTTCTCCGCCGGCCGCATCGCCAGCACCAGGTTGCGGGCCAGTGCCACCGGACCCCGGGCATGCCAGGCAAGCCGGTTGAGCGCGCCGCGCTTGCGCACCTTTTCGACGCGTGGCCGTCGCAGGTTCTCCCAGATGGCGAGGCTCTGCTGAGGATCAGCAGGGAAGTCGGCCATGGTCTTGGCCAGCATTGCCGCATCCTCGATCGCCATCGCCGCGCCTTGTGCGGCGAACGGCGTCATCGCATGCGCCGCGTCGCCGATCAGCGCTATGCCTTGCGGGTTCGTCCACCGGCTCTGTTCGACGGTATGGATCGGAAAGGCCGTCCAGGGGCCGGCCAGGGCGACAAGCTTCCCCAACGCCTGCGCGGTGCCGCGCATGGCTTTGCCAAGGATGGCGGGGTCGGCATGGCCCGCCCAGCCTTCGGCGATCCGCTCGCCCCTGGTGAAGGCGGCGAGGTTGAAGACCCTGCCTTTGCTGACCGGGTAGGCGACCATGTGGAAGCCGGGATGCAGGAAGGTGGTGACGCAGTCGGCAGCGCCAAGGGCGGCAAAGGCCTGTCCGGCAGGGCTTTCGGCCGCCACGGTTGCGCGCCAGGCCAACTCGCCGGAAAAATGGCTTGCCGCGAACACGGCTCCGCCCTTCGAACCTGCAAGCCCGCGCACCGATGACCACACGCCGTCGGCGCCGACCAGCAGCAAGCCATGCCCTTCGATTGTCTCTTGCCCGATCTCCGCGCTTGCCGTGACGTGGTGAGGGCTTGTGGAAATCTTGCCGACGCGCGCTCCGGTCCGGATTTTGATGTCAGGCCATTCCACAACACGCGCCATCAGCGCGCCCTGCACATCGGCCCGGTGCGCGACGAGGTAGGGCGCGCCCCAGCGGCTTTTACCGGCTTGCCCCAGCGGCACACGCGCCAGTTGGCGCAGCGTCCTTGCGTCCTTCAGCACCACGGCCTCGGGCCGCACCGCCGCCGGCAAAAGCCGGTCGAGCACGCCGAGTTGGCGAAGGATGCGTGTGGCGTTGGGAGAAAGCTGGATGCCGGCGCCCGCCGCTTCGAGGCGCGGTGCCTGTTCGAACACCTGCACGGAATAGCCGCGTTCGGCGAACGCGATGGCCGCCGTCAGCCCGGCGATGCCCGCCCCGGCGATGACGACTTGCCGGGAGCGCGTGTCGTCCATCATCTCTGTCGCAAAAGAATCAGGCGGCCTGATCGATATAGAGGCAGCCGGCAGGCACCGTTTCCGTCGCCTTCAGCTTCGGTGAATAGCGGTAAAGGGTCGAACAGTAGGGACAGACCTTCTCATTGTCGTCGCCCATGTCGAGAAAGACATGCGGATGGTCGAACGGCGGGTTGGCGCCCGTGCACATGAATTCCTTGACCCCGATGTCGATAGCGGGATGGCCCGCATCGTTCTGGAAATGGGGAATGGAACCGCCTGCCATCGTCGTCTCCTTAACGCAGTCTCTCCTGCATCTGGATCATATCAGGCCTGTTTGCAAGTTCGATGAAATCAAACTGTCGCAAAAGCCTGTCAGAGAACTGTCGCAAAAGCCTGCCACAGGATAAGTTAAGCCGGTTAACCGGCTGAGGCGGGACAAGAGCAGGAACCATGAACGAATTGAAGCCGGTACTGAGCGAATTCAACAATGTCGAGACGGCGAGCCCGGAGGGCAACCCCGACCGTTTCGTCAATCGTGAGTTTTCCTGGCTGCAGTTCAATCGCCGCGTTCTGGAAGAATCGCTGAACACACACCATCCGCTACTCGAGCGTGTGCGCTTCCTGTCCATCTCGGCCGCCAACCTCGACGAGTTCTTCATGGTTCGCGTC
This sequence comes from Mesorhizobium comanense, assembly GCF_005503535.1. Classification (GTDB taxonomy): domain Bacteria; phylum Pseudomonadota; class Alphaproteobacteria; order Rhizobiales; family Rhizobiaceae; genus Mesorhizobium; species Mesorhizobium comanense. The sequence goes on along the minus strand of NZ_SCNN01000018.1, from coordinate 24,078 downwards.
GCCGGCCTTGCCGGCCAGGTGCGCGAGGGCATCGCACTCAAGAGCCCGGATGGCCGCACCCCCGAACAGCAGCTCGAGCAATTGCTGCGCGAGGTCGAGCGGCTGCAGGAGGATCAGCAGAAAAGCCTTTCGGCGCTGACCGTGCTGCTCAACAAGGAAGGCATCGAGAGCATCACCCGCGACGCGCTGACCAAGGACGAGAAGGTCTGGCTGGAAGAACACTTCCAGGATCAGGTGTTTCCGGTGCTCACCCCGCTGTCGATCGATCCGGCGCATCCGTTCCCGTTCATCCCCAATCTCGGCTTCTCGATGGCGCTGCAATTGCGGCACCGCAAGAACGGCGAGGAGATGAGCGCGCTCTTGCGCTTGCCTGTGGCGCTCAAGCGCTTCATCCGTCTGCCGGACCGCAAGCATCATGTCCGCTTCATTCCCCTGGAGGAGGCGGTCGGCCTTTACATCGGCAAGCTGTTCCCCGGCTACGAGGTCAAGGGCTCCGGCACGTTCCGCATCATCCGCGACAGCGACATCGAGGTCGAGGAAGAATCGGAAGACCTGGTGCGGCTGTTCGAAACAGCGTTGAAGCGCCGCCGCCGCGGCTCCGTCATCCGCATCGAGTTCGACATGCTGATGCCGGCTGAACTGCGCGAATTCGTCGCCGGCGAACTTGGCGTTTCATCGAGCCGCATCAGCGTGCTGACTGGCCCGCTGGCGCTCAGCCAGATTTCCGAAATCGTCGCGGTTGCCCGCGACGATTTGAAGTTCACGCCTTACAATCCGCGTTTCCCCGAGCGCATCCGCGAGCATGGCGGGGACTGTTTCGCCGCTATCCGCGAGAAGGATATCATCGTTCACCACCCCTACGAATCCTTCGACGTGGTGGTGCAGTTCCTGCGTCAGGCGATGGCCGATCCTGAAGTGGTGGCGATCAAGCAGACGCTCTACCGCACCTCCAACGACAGCCCGATCGTGCGCGCGCTGGTCGATGCGGCGGAGGCCGGCAAGTCGGTGACGGCGCTGGTCGAGCTCAAGGCCCGCTTCGACGAGGAAGCCAATATCCGCTGGGCGCGCGACCTCGAACGCGCCGGCGTGCAGGTCGTATTCGGCTTCCTCGAGCTCAAGACCCACGCCAAGATGTCGCTGGTGGTGCGGCGCGAGGATGGCAAGCTGCGCAACTACGTCCATCTCGGCACCGGCAACTACCATCCGGTTACGGCGCGCATCTACACCGACCTGTCCTTCTTCACCACCGATGCGACGATCGCCCGCGACGTCGCCCAGCTCTTCAATTTCATCACCGGCTACGCCGAGCCGACCGCCGAAATGCGGCTGGCGATATCCCCGTTCACGCTGCGCAACCGCATCCTCCAGCACATTTCCGACGAGGTCACCCATGCGCTGGAGGGGCGTCCGGCGCGCATCTGGATGAAGATGAACGCGCTTGTCGACCCGATCATCATCGACGCGCTCTATGACGCAAGCCGCGCCGGGGTTGAAATCGACCTCGTCGTGCGAGGCATATGCTGCCTCAGGCCGCAGGTGCCTGGCCTGTCGGAGAACATCAGGGTCAAGTCGATCGTTGGCCGGTTCCTGGAACACAGCCGTATCTACTGTTTCGGCAACGGCCATGGGCTGCCGGCCGACGAGGCGATCGTCTATATCTCCTCGGCCGACCTCATGCCACGCAATCTCGACCGCCGCGTCGAGACCATGGTGCCGATCACCAATCCAACTGTGCATGAACAGGTTCTGGGCCAGATCATGCTGGGCAACATCATGGACAATCAGCAAAGTTTCGACGTATTGGCTGATGGAACCTCCCGGCGCGTCGTGCTTGAGGAGGGGGAGGAGCCGTTCAACGCGCAGGAATATTTCATGACCAATCCGAGCCTCTCGGGACGGGGTGACGCGCTGAAATCGCATGCACCGAAGCGGATCGCGCAGTTCAAGCGCCGCAAGAAGAACGCCACCGCCTGATGCTGTCCAATTCCCAGGGCCGGCTGCAGGACCGCCGACCGCTGTCCATCATCGACATTGGTTCGAACTCGATCCGTCTTGTCGTCTATGAAGGGCTGGCGCGCTCGCCGACCATGCTGTTCAACGAAAAGATGCTGGCCGGCCTTGGCCGCGGCATTGTCTCGACGGGAAAGCTCGACCCCGAGGGGGTGGCGCGCTCGATGGAGGAGTTTCGCCGCTTCCGCGCGCTTTCCGATCAGGCCGGGGCGGAGCACATGTATGTGCTGGCAACGGCCGCGGCGCGCGAGGCCATCAACGGTCCCGATTTCATCCATCGTGCCGAAGATGTGCTGAAGACCGAGATCCGCGTCCTTTCCGGCCGCCAGGAGGCTCATTATTCCGCGCTCGGCGTCATTTCCGGTTTCCACCCGGCCAATGGTATTGCCGGCGACCTTGGTGGCGGCAGCCTGGAACTCATCGATATCGCCGGTGAGGCGATCGGCGACGGCATAACCCTGCCCCTCGGCGGCCTGCGCCTGCAGGACATGTCCAAGAATTCGCTCGTCCAGGCGCAGAAGATCGCACGCCAGGAACTGGCGCGGGCAAAGCTCCTAAAGGGCGGGCAGGGCAGGACCTTCTACGCCGTCGGCGGCACCTGGCGAAACCTCGCCCGGCTGCATATGGAGATGACCAACTACCCGCTTGGGGTCATGCACCATTACGAAATATCGGCCGACAGCGCCCAGAGCTTCCTCCGGCAGGTGGCGAGGGGCGAGGTGGAAAAGGTGAGGGGGATCGAGGGCGTCTCCAAGAACCGCCGTTCGTTGTTGCCGTACGGTGCGCTCGTGCTGCAGGAGATCATGGCGGCGATGCAGCCGTCGAGGATCATCGTTTCGGCGCAAGGCGTGCGCGAAGGCTTCCTCTATTCGCTGCTCGATGCGGCAGAACAGAAGGCGGATCCGCTGATCTCGGCGGCCGAGGAACTCGCGCTTTTGCGCTCACGCTCGGTCCATCACGCGCACGACCTGGTAGAATGGACCGGCAAGGCCTTCAAGGCCTTCGGCATCGATGAGACGGAAGACGAGGCGCGCTATCGCCATGCTGCCTGTCTGCTCGCCGACATAGGCTGGCGCGCGCATCCGGAGTATCGCGGCAAGCAGTCGCTCAACATCATCGCGCATGCGTCCTTCATCGGCGTCGACCATCCCGGCCGCGCCTATCTGGCGCTCGCCAACGCCTATCGCCATGACGGCATCTTCAACGATGGCATCGCGCCCGAGATCAAGGCCCTGGCGCCGCCGCGCCTGCTCGAGCGCGCTCGCGTTCTGGCGGCGATGATGCGCGTGGTCTACCTGCTGACAGCGGCGATGCCCGGCGTCATGCCGAGATTGAAATGGGAAACCCGCCCCAACGGCGCGCTGGCGCTGGTGCTGCCGGCTTCGTTGTCGGACCTCTACGGCGAGCGGCCGGCCGGCCGCATGGCGCAGCTGGCGCGCATTACCAACCGCCGCCTGGTGCTTGCGGTGGAAGGCGGGCAGAGCGTTTCGGTGAAATGAAGACGGCCAACGGTGCGCGGCATCTGACCCAGGCGGATGTTGGACATCGTGTTTGAAGACAGGATTGAATCCCGGGCAACATGTCTGGTTGGTTCCAGGCTCGCCACTGGATTCAAGGCGAGCTAACCGCGCCCATCGGCCGACCAAGCGCCGGCGCCGGCCATGGCGAGCGCCAGGAAGCCGCCGGAGATCGCGATATCCTTCATCAGCATCTGCTGGTGCAGGAAGGCCAGCGTCGCATCGCCGGCGCCCTGGCCGTAATGGCCGATAAAGCCGGCCACGATGCAGAAGGCGGCCAGCAGCAGCGCCACGACGCGGGTCTGAAAGCCGACGAGGATCAAAAGCCCTGCGATCAACTCGAACAGGCCTGTGCCCCAGGCTGCCAGCGTGGGAAATGGCAGTCCGAGGCCGGCGAAATAGCCTGTCGTGCCCGCAATGTTGGCGAGCGCCTGGAAACCGGACGGGACGAACAGCACGGCAAACAGCAGTCTGGAGACCAGAAGCACTGCGTTGCGGGTCATGGTCACCTCCCTTGCAAGCGTCGGTCGCCGGCTGCGACCGCAATCTATACCTGCAACTGGACAACGAAAAAGCGGCGCGGAAAATTCCGCGCCGCTCATTTCGGGTGCTTGGGAGGAAAGCTTCAGCCGCGCTTGGCGTCGATCGAGTAGGCGCCGGCGCCCGACGAGGCGAGCAGGATAAAGCCGCCGGCGATGGCGAGGTTCTTGAGGAACTGAATCATCTGCATCTGGTCGGCCCAGCCGGTATGCGCCACCAGCCCGGTGGCGATCGTGAAGATTGCGAGCACCCAGGCGGCGATGCGGGTCTGGAAGCCGACGAGGACGGCAAGGCCGCCGAGCAGTTCGATCAGGCCGACGACAACCGCCGTTACGGTGGGCAGCGGCAGGCCAAGGCCGCCGAAATAGGCCGCGGTGCCGGAAATGGCGGTGAGCTTGCCGAAACCCGAAAGCAGGAAAATGACGGCAAGCAGGATACGGCCGAGCAGGATGGTGAGGGCGCTGTTGGACGCGGTGCCGGCGCCGGCGGCGGAAGTGTTGACGGACATGGTGGCTCTCCGAATGGGTTGAATGCCCCCAGAGATAGACGATGCCGACTGTTCACCAAAGCTGTCTATGTGGCGACACATTGTTCACAGAGTATACATTTCCGCGATCGAACCGGCGGCGCGAAATTCGTGTCGCCGGCTGAGGGAACCGCGGTAAAATCTGCTGCGAAAAAATGCCTTATCCCGGATGTGTCATGTCCTCCGGCCGCACCAGCCGGTCATAGTCGGCCTCGCTGACCAGTCCGGTGGCGAGCGCTTCCTCGCGCAGCGTCGTGCCGTTCTTGTGCGCCGTCTTGGCGATCTTGGCGGCATTGTCATAGCCGATGGTCGGCGCCAGCGCCGTCACCAGCATCAGCGAGCGGTCCAGCGCCGCCTTGATGTTGTCCTCGCGCGCCTCGATGCCGACGACGCAATTGTCGGTGAAGGAGACAGAGGCGTCGGAAAGCAGCTGCACCGACTGCAGGAAGTTGTAAGCCATCAGCGGGTTGTAGACATTGAGCTCGAAATGGCCCTGGCTGCCTGCGAAAGTCACGGCTGCATTGTTGCCGAACACCTGCACGCAGACCTGGGTCATCGCTTCGCACTGCGTCGGATTGACCTTGCCCGGCATGATCGAGGAGCCGGGTTCGTTTTCCGGCAGCGACAGTTCGCCGAGGCCCGAGCGCGGGCCCGAGCCCAGGAAGCGGATGTCGTTGGCGACCTTGAAGAGTGCGGCGGCGGCCGCGTTGATGGCGCCGTGCGAGAACACCATGGAATCGTGCGCTGCAAGCGCCTCGAACTTGTTTGGCGCGCTGACGAAGGCGATGCCGGTGATGGCGGCGATGCGATCGGCCACCCGTTCGGCGAAGCCGACCGGCGCATTGAGGCCGGTGCCGACGGCGGTGCCGCCTTGCGCCAGCTCCTGCAGGCCGGGCAGTGTCAGCTCGATACGCTTGATCGACGAGGCCACCTGAGCCGCGTAGCCGGAAAACTCCTGGCCGAGGGTCAGGGGCGTGGCATCCTGCGTGTGGGTGCGGCCGATCTTGATGATGTGGTTGAAGTCCCTGGCCTTCGCATCCAGCGCCTTGTGCAGGTGCTTCAGCGCCGGCAGTAGATCGTGCACGATGCGCTCGGCGCAGGCGATATGCATGGCCGTCGGGTAGGTGTCGTTCGACGACTGGCTCATATTGACGTGGTCGTTGGGATGCACCGGCTTCTTCGAGCCCATGACGCCGCCAAGCATCTCGATCGCCCGGTTGGAGATCACTTCATTGGCGTTCATGTTGGACTGCGTGCCCGAACCGGTCTGCCAGACCACGAGCGGGAAATGATCGTTGAGCTTGCCGTCGATCACTTCTTGCGCAGCCTCGACGATCGCCTTGCCGATCGCCGGATCGAGCCGCTTCAGCTCCATGTTGGCTTCCGCGGCCGCCCGCTTGACGACACCCAGCGCGCGCACGATCGAGGCCGGCTGCTTTTCCCAGCCGATCTTGAAATTGCCCAGGGAACGCTGCGCTTGCGCGCCCCAATATCGGTCGGCTGCAACCTCGATGGGGCCGAACGTGTCGGTTTCGGTTCTGGTCTTGGGCGTGCTCACGGCAATCTCCGGTCTGTCGATTTGGGCAACGGCGTATCGCGTTGCACAAAACGCATCAAGCGGAGATTGAGCACGATGAGGATGCAAATCGGTTGAAGGGGCTTGGTGCAAATTCGCTCCCCGGTCCAACTGCCGTGCAGCCTCTCGCCATACGTTGGGAGATGCCTTTCTGGAGCTACAGGCCGCGGCGACCAAATCCGGCTGGACCCGTGGGGCGCCGCGTTTGTGACGCCGCGGATGCGGCCTCCGTCCTGCCGGCTTGCCGCGCCACGCTGGTGGACCGTGATTGCTGCTGGATCGGGCGTTCGGCCGTCATGCGCGAGATGGTGGCGCTGAGGTCGTTCCTCGCCTCATTCGCGCCCGACGGTGGGCCATAGTCGTTGTTACCATCCGAACCGGAGAAGAAGCCGCATTCGACGAGCACCCACAGTCCGCCGATATAGGGGACGAACAGGATCAGCGACCATCGGCCCGACTTGTCCAGATCATGGTATCGCTTGATCGTTGCCGCGAAATTGATCCAGAGCGAAAGAGCGGCGCCGGTGAGCAGCACCAGATTGACGCTCAGCCTTTCCGAGGGAAACGATCTGAGCCTGTGCCCGGTCGACGCGCCTCCGACATGGATGAGGGCCGCGACTGTCGCAATCACTAGGGCCAGAATTGCCAGCTGGGCCAGCCACCATTGGCCGCGCCCGATGCGTCCGGAAAATCCAAACAAGAGATTCATTTCTTCTCCTCAGTTGGCGGCGCGGAAAGTATCCGTAAATCTTGTAAAAGGTAGCTGAAGATACTGTATTTGAGTAATCGGCGCGGCGACCTCAATAGATCGATGGTTAATTGTTATTGAATGATATATATAAATAGGGTGCAGTATTGCATTTCCCGGTGATGGGATTTGAAATTCTCTACTGGAAGCAGCCCTTGGTGGGCGCTTTCGGTTTGGAACGGCAATGCGCCGGGCTCCGTCTGAGGCCTGTCGTGCGCGGCCCGGCGCTTATCCCGACGTGTATCCGCCGTCGATGGCAAAGATGCCGCCACTGGTCCGTCTGGGCGGCTGATGCGGCCCAGCGGATAGCTGAGTTCGACATAGGCTTTCAGTTCCGCTTGCGCTTCGGCGGGCAGGTTGTCGACCGTCTTGCGCCGCATGGTGGTACCCACCGTCCGGGGGCGATGCCATCCGAGCCACCGGTGCTCAACGCCCACCTGCCGCGAAGCTACGTCATCTGTACCTCAGCAGTTGATGTGTCGGGTCTCGACCATTGGGAGTCTGCCAGGGCAAGCCCGTCTGGCTATCCCGGCCATGGACTTCGGCCAGCTGTTCTGGCGAGGGTCTTGCAAGGCCGGGGCAGCCGGGTCATGAAGGGCCATTCTGAAAACAATCTGGATTGAAGATCGGATCTTGAAAGTATTTTTGAAATGATTCTTTTGAATTCAACCGTCGCTGATATGCCGCTGCCTGTTGAAATGGTGGAACGGCGTCGGGGCTTTCTTTTTGGGCTCAACCGTGAGGAAATGTACTGCCGGTTTAGAGCGGGAAAATTGAAGGTGACCTTCCGCAAGGCCTGGCTTCAGCGGCATATGCAGATCCTGGGAATCATTGCCGATGCGCTGGCATCGCTGGGTGTTCGCGAGATTCCGCCCTTCTATGTCAATCTGGGTGATAGACCTTTTCCCAACAAACGCCGCTTCCGGACGCGGTTTGGTTTTTCCAACGAAGACGGATATGCCGAGATTGCCGCTCCCGATTTCACATTCAACGGCTGGTGTGAAGCGAAGTTCGACAACTACGATCAAAAGACGGTTGCGATAGCGGCGGCGTCGGAATGCCCGCCGAGCGACGACCGTGCCTTCTGGACCGGGCGCTGTATGAACGATCCGCGCAAGGCGTTGGTGCAGATAGCCGCGGTCCGGCCTGACCTGCTGGAGGCCTATGACGCCGCGCCCGGCTATGACAGCGCGACCCACCAGTATTCGGGCGCCTTCAAGACCATGGAGGAGCAGATTGCCACCTACCGCTACATGATCGACATCGAGGGCGCCGGCTACAGCGGGCGCTTCAAGATGCTGCTTCATAGCAGGCGCGTTGTGCTGCTGCAGGAGAGGCCCTGGCGCGAATGGTTCTTCGACGATATCGAGCCGTTCCGCCACTATGTGCCCGTGGCCCGCGACATGTCCGACCTGACCGAGCGCATCGAGTGGCTGCGCGCCAATCCGAAGTTGGAAGCCGAAATAGCCAGGGAGGCGCAGCATTTCGCGCGGACCCGGTTGACCCGCGCGGCGGCCGTTGCGGCATGGGCGCGGCTTCTGCGGAACCATGCGACCGCCGGCGGCAATCTGAAGTCCGGCCTTCAAAACCGCCCGCGGTCGAGAGCCTGGCCTGGCTGAGGTTTCTTTTGTTGCGGTCGCCCGGGGATGGGCTCAGGCGCCGGTGGCCGGCCGTTCCTGACCGGCCAGACGCGCACTGACATAGCCCTTGACCTGGCGGATCGCCTGTTCTCGCGAAACGCTGCCCGGCTGCAGGCCGAGCCGCAACCAAAGCCCGTCGATCAGTGCAGTGACACCGAGCGCGATATCGTCGGCATCCGCGACAGAGGTGAGCCCGCGCAAGCCCGACAGCAGGTTCGAGCGCATGCGACCATGGATGACCTTCTGGATACGCGCGAGCTTCTCGTCGCGCGGTACCTCGGCGCAGAGCGAAAGCCAGGCATGGCAAAGTGGTGGCAGGAACAGGTGTTCCTCGAAATTGCCTTCGATCACCGCATCCAGGCGCTCGATCGGAGTGCGGGCCTGGCGAAGCCTGGCGACCACGGCATTGCACAGAACCGCGTTGGCCTCCCGCATCGCATGCTCGAACAGTTCCTGCTTGTTGCGGAAGTAGTGCAGCACGATGCCTTTGGAAGCGCCTGCATGGGCCGCCACCTTTTCCAGTGTGGCGCCGGCAATGCCTTCACGCTCCAGCACTGCGAAGGCCGCCTGCCGCAATTCCTTGCGGCGTATATCTCCGAGACGCTTGAGCTTCATGGGTTCAATCCACGCGTGACGAATCCACGTTGACATCTTCGTCCGCTCAGATCAAGAATTGACCAATGGGACAATAAACAGACCTATTGGTCAAATTCATGAGGAGAACGGAAATGTCGCGTATTGCCGTAAGTGGTGTCTGTCTTGCCGCATTGATGCTGGCCCCGCACGTCGCGCAGGCGGCGGAACCCGAGCAATGTCGCGCTGTCCGCATGGCGGAGCCCGGCTGGAACGATCTCGCTTTCACAACGGGGGTCGCCAATGTGCTGCTGCAAGCGCTCGGCTATCAGCCGCAGAGCGAGGTGCTCGGCATCAACGTTATCTACGAGGGCATGAAGAACCGGGATCTCGACCTGTTCCTGGGCTATTGGGATCCGGCCATGGTCACCTACTACGAGCCCTACAAGAAGGACGGCTCGGTGGAGAATGTGCGCGTCAATCTCGTGGGCGCCAAATATACCTTCGCGGTGCCGACCTATGTCTGGGAGGCCGGCGTCAAGGATGTCGCCGACCTGCACAAATTCGCCGACAAGTTCGGCAAGAAGATGTACGGCATCGAACCCGGCTCCAACCAGCTGATGATGGACGCCATAGCCGATCCCGCCTTTGGCCTCGACGGCTGGCATGTGGTGGAATCGAGCGAGGCCGGCATGCTCTCCGAGGTCGGCTATGAGATCAAGGAGAAGCAGTTCATCGTGTTCCAGGGCTGGGCCCCGCATCCGATGAACACCATGTATGATTTCAAGTACCTGACCGGCGGCGACAAATTCTTCGGTCCAAACTTCGGTGCCGCGACGGTGACGACCCAGGTGCGCAAGGGCTATCTGCAGGAATGTCCGAACGTGGCGCAGCTCCTCAAGAATCTCGCCTTCGACATCGACATGGAAAATGTCGGAATGGGTTATCTCATCAATGACGGCATGAAGCCGGAGGAGGGGGCGCTGAAGTCGATCACGCTGAACAAGGGACGCCTCGACGCGTGGCTTGCGGGCGTCACGACATTCGACGGCAAGCCTGGCCTCGCCGCCGTCAAGGAAAAGCTCGGCCTGTGAGACCAGTGGTCCTGGAAGCCTCTCCGGAGCAGGATGCCTGGGCCGGGCGCAAGCAATTCATCGATGTCGACGGTCTGGGCCAGGCCTATGTCGAGATCGAGGGGGCCGAACCGGCGCTTCTGCTGGTCCATGGGTTTACCGACACCAGCCGCAGCTTCTCGCTGCTCGCGCCGCATCTCGCCGGCCGCCGGCTGATCATGCCGGATTTGCGCGGCCATGGCGCCTCGCAGGAAGGGGCTGCTCATGGCGTCGCCGATTTAGCCGCCGATATCGCTGGCCTGATCCGACGGTTGCGGCTGCATCGGCCGATCCTCGTCGGCCATTCGCTGGGCGGCATGGTGGCGATTTCACTGGCCGCGCGTCAGCCGGATCTTGTCGGCGGCCTTGTCGTGCTGGCCAGCACATTGAAGCCTGGCTTCACGCCCGGCCATCCGTTGCTGGTCGCCGTCGAGACCTTGCACGACCCGATATCGCCGGCCGACCCGCTTTTCGCCTGGTGGCACGCCTGCCAGCCGGTCGTGCCAGGAGCCTTTCTTGCGGGATTGGCGGCAGACGCATCGGCGATGCCGGCTCAGCGCTGGCGCGCCATCCTGGAGGAAGTATGCCGGACCGACCTGACCGGCCTGGCTCAGGCCGTGCGGGTCCGCACGCTGATCATCGCCGGCGCATGTGACCCGCTGTTCGACGAACCGCATCAGCAGGCGCTGTCATCCGCTCTGCCTCACGCGCGCTTGATCCAGGCGGAAGGATGCGGCCACAATCCTCACTGGGAAGCGCCGGCTTCCGTCGCCAGGGCTATCGCCGGAGCGTTCGGCCTCTCTGATCTCGCGGAATAGAGCATGATCCCGAAAAGTGGGAACCGGTTTTCGGAAAAGATCATGCTCCAACAAGGAGCTAGATCAGGGTGGCGATTCAACGAAACGTCATCCTGATTTAGTCATCTCAACAACGAGCGTGCGGTCGGCGTGAGGCGCAGCGTCTCGTCCGGCCTGGCCAAGTCGGCTTGCGCACGGTGCTGGAGAGCCTGCCACTCGGCCGACTGCGCAAGCGTCGCCTTGTAGCTCGCATGAGCGCCGGCATTGTCGAATGCTGTGACGCTGATGAAGACATTCTCGCCCGGGCGCACAGGCAATCGAGGAAAGCTGTTTTCAGCATGTTCCGTAACAAGGGCGGCCAGCTGGCGGGCGCCGCACCCTGCCATCAACGGCGCCGCCTCGATATTGAACCGGTTTGCGAAACCAACCTCGGCGCCGCGCTTCAAATGATGAATCTGGATGACAATGATTTCAGCCAGCTGTTTGTTTTGAATGGATTCTCCGGTGGTTTTCAGAGGCGCCCGATGTGCGCCCGACAGATTGAAAGCGGCTCCTGGCCATGCCGGCTTCAACAACAGCACGTCGTCGGAATCGATCATTGTCGCGTTGGCCGCATTGCGATGCATCGCCCAGACCGGGCCGCCGTAGAATGCCGAAAGCGCATCCCTGCGGGCGTCCATGCCGTCGAAGCCGCGCAGCCACACGAACATGTCGGGGCGGTCAAGATCCCGGAACTGGCCGATGATGGTCATTCCGGCGTCCTCCTGGCTCTCGATGAATTCCGCGTCGAAGAGCGCGATCAGTGTCTCGCGCTCGCCTGGCTTCAATGTGTACTGGCGCAGTTCGATGACGGGAGAGGCGAGGGTTACGGGCTTCAGCACGGCATTAGGGGGAAGGTTCATCGGGCAGTCTCCAAAAACAGGGCAATCAACCTGTTTATAAACAGACCGGTTGTCCTGTTTTGTCAACCTGCTATTGTCGCTTCATGACAGCAGAGATCGTTCGAACCATTCCTGGGGCACAAAAACGCACCAACGATCCCGAGGGCATGCGCAAAAAGGTACTTGATGTCGCCGAGGCGTCATTTCAGGAGAAGGGCTATCATGGCTCCAGCCTGGGCGATCTGATGGCGGCCGCCGGTGTCAGCGGCGGTGCGCTGCACCACCACTTCCCGACCAAGAAGGCGCTTGGCCTGGCGGTGATCGACGAGCGTGTGGCGGAGGCGGTCGCCAAGACATGGATCGGACCTGTCTTGGCCGCGGCCTCGGCGCGCGACGGAGTGCGGCTGGTGTTCGAGGCCGCGGCGGACGAACTGGAAAAGCAGGGTTTCGTGCGCGGCTGCCCGCTCAACAACCTTGCGCATGAATTGTCGCTTGCCGATCCCGATTTCCGCGCCGCTCTTGCCCGCATATTCCGCGCATGGCGCGAGGCGATTGCCGAGAAGGTCAGGGCCGACCAGCAGAATGGCGGGGAGAAAGGCATCGATCCCGAACGCTTTGCGGCACTCGTGATCGCCACCTATTCCGGTGCGATGTCGATGGCCAAGACCGCTCAGGAAGCCACGGTGCTGCGTCAATGCCTTGCGGCCCTGCCAGTCTCCGGTCAGCCGGCCGCTTGACCCTTCGGCCGCTCGGCCCGCCATCGATGACGAGGCCGTCGTCACGGTGATTGAAACTGGACGGAGAGGCGCCGCGTATGCTGAAACTGCGCGGATGATGAATCATCGTTCCCGGCCATTGTTTTCCAGACGCAGCTTCCTGATTCAGGCCGCCGGCCTTGCCGCCGCTGGTATGGCTGCGCGTCCGGCGCTCGCTCAGACCGGGCAGCGCATCCAGCCGGTCGACGCCACCTTCCTGTTCATTGCCGATGTCCATGCCTGCCGCATGGCTAGCGGCTTGAGTCCGAACTGCCAGCAGGAAGGCAAGACCGACGCGGCGCTGTTGCGCAATGTCGCGGCGTTGAATGCCGTCGCGGACAAGGACTGGCCGGCGCAAATCAACGGTGTCGCCACGGGCCTGCGTTCGGCCGGCAACCGGATCGGCATGCCGCTCGGCCTCGTCGTTGGCGGCGACATGACCGACGATGGCGGTGGTCAGATCACCCAGCCGAGCGAGGGCACGCAGCTTCTCCAGTTCAGCCAGCGCTACAGCCAGGGCGTCGGACCGGACCGTGTTCACATGCCGGTCTATGTCGGGCTCGGCAACCACGATCTCGACCAGAACGGCCCGCCGCCCCATGTCGACTGGTACCGGCGCGAAATGCGCGACTATGTCGAGGTCAACCATCGCGTCGGCGTGTTTTTCAAACCACCCGTGCCGGCCACCAGCTACGATGTCGAGACCGATTGCTATTCATGGGATTGGGGCGGTCTTCATCTGGTGCAGACGCATCGTTTCGCCGGTGACACCGGGCATGGCGCCGACTCGAGCCTGCCATGGCTCAAGCAGGATCTGGCGACCTATGCGGCGGATGGCCGCCCTGTCATCCTGTTCCAGCACTATGGCTGGGATACATTTTCGACCGAGCGATGGGATCCTGTCCGACGGACTTTCGACGATGACGGCTCCGGCGCGCCGCACTGGTGGGCCGACTCCGACAGGCAGGCGTTGCTGGCGGCTCTCAAGGGCTACAATGTTGTTGCCGTCTTTCACGGCCACCAGCACGAGACGCCGTTGGTCTACCGCCGTGACGGGCTCGACCTGTTCAAGCCGAAGGCTGCTTACATGGGTGGCTTTGCACTGGCCAGGGTGACCGGCAACGCTATGGACGTCGTGTTGGGGGAGGCAACGGACGACCACGGCGGCATCGCCTTCACCAGCGCCTTCAGCAAGGCATGGTCCATATGAGAAAGGCGGCCATTGACAGCCGCCTTTCGTTATGACCGGAGGACTTTGCTGATCAGAGTGCTTTCTTGACCTTGTCCTTTACGTCGCCATAGGCCTTCTGCACCTTGCCGGCTGCCTTGTCGGCCATGCCCTCCGCCTGTGTCTGGCGGTTACCGGTAGCCTTGCCGGCCGCTTCCTTGACCGAACCCTTGACCTGTTTGGCCACGCCGGCGATCTGATCCTTGTTCACCATGTCCGCATCTCCTGGGAGTTTTGAATTCGGAGGAATTCATTCGCGGCAAGCTAACGAGCCGGCACCGGTTAGGTTCCAAGCTTCTTAAGTTCCAGGCTTGTCGCCGGCGCCGATGAGCGACGCGGCGACTTCCGGCAGCAAGGCTGGCACGCTAGGTTGGCGGGATGCACCGGATGGAAGCTCCGGTTCGAGCATGCGCATGGGGAGGACAATGGCGGAATTCACACTCTACATCGGCAACAAGTGCTTCTCCTCATGGTCGCTCAGGCCATGGGTGGCAATGAGGCATCTGGAAATTCCATTCGAGGAAGGGTTTGTGCGGCTCCGCACGCCCGAAACCGCCGCCAATCTGGCGAAGGTGTCGCCAACCGGCCAGGTCCCAGTCCTGAATCACAATGGCAGAATCGTCTGGGAAACGCTTGCGATCCTTGAATATCTCGCCGATCTCTTTCCCGAGAAGCAGCTGTGGCCTGCCGACATCGGCGCCCGTTCGCTGGCGCGCGCGGCCGCGACCGAGATGCATTCCGGCTTTCGCGAGGTTCGCTATGGCTGGCCGATGAATTTACGGCGGCCGAAGGCTCACAAGCCGCTCGACGCCGAAGGTGAGGCGCAGCGGGCGCGCATCGAGGCGCTGTGGCGCGAATGTCGCCAAAGATACGGCAAAGGCGGCCCGTTCCTGTTCGGCCATTTCACCGCGGCCGACGCCATGTACGCGCCGGTCGCCACCCGCTTTGACACCTACGGCGGCGACCTCGCCACTGACACCAGGGCCTACGTCGACGCGGTGCTGGCGACGCCGGCGATGCGGCACTGGTATGCGGAAGCGGCCAGGGAGCCGTGGCCGGAGCCAGGGCCGGACGAATAGGCCAACGGATGCGCCATCTGCAACCGGCCACAGCCAGAGGTGGAACGGAACGTTAAGCAGCCGCATGTTTCCATCCCGAAGTGTCAGGGGTGGCAACATGTCCGGGGTTTCGCAGCTAGGACCGCAGAGCGACGGTGTCGGGCTTTCCGAACTGGTCAGCGCGCTGAGTTATGCGCTGGATATCAGTGAAGGCCACCCGACCGGCCACTGTGTCCGCGCATGCTGGATCGGTTTTCACATCGGCCTCGAGATCGGGCTGTCGCAGGCAGAGCTTTCGAACCTCTACTACACGCTTCTGCTCAAGGATGTCGGCTGCAGCAGCAACGCGGCGCGCATCTGCAGCCTCTACCTCGCCGATGACATCGCGCTCAAGCATGACTTCCATCTCATCAATGACAGCCTGCCGCAGATCCTGCGCTTCGTTCTTTCACGCACAGGCATGAAGGCCAAGCTTGCCGAACGCTTCCGCGCGCTGCTCAACATCGCCATGAACGGCGGCACCATCGCCAACGAACTGTTCCAGACCCGTTGCCAGACAGGCGCCGAAATCGTCCGCCAGATGCGGTTTCCAGAGCCCGTGGCCCGAGGCGTCATGGATCTTGACGAACACTGGAACGGGCAGGGCCAGCCCGCCCGCCTGGCAGGGGAGGCGATCTCGCCTCTCGCGCGCATTGCGCTGGTCGCCCAGATCGCCGATGTCTTCTACGCCAGTGCCGGCGCCGAAGGAGCCATCGCCGAATTGCGCGCGCGCTCCGGCACATGGTTCGAACCGTCCCTTGTCGCGGCCTGCGAGCGGGCGGCCAGCGCGCCCGGATTCTGGGCCATGCTCGATTCACCGGAACTTTCGATGGCTGTTGTCGGGCTGTCTCCGGGAGATCATCGCCTGCCTATCGACGAAGACTACCTGGACGATGTTGCCGCGGCCTTCGCCAAGGTCGTCGATGCCAAATCGCCCTTCACCAATGGCCACAGCGAACGTGTGGCCTTGTTCACGGACCTGATTGCCGAGGAACTCGGGCTGGATGATCAGCGCAGGCGGCGCTTGAAGCGCGCCGCCTTGCTGCACGACATCGGCAAGCTCGGCGTTTCCAACCAGATACTCGACAAGCCCGGCAAGCTGGACGAGGCCGAATGGGCCGCCGTTCGTCACCATCCCGCGCTCGGCGAGATCATCCTGTCGCGGATCGGCGCGTTTCGCGAACTGTCGCGCATTGCCGGCGCGCACCATGAGAGGCTCGATGGCAACGGCTATCCGCGCGGTGTGAGCGCCGATGCGATCGATCTCGATACCCGTATCGTCACCACGGCCGACATCTTTGACGCGCTGACGGCGGAGCGGCCGTACCGCGCGGCCATGCCTGTCTCCAAAGCCCTCGCGATCATGGCCGGCGATGTCGGCACGGCGATCGATCCGGCCTGCTTCGAGGCTCTGCAACGGGCCGTCATGCAACTGGATCGGATGGCTGCCTGAGCGCGCCGCCCTGCCGCCTGTCGGAGCGACGTTTGACATCGTGGTGAAATAGTCCTAGAAGAAATTCGTCGATATTTGTTTGATTGACTTTTGTTATCCGCGCTTTCAAGCGCGACTTTGACGAACTTCCCACATCAAAAATCGAGACAAACGACGTTGTGCATCCGCATGACGGCGAATGAATATTTACCATGGAAAGGGTTCGTCATGAGCACCGGCACAGTTAAATGGTTCAATGCCACCAAAGGCTTTGGTTTTATTCAGCCTGACGACGGCTCCGCCGACGTTTTCGTCCACATCTCGGCCGTCGAGCGCGCCGGCATGCGTGACATCGTCGAGGGCCAGAAGCTCGGCTACGAGATGGTCCGCGACAACAAGTCGGGCAAGATGTCCGCCGACCAGTTGAAGGCGGCCTGAAAAAGGAATTCAGCTCTCCCGGTGACCACGGATGTACTGGCACCGGTGAGGGATGAATTCTGGCGCATGGCCGCGGAGACCTGAGGTCCCACGGCATGTCGTGCGTATGAGGGGACCTGCGCATCCAACCGGATGCGCGACGTTCTCATGAAGGTCAGGCGGTGCCTGGCCTTTTTCATTTTGCCTGGCTAGCCGTCGAAAGTGCGCTGCACGCCGGCTGGAACGTGCTAAGGACGCTCCAGAAAATTCCGCTGCCGTATTGCTTTGTGCGTGGTCCTGGCCGATGACCCGGTCTCGCCCTATCGGCACCAGGCTCCTGACAGGAGAAAGATTTTGACCGCTCATTCAAAGACAGCCGCCGATCCGGCGATATCGCTGTTCAGCAAGACGCAGACCCAGTCGATGTCGCTCAATCGCATCCTGTCCGAGCGCGATGCCGTCAGCGAGGCACGGGAAGCCAAGACCGCCCGCTTGCGTGAATTGCGCCTGGAAAAGGAAGCCGACGAGATTGCCGCGGCCGCCGCACTTGCCGCGCTACCGAAACGAGCCGGAAAACGCTGATGGCCACCAAGCGCGTCCCGCCCACGCCGATCGCGGCCGATGCCACCATCGCGGATATGGTCGAAGTCCTGGACAAGCCTGTCGAATATGTCCGGCGCGTGCTCGAAAGGCTCGAGCGCTGCAAGAGGGCGTTTGGCGATGCGCAGGTGCGGATCGCCGTGCGCAGCCGCGCTGAATGCCCGAATTACCTCATTGAATATGTCCGCGAGGATCCCAAGACGCGCCAGCTGGTCACCCGTCAGGACGCGGCCTACAGCGGCAGCACGCATCGTGAACTTGGACCGCACCACATCGAGGCAGCAGGGATGTGGTCGCCGGAGGAAATGAATATCACGGCGGTTTCCGCCCTGATCGGCCGGCTGCGCAATCCGCGCGCGCCTTCGCGCCCCGACAGTGAGGACTGACGATGGCCATAAAGTTCTCCGCCAAGGCCCAGCCGGCTGCGACTCCTGCCCCTGCCAGTCCCGCCAAGGCCGTTGCCGCCGCGAAGGCCGCGGGTGAGCCCGCCGCGACCGACCTTTTCAACGCTCCCGCCGAGCCGGGGAAGGGCAAGCCCAAGAAAAAGAAGACGTAGTCGCCTTGCGGCAAGACGCGGATCGAGATCCAGACCATTCGCCAACGCACGGCATGCCGGCGTTGGTCTTCGACTGCCAGAGCTGCGGTGCCTGCTGTTCCTATTCGGCCGAATGGCCGCGTTTTTCCACGGAAGACGATGCGCAGCTCGACCGAATCCCGGCGAAGTTCGTGGCAGCCAATGAATCCGGCATGCGATGCGAGGGCGTTCGTTGCTCGGCGCTGTCCGGCGAAGTCGGCAAGGCGACGGCCTGCGGCATCTACGAAGTCCGCCCGGATGTCTGTCGCGCGTGCATGCCCGGTGACGATGATTGCCTGATGGCGCGCCGGGCACATGGATTGCCGACATTCCATGACTCTGGCCAGGATTGCGGCCAGGATCGCGGATAGCTTGCGCGCGGTCACCGCGCTGGCTACGCTGCGCCAGGGCAGGGCCGTGGAGGAAACCTTGAGCATCGAATTCCTGTTGACGTCGCTGATTATCGTGGCCTCGCCCGGCACCGGCGTTCTCTACACGCTGAGCGCCGGCCTTTCGCGCGGCGCGCGCGCCTCGATTGTCGCGGCCTTTGCCTGCACGCTGGGCATCATTCCACATATGGCCGCCGCCATCACCGGCCTTGCCGCGGTGCTACACACAAGTGCCGTCGCCTTCGAAACGCTGAAATATCTTGGTGTCGCCTATCTCCTTTACATGGCCTGGAACACGCTGAAGGAGAGCGGCGGGTTGGCCGTGGACGAGACGGTCGCGCCGCGCTCGACCGCCAGGACCATCACCTCCGGCATCCTGATCAACATCCTGAACCCGAAACTGTCGATCTTCTTCTTTGCTTTCCTGCCGCAATTCGTCAGCACCACCGAGCCGCATGCCTTTGCCAGGATGCTGGAACTGTCCGGCGTCTTCATGCTGATGACCTTCGTGGTCTTCGCCATATACGGCGTGTTCGCGGCGTCGGTGCGCAGCCACGTCGTGTCTCGGCCGATGCTGCTGACCTGGATGCGCCGGACTTTTGCCGGCGCCTTCGTGATGCTGGGTGCCAAGCTGGCGCTGGCGGACCGCTAGGCCGGTCGAAAGACAGCGCTTGCTGCCGCGAAAGCCCGGCGCTCGGCATCATGCGGCTGGGCCGCCGGTGCTATTCAAGCTCCCTGGTTCGGAAAGCAGGCCTGGGCGCTGAGGTTCGGCCCGTTCGCAAGCGATGTGATGAAGGCCGGCATCACGGTGGCGAATGTGTAGGAAACCTGGACGCTCGAAAAGCCGGACAGGCCTGAACAGGTTGTGTTGTTGTTCACAGTGATGTTGGCACTGTTCAGGATGATGCCGTCGGTCGCCGCCCGGTTGCTGATGTAGCTGGTCGCACTGGCTGCGCTGTAGGCGCCGTTCAGCGTGCAGCCGCTCTGCAGCACACCCATGCAGCGTGCTCCGGCCGCGGCGATTTCATTCAGCACATGCTGTGCCCAGTACATGCGGCCGAACTCGAACGTGCCCATGAGCATGAGCAGCACCGGCACCGACAGAAGCGCGAACTCGACGGCATTGGCGCCGGATCTGTCGCGCAGGAATGACCGGTAGAGGCTCATTGTGGTTGCACCACGGACTGCACGGTGATGCTGCCGTTCTGGACGATGCCCAGACCGCCAAAAATCGGCGTATATGGCTTGCTTGCCGTGATCGTCACGAACTTTCCCGCAATCGTGCCGTTGCTGCAGACGTTGCCGCATGCCACTGGCGTGCTCCAGGCCACCGCTCCCGAACTGCCCGTGCAATAGCAGAGGTCGGCATTGGCGGCCGTGCCGGATTGTGTCGCGGTCGACGTGTTGGCGTCATAGGCAACCGCGGCGCCATTGTTGATGACGACCTGAACACCGCCGCCATTGCCGCTCAAGCCGCTGGCGACGACTGCCATGATGTTGCCGGCCAGCGCGCTGCCGCCGGAGGAGTTGACCTTGTCGCCATTGAGCAAGGCATAGTTGGAGCCGGCCGAAACGGCAGTGCTCAACTCGAACTTTGCCTTCAGCGAGCCGCCGATATCGACAGTGCCGGCCAGGATCAGCAGAAACACCGGGCTGATCAGCGCGAATTCGACCGCCGACACGCCACTTCTGTCGCGCCGAAGCAAGGTGGCGAACGAAGAGAGTCGGCTGGCGAACGAATGGCTATCGAAGCGGCCCCGGTTTGTCATTGGACGAGACTCACCTTGCTGCTGGCGCTGCTGCTGGAGGCGGCAATACATTCGGATGCGGCCGCCGTGCCGCCCGAAAGCGTGATGCGCGAGCCGATCATCTGCAGGCATTTGCTCGTATCGCTCGCCGAGCCCAGGACGCTGGAGCCGCCATTCATGATGATAGGGCCGTAGGGGAAGTAGAATGCACCGGAAATCTGCGCGTTGGAGCCGCCTTCGGCGAAGGTGGCGCCGGCCGTGACCGAAGTCGATGTCGGCCCGATGACGGCAAGCTTGGCCGTGGCGCCGGTCTGGGGGGCGGTAAGCACGATGTTGCTGTAGCCGGCCGCTACGCAGAAGACATAGCCGCTGCAGCTTCCCGAATTCGACTTGGCCTTACCCGACAGCACCAATGTCACGTTGGTCCCGCTGACGCTGATCGTGCTGCCGCCGCAACTGGCGCTGCCGCCGCCGCTGCCGCCCAGAGCGAAATAACCATCGATCGTGTAGACGCCGGCGCCGAGCAGCACCGCGCCCGAGGCGATGAAGTTGCCCTCTACGTCATGTTGCGCGGTGGCGGGAATAACGAAGCAGCTGCCGCCTCCGCCTCCGTTCACATTGCCGACGACCTGGAACACGCCCGAGCTGGTGGCGTCGGCCATGACTGTCTTGGAGCCGCCGCCGAGCGTGATGGCATCGCCATTGCCGCCGGGGCCGATCTTGTAGCTGTTCGACGTACCGGAGCCGAAAGTGATCGTCGAGCCGCCGGTGTTGTTCAGCCCGCCACCCAGTTCGAACGTGCTCGGTCCGCCGAAGGTGAGCGTGCTGGTGTTGCACAGGCTGACCCGCGCGGTGCCGCCGCAGGTGTTGTCGCTCATGCCGAATTTGAAGGTGCCGGCGCCGAAGGTGGTTGTGCCGCCGCCGCCCGTCGTCAGGCCCTTGGTGAAGTTGAAAGCGCCTGCGCCGAAGGTCGTGGTGCCGGCCGTGGTGACCTGCTTGCCGATGTTGTAAGTGCCTGCGCCGAAAGTCGTGGTCCCCGCGGTGGTCAAGGTCTTGGCGAAATTGTAGGTGCCTGGACCGAAATTGGTTGTGGCGCTGGTCGTGAAGTCACCCGCGAAATTGTAGACGGTCGTCGCGGCCCCCGAAGTGGCGAAGTTCAGATTGATGCCGCCGCCGATGGTCACGGTGCCCAGATTGACCGTCGTTTTGCTGCCGCAACTGAACGTCCAGGTCGGCTGGGACCAGGAAGCGGTACAGCCCGCGGCTATGGCGGCATTCGTCGTCGCGGTTTGATCCCACGCAAAGTCGATGTTGGTCCCGGTGGTGTTGGTCGGCGCGGCGGGAGCAGTCGCTGCCGACATTGCCGCGACCGTCGAGAATCGGGCCACGGCGGCCGTGACCGCCGAATTGCCGGCCAGCGGATCGGGGGTCGACGTCTTGGTGATCACCGCCGCCGCTCCGCCGGGCCCGGTGATGCCGTTGCAGGGCTGGCTCGGGGCAGCGGCCGAATTGTAGTTGACGCCGATCGCCGAAATGCTGGTGCCGCAGGGAACAGTCACCGTGTTGTTCGAGGAAACGGTACATTTCGGCGCCGAGATCGAGGTGCCGCCGCTCAGCGTTATGCCGGTCTGGGTGCCGTCAAGCGCCAGCATGCATCCGGGCGTCTGCGGCTTGGCGCCGATCTCGGCCACGGAATTGGCGTAGATCTGCAATTGTTGGCGATCACTCATGACACGCGCCAGG
The DNA here is from genome assembly GCF_005503535.1 of Mesorhizobium comanense. Lineage (GTDB taxonomy): Bacteria > Pseudomonadota > Alphaproteobacteria > Rhizobiales > Rhizobiaceae > Mesorhizobium > Mesorhizobium comanense. Next base: position 2,175 of record NZ_SCNN01000018.1, on the reverse strand, counting down.
AGCAAGGTCTTGTAGGTATTGATCGACACCGAAACGGCGTTGACGCCGGCCGTTTTGGGCGAAGCGACCAGACTCACCTGCACGTTGCCGGCGGGAACGCCGTTGAGCACCGCCACGCTGACGGCGGTGGCGGTCATCTGATCGGTGGACTGGTTCTTGTTGTAGGCGAGGGCGCCCGCATAGGCGGACAGGTCGGCGACGCGCTGATTGTCGGCACGCTCCACCAGGGCGCCGCCATATTCAGTGACCAGCGCGGCCATGCCGATCAGTAGCGGCAGCACAAGCGCCGAGACAATCAGCACGTTGCCGTCGCGGTTTTGCAAAAATCGCCGGAGAAATTGCATCGATGATTACCCGACACGCCACACGCTGGAGCAACCCAGCCGTGCTCTTGCCCTTTAGTAATCGCAAATATGTTAAAAAATATTGTCCGACAAATTTGCGCGATGTCACCAGATCGCACTCGAAGCTGCTGATTTTGCTGGGAAACTGCTCATGAAATAGGCAGTACCAGCAAGGCGAGACCCGCTGGGCGATTTGATGGCGCGGGCCATGACAGGGGCGCCGTTGATCTAGGATTGTAGGGTAAGGGGAAGTCTCCACAGTGCTGATAACTGTAACGGCACGACGAAAAAGGGCGCCTTGCGGCGCCCTTTCCGTAGCTGAAGCGTGCTTTATGGATTTCTTAGAAATCCATGCCGCCACTCAAGCCCGCTTGCGGGCTTGAGCAACTTAAGCTCATGGGCGTGCTTTATGGATTTCTTAGAAATCCATGCCGCCCATGCCGCCCATGCCGCCGCCGCCCATGCCGCCAGGCATGCCGCCGCCAGCCGACTCCTTCTTCGGAGCCTCCGCGATCATGGCTTCGGTGGTGACGAGCAGGCCGGCGACCGAGGCCGCGTCCTGGAGAGCCGTGCGCACGACCTTGACCGGGTCGACGATGCCCATGGCGATCATGTCGCCATATTCGCCCGACTGGGCATTGTAGCCGAAGGTCGCGCCCTTGTTCTCAAGGATCTTGCCGGCAACGATCGAAGCTTCCGCACCGGCGTTGGCAGCGATCTGGCGGGCCGGAGCCTGCAGAGCACGACGCACGATGTTGATGCCAGCAGCCTGGTCGGCATTGGCGCCGGCAGCCTTGATGTTGGCCGAAGCGCGCAGGAGAGCGACGCCGCCGCCTGCAACGATGCCTTCTTCCACGGCCGCGCGGGTCGCGTTCAGAGCGTCGTCAACGCGGTCCTTCTTTTCCTTGACTTCCACTTCTGTCGCACCGCCGACGCGGATCACCGCAACGCCGCCCGCCAGCTTGGCGAGACGTTCCTGCAGCTTCTCCTTGTCGTAGTCCGAGGTGGTCTCTTCGATCTGCTGCTTGATCTGGGCAACGCGGCCCTGGATCTCGGCCTTCTTGCCGGCGCCGTCGACGATGGTGGTGTTCTCCTTGGAGATCGACACCTTCTTGGCGCGGCCGAGCATGTTGAGACCGACGTTCTCGAGCTTGATGCCGAGGTCTTCCGAGATGACCTGGCCACCGGTGAGGATGGCGATGTCTTCCAGCATGGCCTTGCGGCGATCACCGAAGCCCGGCGCCTTGACGGCGGCGATCTTCAGGCCGCCACGCAGCTTGTTGACGACCAGCGTGGCCAGAGCCTCGCCTTCGACGTCTTCCGAGATGATGAGCAGCGGCTTGGAGGTCTGAACGACAGCCTCGAGAACCGGCAGCATGGCCTGGAGGTTGGAGAGCTTCTTCTCGTGCAGCAGGATGTAGGCGTCTTCCAGATCGGCGACCATCTTGTCGGCGTTGGTGACGAAGTAGGGCGACAGGTAGCCGCGGTCGAACTGCATGCCTTCGACGACTTCGAGTTCGGTCTCGGCGGTCTTGGCTTCCTCAACCGTGATGACGCCTTCGTTGCCGACCTTCTGCATCGCTTCCGCGATCATCTTGCCGACCGACTCGTCGCCATTGGCCGAGATCGTGCCGACCTGGGCAACTTCCTCGGAGGTCTTGATCTTCTTGGCAGCCTTGCCGAGAGCCGCGACGACTTCGGTGACAGCCAGATCGATACCGCGCTTCAGGTCCATCGGGTTCATGCCGGCGGCAACCGCCTTGTGGCCTTCCTGGACGATCGACTGCGCCAGAACGGTCGCGGTCGTGGTGCCGTCGCCGGCGATGTCGTT
>NZ_SCNN01000017.1 GCF_005503535.1 Mesorhizobium comanense | reverse complement strand
GGGTTGGGGCCGAGTAGCGATAGCGTGAGGGGCAAGCTGGCGCGTATTGTCTTGTGCCGCGCTGGTCGACCCCCACTCCGTCTCGGCTTCGGCGAGCCACCTCTCCCCCGATCGACGGGGGAGAGGAAAGGCGCCGGGCCTTTTGCGCTCAACGCTCGTCCAGAAAGCTCCCTTCCTTTCCCTCCGGAGGGGGGGAAAGGTGGCGCTGCGAAGCAGCGACGGATTGGGGGAACCACCTGGCAATGAAACCTCGCGCCGGGGGAACCCAAGTTCAGGACGACGGCTTACTTCGGCGGCCTTTCAAAACGCAAATACCAGGGCCGTTCGCTGCCCAGCCCGACCGCCGGGCGGATGGTTTTCACCGCGTCCTGCGGGACGATGAAAGTGTCGCCGACGGTGACGGTGTCGCCCGGCTTGGCGCCTGAGAAGATCGCCGAGGCGCAGTTCATCACTCCGTCCGGCAGACCGACGCCGCTGATGAAATCAGGCAGCCAGCGGCGGCCGGTGGCGTCGGTCAGCATCAGCTTGCAGCCCAGCCACTGTTTCTGCAGGTCGGGATCGCCGATCGTGACCGTGAAGGTGGCGATAACGGCGAAGGCGCCCTCGGGCAGGCGGCCGGCCTTGCCGCCGCGCAGGTCGGCGAGCTTCCAGCCACTGCCGCCGAACGGCACGGACTGGCCGAAGGCGACATCCCTGGTGACGAGGTCCTCGCCACGCAGCCATTCGCGCACGCTGTCGTAACTGGTCTCGGCCAGCGTCAGCGGCAGCAGCACGGCGAGCGCCAGCAGGCCGCGCCGGCGCCATGTCTTCTCCGCCCGCGGTGCTGTGGCTGGTTCGGCGGCGGTCGAAGCGGCGGTCATGGCTTGCCCTGCGGCGTGGAGCCTGGCTGAGGCGCGTCGAGATCGTATTGCGGCAGGATGTCCGCCGGCTGGCCGTCGGGGCCTGTCCGCACGCCATCGAGGCTGATGCGCGCCTGGGCGTCGAGCGGTCCGAACCGGCGCGCCGCGACAAGCAGTTTTGCGCCCTGGATCTGGTCCGGCGGCACTTCGAAGACGAACAGGCCGGTTTTGTCCAGTCCGGGGTCGACGCCGTGCGGCGGCATGTCCTGGCGGTAGCCCAGCCGCTCGGTCTGGTGGTAGCGCAGGCCGGTCGGGCCTTGCCAGGTGCCGTCGGCGACCGTGGTGGAGGTGGCTGTCGCGGTGAGGCTGGTGGTGACAACGGCCCACAGGCCGCCGGTGGTCAACAGCCGCTGCTGGCCGAACTGGCTGGTCTTGAGCTGTCGGGCAAAGACCACCTTGTCCAGCCTGACATCGAAGCTACGCGCCGGCACGGACTGGCCCATGGCGCCATCGATGGGGACCGGTGCGGTGAGGTCGGCGTAATGCGGCTTCGTCACCTGCATGCCGTAGCTCAGCGCCACCGTGGCGGCGAGGATGGCGAGGTTGCCGAGCACGCGGATCTTCATGAGCCGCCCTGCGCGTCCGTCGCGGGCCTGTCGGCGACCGGCATGGTGACGGTGCCCAGCCTGTAGGGGTTGAACCAGCCGGGCATGCCGTAGAGATTGTCGCGCGGCTTGAAGATTTCTGACGTGATGCCGAAGCCGATGCTTGGCGGCACCGCCGTATCGCCGGCCAGCGCCCAGACATAGGCCATGCGCTCGGTCATGCCGGGATGGAGTTCCGGCGTCAGCGTGGAATCACGCGTCAGCGCGATCATCGGCTGCCTGTCGGCAAGCACCAGTCCTTGCGGCTGGAAAACGTCGAAATAGGCCTTGTCGGACTGCGCGGTGCGGTTGGTCATGTCCGCCTCCAGCACCAGCGCCTTCTGGCCGGGCTTCAGGAGCACGCCATAGATCTTGGCGTGGCTGACATAGGCGCGCACCGGCTGCACGCGCCAGCGCCCGGCATCGATCGCGGCATCTGGCGGCAATTGCGGCGGCGCGTGCGCGGGCAAGGCGCCGAAGGCGCCCATGACGCCGGCGACGAACAGCGCCGCGATGGTTCCCGCGCCGGCTGTCATCCAAGTCTGAAGTTTTGAGCGGGCAGCGTTGAACATTCTTCGAAAATGCACGTCGAACAGCCACCCGCACGCACTCTAGAAAGAAAAACCCGGGATTGGAACCCGCCAATCGGAGGCTCCTGACATGCCGTGTCAGGCCGCCTCTCGCGCCCAGAGACGATGGCCGTAGCGGCGGAAGAAGCGGGCCACGAGCCGCTGCTGCCTGGCCCTGACGAGTTCGCTCAGGCGTCGTTCCTGACGCCAGCGCGGCATGTTGCGCCAGCAGGCAATGAAGTGTGCGGCATCCTCGATGGCCTCCTCGGCCGACAGCGCCGGGCCGATGGCGGACAGGAACAGAGCCTGCGACAGTTTCAGCGCGTCGATGACGGCCTTGCGCTGCAGATGGTCGCGGCGCGCGTGCGCGATGCCGTTGCGGCGGATCGCCTCGAAGGCTTCGAGCAGGGCAGGGCTGTCGCCGGTGTAACCGCAGGCGCGGGCGAAGTCGGCGTCATCCATGCATGCTCCCGGTCTGATGCTTCTGCGACTCACATTTGTGAGTTTTTATAAGCATAACTCAAAAATTGGCAGAAGGGAAACTTTTGGGAAAGTGTTAAAACTGCGACTCGACTCCTGGCCCGAAACACACGAATATGTGAACAAATCAGGAACAAAAAGGGTGGAGGGGCAATGGCATTGCCGGGCAGGGAAGCGGTCATCGCGCACGTGGTTTCGATATCGGTCGAATGCGCCGATTGCGGTCGCAACAGATGGTGGCGGTCCGATCAGCTCAGGCGTTTCGGGGTGACGAAAAACACCCCGCTGGCGGAGCTTTCGGGACGCATCGTCTGCTCGGCCTGCCGTGCCGACGGACTGCCGGGCACGGCGATCTCGATCCAGGCCGCGTTCATCGACGATCGCCAGCGCGTGCGCAGCGAGGCGCAGATGCTGAGCGATCGGGAAATGCCGCTGGAGGGGGCAAGGCGGGCTTGAGGGGGGCGTTGGTTCTTCCTTCTCCCCTTGCGGGAGAAGGTGTCTCGACGCGCAGCGTCGAGACGGATGAGGGGTGTTCCAGGAAGCGCTGGCGCCTCACAGTTGCATCTAATGTGGTTCTGACGAGAAGAGCGCAGGGTCTTCCGCGTTGCGTTCCGTTACGCACCCCTCATCCGTCTCGGCGCTGACGCGCCGATCCACCTTCTCCCACAGGGGGAGAAGGAAGAAGATGCTCGCTAATACCCCAGCAGTTCCTTGAGCGGGATGACGCGCCAGACCTGCTTGATGGCGTAGCGGTTGAAGGTGAGCGTCTTGGGCGGATTGTACTGCTCGACCACCAGTTCGCCGGCGGTGCGCCTGACCAGCTTCTTGATGAAGGCCTTGCCGTTCTTCTCGTTCTCTTCGGGGAAGGTCTCGATCACCACATGGTCGCCCGGCACGGCGTCGCGGCCGCCGCAATAGATCAGGTCGCCGGGCTCGTAGCGCGGCACCATGGAATCGGAGAGCACGTGGAGGGCGAACACCTTCGCCAGGTTGCGCACGCCGGGCGGGCGCTGGACATAGCCGGCCGGCTCGCCGTTGAAGGTGAAGTCGCCGTCGTCGCCGCCGACCGCGGCGCCCAGCACCTCGATATCCATTGAGCCGGCTGGCAGGGGGGCGGCGTCGGTGACGATCTCGGCGTCAGCCACCGGGCCTGCATCGTCGAGGAACACGACGTGTCCCTGGCCCAGCGCGACCGGGTCGACGCGCAGGAAGGCGGCGGTCTTCAAAAGGTTCTCGGTCTTGGGCAGGTTGCGGCCGGTTTCCCAATTGCCGACGGCGGCGACATCGGTGTCGTTGTGCTCGGCGATATGGCGCATGACCATGCCGCGCTGCTTGCGCGCCTGGCGGATCGCCGCCCCGACCTTGATCGACAATTCCGTTTTGGCCATGGCGTCCATGTGAGCGATGAAAGTTGCTCTCGTCTATGAAAGAATGGCTTGCATCATTTTTTGAGTTATGCTTATATCCATTCATGCAAAAGCTCAACCCCCCTGGAGTCGACAGCGCCGTCAGGCCGGCCCGGCCGGACGCTATCGCTCTTTCCCTTCCGCTCCGGCCGTCCTCCTCCCCGGCCGAAGCGAAGCGCGAAGCCGGATGCTCTCCCGCATCCGCCTCGCGTCCGGCCCGCCCGTCACCGGCGGCCGGAACGGCCGGAGCCGCCGCTCCCCTCGGCTCCGGCCCCCTTTTTGATCCGCGCGCCGGTCCGTTCGCCCGCAGCTGCGTGCGCACGCAGGACGGCACCGTCATCCTGTTCGAGCCGATGACGGGCAGGGCGGTGTCGGCTCCCGACCGGCGCACGGCCGAGGCGCGGCTTGCGCGCCTCGGCGCCGGGCAGGCCGCCCCTCCCGGCTGACGCCGGCCGGAACGTCAATCCAGAAGCAACCCCAACCCGCGGCTCCGCTCGCCGGAGGCCGAACCCTGACGCCTGCCGGTCGGCACGCTGCCAGCGTGGCCGGACGCTCAACCCTGGACGGAGGCCGACAATGCCAAGCTATAGCGATGCCGAACTGCAGGAGATCGCCCGCTGGCTGGGCGAGGGGCTTTCGGCCTCGCGGATCGCGGCGGCGTTCAGCGCACTGCGCGGCGGCCCGGTTTCGCGCAATGCCATCATCGGCATCGTGCACCGCAGCCCCATGCTGGGCGCGATCGGCTTTGCCAATGGCAGGGCGAGGCTGCCGATCGCAGGCGGAGGCAAGCTCGAGGTCAAGCGCGGGCGCAAGGCCGCACCGCAAAGCCGGGCCGGGAAAAAGCCTCCGGCTAGCACGAAGGGCGCCGAAATTCGTGACGCAGGCGCGGCCGTGCCGCGCAAGGCCAAGGCCCGGTCAAGGCGCGATGCGTCGCCGGCCTGGCTGCCGCCGCGCCTGTTCGTGCGCGAGGTGGGTGTGCTGATCGCCGATGGCGAGGCCTATCGCTTCAAGATGCCGGCGCCTCAGCGCGGACCCATCGGCCGCCAGCCGCACGGCGTTGCCATGCGCTTCATCGACTGTCTGCCGGGACGGTGTCGCGCGCCGCTCGACCTGACACTGCACGAAAACCCGGAAGACGATGCGCCAAGCGGGCGCCCGGGCACCGACATGCTGTGCTGCGGCATGCGCGTCAAGGCGCTGAAAAGCTACTGCGCCTATCACGAAGCCCGCTTTCGCCGCCGCGTGTGTGCGTGAGCAGGCCTTTTCCACGGCATGGGCAGCCTGTGGCGCAAGCGTTGGCCTGGTTGCGTTGGTCGACCCCCACTCCGTCTCGGCTTCGCCGAGCCACCTCTCCCCCGATCGACGGGGGAGAGGAAGGGCGCCAGGCTTTTTTGAGCTCAACGCCCGTCCTGAATGGCTCCCTTCCTTTCCCTCCGGAGGGGGGAAAGGTGGCGCTGCGAAGCAGCGACGGATTGGGGGAACCACATCGCAATCAAGCCCGGGGTGCCAATCAAGCCCGGGGTGCCGATCAAGCCTCGGCCGATCAGCCACGCCCGACGGGGAGAAATGCCCGGCAGGCCGGGACGCCGCGAGTTAACCGGATGATCCGCGTGAGAACAGAGCAAATGCCAGTTGATGGAAGAGCCCGAGCCCTATTTCGGCATCTGCCTGCCCTGTTTGGGCATGCGGCTCTGCACGCTTCTTGCCTCGAGCCGCATGACCGGGCCGCCGGCATCGATCAGAATGTTGGCGACGCGGGCGAAGCCGGTGAAGGCCTTCATGGCGTCGGCTTCCGATATCTGCGCGGCGATTGCCGCGCTGCAGGCGTTGAGCGCACTGCGGTAGACATGGCCGCGCCGTTCGATCGGCCAGCGCTGGAGGAAATCGGCGGCATCGCTCACCCCGTCGATCTCTTCGACATGCCCGTCCAGGCTCACTTTCAGCGGCGTTCTCATCGTACCCACGGCGCTCACCTTCAATCTGGGGGCGGAGCGGCTCGTCAATCCATTGAAAGGCGGGACCGCCCGATCCCTTTGTTTTCACGCAATTCCTGTGGGAAAGACAGAATACATCTTTCCCGAGATTGCGTCATGCGCGGCTTTCAAACCGACGCTGATAAACGCGCGAGACCGGCCGGCGGTTGCATGCGTTTCATGCCTGCTTCACGGGTTGGCGGCGGCGTCGAGCCAGTCATGCGCGCGGCTTCTGGGCTTGGCCACCAATATGCCCTGGCGCCGCGCGACCCTGGAGAAGGCCTCGAAGGCGGTACGCGGGCTGCAAGTGCCCTCGACGGCAAGCTGGACCAGCCTCGCGGCGCCCACATAATCCGGCGCGGTCTTGTCGGGCCATTGCCGCCGCAAGGCTGCCTCGGCGTCGGCAACCGAGCCGACCAGCATGGTCTTGTTGTCGCAAAAGCGCAGTGTAACCGGCATGAACGCCGTCATCGGCAAACCTCCCTTGGGAATCGACGCGGGACAACGTGCGGGCTGGCCGGTAGTTCCATCGCGAAGGCTTCAGTCCGGCGCGGTGAAATCCTGTGGCGGCAGCGCGGCGTAGGCTTGCGGATAGAGCTGGCGCGCCTGCGCGGCACTGACCGCCACGCAATCGGCCGGCTTGCCCCGACCGGCATACATGGGCTGGCGTTCGGCGCGCGGCACGGGCTTGCCATTGGCGTCGAGCGGCGGCTTGCAGATGCGCATCTGGTCGAGGATGGCGTCGGCAAAGCCCGGCGTGCCCTGGCCGAGCTTGCCTTTCGTCGGCGGCCAGTCGGCCCAGAACGACAGCTGCTGCAGCTTGAAGCCCAGCCCTTCCAGCCACGACATGCGCGAGCCGCTGACATTGACGCCGTAGAGGCCGGGCAGGTCATCCGGAGTGGCATAGCCGATGTCGAAATCGGTGTTGACGATGTCGGCATTGCTGATCGCCGCACCCTTGAAATGCCCGTCCAGCCTGGCGTTGGCGGCATTGAGGCCATCAAGGCCGGTACCGGTGAAATCGCCCGACAGGCTGGCGAAGGCGAGCGTCAGGCCGTTCATCTGGTTGCCGGCAAGGTCGAGCGCGATCAGCGGCACGTCGCCGGGCCTGGCCTGAAAATTCGCGCCGGCGATGATGGCCGGCTTGCGGCAGCGGCCGGCCTGCGCGTCCCAGTTGCCGATCGTCTGGCAGGACAGGTCGAGGGCGGCCGGCACGCCGAAATCGTCGATGCCGCCATTCAGCACGATGCCCTCGCGAAACAGCGTCGACAGGGCGTCGCCCTTGCCGGTGTTGCCGGCGGCCTGGCCAAGCAGCCTGTCCCAGGCGCGCGCGATCGCCTCGTCGCGCCGCACCGCGCGCTCGGCGCCGCGGTCGGCGAGGTCGACGCGGATCTGGTAGAGCGTCATTGCCACGGCGACGAAGCCGACGATGGCCACGAGCGCGCCGAGCAGTTGCGCCTGGTCGCTGCGCACATAGCGGTCCGCGAGCGAGCGGGCGGTGTCGTTGGGAATGGAGTAGATGACCACGAGCAGGCAGATGGCGACCAGCGCCAGGAACCAGCCAGGCATGCCAAGGATGCTCGCGTCCATCGCGCCCCTCCACCGGCGCCACTGTGGCGCGGATTGCCGGCCGCGTCGAGAGCGTGGAGGCTGGCATGAGCGAGCGGCCCTTCATGCAGCTCTACGTCTCCGATTTCGTCGGCGACACCTTGCCGCTCTCCACCGAGCAGATCGGCGCCTACATGCTCATCCTGATGGCGATGTGGAATGCCGGCGGCCGGCTGCCCGACGATGACGCCAAGCTCGCGCGAGTGGCGCGGCTTTCCCTCAAGCGATGGCGCGCCATCCGCGCCGATCTGCTGGGCTTCTTCGAGCGCGAGGCGGGCGAGATCGGCCACAAGCGACTGTCCAGGGAACTGCTCAAGGCGCAGGCCAAGAGCGAGGCGAGAGCCTCCGCCGGGGCGCGTGGCGGGGCTGCTACCGCCTTGAAAACAAAGGCGCATGGACAGGCAAATGCCGGTGCTTTGGCGCGGCATTCTCCAGAGTCCAGAAACCAGAATGAAAAAGCTTCCGCTTTTTCAGCGCGCCGGGTGCGCGAAAGCGGCCCGGTTTCGATCGGGGGTGATGAAAGGCGCGATCTGGCTTCAGGGCCGGCCCGGCCGAAGAAACCGCCCGGCTGGGTGCGGCCGAAAACCCATGCCGACGCCGCCAACGCCATCATCGAGGAGATCAGGAGCCATGACCGCGGCCGAACTGCAACAGGCGACAAAGGCGCTGGCGGCGATGTTCTCCTGCTTCCCGCAATCCGCCCTGACTGACGTCGACGCGCAGCTGCGCGGCTATCTCGGCGCGGTGCGCGATGCCGAGCTCGCCGACCTCACGGCCGCCATCCAGCGCTTCGTGCGCGGCGAGGTGAAAGGCGGCAGCGCCCAGTTCTGCCCCTCGAGCGCGCAGCTCTGCATAGAAGTGCGCGAGCGGAAAACGATGCGGGAGCTGATGGCGAGAAGGGCGGCCGCGCAAATGCCGGCGAAGCAGGCGATTGCCTGATGATCTCCGATAGGCCGGCGGGACAGCGCCCCCCTCTGCCCTGCCGGGCATCTCCCCCACAAGGGGGGAGATCGGTGGCGTCGCGGCCTTCGCCAATCGCCGGCATTGCAGAAGAGGTGCCGCGGGCAACGCTGCTGATCTCCCCCCAAGTGGGGGAGATGGCCGGCAGGCCAGAGGGGGGCGCTGTCCCGCCGGCCTTTCCAACCAAAGACACCACACCCAAACCCAAGGAGCCGCCCATGCCCAGCAAGACCAAGACCGCCAAGCCCCAAGCCCCCAAACTGCCGAAGGGCGAGGCCGAGCAGGTGCGCATCCGCCGCGAGGTCGGCCATGATTTCGCGCTGCGGGACGACGCCTTCGGCCGCAAGCGGCTGGCGGCCGGCACGGCCGAGGCGCGGCGCGTCTACGAGGTGTCGAATGACGGCTACACCTCCACCGGCGGCATCGTGCGCGTGCGCAGCGTCGACCCGCTGATCGGCATCACCTCGCTGTCGCGCCAGCAGCGCGAGGCCGGCCAGCGCTACCGCGAGCATTTCCAGTGCAGCCAGCAGGCCGGCATCAAGCCGATGCGCTGGAGCGAGCGCGTCGACGGCGGCCGCGCCGGCGGCATCGCCGACAGCGTGCTCGACGCCGGCCGCAAGCACGCCGCGGCGACCAGGGCGCTGGGCCACCGGGACGTGGCTGACGTGGTGCTGAAAGTGGCGTGCCAGGAACAATCGGTGAAGAGCGTGGCCGAACAGACGGGCGAGGGCAGGGATGTGGTGACGAAACTGCTGAAGGTCGGGCTGGACCTGCTGGCGGTGCATTATGGGATGATGATGGGGCGGTGAGGGGGATCGCGCCATCTCGCACGGCATGCAAAACGCAGCTAAGCTAAGTTTTTTGCATGTTTTGCGGGATGGAATCTTGAAAGCCGTTTTCGATGTTAAGCCGGGGTCTGGCTATGACGACGACATTACCCGCCGCTATCATTTCCCGGCTCGCAGCAATTATCTGGCTGCGGCACGAAACGCGGTCGGCGACTGGGTGCTGTTTCGTGAACCGCAACGCAATGGCGGGCGGCGCGCCTATATCGCCACGGCGCGCGTCGTCGATGTCGTTTCCGATCCCGAACGGGCGGATTATTACTATGCCAACGTAACGGACTATCTCGAATTCCCGGCACCTGTACCGTTCATGAGGGATGGCCGCTATGCGGAGGCCTTGCTGCGCGAGGTTTCCGATCCGAGCCGCGTCGGTCAAGCCGTCCAGGGCAAGTCGATGCGCCCCATCTTGAACGAGGATTTCGACGACATCGTTCTTGCCGGCCTGGCCGAACCGCTTGACCCAGCCAACGCCAGGCGGCTCAGCCCCGACATGCTGCCATTGGAGGTTCAGTTTCCCGCAGGGGCTGACTTGGCGGCGCAACCTGGTTTTGCCGAGACGGTTGACCGTCGGGTCGAGCAGATATTGCTGAACCGGAAAGTACGTGATGCGACATTCCGGCTGGAAGTCTGCCGTGCCTATGAAGACACCTGCGCCGTCACTGGCCTGCGCATCATCAATGGCGGCGGACGCGCGGAGGTACAGGCCGCTCATATCAAGCCTGTGGCGGCGGGTGGACCGGACGTTGTTCAGAACGGCATTGCACTATCGGCCACAGTGCATTGGCTGTTCGACCGGCATCTGATTTCCATCGATGAGAACCAGCGTCTGCTGGTCGCCCACAATCGGGTGCCCGGCGAATTGCGAAATCTGTTTCGGCCGGATTCACAGGGGTTGCATTGGCCGAAGGATTCGCGGCTCAGGCCGCATCCGGCATTCCTTGCCCATCATCGGGAGCGGTTTGCGGGTGTGCATTGATTTGCATGGCCGCGCTGCCCCTCATCCGCCTGCTGGCACCTTCTCCCCGTGAACGGGGAGAAGGCAGCTGATCTCTCTAAAACAGCGCCTTCTCCAGCGGCCCCTCCAGCGTCTCGGCAAAGGCCGTCGCCAGATGGTGGCGGTCGCGAAACGCCAGTCTGCCGCCGATGAACACGTGGCATTCGGTCGGGCCGCAGAAGCGGTCGGTGAGGTCGATGTAGCGCGTGTCGGGCACGCTTTTGACCACGGCGCGCTCCTGCGCGGCGGCACTGTCGTTGGCGGCTTGCGCTCTTGGCGTGTCGCAGCGCGAGGGCGGCTCGCGCCACCAGAGCGCGCGGGCGACGCAGGAATCGGCGAAGCTGTCGCTGATCGGCGTGTCGCGGATGACAGCCGTCTCGACGCCGGCCTCGCTGAAGGATTGCAAGGTGGAGCGCAGGCCGGCCTGCCAGCGCGCGGTCTCTGCGGCGCGGCTTGCGGGCGACATGTCGCGGGTCAGGTTGCCGATCGAGAATTCCGAGATCACCACCAGGCGCGGCTTGCGGCGGATGATCTCCTGGATCGCCTGTTCGCGCCAGGCGTCGCATTCGGTGTAGTCGCGCTTCAGTACGGTGCTGAAGGTCGGCAGCCGCGAGGCGCGGCACGAGGCCTTGAGATAGGTGACCACCCTGGCGCCGTTGCGGCTTGCCGCCTCGACCAGCGGCGTTGACCAGTGGTCGGCGTGCGAATCGCCGAACAGCACGATGGTGCGGGCGGCATCCGCCGGGCCGAAGCTGCAGGGCTTCGGCTTCACCGCATGGAAGTCGAGCAGGCAGTTGCCGTCTTGGGCGCGCGCGGCGGAAGGCTGCTTTGCGGCCTCCTCGATGCCGCGCTGCGCGGGGTCGATGTTGCGCGTGGCCAGATGCGCGCTGGCATAGGCGGCGGCCGCGCCGGCGCCGGTCAGGGCAAGGGCGGGCGCGAGCGCGAGGCCGGGAAAGAGGCGGAATGGTTTGCCGGCTGCGTTCGCCTCGGGCCGCCCGGTGTTTGAGTGGCGTGTGCCGAACCGCAAGACGCGCGCGGCGGCGGCCAGCCAGTCGACGTGGCGCGCCGGGTTCTCGATCAGGCGATAGGTCAGCGCCGACAGCACCAGCGCCAGCGCGGCGCAGCCGATGCGTTGCGCCACGCCGAGTTCCGGCACCAGCATGCCGGCGTAGACGATGACCGGCCAGTGCCAGAGATAGAGCGAATAGGAGAGCGTGCCGACCCACTGCAAGGGCGCCAGCGAGAGCCAGGCGGCAGGCAGAAGGGCTTGCCGGGCTGCCCGGCCCGAGGGCTGCGCGGCGGCGCCGCTGAGCAGCACCAGCACCGTGCCCGCGACCGGCAGGAGTGCGTACCAGCCGGGGAATGGCAGGTCTTCGCTCAGCCAGAGATAGGCTGTCGCGATCAGCGCCAGGCCGAGCCAGCCCTGTAGGGCGCGCAGCCGGTGCCGGAGAAAGGCGGGCGGCACCAGGCTCGCCAGCCCGCCGGCGGCGAACTCCCAGGCGCGCAACGGCGAGAAGTAGAAGGCCCAGGCCGGCGAGAGGCTGGTGAGCCACAGGCAGGCGGCAAAGGAGGCGAGGCCGGCAACGGCGATGACCGCCACCGCCATGCGCCGGCCAGGGCGCAGCCAGGCGGCGAGCACGAGCAGCGCCGGCCAGACGAGATAGAACTGCTCCTCCACCGACAACGACCAGAAATGGATGAAGGGATTGCTGGCGGCATCGCTGGCGAAATAGTCGAACTGCCAGCGCAGCAGCCACAGATTGATCGTGTAGGCGCTGGCGAACATGGCGCCGCGCGAATAGAGCGCCTGTTCCTGCGGCGACAGGATGAAATAGCCCAGGGCGAGCGTGGCGAGGATGACTGATATGGCGGCGGGCAGCAGGCGCCGCGCGCGCCTGGCATAGAAGCGCCAGAGGTCGAGCCGGCCGGTCTCGGCGATCTCGCCCATCAGATGTGTCGTGATCAGCCAGCCCGATATGACGAAGAAGATGTCGACGCCGGCAAAGCCGCCCGGCAGCGCGCTGAGGCCGAAATGATAGGCGACGACGCCGCCGACGGCCAGCGCGCGCAAGCCCTGTATGTCAGGCCGGAACGATGCCGCCACGAGGCCTCCTTCGTTTGCGCCTGGCCCACGGCAGTCGGCCATATTGCGATGCGATAGATTTTTTGCAGTGCAACATGGCCAGAACAAGGACAGCCGCCGACGGAGCGGGGAGGGGATGCGTTACTTTAGCAATTGCTTGACAAAGTTCGATGCCGCGCTTCTATTCCGGGCCGAGGGACGAGGCAGGGGATAAGTCATGAAGAAGACCTACATCAAGCCGTCACTTTCCAAGCGCGAGAAACTGTCCGCCGTGGTGGCGTGTCCGCCATCGCGGTGCGCCTCGTGAAGAAGACTTACGCAAGGCCGACGCTGGCGCGGCGTGAAAGGCTTTCCGCGGTCACCGCGGCTTGCGCGCCGTCCAACTGCCCGAACTGATCGCGGGCGTCCGGCACAGGGATGTCGGCCCGGATGGATCAACAGTTCGTGAGGAACCGTGTGACTGCCCGGGGTCGCGCTTGACGGACGCGACCCACTGCATCCATGTGCTGATGTCACTTGGGCATTTGGGGCATATACATGAAAAAGATCTACGAGAAGCCGACGCTCACCAAGCGCGAGCAGCTTTCCCGCGTCGTCGCGATCGTCTTTTCCGGCAAGGTGTAGCCGCGCCAATTACCGGCGTGACAAGCTTGCCGATCGCTTGACAAGGCTTCGTGCCCGGTGCCTTTTGGCGCCGTCATTGAGCTATAGGTGCAGCATGAAGAAGACCTATCAGAGGCCAGTGTTCAGCAAGAGCGAGAAGCTTTCCCGCGTCACCGCGATCGTCGTCATATCGGGCAAATCCGCCTGATCGCGGGCACGGCCTAATCCGAGACATGGCACCCGCCCTGACGGCTAGCCGCCTGCTTGCGATTCGCGGTCGGCCGCGAGCGCTTCTCCCTGGAACTTTACCCCGCCGCCCTTGCCGCGCGGAGTCTTAAAGGCCGGCGCCATTGCGCTGCCGGATCGCGCCGCTTGCAAGCACCTCGCGGCAGGACAACAGGGCGATCGCTCCGGCGCAGTCAAGGCCCGGATCTCTACGAAAAAGAGCAGCCCCGCGAACGGGGCTGCTCTTGCTTGGCTGGTCTTGAGCCTGGAGCGTTATTTGCCGCCACCGATCAGCTTCACGCTGCTGCAGAATTCCGGATGCGTGTTGGTCGGGTTGGCATTCTTGACCTCATCGGCACACGCCGTCGTCATCGCGGTCTGGTCTTCCGGCGACATGGCCTTCCATGCCTTGGTGAAGTCGTCGCTGCCGCGCAGCGTCTTCATGCTGGAGTCGGTATAGAAGGGCTGCATCTTGGCCGGATCGTCGAGAGCCGACGTACCGGTGCCGCCGCCGGCGGCCAGAGCCGAACCCGCGACCATCGAAAGCGTCATGGCGCCGAAGCAGATCATCTTGATATTCATGACATAATCCTTCCCTGTTGCTTTGTGACCGTTCAAGCAACGATGAATGTCGTAACGAAACGATCAATGTCGTAACGAAAGGAATGAGTGAGGGTTCCGATTTACCTTGATGAAAGATGCCGTATTTCCAAAAATATATTTTTCAAAAACCTTGAAACCTTCGCGGGTCTGCGACGTATGCTCGGAAAGAAATTCCTGATATGACGAATTTCACGCTTCGGCCGAAGCGAATGCATTTGCGGGCGAGCAGATTCCGTTGCCGGGTTCCGACACCAGAGATGAACCGATGAGCGAGAACTGCCCTGTCCCGACCCCGGCCGAGCGCGCTTACATGGACGCCCAGGACAGGGCCAAACGGCCCATGATGGCGGCGATCCACAAGGCCATCGACGACGCGGCGGCGCAGGCGGCCGCAGACCTCAGGCCGACGGAGTTTCGCGACAGTCCGCCAAGCCGCGATTATTTCGCGGCCGTTGCCCACCAGCAGCTTTTCGTCCTGCTGTGCGGCGCCGACCCCGAGACATTCGCTGGCGGCAATCCCGATATCGCCGCCAGCATCCTGGAGAACGGCAGGAAGATGTCAGAGCATTATTGGGCGGCGAAGCCGCGAAACGCCGCGGGAACCTCCCGCCGACGGCCCAAGGCATAAACATCCCGGCGCGATGATCTTGCCGGCCGGCCATCGGTCGAAAAAGAACCCCACCGGCAGGGCCGGCGGGGTTGATCGGAGGTCGATCGCCTGGGAGGCGATTTCGTAGCAACGTAAGCGGCTCGCCGGAAGTTTCAGCGTGCCGCGATTTAAATTGTCAGCCGCCTTTTGCCGGCTTGCCCTGTCCGCGCCTTGCCAGGATGTTGGCCACCACCAGCAGCACGATCGACAGGCCCATCATCAGCGTCGCGGCGGCGGTGATGGCGGGCGAGAGCTTTTCGCGCAGGCCGATGAACATTTCGAGCGGCATGGTGCGCTGGCTGGCGCTGGCCAGGAACTGCACCACGACCACCTCGTCGAAGGAGGTGACGAAGGCGAAGGCGGCGCCCGAAAGCACGCCGGGCAGGATCAGCGGCAGCATAACGCGGAAGAAGGACGTCACCGGTCTGGCGCCCGATATGGCTGCGGCGCGCATCAGGTTGCGGTCGAAGCCGGTCAGGCTTGCACCCACCGTCACCACCACGAAGGGGCTGGCGAGGGCCGTGTGCGCCAGGATGAGGCCGGCATAGGTGCTGGCGAGGCCGACGCGGGCATAGAACAGATAGGAGCCGACAGCGGTGATGACGACAGGCACGATCAGCGGCGACAGCAGCAGCGGCATGACGATGCGGCGGCCGGGGAATTTCTCGTCGTTGAGCGCGATCGCCGTCAGCGTGCCGAGCACGGTGGCGATCAGCGTCGTGCCGAAGGCGACGATCAGGCTGTTGGCGATCGCCGCCTGCCAGCGCTGCGTGCCCAGCACCACCTCGTACCAGCGCGTCGACAGGCCTTCGAGCGGGAAGATGAAGAAGGCGCCGCTGTTGAAGGAGAGCGGCACCGGGATCAGGATCGGCACCAGCAGGAACAGGATGACCAACCCGCACCACAGCCAGAGCAGCGTGATGCGGATGCGTTCGCCTGTGGTGGGGTAGGGCGAGAGCAGCATGGCTACACCATCTTCAGTCGGTCGAGGCCGAGGATACGGGCGAAGATGCCGAACAAAGCGAGCGTGAAGACGAGCAGGATGAAGGAGAGCGCGGCCGCCATTTCCCAGTTCAGTTCGACATTGACGTAGTTGGCGATGAAATTGCTGATCAACTGGTCGCTGGCGCCGCCGATCAGCGCCGGGGTGATGTAGTAGCCCAGGCACAGGATGAAGGTCAGCAAGCAGCCCGCCATCACGCCCGGGAAGACCTGCGGGAGGTAGACGCGGCGGAAGGCGGTGAATGGTTTCGCGCCCAGCGAATAGGCGGCCTTCATCTGCGAGGGCGCGATGGTGCGCATGACGGAGTAGATCGGCAGCAGCGTGAACGGCAGCTGGATATGCGTCATGGCGATGATCAGGCCGATGCGGCTATACATCAGGTCGAGCCGTTCGGAGGCGATGCCGAGCCACAGGAGCAGGTCGTTGACCAGGCCGAATTTCTGCAACAGCACCGTCCAGGCCGCCGTGCGCACCAGGATCGAGGTCCAGAACGGCAGCAGCACCGCCACGATCAGGATGGCGGCCAGCCCCTTCGGCACGCTGGAGATGAGATAGGCGAGGGGAAAGCCGAGCAGCAGCGTGGCGAGCGTGACGGCGCCGGCGACGAAGAAGGTGCGCAGGAACACCTGCAGGAAGATCGCCTGTTCGGGTGGCACCCGCTCGATGCCGCCATCGGCGTTCCACCTGAGGTCGAGCGCGCTCAGTAGATAGAAGGAGGTGAGCGAATGCGTGCCGGTGCGAATGGCCGGCCAGGTGCCGGGCGCCGACCAGAACGGCACCGATTTCATCACTTCGAGCGGTGGCTTGCCGCCGGCGCCTTCCAGCTGGCGCACGGTCTTGAGAACCTGGCTGCGGGCGCCGGGCAGGCGCGCATTGAGCGCCTTGGCCAGCTCATAGGCGCTGCCCCTGGCCTGGTTTTCGCTGAGATCCGCGGCGAGCGCGGTGAAGGCGGCGTCGGCAGGCAGGCCCTGGCCGTTCCAGTCGCCAAGCGCCTGGCTGGTCCGGGGCAGGGCGTCGGCGATGGTCGGGTCGTAGACGGCTCGTGAAAGCAGCAGCACGATCGGGATGCCGAAGCTGAGCGCCAGAAGCAGGAGCAGGGGCGCGGCCAGCGCCAGCGAGCGCAGCCGGTCGCCGAATTCGGCACGCCTGAGCGCCGCCGACACCGATTTTGGATCGGTGCCGGCGGCGGACCGGCCGCGGGCCAGCGCGGGCCGGTCGAGTTCGCTGGGCAGCGAGGCCGACATCAGCGCTTACTGCGCCAGCCAGGCGTTGAAGCGCTTGACCAGGTCCTCGCCATAGTCGCCCCAGAACTCGGTGTCGGCGACAAGGTAGGCGCCGGCAAGATGGTCCGGCGCGTTGGGCAGTTTCGGCAGGGCGTCCGGCGCCACGAAAGAGGCGGCGTCGGTGCGCACCGGCCCGTAGGTGATGTAGCTGGCGAGCTTGGCGTTGTTTTCCGGCTTGGAGATATAGGCGAGATATTTATAGGCCGCGTCCGGGTTCTTGGCGCCCTTGGGAATGGCGATCATGTCGTATTCCAGGATCTGGTTGTTCCAGACGATCTTGAACGGCTTCTTGTCGGTGTCGATGGCGTTCTGGATGCGGCCGTTCCAGGCCGTCGTCATCACCACTTCCTGCGAGGCGAGCAGTTGCGCCGGCTGCGCGCCGGCATCCCACCAGACGATGTCCTTCTTGATGGTGTCGAGCTTCTTGAAGGCGCGGTCGACGCCTTCCGGGGTCGCCAGCACCTTGTAGACATCGGCGGGCGCCACGCCGTCGGCCATCAGCGCCCATTCCAGGTTCTGCGCCGGGAACTTGCGCATGGCGCGCTTGCCCGGGAATTTCTTGGTGTCGAAGAGATCGAGCACCGAGGTGGGGGCTTCCTTCAGCACGGTCGGGTCGTAGGCGAGGATGTCGCCGTAAGCATCGAGGCCGACACCGCAATCCAGCGCCGAGCCTTCGATGAACTTGTCGCGCGGGCCGATCTTGGAATAGTCGAGGCGCTCGAGAATGCCGGCGTCGCAGCCCTGCAGCACGGTCGCCGTCTCCACCGTCACCAGGTCGATCGGCACGTTGCCGGTGTCGACCATGGCTTTGACCTTGCCGAGGTCGCCCAGATATTCCTGTTCGAGGATTTTTGTGCCGGTCTCCTTGGTGAACGGCTCGAACCAGGCCTTGCGCTGGGCGTCCTGCCAGGCGCCGCCGCTGGCCATGATCGACAGTTCGTCGGCGAGCGCCGCGCGGCCCATGGCGATGCAGGCCGTGGCGGCGGCCAGCGCGATCAGACTTGTTCTTGCAAGCTTCATTTTGTTTTCCCCTGTTTCGAGTTGGAACCGGCCGCTCCGGCGTCGGCCGGAAAGGCGCGGCAATCACCGGGCGCGCAGCAGACCGTCACGGCCTGTCCGTTCGCCATGGTCGCTTCGGTGTCGACCTTGACGGTCAGCACCTGGTCGTTCTGCAATCGCGCCAGCAGGCGCAGATGGTCGCCGAGATAGATGCGGCCGTCGACGGAGGCGGGAAGCGCGTTCCCGCTGTCTCCAGCGGATCCGAGCCGCAGCCGCTCGGGCCGCACGGCGACGTGGCAGGCATCGCCCTTGGCGACGCCGACGGCGAGCGCGGTGAGTTCGCCACCGCCGTCGAGCCGCACGCGGCATTCTTTGCCCGAAATCGTGTCGACCGTGCCTTCCAGCGTGTTGTTCTCGCCGATGAAGCTCGCCACGAAGGAATTGCGAGGCGTGTTGTAGAGATCGTCGGGAGAGCCGAGCTGGGCGATGCCGCCATTG
The DNA here is from genome assembly GCF_005503535.1 of Mesorhizobium comanense. Taxonomy (GTDB): domain Bacteria; phylum Pseudomonadota; class Alphaproteobacteria; order Rhizobiales; family Rhizobiaceae; genus Mesorhizobium; species Mesorhizobium comanense. The sequence continues at coordinate 124,233 of NZ_SCNN01000017.1, read as the reverse complement.
TTGAAGACCGCGACGCGGTCCGACATGGTCAGCGCCTCGCTCTGGTCGTGGGTGACGTAGACGATGGTGACGCCCAGCATGGTGTGCAGCTGCTTGATCTCGAGCTGCATGTGCTCGCGCAGCTTCTTGTCGAGCGCGCCGAGCGGCTCGTCCATCAGCACCAGGCTCGGTTCGAACACCAGGGCGCGGGCCAGCGCCACGCGCTGCTGCTGGCCGCCGGAAAGCTGAGACGGCTTGCGGTCGCCGAACTGTTTCAGCCGCACCATGTCGAGCGCGCGGCCGACGCGGGCGGCGATGTCGGCCTTGCTCACCTGGCGCACCGACAGCGGGAAGCCGACATTGTCCTCCACGCTCATATGCGGGAACAGCGCGTAGTTCTGGAACACCATGCCGATATTGCGCTGATAGGGCGGCAGCCGGTCGACCGGCTGGCCCTCCAGCGTGATGGTGCCGCTGGTCGGCCGCTCGAAGCCGGCCAGCATGTTGAGCGTCGTCGTCTTGCCCGAACCGGAAGGCCCGAGCAGGGTCAGGAACTCGCCGCGCGCGACGCTGAGGTTCAGCCGCGTCACCGCGAAGGCGCGGCCGTCATAGGATTTCTCGACGTCGAGGAAATCGACGAAACCGCCGGCGTCCGCGTTCGGGGCGCGGGACGGCGAAAGGGCCTCCACGGCGCTCATCGGGCGCAATCCGCCGAGGCGCCGCGGACGCGGCCGGCTGAAACCGTATGGTGCTTGTGACGCATGTCTCCATCCCTTTGGGAGCAGCCGCGTCTAGCGGCTTGCCCAAACTTGTATGCTCACACAATCGAGTTGAAATGGACCATAGATGCAGACAAGTTTGGACGTCAAGCCGGTTTTTGGGAGGATTGTGTGATATTTTTGGGCGATATGCCTGAGGATGTGACTCACACAAGTGCTATTGTCCGACGAATTGTCCTGTGCTAGAGCCCTTACAACGTCCCAGCCTCGAATCCTGTCCCTATGCTCAGAGATCTCCGCCTCACCGAGGATGAAAGTCCGGTCTATCGCCGTCTGGCCGACGCGATCGCCGAGCGCATCGCCGCCGGCAGCCTGGCGGTCGGCGAAAGGCTGCCGCCGCAGCGCGACATCGCCCGCGCGCTGGGCATCAACGTCACCACGGTGACGCGCGCGCTGGCGACGCTGCAGGAGCGCGGCCTGCTCGAGGCGCGGCCGGGGCGGGGCACCACGGTCGCCGCGCGCGATGCCGGCGAGCGCCCGGGCTTCGTCTCCGCGCCGAGCGACCAGAGCGGCATCATCGATCTCTCCGTCAACAGGCCGGCGACATCGGCCTATCTCGATGCCGTCGCGGCGCTGTTGCCGCGCCTGCCCCGGGACAAGCACTACGCCTCTTTGCAGGACTACCACCCGCCGGAAGGGCCGCTGTGGGCGCGCGCGGCGATCGCCGACTGGCTGAAGCCGGTTGCCGGCGACGGCGATCCCGGCCGCGTCGTGCTGGCGGCGGGTGCTCAGCACGGGCTCGACTGCCTGCTTGGCGCGGTGACCCGGCAGGGCGAGGTGGTGCTGGCCGACGAGGTGACCTATCAGGGCATCAACGCGCTCTGCCGCGTGCATGGGCTGGATCTGAGGGGCGTCGCCATGGATCGCGGCGGCATGCGGCCCGACGCCTTCGAGGCAGCCTGCGCGCAACTCCGCCCCCGGGCGGTATTCCTGGTGCCGACGCTGCACAATCCGACGACGATCACACTCAGCGAGGAGCGCCGCCGCGAGCTTGCCGCCGTGGCGCGCCGCCACAATGTGCTGATCATCGAGGACGACGTCTACCGGCCGCTGGCCGACGAGCCCCTGCCGTCCTTCGCCAGCCTGGAGCCGGAGCTGACCGTGCATATCGGCGCGCTGTCGAAATGCCTGGCGCCCGGCCTGCGCCTCGGCTTTGTCATCGCGCCGCGCGCCATTGCCGGGCAGGTGGCGGCGGCGCTGCGCATCAATTGCTGGAGCATCAGCCCGCTGACGGCGCTGATCGGCGCGCGGCTGATCGAGGACGGGGCGGCCGCGCGCATCATCGAGGTGCAGAAGCAGGAGCTGCGCCAGCGCCAGGCGATCCTGAGCGATATCCTGGGCCGCTACGACGTGCAGAGCCAGCCGAGCGCCACCCATGCGTGGCTGCGCCTACCCGAGCCGTGGCGCGGCGCCGGCTTTGCCCGCACCTGCCTGGAGCGGGGCGTGGCCGTGCTGCCGGGAGACGCCTTCGCCGTCGGCCGCGAGCCGGTGCAGCACGGCGTGCGCATCAATGTCGGCGCGGCGCGCTCGCAGGAGGATCTGCGCACGGCGCTGACCAGCATGGCCGAGCTGCTGTCGGCCGGCCATCTGCAACTGCCGGGTTTCGTCTGAGGCCGCACAGCCGGGAATTGACAGGGTCGGGCAGCGACAGGTTCGGCAGCGACAGGCATGGGGGACAAGTCCGTGGCATCTTCGAACAGCGTTGAAGTGGCCGTTATCGGCGCGGGCGTGGTCGGGCTGGCGACGGCGCTGCGCCTTGCCGCCGAGGGCCGCGAGGTGATGCTCATCGATCCCAACGAGCCGGGCTCGGGCGCCTCGTTTGGCAATGCCGGCACGCTCGCCGAATATGCCTGCCTGCCGGTCGGCAATCCGGGCGTGCTGCGCGCCTTGCCGAAGCTGCTTTTCAATTCCGACAGCCCGTTTTCGCTGCGCTGGTCGGCACTCCTGCATCTGGCGCCATGGCTGACGCGGTTCGTGCGCCAGTCGCTGCCGGCAGCGACGCGCGCCAATGCGGCTGCCATGGCCGGCCTGCTGGCCGATGCGCTGCCGGCCTGGGAGGAAATGGTTGCCGATGCCGGCGCCGGGGACCTTCTGCGCCGGAATGGCTGCCTCTATCTCTACCGCCGCGCGAGCGACCTCGATGAGGGCGCCGCCAGCCGCGCGCTGCGCGCCGAATTCGGTGTCGACCAGGCGCTTCTGAAGCCCGATGAAGTGGCCGCGCTGGAACCCGGCCTGCCGGCCGTGGAGGGCGGCGGCCTCTATTTCCCGCAATCGATGAACCTGACCGATCCCAAGGCGATGATGGACCGCCTGCTTGCCGCGGCAACGGCCAGGGGCGTGGTGTTGCGCCAAGGGGAGATAAGCGGGCTGAGCGCCGATGCCGGCGGGGTGGCGCTGAGCGGCCCCGGACTGAACGTCCGGGCCGGGAAAGCGGTGATCGCCGCCGGCGCCTTCTCGCGGCCGCTGGCGGCACGGGCCGGCGACCGCATCCCGCTCGAAACCGAGCGCGGCTATCACCTGGAATTCGCGACCGGCGCGCCGCTTCTGACGCGGCCGGTCTGCCCGGTCGATCTCGGCTTCTACATGACGCCGATGGCCGGCCGGCTGCGCGTTGCCGGCACGGTGGAACTCGGCCGGCTCGCCTCGCCGCCCAATCCGCGCCGGCTGGCGCTGCTCGACCGGGGCGTGCGCCAGTTCTTCCCCGCGCTCGGCCAGCCATCATCGCAGTGGCTGGGCTTCCGGCCGTCGCTGCCCGATTCCAGGCCGGTCATCGGCCCGTCGCCCGGCAATGCCAATGTCATATACGCCTTCGGCCACGGCCATCTCGGCCTGACGCTGTCGGCCGTCACCGCGCGCATGGTCGCCGACCTCGTCGCCGGCCGGCGGCTGAACAGCGAAAGGCTGGCGCCGTTCTCGGCCGGGCGGTTTTAGGGCGTAGGCTCGCTGCTGCGTAGCCAAATACGGATGGAGGCGAGTAGCTTTCTGCCGACGGGTCATGTCGAGCTGCGATGCGATGGAATTGCTTAGCCTGTTGAAGATGCGTTCGACGAGGTTGCGGGCCTTGCACTTGCTGCTGCCGGTGCTTTTAGGAGTAACGACATGAGCGATCATCGGCTGCCAGGCTTGATTGTCATGTGGTTCCCCCAATCCGTCGCTGCTTCGCAGCGCCACCTTTCCCCCCCCTCCGGAGGGAAAGGAAGGGAGCCTTGCTGGACGAGTGTCGAGCGCAAAAAAGCATGGCGCCTTTCCTCTCCCCCGTCGATCGGGGGAGAGGTGGCTCGGCGAAGCCGAGACGGAGTGGGGGTCGACCAACGCGGCATAAGACAATGGCCCTGATACAGCGGAATCAGCCAGTTCCAGACGGAGACCCTTTCACGGCTCTCCTTGGATCACCTAATCCGCATCTGCCGCCCCCGTCTCGACTTCCCGCAGATAGAACGCCTTGCTCGGCTGCAGATGGTCGACGCAGAGCTGGGCCAGCACCCAGTTGTCGCCGCGCTTCAGCGCCTCGATCATCATGAGATGGTGCTGGCGCGAGATTTCGAGCTTTTCCCGGTCAGCCAAGGAGTTCGCTCGCACCGGCAGGCTGAGGCGCATGTAGTGTTCGATCGAAGAGACGAGATAGGCGTTGCCGCAGGCCGAGAACATGGTGAGGTGGAAGCGGTCGTTGGCCTCGTGGATGCCGCGCAGGTAGCCGGCATCGACATGGCGGCTGTAGATTTGGTGGATTTCCGTCAGTTCGGCGATCAGCGCGCCGCTCGCCGGCAGCCGGATCATCAGCGCGGCCTGGCGCTGTAGCATTTCGCGCACCTCGTAGATCTGGCGCACTTCCTGCGGCGACAGACGCCGCACCATGGCGCCCTTGTTGCGCTCGCGCGTGACGATGCCCAGCCTTTCCAGCTGGTAGAGCGCCTGCCTTATGGCGTGGCGCGAAACCGGGAAGCGGGCGAGCAGCGCGTCCTCGACCAGCCGCGTGCCCGGCGCCAGCCTGCCGAAGATGATGTCTTCCTCCAGCGCGCGGACGATATCGGCTTCCTTGCCGCCGTAGTCGAAACTGTTGAGCATCGCCAGCCCTTGTTGTGCCGGCACACCTTACCCCTCGCGCATCAGGCTGACCACAAGCTGATCGACGGCCGGATCATCGGCCTTGACGATATGGGCCATGCGCATCGCCTGCCGCCGGCTGATCCTGGTGAGGTCCTGGCGCATGATGGCGGAGACGAAGGCCGGGCCGGATCCGGTCAGCACCATGGCCCTGCCGATCAGGACTGGCTCCGAAATCGGCGCCCACTGCACGGCTATGATCGAGGGCTCGCTGGTCTGGCGGCTGTTCAGGGCGCTGAAATAGATCCAGTTGAGGCGCGAGATCACCACCCCGTAATGGTTGCCGGGCACCCGCGCGGCGCCCCGGCCTTCGCCTGGAGCCCATCGCGTCACCCGCCTGAAGGTGACCAGTTCGGCCTCGCGCCGCACGAAGGTAACCGAGCGCATCAGCAGGTCGGCGCGGCCGGGAACCGAAAAATAGGTGAAATAGGTGCCGCCGGCGAGGGCGGGCGAGGGCGGACGCACGAGGTTTTCATAGAGCCTGTGGCGCAGCGAAGCGTGTCCGTCATCGTCCGCCGCCATGGGCTCGCGGTACAATTCGTTCTCGTCGATGCCGAAATAGTCGCAGATCAGCCTGGCCGTGACCTTGTTGGGAACGGTCCGCCCTTGCAGGTAGCGGTCGAACTGGGTGCGGCTGATGCCGATGCCGCGGCAGACCGCGCTCACCGATTCATGGCTTTTGACCAGCCGCCTGAGATTGGCGGCGAGGTTTTCGCGAATTGGCACGACATCATCCCCGAGATTGACGTACGAACCAGATACTGGGCGAACCAGATACTGGGCGAACCAGATATTGGGCGAACCAGTTATTTAAGCGATAGCTTATATCGTATTTATCATACCAATCACACGATCCGCAGACATCCGCGCATAGGACCTTTGGCCAATATCGATCGCAGGCAGGAAAAAGCGCAGGCAGGTAATGGAAAGCAGGCAATGAAAAGGCCCGCCGCCGACGCGAATCGCGACGGGCCTTCTGGAGTAGGCCGGGCGTCCCACCGCCCGGGCCTAGTCCAGAACATCCCAGCGGGACGATCGTTCCATCACGACGGAAAGGCCGCCACCCCCGGAGAGACGGTCTTTGTCAGGCAGATACGGCGTCGGCCCAAATGCCGGATCAGCCGCAACTCTTTGACATGGGGCAGAACGCCGTCACCACCGACAGCTTGTCGCGCTTCACCAGAAGCGGCTTCTGATAGGTCTTCTTCATCTAATTCCCCTTCGCCTCGATATGCCCGAGATAGAGCGGTTCGCTGTTTTCCGTAAAACGCCCCAGTCCTTCAAAAGAGCGCCCCGCGGGAGCACGAACTAGTCCGGGCACTTCGAAATCGGACAAAGCTGAGCGGTGACCGTAGACAGCTTCTGTCGCTTGATAAGCGTCGGCTTCAAATAATTCTTCTTCATTTCATTCCCCCTGGTTCAACGTTGACCTGCATAGGAGACGCGCGGGAAAAGTTCATGTCAAACGTTTCTGGTGCTGACCCCTCGGCATCAACTGATTTACGGACGTGCCGGTGCCAAAATCCCACAAAAAGGGGAGAGAATGGCTTGGATTCCGCAGTAAGCCGACAATTATGTGCCGCGTTGTTGCCGCTCTCGGTCGCAGAAAAAGCCGCCGGACGGACCCTGACGCGCGCGGACGAGTCTTTCCGCTCCGCCGTCAGTTCCTGTCCGACGGCTTGGAGCGCATCCTCGACACCGTTTCGCGCTCGGCGCGCTTGGAGCGCAGCGGCGGCAGGCCGCGATCGATCAGGTCCATGTCCTCCAGCACCATGTCGCCCATGCGCTTGAAGGCGATGTCGAGCGCGCCGGCGCGGTGGGCCGAGCGCAGGAAGCCGGGGATGGCGCGCACGGGGTGATCCGGGGCCAGCGGCTCTTCCGGGAAGACGTCGCTGGCGGCGACGATATGGCCGCTTTTCACGGCTGCCATCAGGGCTGGAAAATCGACGACGCCGGCGCGGCTGAGCAGGATGAAGGCGGCGCCCTTGCGCATCGAGGCAAAGGCGTCGGTGCCGAGAAAGCCCTGGTTCTCCGAGGTCACCGAGGCGACGACGAAGACGAAGTCGCTCGAGGACAGGACATCGTCGAGCGAGGCCGGCTCAACGCCATTGTCCATCAGGATCGACGGCGGCAGCCAGGGATCGAAGACTTTTGTGCGGGTGCGGAAGCCGGTCAGCAGGCGGTTCAGTGCGCGGCCGAGATCGCCGAAGCCGATGATGCCGACATCGGCGCCCGACAAGAGACGCGCCGTCAGATTGCCGTCGCCGCCCCACAATTCCTTGCCCTGCCGGAAGGCGAGGTCGGCATCGACGATGTCGCGGGCGAGGTTCAGCGCCATGGCAAGGCCGAGTTCGGCCACCGGCTCGGCGAAGACCAGGCCTGTCGTGACGACATGGATGCCGCGCGCGAACAGCGTCTCGTAGGGCATGTTGTTGAGGAGGTTGGTCTCGACGTTGAAGACACAGCGCAGCGACTTCATCTGCTCGAGCGTCTGCGGCGAGATCGGCGGCTGGCCGATGATGTAGCGCGCCTCGGCAAGCGTTTCGCTGGGCAGCTTCGCCACGCCATCCGCCGTCGTCTCGACGATGCGGTAGCCGGCCTTGAGCCGCGCCAGCTGCGGCGGCGTGAAGATCAGGTCGAGCGTGCGCGGTTCCGGCGCGCTGATGACCAGCGGCAAATCCTTGTTCGGCATGACATTTCCTCCCGGCGCGCTCGAAGTGCGCGTCTTTCGCCGATAATTTACCGCCGATGAACCGATTTACAACTGCGAAAAATCGATTTACTCATTTTGGCAGCGGGCAAAATGCTGATGTCCGCGCCTCGGGGAGGAGGTTTTATGGCACGTAGGCAGGACCAGCAGCGGCGGTCGTCGATCCACGACGTGGCGAGCCGTGCCGGCGTGTCGGCGGCCACCGTCTCCAAGGTGCTGGCCGGCGTCACCACGGTCAAGCCGGAGAATGCCCAGCGCGTCTTCGACGCCGTCGAGCAGTTGGGCTACCGCGTCGATCCGCTGGCGTCGGACATGCGCCGCGCCAAACGCCGCATCATCGGCGCCATCATGCCCGAGTTCGAAAGCGAGTTCTTCGGCCAGATGATCACCGAGCTCGAAGGACTGGCCGAGCAGCGCGGCTACACGCTGGTGGCCGCGTCGAGCCGCGAATCGGAAGCGCGCGAAAAGGAAATCCTCGCCCGCATGCATGACTGGCGCGTCGCCGGCGTGGTGCTGGCGCCGGTGCGCAACGAGCACGGTCCGGCGGCCGAATTCATGAAGGCCAACGGCATGACCGGCGTGCTGATCGACCGTGTGCTGTCGGACGATGCCTTCGACACCGTCTCGGCCGACAGTGCCGCCGCCAGCGCGGAGGTGGCGCGCGAGCTGATCGGCAAGGGCCACCGCCATATACTGGTCGTCGGCCTTGGCGAGCAGGCGGCGACGGTGCGCGCACGTCTTGACGGTTTTCGCGGCGCCGCGCTGAAGCTGGCGCCCGGCATGCGCATCGACGTCGTGCTGGCCGAAAGCGATGTCGGCCCGCTCAGGGCGCAGCTGCGCGATTATTTCGACGCGTGTGAGGGCAAGGATCAGGGCGAAGGGAAGGGCGAACGGCCGACCGCCGTCTATTCGCTGTTCCTCAAGGGCACGCTGGTGGCGCTCTCGGAATTCCGCCGGCGCGGCTGGCACTGCCCCAACGACATTTCGCTGGTCGGCTTCGACGATGCCGAGTGGATGCAGGTGACATGGCCGGCCATCGCCGCCGTGGTGCAGCCGGTGCGCGAGATCGCGGGCCACGCGATGGAGGCGCTTTTTGCAAGGATCGAGGGCGGGGAGGGGCCGCCGCAGGCGCGGCTCGAACCCTGCCGGGTTTTGATGCGGGAATCCGTTGGCTCGCCAGGCAGCGGCTCGCATTCCGGGGGAGGAAACCGACAATAGCCCCCATTGTCGACAGTGGTTAAGGCCGCGCCTGGCCCCGGCTCGCGGCAGGTAACATCAACAGGGAGGAAGACATGAGTGCGTTCATTCTCAGGATAAATCGATTTACGATGGCTTTCGGCGTTGCCATGGCGCTTTGCGCCGCGACTTCGGCCAAGGCCGAGGACGGCGAATACGGCGTGCTGATGAAGACGCTGGCCAACCCGTTCTGGGGCGCGATGAGCCAGGGCGTCGAGGCCGGCGCCAAGGAATCGGGCGTCAAGATCTTCGAGCAGGCCGCCGAGAGCGACCAGGCGGCGGAGCCGCAGCTCAATTTGTGCAACACCATGCTGGAGCGCAAGCCGGCGGCCATGATCACCGCCGCCATCAACTCGACCAACCTTCTGCCCTGCCTGAAGGTGGCGCAGGAGGCCGGCGTCAAGATCGTCGACCTCGACAACAATCTCGACCAGGCGGTGCTCGACAAGGAAGGCATCAAGGTGACCTTCCATATCGGCTCCGACAACAATGCCGCCGGCGCGCAAGGGGCCGAATATCTCGCCTCCAAGCTCGGCAAGGACGCCAAGGGTCCGGTGCTGGTGATCGAGGGCCTGTCGGGCAACATCACCGGCGAGAAGCGCGCCAAGGGTTTTGCCGACAAGTTGAAGGAGCTGGCGCCCGGGCTGGAGATCGTCGCTTCGCTGCCCGGCGACTGGGATCGCGGCAAGGCGGCTTCGATCGCCACCGACACGCTGACGGCGCATCCCGACCTCGTCGCCATCTTCTGCGCCAATGACGGCATGGCGCTGGGCGCGGTCGAATCCGTCTACGCCGCCGGCAAGGGGCCGCAGGTGACCATCATCGGCGTCGACGGCAATTCGGACGCGGTGAAGTCGATCAAGGAGGGCCGCTTGAACGCGTCCGTCGCGCAGCTGCCCTATCTTGTCGGCAAGCAGGCGGTCGAGAACGTCAAGAAGGCGCTCGCCGGCGAGAAGGTCGAGGACAGCATCGCGGTGCCGACCCTGGTGCTGACCAAGGAGGTCATCGACGCCGGCAAGGAACCGATGTTGGAATATGTGAAGTAGGGGAAGTGAGTAGTGAGTAGTGATTAGTGATTAGTGAGCAGTAGGTAGTAGTTGAGGATACTTTTTACTACTTACTAATTACTAATTACTACTCGCTCATCCGGAGTAAAGAAATGGCATCTGACATGACGCAGCCAGGCTTCTGGTCCCGGCTGCAGCGCGCGGCCGTCGAACGGCTTCACATCCGGCTGGAATCGCTGCTGGTGCTGGTGGCGCTCAGCGCCGTCATGGCGGTGCTGTCGCCCTATTTCCTGTCGCTCAGCAACTTCCTCAACATCCTGCTCGCGACCTCGACGATCGGCGTGCTGGCGATCGCCGCCACCTTCGTCATCGGCTCGGGCGGGCTCGACCTGTCGCTGGGCTCGGTGATGGGGCTGTCGGGGGTTGCCGGCGCGTTCGTCGCCGTCAATCTCGGCTGGCCGTGGCCGCTGGCGGTGCTTGCCTGCATCATCGCCGGCGGCATTGCCGGCCATATCAACGGGCAATTGGTGACGCGCGCGTTCGTGCCGGCCTTCATCGTCACGCTCGGCATGCTGGGCCTGGCGCGCGGGCTGGCGCTGGTCATCTCGCAGGGCAGGGCGATCTACGGCCTGCCGCCCGAGATCGTCTATATCGGGCAAGGGAGGCCGTTCGGCGTGCCCATGCCGGTCATCCTGCTGGTGCTGACGGCCATCGTCGCGCACTGCCTGCTTGCCTATACGCGCTTTGGCCGCCACACGCTGGCGCTGGGGGATAGCGAGGGTGCCGCCCGCGCGGCAGGCATCCGCGTCGAGCATCACCGCCGCATCATCTACACGCTGTCGGGGGCGCTTGCCGGTCTTGCCGGCCTCCTGTTCACCGCCCGCGTCAATGCCGGCGACCCGACCGCGGGCATCAATTACGAGCTCACCGCCATCACGGCGGCGATCATCGGCGGCACCAATCTGTTCGGCGGCCGCGCCTCGATCCTCGGCACCATGATCGGTGCGCTGATCATGGGCGTGCTGCAGAACGGGCTGACGCTGCTCGCCGTGCAATCCTACTACCAGCAGATGGCGATCGGTGCGGTGCTCATCTTGGCGGTGTTCATCGACCAGTACCAGGTGCGCAAGGAGGCCCGCGTATGACGCTCCTCAGCCTGCAAGGCATCCGCAAGAGTTTTGGCGCGGTCGACGTGCTGCATGGCGTCGACCTCAGTGTCGAGGCCGGCGAGGTGATCGGCCTGGTCGGTGACAATGGCGCCGGCAAGTCGACGCTGATGAAGACCATCACCGGCATTTATCGCGCCGATTCAGGCTCGATCCAGCTCGACGGAAAGGACATCCTGCCGCTCGACCCGGGCCAGCGGCGAAGGCTCGGCATCGAGATGATCTACCAGGACCTCTCGCTGGCAAAGCAGCAGGACGTGGCCGCCAACATCTTCCTCGGCCGCGAGCCGGTGAAGAAGCTGTTCGGTCTCATTCCCGGTTTCGTCGACAAGGCCGAGATGGACCGGCAGGCGCAGAAGATGATCGAGCGGCTGGGCGCGCATCTGCCGTCGATCAACCGCTCGGTCGGCTCGTTCTCGGGCGGCCAGCAGCAGACCGTGGCGATCGCGCGTGCGCTGACCTTCAACCCCAAGCTGGTCATCATGGACGAGCCGACGGCCGCCCTTGCCGTGCGCGAGGTGCAGAGCGTGCTCGACCTCATCCGCCGGCTGAAGTCGGAAGGCATCGCCGTCATCCTGATCTCGCACCGGCTGAATGACGTGCTGGCGGTGACCGATCGCATCGTGGTGCTGCGCCACGGCCGGGCCGAGGCCAATCTCACCACCGCCAGAACCAACATGAACGAAGTCGTCGGCCGCATCGTCGGCGGCGGCGACACCAGCGCCGCGGCGGCGCACGAACAGAGAGGCTGAGATGAACATCTTTGGACTGCACACTTTCGCCATCGCGCCGGTCTGGGACCTCGACCTGATCGAGCCGCAGATGGAACGGCTGAAGGGGCTCGGCATCGGCCTGCTCGAAATCCCGCTGCTGCGCCCGGAAGAGATCGACACTTTGCGCACACGCGCTTTCGCCGGGCGGTGGAATGTCGAGCTTATTCCGTCGCTTGGCCTGCCGGCCTCACTCGACGTGGTGGCGCGCCCCGACGAGGCGCTGGCCTTTCTCGAGCCGGCCTTCGGCGTCTGTGAAGCGGTGGGAAGTGCGGCCCTTGGCGGCGTCACCTACGGCACGATCGGCAAGACATCAGGACGCGCGCCGACGGAAGGGGAAATCGACGGCATGTGCCGCTTCCTGGCGCGGGCAGCGAAGGCCGCCAGGGCGCACGGGTTGAAGCTCGGCATCGAGCCCTGCAACCGTTACGAGACGCATCTGATCAACCGGGGCATCGATGCGGCCAACATCATCGAACGCGTCGGCGCCGACAACGTCTTCATCCATCTCGACACCTATCACATGCATATCGAGGAGGAGAGCTTTGACGCCGGCTTCAAGGCGGCGGCGCCCTATCTCGGCTATGTCCACGTCTCGGAAGCCAATCGCGGCGTGCCCGGGCGCGGCATGCTCGACTGGGCGGCCTGCATGAAAGCGATAGCCGAGATCGGCTACACCGGCGCCATCACGCTGGAAAGCATGAACCATGTCGATGCCGACATCGCCGGCGGGCTCGCCGTGTGGCGGCCTGTGGCGGAGAATCCCGACGATGTGATTGGGGTAGGGTTGCCGTTCCTGCGCGAGGAAGCCAGGAAGGCTGGGCTGCAATTGGGGTGAGGAGGTGGCGGGCTTCTTCGCCTCGCGAAGCGCTACGGCATGCGCGTATTTCCAAGCATCTGGTCTTTGGCGATAGTGTTCATGGCCGCTTGGCGCATGCATTGTCCATGCCGAGCCGGTCGACCCCCACTCCGTCGAGCTTCGCTCGACACCTCTCCCCCGATCGACGGGGGAGAGGAAAGGCGCCAGGCTTTTTTGCCGTCAACACTCATCCAGCAAGGCTCCCTTCCTTTCCCTCCGGAGGGGGGAAAGGTGGCGCTGCGAAGCAGCGACGGATTGGGGGAACCACATCGCAATCAAGCCCCACCCTGACCAGCCAAGCCATTCACACAAGATGTGTGCATAGTGTAGCCCCTTCCATGGCTAGGAACCCGGATCCTGCACGGGCCTGCGCCCATGGCGGTCTGTTCACGAAGCCGTGCGCAACCATCCTGTCACAATTGACAGCCGGCAACGAAGCAGTTCTTCTGGCGCGGTATCCAATGCGGAGGGCATATCCGGTGAAGAAATACGAGAAGCCAAGCTGGCAGAAGCGCCAGCGGCTGTCGGTCGTTACGGCGGCTCCCTTGGGCAGCAAGCCGCCGCCCTGAGCGTTCCGGCATAGTCCTGACAAAATGCGAGGCGCGGTCTGTCGATCGCGCCTTTTGCTTTGGTAATGTCCGCCTGTCAGACCGTCCAGCGCCCGCCCTAACGGCGAGCGCTTCCCTTCTCCCCGGGGAAAGGAGAAGGGAAGACGCCTCTGCCTTCGACGGCGCGAGAGAGTGGGAGGACCCTCACGCCATTCCGGGCTCCCGCCGCAATCCCAGATGGCGCACCTTGCGCCCGATGATCATCAGCTGGCGCGCGGTGTTGTTGCGCAGGCGCCTTACGCGCCATTCCAGTCCGGTCTCGGTGGTGATGCGCTTGGCGTAGACGCTCACGCGCATGCCTTCCTCATCCGAAGCGACCTTGATCGGGTCGTCGTAGAAGGCGTTGATCTTGTCTGCCGTCATGCCTGGCGTTTCCAGCCAGCGCGGAATGTGGACCGAGCAGAGCTGATCGACATCGACCATGACCCGCCCGATGCCGACGCCCGGCGTCGGGCATGTCGTCACGAAGGCGTCGCCAATGAAGACGACCCCGTCGCGGCGATGGCCCTTGGTCGAGGTCAGACTGACCTGCCGTACCTCGACGGGGCTTGCCACTTCGAAATTGCCGCATTGCGCCGCGATCTCGGGCATGAGTTCACAAAGCATCTTCTGCGGATTGTCACGGAAATCCCGTGTCCATTGATCGGCGACGGTGCGATAGACGAACATGTTCGCCCGCATCCTGTTGCCGATGGGAAAGACGCTGAGATAGGCGATGCGGTCGGACGCCCGCTTGCCGTAGGAGGTGACGGACCGATAGGCGCAGTCCTGCGGGGCAATCGCGAGGTCGAATCCCATCGACAGCGAATGCGCCTTCGACAGTTCGACGCGTTCGACGCCGATGGCGCGCCGTATCGCTTCGCTGTAGCCGGTGGCTACCACCAGCAAGCGCGCGTCGATGACGGCGCCGTCGGCCAGCACCAGGCGCTGCCGGTCCGGTCCGGTCGAGACCTCGGTTACCTTGCCGACCGTCAGCGGCACCTGGGGCGGCAAGGCATCGCGCATGCCGTTGATCAGCTCGCCATAGGAGAATGCGTATTCCCACTTCTTTTCAAACGCGAAGTACTGGCCGAGGCGGAACACATGAATGTCCGTGAAAGGGGTGACCAGAGGCATGAGCATCTTGTCGAGGCCAAGTTTCTCGAACAGCCGCATCTGGCTCATGCCGATCTTCTCGGCCCGGAATTCATCGTGATGGATGCGGTGCGGATCGATGAGTGCCACCTTGCGGCCGGCGTTTCCCAACACCGTTGCCAACGTGATGCCGGCCATTCCGGCGCCAATGATCGCCACGTCGACTTCGGCCTGGCCAGCCGCGGCGGTAGTCATGTCGTTACCCTTTCTGCTGGTCATTGTTTCTCTCCACAATCTGTGGTGGAAACTATCTTCCAGCCCTTTATCAACCTCAAGCAACCCATGCGCGCACCCGGTAGTAACACTTGTTTACCTTAACGGCCGGGCCGTTGTTTCCAGCGCGGCGCGATCGCCGAGCCGTCGATGAATTCCAGGCCGCCCGCCTCGTTGAGCGTGTGCAGCTTGCGCCCATTCCATAATGCGCCAGGCGTTAAGATGGTCTCCACGACCTGCTCCATGCCAGTCAAATCAAGGTGAGTGACGCGTGCGATGCCGAGCGCGGCGCCATAGCTCCTGCGGCAGTCCTGCACGGGGCGCAGCAACTGGCCGTTGCGTTCGACCATGCGCCCCGCCGGACGCGCCGAGGCGATGTCGACCAGCACGGGATTTGCGGGATGTGGCGTCCACGGTCCGCGAAAGTCCGGCGCCGACCACAGATGCAGCGCGTCGGAGAAGGCGCCGCCGCCGTCGCGCACGGTGGCGAACAGCCACCAGCGCCCGCCATGCTCGACCAGCGTGGCGTCGCTGGCCACGATATCGGAGATAAGCGTCGCTTCCTTGACCCATCCGCCCGGGAAAGCAGTGGCGCGGTAGAGGTCGACCGTGCGGTTGGCGCAGCTTTCGGGCACCATCCAGACTTCGCCGTCGCGCTCGAACACGAACGGATAGGACAGGTGGTAGGGCAGTTCGAGCACCGGTTCGGGGCGTCCGAGCGGCCCCGACGGGCCGAACGGCACCGCCGACAGGATGGCCTTGCCGGTGCGGTGTATATAGTCCTCGACGAACAGGGTGACCTGTCCCCGGTAAAGCAGCGGGAACGGGTCGGCGTAGAAGCGGCTGCCGTCATCGGGCAGATCCTGCCAGCCCGCCGCCGGATGGGCGCGCAGGTCGTAGAGGTCGCGGCCTTCGGTCCGGCGCCAGCCGACTTTCCAGTGCGGGGCGTTGTAGCAGAGATGGTAGATCTTCTGGACGATGCGCCGCGCCAGCGCCTTGCCGGCCCTGATGCCGAGCTTGACGCCGGAGGGCATGGCCGGCGGGCCGTCGGGCCGCGCCGGTTCAGGCAACACGGGCAGGGGGGCGCGCGCCGCGCCGGTCACGGCCGCGACGACGAGGCTTGCCGTGCGCGCCAGCATGTCCTGGAAGGAGGCGAGGGCGACGCCGCCATATTCGGTGCCGAGGCGCCCCTCGGCGATAACGGCGCCATTTTCTTCGATGCGGGCGACCGGGGTCTGGCCGTTGAGGATCGTCGCCAGCAGGGCGGCTTCGCCGGCGGCGCCGTCATAGGTGACGCGCCAGACGCGCGCACCGTCGCGGGCGACGTCGCCGCAGAGGTCGATCACCAGGTCGGGCGCCGCCGCCGGCCGCGCCGCGTACGGGGCGAGCGCCGACAGGGGCACGCGCCTTGCCGCGCCGTCCGCTGGCAGGCCGTGGATGACCGTTTCAAGCTGGAACAGGGCCGCGGCATTGCCGGGGACACCGCCCGCCGCAAGCCTCGCATCGGCGGACACCTCGACATCGGCCAGCACCGAGAGGCGCTTGAGCAGCGTCAGGTGGATTTCACGCAGGCATTCACTGTCCAGGCGCAGGCTCACCCGCATGTCGCACCCCTCGTGTCGTGTTCGAAATCCGTCTCGTGTCCGAAATCAGGGCATCGGAGATGCCCGGGGGATGGGGTAAAGTGAAGTTTCGCCCCATTTCCATCCGTCTCCCGCCGCTCGCGCCTTTATCAACACGCCCGTGCCTTTACTACGCAAAGTCCGTGCCAAAAATCAGAAGAGCTCCCAACATAATTAACAGTGTTTTAACAGTTGGAGGAATAGCTAGGGTTGAAGCCGCAATTTTAACTTGCAGGCACATGGAGTGTTGTCGGAGCGACCTTTGCAATCATCCCTGCTCTCGTTGCCGCAACAAAAAGCTCCGGAAGTCATTCACTATGTCCCGGAGCCGACGCCGATGCCGTCGCAGGCCAGCTCCAGTGTCGAGCTGGGCGATCTCAAGCGCATATTGGTGCGCCGCCGGTTCCTGATCTTCGCCACCGCCGCGCTGCTGACGCTGGCGACGCTTGCCTATGGATTGCTCACGCCGGCGCTGTACAGTTCGGTGGCCGAAATCATCGTCGACCCGCAGGACCTGCAGGTGGTCACTAACGACGTCAATCCCAGCCGTGTCCCGCCCGACGGCGGCATCACCATGGTGGAGAGCCAGGTTGCCGTCGTCCAGTCGAGCGGCGTGCTCCTGCGCGCGATCAAGGACACCAACCTGACCGAGGATCCGGAGTTCAACGGGCAGGGCGGGTTGGTGAGCCGTCTGCTCGGCGGCCTGCTGGGCTCGGGTTCGGCCGAAACCGACAAGACCGGCAAGACGCTCGATTCGCTGCGCCGTCGGCTGGCGGTGAAACGCGCCGACAAGGTGCTGGTGCTCGATGTGATCGTCACCGCCAAGAGCGCCGACAAGGCGGCGATGCTGGCTCAGGCCGTTGCAGAGGCCTATCTGGCCGACCAGCGGAGCGCGCGCGCCAAGATGGCGACCGACGCTTCCGATTCCATCACCGCGCGGCTCGACGAACAGCGCAAGCGGGTGCAGGCGGCCGAGAACGCCGTCGAGGCCTACAAGTCCGCCAACAACATGGTGATGGCGGCGGGCAACCTTGTCAGCGACCAGGAACTGACCGAGATCAACACCCAGCTGTCGGCCGCGCAAAGCCGCACCGCCGCACTCAAGGCGCAGGTCGACCAGTTGCGCAGCTCCGGCGGCGCGCCGGACGCGACCTCGGAAGCCATGCGCTCGTCGGTGATTTCGAGCCTGCGGGCACAGGAGGCGACGCTTGTCGACCAGGTCTCGCAGCTCGGCACGCAGCTGGGACCGCGTCACCCCGCGCTGATCGCGGCGCAGCAGCAATTGCGCGACACGCGCGCGCTCATCGGGCGTGAGCTGGCCCGCATCGCCTCGGCGGCCGATGCCGACTACCAGCGTGCGCTCGCCAACCAGCAGGCACTGGAGGCCAAGGTCGCCGGCATGAAGAGCAAGTCGCTCGACACCGACCAGGCCTCCGTCAGGCTGCGCGAATTGCAGCGGGACCTGGAGGCGGTGCGCTCGGTCTATGCCACCTACCTGCAGCGCGCGCAGGAAACGCGCGAGCAGATCAATGTCGACAGCACCAATGCGCGCATCATCTCCGAGGCGATGCCGGCGCTGAAGAAGAGCTGGCCGCCTTTGCCGCTGCTGCTGTTCGGCGCCCTCTTCGGCGGGCTGGGACTTGGCACGGCGCTGGCGCTGATCGCGGAATATTCCTCGCCGACCGTGCTTTCCAGCGCGCAGATGCAATCGGCCATCGACGCGCCGGTGTTCGGCGTGCTGCCGGCGAAGTCGGGTGGCGGCCGCCGCTGGTGGCCTTTCGGCCGCGCCGCCGCAGCGGCCGGGCAAAAGACGGATGCGGTCGCGGGGTTGGCGCTGCGGCGCCTGTTCGCCTCCAGCCGGCGTCCGCCGAACTGGCCGCTGGTGCCGTCCATATTGCTGACGTCGCCACCGGAGGACGCGGCGCACCGGGGCCGGGTGGCGCGCCTGCTTGCCAATGCCGCCGCCGCGCGGGGCAGCCGCGTGCTTTACATCGACACCAATGCCGGCAGCGGCAAGAAGGAGCCGCAGCCGGGCCTGCTCGACGTGCTGCGCGGCGAATACGCCTTCGAAGCGGTGAGCCAGCACGCGCCCGGCAGCAGTGTCGCGGTGCTGGGCCGGGGCCGGCAGAAGGCCGTCTTTTCCGAGTCGCAGGGCATTTACTTCACGCAGCACATGCTGGCGCAGGCGGGCCGCAATTTCGACCTCGTGGTCGTCGACGGCGGCGCGCTGGCCGACAATCTCAACGCCTCGCCGCTGGTCGCCATGGTCGACGAGATCGTGATGGTCGCGACGCTGAACTCGACGCCGATGCGCGATGTCACGGTTGCCTCGCAGGCGATCTCCGTCATGGGGCGGTTGCCGACCGGCGCCTTGCTGGTCGACGAGGCAGCCTGACATGACCACCGTCAGGGCCGCCACGGGGACCGTCGCCCGGGAGGCCGCCAACCCGGCAGCCGGCTGGGCCGGTCAAGCCACCGCGCGCTCGGGCAGCTCAATCGACTGGCTGACCGGTTTCGGCCTGGTCGGGGTCGTGGCGCTGTTGTTCGCCGTCTCGGGCGGCATGCTGTGGCTGGTCGGCTATAATTACGACGGCCTGACCGGCAACCCCGCGACCAAGATCCATCCCTCGACCTATCTGCTCGTGCTGGTGTTTGCCTGGCGCGCCTGCACCTTCGGCAATCCGGTCGGCTACATGGTCGCCATTGCCGACCGGCGGCCGGCCAGTGCGCTGCTGGCGGTCATGTCGATCGTGCTGCTGGTCGTCGTCATCGCGCGCCAGCGCCCCGGCATGGCCGGCATGATCGACACTTTCGTGGCGCCGGCGCTGCTGGTGATGATGCTCGCCGAGGGGGACGAGAAGACCTTCGCCCGGCTGCGAACCGTCATCCATGTGGTGATGACCGCCAACGCGCTGCTGGCGCTGTTCGAGTTCGCCACCAAGACGCTGATCTTTCCCTATCGCCTCGACGGCGAGGCATTCATGACCGATCTGCGCTCCACCGCGCTCCAGGGCCATCCGTTGTCCAATGCCACGGTCACCTCGATCTATGTGCTGGCGCTGCTTTCCGGTTCGAGATCGCTGTCCATGCCGCTGCGGCTTTGCCTGATCGGCCTGCAATGCGCGGCGCTCGTCGCCTTCGGCGGCCGCTCGGCGATGGTGCTGACCATCGTGCTCGGCGGCTGCTACATGCTCCTCCAGGGCCTGCGCGGCTTGAGCACGGGCCGCGTCAACCTGCTTGGCGCGGCGCTCGGCCTCATCCTTGCAGCGCTTGTGCCGGTGGCCATCGCTGTGGCGGCGTCCTACGGCTTCTTCGACGCGCTGCTCGAACGCTTCGTCTCGGATTCCGGCAGCGCCAATGCCCGCGTCGAGATGTTCGAACTGTTCAACCACCTGGAATGGCGCGACGTGATCGTCGGGCCCGACATCGACCTCATCGAGAGCCTGCGCCGCATCAGCGGCCTGGAACAGGGCATCGAGAACCCTGTCATCCGCATGGTCCTCTATCAGGGCGCCTTCTTCACCTTGCTGCTGTTCGTCGGCTTCGCGCTGTTCATGCATGAAGTCGCCCGCCGCTGCCATGCCGGCATCTGGCTTCTGATGCTGGGCTGGCTGATCCTGCTCAACACCTCGGAGAGCCTGGCGTCGAAGACGACGCTGATGACCAAGTTCGTGGTGATCGCGCTGGTGCTGTATCGGCCGGTGGTGGGGCGGCCGAAGGCGCAGGCAGGGCACCGCCCCCAGGCGCAACCCCGCGTTTCGTCATCCTAGAGTCCGCGCGGCGCCTGTCGGAATCCGCTCGGGCATTCCTCGTTCTTCATGCCGGGTCTTTCGTATAGTCAGGCCCGACGCGTGTCGGCAGGCCGTCGGCGAGTTTCAGCCACGGCAGCTTCTCCTCGAAAGCGACATGCAGCGTAGGCTCGAACTTCTCCGGCTCCTCCATCGCTGCCGCGAAGAAATGCATGACGTTGGACATCTTCTGTGAGCGGAAGGAGAGCGGCGTGCCACAGCGATCGCAGAATGTTCTTTCCACGCCGGGAGAAGAGTTGAACGCCTTTGGCGGCCTGCCCAGCCATCGCCATTGGCCGTCGAGGACGCCGATATAGGCGGTCATCGGCGCGGAACATTGCCGCCGGCAACTTTCGCAATGACAGACCACGCAGGCCTGCGCCGGGCCGTCGACTTCAAAGGCAATGGTGCGGCATAAGCAATGACCACGCATGCAGATCTCCGTCAGTCAACAAGCCCAGCTTAGTGCCGGGGCGGGCGGGATTCGGTGAGAAATGCGCCGGGCTGGCGCCTGATTCCGACATCCGGCGCCGGCGCCCGTGAGTGCATGCGCGGGGGCGCTGGCGTCAGGTTACCGATGGCGGGTTGGCGCGCAAGCGGGATGAAGGTAGCGCTCTACGGCGCGCCCCTCTGCCCTGCCGGGCATCTTTCCCGATCGACGCTACGCTATGCACCCGTCTTGCGTGACTGGCGTGACCGATCGGCCGGAGGCTTTGTTGCGATGTGGTTCCCCCAATCCGTCGCTGCTTCGCAGCGCCACCTTCCCCCCCTCCGGAGGGAAAGGAAGGGAGCGTTGCTGGAAGAGCGTCGACGGTACAAAGTTTGGCGCCTTTCCTCTCCCCCGTCGATCGGGGGAGAGGTGTCTCGGCGAAGCCGAGACGGAGTGGGGGTCGACCAGCGCGGCATGGGGGAGATGCCCTGCAGGACAGAGGGGGGCGCGAAGGAACTCGACGATTGCCCGTATGGAACGGAGCCTACTCCACCATCCTCAATCCCAGCGCATCGACCATCGCCGGATCGAGCGCTCGCGTGTTGTCGTCCATCATGCCCATGCCGTCGAAGAGGTCCCAGAAGGCCCAGGAGAAGCCGGCGGCCTCGGCGCTTTGCCTGACATCGGCGATATAGCGGGCGCGGTCGGGGTTGGGGGCGGCGGTGTAGCGGGCGTCGGTGCGCAGGGCGCCGAATTCGCCCATGATGACGCGTTCGGGCGCGATGCCGTGGGCGTCGGCCCAGGCGCGCGCCTGGTCGAGATATTTGTCGATGAACCAGCGGTCGGGCCGTGCGTCGAAATAGACTTTCAGCACGCGCTCGGTTTCGGCATAGGCGGCCTTCTTGTCGGCCTCGGAGGTCTCGGTATCCCCGGCCATGCGCGCCCGCACCGAGGCCAGCGTCTGTTCGAGCGAGCCGGCGGAGGCAGGCCAGGGCACGTTGTTCAGCGCGCGGTAGACGGGTTCGCGCATCCACGGCGCGCCCTGGTGGCTGAACAGATAGGGTTCGTAGAAGTGGAAGGTGAACAGGATCGGCTCGAAGGCGGCCAGCGGCGCCGGGTCGAGCGCGGCGAGCCCGGAGACCATCGAGCCGCAGCCGCCGGTGACCACCAGCGGCAAGGTCGCGGACGATGCCCGGGCCGCCGTCAGCAGCGCGGCCTGGACTTGCGACCAGACGTTGGAGGAGCAGGATTGCGCCGGCTCGTTGACCGGTTCCAGCGCCACCATGCCAGGCGTGAAGCGCTGCAGCCGGCCCGCGAGCTCGCCGACCAGGCCGCGATAGGCTTCGAATTCCGGCGCGGCGGTGCTGGAGACCATGCGGTCGGGGTTCCAGTAATGGGTGGCGGCATTGGCCTGCACGTTGACGATGACGCCGAGGCCGGCGTCGAGCGCGGCGGAGACGGCCGCGTCCAGCATGTCCAGCAGCTTGCCGCGCGTCGCCGCGTCGCCGGCCAGGAACGGGCCGGGGTCGACCGGGATGCGGATGAAGTCGAGGCCGCTGGCGCGCAGCCGGCGGAGGTCGTCTGGTGTCGGCACCGGGCGCTGCGTCTGGAAGGGCGGCCAGGCATAGTCGGTGCGCGGCGCGGGGAATTCGCGCGTCAGCGCGAACCAGGGCCAGGCGTTGACGCCCCGGCGGAAGCGCCACTCACCGGTGGCGGCACGCGCTGCCGGCGTGGCGGCGAGCGGCGCGATCGCGGCGATGGCGGGCGCCAGCGCCGTCCCCAGCAGCCGCCGCCGCGACCAGCTGGTCATACCGCGCCGGGCGAGGCGCGCTCGATGCCGGCCGGCCGCGCCGCTTTCACGCCGAGCAGCCGGTAGGCCTCGGTCTCATAGGCCAGCAGCACGTCTTCCCAGCGGAAGGCTTCGCGGGCGCGCGTGCGGGCCGCTTCGCCGCAGGCCGCGACCAGGGCGTCATCCTCCATCGCCCGCCGCATTGCCTCGGCGCAGCCTGCCGTGTCCTTGAAGAAGATGGCGGCAGCACCCGCGGTCCACCTGTTGTAGGGATTGTCGTGCGCGATCACCATGTTGCCGGCGGCCAGCGCCTCGACCAGCGACGGGTTGGTGCCGCCGACCGTGTGGCCATGCATATAGGCGCGCGCGTGATAGCGAAGCGCCTTCACCGCCGCCTGGTCGTATATGGCGCCGGGCAGCACCACCGAGGCATCGGCTGCCTTGCGGACCGCGACGTGATAGGGGATCTGGTCGGACAGCGTGCCCAGCACCACCAGCTTCATGTCGCTCTTCTGGCCGCGGAAGGCCTCGACGATCGGCAGGATGTTGTTGTCGGGCTCGATGCGCGCGATCGAGATCAGGTATTTGCCGGGTTCGAGGCCCAGCGCGCGCACCGGCGCTTCCGGCGCCGAGGTCACCGGGTCGGCGCCATAGGTGATGGTTGAGATGGCCTTGCGCGGCCGCCGCGTCGCCAGATGGTCGGCGATGACCGGATGATCGGCGACGAGGCGATGCGAGGCCCAGGCGCCGATCCATTCGTTGAGCCAGAACCAGCTTCGCGCCGCCGGCCCCCATTTGGGGCGGCGCCACTCGATGCCGTCCATGTTGGTGATGACCTTGCGCCGCATCAGCCTGAGCCAGGTGAGGAAGACCGCGCCATTATAACCGAGCACCAGGCACACGCCCGGCCGCCGGGCGGCGTCGAGAACGCATTGCCAGTCGAACTCGAGCGTGGCGCGCGGGCCTTTCGAGGCGACCTGGACGTGGATCAGGTCGATGCCGCGCCAGGTGTCGGTGCGCACCCGCTGGTCCACCCGCTCGACCTCGTCCTGGCAGTAGACGCCGACCTTCCAGCCGCGTCCGACCAAGAACAGCGCCAGTTTCTCGGCGAAGGTCTCGAAGCCGCCATGGGCCGCGGGGATGCCGCGCGTCCCCAGGATCAGGATGGATGGCTGTTCCGGTTTCATCTTGGTTGGCGCTTTCGGGTCCGCTCGATCCGCTGTGGAGGGCTCAATCATTTCAAAAACCGCGGCCTTGCGGCGTGTCCGCCAGACCCGGTCACGGCCATCCTTGCATTAGGGTTGTAAAATATTTGTTCCGAACGCCTCGGTTGTTTCACTATCGGTCAACTTTCCACGCGTATGTGTGTCGAAACGAGGCATTGCCGGGGTCTGGCAACCAGCCAACAGACAAATCAGGCCCGGCATAATCCTTGCTAGAGGACTTCTGTGCGCCAAAATCGGCGGAGGCGTGCAGCATTGGTGTGGCGATCCGGTTTCTACTTCCGTGTCTTGACCATACTGGCCACCAGTGAAGTCCAAAGGGGTGTTGGACTTGAAGTATCCGGTCGCTGATACCGTCAGGCGGCGGGATCGTCAAACCACCCCTGACAGAAAGATGCATGTGAATATGCGGATTGCCTGCATCCATCAGGGCTATGAACTCTACGGTTCCGACCGCAGCTTCGCGGAAAGCGTGGCTGCGTTGCGCGCCGCGTTCCCTTCGGCCGACATCGAGGTGGTGCTGCCGCGAAGCGGACCGATCGTCCAGATTCTCGAACCGCATGCCAGCCGGATCGTCTTCGAGCCGCTCTGGGTGCTGCGCAGGCAGGCGATCATGCGCCTTGCCACGGTCGAAATGGCGCGGCTGCCGGTCGCGGTGGCGAGGGCATGGCGGCGCATGCGCGCCTGCGACCTCACCTATGTCAACACCTCGATCGTGGCCGATTACGCGCTGGCCGCGCGGTTCCTGCCGCAAAAGGCGGTGCTGCATATCCACGAGATACCCGAGGGCGCGATGCGCCGCGTGCTCGTCGGCCTGATGCACTGGAGCCATGCCGACCTCATCTTCAATTCGCGCGCCACGCGCGCCGCGTTCGGCGAGCCGAAGTCGGCGCGCTCGCATGTCGTCTATAACGGCGTCGCCGGCCCGGCTGCGCCCGAGGCCATGACCTATGACGGCAAGCGCCCGCTGCGCGTGTTGCTGCTTGGCCGCATCAACCGGATCAAGGGCCAGGAGGTGCTGCTCGAGGCGATCGCGTCGATGCCGGCGGAACTGAAGTCCAGGATCGAGGTCCGGCTGGTCGGCAGCGCCTTCGAAAGCACCGAGCGCGAGCGCGCGCTGGCCGAACTGGTCGAGACCATGGGGCTGGCCGGACAGGTCAGCGCCTTGCCCTTCATCCCGGACCCTTCCGAGCACTACCGCTGGGCCGACATAGTCACCGTGCCGTCGCGTCGTCCCGAGTCGCTCGGGCGCGTTGCAATCGAGGCGATGGCCTATGGCCGGCCGCCGCTGGTGTCGGCGATCGGCGGGCTGGTGGAAGTGGTGGCCGACGGCGAGACCGGCTGGCATGTTCCGCCCGGCAATGCTGCCGCGCTGGCGGCGAAATTGCGCGACATCATCCTGCGGCCGCAGGATTGGAGCGGCTTCGTCGCCGCCGGCCGCAGGCGCTACGAGACGGTGTTCAGCGAGCCGGTCGCCGCCGCCGCGATCGCGGCGATCGCCGCCGACAAGCTCAAGACGACGCTGGCCAGGCCGGGCAGGGCGGCGACCTCTCGCCAGGCGGAGACACGGTCGTGAAGTTCCCTGGCCATCTGGTGCGGCGCCTCGTGCTGATGATCGGCGGCGAGGCCATGCAGAGCGGTTTTCACTTCGCTCTCAACCTCATGCTGCTGCACATGCTGTCGGCGCAGGGCTACGGCCTGTTTGCCATCGCCATGGTGATGGGCGGCGTCGGCCTGTCCTATATCAGGTCGCTCACCGCCGTGCCCGCCTCGATATGGATGGGCAAGAGCACCAACAGCGCCGGCGTCGATGCCCATGACGTGGCCTTCGGCTCGGCCGCCCTGGTGGTGGCGCTGCTGATGGCTGTGGGCACCGGCATATTGATGCATCTGTTGGGCGACCCCAGCGGGCTCGCAGCCGGCTGCTTCGTCGGCGCCTGGTCGCTGCGCAGCCATATGCGCACGGCCTTCTTCGCCCGCCGCCAGCAGGTCACCGTTTCCATCAGCGACGCCGCCTTCACCGTGGCCGGCACGCTTCTCGCCGGACTGGCGGTCTGGATGGGCAAGGATGTGCTGCAGAGCGTGTTCTACGCGCTCGCCGCCGCGAACGTGATCGGCATTGCCATGCTCGTGCGCCTGGCGCGCCGCACGCTGCGCGTCTCCTTCCGCATGCCGACGCGCCGGCGCTATGTGAAGCTCTGGCGGCAGCTCTGCTGGTCGGCCTTCAGCGCTACCACCACCAACATCCAGGGCCAATGCCTGGCGCTGCTGGTGGCGGGCATCGCCGGGCCTGCCGCCTACGCGCCGCTGGCGGCGGTGCTGGTGCTGTTTGCGCCGCTGCGCATCATCAGCCTCGCCTTCGTCAACATGACCCAGCCCGAACTCGCCAAGCTGATGAGCAGGAACGAGACGCGCCGCGTCTGGGCGCAGGCCAAGATGTGGTCGCTGGTCATGGGCGCCGGCGGCCTCGTCTATGGCTGCGCCATCCTGTTCTTGCTGCCGATGATAAGGTCGCAGGCTCTGCAGGATGCCTCGGTCGGGTTCATCGGGCTTTTCGTGATCGCCAATTTCGTGCCGATCATGCTCTACATCATGCCGCGCATCGTGCTGGAGATCCTCGGGGATTTCCGCATCGTGGCCTTCATCACGACGGGCGGGGCGATCGTGGGACTGGCGCTGATCGCCATCCTGCTCGCGATCGCGTCGCCGCCATGGGCGCTGCTGGGTTCCGCGGTCTCCGAGACCTTCGTGCTCGCGCTGTCCTGGTACTTCGCGCATCACCGCATATGGAACATCGAACATCCCGACAAGCAGCGCAACAGCCTGCTTGGCTCGTGGCGGCGGGCGGTCACGTTCGCGCCGGCGAAACGATAGGAGAGGGACGTGGCAGTCGAGGCAGTGCAAATTGCCGTGGCGACCGGTTTGCCTGACGGGCAAGTCGCCCATTCCGGTTCAGCGGCGGCGAACGACGCCTATACGGCGCGCCTCCACACCAGCCTGGAGACGGCGAGGCCGCTCTGGCTGCGCCTGCAACTGAACGGCGTGTGCACCGCCCATCAGCACTTCGCCTGGGCCGAGGGAATCGTCGCCCGGCTGATGGCTGACGGCGCCGAGCCGCTCATCGTGGAGGTGCGGGACGCCGCGACCGGCGCCCCCCGCATGCTGGTGCCGCTGATGCGGCGGCCGGCTTTCCGGCATCGCGTGATCGAATGGCTGAGCTGCGGCGTCTGCGACTATTCGGCGCCGCTTCTGGCCGATGCCAGGCCGTGGACGGCGCAATCCGCGCAGGCCGCCTGGGCCGCCGTGCGGTCGGTGCTGCCGCCGGCGGACCGCGTCCACATCACGGGAATTCCGCAAACCATCGGCGATGTCGCCAATCCCATGGCCCTGCTGGCGGCGACGCGCGAGTCCATCCACACGACATTCGGGCTCGCCATCGACGGCGAGCCGGAAACCGTCCTCAAGCGCGTATGCAGGCCGTCCTTCGTCAAGGCCTTCAACAAGGACTGGCGCCGGCTCGAGCGGCTGGGCGACCTGCAACTGGTCGAGGCCGGCACGCCGGCCCTGGTCGAACAGATCTTCGGCGAACTGGTGCGCTTGCGGCTCGAACGTTTTCGCGAAATGGGCCGCTTCGACCTGCTGACCCAAAGCGCGGCCGTCGACTTCTACCGCAACGCGGCACTTCAGGGCCTCGCGGACGGATCAGTGCGGCTCTTCGGCCTGCGCCTCGGCGGGGCCTTCATCGCCGTGCAATATCTGGTCGTGCATCAAGGCACCGTTCATGCCTTGATGATAGCCATCGACCAGAACGCGGTGCCGAATGTCTCGCCGGGCCTTCTGATCATGGGCCGGCTGATAGAATGGTCGCGCGGGCAGGGCTTCGGCTATTTCGACCTGTCGGTCGGCAGCCAGGGCTACAAGGAACACATGGGCGCCAAGGGTTCGGTTCTGGCCGAACTCTGCCACGGGTTCACGATGCGGGGCGGTGTGGCAAGCACCGCCATCAATGTCCGCAGCCGGACCGAGGCCTTCGTGCGCTCCAACCCAAGGCTGCTGAAAGCGGTCCAGGGGACGATGCGGGGTGTAAGGCGCTTGCGTGGAGGATGTTGAGAGCGGACCAGAAGAACAGGAGAAGCATGTGGCAAGCCAGGCATTGAGAAAGGCCGCCACGATGGACGAGCCGGGCGAAGTGGCTTCCCCGGTGGCGGCCAGCGTGAGCGCCGTCGCGCGCTATACGGCCCGGCTGCACACCAGCTTCGAGACCGTCAAGCCGCTTTGGTTGCGCTTCGAGACGACCGGCCTGTGCACCGGCCACCAGTCCTTCGCCTGGGTGGAGGGGATCGCCGAACGGCTGATGCCCAGAAGCGCCGATCTGCTCGTCGTCGAGGTTCGCGAGGCGGCGACAGGCGCGCCGGTGATGCTGTTGCCGCTGATGCGGCGCCGGGCGCTCGGCCACTATGTCATCGAATGGCTGAGCCGCGGCGTGTGCGATTATTCCGCGCCGCTGCTGGCCGATGCCAGGCCGTGGACAAGGGAGAGCGCCGACGCCGCCTGGGCGGCGGCGCGCGCCGTGCTGCCGCCGGCCGACCGCATCCATGTCGCCGGCATTCCCCAGCAGATCCATGGCGTCGCCAATCCGCTGGCGCTGCTTTCCATGTCGCGCGATTCCATCCAGATCGCCTCGGGCCTCGCCCTGCACGGCGAGCCGGAGACGCTGATCAAGCGCGTCTGCAAATCGTCGTTTGCCAAAAATTTCCACAAGCACTGCCGCCGCTTCGAACAGCTCGGCGGCCTCGCATTGGTTGAAGCTGAAACGCCCGCCATGGTGGAGCAGCATTTCGCCACGCTGCTGGAGCTCAGGCTCAACCGCTTTCGCGAACTCGGGCGTTTCGACCTTCTGACGCAGGCGCCGGTCGTCGAATTCTACCGCAACGCCGCCCTGCAGGGCCTGTCCGACGGCTCGGTGCGGCTGTTCGGCCTGCGCGTCGGCGACGCCTGGCTCGCCTCCATCTATGTGCTGATCAGGCAAGGCACCTTGCACGCCCTGCTGCTCGGGATCGACCAGGACGCGGTGGCCAATGCCTCGCCCGGCCTGACGACCATCGGCAAGCTGATGATGTGGGCGCGCGCCCAGGGGCTCGACTATTTCGACCTCTCGGTCGGCAGCCAGGGATACAAGCAGCATATCGGCGCCTCGAGTGCCGTGCTGGCCGAGCTGTGCGAGGCGATGACGCTGAAGGGCAGGGGCGCGACCGGCTATATCAGGCTGCGCGGCAAGACCGAGCTCTACGTGCGTTCCAGACCGGCTTTGTACAAGGCCGTGCAGGGCGTGATGCGCAAGCTGCGGCGGCTGAAGAACTGATCCGCTCCGGGGCTTCGCAATCAGCGCCCGGACTTCAAATCCTGATTCAATGCGGTCCTGGAAGGTCTTAAAAAGACTGGCAAAACTTAACCGAACTGCAACTTGCGGTCGCTATTGGGTTGCGTGAGGGATCAGTCATCAGGGGCCTGCAATGCCAGCAACAGTTTCCCGTTTCATCCGGGACGAATCCGGCGCGACCGCCATCGAATACGGCCTGATCGCCGCCCTCATCGCGCTTGCCATCATCACCGGCGCCGGCGCGCTCGGCAATGCGATCAACGGCAAGTTCACCGCGATCGGCACAAAGCTCAACAGCAGCGGTTCGTAAGGCCAAATTGACAGGACGGCGGGTCTCCTGCATCCTTCTGCCGTCGCCAGGCTGCGGAAGCGGCCGTGTTGCGTTCGAAAGGCGACCGAGGGCAGCATCATGTTCAGTCCCGTCATCGGCCAGAATGCCAAGCGCGCCGCCGTGCGCAAGGCGCTCGATCGCCATAAGGTCTACATCACCGCGCAGAGCTTCGCGAATGGCGCCTACAGCGCCCGCGTGCTGGTGGACGGCGAGGCCTACTGGGTCGACGAATTCCGCCTCAGCCAGTTGCGGCAGGGGCTGACGCCTGCGGAACTTGAGTTGACGCCGGCCGCCGACGATTGAGCGCGGCGCCTGTTTCACGCTGGGAAATCTGACATGCCGGAGGGACAGCACCCCTCTCTGTCCTGCCGGACATCTCCCAGAGAGGGGTGGGAAGGAGCGCGGCGGCTGCCCTTGCTTACCGAGCGCCTCGGTTGCTAATTCATGGCCACGCCGCCCAAGCTCAAATCCTACCGCGCCAAGCGCGAGTTCTCCAAAACGCCGGAACCCGCCGGCGGGCTCATGTCCGGCGACGGCAACCGCTTCGTCGTCCACAAGCATCACGCAACCGCTGATCACTATGATCTGCGCCTGCAGGTCGGCGACGTGCTGAAGAGCTGGGCCGTGCCGCGCGGGCCGTCGCTCAATCCGGCCGACAAGCGGCTGGCGGTCGAGACCGAAGACCACCCGCTCGAATATATCGACTTCGAGGGTGTCATCCCCGAGGGCGAGTATGGCGGCGGGCCGATGATCGTCTGGGACACCGGCACCTGGGCGCCGATGGACGATGTCGAAAAGAGCCTGCGGACCGGCGCCTTCAAGTTCCGGCTCTCGGGCGAGAAGCTCAATGGCGGCTGGATGCTGACCAGGCTGAAGCCGAAGCCCGGCGAGGACGAGCACAAGAAGAACTGGCTTTTGTTCAAGGAGCGCGACCTTGCCGCCGACACCGCGCTGAACATCCTGGAGGCGCGGCCGGAGAGCGTGAAATCGGGGCTCGGCATCGAGCAACTGCTGGCCGCCGCGAAACCGGCCGCCAAGCTGGCGCCGAAGCGCGGTTCGCTGAAGCCCGGCGAATTGCCCGGCGCGGTCAAGGCGCAGGCGCTGAGCCGCATAGAGCCGCAACTGGCCACCCAGGTGCCCAGGCCGCCCGACGGCGAGGACACAGGCGAGGCCTGGCTGCACGAGATCAAGTTCGACGGCTACCGCACCATGGCGCATGTCGGCGACGGGCAGGTGCGGCTGATCACGCGCGGCGGCATCGACTGGACGAAGCGCTATGGCGATCTGCCGCACGCTTTCGCAAAGCTGCCGTGCCGCGAAGCGATCATCGACGGCGAGATCGTCGTGCTCGACGCCAAGGGCATTTCCCACTTCGCGCTGCTGCAGGACGCGCTGGCCGAGGGCGCGGGCTCGAAGCTGCATTTCTACGCTTTCGATCTCCTCCATCTCGACGGCTGGGACCTGATGAAGGCGCCGCTGGCGAGGCGCAAGGCGCTGCTGGCCGAACTGCTCGCCGGCCTCGGCGCCAACTCGGCGATCCAGTATTCCGACCATGTCGAAGGCTCGGGGCAGGGGCTTTACGACCAGGTGACGGAACTCGGGCTGGAGGGCGTCGTCTCCAAGCGCGCCACCGCGATCTACCAAAGCGGCCGCAGCAAGAGCTGGACCAAGACCAAGGCGCTGCAAAGCGGTGACTTCGTCATTGCCGGCTACACTGTCTCCGACGCCGCCGAGGGTTTGGCGGCACTCGGCATGGCCGAGTTCGTGGATGGCGAGCTGCATTATCGCGGCAAGGTCGGCACCGGATTCGACCGCGAGACGGCGGAGGATTTGCTCTCCCGGCTGGAGCCGCTGACGTCAGGCGCGTCCGCGCCCGAAGGGGTACCGCGCGAGATCATGCGCGAGATGCATTGGGTGAAGCCGCTGTTTTCGGCGCGCATCCACTACGCCAACCGCACGGCGGACAATTCGCTGCGCCATGGCGTGTTTCGCGGTCTCAGGGATGTCGGCCTGTCGACGCCGGTCTCGGCCAAGCGCAAGCGGCTGATCTCGGAGGCCGATCTCGCCACCATCTGGGTGACCAATCCGGAGCGGCGGCTGTTCGGCAAGACCGGGCCGACCAAGCTCGATATCGCCGTCTATTACGCGCTGGTCGGCGATTTCATGCTGCCGCATATCCTCGGCCGGCCGGTGTCGCTGGTGCGCTGCCCGACCGGCCTGCCCAAGGACTGCTTCTTCCAGCGGCATGCCTTCACCGGCATGCCGCCCTCGGTGGTGACGTTCCAGGCGACAAATTCCGAGGGCGAGACCAAATCCTATCTCTCGGTCGAGGGCGCCAAGGGCTATCTGGCGCTGGCGCAGTTCGGCGTCGTCGAATTCCACACCTGGGGTACGCACCGCACCAGCCTCGACAAGCCCGACCAGATCGTCTTCGACCTCGACCCGGGCGAGGGGATTTCCTGGCGCGAAGTGGTGGAGGCCGCCGTTCACATCAAGGGCGAGCTGGAGGGGTTGGGCCTCGTGCCCTTCGCCAAGACGTCGGGCGGCAGCGGCATCCACATCACCGTACCGGTCACGGGCAAGCAGAACTGGAAGAAGCTGCATCAGGCGACCAGCGCCATCGCCACGCGGCTGGCGGCAAGCGCACCGGACACTTTCACCACCACCATGGGCAAGGAGAACCGCAAGAAGCGCATCTTCATCGACTATCACCGCAACGCCCGCGGCCACACCTCGGCCGCACCCTATTCGCTGCGGGCGCGCACCAACCTGCCGGCCTCGACGCCGGTGAGCTGGAGCGATCTGGAAGCGATCGATGCGCCGCAGGACCTGAACTATTCCTCGCTGCCGGGGCTGCTGGAGACGTCGGGCGATCCCTGGGCGGAGATCGATGATTTCGCGCGGGATTTGCCGGTGTTGGCGGTGCCGAGATAGCGAGAGGAGCGTCGCGTTCCTTCGCGCCCCCCTCTGGCCTGCCGGCCATCTCCCCCACAGGTGGGGAGATTGGCAGTTCGCGCGGTCGGCGCTTTCCTTCAAACGTTGGAGATTGGCGAAGGTCGTTGATGACAGCCAATCTCCACCCTTGTGGGGGAGATGTCCGGCAGGACAGAGGGGGGCGCTGTCCCGCCAGCGTCTCACTCCATCGACGCTCAATACAATTTGAACTATCCTCCGTTGCAGACCCCTCAGGCTCCCTAAAACATTTCGTCAGGGATTTAGCTTTATCATCGGGGGTCGGTGTAGGATTTCCACGGCGCCAGTCGTCCTTCGGACGAAAGCGCTGAGTTGTATCAGTGCATGGCCGCGTAGGAGTTCATCATGGCGCCCAGGGCAAGTTGGAAGGGTTATCTCAAGCTCAGTCTCGTCAGCTGTCCGGTGCGGCTCTATCCCGCCACCAGCGCCAGCGAGCGCATTTCGTTCAATCAGCTGCACAAGAAGACGCACAACCGCATCAACATGAAGCCGGTCGATCCGGAACTGGGGCTCGTCGAGCGCTCGGACCTGGTCAAGGGCTACGAGTACGAGGACAAGCAGTACATCATCATCGATGATGCCGACCTCGACGCGGTGCGCATCGAATCCAATCACACGATGAACATCGAGGCCTTCGTCGACGAGGGCGAGGTCGATGTCATCTATCAGGACGCGCCCTATTACCTGGCGCCGGACGGCGCCATGGCCGAGGAAACCTTTGCCGTGCTGCGCGAAGCGATGCGCAAATCCGGCAAGCTGGCCATTGCCCGCCTCGTGCTCTCCAGCCGCGAGCGCGTCGTGACGATCGGCGCGCGCGAGAACGGCATGTTCGTGTGCACGTTGAGGAACCCGAACGAAGTGCGCGGCACGGCGGAATATTTCGGCAACATCCCGGCCGGCAAGCCCGACGCCGAAATGCTGGAGCTCGCCGAGGCGCTGATCAAGCAGAAGGAAACCACCTTCGACCCGAAGAACTACGAGGACCGCTACGAGATCGCGCTGATGTCGATGATCCGCGAGAAGCTCAAGGGCCACAAGCCGATCATCGCGGCCGCACCCGAGCGCGGCAATGTCATCAACCTGATGGATGCGCTGAAGGCGAGCCTTTCGCAGTCGAAGCCGCCGGCCAAGTCGAAGAGCAAGGCCGAGGAGGCGCCGGCCAAGCCGGCCAAGAAGGCGGCAGCCGGCGGTGCGCCTGAAAATCCGCTGAAGGCGAGCCTGCTCAAGGCGGTCGGCAAGAGCAAGAAATGACGGCATCCGCCGGGGCTGTCTTCGGCACCATCGGCGCGCTGGCGGCGTTTCCGCTCAGGCTCGCTGCGCGCGAAGTCGAGCGCCAGCACGGTCAGCTCAGGCACGGCATAACCAGGCGCACGACGCATGTCGTGTTCGGCCGCACGGTTCTGGCCAAGGCGGGGCAGGCCAAGGCGGGGCTCGCAAAGAACGGCGATGCCGAAATCGAGCGCCGCGCCACCGCCGAGCGTGCCGCCGGGCGCACGCTGCTCAGCGAGAACGGGTTCCTGCGCCTGCTCGGGCTGATGAAGGCTCCCGAGACCTCGTCGCTGTCGCGGCAGTCGCTGATCGAGCAGTCGCGCCTGTCGGGCGTCGACCTTGATATGCTGAGCCTGTTCGACGCCTTCGAACATGATGCGGAGCCCTATTCCTTTCGCGACCTGATCCTGGCGCGCAAATATGCCGGGCTCGTTGCCGGGGGCGCGACATGGGGGGCGATCGCGCGCTCCGTGCACCGCTCCGGCCCGGTCGCCTCGCTCACCGCCAAGTCGCTCAATGTCGGCTCCCAGCACGGCCGGCCCGATCAGATCTATCTGGAAGGCGGCCAGAGCGAGCTCGACGGGCAATTGCTGTTCGACCTGGGCGCCGCCACCAGCGGCGACGACACGCTGGAAGACTTGTTCGCCGAGGCGGAAGCGGCGGAGGAGGGTGGCGATCATGATGGCGCCGCGGCGCTCTATCTGCGCTGCCTCGCCATCGACCCGACCGACGCCATCGCCGCCTTCAACCGCGCCAATTGCCTGCGCGCCGGCGGCCACGCCGCCGATGCCGCGCATGATTATGCCAGGGCGATAAAGCTCGACCCGGCCTTCGTCGAAGCCTGGTTCAATCTGGCCGGACTGATGAGCGAACAAGGCCGCGATGCTTCGGCGCGACGGCATCTGCAGAAGGCGATCGCGCTGGACAGGAACTACGCCGACCCTGTGTTCAACCTGGCGCGGCTGGAATTCGACGCCGGCAACCTGCCGGAAGCGCGCCGGCTCTGGCTGCGCTATCTCGAACTCGACGCGGATTCGGAGTGGGCCGGGGTGGCGTCCAAGGGCGTGCAGTTCGTGGATATGCAACTGGCGAAGTCGGCGGGGTGAGGGCGTGCCACTCGATGCCAAGACTATTCGAAGCCGTGTTGCCGAGAAACTCAGTGCCCGCCTTGGCGGGAGATGGTTCAAGCCAGGGAGTGCCAAGTTGCTCGTCGCGTCCGAAAACAACCTAACTGATTTTGCTATCGAGTTGGATTGTTATACGGACCGCCGCTACGACGCTTATGAGTGCCAGCTTTCTGTCGTCATCAAGTGGAAGAAATTTGCCAGGGATTGGAAGGATTTTAGCACCTGGTATGAAGTCAAGGGCTCAAGTCCCACCCTGTCGATATCCCGCAGTTCCCGAAAGCCGAGCCACGAATTCCTCCGGACAGGCTTCGATGGCATCGACAGGGATTTCCGTCCGCCCGTTCGACACGCTCTATGGGT
The DNA here is from genome assembly GCF_005503535.1 of Mesorhizobium comanense. Taxonomy (GTDB): domain Bacteria; phylum Pseudomonadota; class Alphaproteobacteria; order Rhizobiales; family Rhizobiaceae; genus Mesorhizobium; species Mesorhizobium comanense. Next base: position 89,376 of record NZ_SCNN01000017.1, on the reverse strand, counting down.
AGCCAATGAGCAAGAGCTCGATGATTTTATCGATCAGAGCATTGCCGATCTCGATGGCAAGGTCGGCGCTTGGATCGAGAGATGGTTCAGTTGGGCTTCAGCCTTGAAAATGATGGACGATAACGAGCAGTTGTGCGGCGCATGGCGAAACACAGCCTATTTCTGTTTGCTTGAGCAGGTTCATGGGCGTGAGGCCGCTTGCACATGGATAAGCGGTATTGATGCGAACGGCTGGCCCAAATTGCTGGCGGCTCAAGTGGAGTATCTGCAGTCGCAGGTTTGCGGCATGGGCGCGATACAGGCGTAGCTCGCCGGTTCGATTGCCATTTCAACGTTGCTGTTGACAGTCAAAGCCGGTCGGACGGCCTTGAAATTGTCTCAACCCGTCAGATATGTTGCGCCCGGGTGGGTCAATAGCAGCTTGCGTGGGCAGCAATATGCGTTTGAGGGGTGTTATGCTGGCGCCGTTTTTGGCGCTGTGCTGGATGTGTGCGTCGCAGGCGCAAAGCGATGCGGTCGAAGATTTTTCGGCGCCGCTCGCCTCTGACATTTTCTACAAGCGCTATTTGGAGGCATTGGACAAGCCGGACACGGCCGCCGATGCTGTCACATTCTTCGTGCGCGGCGAGGTCGCTGCCGGAAAATGGATGCCGCCGGCCGAAGGCAAGAAGCAGGAGTCGGGCGCCGCCAGCCCCGAGGACGCGGATGCGGAACTCGGCGTGGCCGGCCCTTTCGTCACCCATCCCTGGGAACAGGTCAGCGTCGCCGACATTGCCACTCTCACCCGCGTCGCCACGCTGGCCGGGCGCTACGAGGCCGGAATGGAGGCGTTGCGCCCCGCCCCGGCGGCGTTGCAGGTCGCGGTGGCGGAACGGCTGCTCGAGGGGACGATCGACGGGCGGAATGCTTCCGCCGCCGCCCGCCTTTTCGAAATGGCGGCCGAGGCGGGCAGTCCCCTGGCGCAATCGCGCCTGGCCTTCCTGTACCTGGAGGGCCTCGGCGTCCCGAAGGACGCGTCCGCCGCCAGGCGGTGGGCCAAGCTTGCCGCCGATGCCGGCGAGGGTTTCGCCATCTACCAGCTCGCGCGCATGGAGGAAGCGGACAAGACGCCCGCGGGCGTTTCGGCGGCGCTCGCCCTCTATCAGCGGTTCCTGTCGGAGCCGGCGCGTTTCCGTGGCTCCGAAGGACCGACGGCCGCGGCCCTGCTGATGGCGAACAGGATGATGTCGCCCGGAGCGGCGCTGTCGTCCGAGGCGGCGGCCACCGCGATCATGAACGTGGCGGAAGTGGCGCCCGACTTCGCGCTCGCTTTGGCGCGGGTCAATCTGTGCACCGGATGCGGCGGCGTCATCGATGTCGACCGGGCCGCGGAATGGCTTCGGCTGGCGCATGATTTCGGCAACCAGGACGCCGGCTACGAGCTCTATCTTCTGCTGCGCGCCCGGCCCGATCTCGCGCTGGAGCCCAATGAAGGACTGGAGCGCCTGCGCGCGGGCGGAACGGAGCACATCGATTCCTTCGTCGCAGCGGCGCTCGAGCAAGCCCGCGAGAAGGATGGCCAGAAGGCGGTCGCCGGCGCGGCCAGAACCTTGCTCGACCGCGTCTGCGAGGGCGACGCGGGCCCTTGCGAGGACGCAGCGCGGGTCATGGCTTCCGGCCGGCTCGACCTGGCGGCGGTGGCTCCCGGATTGGCCAAGCTCACCGAGCTCGATTCGATCCAGCTGGTCGACATACTGGCCGCGTATGGCGATTTCGACGGCGCGCTGGCGCGGGCCCGCCGGATCGCTCCGACCAGCTATGACATGATCCTGGTGACCAGTCCGAGCGACCAGCATGCCCGGACACCCACGTTCCGGCGCCTCGTCGCCTCCCGCGACGCCAGCAATCTCAAGGCTCTGCCCGAGGGGTTCGTGCCGCTTCTGACCTTCCTGTCCGACAATGGCGACGAGGAAGCCAGATCCTTCCTCGACACGCTGACGCAGCGCGGTGCGGCCGGCAAGCCGGAGCCGGTGGTGCTCCCGCTCGACGAAGCCCGCACTGCCTTCGGGCGCGTCGCCGCCAGGGGCGGCCTGTCGCGTGCCTTCGTCAACGCCGCGCGAGACCTGTCGGGCGCGCTCAAGCAGGCGGAGCAGCCGAAAGAGGCGCTGCGCATGGAATTGACGGCGCTGTCTGCCGAACTCCAGCTCAACGAGATCGCGGGGCTTTCCGAGGGCGCCCTGCAGCGCGACCTCACGCGCGTCTGCCTGCTGTCCAAGGCCAGCGAGCGGACGCTGGCCCTGGGCTCGAATGACGTGGGGATGGTGCTGGCCAAGGACGCGGTCAACACGCTGCAGACGGTGCGCGCCGGGCTTTCGAGCCTGCCCGAGCATCTGCAGACCTGTTTCAGCAACCTGGTCGCCGACAATTATCGCTGGTTGGCGGACTTCTTCGTACGCCAGAACCGTCTCGCCGAAGCCGAGTCCGTGCTTGCGATGCTGAAGGATTTCGAAGCCTTCCAGTTCGTCGACCGCGATGCCGATTTCCGCGGGCGTTCCTATGACACGCTGCCGCTGTCGGCGCCCGAGCAGGGGCTGAAGACGGCGATCGATACGCTGCGTCCGCCGACGACGCAGGATGCGAGGCGCTCCGAGGAACTGATCGTCAAGCGCGGCCAGGGCGGTCTCGACGACGCGGAGACGAAAGAGCTCGATACGCTTCAGGCGAGGCTCGCCGAGGCGGACGCCGCCTATGACAAGGCGCTCGATGCCATCGTGGAAAAGGCCGAGGCGCTGGGACGCGGCGAGGAGGTCGCGCGGATCGACGCGCTCGGATCGCTGCAAGGTTATCTCAGGGATGAACCCGAGCAGCCGGCGGTGCTGCACTATCTGGTTCTTCCCGACAGGCTGAACATCATCCTGACGACCGCCTATGACCGCAAGAGCGTGACGATCGACCAATGGGACGGGCAGCCCTTCTCGGAGGCGCATCTCAACGAGGAGATCCAGAAGCTGCACGTCGCGATGACGTCGCCGTCGCTCGATCCCAAGCCTCAGGCGCAAAAACTCTACGACCTGCTCATCGCCCCCTTCAGGGCCGATCTCGACGCGGTCCAGACCAAGCTCGTGCTGCTGTCGCCGGATCGGCGCCTGCGCTACATCCCGTTCGCCGCGCTCCATGACGGCAAGGGCTATGCGGTCGAACATTTCGAGTTCGCCATGCTGTCCGATGCCGGCTACGAGATCGCCGGCCGGAAGACGACAGGCCTGCCGTTCGCCGCGCTCGGGATGACGCGCGCCGCCGAGGGGTTCAAGGCGCTTCCGGGCGTCAAGGTGGAGATCGACGGCATTATCAAGGGCAAGGACGGATACGGCCTCTTCGAGGGGCGCGCGCTCTTCGATGCCGCGTTCAACAAGGATGCGCTTGCCGATGCGTTGCGGATCGGCGCGCGCTCGCCCGCCGGCGTCGGCGTCGTGCACATCTCGTCGCATTTCAGCCTGACGGGAAGCGATGGGTCGTCTTTCCTGCTGCTGGGCACCGGCGAAAGACTGTCGCTGCGCGAGATCAAGAAGGAGCGGCGAGCCTTCGATTTCGGCCGCGTCGATCTGCTGACGCTTTCGGCCTGTGAGACCGGCTATGTCGATCCCAGCCTTGACGGGCGCGAGCTCGAAAGCCTCTCCATGCTGACCGGCAGCCGTGGCGCGCGCGCCATACTGGCAAGCCTGTGGCCGGTCGACGATGCCTCGACGGCACTCAGCATGCAGCGCTTCTACGAGATCCGCGAGCGGGGCAATATGTCGAAAGCCATGGCGCTGGCGCTGACGCAGCGGGAATTCATCGCCGGCAAGATCGGGTCGACGGAGATCGCCGCGGGGCCGAGCATCGTCACCGAGACCGCGGCGCGGGGCGCTATTTCCTTGGCGCCGAAGGCCCAGGGCGGGCTTTCGCACCCCTACTACTGGGCTCCCTTCCTGCTGACCGGCAACTGGCGTTGAGAGATGAGCATGACGCGGATCTTCTCCATGATGCTGGCGATGGCCCTGCTGGGCCTGGTTCCGGAAATCGCGCGGGCGGCGGACAAGTTCGAGTCCGGGCAATGCATGACGCTGCACAATGACCGCAAGGACGGCCCTGTGAAGGACATGGCCGTTCAGCTGCAAGACGACATCATCAGCATTTCGTTCACCGAGTGGGACGTACCCAACACCGAGTTCCAGACCCGCGCCAAGTGCTATCTCGTGAACGGCAAGCTGGAATGCCAGATCGATTGCGATGGTGGCCACGTCACGGTTTCGGCGGCGCCGGACGGGGCATGGGAACTGGATAGCTCATTGCTCTATTCGATGACCGGTTCCGACAGCCTGTTCTCGGTGCAGGGGATGCCCGATGTCGCCTCGCTGCTGGGAAAATTCCGGGTCGTCAGAGATGCGCAGAACAAGCTGTGCCGTATGGCTCCGGACCGTGTTTTCGTCGGACTTGCCCCGGGCGATATCTCGCCGCGCGTACAACGCGCCGAACGGCTGCTCAGCCGGCTCGGCCTGCTGCTTGAATTCCCCGATACGGTCTACGACGAGGCCACGGCCGAAGCCGTTCGCCGCTTCCAGCGGCAATATGGCCTGGCGCAAAGCGGGATCATCGACGAGGCGACATCGGCCGCGCTGGTCTCGGCGGGCTTCGTCGGCACGGGCTGCTGAAATCTTGCAAGAGGAAAGTGCTTCATGAAATTGTTGCGACTGTCAGTTCTGCTCGCCATGGTCCTGGCGCCCGCCATGGCATGGGCCGATCCGATCGAGGGGGAATGGAAGACGGCCGATACCTCGCTCGCCACCATCAAAGGCTGCGGCGACCAGTTATGCATTGTCATGAAGACCGGCGACTGGCCGGGCAAGCAGATCGGCCAGCTCAAGGCGGCGGGCAAGGGCACATATGCCGGCACGGTCACCGATCCGCGTGACGAGAAAACCTATTCGGGCCGCGCCACGCTGAACGGCAACACGTTGAAGCTCACCGGCTGCGCGCTCAAGATATTCTGCCAGACGGAAGTCTGGCAGCGCCGTTGAGGCGCTGCAAGTCTTCGTGGGAGAGCCGGATCATCGACGAGGCGACATCGGCGGGGCTGGTTTCGTCGGCATGGCCTGCTGAAATCTTGCCGAAAAGGGGGAGGTGCTTCATGAAACTGCCGCGACTGTCTGTTCTGCTCACCATGGTCATGGCACCCGCCATGGCCTGGGCCGATCCGATCGAGGGGGAGTGGATAACGACGGATGGCATATCCATCGCCTTGATCGAAGGGTGTGGCGACCGTTTCTGCATCATCGCGAAAAATGGCGATTGGCCGGGCAGGGAGATCGGCCGGGTCAAGCCGGCGGGCAAGGGCACCTATTCCGGGACGATCACCGATCCGCGCGATGAGCGGACATATTCGGGCCGCGCCACGCTGAAGGGCAACACGCTGAAGCTCACCGGCTGCGCGCTCAAGATTTTCTGCCAGACGGAGATCTGGCGCCGCTGAAAGGGAAGATTCCCTACGCCGGGTGACCGATTTTCCACAATCGCGACCGAGGCGACGGGCGACTTCATGTGGTAGCATGCCGGGCAGAGCGGATTGCCTTTGCTTTTCCGGGAGTTCCGGCCTGATGTCCACCAGCTTCCTCTTCGACGGTCATGATACCGCCCCGACGACCATCCTGCTTGCCCATGGCGCCGGGGCTTCGATGGATTCGCCCTCGATGACGGCCACCGCCAGGGCGCTGGCCGAGGCCGGTTTCCAGGTCGCGCGCTTCGAGTTCCACTACATGGCGGCGCGCCGCTACGGCCAGCGCAAGCCGCCGCCGCGCGCCGAGACGGTGAACCCGGAATATGTGAAGGCGATCGCGGATCTCCGCGCCAGGGGCGTGACGGGCAAACTCGTCATCGGCGGCAAGTCGATGGGCGGGCGGGTCGCCTCGATGGTGGCGGACGAGATGCTGGCCAAGGGCGAGATCGCTGGGTTGGTCTGCCTCGGCTATCCCTTCCATCCGCCCGGCAAGCCCGAGCAGTTGCGCACCAAACATCTGGCCGGACTGAAGACGCCGACGCTGATCTTCCAGGGCACGCGCGACGAGTTCGGCACGCCGGACGAGGTGGCGGGTTACGGCCTGTCGGACGCGATCGAGGTGATCTGGCTGGAAGACGGCGACCATGATCTGAAGCCGCGCAAGAGTGTGTCGGGCTTCTCGACGGCCGATCATCTGAAGACGATGGCGGAGACGGTGAAGGGGTGGGTGGAGCGGATTTAGGGTGCGCGTTGGGTCTCGCACTTTCTGAAACGTTGGCGCCGCCCCTCATTGTCCTGCCCGGACATTTCTCCCCGTATAGTGACGGGGAGAAAGACGCTGTCGCCGATGGTTTGGCCAATCGCCGACGCTGCGGAAAAAGCGGCGAAATTCGTGACAGCTTCCTTCTCCCCGTCACTATACGGGGAGAAGGTGCCGGCAGTCGGATGAGGGGCGGCGCCGGCATCGGCCATTGCCCCGGCACAAAGCGCCGCATGCCCTCTTGCTCCCCGCTTCGCCTTCCTGCTTTCATGGCTCCCCCATGAAACTCGCCACCTTCAATATCAACAACATCAACAGCCGGCTGGAAAACCTGCTGGCGTGGCTGGCCGCCGCAAAGCCCGATGTCGTCTGCCTGCAGGAGTTGAAGGCGCGTGACACGCAGTTCCCGCTGACGAGCCTCGCCAAGGCCGGCTATGGCGCGGTGTGGAAGGGCGAGCCGACCTGGAACGGCGTCGCCATCCTGGCGCGCGGCGCCGAGCCGGTGCTGACCCGCGATGCCTTGCCCGGCGAGGACGAGGACCGCCAGGCGCGCTATATCGAGGCGGCGGTGGACGGCGTCGTGATCGCTTGCCTCTACGCGCCCAACGGCAACCCGCAGCCGGGGCCGAAATTCCAGTACAAGCTTGCCTGGCATGCGCGGCTGGAGGCGCATGCGGCGGCACTTCTCGATACCGGCCTGCCCGTCGTGCTGGCCGGCGACTACAACATCGTGCCCGAGCCGCGTGACATCTACGCCACGCGTTCCTATGACGACAACGCGCTGGTGCAGCCGCAAAGCCGCGCCGCCTTCGCGGCGTTGCTCGAACAGGGCTGGACGGATGCGCTGCGCAAGAAGCACCCCAGGGAAACGCTCTACACTTTCTGGGACTATCGCCGGAACCGCTGGCCGCGCGACGCCGGCCTCAGGCTCGACCACATCCTGCTGTCCAAGACGCTGGCGCGGCGGCTGAAAGGCGCCGGCATCGACCGCGATGTGCGCGGGCAGGACGGCGCCAGCGACCATGCGCCGGTCTGGGTGGAGTTGGGGTAGCCGCGCCTCTCATAATCGGGGGTGCGCGGGTGGATTCATCCAGCCGTTGGCGCCCCGCAATAGTCGCGCCTGATCAGGCTCATAATGTGGGCGTCGACAGCTTCGCCGTCCCAGATCAAGGCCTCGCGCCGCGTGCCTTCCAGCTTGAAGCCGAGCTTCTCGTACACCCGTCTGGCGCGCGGGTTGAACGCGTAGACCTCCAGTTCGATGCGGTTCAGCGCGAGCGCCTCGAAGCCGTGGCGAAGCAGCAGCGCGGCGGCCTCGGTGCCGTGTCCCTTGTCGCGCCCGGTGGCGTCCCAGATGACGATGCGAAACGATGCCGCCCTGTTCGGCCAGTCGATGCCGTTCAACACGGCTTCGCCGATCAGGGCGCCGCCGGCGATGATGCCATAGTCACAACGGTCGCCTGCCGTTTCGGCCCGCGCGTAGTGGGCTTCCACTTGCGCCAGCGTGTGCCGCGCGTGCGTGCCCGTCAGCCTTTTCGATTCCGGTTCTTCCAGCCCGGCATGGATCGCCGGCGCGTCGAGCCGGGTCAGCGGCCTCAGTGTTACTGTCCTGCCGGTCAGCACCGGCTTGGTCATTGGGCTCATGGGGCTTCCCTTTCCAGCCCAGCCTTGTTTCCCGCGAGGCAAGCGATGTCCAGCCACTTTTGGCGCAAATCCGCCCATGCGGTGTTCGCATCGGCGGCGCCTTGCCCGGCGGCGACGGGGACCGCAAGGACCGCTGCATCGAGGCGGTGGTGGACGGTGCCGCAATTCTTAGGGGGAAAACGCCACGCGTTCTTCCCGGGAAAACCGTTTCACACTTTCTCTTGAATTGCTTTAGGTTTGCGGCATTACCGTTGAGGGGTACGGTCTTGATGCGATGGATTTCCGGAACCGGCGAACGTCTGGCGACGCGTGCTCCCCATGCATGAACCGGGTCCCGTCGCAATCCTTTCGGCAGTGGCCCTTGTCGCCGCCATCTCGGCCGCCATTGCCTGGCTGTTGCGAAGGGCGCGCCTGCGTCGCCGGGCGCGGCGGCGTGCCGATCCGGCTAGAGATTATGCCATACGCACCGACTGGCAGCGCAGCACCGGCACGGTCAACTATTCGTCCTTCGTCTATTTCGATGTCGACCGCGACGGCAGATACGGCGTGGCCGACCGGCCGATGGCCGGCATTATGGTGCGGCTGTTCGACGAACAGGGCGGTTTGCTCGCCGCGGCCAGGACCAACAATGGCGGCTTTGCCAATTTCGCCATGTCGACCTCTTCGGCCGATGCGGCGATCCGCTCGCCCGGCGCCTACCGGTTTGCGGTCTCCGTGCCGCCGGGCTGGCGCGCGCCGAGCGCCAACGAGACCCAGCTACAGCATTTCCGCGCCGCGCCCGGCTCGCCCGCCGGGCTGCTGTCACAGGACCTGCCCGGCCCTGTCGGCCTGGCGCCGGCGAGAAGCCTGGCCGGCAGGTTGGCGCAGGGCAGCACCGCGACCCTGTCGGTGATGGCCAAAGGCGAGGTGCTGGAGAGCCGGACGCCCGCCCCTGGTTCGACATTCCGGCTCGATCTTGCTGATGAGGCCGACATGATGGTGGCCGCCGGCGGCGGCCTTGACCGGCGGCTTGCGCTTTCGCCCTATCCGACCGATCTCGGACTGCTTTCGCCCCACGCCATGGAGAGTGACACGGCGTTGCGCGTGGTCGGCTTCGATGATGTCACTGGACGCGGCTTCCGCAAGATTCCCTGCGGCCATGCGGGGCTGGACTGGCGCAACCTCAATGCCATGGCGCAGGACTACACCAAGGGCAGCGAAGGGTATGTCAACGGCAACGTTTCGGGCGATCATGTCGCTTATACGAGCAGCGGCTATTCGGCCGAGTTCAGCCGCGAAATCCCGTTCGGGTTCCACTCGGTGCTGCTCAGCGCGGCATGGCTGAAGGCGGAAGGCGAGGTGGCGCTGATCGAAAGCTGGCTGGGTGACAAACTGATCGCCAGCGACGAAGTTGTATTGTCAGCGCTGACGCCGCTGCACTATGCGCCGATGCTCAGGCATGTCACCCGCGTCCGCCTGTCGACGAAACATTGCTGGCAAATGGTTCTGGACGATCTGGTGCTGCTAGGCTGACTAGTCCGGTGAGCGGTTTGAAGTCACAACCGGACCGTTGATGGCGGTGATGGCCTTCAGATTGCCCTTCCTGATCAGAACGGGCCGCTCGTAGATCTTCTTCATCGTGCTGGCTCTCCACTATATCCCGATCCGAAGTGTGCCATATCATCGCCCGCTGTCAATATTTCGCTGGGGATAGTCGATCCTCGCCAACAATTACCGTTGTAAATTGGGCACTTTCTGAGCGCGGTCGATCAGGTCGGCTGTAGACTTCTTCACAATATCGACCTTTCAACCAGGTTATAGGCGGGTCTCGGGGCACGATATCGGAAATCGCGAAGCGATTTTCGGACGAGATCATGCCTTGCGGCCTTCGAATCAGGCCTTGCCGCCTTCGATTTGAAGGCGTCCGGATTTCAACCCGGAACGGTCTGATATGGCCGGGCTTCACGTGGCGTTTTGCGGTCCGCCGCCGACGCTGGTAATCTGGCGCCCAAGGATCAGGCGGGGGAGGGCTGATGAACAGGCTGGCGGAGAGATGGCCCGCGCTTTTGCTTGCCGTGGTCACGGCGGCCTGCCTGTTGCGGATCTATGCGCTGATCGATGTTGTCTCCCAGCAGGGTTTTTCCGCGACGGATGCGGCCTCGCAGCGGCTGGTAGCATATTCGGCAGGCGCGCTTGGCTGTTTCATCGGCGCGCTGCTGTTCGTGGCCGGGCTGCTGCCCGCACGGCCCGTGCATACAGCGGGAGCGCCGCTGTTCGGGCGGGATGCCGAAATGGAGCCACGGGGTCGCCCGGGCTTGCGCCGCGCCTTCCTCGTCCTGCCGGCGCTTGTCGTGCTGGTGCTGCTTGGCGACCGGTTCGGCCCGTGGCAGCCCCGGGGCCAGGATGTCGCCAGCGCGCCTCCGGTCGAACCCGCACCCAGGCCGGAGCCGGTTTCGCCGCCCGCGCCACCCCAGGCGGCCAAGCCGATCGAACCGACCCCGGTCGCGCCGGCGCTACCCGCGGCACCGCCGCCGCAAGCAGTGCCAGCGCCTGCTCCCGCACCGCCGCCGCAGGTCGCGCTGGCCCCGCCGACGCCGCCCGAGGTCCTGCCTTCGCCGCCGGCCGCCGCGCCGCCTGTCACCGTGGCGCCGCTGCCGCCCGCGCCGCCGGCACTGCCGACAGAGCCCGACGGCCATCGCGATGCCGTCGTCTGGCTGGCGGTGGCCCCCGACGGCCGCGAGATCATGAGCGCCAGCACCGACCATACGATCAAGCTCTGGGACATCAGCGGCAAGCATCTGATCCGCACGCTGGGCGTGCACCGCGACATGGCCCGCACGGCGCTGTTCATGCCCGACGGCGTCACCGCGCTGACGGCCGGCGACGACGGCGAGATCGTGCAACGCAAACTGTCCGACGGCAGCGTGCTGCATGTCTTTTCCTCGGGCGCCAATGGCGGCGTCAACAAGCTCGCCATCAGCCCGGACGGCAGACGGGCCGTCAGCGGGCACGACACGGGCAATGTCATCGTCTGGGACCTGGAAAAGGGCAGCGTGCTGCATGTGCTGACCGGCCATGACTGGTCGATCAGTTCCATCGCCGTGTCGCCGGACGGGAGCAAGGCGCTGAGCGCCAGCATCGACGGCACGCTGAAGCTCTGGGACATCGAAAGCGGCAGGCAGCTGCGCAGCTGGCACGGCCATGACCAGGGCGCCTATGGCGCGGTGTTCACCGCCGACGGCCATCATCTCGTCACTGGCAGCGGCGACCTGACGATCAAGGTCTGGGATCTCGACAGTGGCCGCGAGGTCAAGCGCTTCGAAGGCCATGAGGGCACGGTCTACGCACTGGCGCTGTCAGCGGACGGCAAGCGCCTGCTGTCTGGCTCGCTCGACGGCTCGGCGCGGCTGTGGGACATGGAAAGCGGCAACCAGACCGCCCTGTTCGACAGCCGCACCGGCCCGATCTACGCGGTCGCCTTCGCCGCAGACGGCACGGTGCTGACCGGCGGCTACGACCGCACGATCAGGGACTGGCCGGCGGCGGGCGGCGATGGCGTGGTGCTGTTTGCGGGCGCACCGCAGTAGGTCAATTGTCAATACAAAAGTTGACATTTCTTCCGAATTTGTATAGGTATGAATTTACAAAACATCGTGATTTGTCGATATATGAGTTTACAATGAGTGTTAAGCAAACCGTTCGCCACCAGTATCAGGCCATAGTGGAACTCGCCCGGGGCGGCACGTTCCAGATGCCCGGGGAAGGCTGGATAAGGACTGTGCGCAAGGCGCTCGGCATGTCCGGCGCCCAGCTTGCGGCCCGCATGGGCGTGACCCGCGCCCGCATTGCCCAGGCCGAACAGGCCGAGCTGGAAGGCGGCGTCACCCTGAAGTCGATGCGGGCAACGGCCGAGGCGATGGGATGCCGCTTCGTTTACGCATTCGTGCCGTCCGATTCCATCGATGCGATCATTGCCGCACAGGCACGCCGGAAGGCCGAGGCGATCGTTGCCACCGCCGGCAAGCACATGGCGCTCGAAGATCAGGCGGTAACCGGTAGCGGGACGGACAGAGAGGTGGCCCGTCTGACAAGCACGCTGATCCACGATATGCCGGCCGATTTCTGGCGTGACAAATGACGATTGCGTCCGTCTATCCCGAGGGCGCGACACCACTTGACCCCAACGAATTCGGCGGATTGAGGCACAGGCATATCAAGACCCAGGCCGAGCTCGACGAATTGGAGCAGGCCAACATCACCTCCGGCCTGCTGTGGCTTTCGCGTACGCGAAGGAAAGACGTCCTCACCCACGGTTTTGCCGTAGAGCTGCATCGGAGGCTGTTCGGCGAGGTTTGGACCTGGGCCGGAACCTTCAGGAGGATCGGCAAGAACATCGGCGTCGATCCGGCGCAGATCGGCATGCGGTTGCGAGCGGCCCTGGACGATGCGTTGTACTGGACGGATCACGGCATCTATGCGCCTGGAGAAGCGGCCGTGCGGCTTCATCACAGGGTCGTTTTCATCCACCCGTTCGCGAACGGCAATGGGCGCCATGGCAGAATCCTGGCGGACGCGATGCTCGACAAGGTTTACGGTGCCGAGCCGATCGACTGGACCGCCGGCGCGGACCTGATGAAGATGAATGAGAGGCGGGCAGCATATATTTCGGCGCTGAGAGCGGCCGATCTCCACGACTTCGGCCCGTTGCTGGCCTTTGCCGGACTGACGGGCAAGGCGTGACTGCCATGGCCGACGCGGACGCGGGGGGCGCATTGTTGGGATGGCTTGGCGCCCGCGTCAACCAGGGCGGCTCGTACCGCCGCGACCAGACCATCGCATATTGCCGGACGGGCCGAACTTCCGCGAAAGCGGAATAGCCGGGAGCCGCGCTGGTCCATTTTCCGATATGGCGGTCCGCGTGACTGGAGCCGCGCGGCGAACGGTGACGCGAGACCAAAAGCCTGCCGTCCAGAGTCATCAACCCGCCGCACAGCGTTGTTCGGACACGATTTTCGGCATTGTGCCGTGGTCTGGCCTGAAACTGTTTCCATCAGTTGCCGTGTTGACGGTCCCGCGCCGCGCATGATTAGCCCCTTGGCGATAACCCCATGATGGTGATGCCATGACTGCTCCTTCCGACACCCGCTTTGCCAACGCCAGACTGCCCGATGGCTCGCTGGCCGATCTTACCGTCAGCGATGGCCGCTTCAGCGCGATCACGCCGGTCAAGGAGGCCTCGGCCGTTATCGACGCCGCCACGATCGACCTTGCCGGCGAGCTCGTCGTGCCGGCCTTTGTCGAGGGCCACATCCATCTCGACACCTCGTTCTACGGCGATGCCTGGCGGCCGCACATTCCCTGCACGGACGGCTTCGACGTGCGCGAGCGGGTCGCTTTCCAGGCGCGCAGCCTTGCCGCCGCGGCGCCGATGGCGGAGCGCGCGAAAAACCAGCTCGAGCTTTGCGTCGGCCATGGCAGCCTCGCCATGCGCAGCCATGTCATGGTCGACGGTTCGGTCGGGCTGAAACACATCGAGACCATCCTGGCGGTGCGCGAAAAATACCGCGCGCTGATCGACATCCAGCTCGTCGCCTTCCCGCAGAGCGGCATCCTGTCGTCGCCCGGCACGCCGGAGCTTCTGGACGAGGCGCTGAAACTCGGCTGCGACCTGATCGGCGGGCTCGACCCCGCGAGCTTCGACCGCGACGTGAAGGGGCATCTCGACGTGGTGTTCGGCCTGGCGCACAAGCACGGCGCCGGCGTCGACATCCACCTGCATGATGGCGGCCTGCTCGGTCTGTTCGAGGTCGAGGAGATCGCGGCGCGGACAAAGGCGCTCGGCATGCAGGGCCATGTCGCGGTCAGCCATGCCTATGGGCTGGGCGACATTGCCGCCGACGCGTTGGAGAAGGCCGGCGAGATGCTGGCGGACGCCGGCGTTGCGATCATGACCAATGCGCCGGGCAACCATGCTTTCCCGCCGGTGGCGGCATTGAGGCGCGCCGGCGTCACCGTGTTCAGCGGTTCCGACAACATCCGCGATTCCTGGTGGCCCTATGGCGATGGCGACATGCTGAACCGGGCCAACATGATCGGTTACCGCTCCGGCTTCTACGAGGACCACGAGCTCGAAGCAGCCTTCGATGTGGTGACTGATGCCGGCGCCAGGGCGCTTGGGCTGGAAGGCTACGGCATCGCGGTCGGCGCCAAGGCGGATTTCGTGGCCATGCGGGCCGAACATGTGCCGGAGGCGGTGGTGGCGGTGCCGAAGGCGCGCACTGTCTACCGGGCGGGCAGGGCGGTGGCGCGGGACGGCAGCATGCTGGGCTGAGACGGGGCCCGGCAGGGCGGTGTCCGAGGCCGTGGATGGAATTGCCTGGAGACAAAGACCGTGAGAGGTTTGAGGCGGGCAAGGCAGGTGGATATCGGCCGGAGGGGGGCGCGGAATGGCGGGGCAGGAGGCCTGGAAGAGGCTGTCGCATGAGGCGGGGAGCGCCGGCAAGCCGGGGGCGGTGATGCTTACGGGAAGCCATGTCGGGCTTGCGCCGCTCCAGCTCGAGGACGCCGACGGTATTTTCGAGCTTACCCATGCGGAGGAGTGCGACCAGATCTGGGCCGAGATGAAGATAGGGCCCTTCGACGGGGTGGAGTCTTTCCGGGCCCACGTCGGCGAACTGCTGAACGACCCCTCGCGCGTGATACTGACGCTGCGCAGGACGGCGGGCGGCGCGCCGGCAGGCTGGCTGTGCCTGATGGAGGCCAGGCCCGCGCATCGGGTGATCGAACTGGGCTATGTGCTCTTCGCGCCCGCGCTGCAGCGGACCGTCGCCGCAAGCGAGGCGCTCTACCTGATCATGCGGCATGTCTTCGACGATCTCGGCTACCGGCGCCTGGAATGGACCTGCACCACGGACAACGCGAAATCCCGGCGGGCGGCCGACCGGCTGGGTTTTGCCTTCGAGGGCATATTGCGCGATGGCCTGGTTCTGAAAGGCAAGGCGCGCGACATCTGCATGTATTCGATGCTGGCGCGCGAGTGGACGCTGGCGGACGCGGCCTTCCGGGCCTGGCTGTCTCCAGACAATTTCTCCGAGGGCCGCCAGATCAGGTCGTTGCAGGAGATCCGGGCAGCCGCTTAGGCGCTAGGTTACGCAGCGCCCGGCGTGGCCGGATCGGCTGACCGTGCGAACAGGCCCTTGCCGATCTCCAGGAACTCTGCCTTGTAGAAATCGCGGCGGCTGAACGGTTCGGTGATCTCGCGGTTGCGCAAGGGTATGGCGAAGCCGAATTCCCCGCCTTCGAGCCCACCACGGTCGATCCAGTACTGGTCCATGTCGGCGCGCTTGCGGGCGCGTTTGGCCGAGGCGCGGAAATTGATGGTGTGCCTGGCGTCGGAGACGCCGAGCAAATGATGGGCGCCGCCGCCGATGGCGATGCCTTCCATGACCAGCAATGCCGCATCCTTCGGCCTCAGCCCGCACATGTCGCGCGTGGCGTCGACGACGGCGCGCTTGGCCCGCGCCTCGCGGCTGCCCTGCAGGCCGCCGACCGCCACCGTGTAGCGGTTGCAACCCGGAGCAGGATCGCGAAAAGCGGGAACCGGTTTTCCGGAAAAGTTCATGCTCCAGGAGGGCGTTGGATCAGGATGGCGATTCAACGAAACGTCGTCCTGATCCAGCGGGTAGAGGATGAAGCTCAGCTTGACCAGGTCGAGCCGGTCGCTCTGCCGCGTCAGCTTTATCGAGAAGGCGCCTTCGTGGCTGGTGCCGGAATGGACCGACAGGCGCATGGTGAGTGCATAGGCATCGCGCCGCCCGCCGACCAGGCCGAGATCCATCGGCCTTCCCCGCCAGGCGGCCTCCAGCCTGTCGCGCGGCATGCCTGCCGCCGCCAGCTCGAAATGGCCGGCCAGGAGATCGACGCCGCGATGGCCCGAAAGGCCGAGCGCGAGGAACTTGTAGGGTTTCTTGCGCAGCAAATCGTCATGGGGACGGCCGAGTCCATGACGGCGCCGGTATTCGATGAGGAAGCGAAACCATTTGTAGTAGCTGACCGGCTTGCAGGCGAAGCGGCTCAGGAAAATCCGGGATTGGCGCAGCCCCAGCCGCCCGCACAGGCTCATGACCTGGCCAACCACGGCGGCGGCGTCCCGCAGCCGATCGCGCTCGCTTGTTTCAGTCGTCAAGATATGTCCCACAGTCAATATGGGGCGGGGGGTAGCCGCGAAGGATTACGCGGACATTGCGACACCGGGGTCTGACATCGGCTCGGCGCGCCTTATCGAAGCGTTCCGGTCCTTGTTTTCGTGTCGGTTGTGCAACGCCGCACCGTCAAGTGATGGCTTTGCGGCATTGGACACCACGAACGGATTGACAGCGCGAGGCGCGCCGGCGAACGAAGAGCCATCAATTGCAAGGGGCTGAAATGAAGAAGACGTATCAGAAGCCGACTTTGGCTCGCCGCCAGAAACTGTCCGCTGTCACGGCGGCGCCCTCGCTGTCGAACGGCAAGGTGCCCGTCTGATCCGGCCCTGCTGGCGCCGCCTTATGCGGCCTAGCCCGGCAAGGTGATTTCCCGGCTGAGCTTGACCAGGTCGCCACGCGTGTGGCGACCGGTCTTCTCGAACACTTTCAACAGATGGCTTCGCACCGTGCTTGGCGCCACGCCCAGCGTGCGGGCGATGTCGGCCGTCTTTTCTCCCGCCACCACCAGTTCGAACACGCGCTGTTCGGCCGGCGTCAGCTCGTAGAGAAGGCGCATGGCGTCCGCCGGCATTTCCAGCGGCGCGGCGGCGTCGCTGATGAGCACCGCGACAGCGGCGCGCCGGTCGAGCCCGCCGCGCAGCGAGCGGTTCTCCAGCGGCATCACCTGCACGGCGAGCGCCGTGCCGTCGCGCGATTTCGCGGCGATGCCGATGCCGCGCCGGCCGAGTTCCTGCTCGGCGCGCGCCGCCGCCTGCACGGCCGCCTGCAGCCGGTTCGGCACGAGCTCGCGCGGCAGGGTGAGCTTTCCGCGCACCGACGATATCGGGTCGCCATTGCCCAGCATGGTCCTGGCGGCGGCGTTGGCATGCACGATCGCCATATCCTGGGCAACCAGCACCACGGCCGAGCGCGTCGCGTCGAGCGCGGCCTCGAATGTGGTGGCGGCCGATGTCGCGACATCGAGAATCCGGCTGATGGTGACGGCGCGGCGCAGGTGCGGCGCCAGCAGGCGCAGGCCGTCCATCTCGCGCTCCGTCAGCGGCGGCGCCGATTCGTGGCGGCCGAGGCCGAGATTGCCGACCATGGTCCTGTCTCGCGCCAGCAGGATGCCGACCTGGTCGACGAGGCCGAGCGGCCGCACCCATTCCTCGTAGAAGCGGTTTCCATTCCAGATTTCGGGGCCGGTGACCGTCGACTGCAGGACCGGCTCCTCCAGCGGGAATTCGGCCATCCGGGCCAAACCGCCCCAGAGCTGGATGACGTCGTCATTGTAGGCGCTCATCCCGGCGAGGTAGCCGTCCGGAATGTTCGTGGTCACCTGCACCACACCCGAACCGGTTGGCAGGGCGATGACCGACAGCGCGCCCAGATGGAAGCCGAAATGGCGCCTGACGTCGTCGAGCGCCTTCTGCCAGAGATCGGGCTCGATGACGGCGTCATAGAATGTGCCGATCATGCCGGCGAGTTCGGAAAAATCATCTGGCAAGATCTGCTCTCCCCCGAAAGCGCTGAATGACGGAAATACAGCATAGTGGCGCTGTCTTGGCTAGGTTGCGCAATCAAGCCGCCGAGTTAATCGTCGCGCCGCCACCGATACATTGGAACAACCTGCGCCGTATCCACCAGTTGGTGGATGCCGCCGCGAGATAGGGAGGCTAGCGTCCTTTCAGATTGCGAATCTTGTGTTCGATCAGGCGGGGGCGTTTGCGGATGACAAAGCGGTGTGACGGGGCTCGGGGCGAGTCGGCGGCTGGCGGTTCGAGGGATGGCCTTTTTTCCGGATCCCCGACGAAGATGCGATGTCTGCTCAGGGCTTCATCGCTCGTGCTCGGTATCGTGATTTTTTCAGGAACGTCAGCCTTTGCCGACGACTGTGGCGACGGGTCCGGCCTCGACAGCTCATATGCCTGCGGCGTCAACGCGGTGGCAAGCGACAGCCAGGCCAACAGTGCGTTCGGTAACGATTCCCACGCCTTCGGCAATGGCGGCAACACAGCGATCGGCGCGGCTGCCAGCGCCAATGGCGCATCCAACACGGCGTTGGGCTATAATTCGAGTACGTTTGGCACCAGCACGACGGCGATTGGTCAGGGCGCTTCAGCCGGAGGCGTCGGGATCTCCGGCGCCACGGCGGTGGGCCAAGGTGCTACCGCCAGCTTCAACGGGTCCACGGCTTTGGGCCAGGGCGTCTCCACGACGCGGGCGGACCAGGTGGCGATCGGCACCGGTCAGTCGACCTACACGCTGGCCGGCCTTCCTTCCGCAGCCAGCACAAGTAACCAGTCGGGCACCACCTACATGGTGACCACGGACAGCGCCGGAAACCTGGCAGCCTCGACGTTCGACTTCGCATCGCTGTCGACACTGCCGGCGACGGTCGCGCAGAACAGTTCCGACATCAGCGCGCTGCAAGGAACGGTGAGCGGTCACACCACCGAACTGGCCAACCACGAAACGCGCATCACCAACAATGAGAGCGACATTGCCCTGCACACGACGCAGATTTCCTCGCTCGACTCCAGGGTGACCACCAACACCGCCGATATCGCCACCAATACGTCCAACATTGCCGTCAACACCGCCAACATCGCCACCAACACGGCGAACATCGCCACGAACACCAACAATATCGCGTTGCTGGATGGCCGTGTCGGCAGCCTGGAAAGCGGCCTGAGCGCCGCCAACGGCAGGATCGACAAGGCGTTCGAGGGCACGGCCATGGCGCTGGCGATGGCCGGCAGCGGCCTGCCCGGCGACAAGAACTACGCCGTCTCGCTGAACTGGGGCACGTTCCAGGGCGAGAACGCCTTTGCCGGCAGCGCGCAAGCCCGTATCAGCGAGAATGTCATCCTGAGCGGCGGCATCGGCGTGGGCGCCAGCAATCACACTGTCGGCGGCCGCGCCGGCGTGACGGTCGCCTGGTAGCGCCGGCGCCGGCTAATCCCGCGGCATGGAATTTGGCCGGGGAAGGCCACGCCCAGAGATTCGTGATCAGCAGCCAATCCAGGGGCTTGAAGACTGTAAGGCTACGGGCGCGCAGGACGACGCCGTCCGGCGGCATTTCAAGGGCGGCGCACCGCGATATGGGGCGCAACCGGCCAACTGAGATTCCCGGGGACGATGATATCCGTCATTGCAAGCGGCGCGGCTTCCTGTATCGTTTCAAGACGCCCGTTCTCCGTCATCGAACCGCCCGGTTTCCCTGTAGGACCAAGGTCTTAGGTGATGGTGCTCAAAGGTCCGAGGGGCCACGTTCGGTTCCGGCAATGTCCATTGGACGTTCCGCTATTTTAGTCAATTGAGATATACCGGCCCAGCATTTTGACATGGTTACAGCGGCCAGGACGCAACTGTGATCGCGGGCGCCGGAAACTACCAACCCATCCATTCGCGCGTGCGCCAGGCAAGGCCGGCAAAGGGCGCCATCAGCGCGATGACGACGAACATCAGCGTGAAAGGGTGTTTCGTCACGGAGGGTCTGGGAGCCATGCGATAATCATCCTTGCTGGAGGCCATTTGCCCGCTGGGAGCCGTTAGACTGCTGGATCACACTGCGGGGTCCGACGACAACGTCGCCTGGGGCACATGGTTGCATCGTGGGGCGATATCCGTCCGCACCGGCGGAACCAGGCGCCGAGGCCCGCGTTTTGCC
Organism: Mesorhizobium comanense; assembly: GCF_005503535.1. Lineage (GTDB taxonomy): Bacteria > Pseudomonadota > Alphaproteobacteria > Rhizobiales > Rhizobiaceae > Mesorhizobium > Mesorhizobium comanense. The sequence goes on along the minus strand of NZ_SCNN01000017.1, from coordinate 69,628 downwards.
CTATGACCGGTGAGGCCGCCACCTCCGCCGGCAAGTCTGAAGGCTCGTCCTGCTCCCGGCTGGACGAGCCTTTTTCATATCGAGCGCAAACTTGTTGGGAACGGGCGCACCGACATTACGTTAGTTATCGCTAAGGCAATGGCAAGCCGCTTGGGCGGACGCGCGTAGCGCAGAAGTGATTCGAACGCAATTTTCCGAAATAATTCAGCCGTCAAAGGAAATTGGCGCGCCATGCGTCGCCATGTACTTCGACATTCCACAGAATCCAAGAACACACCGCGCGATTGTTGGATAAACCTGTGTGTTATAGCAATATAAAAGGTGAGGCGGAACCTCGCGGCGTCATCCGGGTTTTGTTGGCCAGGGCGGAATTCAGTTAGCCACTATGGAGGTTGTTATGAAACATTATCTTTCGGGTGCTGCCGCTGCCGTGATCCTCATGGGCGGGCTCGGAATGGCCTGGGCGGACGAGGTCGTCGTCGTCAAACCGGCCGATCAGATTGTTGTCCAGCCCGAGCAGGAAACGGTCGTTCGTGAATACGTGAAGAAGGAACCGCTGGCCTCGGTCAACCTGCTCGGCGTCGAGCTCAAGCTCGGCTCGCAGGTTCCCGACAAGGTCGTGCTGCGCGAGGTTCCGAACGTCAAGTACCGCGTCGCCGTGATCAACGACCAGACCGTGCTGGTGGACCCCGACACGCATGAAATCGTCGAGGTTCTGCACTGATCGCAGCTAGAGCAATTCCAGGAAAAGTGTGAAACGGTTTTCCCGGGGAAGCGCAAAGCGCTTCCCCTTGGGAATTGCGTAAAAACAAAGAGTTGGAGCCGTTCAACGATTCCGTGAAGCGCTGAACTGCTCTAAGCCGAACAATCGGCTCGAGAAAAAGCCCGCCATGGCCTTACGGCCGTGACGGGCTTTTTGATGAGTGGACGCGAAAGCCCTATTCGGCGGCAGCGGCCAGCTTGTCCTGCGTCTTGGTGTCGAAATCGCTGGCGTCGTGGCGTTCGTGCAGCTGCATGGCCGGGTCGCCGAAGGCGCGATTGACCATGCGGCCACGCTTCACCGCGGGGCGTTCGTCGATGGCCTTGGCCCAGCGCTGGACATGCTTGTATTCATGCACCGACAGGAACTCGGCGGAATCATTGTACATGCGGCCGAGCACAAGCCCGCCATACCAGGGCCAGACCGCCATGTCGGCGATCGAATAGTCCTTGCCGCCGAGATAGTCCGACACGGCAAGCCGGCGGTCGAGCACGTCGAGCTGGCGCTTGGTTTCCATCGAGAAGCGGTCGATGGCGTATTCGATCTTCTCGGGCGCATAGGCGTAGAAATGGCCGAAGCCGCCGCCCAGATAGGGCGCGGAGCCCATCTGCCAGAACAGCCAGGAAAGCACCTCGGCGCGCGCCGGCTGTTCGACCGGCAGGAAGGCGCCGAATTTCTCGGCGAGGTAGACCAGGATCGAGCCGGATTCGAAGACGCGCACCGGGGTCTTGCCGCTACGATCCATCAAGGCGGGGATCTTGGAATTGGGATTGACCTCGACGAAGCCGCTGCCGAACTGGTCGCCATCGTTGATGCGGATGAGCCAGGCGTCATATTCCGCGCCCTCGTGGCCAAGCGCCAGAAGCTCCTCCAGCATCACCGTCACCTTGACGCCATTGGGCGTCGCCAGCGAATAGAGCTGCAGCGGGTGCTTGCCGACAGGCAGTTCCTTGTCATGCGTCGGTCCGGCGATCGGCCGGTTGATGCTAGCAAAGGCGCCGCCACTGGGCTTGTTCCAGGTCCATACTTTCGGCGGGGTGTAGTCGGTCATATCGGGCCTCGGGTGGTGGGAAGGTGGGCAGGTCAGTGTGAAGTTAGGGCTGCGGAGGGGAAAGTTCAACTTGCGTTGAACTAATGTCGGTGTCGGCTCTTCCTTCTCCCCTTGTGGGAGAAGGTGGCCTCGCGAAGCGAGGTCGGATGAGGGGTGTTCCAGGGAACGCCAACGCCTCACTCCGCTGGAACACCCCTCATCCGTCTCGGCGCTGCGCGCCGATCCACCTTCTCCCACAAGGGGAGAAGGGAAGGCCACCACCCCTTGCGCGCTCCTCTCAACGGCATACCTATAGAGAAACCGACAGAGCCGCATTCGCAGGACAAGCAGCATGACCGTCAATCCCAATCCCCGCTCCGTCGTTGCCGTGCGGGCCACCGTTCCCGAAGATGCCTTCACCGCCGGCGCGCTGGGCACGCTCAGGGAAGGCAGCGGCGTCGTCATCCGCGACGACGGGCTGGTGCTGACCATCGGCTATCTCATCACCGAGGCCGACGAGGTGTGGCTGACCGCGCATGACGGTCGCGTCATTCCCGCGCACGCGCTGGCCTATGACCAGGAATCGGGCTTCGGCCTTGTGCAGGCGCTGGCGCCGACCGGGCTGCCGGCGGTGGCGCTGGGCGATGCCGGAAAGACCAGGATCGGCGACGCGGTCGTGCTCGCCGACGGCATCGGCCGGGCGGTCGCGGCCAAGATCGTCACCAAGCAGGAATTCGCCGGCTATTGGGAATATCTGCTCGACGAGGCGATCTTCATCGCGCCGGCGCATCCGTCCTGGGGCGGCGCGCCGCTGTTCAACGCCGACGGCGCGCTGATCGGCATCGGTTCGCTGCGCCTGCAGATGAGCCGCGCCGGCGAGGTCGCCGACATCAACATGGTGGTGCCGATCGACCTTTTGCCGCCGATCCTCGACGATCTGCTCACGCGCGGCCAGGTGGCGAAGCCGCCACGCCCGTGGCTTGGCGCCCTGTCTGCCGAAAGCGACGGCAAGGTGGTGGTGATGAGCGTGACCGAGGGCGGCCCGGCGGCCAAGGCTGGTCTCCGCGAAGGCGATGTCATCTCCGAAGTGCGCGACGGCGCCGTCGACGGGCTCGCCGATTTCTACCGCAAGCTTTGGGAAAGCGGTTCGGCCGGCGCCGAAATCCCGATGCGGGTGGTGCGCGACGGTCGCGAGACCTGGCTGCGGGTGAAATCCGCCGACCGCGGCAGTTTCCTGAAGAAGCCGCAGCTGCAATAGGGCTGCATTGGCCAGCGATGCATCCAAGACTGCTCAGGACCTTTCTCGCGGCGGCGCGCAGCCGCATTGAAGTTTGGCCAAGTTGCGCTTGAGCGCCCCCTCTGTCCTGCCGGACATCTCCCCCACGAGGGGGGAGATTGGCAGCTTCGGCCATGGCGCCTTTTCTAACGTTGATGATTGGCGAAAGCCGTGGCGATATTCGATCTCCCCCCAAGTGGGGGAGATGTCCGGCAGGACAGAGGGGGGCGCGAAGGAACGCGACGTAAGGAGCGGTTGCGCTCTTGCCGCAACACGGCGATTTATGGTGCGTTCCCTGGCTTTGCAGCGCGTCCCTCTGCTGACGGAAACTGACAGCGGGCCATGCCATGATGCCGGGAATCGCGCGATGACGGAGGCAGGATGACAATGACGCCAGCGATAACGGTTCCGAACGGGCAGGCCGCCTGATGGCGCCGGTCAAGGTCGATCCCGACAAGGTCCGCGAATTCCCGGATCCGGCCAGTTTCCATGCCTGGCTCGGCGAAAACCATGCCACGGAGACCGAAGTGTGGATCAAGGTGCACAAGGTCGGGTCGGGGCTGAAATCGATCACGCCCAAGGAGGCCATCGACGTCGTGCTGTGCTTCGGCTGGATCGACGCGGTGCGCAAGGGGCTGGACGACAAGAGCTTTTTGCAGCGCTACACGCCGCGCGGCAGGAAGAGCATCTGGAGCAAGATCAACATCGACAATGTCGCGCGGCTCATCGAGGAGGGCCGCATGACCGCACATGGGCTGAAACAGGTCGAGGCGGCCAAGGCCGACGGGCGCTGGGCACGTGCCTATGGCAGCGGCAAGGAGATGAAGATCCCCGACGATCTGCAGGCGGCGATCGATGCCGAGCCGGCGGCAAAGGCGATGCTGGAAAAACTCAGCGCGCAGAACCGCTTCTCGCTGGCGTTCCGCACCCACAACATGAAGACCGAGGCCGGCCGCAAGAAGAAGATCGAGACCTTCGTGGCGATGCTGAAGCGCGGCGAGACGATCTATCCGCAGGGCAAGAAATAGAAGCAGCGCCCGGCTTGCCGTGAGGCCGTTCATGGCCTGAATCGCCGGATCACTCCAATAAACTGTTTTCGCACAAGAAAAAGCCGCCTCCGCTTTTGCGGATGGCGGCCTTTTCCCGGGAGGAAGTCAGAAGAGGGAGGAAGTCAGAAAGAGGCTGATATCAAGCGGCCTTGGCGTGCTTGTGGCCGTGCTTCTTGTGGGTACGCTTGTGGTGATGCTTCTTGGCGACGTGCTTGTGGCCATGCCTCTTGTGGGCGTGGCGGTGAGCATGCTTGTGACCATGCCTGTGATGCTTCCTGTGATGGCGGTGACGCTTGTGCGCGGGCGCCTTCACTGGCGTCTTCGCCGCATCGGCCGCGGCAGGGGCCGCCGCCGGGGCAGTCGTCGTCGCCGGGGCGGTGGTCGTTGCGGGCGCGGTGGTCGTTGCCGGAGCGGTCGTCGTGGTGGTGGTCGAGTCCGCATAGGCGGTGCCGACGACCGGCATTGCCAGACCGAGAGCGATGGCCAGGCCGAGCGCGGAGAGGATGGGCTTGTTCATGATAGGCTTTCCTTGTTGAGGGTTGCTGTCACTGGTCGAGATCTACCGGCGTCACGCCGAGGAGTTTCAGGGCGTTGGCGTAGGTGCGGATGCCTTGCGCCTGCTTGCGCTCTGCACAGAACCGGTTCGCCTTGTCCTGGAGTGCCGTTGCCTCTGCGATCTCGCTCGCACTGGCGCCGGGTTTGGCCTTGGTCTGGATGGCTCCGTCGAGTTGAAGACCGAGCCGGCTGCAGTATTCGCTCCGGGTAACCGCCGCTTCCGCGCTCGACTGCGCGACCGCAAGCATGGCGAGCGAAATGCCGGCGAGGGCACCCATCCATCCGGTCGAACGTCGTTGCATTTTCGGGACCATCCCTTGTGCGTTTGTGGCGGCCACTGATCCGGCTGCCATGGGTATGGTTATGACAGGTGATTTTTTCGCCAGTTTTTCCCGGATGTTGAATCTTGTTTCTGGAGTGTTTCTGAGGGTGAAGCTGCAAATCTCCCCCCTCGTGGGGGAGATGCCCGGCAGGGCAGAGGGGGGCGTGAAGGATCGCCAACCTCCGTTTTTGTGTCGCGATAGGATCACGACGCTTCGGCGCGTGTCGACGGATTGATAGGCTGGCGGGACAGCGCCCCCCTCTGGCCTGCCGGCCATCTCCCCCACAAGGGGGGAGATCGGCTATCTGCGGCGCTTGCGCCTCTTCCTCTGGCGCTCGCCATCGCGTATGGCCCCGGGGAAAATCCTCTCAGATTCAAAGTTCCTCCGGAATCCGCATGATCAGACTGGAAAATATCGGCAAGCAGAACGGTCGTCAGCTTGTCTTCATCGAGGCGTCGGCCGCCTTGCAGAAAGGCGAGAAGGTCGGGCTCGTCGGGCCCAACGGCGCCGGCAAGACGACGCTGTTTCGCATGATCACCGGGCAGGAACTGCCCGACGAGGGCCAGGTGCAAGTCGATCGCGGCGTCACGATCGGCTATTTCAGCCAGGATGTCGGCGACATGGAAGGCCACAGCGCCGTGGCCGAAGTGATGAACGGCGCCGGGCCGGTGAGCGAAGTGGCGGCCGAGATGGCGGAGCTGGAAGCCGCCATGGCCGATCCCGACCAGGCCGACCGCATGGACGAGATCATCGAGAAATATGGCGAGGCGCAGCACCGTTTCGAGGAGCTCGACGGCTACGCGCTGGACGGCCGCGCGCGCGAGGTGCTCGATGGTCTTGGCTTTTCGCAAGAAATGATGGACGGCGATGTCGGCAAGCTTTCCGGCGGCTGGAAGATGCGCGTGGCGCTGGCCCGCATCCTTCTGATGCGGCCCGATGTGATGCTGCTCGACGAACCGTCGAACCATCTCGACCTGGAAAGCCTGATCTGGCTGGAGCAGTTCCTGAAGGGCTATGACGGCGCGCTTTTGATGACCTCGCACGACCGCGAATTCATGAACCGCATCGTCAACAAGATCGTCGAGATCGATGCCGGTTCGCTTACCGCTTACTCGGGAAACTACGAATTCTACCAGCAGCAGCGCGCGATCGCCGACAAGCAGCAGCAGGCGCAGTTCGAGCGCCAGCAGGCGATGCTGGCCAAGGAGATCGCCTTCATCGAGCGCTTCAAGGCGCGCGCTTCGCATGCCGCGCAGGTGCAGAGCCGGGTGAAGAAGCTCGACAAGATCGACCGTGTCGAGCCGCCCAAGCGCCGCCAGGTGGTGAATTTCGAGTTCCAGCCGGCGCCGCGCTGCGGCGAGGACGTCGTCACCTTGAAGAATGTGCACAAGGCCTATGGCAGCCGCACCATCTATGAGGGGCTCGACTTCCAGGTCCGCCGCCGCGAGCGCTGGTGCATCATGGGCGTCAACGGCGCCGGCAAGTCGACGCTGCTGAAGCTGGTGGCCGGCGCTTCCGACCCCGACACCGGCACGGTGGCGCGAGGGCCGAGCGTGAAGATGGGCTATTTCGCCCAGCACGCGATGGAACTGCTCGAGGGCGAGCGGACCGTGTTCCAGACGCTGGAGGACAATTTCCCGCAGGCGGGCCAGGCGCCGCTCAGGGCGCTTGCCGGCTGCTTCGGCTTTTCCGGCGACGAGATCGAGAAGAAATGCCGCGTGCTGTCAGGCGGCGAGAAGGCGCGGCTGGTGATGGCGCTGATGCTGTTCGACCCGCCCAATCTGCTGGTGCTCGACGAGCCGACCAACCACCTCGACATCACCACCAAGCAGATGCTGATCGAGGCGCTGTCGCAGTATGAGGGGACCATGCTGTTCGTCTCGCACGACCGGCATTTCCTGGCAGCGCTTTCGAACCGCGTGCTGGAGCTGACGCCCGAAGGCATCGACACCTATGGCGGCGGCTATACCGAATATGTCGAGCGCACCGGGCAGGAAGCGCCGGGCCTGCGGAGCTGACGAAAAGGGCGGTCGCCGAAACCGACGCCGCCCTTGGGATCAGCTTGCCTGCGGAATAACCGCTCCTACCGCAGCGAGATGGCCATGCCGCTGAGGTCGGCGTTGACCTGCAGCCCGACCTGCTTGCCGGTGAGTTCGAGCTGGGCGCCCCTGTCATTGGTCATCACGATCACCTGCGCGCCCTTGCCGAGCGCGCCGCCGCCGCCGGCCGCGCCGTAGACGCCGGTCACGTCGCGCACATTGCGGATGTGGCGCACGGTGCCGCGGTAATAGGTCTTGGAAACGCCGAAAGCGAGGCCGCCCGAGACGCCGCCGATCGAGATCGGATAGGTTTTGCCGCGGAAGGTGAACGTGCCTTCACCACCGGATCCGCCGACGAAGAAGGCCGCCTTGTAGACGGAAAAGCGGATCGTGCCGCTGTCGGCGTGCGCTGCGCTGGCAAAGCCGATGCCCGCGGTGGCGATGGCGGCAACCGCGAGTGAACGAAGTCCGGATGGAAGATTCATGGTGAGAGCTCCTGGAGAGTCGCCGCCGTGCCCGGTGGCCAAGATGTCAGCGTCGCATTCAAGTTTCAACTGAACAGTCTCGCCCGTCATTTGGTTCCAAGGCTCGTGGTCTGAATCTGGGCCGGAATCCGCCTGGGAAAGCCATCTTGAGACAGGGCAGGGCAGTTTGGCGGCACCGGCCTGCTTGTGGCAGGAACGATTCCCTGTACTCTCAGCAGCGGCTGGCAAGGGCTTCGGGATGAAAATTGCGATGGAAATTGCAATGTCCGCATTGGCTGCGGCATTGAGCGGGTGCGCCACTTCTCCGGTCGACTACGGCGCCTCGCTTTCACAGCAGGATCCGAAATGGGCGTCGCCCCAATGCCAGCAGGCCCGCACGGCGGCATCGGACTACGCGGCCCGCGAACAGAAGCACCCCGGCTGGGAGTTCGCGGCGCTCGGGCCATACGGGCTGGGCATCATCGCCGCCACCAAGGAGGCCGAGCAGAAGCAACGCAAGCTTCATGCCCGTGACGTGCACCTGCAGTGCTCCAGCCTGCCCCTGCCGAAGGCGTTGCAGGGCGATCCGAGCCCGGCGGGCGAGAAGGCGAAATATCCGTAATCCTGGTGGGGCGCAGCGCGCTGGCTTATCTGCACATAGCGCCAGCTGCCGCGTTTTTTCCGGCCGTGGATTGGACGATCCGGAACTGCCCCGGTCTTCGGTCTAGCGCAGCAGGCCTTCCGCCTCGAATGTGTTCCAGCCTTGCAGCTTTGGCTGCGGACCGCCGTCCTTTCCCGGGCCTCCTGCACCGCGCGCCTTGCGCTCTCGTTTTCCCGCCCGCGTCAGCGCGGCCTTGCCGGCGCCGCGCCGCCTGTTCTCGGTGACTTCGAGCGCATCCTCATCCCGCCAGGCGCTCGCCAAATCGCGATCGAGAATGTCCTCGATGTGGCGCGGGTCGAAGACATGGAATGTTACGGCCCTGGATCGGCCACGCATCTTGACGGTGCGGGTGCCAATGCTTTTCAGGCGCCCGTCCCTGAGCCATTTGTGGCGTTCGCGGCCGGAGATGGTCAGGATGTCCTCCGCCTCGCGCGGCAGCACGGGCAGGGATTCGATCCCTTCAAGAGTCCGGGAGATGGTCGCCGAGCCGGCCTGGAACGCATCCGCTTCGGTCTTCAACATGCGCAGTACAATGCGGCCCGTCTCGGCCTTGGCGTATTTCTGTATCGCCCACGGCAGGCGGGCTCGGATTTCGCGTTCGATACCCTTCAGGCGTATAGCGGAGCCAAGCGTTGCCGAGAGCGGCAGCGGCCATTCGGCGACCATTGACGCAGTTGTTCTCTCGCCGCGTTCGGATGTGCGATCGGGAACGGTGGCAATTGCCGCGACGATGCCGCTCACGATCTTGCGCAGGGAACCGCGCTTCTTCTCCGCCATGTGTTCTTTTCACCCAACAGGTGCCTTGCTGGAACGACCTTAGCACGGTGGACAACCGAGATCGGGCCAAAACAGTTCCTCTGGTCCAGCCGGCTTGCACAGTCCACGCCCCGGCGCTGTGCGAGAACGGCAATCAGCCAGTGAGCCACCTGCGCAGGATTCTGTAGAAGCCGTCGTCTTGGCGCACGGATATGCGTGGCAGAAGCAGCCTGTCGTCTCCCGATCGCACCCGGCCGCTGCGGATGGTTGTGGCGCTGGTGTAGCCGGCTTCCTCAACCACGCTCCTGATCTCCTCGGAAACATCGCCGTAGGGGTAACAGAAAGCATCGACCGTATCGCCGGTCAGATCTTCCAATTCGTGGCGAACATCGGTGATCTGACGCCGGGATTCGGCCGGCGCGGCAGCCGTGAGGTGAATGTGGTCCAACGTATGGGCGCCTACCTCATGGCCTGAGCGTTTCCAATCCAGCACCTGCTCCTTCGACATGCAGTCCCAGCGCGGAATGCCGAGCCCTGCATCCCATTTGTTGAAACCACCAATCTGCCTGCTGACCAGGTAGTTGGTTGCGGTGAAACCACATCTCGCGAGGGTCGCAAGCGCGCTCGAATGCACATTGCGAAAGCCATCGTCGAACGTGATGCCAACCACCCTGCCGGACCTTTCTCCGCTCAAATAGGGTTTCAGGTCGCGCATCGACAGGCCTGTCCATCCCAGGCGCTTCAACCAGTTCATCTGACGGCGGAAGGCGCGCGGAGAGACCGTCAAATGAGCGAACGGGCTGTCCTTTCCGGCGGCCTCATCGATTTGATGGTACATCAAGATTGGTATTGGCATTAAGCGGTACCGCATGGTTTGTCGGATATTCCATCCAGTTCATGCCGCGCTGGATGCGCGCACCATGATGGTGGAAGGGGATCCTCTTCTCCAGCCTTAGCCTGCAGATGTTGGCGATTTGCAAGCCTATCCGCCGTGCTTCGGCCTTGACGTTCGTCAACGGCGTTTTCCTGCGGTTTTTTGCGGGATTGCGCTTCATCAGGTACGGCGATCGATCCTGCTCCATCTGGCTCGCCAATTCGATCGATTTGTCCTTGAGAAACAGCCCCTGCGCGCAGGCCGCCGGCAAGATCTGATAGATGGTCTTGGACGACGATGTTGCCAGTGTGGGGTCGAAAAGCACGTGATCGACTGGAATGTTGAAATCTTCGGCTGCTTGAAGGAGATCGCGGGCCGCCTTTCTTGAAATGATGTAGGCGCCGGCGCCGAGATGCACGCCGTAAAGCCTCGCCACCGAAAAGCCGAAGCCGACATGCGACTGCATCATCGCTATCACGGCCTTCCTGAACACCGTCTCCAGCTTGATGATGCTTGCGTCAGCCGGTATCCAGCTGACGTCGGCAAGCAACGGACCTGCCTTGGCGGCAAAGACGGTGTCATCCTCGAAGACCGCGCCATAGGCTTCGTCACCTTCCGCGATGATCTGCCAGCATGCCTTGTGGCTTAAAAGGCAGGCAATTTCGGTGGGCGACAGGATTTGCGACATTTCGACGATCTCCGGCCGCATCAACCCATCAACAGCGGAAACACGCTCGAATTTGATCTGGATGCGTGCAAATTCGGCAGTCATGTGAGCAAGCCGACCAGGCGATCGGTCTAGATTGATGACCAGACACCTCATCGCACGGACCGCCGCTTGGCCGCGCATATGCATGGCAAGCAGTTCGCAGCCAAAGCGAATGAAAATACATCGCGTTGCAATTTATCACCCCATCCCACCGGCTTGTTATTACCACGCCTCACGACCAGTCAAGTAGTAGGCCAGATGGTGCAAATAGTGTTTACCAGCGAGTCAAATTCACCTCGTTCCAATCCACTCGGCGTCCGTGGCATACGGCCTGGGCAGTGACCTCCGGAACAGGCTCGGCATCGGTGGCGCAGGCGAGGGCGCTGCCGGGAGGCAGACGCTTCCTGGCGTTGCCGACGACCAATGCGTCCCGGACCATCGCGACGGGAAAGCGCGGCAGTTTGAACCGATGTATCCAGCAAGCTGCCCTGGGGAGATCGGCCTGAGCCAGCGTTTTTGTCACCGGCCTTGGAACGCAAATGCCCCGGTGAAGTTTCTAGCGTCAGGACAAGCGAAGGGACATCGCACATGCTGACCGCCGTTCGGGCCATGTTTGGCCAAACCCGCATTACCGCGCCAAAGAGCGAGCCGGAAGCGCAGACCACCCGGCCGACGCCGATTTCCAGGGAACTCGACACGTTGGCGGCGATCCGGCTGACCGACATGGCCGGGCTCGGCGCATGGTCGCAGGACCGCTGAGCATTGCCTTATGCTGGAGCGTTGACCGCGAATTGCGCGGCGAAGGCCCTGGCATAGGCGGGCCGCGCTTCGCCGCGCGCGACATAGGCGGCCAGGTTTGGATATTCGTCCAGAATGCCCGACATGCGCAGCCGCAGCAGCACCGATACCATCAACAGATCGCCGGCGCTGAAGGCGCCGTCCAGCCAGTCGGCGGCGCCCAAATAGGCCGAGAGCCTGTCCAGCACTGCCCGAATACGATCTTTCACCAGCGGCAGGCGCTGCTGAGCCCAGGGCTTGTCGGCTTCGAATATTCTTGCGGTCGTCAAATCGAGGACCGGCGGTTCGATGGTGTTGAGCGCGGCAAACATCCAGCTGATCGCGCGGGCGCGGGCATCGGGTTCCGCCGGCAGCAAGCCCGCATGCCGCTCGGCAAGGTGAAAAACGATCGAGCCGGTTTCGAACAGGCACAGCGAGCCTTCCTCATAGGTTGGGATCTGGCCGAACGGGTGGATGGCCAGATGCTCGGGCGCCTTCATCCGGGCAGAGGAAAGGAAACGAACCTCATAAGGCTGGCCCACTTCCTCGAGCGCCCAGCGCACGCGTGTATCGCGCGCCAGTCCCTTGCCGCCATCGGGCGACCGTTCAAAGGCTGTGATGGTGGGGATCATGGGAGGCTCCGGGTGAGGTCTTGTTCCCAAAGGACGAACGGCGCTCGTGGTTCCCGACAGGGGCTGCGTTTTTTGCAGGTGAGGTGGTGGCGATGACCTTGTGCCGTTCCTGCCCCCGCCGATCGCGGCCAGGGATGCATTTCCAGGTTGTTGGTCGTTGGCGTGCGTGCGCGGCAGCTTGGCGAATTGTCTTATGCCGCGCAGGTCGACCCCCACTCCGTCGAGCTTCGCTCGACACCTCTCCTCCGATCGACGGGGGAGAGGAAAGGCGCTTGGCTTTTTTGCGCACGACGCCCGTCCAGAAAAGCTCCCTTCCTTTCCCTCCGGAGGGGGGAAAGGTGGCGCTGCGAAGCAGCGACGGATTGGGGGAACCACATCGCAATCGAACCTCGCCTTGATTGGTCCGCCAACCACAGGGGAGGTGTGCATTCCCTAGCTCCGGGGAGTTGGTGCCGCCATATTCGACTGGCCACCACCGGGGGAAATCACGGCGTTGCCGCATCGCCAAACCATCGCGACGCGGCACGGGTGGCTTCCTCCAGGTCCGGCTCGCCATCAGCGGCCCAGGCGACAAAGCCGTCGGGGCGCACGAGTAGGGCATTCAGGCCAAGCCGCTCTCTTGCGTCCGCCGCGACATAGGTGATGCGCCCGCCCCAGCGGGTTGTGAGCGCTTGCAGGGCGGGGCTTGCGTTGAAATCGAGCAGCAGGCCGTGTCCGGACCTCATCCGTTCGCCAAGCCTTGTCCGGTCCGACAGCTCGAAGTCGGGCGCGCTGCGGCCCACCAGCCCGTGGCCGCCGCCGAGATCGTAGCGAAGCCCGACGCTCCACACCCGGCCAGCGAAATAGGTCGCGCCGTCGCGCGTGCCGATGAGGTCGCGGATGATGGCTTCGAGCGCGCGCGAACTGGGGCTGGGCCGCATCAGCGCGACCTGCGCGCGCGACCAGTCGAGGACCTGCGCCGCCACCGGATGGCGCTCCTCGAAATAGCTGTCGAGCAGGCCGGCCGGCGCGTCGCCGCGGATGGTCGCTGCAAGCTTCCAGCCAAGGTTCATGGCGTCGCCAAGGCCGAGATTGAGCCCCTGGCCGCCCAGCGGCGAATGGATGTGGGCGGCATCGCCTGCGAGCAGCACGCGGCCCTGCCGGTAGGTCGCGGCGAGATAGGCGCGGTCCGTCCAGGTGGTGGCGAGCTTCAGCGCCGTCAGCGTGACATCGGTGCCGGAGACGCGGCGCAGCACTGCCTGCACATGCTCTGTCGTGACCGGCTGGCTGCGGTGGAAGGCGCCGTTGTCGAAGTCGACCATGGCGATGGTGCCGGGACGGGCATAGGTGTACATGCCGCCCGCCGTATAGTGCCGGCCGGGGCTGAGCTTGTCGGGATCGGCCAGTTCGACTTCGGCGGTATAACCGGTGAATTCGGCATCGGTACCGGTGAATCCGAAGCCGCCAAGCTTGCGGACCGTACTGCGGCCGCCATCGCAACCGACGAGCCAGCCCGCGCGGAAGGTCTCGCCGCCGGCGCGAACGGTCACGTCATCCCCGGACTGGGTGAAGCCCTCGACGCCAAGGCCGCGCCGGATCCCCACGCCCATCGCGGTGGCGCGGTCGGCGAGCATGGTCTCCAGCTCTTCCATCTCGACCAGCAGGTTGGTGCCTGCGGGCCCCGGCAGACGATAGGGCCATTTCGACATGTCGACGGCGTCGAGGTAGAACTGGATGCCGGCGAAATGGCCGCCCGGGCGGCGCTGCTGCTGGGCCCAGTGCGCGCCGCCGTCCTTGCTCGGCGCCGCCGCCATCTCGCTCAGCAGGTCGCGACGATGGAAGGCTTCGGTGGTGGGCACTGACAGGCCGCGCATGCCGAAGGGCAGCCGCTTCAGCGGCGAGCGCGGATCCGGCGCCTGTTCCAGCACCAGGACGGACAGGCCCGCCAGGCGCAGCTCGCAGGCGAGGAACAGACCGACCGGACCAGCGCCGGCAATGATGACATCATGGGGAATCGGATTGTGCATGAACTACTCCTTGGTCGTTGTTCGACCGGAGCGTTCCTCGATTTGAGAGCCACACGGACGAACGATTGGACGCTTCATGAGCGTCCGATGTTCGTCGCGGGGATCTCGTGCACGAAGCCAAAGACCAGAGCTTTCGTTACCGAAAGGAGTTGGGCTTACCAAACCAACCCTGCCTTTTCCGACAGGCGGCATATAATGGTATGGCGATGGGCTCGCAACAGGGGGCACGATGATTTTCTGGATAGCAGGCGTGGCCGGACTGATTGTGGCCTACCTCTTCGGTTCCATTCCGACCGGCTATATGGCGGGCAGATTGCTGAGGGGTATCGACATACGCGAGCATGGCTCAATGTCCACCGGCGCGACCAACGTGCTCAGGACGCTGGGCAAGGGGCCGGCCCTGGCGGTGCTGCTGGTCGACGTGCTGAAGGGCGTCGCGGCGATCCTGTTCGCACACTGGCTCGAAGCGTCGCTGACGCCTCCGGTAGGGCTCGACGCGCAGGCTCTCGTGCCCTGGGCCGTGTGCCTTGCGGGACTTGCCGTGCTTCTGGGGCATGGCCGTTCGATCTGGCTGAACTTCACCGGCGGCAAGTCCGCGGCGACAGGGCTCGGCGTGCTCCTGGCGCTGTCCTGGCCGATCGGTCTCGGCGCGGCCGTGGTCTTCTGCGCCGTGCTGGCGATATCGCGGATCGTTTCCCTGAGCTCGATGCCGGCGGCGTCGACGGCGATCGTGCTCGCCTGTATTCTGGAGCAACCCTTGGCCTATCGGCTGCTGGTCATCGCCGGCGGCCTCTATGTCATCGCGCGCCACCGCGCCAACATCGCGCGGCTGCTGGCGGGCACCGAGCCGCGCCTGGGTCAGGGCGGGCCGGATTGAAGATCGAAACAGGGGACCTAGATTGTCGGCTCACACAAACACGATCGGATTGCCTTCCTGTCGTGCCATGCCGATCAGTGATCGCATGTGTCCGGCGAATTCTTTGACATATTCGTCAGGACTGGCGTCAATGAAGGCGAGTTCCTTTTCAAGTTCACTGAAGCTGACGTCCTCGATCACGTCCCCGCAGTGGCTGCCGGAATAAAGAACAAGCCGCTGCAGAGCTGATGATTTGCCGAGATATCCAGCGATCGTGCTTCGAAGGTGATCGATGCCGGCGATATTGCCGAGCCATTGCTCGGACGCTATCACGGCCTCCCAAGGCAATTTTGCTCCATCGGGATAAACGACTGCGCATTCCCCTGAGATAGGTTCGCGCTCGAAGCGGTATCGTGGGAACCCCTTTTCCAGAGCCAGACTGCTTTTGAATACGATTGCCGTCAGGCTCATCCCGGTGTTCCGTCTGTCAAGCCGGCAAGCCCGCCTTCCGCAACGCATCAGTCACATCGCTAGCGATCGCTGGCGCAAGTCCCACGGCCGCGGACCAGCGGCCAATGGTGAAATGCGGGTCGAGCGACAGCAGCCGGGCGGCCGACGCTTTGGCTTCCTCGATCCGCCCGAGCCTTGCCAGTGGCGCGGCCAGCCAGCCGTGCAGGATGCTGAAGCCGGGATTCATCTCCACCGCCCGGCGCCCGGCCGCAATGGCCTGCTCATCCCGGCCGGCGAGGAAGTTGCCGAAGCCGATCATGCCTTGCGGCACGCAGTTCATGGCGTCCAGGGGGTTCAGCCGCAACGCCTGCTCGCACCAGTCGATGGCGCGGGCCGCATCGCCGCCATAGGCCACCGGCACGCAGCCGAACGTGTAGACGAAAGCGCAGGAGGCGCTGAGCGCCAGCGCCTGCGAAAACGCCTCGTCGGCCAGCCTGCGGTCATGCTCGACCAGGCCGATGGTGAAGCCGGCCAGAGCCAGCGCCATGGCATCGCCCGAGCCATGCTCGATCGCCGCGTGCGCATGGCGCGAGGCCTTCTCGCGGTGCTCCGCCCGCATGCCGCCACGGATGAAGAGCGTCTGATGCGCCCAGGCTGCAAAGCCATGCGCCAGCGCGTAGCTGGGCTCGATCGCGAGTGCCTGGTCGAGCAGCGGCAGGCCCTTGGCGGCGCCCTGCGGCATGAAGGTGTAGACGTCGGGCAGGGCGCGCAGGAAGAGATCATAGGCGTCGAGACTGTCGGGCCGCCTGCGCCTGACGCGCTCGATCTCGGCCCGGCGCAAATTGGGCTCGATCGCCGCGACCACGCTGATGGTGATCTCGTCCTGCAGCGCGAACACGTCGGTCAGCTCGCGGTCGTAGCGTTCGGCCCACAGATGGCTGCCGTCCTCGGCATCGATCAGCTGGCCGGTGATGCGGACCCGGCCGCCCACCTTGCGCACGCTGCCTTCCAGCACATAGCGCACGCCGAGCTCGCGCCCGACCTGCTTCACGTCCACCGCGCGGCCCTTGTAGGTGAAGCTCGAATTGCGCGCGATCACGAACAGCCAGCGGATGCGCGCCAGACCGGTGATGATGTCCTCGACCATGCCGTCGGCGAAATAGTCCTGCTCCGCATCGCCGCTCATGTTGGCGAAGGGCAGCACGGCGATGGACGGCCGGTCGGGAAGCTCAGGGCAGGGCGCCGGCCGCGCGGCCGCGCCCGCATGGCCTTCCTCGCGCACGGCGCCGACGAACCGAAAGCCCCGGCGCAGGATGGTGCGCACGAGGCGCTGCTCCTCACCGCTGTCGCGGAGCGCGCTGCGCAGGGCGTTGACGCGGCTGGCAAGCGTGGCGTCGGAGACGATGCGTCCCTGCCAGACCGCGTCGACAAGATCGTCCTTGCTGACCACCCGGTCGCGGTTGCGGACCAGATACTGGAGGAGATCGAACACTTGCGGTTCGACGGAAATCAGGTCGTCGCCACGGCGCAGTTCCCGCCGGTCGCCATCCAGAGCGAAATCCTCGAAAAGATACGGCAATTGCTGGCTCCAGATCGCGCGGGAAGAGCGATTCCGGCACTCTAATGCATGTCGCCCAAAAGATTAAACCGCGTCGTGGAGGCAAAATCAAAGCGATCTCAAGAGAAAATCAAGAGAAGCTGAAGGTGGTCTCAAAGCGAGCCCCGCCGCCCCGTCGCATAGTCCTCCTGCAAGCAACGCAAACAACGCCTTTGAAAAGGAGAACTCAAATGTCCACCACCGCAGCAATCATCGCTTCCGCCGCTCTCGCCCTCGGCGTCGCCGCCTCCGGAACCGCCCATGCCCAGCCCGTGAAATCCGTCGTCCTCGTGCATGGCGGCTTCGTCGACGGCTCGGGCTGGGAAGGGGTCTACCATCAGCTCAAGAAGGACGGCTACGACGTCACCATCGTCCAGAACCCGACCACCTCGCTCGCCGACGATGTCGCGGTGACCAGGCGCGCCATCGCAGCCGCTCCAGGCAATGTCATCCTGGTCGGCCATTCCTATGGCGGCGTGGTGGTGTCGGAAGCCGGCACCGATGCCAAGGTGGCCGGCGTCGTTTATATCGCGGCCTTCGCGGCGGATGCCGGCGAGTCGGTCTCGACGCTGATCGCCAACCCGCCTCCCGGCGCTTCCGTGCCGCCGATCCTGCCGCCCGTCGACGGCTTCCTGATGCTGGACAAGGCCAAGTTCGCCGCCTCCTTCGCCGCCGACGTCAAGCCCGCGCTTGCCTCCTTCATGGCCGACTCGCAGGTTCCGTGGGGCGTGGCCGCGCTCGAAGGCAAGGTGACCGCGCCGGCCTGGAAGGTGAAGCCGTCCTGGTACATGGTCGCCAAGGACGACCACATGATCCCGCCGCCGGCCCAGCGCCAGATGGCGAGCCGCGCCAAGGCGACGACGGTCGAAGTGCCCGGCAGCCATGCCGTCTACGTCTCCAACCCCAAGGCTGTCGCCAAGCTCATCGAAGAGGCCGCCGTCACCGTCGGCAAGAACTGAGCTGCTTCGCAATCGATGCAGGCCCGGGCGCAGGCGCGCCCGGGCGTTTTTGCTTGTTGCAAGGGCTGCTGGCCGGCGGCATGTCGGGTCTGATATCTGTCAAGCCCGCCGATCCGGTCTCCGACATCAGGCGGCCGCCGCTGAAGAGTGCTAAGCGGGACGATGTGGCAGACACGGGAAGGCATAGACCGCCGGAAGACAAGGGAAACGGTTCAGACAAATGGCAAGGCGGTTTGCGTTTCTCCTGGTGCGCGACTTCACGCTGTCGCCGCTGTCGCTGTTCATCGACACGCTGCGGCTGGCGGGTGATGAGGGCGACCGCAGCCGGCGCATAGAATTCGACTGGGAGATCGTCGGAGAACGCGGCCTGCCGATCCGCGCGAGCTGCGGCGTGGAACTGCTGCCGACCAAGGGCATCGGCAATCCGGAGGATTTCGACAATGTGGTGGTGGTCGGCGGCCTGCTCGACACCAACCGCGCCCTGAGTTCCGACAAGGAGGCGTTCCTGCTGCGCGCCGCCGAGAAGGGTGTGCCGCTGACGGCGCTGTGCACCGGCAGCTTCGTGCTGGCGCGCTACGGCCTGCTCGACGGCTACAGCGCCGCCGTCAGCTGGTTCCACATCAAGGACTTTCGCGCCGAGTTTCCCGACGTGAACGCCCATGCCGACAGCCTCTACAGCGTCGACCGTGGCCGCGCGACCTGCGCCGGCGGCACGGGTGCGGCCGACCTTGCCGGCTATTTCGTGTCGCAATTCATCGGCCAGAAGGCAGCGGAGAAGGCCGCCAAGATCCTGGTGCTCGACCGGATCAGGAGCAGCCGCGACGTGCAGCCCGTCGGCGACCTGTTTCCGGCGGCGTCGAGCCGCGCGGTCAAGCGCGCTTTGCTCTTGATGGAGAGCAATCTGCAGGAGCCGCTGTCGGTCGCCGAGATCGCCAGCCGCCTGAACGCATCGCGCCGCCAGCTCGAGCGGCTTTTCGGGTCGGAGCTCGGCATCGGTCCGATGGCGGCCTATCTGGCGCTCAGGGTGCATCATGCGAAGTCGCTGCTGGAAGGCAGCGATCTGCAGATCGGCGACATCGCCTATCGCTGCGGCTTCACCAATGCCGGCCATTTCAGCCGCGTGTTCCGCCAGCAGACCGGCATAACGCCGACGCATCTGAGACATCCGAATAGAGCGCTGGCGGGAGGCTGAAGGAGGGACCGACACAGGGCGATTATCTGGTTGGCAACCTCAATTGGCTGCGGCAATCATTCCAAGGATCCTAGGCAAGATCGCCCATACGCCCAAACTCACCAATGAGCTGATAAAGGAACTGGCGCGGCGAAAGCGTCACGAAGCCAAGGAATAGCCATAAAATGCGAACGGTCATCGTCGTGGGTTTACTGGTTTGCGTCGGTACCGCGCGCGCGGGCGAGTTGGACTACCTCAGTGATAAGATCGTTGGCTGCTTAGTCATTCCAGTCTCTATTGGAGATGTTCCATTCAAGGTGACATTCGAGGTCACATCAGGTTCGGCTGGCAAAGCGAAAGCTGCCACCGTGGTAGCATATGAGCCTCATTCCGAGGCGATGGCTAAGGCCGCTCCGTTGCTCGCAAAAGGCGTGATGAGATGTTGGCCGCCGGGGATCAAAACCAACCCAACTCGCTTCACGTTTTCATGGGGCGAATAGCTATTCGCACTCTTGGTTTGTCAGCCAGACAATAGTCCAACGGAGCGGGGCAAATCGCGCTCCCAGCTCTCTCAAAGGTTCTCTTCATCACCGAGCCAGCACGCAAGCTTCACAAAGTTGCGGATAGAGCGACTGGCCTCATCAACAAATGTGACTGTCGCTCCCGCCGGGTCTACCTATCCTTCGGCAACGGTGGGGAGATTCGGGAATTGGATAGCGTCGACAGGCTGGAAGCGTTGATCGCGGAGGGTGGCCCGGATGCCGCCGCGCAGGCGCGCGCCTTGCTGGAGGGCGTCAAGAGCGCCTCGCGGCTCGGCTTCGAAGCGGTCGAGGAATTCCTGATCGAACTGATGACGCTGGCCTTCGCTGTCGAGGCCGGCCTGGAAAGTTTCCAGGATTCCGCACGCCGCCTTGCCCGCATGCGGCTCTACAGGTTGAAGCTCCTGCTGGCCTGAGCGGCAGTCGGAAAGCGGGTGAGGGCGCTCCCTTCACGAAATCCGCTGCCCGCCTTCATCCAGCAACACGCAGCCGTCGGGATCGAAGCCGACCTCGATGGCCTCGCCCTCGCCAAAGACGCGGCCGCTGATCGGCGTGTTGGCGCGGATCAATGTGCCGCCGCCGATGTCGATCTCGTAGATGGCGCTGCCGCCGAGATACGAAGCGGAGACGACGCGGCCCGACAATCTGTTGGCGCCCGCCGCCGTACCGACCGACAGTTTCTGCGGCCGCACCACGACCGTCACCTTGCCGCCTTGCGCCAGTGGCTTCGGGGGAACGACATTGACCGTCTGGCCGGCTGCGAGCGTCACCGCCGTGCCCTGGCCGGACCGGGTCACCGTGCCGGGAAGCATGTTGGCCTTGCCGAGGAAGTCGGCGACGAAGGCGGTGGCCGGCGTCTCGTAAACCTCCTGCGGGGTTCCGATCTGCTCCACCGCGCCGGCGTTCATCACCACGATGCGGTCGGACATCGAAAGCGCCTCTTCCTGGTCGTGGGTGACGAAGATGGCGGTGATGCCTGTTTCCTTCTGGATTTTCTTGATCTCGACGCGCATCTCTTCGCGCATGTTGGCGTCCAGCGCCGACAGCGGCTCGTCGAGCAACAGCACCTGCGGCTCGAAGACGATCGCGCGGGCCAGCGCGATGCGCTGCTGCTGGCCGCCCGACAGCTGCGAGGGAAGCTTCTTCTCGGTGCCCGGCAGCCGCACCATGTCAAGCGCCTTGCCGACCCTGCGCACGATCTCGGGCTTGGGCACATCGCGGTATTTCAGGCCGAAGGCGACATTGTCGAAGACGTTCTTGTGCGGAAACAGCGCATAGCTCTGGAAGACCAGGCCGATGTTGCGCTTGTAGATCGGCACGTCGTCGACGCGGCGCCCGTCGATCATGATCTGGCCGCCCGATATGTCGACCAGGCCGGCGATGGAGCGCAGGATCGTCGTCTTGCCGCAGCCCGAGGGGCCGAGCAGGGTGACGAAACTGCCCTTGGCGATCGAGAGCGAGAAATCGCGCACGGCGACGAACTTGCCATAGGCGATGTCGATGTCGCGGAACTCGACCGCCGGGCTGTTCGCCGCGGCGGCCGTGCCCAGAGCGCTTGCCCCGGCCGAGGCCGGCCGGGGGCTGGATAGGGTGTCCTGGCTGTCAGGCACCTTTGGAAATCCTGTTCCACTGCTTGGTCCAGGCGTCCTCGTTGGTCGCCCAGTAGGTCGGGTCGGCGAAGGTCAGCGACTTCATGGTGCCGGTCTTGTCGAAGGCCGGCAGCTTCTCGATCTTCTCGGTGAGCTTGACCTTGGTCGGGTCGAGCGAGGGCGGATAGCTCTGGCCCTCGGCCACCGCGATCGAGGTCGCGGGATCGAGCATGAAGTTGATCAGTTCCTCGCACTCGGCCATGGGCGAGCCCTTCAGGATCAGCATGTCCTCCATCCAGGCATAGGAGCCGGCCGGATCGAGATAGCCGATCGGCTGGCCCTGGTCCTGCAAGGCGGCGACGCGGCCCGACCAGGCGTCGGTCACCACGATCTCGCCCTTGGAGAGAAGGTCCATCAGCTCGGCGCCCGAGCTCCAGAACTTCTTGGCGAGGTCGCGCGTCTCGCGCACCTTGGCCCAGATCGTGTCCATGTCCTTGATGTTGTTGGGATCCTGGCCGGTGGCGAGCGCCGCGTACCAGACGCGCGTGGTCATGTCGTCATAGCCGCCGACCTTGCCGGCATATTTCTTGTCGAGCAGGAGCGCCGCGCCCTTTTCCTTGGCCTCTTCGGGCGAGATCACCTTGGTGTTGTAGGCAATGCCCGTCGTGCCGTAGTCGTAAGGCACGGCCGAGAGTTTCGGCGTCAGCTTGCGGAACGGCTCGATCATCGGCTGGAGCACATTCGCCATGTTGGGAATGTTGGCCTCGTTGATCTCCGAGGTCAGGCCGCCGTTCACATATTTGATGTAGTAGTTGACGCCCGAGGAATGGATGACCTGGTAGTCGCCGGGCTTGGCGGTCTTGATCTTGGTGATGATCTCGTCCTCGTCGCCGAACGTGCCCTGGACCACCTTGAGCTTGGTCTTGGCCGTGTAGGGCTGGAAGGCGTATTTGTCGATCGCGTCCTGCACAGTGCCGCCCCAGCCGTCGAAGCGAACCTCCTGGACGGCGGCCAGCGCCCGGCGCATCCAGGGCATGTCGAGGCCGGCCGCAGCCGCCGCGGCGGCCGTCAGCGTCAGGAACGTGCGGCGGCTGAGATCGCCATTGGCATGTCTGTCGTGCAGCCTTTCCAGCCGCTTGGTCGTTGTCAGTTTCATCGTGCTTCCTCCGTTGGTTGGCCGCGTCTTTTCAATCTTGTCAGGCTTTGCAGGATCAGGCCGCCGACGAGCGGGATGCCGACGGTCACCAGGATCATCACGGTGCCCAGCGCATTGATCTCCGGACTGATCGAAATCTTGAGCATGGACAGGATCTGGGTGGGCATGGTCTCGACGCCCGCCGGCCGCCAGAACAGGCTGGCCGAGGTGTTGTCGAAAGAGATGGTGAACGCAAGCAGCGCGCCGCCGACCACCGCCGGGACGAGCAGCGGCAGCGTGATCTCGCGGAAGGAGGCAAAGCGCGACGCGCCGAGCGAAAGCGCCGCCTCCTCGTAGACGCGGCGGATGCCGACCATGCGCGCCTGCGTGATCAGCACGACATAGGGCACGGCGAGCAATATGTGGCCGAGAACCAGAAGCAGCATGGTGCGCGGCTGGTCCACCGCCTTGATCAGCACCAGCAGGCCGACGCCGAGGATGGTTTCGGGCACCAACGCGGGCATGATCACCAGCGTGCTCAGCGCCTGCTTGCCGGTGAATTCGAAGCGCACCAGCGCGAACGCCGTCACCACGCCGACGGCCGTGGTGACGGCTGCCGTCACCAGCGCGATCCACAGCGAGGTGCGGAAGGCCGCCAGCACCTGCTCGTTGGCCATCAGCTTATAGTACCATTGCAGGGAAAAGCCCGTCATCGGGAAGCCGCCGAACATGGAGGCGTTGAAGGACAGGATGACGGTCGCCACGATCGGCGCGAACATGAAGATGTAGACGCAGAGCGTGATGAAGCCGGTCAGCCGCCAGGCCCATCGGCCTTCTTCCTTGCGCCGCGCCTTCATCCGTCCAGTCCCATTGTCCACCCCGATCCGGTCATCCGCTCCAATCCGGTCATCCACCAAGGCCCTTCACGATCTGCGACATGCCCATGTAGCGGGTGTAGACGGCGGCGAAGAAGCCGAGCACGACGAACAGCACGATCGACAGCGTGGCGCCCATCGGCCAGTTCAATTCACCCATGATGGTGTCGTAGATCAGATTGCCGAACAGCGCGTCGCGGCCCGAGCCGAGCAACTGCGGCGTCACATAGCTGCCGGCGGCCAGCACGAAGCAGAGCAACAGGCCGGCCGCCAGGCCGGGCAGGGACAAGGGCAAAGTCACCTCGCGGAACGCCTGCGCGCTGGTGCAGCCCATCGAGCGGGCCGCCGAGATCAGCGTGCGATCAATGCCTTCGAGGCTGACATAGACGTTGAGGATCATGTAGGGCAGCAGGAAATGCAGCATGCCAAGGATGACCGCGCCCTCATTGTAGAGCATCGGCAACGGCTCGTTGATGATGCCGAACTTGATGAGCGCGACGTTGATGACGCCCTGTTCGCCGAGGATGTTGATCCAGGAGAAGGTGCGGATGGTGAAGCTGATCCAGAACGGCACGATGAGCAGCAGAAGCAGCAGCCATTTGTGCCTGAAGGTCGTGGCCCAGATGAAATAGGCGGGGAAATAGCCGAGCACGCCGCACAACAGAGCGGTGATGGCGCCGACCCGCAGCGTCTTCAGCAGGAAGCCGGAATAATAGCTGTCGGTGAAGAATTCATGCCAGTTCGCCGTGGTCAGCGCGCTGGTCTCGACGCCGGCGGTGACGAAAGTGAAAAAGGTGTAGGCGGCCATCACGGCGATCGGCAGCACCAGGAAGAAGATCAGCAGCACCAGCACCGGCGCGACCAGCATCCAGGCCAGCCGCGGATCATACAAGGTCCATCGTCGTTCCATGACCACCCGGTGCGCCTTCTTTGAAGCGCGTGTTTTGTTCCCGGAGGCAAGATTGGGTGATTGGAGGCCCAATGTCTACAGCAGGCGATTGAGCCAGTGGAAATCGTTGTGGCGGCGGGCTGCTTGAACACCGAGGCACCGCGACGTGACCTGTATTCCTGCTCGATCAAATCGCCGGCAAACCGGCTCTCAATCCTTCTTCGCCTGTCCCTTCAGCACGCGCGCCTCGCGCACCAGCGAACTCCAGTTCAGGCCGAGCAGGTAGATCAGTTCAAGGGCATCTGCCTCGCTGATGCCTGTCTCGGCGACCAATCGTTTGACGACGTCGTCGAGTGTTTCGTTGTTGCTGTCTGATGTCATTGAACTTCCCCCTTTGGAAAGGTCAACGACCATCAAATGTTATAGTTCCGCCTTGCGATGCCAGCGCGGGCGGAGCGCGGCTCAGCCTTTCGGCAGGCCGCGCGCGATCAGCCGGGCAAGGCGCTGCGAGAACGCCCTGGCATCCTCCGGCTTGTCGCCGTCGAGCACGCGCGCCTCATCCAGGAGCAGATGCGCGGCGTCGTCCTTGAAGGCCTGTTCGTCGTCGCCGAGCTTGGCGAGCGCCAGCACGCGCTCATGGCGCGGGTTGATTTCGAGAATCGGTTTGGCGGCCTTGTCGAGGCGGCCGGCGGCGTTCATCAGCCGCTCGAACTGGCGGTCCGGGCCATGCTCGGGCGCGACAAGGCAGACCGCGCTTTCGGTCAGCCGGTCGGATGCCTTCACGTCCGAGACGGCGTCGCCAAGGGCGGTCTTGACGAAGGCGAGGAAGCCGTCGACCTCGGGCGCCGCCGCCGTGTCGGGCTGCTTCGCCTCGTCGAGCAGCGGAATGTCGGCAAGCTCGGCCACGCCCTGCGTCACCGATTTGAACGGCTTGCCGTCGAAATCCGGCGCCATCGTCACCCAGAAGCTGTCGACAGGATCGGTGAGCAGCAGCACCTCGATGCCGCGCGCCCTGAAGCCTTCGAGCTGCGGCGAGGCTTCGAGCCGCGCGCGGTCGTCGCCAGCCATGAAGAAGATCGCCTTCTGGCCTTCCTTCATCGCGCCGACATAGTCGGCGAGGCCGCGCCAGCCTTCGCCCGAAGCGGTCGAGCGGAAGCGGGCGAGGTTCAGCAATTGCTCGCGCCGCTCGTAATCCTCGTAGAGCCCTTCCTTGAGGACGACGCCGAAATTGTCCCAGATTTTCGAATAGGTCTCGGCCTCGTTTTCCGCGAGCTTGGCCAGATCGCCAAGCACGCGGTTGGTCAGGCCCTTGCGGATCGAGGCCAGCAGCGGGCTCTCCTGGATCATTTCGCGCGAGACGTTGAGCGGCAGGTCGGCGGAATCGACCAGGCCGCGCACGAAGCGCAGATAGCGCGGCAGAAGCTCGGCATCGTCGGTGATGAAGACGCGGCGCACATAGAGCTTCATGCGGCCCTTGCGATCCTGGTCGAAGAGATCGAACGGGCGCGATCCCGGCACGAAGGCGAGCACCGAGTATTCCTGGCGGCCCTCGGCGCGGAAATGGATGGTGGCGGCCGGCTCGTCATACTGGCCCGACAGGCCACGGTAGAAGTCGGTGTATTCCTCGGGCTTGATCTCGCTCTTCGGCCGCACCCAGAGTGCCGTGCCGTCGGCGATGTCGCGCGCCTCCGCGCCAGGCTTTTCGACCAGCGTGATCGGCACCGGCACATGGCCCGACTGCGACTTGGCCAGCCCTTCGAGACGGTAAGGCGTGGTGTAGGAGGCCGCGTCCTCCATCAGGTGCAGCACGACGCGAGTGCCGCGTGCGGGGGCGGCTTCGAGCGGGGCAGGGGCGATCTCGTAGGAACCCTTGCCGTCGGACGACCAGCGCCAGGCTTCCTCGCTTCCGGCCAGGCGGCTGATGACGTCGACATGGTCGGCCACCATGAAGGCGGAATAGAAGCCGACGCCGAACTGGCCGATGAGCTGCGTGTCCTCGGTGCCCGAGCCGACGCGCTCGATGAAGGCGCGGGTGCCGGAGCGGGCGATGGTGCCCAGCGCTTCGGCCATGTCGTCGCGGCTCATGCCAATGCCGTTGTCCTCGACGGTGATGCGCCTGCTGTCTGGATCGGCCGAAATGGTGATGCGGGGCTTGGGATCGTCGCCCAGCAGTTCGGGGCGGCTGACGGCTTCGAAGCGCAGCTTCTCACAGGCGTCCGCGGCATTGGAAATCAGTTCGCGCAGGAAGACGTCCTTATCGGAATAGACCGAATGCACCATCATGTGTAGCAGGCGCGAAACGTCAGCCTCGAACGCCCTTGTTTCGGTTGCTTTTGTGTCTGTCGTCATTCCGCTTTTCCCACGCTTCTCATCCGCCCGCCGCGCCATGCACGATCCGGGTTTGCTGTTCAACCATTTTCAATTGCGCCGGCAACCGGATTCAGCAAGGCCAGCGCGCCGACAATATCGTGACGCGATGCGAAGGCGACAAGGGGGGCGCCGGCGGCGGAACTGCGATCTCCCCCCTCGTTGGGAGATGGCCGGCAGGCCAGAGGGTGCGTGGCGGCATGCATTGTCATATGCCGCGCCGGGTCGACCCCCACTCCGTCGAGCTTCGCTCGACACCTCTCCCCCGATCGACGGGGGAGAGGAAAGGCGCCAGGCTTTCTGCGCTCGACGCTTGTCCAGCAAGGCTCCCTTCCTTTCCCTCCGGAGGGGGGAAAGGTGGCGCTGCGAAGCAGCGACGGATTGGGAGAACCACCTGGCAATCACTACTGAAGCCGATCAGTCATGCCAGTCATAGACGATCTGTGGATCCCCCAGCCCACCTTGCGGGGGCGAGTGACCCAAGATGGGCTGGGGTCACGTTCCTTCGCCCCCTCTGCCCTGCCACGAGGGGGGAGATCGGCAGCTTGTCGGCCGGCTCCTTACTTGCCCGCCATCTGGTCGGCGAGCGCCTGCGCCTGGGCAAGCAGCGTGGGATAGGCAGGGTTGCCGGGCAGGCTCTTGCCGAGGCAGGCGCGGAAGTCGCTGTCGCCTTTCGCCCAGGCGGCGTTGGCCGCGTCGGAGGTGCTTTCGTCGCTCTCGTCGGCGCCCTGCTTGCTGAGCTTCTGGGCGGCGGTGTCCGCCGCGCTCCACACGGCGTCGCAGGCGGCGATCTTGGGGATGGCGGGGTTGGCGGGCGCCTCGGCGATGAGGACGCTGTTGCCCTTGACCACCGTGACAACGACCTCCTGGTCGTAGTTCGGCCCGATATCCTGCGCCCAGCCGCCCAGGCGCGCGATGGCCATATCCGCGCCTTCAGGCTTCTTCAGGGGAAGATCGAGCGTGCCGGTGAAGGCGGCGTCGCTGCCGATTGCCTGGGTGTAGAAGGCGTCGAGCTTCAGCGCCGCGTCGAAATTCGTCGGCAGCTTGAGGTCGGCTTCCGTCTCGGCCGCGCGCGATTTCAGCCAGCGCTCGACCAGCCCGCGTGTCGAGGCCACGATGCTGGGACCGTCATCGGTGCCATGGCGAAGTCCGTCCAGCATGCCGAAGCCGACATCCGACGAGCTCAGGCTTTCGATGTTGATCGTGCCGGCGGCGGGGAAATCCTTGACCGTGAAAGGCCCGAGAAGATCGGAAAGGCGCTTTTCGAGGTCGGCGCGGGCCTTTTCATTGGCCGCGTCCAGCGTTTCCACCGGGCTGTTCGCGCTTTCCATGGCCGCGATCGAGGCGATCGCCTTGTCGCGCGCGGCGATATAATCGTCTTCGGGCGAAGCCGCCAAAGCCGTGCCGCTCGCCAGCGCGAACAGAAGCGTCCAGACCAGCCGCATGACAGAACCTTTCCTCGTGGTGATGCTTCGGGTGAGCCAGCCATCCGGCAGCTTTGCGGCGATTGCGCGGCAAGGGCGCCGGCGCGCGCATTAACCAACAATTAACTATCCGGTCGCCTTTGAATCGAATTTGACGGATAGTGTTCGTGTCGAAGCGAGGCCGTCCAACGGGACCGGCCGAAGCCGAAAAGAAAAAGCGACGGACCACCGTCGGCCTACGGGGAGGCGTCAGCATCATTCTTGATGTGGAGCGCCGGAATGAAGATCGAAGACGCGGTTACCGCTGTAACGTCCGAGGCCAATGCGCTGCTGTCGTGCCTCGGCCAGCCCGTCGTCGCCTACCACGTGACCGCAATCATGCGAGAGGCGGACCGGGAGCATGCCAGGCGGATGCAGCTTGCCCTGATGCGCAGAAGCGTCGAGGCGCTCGTCGATGACGGGCTGGAGGATGACGCCGCGATGCATTTTGCCGCGCAGTTCGATGGGCGGGTCGACTCGACCTGGCAGCTGCTGCACGCCGTCAACGGCGCGACGCATTGAGTTCGGTCACGGCGTTAGGCGTCCACACCCTCGAACAGCCGGATAACCGAGGTGCGCGTTGCGGGTGAAAGCGCGATCGAGCACCAATCGATGAGGCCCGACTACCCCTTGCGCTTCTCCACCTCGGCCTTGCGCAGCAGGAAGCGCTGGATCTTGCCGCTCGGCGTCTTCGGCAATTCGCTGACGAA
Organism: Mesorhizobium comanense; assembly: GCF_005503535.1. Lineage (GTDB taxonomy): Bacteria > Pseudomonadota > Alphaproteobacteria > Rhizobiales > Rhizobiaceae > Mesorhizobium > Mesorhizobium comanense. The sequence goes on along the minus strand of NZ_SCNN01000017.1, from coordinate 41,117 downwards.
GTCGATCTCGCGCGGATAGGAATGGGCCGAAAGCCGCTTGCGCACATGTTGCGCCAGTTCCTCGGCGAGTTCGGGGCTGCCCTGGAAAGCCGGCGTCAGGATGACGAAGGCCTTGACGATCTCGGTGCGTTGCGGGTCGGGCACGCCGACCACCGCCGCCTCGTTGACGGCGGGATGCTCGATGAGCGCGCTTTCGACATCGAACGGCCCGATGCGGTAGCCGGATGAGGTGATGACGTCGTCGGCGCGGCCGATGAAGGAGACGGAGCCGTCGGGCTCGTATTCCACCGTGTCGCCGGTGCGGTAGTAGCCGCCCTCGATCGCCGGCGTCTCGGCCTGGTGGTAGCCGTCGAACCAGCGCAGCGGCGACCTGGCGATGTCGACGGCGAGGATGCCGGGCTGGTTCGGGCCGAGTTCGTTGCCGGCCTCGTCCAGCACCACCATGCGGTAGCCGGGCATGGCAAAGCCCGCCGAGCCGGCGCGCACCGTATGCGCCAGCCCGTGGTGGTTGTTGACCATCATGCCGTTCTCCGTCTGGCCGTAATGGTCGTGGATTGGGGCGGCGAGATGGGCGTCGAACCAGCGGATCACTTCCGGGTTGAGCGGTTCGCCGGCGCTGCTCACCACGCGCAGGCGGCCCTTGATGCGGGCGGCGGCTTCTGGTCCCTCGGCGAGCAGCAGGCGGAAGGCGGTGGGCGAGCCGGCAAGGCTGGTGACGCCCAGCCGCTCGATCACCTCATAGGTGCTCTTGGCGGTGAAGGGACCTTCGTTGAACGTGGTGGCGATGCCAAGCAGCAGCGGCCCCGTGATGGCGTAGTAGAGGCCATAGGCCCAGCCGGGATCGGCGATGTTCCAGAAGATATCGTCGGGGCGCAGGCCGATCGCGTCGCGCATATAGGCGCCGAAGGCGAGCAGGGCGCGTAGCGGCACCGGCACGCCCTTGGGCAGGCCTGTCGTGCCCGATGTCGACATCATCATGAACAGGTCTTCGCCGCGCCGCATGACCGGCGCGCAGTCCGGCGAGGAGGCGGCAAGGGCCGCGCGGAAATCGATGTCGCCGTCAGCCAGGGCGTCGCTGGCGCCGAGGATGGTGGCGACCGGCGGGCGGCCGGCGATCTCGTCGAGCTTGCCGCGATTGGCGGGATTGGTCACCACCAGCTTCGCACCGCTATAACCCAGGCGATGTTCGATGGCCTTGGGGCCGAAGGCGGTGAACAGCGGCTGGTAGACGGCGCCGATGCGCCAGCCGCCAAGGATCAGCGCCACCAGTTCGGGAATGCGCGGCAAAAGGCCGGCGACGACATCGCCGGGGCCGACGCCCGCCGCCTTGAGCAGGTTGGCGGCGCGGCCGGACAGGGCGTCGAGATCCTCGAAGGTGAATTCGCTGAGTTCACCCGCGGCGGAGATCGCGCGCAGCGCCAGCCGGTTTTCGCCCGTATGGCGGGCGCAGCATTCGACATAGGCGTTGATGCCGGTTGCCGGGTCACCCTGCAATCGGGCGATCTCGTCTTCGATACGAAAGCGCGCGACGGCGTCGTCATGGCGCGGCAGACCGGCGTCGGTCGTGGTCATGGCAATCCTCCCTGGCCTCCCTGGCGGCACGCCATCTCCCCATGGCGCGCGGTCGGAAGGACAATGGCATCATAAGGCGGCGATGGGCAACGGAGAGGCCGGCCGCCTTTTAAAGCGGCGCTTCGTTACCAAAGGCCTTCAGCCTTTCGTTCCAATGCTGTATCCAGCGGCCCGAATGCAAAAGGCCCGTGAATGACCGAGACGCTTACACAGAACGAACCCGATGCCGCCTGGCAGGACGATGTCCGCCAGGGCGTGCGCCATGTGCGCGACCTCGACCGCCTGCCGCTGTCATCAGGCGAACGCGCGGCCGCGCAGGAAGCCGCCGCGCACCACAAGGTGCGTGCGCCGAAAGCCTATCTCGACCTGATCGACTGGAACGATCCGGCCGATCCGATCCGCGCGCAGATCATCCCTTCGCCGGCGGAACTGGACGCGGCGGAGGGCGAGCTCGACGATCCGATCGGCGATCACGCGTTCAGCCCGGTGCCGCGGCTGACGCATCGCCATGCGGACCGGGTGCTCCTGTTCCCGACCTATCAATGCGCGGTCTACTGCCGCTTCTGCTTCCGCAAGGAATCGCTGACCTCGATCGGTCGCGGCTACACGCGCGCGGCGCTGGAGCCGGCGCTGGCCTATATCGCGGCGCATCCCGAAATCCGCGAGGTGATCCTGACCGGCGGCGATCCGCTGTCGCTGCCCGATGCGGCGCTCGCAGAAATCCGCGCACGCGTCGAGGCCATCGCCCATGTACGGCTGCTGCGCATCCACACCCGCGTGCCGGTGGCGCTGCCGTCGCGCATCACGCCAGGGCTGGTCGAGGCACTGCAGGGACGGCTGATGGTCACGGTCGTCACCCATTTCAACCATGCGCGGGAAATCACGCCGGCCACCGAGACAGCGTGCCGGTTGCTGCGCCAGGCAGGTTTTGTGCTGCTCAACCAGAGCGTCCTGCTCAAGGGCGTCAACGACAGTGTCGAGGCGCTGGAGGAGCTGTGCCGCGAACTGATGTACCGGCTCGGCGTCAAGCCGTACTACCTGCACCATGGCGATCTGGCGCGCGGCATGGCGCACCGGCGCACCACGATCGCGCAGGGACAGGCGCTGGTGGAAGCGCTGCGGGCGCGGCTGTCGGGCATCTGCAATCCGGTCTATGTCATCGACCTGCCCGAAGGCGGCGGCAAGGTGCCGCTCGGGCCTTGCCACGTCGAGGCGCATGACGGCGAGCACTGGCGCCTGCGCGGGCTGGACGGCGAGGCCAGGGATTATCGGGAGATCGTCGGCGCCGGGGACAACCGGTCTTCGAAAGATCCGACTGCCGGCTCGTGATGCCGGAATGCTTCCGCCGGATATGGCCAGCGTTGGCGCTGCCCCTCACTGTCCTGCCGGACATCTCTCCCCGTATAGTGACGGGGAGAGAGGGGCTGGCCGCGATGCCGGCGCATTCTTTCCAAGGCTGACAGTTGGCGAAGCCCGGGATGACAGCGTCCCTCTCCCCGTCACTATACGGGGAGAGGATGCCGGCAGGCAGGTGAGGGGCAGCGCTTGCGTTAAAGACCGTCGCGCTCTGCCAGGAACGCATGACGCAGAGCAATCGCGCCGACGCTAAACCCCGTCGCCACCGACAAAAGCCAAGACGACCACGCGCGGAGCAACGCAATAGGCGAGGCTAACCTCGCGGCCCGTCCTCGTCGTGGCGCGGCCGGAGCCGAGATCGACGGTGATGTCCTCATAGCCGAGGACTTCCAGATCGAGCGGGTAGGCGGCCTTGTAGACCGCTTCCTTGGTGGCGAAGAGGAGGCGTCCGGCAAGCTGTTCGTCGACCGCGCCTGTCCGGTCGGCCGGCGTCGCAACGATCGGCAAAAGGTCGTCGGGCAGGGGCAGTGCCGGCTCGACATCGATGCCGAGCGAGCCGACATCGCCAATGGCCGCGACCGCCGCCACGGCCATGTCGTCGTCATGCGCGAGCGAACCCGTTATCCCACCCGGCCAGGCCGGGGCGCCGGAAGGCGTTCGCAGCAGGGCGAAGCCGTCGAAGCCGATATCGGCCAGCAGCCGATGCGCGAGAAGCCGCGCCGCGCCGCTGGCCCGCCGCATCGCCGGCTGGCGCGCGGGCATGGAGCGCGCCTCGGCCGGCAGCAGATGCGCCTCGTCGTCTTCGCGGATCAGCCGGCATCCGGTGCGCACGCCGGCCGGGGCCATGGCGGCCATCGCGCGGGCGAGTGCGATCTCCTCGGCTGAAACCAGGCCTGACGTCATCGGTTTCCAGCGGGTCCGGACAGGACGAGATCGGCGATCATTTCTCCATCCTCGTCCAGCCCTTCTTCCGTGAAACCGGCGGCGCGGTAGAGTTGCCGCGCGGCCTCGTTCTCCGGTTCATAGCAGATCGAGACGTGCCTGACGTGGCCGAGCCCGCGGATTTCGTCCAGCACGGCGCGCAGCGCCGCCTTGCCGTAGCCCCGGCCTTGCCAGGCGCGGTCGATCATGAAGCGGTAGATGCGCGCTTCGTCGTCGTCTTCGGGAGCATCGTACATCAGGAACCCGACGACCTGATCCCCGGCCAGGACGGCGCGCGGCCGGGCATCTTCATCGGACCTGGCCTCGCGCAGGGACTCCGCGTTGCTGGCGACGAAATCGACCTGCCCGGGGGCCAGCCGCAGGGCCGTGACCATGGCCCGGTTGGCCCTGGTCACGGGAGAGAGGCGGATATCGACGGCGCCGCGCGAGCTGTCGCTCAAGATGCCTTGGCACCCTCGCTGACCGGCTCCACGAAGCGATGCAGCTTGGCCGGGTTGCCGCGCCAGATCGAGTTCGGCTCCAGCACTTCGCCCTTCATCACGAAGGCGTCGGCATCGACCATCGATCCTTCGCCCATCACCACGCCATAGTGGATGAAGGCGGACGGTCCGAGCGTGCAGCCCTTGCCGATGCGGATGTAGTCCGACTTGAAGGCGCCTTCTTCCAGCGAATGCGCCTGGATGACCGATCCCTCGTTGAGCGTGGCGTCGTCGCCGATCTCGACCAGCGAACGCTCGGTCAGGTTGGCGCCGCCGTCATAGACTCTGCTGCCCACCTTGACGCCCAGCATGCGCAGGATCATCGGCCGGAACGGTGTGCCGGCGAACAGGCGCACGACCGGCGAGTCGGCAAGCTTCCAGTGGCGTTCATGGCGCCAGAAGGTGACGTCGTAGATCGTCGTGATGCGCGGCTTCAGCCTGCGGAAGCCGAGGCTCGCCCGCTCCACGAAGATGTAGAACGGAATGGTGATCGCCGAGGTCAGCAGCACCGCCACGAAGAGGGCGATCTCGGCCCATTCCGTGTAGTAGTTCAGCGCGCGGTCCCAGATCGCCAGCGTGGCGAACAGCATCACCCATTGCGTGGCCAGGAACAGCAGGATCGTCACCAGGTTGTGCAGGTTCTTCAGCGGGATGCGCTGGCGGCGGTCCGCCTCGTCGACGCCGGCGATGAGTTCCTTGTCGCGGTTGACCATGCGCGGAATCTCGAAGGCGGGCGAACCCAGCAGGCCGACATTCTCGCGCACCGGGCCGTCGATCGGCACCATCACCTTGGTGCCGAGCAGGACGTTGTCGCCCGTGCGCCCATCCGGCGGATAATAGATGTTGTTGCCGAGATAGTTGCGCTCGCCGATGCGGGTCGGCTCGAGACGGAATGCCGAGGCGGACTTGTGCATGTTGATCATGAACAGGCCGTCCGACACCATGGTCTGGGTGCCGATCTCGCACAGGAGCGGGTTCTCGTGCTGCTGGTTGGAGCCGAAGTTCGAGCCGGTCTGGACCACCTTGTTGAGGTTCCAGCCGATGGCGCGCATGTAGTGGACGATGGCCGAACTGTCGCCGAACACCAGCCCGAGCACGCGCGAATTGCTGGAGAATTCGGCGACGCTCTGCAGCCAGTAGCGGAAGCCGTAGAGCGTGTAGGTGCGGCCGGGCTTCAGGATCAGGCTGAACAGGCGCGGCACCACCGTGGCGGCAAGGAAGGCGATGGCGACGTAGCCGAACACGGTCACCGTCGTGCCGATGGCGACCAAGCCGATCGTCTCCTGATAGTCGTCGCCGACATTCTCCCAATAGGAGTGGAACAGAAGCGGCAGCGGCGTGACGATGGCGAACAGGCCGATCAGCTGCACGGCCTCGTAGAGGAAGCGTCGGATGCGCGGCGGATTGACGTTGCGCACCTTGCAGTAGTCCGCCGTGGTCGGAACCGCCGGCGATCCGTGCCAGTGCTCGCCATCGGGAATGCTTTGTCCGCGCTGCAGCGAGGAAGAATGGCCGAGCTGGCTGCCATTGCCGATCGCCGTGTCGATGTCGAGCGTGGAGCCGACGCCGACGAAGGCATCGTTGCCGATGGTGAGCGGTCCGGTGTGGATATAGCCGGCCTGGGCGCGGTAGCCGAGGATCATCGATTCCTTGCGCAGGATGGTGCGGTCGCCGATCGAAATCAGATCCGTGCAGACCGGCACGGACTTGGATTCGATGACGGCATTGTGCCCGAGCTTTGTTCCAAGCAGCCTGAGATAGATGCTGTAGAGCGGGCTGCCGCGGAACAGCACGACGGGCGCGGTGCGGATCAGGGTCTTCACGACCCAGAAGCGGTAGTAACGCAGGCCCCAGATCGGGAAGGTCTCCGCCTGCCAGCGGCCGACGAGCACCCATTTGGCGAGAACCGCGAAGCCGGTCATGCCGAAGAAAACGCCGGCCGAGAGCGCGACGCACCTGATGTAAAGCTTCAGCGGCTCGTCGAGCGCGTCATAGACCCAATTGAGGCCGCGATTGATCGCCCACAGGGAGGCATAGCTGTAGAGCGCGTAGAACATGAGCTGCGCCACGCCGCAGCTCCAGTAGGCGAGGTTGGACGCCTGCCGGGTGAGAACGCGCTCGGTGGTGGCGATGGTCATCTCCTCCGCCACACCCAGATGCTTGGCCAGGCGCGCCACCGTCGGATAGAGGTAGATGTCGCGCATCGAGGTCGTGGCCCATTCCTTCCTGGTGCGCACGCGGGCGCAGAAATGAGCCATCAGCAGCGAGTTGGCGCCGAGATCGTCGAAGAAATTATCCTCGACCGACACGGTCTCGAATTTCAGCACCTCGGCCAGCGCCTCGGCCAGGAAACGTTCGTCGTCATTGCCGGGCGCGACCATGGCGCGGTCGGCCGAGAGCCGCACGCTGGTCGGCTTGGGAAGCTGGCGCGTGTCGACCTTGTTGGAGACCGTCATCGGGATCGCCGGCAGTTCCTCCAGGTAGGAAGGCACCATGTAGTCCGGCAGGCGCTGCTTCATCACCTGCGCGAGATCGGCGCGGCGGATCGGCGGCTGGCCGGCCTTGGCGGCGTAATAGGCGACGAGCTCGACGCGGCCGGGCTCGATCTCCCAGGTGGTGACCGCGGCCTGCGCGATTTCGGGCTGGTCCAGCAGCACCGCCTCGATCTCGCCGAGCTCGATGCGATAGCCGCGGATCTTCACCTGGGTGTCGATGCGTCCGTTATACTCGATCTCGCCGGCATCGTTGATGCGGCCGAGGTCGCCGGTCCGGTAGATGCGCTTCGACGGGTTGTTGGGCAGGCCGATGAAGTCGGCGATGAATTTCTGCTCCGTCAGGTCGGTCCGGTTGAGATAGCCGACCGCCAGCCCGATGCCGGCAATGCCGATCTCGCCCAGTTCGCCCGGCGCCACCAGCTGCGGCTTCTCGGGATCGAGGATGGCGATGGAATAGGTGGGCAGCGGCGCGCCGATGGTCACCGGATGGTCGGGGGTCAGTTCGCCCATCGTTGCCGTGACGGTCGCCTCGGTCGGGCCATAGGTGTTGAGGATCTTGCGGCCCGGCTTCGACCAGCGCACCACGAGGTTGTGAGGGCAGGCCTCGCCGCCGACCAGCAGCGTGCGCAGGCCGGGCACCTCGCTGGTGATGGACGACAGAAGCGTCGGGCTGCAGGCCATGCAGGTGATGTCGTGCAGCCGCAGGAAATCCGCCAGTTCCTCCCCCACCAGGGGCATCTGGCCGGGCGCCGGGACGACGGTCGCGCCGGCGACGAAGGGCACCCAGATCTCCTCGGAGGAGAAGTCGAAGGCGATGGTCATGCCCTGGTAAACGCGATCGCCCGGCTTGTAGCCGTAGGACGCTGCCGCGACATGGATGAAGTTGATGAAGCTTCGGTGCGTGACGGCCACGCCCTTGGGGCGGCCGGTCGTGCCTGACGTGTAGAGAATGTAGCAGGTCTCGTCGGCCGGGCCGGACGCCTTGGCAGGCTTCAGCGGCGCGTCGGACTGCGCGGCGATCTCGGCGGCAGCGCTGTCGATCAGGATGTGGGGAACGGGCAGCTCGCCGGCGCGCGACGCATAGGTGGCGATGGTGACGATCAGGCTGACGCCGGCATCCTCGATGATCAGGCTCATGCGCTCCTGCGGGAACGCGGTGGCCAGCGGCACGAAGGCGGCGCCGGCCTTCATCACGGCGAGCAAAGCGACATAGGTGTCGGCCGAGCGGTCGAGGATGAGCCCGACCCGGTGACCAGGCTTCACGCCGCGCTTGACCAGCAGGCGGGCGAACTGGTTGGCGCGCCTGTTGAGCTCGGAATAGGTCCAGGTCCGGCCGTCGGAGATCACGGCCGGCAAGGCGGCGAAGGTTTCGGCCAGCTGGTCGAAGACCTTGTCCAGCCGCTCGCCCGGCTGAGAATGCCTGGCGAAGTCCGCGCCGGTCAGAACCTGGCCAGGCGCGGCCGGGGAACGCCGGGCGATCCTCGCAAGCGCCGCGACGCTTGCAATCTCGAGTTCAGCAAGGCCAGCCTCGGGCTCGCCGCCTGGTCGTGCCGTGTCCCTGTCGAGTGCGGCTATGTCGAGACCGTGATCCATTTCCAAACTTTCTCGTCCTGGCGATGCGGTGACGGCGCGTCTCGATCATGCCGCCGCTTGGGCAGGCATTGTCGGCGGCGCCGCCGCCGCAATTTTAACCCTGGTTGATGGAGGTGGGATGACCGAAGCTTCCAAACGGAACGGCCACGCCGTCTTCACTTAATCGCAAACACTGACGCGGGACGCAGGCGTAACAGGCCGGCCCACCCATCCATTCGTTCAAATCTCGTTGCTGTTCCTATAACCAAACCAAAGAGCTTATGCCGCGGCTCATTCCCGGCGCCGCCGCATGGTTATGCCACACGATCCTTTCGCCAGTTTTTCTGGATTGTTGAGTTTTGTTTCTGGATTGTTTCTGAGGGCTGTTTTGGGGCCGCTTTGGGCGGATTTACCTGCCCCACCGGCATTGAGCGGCGACCGTGCGCCGCCGCTGTTCCGGGGGGCGCCCTTTTGCACCTGCCTTGGAGACGCGCGACGGAGATGGCGAAACGGATTTACGCGGAGATGATCGGCCTGTAGCCGCGCAGCGTCCTATTGGCAGACATTGTACTGGATGCCCGGGTCGCATTTACGGCCCGGCTCGGTGTAATCAAAGGTATCTGGACGCGGCCTGAACCAAAGCAGTTCCAGCGGCTTGCTCTGCCTTTCGCTTCCATCAGCGAATTTCGCCTTTACGCGGAATTTGTGGATGGACGATCGGTCTGCGTGAAATTTGAAACGAGCTGTCAGGTGCACGATGTCGCGGTTGCCGCGCATGGGTACGCTGATACTATAATTCTTTCGGTTGAGCGGCAGGTAGACATCCTGATATCGCGCCGCCTCTGGAGATCCGTCCGACGCCGCACCGCATTCGGCCACGATCTCCGGTATTTCAAGCGCGGCGATGGAAATGGGAACAGTGAAGGGCTGTTCTTCAGCGTGGATTCTATTCTTGGCATCCTTCCATTTGTATCTCATCTTACCGACCAGGTTGGTCAGCATCACGCTTTCATCCCGAGAGATTGTCTTGCCGATCTCTCCCAATTTTGCACTGGCTAGGAATTGTTGTGAGCAGTCTTCCAGTTTCCCAGCGGATTCACATTTGAAATGCTGGACAGCAAGGGTTGTCACATCAGCTCCAGCTTCGAAGATCGACTTTTTTATTTCAATTTTGCCAGACGAATCAAAATCGTCAATTCCGGTTAGGTTGAATTGTTTGGAGGTCTGGCCTTCACCGGAGAAGACAAACTGAAACTCCGGCTCCAGAACTCTGCCCCAACCTTGATTTAGCACCGTGAATTGCGGGCTGAATCCCTCACACCCCACGTCGGGATAAATAGAGAGCATCGGTTTCTTGAATTCTTCACTTTCTGAAAAATCAAGCGACATGCTGGCAATTTTGCCTTTCTTATTGTCGGTGGAGGTGAGATCGACCTTAAGGAAAGCAAAGTAATTTTCCCACTCAACACCAAAGAAAGCATGATCCTCAATATTTATATCGGTTCCGCTTTTCCAGAAATTCATCATGTAGTCAGACCTAGGGTAGAGTTCGATCTTGTCGGTCGACTGGGCGGTTTCGTATCGGATTAGATCCATCGATTCCAGGTTGATGCGCTCGTCTATCGCCGCCGAGATGGAGAACCCGGCCGCCTGGCCTGACTTGGCTCCGGCTTTCAACAGGCCGCCCATCCTGGCGTCGGCGAAAAGATCGGGGCGTTTGGCTCCGACCTCGCGGCCGTCTAGCCAGGCGGATTGGTAGGTCGTGCCGCCGGGAAGCTGCGTCGTTCCCGTCCCGTCACGGACACCGTCGCGAAAAGTGCCGGTGAAGATTTCGCCATTGGTCGAGACGGTGCGCGCCGGCCCATCCGCCACGCCACGCCGCATGCGCCCCTCATACCGGTTGCCGGCCTCGTCCACCCACAGCACCGTGCCCTCGGGGGCTCCATCCAGCCATTCGCCGTCGAGATATTCGCCCGTGCGCAGCTCCAGCCGGCCATGTCCCTCCGGTTTGCCCCGCACGAGCGAGCCCATATAGGTGGCGAAGACCGTCGCCGGATTGTAGGAGGGCGAGCCGCCTATGCGCCATTGCAGGCGCCCCCGTCCCGAAGGCAGCCCGTCGGGCGAGAGGCCGCCATCGGCCAGTTGCGGATCCGGGTCCCAGATGAAGTCCAGGCCTTTTTCGGGCGAGGGGTCCCAGACGCGCACGGTCTTGCGCGAGACCGACCGGGAGGCGGCGTCATAGATCGTCTGGACGCGGCTGTCCCACGCCGGATGGGGTGAGGGATGAAGATAGTCGCCGCCGGCGGCGTCGATCGTTGCCGCCATCACCGCGAGCGCGGCCAAAGAAGCTGCTCGTGCAATCATCTGTAGATCCCCACCCGGAGCTGATTGCTAGGCAATCGCTCCCGCGAGTCAAGGGCGTGGGCCAGACCGGCCGCGGCCGGCCGATCGCCGGCTCTGAAACTTTTTTCAAAAAATCTGCAGCCGCCCGGGAATAAAGCGCGGCGCCCACGGGTCTTCACTGCAAGCGGGGCAATCCAGCGGCCCGCGACCCCTGAAGGACAAACAAGGATTATCCCAATGACCAAGCTCGCTCTCGGCGTGGCTGCGATGCTGCTTGCCTCGAGTTCCGCCTTTGCCGGCTCCGACCATTTCAGCGCCAATGCTGGAAGCCAGCCCGTCGCCAATGTGGACAGCACCGCCACCGCTTCGATCCCCTACACCGCGCACCACAAAAAGGTCGCCACCACGACCACCAGCGCCAGCCCGGCGCCGGCCCAGTCTGAAGCGGATGATTTCGGCCCGCCCATCCTGGGCATGGGGAACTGAATTCACGGGGTCCGGACAGCCCTCAAGGTCCCGGCCCAATCCGCGATCAGGACGGAGGGCCTCGTGACAAGGCCCTCCGTCACCCCCCTTCACCACAACAGGAGAACGCCCATGTTCAGCATGACACGCCGCACACTGCTTGGAACCGCCGCCGCCGCTGCCGCCTTCGGGTTGGCCGGCAAGCTCGAATTCACTCGCCCCGCCTTTGCCCAGACGCCGGTGGAACCGACCGTCGGCTTCTACAAATACACGGTCGGCGACATCGAGGTGACCGCGATCTATGACGGCATCTGGAAGAAGCCGCACGACCCGGCCTTCATCGCCAACGCCTCGGTCGACGACACCAAGGCAGCACTCGCCAAGGCGGGGCTGACCACCGACTTCATGCCCATTCCGCTCACCGTCGTGGTGCTGAAGATGGGCGGCCGGCTGATCATGATGGATGCGGGCTCGGGCGTCGGCCAGTGGCAGACCAACGCCACCCATCTGCCGGCCAACATGGCCGCCGCCGGCATCGATTACAAGGCGATCGACACCATCATGATCTCGCATTTCCACCCCGACCATGTCTGGGGCCTCATGGAGAAGGGCACCAACGCTCCGGTGTTCCCGAATGCCGAGCTGATCGTCAACGCCACCGAATACAACTGGTGGACCGACCCGAGCCGGCTCGCGAAACTGCCCGAGGGCCGCAAGCCGGCGGGCAAGCGCATCGCCGAAAACTTCCCGAAATGGAAGAACTGGAAACTGGTCGAGGACGGCGCCGAGGTGGCGCCCGGCATCCAGATCATCGCCGCGCCGGGCCACACGCCAGGACATTCGGTGTATCTGGCCAATTCCGGCAAGGAGCAGTTCATGGTCTCGGCCGACACCATGTATGTGCCCGCACTGCTGGCGCCGCATCCGGAGTGGCAGGGCAGCTACGACCAGGACGGGCCCACCGCGATTGCCACGCGCCACAAGATCATCGACCGGGTGATCGCGGACAACATCCGCATTTCCGGTTCGCACTTCCCGTTCCCCGGCACCGGCGTCTTCGTCAAGGACGGCAATGCCTACGGCTTCACACCGGTTCAAGTTTGAGACCGTTTGGAAACTCTACTCTGGCGGCCATCTGAAGGCGTTTTCTGCGCTTCCGCGTTCTATTGCGTCGCAATAGAACTGAGCTCACGGACCCGAACGTCCGCTGCGCTCCGGTTCTCGAAACCACCATCATATGACTCGCCAGAGCGAATTTCGAAACGGTCTCTCGACGCTAGCAACCCAAACCAAGCGAGAAAGACAATGAGACAGAGATTCATGGGGAGACAGAAATTCATGGGCAAGCACGCCCTCTACGGCCTGCTCGGCGCCATCGCCGTGCTGACCGTCGTTCCGGTCGCCACGGTCATGCCGGCCTATGCGGTCGACGACATCGAAGGCGCTGATGCGCCCGATCTCACCGCCGTCAAGGCCAAGATCGACGCCAAGGACTACAAGGGCGCGCTGGCCGACCTGCGCGACCTCGCGCAGGACAACCAGCAGGCCGACGTCTACAATCTGCTCGGCTTCACGCTGCGCAAGACCGGCGATTTCGCCACCGCGCTCACCTACTACAACAAGGCGCTGGAACTGAAGCCCGACCACAAGGCCGCCCGCGAATATCTGGGCGAGCTCTATGTCGAGACCGGCGACATGGCCAAGGCCAACGAGCAGCTCGCCTCGCTGCAGAAACTGTGTCCCGCCGGCTGCGAGGAGCTCGAGGACCTGCAGAAGGCCATCGCCACCAAGGTGACGAAGTAAAGCCGTGACTGCGCTATGCGAGCATCTCGTGTGATTGGCCCTGACTGATCGGTTCGAGGGCTGATTGCGATGTGGTTCCCCCAATCCGTCGCTGCTTCGCAGCGCCACCTTTCCCCCCCTCCGGAGGGAAAGGAAGGGAGCCATAGAGGACAGGCCTCAGCGCAAAAGACCTGGCGCCTTTCCTCTCCCCCGTCGATCGGGGGAGAGGTGTCGAGCGAAGCTCGACGGAGTGGGGGTCGACCAGCGCGGCACAAGACAATGCATCCGCCAAGTTGCCACGCACGCTACCGCAAACGGCCAACAGCCTGGAAATGCATGCATGCCGTAGATGAAATGGGGAGAAGGTGGACGCGAAGCGGCCGGATGAGGGGGCCTCGACGCTGACCTGTTCCCACAAGATCGGGCGCTCGTGGCTGGCGCCCATTGCCGGAGCCGGCACCTCTCCCTCAGACCGGCTCCGGCCTTTTTGGACACCACATCCGGCAAGCGTCGTTTCCGCGCGTCCCCGTGGCCGGGCGGCGCTTGCCTCATACCAAAATTGGAGGCTGACCCATGACACCGAACCAGATTGCCGCGAAGGTTACCGGCCTTGTCGCGAAATACCACATCAGGGACGTGACGCTGCTTGCCGGCCGCCTGCTCATGTCCTTCATCTTCCTGCATGAGGGGGTGACGCTGGCCACCCATTTCGACGGCGCCGCCAAGGCGATGGCCGCGCAAGGCGTCGGCCTGCCGCTGTTCGTCGCCACCATCGCGCTGCAACTGGGGGCAGGGCTCTCGGTGGCGTCGGGGCTGCTGACGCGGCTGGGCGGCATAGGGCTCGGCCTGTTCTGCCTGGCCACGGCCACGCTGTTCCACACCAACTTCGCCAGCCAGACCGAACTTTTGAATTTCGAAAAGGATCTGGCCATATCAGGCGGCATGTTCGTGCTCGCCGCCGTCGGCGCCGGCAAGTTCTCGCTGGATTGGCTTGTGGTGAGCTATCTGCAAAAGCGCCAGCAGGACAAGGAAATGGTCAGGGCGTTGCTGGCGGTGGAAAACCACATGTCAGTGGATGTGAGACTGCCGGTATAAATCTCCAGCATTTAAGGAAAGAGCCGGCGCTCAAGCTGCCAATCTCCCCCCAAAGTGGGGGAGATGTCCGGCAGGCCAGAGGGGGGGCGCCGTAGAACGCCACCCTCGTCACCCCCGCTTCCCCGCCAATCACGCAAATTTTTGGGATCATTCCCACCAACCCGGCGTTCCTCCCCCACACAAGGGAGAACCGACATGAGCGACGACCGCAACGACAGAATCCGTGACCGCGCCTACGCCATCTGGCAGCGCGAAGGCGGCGCCCACGGCGACCATGAGCGCCACTGGCACCAGGCCGCGATGGAGATCGACAGGGAAGCCGCCCTGCCGCTGACGGCTGACGATGCCCTGCCGCAGACGCGCGAGATCGCCGGCACCGACGTGCTCGCGGTCGAGGACCTGGCCATGCGCACGGGCATATCCGGCGACCAGGCACAGGAGCTGATCGACCGCCTCGGCACCGACCGCGCCGCGATCGAGGCCGCCGCGCGCGCATTGAAGGCCAAGCGCAAGCGCTGAGCGCCGCAACTCCGAAGGCGTTTTAAAAACAATATGTTCGGGCGAGCCGATGATGCAGTGATTCATCGGGTGGGCGGGCGCGACAGTTGCCTGCCAGGGCACGCCGATCCTCGCCACCATCTTTCCCGGAGTCCCGCTATCTTCTCCGGAACCGTTGTCGCTCTCGCAGGTTCCTCCTGTCCAACCCAACAGGAGATGCGCCCATGGACCACACCAACCACATCAGGCTGACCGACGCCGAACTGACCCCGGACACGCTGGAAGGCGCAACCATCTACGGTCCCGACGACGAGAAGATCGGCTCGGTCGACCATCTGCATGGCAGCCAGGTGATCGTCGATGTCGGCGGTTTCCTCGGCATCGGCGCCAAGCCGGTCGCCGTCGCCGCGCGCGAACTCGACTTCATGCGCGACGAGGATGGCGATGTGCATGCCGTGACCAACTGGACCAAGGACCAGCTGAAGGCCATGCCCGCGCATCGGGATTGATGCCGCGCGGCGCGGGGCAAGTCTTGCTCAAGCGGTCGCGACAGATCAGGCGGCGGGCCCGGCACAGCCGGGCCTGTCTCCGTTTTCAAGGGAGAGAGCGATGGCCCGCAAACTCAAGGACGGGAAGTACCGGCTTTACTCGCGCAAGAAGGACGAGAAGACCGGCAAAAGGCGCAACCTGGGAACATTCGAAACGCGCGAGGCGGCCGAGAAGCATGAGCGCGAGGTGCAATATTTCAAGCGGCATTGAGGGTTAGCGCGTATCGGCACGGCGGACCTTGTCGATGACGGGTCATGCACGCCGTTGAGCCGCTTCGGGCGAAGAATTCCCGCACGGGGCTCGTCTTTCCACGCCATGCGGCGTACGATGCGAGATGGATATCAAAAAATTGCGAACCCCCGTGGTGGTCTATATTCCCGGCCCCACAGGCTTCGTGATCATCGCATCCTTCCGGCAGGCCTCCGATTTCCTGTTTGAACAATGGCCTGGACATGACGGTCCGGCCTGGACGGACGCGATGAAGTGCTGCGACGGAGACGGCGCAATCGATCAGGCCAGCCTGGCCTTTCTGACTGCGCTGAAGGAAGCGGGCATCTGTTACGACCGGACTCTCGAGATTCTCTGACGCAAGCCGTATCGGAGTATCTCCAGCCATCCGGTTCTACCTTCATTTGGAAGGGCTCGTCGCACCATGGGCTCTGCGCCCATCGAACCGACCACTAGCCCAGGACAGGATTGTAAATGCCGATCAAGCCGAATTATCAGTACGAACGCAGCCAGCGCGACAAGCTCAAGGCAGCCAAGAAAGAAGCGAAGCTCGCATCGAAATCGACGAAGGCAAAAACGCTCTCTCCCGGCGAGGAAGAGACCAGTGCTCCAACCGAGGCCGATGTAAGCCGCGAGCAATGACGACGCGCTCCAGCGACAGCTTCGAAATCGATGTAAAGTGCCCCTGGTGCTCACATCAGGCCAAGAAGCGCGTTGGCTGGATACGCTCCCACTGTCAGATGGAATGTCTGAATTGCGGTGGGATCGTCGATATCGAGAGCAAGAACTTCATGCCGACCGGCGTTGCGCCCCCGCAGAAGTAGCAGCGTCGTGAGGCCGTGTCTCGGCTGGGGATATACATCCTCAGCGGCGCATGAACGCCCAGAGGGTCAGACGGGATTGATCAGAATTCCTGCTTCGCGGGCCGCGGCCCAGAAAGCCTTTCGGGCATTCGAGGCAAGCTTCTTTCCGGAAGCCGTGTCCATGCAGGCCTGCAGCGCCGCCCGATGCTTGTCGCCGCGCTTGCCGGGCCACCGGCGCAACAGGAAGTCGTTGCAGGTCTGGACATCCGCAATCTCGAAAGTGCCCCCGGCGGAGTCCGCCTGGACGAGGATGGGATTTTCAAATCGAGGATTGCTCATCGCTGTAGATAGTGCGCCGGCGCTGATTTAGCCAGGCAAATCGACAGCCGGAATGCTTTTCATCCCCGGCACCCCGGACATTGCGGCCTGCTGCCGGTTTCGTGGACATCGAGATTGGCTGTTGCCGCGCCTGGCCCGCGGCTCATCCCTTGGCCGGCTCTTCGTAGATACCGATGATCAGCAGCCACGCGCCCGAAATCAGGAAGGCGAACAAAACGATGGTTCCGAGCGCCGCGATGTAAAGGCCGACGGTGCGGCCGAGAACGAGCAGCAACGCGCCCGCGACTTCGGCCAGGTAGCAGATCGTGCCGCCCGCCAGCCGGGGCACGGTCAGCCCGATGGAACTCATCCCCGACATGATGGCGACGACATAGCCCCTGACGAAGATGAATGTCGCCACGAGCCACAGCAAAAGCCATTCGAGGCCGAGCGCCGGCAGATACTGACCGCCCAGAAGCGCCAGGCTGCAGGCCATGAAAATGGCGCTGAAGCCCGACAGCATGTTGATGGCCCGGTTCTTGTGCGTCGTGTTGCGCACGATGCGTTCGGGATTGATCGAGATGGCGACGAAGATCAGCCCGGCAAGCCCCGCCGCGCCGCCGCCCACCATGACGAAGAAGTTGCTCCACTGATCCAACATGACGCGCCCCTCGGATCCGGGCTCTAGCCGGCCGGGTGGAGGCTAGCATAGGTGGGTTCTCGGACTCTATGGGGTGGGAGGGGCGAGCGATTGGCCCGTGTGCGTTGAAACCATGCGCGTCCTGTCACCGCGCCGGCCGCTGGAATCCAAGAAATCGGGCGCTTTCGTCCAAAACTGGCGCCGCGCAATCGGAATAGTCTGCCCGGACACTGATCGGCGCCGGCCAAGAAGGAGCACAAGCTCCCGAGCGGCTTCGATCTTCCTGGCTTCCGTTCCAGAGGGCGGCGCGGAAGCTGCAACGCACCAATGGGAGACAGTTGTGGCTACAACGGCTCGTTCCGATACCACTCAATCCGAGAATTCCGATTTTTCGACGCGGCCCGTGCCGGTCGACCAGCGCATGTCGAAAGGCGCCTTGACGATGGCCTGGTGGGCGGTGTCGAGCGCGGTTTTCTATTTCGTCGTCGCGGCGGCCCTCGCGCAGGGTTTTGGCGCCATGAACGCCATCATCGGCATGCTGTTGTCGGTGGTGGTGTACGCCGTCATCAACGCCGTCATTGCCCGTTACGCCATCAAGACCGGGCTGTCGGTCGGCCTCTTCTCGCGCATCCTTTTCGGCAATGCGGGCGCGGCTCTCGCCACGCTGATCTTCTTCGCCACCGCCATCTACTACGCGGTCTTCGAAGGTTCGGTCATCGCCGTGGGGATCAGCACGGTCTTCCCGCGGATCTCCTATGAATGGGCGGCGCTCATCGTCATCCTCTACAGCGTTCCGCTGACCATGGGCTCGGTCCAGAACTGGCTCAACAAGCTGAACGGCGTCCTGCTGCCGCTCTACCTGATCGGCCTTGTCGCGGCGGTGGTGATGGCCATTGCCGAATATGGCTACTCGAATGCGTGGATGTCGCTCGGGCCGGCAGGGGGCGCTCCCGCCGGCGGCTGGTGGGATTGCTTCGTCTACTTCATGGGCGTGTGGATCTTGATGATGTACACGTTCGACTACGCCCGCTTCGGCCGCGAGGAAGACGCGCGCTATCACGCGCTGATCAATTTCGGCACGCCTTTCTATCTGATGGCGCTGATCGTCAACGGGCTGTTCGGCATATTCCTGGTCGCCACGGTGCCGATGCAGGGGGCGCTGTCGGAAGTGTCGGTGCTGCTTGCCCTGCTGAAACTGATGGGGCTTGCCGGCCTGCTGTTCGTGTGGGTGACGCAGACGCGCATCAACACGGCCAATTTCCATCTCGCCACCGTCAACATGGAGACCTTCTTCGGCGAGTTGTTCGGCGCCCGGTCCGCCAAATGGGTGTGGGCCCTGCTGGTTGGCGCCGCCGTCTATGTCCTCATGCTCGCCGACGTCTTTTCCTACCTGCTCCAGGCGCTGGCCTATCAAGGCATCTTCGTCGTCGCCTGGGTGGCGGTCGCCCTGACCCACATCCTGTCGTCGCGCTACGAAAAGATGTTCGGGGCAACCCTGGAATACCGCAGCGACCGCGTGCCGACATTCAATCCATGCGGGCTGGCCGCATGGTTCGCCGGCGCGGGCGTCGGCGTTGTCCTGCAGCAGATGGGCGGACTGACCGCCAGCTTCTCGGCCCCCGCCACCGCGATCGTGGCGGCCGGCATCTACTACTGCCTGCTGACGCAAGCCCAGCCCCACTGGTTCGTGAAGCGCGCAGCCTGACGCCGGCGAAGCGTCAGGCCTGTTTTCTCTGTCCAAGAAACGAGATAATACAATGACTTATCGTATTTCCGTCGACACAGGCGGAACATTCACCGACGTCGTCGTCAATGACGGCAACGGCAATTTCTCCATCGGCAAGTCGCTGACGACGCCCGACCGCATCTTCGAAGGCATGCGCAACGCGATGGTCAACGTCGCGCAGGACATGGCGATATCGCTCGAGAACCTCTTGGAGAACACCTCGCTGCTGATCTATGGCACGACCCGCGCGACCAATGCCATCGTGACCAAGACCGTGGCCAAGACGGCGCTGCTGACCACCGAAGGCTTTCCCGACATTCTGGTGCTCAAGGAAGGCGGCAAGTTCAACCCGCATGACTTCTCGCAGGACTATCCGCATCCCTATATTCCGCGGCGGCATACGTTCGAGATCGAGGAGCGGGTCGGATCGGAGGGGCAGACCGTCGTCCCCCTGAACGTCGAGCAGGCGCGCCGCACGATCAGCGAACTCGGCAAGCAGAAGTTCGAGGCGATCGCGGTCTGCCTTCTCTGGTCGATCGCCGATCCCGCCCACGAGCTCCAGCTGGGCGCCCTGATCGAAGAAATCCTGCCGGGAACACCCTATACGCTTTCGCATCAGTTGATTTCGGTCGTTCGCGAATATCGCCGCGCCTCGGCGACGGCGATCGACGCTTCGCTCAAGCCGCTGATGCAGGCGCATCTTCGCCACCTCGAAGACGACCTGCGCTTGGCCGGCTATCAGGGTGAAGTGCTGGTCAGCACGGCGGCGGGCGGTTGCAGCAGCATCGATGCCCTGATCGAGAAGCCGATCTACACGGTGGGATCGGGCCCGGCCATGGCGCCGATCGCGGCGAAAACCTATTCCGCCGTGGAAGGCATGGGCGAGGACGTCATCGTTTGCGACACCGGCGGCACGACGTTCGACGTCGGCGTGGTGCGCGACGGCCGGCTGACGTTCAGCCGCGACACCTGGCTCGGCCCCCGCTACACGGGCGACCTGCTCGGCATCTCCGCCGTGGACATGCGCTCGATCGGCGCTGGGGGAGGCTCCATCGCCTGGATCGACGATGGCGGCCTGATGCGCGTCGGCCCGATGTCGGCGGGCTCGGTCCCCGGGCCGGCGTGCTACGGCCGCGGCGGCACCAAGCCGACCGTATCCGACGCGGCGGTCGTGCTTGGATATTTCGATCCGGACTATTTTCTCGGCGGCCGCATGAAGCTCGATGTCGAGGCCGCGCGCCAGGCCGTGCACGGCGTGGCGTTGCGGATCGGCCTGACGATCGAGGAAACGGCCTTCCGGATCCTGGGTCTTGCAAGCGACCTCATGGTGCGCGCGATCGGCGACGTCACCATCAACGAGGGCGTCAATCCACGCGAGAGCACGATCGTCGCGGGCGGCGGCGCGGCCGGCATCAACATCATGCTGATCGCCAAGGAGCTTGGCTGCAACAAGGTTGTGCTGCCAAGCAGCGCTTCGGCGCTTTCCGCCTCGGGCATGCAGTTCGCCAACATCGTCGCCGAAGAGGCGCAGAGCCTGGTCACGCTCTCCAACCGCTTCGACGCCGTGCGTGTCAACGAAGTCCTCGACGACCTGGAGAACAAGCTGCATGGCTTCCGCCGCAGGCTGCCGGGCCGTGGCGATGCCTATGCCATAGAGCGAATCGGCGAGGCGCGCTATCTCGGCCAGATATGGGAGCTCGACACGCCGCTGCCGACGGACCGGTTCTTCGGCGATGACGACCTCGCGGCCTATGTCGGCGCTTTCCATGACGTGCATGAGAGGGTCTTCGCGGTGCGCGACCCGAACAGCCCGATCGAGACCGTCAGCTGGAAGGCCCGTCTCAAGGTCGCGCTGTCCGAGCCGCCGGTGCCGGCGCCGCGCGTCGAGTTCACGCAGGTGAAACCGAGCGCGACGGTGCGGCCCTGCTTCTTCGGCGAAAAGACGCCGCTCCAGGTTCCCATCTACAAGGCCGCCGACCTCGTGCGCGGCAGCCGCGTCCAGGGCCCGGCAATCGTCGAGGAATCGACGACGACGCTGGTCGTCTATCCCGACATGGCCGTGTCGGTCAGCGGCAACGGCCACTACCTCCTAGAAATCGCCTGATAAATCGCGCCCGCGAAGGATGAAATCATGAACGACATGACAGAAATCGATTTCGACCCATACATGACGGCGATCATTTCCAACCGCATCGACGGCATCATCCGGGAAATGACCAACACCTTGCTGCGCGCGGCCCGTTCGGGCGTCATCAACGGCGCGCGCGACTTCAGCTGTTCGATCTGCACCGGCGACAACCGGCTGCTGGCCTCGGCCGAGGGTTTGCCGATCCACATCTTCGGCAGCCATATGCAGACGCAGGCCATGTGCGACTTCGCCGGCGCGGAGCTGAGTGAAGGCGACTGCTACCTGCACAACGATCCCTATAGCGGCAACACCCATGCCGGGGATCACACCTATCTCGTTCCGGTCTTCGTCGACGGCGAGCATCTGTTCACGGCGGTCGCCAAGGCTCACCAGGCCGATATCGGCAACGCCTTGCCGACCACCTACATGGCCGGAGCCAAGGACCAGTACGCCGAGGGCGCGCTGATCTTCCCTGCGGTGCGCATCCAGCGCGCCTATGAGATGGTCGAGGATGTCGTGCGGATGTGCCGTTCGCGCATACGCGTCCCGGATCAGTGGTACGGCGATTTCCTCGCCGGCATCGGCGCGGCGCGGATCGCCGAGCGGCGGCTGAAGGAACTCTGCGCCAAATACGGTAAGGACCAGATCAAGGCGTTCGTGCGCCACTGGTTCGCCTATTCCGAACAGCGGATGATCCAGGCGATTCGCACGCTGCCCAAGGTGACGTTGAGGAATTCGGGGGCGCATGATCCGTTCGGCGATCTCCTGCCCGAGGGCATTCCGCTGAACGTGGCGATAGACATCGATCCGGAAAAGGCGCTCATCGAGATCGACCTGACCGACAATGTCGACAACGTCGAATGCGGGTTCAACGAAAGCGAGGCGTGCACCTCCGCATCGACCATCACAGGCATCTTCAATGCCCTCGATACCTCCGTGCCCCGCAACTTCGGGTCGTTCAGCCGGATCCGGCTGAAGCTGCGCGACGGCTGTGTGGCGGGACGCCCCAAATTTCCCCACAGCTGTTCGGTCGCCACCACCAATGTCGCCGACAGGCTGGTCAACATCGTGCAATCGGCGTTCGCCGAGCTTGGTGACGGCTGGGGCCTCGCGGAGGGAGGACTGGGCATGGGGGCGGGCTGCGCCGTCGTCTCCGGCAAGGACCATCGCGCCGACAATTCGGCCTATGTGAACCAGCTCTTCCTGGCCAATGCCGGCGGACCGGGTTCTCCCAATGCCGATGGCTGGATAACCTACGGGCTGCCGGTCGCGGCCGGGCTGATGTATCGCGACTCCGTCGAGATCGACGAGCTCAAGCATCCCATCGCCATCCGCTTCCTGCGCCTGATGCAGGGCACGGGCGGCGCCGGCAAGTTTCGCGGCGCACCGGCGATGGAGGTGGCCTACGGACCCAAGGAACAGCCGATGGACGTCATCTGGCCCTGCGACGGCACGGTCTATCCGCCCAAGGGGGTTCGCGGCGGCGGCGACGGCCTGCGCTGCAGGCACTGGAAGGTCGGCGCCAACGGGCAGGAGGAAGAGCTGCCCAACATCGCCGTGCTGAACATCCGCAGGGATGAGTATGTGAAGGGAAACCAGGCCGGCGGCGGCGGCTACGGAAGTCCGCTGGAGCGTGATCCCAGGCGCGTGCTGATCGACGTGATCGAACGCTACGAAACCCTGGAGCGCGCCAACGACATTTACGGCGTGGTGTTTTCCGGCACCGACCCCGACACGATGCGTGTCGACGAGGCGGCGACCGCCCGGCGGCGGGCGGAACTCGCCTGATAACCGTTCAGGCCGAATGAAGCTTGCGGTATTCGCCGGGAGACATCGAGGTCTCCTGGCGAAAAACCCGGCTGAAATAGGCCGGGTCGGCGAATCCCGCCAGATAGGAAATCTCCTGGACGGACTTGCTTTGCAGGTTCCTGTTCCTGAGCAATTGCTGCGCTTCGGTGACGCGCCGCCTGCGAATGACCTCGGTCACCGTCTCGCCGCGCTCGGCAAAGATCTTCTGGATGTAACGGGGCGACAGGCCCAGCCGCGCCGCTATCAGCGAACTGCCCAGATTCCTGTCGGATATGTGCTCCTCGACGAAATGCAATATGCGCTGCCGGTTGGCGAAGCGCAC
This sequence comes from Mesorhizobium comanense, assembly GCF_005503535.1. GTDB lineage: Bacteria > Pseudomonadota > Alphaproteobacteria > Rhizobiales > Rhizobiaceae > Mesorhizobium > Mesorhizobium comanense. The sequence continues at coordinate 17,995 of NZ_SCNN01000017.1, read as the reverse complement.
GGAGCTCTCATCCGACAGCGCGCCGCCCGGGACAGTTACCGCCAGCGCCAGAAGGTCGAAAAGAGTGTGCCGCAGGAACTTCGCCTCCGGGCCGCTCAAATGCGATCCATGCCGCGTGATCGAACCCAGGAACTCGTGGAACATCTGCACGAGAGGCTGCTCGCGCTGGCATTGCCGCGCCGTCATGTCGTCGATCCACGGCACCCTTTCGCGCAGCATCGCGGCGGGCAGGCGCAGCGCCGTGATCATGGTGCGCTCGGGCTGGCCGTAGACGTAGGGATCACCGGTGCCGATGAACGCAAGGTCGCCCGGCCGGACCTGGCAGTCGCGCGTCCGCTGGGTGAGGTAGAGGTTGTTGGAGGCGGTTATTGGCATCATGAAGAAGTCGTCGTCGCTGCGTCCGATATGGGTCGGGCGGCGGGTAACCGTCATGGGGTCGCTGTCGAGCACGCCGATTCGGATTTCGGCGACATCGTGGACCGACAGATGGCCGACACTGAAGGCCGTCGAGGGCGTGGAAAGGTCGAGAGGATAGTAATAGTTGTTGAGCGCGTCGCGCCACGCCGCCAGCCTCGACCCCACGCGAACGACTGAACTGATATCGACCTGCGTGACCGGCGCGCCCGCGTCGTGCCCTGCCATGTCGAAATCGAAGCTGGCTCGGTCCTGCATGATTTGTTCCCACAAACCGACTGCTTTGCATTCATGTCAGACGCAAAACCAGTTGGCTAACTTATTCATGTCGCGTTGGAATGTAACGCAATTCCTGTGCCAATCACACAGTTTTGCGGCCCGGCCCGCATTCGGTGGCCATGGCGGGAGCTGCCGGTGAGGGGCGCAAAAACCCTCGCATTAACCATTTGTTAACCATTCGGCGGCCACTTTTAACCATTGAGTAAGGATTCGCCCGGCCGTGACCTTTGCCGCTCCCGTTGAGACCAAATCCATCCGTTTTCGCGCCCGTTCCTTCGTCGCTTTCACGCTGACGCCGGAGGCGCCCATCACCGACTGGCTGGAGGGGCTCGATCACTGGATCGCCAATTCGCCGGGCTATTTCAATGGCCGGCCGGTGGTGCTCGATCTCAACGTCCTGCAGCCCGTTGCGGCCGATATCGGCTTGCTGGTGGCCTCGCTGGCGGGGCGGGGCATCCGGGTCTACGCCATCGAGCTCGAGGGCGCTTCGCTGGGGCTTGACCTGCCGCCGCTGCTGGCCGGCGCCAAGGAGGCGACGGCCGAGGGGCTGCTTGGCCGCGCGGCGCGCAAGGCACGGGCGGAGGAACTGGAAGCCGCCGTGGAGCAGGGGCAGGCCGTGCCGCTTGAGGCGCCTGCCGCAGCGGTCTCGCCGGCAGCGGTTTCGGCCGACACGGCTCTCCAGGACGGGATTTCCGGGGATGTGGCCTCCCACGATCAGGAGGCGGACCCCGCGCTGGCGGGACTGGAAGCGATCAGGATCGAGCCCGCCACGGCGGAGTTCGCTAAAGCGGGATCTGGCAAGGCGGGATCGGGCAAGACGCGGGCAAACAGGGCGGAGGCGGCAGGATCGGGGCAGGGCGCCGTCCACCAGCCGGGCGAGCCAACGGCGGGCACGCTGATGATCAAGACGCCGATCCGTTCGGGGCAGTCGGTGTTCCATCCGCATGGCGATGTCATCGTGCTGGGCTCGGTCGCGTCCGGATCGGAGATCGTCGCCGGCGGGTCGATCCATGTCTACGGCACGCTTCGCGGCCGCGCGATCGCCGGTTCGGAAGGCAATATCTCGGCGCGCATCTTCTGCCGCAGGAACGAGGCGGAACTGCTGGCGGTCGACGGCTGGTACACGACCGCCGAGGAGATGGAAGGCGTGTCGCGCGGCAAGGCGGTGCAGGCCTTCCTCGAGAACGACGCGCTGTGCGTGATGCCGCTCGGCTGAGGCGCCGGCGGCGGGACGCAAGCTTCGGGCCGGCTTCGCATGCGAAGGTCGGCGGTTGAGACAGGGTGCCGTGCCGGTCACGGCGGGACTAGAACATAAAAATGCCAACGGAGGCTGGATATATGGGCAAGGTAGTGGTGGTCACCTCGGGCAAGGGGGGCGTCGGAAAGACGACTTCGACGGCCGCGCTCGGCGCCGCCGTGGCCAAGACCGGCAAGAAGGTGGCGCTCGTCGATTTCGACGTCGGCCTGAGGAATCTCGATCTCATCATGGGCGCCGAGCGCCGCGTGGTGTTCGATCTCGTCAACGTCATCCAGGGCACGGCCAAGCTGTCGCAGGCGCTGATCCGCGACAAGCGGCTGGAGACGCTCTATCTGCTGCCGGCCTCGCAGACCCGCGACAAGGACGCGCTGACCGAAGAAGGCGTCGAGGAAGTCATCGGTCGCCTGCGCCAGGTGTTCGACTATGTGTTCTGCGACAGCCCGGCCGGCATCGAGCGCGGCGCCCAGCTTGCCATGCGCTTCGCCGACGAGGCGGTCATCGTCACCAATCCGGAAGTGTCGTCGGTGCGCGATTCCGACCGCATCATCGGCCTGCTCGATGCTCGCACCATGCGCGCCGAGCAGGGCGAGCACATCGCCAAGCACGTGCTGGTGACGCGCTACGACGCGGCCCGCGCGGCGCGCGGCGAGATGCTGTCGATCGACGACGTGCTGGAAATCCTGTCGGTCCCGCTCATTGGCATCATCCCCGAGAGCCAGGACGTGCTGCGCGCCTCCAACCTCGGCGCGCCGGTGACGCTGTCGGAGCCCATCAACGCCGCCGCCAAGGCCTATCTCGAAGCGGCACGCAGGCTGGAAGGCGAGGATCTGCCGGTCGTCGTTCCCTTCGAGCGCAAGGGCTTCCTCGACCGGCTTCTGGGAAGGAGGGCGGCATGAGCATCCTCGACCTCTTCAAGCGGCGCACCAGTGCGCCGGTGGCGCGCGAGCGGCTGCAGGTGCTGCTCGCTTACGAGCGCCGCAGCCGCGCCCAGCCCGACCTCGTCTCCATATTGCGCGAGGAGATCATGGCCGTCATCGCCAAGCATGTGCAGATCGATCAGGACTATCTCCAGGTGTCGATGGACCGTGGCGAGACCATGTCGACGCTGGAAATCGACATCCAGATCCCCAACAAGAGCCCCGTGCCGCTGGCCATGGCGGGCTGATAGCGAAGGCGATCTCCCCCTCGAGGGGAGATGTCCGCGAAGCGGACAGAGGGGGTCGTTGCGCGTAACGCGCCGCCCCTCTTTTTTTGTCGCAGAAAGCGGCTAGCGCCCGGTCGAACCGACCCCTTCGGCGACATCTTCCCCTCAAGGGGGGAGATCCAGGAGAGGCAGGGCCCGTCGCCGCCCTGCTGCGTCCAGGTTTGCCGCGCCTGCCTTCGATGTTGGCCGCAGCCATCATTGACATCGGCCAAATTTAAGGTCTCACTAATGTTTGTAGCCTGCGATTACAGACATTGGGGGCAACAATGCCGGACATCGGGAAAGCAGTGCAGGACCTGACCAAGGCCGCCCAGGACTATGGCGCGGCGCGGCGAGAGGAAGAAGCGGCACAGACGGATGAAGAAGCCCAACTGGCGGCGATGAAGGCCGCGAGCAAGGCGGTGATGCGCGCCAAGGGCAAGGAGGCGACCGCGGCCGCTGGCCGCGAGTTCCACCGCGTCGAGGCGCTCTGGCGGGCCGCCAACACAAGGCGCAAGAAAGCCACGCTAGCGCGCATGCTGGCGGAAAAGAAATTCCGCGAAAAGATGCGCAAGTTCAACGAAGCGATGTGGGCGCTGATGTCGCCCTGAGTCAATCACATCCCCCGACATCCGAAGGGGCGAACGGGGGGGCAGCCTGCCTTAGCGCCTTGCCTAAATGACCGGTCGGGCAGACCACTTTTCGGTCAGCACGATGGCTGCGCCAATGACAATCCCCAGGATCAACCCTACAGGAAGCCCGTAGGCCGCACCCCCGCTGATCATAATCGCCGGGTCGTGAAAATTCTGCTCCAACTGATGGGTAATGAACTGCACGATGCCCAATGCATAGAGCGGCCCGAACACGATGACCGCTGCAAGGCAGCCGAACAGCATGGCGGCAAGCGCGGCCAATGCACTGGATCCCAGGCGCTTGGCATTCAGACGCTCGAAATCGAAATTGACGATCGAAAAGATGATGATCGAGGCGCCGATGATGGAGCCTGGAACAAGATATCCCGGCGTGACCTGCGGCCGATCAAGGCTGCCGAAATATCCCATGAGGAATGGTGCGGTGATCACCCCGGTGAGCATGCCGCCGCAAGCCGCGCCAAGCAGGATACTTGTGCGGCTAGGTTGCTGGATAAACTTCAGCCGGCGGTTCGACCATTTGAGCCGGGTGAGGAAGATACAAGTGCTCCCTAGCAGGCAAGCAATCAGTGCAGCGGCAATTGCCATCTCCGTCGTCAGGATGCCGAGCGACACCGGCATCCGGGCGGCTCCCTGATCGTACTTCTGCAGCCATGCCATGTAGTAGGGCACGCTGATGCACAGTGCCGCAAGTTGCGCGCCAAGATAGCCCCCAACACCCCCCTTTTGGAGACTCAGGAGCAGATGGTCACGGACCGTCCTTTCCTCGTCGTTGGAGTATTCAAAGTTTCCACGAAGGCGCGAATAGACGCTCTGCATGCCGAACAACAGGATGATCAGCGAGATCAATGGCAGCGTGGCAGCTGCTGTCAATTGGTTCCAACTGGCGTTATGTGTCGCGAGGACCAGTGAATAGGAGGTCAAACAAAGCAGAAGACCGATCAGTGCCATGATGTTTCCGAGGAAAAGCAGAAGCGATCCGGGATTGAAGAAGAATGGATCTGTAAGTGACGAGTTGTCCCACGTTCGCTGCTGGTTCTTGGTTATCGACAAGACCTCCTTGCGGACACGTGCCATAAGATTGGCAAGGGGCAGGTCCACCGCATCCATGTTGCTGACAAGAGCCCGGGTGAACGGGCTCATCTTCCCTGTGCCGTCATAAGCGAATTGGCCAGGTGCGGCTGCAAAGGCAATGAAGGTATTTCTGTTTCGATCTGCCTTCATCTCGCCAAACCCGGAAACTGTGAGCGCGTCGCCCTCTACAGGACGACCGCCGACAAGCAACGCTTTCGCGTCATCGAGATTGGCGAGGCCGCGCGTGCCTATGACCCGCTGCGCGCCGGGGTTGTTACGACAGGCATCCAGAAGGATGAGGGTGACGTCGCTCGACATCTCGTCGATGATCGGCTGAACCTGGATCATGCGCGAAGCCAGTTGCTCGCCATGTTGATCGAAGTCGATCGGGACCACATAGTTCTGATCCTCGACCTGTAGGCCGTGGCCAGAAAAATAGAAAACCCCGACTGACGCCTGTTCCAGCTTTAGCGTTCCGACGAAATTCTTTATCGCCGATCTCATATCGTCCCGCGTGCCATTCTCCAGTTTGGTCACATCGAACTTCAATGCGGCGAGTGTGTCAGACATCGCCGTCGCGTCATGGCATGGATTTGCAAGCGCCATGTCTCCGTTGTAGGCGGCGTTGCCCATGACCAGTGCATATTTGCCCCCAGCCATCGTCCTCCCCCTCTACAAACGAGCCGCTCCTTCGACGTGAATGGACCTCACGTCCTAGACGAATACATCCGGCTCCGTTTTCCACTGTTCCCAACTGATCTTCATGTCAGCCGGGAAGCGCTTCAGAACTCGTTTCTCGCCATTCGCCCTGGCCTTGGCGTTGGCTTGCCAAGCGCTCTCTCCGCCCACTCGGACGCCGCCGTAAATGGTGGTAATGGTGACCGTCGCGACGCCGAGATCCTCCATGGCGCCCTTCAACACTTCATCCGCATCCTTGCGGTCGCAGGGCTGAAACCAATAAAGGTAATCGTGAATAATCGCAGGATAGCTGTAAGCGGCAGTTTTTGGCAGCAATGTCCAGAATGCCGGCGGAATGCTGGCCAAATCTGTTACGAAACCAACAGGGACGTCCACTGTACGTTTCGGATCGGTATTTGAGCGCCACTCCAATGGGTCTCTAGTATAGTAGTAATTCCAGTCGGAGAACGCCACGACCGCAGCAGGCGGCCCCATGAATCTCTTTCGCTCCCCAGGCCATGCTATGCGCATGAAATCCTGTAGGTCGCGGTTGGAAGATATTGCCACCCCGGTCATGGCTAAAAACCGTGTTTTTCTGAAGGGTAATTAGCGATCTCTCATATAAAAGCATATTCTAGCTAGACACAAAATAGGGCACGAGCAATTTTTGCCGATCTACTTCGAGGTGCTTTTATCTGCGTTGCTATCTACCTGGAGGATTGCGCCAACGCCCCTCACACCGCCTTGAACACCACGGTCTGCGCCAGGCCGCCGCCGAAGCGGTTTTCCAGCGTCACGGTGCCGCCGTAGCGCTCGATGATTTCCTTGGCGATGGCGAGGCCGAGGCCCGCGCCGGGGATGGATTGCTGGCGGCCGGGGTCGACGCGGAAGAAGGGTTCGAAGGCCTTGTTGATGAGGTCGGGCGGGATGCCCGGCCCGATGTCGCAGATCGAGAGCACGGCGCGCTGGTCCGCGGCGGTGAGCGAGATGGTGCAGGCCCGGCCGTGGGTGGCGGCGTTGACGATCAGGTTGCGCAGCGCCCGGCGCAGGCCGAGCGCGCCGGCGCGCACCGAGACGGCGTCCAGCCGCTCGATCGACACGTCATGGCCAAGCGTGGCCATTTCATCCGAAATGTCGCGCACCATCTTCTTCAGATCCAGCGGTTCGACGGCGTCCTGGTTCACCTCCTCGCGCACCAGGCGGATGGCGCTGTCGGCGATGCGGTCGAGTTCGTCCAGGTCGTGCAGCCACTTGTCGCGGTCCTCGTCCAGGAATTCGGCGCGCAGCCGCATGCGCGTCATCGGCGTGCGCAGGTCGTGGCCGGCGGCGGCCACCAACCGCATGCGGCTTTCCATCGACGTCCTCAGCCGCGACGACAGCTGGTTCAGCGCATGCGCCGTGGCCTTGACTTCGGCCGAGCCGACTTCCGGCACGGCCGCCAGCACGCCGTCCGAGCCGATCTTGGAGACGGCGGCCTCCAGCATCTCCAGCGGACGGATCAGCACCGAGGTGAAATAGACCGAGACGGCGGTCGCGCCGGCCACGATCAGCGAGATCCAGCCGGCCAGCACCAGCCATTCACGACCGGGCGGCTTCAGATGCGGCATCTTCATGATCGCCCAGCGGCCGTCGGGCAGATGCACCGATGCGATCTGCCCGGGCTCGTCCGGCTTCTCGGTGACGACGGCCGTCAGGGAGAAGCCGCGGCGCTGCAGAATATCGTTCAGCATCGTCGTTTCCGGGCGGTCGACCTTGCCGCCGGCCGGCTGGTCGGTGAATTCCACGCGCAGCACGTCCGGGATGGGGCCGGGCAGCAGCCGCAGCACCAGTTCCATCTGCTGGGCGACCCAGGGCACGGTCAGTTCCGGCGGCGGCCCGCCGCCGCGCACGCTGATGACGGCGGCGGTGGCGAGGCCGACGACGCCGACGATGGAAGCGACGAGCAGGACGATGAGGCGGCGGCGCAGCGAATTCACGCTTCGATCTCCACGGCCTCGACGCGCGCGGTGAGCTGGTAGCCGCCATTGCGCACCGTCTTGAACAGCGGTCCGTCGCCGGCCTCGGCGAATTTGCGGCGCAGCCGGCTCATCAGCACGTCGACGGAGCGTTCGAGCGGGTCGCGCTCGCGGCCCTGCGTGAGGTCGAGCAACTGGTCGCGCGACAGCAGCCGGCCGGGACGGTCGAGGAACACCTGCAAAAGGTCGAACTCGGCGCCGGTGAGATCGACGAGGTCGCCTTGCGCGTCGATCACCTTGCGCGTGTCCGGCTCCAGACTGTAGCTGGCAAAACGGTAGATTCGGGCGCGCGGCGCGGCGGGCGCGTCCTCGGGGGCGGCGCGCCTCAGCACGGCGCGGATGCGGGCGGTGAGTTCGCGCGGGTTGAACGGCTTGCCCAGATAGTCGTCGGCGCCGAGCTCCAGGCCGATGATGCGGTCGACATCTTCCTTCAGCGCCGTCAGCAGGATGACGGGGATGTGCGGCTTGCGGTCGCGCAGGCTGCGGCAGATGTCGAGGCCGGAGCCGTCCGGCAGCATGACGTCGAGCACCATGAGGTCGAACTGGCCCGTCGCCAGCTTCTGTTCGCACTCGCGCCGGTCGGCCGCGACGGAGACGCGGAAACCCTGGCCGTCGAGATAACGGCCAAGCAGCGTGCGGATCTCGCGGTCGTCGTCGACGACAAGGATATGGGGTTGTGACTGCATCGTGCCTGACCTTGTCCCTGATCATGGGGCCCGTGATCATGGGGCTCGATGCCGATTATAGGGAGAGCGCGCGCCAGCGGCATGGAAAATTGCAACGCAATGTTGCTGGCGGGCCGGTGGAAACATTCGGAAACAAATTGCCCCTTTGCGGAAACCTTCGGCAACACGCCGACGCGAAGCGGACAAACAGCCTTCCTATCCTCCTGATCGTCCGAAGCATGGATGAAAGGAACCACATCATGCGCAACAGACTTCTTGCGCTCGGCCTGTTTTCCCTCGCCGCCATCCACCCCGCTTTTGCGGCGCAGCCCGATCCCGGCGGCGCGCCCGGCGAGGCGCCGCCCATGCCACCAATGATGGCCATGCAGGGCGGTCCCGACCTCGGTCCCGGCCCGCACGGCCCGATGCCGCATGGTCCGAAAGGCTTTGGCCCGGCACACTTTGGCCCGGGAGGCTTCGGGCCGGAAGGCCCTGGTCCCCGCCGCATGGGACCGCCGCCGGAATTCATGCTGGCCGCGCGGCTGGCGGCGCTGGAAACGCGCGTCGGCATCCGCTCCGAACAGCTCGACGCCTGGCGCGACTACACCAGCGCGCTGCAAGCGGTGCTTGCGCCGCCGCGCCATGATCGCGGCCCCGGCGGCACCGGAGGTCCTGGCGGGCCGGATGGTGGGCCTCAGGCGAAAGGCCCCGATGCGGGACCCGGCGGCAAGGCCGATCCCTTCGCATTCCAGGAAAGGCTGGCCGACGACGTCACGGCCCGCGCGGCTTCGGCGGCCAAGCTGAAGGACGCGATCACGGAACTGCGCGCCAAGCTCTCGCCCGAACAGCTCGAAATCCTCGCTTCGGCGGAACGCCCCCATGGACCACCCCCCGGTCCCTGGGGCGGTCCGCCGAATGATGCAGCCGGCCCAAGAGGCCTGCCCAATGAAGGCGGCCCGCCACCCCAGCCCGGGAATGGCGAGCAGCTCTGACCGGCTGCGCCGGCCAGCCCGGTACCCAACCCGTTCTCGGGCTGGCCGGAACTTCCCGGATGGCGCGCGTAACTGCGCCATCCGGTTCAAATCATGGCTGGCCCGATCAGGGCCTGCTTTTGAACCCATCGAACTGGAAGCACGCCAATGTGGGAAGCCCTGATGCTGCTGCGGCTGATCGCATCGGCCAGCCCAAGATACTTGCCGCGCGACAATCACGCAGCCCAGCCGCAGGTGCCGTCTTCCCCCGCACTGAAGGGCGCCATTCGCCTGAGCTTCGCCGCCTTTCGCCTGTCGCTGCCGCTTTCGCAGCGGACCAACGGCCATGGACATCATGACCGCAAGATCGCGTAAAACCTATGTCGTGCTCGCGGCCGTGCTGATCGTGCTCGCCACAATGGCGGCGCTGAAGGCCTATGGCCGCGCGACGACGGCCGAGGCCGCCGCGCCGGCGGCTTCGGCGCTGAAGGCCGCGACCTTGACCGTTACGGTAGAGAAGGCGCGCGCCGAGCCTGTCACGTCGTCGATCAGCGCCACCGGCACCGTCGCTGCCTGGCAGGAAGCGACCATCGGCGCCGAGGAGAGCGGATTGCGGCTGACCGACATGCTGGTCACGGAAGGCGACAGCGTGCGCGCCGGCGATGTCGTGGCGCGGCTCGACGCCTCGCTGCTCAAGGCGCAACTGGCGGAGCAGAAAGCCGCCGTCACGCAGGCTCAGGCCACGCTGGACTCGGCCGTCTCCGCGGCCGCCCGCGCCAGCAAATTGCTGGCAAGCAACGCCATCAGCACGGAGACGGCGGAAGACAGGGCGACGGCCGTAAAAACCGGACGGGCGCAGGTCGAGCAGGCGCAGGCCGCCGCCGACCGGTTGCAGGCCGAGCTTGACCGCACCACCATCCGCGCGCCTTTCGACGGCATCATCTCCAGCCGCCCGGCGGTGACCGGCTCCATCGTGCAGGCCGGCACCGAGCTGATGAAGATCATCCGCGCCGGCAGGCTCGAGGCCGGCGTGCTCGTTCCCGAAAAAGACCTGCCGGCCATTTCGGTCGGGCAGGCCGCCGATGTCGTCGACGCGGCCGGCCGCCATTTCGCGGGCAGCGTCTCCTCGATCGGCCAGACGGTGAATTCGACGACGCGGCTCGCCACGGTCTATGTCGCGCTTGGCGAAGGCTCTGGCCTGAGGCCCGGCATGTTCGCCCGCGTGTCGATCGCGGGTGCGGCCGCGCAACAGCTGAGCGTCGCTGAGGCCGCGCTGGTCTGGCAGGACGGCAAGCCGGCGGTGTTCGTCGTCGATGCTTCCGGCAAGGCCGCCATGCGCCCGGTGACGACCGGCACCCGTCACAATGGCCGTGTCGCGATCGAAAGCGGGCTCGCGCAGGGCGACGATGTCGTGGTCGCCGGGGCCGGCTTCCTCAGTGACGGCAACCTCGTGCGCGTCGCCGCCGATACCGCCGAAGCGGCGCAGGCCGGGGATGGCGCACAGGCGGCGGAGGCGTCGCGATGAACGCCATTTCCTCCTGGTCGATCCGCAACCCGGTGCCGACCATCGTGCTGTTTTTGTCGCTGACCATTGCCGGCCTGTGGGGCTTTTCCCACCTGCGCACCAACAACATGCCCGACATCGACCTGCCGACGGTCACCGTCACGGTATCGCAGCCGGGCGCCGCGCCAAGCGAGATGGAAGTACAGGTCGCCCGCGTCATCGAGAACACGGTGGCGACGCTCGAAGGCGTCGACGACGTCTCGACCTCGATCGGCGAGGGTTCTTCCGTCACCACGGTCGAGTTCACGCTCGGCACCGATCCGGAGACGGCCGCCAACGACGTGCGCAACGCCGTCTCGCAGGTGCAATCCAGCCTGCCGGCGGCGGCCCTGACGCCGGTCGTGGCCAAGGTCAACGCATCAGGCAATTCGGTGCTGACCTTCGTCGTCGAGGCGCCGACGCTGTCGCCAGATGCGCTGAGCTGGTACATCGACAACGATGTCGCCAAGGTGCTGCTCGGCGTCGACGGCGTCTCCAAGGTGACGCGCTCGGGCGGCGTCGACCGCGTCATCCGCGTCGCGCTCGACCCCGACCGGCTCGCCGCGCTCGGCATCAGCGCCGGCGATGTCAGCCAGACGCTCGCTTCCAACAACGTCAACCAGCCGGGCGGCCGCACGACCATCGGCGGGCAGGAACAGTCGGTGCGCACGCTGGCGAGCGCCACCACCGTCGAGGCGCTGGCCGACACGCGCATCGCACTCACCGGCGCCGGCGACGTCAGGCTCAAGGATCTCGGCACCGTCACCGACAGCTGGGAAAAGCCGCGCCAGGCGGCCTATTTCGACGGCCGGCAGGTCGTCGCCTTCAATGTCTACCGCTCGGTCGGATCGAGCGAGATCGACGTGGTCAAGGCGGCGCGGGCGGCGATCGCCGAAATGGGCGCGGGGACGACCGTCGCCAAATTCACCGAGGTCACCTCGTCCTCCGGTTTTGTGCAGGAGAGCTACGATGCCGCGCTCGAGGCGCTGTGGCTCGGCGCGCTGCTGGCGGTCGGCGTGGTCTGGCTGTTCCTGCGCGACATCAGGGCGACGCTGGTCTCGGCGGTCGCCATGCCGCTGTCGCTGATCCCGACCTTCGCGGTGATGGTGGCGTTCGACATCTCGCTCAACAACATCACGCTTCTGGCGCTGTCGCTGGTGGTCGGCATCCTGGTCGACGACGCGATCGTGGAGATCGAGAACATCGTTCGCCATATGCGCCAGACCGGCGCCAGCGCCTACCAGGCGGCGATCGAGGCGGCCGACGAGATCGGGCTGGCCGTGGTGGCGACCACGGCAACGATCGTGGCGGTTTTCGTGCCTGTCGCCTTCATGCCGGGCATTCCGGGAAAGTTCTTTTTTTCCTTCGCCGTCGCGGTCTGCGTCTCGGTGCTGTTCTCGCTGCTTGTGGCGCGCATGCTGACGCCGCTGATGGGCGCCTATCTGGTGCGCGCCGGCGGCCACGACGAGGACGACATGCCGCGCTGGGTGCCGACCTATCTATGGCTGCTGCGCAAGGCGCTCGACCATCGCTGGATCACGCTCGCCGCCGGCATCGCCTTCTTTGCCGGGTCGATGATGCTGGCCACGAAACTGCCGACGGAGTTCATGGCGGCGGCCGATCGCGGCCGCTCGATGATCTCGGTCGAATTGCAGCCGGGATCCACGATCGAGCAGACCACCGCCGTGGTGCAGGACATCACCAGGCGCCTCAGGGACGAGCCGGCCGTCGACAGCATTTTCGCCACCATCGGCACGGCCGCGTCTTCCGGCGGCGGCCCCAACCAGGGCTCGAGCTCGGCCGAGGTGCGCACCGCCAACATCACCGTCAACCTGAAGCCGCGCGGCGAACGCGCGATGAGCCAGCAGCAGTTCGAGGCCGAGGCCTCGCCGAAGCTCAACGAGGTTGCGGGCGCGCGCATCCAGTTCGGCGCCGACGGTTTTGCCGGCGCCAAGGTGGCGATCACGCTGGTTGCCGACGACGGCGCCGCGCTGGAGAAGGCGAGCGCCGAACTGATCGAGCAGATGAAGTCGGTGCCGGGGCTGATCAACCCGAAGTCGACGGCGGCGACGACCAAGCCGGAATTGATCGTGCGGCCCGACAGCGCCAGGGCCGCCGCGCTTGGCGTGACGCCGACCGAGATCGCCTCGATGGTGAAGATCGCCACCATCGGCGACACCGACACCAGCCTTGCCAAGTTCAATCTCGGCGACCGCCAGGTGTCGATCATGGTGACCTTGCCGGACGGCGCGATCGACGATCCCGCCAAGCTGGCGGTGCTGCCGCTTACCGGCGCCAAGGGCACCGTGCCGCTCGGCGCGGTCGCCGACATCGGCTTCAACGCCGGGCCCAACAGCATCACGCGGGTGGGGCGCAGCCGCAGCGCCACGATCGAGGCAGACCTGTCGGACCTGACGCTCGGCCAGGCGACCTCGGCGATACGCGCCTTGCCTGTCATGCGCGACCTGCCGGCCGGCGTGCACGAATTGTCGCGCGGCGACGCCGCGCGCATGCAGGAGCTGTTCTCCGGCTTCGCCACCGCGATCGCCGCGGGCATCCTGCTGATGTACCTGACCCTGGTGCTTCTGTTCCGCGGCTTCGTGCAGCCGGTGACCATCCTGGTCGCGCTGCCGCTCTCCGTCGGCGGCGCGCTCGGCTTCATGCTCATTACCGGCAAGGCGCTTGGCATATCGCCGCTGATCGGGATATTGATGCTGATGGGCATCGCGGCCAAGAACTCGATCCTGCTGGTAGAGTACGCCCTGGTCGCGGAGAAGGAGCGTCGGATGAGCCGCTTCGAAGCACTGCTCGACGCCGCCCGCAAGCGGGCGCGCCCCATTGTCATGACATCGATCGCCATGGGCGTCGGCATGCTGCCGATCGCGCTCGGCATCGGCGCCGATGCCGAGACGCGCGCGCCGATGGCGATCGCCGTCATCGGCGGCCTTATCTCCTCGACCGTGCTCAGCCTTGTCTATGTGCCGGTCGTCTACACTTTCATGGACGACCTCCAGCGCTTCCTCGGCCGGCATCTCTCCCGGCTGCTCGTCGAACGATCCGATGCCGACCGCCAGGCGGCGACCGCAACCCCAGCGAAAGATCCAGACCATGCCTATCCCGTCTAATCATTTTGCGCTGCCGATGCGCCGCCGCCTCGCGCCATGGGCTGGCATGGCCTGCGCGGCTTTCCTGCTGGCGGCCTGCTCGCAGGAAGGAAGCAAGGCGCCGGCCGGCATGGGCGGCGTCGGCAAGCCGGAGGTCGGCGTCGTGACGCTGCATCCGCAATCGGTGGCCATCACGGCGGAACTGCCCGGCCGCACCGCCGCGTCGCTGGTCGCCGAGGTGCGTCCGCAGGTCGACGGCATCATCCAGCAGCGCCTTTTCAAGGAAGGCGCCGAGGTTGTCGTGGGCCAGCCGCTCTACCTGATCGACCCGGCCAGCTACCAGGCGGCCTATGACAGCGCGCTGGCGGCGCAGCAGAAGGCGGAAGCGGCGGTGCCGACCGCGCAAGCGAAGTTCGACCGTTATGCCGGGCTGTTGAAGCAGAACGTTGTTTCCAAACAGGATTACGACGATGCCGCCGCCACGCTGGCGCAGGCGCAGGCCGATGTCGCCTCGGCCAAGGCGAGCGTCGAGACCGCGCGCATCAGCCTCAACCGCACCTCGGTCACCGCGCCGATCGCCGGCCGCATCGACAAGTCGACGCTGACGCCCGGCGCGCTGGTGACAACCAACCAGTCGACGGTGCTGACCACCATCCGCTCGCTCGACCCGATCAATGTCGACGTCACCCAGTCGAGCACCAACCTGCTCAACCTGCGCCAGGCGATCTCGGAAGGGCGGCTGAAATTCAGCGGCCCCAATGTCTCGGTAAAGCTGAAACTGGAGAACGGCACCATCTACCAGCAGACTGGCAAGCTGGAATTCGCCGGCGCCAATGTCGACCAGACCACCGGCACCTTTGCGCTGAGGGCCGAATTCCCCAATCCCGACCGGCTGCTGCTGCCCGGAATGTATGTGCGCGCGCTGGTCGAGGAGGGCGTTGCGCAAAACAGTTTCCTGGTGCCGCAACGCGGCGTCACCCGCAACACCAAGGGCGAAGCGACCGCCATGGTCATCAATGCGCAGGGCAAGGTCGAGACCCGCGTGCTCACCGTGCGCAACACGGTCGGCAACAACTGGCTGGTGGATTCGGGCGTCGGTGACGGCGACCGCGTCATTGTCGAGGGGCTGCAGCTGGTGCGCCCCGGCGGCGACGCCACCGGCGTCGAAGTGACGATCGACGAGGCGACCGGCGAGATCAAGGATCGCGCGCAGACCTCGTCGACCGCGCCCGCCACCTCCACCGTCGCCGACAGTGGCCAGAAGCCGGCGCAAGGCGCCTCGACCGGGAACTGAGCCATGTCAGGATTCTTCATCAACCGGCCGATCTTCGCCTGGGTGATCGCCATCGTGATCATGCTGGGCGGCCTGCTCGCGCTGCAATCACTGCCGATCTCGCAATATCCGCAGATCGCGCCAACCACGGTCAACATCAGCGCCACCTATCCGGGCGCCGATGCGCAAACGGTCGAGAACTCGGTGACCAAGGTCATCGAGCAGGGCATGACCGGCATCGACAATCTCGACTACATGACGGCGACATCGACCTCGACCGGGCAGGCCTCGATCACGCTGACCTTCACCAGCTCCGCCGATCCCGATACCGCGCAGGTGCAGACCCAGAACAAGCTGCAGCTGGTGCAGTCGCAGCTGCCGCAAGTGGTGCAGAGCAACGGCATCACCGTGTCGAAATCCTCGACCGGCTTCCTGATGGTCATCGGCTTCGTCTCCAGCGACGGCAAGATGAACTCGACCGATCTCGCCGACTATGTCAACGCTACCGTCAACGATACGCTGAAGCGCGTCGAGGGTGTCGGCTCCACGCAGCTGTTCGGCTCGGGCTATGCCATGCGCATCTGGCTCGATCCCGACAAGCTCGCCAAATACGCGCTGATGCCGAGCGATGTCGCGAGCGCCATCCAGGCGCAGAATACGCAGGTCTCGGCCGGCCAGCTCGGCGGCCTGCCGGCGCGCAAGGGCCAGCAGCTCAATGCCACGGTGACGGCCAAGAGCCGGCTGCAGACGGCCGAACAGTTCCGCAACATTATCCTGAAGAGCCAGACCGACGGCTCGCTGGTGCGGCTCAACGACGTCGCCACCGTGGAACTCGGCGCCCAAAGCTATACCACGCAGGCCAATTACAACGGCAAGCCGGCGGCGGGCGTCGCCGTCAACCTGGCGACCGGCGCCAACGCCATCAGCACGGCGGAAGCCGTGCGCTCGACGATCAACCGGCTGAGCTCGACCTTCCCGCAGGGCGTCGAGGTGGTCTATCCCTACGACACATCGCCCTTCGTGCGGCTGTCGATCGAGGAGGTGGTCAAGACGCTGGCCGAGGCGATCGTGCTGGTGTTCCTGGTGATGTTCATCTTCCTGCAGAATCTGCGGGCGACGATCATCCCGACCATCGCCGTGCCGGTGGTGCTGCTCGGCACGTTCGGCGTGCTGTCCCTGTTCGGGTATTCGGTCAACACGCTGACCATGTTCGCCATGGTGCTGGCGATAGGGCTTCTGGTCGACGACGCCATCGTGGTGGTGGAAAACGTCGAACGCGTCATGGCGGAGGAGGGGCTGCCGCCGAAAGAGGCGACACGAAAATCGATGAACGAGATCACCGGGGCGCTGATCGGCATCGCCACCGTGCTGTCGGCGGTGTTCGTGCCGATGGCCTTCTTCGGCGGCTCGACCGGCATCATCTACCGGCAATTCTCGGTGACCATCGTCTCGGCCATGGTGCTGTCCGTGCTGGTGGCGCTGGTGCTGACGCCGGCGCTGTGCGCCACCATCCTGCGGCCGCCGAAGGACCATGCGACGCAGACCGGTCCGTTCGGCTGGTTCAACCGGATGTTCGACCGCGGCACGACGGCCTATCGCGACGGCTCGCACGGCATCATCAACCGGGGCAAGCGCTTTCTCGTGGTGTTCCTGGCGATCGTCATCGGCATGGGCTGGATGTTCGCGCGGCTGCCCAGTTCCTTCCTGCCGGAAGAGGACCAGGGTATCCTGATCACCAGCGTGTCCCTGCCGGTCGGCGCCACGCAGGATCGCACCGAGCGCGTGCTGGCGCAGGTGACGGATCACTATCTCAAGGAAGAGAAGGACGCGGTCGAAGGCGTCTTCACCGCCTCGGGCTTCGGCTTCGGCGGCGCCGGGCAGAATGTCGGCATCGGCTTCGTGCGGCTGAAGGATTTCAGCCAGCGCAAATCTGCGGGTTCCGCCGCGCAGGCGATCGCCGGCCGCGCCATGGGCGCCTTCCGAGCGATCAGGGATGCGCAGGTGTTCGCGCTGGCGCCGCCGGCGATCCAGGGTTTCGGCAACACCAACGGCTTCGACTTCTACCTGCAGGACGTCAACGGCGCAGGCCATGATGCGCTGATCCAGACGCGCAACCAGCTGCTGGGCCTTGCCGCCCAGAGCAAGGTTCTGGCCAACACGCGTCCGAACGGTCAGGAGGACCAGCCGCAATTCTCGGTCGACATCGACCAGGAGAAGGCGAGCGCGCTGGGCGTGAGCCTCGCCGACATCAACAACACGCTGTCCAGCGCCTGGGGCAGCGACTATGTCAACGACTTCATCGATCGCGGGCGGGTGAAGCCGGTCTACATGCAGTCGGACGCCAATTTCCGCATGCAGCCGGAAGATCTCGACAAATGGCAGGTGCGCAATTCCAGCGGCGCCATGGTGCCGTTCTCGGCCTTCGCCTCCAGCCACTGGACCTTCGGTTCGCCCCGGCTCGAACGCTACAATGGTTCGGCGGCGGTCGAGATCCAGGGCGCGGCGGCGGCGGGCGTCAGTTCGGGCGCGGCGATGGACGAGATCGACAAGCTCGTCGCGCAGCTGCCGCCGGGCTACTCCCATGAATGGACAGGGCTGTCGCACCAGGAGCGGCTTTCGGGCAACCAGGCGATGGCGCTTTATGCAATCTCGGCGCTGGTCGTGTTCCTGTGCCTGGCCGCGCTCTATGAAAGCTGGTCGATCCCGTTCGCGGTCATGCTGTCGGTGCCGATCGGCATCTTTGGCGCGCTCGCGGCGGCGACGCTCTTCGGCCAGACCAACGACGTCTATTTCAAGGTCGGCCTGCTGACCACGATCGGTCTCGCCGCCAAGAACGCCATCCTGATCGTCGAGTTCGCCATCGAGCGGCAGGCGGCGGGGATGGGGCT
>NZ_SCNN01000016.1 GCF_005503535.1 Mesorhizobium comanense | reverse complement strand
ATATATGATATTTACATTATTGTATGATCCATGCTCACTTCGTTCGAACATGGTAGATTCTAGGCTGTTGCATAATAATAATCCATGCTGCCTGTCCACTGCGCTTTGTGGCTACGCTACCATTTAGAACATGGTGATCTGCTAACTCACATAGCTGCGCATGCCAGATAGAGCCATGGGCATGGATTAGAACCATGGAAAAACAAGGCCATGGGCTTCAGGAGGTATGTCATTGCGGCAGAACCCGAGGTCACCTGCTCAAAGCAATCGGCCTAGTCCGTTAGGCTATACCCTACCGTACATATGCTTCGGCTCACAATAAGGTGTACGTTAGGATTGACGTGAGTCAACGTACACGATTATCTACGGACATAACCCTATCGTACATGGAGATAGTTATGTCCGTTATCCTTTATGCCCGAGTCTCGACGACCGATCAGACCATTGAGCATCAAGAGGCCCAGGCTAGGAAGGCCGGCTTCCAGATCGACACAGTTGTTTCTGACCAAGGAGCATCCGGCTTGAGCACAAAGCTCGCGGATCGCTCAGAGGGCAGGCGCCTGTATGACATGCTCCGCATGGGCGATACGCTCGTGGTGCGATGGGTAGATCGGCTTGGGCGAAACTATCAAGATGTCTGTGATGTGATCAGGGAGTTCATGCGCAGAGGGGTTACCATCAGAACAGTCATCAATAACATGACGTTCGATGGGGCCACTACGGACCCGATCCAGCAAGCGGTACGTGATGCTTTGATTGCGTTCATGGCAGCAACCGCTCAAGCCCAAGCAGAGGCGACGAAGGAAGCCCAGAAGGCTGGCATAGCCCACGCACAGACGAAGGATACGAAGTATCTTGGTCGCAAGCCGACCTATGACCGGCGTCAGTATCAGCTTGTGATGGATATGCTGGCTAATGGTGAGGGCGTTTCGACCATTGCCAAGGAAGCGGGTTTGACGCGGCAAACGGTGCTCCGCATCAAGGGGAAGGCACCCGATCAGGCCGAAGCCAACTTGCTGGCCTGGGGGCTTTGACAGGATGGGCCGCAATCGGGCAGGGAAGGCCGCTGAGAGTGGTCGAGGCAATTCTGCGCCCAATCCCGCGACGGTCGAACAAACGAGTCCTGTGAGCCTCCCTGGAGAAGCTAGCTCACTCGCCACGGAGGCGGCGGCCCCAGCTTCACGATTTCGGCAGCGAGCCACTTGGGGTCGATCCCGTCTGTGTAAGCACGCTTAGTGCCTTCATCGTCGGTCAGTTCGATCCAATGCAAGTCAGTGCTAGCCTTGCCGTCCAGGCGCTTGGCCTCAGCTACAACTGCACCGAGATATTCATCGAAGCCCATCCTATGGTTTCGCGCTTTGTTGGCTTGCTCAATCTCTTGGGAGACGCCGCCGCGATGTCCATGAGTGTCGCTGTTGTCAGTCTTCTGCTTCGGGGTGGAGGAATGAAGCATGTCTATGAGGACTTGATTCCATATCGTGAGCTTAGGCTGCATACCCTTTCGATACGCTTCCGCGATCATGGGCAACTGCTTGCCACCGTAGAATAGCCGCACCTGGTCCATGGCGTTGTGGATCATAGAGGTCGGCATATGTTCCGCGTCCATGCTGGCCACAAGGTTGGCCTCAGCGACCGTGCTGCCAGACTCCAAGCCGGTCAAGAATATCGATGCCCTTACGGTCTCGGCACCTCTTCGAACGTTGCCTTTTAGGAAATAGAAGACTCCTGCTCCAAGCACGATCAGAACTAGCAAAATTTCCATTATTAACCCCTGTCTGTTTCCCGAAATCGCAGCCCGTATCTGATCCGTATATCCAATTTTTGGATAATCTGAATTTCGGATTACCCGCCTGTTGAACGTGTCGTCAACGGGCTATGCCGAAATCGCTGCACTCAAAACGTCATCTGATGATAGCGGCGGCACTGGCAGAGCAGCGTCGCTCGAAGGGCTTGTCTCAGGCTCAGGTCGCCAAGGCTTTAGGACGACATCAGCCTTTCATAGCCAACATCGAGAGCGGCCAACGCAGGGTTGACCTCGTGGAGCTTTTGGAACTCGCTGAGATTATTGACCTAGACGTCCTGGCGCTCGTCAAACAGGTGATGGGCAGCTAGAATTTTCGCAGTGCTTCTTGCATCTGTGCAAGCGTATAGCCCTTGAAATAGTGCTGCTGGGTGACACCCTGCCTTGTGTGGCCGACGATGGCCTTGACCAAGTTTTCCTGCTCGCCAGCCTGCAAAAGCCTCGTCACCATGGTATGCCTGAAGCTGTGGAACACCAGATCATCGGTCTTGATGTCCAGCGCAACCAGAAAGCGTTCATTGAACCATCGCGAGAGTGGCCTTCCATAGCCTTCCTTTGCGCTGAAAGAAAAATCAGGAAAGAGCCGCTTCTGACCGCGCGGTCTCAGCGCATCCACGTACTCCAAAAATCCCATTGCGATGAGCTGGTCATGAACGGGTACCATCCTGCGGGAGGCAGTGGTCTTTAGACGCTTTTGGTCGCCCTCGTCATTGAAATCGAAATACCAGATGGCGGCGTCTTGCTTGATGTCTGCAAGTTCAAGCTGGCAGATTTCGTTAAGCCTGGCGCCTGTGTACAGCCCGATCAAAGGCCCCCATTTCTGATATTCCTTATTGATCAGGCCCCTCTTATTTTCCAGCAACTCGGCAGTCATTAGCTCAATTTGGTCCTGCGAAAACGCATCTCTCTGAGCCGCTTCCGCTTGCTTCTTGCTCTTTTTTAAACCTAACCCATCAAACAGATTTTCAGCGACAAATCTGTTTTTCCTGGCCCAAGCGAACAGACCGAAGTAGGTTTGTAGATAAGTGTTTATGGTGCGGACACTCAGCGTTGTGTACCCGCGAAGCTTCGATAGCTCCTCGATAGACCGTTTTCTTGTGGCTTCGATTTTATTTCTATTGCGAGGATAGTTTAGAAGCGTCTCTTTTACCCGTTGGACGTCTGAAGATGTGACGTCGGCGATATCGATCTCCGTTCCAAGAATCTCTTTCAAGAGTTCGAGGTGTTGTAGCTTCTGCTGCTCGGTCCGCGTGACCCAGCTCTCAGCCTTTTTCTGCTCGGCAACGAACTTGGCTGCGACATCGGTAAGGGTGTTCACAGGCCCGGACGCGGGTTTTGCAAATGTTGAGCTTAACGGAATCACGGTTTCGTCGAACTCGAAGCTCTCAAAGGACTGATCGTGAGCCATAACCTTTGCGCAGTAATCCCTGTATGCCTTTCGCATTTCCACTTTGAACGTCTCAAATGCACGCGAGCCCGGAGCTAGAGGCAAGCCGTACTTTTCGGCAAAGCCGATGGCTAGCGAGTCATCGCTAATGTGCGGCAAGATGTCGGAGCCCGTTGCGATGGCTTCTTCCGCGAACCCAACCCCATTCTGCAGGGCGCCTACGTGCATGACTGAGAGTCGCCCTTCCGCAGCCATCTCGCTTTTGCGGCGGGCTAACGCATCTTGGAAGTGCTTCTTAAGAGCTGCACGTATCTCGTCGTAGCGCATGCCGGATGCTGACCACTGTTTCATGAGGGCTTGGCCGACATAGCTTAGGTGCCGAGCCAGAGACAAGGCTTCCGAGCCTGCCCTGGTACCAAGCGAAATTTTGAGACTTGTCTGCATCCCGCTACCGGCAGCGCCGGGTCTGATCAGCGGCCAGCGGAAATAGAAAACCCGGTGACGGGAGATTTCGAGATAGGTCGGATTGCGCATTCTGGTGCATCCCCTGGATGCCTCACCAGCGAATGCTCAGCGTAAGCCATTGATTTTCAAGAGGATGGTGGGCGTGACAAGGATTGAACTTGTGACCCCTGCAATGTCAATGCAGTGCTCTCCCGCTGAGCTACACGCCCATCCGATGCCGCGCATACACCATTTTTGGTCCGGCGCGTCAATAGCCGGAAAAAGGAAAAACCTGTCCTCCGGCGGAGCCTGTGAAATGGTGCCTGCGGCCTGCCGAAGGCGGCTCAGGCCGCCTGCAGCATCTTCTCGACCTCGTTGACGAGATCGCGCAGGTGGAAGGGCTTGGACAGCACCTTGGCGTCCTTGGGCGCCTTGGAATCCGGGTTCAGCGCGACGGCGGCGAAACCGGTGATGAACATGACCTTGAGGTCCGGATCGATCTCGGTGGCGCGGCGCGCCAGTTCGATACCGTCCATCTCCGGCATGACGATGTCGGTCAGAAGCAGCGAGAACGGCTCCTCGCGCAAGCGCTCATAGGCGCTGGCGCCATTGTCGAAATCGCTGACCTGGTAACCGGCGCGCTCAAGCGCCTTGACGAGGAACCGACGCATATCGTCGTCGTCTTCCGCCAGAAGAATGCGTGCCATGATATCCCGTCCGAATCACCCGCCCCAGACTGCCGCCAGGCAAGCCCGTTAACCATCCTGTATATGAGGAGGTGAGAGTAAACATCAAGTGAACGCGGACGCGCCCGGGCCACATTTGCCTGGCGGCGCGACCGCTGAAATGCTGGACATGCGGCCAGCAAGGTGGCAGGTTCACGCCATGATGCACTGGTGTTTCCGGGTTCGTTCAAATTGAAGACGGCAGCCGAGGATTTTTCGGTTTTTCCACCCTTCGAAATCCGGTCGGGCGCCGAGCAGCGTGTCCCCTTTCTCTTCGACTCACCGCATAGCGGCCGCCACTATCCGGAACGCTTCCTCGCCATGGCGAGGCTCGATCGCAATGCCATCCGCCGGTCGGAAGACTGCTATGTCGACGAATTGTTCGGGGGCGCCGTGGCGCTCGGCGCTCCGATGCTGGCGGCGAATTTCCCGCGCGCCTATCTCGACGTCAACCGTGAGCCCTGGGAACTCGATCCGCGCATGTTCGCCGAGCCGGTGCCGTCCTTCTGCAACATCCGCTCGGCGCGGGTGGCGGGCGGACTGGGCACCGTACCGAAGCTGGTCGGCGAGGGGCTGGACATCTATCCGGGCCGCTTGCCGCTGGCCGAGGCGGTTGCCCGCATCGAGGCCGTCTACAAACCCTATCACGAAACGTTGAAACGGCTTCTGACGAGGACCCATGCCCGCTTCGGCTTTGCCGTACTGATCGACTGCCATTCGATGCCGGCAAGCATTCGCGTCGGCGACAGCGGCCTGCGGCCGGACTTCATCATCGGCGACCGTTTCGGCATCTCGGCTACCGCCGCCCTGACAGAAACCGCGATAGGCCTGCTTTCCGCGATGGGCTACACCGTCGCTCACAACAAGCCCTATGCGGGCGGTTTCATCACCGAGCATTACGGTCGCCCGGCGCGTCATCTGCATGCGCTGCAGATCGAGGTCAATCGCGGGCTCTACATGAACGAGCGGACATTCGAGAAGGCGGCCGGCTTCGATGCGCTGGCCGACGACCTGACACGGTTCTGCGCCGACCTGATGTCAATGCCCGACCATCATTTCGTCGACCTGCCGCTGGCCGCGGAGTGACATCCGAGCCCCCGGGTACGGACAACCGGATTGGCGGGTTAAAAAAAGACCGCATCGTTCGCACGATACGGTCGAAGTCTAGGGAGGAAACGCCCAAGGAGGGCATGGACAGGAAAACCTGTCCGAGAACAACCGTATTGTGCGGTGCACAAATGTCAAGCGGCCTTCATGGTTTTTTAATTCAGAGTGATGTGGAAATTGCATTTCGATGATGCCTATGTGACATTTGGGCAACTGTTAGCGCGACGGATAAATCGATAAACAGCGTTGTTTTGGCAGGAAAGTCGCGGAAAGCCCGATCGGGCATGCGGCGAGGCGGGAGAATCAATTGGACATCAGCATCGATTTCATGCGCCGCATCGCACGGGCGGCCGCGGCGGAAACCCTGCCGCGCTTTCGGGCGCAGGGCGCTGTCGCCAATAAGGAGAAGGGCAGTTTCGACCCGGTCACCGAAGCCGACCGCGAGACGGAACGCGCCATCCGAGCGTTGATTTCGGCCGAGTATCCCGACCATGGCATCCTTGGCGAGGAGCACGGCAGCGAGAATACTTCGAGCAAGCATGTGTGGGTGATCGATCCGATCGACGGCACGCGCGCCTTCATCTCCGGCCTACCGGTATGGGGTACGCTGGTCGGGTTGACGGTCGACGGCGATGCGGTCGCGGGCATGATGGCGCAGCCCTTCACGGGAGAGCTTTTCTACGCCAACGCGTCAGGTTCGCACTATGAAGGGCCGGGAGGGCCGCGAAAACTGACGACCCGCAAGACGACAAGACTCGACGAAGCGACGCTGTTCACCACCACGCCGGCGCTGTTCAAGGGCGAGGCGCGCACACGCTACGATGCGTTCGAGAAGACGGTTCAACTCGCCCGCTATGGGGCTGACTGCTATGCCTTCGCCATGATCGCCTCGGGCAGCGTCGACATCGTCGCCGATCCCGGATTGAAGCCCTACGATATCGTGGCGCTGATCCCCATCATCGAGAAAGCGGGCGGTGTCGTCACCACCTTCGACGGCGGCCCGGCGGAAAAGGGCGGTGATGTGCTGGCCGCGGCGACGCCCGAGCTTCACGCGGCCGCCATGGCTGCGCTGCACGGCTGAAGCGCCCGGCTCCGGCGGGTTCAGCGCGATTTGATCGAACGCTGGAATTCGGCCGGCGTTCGTCCGTAAACCTGCCGGAAGGCGGCGCTGAAATGGCTATGGCTGGAAAAGCCGAGGTCCATGCCGAGCGTGGTCAGATTGTCGTAACTGCCGAGCAGGTCCAGCGCGCGGGCCAGCCGCAAACGCAGGTGATAGCGATAGAGCGGCATCGCCTCGACCTGTTGGAAAACCTGGGTCAGGTAGACCGCCGAAACGCCGACCTCGGCCGCTATCCCGGCCAGCGTCCAGCGTCGCGACAGGTCCGACGACAGAACCAGCTTGGCGCGGTCGACCAGCTTCTGCAGTCCAGCGCTGGCGCCCGCCCCATGCGAGGTGCGCTCGCCCAGGGAGCGCCGCACGAGCGTCAGGGCAAGTGTTTCGGCTTCCAGCGTTTCGGCGACCTTGCGGCGCAGGCTATGGCGCAACAGCGCGACAAGCGCCTGCGCGCGCGGGTCGATGCGCCGGCGCTGGCGTCGAAACGCCAGGACACCGCCGGCGCGCAACTGCTCCTTTGGCGCCAGTTCGCGCAACTGTGCCTCCTCGACAACGATATCCAGACAGGCATCACCACCCTCGACGGGATGGCTTACCTGGTAGGGCTCGGCCTCATTAAAGAACAGCAGCTGGTTGGCTTCGGCCACGGCGTCGTTGCGGCCGACATGCCGCACGAAGACGCCGCGATAAGGGAAAACCAGATGCGTGGCCGCGGTGCATTCCTCATTGCTCCTGTGCCGGCATTCGCCGCTGCAGACGACGTCGCGTATCCTGACGACGGGCGTGTCCAGCAGCGGCAGAACCGTAAATTGCGACATGGCCGTTCCGCCTCCCGCTCACCGACTTCATTTTCGGTACTTTACGCACGGGGCCGTCCAATCCTGTCAGGAGCGTTCGAAAGGCGCGTTTCAGCCTCAGGCGCGGCGCCTGAACTCCGAATGGGCGTCGCTGCGCGACAGGCCGATGTCCTTGAGCTGTTCGTCGCTCATCTCGAGCAGAGCGACGCGGCTGCGGCGCTTTTCCATCTGCCGGCCGAGCCATCTGGCCGCTGCTGCGCATCGGGCGTGCAAAGACCGCCAGATGATCGTTGGGCTGATCGCCGCACGGGGCAGCACGTTGCCGCGCCGTTGTTGCGCCGTTGCTTGATCGGGGCGCATGGCTCAGTCCTTGTCGGTGCCGGTCGCCGAAGCACCGGCCTCGTTCAGCGCCTGGGCGCATTCTTCGCAACAGACCTCGACTGTCTTGCCGCCGACCTTGACGCGGATCGGGTCGGCATCGAGCTGGCAATCACAGGCGGCGCAGGTTCTCTCGGTCATGATCTCTTCTCCATGGCGTTCGGTTCGACGCATCGAGATGAGCATTCCAGGACAGGCGCTGACTGTCAGAATCTTTAGGGGCTTGCGTGCTCTCGTGGCGGCCCTCGGGGCTCCTGCTGACAGCGGTGTGTCAGCTGCATCCGCCTGCGGTCAGGCCGTCGGGTCGTCGGAGCCGGGGATGAAAGCGTCGAAGGCGGCGAGGAACTGTTCGCGGTAAAGGTCGACTTCCTGCAGGATCTCGTGCTTGGCGCCGTCGATCATCAGCATCGAGCCGAGCCTCAGACGTCTGGCGTATGCCTCGACAGCCTTGGTCGAGACGACCTGGTCGTTGCCGGCGGCGATGATGAGCAAGGGCACCTGAATACCGGCCATGAAGTCGGGGTCGGAGATGGCTTCCGACGCCTTCGCCGCCGCTTGCAGCCAGCGGACCGTGGGGCCGCCAAGCGCCATTTGCGGATATTCTTCGTAGATGCGCGTGTTGCGGCGATAGCGCTTTGGGTCCGTCGTCACCTTGTTGGCCTCGAAAGGCAGCGTGTGCCGGGGCCGCGGTCCCCAGGCGGCATAGAGCCAGCCGAGCCCGAAAGCGCAGAAAAACGAGCAGATGCGACGGACCGTCCTGATCGAAACCGGCAGATCGGGCAGCGTCAGGAACGGCGCGATCAGCACCATGCGCCGCACGCGGTTGACCATCGACGGCGAGGCCAGCAACGCGATGACCGCGCCGGCGGAGTGGGCCAGGATGTAATAGGGGCCGCGGCAGTCGGGCAGCACGATGTCCTCGAAAAACTGCTCCAGATCGGCGGTGTAATCGCGAAACGACCTGACATAGCCGCGCTGCCGGTCGCGGATCAGCCGCGAGGAATCGCCCTGGCCGCGCCAGTCGAGCGTGGCGACGCCAAAGCCCCGGGCGGCAAGGTCGCGGATGGTCTCGAAATATTTCTCGATGCACTCGTTGCGGCCGCCGAGCAGCACCACGGTGCCTTTCATCGGCCGGGCAACCGCCGCGAACAGGCCATAGCGGATCGTCTTGCCGTCCCGCGTGGTGAAGAAGCCGCCAGTGGCGTTCTCCGGCCGAGGATTGTCCGCCGTGTCGTGGAAAATGTCTGTCATTCGGCGCTTTGTACTCGGCGTCTTCACCTGCCTGCCGCCAACGGCCGGCCCCCAGCCAAGGTGATAGACGCCAATGCATCAAAAGCAAAGCAAATCCGGGTTATGCCTGGATCGCAAAGGGGAAGGCCGGAAGCCGCTCACGGGCGTGCTTCCGGCCTCTGTCGATCCGGGAGGAAGGGACGTTGACACCCGGTTCGGCCTCGTCGCGGCGCTTCAAATCCTGCGCCGCCAATCCTTGATCGTGGGTTCACACTAGCGCGGCCTGTCTGAACGTGCGCCGAAGCGCCGGTTCATCTGCCGTTCATCAAGGGGGGCTTTCCATCTTTTGCCATCGGGCGAAGCTTGAAATGCATTCTGGCGCTCCCCAGATGTGGGTTGCGGTCGCCGATGTCGGGACCGCTGGTCCTCCCGAAACGCCGCTCACGGGTTTCGCACCGGCCATACGCAAACCATGTTGCTCAACAGGAGAACACCTCATGCGTCACGTTGATTTTTCCCCGCTCTACCGCTCAACCGTCGGCTTCGACCGGCTCTTCACCATGCTGGACTCGCTTGCGCAGCCTGACGGCGCGCAGACCTATCCGCCCTACAATATCGAGCGCACCGGCGAGGATTCCTACCGGATCTCGATGGCGGTCGCCGGCTTCTCGGACGACGAGATTTCGATCGAAGCCCACCGCAACGTGCTGACCGTGAAGGGCGAGCGCAAGGACGAGGGCACTGGTGAAGGTTCCGAGCTGCTCTATCGCGGCATCGCCTCCAGGGCCTTCGAGCGCCGCTTCCAGCTTGCCGACCATGTCGACGTCGTCGGCGCCAACCTGAAAAACGGCCTGCTCTTCGTCGACCTCAAGCGCAACATTCCCGAGGAATTGAAGCCGCGCAAGATCGCGATCACCTCGGCTCCGGCCACGGCAAAGCAGATCGAAGCCAAGACCGCTGCCTGACAGGCCGGCACATTACGGATAAAGTCTCCTCCCGAGACGGAAGCGGCGCCGAAAGGCGCCGCTTTTTTATTGTCCGGAGAAAGCCGTCACCCGGCGATCAACTGGCCGAAACGGTCGACTTCCTCTGAAGTCGTGGCAAAGCTGGTGACGAAGCGGTAGAGCACCTCGTCCTCGCCGACATGGCCGTCGAAACCATGCGGCTTGTGCCAGTCATAGAAGGCGGCGCCCGCCGCCTGCAGCCTGTCGGCCTCGGCCTTCTTCATGATCGCGAAGACCTCGTTGGCCTGCGGAAGCCAAGCGAGCTTTGCCGATTGGGAATCCTCGATGGCCGCGGCGAGCCGGGCGGCCATGGCGTTGGCGTGGCGTGCCGTGTCGAGCCACAGTCCGTCCTTGAAATAGGCCTCGAACTGCGCGGCGACGAAACGGGATTTGGAAAACAGCTGCGCGGCGCGTTTGCGCAGGAAGGCCAATTCCCTGGCGCGGTCGAGGTCGAACAGCACGATCGCCTCGGCGCACCAGCAGCCATTCTTGGTGCCGCCGAAGGACAGGATGTCGACACCGCGCTTCCAGGTCATTTCGGCCGGCGTCGTGTCGAGCGCGGCCAGTGCATTGGCAAAGCGGGCGCCATCCATGTGCAACGGCACTGAATGCTTCCTGGCGATGGCCGAGATCGTCTCGATCTCCTCCAGGCCGTAGACGGTGCCGACCTCTGTCGACTGGGTGATGGAGACGGCCATCGGCCGGCCCCAATGGACGATTTCCGGCGCGAAGCGGCCGATGATGCGTTCAAGATTGTGCGGGTCGATCTTGCCCAGAGCGCCATCGACGGCGTGCAGCCGCGAACCGCCCGAGAAATATTCCGGCGCGCCGCATTCGTCCTCGATGACATGCGATTCGCGATGGGCGAAGGAAATGCCGCCAGGCTTGTTGAACGTGGTCAGCGACAGCGAATTGGCGGCGGTGCCGGTCGCCACGAAAAACACCGCGACCTCGCGTTCGAAAATCTCGCTGAACCTGACATAGACCGCTTGGTCGAGCGTGCTGTCGCCATAGGCAGTGGCAAAGCCACCGGCCGCGGCCGACAGGCCGGCAACGATATTGGGATGGGCGCCTGCCCAATTGTCGGAAGCGAAGAACATGTATCTGCCTGTGTTGGGGAAATCGGGTGGAGTTGACCGGTTTCAGGCGCCAACCGCAAGGGCCAGACGCGGGAAAACCGGTAAAGCCAGTCAGTTTGGCCGCGTGATGGACGGCGACTTAAGCTTACGTTTCCTCTCAACTTCACGAAATTTTATGTCGCCAAAAGCCCAAGTTTTTTGTGAATCGGTCTTGTGTGCGTCGGGGAATTCTGCCATAAAAATTTAGGACAGTAGTGCTGTCTTATTTTGTCGCACAAAACAGGCTGGATTGGCGTAACATATTGGCCTCTCCGGCTGTTGCCGCGAGCGACAGGTGGACGGCCAGGAGCTGGCCTGTACGATACCAGACGCGAACCATGCGAAGCGATGCATGGCTCGGCAAGGATTTCGAAAGACGTGCCGCAAGGATGAAGGGTGAGCCAAGCGCTTGCCGAGGCAAACCAGCGACAGAAAAATGGCCAGCGCCCGACGGGGCGCGGAACGGAGAGGACAGGACAATGACGGAATTGACGCACGCTGCGATCCACGGCCAGGCCGCGCAGACGAAAGCGGCAACCGTCAAAAATACGTCCGGAACCGACCTTGGCCGAACCGACATTGGCCGAACCGGTTTTGCCTCTCAGGGCCTCTACGATCCGCGCAATGAACATGACGCCTGCGGCGTCGGCTTCATCGTCAACATGAAGGGCGTGAAGTCGCATGACATCGTCAAGGACGGCCTTGCCGTGCTTGAAAACCTGACGCATCGCGGCGCCGTCGGTGCCGATCCGCTGGTCGGCGACGGTGCCGGCGTGCTGGTGCAACTCCCCGACCAGTTCTTCCGCGAGGAAATGGCGGCCCAAGGCATCGAACTGCCGCCGGCCGGCCAGTACGGCGTCGGCCACTGGTTCATGCCGCAGGACGCGGCGCTGCGTGCCCATATCGAGGACATCATCGCCGAGTCGGCGCAGTCCGAAGGCCTGCCGCTCATCGGTTTCCGCGACGTGCCGGTCGACAATTCGTCGCTGTCGAAGGCACCCGACATCGTGGCGTCCGAGCCGTTCCACCGCCAGGTTTTCATCGGCCGCACGGCTGATATTCCCGACGATGAGGAATACGAGGCCCGGCTCTATCTGTTGCGCAAGGTCATTTCCGGCCGCATCTATGCCGAGAACGACAACAAGGATATCGGCGCCTATTGCGTGTCGCTGTCGGCGCGCACGATCGTCTACAAGGGCATGTTCCTGGCCTACCAGGTCGGCGCCTACTACAAGGATCTCAATGACCCGCGCTTCGAGACCGCGCTGATCCTGGTTCACCAGCGCTTCTCGACCAACACCTTCCCGTCCTGGAAGCTGGCGCATCCCTACCGCATGGTCGCGCACAATGGCGAGATCAACACGGTACGCGGCAACAACAACTGGATGGCGGCGCGCCAGGCCTCGGTCGATTCCGAACTGTTCGGCAACAACATCTCCAAGCTCTGGCCGATCTCCTATGACGGCCAGTCCGACACCGCATGCTTCGACAACGCGCTCGAGTTCCTGTTCCAGGGCGGCTACTCGCTCAGCCACGCCATGATGATGCTGATCCCGGAAGCCTGGGCCGGCAACAAGCTCATGGATGCCGACCGCAAGGCCTTTTACGAGTACCACGCGGCGTTGATGGAGCCGTGGGACGGCCCGGCGGCGGTCGCCTTCACCGATGGCCGCCAGATCGGCGCCACGCTCGACCGCAACGGCCTGCGCCCGGCGCGCTACATCGTCACCGATGACGACCGCGTCATCATGGCTTCGGAAGCCGGCGTGCTGCCGGTGCCGGAGGAGAAGATCGTGCAGAAGTGGCGGCTGCAGCCTGGCCGCATGCTGCTGATCGATCTCGCCAAGGGCCGTATCGTGCCCGACGAGGAGATCAAGTCGGAGATCGCGACCAGGCATCCCTACAAAACCTGGCTCGCCAACACGCAGCTCATCCTCGAGGACCTGAAGCCGGTCGAGCCGCGCGCGCTGCGCAAGGATGTCAGCCTGCTCGATCGCCAGCAGGCCTTCGGCTACACGCAGGAGGACACCAAGCTCTTGATGTCGCCGATGGCGACCACCGGCCAGGAAGCCGTGGGTTCGATGGGCACCGACACGCCGATCTCGGCGATGTCGGACAAGTCGAAGCTGCTCTATACCTATTTCAAGCAGAACTTCGCGCAGGTCACCAACCCGCCGATCGACCCGATCCGCGAGGAGCTGGTGATGAGCCTGGTGTCCTTCATCGGGCCGCGGCCGAACATTTTCGACCTGGTCGGCAATTCGCGCCGCAAGCGGCTCGAGGTGCGCCAGCCGATCCTGACCAATGGCGATCTGGAAAAGATCCGTTCCATCGGCCACACCGAGGACCGTTTCGATACCAAGACGATCGACATCACCTACGGGTCGAGCGAGGGCGCGGCCGGCATGCAGGGCGCCATCGACAGGCTGTGTGAACGCGCCGAAGCGGCGGTCGCCGGCGGCTACAACATCATCATCCTGTCCGATCGCCAGGTCGGGCCGGACCGCATCGCCATTCCGGCGCTGCTGGCGACAGCTGCCGTGCATCATCACCTGATCCGCAAGGGGCTGCGCACCGCGGTCGGCCTTGTGGTGGAATCGGGCGAGCCGCGCGAGGTCCATCATTTCTGCTGCCTTGCCGGCTACGGCGCCGAGGCGATCAATCCGTACCTCGCCTTCGACACGCTGCTCGACATGCACAAGCGTGGCGAGCTGCCGGAGGAGGTCGATGCCTACGAGGTCGTGTCGCGCTACATCAAGTCGATCGGCAAGGGCATCCTCAAGGTGATGTCCAAGATGGGCATCTCGACCTACCAGTCCTATTGCGGCGCCCAGATATTCGACGCCATCGGCCTGAAGTCGGACTTCGTGCAGCAGTATTTCACCGGCACCGCGACACTGATCGAAGGCGTCGGCCTGGACGAGATCTCGGCGGAGACGCTCAGCCGCCACACGGACGGATTCGGCAATGACCCGGTGCTGCGCAACAGCCTGGAAGTCGGCGGCGAATACATGTTCCGCATGCGTGGCGAGGCGCATATGTGGTCGCCTGACGCCGTCGCCAGCCTGCAGCACGCCGTTCGGCAGGGGTCCTGGGACACGTTCAAGGAGTATTCGGCTCAGATCGACAGCGAGACGGCGCGCGCGCAGACCATCCGCGGCCTGTTCAAGGTAAGGTTGGCGGACGAGACCGGACGCAAGAAGGTCGCGCTCGACGACGTCATGCCGGCGGCCGAGATCGTCAAGCGCTTCTCGACCGGCGCGATGTCGTTCGGTTCGATCTCGCGTGAGGCGCACACCACGCTGGCGCGAGCCATGAACCAGATCGGCGGCAAGTCGAACACGGGCGAGGGCGGCGAAGAGGCCGACCGTTACCTGCCGCTGCCGGGCGGAGGCAAGAACCCGGAGCGCTCTGCGATCAAGCAGGTCGCCTCCGGCCGCTTCGGCGTGACGGCGGAATATCTCGTCAACTCCGACGTGATGCAGATCAAGGTCGCGCAGGGCGCAAAGCCCGGCGAGGGCGGCCAGTTGCCCGGCCACAAGGTCGATGCGACCATCGCCAAGGTCCGGCATTCGACGCCGGGCGTCGGCCTGATCTCGCCGCCGCCGCATCACGACATCTATTCGATCGAGGATCTGGCGCAGCTGATCTACGACCTGAAGAACGTCAACCCGGCGGCCGACGTGTCGGTGAAGCTGGTGTCGGAAGTCGGCGTCGGTACTGTCGCGGCGGGCGTCGCCAAGGCGCGCGCCGACCACATCACCATCTCCGGTTATGATGGCGGCACGGGTGCCTCGCCGCTGACCTCGCTCAAGCATGCGGGCAGCCCGTGGGAAATGGGCCTTGCCGAGACGCACCAGACGCTGGTGCTCAACGGCCTGCGCTCACGCGTGGCGCTGCAGGTCGATGGCGGCCTGCGCACCGGGCGCGACGTCATCATCGGTGCGCTGCTGGGCGCCGACGAATTCGGCTTCTCGACCGCGCCGCTGATCGCGGCCGGCTGCATCATGATGCGCAAGTGCCATCTCAACACTTGCCCCGTGGGCGTCGCCACACAGGACCCGGTGCTGCGCAAGCGCTTCAAGGGCACGCCGGAGCATGTCATCAACTTCTTCTTCTATGTGGCGGAAGAGGTGAGGGCGCTGCTGGCCGA
Organism: Mesorhizobium comanense; assembly: GCF_005503535.1. GTDB lineage: Bacteria > Pseudomonadota > Alphaproteobacteria > Rhizobiales > Rhizobiaceae > Mesorhizobium > Mesorhizobium comanense. The sequence goes on along the minus strand of NZ_SCNN01000016.1, from coordinate 135,062 downwards.
GATGGGCTTCACTCACATCGACCAGATCATCGGCGACAGCGATCTCCTGGAAAAGCGCGACGTGATCCAGCACTGGAAGGCGCGCGGGCTCGACTTCTCGAAGATGTTCTACAAGCCCGACGTGCCGCATGAAGCGGCGCACTGGACAGAGCGCCAGAAGCATCCGATCGACGATGTGCTCGACCGCAAGCTGATCGAACTGGCCAAACCCGCGCTGGAAAGCCGGCAGCCGGTCAGCATCGAAGTTCCGATCCGCAATGTCGATCGCTCGGCGGGCGCCATGCTGTCGGGCGAGGTGGCCAAGCGTTTCAAGCACAAGGGGCTGCGCGAGGACACGATCCAGGTGAAGCTCACGGGCACCGCCGGCCAGTCGTTCGGGGCCTTCCTGGCGCGCGGCATCTCGTTCGATCTCGTCGGCGCCGGCAACGACTATGTCGGCAAGGGCCTGTCGGGCGGGCGCATCGTCATCCGGCCGCCGCAGGAAGCCAAGATCGTCGCGGCGGACTCCATCATCGTCGGCAACACGGTGCTCTACGGCGCGACCGAGGGCGAAGCCTATTTCGCCGGCGTCGCCGGCGAGCGTTTCGCGGTGCGCAATTCGGGCGTGGCGGCTGTCGTCGAAGGCGTCGGCGACCATGGCTGCGAATACATGACCGGCGGTGTCGTCGTCGTCATCGGCAAGACCGGCCGCAACTTCGCCGCCGGCATGTCGGGCGGTGTCGCCTATGTGCTGGATGAAGCCGGTGATTTCGCCGAGCGCTGCAACATGGCCATGGTCGAGTTGGAGCCGGTTCCGGAAGAGGACGACCTGATGGAGAAGCTGCTGCATCATGGCGGCGATCTCGACCACAAGGGCCGCGTCGACGTGTCGGGCGACATGACCAGTCACGACGAGGAGCGGCTCTACCAGCTGATCTCGAACCACGTCCACTTCACGGGTTCTGTTCGCGGCCGCGAGATCCTCGACGACTGGGCGACGTTCCGGCCGAAATTCCGCAAGATCATGCCGGTGGAGTATCGCCGGGCGCTGATCGAGATGGAACGCATGCGCATGGGCGTCGCGGCCGAATAGGCTTTCAGAGAATTGCCGGGGAGCCAGGCTTCCCGGTCCACCTTCATCGACAGTCTGACCTCGCACGCAAGGTTGCCACGGCGGCCTCAAGAGGTTAACGGGTGCGGCGAAAACCGCACCATCTGGACAGCAGGAACTGGACTATGGGCAAGGTAACAGGCTTTCTTGAAATCGACCGGCAGGTGCACAAGTACCAGCCAGCTTCCGACCGCATCCGGCATTTCCGTGAATTCACGCTGCCGATGTCGGACAAGGAGGTCGAGAAACAGGCCGCGCGCTGCATGGATTGCGGCATCCCGTTCTGTCATGGGCCGACGGGCTGCCCGATCCACAACCAGATCCCCGACTGGAACGACCTCGTCTATAACAGGGACTGGGACAACGCGATCCGCAACCTGCACTCGACCAACAATTTCCCGGAATTCACCGGCCGCATCTGCCCCGCGCCCTGCGAGGAAGCCTGCACGCTGAACCTCGAGGACATTCCAGTCGCCATCAAGACGGTGGAACAGGCGATCGCCGACAAGGCCTACGAGACCGGCCATATCAGGCCCTATCCGCCCGAGAAGAAGACCGGCAAGCGCGTCGCCGTCATCGGCTCCGGCCCGGCCGGCATGGCGGCGGCCCAGCAACTCGGCCGCGCCGGCCACGACGTCCATGTCTACGAGCGCGAGAGCCGCCCGGGCGGGCTGATGCGCTACGGCATTCCAGACTTCAAGATCGAGAAGCACTATATCGACCGGCGCATCGAGCAGATGCAGGGCGAGGGCGTGAGCTTCCATTGCGGCGTCAATGTCGGTGTCGACAAGCCGGTGGCGGAGCTGCTGGCCGAACATGACGCGGTGCTCTATTGCGGCGGCTCCGAGACGCCGCGCGCCGCCAACATCCCCGGCGACGATCTCGGCGGCGTTTATGACGCCATGCCCTATCTGGTGCAGCAGAACCGCCGCGTCGGCGGCGAGCCGATCCAGTCGGTGGCCTGGCCCTCGCATCCCATCATCGCCGGCGGCCAGCATGTCGTCGTCGTCGGTGGCGGCGACACCGCGTCCGACTGTGTCGGCACGGCTTTCCGCCAGGGCGCGGTGCGCGTGACCCAGCTCGACATCCGTCCGCAGCCTCCCGAAAAGGAAGACAAGCTCGCGGTCTGGCCCTACTGGGCGACCAAGATGCGCACCTCATCCTCGCAGGCCGAGGGTGCGGAGCGCGAGTTCCAAGTGGCGACGCTCGAATTCATCGGCGAGGACGGCCAGCTGACCGGCGTCAAGTGCTGCGAGGTCGACGAGAAGCGCAAGCCCATAGCCGGAACCGAATTCGTCATCCGCGCCGATCTCGCCTTCATCGCCATCGGCTTTGCCGGACCGGCGGCGGCGGGCGTGGCCAAGGAACTGGAAGGCGAGATGGAGATCGTCACCGACAGCCGCCGCTCGAAGAATGTCGCGGCCAATGACCGCGACTACAAGACCAGTGTCGACCGGCTCTATGCCGCGGGCGACGTGCGCCGCGGCCAGTCGCTGGTGGTCTGGGCGATCCGGGAAGGCCGCCAGGCGGCCCGCTCCATCGACGAGGCGCTGATGGGGTCGAGCGTCCTGCCGCGCTGACGCGGCAGGTTCACTCGCCAGGGCCTCAGACGTCGAGCCAGACCTTCTCCAGGAATACCTGGTCGAGCGGATGGGCTCGGCGGTTCTTCACCGCCTTGGCCGAGTGCGTGTAGATCTTGCGCCAGTAAGGCTGGATGATCACCGCGGAATCCTGCAGGATTTTTTCGATCGCCTGCATGACGTCGCGGCGCTTTTCGACATCGGCGATGGACAAGGCGTCGTTCAGCTTGGCATCGAATTCGGGGTTCGAGAAACCGGTCTCGTTCCAGGCCTCGCCCGAACGATAGGCCAAAGCCAGGATCTGGACCCCGAGCGGCCGCATGGTCCAGCCGGTGAGCGAGAAGGGATATTTCGTCCAGTCGTTCCAGAAGGTGCTTGTCGGCAGGACGGTGCGTTTGATCTTGATGCCGGCCTCGCGCAACTGGCCGGCGATGGCGTCGGCCGTGTCCTTGTGCCACTCGTCGTCGTCACTGATCAGGTCGTGTTCATAGTCCTGCTGGCCGGCCTCGGCCAGCAATGCTTTTGCCTTCTCGATGTCGCGCGCCACTTTCGGCAAGGCGAAATATTCCGGATGGATCGGCGCGACGTGATGGTTTTCCGCCGGGGTGCCGCGATCGCTGTAGGCCAAGGTCAGAACCGCGGCATTGTCGACGGCCAGTTGCAGGGCCCTGCGCACGCGTTGGTCGTCATAGGGCTTGTTCTTGACGTTGAAGCGCGCACAGGCCGTCGCCGCCGTCGGGGTCTCGCTGCGTTGCAGGCCCATGCTGTCCAGAAGGTCGACCTGGTTGCCGGTCGTTTCGAAATTGCCATGGATTTCGCCGGATTCGAAGGCGCTTGAGATGGCATTGGGATCGGTGCCATAGTCGATGAACTCGACGCCGTCGAGATAGGTTTCGCCGCCCCACCACGGGTGCTCTCCGCGCCTTTTATATACGGCCTTCACCGATGTCTCATGCGAGACCAGTTCGAAGGGACCGGTGCCGATAGGATGCTTCACCAGGTCGGAGCCGGTTGCCTCATAGCTGCGGTGCACCAGGAATGCCGGAAAGTCCGCGAAGTTGGCGATCAGCGCAATGTCCGACTTGGAAAGCTTCAGCTTGATCGTGTGATCGTCGACCTTGGTGATGGCGCCCTCGCGCGCCTTGCCTGTTGCCGGATCGACAAGGGCGGCCAGGCGACCGGCCATCGAATTGCCCGGCGCCTTCTTGTCGCACCAGCGGTTGAGGTTGAACAGCGCGTCGTCGGTTGTGAAGTCGTCGCCATTGCTCCACTTCACGCCCTTGCGCAGATGCAGGACGTATTCGGTGGCATCGGCATTGACGTCCCAGCTTTCGAGCAGCCGTGGCTCGAAGGTGAAATCGGGCGTGTATTCGACAAAGCATTCGAGGAACTGGCGTCCCAGATTGCCCATCTCGCCCCAGTCGAAGGTGCGGGGGTCCTTGAGCTCCTTGACCGGCATGGCGATCTTGATGACGCCGCCCTTCTTCGGTTCTTCCGCTTGCGCCGGCACGGGCGCGGCCAGGCCGATAAGGCCATAGGCGCCTGCAGCGCTCATGCCCATGATGCTGGCGATGGCGAGGAATTCGCGCCGGTCCATCCGGCTTTCCCGAACCATGGTCGCCATTTGTGCGACGGGTGCCGGGACCGGTTTCTCGGGATTGCTGCGGTTGTTCATCTGTCTTTCTCCCATGACCGGCCAGGCCGCCGGATCCTAAAAAGTCGCATCGCGCCAGACCGGCATCGACAGCCGCGGATCACTCACGTGAACGAGACATCGAGCCGGCCGTACTGGTTGAAATCGGCGATGAAGGCGTCTCCGCTTGCCACCGGCAAGGCTCTCGCGAAGGCGCCCGACATGACAATGTCGCCCTGCGCCAGATGTTCGCCCCGCTTGAGCAGCGCATTGGCGAGCCAGGCCACGCAAATGGCCGGATGGCCCATTCCGATGACCGACAAGCCGGTTTCTTCCACGATACCGTTGCGAGACAGTGTGGCGCCGACCCATCGGCTGTCGATGTCATCAGGCCGAAAACGCTGTTCAGCCAGGATGACGCCGGCGAAAGCCGAGTTGTCGGCGACCGTATCGGCCACGATGCGCGGCGGTGCCATCCTGTGGTCGACGAGTTCCAGCGCAGGTATGATGCAGTCCGTCGCGGCAAGGAGTTCGTCGGGATTTTCGACCGGCTGGTCGATGTCACGGCCCATGATGAAGGCAAGCTCGACCTCGACATGCGGTTTCACCAGACGCCTGGCTGAAAGGCTTGCGCCGCTCCGGTGAACCGCGTGCCGCAGGATCCGTCCGTGGATCGGCGCGTCGAGGTCGCAGGCGAGCTGTGTGGTCAGCCATGTCAGGCCGATCTTGTAGCCGGCAAGAGCGAGGCCTTGCTCTTGGCGCGTCCGCGTCAGCAGGTCCTGAACGCGATAGGCATCATCAAGGCTGAGCCCGGAGTGCTGGGCGCTAAGCGGCGGCATCGCCTTGCCATCGCGCTCGGCCTTCAGGATCGCCTCCGCCGCATTGCGGATGTCCAATTCCGTCAGCCCGCCCAATTCCGTCAGTCCGCTCGATATCCCGGCCATCGTCATCCTCACATCACATCCACGACGACTTTCCCGAGTGGCCTTCCGCTTTCAAGATGGCGAAAGGCGTTGGGCAGTTGATCCAGCCCGAACCGCGCGGGATCGATCAAGGGGCGTATCTTCCCGCTATCGGCCATGACGGCGATGTCGCGCATAATGCGCCCGTGATCCTCCCGGCCGACATTTTCAAGCAGGGGTATGAGCATGAAGACGACATGCAGCGACAGCGCCTTGGCATGCAGGGGCGACAGATCGTGCGTGCTGCGCGCGGCGGTCGCGGCGATGCGGCCGCCAATCGCCGCCGCCTGGAAGGAGCGGTCGAGGTTTGCCCCGCCCACCGTGTCGATCACGACATCGAAACCACGGCCGGCGGTCAGGCGCTGGACATAATCGGCGACGCTCTCCTGGCCGTACAGAACCGTGTGGTCGGCGCCAAGGTCTTGCGCGATCGCAGCCTTTTCGGATGAGGAGACCGTGGCGGTGACGCGCGCGCCCCGCGCCTTTGCCAGTTGCACGGCGACGTGTCCGACGCCGCCGCAGCCGGCATGCACCAGGACATGGTCGCCGGCGCCGACATCCGCTCTCGCCATGCAGTTCCAGGCGGTGATCGATACCAGCGGCATGGCGGCGGCTTCACGCATCGAAAGACGGCCAGGCTTGCGGGCGAGAAGGCGGGCATCGGCCGCGATATAGTCGGCGAAGCTGCCGCCCAGGCCCCGCACGCCGCCGGCGCAGCCATACACCTCGTCGCCGGGAGAGAAGTCCAAAACATCATCCGCGACGGCCTCGACCGTTCCGGACAGGTCGGCGCCGAGAACGGCCGGCAAGCGCGGGCCGATCGGCAAGCCGTTGCGGATGCGTGCGTCAACCGGGTTGAGGGCACTGGCGTGCACACGCACAAGCACCTCTCCGGGATCCGGGCGTGGCATAGCGATCTCGGCCAGTTCGAAATTCTCAGGGCCGCCGACAGCCTTCAGCACCATTGCACGCATTCAATATTCCCGACCCGTGTAGACCACGGGCGGACTCTGCCGCTTCAGCTGGCTCAACGGAAACGCATAAATCTTATGGTATCGATCGGGAACGTTTCTAGCTAAGACTCGGGGCCTTCGGCATCAGAGGAAGCCCGATGCGCTACCCCGACTTGGAAATCGATCTCCTGCGCGCCTTCACCACGGTGGCGGAGACAGGCAGCTTTACCGCTGCCGCCGATGTGGTCGGCAGGTCGCAATCCGCCGTCAGCCAGAAGATCATTCGCCTGGAGGAACTGCTGGGGTGCCCGTTGTTCAACCGCACGAGCCGTTCGCTGGTTCTTACCGGGGAAGGCGAACGATTGTTGTCCGCGGCGCGCCGCATGCTGGAGTTCAACGACATCGCGGTGCGCACGCTGGTCGAGCCGGCCGACGTCAAGCGCCTGCGCATCGGCATCTCGGAGGACTTTGTTCCGCATCATCTGCCGGCGCTGCTGGCGAAATTCGCGGCCCTCTGTCCGGCCGTGCGGCTCGAACTGATGACCGGCCTGAGCTGCCATCTGCTCTCCGCCTATGAGGACGACCGGCTCGACGTTGTCATCGCCAAGAAGGATGGCCGTGCCCAGCGCGGCCGGGTCATCTGGCGCGAACCGCTGGTGTGGATCGCTTCGGCCAGCCATCCGCAACAATCGTTCGAGCCTGTTCCGCTGGTGCTTCTGCCGACACCCTGCACCTATCGCGGCGTCGCGATCCGGGCCCTCGATTCGATCAGGCGAGACTGGGACGTGACATGCACGGTCAACAGCCTGAACGGTGTGCGCGCGGCCGTGGCGGGCGGTTTCGGCGTCACGGTGCTGGGCCGCTCCTTTGTCCAGGAGGGGCTGCGCATCATCCCTCCGTCGGAACTTTGGCCTGTGCTGCCGATGACCGAGATTGTTGTTATCGGGGAAGAAACGGTCGAGGCACGGATCGTGCAACCACTGCTGTCATTCCTGACCGAAACGTTGTCGCGCGGCGGTGCACAGGCGATGTCGGCTTAGAGGATTGTTTCGGGCGGCACGCTCGCTAGGGCGTTCACCGTTTCACGGAAACAGCGAAACACCCTATCTCCTTGTTCTCAGGCAATTCCGGACGGAAAACCGCAGACACTTTTCCTGGAATTGCTCTAAGGCGTGGCGACCGTCACCGTGCCCACGGCGGTGGCGGTGGCCGCCGGATTTGCCTTGGGCGGCCAGGAGAAATCGTCGGCGCGGCCGGGGGAAGCCTCGGGCGCCTTGCCTTCGATCATCAGTTTTTCGCCCGGAAGAGCCGGATCGGCTTTTGCCGGCGGCACCGCGCCAAGCAGTTCCGCGCCGCCGTCGAGTGCCGGATCGCTGAGCAGCATTGGGGCGGTGCGGTCGATGACGATGGGGGCCGCCGCGGGTGCCGGCGCTTCGACCGGCGCACCGGCGGGTACCGCGGCCGGCGCCACGCTGCCGGGCGCGGCGAGGCCAAGGATCTTGGCCAGCGGCTTTTCGGTGTAGAAGGCGAGTTTGCGCTTGCCGGCCTTGGAAACGTTGATGCCGTCATCGGCGCGCAGGCGCACCGGCTGGCCATTCATGTCCGGGCCGCTGGTGATGAAGGCGCCGTTCTCGTCGACGAATCCGTCCCAGACATCGACGAACTCACCGCCATGGCTTTCGGCGGCCTTGCGATAGATGTCGTTGAAGGCCAGCATGTCGGAGGTCATCTTCGGCACCCGGAAAGCCGGCATGCCTACCCACAGGAAAGGCACTTTCGCATTGGCGATGGCCTTGCCCAGTGAATCCGTGCGGCGCTCATACTCCTTCGTCCAGTTTTCGGAACGAGGCTGTTCGCGCACGTCGCCGACCTTCATCTGCTGGCGGTCGTTCGACCCCAGCATGACGACCACGGCGGCCGGCTTCTCGGTCTCGATCAGCGATTTGATCTGTTCGGGCCAATTGTAGAAATCATCGCGAACGAAGCCGGAGGAGCCGTTGGAACGGACGACGATCCTGACGGCCGGATTGTCGGCGAAGGCGGCGTCAAGGCCTTCGGCGAGCCCGGATGCCATGAAGTCGCCGACCACCAGGACCGTGCGGGCATCGGGAGCCTTTTCGGCTACCGGTGTCTGCGGCTCGACAGGTGCACGCGGAACCCGGGGTTTGCGCGGCTTTGGCTTCGCCTTCTGGATATCCTGCGGCGGCTCGACCCGTTCGCTGCGGCGCGGAAAAAGAAGGTCGCGCAAGGACCAGCCATGGCTTTGTTGTGGCTGCTCCTGCGCCATGGCCGGCGCGTGCAGGGCACTGGAAGCGCCGATCGCCAGCAGGACGATCGCCAGGATGAGGATCGGCGTGCGACGGACAAGGATCGCGATACGCGTAGCCGAAACCAACCACTCCCTCCCTACTCGATCCCCGATGGCTCTATTTTTGCCTGAGCCATTTGAGAACTTCCATGCTCGGATAGCCGTCCTGGGTCAAGCCGACCTTTGCCTGATAGGCCATGATGGCCGTTTTCGAGCCGTCGCCGATCTTGCCGTCGAACTTGCCGTCGTAAAGCCCATGCTGGGAAAGGCGCTTCTGCAATTCCTGCCTCTCCTCGAAGGAGAGCTTGGTGAACGGCCGCTTCCAATCCTGGACAAGGCCGCTGCCGCCGGCGATCTCGTCGGCGAGCAGGCCAACGGCCAGCGCATATTTGTCGGCGTTGTTGTAAGCCTTGATGACCGTGAAGTTCCGGATCATCAGGAAGGCCGGGCCGCCACGGCCATCCGGCACTTTCAGCGTCGCCTTGTCGCTGAGATTCCGGAACGGCTTGCCGTTGGCCCTGGCGACGCCGAGCGTCTCCCACTGCGCCAAGGTCTTGGCGCCGCCCGGGAGCTTGCCGGCCGGCAAGGTAACTTCATAGCCCCAGGTCTTGCCGGCCTGCCAGCCGTTCTTCTTCAGCAGGTTGGCGGCGGTCCCGAGCGCATCGGGAATGGAGTTCCAGATGTCGCGCTTGCCATTGCCGTCCATGTCCACGGCGTAATGCTGGTAGCTGGTGGGGATGAACTGGGTCTGGCCCATGGCGCCGGCCCAGGAGCCCATGAGATGGCTCTCATCGATGTCGCCGGTCTGCAGGATCTTCAAGGCCGCGACAAGCTGGGTACGGGCGTATTTGGACCGCTTCGGGTCGCCATAGCCCAGAGTGGCCAGCGAGCGGATGACGTTGCGCATGATGTCGTTGCGCTTGAGGATCTCGCCATAATTCGATTCCATCGACCATATGGCGAGCAGGATATAGCGATCGACGCCGAACCTGGCTTCGATCTTGTCCAGCCACGGCTTCCATTTCTTGGCCATCGCCTGGCCGTTGGCGACCGACTGGTCATGAACGCGGTTGTCGAAATAATCCCAGGCGGGCGCCGTGAATTCGGGCTGCGTGCGCGCCTTTTCCAGCACCACCGGGTCTGGCTCGTTGATGCCCTTAAAAGCTTGGTCATAGACCGCGCCCGAAACCCCACCAGCCACGGCCGTGGCGCGGAAACTGGCGACCCATTGCCGGAAACCGGCGTCGGCGAAGGCTGGCCCGGCCGGCATCAGCAGAGCGAGCGAGAGGCTGGCTGCCGTGATGACGCTGGTGAAACGCTTAGCGGCATTGCGAACGGACATATTTTCCTCCTTCTCTGTCTCTGGAAAGACCATTCATCACCGAAGCAGGTTAGGAATTAGTTTACCATAGGTGGCGCCTGGAACGAAAAGACGCCTCGATGCTTTACCGCTCACATTTCCTCTCCAGTCGCCAAGTAGTCCTCAATTCCGGCGTGAAAATGTCGCCAGACGGGGATTGCGGAGCCCGCCATCAAAAGGATAATTGACGCATGAAGAGAGTTCGCAAGGCAGTTTTTCCGGTCGCTGGTCTCGGGACGCGGTTTCTCCCCGCCACGAAGGCCATTCCCAAGGAAATGCTGACCGTCGTCGACCGGCCCGTCATCCAGTATGTGGTCGACGAGGCGCGCGAAGCGGGCATCGAGCATTTCATCTTCGTGACCGGCCGCAACAAGGCGGTCATCGAGGATCATTTCGACGTTCAGTTCGAGCTCTACGACACGCTTGCCCAACGCGGCAAGGACGACCAGCTCGCCCGCCTGCAGCGGCTGCAGCCGGCGCCGGGCCAGACCAGCTTCACCCGCCAGCAGGTGCCTATGGGACTTGGCCACGCCGTGTGGTGCGCGCGCGAACTGGTGGGCGACGAGCCGTTCGCGCTGCTGTTGCCGGACATGATCATGCAGTCGGAAAAGAGCTGCATGAAGGCGATGGTCGAACTCTATGAGGAGACCGGCAACAACATCATAGCGGTGCAGGAATGCGACCCGGCGGAGACCCACAAATACGGCATCGTCGGCCGCGGCGAGGATACGCATCACGGCTTCCGCATCACCGAGATGGTGGAGAAGCCGAAGACCGGCACCGCGCCGTCCAATCTCTACATCAACGGCCGCTATATCCTGCAGCCCGAGATATTCGGCATCCTCGAGGGCCAGGAGAAGGGCGCCGGCAACGAAATCCAGCTCACCGACGCGATGCTGAAGCTGGAGAAAAAGCAGTCCTTCTACGGCTATCACTATCAGGGCCGCACCTTCGACTGCGGATCGCCGGAAGGCTTCGTCGAGGCCAATGTCGCTTTCGCGCTGTGGCGCAACGACATGAACGAGAGCATGGCCGGTGTCATCCGCACGCTGCTTGACGAGATGAAGCCGTCCGAGCGGCGTGGCGCGGCCTTTTAGGCTCGCGCTTTCGTCATCATGGGTCTGCGACGCTTCGCCCGAGGGTGACGAAGCCTCAGCGCTGCACCTTAACGCCGAGATAGATGCTGTTGGCCGTATAGTCGCGGCCGGGCAGGTTGCTGGTCAGCTTCTCCGTGCGGACCCGGGTGGTGAGGCCGGCATAACGGTTCAGCCACCAGGTCAGCCCGGCTTCGGCGCTCAGGATCTGGTCATGGCCGTCGATGCCGACATAGTCCCGCCAGTCGAGGCCGAGAGCCGCGTTCGCGGTCAGGTTGGCGCGGATCACGCGCTCGCCCGTCAGGCGGCCGGAATAGAGGATATCGCCGCTCTCGCCCGCGGTCGTTGTGGTCTCGACGGTGGTCTTGCCGGTCAGGCCGATCGTGGTGCCGCGTTCCGGCGACCATTTGAGATCGGCGTTGACGGTGGCGCCTGAGATGGGCTCCAGGTTCTTGTCGTCGATCGCTTCGCGCAGCCATCCGGCCGAGAACTCGCCCGACAGTTTTTCACCCATGTCGAGCTGGACGCCGGCGCGCGCGCCGAGGCGCGTCGAGGAACGCTCGAAGCCTTCATTGTCGACGCGCTGATCATAGATCCGGCGACCCAGTTCGATCTCCGTGAACGGGGTGAGGGCCGGGGAGATCTCGTAGCCGGTGCGCAGGGTTGCCGTGTAGAGCGTGTTGTCCTGGTCCTTCTGCGACAGCGAGGTGCCGTCGGAGAGCTTGGCGTCGCCGTAGAAGTCGTGCGAGACAGCGCCGGTCAGCGTGTACTGCATCTTGCCGACGGCTTTTTCCAGGCCGAGGCTTCCGTCGATTGTCTGCCGCAGCGGCTGGGTGCTGACGCCGGCGATGGCGTCGGGAGAAGAGGCCGATTCCGGCACGGCTTCGTAGCCGAGCTTGGCGATGGCGCGCAGTTCGTTGTCGAGGTCGACATTGAGCTGGCCTTCGATGCGGCCCTGCGCGTTGTGGACCTGGTAGCCCGACAGGGTCTCTCGAAACAGGCCATAGCCGTCGATGCTGGCCGAGTTCTCGCGCCAGTCGGAAACGGCGGAGAAGCGCAGCGCGGTCTCCGAAAGCAGCGCCGATGTACCGGCACTGCTGGAATCACCGTTGGTGGTTGCGGTCAGGCCCTGCTCGATCGTCGGGCGGATGACGAAGGAACCCCATTTGACGCCGGGAGCGGCGAAGGGATCGTCCTCGGCCTTCTTCTTCTGGCCCTCGATGGCGGCGGTGCGTTCGGCGCCGGCGTCGAGCTTCTGCCTGTCCACGCTGTCGAGCGTGAGGGCGCGGCGATTGGCGTTGTCCTGGTCGCTGGCGGTATCGCCGGCGTCGTCAGCTGTCGCCGCGCTGCCGGTCGTGGTCGGGTCCGTCGCCTTGGCGGTGGTTTTTTTCTTCTTCGTCTTCGACGTGGCGGCGGTCTTGTCCTTATCCTGGCCGGCCGCCTTCTGTGCGGCAGCCGAGGGGCGCCGGCGAGGCTTGGGCGGCGTCGCATTGTCGGCGGAGCTGTCGTCGGTCGCGGCCGGCGGGTCGAAGACACTGCCGGTGGCGGTCGCGTCGTTCGGGTCCGTATTGTCGGGCACGGCGCCGGCGCTGGCCGGCAGATAGGTGCGGGGCGGTGAATTGTCCTGCGCGGCCGGCGGCTGCTGCCCCTGGCTCGCCATGGCGAGCTGCCTGACCTTGCGTTGCTGGTCCGACAGGATCGCCGATTCCGACACTTCGCCGCGCAGTTCGGTTTCCTGGGCATGGAGCGGCGCCGGACGCAGCAATGCCAACATGCTGGTCGCCAGCAGCAAGGCGCAGACCGCCTTGCCTTGCCGTGCTCTCGATTTTTCTGGCTTGGCCCCGGACATCGCCACCACTGCTTGCGCGGCGCCTGCGCGCCATACTTACCGAACCGTAAATGCGGATGGTTAACGGAGGGTTGAGGCGGCCGCCTTTCGGCGCTTTAAAGCACTGCTGCTTGCGGCATCGCAAGCCGTGCGGTGACGTTGCGTGGTCCAGGCTTGATTGCCATTTCCGTTGGACAGGCGGCCGGCAAAGCGCTAATCGCATCAGCCATGCATGCGAGACCTCTCGATAAGAAGCCTCTGGATGGTCAGGCGTCGATCGAATCGGCACTGAGAACGGTGGCAACCGAGCAGGCGGGGATAGCCGCCCTGGCCGAAGCGCTGGAGAATGGACTGGCCGCGCCCTTTGCCCGGGCGGTCGACATCATCTCCGGGATCGAAGGCCGGCTCATCGTCACTGGCGTCGGCAAAAGCGGGCATATCGGCTCCAAGATCGCGGCGACGCTGGCTTCGACCGGCACACCGGCCTTCTTCGTCCACCCCGTCGAGGCCAATCATGGCGATCTCGGCATGATCGCGAAAGACGACGCCATCATCGCCATCTCCTGGTCGGGCGAGAGCAAGGAGATGATGGGCATCGTCGCCTATTCCAGGCGCTTCTCCATTCCATTGATCGCGGTCACCTCCGGTGAGACTTCGGCGCTGGCGCGTGCCGCCGATGTCGTGCTGCTCCTGCCGCGCGCGCCGGAAGCCTGCCCTCACGGCCTGGCGCCGACGACGTCGACGCTGCTGCAACTGGTTGTCGGCGACGCGCTGGCGATCGCGCTGCTCGAGGCGCGCGGCTTCACGCCGGACCATTTCCGTACCTTCCATCCCGGCGGCCAGCTCGGCGCCAACCTGACCATGGTTTCCGAGATCATGCGGGTGGGCGACCAGATACCACTGGCCTTGCTCGGCACCAAAATGCCGGAAGCGGTGATGACGCTGTCGCAGAAAAAGGTCGGCTGCGTGCTGGTCGTCGATGCCAATGGCGAACTGGCCGGGATCATCACCGACGGCGATGTGGCGCGCAATCTGCACCGCAACCTGGCCGACGTCATTGTCGACGAGGTGATGACCCGCACGCCCAAGACCGTCGACCCGCAGACGCTCGCCGGCACGGCGATCGCATTGCTCAACGAGCACAATATCGGCGCTCTGGTGGTGACCAGGAACAACATGCCGCTCGGCGTGGTTCACTTCCACGACCTGCTGCGCATCGGCGCCGCCTAGGCTGCGGTATTCAGGTCGGGCCCGTCTCTCGACACCTTGCGCGCCGGGCCGTGTGAAAAACTCAGACCTGCTCCACCTTCAGTTCGAGATCCGTATCCGCGGCTCCGGTGACACGCACCTGTGTGCCGGCCGGCAGATCTGGACCCGAAACGCGCCATAGCGTGTCGCCAAGCTTGATGCGGCCGCGGCCATCCTTGATCGGTTCGGAGAGCGTCGCCATCCTGCCGACCATCTGGGCGCCTCGGCGGTTGAGCAGCGGCTGGTCGTCACTGGCGGTCCGCGCGATGGAGATCCGCCTGCCGACGAAGGCGGAAACCAGCGCCAGCACCAGGAATGACAGGACCTGGGCCTGCCAGGTCCAAACCGCAGCGTCCCAGATCAGAAGGGACACCGCGCCGATGATCAGCGCGGCGATGCCGATCCACAGCATGAAGACGCCGGGCGCGATGATTTCCATCACCAGCAGCACGAAGCCCAGAACCATCCAGTTCCATGGGCCGAGTTCCAAGACAATGCGGTCGATCATGATCGTGATCCACTCACCTGAGAATTAGTTGTCGCCTGGCTTGACGACCGGCGGGCGCGAGACCTGCCGCTGCGTTCCGGTCGAGACATCGCCCTTGAAGACCTCCTTGGCGATTTCGCCAATGCCGCCCAGCGTGCCGATCAGCGAGGAGGCTTCCAGCGGCATCAGCACGATCTTGCTGTTCGTCGCCGATCCGATCCGGGTCAGGGCCTCGGTGTATTTCTGGGCGATGAAGTAGTTCAGCGCCTGCACGTCGCCCTTGGCGATGGCTTCCGACACCACTTGCGTTGCCTTGGCTTCGGCCTCGGCGGAGCGTTCGCGGGCCTCGGCGTCGCGGAAGGCGGCTTCCCTGCGGCCCTCGGCCTCCAGGATCTGCGACTGCTTGAGGCCTTCGGCGGCGAGAATCTGGGCGCGCTTGTTGCGCTCGGCGGTCATCTGGCGGCCCATCGATTCGATGAGGTTGGCCGGCGGATTGATGTCCTTGATTTCGACGCGGGTGATCTTGATGCCCCACGGGTGCGCGGCCTCGTCGACCACGCGCAGCAGGCGCTCGTTGATGGCGTCGCGGTTGGACAGGAGTTCGTCGAGGTCCATCGAGCCCATGACGGTGCGGATGTTGGTCATGGTCAGGTTGAGGATGGCGTTCTGGAGGCCGGACACCTGGTAGGCCGCCTGCGGCGCATTGAGGATCTGGAAAAAGGCGATGCCGTCGACGCCGACAATGGCGTTGTCGCGGGTGATGATCTCCTGTGTGGGGACGTCGAGCACCTGCTCCATCATGTTCATCTTGGCGCCGATGCGCTCGAAGATGGGATTGATGATGTTGAGGCCAGGGGTCAGCGTCTTGGTGTAGCGGCCAAAACGCTCCACCGTGTAGTTGTACCCCTGCGGCACCGTCTTGATGCCTTTGAAAAGAAGGATGATGACCAGGAAGACAAGAACTACGATGGCAATGTCGAAACCGCTGAAGCCCATTTCGTTTCTCCCTCAATATCCGTGACCTCACGGAATCACTTAAGTGTGTTTCCGGCGCGTTACAATCAGGTGATGAAGAATTGGTTGGCGCCCTGCAATCAGCGGGTGAAGGAAAACAGGTCCGCATCCGTATCGTCGAGACCGCTGATGGCGGCCGGGACGATCTCCGAGGCGAGCTGCGAAAAGGTGATGCCGTTGCCGCCATAGCCCATCACGGCATGGATGCGCGGGTGCCTCGCTATGGCTCCGATATAGGGCAGGCCGGTGGTCGTGGTGCCGAAGGAACCGGTCCAGGCAAATTCGGGCCTGACGTCGAGATCGGGAAACAGCCTGCCAAGCTTCGTGGCGATCCTGGCGCTTTTGGAGGCGATCAATTCGTCACGCCGCGTTTCGTCGGAGAAATCCTCGTCCTCGCCGCCGCAAATGACCCTGCCGTCGGCTGTCGCCCTGACATAGAGATACGGATCGGAAGCCTCCCAGAGGAAGGCTCTCCGCGGCCAGAGCCTGCGCGGCTGCGGGGCTGTGGCGATCGCCCAGGTCGAGATGATCCGGTGAGCGGTCGCCGGCACCACATCCAGCAACTCGTAACCCGTGGCCAGGACAACGTGACTGGCCGTGACGGTCGGGCCGCCTTTCGTGGCAACGATAACCTTGTCGGCGTGGTCCTCCATTCCGATCGCTTCCGCCGGGGCGTGCAGACGCGCCCTGCGTCCCAGGGCCTTCAGCAAAAGCCCGGCGGTCAGCTTGCGCGGGTCGAGCGCGATGTTGCCGTGACTGAGTATGGCCCCATCACGGGCGACGCTGTAGTCATCGGCCAATTGCCTTGAAGTCAGATAGGTCGCGGCGATGCCGGCCTGCTGCCGCGCTTCGGCTTCCGCGCGCAATTGCGACGGGCCGAGCACGGTGCCCGCCAGATAGAGCGATTGGGCGCGGTTCATGCCACAGTTGATGCCGAGTTCGGCGATGCGGGCGGCGAGGTTGGATATTGCCAGCCGCGAACGTCGCCAGGCCTGCCGCGCCTTGGCATTGCCGACCATTTTCGACAGGATTGAAAGCGGCTGGTCGATTTCGAACTGCACGAGCGCCGTGGTTGCCGCCGTGGATCCTTTCAACGGGCCGCGCCGGTCGATGCAGATCACGTCGCGGCCCAGCGCCGTCAGCGCTTCCGCCATCATCGCACCGCTGATGCCCATGCCGATGACGAGAACGTCCGTCCTGGCATCCCGGGTCAGCACCGATGTCGGGACGGCCGGCGCCCGGTAGGCGGACCACACCGGTCGGCCGGTCCTGAGATCAAGTTTGCGCGGCATTGAAGTCTCCGATGGGCGCCCGTCAACGCCTCGGAGTTTGCGTTGTTCCAATGTCGGCGCGCCTGGACCTGCGGCCGCCGCGGGCTTTCCCTGCCGGAATCCCTCAGGCCCAGCCGGCGAGCTCGCGCCGCACCATGGCCTCGATCACCGTCATGCCCTCGGCGCTGTCGTTGAGGCAGGGGATATGGGCGAAGTTCCTGCCGCCGGCATGATGGAAGGTTTCGGCGACTTCGCGGCCGATCTCGTCCAGGGTCTCGATGCAGTCGACGGAAAAGCCGGGGTTGACGATGGCGATCGACTTGACGCCGTCCTGCGCCAGTTTCTCCACCGTCTTGTCGGTGTAGGGCTGCAGCCACTCCTGCGCGCCGAAGCGCGACTGGAAGGTGGTGATCAGCTTCTTCTCGTCCCAGCCAAGCCGTTCGCGAAGCAGCCGCGTCGTCTTGAGGCAGTGGCAATGATAGGGATCGCCCTTCTCGAAATAGGGCTTCGGGATGCCGTGATAGGAGGTGATGACCACCTCCGGCTCGAAATCCAGCGTCGCCAGATGCTGCTCGATCGAGCGCGCCAGCGCTTCGATGTAGACCGGTTCGTCATAATAGGGCGGTACGGTGCGGATCGCGGGCGCACGGCGCATCTTCATCAGCGCACGAAACAACTGGTCGTTGGCGGTGGCGGTGGTGGTGGCCGAATATTGCGGGTAGAGCGGAAACGACAGGATGCGGTCGCAGCCCTGCGCAACCAGCCGCTCGGCCACGCTTGCCGTCGACGGATTGCCGTAACGCATCGCCCAATCGACGGTGACGTTGGGCAGGTCGCGCAGCGCCTCCGCCAGTTTCTCAGCCTGGGCGCGGGTGTAGGTGCGCAGCGGCGACTCGTTCTTCTCCTGGTTCCAGATCCTGGCGTAGTTGGCGCCGGACTTTTTCGGCCGCGACGTCAGCACCAGGCCGTAGAGGATCGGATACCAGATCGCCTTGTTGAGCTCGATGACGCGAGGGTCGGAGAGGAATTCCCGGAGATAACGCCACATCGGCTTGAAATCGGTGCCGTCAGGCGTGCCGAGATTGACCAGCATGATGCCGACCTTGCCCGTCTTGACCGGCGGATGGCCTGGCGGCAGCGGGCCGATCGCCTTCGCGGCGTCGGCATCGATCGGGGAGGAAAGCGTCATAGGGGTTCTCCGGATGGCGCGAACCTAACCATCTTGCGCCTGCTTTCAATGCTGCGTCTGGCCGCACCTTAGTCTCAAAATACAAAACCCGCCCGGTTTCCCGGGCGGGCGGTGTTTTCCGGGCGCTGAAGCGATGGTTACTTCGGCGGGATGGTCAGCGTGCCGCCAATCGAAAGCCGATGCGGTCTCTGCCCTTTGTTGGCGTCGTAGATGAGCTTCCATTTGGTCGCGTCGCCATAGGCCTTCTTGGCGAGATCCCAGTAGGTATCGCCGGCCACGATGATATGGCTGCCCGTGGCGGGTGCGGTCTCAGCCGGTTTGGCCTGCTCCGCGGGCTTGGCGGGTTCCGCTGGCGCAGGTGCCGCCGGTGCAGGAGTAGCGGCTTCGGCTGGTTTTGCCGGCTCGGCAGGTGCAGGCGCCGGCGGAGCGGGTGGGGGAGGTGCATTCTCCGTCGATATGGCCGGTGGTGTGTTGGCGATATCGCCCGAATTGGCAGGCAGTTCAGGCATGGCCGGCGCCGCATCCGCAGGCTTGGCCGGCTCTGCCGGCTTTGCAGCCTCGGCCGGCGCCGGAGTGGCGGGTGCGGTCTCCGCAGGCTTTGCGGGTTCGGCCGGTTTGGCAGGCTCTGCCGCAGGTGCTGCCGCCACGGTCGCGGCGATTTCGGTGATGCGGCCGTCAAGCTTGGGCGTATAGGGCCGGTGGGCGCCGAGATAGTCGGCCACGACCTGTTCCAGGCCCGGGCCGTAATCATAGGCGTTCCTGGCCTTGTCGGCGAAGACCTTGTAGCCGTCGCCGCCCTGGCGGACATAGTTATTGGTGGCGACCAGATAGTCCTTGTCGGGATTGATCGGAGTCCACGCGCCGTTCTCCATGACCTCGACGGATTTCACGCGGCCGGCATTGGGCGCGACTGACTTGTCGAAGGAATATTTGAGGCCCGCCACCTGCGGAAAGCGGCCGGCGCCGTCCTCGATCTGGCTGAGGCCGCTTTCGAGACCGGCGACGAGGTCCTTGCCGGAAATCTGGAAGGTCGCCAGCGTGTTCTGGAACGGCAGCACGGTCAGCACCTCACCCATGGTGACCGTGCCCTTGTCGATGGAGGCGCGCAGGCCGCCGCCATTGGAGATGACGATCTCGACGCCCTGTCCCTTGACGCGGTCGAGGATGGCGTCGGAGACGAGGTTGCCCATCGCGCACTCCTTGGCGCGGCAATTCTCGCGGCTGCCGTCGATGACGTCGGTCGTCTCGGCCACTTCCTTGTTCTTCAGCGCCTCGATCGGTGCGCCGAGCTCCTTGATGCGGGCAAGCACGGCGGGATCCGGCGTGATCGACTTGTCGAGATAGATAGGGTCGCCGCTGGCCGACTTGACGTTGCCATTGTCGTCGAACACGACCTTGAACTCGCCGAGATACTTCGAATAGGACGCGGCCTGCACCACGGGCACCTTATAGCCGCCGGGGTTGTCGACCATCGTCGGGTAGGGGCCGAGAGCCTTGGGGTCGGTGTTGGACAGAAGCGTGTGGCTGTGGCCGCCGACCACGACGTCGATGCCGGGAATCTTGGCAATGACGTCGCGCTCCCTGTTGTAGCCGATATGCGTGACGGCGATGATCTTGTTGATGCCTTGCGCCTTGAGCTTCTCGACTTCCGATGTGATCGACTTGACGTCGTCAGCGATGGCGATGTTCGGCCCAGGGGAAGCGAGTTCGGGCGTGTCGTTGGTGACGGCGCCGACAATGCCGATCTTCTGGCCTCCGACTTCCACGACGATCGACTGCTTGATCTTGCCGGCCGCGCCCGACTTGTCGTTGGGCACGACATTGGCGCTGACGATGGGGAACTTGGCCTTGTCGAGGAAAGGCACCAGCGCGCTCTCGCCGTCGTCGAATTCGTGGTTGCCGAGCGTCACCGCGTCGGGTTTCATCTGATTGAGGAATTCCTCTTCCACGGTGCCCTTGTAGGTGGTGTAGAAGAGCGATCCCTGGAAACTGTCGCCGGCGTTGAGCAGCAGCACGTTCTGCCCTTCGAGCCTCTTGCGCTCCTGGGCGATGGCCGTGATCAGGCGTCCTGCGCCGCCGATGCACTCGCCCTTGGTCTCCTCGTCGGCCGAACAGGTCGACTCGTATTTGTTGTTGCCCTCGATGCGGCTGTGCCAATCGTTGAAATGCAGAATGTTCAGTGTGTAGTCGGCAAAAGATGCGCCGGCCGACAGCGCAAGCGTCGACGCGGAAAGGGCGGCAATGGCGGCAAGCTTCTTCATCTTCGTCTCCCGGTGGCTGACAGCACGCGTTTAGCGTCCTTGCTCGACCTCGATATAACAGCCGGCATTTCGGCCATGTTCCCATCGTGTCCGGGCGGAGGCAAGTGGAAATGCCATCGGGATCGGCGGCCGCGAAAGCCGTGCATTTTGCAAGTCAAAGGCCAGAGATTTGCCGGCGCAAAAAAGGACGGCGGCCAGGCGGCCGCCGTCCTTCACAAATCCAATGCCGGCAGGATCAGGCGCGTCGTGTCAGCACGAAGTTCTGGCCCGACGAGGATGTGCAGTTCAGCTGGCTGATGGACACCAGCAGGCAGTTGAAGCTGACAGGCGTCTGGCGGATCAGCGACGTGCCGTTGATCTCCACCGAAGTGGCCCCGGTCATCGTGTAGCTGCCGTCCGAAAGTTTCTGGCCGGTGTCGGTGGCGACGGTGGTGAACTTGCCGCCGGTGAAGGTCGAAAGGCCGGTGCCTTTGGCATCGATCCACGAGCCCTCGACGCCCTTGGGCGTGTTGGCCGTGATCGGCGGCTGGTCGGGACCGCCGGTGGTGCAAGCAGCAAGCACGGCGGCAAGAGCACCCGCCATGCACGCCGAAAGAACTTTGCGCGCAATAGTCATCTGAAATCCTCTCCAAACGCATCGGCCCGCAATGGGGTTCGATTCCGGAAGCACGATGCGAACGTCCACAAAGCTGGAAGCAGCTTCATGTTCCCGATGGGACGCACGAAACCGCTCCAGGCCGCCCCCTTCAATCGCCCGATTTCCGGGCGATTGCAAGGCAATGGCGTATGGTGCCGGCGATGCTATCGCACGAGGATGTTGCGGAATTGCCACGGATCGCTGCGGTCCAGGTCCTCGGGAAAGAGGCCCGGGCGGCGGTCGAGCGGCGTCCAGTCGGTGTAGTAGCCCTTGACCGGGCCGAGATAGGGCGACTGCACTTCCAGGCAGCGCTTGAAGTCCATCTCGTCGGCCTCGACAATGCCAGCGTCCGGATTCTCCAGCGCCCAGACCATGCCGGCCAGAACCGCCGAGGTGACCTGCATGCCGGTGGCGTTCTGGTAGGGCGCCAGCTTGCGCGCCTCGGCCAGCGACAGCTGCGAGCCGTACCAGTAGGCGTTCTTGTCGTGCCCGTAGAGCAGCACGCCGAGTTCATCGACACCATCGATCAGTTCGTTCTCGTCGAGCACGTGGTGCACGGGCTGCGGCTTGCCGGCGGCGCCGAACATCTCGTCCAGCGACAGCATCGCGTCGTTTGAGGGATGGTAGGCATAATGGCAGGTCGGGCGGTACTGCACCTTGCCCTTCTTGGAGCGCACGGTGAAGAAATCGGCGATCGAGATCGCCTCGTTGTGCGTCACCAGCAGGCCGTACTGGGCGCCTGGCGTCGGGCACCAGGACCGCACGCGCGTGTTGGCGCCGGGCTGCTCCAGATAGATGGCGGCCTTGGAGCCGTGCTTGTGCTTCTTGCCGTTCTTGGGCATCCACTTCTCATGCGTGCCCCAGCCGAGCTCGGCCGGCTGCAAGCCCTCGGAGATGAAGCCTTCGACGGACCAGGTGTTCCAGAATACCTCCATCGGCTTCGGCTTCTTGGTGCGCTGGGTGTCGCGCTCGGCGATATGGATGCCCTTGACGCCGGCCTTCTTCATCAGCTTGGCCCAGCCTTCACGGTCTTCCTGAGCGGGCTCGGAGAATTCGAGGCCGAGATCGGTGGCAAGATTGACCAGCGCCTGCTTGACGAACCACGAGACCATGCCGGGATTGGCGCCGCAGGTGGAGACGGCGGTCGCGCCGCCCGGCTTGTCGTGCTTTTCCTTGATCAGGGCTTCGCGCAGCGCATAGTTGGTACGGCTCGCATTGTCGGCCTTGGCGTCGAAGTAGAAGCCGAGCCACGGCTCGACGACGGTGTCGATGTAGAGCACGCCAAGCTTGCGGCAGAGCCGCATCAGGTCCACCGAGCCGGTATCGACCGACAGGTTGACGCAAAAGCCCTGGCCGCCGCCATTGGTCAGCAGCGGCGTCAGGAGCTTCTTGTAGTTCTTCTCGGTCACCGCTTCCTGGACGAAGGTGATGCCGCGCTCATCGAGCAGCTTGCGGTCGGTATCCCTGGGATCGAGAACCGTCATGCGCGACTTGTCGAACTTGAAATGGCGTTCGATGAGGGGCAGCGTTCCGCGTCCGATCGAACCGAAGCCGATCATCACCACGGGGCCGGTGATCTCACCATAAACGGGCCAGTTTTCATTCGCCATTTTATCGAGCACTCCTTCAACTAGGTGCAAAAGCCGGGCAACTACATGCAAAAGCCGGGCATCTTCGCCAACGGCCAAGCGCTACATCACAGATCATTGTCATAAACCAGCGAAAAGCGCCAACCCGCGACTACGCGTCCCTGGCCATGTGGTTAAGGACCGAGACCAGCCGGTCGCGGTCCGCGGTCATGCCCTTGTAGTCGAGCTGGGCGGTATCAAGCGCTTCCAGCTGGGCGGCAAAGGACATTGCGAGCGTTGCCCGGTCGGGGTGCCGTTCCAGAATCGCGAGCGGGTCGAGATGGATGCGGATGGTGAAGAGGATGTCGCGAGAGGCAGGCAGCTTGCGCAAGGTCTGCCGCTCGACGCGGATGAAGGCGTGCGCCCTGACGTCGCCGTCAGGGAAACGTGACGGCCGGTTGGTGGCGCGGTCGATGCGCTCGACATTGGACAATGGATGGTAGAGCGCGCTGTCGGCCTGGATCGACCAGTTGTAGCGCTCGACCGCTTGCCCCTGCAGGCCATCGAACATCCGGTTGATCAGCTCCGCCGGTCGTGTGCCGGGGCCGAAACCGGGCACGGGTTCGTGGATGCGCTGCAGCGGTTTGCCGAACTTTTCGGTGAGCGACCAGGATGAGGGGAAGCAGAGCGACCCGGCGGCCAGCCGCCAGCCGCTGTCGTCGCGGCGCATCAGGATCAGGTCTTCCTGGACAAGCAGCGAGGCTCCAACCAGCGGCGCCTCGGCAAGGCCGGAGGGCAGGGCAGGGTGGGTCGAGGTATCCGCCACCTTGATGCCGGCATCGGTACGCCGATACGTGTCGGGAAACCTCTCCGGCAGATAGGCGCCGAGCAGGTCGAGCACTTCCTGCTGGGCGTCGCGCGTGCCGTCCTCCTCGACGAAAACCCGGTCTGGGATTTCGGCATAGAGCCGGCGCTTCTCGGCAAGATAGGGCGCGAGGTTACTGTCGACCTCGATCCAATCCGCCGGATCGAGCGGCTTCAGCCCTATGGTGAAAAGCTTCGAAGTGCCGTCATAGGGCGTATGGGTGGGCAAGGATGCCATGCTTCAGACCAGTTTGGCGGGGATCAGTCCGCGCAGCGAATTGCCGACGAACAGCGCCCTGGCGGACTTGAGTTCGTCGTAGCTGTAGATGGCTTCCGCCGCCCGGCCTTCATCCAGAAGCTCGCCGCGCAATACGCCAGGCAGCAGGCCGCAATCGAGCCGTGGCGTCACCAGCACTCCGTCGCCGAAATCGGCGAAGATGTTGGTGATCGTTCCCTCGCAGATATCGCCATACTCGTTGGCCAGGATCACCTCGTCGGCCTGGGTGACGAGGTATTCGGAGCGGGCATGCGTGTAGAGCTGCCGCCGGCTCGTCTTGTGGCGCAGCAGCGTGTCCTTGGAATCGAGTTTTGTGCGCGCCAGCCGCAGCACCCAGGTCTTGTCGGCGGCGAGCGGCTCATAGGGCTGCGCCGAGGCGGCGATCCCGCCGTCGCGCGACAAGGCAAGCCGTGCGCGCATGGCCGTTCGGGCGCCGTCGACGGCGTTGCCAAGCGCCGCGCCGATCCTGCCGAGGTCATGGCTGAAGCCCAGCTCCGCCGCCGAGCCATAAAGGCGCGCAAGATGGCGATCCAGGCGCATGAAGCCGCTCTGCGGCTCCCAGCGCATGGTTTCGATCAGCTCGAAATCGGCGGTGTCCCCGTCGCGAAGCGGGCCTTGAGCAGACACTCCTGATACTCCTCCTGCGCCACCGAATCGAAGACGATGCCACCACCGACATTGTAGACGGCCTCGCCGCTCGAAAAGAGCGAGATGGTGCGGATCGCCACGGAAAAGCGCATGGTGCCGCCCGGGGCTATCCAGCCGATGGCACCGCAATAGACGTCGCGCGGGGACGCCTCCAGGTCGTGCAGGATCTCCATGGCGCGGATCTTCGGCGCGCCGGTGATCGAGCCGCAGGGAAACAGCGCCGCGAAAATCTGGCGTATGCTCAAGCCCGGCAGCAGCTTCGCCCTGACGTCGCTGACCATCTGGTGAACGGTCGGATAGGTTTCGATGCGGAACAGTTCCGGCACCTCCAGCGTGCCGACCTCGCTGATCAGCGAGATGTCGTTGCGCAAGAGGTCGACGATCATCCGGTTCTCGGCCTGGTTCTTCTCGTCGTTGCGCAGGAAATTCTTTTGCCGTTCGTCCTCGGCCGCGGTCGCACCGCGCGGCGCCGTGCCCTTCATCGGGTGCGTCTCGATGTTGCCTTCGGCATCGATCTCGAAGAAAAGTTCCGGCGAGCGCGACAGCACGATCGGGTCGCCAAGCGCGACGAGCGCGCCGTATTTCACCGGCTGGCGTTCGGTGAGCGCGTCGAAGGCGGCAAGCGGGTCGCCCGACCATTGCGCGCGCACAGGAAACGTCAGATTGCCCTGATAGCAGTCGCCTTGCCTGATGTGCTGGTGCAGCCGTGCGAAGCGTTTCTCGTAATCCTCGAAGGACCAGGCCGCCCTGGCGTCGAAGATCGGGCCGTTGGATGCGGCACCGCGCGGCGGCACCGCTTCCTCGACCGGGGCATCGAAGACGCCGAGGCACACCAGCGGCGCGCGGCGGCCGTGCGGCAGCAGGGGAACGAGCTTCGGTTCGAGCAGGTAGCCTGCTTCGTAGGAGAAATAGCCGGCCAGCCATTTGCCGGCATCATGCGCGGCCTGCGCCGCCTCCAGCGCCGGCAGGAAGTCCCGGGCCTCATGCGCCACGATGATCTTTGCCGGCCGGTCGAAAACGAGCTGGCGCGCGCTTTCGTCATTGCGGAAAATTGCGGCGGGCAGGGACATGGGTACCAGGATCGATGAAGCCGTCGATCGCTCTATATGGGGGGCGTGCGCGGCGCAATCGAGGGAACGGCACCTTGCCCCTCAAAGCCGACCTATGGCCAATCTCTCTCAGGACAGCCTTGCCAGCCAAAAACAAAACCGGCGGCCCTTTGGCGCCGCCGGCTTGTCAATCTGCCTCTGGATCAGGATGACGTTTCGTTGAATAGCCATCCTGGTCTAACTCCCTGTTGGAGCATGATCTTTTCCGAAAACCGGTTCCCACTTTTCGGGATCATGCTCTGGCGTTCAGGTGTTGCTGGAGGTTCCGGCGCTCGGAAATTCTTTGGCGAACTCCGCCTCATTGCCCGCGGCAAGCAGCTTGGCCTGCTCGACCCAGCGCTCGCGCTCGACGCGGCCGCCGAATTGCAGGGCATGCTCGATGCGCTCGATGTCGGCGGCGGTCCAGGCGGCAATCTGGGCGAAGGTGGTCACGCCTTGCCCCTTGAGCAGCTTTTCGTTGACTGGGCCGATGCCGATCAGCCGGCGCAGATTGTCTGATTTGGCCGCCGCTGGTTTGGCCGCTGCCGGTGCGGCTGTCTTGGGGGCGGCAGCCTTGGGCGCGGCTTTCTTGGGCGCGGCGGCGGCGGAAGCCTTTGGAGCGGCCGCGCTCTTGGTCGCCGAACCGGCGGCCGCGGGTTTGCTCGCAGCGGGTTTGGCTGGAGCCGCTGGTTTCGCGGCGGCGGGTTTTGTTGCCGCCGGCTTTGGCGTGGCTGGTTTGGTCGGTGCCGGAGCGGACTTGGCCACGGCCGGCGTCGACACCAGGGCGGCCGGCGCTTGGCTGGCCGGCTTTGCCGAACTGCTTCCGGCTGCCGCCTGTGCGTCACGCAACTGGCGCTCGAGGTCGGCCCTGGTCTTGCCGCATGCATTGAGTTCGCCGGTCAGGCGGTCGCTGTCGGCACGCAGCCTGTCGCGCTCGCTGCGGGTGCGGTCGAGATCGCCGCGCAAACTGTCAAGCTCGCCGCGCAGGCGGCCCCAGATGAACCAGCCAACCAACACGCCTACAAGGAACGCCAGGAGCATGTAGAAAAAAGTGCTCATTGTCTCTCTCCAGTCAGATCCGTCTGCCGTGGGTCAGGACCTTCGGCGAAGGACTACTCGATGATGGTTCCGCTGATACACGGAACAGCCGGCTTCGGTTCGAGCAATCGGCGATCGGCTTTGCTTGCCCATGGCCAACGGCCGTTGTCGCGTTCGCCTGAGCGTCACGGAAGGCCGGGACTTTCCCTCGCCGATCCGCATGCGCTCCGGCTGAGCTTGAGGGCCGAGGCTATCATAGAGCCTGTGGAAAGCTATGGGAAAACGTGCGTCGAGAGTTCTTCAAGAACAGATATTTAGGCTGGGAACAGAGCTGTCGGCCATATGCATTCCGGCTAAACTGTTCTTCATGGGTGCGAGAAGTCTCAACCGTCCAGCGTCTCCAGTTCGTCGATCAGGCCGCTGATCACGCCGAGGCCAATCTGCCAGAAGGCGGGGTCGGTGGCGTCGAGGCCGAAGGGCGCCAGAAGCTGCGAATGATGCTTGGTGCCGCCGGCGCGCAGCATCTCGAAATACTTGTCCTGGAAGCCGCGCTCGGCGTTCTGGTAGACGGCGTAGAGCGAGTTCACCAGGCAATCGCCGAAAGCATAGGCATAGACATAGAAGGGCGAATGGATGAAGTGCGGGATGTAGGTCCAGAACACCTCGTAGCCTTCGCGCAGTTTGATCGCGGGTCCAAGGCTTTCAGCCTGCACCTCGAGCCAGAACTGGCCGAGCTTGTCGGAGGTCAGCTCGCCATTTCTGCGCTCGGCATGCACCTTGCGCTCGAACTCGTAGAAGGCGATCTGGCGCACGACCGTGTTGATCATGTCCTCGACCTTCTGGGCGAGCATGGCCTTGCGCTCGCGCCTGTCGGTGGTCCGCTCGAGCAGCGAGCGGAAGGTCAGCATCTCGCCGAAGACGGAAGCCGTCTCGGCCAGCGTCAGCGGCGTCGAGGCCATCAGAGCGCCCTGGCCGGCGGCCAGCACCTGATGCACGCCGTGGCCGAGTTCATGCGCCAGCGTCATCACGTCGCGCGGCTTACCCATGTAGTTGAGCAGCACATAGGGGTGCGCCGACGGCACGGTCGGGTGCGCGAAGGCGCCGGGCGATTTGCCGGGGCGCACCGGTGCATCGATCCAGTTGCGGTCGAAGAAGGTGCGCGCGATCTCGGCCATTTCGGGCGAGAAGCGCTGATAGGCCGACAGCACGGTGTTCCTGGCCTCGTCCCAGCCGATCACCGCCTGCGGCGTTTCGGGCAGCGGCGCGTTGCGATCCCAGTGGTTCATCACCTCCATGCCCAGCCACCGTGCCTTCATGGCGTAGTAACGATGCGACAGGCGCGGATAGGCTTCGCGCACCGCGCTGGCGAGCGCGTCGACCACGCCGCGTTCGACACGGTTGGCCAGGTGGCGTGAGTCCGCGATATCCTCGAAGCCGCGCCAGCGGTCGGAAATCTCCTTGTCCTTGGCCAGCGTGTTGGTGATCAGCGTGAAGGTGCGCAAATTCTTGCGGAAGGTCACGGCAAGCGCCTCGGAGGCGCGGCGGCGCACGTCGCCATCGGCGTCCTGCAAGCGGTTGAGCGCCGGCTCCAGTGTCAGTTCCTCGCCGTCCACGTCGAAGCGCAGGTCGGTCATGGTCTCGTCGAAAAGGCGATTCCAGGCGCTGCGACCGGTGATTGACTTCTCATGGAAGAGCTGCTCGACCCGATCCTCGAGCTGGTAGGGCTTGTCCATCCTGAGGTCGAGCACCCAGGGCCGGTAGTGGCCGAAAGCCGCGTCCTTGGCCAGTGCGCCTTCGATCGCGGCGTCGTCGATGAGGTTCAGCTCGAGGGCGAAGAACAGGAGATGCGCGCTGGCGTCGGTCATCTTCTCCTGGACGTCGCCGTAGAGCTTGGCGCGCTGCGGGTCCGCCGTGTTGCCGGCATAGACGAGGCCGGCATAGGACACGATACGGCCGATCAGTTCCTCCAGCGCTTCGTAGGCGGTCAGCGCTTCGCCCAGCCGGCCAGCGGCGCCGCGCCCGGCCTCGGCCGCCAGCGTGCCCTTCCAGCGGGCTTCGAAGGCGATCGCGTCGGCGGCGGCCCTGGCGATGTCGCGCTTCAGTTCGGGCGCGTCCATGCCGGCATAGAGATCGGCCAGGTTCCATTCCGGCAGATCGCCGAGCTCGGCCGCGCCGTGACCGGAAGCGGGTGCCGCAAGCCGCTGACCAAACTTGATGCCCATCGACATACCTTCTGTAAATCAGGGGGATAGGAGAAGCCGGTCAAATCCTAAGGAATTCGTTCACCGGGTTTTTTGAAACCTTATTTAGAACCCTGTGCCAAGATGATCCATCGGGATTTAGGGCGCGGGCAAGTCAAGACAGTCATGACAGGTTCCATACTCATAGTCGATGACGATCCCGTGCAGCGCCGGCTGCTCGAGGCGGCGGTGACGCGGTTCGGCCACACCGCGATCGTCACCGATGGCGGTGCCGCCGGTCTCGACGTTCTCGACGGCCCCAACGCCCGCGACGTCTCGGTGGTCATCCTCGACCTGGCCATGCCCGGCGTCGACGGCATCGGCGTGCTGAAGGCGATGCGCGAGCGCGGCATCGACGTTCCGGTCATCGTGCAGACCGCGCAGGGCGGCATCGAAACGGTGGTTTCGGCGATGCGCCATGGCGCCTTCGACTTCGTCGTCAAGCCGGCTTCGCCCGACAGGCTGCAGGCGTCGATCGCCAATGCGCTCAAGGTCGAGGCGGTCGAAGGCGAGGTGAAGCGCACGTCGCGCAAGCGCGGCGGCCAGCTGACATTCAGGGACCTGATCACACATTCTCCCGCAATGGACCGGGTGATCCGGCTCGGCCAGAAGGCGGCGGCTTCCAACATTCCGATCCTGATCGAGGGCGAATCCGGTGTCGGCAAGGAACTTGTGGCGCGCGCCATCCAGGGCAGCGGCGACCGCCGGGCCAAGCCCTTCGTCACCGTCAATTGCGGCGCCATCCCCGACAATCTGGTCGAATCGATCCTATTCGGTCACGAGAAGGGTTCGTTCACCGGCGCCACCGACAAGCACATGGGCAAATTCGTCGAGGCGCATTCGGGCACGCTGTTCCTGGACGAGATCGGCGACCTGCCGCTTGACGTGCAGGTCAAGCTGTTGCGCGCCGTCCAGGAGGGCGAGGTCGATCCGGTCGGCGGCCGCTCGACCGTCAAGGTCGACATCCGGCTGATTTCGGCGACGCACCGCAACCTGCTGCAGCAGGTCAAGGACGGCAAGTTCCGCGAGGATCTTTTCTACCGGCTGAACGTCTACCCGATCTTCGTGCCGCCGCTGCGCGACCGCCGCGACGACATTTCCCATCTGGTCACGCATTTCATGGAGAAGGTGGCGCCCGCCGACCCGCGCCACCGCCTGCAGGGCATTTCGGCGAGGGCGCTTGCCGTGCTGCAGGCCTATGACTGGCCCGGCAATATCAGGCAGCTGGAAAACGCCGTTTTCCGCGCCTCGGTTCTTTGCGAAGGCGACGTGCTCGATGTCGAGGACTTTCCTCAGATACGGGCGCAGGTCGAAGGCACGGTCAATCTCGAAACCGAAGACGCGGCCCCGCATTTTTCGCCACCCGAGCCGCGCGATGACGATGCGGCCGAGGGAGATCCGGCCCCCGCTGCTGCCCCAGATCGACCGGCCCTGCTGCAGCCCCGTTTCGGCACGCTGCGGGCGCTCGACGAACGCGGCAATGTGCGGGCGCTGGCCGACGTCGAACTGGAGATGATCAAGCTCGCCATCGACCACTATAACGGCCAGATGAGCGAAGTGGCGCGGCGCCTGGGCATCGGCCGTTCGACGCTCTACCGCAAGCTCAAGGAATACGGCATCGACCCGGAAACAGGCCGCGTCGACCGGCTCGCCTCTTGAGCGTCGTCCTGTTCAACGGAGACGGCGGGCCGTTCTATCTCCTTGTTTTAAAGCAATTGCCAAGAGCAGCACTTCTCGCTTCGCCCGGGGAAAACCCCTTCAGGCTCGTCGGTTGAAGGAGCGGTTTTTCTTCATTCGGCTTCGCCCTCCGCAAGGTCGGGACCAGCTTGCGTTGCCATGATACGTTCCATGTGGCGTCGCGGCGGGATTATGGCGGACTGGCGGCGGCTTGGACGGGACTGTGTTCACGCATTAAGGCTAACGGTAACAGATCGTGTTCGGCCCAAGGGCGGAAACATGATCTAAACCAGCGGTTTACCAAGAAACCTTGTGAACAGATTTTGACGGGATATCGCCATGGTGTTACCGCATTTCGGCTTCAATAAGCGATGATTAACCATTAGGATCGATATTCGGGTGTGAGAACGACACATCCGTTTGGGCAAATCCGGGGACAAACGGCAGCCTGCAAGGCCTTTTGATTTGAACAGAATCGAACGACTCACAAACGGGCGGCATCATCAGGTGAGCGTCTGGCCGAGATGGCTGGCAGCGCTGATGGTCGCATTTGGTTTTGTTGCCGCGGCCGCCACAGGCGCCCAGGCCGAAGTTCGTTCGCTGAAGCTCTACCACCTCCACACGCATGAGAAGGCGGAGATCGTCTACAAGCGCAATGGCCGCTATGATCCCGAGGGCCTGCGCAAGATCAACATCATCCTGCGCGACTGGCGCCGCAACGAGCCGACCAAGATGGACCCGCGCCTGCTGGACCTGGTCTGGGAGGCCTATCGTGAAAGCGGCGCCACCGACTATATCCAGGTCGTGTGCGGCTACCGCTCGCCGTCGACGAACTCGATGCTGCGCAGCCGCAGCCGGGGTGTCGCCGAAAAGAGCCAGCACATGCTCGGCAAGGCGATGGATTTCTACATTCCGGGCGTGCCGCTGAAGAAGCTGCGCAATATCGGCCTGAAGATGCAGGGCGGCGGCGTCGGCTATTACCCGACCTCGGGTTCGCCCTTCGTCCATATGGATGTCGGCAATGTGCGCCATTGGCCCGGCATCAGCCGCCAGGAACTGGTCAGCCTGTTCCCCAACGGCAAGACGCTGCATGTGCCGAGCGACGGCCGGCCGCTGCCCGGCTATGAGCAGGCGCTTGCCTCCTACAAGGCGCGCAAGGGCTCCGGCACGCCCAACATCGAGATGGCCAGCGCTGGCGGCAGCGGCAAGAAATCGGGCGGGTTCCTCTCGGCCTTCTTTGGCGGTGGCGGCGACGACGAGGCCGACGACAGCGCCGATGTCGAGACGGCTTCCGCCGCTCCCGCGCCCAAGCCGAGAAATGCCAAGCCGGTGCTGACCAGCGCCAAGAGCGGCAATCTTCCGGGCATCGCCATCGTGGCGCCGGAGAACGCGCAACGCGCCGAGATTCCGCAGGTCGCCGACGAGCAGGCCCAGGAACCGCAGAAGGACACGCCGGAGACGATCATCGCGGCGCTGCCGGCCAAGGAAGTTCCGCTGCCCGATTTCGCCCCTCGGCCCAAGGTCGATGTCGGCGCGCAGCCTGAGAACGTGCCATTCGCCACGGCGGATGCGACCACCACGACCGAACAGGCCACGGCGACCGCGCAGGCGCCGGCGAACATGCCGTTCGGCAAGGCCGATCCGCAGGCGATCGCCGAGGCCGCCGCCGCCGATCCGGCGCAGGTTGCCGTCAATAATATTCCGCTGCCGACATGGCGCCCCGAGCGCACGCTGCCGGCGGACCTCGCGCCGCCGCCCAGCAAGGATGTGCTGATGGCGCTGGCCGACACGGCCGACCAGGGCAAGACCGCGACGGACGCGTTCTCGGTGCTGCCGACGGCGCGTCCCGAGCCGGCGAAGCCTGACGCCGTGAAGGCCGTTCTCGACGAAGCCAATGCCCAGACAGCCAGTACCCAGACTGGCAATGCCGACGAATATCAGGTCGCGTCCCTGGCCGAACAGCCGCGCTCGGCCTTCAACGATCCCTCCGATGCCAATGCGGCGTCGCCGCGCCAGGCCGTCGCCGCGCGCCCGGCCGGCTCCGATCCGGCGTCCGTCATTGGCGCCGGCGTCAAGACCACCCGCAAGGAAGCCCGGGCCACCGCCCGTGACCAGAAGCCGGTCGCCAGGGCGATGGTGGTTGCCGCGGCGCCCCAGGCCGCCCGGTGGGCGCTGACCAGCGGCGAGAACGTCGCGACCGTTTCGAGCGCCACGACGGCGCCGGGCTACGCCTACAACATCGTTCATACGCCGCCGAGCGAGGTCTATACGGCCGGCTTCCAGCAGGGAACTCAGGTGGCTGACGTCAATCGCTTCACCGGCAATGCCGTGAAATTCATGTCGGTCGCCCGCTTCCAGACGAAGTAACGGTTCAGCCAATCCGGTAAAGCCGCGCAGGCGACTGCGCGGCTTTGTGCTGTCCGAGGCATGATGGCCCGGTGCCTGACGCGCTTGTCGGGACGATCATTGTCTGGATGCAACAGCGTATCCTGTTGAATCGAAGCCCTTGAGATCAACCGTCCGTCGCGCGAGATCGATCCCGTTTGCGCATGATCACGAGCGGCTGAACTTCCCGTGAAGACGGAACAGCGGGCCTTTCGGCGGGTTAGGGTGCGTACCTTCCAATATGGGGATATTCATGAAGACGATTCTACTTGCATCGGTTCTGGCTCTTTCGGCAGCTTCTGCTGCCGTGGCTCCCGCGCTAGCCGAAACCGTGGTGATCAAAACCCACGACCATATGCACATGCGAAAGCATTGCCGGATGAAGACGGTCACGCACTGGCGTCACCACAAGAAGATCGTCGAGCAGGTCAAGGTCTGCAATTAGGCCGAAAGCGCATGCTGATCGACCCGGTCGGCGAAAGCCGGCCGGGTCTTTCATTTGCCCTCGAAGGTTATTTCCGAAGCTGGCTTGCGGCGCGCGCGAGCGCCTCGATCTCGTCCCACTTTCCTGCCTTGACCAAGTCGTCGGGCGCGACCCAGGAACCGCCGACGCAGATGACGTTCGGCAGGCTGAGATAGTCGGCGGCGTTCTTGCCGGTGATGCCGCCGGTCGGACAGAATTTCACGTCGGCCAGCGGCGAGGCGAAGGCTTTCAACGAGGCGATGCCGCCGGACTGCTCGGCCGGGAAGAACTTCAGGAACCGAAGGCCGGCTTCGCGGGCGGCCATGATCTCGCCGGGCGTGATGGCGCCGGGCAACAGCGGAACCTCGCTGGCGGCGGCAGCGGCCAGGAGCTCACGGGTGATGCCGGGGCTGACGATGAAGCGCGAACCAGCGCTGGCTGCCTCGTCGAACTGCTTGCTGTCCAGAATGGTGCCGGCGCCCACAATGGCTTCCTCGACCTCGGCCGCCACGCGCCGGATCGCTTCCAGCGCGTCGGCGGTTCTCAGCGTGATCTCGATCGCCGGCAGGCCGCCGCGCGCCAGGGCGCGGGCCAGCGGCACGGCATCGGCAACATTGGCGATCTTCAGCACCGGGATGACAGGCTGGCCGTTGAGGAGCGACAGGAGTTTTTCGGTCTTGCTGGGCATCTGTCTCTCTCCGTGTCGAGCCATGTCGAAGGCGATTTCAACCGATTAGCAGACGCGTGTTTGCCTGTCCACGACACCGGTCGCGTCGCGATGTCACGCGCCGCCGGACAGTTTACCGGCTCTTCCCCGACAGAGCCATGACAGCCCGCCAAACCCCTTTTGCCTTGAATCGGCTTTTCCGAGCGTCTAGTTGCTCTGCCAATGACACCGTCCGCCTCATCCCAGCCCGTCCGTGTCGCCGCGCTTTACCGGTTTGCCCGGCTCGATGCCTTTGACGAACTGCGCGCGCCGCTTGCCGCCTTCTGCTGCGGGCGCGGCATCAAGGGCACGCTGCTGCTGGCGCATGAGGGCATCAACGGCACCGTGGCCGGCAGCGAAGCGGCGGTCGCCGAACTCATCGACCATATCGAGGCCATCGACGGGCTGGCGGGGCTCGAGGTCAAGTACAGCACTGCCGCCGAGATGCCGTTCCACCGCATGAAGGTGCGGCTGAAGCGGGAGATCGTCACCATGGGCGTGGACGACATCGACCCGGCGAAAAGTGCCGGCACCTACGTCGCGCCGGCCGACTGGAACGCACTGATCAGCGAGCCCGGCACGATCGTCATCGACACCCGCAACGCCTATGAAGTGTCGATCGGTACGTTCAAGGGCGCGGTCGATCCCGCGACCGCGAGCTTTCGCGAATTCCCGGCCTGGGTGGAAGCGCATCGCGGCGATCTCGAAGGCCGTAAGGTGGCGATGTTCTGCACCGGCGGCATACGCTGCGAAAAGGCCACCGCCTATGTCAAATCGCTCGGTTTCGAGGACGTTTTCCACCTCAAGGGCGGCATCCTCAAATATCTCGAAGAGGTGCCAGCCGAACAGAGCCTGTGGCAAGGCGAGTGCTTCGTCTTCGACGAGCGGGTTTCGGTGTCGCATGGCCTCGCCGAGGGCGATGCCGAACTCTGCCGCGCTTGTCGGCATCCGTTGACGGCGGGAGAGCTGGCGTCGCCGAAATTCGTCACCGGCGTTTCCTGCCCGCATTGTTTCGACGCCCGTTCAGACGAGGACCGACAGCGCTACGCCGAGCGCCAGCGGCAGGTCGATCTCGCGCAGGCGCGGGGCAAGGGGCCGCACATCGGATCCTGACAGGGGCGGCTGCAAGACGGCTGCCTGTCATTGCAATGTCAGGTTTCGGGACCTACGTCTTCGGCGTTCGAAACCTGCCCGTTCGGCCGGGCACATGCTGGAGGCACTGAATGTTCGATCCCAAGAAGCTTCTCGACGATCTGCTCGGCTCGCAAATTCCCGGCACCACCGGCACGGTGCGGGACAAGGCGGGGCAGGCCGTCCAGATGGCCAAGGACAATCCGCTGGCCGCCGGCGCCCTGGCCGCCGTGCTGCTTGGCACCGGCACTGGACGGCAGGTAACAGGCGCCGCCGTCAGGCTCGGCGGTCTCGCCGCCATTGGCGGCCTCGCCTACAAGGCCTACCAGAACTACAAGGCGGGCAGCGCGCCCGAGCAGGCGCCACCGGCCGGCGATCCGGAATTGCTGCCGCCGCCGAAGGACACCGCCTTTCATCCCTCGCAGGCGCCGCAAGGCGAGGACGAATTCACGCTGACCCTGGTGCGGGCAATGATCTCGGCCGCCAAGGCGGACGGCCATGTCGACGACGAGGAACGCAAGAAGATCGCCGGCAAGCTCGGCCTCTCGGGCATCGGCCCGGATGCCGAGAAATTCCTGATGGCGGAACTGGAAAGGCCGCTCGATCTCGACACGCTGGTGGCCGCCGCCCATACCGACGCGCAGAAGCTCGAACTCTATACGGCGTCGCGCCTGACCATCGATCCCGATACGCGGGCCGAGCGCGGCTATCTCGACCTGCTTGCCGGCCGGCTCGGGCTGCCGGACGCGCTGGTCGACCATGTCGAGGCAACCGTTTCGGCGGCCAAGGTGCCCGTGGGAACCTCGCCCAATCCACGCTGGTAACCCAAATCGGGACAGGGACGCTTTTTCGGCGTTAACCTTTCGTTAACTCAGGAAGCGCATCATTCTAGGCAGTCGGACCGGCTTTCCTCCTCCCAAGCTTGGTTCAGATCAGGGCGGTCGCCAATGACCGCCCTTTTTGTCGGCCCCGACAGGCCCTTTTTCCGAACAGTCTGAATTCGATCCTGTGCCACGGGCCGCGCTTGCCATGGCCCACGCCATTTGCGATGCCTTCCCCGAACCAATCCTGAAAGATCATTGGGAGCGCACGGCGCTGCCGGAGGACATCTGCAATGACCGAGCAAAGAACCGCCATCGTCACTGGCGCCGGGACCGGCATCGGCAAGAGCGTCGCCACCGCGCTGCTCAAGGCCGGCTGGAACACGGTCTTTTGCGGCCGCCGCAAGCCGGTGCTGGACGCGGCGATCGCCGAGGCGGGGCCGACCGGGGCCAAGGCATTGGCGGTTGCCTGCGACATCAGCAAGGCCGATGAGGTCGATCATCTGTTCAAGGCGGTGACGGAGGCTTTCGGGCGCGTCGACCTGCTCTTCAACAACGCCGGCATGGGCTACAAATCGACGCCGATCGACGAGATTCCGGTGGACGTCTGGAACGACATCGTCGGCGTCAACCTCACCGGTTCGTTCCTGTGCGCACGCGCCGCCTTCGGCGCCATGCGCAGGCAGAAGCCGATGGGCGGACGCATCATCAACAACGGTTCGGTGTCGGCCTATGCGCCACGCCCGGGCTCGGTGCCCTATACGGCGACCAAGCACGCCATTACGGGGCTGACCAAGACGCTGGCGCTCGACGGCCGCCCTTACGACATCGCCTGCGGCCAGATCGACATCGGCAACGCGCTGACCGACATGGCCCAACCGATGACGGTTGGCGTGCCCCAGGCCAATGGCTCGATCGCAGCCGAGGCGGTGATGGACGTCCAGCGCGTTGCCGATGCTGTCGTCCACATGGCCAGCCTGCCGCTCGACGCCAACGTGCTGTTCATGACCGTCATGGCGACCAAGATGCCGTTCGTCGGGCGCGGGTGAGCGCTGGGCGCGGCTTATTTGCCAGCCAGCGGCACGCCGGGCTTGAAGAGCAGAATTGGCCTGATCTCGTAGACCGCTGTCGGATTGACGCGGCGAAGGTCGCGGGCGATGGCGATGGCCTCGTCGCGCGCGGCGCAGTCGACGATATAGAAACCGAGCAACTGTTCCTTGGTCTCGGTGAAGGGGCCGTCGATGATCACGCCGTCGCCCGGGCCGCGCAAGGTGAAGGCATCCTGTGTCGCCCCCAGGCGCGCGGACGGGCCGAGCGTGCCGTCCTCATGAAGCTGGGTGTTGATCTTCAGCAGTTCGGCCATCAGCGCCGCGTCTTCCTGCGGCGTGAGGGCCTTGATGGCATCTTCCACGTGATAGGCAAGGATTGCATAGAACATCCGGCGTCACCTTTTCAAAACGTCATCCAAACGGGCCGATCGTAGAAAGTCGGATGGACGGGAACAAGAGGAGATCCTCTGATGTCTCAGCGCGATGGCTTTGCCGCCTGATCGACGAGCCACTCGACAAACCCGGCGATGGCCGGGTTCGCCAGTCCCTCCTCGCGGCAGATGCAGTAGTAGTTCCGGGCGGCCGGCGTGGACAGGGCGAGCGGCTGGACGAGGCGCCCCTCATCCAGGTCGCGGAAGGATATGATGTCGTTGGTGAGCGCAACGCCGTGGCCATCCCGGGCCGCCTGCAGCACCATGGCAAAATTGTCGAAATAGATGTCGGACTGCACGGTGTGCGGCACGCGCGCCTGCATCAGCCAGTGCCGCCACTGGCTGCCGTCGTCCTCGTGCAGCAGGCGATGATGCAGGACATCGCGCGGCTCGCGAATGCCGTGCGGCCCGCGCAGCAATTGCGGGCTGCAGACCGGCGCCGCATGCATGCTGTGCAGCAGCCGCCATGAAAATCCGGGCCAGGGCGGGCTGCCATAGACGATGGCGACATCGACCTTGCGCCAGTCCAATTCCTCGAAGGTGATCGCGGTCAGCATCTGCAGCCGCGTGTCGGGATTGGCGTCCAGAAACTGAAATATGCGGGCTGTCAGCCAGGTCGTCCCGAAGACGGAAGGCGCCGAGACGCGCAACTCCGCCTTGGCTGTCCCCGAGTAGGCGCTTGTCGATATTTCGCGGATCGAATCGGCGATCTGATGCATCGCCATGC
The DNA here is from genome assembly GCF_005503535.1 of Mesorhizobium comanense. GTDB lineage: Bacteria > Pseudomonadota > Alphaproteobacteria > Rhizobiales > Rhizobiaceae > Mesorhizobium > Mesorhizobium comanense. The sequence goes on along the minus strand of NZ_SCNN01000016.1, from coordinate 97,034 downwards.
CAACGCTTTTCTGAAGCGTCGCCCCGCGTTCCGTGAGTTCGAGCCGGCGGCCGTTCTTCCTGAAAAGGTCCACGCCCAGGGAAAGCTGCAAGGCACGCAACTGCTGGCTTATGGCGCCCGGCGTGACATGCAGTTCGGCCGCCGCCGCCGCGATATTGCCCAGCCGCGACACGCTTTCGAAGGCCCGCAACGAATGAAGGGAGGGAACGGACATGGTGCCTTAGTTTAGAAAAACTGCTCTCTTTTTCTTCTAAAGATTTAGCTTGTCTGATGGAAATTGCAACATATGGTTCCTCGCAGCCGCCAGTCGGCATCACAAAAACAAGAATGGGGAACCGGATATGCTTCAGACACGCATCGCTCTTGCGGCGAAGATCACCCTTGGCGGACTGGCCTTCATGACCCTTGCCGCCACCGCGCCGGCGGCACGGGCCGAGACCGTCAACCTTGTCCGCAACGGCGTGCTCAATGTTTGCACCGGCGGTGATTTTCCACCCATGCAGTATTACGAGAATCCCGGCGACGAGAAGCTGGTCGGTTTCGAGGTCGATGTCGTCGACGCCATCGCCAGGCAGTGGGGCGGCACCACCAAATATGTGGTCGGCGATTTCAAGGGTCTGCTGCCGTCGCTCGGCGCCGAGCGCTGCGATCTCGTCGCAAGCGGCATCATGGTGACCAAGGAGCGGCTCAAGGCCTACGACGCCGTGCCGTACTTCGTTTCAAACGTCGTGATGGTGACGTCCGCGTCGGATACCGAAACCAGGACGCCGCTCGACCTCAGCGGCAAGGTGCTGGCGATCGAGGCCGGCACGACCTATGAAAAGACCGCGGCGGACCTGAATGCAGAACTGGCAAAGGCCGGCAAAACGCCGGTGCAGATCCAGACCTATCCGTCCGCTTCCGCCGTCATCGAGCAGATCCTGGTCGGCCGGGCGGCGGCGACGATTACCCAAGACACGACGGCGGCCTTCCGCATCAAGCAGATGCCGGGCCGGCTGCAGGTGCCTTACAACTACGGCGATGGCGAAACCTACGGCATCTATCTGAGAAAAGGCGGCGACAATCGCGCGGCCCTGGTCAAGGCCATCGAGGCCTTGCAGGCCAGCGGCGAGATGAAGGCGCTGCTGGGGAAGTGGAATCTTCCCGAGACCGCTACCGACGTCAAGCACGCGACCGATTGAGGGCGGCCGACGTGTTCGACGGCAAGCTCTTCGTGACGGCGCTGTTCGGCTGGCCCCTTGCCAAAGGGGCCCTGCTGACCCTGGTGCTTTCGCTCCTGGTCATGGCGGTCGCCCTGGCCATCTCGCTGGCGACGGCATCTCTTGCCACATCGAAGCGGCGCTGGGTGCGCCTCTCGATCGCCGGCTTCGTCTGGCTGTTTCGCGGCGCGCCCGCGCTGCTGGTGCTCTTGTTCATCTGGAACGGGCTGCCGCAGCTGTCGGCGGTGTTCCGGGCGGACTGGTTCAGTCCTTTCGTGGCGGCGTTTCTCGCTCTGACCCTGATCCAGATCGCCTACCTGACCGAGATCCTGCGCAGCTCCTACGCATCGATCGGTAAGGGACAGTCCGAGGGCGCGGCGGCTCTCGGCCTGCATAGGGGGCAGATATTCTTCCTGATCATTCTGCCGCAGGCGCTTCGCGTCGCGCTACCGGCGCTGGTCAACGAGTTCATCTCGCTGCTCAAGGCGACTTCGCTGGCGACGGTCATCTCGCTCAAGGAACTCATGACCGTCACCCAGTTCGCGATCGCCACCAGCTTTCGCTTCCTGGAGTGGTACGGGGCAGCGCTGATCTACTACATGTCGATGGTGTCGGTGCTGACTGTTGTCCAGATGAAGCTGGAGCGCATGCTTGCCCGGGGCCATCGCTGATGCCGACCCCGCCTCACGCAACGCCCGACTGGTTTGTCCGCGAAATCCTGGGGCCGGACATCTCGCGGATATGGGAGCCGCATGTCCATTCCTATTTCAGAAGCAACGTCTTTCATGTCGTCGGGCGCGATCTCGACCTCATCATCGATGCCGGCATGGGCATCTTACCGCTCAGGCCAATGCTGCACCTGTCGCAGGGCAAGCCGGTGCTGGCCGTGGCGACGCACATCCATGTCGATCATGTCGGCGGGTTGAGCGAGTTCGATGCGAGAGCCGGCCATCGTGAGGAGGCGGCTTTTTTCGCCGATATGGCGGACGAACACACTTTGGCGCATCTCTTTCGCACACAGCCGGAGGCCGTCGACAGGCTGCCGAACGCGGGATGGCAGCCACAGCGTTTCCAGGTCAGGGCGGCGCCGCTGACCCGGACACTGGACGAAGGCGACAGGATCGAGACTGGCGACAGGTCGCTTCGTATCCTGCATTTGCCTGGCCACTCGCCAGGGTCGATAGGGCTACTGGACGAGCGGAACGGCGATTTCTTCGCCGGTGATGCGATCTATCGCGGGCGCCTGATCGACGATCTTCCGGGTTCGCACGTCAAGTCCTACCGGGCGACGATGCGGCGGCTTCTGGAGGTCGAGTTCAGCCGCGCCTATTGCGGACATGGCGAGCCGATCGACCAGAAAGAACTGCGGTCGATCGCAAGGGCCTATCTCGCCAGAACCGCTTGAAGCCTACTTCGCCAGGAACGCTCCAATCCGCTCCAGCGCGCGCAAAATGTTCTCCTCGGAATTGGCGTAGGAGAGCCTGATGTAGCCTTCGCCCAGAATGCCGAAATCGGGGCCGCCGATCAGCGCCACGCCGGCGTCGTCGAGCAGGGCCGAAGCCAGCTTCTTTGCCTTCCAGCCGGTCTTCGACACGTTGGGGAAGGCATAGAACGCGCCTTTGGGCGTGATGCAGGAAACGCCGGGCAGGGCGTTCAGGCCCTCGACCACGATCTTCCTGCGGTTGTCGAAGGCCCGCATCATCGTGGCGACATCGTCCTGCGGACCATCGATGGCCGCGATGCCGGCGAACTGGCTCGGCGCGTTGACGCACGACCAGCAGTTGACAGCCAGCTTGCGCACCTTGTCGTAGAGATGGGCGCCCTTGTCGCCGTTCGGCCAGATCGACCAGCCCATCCGCCAGCCGGTCATCGCCCAGGTCTTCGACCAGCCGTTGAGCACGATCAGGCGGTCGCGAATCTCGGGATAGCCAAGCAGTGAGCAATGGGTCTCGCCGTCATAGGTCATGACGTCGTAGATCTCGTCGGAGAGGATGGCGACATCGGGGTGCTTCTCCAGCCCCTTGACCAGCTTTTCGATCTCGGCGCGCGGCGTCACGCCACCGGTCGGGTTGGCCGGCGAGTTGAGGATGAGGAGCCTGGTCTTCTTGGTGATCAGCGCCAGCGTCTCCTCGGCCGAGAAGGCGAAGCCGTTTTCTTCGCGGATCGGCACCGGAATGGGCGCCGCGCCGGTGAACTCGATCATCGAGCGGTAGATTGGGAAGCCGGGATCGGGGTAGAGGATTTCGGCGCCGGGCTCGCCGAAAATCAGGATGGCGGCGAACATGGTCGGCTTGCCGCCGGGCAGGATCATTACGGTCTCGGGCGAAACCTCGACGCCGGTGGTGGACAGTGTGCGCCGCACCACCGCCTCGCGGGTGGCCAGAAGGCCGTTGGCGGGCGTGTAGCCATGATGACCGTCGCGCAACGCCTTGATCGCGGCCTCGACGATGTGCTGCGGCGTCTTGAAGTCGGGCTGGCCGATGCCGAGATTGACGATGTCGCGGCCTTGTTGGGCAAGTGCCGTTGCCCTCGCGAGCACCGCGAAGGCATTTTCCTCGCCGAGACGGTCGAAGGCCGAAATCGTGTGGAGCATTTTTCCCGTCCCTGTGGTTCTTACTGCTGAGTTGCGTTTTTGTGAGCCTCACCAGGAAAAAGTCAAACGGATTGGAGTTTTCGGTGTCGGAAAATCTCAAGGACTGGCAGCCGCGCCCGCGGCCACAGCGCAAGGCGCTGGAAGGACGGTATGTCCTTGTCGAGCCGCTAAGCGCGGCCAAACATGGCGATGGGCTCTACGAAGCATCCTCCGTAGCCGATGCCGGCGGCCGTTTCGCCTGGCTGCCGGACTATCCGCCGGAAACACGCGCCGCCTTCCAGCCCTGGCTGGACAAGGTCGAGGCCAGCGAAGACCCACTGTTCTTCGCTATCATCGACAAGGCCAGCGGCAAGGTGGCGGGCCGCCAGACGCTGATGCGCATCGACCCGGCCTATGGCGTCATCGAGATCGGCAACATCTACTGGGGGCCGCTGATCTCGCGCAAGCCGGCGGCGACGGAAGCGCAGTTCCTCTTCATGAAGTATATTTTCGACGAGCTCGGCTATCGCCGCTACGAATGGAAATGCAACAACCGCAACGAGCCGTCGAAGCGGGCGGCGGAACGGTTCGGCTTCAAGTTCGAGGGCATTTTCCGCCAGCACCTTATCGTCAAGGGTGAAAACCGCGACACCGCGTGGTATTCGATCATCGACAAGGAATGGCCGGCCCTGCGCAAGGCCTATGAGGCGTGGCTCGACCCGGCCAATTTCGACGGCGCCGGTCAGCAGAAGCGGCGGCTGGAGGATTTTCGCGCGGAGTTCGGCGCCTAAAGAAACGGGCTGATGGGAGTTGGCGGATGGCACATGCCCATGGCTCGCAGGGACATGATCACGCTGCTGGGCATGTCCATGGCGCGACCGACAAGAAACGGGTGCTGATCGCCGGCTGCCTGACCGCCGGCTTCATGGTCGCGGAAGCGCTTGGCGGCCTGTTCACCGGGTCGCTGGCGCTGCTGGCCGATGCAGGCCATATGCTGGCCGATGCGGTCGCGCTCGGGCTTGCCTGGTATGCTTTCCACCTTGCGGACAGGCCGGCTACCGGCCGCCTCACCTATGGCTTCGGCCGGGTCAAGACGTTGGTTGCCTATACCAACGGCATCGCCATCTTCGTCATAGCGCTGTGGATCGTCTACGAAGCCTGGGGCCGCCTGGAGGCGCCGGCGCCGGTGCTCGCCGGACCGATGCTGGTGGTGGCCAGCCTCGGTTTGCTGGTCAATATCGGCTCCTTCCTGGTGCTGAATGGTGGCGACCGCGAGAGCCTGAACATGCGCGGCGCCATCCTGCATGTGCTGGGCGATCTGCTGGGTTCGGCGGCGGCGATCGTGGCGGCGCTGGTCATCCTGGCGACTGGCTGGACGCCGATCGATCCGATCCTGTCAGTCTTCGTCTCGCTGCTGATCCTGTCCACCGCCTGGAAGTTGATGCGCGCGGCCGCCCATGTCCTGCTCGAAGGCGTGCCGCCAAATCTCGACCGCGACCTGATTGCCAGGGATGTCGAGGCTTCGGTGCCGGGCGTGCGCGAAATACACCATATGCACATCTGGTCGCTCGACGGTACCAGCAACATGACGACACTGCATGCCTGCCTCGACGATGGCGTCGATGCCCACGAGGTGGTCAGCGCCATCAAGAAGCGGCTTGCGTCGACGCACGGCATCAGCCATGCCACGGTGGAACCGGAGTTCGGCCAGTGCGCCGACGATGGCGACGATCATGATCACGAGCATGATGCGGCCTCGCATCATGGCCATTTTCACCAAGCCGGTCGATGACTGGCCCTGCCTCAGGAGTTTCACCGACTTGGAAGCCAGCTTGACGAGCGCCCGCCGCCCCGGTGCGGCATGATGGGCCGCGACACCAGGAATTCGGCCATTGCGGCGCTGTTGATCATCCTCCTGTTTGGTACGGCCGCCTTTTACCTGCCGGCCGTGATGCTGGCTCTCGGCAGCTTTTCAACGGTGCTTGCCGGCATTTTCGGCGTCGTCTTCGTGCTGGCGTTTTTCACGGTGTTCTGGCTGCGTGCCCGCAACCAGCGCAGGAACCAGGATAAATAGAGGAAGTTTGACATGCGCATTCTGATCACCGGCGCCGCGGGCATGGTTGGCCGCAAGCTCATTGCCCGGCTGGCGGTGGGTGGCCGGCTCAACGGCCGGAAGATCACCGCGCTCGATCTGCACGATATCGTGCCGCCGCAGGCGCCGGCCATGGACGGCGTCAGCGTGGCATTGCACACGGGCGATCTCGCCGAGGCCGGCGCCGCCGAGCGCCTTGTCGCTTCCCGGCCCGATGTCGTCTTTCATCTCGCCGGCATTGTTTCGGGCGAGGCGGAAGCGAATTTCGATCTCGGCTACCGCGTCAATCTCGACGGCACGCGCGCCCTGTTCGACGCGATCAGGCTGGCCGGCTTTGCGCCGCGCATCGTCTTCACATCGTCGATCGCCGTGTTCGGCGCGCCGTTCCCGGATGTCATCCCCGACGAATTCCATCCGACGCCGCTGACCTCGTACGGCACGCAGAAGCAGATGTGCGAAGCGCTGCTCGCCGACTATTCCAGGCGCGGTTTCTTCGACGGCATCGGCATCCGGCTGCCGACCATCTGCGTCAGGCCGGGCAAGCCCAACAAGGCGGCCTCGGGCTTTTTCTCAGGCATCATCCGCGAGCCGCTGAGCGGGCACGAGGCGATCCTGCCGGTGCCGCGTTCGGTGGTCCACACCCATGCCAGCCCGCGCTCGGCGGTGAACTTCCTGATCCATGCGGCCGGCATCGACGGCGGCGCCGTCGGCCCCCGCCGCAACCTCACCATGCCGGGCGTCGCCGTCACCGTCGGCGAGCAGATCGAGGCTCTGGAACGGGTCGCGGGCGCCAAGGCGGTCAGCCTCATCCGCGAGGTGCCGGACGAGACGATCTGGGCGATCGTCAAGGGCTGGCCGACGCGCTTCGAGGCGCGACGCTCACGTGAGCTTGGCTTCGCGGCCGAGAAGAGTTTCGACGAGATCATCCGCGCCCATATCGAGGATGAGCTGGGCGGCAAGGTTCCCGGTTAGGCAAGCCTATCCCGTTCGATCGGGGTGGAACGGGCTCAGACGTTGCCCGCCAAGCTCGCCGACAGCAGCAGCAGACCGAACAGGAAGACGAAGGCGGCGCCGCCGATCTCGACGATCGAGTGGATGCGGTTGCCCAGGCGTCCGTCGCCGGCGAAATACACCGCCCAGTTCTTGGCCGTCACCGCGATCGTCGCCAGCGCCGCCACCGTGATGGCGGTGCCGATCGACATCGCCAGCACCGAGAGCAGTCCGCCGAGCCAGAGCCCGTTGAGAAGCGCGAAGCTCAACACGATCAGCGCGCCGGAGCAGGGGCGGATGCCGACGGCCGCCACCGCCGTCCAGGCCGTGCGCCAGTCGAAATGGTCGCCGGACAGCAATGCCGGATCGGGCGCATGCGAATGGCCGCAGGTTTCGCAGACTTCACCGGCCGCGTGATCGTGACGCGCATGGTCATGATGCGCTTGATCATGCGCGCCGTGATCATGGTCATGCCCGCTATGGTCGTGATGGTCGTGCGAATGGTCATGGCCATGATCGTCATGCGCATGAAGCGCATGCGAGTGGGCGTGTGCCGCATGGCTGTGGCTGGCGTGCGAATGGCCTGCGTGGGCATGAGAATGGCCGCCATGCGAATGGCCAGCGTGAGAATGGCCCGCATGGGAATGGCCGGCGTGAGCGGCCGACAGGCTGTAGGCGGGAGCCCTGCCGAACAGGCGCAGCACCGAAGGGCCGAGTTTGCGCCACAGCAGCCAGGCGCCGAACAGGGTGACGAAGACGAAGCTCATGATCTCCATGAACCAGGCCGCGTCGGTCATCGAGACGGCGGTGCCGCGCAGGACGAAATAGGCGAGCGCCATCACCGCGACCGCGGTCACGCCCTGAAGCAGCGCCGAGACGAAGGAAAGCAGAATACCGCGCCGCAGCGCCACTTCATTGGCCACCATATAGGAAGAGATCACCGCCTTGCCGTGGCCGGGACCGGCGGCATGGAAAATGCCGTAGGCGAAGGACAGGCCGATGAGGATCCAGATCTTGCTGTTGTCCTGGCGCATCGCCTTCATGGCTGTCGCCAGCGCGCGATAGAATTCCTGTTGCCGGAGATTGATCCACATCAGGATGTGGGCGAACGGACCGGTGGTGGGCGCCATGCCGTCATTGACGCCGATGCCGAGCGAACTCTGGGCATGTGCGGCGCTGGCGAAGTTCATGGCGAAAAAGGTGATGGCCAACAGGCCGAATGCCAAACGCAGGGACGGTTTCGTCACCGGGTTCATCCTTCTGGCTGACAGTTCAATTCGAGCTTGGTGGCAAAGATCTTGCTCATGTCGGTGCCCGTCGGATCGTTGAAGAAGGCGTCCGTCAGGGTCTTCTGGTTTTCCTTGATCGCCTCATCCGGATCTGGCCGGACCACCTTGCTGGTGCAGTTCGACGGCAGGCCCTCGACCGTGATGTTGGAATCCTCGGTGAAGTCGATCGCCGTATAGAAGGTCGGATCGTAGACGCCGATGTCGATCTTGCCGGCGAGCTTGATCGGCACTTTCGGTTCGGACTCGAACAGGATGATCAGCTGGTCATTGTCGAAATTGGCCATCAGGTGCGGCGGCGGGACCATGGTCACGTCCTTGCCGTCCTGGGTGACGAGCTGGAAATAGTTGAACTCGGCCAGCGAGGCATGGACCGTGTCGGCGACATCCTTCAGCTCCTTGTCGTCAAGCTTCAGGTCGGAGTTCTTGTCGAACTCCATCAGCACCGTACTCGAAAACAGCTCGTCGAAGCGCCAGAGATGACGCAGCGCTTTCACACTTTGGTGATCCGGCGACAGGATCACGTCGAGGCGGGCCTCGGCGAAAACATGCGGATGCACGTAAGCCGGTCCGGTGGCGGCAAAGGTCGCCGTCAAGGCCGAAGCCAGCATGATTGCGTGCCGTTTCAGGTGCATTCCCGGTTGCGATTCCATCGGCCTCGGAGGAGTTGTCGAGAGTTATCAGAAAGGGGGCGAAATTGGGACCGCCGGCATCGCCTCACCCAAAAGTGCGCGGCGTTTTCCCGAGCGGGCAAGTGGATGGCGGGCGATGCGCAGCCGGGCTCGGGCGCGATCACGCCTGCTCGCGCGTCCTGAACCACTGCACCAGGAAGTCGACGAAAACGCGAACCTTGGCTGGCAGGTAACGGCGGTGTGGATAGACGGCGAAGATGCCGCCGCCCGACAGGATGCGGTCATCGAGAGCCGTCACCAGACGGCCGCTGGCAAGGTCGGGCGAGGCGATGAAATCCGGCAGGATGCAAAATCCGAGTCCCGCAACCGCTGCGGCACGCGCCGCCATCGGACTGTTGACCTCGATGGGCCCCGACACGGCGACGCTCAGCTGATCGTTGTTGTCGCCCTTGAACGGCCAGTTGTTGAGGCCGCGGCCGTTGGTGTCGACGATGCACGGCATGTGGCCGAGATCCTGCGGCCGTGTCGGCATGCCGTGCTTGGCGATCAACTCAGGCGAGGCGCAGAGCTTGATGGAAAACGGCGCCAGCCGCCTGGCGATCAGCGAGGAGTTCTCCAGGCGCGAGATGCGCACCGCAAGGTCGAAGCCTTCCTCGACGAGGTCGACGAAACGGTCGTCGAGCTGGATGTCGAGCACGATGTCGGGGTGCTGCTTGGCGAAATCGATCAGCGACTGGCCGATCGGCGCGTCGGCGAAGGTGCGCGGCGCCGAAAGCTTGATCCTGCCGCGCACGTCGCCGGAGGATTCGCGCACGGCGTCGGCCAGGCTGTCGACCTCGCGCACGATCTCGGAGGCGCGCCGGTAATAGGTATGGCCGGCCTCGGTCATCGAGAACTGGCGCGTTGTGCGGTTGAGCAGCAACGCGCCGAGCTCGTCCTCCAGTTCGCGCACATATTTCGACAGCAGCGCCTTGGAGCGGCCGATCTTGCGCGCCGCCGCCGAAAAGCCCTCGGCCTCGACCACGTCGATGAAGGCGCGCATGCGGGTCAGAGTGTCCATGGTCAGGCCTTTCGTGCTGCGTCGAGAAGTTTTCGGCCGAGCCGTATCAGGGCAATGTCGCTCCCGGAAGGGCCGAGCAGCGACAGGCCGAACGGTGCGCCGGCGACCGAGCCGATGGGCAAGGTGATCTGCGGAAAGCCCGACAGGCCGGCAAGACACAGAAGATGCAAGGCCCGCTCGCGATAGGCCTGGAACTGCTCCGGCGTGCTGTCCACGTAGGGCGCGGGGCCGGGCACGGTCGGCAGGACGAGGAAGCCGTCCCTGCCGAGCAGCGCGCTCAGTTCGCCGCGAAAGGTCAACCGCCGGACTTTCTCTGTCTGCGCCGTGCGGTCGTCGACGGCGCGGCCGAAGCCGAAGCGTTCCTCGACGCCGGGGCCGAGGCCGCGCTCGCCGCTGGTGATCCATTGCCCATGCACGCCCCAGGCCTCCCTGGCCTGCAACCGGCGAAAGCACCAGTAGAGCTCGTCGGGCGTGGCGGTGAAGCGGCTTGTGGGCATCGCCATGGCGCCGAAGACGGAACTCGCCAGCGCCTTCATTCCGGCATATTCCGCCAGCGCCGGCCTTGCGACCATCTCGTCCAGCCAGCCCAGCGTCAGCGGGCGGTCCAAAGGATGATGATGCGGGTCGCGGCCGAGCAGCAGTTTGCCGACCGTCTCGTAGGTCTCGATATCGTCGGCGAACCAGCCGAACGTGTCGAAGCTCGGCGCAAGCTTCATCGTGCCGTCGAGCGAGATGCGGCCATGGGTGGCGCGCAGGCCGATCAGGCCGCAGAAACTCGCCGGTGCGCGGATCGAGCCGCCGGTGTCGGACCCGGTGGCGATGTCGGCCAGCCTGCCGGCCACCGCCGCAGCCGAGCCCGAGGAGGAGCCGCCGGTGACGCGGTCGGGCGCGGCCGGGTTCACCGGGAAGGGAAAATGCGAGTTCTGACCGAACAGCGCGAAGGCCAGCTCGTCGGTCTGGGTCTTGCCGATGAAGCGTGCGCCGGCATCGAGAATCATCTGCACGGAAGGCGCCGTGCGCGAGGCGGCGTGGCTTTCGGCGTACTTGCCGGGGTTGCCGCAGCCGGTGCGATAGCCGGCGACGTCGTAGATGTCCTTGACAGCCAGCCGAAGGCCGGCCAGCGGGCCAAGTTCGGCATGCGCGACCGGCATCTGACGAAGGTCGAGAAAGGCATTGAGAGGGCCGTGCGTGCCTGTCATCGTTCGATATCCGGATACGGTTCCACCTACATTGTTCGATGCCGGAAATTTTACAACCTGCGATACGATTTTTATTGATTGTGAAACCCTTCGCTCCTATATCGCGGTTGCCCAAAGTCGCACGTGCCTGTGGGTGTCCGCCGATCCTCGAATGGTGAGGGCAATCGGTAAGGTAACTGGAGCTAACCCCTCCAGTCGGTCAGTGGCCAACCACAAGATCGAGGACACCTTGAAGCAACGACGGTGCGGGCCTTTCTGGTTCTCTGCCGGTCGTCCAAAGACCGGGGTTACTGAAGAGGCACACCTTCATTGCCGGCAGTGCGGAACGGGGTTCTCCCAATCCAAGCCAAGGCAGACAAAGCGAACCGAAGCCGGGCAAGGCTAGGTTCATCGCCGCGAGACGGCGTTTCATGGTTCCGGGGTCTCCACCGGCTGGTTCCATGGAATTTTCGTCCCGCCTTTGTTTGACCGCGTGTTCGCGAGGCCGACAGCCCGCGTCCGCACCCTTGTGCGCGCCGAAAGGCGTGATGGAGAAACCCGATGGCTACCCAGCGCATCCTCGACTTCCTCGCCACCCGACGTCCGTCCGGCCCCTGCCTCGTCGTCGACCTCGATGTCGTGCGCGACAATTTCCGCGCCTTCGAGAAGGCGCTGCCCGATTCCAAGATCTACTATGCGGTGAAAGCAAATCCGGCGCCGGAAATCCTGCGCCTCCTTGCTGCGATGGGCTCGTCCTTCGACACCGCTTCCGTTGCCGAAGTCGAGATGGCGATGGACGCCGGTGCGCCGGCGGACCGCATCTCCTTCGGCAACACCATCAAGAAGGAGCGTGACATCGCACGCGCCTATCAGCTCGGCATCCGGCTGTTCGCGGTCGACTGCGTCGAGGAAGTCGACAAGATCGCCCGCGTTGCTCCCGGCGCGCGCGTCTTCTGCCGCGTGCTGACCGATGGCGAGGGCGCCGAGTGGCCGCTGTCGCGCAAGTTCGGTTGCGTGCCCGCGATGGCCGTCGACGTGCTGCGCCATGCCAAGGGCCTCGGCCTCGATGCCTATGGCGTGTCGTTCCATGTCGGCTCGCAGCAGACCGACCTGACCGCCTGGGACCGCGCGCTCGCCGACGCCAAGAAGGTGTTTGCGACGCTGGCCGAGGAAGGCATCGTGCTGAAGATGGTCAACATGGGCGGCGGTTTCCCGACCCGTTACCTCAAGGACGTGCCGGTGGCGCAGGCCTACGGCCAGGCGATCTTCTCGGCGCTGCGCAAGCATTTCGGCAACGCGCTTCCCGAGACGATCATCGAGCCGGGCCGCGGCATGGTCGGCAATGCCGGCGTCATCAAGTCGGAAGTCGTGCTGATCTCGAAGAAGGCCGACAACGACAATGTGCGCTGGGTGTTCCTCGACATCGGCAAGTTCGGCGGCCTGGCCGAGACCATGGACGAGGCGATCCGCTATCCGCTGGTCACCCGCCATGACGGCTCGGAGACCGCGCCTTGCGTGCTCGCCGGCCCGACCTGCGATTCGGCCGACGTGATGTACGAGAAGACGCCCTATCCGCTGCCCTTGTCGCTGACCATTGGCGACGAGGTGCTGATCGAAGGCACCGGCGCCTACACGACCACCTACTCGGCGGTCGCGTTCAACGGCTTCGAGCCTCTCCGATCCTACGTGATCTGACGGTTCTTTATTTGGTGCATTTTCGGACAACACTTTGCCTGAAAATGCATTGAGAATCGATCAGATCAGCCGGCGCGGGCGCTTGTCGTCCGCCCGGCTTCGCTTGTGGAACAGATCTCCGCTCGCCAGGGATTGCGGAAATGGAAATTGCAAATTTGATCGTCGACGGTGCGGTGGAATTCTCCCCCCTCGAGGGGGAGAACAGCCGGGTCGTTGCCATCGTTGCCGAGACTGCGGCCGACATTGTCTCGCGCGAGGCACTTCTGGACGACGCCATGGGGCCGATGCGGCGGAAAAAATCGTCGGAGAAGCTGCGGCGTGGCCGCCGGCCCTCGGAAGGCCTTGCCTTCGTTGCGCGCGATGCTTCGGGCGCGGTCATGGGCACTGTGCGGTTGTGGGACGTCAGGCTGGGCGAGGGCGGCGCATCGGCGCTGCTGCTTGGCCCGCTCGCCGTCGATCCGTCGCTCAAGAACGCCGGCATCGGTTCGGCGCTGATGCGTCATGCCGTGGCCGAGGCGGCGCGCCTTGGCCACGCGGCCATCCTGCTGGTCGGCGACGCGCCGTACTATGGGCGCTTCGGCTTCTCGGCTGCCAGGACGGGAGCGCTTGCCATGCCCGGACCTTACGAGCGGCACCGGCTGCTGGCGCTGGAACTGGTGGAGGGGGCGCTCGACGGCGCGTCGGGCACGCTCAAGGCGGCCGGCCGCAGGCTGAAGGCGCAGGCGTCGACGCTGGCAGCCTGAGGTCGGGCCAAACATCGATCAAATAAAAACGCCGCCGTAAAGGCGGCGTTTTTTGTTTGACCAAGCCCGGCTCTTCAGCCGATCAACTGGCTCAGCGCCATGGCGACGCTCATGTCGCCTTCGACCTTGATCTTGCCGGTCATGAACGCCATGGTCGGGTTCAAGTCGCCTGCGATCAGCGAGTCCAGATCGTCCAGCGAAAGCTTGATGGTGCAGTCGGTGGGGGCATCGGTGTTCGAGACGGTCGCGCCGTCGATGACGATGACGCCGTCCGCGCCGGTGTCGAATTTCACGGAACGGTCGAAGCCGCTGCTGGCCACGCGCGACTTGATCTTCTCGGCAATCTCCTGAACGCTCACGCTGTTCTCCTTTTTGGTTATATCCATCCCGCAACGGCGCCTCGGTCTGTCGAAGCCCGCGCCGCATCCCTGGCGATCATGATCGCCGCCGCATATAGCTTTGGATTGACGTTTACGTCAACGCGAATTGCTGGGCTTGGTTCCGATACCGGCGGCGGTCAGAACCACCTGCGTCGCGCCCACGGCAGGCGGCCGCTCAGTGCGCGCTGGCCGGCTTGGGCGCTTCGGACGCCGGGGTGCTGGCATCCTGCCGGCGGCGCAGCCAGTTGTCGCGGATTTCATCCTTGCTCAGGAAATTGACCTGATCGACGAGCACCTCATGCACCAATGTGGCGCCGACGCGGGTGTTGACGGTGTCGCGGATCGCGGCCCGGAAGGCATCGAGGTCGATCGTCTCCCTTTTGGTGAAGTCGATCTGCGGATGGGCATAGAGATAGCTGTAGACCTGGTCGGTGATCAGCGCCTCGGCCGGGATGGAGAGCTTCTTTATCTGCTCCGGCTCGACGGTGTAGACGAGCTTGGCCAGGAAGTAGCCACCGATCCTGGAATCGCGGATCAGCGGCACCGAGATGATGTCGGTCTTGACGTAGTCCAGACCGCCCAGCATCGGTTTGGGTTTCTCGCCGACGCCGCGTTCGCCCGCGGCCTGGAATGAATAGAACACCGCGCCGAGCGTGGCGGCGCAGATCCAGACCGCGATGGCGATGACCTTGATCATGGGGAGCCCGGGATTGGCATCTAGCCTCTCATCCTGCCGAACTCGCCGGCGGAATAGGTGCCGTCGGTTTCGGCGCGCTGGATGGCGGTGCGCAGCAGGCTGGCAACTTCGTTGACGGCGCTCAGATGCGCCAGGATGGCGGCCTCGTTTTTCGCCAGCTTCTGGCGCAGGCGCGTCAGCCCCTCGCGATGCTGTTCGAGGAACTCGGCTTCGCTGCCGCCCCGCATGGCGCGGGTCAGTTCGTAGAGGTAGCGGCTCTTGCGGGCGTTCGACGCCTTGAGGTCGTAGGCGGTGTCATTACGGATGCCGGCGGTCTCTTCCTCGACCACCTCTTCGATGCGGCCGATGATGGCGGCAAGGTTGCCGGGCCGCGCGAACGCGATCTGAGCTTCCGAAGCGGCGGTGCGCGCCGGCAGGTTGGCGTTGGAGTCGGGAGTGTCAGCCATGGTGTTTCCCAGTCTAGATCTTAATGTCTGTTTTTATGGTTATGTCATCGCCGGTCATCGACCTGGCGGCCTTGCGCTGCAATTCCTGGACGAGCGACGTGGACAGGCGGGTCTGCTGGTCGATCTCGGCCTTTTCGGGCCCATTCGAAATCGGGCCGATCGGTACCT
Source organism: Mesorhizobium comanense (assembly GCF_005503535.1). Classification (GTDB taxonomy): domain Bacteria; phylum Pseudomonadota; class Alphaproteobacteria; order Rhizobiales; family Rhizobiaceae; genus Mesorhizobium; species Mesorhizobium comanense. The sequence continues at coordinate 81,896 of NZ_SCNN01000016.1, read as the reverse complement.
TGCGCTTGCCGTCCATATAGTGGTCCGCCAGCAGCGACTTGGCGATGCCGATGCCGCCGCGATCAGCCATCACGTCGGCGACGCGCTCGGCGAGCTGCGACTTCCACATGTCGCCGGCCAGGCCCGAGCCGTAGACACCCTCGGTGTCCTTGGGCAGCATGTTCTGGATGAAGGTCTGCAGGACCATCGCCTCGAACTTCTTGTACTTCTTGGCCGGATCGGCCGATACGGCATGGTCGGCGCTGGCGCGCGACAGGATGGAGCCCGCCTCGACCGATGCCGCCGTGTCGACCGAGAACGTGCCGGCGGTGCCGCCCGAGCGCTTGGTCAGCGCGGCGCGGGCGGCCTCGATATCCGCCGGCTCCGCGGCTCGTGCGACATCCATGACGATGTCGCTGGGTGGAGAAATAGCCAAGAAAGTCCGCCTTTTGCCGGTTTTCCTTAGCCAGACCATGCCTCAACAAGCTTGTGGCAGGCTTGCGGGCAAGGCTGATTGGTTCAGGCCGAGCGCGGAGGCGGCGATGCGGCCGCTCCCGTTGGCTGTTGGCGTGGAGGATGCCGGTCGTGGGCAGGCTCGAATTCCAGCACCCGGCGCGAAAATTTGGCGCCACTGTCAATTGAGCTTGCGGCGCCTCCGATATCGCCTAGTAGAGATCGCGGCGCGTGCCTGTTCGCTGGCATGGCTGTCGGGACGCTCGCCGGCGACAGCAAGCGCTGTCTGACCGCACCCAGTCAGCTTCGGGGCGCAGAGCGGCGGCGTCGATCAGGAACATGAGGCGGATCAAGATGACCAGCTGTCTCAGCGTCGCCCTTTGTGTCGACGGCGCGAATGTCGATCAGGCGGCCGTGACGATCGCTTCGGTGCTGGTGCATCTCTCATCCGGGCCGCCGCTGACGTTTCACGTATTCCATGATGCGCCGCCCAGCCGCCGCTCCCGGCGCCTGGAAAGGCTGCGGGTCGCGCCGCATCGCGTGTTGGTGCGTTACGTCGAGAACCGGTTTCGGGACCTGGCGCTGCTGGATCATGTCACGCCCGCGGCGTTGCTGCGTCTGCAACTCGGCGAGTTTCTCCCAGACCTCGATCGCGTTCTCTATCTGGATGCGGATATGCTGGCGGTAGCCGACGTCAGGCCGCTGCTCGCCACCGACCTTGGCGGTGCGGTGGCCGGCGCCGTGCAGGACCTCGGCCTGCATGCCGCGCTGGCCGAGGAGGAAGTCACCGGCCGCCCCGACCATTTGCTCCACGTCCGCGACGCGCTCGGCTGGGACCCCGACAACTGCACCTATGTCAATTCCGGGATGCTGCTGCTCGATCTGGCCGCCCTTCGCCGCGAACGGTTCGGCGAGCGCGCGGGGCAACTCGTGATCGACCACCCGGACAGGTTTCGCTGGCGCGACCAGGACGCCATAAATCTGCTGCTGCGAGGCCGCGTTGCCCTGCTCGATCCCAGGTGGAACACGATGGTCTGGCTGCTCGAACGGGAAACACGCCGTCACTATGTCGACGAGGGCGCCGCCGCACTGCAGCGTCGCGATCCCTGGCTGTTGCATTTCTCCGGCGCCTGCAAGCCTTGGGACCATCTTGTCGACATACCCGATTATCGCCGCTGGTGGCGCGCGGCTGTCCGTACCTCGCCGCTCTGGGCCCTGAGGTGGCTCAGGCTGTTGGTCGCAACGGCGCTCACGCCGGCATGGAGGTCGGTCGAAAGAAAACGCCGGCGCCTGCATGCAAAGCTGTTTTCCGGAAGCTCCGCCCGATAGGCACGTCAAACGTTGCGGCTATTCCTGCCGCTTCTGCGCGATCAGGTCCAGCCGTTCGCGATCGGAGCGTTCGCGCTCGTCGCGGTTGCGCGCGTCCTTGTAGGCGCGCTCGACCATATTGGTGCGCGCGGTCGCGGCGGCGATGAGGCCGACCTCCTGCCTGGCGTCTTCCAGGCTCTTTTCCTGGCGCACCACCGCCTGGGCGATGCGGTTGTGATAAAGATCTGGAAACAGGCCGGAAAGCGAATTGTCCTGGTCGAAATGGCCGATCAGTTCCCGGGCTTCGGTCTCGGCGGCGTTGGCCGCCGCCAAATGGCCGGCGTGACGGGTTTCGTGCAGCGCCTTCAGCTGTTCCTGCACCTTCACCAGTTTGCGCAGACGGTCCTTGCGGCTTGTCATGTCACCTCGCCAGCGTCAGGTCGACAAAGCCGTCGACGAACAGCGACAGCATGGTGCCAACGGCGAAATAGAAGATCAGCATGCCGCCGGCGATGACGAAGGGCTGGGAGATGAAATAGATCGGGATCTGCGGGGTCAGCTTGTTGACGAAGCCGATCGTCAGGTTGACCAGGATGGCGTAGGCGACGAACGGGCTGCCGAGGCGGATGACCAGGAAGAAGGTGTCCGACACGGTGTCGGAAATGTCGACGAGCGCCGCCTGCGGGTTGAAGAAGACGTTGACCGGCGCGACCGTGTAGGAGGCGACCAGCGCGCGAATGATCTCGTGGTCGAAATCGAAGACGAACAGCATCAGGAGCGCCGAGAACGAAATGATGGCGGCAAGGGCCGCCTGCGGTTCCGGCTCCTCGATGGCCGGCCCGCCGGAGCCGCCATAGCCGATGAGCATGGCGATGGCCGAGCCCATGAAGCGCAGCCCCTCCATGTAGAGCCTCGTCATGGCGCCGATCAGTCCGCCGACCAGCAGTTCGGAGATGATCATCGGCACCAGGATCTGCGGGCGCGGATCGACGAAGGGAAAGATCTTGTCCCACAGGAAGGCGAGCAGGCCGCCGGTGGCGGCGATCGCCACGAACAGACGGACCTGGGCCGGGACGCGGGCGCTGGACAGGCCCGGCATCAGCATGAAGCAGGCGCCGATGCGGCAGAAGGCGAGGAACGCCGCGATGACGACGCCTTGCGACAGAACGCTCACGATATGGTCCCGAGCACCCTGATCTCGACGCCCTTGGCGATTTCGACATGGGAGAGCACCGGCAGCGTGGTGAACAGCCGCTCGATGATCATGCGCACATAGGGGCGGGCGTCCGGCGCGGTGACGAGCACGAAGCGCTCGCCGGCCTCGAGATGTTTCTTGATCGCCTTGGTGGCGTCCTGGCCGAACTCCTCGAGCTGGCGCGGATCGATGTCGAACTCGCGCACCTCGCCCTTGGCGTCGCGCTTGAGGCTCTGGTGGAAGGCAAGATCCCAGCGGTTGCCGAGACGCAGCACCTTGAGCACGCCGCCTTCGGAAAGGTCGCCGCAGATCTGCTGCGCCATGCGGATGCGCACATGTTCGACGATCTGCTCGGTGCGGCGCACATGCGGCGCGATCTCGGCGATCGCCTCGATGATCAGGTGCAGGTTGCGGATCGAGACACGTTCCGCCAGCAGCAGTTTCAGCACCGCCTGGAGGCCGGGATAGGAGATGTGCGAGGTGCAGATCTCGTCGGCGAGCTTGCGGTATTCCTGGTCCTGGCGCTCCAGCAGCGCCTTCATGTCCTTGTAGGACAGAAGCTGCGGCAGGTTGTTGCGGATGACCTCGGAGAGATGGGTGAGCAGCACCGACATGTTGTCGGCGAAGGTGTAGTTCTCGCGCTTCAGATCCTCGGCGAAGGTCTCGATGACGGAATAGGCGCGCATGCCGAAGGCGGGCTCGCGGATCTCCTCGCCGGGTATCTGGGGAATGTCGCGGCTGCCGAGCAGCACCATGATCTCGCCGACCCGCATCTGGTATTCGGCGACCACCGTGCCATGCACCTTGATCTGGTAGCTTTTCGGCGGGATGGCGAAATCATCGGCGACACGCACTTCCGGCACGACGAAGCCGTATTGCTGGGCGAATTTCTTGCGCATCTTGCCCATGCGGAAGACCAGCTCCTGATGCGAGACCAGGAGACGGGTCGAAAGCTGCTTGCCGATCAGAAGTTCGATCTCGGCGGTGGCGAGCGAGGCCTTGACCGAGTTCTTCTCTTCCTCGGCCTTGGTCACCTTTTCCTGGTTCTTCACGGCCTCGGCCTCGGCGAGCGCCCGGTTGTGGCGCATCGGAATGACATAGCCCAGGCCGGCCATGCCGCCGGCCAGCGCGAAGAAGGGGAAGAAGGGCAGGCCGGGCATCAGGCCAAGCAGCACCAGAAGTGCTGCGGCCACATAGAGTGCGCGGGGATGGGCGCCGAGCTGGCCGAACACGGCCTGGTTGGCCGAGCCGCGCGTGCCGCCCTTGGAAACCAGCAGGCCGGCCGCGAGCGAAACGATGAGCGCCGGGATCTGCGTGACCAGGCCGTCGCCCACCGACAGCTTGATGAACACGTCGGCGGCTTCGCCCATGCCCATATTGTGCCTGAGATAGCCGATGGCGATGCCGCCGACGATGTTGATGGCGGTGATGATGAGGCCGGCGATGGCGTCGCCGCGCACGAATTTCGAGGCACCGTCCATCGAGCCGAAGAAGGAGGATTCTTCCTCCAGTTCGCGACGGCGCAGCTGCGCGGTCTTGTCGTCGATCATGCCGGCGGAGAGATCGGCGTCGATCGACATCTGCTTGCCGGGGATGGCGTCGAGGGTGAAGCGGGCGCCCACCTCGGCGATACGCGTGGCGCCCTTGGTGATGACGATGAAGTTCACCACGATGAGGATCATGAAGACGATCAGGCCGATGACGAAGTCGCTGGCCATCACCAGCTTGGAGAAGCCGGCGATGACATAGCCGGCGGCGTGCGTGCCCTCGTTGCCGTGCGACAGGATCATGCGGGTGGTGGCGATGTTGAGCGACAGCCGCAGCATGGTGGCGATCAGCAGAACGGTCGGGAACGAGGAGAAGTCGAGCGGCCGCTGGATCCACAGCGCCACCATCAGGATCAGCACCGAAAGGGCGATCGAGAAGGCGAGGCCGATGTCGATGAGGAAGGCCGGGATCGGCAGGAACAGAACGGCCAGGATGATGATGATGCCGAGCGCGAAGAAGATGTCGCGGCCGTTCTTGGCCACCACGCCGGGCTGGATGCTTTCGCTGATCGCCATTCTCATCCTCGAACCATGGGCTGCCGAACATGCGACAGCGCGGCGAGGGTAGCTGGCCAAGCTTGCGCGAGGGTGGGAGACTGGCCAGCGCGAATCCGTCGCGCGAAGGACGCTCCATGCTCGTGATCATCGGCACCATCCGCCTGCCGCCCGGCAGGCTCGACGCGGCAAGGCCGGTGATGGAGCGCATGGTTCGCGCCAGCCGCGCAGAGGATGGCTGCCTCGAATATTGCTATGCCCAGGATGTGCTCGATGCCGGGCTGGTCCGCATCACCGAGGTGTGGCGCGACAGGGCGGCGCTCGATGCGCATTTCCGTACGCCGCACATCGCCGACTGGCGCTCAAGCTGGCCGGCGCTCGGCATTGGCGAGCGCAATCTGGTGCTCTACGAGGCAGGCGAACCCATGCCGACCTGAGCGGGCCGATGCCTGGTCGTGTCCGCCGGCCATTCAGTCCTTGTCCGCGCCACCGGCCGTCGCCACGGAAACCAGCCAGCGCCTCACGATGCGCTCTTCTTCCGGGGACAGGCCTTCGGTCACTTCCTTCTCGATCGCGTGCACGCGGCCGCGGCAGGTCTTGAGCAAAGCCTGTCCGCTGTCGCTGAGTTCGAGCTGCAGGATGCGGCCGTGGACGGCATGCGGCTTTCGCACCAGTGAACCCGAGCGCTCGAGGTTGGCGACGATGACGCTGACGGTCTGCGGCGTCAGCATCGCGAGCCGGGCTATGTCGGCATTGGACAGGCCGGGATAGGCGGCCACCATGGTCAGCGTCGCGAATTGCGGCGGCGTCACGCCGAGATCGGCAAGCGTGCGCTCCACCCGGTGCCGATAGGCGCCGGCAGCCTGCCGCAGGAGATAGCCGAGATAGCCTTCCTCGCCGCGCTTGCCTGTCCCCGGAGCCGGAATGCCAGGATGCTGATTTGACTTGCGCATAATATCAGAGCTCTTATATGTTGTTCGAACACTGATATTATGCCAGTGGAAGGATGATGACCATGGCCTATCGGATTTTTCTCGCCGGCGCCTCGGGTGCGATCGGACGGCGGCTGGTGCCGCAACTGCTGGATGCGGGACACGCGGTGACCGGGATGACGCGCCAGGCGCGCAAGGCCGATGAGCTGCGCGCGCTCGGCGCCGAGCCGGTGATCGTCGATGTCTTCGACGCCGCCGCATTGTCGCGGGCTGTGCGGGCGGCGAGCTCCGACATCGTCATCCATCAACTCACCGACCTGCCCGCCGGTCTCGATCCGGCCAGGATGGGGGAGGCGATCCTGCGCAACGCACGCATCCGCGCGGAGGGCACGCGCAACCTCGTCGCAGCGGCGGAAGCCGCCGGGGTCCGTCGGCTGATCGCGCAGAGCATCGCCTGGGCCTACGCGCCAGGCGCGCAGCCTTACACCGAAAGCGATCCGCTGGACGCCGATGCCGATGGAAATCGCGGCATCAGCGTCGGTGGTGTGATCGCGCTTGAAAAGGCCGTGCTGAGCGCGCCGCTTGCCGGCATCGTGCTGCGCTACGGCCAGCTCTACGGACCCGGCACCGGCGCCGAAGCGCCCACCGGGGTGTCGCCGGTTCATGTCGACGCGGCCGGCCACGCCGCGCTGCTGGCGCTCGACCGGGGCAAGTCCGGCATCTTCAACGTGGCGGAGCCCAATCAGGCCGTCTCGACGCAAAAGGCGGTTGAGGAACTGGGCTGGCGCGCCGACTTCCGGCTGCCTGCCTGAGACAACCTGTTTTGGAGATATCGGCATGATCAGCACTCAGACGCGCTTGGGCACCGGCCACGTCCTCATCGCCATCAGCGCCATGGCAGTCCTGTTCGCGCTGGCGACGAGATGGGTCGGTCCGGGCACTAGGGACGCTCTGCCTGGCGAGATGGAAACGCACATGCAGATGGCGAACGCCGATGCCGAAGGTGCCGCGGGAGCGCGGCCGAAGACGGTCGTCACGCCTCTCTCCTGCGAGAAGCTTCCGAACGTGCCGGGCAAGTCCATCACCACAGCCATCGTCGTGTTTCCCCCGAACGGCTATACGCCCCGTCACCGGCATCCGGGCTCGGTCAGCGCCTTCGTGCTGAAAGGCACGCTGCGCTCGCAACTCGCGGGCAGTGCCGCCGGTCTCTACACACAGGGGCAAAGCTGGTTCGAGCCGCCGGGCGCGATCCATCTGTTCGCCGAGAATGCCAGCACAACGGAGCCTGCCGAACTCCTGGCGACCTTCATTGCCGATGACGATTGCGGGCCGCTGACGATACCGGACTGAAGGCCGCTCCGGCGGGGGCTCGGTCCAGCCAGGACAGAAAGACCGCAATCAGCGGGTTCGAGGGCCATAATGGCGCCTTTGATGTCGCCATTATGGTTGTCATGCCGTGCCGCCGGGCGTATCAGGCGGGTCTGCCACTGCTTTTGATATCGGCGAGCCGCCCCGGTGCTTTCCAGAGACCAACCGCCCCGAAACCAGCCGCAAGTCTACGCCCGCCGGTTGCGAGCGGTGCTGCTGCGATCAATTCCCCTGCTCGAGGCGCGCGGCATCGCCGTCGTCGTCCTGGCCGGCATTGTCGGTGTCATGGCGGGCATACTGGTCACCGCCATGAGCCAGATCGTGCAGGATCTGCACGGGCTGCTGTTCGGCGTCCAGCCGGGCGGCCGGCTGTCCGGCATGTTCTCGCTGGCCAACCCGATGCAGGCGCTGATCCCGGCGATCGGTGGCGTCCTGCTCGGACTGAGCGTCATCTGGCTGAGGAAGCGGAAATTCCGCACGCCGGTCGATCCGATCGAGGCCAACGCGCTCTATGGCGGGCGCATGTCGCTGACCGATACCTCCATCATCGCCGCCCAGACGATGATCTCTAGCGGCTTCGGCGCCTCGGTCGGGCTGGAGGCCGGCTATACGCAGGTCGGATCGGGCGTGGCGTCGCGGCTGGCGCGTGCCTTCCGGCTGCGCCGCAACGACGTCCGCATCCTGGTCGGCTGCGGTGCCGCCGGCGCCATCGCCGCTGCCTTCGATGCCCCGCTGACCGGCGCCTTCTACGGCTTCGAACTGGTCATCGGCATCTATTCCGTCGCCAATGTCGCGCCCGTCATGACGGCGGCGATCTCGGCCTCGCTGACGGCGGAAGTGTTCGGAGGCGTGCCGTTCCCGCTGGAGCTTGCAGGCTTGCCGCAGCTCACCGCCAGCCAGTACATTCCCTTCCTGCTGCTCGGCCTGCTTGGCGGCGCGGCTTCGATCGCCATCATGCATCTGGTGACGCTGATCGAGCGCGGCTTCAACAGGCTGTCGGTCGATGCCTCGCTGCGCCCCGTGATCGGTGGCGTCCTGGTCGGCCTGCTGGGGCTGATCACGCCGCAGGTCCTGTCCAGCGGCCACGGCGCGCTGCACCGCGAATTCGCCATGAACTACGGGCTGGCGGTGGTGGCGAGCGTCTTCGTCCTGAAGCTGGCCGCGTCCGCCATCTCGCTGGGGTCGGGCTTTCGCGGCGGCCTGTTCTTCGCCTCGCTGTTCCTCGGCGCGCTGCTCGGCAAGGCTTTCGCGGGGGTGATGGCGCTGGTCTCGCCGGCGACCGGCATCGATCCCTCGGTGGCCGCGGTCGTGGGCATGACATCGCTTGCCGTCGGTGTGGTCGGCGGACCGCTGACGATGACCTTCCTGGCGCTGGAATCGACGCGCGACCTGACGCTGACCGGCGTGGTGCTGGCGGCCTCGATCATGTCAGCGATCCTGGTGCGCGAAACCTTCGGCTACTCGTTCTCGACATGGCGCTTCCATCTGCGCGGCGAGACGATCCGCAGCGCCCACGATGTCGGCTGGATGCGCAGCCTGACCGTCGGCTCGATGATGCGCGAGGACATCAAGACCATCGATGCGTCCACGACGCTCGCCGCGTTCCGCAAGGAATTTCCGCTTGGTTCTGCCCAGCGCGTCATCGCGGTCGCTCCGGGCGACGAATATGTGGGCGTTCTGATCGTCGCCGAACTGCACAGCGATCCTTCCGAAGGCGACGTGCCGGTGCGCGATCTGGCCCAGTACAAGGACGCCGTACTGGTGCCGAGCATGAACGTGCAGACCGCGGCGGAAACATTCCAGCGCGCCGGCGCCGAGGAACTGGCCGTGGTCGAGGACTTTTCCGACCACATCGTGCTTGGGCTGCTGACCGAGGGCCATCTGATGCGGCGCTATGCCGAGGAGTTGGAAAAGGCGCGGCGGGATCTGTCCGGCGAGGGGTAGGCGCGCTGCGCCTCGCCCTGGGGCGGTTGCCCTAGAGCGGTTCAGCGTTTCACGGAATCGCCGAACCGCTCTAAGCCTTTGTTTTTACGCAATTCCGAACGGAAAACCGCTACGCACTTTTCCTGGAATTGCTCTAATGCTCGATCGGTCCCTTGGCCATGACCAGCGCCGTGCCAGCGGTCGTCGGGCGCTCGATCACGCGGCGCACGCGCGGCGGCTCCTCGCCGCTGTGCAAGGCGCGCAGGCGTTCCCCGACCATCGCATCGGCATGGGTGATGCGGCCATTGTGCCTGACATATTCGAGCCAGGTCGGCGTGTGGTAGTGCTCGATCCAGATCGTCGGATTTTCAAGGTCGCGCGCCAATGTCCAGTTGCGGGCGCCGTCGCGGCGGCGGATGCGGCCGCGCTCGGCCATGGTGGCGAGGAACTCCGCCTCATCCTCGTGGCGGATGATGTACTCGATCATGATCGCGATCGGGCCGCTGCGCGGCTTGAGGTCGAGCGCGAGGTGCGGTTCCTTGAAGCGGTTGAGCGGATCGAGGTTGAGCACCTGCTGCTGCGGCAGCGGCAGCACGAGGCCGATGGCGCCGCCGGCCAGCATGGCGATGGCCGCCGCGATCAGCGCCGTCTCGGCGCCATGCGCGTCGGCGACGACGCCCCAGATCCAGCTGCCGAGCGCGATGCCGCCGAAGGTCGCGGTCTGGTAGACCGACAGCACGCGGCCGACGACCCAGCGCGGCGTCGCCATCTGGACTGTGACGTTGAAGTGCGAGAGCGCGATCACCCAGCAGGCGCCACCCACCAGAAGGCCCAGCGAGGTCTGCCACGCCTGGTGACTGATGGCGGCATTGAAGGCGCAGACGGCGAAACCGGCGAAGGCGCAGCGCACCATCGTCTCGCTCGACAGCAGCTGCCGCAGGCGCACGCTGATCAGCGCGCCGCCAACGGCGCCGATGCCGAACGAGCCGAGCATGATGCCGTAGGTCAAGGCGTCGCCCTTGACGACGTCGCGCGCCACCAGCGGCAGGAGCGCCAGCACCGCGCCGGCACTGAAACCGAAGGCAGCACCCCGGACCAGCACCTTGCCGATGTTGGGCGACATGGCGACGTAGCGCAGGCCGGCGCCCATGGCCGCGCCGAGCGACTCGCGCGGCAGGGTCGATGCCGGCACGTTCGGCTTCCAGCGGGCCATGACGATGATGAGGCCGATATAGCTCACCGCATTCGCCAGGAAAGCGGCAGCCGCGCCCGCCGCCGCGACGATGATGCCGCCGATCGCGGGGCCGACGCTGCGTGTCAGGTTGAAGCCCATGGAATTCAGCGCCACGGCGGCCGGCACCTTGTTGCGGGGCACCATGTCGCCGACGGAGGCCTGCCACGACGGACTGTTGAGCGCCGTGCCGCTGTCGATCAGGAAGGTGAAGGCCAGCAGCGTCCAGGGCGTGAGCAGATTGTAGTAAGTGAAGACGGTGAGGAGCACCGAGACGACGAGCATGAAGGTCTGGGCGACCAGCATTACCTTGCGCCGGTCGAAACTGTCGGCGATGGCGCCGGCGACCAGCGCGAACAGCATGATCGGCAGCGTGGTCGAAGCCTGGACCAGCGCCACCTGATAGGGCGAGGTGGCGATCGTGGTCATCATCCAGGCCGCGCCGACGCCCTGGATCAGGCCGCCGAAATTGGAAACGAGGCTTGCGGCCCAGACCGCGCGGAAGATGCCATGCCGGAACGGCGCCAGAGCCGAGACGCCTTCCTCCGGCTTTTCGTCAATCATCTGATGGTTCCTGCCACGGACGTGCTGATCCTTGCGGCGATCCGTTTCTCCGCATCATTTGCCGAAACTATGGCAGGGCGCCGCAAAGGGCGAACGTCTTGCGTGCAAGATCATGGTCCAAAAGGGAGATAGCGAAGGGCCACGCATCCGCCGGCCGGCGGCGTGACCGTTCAACGCGTCTGCCTGACCGAGGCGTGCAGCGCTTCGCTGAGGTTGCCGGTGCTCTCACCGGCGGCATGCAGGCGCAGGAAAAGCTCCATGCCGACCAGCCGCAGCCGCGACGGCTCGTCGCGTTTCGCCAGGCCGATCAAGTCCTCGACGGAAGCCGAAGGCCACTTCATGGCGTCGCGCAACAAGCCGCCACGCAACAGGCCTTCCGAGCCGGCGGTGAAATTGCTCGATACCTGGAAGCCGTTCTTGGGTGCTTTCACGTTCTGGGACGGAATGTGTTTTTCCGCCACTCTCTTCAAAAGCCATTTGCCCTGTTTGCCACGGTATTTGTGCCGTCTCGGCAGATGGATGGCGAAGTCGATCAGCCGGTTTTCGAGGAACGGCACCCTCAGTTCGACCGAGGCCGCCATGCTCAGCCGGTCATGCCTGTTCAACAGATCCTGCAGATGGCTATACATGTCATGCAGGCAGCAGCCGAGGAACGCACGGTCGCTGAGCGATGCCACCGGCTCCAGCCTGTCGAAGATCTTCGTCTGGAGGAAGTTGAGTTCCGGAGACAGCGATCTCAAGACGATGTTGCGGTCCCAGGCGCGGGCTCCCGCGACCGATGTCCGGAAAGGGGCGTCACGCTGGCGCTCGAACCTGCGGGCAAGCCCGCTCCTGGAGCGGAACAAGCGTGCTGGCCATGACCAGGGGCGCCACATCCGCATACTGGCTTCCTGCCAGTCGTAACCGCCGAACAGCTCGTCGGCGCCTTCCCCTGTCAAAAGCACCTTGATGCCGTCGGCCCGGCACTGTTCGGCAAGCGCCAGCAGGCAGACATGGCTGGCGTGCCAGCCGTCGCTTTCCAGATGCCAGATGGCTCTCGGCCACAGGTCGAGGAACCGGGTCTTGTCGACCGGCACCCTGTGCAGCGGCACGCCGGCGTGGCGCGCGGTGCGCTCCGCGTCCGCCGCCTCGCTGTGGCCGAGGCGCGGGTCGACGACATACGCCGACATCTCCGGCCGGAATCTCTTCGCCAACGTCGTAACCAGGCCGGAATCGACGCCGCCGCTGCAGGCCGAGGCCACGCTGGCATCGGCGATGCAGTGGAGACCGACGCTGTCCTGGATCAGGGCTTCCAGGGACGCCACCCGTTCGGCGTCGCTGGCTGTGTCACCGGCGATGCGGGCCGCGTCGAGCACATCGAGGACATGCCAGAAATGACGCTTCTCGATGCCGGTCTCGCTGATCTTCCACAGGCCCGCCGGCGGCAGCCGCTCGATGCCCTCGAACAGGCTGGAACTGGAGTCGCGGCTCTGCCAGGCCAGGCGCAAGGTAATCTCGCGCGCATTGATCGCGCGCGCGACGTCGTCGCAGGCGAGGACCGCCTTGTCCTCGGACGCGAACAGGATCCGCTCCGGTGTCTCGGCCACCGACATCGGCTTGATGCCGAGACGGTCCCGCGCCAACCAGAGCGTGACGGTGCGCATGTCGAAATAGGCAAGAGAAAACATGCCGTCGAACAGCGGGATGGCCTTGTCTGGTCCCCAGTGGTGCAAGGCTTCGAGCACCACCTCCGCATCCGAAACCGTCCGGAACCGCCTGCCTTCGGCCTCCAGCGTCCCGCGCAGTGACCGGTAGTTGTAGACCTCGCCATTGTAGACCAGCACGCCCTGGCCACAGGCGGTCAGCATCGGCTCGCGCGCCTGCGCCGACAGATCGATGATGGACAGCCGCCGGTGCCCCAATGCGAGGCGGCCGTCGTTCCAGCCGGCATGGTCGTCAGGACCGCGATGCGCCAATGCCTGCGTCATGCGGCCGACATCGGCGAGATCGCCGCCGCCGATCGGGTTCCGCTTGCGCCAGACGCCGGCTATGCCGCACATGGGTCGCCGATGCGTGGGCCGCCGACCGGTCCGGGCTGGTCCTGGTTTTTGCGAAAAGCCATCGGAATGATTGCCTGGCGGGAGTGGTCGACACGGCAATCTAGCCGGAACCCCGCCGACCGCAAGCTGACCGCGGCCTGGGATATCGCCGGCACAGGCTGCTCAGCCTTCAGGCGGGAGTTCAGAACCCGTTCTGGATGCGCTCGAAGATGACGTTGGTGAAGGCAGATATCTGGCCGCCGATGAACGGTCCCGTGAGCGCCACCACCAGCATGATGGCGACGATCTTGGGCACGAAGGTCAAGGTGATTTCCTGGACCTGGGTCAGCGCCTGGATGAGAGCGATGCCGATGCCGACCGCCATGGCGACCAGCACGACAGGCGCGGACGCGGTCAGCACCGTCCACACCGCGTACTGGACGATGTCTAGCGCGTCGGCCTCGTTCATCTTGGAGGTCGGCCTAGCTCGCCGGCTTGATCGAGACGCCCGCGCCGACGGGAACGGTGGTGCCGTCCTGCAGCACCGCGATCAGTCCGTTGCTGCCAAGCGTCACCGAGGCCACCGTGCCGGTGGTCTTGCCGTCGGCCGAGGTGATGTTGCGGCCGATGAGGGAGTCCGCCTGCGACAGCGCCGTAGACTGCATGATCTGGCCGAGCTTGGTGTTGGTCTGCACCGATTGCTCGACCTGCGAGAAGGTGGCGAGCTGAGCGACATACTGCGTCGAATCCATCGGCTTGGTCGGATCCTGGTTCTTCATCTCGGCGATCAGAAGCTTCAGGAACGAATTATAATCGACAGCTGTCTTGGAGGTTTGCGAGGTGGTCTGGTTGGCGCCAATCGGAATTGTCGTCGTCATATCCACGGTCATCAGTATCGTGCTCCCACGGCCAGCGGGCGCACGGCGCCCGGAACATCGTCATTGCCGCCAAGCGCGCGGCGTTCGAGAGGATAGAGCGAACGGATCGCTTTCAAGGCCTCATAGATATGGTCTTCTCCGACCATGCGGTCGATCTGTTTCAGGGCGCTGCCGATCTCGGCATCCTCGAAACTCGCGATGAGTAGCGGCAGCGAGCGGCGGAACATCTCGCGCGCTTCGCTGGCGCCAGCGGGATTGATCAGCATGACCTGGACGATGAAGTAGAGCTGCCTGAGCGGCGTCGAGGCGTCCTCGGCCTGGATCACATGGCTTTCGAGCAGAAACTGCACGTCGTTCATCAGTTCAACCGTGACCTTGCGGTCGACGCGGATGACCGCGCCGTTGATGTAGATCTTCTCGTTGGGCTTCAACGAGATTTTCAGCGTGTTGGTCATTGAATGCCGTCGCGGATGATCTGGGAGACTTCGATCAGTCCTTCAAAATTGTTGGTGCGGCCCTGGCGGATATCCTCCGCCTCGCGCAGCAGCCACAGGCCGATGGAAATCAGATTGGCGCGCAGTTCCTTGGGAAGCGCGTTCTCGCTGGAGCCGAGATCCTCGACGAAGGCGGTCCAGACGCGGTTGGTGAAATGCAGCGCCTCCACGGCCTCCATCGAATCGGGGCCGATCGCCGCCGCCGCCGACAGCATGTCGATCGAGCGCGTCAGCAGGTCCCGCTCGCGCTCCTTCGCATCGGAAACGGAGGTGCTCTGGATATCGGCGTAGGAGAATTGGTACATCGTCGGCTCTACCGTTCCGTTGAGAGGTGTCAGGTCAGGTAATTCAGCAGGCTGAGCTGCTGCAGGCGTGCCGTCAGAGCGAAGGAGTTCTCGATCTGCTGCGTCAGATTGGCGACGCGGGTCGCGGCTTCCGCCGGGTCGACGGCTTCGAGATCGAGGATATGGCGTTCGAACAGGTCGACCTGGGTCTTCATGCGGTCGCTGGCGTCGGAGACGCGCTTCTGCACGATGCCGGTCTGGGACTGGACCTGGGCGATGCCGCTCAACGCTTCGCCGACCAGTGTCTGGGAGCGGCTGACGATGGTGTTTTTCGCCGCCTGGCTTACGTTGCTGGTCATCAGGCTGGAGACCAGTGCGGCGGCCATGGCGAGTTTCTTGATGCCGTCGCTGTTGGCGCCGGTCGAGGTCTCGGTGGTTTCGTTGAGCGCGATACGGCTGACGATCTGCCGATCCGTGGCATTCGATATGTTGGCCTGCCAGCCCGCGCCCATGAACTGCGGTGCGACGTCGTTGGTGATGAAGTCGTCCATCTGGGCGGCGGTGATGTTGGCCGCGGCCGGATCGCTGGGCGTGAAGCCGAATTTCGCGACGAAGGAGGCGTCGAAGGCGGCCTTGGCCGGCGAGCCCGCGGCGGTGAAATCGTTGATCGGCTTGACGTCGGTGTTGGTGCCGGCGAACAGGTACTCGCCATTGACGGAGGTGTTCAGGATCGAGGCGAGCTGCTGCGCGGTGTTGGTGCCGGCGGATTGGGTCAGGCTCTGGGACGAATCGCCCGATGTCGCCGATGTCAGGCTGGACAGGAAGGTCTGCGCGACACTGGAGAGCTGGCCGAGCGAGGTCTGGGTCGACGAGAGACGGGCGGCGACCAACCCGTTGGAATCGACGATGACGTTGAGGCGGTCGAGGTCACGCGAGAAGGTGACGGATTGAGCGGTTCGCCCACCCAGCGCCAGGCCGACATCGGCGACCTTGCCGGTGGAGGATTCCTTCGTGGCTTTGACGAGGTCCGCCTGCATGCGCATCTGCTGATAGCGCATGGCGTTCGAAATGGCCGCAGAAGAAACTGAAGTCATGGCTTATCCCACCGCGTTCAACAGCGCCGACATCATGTCGTCGATGGTCTTCATCATCCGGGCGGATGCCTGATAGGTGTGCTCGAGATCGAGCATCAGCGACATTTCCTGATCGACATTCACGCCGGTCGCGTTCGACAAGGCACTGGCGCTGCGCTGGGCCAGGGCCTCCTTGGCATCGGCGGCCGTCGAAGCCTGCTGGCGCATGCTCTGCAGCCAGCCGATCGAATTGGCGGCATAGTCGGCGACGCTCGACGTCGCCGAAATGCCGGCGGCCGGGTCGAAGGTCATCGGCTTGTCGAGCCGGTCGCCATAGGCGACCAGAAGGGTCGAATAGGACGCGCCGCCGCTGGTGTTGGCGACGTAGGCCGCGCCGTTGGCGCCGCCATCGCGCAGCAAGTTCGGATTGCCGCCGGCGGACGGATCCATCGCCGCGTTGACGCTGATCGACGCGGCAAGGCCATTGACCAGCGTGCCGGCGGCCGGCACGGCCGGCGCCCCCGACCACGTGAACAGGCCGGTGGCGTTGGGCATCGAAGGCGCGGTCTCGGCAAAGGCAGTGATCAGGCCGCGGGCCGTCTCGTCGAGCTGGCTCTGCATGGTCGAGGCGACGTCATCGCGCAACTGCAGAAGGCCGGCGATCGTGCCGCTGCCGGTGGTGTTGCCGCCGGTCCCGGCTGAAACGGGCACATTGTCGATATAGACGGAGTTGCCGGCCGCGCCCGCGGCATAACCCGAGGACGGGGCAAAGCTGACCGTGCGCGGAATGGTCTCGAAGAGCGTCGTGCCGTCGCCCGTGGTGATGACCATGTCATTGTCGCCACGGGTGAAGGTGGTGACCGGAACATAGTTGGCGATCTTCTTGAGGAGCCCGTCGCGCTGGTCAAGCGCGTCGGAGACATCGGTGCCGGAACGCGTTCCGGAAATCACCGCCTGGTTGGCGTCCTGGAACTGGCTGAGCAGCGAGTTGAGGTCCTTCACCGCCGTGTCGATCTGACTGTCGGCCTGTGTGCGGAAATCCTGGATGGCCTTGGAGCCTTCGTTCAGCGAGCGCACCACCTGCTTGGCCGCGTCGATGACGCTGGAGCCGAGGTTCTGGTTGGAGGGCGAGGTGGCGTAGAGCTGCAGCGCCTGCTGCAGGTTGCCGATCGCGGTCGAGGGCGAGGCGGCATTGTCGACGCCGTTCACCGAGACGTTCAGCTGATCCATGCCGCTGTAGAGGGCGCTCTGCCCGCTATAGGCGGACAGGGCGCTGAGGTTCTGCCTGAAGAGCAGGTCGTTGGTTACGCGCTGGATATCGACCGATCGCGCACCGGGCGACGTGCTGGTGACGAGGGCGATGCGGCGCGTGTAATCCGCATTGGAGGCATCGGAGACGTTGCGCGTAACCACGCTGGTCTGGCGCGAGGTGGCCATAAGCGCCGATTGGGCGATACTCAATGCGGAGGATAGCGACATGCTGGTCTTTCACGGGCGGCGCCCGGTTTATCTCTTCAGGTTGACAAGGACGTCCATCAGATCGGAACCGGTCTGGAAGACTTTCGAGTTGGCGGTGTAGCTGCGCTGCGCCGCGATCATGTCGGTCAATTCCTCGGCGATATCGACGTTGGAATTTTCGAGCGCGCCCGAGATGATCGAGCCGAGCTTGCCCTCGTTGGCGAATCCGACGCGGATCGCACCGGAGTCGGTGCCCTGCGAGTAGACGTTGCCGGGGAGGGCCTTGAGCTGGTCGGGGCTCTGCACGTCGGCCAGCGGGATCTTGTAGAGCGCCTTGGTGGAACCATCCTTGTACTGGGCGTAGATGATGCCGTCCTTGCCGATCTGGACCTTGTCGATCGTGCTTGGCGCGTTGCCGTTAACCTGGGCGTCGGAAACCGTGTAGCCGGTCCCGAGCTGGGTCAGCTTTGACAGGTCGAGATCGAGGCTGGCGCCGCCCGGCACGGTGAACGTGACGTCGGTGGGCGTGCCGGTGAGCTTGCCGGTGTTGGTGTCGAAGGTCAGATTGGCCGTGCCGAGTGCGCCGCCTGTGTAGGGGAACGATGTGCCAGGTGTCGCCTTCGACTGATCGAAGACCGCCACCTGCCAGGTGCCGGCGCCGGTGTTGGTGAAGTAGACGTCGAGCAGCTTTTTGTTGCCGAGATTGTCATAGGTGACCATCGACGATTTCTGGGTGTACTGCGCGGTGGCGGCGTTGGCTCCGGGCAGGTTGGCGGTGGCGACCGGTGTCGCGCCCGCCGGCAGATTGCCGCTGAACACGCCCGCGGTGCTCGGCGTTGCAGTCAGTCCCTGGTCTGAGATGACGACGGGCACGAGACCTTCGAAGCCGTTAACCGTCGCCGCCGGCACGCCGTTGGCGTAGCTGTATGCCATCAACTGAAAACCGGCCGCGTTGACCAGCCTGCCCTGTGCATCCGGAACGAAGGCGCCGGCGCGGGTCAGGAACGGCGTGCCGCTAGGGTCCTGGACGACAAAGAAGCCATCGCCGCTGACGGCGAGATCGGAGACAGAGGTGGTGTATTGCAGCACGCCGGGATCGCTGACCGCCTGCCGGATCGTCGTGGTGACGCCGCCGGAATTATAGGCGCCGCCCGTCGACGGCATGATCAGCGTCGAGAATTCGGCAGAGGATCGCTTGTAACCGGTGGTGTCGGAATTGGCGATGTTGTCGGCTGTCGTCGAGAGGCGGTTTGCCTGGGCGTTCATGCCGGAAACGCCGGTCCGCATCATTCCGTAGAGGCTCATCGAGATGTCTCCGCAATATCCATGCCACTGGCAGCGAGGCTACGCGTCCTGTCTTGCGCGAGGCTGGCGCGGCGGGGCATCAGAACACGAGCCGGTAGCCGAGGAAGCGCTTGGAATCGATCGGATCGGTGCCCAGCTTCTCGCGCAGCTTCTTGCGCAATTTGCTGATGTGGCTCTCCACCACGTTCTCCTCGACCTCTTCATCGAAGATGCCGTAGATGGCGTTGAAGACCTGGGTCTTGGTGACGCGGCGGCCACGGTTGCTGGCAAGATATTCGAGGATGCGGCGCTCGCGGCGCGGCAAGGGCAGCGGCTGGCCGTCGATCTCCGGATCGCGTCCGTCCATGAAGATGCGCATGGCGCCGATCTCGGTATAGGCGACGTCCTCATGGGCACGACGGCGGATGGCGGTGATGCGGGCCAGGATCTCGCGGATATGGACCGGCTTGCGGATGACGTCGTCGACGCCGCTCTCGAACAACCGCAGCGTGTTCTCCAGCGAATGCTGCTCGCTGAGCGCAATGACGGGGGCCCCGGTGCGGTCGCGGATCTGGCGCGGCGAGATCGCGCCCTCACGACAATCGCCGATCAGGAAGGCCCGCACCGAACGCAGGTCGGTGTCGGCGGCCGAGTTCACCCACTCGCCGAATTCGCTGGGCGCGAAGCCGGCGCAGGCGACGCCTTCGCGGTCGAAAAGTGAATTGTATCCCTCTGTTACGAGCTCTCGCTCGTCAACGATAACAATCATCGGCCCCACCTTCCGAATCAGCACATCTGCCCCGTGGGGAAAGGCGTAACCGCTGGCGGGAATCCTGAACACCATGATTTCTTGTAACTAGTTTCTTGGGAGTCTGGAATCGCACCGGTTGCATTAGCGTGCAGCCAGATATGCTTTGAATGGAAAGTCTTGGCCAAGTCAAAAATGGCGCGTCAAAGCAGTGCCGAGAGCGTATTAGAGGGTGAAAATACGCTTATGGGTTGCAGAAAGAGCGGGCATTGGCGGTCCATTTTCCAAAGCCGGTAGCAACCATGTTGGCGATCACCCGACAGACATAGACCTTCTGCGCCGGGTCGTTATCGGGACCGGCATGGTAGCGGGCGACAGCCATGGACCAGGTCGCGTGACGGGCATGCAGACTGGCCAGGAAGCGAGCCGCGTAGTCGACATTCTGGCGCGGGTCGAGCATGTCCTCGACACTGCGGAAATGCGAGGCGTGGTAGTGATGGTTGATCTGCATGCAGCCGAGATCGATCAGCGTCTTGCCGTCCCGCCTGGCGCTTTCGAAGGCCGCAATGGCCTCGGCGCGGCTTCTTGGGAAAACCGCTTTTCCCTCTATATTCAAGGCGTTGGGCTGGAGGCTGCCTTTCTTGCCGGTCTCGGTCAGACCGACGGCATAGAGGATGCCGGCGGGCACGCCGTAGCGGTCGGCGGCGCGCAGGATCTCGGGCTCGCAAGGATTGGTGGCGGCGACGGCACCCGTCGCCAGGCTAGATAAACATGCCGCCGCCAGCACGCTCGCGAGAAGGCGAAGCGGCGCGGCCGTAATCCTGCGCGTCATCGTGACTACCTCTTGCTGACTGCTGACCGGATTGCTGGCCGCCAGTTCCGCCGCTGCCGCCGCCGGAATTTCCCGGCTGGAAGGATGACTGGTCGCGGCCAGGCGCGCTGGCCATGGAAGCCGTTCCATCCGTCCGGGTTGTAGCCGGAACGGCGACTGACGGTTGCATGATGGTGACCTTATCAACGTCGAAACCCAACCCGCGCAGAGACTTGACGATTGCTTCGCTGTCGCTCGAAAGCCGGCGGTAGGCGTCGTGTGTTTCGGGCTTCAGCTCAATCGACAGTTGTTCTCCCGAGAGGCGAAGGTTGGCCGTGACCATGCCCAGTTCCGCCGGATGAAGTTCTATCTTCAATACATGTGTCGGAACGGCAACAGGAGCAGCCAACTGGGCGGCCGAGGAGGGCGTCGAAAACGCGTGGGAGGGGCCACCATCGGCTGATATGGCGCCGATCACGTTGAGGGCGGCCTGGCTGATCGGAGCCTGCGGCGGCGCTGGGAAGCTGCGCTCTGAAACCACGTCGATGCGACCTGCCGCCGACTGCTGTTTTCCGCTCTCGGGCCGCAAGGCGGACTGGACGTCGGTGATGGATTTCGGTTGTTGCGGCGCGTGTTCGAGATCGACGCCCGGAACATCCGCCGGGGGCGTTTCCGCAACCGGGCCGGCCACGATCGCATTGTCGCGTTGCGGCGCGCCGGCCGCGGCATTTCGCGCGGACTGGCCCTCGAGCTTCGTCAACTGCCCGTCTGCGAGCGACATCCGCTCGGGCTTCGACACCGGTTCGAGTGCGTCATGGTCGGCGGTGGATTTCGCCCGATAGGTCTTGGGCAGCGACTGCCCTTCCGGCGCCGGACCCTGTCCGGTATCGCCGGCTTCGGCCGACTTGGCCGAAGTCGAGAAATGGCGCAACTCGTGCAGGGCCATCAGCAACGGCAGATGATCCTGAAGCGGCGAAGCATCACCGTCGGCCGCGAGCAATTCGGCGTCCTTGTCCGACCCGCCAGCCTTGCCGTCCTTTGTCTGCTTCGCGACCGGCAATCCCTTAGGCGCGGTTGTTGCCGGGTCCGCTTGCCCGGATTCGTCGTCGCCGGCTTGCGACGCAAGTCCGGCGGCAAGCTTGCTCCAGCGCGGATCGCGTGATCCGGCCTCGGCCGCCGGCTGTTTTTCGGGGTGAGCGGCCTTGGCGTGCACCATCTTGCCGAAGCCGGCGTCATCCTTCTTTCCGGACGCACCCGGCTGCTCGGCCGCCGTGCGGGCGGCGGCAAATCCTGACAGGGCCGGACCGAGACTGGGTGTCATTTCGGGGCGGCTCCTAGCATCTGGTCGATCAGGTCGAGCTGTCGACGGGTTTTCATCATGGCGGCATCGGTCGGGTCGGTCTTGTCAGCACTGGAAGGGGCCGCCGGCGCCGAAGCCGGAACAATTGTTGGCGCATCGGCAGAAGGCGCGGGAGCGGGTGTGTCGGCCTGGGCCGCTGCCGGGCCGGATGGCGCGACGGCGGGCTGTTCGGAAGCTGCGCCCTCGACGGGCGGCAAGCCGGAGGCGTCGGCCGCCTGGGCAGCGCTCTCCGCGGATACGGGCGCCGCCGTCGCGGCCTCAGGACTTCCCATCGTCGGATCGGCGGCCGCGGTATTCTCGACAACCGGAGAGGCAGGTGGCGCGACCACTTCGCCGGCAATGGTCTGGGCAGCGTCGAGCAGGGCGCGGTCGCCGTCCGAAAGCCTGCTGCGATCGATCTTGCCAAGCTTGGTCCGCACGTCCTCTATCGTGTCGGAGGTCACCGTGGACAGGCTGGAGTAGAGCAGGGCACGCGGATCGCCCTGGTTGGTGTTGCCGTCGCGGCCCTGCTCGGCGCGCGCCGAGGCGAAGGCCGACAAATCGCTCAAGCCGTCGATCGCGGCACGGCGCGCGATGCGCAGGTAGATCACCTTCTCGCGCTCGGGATCCATCATCGAGGTGATGTCGGCCAGCTTGTCCTGGCTGATCGACATGTGGAGCGCGATCACGCCGGAGACGAAGGAATCGGCGAACTGGCTCGCATAGGGCGAGTAGAGGTAGCGCTCGACATACTGCGTGGAGGCAAGCGCGAAACGCGCCGCGTCGCCTTGCGCCACCGCGATGCCGACCGAACGCCGAAGCGCGGCTTCCTCGACCAGCGTGCCCGGGCTGAGCAGCCTGGCCTCGTCAAGCAGCGCAAGAGCGCCCGCCGGATCTTCCGTGGCTATCAGCGAGCCCTTGACCAGCGCGAGGAAGGCACCGAGATCACCGGGCAGGGTCATGGGATCGATGGGCTTCAGGACCTCGATCGCGCCGGCGGGCCGACCGACCAGGTAGTTTATGATGCCCTTGGCGATCGCGAGGTTCTGCGCATCAAGCGATGTGGCGCGCGATACGGCGGCTTCGACGGTGGCCGGATTGCCGCCGCTCATGCCGTAGACCAGCAGGGCGCGGAAGTTCTTGGGGTCCTTGAAATCCTCGGCATCCGCCGAACGGAGCCGGGCGTCGGTCATCTCGAGCAGCTTGGCCTGCATCGGCATCGCGGCATGATCGCCGGCGGCAATGCGGTCCTGGATCAGCTGCAGCGAGCGCACCAGCTGGTATGGCTGCAGCGCGTCCTGGGCCAGGCCGGCCGACGGATATCCCGCGGCCAGCAAGAAAAAGCCCATAAGCCGGCTGGTCACCATGCCGCGCATCATCCGCCGGTCGCCATGAGGATCTCGATGCGGCGGTTGACCGCCGACAGCGGATCGGCGGGATCCTTGGGCTGGCGGTCGGCGAAGCCGGCGACCTCGGTGATGCGGCGTTCGTCAACACCGCCGCGCACCAGCATGTAATAGGCGGAATGGGCGCGTGCCGTCGACAGACGCCAGTTGTCGTAGGTGGCGCTTCGGAAAGGCCGCGCGTCGGTGTGACCGTTTATGCTGATCGTGCCCTTCTGGCTGTTGACGATGCGGCCGATCTTTTCCATGGCCAGCACCAGTTCGCGGCTCGGCATCGCCGAGCCGACTTCGAACATGCCGAAGTCGAGCTGGTCGGTGATGGAGATAACGACACCCTTGTCGGTGGCTTCGACGGAGACGCCGTCATGCAGCTTGTCGCCGGGCTTGAAGGCATCGGCCAGTTGCTGCTTGATGTCGGTAGCAGCCTTCAGGGCAGCGGCGGTCGGGGCCTTCTGCGCCTCCGGGTTTTTCGCGTCGGCGACGGCTGCGTCGGCCTTTGCCGTCTCAGCCGTTTTGCCGTCCCGCGTCTTTCCATCCGCGGTTTTGGCCTTGGCGGCCGCGTTTGCGGCGGCAATGTCCTTGGCGAGAGGCTCGAGCGGGGCGTCCTCGAGGGCGGGCGCCGGCGGCACGGCCTTGACCTTGGCGACCTGGGTTTCGGCGGCCTTGTCGCCGGGCTTCAGCGGGTCGCCTTCGATCCTGGGGCGCTCGGCGCTTGCCTCGGCGGCCGGCGCTGCGACCTGCTGCGACCAGAAGTCGGGTTCGAAGGGGTCGCGATAGGAGGCGCCGCCGGAGGCACCCGTCGCCGGCCCCGCATTCTGTGCTCCGCCGTCACCCTTCTGGCTGACATTCTGCATGACGCCGGTGTCGGTCGCGATTTCGGACAGCACCGCGTAGGGATCCGCGAAAAGATGATCGTCGGACTGCCTCGTCTGCTGCTCCTGCTGCTTGTCCTGCTTGCGGTTGGACGAGCCCGCGGCGCCGGTGCCGTCCTGCCCGGCCTTGGTCGTCGCTTCCTGCGGGTCGTCGGCCGTCAGACCGACCGAACGCGGCCCGTTGCCGAGATCCTTGAGACCCTTGCGGCTCGATTCACGGTCGACGAGCTTGACGGGATTGAAATAGCTGGCCACGGCCGTCTTGGTCTGTTCGTTGGCGGCATTGATCAGCCACATGACCAGGAAGAAGCACATCATCGCGGTCATGAAATCGGCAAAGGCGATCTTCCAGACGCCGCCATGATGGCCGTCGTCATGGTCGTCGTGACCCCGCCGCACGATGATGATCTCGTGCCTGCCATGATCGGCTTCGGCGACGCTCATGACAAAACCTCGGAAAGGGTTGCCGACCATTCCGCCATGCGCGTTTCGAACACGGCCTCGTCGATGGTCACCGTCAGGTCGAAGCCGGGCGCCTCGATGAAATCGAGATTTGCGGCGCGCGGGCCAAGCGAGGTCCTCAGCGTTTCGAACAGCGAAAGCGGCCCGCGCACGGCGATGCGCACCGCTTCGCCGTCGCCGACGGCTTCGCGGACCGCGCCGGCCAGCGCCTCGAGCGAACGCTTCTGCAAATCGTCGCTGACAATGCCGCCGATGATGCGGGCGACGGTGGCGGCGACCAGATCCGTGACGCGTGTCTCCATGGCGTCGATGCGCGAAGAGACGGCGGTGCCGACATCGCCGCCCAAGCTCTCGAGAAAGGTCCTGGCCTCCTCGGCATTGGCCTGCCTCTCCGCTTCCAGCGCCGCCTCGTGGGCGGCCGAGAGCCGCTCGCCGAGCGTCGCCTCCGCCTGCGCGACCGCCTCGGCGATCAGCAGGCCGATATCGGCCTGCGGCGCTTGCGCTTCCGGCCTGTGTTCGGCGACGACCTGGGGTTGGCCGGCGCGCGGCGCGCGCGTGCCGAAGTCAGGGAGGAGATCGAAGAGGGCTGCGCTGGGCATGGGTTAGGCCGCGATTTCCTGGGCCGCCCATTTGCGCAGGATCTGCGCGGTGCGCTCCTCATTCAGGTCGACCATGCGGGCCAGTCGCTCCTGCGGCGCCGGCCTTATCTTCTGGCGAAGGTCGTCGAGCGGCGTGGCGCCGGGCCGCGCACCGGGCAGTGCCCCGACAGGAGCGCCGGTCTCGACGGAGGCGACTGCCTCCGGTGTCGGCAACGAACGCTGGACCTCGTCGAAATTGGGACCCGCTATGGCAGGTGTCGCCTTTGCCGTCAGCGCGGCGGCCATCGGCCGCAGGCCAAAGAAGGCAACCAGGAACACCACGACGATGAAGGCGCCGGCATTGATCAGCGTGCCGGCGTGCTGGCCGACGGAATCGAGCATTCCCGCCTGCGGGATCGCCTCGCCGTCCAGCCCGTCGATGAACTCGACCGCCGAGACGTCGATGACGTCGCCGCGCTTGTCGTCGAAGCCGGTGGCCGAGGTCACCATCTTCTGGATGTCGGCGACGCGCTTGGCGATCTGCTCCGGTGTCGCGTCCTTGCCCAGGATCGCCTTCAGCCGGTCCTGGTTGACGACGACGGCGATCGACATCTTGGTGACGGTGTAGCCGTTGGAGACGGTGGCGATCTTCTTGGAGTTGATCTCGTAGTTGGTGATCTCCTCCTTGCGGTCGTTCGCGGATGAGGTTTGCGGACCCTCGGTGCTGGTCGCCTGGGTCTCGGGCAGATTCTGCTCGACGCTGGCCGGAGTCGAAGCCTGCCTCTGGTTGCTGTTTTCGTTGGCGCGCACCGACTGCACGGAGCGCTCGACGCGCGATTCCGGATCGAAGATCGTCTCCTCGGTCTGGCGGGTGTCGGTGTTGACATCGGCCTTGACGCTGGCGCGGAAATTGTCCGGACCGAGATAGGGAGTCAGGGCGCGGCGGATGTTGTCGCCGATCTGCGCCTCCACGGTCTGCTCGACGCCCAGTGTGCGCGCGGCGCTCGTGTTGGAGGGGTCGTCCCCCGCTGCCAGAAGGTTGCCGTTGGAATCCAGCACCGTCACCTTGTCGGCCGACAGGCCAGGCACGGCGGCGGCGACGAGATGACGAATCGACTGCGCGCTCTTCTCGGCGTCGATGCCGGCATAGCGGATGACGACAGAGGCCGAGGGCTGCTGCTCGTCGCGGCGGAAATTGGCGCGCTCCGACATGACGATGTGGACGCGCGCCGCCTTGATGCCCGATATGGACTGGATGGTGCGCGAGATCTCGCCTTCGAGCGCTCGCACGCGGGTGATCTGCTGCATGAAGGACGTAAGGCCGAGCGAGCCGACATTGTCGAACAGCTCGTAACCGGCATTGGCGCTTGTCGGCAGGCCTTTCTCGGCAAGCAGCATGCGCGCCTGCGCGGTGGTGCCGGCCGGCACCAGCACGGAAGTCCCGTCGGCGCCGACGTCGAAGCCGATGCCGGCCTCGCCCAGGACCAGGCCGATCTGGTTCACGTCGGCGCGGTCGAGCCCGACATAGAGCGTGTCGTAGGCCGGTCGGTTGAGATAGACCGAGGCGATGCCGATGACGCCCATCACCAGAACGGCGATGCCCGCCAGCATGGCAAGGCGCCTCACGCCAAAACCGCGGAGATTAGAGATGATGCTCTGGATCTGTTCGGGCACGATAGCGCTGCTCCCAGCATGACTGTCCGCGGGAACAGTAGTCCTCGAAGCTTGTGCGAAAATGAAATCGGGCCGCGCTTGGCGCGCGGCCCGATTGGTGGAAGTAAAGCGGACAGTTCAGCTAGGCAGGAATTAGCCGTTCTTGAACAGCGACAGGATCGACTGCGAGGAGCTGTTGGCGATCGACAGCGACTGGATGCCGAGCTGCTGCTGCACCTGCAGCGCCTGGAGGCGGGTCGATTCCTTGTTCATGTCGGCATCGACGAGCTGGCCGACGCCGCGGTCGATGGAGTCCATCAGGCTCTGGGTGAAGGTCTTCTGCAGGTCGATCGAGCTCTTGGCCGAGCCGAGGATGGTGGCCTGGTCGGTCAACTGGGCCATGACGTTGTCGATCTTGGTGATCATCTGGGTGATGATGTCGTCGGTCACGCCGGCCGCGGTGATGTCGAGATTGAAGGCGGAAACATTGTCGACCTTGGTGACGGGGCCCGCCGCGGTCTGGCCGGCGGTGTTGGCGGCGGCGTCGGTGCCGCCGCCGGCGATCGAGGCCGCGTAAGCCGTATCATACGCCGTCTGGGCGGCCCCGGTGGCGTAGACCGAGGTCTTGCGGTCAAGCGTGCCCTGGTTCTTGACGTCCGCGGGGAGGCCGGAATCGAACAGCTTGGTGCTCTCGACATCGATATCGATCGTGCCGAGCTGAACGGCGCCTGATGACGTGCGGTTGAACGAGGAGACGATCTTGGCATCCTGCTGGACGCCGCCACCCGCGGCGGTGGAGGTCACCGACAGGAAGTTCGAGCCCGAGAAGGTCGCCGCGTCGGCGAAGGACTTCATCTGCGCCTGAAGGGTGGTGATTTCGGTCTGGGTCTTTTCCTTGGCTGCGTCCGTCTGGCCGACGGTCGACAGCAGCTTGGTCTTGATCTTGCCGATCGTGTCCAGCACGTTGTTCATGCCGGTGTAGGCGGTATCGACCTTCGAGGCACCCAGGCCAAGCGCGTCCTGCACGGTGGAAAGCGCCTGGTTGTCGGAGCGCATCGTGGTGGCGATCGACCAGTAGGCGGCGTTGTCGGATGCCTCGGAGACCCTGTAGCCCGTCGAGATGCGGGCCTGGGTCTGCTCAAGCGACTTGTTGGTGGCGTTGAGACTCTGAAGCGCGGTCAACGCCGCGGCGTTCGTCATGATGCTTGCCAAGAAACTCGCTCCTTCTCTAAGGCCGGCATGCCCACACAGACCCAATCGGCCTGTCTGTCGGTTGCCGTCGCGCCGGTCGGGCCGATTCGGCAACCTGCTGTAAGCGTTGGTTAACCATACCTAAGCAGATATGGTTAACAGCCTGTTAAACGTCAGCTTCGGAGAGTTAAGGAACGAGGGTTGCGCGGGGCTGGAGCAAACGCAAACGGGCCGCGCTTTTGGCGCGGCCCGTCTGTCTAGCTGTACGTGGTGGAGAGGGATCAGCCGCGGAAGAGCGACAGGATCGACTGCGACGAACCGTTGGCGATCGACAGCGCCTGGACGCCGAGCTGCTGCTGAACCTGCAGCGCCTGGAGGCGGGTCGATTCCTTGTTCATGTCAGCATCGACGAGCTGGCCGACACCGCGATCGATGGAGTCCATCAGGTTCTGCGTGAAGGTCTTCTGCAGGTCGATCGAGCTCTTGGCGGCGCCGAGCGTGGAGGCGGCGTTGGTCATGTCCTTGAGCGCGGCGTCGACGACGGTCATCTGCTGGGCGATCTGGGCGTCGCTGAAGGCCTTGCTCGTGGCGGTGTCGAAGATCTTCAGGCTGGCGACCGAATAGGTGTCGCCGGCCGCAACCGCCGCACCCGCGGCCGGGGCGGCTGCCGTTGCCGTGACGCTGCCGTCGCTACCGAGACGGGCGGCGTCCAGGATACCCTTGCCCGCGGCCGAGCCGGCTTCATAGAGCTTGGTGCTTTCCACATTGACGTCGATCGTGGAAATCGAAGCCGCGCCGCTGGAGTCGCGGTTGAAGGCCGAAACGATCTTCACATCGGCTGCAGTGGCGGCGGTGCCGCTGTTGACCGAGAGCATGTTGGTGCCGGAGAAGGTGGCGCTGTCGGCATAGCCCTTCAGCTGCTTCTGCAGGGCCGCGATTTCGACCTGGGTCTTTTCCTTCGAGGCATCGGTCTGGCCGTAGGACGCGGTCAGCTTCTGCTTGATCTGGTTGATGGTGTCGATCGCGCTGTTCATGCCGGTGTAGGCGGTATCGACCTTCGAGGCGCCGAGGCCGAGCGAGTCCGAAACGGTGGACATGGCCTGGTTGTCGGAGCGCATCGTGGTGGCGATCGACCAATAGGCGGCGTTGTCCGAAGCCTGGGAGACGCGATAGCCCGTCGAAATGCGGGCCTGGGTGGTCGAGAGGTTGTTCTGGGTGGCGTTAAGGCTCTGCAGGGCCGTCAATGCGGCGCTGTTCGTCATGATACTGGCCATGGCAACTCGTACCTTGTTTTTACAGGGTGTTTTTTTGCATACCGGCATGTCCGGTATGACGGAGCGGCATCATGCCCATGACCATTGCTTTTGAGGTCACCCGCCATCTGCGAGCGACTATGGCGGGAAGTCCCTACCAAAGAACTAAATCGGACGGTTAATCGGAAATAATTCGAGGAAAAATTCACGGGGCCGTGCGTGCCGCGCGGTCCATGTGAGCGATCGCTCGAGGCGGCGGACAGGTCAGGTAAAGGAGCGCACCAAGCTGCCGACGAGCAGGTTCCAGCCGTCGATGAGGACGAAGAACAGGATCTTGAACGGCAGCGATACCACTGTCGGCGGCAGCATCATCATGCCCATCGCCATGGTGATGGTCGCCACGATCAGGTCGATGACCAGGAATGGCAGCACGATCAGGAAGCCGATCTCGAAGCCCCGCCGGATCTCGGAAATCATGAAGGCCGGCACCAGGATGCGCAGGTCGACGGTCTCGCGCGAGACGGTCTGGCCCCGCTCGCGGGCGAGGTCGGCGAAGAGGTCGAAGTCCTTGTCGCGCACATTGTGCAGCATGAAGGTGCGGAACGGATCGGAAATCTTCTCGAAGGCCTCGGTCTGGCTGATCTGGTTGTCCATCAACGGCTTGACGCCGGTGTTCCAGGCCTGATCGAAGGTCGGCGCCATGACATAGAAGGTCATGAACAGCGACAGGGAGATCAAGATGAGGTTGGCCGGCGTCGATTGCAGGCCGATGCCGGCGCGCAGGATCGAGAAGGCGATGACAAAACGGGTGAAGCTCGTCACCATGATCAGAAGGCCCGGCGCCACCGACAGCACGGTCAGCAGGCCGAACATCTGGATGATGTAGCCGACGGTGGTGCCGTCGGCCTTGCCGATGCCGCCAAGGTCAAGTTGCTGGGCAGCCGCGACCGATGTGGCGGCGCCGATCAGCGCCGCGGCAAGAAGGAATTTCCTCATTCGAGCAGCAATGTCCTGATGAGTACCTGTTTGGCGTGACCCTGGCTGCGGATCGAGGCGCGTTCCTCGAGATCGGCCTTCAGGTGCTGGTAACCGCTGGCGCCTTCGATCTGGTGCATCTTGACGGTGCGCACGTAGGCCAGGAGGTCCTGGTGTATATCCTCCGCCATCGCAGGAGGTTGCGGCGCGTCGTAGACGACGGAAACTTCCATCCTGATCCAGGTGTCGGCGGGTGATGCGATGTTGGTGGTGATCGGCGCCAGCGCGACGAGCGTCGGCCCCGTGCCGGGCTGGTGCTCAACGGCGGGCTGGGCGGTCTTGCCTTCGTTCTCGGGTGCGACCGGCACCGACTCCGGACCTCCGACACCCTTCAGATAGCCGCCGGAAAGCCAGCCCATGCCGATGGCGGCGACCGTCACCACGACCAGCATGGCGCCCTGGACGACAAGGGAGGGACCCTTGCGAGGCTGGAGCTGTTCGACATTGGCCACGGCGATGCGCTCTCCAAATCGCTAGAACGGAAGGACCTGGTCGAGGACCTGCTGGCCATAGGCAGGCTGCTGGACCTCGCTTATGCGGCCGCGCCCGCCATAGGAGATGCGGGCCTCGGCGATGCGTTCATAGGGGATCGTGTTTTCTGCGCCGATATCGGCCGGCCGCACGATGCCGGCAATGGTGAGCACCCTGAGTTCGTAGTTGACGCGCACCTCCTGCGAGCCGCTGATCATCAGATTGCCGTTGGGCAACACGTCGGTGACGACGGCGGCGACATTGAGTTCCAGCGTTTCCGATCGCTTGATCTCGCCGTCGGCGGTCGTGTCGGTGGCGGAATTGATCGTGCCGGAGCCCTTGCCGCCGGTGCTGTATTTGTTCCACTGCGCGCTGAGGTCGAGGCCGAGCTTGCGGTTGGCGGTGCGGCTTCTGTCGTTCTGGTTCTTGAAGTTGGCGCGGTCGTTGATCTTGATCTTGACGGTCAGGATGTCGCCCTGCTGGAGCGCGCGCGGATCGGTGAACAGCCGGCTCTGCCGGTCGTCCCACAAGGAGAACTTCTTCACCGGTTGCCGTGGCGTTTCCGGGTATTTGTAGAGCGAGCCGGTACTACCGCCATCGATGCCGGAGCCGACCGGCGACAGCGAAGGTTCCCTGCCGACTTCCTTCAGGTTGGTGCCGCAGCCCGAGAGCGCGGCGATGGAGCACACAAGGAGCATTCTGCGGATCATGACGGATCTACCCTTCGGGCTGCGCTGGCCATGATGCCGGTGAGCGTCGCCGCCGCCTTCTGGTCCATTTCGTTGAGGATGACGCCGGCCTTGCGTGAATCGAGCTTCATCAGGATGGCCGCGGCTAGGTCGGCGTTGACGATCGCCAGGCGTTCGGCCGCCGCATCGGGCTTCATGCCGGCATAGATCTTGACGACGCTTTCCTCGGCCCGGGCCAGGAAGACCTCGCGCCGCTTCAGCCAGCTTTCGTATTCGGCCTTCTTCTCGTCCAGCGCCTTCATGCGCTGGTCGATGCCGGCCTGCAGCTGCTTCAGTTCCTCGGCCTGCAAGGCGTAGCGGCGGTCGCGGGCGGCATCGGCTATATTGGAACAGAAGCGCTCGATCTCGCTCTGGTCGGGAGCCTTCTCGCGCGTCAATTGCTGCGGCGCCACCGCGGGCTGCGCTCCAGGCAGGACCTGACGAACCGTATCCTCCGCCCGGGCGCCGCCGGAGACGGAGATGGCGGCGAGGGCCGCGAGCAGCAATGCGTGGGAGCGGCGTCTTTCAGGGGATGAGAGGGAAGGGATCATCGGTATCGCCTATTGGAGAACCAGATCGGCTTGCAGGGCGCCCGCCGACTTGATGCCCTGCAGGATGGCGATGATGCCATCCGGCTTGACGCCGAGCCGGTTGAGGCCGGAAACAAGGGTTTGCAGGTCGGGCCCGTCGAGCACGGCGACGCGAGCGTCGGGGCGGCTGGCATCGATGGCCGTGAACGGCTCGACGGCGGTCACACCCTTGGAGAACGGCTCGGGCTGCACGACGCGCGGCGCTTCGGTGATGCGTACCGTCAGCGTGCCGTGGCTGATGGCGACGCGCGAGATCTTGACGTCGTTGCCGATGACGATGGTGCCGGTGCGCTCGTCGATGACGACGCGGGCCGGCGTGTCGGATTCGACCACCAGGTTTTCGATCTCGGCATAGAAGCGGGCCGCCGAGACACTCTTCGGCCGCCTGATCTGGACGGTGCGGGAATCACGCTCGGCCGCCACGCGCATGCCGAAGCGCTGGCTTGTATAGTCGTTGATCGCGTCGGCGATACGGATGGCGGTGGAGAAATCGGGATTGCGCAATTGCAGCGTCAGCGTCGACTGGTCGTCGAACTCGGCCTTCACCGAGCGCTCGACAATGGCGCCGTTCGGCACCCGGCCGGCGGTCGGGACGCCTTGCGTCAGCTGTTCGGCCTGGCCTTGCGCGGTGAAACCGGAAACGATGACCGCGCCCTGGCCAACGGCGTAGATCTCGCCGTCGGCCGCTTTCAGCGGCGTCATGATCAGCGTGCCGCCGGCGAGCGACGTGGCGTCGCCCATGGACGAGACATCAATGTCGATGCGCGCGCCCGACTGCACATAGGGCGGCATGTTGGCGGTGACTATAACGGCGGCGACGTTCTTGGCGCGCGCGCTGCCGCCTTCGGTGGCGATGCCGAGATTTTCGAGCATGGCGCGGATGGATTGTTCGGTGAACGGCGAGTTGCGCAGGCTGTCGCCCGAACCCGCGAGCCCGATGACAAGGCCGTAGCCGACGAGCTGGTTGTCACGCGAACTCTGCAGCTGGGCGATGTCCTTGATGCGCGAGGCGACCTGGCCTGGCGGCAGCGAGCTTGGTCCGGGCGAAACACGGAACATGCGCGTGGTGGTCGCCGGATCATATTCGGGATCGTTGTCGACGCCGCCATTCCTGGCGGCGAGCTCGCGCTTGGCCTTCGGCATCAGGCCGTCGGCGAACGCCGGCTGCAGGCCGAGCGTGGCCGCGAGAACAAGGGCAAGCAGGCGCATCATGAAGCGCTGACCTGGATGGTTCCGTCGGCCATCACCGTGCCGGAGAGGATCTTGCCGCTGTCGGTGTTGCGGACCTTGATGAGGTCGCCGGCCGAACCTGGCTGCAGGGTAACGGCGGTGGCGGTGATCATCAGCCCGCCCGCGGTGAAGAAGACCTGCACGGCAGCACCCTGTTCGACCAGCCAGGCCTCACGGATGGCGCTGCTGGGGATGTAGCGGCCAGGCAGCAGGGTGCGCTTGGCGACCTTGCCCTGGAGCTCCTCGGCGCGTGTCGCCATCGCATCGGGCTTGTGCTTGCCGGGAATGAGCGTGACCTGCTTCAAGGCGGTAAGCTCGATGGCTTCGCCGGGATAGATGACCCGGTTGGGGATCAGCACGACCTCGCCGGCGGGCTGGTTGCTGGCGATCTGGGCGGCCGACTGGCTTGCCGATTGGCCTGTCGATTCCTGGGCGAAAGCCGGCATGCCGCCGGCCAGCAGCGCAAGGAAGAGCGCGGCGCGGCGGAATACTGAGCAGGAGATCGGCCTGGCCATCATCGGTTACCTGATGTTCTTGGACACGACTGAGGCCATGTCGTCGGCGGCCTGGATGACCTTGGAGTTCATCTCGTAGGCACGCTGCGCCGAGATCAACTCGGTGATCTCCTTGACCGGATCGACGTTGGAAGCCTCGAGATAGCCTTGCTGGATGGTGGCGAAGCCGGGATCGCCGGGCACGCCGACATTGGCCGGTCCGGAAGCCGCCGTTTCCTGGAACAGGTTGTCGCCGAGAGGGGCGAGCCCCGCCTCGTTGGCGAAGTTGGCGATCTGAAGCTGACCGAGCGTTTGCAGATTGGCCTGGCCATCGAGACGGGCAAAGACCTGCCCGGTCTTGTTGACGATGACCTCCACCGCGTCGGTGGGAACGGTGATCGCCGGGATGACATTGGCGCCGTTGACGGTCACCAACTGGCCGGTGGCATTGGTGTTGAGGGCGCCGGCGCGGGTATAGAGCGTGCCGCCGTCGGCGCCTTCGATCTGGAACCAGCCGCGGCCGGTGAGCGCCAGGTCGAAACTGTTGCCGGTGCTGGTCAGTTCGCCCTGGGTGTGCACGTTGCGCACGGCGGTCGTCTTGACGCCGAGGCCGATCGAAACGCCTTCCGGCACCAGCGAGGCGTTGGAACGGTTGGGCACGCCCTGCGTGCGATCGACCTGGTAGAGCAGGTCGGAGAATTCGGCGCGCGCCCGCTTGTAGCCGGTGGTGTTGATGTTGGCGATGTTGTTGGCGATGACTTCCAGATTGGTCTGCTGGGCGTTCATGCCGGTGGCGGCGATGGCGAGTGCTTTCACGGCTTGCTCCTCAGATACCCATGCGACTGACTTCGAGATAGGCCGAAACGACCTTGTCGCGGATGGCGACGGCGGTTTGCAGCGCCTGCTGGGCGCTCATCACGGCATCGACCACCTGGCGGGTGTCGGCATCGCCCTTGAGCGCCTGCATCGACACCTGCTCGGCATTCTGCATCGTGTTGACGGTCTTGGCGGCGGCCTGGCTGACCGCCTCGGCGAAGGATGTGCCAAGGTTGCCTGCCGCGGCCGGCGCGACGCCGCCCTGCAGCAGGTCGGTCGCCGTGT
Source organism: Mesorhizobium comanense (assembly GCF_005503535.1). GTDB lineage: Bacteria > Pseudomonadota > Alphaproteobacteria > Rhizobiales > Rhizobiaceae > Mesorhizobium > Mesorhizobium comanense. Next base: position 47,453 of record NZ_SCNN01000016.1, on the reverse strand, counting down.
CGCCCAGCCCGGGCTTCAGGTTAAGCGCGCCGATGCCGTTCACGATCATTGGTTCCTCATCAGGTCGATGGTCATTGAGATGAGGTCGCGTGCCTGCTTCACGACTTGCAGGTTGGCCTCGTAGGAGCGGTTGGCCTCGGTCATGTCGGCCATTTCGATCAGCACGTTGACATTGGGCATCTTGACGTAGCCCTTCTCGTCGGCCGCCTCGTTGCCGGGCTGGAACTCGATGGGAAAGTCACTCGGGTCGCGGTCGATGGAATTCACCTCGACCGTCGAGCTGCCGGAAGCCCGGTCGAGCTCGGAAACGAAGCTGATGGTCTTGCGGCGATAGGGATCGGAACCGGGCGTGGTGCCTGTCGACTGGGCATTGGCGAGGTTCTCGGAAACCACGCGCAGGCGCTCGGATTGCGCGCCAAGGCCGGATGCTGCGACTTTCAGGGCTGCTGTCAGCGCGTCCATGGTCAGCTCTTCACCGCCATCATCATCATCGAATGGAATGCCTTGACGATGGCCGTGTTGAGCTCGAAGGAACGGCGCACTTCGCCGGCCTTCAGCAGTTGGTCTTCCAGCACGACTGAATTCTTGGAGGGCATGACGACGCCGTCGTTCTCCTGCGACTTGATGCTGAAGCCGGCATTGGTCGCCGCCGTGCCGAGATGACCGGGCTCGGTGATCTGCAGCGACACCGCGGTGCGGTCGAGCACCTTCTCGAACGGCTCGACATCCTTTGCCGTGTAGCCCGGCGTGTTGGCATTGGCGATATTGCCGGCGACGGCCGACTGCCGCACGGACAGCCACTGCGCCTGCTTGGTGGCAAGATCAAAAAGGGAAACGGGCTCCATGGGAATCTCCGGGCATGTGCCCAGAAGACTAGGCCGCCAGTCTTGCGCGGACCTTGCGGGAGACCGGTGGAGCATTTGGCTGTTCACGGAAACGGCGAAATGCTTCAGTTCCTTTTCTTGGCGCCATTGCGAACGGAAAGCCGTTTTACAGTTGTCTTGGCATTGCCCATGACCGCGATGCCGAAAAGCGCGAAGCGGTCTTCAGACGGCGTCATGCGCCATCTCCCGCATCCGGAACAGCGCCGCGAAGGCGTGTAGAGTCCGATCTTACTTGGAAAGCTCGATCACCTGGTTGGTGCTGGTGAGCATGACCCATTTGCCGTTGCGCTGCTCGATCGACGAGACCTGGCTGGAATCCGGCAGCGTCGAGCCGCGCTGGACCATCCACAGGCCGGTGTCGTCCTCGATCATGGCGCGGCCGTTGGCGACGTGGACCAGGCGGAATTTCGCGACATCGGCGGGAAAGGGTTGGTCGCCGGGCGGCTCCAGTTTGGCGTCATCCTGCACCGTGCCGGTGGCAAGCAGGTCGATACCGGTGCTGGGAACGTCCTTCACGGTCAGCGGCGCGCTGCGTTCGGCCACAACGCCGCCGCCGGCGCGCCCCGAATTGGTGCCGGTGCCGCCGAACTTGATCGCCTGAACGCCGAACTGCTCCTGATTGAAGAAAATGTACCAGGGAAACAGGGCGCATATCAGACCAAGCGTGACACCGAGCGCCGCAACCACGAAATCGCTTCTGCGGTCGGACTTCTTTTCCAGCTTGGGAAATTGCGCCTTTGGCGGCTGCGGCCATTCGGTGACGGGAAACAGGTCGTCGATCAGGGATTCGCGGCTGGCCTGCGCGGTCCCCGCGATCGCGGCCTCCGGCTGAGCACGCCAGGCCGCCCTGGGCAGGGCGGCTCTGGCGGCCTTTGCGAGCACGGCTTCGGTCTTGGCGGCATTGGCGCGCGCGGCCCTGGCCTTCGCGGCCCTCACTTCCTCGGCCTTTGCTTCCTCGGCCGCGCTCGCTTCGGCGATCATCTCGCGCAACAGGCGCTCGGTGTACTGCCCTTCAGTCTCCTGCGTCGACATTCTGCTTTCCCTTGAGATGACGGGCAAGATCGGAGAACGGATCGGCCGACGGACGGTCCCTCGGCGACTGGGTCAGCGCTTCGTAGATCAGCGGAACCTGGCGCACGGCCATGTCGAGCTCGGCGTCGACACCACCCTGATAGGCGCCGAGCAGGCGAATATCGCGCGTGTCCTCGAAGCGGGAGATCATCGACTTCAGCCTTGCCACCAGCGCGCGCTGCTCGGTGCTCCAGGCCTTACCGGCCAGGCGTGATATGGACGAGAGCGGGTTGACCGGTGGATAACGACCCTGTTCGGCGATGGCGCGATCGAGCACGACATGGCCGTCGAGGATGCCGCGCACGGAATCGGCGACCGGATCGTTGTGGTCGTCGCCGTCGACCAGCACGGAAATGATGGCGGTGATCGATCCCTTGCCCTCGGCGCCAGGTCCGGCGCGCTCGAGCAGCTTGGGCAGTTCGGTGAAAACGGAAGCGGGGTAGCCGCGCGCCACCGGCGGCTCGCCGGTTCCGGTCGCGACTTCGCGCAGGGCATGAGCGAAACGGGTGATCGAATCCAGCACCAGGAGAACGCGGTGGCCCTGGTCGCGAAAGTGCTCGGCGACGCGCATGGCGGTGTCCGGCGCGCGCCGCCGCATCATGGCGCTTTCGTCGCTGGTGGCGACGACGGCCACGGTCTTGGCCATGCTGTCGCCTATCGTGTCCTCGAGGAACTCGCGAACCTCGCGGCCGCGTTCGCCGATCAGCGCGACGACAACGGTGTCGAAGGCGTCAGCACCGGCGAGCATGGCAAGCAGCGTCGACTTGCCGACACCGGAACCGGCAAAGACGCCCATGCGCTGGCCAAAGCACAGCGGCGTGAAGATATCGATGACCTTGACGCCGGTCATGAAGGCGGTGCCGACGCGCTGCCGCGTCATGGCGCCCGGCGTCGTGGCGCCGTCGGCCGTGTCGTCGCCCCTGATCAGCGAGGGGCCGCCATCGATCGCCCGGGTAAGCGCGTCGATGGCGCGGCCGCGCCATGAGGCATGCGGCGTCACGGCGAGCGGGCCCCGGCGGAACACAGCGTCGCCGATGCCGGCGTCGGCGCTGCGTTCGAACGGCGCCACGACGACCTCGTCACGGCTGATCTTGACGATCTCGCCCCGGCGCGCGCCGGCCTGGCCGCGCTGCTCGACGATGTCGCCCAGCCTGGCGAAATCGGAAAGGCCACGCACCTTGTAATGCGTCGAGGTGACTTCGGTGACGAGGCCGCCGCGTTTGATCAGCCCGTCGGCCCCGCTGAAGCGCCTGACAATCCGTTCCAGCGTGGCAAGCCGGTCCTCTGGCGCCGGCTGAAGCCGCCTCTCGGGGGCGCGGATGGAGGGCTGGCCCGATGACATGCTACGACTTCGAGCCGAGCGTCTTGATCGCCTCGTCGGTCGAGGAATCCGTCTGACGTATCAGCGCGGCGGTGTTCTCGAAGGCGCGCTGGACCATGATCAGCCGGGTCATTTCCATAACCGGATTGACGTTCGATTCCTCGACGAAGCCCTGGGCGATGCCGACATCGGAGCGGTCGGTCACCGGGTCGGGCGTGCGCGCGGGCACGATGCCGGAGTTGCCGTAGCGCACGAAGTTCTCGCCGGGATCGAAGTTGTAGAGGCCGATCGAGCCGACCAGTTGGTCGTTCTGGCGCAGCGATCCGTCGGCGCCCGCCTTGGGCGGACCGTTGCGGGGATCGAGCTGGATCGGCGCGCCGCCGGCATCGAGCACCGGATGGCCTTCGATCGACATCAACTCGCCATTCTCGTTCATCGAGAAGCGGCCATCGCGGGTCATGACGGTGCCGGCCGGCGTGTCGATGGCGAACCAGGCGTCGCCCTGGATGGCGAAATCGAACGGATTGCCGGTCTCGGTCAGGGAGCCATGGGCGCCCGAGAGATATGTTTTACCGGACGAGGCGAAGGATACCGATTTCTGGCCCGTCCCCGACACCACGTCCTCGAATTTCACGCCGGTGGCGCGGAAGCCGACCGTGTTGGCGTTGGCGACATTGTCGGCGATCGTATCCATCCGGCGCTCGAGCGCCATCTGCGCGGACAAGGCAACGTAAAGACTGTCACGCATGGTCAGAACTTCATTTTCTGCATGGCCATCATCAAATCGGTGGAGATGCCCGACGTGACCGGCTTGGCGAAGAGCACGCTGATCGACGTCACGGCGGTCGAGGTCGGATTGTTGATCTCGTACATGCTGGTGAAGCGGGTCAGGAATTTGCCGAGTTTCACGGGATCGGTGAAATCCGCGATGTTGAGCTTCTGTCCGAACAGCTGCGCCTGCTTGTCGATGTCGGCGGTGGCGAAGGAATCGGGCAGGCCGAGCGCGGTGCGCACGACGCTGGCAAGGGCGGTATCGGCCAGCACGTCGTACCAGTTGCTGATGTCGGGCGCCTTGCGTTGGAAGTAAAGCGCCAGCCGCACGCCCTCATTGGTCTTGCCGGCATCCTCCTCGAGCGTCTGGCGCATATACATGTCGACGGTCGGTTGCTGTGCCGGATTGATGGTTGTGGCGGCTTCGCCGTACTGTTCGAAGTTGAAGGCGCTGGCGAGCCCGGCATAAGCCTTGTTGGTCATCTTGTTGGCGACGCTGTTGGGGTCGCGAATGCCACCGGTCAGCACGCTGCGGATCAGGTCCTTGCTCTCTTTGGCCGGGTCGAGCCCAACGGACGCGAGCGCGTAGTTGTACAGCCGGCTGTTGGCCATCAAATCGTCGATGGATTTCACGTTGGTGACGTTGGCCAGATAGTATGCGGTCTCCGATTTGATGTAGTCCGCATTCGGCGGGATCAGGCCAAGCGCCGATTCCGTGGTGTAGATGTTGAGCGTGTCCTTCTGCACCGCGTCGCGCGAGGTTGTCTGATCGCCATATTGGGCAAAGTTGAAGGCGGTGACGAAGTTGGCATAGCGTTTGTCGGTCAGCGTGTTGGCCGGGCTGTTCGGGTCGCTGACGCCGCCCTGGAGCATGGTGCGGATTTGCTGCGGTGTTTCGGTGGAGGCATCCAGTCCATAGGAAGCCATGGCGAAGGTCAGCAGGCGCTTGTTCGCCATCAGGTCGTCGATCGACTTCACCGTCGAGATGTTTGCCGCGTAATAGTCGGCCTCGCCCTTGATATACTGCGCGCTCGGCTTGACCAGCGTCAGTCCGGCTCCAGTCATGTATCCGTTCGGGACCTGCTGGACATCGGTGCGCGTGGTTGTCTGATCACCATATTGGACAAAGTTGAATGCCGAGACGAAGTTGGCGTAGCTCTTGTCGGTCAGTTTGTTTGCGGGGCTGTTGGGGTCGCTGACGCCACCTTCGAGCATCGCCCGGACGGTAGCAGCCGGTTCGGTTGTGGCGTCGAGCCCGAATGCCGCCATTGCGTATGTCAGCAGGCGAGGGTCGCCCATCAGATCGTCGACCGACTTCACCTTGGAAATGTTGGTGACGTAATAGGCGGTTTCGCTCTGGTAGTAGGAAAACCCCGATTTTGAGGCGCCGATCTGGATTTGCAGCGCATAGTTGCTGGTTACCGGCTGCTGCGCCTTGTTGTAGCTGGTCGCATTGGCTCCATTGGCGGCGAAGTTGAAAGCGCTGACAAACTGGGCGTAACGCTTGTCGGTCAGCTTGTTGGCGAAACTGTTGGGGTCGGAGACGCCTTCCTTGAGCGCCTTGACCATGAAGGCCTTGGCGTAATCCATGTTCTCAAGCCCGTAGGCCTTCATGGCGTATTTGAAAAGCCGGTCATTGTTGACGAAATCGTCGATCGACTTCACCTTGGTGATATTGGCAAGGTAATATTGCGTGTCGCGGTCGACCGTCGGTTGTTTCTCGACCTGGTCGATCGACTTGTTGATGTCTTTGGCGATCAACTGGTAGCTGGTATAGGTACTGAGCAAGGATGTGCCTCCGGCCGGAGCTATGCCAACACAATAAACTCACTTCCTTGCGCGAAACTGAATCCAGCCGGGCTGCTCCGATTCAAGCCTCACACAAGGCACGGGGACTATCCCTTGCAGCCATGTGACATGCGGAAGGACCTGTCGTGGGCATTCTGATCGGACTTGTGGTGACGCTCGGCTGCGTCCTTGGCGGCTTCATGGCCATGGGCGGGCACCTGCAGGTGCTTGTGCAGCCCTGGGAAGCCGTGGTCATCTGCGGCGCGGCGCTCGGCACCTTCCTGGTCGCCAATCCGATGAAGACGGTCAAGGACACTGGAAGGGGCATTCTCGAGGCCTTCAGGCAGGCCGTGCCGAAGGAGCAGGACTATCTCGAGACGCTCGGCGTGCTGCACAGCCTGATGCGCGAATTGCGTTCGAAGTCGCGCAGCGAGGTCGAAGCGCATATCGACAATCCTGAAGAATCGGCGATCTTCCAGGCCTTTCCGACCGTGCTCAAGAATCACGACCTGATGAACTTCATCTGCGACTACTGCCGCATCATCATCATCGGCAACGCCCGCTCGCACGAGATCGAGGCGCTGATGGATGAGGAAATCCACACGATCAAGACCGACAAGATGAAGGCCTATCATGCGCTGGTCGCGGTCGGCGACGGCCTGCCGGCGCTCGGCATCGTCGCCGCGGTGCTCGGCGTGGTCAAGGCGATGGGCGCTCTCGACCAGTCGCCGGAGATCCTCGGCGGCCTGATCGGCGCCGCGCTGGTGGGCACCTTCCTCGGCATCTTTCTTTCCTATGCCGTGGTCGGGCCGGTCGCCACCAAGGTCAAGACGGTGCGCGAGAAGAAGAACCGCCTCTACATCATCGTCAAGCAGACGCTGCTCGCCTACATGAACGGCGCGCTGCCGCAGGTGGCGATCGAGTTCGGCCGCAAGACCATCTCGTCCTATGAGCGGCCGACCATCGACGCCGTCGAGCAGAGCACGATGAACACCGGTGGCGCCGAGAAGAAGGCCGCGTGAGTGATGCACGACAGATCGATGCCGGCACGGCCATGAGCAGTCCTGGCAGCCCCGCGCAAGCGCGCTCGTTGATCATCGAGCGTCTGGTCGGCGATAGCGGCGAGGCCGATCAGGTCATCGACGCCGGCCGCGCCATGGCCGAACGCGCCGTGCCGCTGCTGCAGAAGGGGCTCACGGGCGAGCTTGGCGTGCCGGTGATCGTCGATCTCAAGGCGGTCGAGGTCAGCCGTGTCCCGGAGGCGCGATCCCGCGCGGGCGACACCTTCGCCATGACCGTCGTTGGCTCGCCGGCGTCTTCCGACGCGATGACGCTGGTCATGGATGCGCCGGCGATCGCCATCATGGTCTCCACGCTGTTCGGCGGCGATCCGGACATGCCGGTGTCGCCGATCGAGCGTGACCTGTCGCCGATCGAGACCGACGTCTCGACAATGGTGTTCCAGGAGGTGGCGCAGGCACTCAACGGATCGGGCCGGCGCTCGCTCGATCTGCGGCTGCCCGCGCCGCGGGCGATGTCTGGCATCGAGGCGAGGCGTCATGTGCTGCGCGACGGTGCCGCCATACGCATCGTGCTCGGCATCTCGACGCCGGTCGACAGCGGCACGATCACGGTGACGATGCCGCAGCGTATCGTGCTCGCCGGCCGCGACGGTACCATCAGCGTCAGCGAGGATGACAGCGGCACCAACTGGCGCGCACGCTTCTCCGAAGAGGTGATGCGTTCGACGGTGGCGCTCGAGGCCACCATGCCGCTGGCAAGGCTGACGCTCGGCGATCTCGCGAACCTGGAACTCGGCCAGGTCATCGACTTCGACGAAACGGCGCAATCGCGGGCTCGCCTCAGCGCGCGCGGGCAGACGCTGTTCGTATGCGAGTTCGGCAAACTGGGGCAGAATTACACCGTCCGAATCAGGCATCCCTTCGATGCCGGGCAGGATTTCATCGATGGGCTCATGCCGGCTGGTGCCGGGCGCGCCTGAGCTTTTGGAGACGATTCATGGCCAAGACCAAGGTAGAAGCAGAGCTTGACCAGCCGGACGAGCAGCTCGACCGCGCCATCGAGGAATTGCGCGGCGTCCTGCACGAGGAGGAGCAGCGCCCCGAGATGGCCGCAAGGGCGGCGGCATCTGCCAATTCGAGCGTCATCATGAACATCCCCGTCGATGTCCAGATCATCCTCGGCAGCACGGAGATGGCGGTTGCCGACCTGATGGGGTTGCAGAAGGGCTCGACCGTCGCGCTCAACCGCCGCATCGGCGAGCCCGTCGACGTCGTGGTCAACGGCCGCAAGATCGCGCGCGGCGAGATCACGGTGCTCGAAAGCGATCCGTCGCGCTTCGGCGTCAGGCTGACGGAAATCATCGCCGGCACGAAGGGCGCCTAGACATGAAGCGCGGGGCTTGCCGACGGCAGGGGAGGCGAAGGGCATGACGACGCCGCTGACCACCCTGACGCGCGCGCAGAAGGCGGCCGCCATACTGGTGGCGATGGGCAAGCCGTCTGCCAGCCGGCTCTTGAAATTCTTCAAGCAGGAAGAGCTGAAGGCGCTGATCGAGGGCGCCCGGCTGCTGAGGACCATCCCGCAGGCGGACCTCGAGCGCATCGTCGCCGAATTCGAGGCCGAGTTCACCGAAGGTGCCGGCCTGCTCGATTCGGCCGACAGGATGGACACGATCCTCAACGAGTCGCTCTCGGCCGAGGAGATGAACGCTATCATGGGCAACAAGAAGCCGGAGGCGGCGCCGGAAGGGCCGCCACCGATCTGGCCCGATCTCGAAAAGCTCGAACCCTCGCGGCTGGGAGGTTTCCTGGCAGGCGAACATCCGCAGACGGCGGCCATGGTGCTGTCGAAGCTGGCGCCGCAGGCTGCGGCAAGCGTGCTTCTGACGCTGACGAAGCCGATGCGCGGCGAAATCATCAAGCGCATGGTGACGATGGCCAATGTCCCGGCCGCGGCCACCAGGATCGTCGAGAACAGGCTGCGCTCCAGCGTGCTGTCGGAGACCTCGACCAAGGACACGTCGGCGGGTCAGGCGCGTGTCGCCAGCGTGCTCAACGAGATGGAAAAGCCGCAGCTCGAGGAGGTCATGCAGGATCTTGAGGCGGCCGGCACGCCAGATCTCGATGGCGTGCGGGCCCGGCTGTTCGCCTTCGACGACCTGCCGCTGCTGCCCCAGAAGGCGCGCGTGCTGCTGTTCGACGGCTTGTCGACGGAACTGGTCACGCTGGCGCTGCGCGGCACGTCGGCGGCGTTGGCCGAAGCGGTGCTGTCGGCGATCGGCGCCCGGTCGCGGCGCATGATCGAAGCCGAGCTCGGGCAGGGCTCGGATGGCGTCCCGGCCGCCGACATACTGGCCGCCCGCAAGACGATCGTTTCGACGACCATCCGCCTGTCGCGCGAAGGCGCGTTCGAACTGCCCTCGACGCAGAACGCCGCATAAAGGATGATTTCGGACCGAATCGAGCAGAAAGCCGAATTCGGTCCTGAATCAGAGGCCCAGAACATGATGTCGTCCGAAGACCATGTCACGCTTGTCGGCATCGGGCGCTAAGCATGTCCGACGCCACCGACAAGGACTCCAAAACAGAAGAGGCGACGGAAAAGAAAATCCGCGACACCATCGAACAGGGCAAACTGCCCCATTCGAGGGAAACCGCGATCCTGGCCTCCTTCGTCGCCATACTGGTGTTCACCGTCTTCTATGCCAAGGACGCGGTCGTCAATCTCGGCATGTTCCTGGCAATGTTCCTGGAAAAGCCCGAGGCGTGGCCGATGGGTACCGAGACCGATGTCATCGCGCTCTACAAGATCGTCATGCTGGAAGTGGGCCGCGCCGTCCTGAGCCTGCTCGTGCTGCTGACGGTAGCCGGCATCGGCGCCTCGGTATTGCAGAACATGCCGCAATTCGTCGGCGAGCGGATCAGGCCGCAGTTTTCGCGCATCTCGATCGTCAAGGGCTGGAACCGGATGTTCGGCACCCAGGGCTGGGTCGAGTTCCTGAAGTCGCTGGCAAAGGTCGGCTTCGCCATCGCCGTGCTCACCTTCACGCTGTCTGAGGATCACCGCAAGCTGCTTGCCGGGATGATCACCAACCCCGTCGCCTTCGGCCTCGTCATCCGCGGCATCGCCGTCGACATTCTGGTCGCCATCGTCTTCGTCATGGGACTGATCGCGGCGATCGACATCGTCTGGTCGCGCTTCCACTGGAAACAAGACCTGCGCATGAGCAAGCAGGAGGTCAAGGACGAGTTCAAGCAGTCCGAAGGTGACCCGATCGTCAAGTCGCGGCTGCGTTCGCTGGCCCGCGACCGGGCCCGCAAGAGGATGATGACGGCGGTGCCGCGCGCCACGCTGGTCATCGCCAATCCGACCCACTTCTCGATCGCGCTGAAATATGTGCGCGACGAGGATTCGGCGCCGCTCGTGGTGGCCAAGGGTCAAGACCTGGTGGCGCTGAAGATCCGCGAGATTGCGAAGGAGCACAACATCCCGATCTTCGAGGACGTGGCGCTTGCCCGCTCCATGTACAAGCAAGTTTCGGTCGATAATGTGATCCCGTCGCAATTCTACCAGGCCGTCGCCGAACTGGTGCGGATCGTCTACTCGAAAAAGGCTGAGCGCAGACAGATTTCATGAACCGCCAACCGCACGCAAAATCCCGTGAGATCATCGTCGCCAGCGCCATCGAGCAGGTGGTCGGCGAGCTGAGGCTGATCGATGTCGCCGACTATATCGCCTTCATTCGGCTGGAGCATTTCGCCTGCCTTTCGGATCTGGTCGATTCCGCGGCGGAGTTGTTCTTCAAGCCGGGCACGCTGAGGCTCGGCCATGGCGGCGAGGCGCATGTAGACTGGAGCGGCAGCCCGCGCATCGTGCTCGACCTGGAGCTCAGGCCGCCAGGCGTGACCGTCTATTTCCAGCTGACGCTGAGCGAGAGCGGCAATTCGGTCGTGGTCAACTATGTCTCGTTCGAGAAGCCGGGCGAGGATCCCGATCACAATACCGCCCTGCTCGAGGATGTGATCGAGGAGGCGCGTATCCGCAAGGTCGAACCGCTGGCCTTCTGAGGCACCTTATCGGCCGGAAGTCTCTATTCGATCAGCCCAAGCCGCAGCGCCTTGGCGACCGCCTGGTTGCGGTTGACGGCGTTGAGCTTCTGGGTCGACTGGGTGAGGTACTGGTTGGCGGTATGAACCGACAGTTTCAGCAGCCGCGCGATCTCCTCGCTGGTGTTGCCGTTGGCGGTCAGCTTCAGGCATTCGAGTTCGCGCTTGGAGATCGAGCGCATCCTGCCGGTGTCGCCCGGACGGATGCGCGCCACCGCGGCGAACAGGGAAAAGCAGCGGGCATGGATTTCGTAGAGCGCGTCCTGGTTCAGCACCATCTCCGATCCGAGGAAGACGACGAGGCCGCACTGGCCGCGATCGGCGTGAACGGGAAAGGCGATGCCGCTTGTGCCCGGCGCCAGCGGCGCCATCTGCGCGGTCCAGGCCAGATTGCCGAACGTCTCGGCCATGGCCGCCACGCCGTCATCCGTCCACCAGCGCGGTTCGGTCGAGATCCTGCAGTGGCGCACGATCTCCTCGCCATTGGCGCCCGAAATGAATTTCGTCGCCACAGCGATGCCGGGGTAGTCGGAATCGAGGCACGGCACCAGACGTGCCCGCTCCGGCGACGGGCTGACGAAAAACAGGCCGAAGGCCGAAGCGTTGATGTCGACGGATATCCAGCGGCAGCGGCGCACGGCATCGGGGATGGTGACGGCGTGATGCGTCTCTGAGCCGAGCGAGAAGGCGCCGAACGGAGTGCGCTGCTCGTTGAAAAGGGCCTCGGCCGCGTCTCTGATCTCGACGTTTTTCAAATGATGCCGCTCCTGATCGCCGTGGCGATCGCCATGGCCCGGTTCGAGGCCGCGAATTTCTGGATGGCGTGGGTGATGTAGCTGTTCACGGTGTTGGAGGAGACGCCAAGGATGACCGCGACTTCGTCGGTGGTCTTGCCTTCCGAGACCCAGAACAGGCATTCGCGCTCGCGGTCCGAGAGCGGATCCTGCATGGCCGCCGCCGCGATCAACTGTGGCGTATGCGAGAGCGCGTAGCAGCATTTAAGCTGCGCCTTCATCAGCGCGGGCTGGTCGATCTGGCCCGATGTCGCCGCCGAAAACAGGGCGAACAGGCGCTGGCGTCCGACATTCAAGCGCAGCGAGTAGATCTCGGCATGGCCAAGCACATCGAGGAGGCGCGCCTCCTCGCCCGAGACCAGCCCGTCGGCGTCCGGCGCCTCGGCAGCCACCAGCGGCCTTGGACGGATGCCGGGCGCGACGGTGAGCGCGCCTTGGGCAAGGCCGGCGATCAGCCGCTTGCCGATCAATTCGATGGCGTCGAAGATCCAGTTGGAGGAGACGATGCGCGCGTCGTTGCGATCCTGGTCATGGACGATGGCGACCAGCATGTAACTGTCGGCGCCGATCTCGGCGGTCAGCTCCATGAAGAAGCCGGTGAGGTCGCCACGCGACGTCAGGCGCGAGCCCAACGTGTCGGAATGAAGAAGCGCGGCGGAACTGGTCATCTGCTGCTTTTGGCCGGAATCGATGCTGATGCCCGGATGCTGGAGAACCAGCGGCCGAACCTGAAAACGCGTTACTTTTACGAGGCACACACGGGCGCGGGGCCGCGCCCGACCAGACGGAATCCATATGGGGAACGCGAAGCCGTCCGCGTCTGGCGCCGGAAATTTCCGGAACGTGAGACTTTGGGTGGTCGCCGTGCCCCCCGAGGACCGGCTGATTCGGTTCTAATCTACCCGCAGATGAATCCGACATCAAACGCGATTTGACAAAATCGAATCCCTTGGACTCCACGCGCGACTCAGGGCGCCGTTTTCCGCGCTTGTGGCGGTGAAAAAACCTGGACGGTGCAGGCCGGCCATATCGGTGGCGACCGCGTTCGGCTAGGTTCCCGCACGTTTGGGTTTCGGGGGAAACGATGAGCGATTCATTTCGGGAAATTACTTCAGTCTCATGGTTCGGGCGCATCAAGCGCGCGGTCGGCGGTGTCATCTTCGGCTTGCTGCTGATCGTGCTGATGGTGATCGGGCTATTCTGGAACGAGGGGCGCGCGGTGCAGACGGCGCGCTCGCTGGCCGAAGGCGCGGGCGCGGTCGTCTCGATCGGCGCCGACAGCGTCGATGCCGCCAATGACGGCAAGCTGGTGCATGTCAGCGGGCCGGTGACGGCAGGCAGCGGCCTGGCGGATCCGGATTTCGGGATCGCCGCGCAGGGGTTGCGTCTGTCGCGTACCGTCGAGATGTATCAATGGAAGGAAGAGTCCAAATCCGAGACCACCAAGAAGCTTGGCGGCGGCGAAGAGACGGAGACGACCTACGGCTATTCCAAGGTGTGGGACGACAGCCAGATCGACTCGTCCGATTTCAAGAAGCCGGACGGGCATCAGAATCCGCCGATGGCGATCCATAGCCGTGCGTTCCAGATTCCGGACGGCAAGCTGGTCGCCTTCGATCTCGACAGGCCGGTGCTCGACCGCATCGGCGGTGACAAGGATTTCTCGATTGCGTCCGGCCAACTGGCGGCGATCAAGGCCGCTTATGGCGGGGCCAAGCCGCTCAGCATCGTCGACGGCAGAATCTACCTTGGCGCCGATACGACGTCTCCGGCGCTCGGCGATTACCGCATCGGCTACGAACTGGCGCCGCTCGGCGTGGTCAGCATCGTCGCGCGGCAGGCGGGCAGCCGGTTCGAGCCTTACCAGACACAAGCGGGCGACGCGCTGCTGATGGTCGACACCGGCCAGGTACCGGCAGACAAGATGTTCGCCGACGCGGTCAGCGCCAACACGCTGATCACCTGGCTCCTGCGTGCCGGCGGATTGCTGCTGCTTGCGATCGGCTTCGCGCTGTTCCTCAGCCCGATCGGCGTGATCCTGGACGTCATTCCCTTCCTCGGCAGCATGGCGCGGATGGGCACCGGCATCATCGCCTTTTTCCTGGCGATCCTGGTCGGCACGACGACGATCGCCATCGCCTGGTTCTGGTATCGGCCGGTCCTGGCGGCAGGCATTCTTGCGGCCGGCGTCATCGCCGCGGCGGTGGTCTACTATCTCGGCAGGTCGCGCAGACCGGCCGTATCAACCACGGCGCCTAGCGCTGGTGCGGCGTAGAACGCAAGAAGGGCGGCAATGCCGCCCTTCTTGTTCCTGACTGCCATTGCCCGCGACCGGGTCGCGGGCGGGGCTTACTTGTCCTCGAAACCGGTCAGGACGCCGACGGCGTTGATGCCGATTTCCTCGACGGCGTAGCCGCCTTCCTGGACGAACAGCGTAGGCAGGCCGAGCTTGGCGATGCGTTGGCCGATCTTGGGATAGTCGTGGCTTTTCAGCTTGAACTGGCTGATCGGGTCCTTCTCGAACGTGTCGACGCCGAGCGAGACCACGACAATGTCGGGCGCGTAGGCGGCGAGCCTGGCGCAGGCATCCTCCAGCGCGGCGTTCCAGGCTTCCCAGGTGGTGCCGAAGGGCATCGGATAGTTGATGTTGAAGCCTTCGCCCGCGCCCGCGCCGCGTTCGTCGGCATGGCCGAGGAAGAACGGGTATTCGACCATCGGATCGCCATGCAGATTGAGGACCTGCACGTCGGCGCTGTTATAGAAGATCTCCTGGGTGCCGTTGCCGTGATGGTAGTCGACGTCGAGGATGGAGACGCGCTTGGCGCCCTGGTCGAGGAACCATTGCGCGGCGACGGCGGCGTTGTTGATGTAGCAATAGCCGCCCATGAAGCCGGCGCCGGCATGGTGGCCGGGCGGGCGGCAGAGCGCGAAGGCCGACCGTTCACCGTTCTTGACCAGGCCGGCGGCTGTCAGCGCCACGTCGTAGGATGACTTGATCGCGGCCCAGGTGCCCTCGACGAAGGTGGCGCCGCCGTCGAAGGAATAGTAGCCGAGCAGCGCGTCGATGCGCTTCGGCGGCACGTCGCCGCGCAGCCCGCGTGTCGGCCAGGTGAAAGGCATCGCGGTGCCCTTGTGGCCCTCGGCGATCCATTGCGGCCAGACGGTCGGCAGGAAGTCGATATAGTCGGCGCGGTGGACGCGTTTGGCGGCAGTGAGGTCGTGCTCGGCCGGCGCGATGATCGGTCCGAGTTTCTCGCTCTCGACCCGCGCCTTGATGAATTCCGCGCGCGACGGCTTTTCGAACCCCGGCACGATGGCCGATGTAACGAGCTCCATCTGGCCGGCATGACCGGCGTGAAGCGGCGAATAGACAGTCTTCATGAAGTTCCCCTGAACAGTTGCAATCAGTTGAGATTGAGATAGGGGCTCAGCAGAGCGAGCCACATGGTCTCCACATCGTCCTCGATGAGGTCGAATGTCCTGCGATCCCTCTTCAGCCCGACAAGCCTGCAGGCGTGTCCGACCTCCATCATGACCAGGCCGAGCCGGCTGGCGATCTTGTCTTCAAGAGCCGGATTCACGTGCTGCAGCCATGCGGCGTACAGGGCGATGATCTGGTCGTCATATTCGTTCTGGATCGGCCTGAGGTCGGCATTGCCCGAAATGGCCTCGATCACCGGCATCAGACTGGCATTTTCGAGGTAGAGCCTGGAGGTGTCGATGAAGAGCTTTCCGACCTCGCGCCGGAACTCTTCGCGGTTGGTGGGCGGGGCGACCTTGATGCGCTTGGCGATCACCTCCGGGAAGGACGACAGCCAACGCCGGGCGAGGTCCAGCAGGATGGCTTCCTTGTTGGGAAAGTACTGGTAAACGGAACCGACCGAGAGGCCGGCACGCTGCGCGATGGCGAGCGTCGTCGGCGTCTTGGTTCCTTGCTCCCGCGTCAGGATCAGCGCCGCGTCGAGAATCCTGTCGACCACCTTGCTCGATCTTTGCTGCCGCGGCTGCTTGCGCGGCTCGAGCACTATCTTCGTCTTGCGGTCGAGACTGGGCTTCACGGCTTGATGTCCTCGTTCCCCGCCTGGTCCCAACACAGGCGCCGGATGCTGTCCACAATACATTCAAAATTCGGCGTGTTGACAAACGCGAATAATTAGTCGCATTCTTTTATCCACGCTGTCCCCAGGGATAACAAGGGGAATTTCCAGGACGGTACGCCGGCATCGAATTTTTGTCCCATGGCACTGCTCCCGGCGGAGCGGCAGGTTCGGGCAGAAGGGTTGCCGGTTTCAGCCAGTCGTCAAAGCGCGGAGTTGCGATGTCTGTCACGGGTGCGGGTCATAGTGCGGATCTGATCGTCATCAACGGTCATGTGCTGACCATGGATGAAGACAATCCGACCGCCGAGGCCGTCGCCGTCAAGGACGGAACCATCGTCGCCATTGGCTCCCGGGCCGACGTCGAAGCGCTCAAGGCACCGGCCACCAGGATCATCGACGCCAAGGGCGGTTCGGTGCTTCCGGGTTTCATCGAAGCGCATATGCATCTGTTTTCGGGCGCCGCCGAACTTGCCCATCTGCAGTTGTCCGGTGTCCACGGGTTCGAGGCCCTGCGGAAAGCGATCCGCGATTATGCGTCGATGCGGCCCGAAGCGAAGATGCTGGTGGGGCAGGGCGTCGACTACACCGTGCTCGACGATGAGCGGGTGACGCGCCACCATCTCGACGCGATCCTGCCGGACCGGCCTTTCGTCATGGCCGCTCCCGACCACCACACGATGTGGGCCAACACCAGGGCGCTGGAGATGGCCGGCATCCTGAACGGACGCGAACTCGGTCCGGGCAATGAGATCGTCATGGGCGAAGACGGTCTCGCCAATGGCGAATTGCGCGAGGGCGAGGCGTTCGGCCCGGTGCTCGACCTTGCCGGCGAAAGCCGCGTGCGGCTCGGGCTGGCGACCGGCGGCGAGCCGGACCCCATGCCGTCGGCGCAGGAGCGCGCCTTCGACCGCGACATCATGCGGCGCGGGCTCGCCTGGTGCGCGCGCCACGGCATCACCTCCATCCAGAACATGGACGGCAACCTCTACCAGCTGGAACTGCTGGCCGAGATCGAGGCCGAGGACGGCCTGCCCTGCCGGGTGCAGATACCGTTCCACTACAAGAATTTCATGACGCTCGACATGCTCGACAAGGCATCTGTCATGGCCGAACGCTACAAGAGCGAGTGGCTGTCCTCGGGCATCGTCAAGGTGTTCTACGACGGCGTGCTCGATTCCTGGACTGCCGTCATGATCGCGCCTTATGCGGACCGCCCGGACTGGGTCGGTGAGCCGCTGTTCACGCCGCAGGAATTCATCGATCTCGCCGTTGCCATCGACAAGCGCGGGCTGCAGATCGCGGTGCACTCGATCGGTGATGGCGCCGTTCGCGCCGTGCTCGACGGCTACGAGGCGGCGCGCGAGGCCAACGGCAAGCGCGACAGCCGGCATCGCATCGAACATATCGAGGTCACCACCACGGCCGACGTGCCGCGCTTTGCCGAACTCGGCGTCATCGCCTCGATGCAGCCGCCGCATCCGCCCGGCGCCATGGATTTCCCGCTGGAGCCGACCGTTTCGCGCATCGGCAAGGCCCGCTGGCCTCTCAGCTATGCCTGGCGGACCCTGAAGGATGCCGGCGCGCATGTCGTTTTCGCTTCGGACTGGCCGGTGTCGCCGATCGATCCCATCCTGGGCATTCAGGCGGCAGTGCTGCGCAAACCATGGGCAGGAACCGACCCGGACCAGCGTTTCTCGCTGCATGAATCGATCGCCGCCTATACGGTCGAGGGCGCCTATGCCGAATTCGCCGAAGATCGCAAAGGCGCTTTGAAACCAGGCTATATGGCGGATCTGGTCGTTTTGTCCGATGATATCGAGAAGGCGGCACCGGAGAAGCTCTACAAGCTTCATCCGGTAACGACGATCTGCGGTGGCAAGGTC
This sequence comes from Mesorhizobium comanense, assembly GCF_005503535.1. Classification (GTDB taxonomy): domain Bacteria; phylum Pseudomonadota; class Alphaproteobacteria; order Rhizobiales; family Rhizobiaceae; genus Mesorhizobium; species Mesorhizobium comanense. The sequence continues at coordinate 29,712 of NZ_SCNN01000016.1, read as the reverse complement.
ACCTACCAGGCCTGACAATGGCATGCGGCTTGCTAGCCGAAATGACTGACTGAACTGTGATTCAATGCCGGGCTTGCCAACCTTCCGGGCGTGTGGTCACATCCAACAGGGGAACAGCTCCGCCAGCAAGAGCGGGGTCAACAGTGAGGCGTAATCGTGCCGGACAAACCGGATCGGAATGCGATTGAAGTAGTAAACGTCAGCAAAATTTTCGGATCGGGTGAGGGGCAGGTCGCTGCCCTCGACAAGGTCTCGGTGTCCATCCGCGAGAACGAGTTCTTCACGTTGCTGGGACCGTCCGGATGCGGCAAGACCACCTTGCTGCGCCTGATCGCCGGCTTCGACTTCCCCACCGCCGGTGAAATCCTGCTCTACGGCCAGGACATCGCGCCTTTGCCGCCCTTCAAGCGGCCGGTCAACACCGTCTTCCAGTCCTATGCGCTGTTCCCGCACATGACGGTGGCCGACAATATCGGCTTCGGCCTGGAGATGCTCGGCAAGCCTAAGGCCGAGATCAAGGCCCGTGTCGCCGAGATGCTGAAACTGGTCAAGATGGAGGCCCTGGCGGGTCGCCGCACGGCCCAGATTTCCGGTGGACAGCAGCAGCGCGTCGCGTTGGCGCGCGCGCTGGCGCCGCAGCCCAAAGTGCTGTTGCTCGACGAGCCCTTGTCGGCGCTGGACTACAAGCTGCGCAAGGAAATGCAGATCGAGTTGAAGCGGCTGCAGCACGAGACCGGCATCACCTTCATCTTCGTCACCCACGACCAGGAAGAGGCGCTGACGATGTCGGACCGCATCGCGGTCATGTCCTCGGGCAAGATCCTGCAGGTCGGTTCGCCCTGGGACATCTACGACAAGCCGGCGGATCGCTTCGTCGCCGACTTCATCGGCGAGACCAACTTCCTGACCGCCGCCATATCCAGCGTCGGCAACGGCAAGGCCCGCGCCACGCTCAAATCCGGCGCCACCGTCGAAGCGACCGTCGCCGATGGCTTTCAGCCGAAGGACAACGCCACCGTGGTGGTAAGGCCCGAGCATGCCAAGCTGACGAAGGACAAGGGCGACCTCGCGGGCACCGTCGACAACATCGTCTATTTCGGCACCGACACCCATATCCATGTCCATCTCGACAGTGGCGAGGCCTTCACCGTGCGCCAGCAGAATTCACGCAGCGCCGGCTGCGGTTTCGAGCGCGGAGACAAGGTCGGCATCCTGATCGGCAACGACGCCGCGCAAGTGCTGAGGGACTGATGGCCACCGCTGAAGAAGTCGCCAAGGCAGCGGAGCGGCGCGACGTCCGCGGCCGTTGGCTGTTGTCCGCGCCGGCCCTGCTGGTCATCCTGCTCGCCGCGACCGGCCCGTTGCTGATCGTGGTCGTCTATTCGTTCCTGGCGCCGGGCGCCTATGGCGACGTGAAGTGGCAGTTCTCATCCGACGCCTGGACGTCGGTGTTCCTGGAACGCGACATTTTCGATGATACGCTGTCGCTCGCGGCGGCGCATGTCACCATCTTCTGGCGCTCGATCAGGCTTGCGGGGGTGACGACGCTCGCCACCCTGGCGCTCGGTTTTCCGACCGCCTATTTCATGGCGACGCGCAGCGAGAAGACGCGGGATCTGTGGCTGTTCCTGATCACCATCCCGTTCTGGACCAATCTCCTGATCCGCACCTTCGCCGTGCTGCAGATCATCCGCAACGAAGGCATCATCAACACCATTCTGCTGAAGCTCGGCATCGTCTCGGCACCGGTCCAGATCCTCTACACCGACACGGCGATCCTGATCGGCATGGCCTATGTCTATCTGCCGCTGATGGTGCTGCCGATCTATGCCAGCATGGAGAAACTCGACTTCCGTCTCGTCGAGGCGGGTTACGATCTCTACGCGACACGCTTCAAGGTGCTGTGGAAGATCATTTTTCCGCTGGTCAAGCCCGGCGTCATCGCCGGCTCCATCCTGGTCTTCATTCCCGCGCTTGGCGCCTATGTGACGCCGAGCATACTGGGCGGCGGCAAGAACATGATGCTGTCAAACCTGATCGAATTGCAGTTCGGGCAGGGCCGTAACTGGCCGCTCGGCTCGGCCCTGTCGATCACGGTGATGATCATCGTCATGGTGGCGCTTCTCGCCTATGTGCGCAACGCCGGCAAGTCGGGGGTGCGGCATGGCTAGCAACTTCTCCATCAAACACCAGCCGGGCTTCACGGCGATCGCCGCGACCTGCTTCGTGGTGCTCTATCTGCCGATCCTCGTGCTGGTGATCTATGCCTTCAACGCGGCGACATCGACCTCCGAATGGGGCGGCTTTTCGCTGAAATGGTTCCAGTCGGCCTACCAGAACACGCAGGTCATCGATGCGACGCTGCGCTCGTTCCAGATCGGCGCCATCGCGGCGGTGCTGTCGACTATCTTCGCCACCATGGCGGCGCTCGCCACCACGCGCACCGCCTCCTATCCCGGGCTTACCTTCAAATACGCGGCGATCAACCAGCCCTTGATGGTGCCCGAGATCGTCACCGCCGTGGCGCTGCTGATCTTCTTCTCGCGCATCAAGATCTTCACCGGCTATTCGGGCCTGGGTTATCTCATCGCGGCGCACACGGCGTTCTGCATCCCCTTCGCCTATTTGCCGATCCGGGCGAGGCTGGAGAATATGGACCTGACGCTGGAGCGCGCCGCGGCCGACCTCTACGCGACGCCATGGAAGACCTTCCGCCGCATCACGCTGCCGCTTTTGTGGCCCGGCATCCTTGCCGGACTGATGCTGGCCTTCGTCATCTCGCTCGATGACGTCGTCATCACCGAGTTCGTCAAGTCGGGCGGCCAGGACACGCTGCCCACCTACATGCTCGGCCAGATCCGCCGCGGCATCACACCCGAGATCAACGCGATATCGACCGCCTTCCTGCTGCTTTCGGTCGCGATCGTCACGTTGTTTTTCTTCGTCAGCAGGAAACGAGACTGAAACCGACAATGGGAGCTAGAACGATGAACTGGAAGACCACGGCGACCGCCATGGGGTTGGCGCTGCTCGCTTCGACAGGCCTGGCACGCGCCGAAGGCGTGCTCAACATCTACAATTGGGGCAACTACACCAGCCCCGATGTGATCAAGAAATTCGAAGCCAAATACAACATCAAGGTGACCATCACCGACTACGATTCCAACGACACCGCATTGGCCAAGGTTCGCCAGGGCGGCACCGGTTTCGACATCGCGGTGCCCTCGCAGACCTACGTTCCGATCTGGATCAAGGAAGGCCTCATTCAGGAGACCGACCCGGGCAAGATGGAAAACGCCAAGAACATCGCCCCCGAATGGGCCAATCCCGACTTCGATCCGGGCCGCAAGTACACGGTTCCGTGGGCCTGGGGCACGATCGGCGTCGTCGTCAACACCGATGCCTACAAGGGGCCCGCCAACACCTGGGGCATCATCTTCAACACGCCCAACGAATTGAAGGGCAAGGTCAACGTCGTGCCGGAAATGGGCGACGTGATGTTCGCGGCGATCAAGTATGTCGGCGGCCAGCAGTGCACCGACGACAAGGCCGTGCTCAAGAAGGTGCGCGACATGCTCGTGGCGGCCAAGCCGAACTGGATCGCGATGGAGTACAACACCATCGAGAAGATGGGCGCCGGCGACTTCAAGGCCACCAGCGACTGGAACGGCTCGGCGCTGCGCCAGCGGCTGGCGAACCCGGCCATCCACTTCAACTATCCGAAGGAAGGCTATGGCCTTTGGAGCGACAACGTCGTCGTCCTGAAGGAAGCCAAGAACGTCGAGAACGCCAAGCTGTTCCAGAACTTCATCATGGATCCGGAAAACGCGGCGGGTCTCTCGGCCTTCCACCGCTATGCCAATGCCATCTCTGGTTCGGACAAGTACATGCCGGCCGACATGAAGGACGCACCGGAAGTGGTCATTCCGGCGGACGCCAAGCCGCTCGGCGAGTTGCAGAAAATGTGCCCGCCGGAAACGCAGGAACTCTACACCAAGATCTGGACCGAGCTGCAGAAGTAAGCTTCCAGCGTCGCGTTCAACCGACATGAGAACGGCCGGGATCGAGAAATCGATCCCGGCCGGCGGACGGCTTTTGTCTGCCGGTATCACAGGCTATTAGGAAAAAAGGGAATTTTGCCATGAATTTGAAATTGTTCGCCGCCACCGCGGCATTGGCCCTGGCGGCAGCAACGGGCCTCGCCCGCGCCGAAGGCGAGCTCAACATCTACAATTGGGGCAATTACACCAGCCCCGACGTCATCAAGAAATTCGAGGACACGTACAAGGTCAAGGTGACGATCACCGACTATGATTCCAACGAGACGGCGCTCGCCAAGGTACGCCAGGGCGGCAGCGGCTTCGACATTGCCGTGCCCTCGCAGACACATCTGCCGATCTGGATCAAGGAGGGCCTGCTGCTCGAGACCAATCCGGGAGGCATGGAAAACGCCAAGAACATGGCGCCCGACTGGGCCAATCCCGAGTTCGATCCCGGCCGCAAATATTCGGTGCCGTGGGCCTGGGGTACGGTTGGCATCGTCGTCAACACCAGCACCTACAAGGGCGACATCAACACATGGGGCCTCGTCTTCAACACGCCGGACGAGCTGAAGGGCAAGATCAACGTCGTTCCCGAAATGAAGGACGTCATGACCGCCGCGATCCGGTATGTCGGCGGCGAGCAGTGCACGGCCGACAAGGAGGTCCTGAAGAAGGTGCGCGACCTGCTGGTCGCGGCCAAGCCGAACTGGATCGCGATGGAATACAGCGCCATCGACAAGATGAAAGCAGGCGACTTCCAGGCCTCCACAACCTGGAACGGCGCCGGCCTGCGCATCCGGCTGGCGCGTCCAGAAGTCCACTTCGCCTATCCCAAGGAAGGCTTCACCTACTGGAGCGACAACGTCGTCGTCCTGAAGGACGCCAAGAACGTCGAGAACGCCAAGCTGTTCCAGAACTTCATCATGGATCCGGAGATCGCGGCGCAGCTTTCGGCCTATCACCGCTATGCCAACGGCATCGCCGGCTCGGAGAAGTTCATGCCCGCCGACATGAGGGACGCGCCGGAGATCATCATTCCGGAAGCCAGCAAGGCGCACGGCACGATGGCCATGATGTGCGCGGCGGAAACCGACGCGCTCTATACCAGGATCTGGACCGAACTTCAGAAGTAGCGTTACCTGGGCCCGGCATCCATTCTTGCCGGGCTCGCATCCTTCAGGGTGTTGCCATGAGTTCCTACCGAAACAGCGATCCGCGGCCGGCGATCATGCAGGGCTCGCCGCCCGAGATGATGCCGCCGAGACTGGACTGGGACAGGCCGCCCTGGAATCGCTGGGCCTTCCAGCACATCAGGGAAATACTGCCGACCATCGAAGTCTGGCGCGGCCATGGTCACCGCCATCGTTTCGAACGCGCCGAGGCCGATCTGGACGGACTGCCGGTCGAGGACAGCACGGGCGGGCCTTCGACGCTCGCAGGGTTGCTGGACGAAACCTATACGGACGGGTTCCTGGTGCTCAAACACGGCAGAATAGCCTATGAGCGCTATTTCAACGGCATGGACGAGCGCACCCTGCACCTGTCGCAGTCGATGGCCAAGTCGATCACCGGCACGGTGTTCGGCATATTGGCCGGCCGCGGCCTGATCGACCCGGCGCGGGCGGTCACCGATTACCTGCCGGAGCTCGGCGCCACCGGCTGGGCCGGCGCCAGCGTCCAGCATGTGCTCGACATGACGACGGGCGTGCGCTTCTCCGAGGAATACACCGACCGTTATTCCGAAATCGGCCAGGTCGATGTCGCGACAGGCTGGAAGCCGGTGCCGCCGGGCAGCGATCCGGATTTCCGCTGGCCCGCCCACATGTTCGAGCTGATCCTGGGGCTGAAGGACACCGTTCGTCCGCATGGCGCCAGGTTCGAATACCGCTCGATCGAGACCGACGTGCTCGCCTTCCTCATGGAGCGGGTCACGGGCAAGCGGCTGGCGCAACTGGTTTCCGAAGAACTCTGGCAAAAGCTCGGTGCCGAGGAAAGCGCCTGCTTCACCGTCGACAGCGCCGGCTACGCGCTGGCCGATGGCGGCTTCAACGCGACGCTGCGCGACTATGGCCGCTTCGGCCAGCTGATCCTTGACAATGGCCGCGACATCGTGCCGGCCGACTGGATCGAGGCGACACGCAATGGCAAGCATGGTCCCGACTTCTCCGCCAGCATGCCGCAGGGCAGCTACCGCAACCAGTTCTGGATCGAGGATCCCGCCTCGCGCGCGCTGATGTGCCGGGGTGTGTTCGGGCAGATGATCCATATCGACTGGAACACGGGAATGGTGGTCGTGAAGCTTTCGACCTGGCCCGATTTCAGCAATACCGCCTATTCCGTAGCGACGCTGAAGGCCGTCCATGCCATCGCCGCCGCGCTGAGCTGAACTACCAAGAAGAAAGACCTGGAAGGACACGCCATGACCGGCAAGACCGCGTTCGAGACCCGCTACGGCTTCCGCCGCAACCAGGTGCTGCTCAGCAACTGGCGCGAAAATCCGTTCAATCGATGGTCGTTCCAGAATCTCGGCGAACTGGTGCCGACGGCGCGGATAGCAACAGCGCCAGGCGCGATCGAAGCGCCGATGCGGGATTTCGGTGGCCTGCTCGGCGAGAAGGTCTCGATCGCCAGCGCGCCGGAGACCGTGGCTGAATTCCTCGCGCGCTCCAGCACCGACGCGCTGACGGTGATGAAAGGCGGCAAGGTGATCGGCGACTGGTTCGCGCCGAACATGGATTCCGGCGCCCGCCATATCATCTTCTCGATCAGCAAGTCGGTGACGGCTGTTATCGCCGGCATCCTGGAAGGCGAGGGCGCCTTCGATCCGGAAGCGCCGGTGACGCAATACATCCCTGAAGCCGTGGGCTCGGCCTACGGCGACGCCAGCTGCCGGCATGTGCTCGACATGAGCGTCAGCCTCGATTTCGAGGAAGCCTATCTCGACCCGGAAAGCGATTTCGCGCGCTATCGCCGCGCCACGCTGTGGAATCCGGGCGGTGGAACGGAAAGCCTGCGCGAATTCATCCTCACCTTGCAGCGGCTTGCCGAGCCGCACGGCCAGACTTTCCGGTATCGTTCGCCCAATTCCGATCTGCTCGGCCTGCTCTTGGAGCGCGCGTCGGGCCAACGCTTCCCGGACCTGATACGCGAGAAACTGTGGCTGCCGCTCGGCGCCCTGAGCGAGGCGTCGATCGGCGTCGACATGGAGGGCACGGCGCGCACCGCCGGCGGCATTTCGGTGACGCCGCGCGATCTGGCGCGCATCGGCGAAATGATGCGGCAAGGCGGCACCGCCAATGGCCGCCGTGTCGTGCCGGAAGCCTGGGTGCGGGATACAACGGTGACCGGCGGCAGTGCGGAAGCCTGGCAGCGCGGCTCGATGGTGCCGCTGTTTCCGCAAGGCCGCTACCGTAACAAATGGTACCAGACCGGTTTCGCAAACGGCGCCTATTGCGGCATCGGCATCCACGGGCAGTGGCTCTATGTCGATCCCAAAACGGAAGTGGTCATCGCCAAGATGTCGTCGCAGCCGGAGCCGGTGGACGATCCGCTCGATCTGGAGCTCGTCGCTTTCTTCGAGGCGTTGAGCCGGATGGTCTGACCCGGCCGGGGGCAACTTCGCCGCCTCGCGCTTTCCTGTGGACCGGCCGCGACGGTTGAAAGCGTCGCGGTTGGCGAGGCCGGCATCTACGCCTATGGTCGCCGCTCTTTCGATTAGAGCAGGACCAATATGGCATCCGACATCAAGCGCATCGCAGCCATCATCGCTGGGGAGATCAAGGCCCGGCCCGAACAGGCGGCGGCCGCGATCGAACTGCTCGACGAGGGCGCGACGGTGCCGTTCGTGGCACGCTACCGCAAGGAAGTGACCGGCGGCCTCGACGACACGCAATTGCGCGACCTTGCCGAGAGGCTCGCCTATCTGCGCGAGCTCGACGCCCGCCGCGACACCATCCTCGGTTCGATCCGCGAACAGGGCAAGCTCACGCAGGATCTGGAAACCAAGATCGCGGCCGCCGCGACCAAGGCCGAGCTCGAAGACATCTATCTCCCCTACAAACCGAAACGCCGCACCAAGGCCGAGATCGCAAGGGAACGCGGGCTCGGGCCGCTGGCGGAGGCCATTCTCGCGGACCGCTCGCTCGTCCCTACCGAACTGGCGCTGGCCTATGTGACCGAGGAGGTGGCCGACGCCAAGGCGGCGCTCGAAGGCGCGCGCGACATCCTTTCGGAACAGTTCGCCGAGAATGCCGACCTGGTCGGCAAGCTGCGGACCTATATGAAGGACCGCGCGTTCATGCGTGCCAGGGTGGTCGACGGCAAGCAGGAGGCCGGAGCGAAATTCTCCGACTATTTCGACCATGTCGAGCGCTGGGCCAATGTGCCTAGCCATCGCGCACTTGCCATGCTGCGTGGCCGCAACGAAGAGGTGCTGTCGCTCGACATCGAGGTCGATGCCGACGACACTTCGCCGGTGAAGCCGGTCGAGCGGATGATTGCCAATGCCAATGCGATCGGGGCGACGCTTCCTGGCGATCGCTGGTTGATGGACGTCGCCGGTTGGACCTGGCGCATCAAGCTGTCGCTGCACCTGACGCTCGACCTGATGCGCGATCTGCGCGAGCGGGCCGAGGAAGAGGCGATCCATGTCTTTGCCCGCAACCTCAGGGATTTGCTGCTCGCCGCGCCCGCCGGTTCGCGTCCCACCATGGGTCTCGACCCGGGCATCCGCACGGGCGTCAAGGTGGCGGTGGTCGACGGCACCGGCAAGCTGGTGGCGACGACGACGGTCTATCCATTCCCGCCGCGCAACGATGTGCGCGGCACACAGACCGAGCTTGCCGCTCTGATCCGTCAACACAAGGTCGAGCTGATTTCGATCGGCAACGGCACCGGCAGCCGCGAAACCGAGAAGCTGGTGGCCGACATGCTTTCGGACATGCCGGCGGGCTCCGGGCCCAAGCCGCTCAAGATGATCGTCAGCGAGGCAGGCGCTTCCGTCTATTCCGCCTCGGCCGCGGCGGCGGCCGAATTCCCCGGCCTCGACGTGTCGCTGCGCGGCGCGGTGTCGATCGCGCGGCGCCTGCAGGATCCGCTCGCCGAACTGGTGAAGATAGAGCCGAAATCGATCGGCGTCGGCCAGTACCAGCACGATGTCGACCAGTACCGGCTCGGCCGCTCGCTGGAGGCGGTGGTCGAGGACGCGGTCAACGCTGTCGGCGTCGACCTCAACACCGCCTCCGCGCCGCTGCTCGCCAGGGTCTCGGGTCTCGGCGCATCGCTGGCGGATGCCATCGTCGCGCATCGCGACGCGACGGGGCCGTTTGGCAGCCGCAAGGATTTGCTCAAAGTGTCACGCCTCGGCCCGCGTGCCTTCGAACAATGCGCCGGCTTCCTGCGCATCGCCAATGGCAGTGAACCACTCGACGCTTCGTCGGTGCATCCGGAAGCCTATGGCGTGGCCAAGAAGATCGTCGCCGCCTGTGGGCGCGACGTGCGCTCGCTGATGGGCGACAGCGCCGTTCTCAAGGCGCTCGATCCGCGCGTCTTCGTCGATGAGCGCTTCGGGCTGCCGACGGTGCGCGATATTCTCGCGGAACTGGAAAAGCCAGGCCGCGACCCGCGCCCCGGCTTCAAGACAGCGACCTTCGCCGACGGCGTCGACGACATCAAGGATCTGAAGCCCGGCATGCTGCTGGAGGGCACGGTGACCAATGTCGCCGCCTTCGGCGCCTTCGTTGATATCGGCGTGCACCAGGACGGGCTCGTGCATGTCTCACAGCTCGCCGACCGGTTCATCAAGGATGCGCATGAGGTGGTGAAGGCCGGCGATGTGGTGAAGGTGCGCGTCGTCGATGTCGACATCAAGCGCAAGCGCATCGCCCTTTCCATGCGCAAGGATGGCGGCGAGGGCGGCGCACCCAGAACTGGTCCGCGCGACAATGGCGGCGGCAGGCCGGCGCCACGTTCGCCCGCGCCGCCGCAGCGCCAACCGGAAAAGCCATCGCAGGGCGCGTTCGGTGCTGCGTTGGCCGAGGCGATGAAGCGGAAGTAGCTACCAAGCCAGGACGGTCGGCTCCCTGTCGAGTTGGCTCAGCAGCCAGTCGCGAAAACTCGCGACCGGCGGATAGCCGCGCTTGTCGTGCGGGACGACGAGGTAGTAGGCGCTGCGGCTCTGCATCGGTTCGCCCGGCGCCGGCACCAGCTGGCCGCGCTGCAATTCGCCCGCGATGAGCAGCAGCGGCAGCAACGCCACGCCGAGGCCGGCCATGCAGGCCTGGGCGGCGGTGCCGAACTGCTCGAACTGCATACCGGGCCCGCTCGGCGCGCTGAGGCCCTGATGGTCGAACCATTCGGTCCACGCTCCCGGGCGTGTCGCCATGTGCAGCAGCGGCAGGCGGCCGATATCAGCCGGCGTGGCGATGGCGCGGCCGGCGAGGAATTCGGGCGACACGACCGGCGCCACGGTTTCGCGCACCAGCAGTGTGGAGTCGGCGTCCGGCCAGTCAGGCAGGCCGTAATGGATAGCGGCGTCCAGGCGCTCGCGGCTGAAGTCGAAGCGGCCGACACGAGTGACGAAGTTGATGGTGATATCGGGATTACGCTGGACGAAATCCGGGATCAGGGGCATCAGCCAGCGCGTGCCGAAGGTCGGCAGGATAGCAAGATTGAGGATGCCGCTATGCCGATTGCTCATCAATCCAAGCGCTGCGTCGCGTAACTGGCCAAGAGCCGAGCGCACCGCCTCGGCGTAGATTTCGCCCGCCGTCGACAGGCGGACATTGCGGCTGTCGCGCTCGAAGAGCCGGCGGCCGAACTGATCCTCCAGCAGCCTGATCTGCCGGCTGACCGCTCCCTGGGTCAGGTCGAGTTCCTGGGCGGCGGCGGTGAAGGAACCAAGCCGCGCCACGGCCTCGAAGGCGGCGAGGGCGCTGATGTTGGGTAGAAGACGGCGCTGGACACTCATGATCCATTCCTAACGCTCATTGATCTGTGAGGCAATTTCGTTTGATTTTTTGATGCCACGGGCCGATAAGCCGGGCTTCACCCGTTGCAAGGATCGAAAAGTCATGGCCGCCGACAAGAATGCATTCGTCTGGGAAGACCCGTTCCTGATCGAGGACCAGCTTTCGGAAGACGAGCGCATGGTGCGCGACGGGGCGGCGGCCTTTGCCGCGGACAAGCTGGCACCGCGCATCGAGGACGCCTATCTCAACGAGACCTTCGACACCGCGATCTTCCGCGAGATGGGCGAAGCCGGCCTGCTCGGCATCAACATCCCCGAGGAATTCGGCGGGCTTGGCGCGAACTACGTGACTTACGGACTGGTGGCGCGGGAAGTCGAGCGCGTCGACAGCGGCTACCGCTCGATGATGTCGGTGCAGTCGTCGCTGGTGATGTATCCGATCTACGCTTACGGCTCGGATGCGCAGCGCCGCAAATACCTGCCCAAGCTTGCCAGCGGCGAATGGATCGGCTGTTTCGGCCTGACCGAGCCGGACGCGGGCTCCGACCCGGGCGGCATGAAGACACGCGCAGAGAAGACGGCCAACGGCTACAGGCTGACCGGCTCCAAGATGTGGATCTCCAATGCGCCGGTCGCCGACGTCTTCGTCGTCTGGGCGAAGCTCAAGGGCGAGAACGGCAAGGACGAAATCCGCGGGTTCGTGCTGGAAAAGGGCATGAAGGGCCTTTCTGCACCGAAGATCGGCGGCAAGCTGTCGCTGCGCGCCTCGATCACCGGCGAGGTGGTGATGGAAGGCGTCGAGGTGGGCGAAGACGCGCTGCTGCCCAATGTCTCCGGCCTCAAGGGTCCGTTCGGCTGCCTCAACCGGGCCCGTTTCGGCATTTCCTGGGGTTCTATGGGCGCGGCGGAAGATTGCTGGCATCGCGCTCGCCAGTATGGGCTGGACCGCAAGCAGTTCGGCAAGCCGCTGGCTGGCACGCAGCTGTTCCAGAAGAAGCTCGCCGACATGCAGACCGAGATCGCGCTCGGCCTGCAGGCCTCGCTGCGCGTCGGGCGCCTGCTCGACGAAGGCAAGATGGCGCCGGAGATGATCTCGATCGTCAAGCGCAACAATTGCGGCAAGGCGCTCGATATCGCCCGCCAGGCCCGCGACATGCATGGCGGCAACGGCATCCAGATCGGCTACCACGTCATGCGCCACGCGCAGAACCTGGAGACCGTCAACACCTACGAGGGCACGCATGACGTGCACGCGCTGATCCTGGGACGGGCGCAGACGGGGCTGCAGGCCTTCTTTTGAGCCGGGCAGCGCCATCCATGCAATGCCATGCAGGCAATATGCGCGGCTTCGCGATTGAGGACCGCCTTCCCCCACTCCGTCTCGGCTTCGCCGAGCCACCTCTCCCCCCTCCGGAGGGAGAGGAAAGAAGCCAGCTGAAATAGGTTCGCGCCCTTCCTCTACCCCGTCGATCGGGGGAGAGGTGGCTCGGCGAAGCCGAGACGGAGTGGGGGTCGACCTGCTCGGGGTATTGAAGGCATGGTAGATGAAACAAGGCGTTCGATTGGGTGCACCGCAACATCCGCTTGGAGATCGGCCGTCATCTGTGGCAGGGTCTAGCGTTCGTTTGAAACGCCGATCCCCGGGGTCCCATGGCAATTCTGGCAGCCGTCTACCACCTGACCCATTACAAATATGACCGGCCGGTGGTTCTCGGCCCTCAGATCATCAGGCTGCAGCCGGCGCCGCATTCCCGCACCAAGGTGCTCAGCCATTCGCTCAAGGTTGAACCGGCCAACCACTTCGTCAATCTGCAGCAGGATCCCTACGGCAATTTCCTCGCCCGCTTCGTCTTTCCGGAACCGGTGACGGAATTGAAGATCGAGGTCGACCTCGTCGCCGACATGACGGTCTACAATCCGTTCGATTTCTTCGTCGAGGAGACGGCCGAGACTTTTCCATTCGACTATCCGCAGGAGATCCGGGACGATCTCGCCATCTACCGGACACCGGAGCCGGCGGGGCCGTTGCTCCAGGCTTTTCTGAAAACAATCGACCGCAGCCCGAAGAATACGGTCAATTTCCTCGTCGAACTCAACGCCCGGCTGCAGCGCGAGATCGCCTATATCGTTCGCATGGAGACCGGTGTGTTCTCGCCGGAGGAGACGCTGGCGGCGGGCAAGGGATCGTGCCGGGATTCGAGCTGGCTCCTGGTGCAGATCCTGCGCAATCTCGGGATCGCGGCGCGCTTTGTGTCCGGCTATCTGATCCAGCTCAAGCCGGACCTTGTTTCGCTCGACGGGCCGGCCGGCACTTCGGTCGACTTCACCGACCTGCATGCCTGGTGTGAGGTCTATATCCCCGGCGCCGGCTGGATCGGCTTCGATCCGACTTCCGGCCTGCTGACCGGCGAAAGCCATGTGCCACTCGCCGCCACGCCGCATTTCCGCAATGCGGCCCCGATCTCGGGCATGGCGAGCTTCGCCAATGTCGATTTCGGCTTCGACATGCGGGTCGACCGCATCGCCGAGCATCCGCGCATCACCAAGCCTTTCTCGGATGAAAGCTGGCAGGCGCTCGACGCGCTCGGCAACAAGGTCGATGCGGCGTTGGCGGCTGGCGACGTCCGGCTGACCATGGGCGGGGAACCGACCTTCGTGTCGATCGACGATTTCGAGTCCGCAGAGTGGAACACCGCCGCCGTCGGGCCGACCAAGCGCGAGAAGGCCGATGCACTGATCCGGCGGCTGCGCGAGCGTTTCGCGCCCGGCGGCTTCCTTCACTACGGCCAGGGCAAATGGTACCCCGGCGAAAGCCTGCCGCGCTGGACCTTCTCGCTCTACTGGCGCACCGACGGCCAGCCGGTGTGGAGCGATCCGTCGCTGATCGCTCGCGAAAAGAGCTCGGCCGATATCGGCCCCAAGCAGGCCGAAAGCCTGCTCACCGCGATCGCCGGCGAGCTCGGTATCGAAAAGACCATGGTCAGCGAAGCCTATGAGGATCCGGCCGAATGGCTGCTCAAGGAAGGCAAGCTGCCGGAGAATGTCGATCCGTCCAACTCCAAGCTCGAAGACCCCGAAGAGCGCAGCCGCATGGCGCGCGTGTTCGAACGCGGGCTGACCAAGCCATCCGGCTATGTGTTGCCGGTGCAGCGCTGGAACAGCCAGGCTTCCGGCCCGCGCTGGCGGTCGGAAAAGTGGAAGACGCGGCGCGGGCGTCTGTTCCTGGTGCCGGGCGATTCACCGGTCGGCTATCGTCTGCCTCTGGGTACGTTGCCTTACGTGCCGCCAGCGCAGTTTCCCTACATCGTGCCGGTCGATCCGTCGCTGTCGCGCGGGTCGCTGCCCGCACGCGAAGCGATTTTACCTGCCGCGACTGCGACCGAACCGGATGGCGCCGACGAAATGGCGCACCGCCAGCAAGCGGCCTCGTTTACGGCCGCGACCGCGCAGCAGGACCGGGTGGAACAGGAGATCACCGAGATCGGCGGTGCGGTGCGCACCGCACTTTCGGTGGAGCCGCGCGACGGGCGGCTCTGTGTGTTCATGCCGCCGGTCGAGGGGTTGGAAGACTATCTTGAACTCGTTGCGGCGGCGGAGAACGCGGCAAAGGCAATCGGCTTGCCTGTGCATATCGAGGGCTACGGCCCGCCGCACGATCCGCGCCTCAACGTCATCCGTGTCGCGCCTGATCCCGGCGTCATCGAGGTCAACATTCATCCGGCTTCCAACTGGCAGGATTGTGTGGCAACGACCAGCGCGATCTACGAGGAAGCGCGGCTGACCCGGCTCGGCGCCGACAAGTTCATGATCGACGGCCGCCACACCGGCACCGGCGGCGGCAACCATGTCGTCGTGGGTGGCGCGACTCCCAATGACAGCCCGTTTCTGCGCCGGCCGGACCTTTTGAAGAGCCTGGTGCTGCAATGGCAACGGCATCCCTCGCTGTCCTACCTGTTCTCGGGCCTGTTCATCGGTCCCACCAGCCAGGCGCCGCGCTTCGACGAGGCGCGCCACGATTCGCTCTACGAGCTCGAAATCGCGATGGCGCAGGTGCCGCACCCGGACCAGGGCAATGCACCATTGCCTTGGCTGGTCGACCGGCTGTTCCGCAATCTCTTGACCGACGTGACCGGCAATACGCACCGATCGGAAATCTGCATCGACAAGCTGTTTTCCCCGGACGGCCCGACCGGGCGGCTCGGCCTGGTCGAGTTCCGCGGCTTCGAGATGCCGCCCAATGCGCGCATGTCACTCGCGCAGCAATTGCTGGTGCGCGCCATCATCGCCCGCGCCTGGAAGAACCCGCTCGATGGCCGTTTTGTGCGCTGGGGCACGTCGCTGCATGACCGGTTCATGCTGCCGCACCATGTCTGGGCCGATTTCCTCGACGTGCTCGATGATCTCAAGCTGAACGGTTTTGAGTTTCGCCCCGAATGGTTCGACGCCCAGCTCGAATTCCGCTTTCCCTTCTGCGGTGAAGTTCAGCATGCCGGCATCAAGCTGGAACTCCGGCAAGCGCTGGAGCCCTGGCATGTCATGGGCGAACAGGGCGCGATCGGCGGTACCGTGCGCTTCGTCGATTCCTCGGTCGAGCGGTTGCAGGTCAAGACCGAAGGCCTCAACCCGGAGCGCCATGCCATAGTCTGCAACGGCCGCATCGTGCCGATGAAGGTCACGGATAACAGAGAGGTCGCGGTGGCCGGTGTGCGTTTCAAGGCCTGGCAGCCGGCATCGGGCCTGCATCCGGCGCTGCCGGTCAACACGCCGCTGGTGTTCGATATCTATGACCGCTGGTCCGGCCGGGCGGTGGGCGGCTGCGTCTACCACGTCGCGCACCCCGGCGGACGCAACTACGACACTTTTCCGGTCAACGGCAACGAGGCGGAGGCTCGGCGCCTTGCCCGCTTCGAACCGCGCGGCCATACGCCATCGGGCTATGTGTTGCGCGAGGAACAGCCGTCGGAAGATTTCCCGATGACCCTTGACCTTCGGCGCCCGCCAAGACTGTGATCGGCCATGGCAAAGGGGAATCACAAAAGGGTACGCGGCAAGCCGCAGCGCCACAGCCTGCTGGAGCACTACCAGCCGATCGACGGCGCCGTCGACGAGATGGTCGACGCATCAGGCAATCCACGCCCCGTCTGGAAGCGTTTCATAGAGGCTCTTGACGATCTCGGCGCCGAGAAGCTCGGCCAGCGTTTTGCCCGTGCCGACCAGTATCTGCGTGACGCCGGTGTCTACTACCGGGTCTATGACAAGGCTGGCGCCAATGAGCGCGAATGGCCTCTGGCGCATATTCCCCTGCTGATCGAGGACGGCGAGTGGCAGGCGATCAGCGAGGGCCTCGTCCAGCGGGCCGAACTGTTCGAGCAGATCATCGCCGATATCCATGGGCCCAACAGCCTGATCGAAAAGGGGGTTCTGCCCGCCAGCCTGATCGCCGCAAGCCCCGAGTACCTTCGGCCCGTGGTTGGCACCCGGCCCGCCAGCGGTCATTTCCTGCATTTCTGCGCCTTCGAACTCGGTCGCGGGCCCGATGGCCAGTGGTGGGTGCTCGGCGACCGGACACAGGCACCGTCGGGCGCCGGATTCGCTCTGGAGAACCGGGTCGCCACGACACGCGCGCTGTCCGACATCTATGGCGAGATGCATGTGCATCGCCTGGCCGGCTTCTTCCGCCGGTTCCGGGATGCGCTGATCGGCATGGCCAGGGAGAGCGAGGGCCGCGTCGCCATCCTGACGCCCGGACCGCTCAACGAAACCTATTACGAACATGCCTATATCGCCCGTTACCTCGGCATCATGCTGCTCGAAGGCGAGGATCTGACCGTTTCGGACGGCAGGCTGATGGTGCGCACCGTGTCCGGCCTGATGCCTATCAGCGTGCTGTGGCGGCGTCTCGATGCCGCCTTCGCCGACCCGCTCGAATTGCGCCCGGATTCGCAGATCGGCACGCCGGGGCTGGTCGAGGCCATCCGCCAGGGCGCGGTCGGGACCGTCAATGCGCTCGGGTCGGGCCTGATGGAAACCCGCGCGCTGCTCGCCTTCCTGCCCAGGATCGCCCGCGAATTGTGGGGCGAGGAACTCAAGCTGCCCAGCGTCGCGACATGGTGGTGCGGGCAGGAATCGGAACGCGCCCATGTGCTGGCCAATATAGACCGCATGGTGGTCGGCCCGGCGTTGTCGACCAGGCTCGCCTTCGAGGATGACGGCCAGACAAAGCTCGGCTCGACACTGTCGGCCGGCGAACGGGCGGAGCTGGTGGCGCGCATCGAGCGTGATGGCGGCGCCTTCGTCGGCCAGGAGGCGGTGACGCTTTCCACCACGCCGGTTTTCGTCGGCGGCTGGCTGGAGCCCCGCCCGGCGAGCCTGCGCGTCTACCTGGCGCGCACGCCCGATGGCTGGGCGGTGATGCCGGGCGGCTTTGCCCGCGTCGGCCTTTCGCTGGACCCGACCGCGATCGCCATGCAGCGCGGCGGCCAGGCGGCGGACGTTTGGGTGGTCAGCGACCGGCCTGTCGAGCGCGAAACGCTGCTGCCGCAGGAGGGGGACAGCTTCAGCCGCACCAGGCCGGGCAGCCTGCCCAGCCGCGCCGCGGAAAACCTGACCTGGCTCGGCCGCTACATCGAACGTTCGGAAGACACGGTGCGCATCCTGCGGGCCTATCATGTGCGGCTCGCCGAAACGTCGGACCCCGACATGCCGCTTCTGGCCGACATCAGGGACTATCTCGAGCCGTTCGGCATCGATGTCGAGACGGCGATCCCGTCGGGGCTGATCGGCACGCTGGACAGCGCGGTCTACAGCGCCGGACAGATCCGCGACCGTTTCTCGCCGGACGGCTGGCTGGCGCTCAAGGACCTGTCGAAGACCATTCATCAGTTCGCGACGACGGTGGCGCCGGGAGATGACGCGACCCGGGCCATGACCGTCATCCTGCGCAAGCTCGCCGGGTTTTCCGGCCTGCTGCACGAGAACATGTACCGCTTCGCCGGCTGGCGCTTCCTCGAGATCGGCCGGCGGCTGGAGCGCGGCATCCAGATCGCCCGCACGCTTGCCCGGCTGACCAGTTCCAAGGCTCCCGATGGCGCGCTCGACATGATGCTGGAGATCGGCGACAGCGTGATGACCCACCGCCGGCAGTATCCGGTACAGGCCGGGCGTCGCACGGTGATCGACCTTCTGGCGCTCGACCCGCTCAATCCGCGCTCCATCCTGTTCCAGCTGGAGAGGCTGAAAGCCGAGATCGGGCTGTTGCCTTCGGTCGGTGGCGAAGGGCATATGTCGCCGGCGGCCAAGGAGATTCTGCAGCTGAACACCGCGATCGCCATCAAGGAGCCCGCGGACATGACGGTTGCGGCGCTGAACGATCTCGCCGGCGAGATCGGCGGCCTCTACAACAGCCTTGCCAAGGCCTATTTCGGATAACGCCGCGGCATGCTCTACGACATCAGGCTTCACCTTCACTATGACTACGCTGCGGCTGCCGGTGGCGGCCGCCATCAGGTGCACGTGCTGCCGCCGACCATCGGGGGCGTGCAGCGCGTCATCGCCGCCTCGCTGTCGTTCTCGCCGGCGGCCAGTGAACGGTCCGACTTTTCCGATTTCTTCGGCAACAACGTCACCTCGATCGCCTTTCGCGAGGCCCACGATGCGCTCGATATCAGGATGAGTGCGCGCGTTTCGGTGTCGCGGCCGGAGCCGGGCCTCGATGTGTCGCCCGATCTCGACCGGCTCAGGCAGGAACTGGCTGCGGTGCGGTCCTTGGCGCCTGCCTCGCCGCACCATTTCCTGTCCGCCAGCGCCCACGCGGGCATCGACGCCGCGATCACCAGCTATACGCGGGACAGCATTGCCAACTCGGCCGCGGGAACCGCGATGGCTCTTTGCAACCGAATCCATCGCGATTTCACCTATGACGGCGAGGCGACCACGGTGCGGACCCGGGCAAGCGATGCCTTCAAGCTGAAACGCGGCGTATGCCAGGATTTTTCGCACATCATGATCGCCGGCTTGCGCGGGCTCGGCATTCCGGCCGGCTATGTCAGCGGCTTCCTGCGCACCATCCCGCCCAAGGGCAAGCCACGGCTGGAGGGCGCCGATGCCATGCACGCCTGGGTCAAGGTATGGTGCGGGCGCGACGCCGGCTGGCAGGAATTCGACCCGACCAACGGCATGCGGGCCAGCAACGACCACATCACCGTCGGCTTCGGCCGCGATTATTCCGACGTGGCGCCGATCGTCGGCGTGCTCAAGACCACGGGCGGGCAGGTCGGCGAGCAGGCCGTGGACGTCATTCCGGTCGCGCTCGAAAAGGCATGAGCGCGGGCCAAACGCGTGAGACCCAATTCCTCAATGCAATTCTGAGTGGACGAAGGCGACTTCTCAAACATCGAAGCGGTCGCTAATCTGTATCTGTTTTGAGGGGAAAATCATTGTAGTGCAAAGGCGCGTCGGCGCGGGGTTTTGTAATTGAAAGCGGTCAGCGTCGTCATTCCTGCCTACAATGCCGCGGCAACAGTCGCGACGACGCTGGCTTCTCTTGCCAGCGAGGCCGAGGTCATCGGCGAAGTCCTGCTGATCGACGATGCGTCGACGGACGATACGGTGGCGGTGGCACAGAAGGCGGCGTCGCAATTGTCGCTGCCGTTGCGGGTATTGCCGGCCGATTGCCATGACGCCGGCGGTTCCCGCAACGTCGCGCTGGCGCAGGCGCTCTACCCCTGGGTGTACCTGATCGACGCCGACGACCTGCATCTTCCCGGCGGATTGCGTGCATTGCTGGGGCAGGCGGAGAGCCGGCCGCAAGCCGATATGATCGTCGGCGCCTACCGGCGGCGGGTCAACGGCGAAGATCGGCAGATAAAGGTGCCGAACGGCTACCAGGCTTCGCCCCTCGCAAACGCTTCCGCCTATGTCAAAGGCGACATACGGTCCGTCGCGGTGGGCAGCGTGCTGGCATCCCGGCGCCTGATCGGCGAGACGCGTTTTCCGGTGGGGCTTGCCTATGACGAGGACACGCTGTTCTGGGCCCGGCTGATGAGCAAGGCATCGCTGGCGATGATTCCACAACCCGTCATGGTCTACGAGGTTTCGCCGGCCCGTTCCGACGACCGTTTCGCGATCAATCCGGTACGACGCTTCCTGGAGTGGCGCCAGGCATTGCGCACGCTTACCGACTGCGGCATCCCGGTCCCGTCGCTCAAGATCAGGGAGGGACTTGTCGCCCTCAAGATCGCGCGGGTGCACTATGCGCGTGGCGACCTGAACATGGCCGCGCGCTTCCTGGCGGTCGCATCGGCGGCGCCGAAGCGGCGCTCGGAGGCCTGGCGATGCCTGCGCTACCGGCTCAAGCTCGCGGTGCGGCGCCGGCTGTCGTCGACACAGATAGAACTGCAAAGCGCCCTTTAGCTTCGATCCCATCTTTCGGTGGCGGGATTGCGACGCATCATCGCCGGTCATGGAACCTGTGGCGGCCAAACGGCTTATCTACCGACATTTTGCGTGGAGCCGTCATGCTGCAGAAATCCGGCGCGTCGTACAGCCGATCGTCCACCGCCGACGCGATGCCGAGGAACGGTACGCGGATTGCGGCCGGGCAAGCCAGACTGGCCTATGTGAGCGATGCCGAGCCCGGTATCCGCCGGCTGAGGGCGGGCAACGGCTTTTCCTACAAGGGAGCCGACGGGGAAGCGGTTTCCGGCAGCGCCAGGGCGCGCATCGAGGCAATCGTCATTCCGCCGGCCTGGACGGATGTATGGATTTCGCCCGATGCGGACGGGCATATCCAGGCGACGGGAAGGGACCAGCGGGGACGCAAGCAATACCGCTATCATCCACTATGGGCCGAAGAGCGAGACGGCGCCAAATATTCGAGCCTCGTCGCTTTCGCTGAAAGCCTGCCTGCCCTTCGGGCCCGGATCGACGGCGACCTGCGCCGTCACGGCCTGCCGCTGGAACGCGTCGTCGCCGCGGTCGTCTGGCTGCTCGACAACACGATGATCCGCATCGGCAACGCCGCCTATGCGCGCGATAACAAGAGTTTTGGCCTGACGACGTTGCGGGACCGCCATGTCGACATCAAGGGCGCGAGCCTGCGCTTCGCCTTCAGGGGCAAGTCCGGTAAGGAATGGAGACTGAAGCTGGTCGACCGGCGCATTGCCGGGATCGTTCGAGGCGCGCAGGACCTGCCGGGCCAGAAACTCTTCCAGTATCTCGATGAGGACGACGCCAGGCGCCCGATCCGCTCCGAAGACGTCAACGGCTACATCCGGGACGCCGTTGGTGATGCCTTCAGTTCCAAGCATTTCCGCACGTGGGGCGGGACAATCCATGCCGCCTCGCTGTTTGCACAAACCGAACTGCCGGAGAGCCAGGCACAGCAAAAGCGGGTGATGAACAGCGTCATCGACAAGGTCGCCGAACGCCTGGGCAATACACGTGCGGTCTGCCGAAAATGCTATATCCACCCGCTGGTGCTCGAGGCCTGGTCACAGGGACGGTTGCTTGCCGAAATGGCCGAGGCCAACAAGCGCAAGCGGTCCATCGAGGGTCTCGATGAGGAGGAAGCGCTCGTGCTGCGATGGTTGAAGAGGCACGAAACCTGACTTGCGGCGATAGGCGCCCACCGCATCGGATTTTTTTATCGACGTGGTGTCGGGAACGGTCCTACTGTTTCGTCCTCTGATACAGAAAAGGACCTGATATGCTCTACGCCATCCTGTGCTATGCCTCTGAAGACGTCGTCAGCTCCTGGAGCAAGGCGCAGGACGACGAGGTCATGGCCAATCTCCTCAACGTCCAGGACAAATACGCAAAGGCCGGCCGGCTTGGCCCGGTCGCGCGGCTTTTGCCGACGACGGCGGCGACGACGCTGCGCAAGGTCAAGGGCGAATCGGTCGTCATCGATGGCCCGTTCGCCGAGACCAAGGAGCAGTTCCTCGGCTTTTACACGCTGGAATGCGCCGATCTCGACGAGGCCGTCGAATTCGCCCGCGAGCTCTCCGAGGTCAATCCGAGCGGCGGCTCCTATGAGATCCGGCCGGTTTCGGTGTTCAATCCGACCAAGGTTGCCATATGACCGACCTTGCCTGGATAAGCTCCGCCATCAGCGCCGCCCGTCCGCAGGCGATGGGCGCGCTGCTGCGCTATTTCCGTGATCTCGACACGGCGGAGGAAGCCTTCCAGGACGCGTGCCTCAGGGCGCTGAAGAACTGGCCGCAGAACGGGCCGCCGCGCGATCCGGCGGCCTGGCTGATCTTCGTCGGCCGAAACAGTGGCATCGACGCGGTGCGCAAGCGCGCCAAGCAGGCGCCGATGCCGGAAGAGGACCAGATATCCGATCTGGAAGACGCCGAAAGCGACATCGCCGAGCGTCTCGACGGAGCGCATTACCGCGACGACATATTGCGGCTGCTTTTCATCTGCTGCCATCCCGATCTGCCGGCGACACAGCAGATCGCGGTCGCGCTGCGCATCGTCTCCGGCCTCACGGTCAAGCAGATCGCGCGCGCCTTTCTGGTCGGCGAGAGCGCGATGGAGCAACGCATCACCCGCGCCAAGGCGCGCATCGCCGATGCCGGCGTGCCGTTCGAGACACCGGGCGCGGTCGAGCGTTCCGAACGGCTCGCGGCGGTGGCGGCGATGGTCTACCTCGTCTTCAACGAAGGCTACTCGACCAACAGCGGCGAGGCCCCGGCCCGCGCGCCGCTGTGCGAGGAGGCGATCCGGCTGGCCCGCCTGCTGCTGCGCCTTTTCCAGACCGAGCCCGAGATCATGGGCCTTACGGCGCTGCTTCTGCTCCAGCATGCCCGAGCGCCGGCGCGTTTCGACGCGGATGGCGAGATCGTGCTGCTCGAGGACCAGGATCGCTCGATGTGGAGCCGCAAGATGATCGACGAGGGACTGGCGCTGGTCGACAAGGCGCTGCGGCATCGCAAGCCAGGCCCTTATCAGGTGCAGGCGGCGATCGCGGCCCTGCACGCGCGGGCAGTGAAGGCCGAGGATACCGACTGGGTGGAGATCGACCTTCTCTACGGGCTGCTCGAGCAGATGCAGCCATCGCCGGTCATCACCCTCAACCGGGCGGTCGCGGTCGCCAAGGTGCGCGGGCCGGAAGCAGCCCTTGCCATGATCGAACCCCTGGAACAGCGGCTTTCCGGCTATTTTCATTTCTTCGGCCTCAAGGGCGGCCTGTTGATGCAGCTTGACCGGGGCGAGGAGGCGCGTGTCGCCTTCGATCGGGCCATCGCGCTTGCCAACACGGCGGCTGAGGCGGCCCATATCCGCATGCATATCGATCGCCTGATAAGGGACGGCGCGGTGCGTGCGCCGGCGAAGAAGGCGAACTGAGCGCCATCTGGCTCAATCGTGTGGTTTGAGCTTGGACCATGCCGGGGTGGCGATTTTCCCCTGAAACGAGTAATGCCACGCCATGACTGTGCCTTGAGTGCCTTTCGGCATGCGGGCGGCGTGGCCGGGCTGGACCCGGGCCACATGAAGGCGACGGGATCCGAAAGGGACAAAAATGACGATAGCGAAGGAAACGGCCGAGCTTCTGGCGAAACTGGGCGTGGCCAAGGACGCGCTTTCCGGCGGCGACCTGATCGTGCGCAGCCCGGTGACGGGCGAAGAGATCGCGGCGCTGAAGACGATTTCACCCGCCGAGGCGGCCACGACCATCGAGGCCGCGCACAAGGCGTTCCAGTCCTGGCGGCTGGTGCCGGGCCCCAAGCGCGGCGAACTGGTGCGGCTGCTCGGCGAGGAACTGCGCGCGCACAAGGCCGAGCTCGGCCGCCTGGTGTCGATCGAGGTCGGCAAGATCCCGTCCGAGGGGCTCGGCGAAGTGCAGGAAATGATCGACATCTGCGACTTCGCCGTCGGCCTTTCCCGGCAGCTGTACGGCCTGACCATCGCCACCGAGCGCCCCGGCCACCGCATGATGGAAACCTGGCATCCGCTGGGCGTCGTCGGTGTCATCTCGGCCTTCAACTTCCCGGTCGCCGTGTGGTCGTGGAATGCGGCGCTTGCGCTGGTCTGCGGCGATGCCGTGGTCTGGAAGCCCTCGGAAAAGACGCCGCTCACGGCACTCGCCTGCGAGGCGATCTTCAAGCGCGCGGTCAAGCGGTTCGGCGCCGATGCGCCGCAGGGCCTGGCACCGGTGCTGATCGGCGACCGTGCCGTTGGCGAAATCCTGGTCGACCATCCCAAGGTGCCGCTGGTCTCGGCCACCGGCTCGACCCGCATGGGCCGGGATGTCGGTCCGCGGCTCGCCAAGCGTTTTGCGCGCGCCGTCCTGGAGCTCGGCGGCAACAATGCAGGCATCGTGTGCCCGACGGCCGATCTCGACATGGCGCTGCGCGCCATCGCCTTCGGGGCCATGGGCACGGCCGGCCAGCGCTGCACGACGCTGCGGCGCCTGTTCGTGCATGAGAGCGTCTATGATGCCCTGGTGCCGCGCCTGAAGAAGGCCTACCAGAGCGTTTCGGTCGGCAACCCGCTGGAGACTTCCTCGCTGGTCGGGCCGCTGATCGATAAGGCCGCCTTCGACGCCATGCAGAAGGCTCTGAACGAAGCCAGCGCCCATGGCGGCAAGGTGACCGGAGGTGCGCGGGTCGAGAATGGCCATCCGGACGCCTATTATGTGCATCCGGCGCTGGTCGAAATGCCCAAGCAGGTTTCGCCGGTGACGGAAGAGACCTTCGCGCCGATCCTCTATGTGATGAAGTACTCCGACTTCGACGCCGTGCTCGACGAACACAATGCCGTTGGCGCCGGCCTCTCCTCGTCGATCTTCACCCGCGACCTGCAGGAATCCGAGCGCTTCCTCGGTGTCGATGGATCTGACTGCGGCATCGCCAACGTCAATATCGGCACCTCCGGAGCCGAGATCGGCGGCGCTTTCGGTGGCGAAAAGGAAACCGGCGGTGGCCGCGAGAGCGGCTCCGATGCCTGGAAGGCCTATATGCGGCGCGCCACCAACACGGTGAACTACTCCAAGGCGCTGCCGCTCGCCCAGGGCGTCTCGTTCGACATCGACTGAGACTGCCAACTGCCTATGGCCTGTGCCGATTGATCCTACAGGTTGACACAGGTCGAGGGTGTGCATGCCGCCGTGACGCTGGACAGCTTCTGACGCCTGTCCAGCGTCGGTTTTTCGTAGCGTTTCTTCATCCGGCTTTCTCCGTAGCAGCGCCGCGAAGATAGCGGCTCTCGGAGGGCTACCGGGTATGACGGTTTGCTGCATCGCCCGCACGGGGGATTTGGCGCCAGTCAGCCGCCTGCCGTCGAGCCGAAGGCTTCGGTGAAGGCGGTATCCATGATGGCCAGCTTCACCGCCTGAGCGGACATGTATTCCTGATAGAAATCGGGCGACACCCACATCACCGAATTGCCTCGTTGCCCGAGCCAACCGATGCTGCCGAGGTCTTCGGCATCGCGCAGCTTGCGCGCCAGATGGGTTCGAGACAGTTTGAGCCATTTGGCGAAATCACCGATCGACACGATACCCGTCTGGATTCGGTCGAGCCCGGCATGATCCGGATCGACGCTCGCTATCAGCCAGTCCATGACGACGCCGCCATTGTTGAGCCAGGTGAACAGCGAGAAGGTCTTCTTGGGCTCTCGCACCGGATTGGACGAGAGCAGGCCATCGGCAATCCCCGGCTGCACCATGGCCAGCGCGTCCGGTCGTGACAGGAACGTGGCCAACCGGCTTGCTCCGTCCAGACTGTCCAGCGTGTGCAGATGCGCCATCAACCAGAGGGTAACCGGCTCCAGCGCCGCTGTCGCCGGCTGCAGGGGGCGGATGCGGCCGTCCTGTGTCACGGGCGCATATTCGATGAAACCGTAGTGCAGCATTTCCTTGACGAAGGCGTCGGCGGTGTTGCGGCTGGCCACATCATTCTGGCGGATCACGTCGATGAAACGTGCCGCCGTCAATTCCTTGCGATAGTCATTGGGCTCGCGTCTGAAATACAGGGCGAGACCGATATGGGCCATCAACCAGCGTTGCTGCGTGGCGAACACCGAAGCGAGCCGCGGGTTCATCTCATACGTCTGGTTCATCGCCTGCGCCTGCACGCGAACAGAACGATGCAGTGCCGGATGGCCGGCAATTTCTTCCAAGGTCAGCGCCATTTTCCCCCGCTGCAGTTAAGTCCTCCTGCCGTCAAGACGCGGCAGCACATTTTCAGCGTTCGGGGCCTGTGTCCAGACCCGCCCGCCTATAGTGCGTGGATGTGTACAACCGGCGTGGAAGAGTCCGGCAGATGGCCGGTCGTTTCACAACTATGCGGAACCCGCTGTTTGCGCGCTGCCGTACCATTGCTTCCGCGCCGATGCTGGCCGGAGCAGTTGATCACTGCGCGCGCCACGCCAACCGCTCCATTTCTTGCGGTGGCGCGATTGTCCTGGGGAAAAGGCCGAATGCTTGCTGAGATTGTTCTAAGGCGCGGCGCCCTGCGATGTCTCGAAACAGGCGGCGAAGGCAGTGTCGACGACAGCCAGCTTGGCGGCCTGGACGGTCATGTATTCCTCGTAGAATTTGTGTGACACCCACATCACCGAATGGCCACGCTGGCCAAGCCAGCCGATGCTGCCAAGCACCTCGGCCTCGCGCAACTTGCGGCCGAGATGGGTGCGCGAGAGTTTGAGCCACCTGGCGAAATCGCCGATCGAGACGACACTGGTCGGAATCCGCTCGAGGCCCGCATGATCCGGATTTATGCCCGACATCAGCCAGTCCATGACGATGCCGCCATTGTTGAGCCAGATGAACAGGGAAAAAGTCTGGTTGGGCTCGCGTACCGGCTTCGAGGCCAGCAGGCCATCGGCCACCAGAGGCTGAAGCGTCCCCAGCATTTCAGGCCGCGCCAGGAATGTCGTCAGCCGGCCCCCGCCGTCGATATGATCCAGCGTCCGCAGATGGGCAACGACCCAGCCGGTGAATGTCTGCACCGTGACCGCGGTCGGCTGCAGTGGGTGCGTGCGGCCGTCGCCGCCCGCGACATACTCGGCGATGTTGTAGTGCAGCATCTCCTTGATGAAGGCGTCGGCGGTGTTGCGGCTGGCAACGCCGTTGCGGTGCACGACCTCGATGAACCGCGATACCGTCATTTCCTTGCGGGGGTCGTTGGGGTCGCGCCTGAAATGCATGGCCAGGCCGACATGGCCCATCAGCCAGCGCTGTTGCGTGGCAAAAATGGACGCCAGCCGCGGGCTCTCTTCATAGATCCGGATCAGCGCCTGCGACTGCTCCTGAACGTAGCGATGCAAGGCCGGATGGCCGGCAATTTCTTCCAAAGTCAGCACCAGTCTCCCGATCTTCCGAGTCAACTCCAACAGCGCGGTCCCGTTCCCATTTTTCAACCTTCAACACTGGTGTCCAGTGGTACCAAATGCCGAGGAGAAGAGCTGTCCGACAGCGACCGGTTCATGACGCAGCTTGCTAACTGCTTGCTACGACTTGGAAAACCCCGCCCAATAATAGTCAAGCCGGAATCCCTCCGTTGAATTGACCTTGATGAAGGCCAAGCATAGTTTTCGCGCCATCCGAATGGCGGGGACAAGCCTTTCCGGAAATGGATTCTGAAAAAGCCTGTGAGAGCGAGCGGCCGAAGGCCGCCCGGGGGCGAAGCCTTGCCCGCATCGCAATACGAGTGATTGAGTGAAGTATAGAACCAAGAACGCGATTGGCAAAAACAAACACGACCCGTCCGCTTTGCACGGGTTCGGGGCGCGTGGCGGGTGGCGCGGCGCGGCTGCCGTTTCGATATGGCTGTCACTTCCGGCTGCCGCCTTCGCCCAGACTGCCAGCCAGATCACGCCGCCAAGCTTCAGGCCGCCGCCCCAGGCCGATACGGCCGGCGTTTCCATTCCCGAAGGGTCGGGCCTCCAGGCGCCCCCAGGCGCCGAGAAGCTCAAGGTCAAGCTCAGGGATGTCAGTGTCGAAGGCGGCCTGCCCGAGATGGCCGAGGCAACGCGCAGGATCGCGGCGGGGCTCGCGCATCGTACGGTGACGGCGGCGGAGATCTTCGCCGCGGCGCGGGCGCTGGAGACCGAATATGGCCGCGCCGGCTACGCACTGGTCCGGGTCGTGTTGCCGGCGCAGAAGCTCAACGATGGCGCGAGGCTGAGGCTCGTCGTCATCGACGGCTATCTGGAGCGGATCGACACCAGCAATCTGCCCGAGCGCATACGCGGGCGGGTCGAGGCAACGCTTGCGCCGCTCGTCGGACAAAGAGGCATCAGGCTGTCGGCGATCGAGCGCAAGCTGTTGCTGGCTGGCGACACGCCGGGCGCGAGGCTGCGCTCTACCCTGCAGGCCGGCACGGCAAAGGGCGCCAGCGTGCTGGTCATCGACGGCAAGTATCGCCCGCTTGGCGGTCAGGTCACGGGGGACAATTCGCTTTCGCCTTCTTTGCAGCGCTGGTCGACGGGCGTCGGTGTCGATTTCAACTCGCTGCTCGGCCTGGGCGAACTCGTCTATGTGCGTATCGGAGGCTATCCCAATGGCGGCGAGAGCGGGCTGTTCACCGACGGCCCGCGCAACCGCAACTATGCCGCCGGCATCGTCGTGCCGATCGGCTATGACGGGCTGACGCTCAACCTGGAAGCCACCCGCACGCGCGCCAATCCGACCGCCGAACCAGGCACGCTCGGCTTCGGCAGCGAATTCGAGCGCTATTCGGCGCGGCTTCGCTATCCCTGGATCCGCAGCCGGGCGCTCACGCTCAGCAGCGAATTGTCCTTCGACGCGCAGAACGATTTCCTCAATGCGGTGACGCCGATTTCGCTGCCGATCGCCGAGGACCGGCTGCGCATCATCCGGTTCGGCACGGACGCCACCTGGTTCACGCCGCTCGGCGGCGTCCTCACCGGCAATGTGGAGGCCTCCTTCGGCATTGACGGGCTCGGCGCGCGTTCGGCTGCTGACGCAAACCCGCTGTTGCCATTGTCGCGGCAGGGCGCCGACGCCGCTTTCCAGAAGCTGGAAGTCTCGGCCAGTTACAGCCAGCCGCTGGCTACTCATCTCGGCCTTGATCTCTATGCCCGCGCGCAGACTTCCTTCGGCAAGCCGCTGCTGCAGTCGGAGCAGATCGGGCTGGTCGGCGCCAGCGGCCTGTCGAGCTTCGACGCCGGCGCCCTGCAGGGCGATTCCGGTTATGTGCTGCGCGGGGAGGTTTCGTCGCCCTGGCTGGCGCCTTTCAGTGGCGGCGTGGTCCAGCTCTCGCCCTATCTCTTCGGCGCCGTCGGCGAGGTCCGTCTCGAAATGCCGACCGCGCTGGAGTCGGCCAGCATCGCCGGCGCTTCCTACGGGCTGGGCCTGAAGATCGGCGCCGCGCTCGCAAGCGATCCAGCCAACACCAGCCTGACCCTGGAATGGGGACGCCAGCACCGCAACGACCATTTGCCGACCAGCGACCGCTTTTCGCTCGCCGGCGCCATTCAGTTTTAAGACGTGACCATGCCGCGCCAAGCCCTCTCTCCCCGACATCTCAACCGCAGCCGCGCCTCGCTGACGGCGCTGTTGCTGGCCTCGACGGCGCTTGTCGGGTTCACCTCGGCACGGGCGCAGGAACTGCCGACTGGCGGCAGCGTGGCTTCGGGCGGCGTCACCATCTCCAATCCGTCGGCCTCGCAGCTCAACATCAAGCAGTCGACCAATTCGGCCATCGTCAACTGGCAGAGTTTCTCGATCGG
>NZ_SCNN01000015.1 GCF_005503535.1 Mesorhizobium comanense | reverse complement strand
GGCCATCGGCGGGGGGCGCGGCGTCCGGCTTGGGGCCGGGATCCGTTTTGGGGCCGGCATCCGCGACGGCAGCGGGCGCTTCCGCCGGCTGGTCGGTGCTGGATATCACGGCCGGGTTGACCGGATTGAGGTAGCGGGCAGGCGTCCAGCCGCTGGCCTTGGGATTGTCCGATTCGACCTTGCACCAGGAGTGCCCGTCGACATCGCCGCAGCCGAGATTCCTGACGCTGGCGCCGGCGGCCAGGCGCGCCTCGGTCTTGCCGATCGGCGAGGGCTTGGCGCGGACATTGAGCAGATCGTCGGGAGCAAGCCCGGTGACGATGGAGATGAAGGGGGTGTCCTCGGCATGGACCGGCAAGACGACCGGCCGGGCCGCCAGAATGAACGGCACGGCAATCAGCGCGCAAAGCGTTGTCCTGAGCGTAACTCGGCGCCTCATCACTCGGCCGTGGGCGATCAATTGCATTACCAATGGCACCGCCAGACCCAAAAACGCTGCCGCACGCGAAGCCGGTTTATAAGCTGGGCTGCCGCGCCATGTCCAGAAGCGAGATGATCGCCCGCGTCTCGGGGCCATCGCTTATGGCAGCGCCTACACCTCTGCGAGCGTTGCGCGGCCACCTCTCGCCCAAGAAAGTGACTAAGGTATGCCGCATCTCCAAGCATCTGGTCCTTGGCGACAGCGTGCATGGCGGCTCGGCGCATTCGTTGTCTCACGTTGCGCTGGTCGACCCCCACTCCGTCTCGGCTTCGGCGAGCCACCTCTCCCCCGATCGACGGGGGAGAGGAAAGGCGCCAGGCTTTTTTTGCGCTCAACGCTTGTCCAGAAAAGCTCCCTTCCTTTCCCTCCGGAGGGGGAAAGGTGGCGCTGCGAAGCAGCGACGGATTGGGGGAACCACATCGCAATCACGCCCCGCGCCGATCTGTCACGCCAGTCACATCTCGCTTTGCTCAGTCCGACATGAACCCCGTCCTCAGCGCGTGGGCCCATTCCGGACGTCCCGCCTGTTCGGCCTGGCGGGCCGCCGCCTCGTGGTCGTAGTCGACCGCGATCATCTCGAAGCGGTCGGGCTGGCCGCCATCGCCTAATGTGACGATGCCGTAGCGGGCATGCGCAGAGCCCTGTTCGGAGACATGCGCCGGCGGCGTGTCGTCGTCATAGGCGGGACAGCCGATGCTGCCCGGGTTGAAGATGACGGGACCATCGGGAAGGCGGACCAATTCGGGGCGATGGCTGTGGCCGCACAGCACGATGCGAGATTCTGCGTCCAGCCCGCCCAGCCGGCGGCGGATCGCGCCCAGCGGCGCGCGCACCAGACGGCCGTCGGCGACCGCGTCGAGCAGGTACTTCTCGTCATGATCGGGCCGGGCGTGGAAGGCGACGATGCCGGGCGCGATCTCCAGGGTGAGCGGCTGGGCGAAAAGCACCGCGCGCTGCGCTTTTGTCAACCGCTCCTGCGCGTAGACGTCGGACGCCCACATGGTCTCGTCGGCGCGGTCCACCGCGACGCGGCGATCATGGTTGCCGCGCACCGTCGGCAGGTTCAGCGCCTCCAGCCGCTCGAACGTCTCGCGCGGCCACAACGGCCCGGAAACGCTGTCGCCGAGATTGACGGTGAGATCGGCGCCACCACGCCACGCCAGGTCTTCGAGCACGGCATCCAGCGCCAGGACGTTGCCGTGGATGTCGGCGAGGACGGCGATGCGCATTTTTAGGGGCTCCGTGGATTGGCGAGCGACTGGTCGGAAGAGCGACCTTGGCAGGACTTGGGTTCCTCGCCCCCATGGAAATGGGGGAGAGGTGGCTCGGCGAAGCCGAGACGGAGAGGGGGCTGCGGAGACGGTGACCAGGTGGACGGTGTCCGCGCCTTACGAAGCCCCCTCTCCGACCGCTTCGCGGCCACCTCTCCCCCGCTTTGCGGGGGCGAGGAACCCAAGTCCTGTCAGGTCAGGCCGTCACTTCCAGATCATGCCCGCCGACCGCCGGCAAAGCGGGATCATCCGCCGACGCCGCGATGACGCTGTCGAGCAGGCCGGGGAAGCGGGCGTCGAGGTCGGCGCGGCGCAGCGTGATCATGCGGTTGGTGCCGACCACTTCGGCGCGGGTGACGCCGGCCTCGCGCAGCTTGGCGAGGTGGTAGCTGAGGTTGGTCTTGGAGCCGAGATCGAGGAACTGGCTGCAGTTCAGCGGCACGCCTTCCTTGCTGGCGAGATAGCGCACGATGGCGAGCCGCGTCGGGTCGCCGAGCACGCCGAGCACGATGGGCAGGCTGATCTGGTCCGTATTGGGGTGCGGTAACGTCATGGCACGAACCTAAGCACAGTTCCGGCCGATTTCAACGCATCCGGTCTCGCCTGCCGATGCACGCTCCGTCTCCCCTTCGCGAGCCGCCGCGACCGTTCGTGCTGACATAGGGCTGTCAGCATGGGTCAGCTATTTTCGCCTGGCTTCATTGACATCATGCCCTGTTATGTCCAATTGTTCAATAACTTTTGAACTAAGGACATTCCCCATGGACAAGCGGATCTACTGGCTTGCGCTCGGATCGTTCGCGATCTCGACCGAAGGCTTCGTCATCTCCAGCCTCCTGCCTGACATCGCCAGGGATGCTGGTATCTCCATTCCGCTCGCGGGCTCGCTGATCACCGCCTTCGCGATCGCCTATGCGCTGGGCACGCCAATCCTGGCGACACTGACCGGGGAGTGGGACCGGCGCCGCGTCATCCTGTGGACGCTGGTGTTCTTCGTCGTCGGCAATGTCGTGGCCGCGCTCAGTTCATCCTTCGAGGTGCTGCTTGCCGCCCGCATCATCATGGCGCTGTCCTCGGGCCTGTTCGCGGCGACCGCGCAGGGCACGGCAGTGGCGCTTGTCGATGACCACCACCGGGCGCGCGCCATCGCGGTCGTCGTCGGCGGCACCACCGTGGCTGTCGCGGTCGGCGCGCCGCTGGGCGCGCTGGTGGCGGCCTTCGCCGGCTGGCGCGGCACCTTCTACGCCATAGCCGGGCTTGGCGCGCTCGCCGGCGCGATCCTGTGGCACCGGTTGCCGCGCGGCATCGTCGGCACCCGGCTGCCGCTCCGGCGCCGGCTGGCGGCGGCCATGCGGCCGGGCGTGATGCCGATCCTGCTGACCACGCTGCTGGCGCTGACCGGCGCCTTCACCGTGTTTGCCTATGTCGCGCCGCTCGCCATCGAAGGCGCGGGGCTCGGCCAGATCGCGCTGCCCGGCATGCTGCTCGCCTTCGGCGTCGGCGCCGTCATCGGCAACATCGCCGGCGGCCAGGCGGCGGACCGTTTCGGCGCCACCCGCACCGTCGGCTGGTCGCTGGCGCTCAGCGCCGCCATGCTGGTGATGTTGTCGGTGGTGCCGACCTTCCTGCCGCAGCATATAGCCGGGCCGGCATTGATGGCGATGATGGTGCCGTGGGGCATTGTCGGCTGGGCGTTCCCGCCGGCGCAGGCCAGCCGCATCATCAAGCTGGCGCCCGACGCCGCGCCGATCGTGCTGTCGCTCAACGGTTCGGCGCTCTATCTGGGCGTGGCGCTGGGCGCCGTCGTCGGCGGCGAGGTGCTGCGCTACGGCGCGCCGGCCGATCTCGGCCTGATCGCCGCGGCCTTCCCGGTCATCGGACTGGGCATCGTGCTGGCCGGGCGGATGCTGGCGCGGCCAGTGGCGATGCCGGCGGAATAGTGTCATCAAGTGCAGTCGGCTGCTTCAGAGCGGTTCACCGTTTCATGGAAACGGCGAACCGCTCTGACTCGTTTTGACGCAATTCCCAAGGGAAAGCGCTTTGCGCTTTTCCCGGGAAAACCGCTGACACTTTTCCTGGAATTGCTCTAGGCAGCCGGCGGCAGATCGAAATCCAGCGCGGAAACGTCTTCCAGCGCCGCGCGCAGGCTTTGCGCCCGATCCTTGCCCACCACCTCCTCGAAGTGTTGCTGGGCAACGCGCCAGAGCTTCATCACCTCATCGAGCTTGACCTGCCCTTGTGGCGTCAGACGCACGCGCTTGATACGGCGATCAGCCGGGTCCGCGAAGGTCTCGACATAGCTGTCCCGGATCAGCGGTTTCAGCGTGTGGCCAAGCGCCGACAGGTCCATGATCAGGGCCGCAGCAATGGCCCCCATCGCCGGCTCGTTGCCGATGCTGATCTGATAGAGCAGGCCCTGCTGCGTGGCCTTCAGGCCCGAGGGGGCCAGCACGTCGTCATAGTATTGGCCGATCTTGCGCGTCGCGCGACGCAGCATCGCGTTGTTGCAAAGCGACAGTCCAGGCAGGGCCTCTTTCGACATGGTTGATCCCTCGCGGCGCAGGCATGATGTCCGGCTGCTGCCCTTCAAATAATCCCCGGAACGCTCATTGACAAGATAGTGGCATATGCCTACTTCATTAAAAGTGGTATATGCCACTAATTGAAATCAGGCGGCAAGCCGGCATGCTTGGCGCAAGCCCACGATGCCGCCGGCCGGGTCAGCAAGCAATTCAGACAGAAGGAACAGGACAATGAGTGGACAGACAAACAAGGGCACCGCAGTCGTCACCGGTGCGTCGTCGGGCATTGGCGCCGTCTATGCCGACCGGCTGGCAGGGCAGGGCTATGACCTGTTGCTGGTGGCGCGGCGCGCCGACCGGCTCGAGGAACTGGCCGAGAAGTTGCGCTATGCCTATGACCGCAAGGTCAGCTTCATCGCAGCCGATCTTTCCGATGACGACGACGTGCGCCGCGTCGAGCGGGTGATAGCAGCCGACGTGAGCGTGACGCTGCTGGTCAACAATGCCGGCCTCGGCGGCCAGCAGGTGGTGGCGACGGCCGACGCCGACGCCGCCGAGCGCATGATCAAGGTCAATGTCATCGCGCTGACCCGCCTGACCCGTGCCGTGCTTCCGGGGTTTTTGGCGCGCAACCAGGGCGCCATCGTCAACATCGCCTCGGTGCTCGCCTATGAAACCGGCTTCGGCGGCATCTACAGCGGCACCAAGGCCTATGTCGTCAACTTCACCGAAGCGCTGCAACGCGAGGTCGCCGGCACCAATGTGCAGGCGCAGGCGGTGCTGCCGGGCGCGACGCGGACCGATTTCTGGGAACTTGCCGGCAGCGATATTGACCAGCTTCCGAAGGAGATCGTCATGAGCGCCAACGACATGGTCGATGCGGCCCTTGTCGGTCTGGCCAGGGGTGAAGCCGTCACCGTGCCGGCACTCGTGGATCCGGCAAAACTCGATGTCTTCCTCGGCGCCCGGCAAGCCTTCTACGGCAGCCTGCACGCCGACAAGCCGGCGGCACGGTATGGGGTTTGAGGCTGGTTCGCTTTGCGAACCAGTACCCCCACCCCGCTGCTTCGCAGCGACCCTCCCCACAGGGGGGAGGGTAAGGAGGCGCCTTGTACGCCCATGCGAACTTTGGTCTCGTGGAGGTTCGAAAAGCCGGTCTCCCTACCTCCCCCTTGTGGGGAGGTCGGACCGAAGGTCCGGGTGGGGGTGCTGGCGTCCACGTGGAGGTGCTGGCGCTAACCTTGCAGGCTAAGCCGTTCGCCACATCGGGATGATGGACGCGGCCAGCACCAGGGCCAGCACGACGTTGAGGACGCGCCATTGCCATTCCGTCTTGAGCAGACGCGCCAGCACCATGCCGGCGATACACCAGACGGACAAAGAGATGGCGGCGGTGAGGCCGAAGGTCGAGCCGAGCAGCAGCGCCAGCTGTCCCGGGCCGTCGGCGAGGGCTGCGAAGGATGCCGCGGCGCCCAGGCCCATCGCCCAGCCCTTGGGGTTCATCCACTGGATGCCGGCGCCGCCGAAGAAGCTGTTGGGCCTGGCCATGGTGACATCGAGATTGGGCGGTCCGGCGCGGCCGATCCTGATGGCCAGCCAAAGGAGATAGGCCGAGCCGGCGACCTTCATGGCAAGTTGCAGCGAGGGCATGGCAAGCAGCAGGCCGGCAAGCCCGGCGGCGGCGGCGCCCGTGACCGTGGCGAGGCCGGCCGCACTTCCGGCCATCAGCGGCACGGAGCGGCGAAAGCCGAACTGCGCGCCCGAGGCGGTCGACAGAGTGGTGGCGATGCCGGGCGTGGCGGTGGCCACGAAGGCAAACAGGATCAGCGGCAGGATGGGCTGGAGCATGGGATGTCCTTGATATGAAGGGTCCATGGTAGGCCTTGCCTTGTATCAGTAAATGCAATGTTTGCGATGCCAGACATTAGCATCTATAATGCTGAGATGATCCGCAATCTCGATACCGCCCTGGTGCGCACCTTCGTCACCGTCGCCGACAGGGCCAGCATGACGGCGGCGGCCAATGCGCTGCATCTCACGCAGGGCGCCGTCAGCCAGCAGGTCAAGCGGCTGGAGGAGACGCTCGGCCGCAGCCTGTTCGAGCGTGACCGGCGCGGCTTACGGCTGACCCGTTCGGGTGAGCGCCTGCTCGACAAGGCCAGGCGCCTGCTCACCCTCAATGACGAAATCTGGGCCGACATTTCGGGCAGCACCGTCGACGGCCAGGTGCGGCTCGGCGTGCCCTATGATCTTGTCGGCACCTTGCTGGCGCCGGTGCTGAAGGCCTATGCAGAGACCTATCCGCAGGTCGAGATATCGCTGGTCTGCGCCTCGTCGCCGGAACTGGCCGCAGCACTTGCGGCGGGGACCATCGATCTTGCCGTCATCGAGGAGCGGGTCGGTCCGACAACAGGCGAATGCCTGGCTGTCGACCGGCTGGTCTGGGTCGGCGCCAGGGGCGGCGTCGCCCGCGCCAAACGGCCACTGCCGGTGTCGATCGTCGCCGACACCTGCGCCTTCCGGCCGGCGGTGCTGTCGGCGCTCGACGAACATGGGGTGGAATGGCGCACCGTGTTCGAAAACGGCAACATCGACGCGACGACGGCGACGGTGCGCTCGGACCTGGCCGTCACCACCTGGCTGGCGTCGACCGTGCCTGCGGATCTCGACATTTTGCCGTTCGACGCGGGACTGCCGCCGCTGCCGAATTTTTCGATCAACCTGCATCTGCCCAGGCATGGCGTCAGCCCCGCGGCGCGGGAATTCGCACGGCACATAAGGGATGGGCTGGCGCGAAGGGCGCAGGCGGCCTGAAGGTCACCCAGAAGAACCCGCAGCTGTCGGAGCAGGACCCGCGATGCGTCAATTGCCCGAGCCGGCGATGGGCTTCGACGAGAACCAGACATCGCCCAGGACAGCGGTGGCGGTGCGGTCGGGCGGCCGGTCCTCCAGCAGCCAGATGGAACGGCTGCGCGAGGCTTCCTGGCGTGTCGGGATCTTCGCCGCGTCGGGGATCGCGGACGCGCCGACGCAAGGGATGAACCAGGAGCGCATGAAGGGGTCGCAGGCAAAGCCTGTTGTGGTGCGTGTCACCAGCAGCGCCAGCGGGACCTGTTCGGCCGGACGCCAGGGGAAGACCATGCGGCCACCGGGGCGCAGCGCCTTGAGCCATTGGGCCGGAGGGGCGGCGACGCCGGCATTGACATAGATGATGTCGGACAGCGGCAGGCCTGATGTGACCGCGTCGGCGTGGACGACGCGGACGTTGTCGTAGGCCTTCAGATTCGTCCTGGCCCGCGCAGCAAGATCAGCCTCGATTTCAAAGGCGGTGACGGCGCCACCCGGCGCAACCAGTCTGGCCAGCAGGGCGGTGTAGTAGCCGGTGCCGGCACCGATATGCGAGACGATCTCGCCGGGCCTCGGCGCGAGTTTGCCGATCCACATGGCGTGCAGGAAAGGCTCGCCATTGTTGATGCCCTTGTCGGCATCGAGCGCCACCAGCACGTTCTGATAGAGGTGGATCGGGTCCGCGCCCGGCGTCGTGATCTTGCTGGTGCCGGCGATGACCGTCCACGGCCCCGGCCCGAGGAAGGCTTCGCGCGGGACTCCGGCGAAGATTTCCTCCAGGCGCGGATCGGCCGAGGCGGCATTGGCCGCCATCAGCCTGGCATAGAATCTCCTGGCGTCCTCGAGCGCGCTCATCACAGGGAAGATAGCGCGGATTGCCGGCCTGTCACCCGGCTCTGGACGCTTTCCAAATCACCCTAGCCGACCCCGAACATGGTGTCGTAGAGCAGCTTGAAATTGAGCACGAGGATGACCGCGGCGACCACCCAGGCAAGCACCGCCACGGTGCGCGGGATGGCGAAGCTGCCCATCTTCTCCTTGCTGGAGACGAACTGCACCAGCGGGATGACCGCGAAGGGCAGTTGCATCGACAACACCACCTGGCTGAAGATCAGCAACTGTCCGGTGCCCTTTTCACCATAGAGCGCGGTGACGACCACGACCGGGATGATGGCGAGGCCGCGCGTCAGCAGGCGACGCGCCCAGTTCGGGATGCGCAGGCGCAGGAAGCCTTCCATGATGATCTGGCCGGCGAGCGTCGCCGTCACCGTCGAATTGAGGCCGGAGGCGAGCAGCGCCACGGCGAACAGGATGGAGGCGATGCTAAGGCCGAGCAGCGGCGACAGCAGCTTGAAGGCGTCCTCGATCTCGGCGACGTCCTGGTGGCCGGTTTCGTGGAAGGCGACCGCCGCGACGATCAGGATGGCGGCGTTGACGAACAGCGCCAGCATGAGGGCGATGGTGGAGTCCGCCGTCGCCCATTTGATGGCGTCGCGCTTGCCTTTCTCGGTGCGCTCATAGGCGCGGGTCTGCACGATCGAGGAATGCAGATAGAGATTGTGCGGCATGACGGTGGCGCCGATGATGCCGATGGCGATGTAGAGCATCGCCGGATTGGTGACGATCTCGGAGGAGGGCACGAACATCGAATGCAGGATCGTGCCGGCCGGCGGCGCGGCGACGAAGATCTGGATGGCGAAGCAGCCGAAGATGATGATCAGGAGCGCGATGACGAAGGCTTCGAGATAGCGGAACCCCTTGTTCATCAAGAGCAGGACGAGGAAGGCGTCGAGCGCGGTGAGCATCGCGCCCCCGACCAGCGGAATGCCGAACAGAAGCTGCAGCGCGATCGCCGTGCCGATGACCTCGGCGAGGTCGCAGGCGATGATGGCCAGCTCGCAGGCGATCCACAGCACGAAGTTGACCGGGCGTGGATAATAGGCGCGGCAGGCCTGGGCGAGATCGCGGCCTGTCGCGATGCCGAGCCGCGCCGACAGCGCCTGCAGCAGGATCGCCATCAGGTTGGACAGCATGATGATGAACAGCAGCGTGTAGCCGAACTGCGCGCCACCGGCGAGGTCGGTCGCCCAGTTGCCCGGGTCCATATAGCCGACCGAAACCATGTAGCCGGGACCCATGAAGGCGAAGAGGCGGCGGAACCAGGCGCCTGAAGTCGGCACCGCGATGGAGGCATTGACCTCGCGCAGGCTGGGC
Organism: Mesorhizobium comanense; assembly: GCF_005503535.1. Taxonomy (GTDB): domain Bacteria; phylum Pseudomonadota; class Alphaproteobacteria; order Rhizobiales; family Rhizobiaceae; genus Mesorhizobium; species Mesorhizobium comanense. The sequence continues at coordinate 149,510 of NZ_SCNN01000015.1, read as the reverse complement.
TGGTCCTCCTCCTCCCGTCCGGCGAACCGCCATGCGGATCGGGTGGCTGTGGCTTCTGCTTCTGACATGGAACGGCTTTCTGGACTTCGGGAGGATGGTCGTAGCCTATGCCACGGCTCAACATTATGCAATAGGCTATATTTCATTGTCTGTGCTTTTTGCCGACTGCTCCGGCAGCGCGCGAAAGGGCTGATCGGAAACGCCGGTTGCGCCTGCCGCGGAATGCAAATAAACGGCCTTAAGAATCAGAGCCTGTGCTATGAAAGCAGGCACGGCCAACTCCCAAAGGAGGAGCGCGCATTGGCGCTGAAGAACAGACCGGTCCCGCGCGAAAAGCCGCTGCCTGACGCCGATGTCCATTCGGAAGGGTTCCGGCAGACGCGCGAAGCGCGCCGCAGCGCCCTGGTCGAGGACTATGTCGAGCTGATCGCGGACCTGATCGAGGATGGCAACGAGGCGCGCCAGGTCGATATCGCCGCCCGCCTCGGCGTTGCCCAGCCGACGGTTGCCAAGATGCTGACCAGGCTGTGCGCGGACGGGCTGGTTTCCAGAAAGCCCTATCGCGGCGTGTTCCTCACCGAAGCCGGCCGCAAGGTGGCCGAGGAAAGCCGAATCCGCCACCAGACGGTGGAGGCATTCCTGATCTCGCTCGGCGTCAGCGCCGAAACGGCAAGCATCGACGCCGAGGGCATCGAGCACCATGTCAGCGCCGAGACGCTGGAGGCTTTCCGCCGGGCGATGACGGGGCGCTGATGATTGGGCGCTGATAACTGGGCGCTGGGGCCCGAAGACGGCCTCGGCGAGGACATCGGAACCGCCAGACGTCACGCACGTTGCTCCTGACCGCGCGATTGTCGCGCCAAGGGAGGATGCAATGGGCGTCGAACAGGCACCGACCGCGAAGGGAAAGCAGGCAGCCAAAGGGCTGAAGCAGGCCGCTGAGCGGGACGAGCGCAAGACCGAGGCAGAGACCGGTCACCCGCTGAAGAAGGGAGCGGCGCGTTTCGAGGAACGGTCGAAAAGCTCCGACGGCAAGAGCGCCGGCGCTAAGCAAAAGGACTGAGCGCCTTGATCTACTCTAGCGGCCGTAGCCAAATGCCGTCTGCGTGGACGTGGTGACGGTGCTGGTGGTCAGCGACGACACAAGCTCGCGGCTGCCGTGCCCTGGCACCAGCCTTACCACCTTGTAGCCCTTGGCTTTCAGATCGGCCAGCAGGGCGGGCAGCATCTGGGCCGTGCGCGGGTGAATGTCGTGCATCAGGATGATGCCGGAGCCGCGCTGCGCGATCCGGGCCATGGTGCGCTTGCGCACCTGGTCCGGCGTCGACTGGAAGTAGTCCTTGGAATCGATGTCGGCATCGATGACGACGATGCCGCGCGCGGCGAGTTGTCGGCGAAGGGCGGCCGTCGAGGCGAGGTAAGGGAAGCGGAAGAAGGGCGCCACGCCGTGCATGGACGGCACCAGCGCGGCAGAGACGCTCTTGATGCCGCCGTCGATCTGCGCCTCGGCCGCAGCCGCGCTCAGATGCGCAAGGTTGGCGTGGCTCTGGGTGTGGGTGCCGATCGTGTGGCCACGCGCCGCGACTTCGCGCACGATGGCGGGATAGGAGCGGGCCATCTGGCCGACCATCATGAACGTCGCCTTGACGCCGGCATTGTCGAGCACCTTCAGGACGTTTTCGGTGCGGCCGGGCATCGGGCCGTCGTCGAAGGTCAGCACCACCTCATGGTAGCCGAGCTTGAGATCGGCAATGCTGTTGACGGTGACGCTGCGGCCGGCGAGGCCGCTGAAATTATGCGAGGAGAAGAAGCTGCTTGTGCCGCTTTCCCCGGGTTCCGCCGCGTAGGAAAGCTTGGCGCCCTTGGCATCGGTCGCCGGTTTCGTCGTCGTGCAACCCGTGGCCAGTGCGCCCAACGCGACAATACCCAACAGCTGCGCCAGACGGCGCCCGGACACAAAAGCCATGGCACAGAGATCCCCTTGAATCGCCTACGCTTTTATTCCTGACATGGTTAATGAAGGTTTACCGGGAGTCCCTCTTGCACGGGTCGTGCGCGCCCAACTCTGGGATCCAATGGCACGACACAGATGCAGTTGGGTGATTTCAGGAGGACATCGCCGACATGGGTGCGAGCAATGCGGCGGCAGGCACGAGGTGCGCAATGGTGAAGCCCCGGGCTCTGAGGTCGGCAAGCAGCTTCGGCAGCATGGCGACCGTGCGGGCATGGATGTCGTGCATCAGGACTACGCCGGAACCGCGCCGAAGGATCCGTCTCATGGCCTGACGGTAGAGTTGATGCGGCGACAGGTCGTTCTCGTCGCCGATGCTGATATCGACATCGAGCACGACAATGTCGCCCTTGGCCAGCTGCGCCCGCAGCAAAGCGGTGTCGGCAAGGTAGGGAAAGCGAAAAAGCGGCGCGGCGCGGTAGCGCGTCGGCTCGAGCGACGTTGCCACACTGTCCCTGCCTTTGTCGATTTCCGCCTTGGCGGATATCGGGTCGACTGCCCTGAGGTTGACATGGTGCTGGGTGTGGCTGCCGATCGTGTGGCCCTTTTCGGCAACCGCCCGCACAAGGGCAGGATGCGCGCTGGCTTGAGCGCCAATCATCATGAATGTCGCCTTGACGCCGGCGTCGTCCAGAGCCTTCAGGATGTCTTCGGTGAGCTGTGGCATCGGGCCGTCGTCGAAGGTCAGAACCAACTCGCGACGTTTCAGCTTGATGTCGGCAATGGCTCCCACCGCAATCGTGCGGCCAGAAAAACTACGGGCCGGCCGCGCAGCCCGAAGCAACGTCCACCACCCAGACGTAAAAGAAAACATGCAAATCCCACCGATTACCCCACAATATACTTACGGGGCTCGGTGCGGTGCGTCTACCGCGAGCCCGTGGATTTGCCGGTAGCAAGTCAAGTCTCATTCCCTCACGTCCTGCACCCAGCTTCTGGGATGGCCGTCGACGCGGAACTGGAAGATGAAATAGGGCGGGATGCAGGTGCCTTCGCCGGGCTTTGCTTCAGGCAGGTCGTCGTAGCCGGCGGTGCAGATATAGTCCTCCCGGCAGGGGTGGGCCTTGTCGCAGGCGCGCAGGCCGGCCGTCTTGGTGAATTCCTTGGTGCAGAATTTGTGGTCCTTGCCCGAGGCGATGCAGTCGTTGAAGCCGGTCTTGGCGAGCCGGCCGCAGCTTGCCTCCTCGGGCAGCCCTTCGCAGGTCGCCTTGCGCAACATGCCGCCGGGAAAACCGCCGGTCTTCTGCTCGGGATTGTCGTAGCGCTGACGCGCGGCGCCATAGCCGGCAAGCTTCACCACCGGCTTCTTGTCGCGCGCGGGGTCGATGGCGCAAGCCTTGGCGGTGGCCGGCGACAGGCGGCAATACTGGTCGTTGCCCCATGTCGACATCCTGATCTCGCCGAACTCGACGGGATCGCCGACCGCCGTGCCCTTTTCGCTGACGCAGGTGCCGAAGCCTGGATGGATGGCACTTTCGTGGACGCCGGCGCAGCGCAACCCGGCGCCGCAGGTCCAATCCTTGAAACTCGGGTCCTCGCCGCGATAGCAGATCGAGCCCCAGCCATTATAGAGGTCGGTGCCCTTCAGGGCCTCGGCGTATTTGCTGTCCGGGCGGGCGGCGAAGCCCCTGGTGAAATCGGGATGACCGCCGTCGGCGAATTCCTCGACGATGGCGCGCCGGCGCGGCAGGTCGGCGAAGAAGACGGCCGAGCCCGGTACGAAGACCGCGTTGCGGCGCGGCTCGCTCGCCGGGTCGGCACCGGTGTAGTGGAACCCGGCAATGCCGTGCGTCTGGTGGCAGCCGGTACAACTCATCTCGTTGAGCCGCAGGTTGAAGCCGGCCGTCGACTTGATGGTGGAAAGCGTGTTGCCTTTGGCCACATAGTCCTTCAGCGCCTTGTCGATGTCGGCGTCGTCGAGCAGCCCATAGACGATGTTGTTCTGCGACCGGGCAAGGCCGCCAGGCGCGACCGAGACGGCGCTCTTGGCCAGGAATTTCTCGTCGACCACCAGCCTGCCGTGGTCGAGATCATAGATGTTGCGGTCGGTCAGCAGCCATCTGGCGAAGGCAGGCTTGTCGGCCAGCACCGTCGCCCGGTCGATCTGGTTCTCCATCCTGGATTCATGGAAGCTGGCGGTGGCCGGATCCCATTTGAAGATCTTGAGCAGATATTCGGCGTGGCCGCCGAAATCGCGCCGCGTCGAGGCCGACAGGCGCAGCACCTGCATGTTGAGTTCCAGCCGCATGATCTGCGAGGAATTCAGCATGGCGCCCGACAGAGGGCCTTCGTCGGAGCGCAGCCAGGCGGCAAGCTGGTCAGGCGGCAGGTCCTTGCGCCCGGCAGCGAGCCACCGCTGGGCGACGTCGGCGCAGGACGCATCGGTCGCGCTGGGCAGATCCTTCGAGGCACGGGCCTGCGCCTTCCCCGGCCTGGCGTTGAAGACGAGGCTCATGGTCAGCGGCAGGCGCGAGGAGATGCGCTGCCCAGTCTTCTCCCCGATTGGCTTGCCCTTGGCCGGCTTCTCCGCCACCGAATAATGGAAACGGTAGATCAGCCGGATCTCGCCGCATTCGGTGTGGCCGAGATAGCCGCGGTCCATGCGGTTGACGACGCCGGTCAGGTCGAGCGTCGAGCCGTCGTCGTCGATGTATTTCGGATTGAATTTCTGGCTGGTGTCCTTCGACTTCACCATGGCCGCGACATAGGGGTCGGGGCTGGTCGCGGGCTCGCTGGCGATCTCGAGCTTGACGATGTCGCGCACCGTGGCCAGCGCCGGCACCGAGAACAGGCCGCGATTGTCGACGTCGCGAGTGAGGCCGAGCGCCGGGCCGAGCAGGCGACTGATCGACAGGCCGCCGCGTTCCAGCGCCTGCAAGGTGGCGGGATCGGTGACGGCGACGCTGGAATCGAGCGTCACCGCCCCGGCGGCGCCCTGGCCCAGGCAGCCCAAGCCCAGGCAACCCAAGCCCAGGCAACCCATGGCGAGCGCCAGCATCATTTGCACGATCAGTCGCAAAGCCCCCTCGCATGCTCCATCGCTGGCAATGCTACAGGCCTTCGGCATGATCGGCCAGAGCGGTGGCGCGGCGAGGCTGGCACCATGCCAGGAACGAAAAATGCTGTGACTTGCCGCAACCATTGGGATAATTGTTTGTTGGGTTGAGCCGGTCGAATGGCCGGCACAACGGGGAAGTTCGCAGCGCGAGGAGTTGCCATGCTCTGGAGAGGCCGTCGTCAGAGTGACAATATCGAGGACGACCGCAGCGACAGCGGTTCCGGTGGCGGATTGGGCGGCAGCCCCGGTCAGTTCCGCATCCCCATCGGCGGCAGTTCCGGCGGCGGCATGTCGCTTTCGGGTCTCATCATCTTCGCGGTCGTCGCGCTGATTGCCTGGGGTGTCTTCGGCATCAATCCGCTGCAACTTTTGAACGGCGACGGCGGTTCCTTGCTGCCGGGCGGCGGCGGCCAGATATCGGACAATAGCGGTGGCCAGAACAGCGGTACAACGCCCGCCAATGACGAGATGAAACAGTTCGTCGCCACGGTGCTGGCCGAAACCGAGGACACCTGGACCGGCATTTTCAAGTCGCAGGGCCTGACCTATGAGGATCCGAAGCTGGTGCTGTTTTCCGGTCAGGTCCGCTCCGCCTGCGGTTTTGCCTCGGCGGCGGCCGGGCCGTTCTATTGTCCAGGGGACCACAAGGTCTATCTCGACATGACCTTCTTCCAGCAGCTCGACCAGCAGTTCAGCGCTTCCGGCGAGTTCGCCCGCGCCTATGTGATCGCGCATGAGGTCGGCCATCACGTGCAGAACCTCACCGGCATCATGGGCAAGTTCAACCAGATGCGGCAAGGCATGAGCGAAGCCGACGCCAACCAGCTGTCGGTGCGCATCGAACTGCAGGCCGACTGCTTCGCGGGCGTGTGGGCGCACTACACCGCCCAGAAGGGCATATTGGAGCAGGGCGACATAGAGAGCGCGCTCAACGCCGCCAAGCAGATCGGCGACGACACACTGCAGAAGAAGATGCAGGGCTATGTGGTGCCGGAAAGCTTCAACCACGGCACCTCGCAGCAGCGGCAGACCTGGCTGGCGCGGGGCTACAAGAGCGGCAAGCTTTCCGACTGCAATACGATGAGCGGGCCTCTCTGACGAGACTGTTTGGAAATTCTACTCTGGCGGCCATCTGATGGCGCTTTCTGCGCTTCCGTTGCTCACGGACAAATGTCCGCTGCGCTACGGTTCTCGAAACCGCCACCATATGACTCACCAGAGCGAATTTCGAAACAGTCTCGGCTCGTGTCTACTGATGCTGATCTGACGGCGAAGTTGCCGTCAGGGAGTGTCAGGAACAAGCATTCCTGCCTGTTCCCTCATTGTTCCTTTTCGCCGGCTCGCCTATAAGGTGCGTCCGCCCATGCCCCGGGGCGGCCAGAGGAGCTTGACCCATATGATCGACCCCAAAACCGCCAGGCGGGGCCTCGCGCTGGTCTTCACCACGCTGCTGCTCGACATTATCGGCTTCGGCATCATCATGCCGGTGCTGCCGGCCTATCTGCAGGAGTTGAGCGGCGTCAGCATCAGCGGCGCGGCAATCGAGGGCGGCTGGCTGTTCTTCGTCTACGCGGCCATGCAGTTCTTTTTCGCGCCGATCATGGGCGGCCTGAGCGACCGGTTCGGCCGCCGGCCGATCCTGCTCGCGTCGGTGTTGACCTTCTCCATCGACAATCTGATCTGCGCCATTGCCTGGTCCTATCCGATGCTGTTCATCGGCCGTGTCCTGGCCGGCATTTCGGGCGCCAGCTACTCGACGACGTCGGCCTTCATCGCCGACATTTCCAACGACGAGAACCGGGCCAAGAATTTCGGTCTGCTCGGCATCGCCTTCGGCGTCGGCTTCGTCATCGGGCCGGTGCTGGGCGGATTGCTCGGCACGTTCGGACCGCGCGTGCCGTTCTATTTCGCCGCCGGGCTCGCCTTGGTCAATTTCCTGATCGCGCTGTTCTTGCTGCCCGAAACGCTCGATGAGAAGCATCGCCGCCGCTTCGAATGGAAGCGCGCCAACCCGGTCGGCACGCTCATGCAGATGCGCCAGTATCAGGGCATCGGCTGGATCGGGCTCGTCTTCTTCCTGATGACGCTCGGCCACATGATGTATCCGGCGGTGTGGTCGTTCGTCTCCAACTACCGCTATGGCTGGAGCGAGCAGCAGATCGGCTTTTCGCTCGGCGCCTTCGGCCTGTGCGGCGCCATCATCATGGGCACGGTGCTGCCGCGCGTGATCCCGAGACTCGGCGAATGGAAGACGGCGGTGATCGGCCTCAGTTTCACGGCAGCAAGCGCCTTCGGCTATGCCTTCGCCACCCAGGGCTGGATGGTTTACGCGGTGATCGTTATCGGTTGCCTGGAGGCGCTGGCCGACCCGCCGCTCCGAAGCCTCGCCGCCGCCAAGGTACCACCGTCGGCGCAGGGCGAACTGCAGGGCGCGATGACCTCGATCTTCTCGATCACCTCGATCATCACGCCGCTGCTCTATACCACGATCTTTTCGTGGTTCACGGGACCGAGCGCGCCAGTCACCTTCGGCGGTGCGCCCTATCTGGTCGGCGCCTGTTTCCTGCTTCTGGCCGTCATCGTCTTCGTCACCAAGGTGGCAAGGCCAGCCGGGGTCGGAAAAGCGGCCGTCGATGTGGCGCAGGATGGAGCACAGGCATGAGCCATGACAGCCGCATCACGCTGACGAGGGACGGGGTATCGCTGTCGCGACTGGTTTTCGGCGCCTGGCGGCTGCTCGATGGTCCCGTGCGGCCGGATGCCGATCAGGTCGCGCGGCTGATCGGCAGCGCCGTCGATCTCGGCCTGACCAGCTTCGACCATGCCGACATCTATGGAAACTACGAGGTGGAGGCGGCGTTTGGCGCCGGTCTTGCCTGCTGGAAGGGCAAGCGCGAGGCGATCGAACTGATCTCGAAATGCGACATCATGCTGGCCTCGGGCAACCGGCCGCGAAACCGGCTGAAGCATTACGACACCAGTGCCGACCACATAAACGCCTCGGTCGACCGCTCGCTCGGCAATCTCGGGACCGATTATCTCGACCTTCTCCTGTTGCACCGGCCGGACCCGCTGATGGATGCCGACGAGACGGCAGCCGCACTGGCCGGGCTGGTGAAGTCGGGCAAGGTGAGGGCGGTCGGCGTTTCCAATTTCACCCCGTCGCAATTCGATCTCCTGGCGTCGCGGCTGCCGTTCGCGCTCGCCACCAACCAGATCGAGATGTCGGTGCTCAAGACGTCCGCCCTGACCGACGGCGGCCTCGACCACGCGCAACGGCTGGGCTACGCGCCGATGGTCTGGTCGCCGCTCGGCGGTGGCTCGCTGTTCACCGGCAAGGAGCAGCGCGAGGCGCGGGTGCGCGCGGCATTGGCCGCGGTGGCCGCCGAAGTGGGGGCGGGCGATCTCGCCGCCGTCGCCATTGCCTGGCTGCTGCGCCATCCGGCCCGGCTGGTGCCGGTGCTGGGTTCTATGAAGCCGGAGCGGCTGGCGGCCATGGTCAAGGCGCTGGATATCCGCCTCGACCGCCAGCAATGGTTCGCTATCCTGGAGGCGAGCGAAGGCCGGCCGGTGGCTTAGGTACGGGGATTTGCGATGGGAGGTTGGGGGGCGTTTGCGCTGCCCCTCATTGCCCTACCGGGCATTTCTCCCCGTATAGTGACGGGGAGAAAGACGCTGCCATCGATGGTTTCGCCAATCGTTTGCGTTGCAAGAAGGGCGCAGAGGGTGCGGCTGTCCCTTCTCCCCGTCACTATACGGGGAGAAGATGCCGGCAGGCAGATGAGGGGCAGCGCCAACCGCCCGATCAAGCCCGCTCGGCCAGCAATTCCTCGCCGCGCTTCTGCCGGATCAGGTTGACGAAACGGCGGAACAGATAGTGTGAATCCTGTGGGCCGGGCGAGGCCTCGGGGTGATGCTGGACCGAGAACACCGGACGGCCGGTGAGCGTGATGCCGCAGTTCGAGCCGTCGAACAGCGAGACATGGGTTTCCTCGACGCCTGATGGCAGCGAGTCGGCATCGACGGCAAAGCCGTGGTTCATCGAGACGATCTCGACCTTGCCGGTGGTGTGGTCCTTGACCGGATGGTTGGCGCCGTGATGGCCCTGGTGCATCTTGGCGGTCCTGCCGCCCAGCGCCAGCGCCAGCATCTGGTGGCCGAGGCAGATGCCGAACACCGGAATATCCGTCTTCAAGAGGTCCTGGATCACCGGCACGGCGTATTCGCCTGTCGCTTCAGGGTCGCCGGGACCGTTGGAGAGGAAGATGCCGTCCGGCTGCATGGCCAGGATTTCCTCGGAACCGGTCTTGGCCGGAACCACGGTAACCTTGGCGCCGAGGCCGGCGAGCAGGCGCAGTATGTTGCGCTTGACGCCGTAGTCGATGGCCACGACGTGCAACGACGGATCAGTCTGTTCGCCAAAACCTTCGTTCCACACCCAGGGCGTCTCGCGCCAGACCGAGGACTGGCCCGACGTCACTTCCTTGGCAAGGTCTAGCCCGATCAGGCCGGACCATGCGGCGGCGCGGCGCTTCAGGTCGTCGAGATCGAAGACGCCGTCGGGCGCATGCGCGATGACGGCGTTGGGCATGCCCTTTTCGCGGATCAGCGCGGTCAGCGCCCTTGTGTCGATGCCCGACAGGGCGACGATGCCGCGCTTCTTCAGCCACTGGTCGAGATGGCCGGCGGCGCGGTAGTTGGAAGGGTTGGTGACATCGGCCTTGAACACGGCGCCGACAGCGCCGGCGCGGGCGGCGGGGTTCAGATCCTCGATGTCCTCGTCGTTGGTGCCGATGTTGCCGATATGGGGAAAGGTGAAGGTGACGATCTGGCCGGCATAGGAGGGGTCGGTTAGGATTTCCTCATAGCCGGTCAGCGCGGTGTTGAAGCAGACTTCGGCGACGGCCGAACCCGCGGCGCCGAGACCGCGACCCTCGATGACGGTGCCGTCGGCCAGCACCAGCAGGGCGGTCGGCTTTTCGGTGGTCCAGGCGGGCGTCATCTCGGCCATGGCGGCGCTCCTAAAAAGGTTGCTTGCCGATCGTCCCGGCAGTGGGACAATTTGCGCAGCAAACGGCGCGCAGCAGCGATTTCTCGAGCCTTGGCGCGCCAACTCATTGTCTTATGCAAGGCCGAGTACATAGGGGAAGGCGCCGGAACGGTCAATGATGCCGCCACCGACCGGCATTGATTTATTTCGTCGAACAATATCAGTGATTTGCCTTGCGTGGTCGGAATTTGCCTTGAACCTGCGGCAAGGTTATGGTCCGCGCCGATCGAAGGAGACACAACAATGCGCGCGAAAATCGCCGAATCCCTGAAGAGCGCGATGAAGGCGCAGGATAAGCACCGGCTGCCGACATTGCGGCTCATCCAGGCCGCCATCCACGACCGCGACATCGCCAATCGCGGTTCGGCCAAGGACCCCGCCAGCGACGAGGAAATCCTGCAGATCCTGGCCAAGATGGTGAAGCAGCGCGAGGAATCGGCCAAGGCGTTCGAGGACGGCAAGCGGCCGGAACTGGCCGCGCAGGAGCGCGGCGAGATGGAAATCATACGCGATTTCCTGCCGACGCAGCTCGACGATGCGGCGATCACGGCGGCGGCGCGAGAGGCGATCGCGGCCACCGGCGCGGCCAGCCAGAAGGACATGGGCAAGGTGATCGCGGCGCTCAAGCAGAAATATGCCGGCCAGATGGATTTCGGCAAGGCGAGCGGCATCGTCAAGGGCCTGCTGCAGTAGGCCTGCCGCAAAGCTTCCCGTCACGACAGCAGGGAATGCGCGGGTGGAGACCAGGGCAAAGACGGTTCTTGCCGGTTGCGTCGGGCGATATTCGGAAGCGGCGCCCGTGCCCGCCCTGCGCGAGCACTTTCTGTGCGTGTGGAAACATTCCATCCCGGATGATCATGCGGGCAGTATCGCCGTCGTTCCCGATGGCTGTGTCGATCTTCTCTGGCATGATGGCCGCCTTGTCGCCGTCGGTCCCGACATCACGGCCGCCAACCCCGATCTGAGGCCGGGTTCAACCGTGCTGGGCATGCGCTTCCGGCCAGGTGCGGCAGCCCGCTGGCTCGGCCTGTCGATGACGGAGATCGTCGGCAGCGAGGTCGACATGCGCGATATCTGGGGTGCGCGGGCGAGCGATGTCTTCGGGAGATTGCAAGACGTATCGGGCTTCCATGGGCAGGCCGGATTGCTGCAAAACCTGCTGGCCGGGATGGCCCCGTCGGTCGAAGCGCCTTTTCGCGACGGAGCCGCGATATTCTCCATCCTTCAGGACAATGCCGGCTATCAGGGAGAGGGCATGTCGCGCCTGGTGAGCCGGCTCGGTCTCAGCGAGCGGACGCTGCGTCGCAGGAGCCGCGACCTGTTCGGCTACGGCCCCAAGACGCTCGAACGCATCCTGCGCTTTCAACGGTTCCAGGCGCTGGCGCGGCGTTCCCCGCATGCCGGCCTGGCGGACATGGCCTATGCGACCGGCTATGCCGACCAGGCCCATCTCAGCCGTGAGATCCAGACGCTTAGCGGCATGACGGCGCGTGCGTTCGTTCGCCAACTGGCGGGTTGAGTGGCCGTTTTCTTCAAGACCGCCGGCGGCCCCGGCGGCATCCTTCCCCAGACATGCAACGATGAAAGGATTTGCCATGGGCACCGCAGGCAATGATCGCCGGATCGACAACATCGAATTCAACGTCAGCGATATCGCGCGCTCGCGCGAATTCTACGCCAAGGCATTCGGCTGGACATTCACCGACTATGGTCCGACCTATTGCGAATTCACTGACGGCCGCCTGACCGGCGGACTTACGACGGGCGGCGCGATCAAGCCGGGCGGGCCGCTGGTTATTCTTTATGCGGATGATCTCGGTGTGACGCAGAAGCGGATCGAGCAAGCCGGCGGCAGGATCGTCAAGCCGGTCTTCGAATTTCCGGGCGGCCGCCGTTTTCATTTCGAGGATCCGGACGGATATGAACTCGCCGTCTGGTCGGTGAATTGAGACGCGCCGTGGTCGGGCTGATCCACATGCTTGGCTTCGTATTGCTTGGCGGTGTTTTCGCCTGGGCCGGAGCCGGGCATTTCCTGAAGTTCAGGACGATCGCAGGACAGTTGGCGGAGCGGCGGTTGCCCTTCCCGGCGGTCCTGCTTGCCGCGGGGTCGAGCGTCGAGATCGTCGCCGGCCTTTGCCTCGCAACCGGCATGGCCCGGCCCTATGCGGCGCTGGCGCTTGTCGTGTTCACGGTTGTCGCAAGCGTGATGATGCTCGACTTCTGGCATTATTCCGGACCGGAGCGGCAAGGCCTGCGCTCCGCCTTCACCATCAACATCGCCGTCATCGGCGGCTTGCTGCTCGCATCCAGCCCGCATTGAGGGCTTGAAGGCAAGGCGGGTAACCGTCAGGGTTTGCCGCTTCGGTTCTGCGAACGTTCGCCGATCCCTTCGACGACGATGCGGATCAGGTGCCTGGTCTCGCCCTCGCCGAACGACCCGCCGGAGAGCGCCGAAAGCATCGCCTGGCCATAGATGCCGAGCAGCACCAGCGCCATGAAGTCGGCGTCGTCGTCGCGGCGGATGACGCCTTGCCGCTGGCCGAGCACCAGAATATCCCGCACCAGGCCTTGGAAGGATGGGCGGTCGGGGGGCGGCCGCAGGGACGGCCGTTCCGCCGGGGCCAGAGCGAGCCGGGCAAGGGAAGGATTGGCCAGGCACCAGTGCGCACTGTCGGTGAGCACGATCTCCAGCAATTTGAGCACGTCCTCGTTCGCTGCCATGCGGGCGCGATAGGCACTGTCGTCCGCCTCGACGCGAGCTATGAGCCGCAGCGCGATCTCTTCTTTCGAACTGAACAGATTGTAGACGGTCTTGCGGGTCAGCCCCGCGCGCGTCGCTATTTCCTCGACAGACACGTTGACGAATCCAAGCTCCCGGAACGCCCGATCGGCGGCATCGAGGATGAGGGTTCGCGACCGGTCGGTCCGCTTTGGGGTTGTCATTTTTATACCATAGTGTAAATTTACACTTATGTAAAATATGGGTTCATCGCCGCCATATCAGCCATTCGCCCGGGCCGAACGGTCGGCCGTGGCGTCCGGGAATTCAAGCGGGTCAATCGGAAGCGTTGTGCAAAATGGTTGATAATCTCAGGGAATTCGGGGCTGGCATCTGGATCGCCGACGGTCCGGCGGTGACGGCGGCGGCCGGCTTCCATTATCCGACCCGCATGGCCGTCATCCGTCTGTCGGCCGGCGGCCTTTTCATCTGGTCGCCGGTCGCGCTGACGGATGCGCTTCGCGCCGAGGTCAATGCCATGGGCGAGGTGCGCTTCCTGATCGCGCCCAACTCGCTTCATCATGTGTTCCTCGCCGGCTGGCAGAGCGGCTATCCCGACGCCAGGGTGTATGCGGCTGCGGGCCTGCGCGAAAAGCGCCGGGACATCCGCTTCGACGGCGATCTCTGCGATACGCCTGTCGCGGATTGGGCTGATGATCTCGACCAGGTCGTGATGCTCGGCAACCGGATCACGACCGAGGTCGTCTTCTTTCATCGCCGCAGCAACACGGTGCTGTTCACCGATCTCATCCAGCATTTCCCGCCCGGATGGTTCAAGGGCTGGCGGGCGCTGGTTGCCCGGCTGGACCTGATGGTGGCCGACGAGCCATCGGTGCCGCGAAAGTTCCGCGCCGCCTTCACCGACCGGCCCGTGGCGCGCGCCGCCATCCGGCGGGTGCTGGCCTGGCCGGCGGAAAAGGTGCTGATGGCGCATGGCGAACCGATCACCACGGATGGCCAGGCATTTCTGCGGCGCGCCTTTCGCTGGCTGGTTCGTTCGTGATCCCAAGGCCAGCGCCGGCTGACGCGAAGCTCACGGCTCCTTGCAGATCGGCAGGGGCTGGGGCGGGGGCGCCGGATGGTCCTTCCTGTATTGGGCGATCATCGGCTCCAGGGTTTTGCGTGGCCAGAATTTCGGCGCGCCGATCTCCTTCAGGCAGGAAGCGTTCCAGTAGGCGCCCGACGAATGGCCGCTCGCCACGGCGGCGATATCGCGTGATTCCGGGTAGATGTAGAGCGTGGTCGGATTGTCCTTGACCATCGAGATGAGCTGCTGCGCATCCGCCGGCGACCAGCTGGTGCAGCCATTGCTGCGGCCGCCGGCATAGTCCACCAGCTTGCCGAACGGCACCATGCCGTCATGGTCGGCGTAGGAGCTCTTCGGGCTCTTGCGCATGCACATGGTGCGCAGCACTTGCGCCGCATGGCCGCCGATCACGCGCTGCCGGGCGTTGGCGGCTTCGCCTTCGCCGTCGAACTGGATGAAGGTGCGCACGAAGGCCGCATCCTGTTTGGTGGCCGTGCGGTAGTAACCCTTGAACGAAGTCTTGGTCTCGCGCGTCATATAGGCGCCGCCGGCGGTCAGCTCGGAATCCATGGCATTGCCGAAGTTCTTGACGCAGCGCCGGCCGTTCGAGAAATCGACGGTGCCCTTGAGATTGCGGCCGCCGCCATGACCGGAAGAAATGGCGCGAAACGACTGGCTGGCCTCGCACACGATATAGTAGCGGCGCCCGAGCACGCTGTTGCCGAGATCGCCCGGACGCGTGGCATCCATGGCGAAGTAGCAGGGATTGCGGACAGCGCCCTCGGCCACTTTCTTCTGGTAAAGCGCCCGCGCTCGCTCCAGCACCACTTGCGAAATCTGGCCGTCGGCGTCACCGACATGGGCCTGCAGCCATGCCGGAACGGCCGAAGGCGCGGCAAAGGACCGCGCCGACACCGTCAGGGCAATGACCGCAACGAGAAGGCCGAGGGTGGCAACAGCCGCCAAAGGAACAGATCTCAACCGCACCGGACCTATTCTCCTGTCGAGGGCGTTTCGTTATTCCGCGCCGGTGAATCACCTGGCGCAGATCATAAAATGCCTCGCATCTCCAGGCGAAACACTTCTTGGTCAGCGCGGCGGCGGACAGGCCCAAAAATCCGCACCGGCGCGGGCCACCCATACTCCGGGATGCTGGCTCAAGGCTTGCGGCTGATGCCTCCATGCGCCGCGACCCCCGATTTTCGATCCACCGGGATTGCGCTATGATCTGATTCTGGCGTGGCCCACGCCTCCTCCCTCCGCCGGGAAAGCATCAGTCATGCCGGGCCATCCAATCACCGAACCGACTGTTCGAGCACCAGGCATGAGGAGGGGTTGCGCAGACTGCTCGCATCAGGAGGTTTTGTGATGAGACTGTCCGCGCCTGTCTACCGACTGAAGCGTCAAGCCAGGCTGCTGTCCCGCAAGGACGGCATACCGCTGCACGAAGCACTCGACCGCATCGCGGCCCAAGAGGGCTTTGTGAGCTGGGCGTTGCTTGCGGCGAGGGACGCCGAAACCAGCCCCGCCGGCAGATTATTTGCCCGACTGGCACCCGGCGACCTCGTGCTGGTCGGCGCGCGGCCGGGCCACGGCAAGACGCTGATGAGCCTCGAACTGGCGATTGAAGCCATGCGATGCGGCCGGCGCAGCGTGTTCTTTACGCTGGAATACACGCAGGCCGACATTCTCGGCAGATTTCGCGCGATCGGGGTCGAGCCGGCGCAATTCGAGGGCCGGTTCGACTTCGACAATTCCGACGCCATCTGTGCCGGATACATGATGGAACGACTGGCCACGGCCGCCCCCGGCACGCTGGTGGTGATCGACTATCTGCAACTGCTCGACCAGAGGCGGGAAAATCCGGACCTGATGACGCAGGTGCGCCGCCTGCGGTCGTTCGCGCGTGAAAGAGGTCTCATCCTGGTCTTCATTTCACAGATCGACCGTTCCTATGAGCTGTCGTCGAAGCCTGTCCCTGATGTGGGCGATATCAGGCTGCCCAACCCGCTCGACCTGTCGCTGTTCAGCAAGACCTGCTTTCTGAACAAGGGCGAAATCCGCTTCCAGCCGACTTGAACATGGCGGCATGTCCGCTGGCGACGCTCCGGCCGGGCACAGTCGCTTTGCCAGAGCCTTGCGACGTACCGGGTCTGTACACCGTCCTGCGACGCTCTAGAATGAATACGGCTTTAATAATTACCGGTCGTCTTGAATGGACCCGCTCAGCGACGTCATCGCTCTTCTTCAACCCAGCACCGCGATCTCGAAACCCATCAAGGGACGCGGCCGGTGGGGCGTGCGTTACGCCGCATATGACGCACCTGGTTTCACAATCATCGTCGAGGGCGAGTGCTGGATCGCTTTCGAGGGGCAGCAGCCTGTGAGGCTGGAGAAGGGGGATTTCCTCCTTTTGCCCTCCACGCCACCCTTTTCGCTGAGCAGCCATCCGGGGGCCGAGTGCGAGCTTCGGCAGCCGATGGATATTGCCGTCCAGTATGGCGACCGGGACGGGGAGGCCGATTTCGTCGCGCTCGGCGGGACGTTCCGGATCGAGCCGGTCAACGCCGCGCTGTTGCTGGCACTGCTTCCGCGCGTCGTCCACGTGCCGGCTTCGCAAGGTCGCGCCGGGAGACTCGGCAAGACCATCGAGCTGATCATGGAAGAGTGCGAGAATGAAGAGCCCGGCAAGGAGATGGTCCTGCAGCGACTGCTCGAGGTGCTGCTCGTCGAGGCGCTGCGATGGCGCGGCATGGATGGCGGCGTGGCAGGCCTGCTCAACGGGATGCGCGATCCCATGCTGGCGCGAGTGCTTCGCGCCATGCATGCGGATGTCCGGGCCGGTTGGACGGTCGCGGAACTCGCCGGAATTGCCGGCCTCTCGCGCTCGGCCTTCGCGGCGCGTTTCGGCGACGTGCTTGGATGCGGGCCGATAGAGTATCTGGCGCGATGGCGCATGGCGCTCGCCAAGGATGCGTTGATGCGAGGTTCCAAGACGCTGGACAGGATAGCCGACGAGATCGGCTACGAATCCGCGAGCGCTTTCAGTACAGCCTTCAGGAAACGGCTCGGCTGTTCTCCCGGCAAGTTCGCCCGTGGCGGGGCCGGCAGCGCAAACGAGGGCGTGAGCAGAGGTTCGATCTGATTTTTGGACGATTGGAAATAAAATAAGGACAGTTAATTATGGATCGTCTGTCTGGGCAAGCCTAACAAGGTTTCATCGAAACCAAAGGAGCTTACCCATGCAAACGATCCTGATCACCGGCTGTTCTTCCGGCTATGGCCTGGAGACGGCCCGCCATTTCCTCGCCGGCGGGTGGAATGTCATTGCCACCATGCGGTCGCCGCGACAGGATATCCTGCCGCGCTCCGAGCGCCTGCGGATCCTGCCGCTGGACGTCACCAGCCAGCAAAGCATCGCTGCAACGATCGAAGCCGCCGGTCCGATCGATGCTCTCGTCAACAATGCAGGCATCGGGGTCGTCGGCGCCTTCGAGGCGACACCCATCCCGCACATCCGACACGTCTTCGAAACCAATACGCTTGGCGTGATGGCAATGACGCAGGCGGTGATCCCGCAGATGCGCGAGCGCCGCGCGGGCGTGATCGTCAACGTCACCTCCAGCGCCACACTGGCGGCCATGCCGCTGGCGGCCGCCTACACCGCGAGCAAGCAGGCGATCGAGGGTTTCACCGGGTCTCTGGCGCACGAGCTCGGTTATTTCAACGTCCGCGCCAAGCTGGTCGAGCCCGGATACGCGCCGACGACGCGGTTCGCCCACAACACCTCGCTGCGTGTCGAGGACCTGATACCGCAAGCCTATGCCGACTTCGCGGCGCCGATCTTCGCGAACTTCGCCCGGCCCGCGATGACGACCAGGGAAACCGACGTCGCCGAGGCTGTCTGGGCGGCCGTGCGGGACACCGGTGGCCGGTTGCGGTTTCCGGCCGGCGCGGATGCGGTCGCGCTGGCGAATGCAGGGTGAATTTCCCGATCCTGGGCTGCCGTGCCCGGGATCGCAACCGCTCCGATAGCCCGGCTGGCCCGGCATGCGTCGAGCGGTGCCGGCTTGAGCGCCGTGGCGGTGATGGCTATGCCTGCTGACGAGGAGCAGGCATCATGGTCGAGATCGTCAAACCCGCGCTGGAACACCTGCCGTCCTACAAGGCGGCGCTCGAGCGCGGCTGGTCGCCCGACAATGTGCGGCTGGAGGTGGCCACGCGCGAGGAGCTTGGGGCGATCGAGAAGGATCCGCTGGCTTTCCTGGCCAGCCTCGACGATCCCGAGGCCAGGGGTCGCCCGATCACCTTGCCCGATGGCACCAGCGTGCCGCGCCTCCCGGGGTTCCGCCGCTGGATCTGGGACGGCGAAGCTTCGGGCTCGATCGGCTTTCGCTGGCAGAAGGGCACGGCCGAACTGCCGCCGCATGTGCTTGGCCATATCGGCTATGCCGTCGTGCCGTGGAAGCGGCGGCGCGGCTATGCGACCGAGGCCCTGAGGCTGATGCTCGTCGAGGCGAGAGCGGTCGGGCTCGCCTATGTCGAGCTGACCGCCGATCCCGGCAATCCCGCCTCGCAAAAGGTTATCCTGGCCAATGGCGGCAGGCTGATCGGGAATTTCCTCAAGGAAGCGGCCTATGGCGGCGAGGAGAGCCTGCGCTTCCGGATCGACCTGTAGCATTATCGGCCCCGGTCGCGGAGCCAGTCGGCGAGCGAGGCGCGATGCGTGCCGCCCCTGCCGGTAAAGGCTTCGGCGGACAGCATCGAGTTAAGCACCGCCTCCTGCGTCGCCTCCACTGCCGCCCGGAAGAGCATGTCTATACGCGCTTCATTGAGTGCGAGCAGCGGCACCAGATCGCGGCTCTCGTCGTGATCGACCCGATTGCCGGTGCTGAAGGCGATGGCGATATCGCCGCTGCCATGGCCCCAGAAGGTGCCCAGCCTGGCGATGCCGGCCCCGGCGCGTCGCGCCACCCTGTCGAGCTGGCGGTGTTCGAGCGGCAAATCGGTGGCGAGCACGATCATGATCGAACCGCGTTCGGCCTCCACCGCTTGCCTGGGGTCGGGCCGGCGCCCGTCCGGCAAGATGAGGTCGCCACGCCTGCCGAAATTCGACAGCACGAGAACGCCAAGGTGGTGGTCGCCGCCGAGCGCGATCTTTCGGGAGGCCGAGCCGATGCCGCCCTTGAAGCCGAAGCAGCTCATGCCGGTTCCGGCCCCGACATTGCCCTGTTCGACATCGCCGTCATGCGCGTCGGCCAGCGCGGCAAGAGCATGCTCCTCCGATACCGCCAGGGCCTGGATATCGTTCAGCGGGCCATCATTGCACTCGCCGACCACCGGATTGACGGTTCCGGTGGTGCGGCCGATATCGGGATTGCGGCGGATGGCGTCCCGGATGAGCGCGGTGGCGCAGGTGCCGACCGAAAGCGTGTTGGTGAGCAGGACCGGCGTCTCCATGGTGCCGAGTTCCTGCACCTGCATCAGTCCGACCGTCTTGCCGAAACCGTTGATGACATGGGCGGCCGCCGCCACCTTGTCGCGGAACAGATTACCGCCATGCGGCAGGATCGCGGTCACCCCGGTGTTGATGTCGCCGTCGCGTAGCGTGCAGTGGCCGACGCGCACGCCGGGCACGTCGGTGATCGCATTGCGCGTGCCCGTGGGCAAGGTGCCGCAGGTCAGGCCGAAATCGGCGACGGTCCTGGCCATTGCTCAGACATGCTCGTCGGCGCAGAGCGCGTGGTCCGACAGCGCGCGGATGACATAGCAGTCGCCGACCGTCCTGCCGTCGCAGCAGGTGGCGATGCGTTCGAGTTCGGCCTCCAGCCGTTTCAATTGCGCGATCTTCTCGCGGACCGAAAGCAGCTGTTCCTGCGCGATCTTGTCGGCATGGCCGCAGGGCTGCTCGGGATGGCCGCTGAGGTCGATCAGCGCGCGGATGTCCTCGACGGCGAAACCGAGGTCGCGGGCGTGGCGGATGAAGGCCAGCCGTTCCAGCTCCTGCCTGGAGTAGCGGCGCTGGTTGCCTTCCGAGCGCTCGGGCGCCGCGACCAGGCCCATTTGCTCGTAATAGCGGATGGTCGGCACCTTGACCCCGGTGCGACGGGAGAGATCACCGATCGAAAACATGCATTTTACCTCTTGAAGCTCTAGTGACTAGAGGAATTACATCTGATGGCATCAAGGTTCAAGACCCATGCGGCGGCGCGCCGCACGGGCGAAAAAGACAGGTGATGCGATGACGACAGCGCTGCGGCAGACACGATTCAAGATCGGCGGCATGGACTGCGCTTCCTGCGCGGCCAAGATCGACACGGCGGTGCGCCGGCTCGACGGGGTCGACGATGTCTCGGTCTCGGTGACCGGCGCCTCGATGACCGTCAGCCATGGCGGCCCGCTCGACGACGACAAGGTGCTCAAGCAAGTGGCGCGCCTGGGCTACGGCATCGTCAGGGCGCAGGCGAGGGGCGAGGCGTCCGCTCCATCGGCGAGCGCGCAGGACCATGCCGATCACGACCATGAAGGCCACGACCACGATCACGAGGGACATGACCATGAAGGCCACGATCACGCTGGTCATGATCACGCCGGCCATGATCATGACCGCGGCAGCGCGCGAGGTGCAAAGCAGCAGCCGGAGGGGTCATCCCATCTCCACAGCCACGCCGAGCCCGGACAGGCATGGTGGCGCACGCGCCGCGCGGCGCTGACGCTGGCCTGCGCGGCGGCCCTGGGTGCGGCCTACGGCATCGGCCATCTCTTCCCCGCCGCCGAGCGCTGGGTCTTCCTGGCGGCGCTGCTTGTGGGTCTGGTGCCGATTGCGCGGCGTGCGCTGATGGCGGCTCTGGCCGGCACGCCGTTCTCGATCGAGATGCTGATGACCATCGCGGCGGTCGGCGCGGTGATGATCAACGCCACGGAAGAGGCCGCCGCCGTGGTGGTGCTGTTCCTGATCGGCGAATTGCTGGAAGGCGTCGCGGCGGGCCGCGCGCGGGCCAGCATCCAGGGCCTGGCCGATCTGGTGCCGAAGACGGCCCTTGTCGAGCGGGCGGGCGGCACCTCTGAAGTGCCCGCCGAACGGCTTGGCGTCGGCGACGTCATCGTGGTTCGGCCCGGGGACCGCATCCCGGCGGATGGCGACATTGTCGAGGGCTCGAGCGACATCGACGAGGCGCCGGTGACCGGCGAGAGCACACCCAAGCGCAAGAGCGTCGGCGAGCCCGTCTTTGCCGGCACCATCAACAGCGATGGCGTGCTGAAGGTGCGGGTGACGGCTGCGGCTTCCGACAACACCATCGCCCGCGTCGTGCGGCTGGTGGAGGAGGCCCAGGAAGCCAAGGCGCCGACGGAGCGCTTCATCGACCGCTTCTCGCGCTATTATACGCCCGGCGTGCTGGCCGTGGGCGCGCTGGTGGCGGTGCTGCCGCCGCTCGTGGCCGGCGGCGACTGGAACGAATGGATCTACAAGGGCCTGGCCATCCTGTTGATCGGTTGCCCCTGCGCCCTGGTGATCTCGACGCCGGCGGCTATCGCCGCCGGTCTGGCGACCGGTGCGCGGCGCGGCCTGCTGATGAAAGGCGGCGCGGTGCTGGAAGGCTTTCGCCGCATCAACGCTGTCGCCTTCGACAAGACCGGTACGCTGACCGCGGGCAAGCCCGTCGTCACCGACATCGTTGCCTATGGCCGCGATGAATCCACCGTGCTTGGGCTGGCGGCGGCTCTCGAGCAGGGCTCCAGTCATCCGCTGGCGGTGGCGATCCTCGACCGGGCCAAGGCCGAAAAAACGCAGGTGCCGTCGGCTGTGGCCGCCAAGGCGATTTCGGGCAAGGGCGTCGAAGGCAGTGTCGGCGGCGTGGCTGTCTTCCTGGGATCAGGCCCGGCGGCGGGCGAGCGTGCCGACATGACACAAGCGCAGCGCCTTGCCATTGACAGCCTCAACGGCCAGGGCAAGACCGTGTCGGTGCTGGTGGCCGACGGCCTGGTGACCGGGCTGATCGCCATGCGCGACGAGCCGCGGCCGGACGCCGCGGCCGGCATCGCGGCGCTGAAGGGCGAAGGCATCCGCGCGGTGATGCTGACCGGCGATAACAGGCGCACGGCCGAAGCCATCGCCGCCTCGCTCGGCATCGAGGCACGGGCGGAGCTCTTGCCGCAGGACAAGCAGCGCATCGTCGGCGAGTTGCAGGGCGAGGGACTGACGGTCGCCAAGGTCGGCGACGGCATCAACGATGCGCCCGCACTTGCCGCCGCCGATATCGGCATCGCCATGGGTGGCGGCACCGATGTGGCGCTGGAGACAGCGGACGCCGCGATCCTGCACGGCCGCGTCGCGGATGTGGCGCGCATGGTGCGGCTGTCGCGGGCGGTGATGGCCAATATCGGCCAGAACATCACCGTGGCGCTGGGGCTGAAGGCGGTATTCCTGGTCACCACCATCGCCGGGATCACCGGCCTGTGGCCGGCCATTCTGGCCGATACCGGCGCCACGGTGCTGGTCACCGCCAATGCCATGCGCCTGCTGCGCTGGCGCGGCTGAGGCGCTGGCCCTATTCGGCCGCCGCCGGCAGCGGCGGCCGGGCATCGACGCGGCGCTCCCAGATGTATGAGGCGAGCGCGACGATGACGGCGACCAGCATGGCCAAGGCGCCGACCACCGGCAGGCTGCGATAGCCGTAGCCGGCGGTCAGCATGGCGGCGCCCAGCGATGCGGCGAGCGCGATGCCGATGTTGAAGCCGGACGGGATCAGCGAGGCGGCCAGACCCGAAGCATCGGCCGTCCAGGACAGGATGCGGGTCTGAATCGGCGTGCCGATGGCGAAATTCAGGCCACCCCAGATGATGATCGCGACAACCATCGGCAGGGGATAGGGGCTTACGGCGTAGATGACCGCCAGCGTCACTGCCTGCAGCGCGAGCATGGTGATCAGCGACGGCATCAGCTTCCAGTCGGACAGCTTGCCGCCGAGAAAAACGCCAAGCGTGGCGCCGACGCCATTGAGCAGCAGCACCCAGGGTACGAGATTCTCATCGAGGCCGGTCACCTCGAGCAGGGTCGGCGTGATGTAGGTGAACAGGCAGAACTGGCCGAGCATCAGCATCAGCATGAGGATAAGCGAGGTCCACACCTGCTGACGCGCCAGCGCGCGGACCTCGCTGGCAAAGCTCGCCGATTTGGTCTGATGGCCGGTGGTGCGCGGCAGCAGGGCCGCCATGGCAAGGGTTGCCGCGACGCCCAGCACGCACATCACCCAGAAGGTGGCGCGCCAGCCCCAGACGTTGCCGATCGCGGTGCCGGCGGGCACGCCGATGACATTGGACACGGTGAGGCCCGACAGGATGACGGCGACCGCCATGCCGCGCTGGTCCTCGCGCACCAGGCCGACCGCGACCACCATGGCGACGCCGAAATAGGCGCCATGCGCGACCGCGACAGTGATGCGCAGGAGCAGCATCGAGGTGAAGTCCGGCGCCAGCGCGCAGGCGGCCTGGCCGATGGTGAAGGCGATCGCGAGACCGAGCAGCAGGGTCTTGCGCGACAGGCCCTTGGTGGCGAGCGCCAGCAACGGCCCGCCAATGGCGATGCCGCAGGCATAGCCGGTGACGAGATAGCCCGAGGTGGGCACCGAGACGCCGAGCCCCTCCGCCACTTGCGGCAGGACCCCGGCGATGACGAACTCGGTGGTGCCGAAGGCGAACGCGGCGAAGAACAGGGCAATGAGCGGCAGCGACATAAACGGAAACCCTCGAAATGGAGGGCTCAGATCATGGATAGCCATGGCTGGCAATCCAGAATTTTTTGTCGTGACTTTAGGTTTTCTTGAGTGATGGTCTAAGCTGGTGTCTTGCGCCCGTAAGGAACCTTCAGCCAAGCCCGCTCATGGAAATAGTAGAGCAGAGACTTGGTGAAGACCTCCGTGACGCCGATTGCGGCCGCCAGCTTGATGCTGCCGGTCACCACCAGTGAGATGATCATCGTATCGATGGTGCCTGTCACGCGCCAGGAAAGCGCCTTGGCGAAACTGCGCGAATGAGTGTCCATCGATTTTCCTCCCGGTGGAGGCTGATGCTTAGCCCGGGCGATGGAAGCCGGGCAACGACAATTTTGCGGCCGAAACAGTGAAGCGATATCGTTTCCGAGGGGCGCAGCGCCCTTCCTTCTCCCCTTGTGGGAGAAGGTGGCCTCGCGAAGCGAGGTCGGATGAGGGGTGTTCCAGAGAACGCGATCGTCTCACTCCGCTGGAACACCCCTCATCCGTCTTACCGCTTCGCGGCAATCCACCTTCTCCCACAGGGGGAGAAGGAAGAACTGCGGGTGCTCAGCTCGCCTTCAAGCGCGATCCGCCGAGCAGGCCGCGCTCTTCCAGGACGGGATAAGCCATTGAGGCCAGCAGCGAGTTGATCTGCTTGAGGTCGCGGATGGTGTCGAGGTGGATTGAACTGGTCTCGATGCTCTTGGCGGTGCCTTCGCGCAGCCGCAGGAAATGGCTGGCGCTGGTTTCCTTCTCGCGGTCGCGCAACTGGTCCTTCTCCAGCACCAGTTGGCGCGCCGTTTCGGGATCGCGCGACACCAGCACGTTGAAGGCGAGACGTGCATTGGCCAGCACCGAGGCGTGGAAGGCGCACAGTTCGCGCCAGCCCTCGGGGGTGAATTCCAGGCCGTGTTCGAGCTTCTTCTTCACATGCACCAGCATGTTTCGCACGATGATGTCGCCGACCTGTTCCAGCTTGACGCAGGCGCCGATCAGTTCCTGGCAGCGCAGCGCCTCGTCCTCGGTCAGCGGGTTCTTGGTGACCTTGGCGAGGTAGAGTTTTATCGCCGCGTGCCTGCGGTCGACACGGTCGTCCAGGGCGGCCAGCGCCTTGATCCTGTCCGTGTCGGCGCTCTCGTAGAGTTCGATGATGCGCTTGAGCATGATCTCGACCGTCTCGCAGACCCGCACCACTTCGCGCGTGGCGTTGGCCAGCGCCTGGCTCGGCACATCGAGCGCGCTCTCGTTGAGCGCCGACAGCTCGACGACGTCAAGCGAGGCCGCCGGCACCGGCTTGGCGCCCAGCGTGACGATCTTTTCCGAGGCGCGGTAGACCAGCCCGGCCAGCGGCAGGCCGGCGAGCAGGATGATGACGTTGAACAGGATGTGGGCATTGACGATCTGGCTTGCCGCCGTGGCGCCGAGGAAGCCGACATGCGGCTTGAAGATCATGAACAGGATCAGCATCACCAGCGAGCCAAGGCCGCGCATCAAGAGGTTGCCGATCGGTACGACCCGGACTTCAGGACTGGCCGAGCGCGTCAGCATTGGCGCGATGATCGAGGAGCCGAGATTGACGCCGAGGATGAGCACGACGCCGAGTTCCGGGCTGATCAGGCCGCGTCCCGCCAGCGTCGCCATCAAAAGCACCGCCGCGATGCTCGACTGGAACAGCCAGGTGATCAGTGCCGCCAGCAGGTAGGCGGTGATGGAATCGGTGGAGAAGTAGTTGATGATGACCGGCATGAGCTGGCTGTTGCGCAGCGGCTCGGACGCCTGCCCGATCATTTCCAGCGACAGGATCAAAAGGCCGATGCCGACGAGGATACGGCCTGTCTGGCGCCAGTCGCGCCGCTCGGTGGCCATGAACATCACCGTGCCGGTGATCAGGCAGAGCGGCACAAGGAGCGTGAGATCGAAGGTCAGCAGCTTGACCACGAGCGCGGAGCCGATTTCGGCGCCGCGCACGGCGAGCTGGCCGGCGGCGCCCGAGACGATGCCGGAACCGGCGAAGGAACCTACAAGCAGGGTGACGGCGGTGGAGCTCTGCAGGGCGATGGCCAGGCCGGTGCCCGCCAGCACCGCCATGATCGGGTTGCGCATGGTGGCGCGCAGGCGATGGCGCAGCACGTCGCCATAGGCGCGCTCGACGCCGGTCTTGACCATGCGGGTGGCAAACAGCATCAGCGCGACCGCGCCCGCCAGGTGCAGGAGGACGACGGAACCGCTCATTTCGGGGCCTGCATGCGGGCAGGCCGCGCGCCGGGGAGGGCACGAGGATCGGGGGTAAAAACGAGGATGCGAATCATGGTCATGGCAGCCTTGAACTTTAACCGGAATATTTTAGCCGGATAATAAAAATTTGTCGATTTCAAGGGCCGTCGCATGGCGACAGCGCCTGTCGGAAAATGGATTGGCCCGCAGATGCTCGCCCGGCGGCGCCACGCCCCGCCGTGGTTTGGCGCGCAGCATGCCGCCCGAGTTTGCAAAGATATTCAAATTCCCGAAATAACCACAGGATTTCATTACATAATTGTAATGGTCGTGTTCAGTTTCAGTTCATCCGCCAGCCGCTACTCCTCAGGCATCGACAACCAAGGAGACTTCCTCATGAAACGCATCATTCTCTCCGGCCTCGCTGTCTCGATGCTGGCCGCCAGTTCGCTCGCCGGGCAGGCCGCGCCGATGAATGCGCCGGTGGCGCCGCAGTCGAATTACTCGAAGGTCGACTGGCAGAAGCCCGGCAGGCACGTCGACAAGCGTGTCGTGGTGAAGAAGAAGGTGGTGGTGAAGCGCAATCACTGGCGCAACGGCCAGAAATACGGGAACTGGAAGCGCCACCAGCCGATCCGCGACTATGGCCGCTACGGCCTGCATCGTCCTGGCCGCGGCCAGGAATGGATCCGCGTCGGCAACGACTATGTGCTGGTCGGCATTCTCTCCGGCGTCATTTTTGGGGCCATCGCGGCACATTAAGTCTCCCGCGACAGCACGAGACCGAAAGGAGGGCGGCCCGCAATGGCCGCCTTTCTTTTTGCCCTGTGGAAACCGGGCATGGCCTGCATTAGGGGTCGTCGGATTTCTCCGGCATGATTATATGGTGGGAAAACGAGTTCCCCAATGCGCTTTCCGCCCGCCTTTCTCGACGAGATCCGCGACCGCGTGCCGATTTCACAGGTTATCGGCCAGCGCGTCGCGTGGGATCGCAAGAAGACCAATACGTCGCGCGGCGACTACTGGGCCTGTTGCCCCTTTCATGGCGAGAAGAGCCCGTCCTTCCACTGCGAGGACAAGAAGGGCCGCTACCACTGTTTCGGCTGCTCGGTCTCGGGCGACCATTTCAAGTTCCTCACCGAACTCGAAGGGCTGAGCTTTCCCGAGGCGGTCGAAAAGATCGCCGACATGGCGGGCGTGCCGATGCCGGTGCGCGACGAACGCGAGGAACGGCGCGAGAAGGAGCGCGCCAGCCTCACCGACGTCATGGAGATGTCGACCGTCTTCTTCCAGGAGCGGCTGCAGGGGCCCGAGGGAGCCAAGGCCCGCGCCTATCTCAGGGATCGCGGGCTGACGCCGGCGACGCAGCAGTCGTTCCGCCTGGGCTTCGCGCCCGACAGCCGCAACGCTCTTAAGGAGCATCTGGCGGCAAAGGGCGTGCCGAAGGCCGACATCGAGGCCTGCGGGCTGGTGCGCCATGGCGACGACATTCCGGTCTCCTATGACTGGTTCCGCGACCGCATCATGTTCCCGATTCCGGATTCGCGCGGCAAGATCATCGCCTTCGGCGGCCGGGCGCTGGCGCCGGACGCGCTCGCCAAATACATGAACTCACCCGACACCGAGCTCTTCCACAAGGGCAATGTGCTCTACAATTTCGCCCGTGCCCGTAAAGCGCTGGCCAAGGGCGGCACGGTGATCGCCGTCGAAGGCTATATGGACGTGATCGCGCTGGCGCAGGCCGGCTTCGAGAATGTGGTTGCGCCACTCGGTACCGCACTCACCGAAAACCAGCTGGAACTCTTGTGGCGCATGGCGCCGGAACCGATGCTGTGCTTCGACGGCGACAAGGCTGGCCTGAAGGCGGCCTGGCGGGCCGCGGATATCGCCCTGCCGTCGGTCCAGGCGGGGCGCTCGGCGCGTTTTGCGCTGCTGCCGGAAGGCAAGGATCCCGACGACCTGGTCAAGGCCGAGGGGCCGGACGCGTTCCGCGCGGTGCTCTCGGAGGCACGGCCGCTGGTCGACCTGTTGTGGATGCGCGAGACCTCGGGCGGCGTCTTCGACACGCCGGAACGGCGGGCCGAGCTCGAAAAGACGCTGCGCGAGCTGACCAGCCGCATCCGCGACGAAAGCCTGCGCTATCACTATCAGCAGGAAATGCGCGAGCGGGTGCTGAGCTTCTTCGGCTCCCAGCGCGGCGGCCCGCAAGGTCCGCGAGGCGGCCGCCAGGACGGACGCCCGGGCCAGCCCAAGGCGCCGGGCGGACAGTTCGCCAAGGGCGGCGGCGGCCGTATCGCGATCACAGAGAGCCTCGGCCAGTCGGCCCTGGTCAAGCGCGGCAGCGAGGGGATGTCGGTGCGCGAGGCGACGATCATCGTCGCCCTGATCAATCATCCGGCGCTGATCGACGAGAATTTCGCCCATGTCGAGTTTCTCGACCTTGCCAATTCGGACCTGAGGCGGCTGCACGCCGCCATTCTCGACGCGATGGCGCACGACACGGCCGATGACCGCCATGCCGTGGTGGCGACGGTGGAGCGCGCCGGCTGTGGCGAGATCTGGGGCCGGGCCGTCGACCTGATCAGGCGGGCGCGGCAATGGCCAGCACTGGAGACGGCGGCCCTCGAGGATGCCCGCGACGCTCTCAACCAGGCGCTGCACTTGCAGCGCAGCGCGCGCACATTACATAAGGAGCTTAGAGCGGCGGAAGCGGCGATGGATGCGGATCCTTCGGACGAAAACTTCCGCCACCTGATCGAAATTCAGGCGCAATTTCAGGATGTACAAGCGACGGAAGCGCTGATCGAAGGATTCGGCGTGTCGTCGGGCAGGGCCGGGCGAGCCTAAGTGCGGATGCGTACAGGAATGAAAGCGTGGCGACGCTCCCCCAGGGAGCGGGGCGCGCTAAGTCGGGTAATTGATTCGCTTTTTTCATGCGAATCATGCCAGAGGCGCTTGACCTTCCGACAGAATGGCGGAATCAGGACGATTCGAAACGTTAACCCGCACCCGCTTGGACGGGAAATGCTGCGATACGAGGTGCTGGTCACTGGACAGGCAGGCAGCCTGCCACAGATATCAGGGTTAATCTGGACTTAATGCATGTCGCCCAAGAGTGGTCGCACAGGAGTGGAACCGGTTTTGGGACAACGGCATGCACCAAACAAGACGGTGAAGTTGGTGGCCCGGTGAAGCGCGTCTGAAGACAAGCCTATCCGATTTTGAATGGTCCGAAAGCTTACGCGGCCCGATGCCCGGCCGCTAGGAGAAGATAAAAATTATGGCGACTAAGGAAAAGGAAGAGGTCGAGACCGAACGCGAAGGCGCCACCGATGGCCCTCTGCTCGACCTTTCCGATGATGCTGTCAAGAAGATGATCAAGGCCGCCAAGAAGCGCGGCTATGTCACGATGGACGAGCTGAATTCGGTGCTGCCTTCCGAGGAAGTGACCTCCGAGCAGATCGAGGACACGATGGCGATGCTGTCCGACATGGGCATCAACGTCGTCGAGGATGACGAGCAGGGCGAGGAGGCCGAGGCCGGCGACAACGCGGCGGACGCCGAGGAAGACGCCAACGAACTGGCCGAGCAGACCGGCACCGCCGTTGCCGCCACCACGACCAAGAAAGAGCCGACCGACCGCACCGACGATCCGGTGCGCATGTATCTGCGCGAAATGGGCTCTGTCGAGCTTTTGTCGCGCGAGGGCGAAATCGCCATCGCCAAGCGCATCGAGGCCGGCCGCGAGACGATGATCGCGGGTCTGTGCGAAAGCCCGCTGACCTTCCAGGCCATCATCATCTGGCGCGACGAGCTCAACGAATCCAAGATCCTGCTGCGCGAGATCATCGACCTCGAAGCCACCTATGCCGGCCCCGAGGCCAAGCAGGCGCCCGTGGTCGAGCGTGTCGAGGAAGCGCCCAAGGTCGAGGAAAAGCCCCGGCGTGGTGCCGCGCGCGACGAGGAAGACGACATCACCAATGTCGGCGCCGACACGCGCGGGCTGGAGGATGACGAGGACGACGAGGACGAGGCTAGCCTGTCGCTGGCGGCGATGGAAGCGGAACTGCGTCCGCAGGTGATGGAGACGCTCGACGTCATCGCCGATACCTACAAGAAGCTGCGCAAGCTGCAGGACCAGCAGGTCGAGAACCGTCTCGCCGCCGCCGGCACGCTGTCGCCCAGCCAGGACCGCCGGCTGAAGGAGCTGAAGGATCAGCTGATCAAGGCGGTGAAGTCGCTGTCGCTCAACACGGCGCGCATCGAGGCGCTGGTCGAGCAGCTCTACGACATCAACAAGCGGCTGGTGCAGAACGAGGGCAAGCTGTTGCGGCTGGCCGAAAGCTATGGCGTGCGCCGTGAGGAGTTCCTGAAGGAATATCAGGGCTCCGAGCTCGACCCCAACTGGACGCGCTCGATCGCCAACCTGACCTCGCGCGGCTGGAAGGAGTTCACCAAGAACGAGAAGGACGCGATCAAGGATCTGCGCGCCGAGATCCAGCATCTGGCGACAGAAACCGCGATTTCGATCCTGGAATTCCGCAAGATCGTCAACCAGGTGCAGAAAGGCGAGCGCGAAGCCGCGATCGCCAAGAAGGAAATGGTCGAGGCCAATCTGCGCCTCGTCATCTCCATCGCCAAGAAGTACACCAACCGCGGCCTGCAGTTCCTCGACCTGATCCAGGAAGGCAATATCGGCCTGATGAAGGCGGTCGACAAGTTCGAATACCGCCGCGGTTACAAGTTCTCGACCTACGCGACATGGTGGATCCGGCAGGCGATCACGCGTTCGATCGCCGACCAGGCCCGCACCATCCGCATCCCAGTGCACATGATCGAGACGATCAACAAGATCGTGCGCACCTCGCGCCAGATGCTGCACGAGATCGGCCGCGAGCCGACGCCGGAGGAACTGGCCGAAAAGCTCGCCATGCCGCTCGAAAAAGTGCGCAAGGTGCTGAAGATCGCCAAGGAGCCGATCTCGCTCGAAACCCCCGTGGGTGACGAGGAGGATTCGCATCTGGGCGATTTCATCGAGGACAAGATGGCGATCCTGCCGATCGACGCGGCGATCCAGGCCAATCTGCGCGAGACCACCACGCGGGTTCTCGCCTCGCTGACGCCGCGCGAGGAGCGCGTGCTGCGCATGCGCTTCGGCATCGGCATGAACACCGACCACACGCTGGAAGAAGTCGGCCAGCAGTTCTCGGTCACGCGCGAGCGTATCCGCCAGATCGAGGCCAAGGCGCTGCGCAAGCTCAAGCACCCGAGCCGGAGCCGCAAGCTGCGCAGCTTCCTCGACAGCTGAGTTTGACCTGTTGTATTGAAGATCAAGGGCGCCGACGGCGCCCTTTTTCGTTGTGCAACCGCCTTGCGGCCCATCTCCTTCGGGAGGATAATTTCGCGTCGGATGCATTTTCTGGGCGACAACCCCGGAAGCCCGCCCCGGTCGCGGCCATGTAGACATACCCATGGCATGAGTGCCGTGCTCCGTGGCCCCGGAGGGAGGCGTAGATGACGACTTACATCGTGCTGATGAACTGGACCGAGCAGGGCGCGAAGACCGTGCGCGACTCGCCCAAGCGCCTCGATGCCGCCAGGAAGCAACTGGGCGAGATGGGTGGATCGTTCAAGTCGTTCTACCTGACCATGGGTGAATTCGACATGGTGGCGGTGGTCGAGGCGCCCGATGACGCGGTGCTCGCCCGCTTTGCGTTGATGCTGGGCTCGGGCGGCAGCGTCAGGACGCGCACGCTCAAGGCCTTCCCGGAGTTTGCTTACCGCGAGATCATCTCTTCGCTTGGATGACGCGATAGGCAGGGTTTTCGAAGTCGATGATCGGGTGCCGGCCTGGCGATGCCTTGCCGTGAGACAGGACGCTTCGCCGTGGTAGGATGCGGCGAGGGGAGAATCGTGATGAAGAAAGTTTCGATTTTGGCCGCGGGCCTTGCCGCACTGTCATCGATGCTTTTGGATGCGGGTTTCGCTGGGCAAAAACCGGTCGGCATGGCCAATCCGGCATCGGTCCATTGCGGCGCGATCGGCGGACGTTTCGTGGTCAGGAAGGACAAGGCCGGCAACGAATACGGGTTCTGCCGGTTGCCGAACGGGCGCCTGTGCGAAGAGTGGGCGCTGTTCCGGGACAACAAATGCGTCGGCCCGAAGACGGCGATGCGGCATAAGTGATACGCCCGTTGTGATAGGGTGAGATCATGTCCGAAGCGCATTCCCATTCCCATCTGTGGCCCGGCGTGCCGCTCGCCCTGGGCTCCGCCGCGCTGTTTGGCGCCACGCCGCCGCTGTCCAAGCTGCTGCTTGTCAGCGTCGATCCCTTCATGCTGGCTGGCCTGCTCTATCTCGGTGCCGGGCTCGGCTTGACTTTGTATCGCCTGCTGCGTGGTGCGGCCGCCGCTGCCGGCGAAGCGCAACTGACCACCAGGGATCTGCCATGGCTGGCGCTGGCCATTGGTATGGGTGGCGTCGTTGGGCCGGTGCTGTTGATGTTCGGCCTCACTCTCAACACAGCGTCCAGTTCGGCGTTGCTGCTCAACCTGGAAGGGTTGGCGACCATGGCGATCGCCTGGCTCGTCTACCGCGAGAATGTCGACCGGCGCCTGCTTTTTGGCGCTTTTGCCATTCTTGCCGGCGCCCTGTTGTTGTCGTGGCAAGGCGAGGGCGTTGCCTTCAACCTTGGTGCGCTGCTCGTCGCCGGGGCGTGCTTGGCGTGGGGGCTGGACAATAATTTTACACGCCGCATCTCTGCCACCGACCCCGTGGTGATCGCCATGTTGAAGGGGCTGGTCGCGGGCGTCGCCAATATCGGACTGGGATTTGCTGCCGGCGCTTCATTTCCTGCCATGCCGACCATCGCGGCGACGGCCGCTGTCGGGTTCTTCGGCATCGGTGTCAGCCTGGTGATGTTCATTCTCGCGTTGCGCCATCTCGGCACGGCACGCACGGGAGCCTATTACTCGCTGGCCCCCTTTATAGGTGCCTTGCTGGCGATCCTGATGCTGGGCGAGCCTGTCACGCTGAAGCTGGCGATCGCGGGATTTTTGATGGGCATCGGCCTTTGGCTGCATCTGTCGGAACGCCATGAGCATGAGCACGACCACGAGGCGCTGGAACACGAGCACAGCCATGTGCATGACGACCATCACCAGCACGATCATGACGGACCGGTGAACGAGCCGCACTCGCATTGGCACCGGCATGCACCGATGCGTCATCGCCATCCGCATTATCCGGATCTGCACCACAGGCATGGCCACGGGTAAGTGCTCACCGTCTGGTACAACACGCGTTGTCCGGTCTGCGATGCGGGCATTGCCCGGCAGAAGCGGCGGCTGATCGAAGCGGTCAGGGCCGGGCGCATCGCGTTCCGCGACATCAATCTGGAGCCGGCGGCACTTGCCCGATTTGGCGCCACGCTGGAAGACATCCGCCGCCGGCTGCATGCCACCGACGCGGATGGCCGGCTGCTGGTCGGCGCCGACGTTGCCGTCGCCGTCTGGGCCGCGACGCCGGGCGAGGGCTGGCTGGCGACACTGTTCGGCAACCGGCTGATCCTGCCGCTGACGCGCTTTGCCTATGACCGGTTCGCCGACCTGCTCTACGCCTGGAACCGGCGCAACGGCCGCTGGTAGCCCCCTTTCGCAACGCCTGATCTGAGGTGGCGCGTCCGGTTCTCCGTCGGCGGTGCGAATGCCGCTTGGCCTTCCTTCAGATACATCGTAAGATATATCTTGACTCAAGCGGCCGGCATGCCTAATTAAGATATATCGTAAGATACAACTTAAGGAGCAATCAATGCACAAGCACAATTTTGGCAATCATTTCGGCGACCGCGCCGAGCGCATGTTCATGCATATGGCCGGCAAGTTCGGCGGCCGTGGCGGTGGCGGCGGTTTCGGGCCGTTCGGGGGCAGGGGCGGTGGCGGACGCGGCGGCCCGGGCGACTTCTTCCGCGCCGGGCGCATGCTGGCCGACGGCGATCTCAAGCTGATCACGCTGTCGCTGCTGGCCGAGGCACCCCGCCACGGCTACGACATCATCAAGGCGCTGGAAGAACGCACCAGCGGCATCTACAGCCCGAGCCCGGGCGTGGTCTACCCGACGCTGACCTTCCTGGAAGAGGCCGGCTATGCCGTCTCGTCGAGCGAGGGCAACAAGAAGGTGTTTTCAATCACCGAGGCCGGGCAGGCGCATCTGAGCGACAACCGCGAGATGATCGACGGCGTGCTGGAACACCTCGAACGCTTCGGCCGCAAGATGGCCAAGGCGCGCGACTGGTTCGGCTGGAACGACGATGGCGAAGACCGCCGCGGCGGCCGGGGCGGGCGCGGCGAGCGCTCGGAAACGCGTGACGAATTCCGCGCCATTCGCCATCGGCTGCGCGCCGCGCTCAGCGATATCGTCGACGCGCCAGAGGAAAAGCAGGCCGAAGCCATGAGCATCCTGGAAGCCGCGGCCGACGCGCTGGAGGCGCTGTCGCACCGCTGACCGGGCGACCCAAGTTCCGCAAGGAGTCGCGCTGCAAGACAAAAAAGCCCGGGGCGACCCGGGCTTTCTTGCGTTAGGCAGGCCGGCATCATTCCTTGCCGACATACTCGCTGATCAGCTTCTCGTTGCGGGCCTTTTCGATCTTGGCGGTGGTCTCGGCCGAGATGCGCGCGTCGGTGCGGTACTTGACGAGGTTCACCAGGCTGCCTGTGAGCAAAAGGATGCCCATGCCCCAATAGCCCTTGGTCGAGAGGTCGACCGGTGCCAGCCACAGTGACAGGCCAAGCATGAAGTAGGCCGCACCGACAGAGATGGTGTTGAACATGATGTAGGTCTGATTGCCGTTCATTGGAGTTCTCCGTTGATTTGATGATCTATGGATGGAAATCGGGGTCTGGGCGTCTTCAGTTGATGGTCTTCAGGCGCTCGAGCACGTCCTTGGCGCGGATTTTCACCGCCGGACCGTGGCCGGCGTCGGCAAGGCGGTCGCGGATCGCCTCGTGGCGCAGTTCGCCATCGATCTCGTCGAGAATGCCGGCTTCCTCGAACGGGTCGGCGGCGCCCTTGATGCGGGCCAGCAGCTCTTCGGCGTCGTTGATGCTCGCCGAGTGCCCGATCGATCTGACCAGCCGTGACTGCGCCTTGCGCTCGGCATCGATGGCGCGGGCGGAAATCATGCCCTGGTTCAAGTCGATGATGCGGCGGTGCGCCCGCTCGACCGACACCCGCATGCGCAATATCTTCTCGCCAAGGCTCTGCACGGTGGCGCGGCGGACCTCGCGTTCATTCTCCAGTTCGGCGATGGCCGCCGCACCGCTCTCGGCAAGCGCGTTGTTGCCGGCGGCGAGCGCGCTCATCGTACGGCTTTCCAGATCGGCGTGACGGCGGTCGAGCTGGTCGAGGCCGGCCTGTTCGGCGCGCTGGCGCACGATGAGGCCGGCAAGCGTCTGCTTGGCGGCGGCAAGTCCGGCCTCGGCGTCGCGGATGCGCTGCGCCAGAAGGTCGATGGCAAAGCGATCCTTGAGGCCGTCCTCGGCCCGTGCGCTGGCGCCGTCGAGCAATGTTCTGATCAGGCTAAGCATGGTCTTCTCCCTTCGAACTTTTCCTGTGAACGATGTTCACGAAGTCAACATAGCAGGAAATGAACATTGTTCAATATGGTTTTTGAACGCTGTTCACGATTTCCCGAATATGGTAAAGAAGGTGAAATCCCGTGGTTGCCGAAGCATGCCGCGGACAGCGACAGGCATTCACGGGAACAGGCATGGCACTGGACAGGGAAGAGACGAGCGAGCGGGTGCTCGCCATCGCCGAGGCGCTCATCAACGAGGGCGGCATGGACAATCTGAAAGCCCGGACCATTGCCGAGCAGGCAGGGATCTCGGTCGGCTCGATCTACAATCTGTTCGCCGACCTCGACGGTGTGCACCGCGCCGTCAACATGCGGCTGCTCGACCGGCTGGGCGCGGCGGGCGCTGCCGCCATGGCCGACCTTGCCCGTCGCGACGTCACCGATGTGCGCCAGCGCCTGCTGGCGCTGGCCGGCGCCTATATCGGCTTCGTCGAAGCTCATCCCGGCAGTTGGCCGGCGCTGCTTGCCTTCAACCGCCGCCGCCCGGTGTTGAGCGAGCCGGATGCCTATGAAGCGCGGCTCGACCAGTTGTTCGAGATCATTGCCGCCGTGCTCGCCGAAGGCGACTTCGACATTGACGAGGACACGCGCCGGACCGCCGCGCGCACCCTATGGTCAAGCGTGCACGGCATCGTCACCAGTGGTTATGCGGCCCGCTCGCTGCGTCGCCAGGCCGACGAGATCGAGCGGCAGGTCGAACTGCTGGTCGCCGTCTTCATCAGGGGGCTGGAACGCGGCGGCACATTCGCGCATGCTGAGACGACAGCGCCGTGAATCGCGCGCATCAGGCAAGCCGCGATTTCAGGGCGAACAGGGAGATTTGAGCCATGTCTTTTTTGAAACGTCTTTTCGGCGGCGGCGCTGGCGGCGGTGAAACGGCCGAACCCAAGAGCGCGGCGCCCGCCAAGCAGGTCGAGCACAAGGGGTTCACCATCAGTGCCACGCCCTACAAGGCCGACGGCCAGTACCAGACCTGCGGCATCGTCTCCAAGGAGATCGACGGCGTGGTGAAGGAACACAAATTCATCCGCGCCGATCGCTTCGCCGGGCTGGACGATGCCGTCGACATCTCGATCAAGAAGGGCATCCAACTGGTGGATGAACAAGGAGAGCGGATTTTCGGGTAAGCCGTTTCCGGCGACACCGCGAGCGCTTGGCAGCATGATGCCGCAGGCGCTCGAGGCGGTTTGGCCCTGGCGGCCGCTATCCCCGTTTTTCGATGACGGCGTAGAGCACGTTGCGGTTTTCGCCGAAATACACCTGCGCTTCGACGGTGTTGCGGTCGACGCTGGCGTTGATGATGTTCCACATGTCGACTTCCGAGCGCAGCAGCAGCACCCAGTCCATGAAGGTCTCGCGGTAGCCGGCGTCGGGATTGCCCTCGGCATAGTTGGCGAACAGGAACGTCCCGTTCGGCTTCAGCATCTGCAGGCAGGTCTTGGTGAGCTTCACGGCGACATTGTGCTGGAGATAATCGTAGAGGCCTGAGGCGTAGATCAGGTCGAACTTGCCGAGCTTGTGGCCGCGCGTGAGCACGGTGCGCACCGAGCCGTCGACGGCTTCGACCGCGGTTCCCTGGAAGTCGCGCGCGATCAGGCCGACGCTTAGCGGATCCTGGTCAAGCGCGACCCAGCGCTTGAGGCGGCCTTCGGCCAGCGCGGCCGACCGGTTGGCCTCGCGCAGATGGCCGGCGGCGATCGCCAGCACTTCGGTCTCCGCTCCGGCCTTGTCGGCGGCCTCGTCGACATAGCGGGTCAGGAGATCGCGCCGTTCCCGCGCCGCCAAGCATGACGGGACGTTTTGGGTATAGCTGTACAGCGCCTTGCCGAGGGGAGAGGCGTTTTTCACGTCTTCGGCCACATGCGGGTCGCAGTAGATGTAGTCGAGCAACTGCGCGTCGCCGGAATAACCCCTGGGCTTGGTGAAGGACCAGCGTGTCAGCGGGTCTTCCAGAAAATACTTCATGATCGGATGGTTCTGCGCCACCGGGATCAATGCCTGCCAGACGTCAGGATGAAGCCTGGCATGCATGCCTTCCAGATGCGACATCAGCCGGCGAATGATCTCGGCGGGGTCCTTTGCCTGTTCGATCTGCTGCTGGGTGGTGAGGAGAACGAGCGCCAGTTCGGCGCGGGCGGTTTCGAACACCGCGCCATGACGCTCCACGCTGCCCCGGCGCAGACCGCCGGCGAGCATTTCAGCGGTGATCAGACTCTGGCCATCAAAGACAGTTTGCACACCAAGACTCCACAGTTAACAGGCAATTAACTTATTGCGTAGAATGCTTGATTTGCCAACGTCGGTTCGGTGGCATTTTAACAATATGATTAATTTCGCTGCAACCATCTTAATTCATTAGAAACCTTGCATGCTGAATTCCGGGTTCGAGTTAACCGAAACTTGTTTTGCTCGGTCGCATTTGTATGCCCGGCGTTGCAGTCGCCGTCGCGTTCAAGGAGTCGGCCCGCGTGGGGTCAGAAGCAGGAAATGGGTTTGGAGCGCAGGATGCCCTACAGCCGGGCTTCGTGGTGAACGCACGCGTGCCGCCCGCTGACATGACCGAGCCATACGAATCCCGCCAGGAGCCGGGGGCCGACGAACTGCGCGTCCTCTACCGTACCGAAGCCCAGGCGAAGCGAAGAAAAGAAGCCAGGCCAGGGCTTTGGATAGCCGTTGCCATCTATGTCCTGTTTTCCGTTAGCGATCTGCTGCTCATTCCTGACGTGGCGGCCTATACGATCGCGGCGCGCTTCGCGGTCGGCCTGACGGCGCTGCTGACGCTGGAGGTCCAGCTTCGCCGGGGCGCTGAAACCCGATGGCTCGACGTCACCTGTGCGGCGGCCATCATCTTCGGCTATGTCGGCTGGCTGCTGCCGGCCTCCATGGGCGCCGACAGGGAAAGCGTCGCTTACTATATGGTGTTCGGCACCATATTCATGATGAGCGCCAACCTCTTTTTCACGTTCAGCTTCAGAATATCCATCGTCACGTCAACTATAATTCTGTGCATCTTGTATGTCGTAAACTACTTCGTGCCCGCCACGCTGACGTACAAAATGGTCTTTGGAACGTTCTACGTCTCGTGCTTCACCTTCACATCGTATGTGAACTGGAAACTCAACGAGGAGCGCTACAACGTTTTCCTCAACGCGCTCGAAGCCAGGATCCAGCACAAGGAGGCCACCGAGCGCGGCAAGGCCCTGCTGCGGCTGTCGCGGACCGATCCGCTGACTGGCCTGGAAAACCGGCGCGCGATCGATGAGAAGCTGCGCGAACACTGGAATGACTGGCAGAAGCTCGGCGCCGGTTTCGTTGCGATCCTCATCGACGTGGATTTCTTCAAGAAGTTCAACGACTGCTACGGCCATCAGGAAGGCGACCGGTGCCTGATCCAGGTCGGCAACGCACTCAGTGATCTGATCAGGCAGTATGACGGCTCGATCGGCCGCTATGGCGGCGAGGAATTTATTGTCCTGGCGCGCCTCGACAAGAAGGAACAGGTTGCCGATCTCGCGGAAGCCATCTGCCGCGCCGTGGAAAGCCTGGCGATCGCCCACGAACTGCGCCGCGACGGCATCTCGATCGTCACGGCGAGCGTCGGCGCCGCCTTCACCAGGAAGCAGACCGGCGCCAAGCTGGAGAAGATCATCCACGAGGCCGACCGCGCGCTCTATCTGGCAAAGGCGGGCGGCCGCAATTGCGCCCGGCTGTTCGATCCGACGGACCCGCAAAGCAGCGACGAGAGCGAGAACCTCGCGGCCCTGCTCAAGATCGCGATCGGCCAGGATCTCGTTTCGCTCGTCTACCAGCCCATCCAGGATATCGGGTCGGGCAAGGTGGAGGCGGTCGAAGCGCTGATGCGCCTCAAAATGCTCGATGGCACGCTGGTTCCACCCAGCATCTTCATCCCGGTGGCGGAGCGGACCGGTGCCATCCTGGAGCTCGGCCGCTGGGCGGTAAGGACGGTGTGCAACGAGCTCCTGGTGGATGACCACATCCGCCTTGTCAGCGTCAATGTCTCGCCGATCCAGCTCAAGACACCGGGCTTTGCCGCGTCCGTCGCGACCATCCTGGGGGAGACCGGCGTGACCGGCAACCGGCTGGCCTTCGAAATCACCGAAGGGCTGGAGATGGAGATGCATTCGGACATTCTGCGCTGCATCAGCGACCTGAAGCTCCTGGGCATCAAGATCTGGCTCGATGATTTCGGCACCGGTTTTGCAGGCCTTTCGTGGCTTCGCCTGATCGATTTCGATACGGTCAAGATCGACCGCTCGTTCCTGCATGACTGTTCCACGCCGAACGGAAAGGCCATGCTCCAGGATATCATCGCGCTGGTGCGCAATCGCGGCCACAAGATCCTGGTGGAAGGCGTGGAGACCGACGAGCAGATGGCCCTCATGCGCGAATTCGGCATCGACAAGATCCAGGGCTTCCGCGTCGG
This sequence comes from Mesorhizobium comanense, assembly GCF_005503535.1. Lineage (GTDB taxonomy): Bacteria > Pseudomonadota > Alphaproteobacteria > Rhizobiales > Rhizobiaceae > Mesorhizobium > Mesorhizobium comanense. Next base: position 109,541 of record NZ_SCNN01000015.1, on the reverse strand, counting down.
CCGTCCCGTTCCCGCCGAGATCTTCCAGGCGAAGCGGCCCGTCCAGAAGCGGCCGTTCACCGTCCTCAAATCGGCCTGACGGCGCGGGCCATGGCCCGAGCCGCCTTGCCGTGGCGGGCTTTCCGGCTGCTCGTCAGGCCGCTTGCAATTGCCGGCGCGGCAAAGGCGGAAAGGCGATCGCTATGCCGGCCGCGCCAAGGCCGATAAGGGCCGAGCCGATGAACAGCCAGTTATAGCTGGCATAGGCGTCGAAGATCATGCCGCCGGCAAGCGGCCCCAGCGCCATGCCGAGGCTGGACAGCATGGTGGCGGCGCCGAACACGGTGCCGAGGATGCGCTGGCCGAAATATTCGCGCGCCAGCACCGCATAGAGCGGCATCACGCCGCCATAGGTGGCGCCGAAAATGACGGCCAGCATATAGAACTGATCGAGCTCCTTGATCGAGAGATAGGCGGCGATGACGACCGCCTGGATGGCGAGGCCCGCGACCAGCACCGGCTTGACGCCAAGCCGGTCGGCCAGCACGCCATAGAGGAGGCGTCCACCCAGGCCGGCGAGGCCCTCGACGCTGTAGATGGTGACCGCCGCCATGGGGGCGACGCCGCACAGCATGGCGTAGCTGACCATGTGGAAGATCGGGCCGGAATGGGCCGCGCAGCAGGCGAAGAAGGTCAGCCCAAGCACGATGAATTGCGGCGAGCGCAGCGCCTGGCCGACACTCATGCCGGCACCTTCGGCGACAGGCTCGGAAGCCGCATCCGCCATGGTGGGCTTGGGCGGCTCGCGCACCAGAAGCACCGCCGGCAACAATAGAACCCAGGCCATGATGCCGATGTCGAACATGGCGGTGCGCCATTCATAGGCCGAGATCAGCCAGCGGGCGAAGGGCGAGATGGTCATCGGCGCAACGCCCATGCCGGCCGAGACCAGCGAGACGGCCAGGCCGCGATGGGTCTCGAACCAGCCCGTGGTCAGCGCGATCATCGGCGCGAAGAAGGCGCTGGCGGCGAGGCCGACGAGCACGCCATAGGTGATCTGGAAGGTCAGCAGTGAGCCGGCGCGGCTGGCCAGCACCAGGGCGAGCCCGAGCAGCACCGCGCCGATCGCCACGACGATGCGGGCGCCGAAGCGGTCGGATATCGCACCCCAGGCGAAGCCGCCCAGGCCCATGACGAGGAAGTTCAGTGTCATGGCGCTCGAAATGCCGGCGCGCGACCACTGCGTGTCGAGTGCCATCGGCTCGAGGAAGATCGCCAGCGAGAACATCGTGCCGATGGCGACACAGGACATCAGCGCACCAGCCGCGACGATGACCCAACGATAGGAAAGCTGCATGTTTCTTCTCCCTGCCGGGAGCAGGATCGATCTTTCGACGCCTCCCGGCAATCCGGTTACGTCCGAAGGACGTCCGGGCCGGGAGCAAATCGACATTTGCGGATCGAATTTTTTCAATCAGGCGACTGCCGTGAGTGGCAGGGCAGGTTTCGCTCGGCACTTTTTCCGGGTGTCGGCGCCGCCCAATGGCGATCCAGGCGCCAAGCAACCGGTCCTTGGCAATAAGCGTGCATGGCAGCTTGGTGCATTTGTTGTCCTGCGCCGAGCCGGTCGACCCCCACTCCGTCGAGCTTCGCTCGACACCTCTCCCCCGATCGACGGGGGAGAGGAAAGGCGCCAGGCTTTTTTGCCGTCAACACTCATCCAGTAAGGCTCCCTTCCTTTCCCTCCGGAGGGGGGAAAGGTGGCGCTGCGAAGCAGCGACGGATTGGGGGAACCACCTGCCAATCAGGCATCGCCTCGATAGCCTCGGACCGGAGCGATTGCCGGGATCGCCCAACGCCTCAGAGATGCTGGCGGATGAAGGCGCCGACTATGTCGATGGCCTGGCGCGCCGCCTGCAACTGCGCAAGGTTGGAGGGAAAGACATGCGTCATGCCTTCCCAGATATGCAGCGCCGCCTGGCCGCCGGCGCTCGACGCCGCCTCGACGACGCGGCGCGAATCGTCGAGCAGGATTTCGTCATCGCCGACATGCACCAGCAGCGGCGGCAGGCCGCCCAGGGGCTGATAGAGTGGCGAGGCGCGCGGGTCGGTGGGATCGGCATCCCTGAGGTACAGGTCAGCCGCCTTTTTCAACTCGGCGCGTTTCACCAGCGGATCGGCTTGCGCCCTCGTCAGCATCGAGCCGCCGGCAAGCGCAAGGTCGGTCCATGGCGACATCAGCACCGCGCAGCGCGGCATGGCGCCGGCGCCCTTTCTCGCCGTGGCCGCCGCCAGCGCCAGCAAGGACAGCGCAAGGCCGCCGCCGGCCGAGTCGCCGGCAACCGCGATGGCCTCGTAACCCATCTTGCCAAGGCCGGTGAAGACATCCAAAGCGTCGTCGACCGCGGCCGGAAAGGCGTGCTCGGGCGCCAGGCGGTAGTCGGGAATGAAGGCCGGGGCGCCGGCACGCTGCACGATCTGGCTGACGAAGTTGCGATGACCGATGGCGGAGCCCAGCACATAGGCGCCGCCATGAAAATAGAGGATCACGGCGCGCGTCGCGCCAGCCTTTGGCCGGCACCACCAGCCCGGTATCGTGCCGACCGTGCCTGCCTCGATGCTGATGCCGTCGGCGGCGGGCGTCTGTTGCATCAGCTCTTCGAAGGCCGGCCTCGCCGCCGGAGCAAATTCCAGCGGCGGCAGCGTTGCCAGCAACTCGCGCATCGCTTGCATGATCGCCCGGTCGCGCTCGTCCTCGGGATGGATTTCGACGCTCATGGCGGCTGTCCGGATTAGGGTTTGAGAAGCTCGGTGCGGAATTGCGGCGCGAGGGCCGCGGCCTTGGCGAGGAAGGCGCCGAACTCCGCCGGGCTGAGTTTCGGCGCGGCCGCGGTGCGGCTCGCGACCGGTACGCCGACACTGGCGAAGAACTCCTCCTGTCCCGCCGGCGCGCACAGGCACAGCATGCGCGCGTCCGCGCCCGAGGCATTCCTGAAGGAATGCGGCGCGTTGGCGGGGATGTTCACCGTCATGCCTGGCCTGGCCACGCTCTTCTCACCGCGGAAGGTGAATTCGATCTCGCCTTCCAGGAGATGAAACGTCTCCTCGAAGTCGTGCCGGTGAGGCCCGGGGCCGCCGCCATCGGGAACCTTCATGTCGATGAGGCAGAAGCGCCCGGCCGTCTGCGCACCGGAGAGCAGGACCGTGTAGGTGTCGCCTACCATGGCCAGGTGCCGGAGCGACGGATCGTCGGGATCGACAATCGACAACTGGCGGTTGGGATCGTCGGCGGGAATTGTGAACTCAGGCATGTCTGATCTCCAGGGGTCGGCGAGGCTCCCAGCCTTCTGTCAGTGGTAGCTGCTGGCAGGCGCCGAAGCACCAAAAAGCTCGTTCGACCGGCTGGACTCACTGTCCCACGGATGGAACAGTCGCCGGCATGATCGACCTCAACGATTTGCGCGTCTTCGAGAAGGTGGCGGCGGCCAGCAGCTTCTCGGCTGCCGGCCGCGTGCTCGGCCTGCCGAAATCGACGGTCAGCCGCAACATCGCGCGCCTGGAGCAGCAACTGGGCGCACGGCTGTTCCAGCGCAGCACCCGCGCGGTGATCCTGACCGCCGCGGGGGAGGCGCTGCGGGCGCGTTGCATCGACCTGATGTCGCGGATCGACGACACGGTGACCTATGTCGAGAGCCTTGCCGGCGAGCCGCGCGGCCTGCTGCGGATCAGCGCCGGCATCGGCTTCGGCATCAACGTGCTGTCGCGGCATCTGCCGGCATTCCTCGCCCGCTTTCCCCATGTCGACGTGGCGCTCGACCTGACCAGCCGCGATCTCGACCTTGTCGCCGAGCGGGTCGACGTGGCGATCCGCATGGGACCGCTGCCGGATTCGGCGCTGGTGGCGACGCGCCTGGGCAGCGTGCGCCGCTGCCTTGCCGCCGCGCCAGACTATCTCTCCCGGCACGGTACGCCGCTGACGCCGGCCGCATTGTCAAAGCACGAGTGCATCGAAATGCCTCGTGGCGACGGGCGCACGAGGACCTGGCATTTTTACCGGGGTGGCGAGATGGCCACGGTCGATGTGCGCAACCGGGTCAGCGTCAACGATGCGCTGACCATCCATCAGTTGGTTCGCAACGGCGCCGGCCTTGGCGTGCTTTCGACCTATCTCTGCGTCGACGACTTCGCCGAAGGCCGTCTCGTCCGGCTGCTCGGCGATTGGGAGATCGCGCCGGTCGAGGTCAACCTTTTGTTTCCGAGCAAGCGCGAGCTATCGCAAACCGTGCGCGCCTTCGTGGATTTCATGCGCGAGGTCTCGGTTCCCAACGAGCATTGGCAAGGCGGAATCCCGGCGACGGATTGAGTTCTCGACGGCGACGCTCAGATCGGCAATTCCGAGGTATGTTTGATCGTCTGGCTGGGGACATCGGTCTTGACGTTCTGCACGCCCCTGATGCGGCTCAGATGCTCGGACTGGAAGCGGCGATAGTCGTCGATGCTGGCCGCCACGACGCGCACCATGGCGTCACAGTCGCCCAGCATCAGGTAGCATTCCATGACCTGCGGCAGTTTCGCCACTTCGGTGGCGAAGTGCCCGATCGTGTCCTCGTCCTGCGTCTTCAGCCAGATGCGGGTGAAGAAGGTCAGGCCCTTGCCGATGCTGGCCGGATTGAGCACGGCGACATAGCGGTCGATGACGCCGGCCTCCTCCAGCAGTTTCACGCGCCGCAGGCAAGGCGAGGGCGACAGGCCGACTTCCGCGGCCAGCTCGTTGTTGGCCATGCGGCCGTCGCGCTGCAGGGCGCGCAGGATACGTCTGTCGATGTCATCGAGCTTCATGGTGCTGAACTCCAGCCTTCGCCTGCTTTTCGGCATCCAATGCCAAAATCATCCAATACACAACAATCTTCGCAATCAAATTGCGGGGCAATGTGGGTATGTTTGCCACCGGAATCCTGAGAGTTGAACACAGGGAAGCGGCGGCCGCGAGGCTGGGCCGACGGCAAGCCATGAGCATTTTGCAGACAGTCGAGGCGACGGGCGAAAGGTCGGGAAGCGAATTCCGGCGCGGCGTGGCGTCCTGCGCGCCGGTGCTGCTCGGCACCATTCCCTATGCGCTGGTGCTGGGCGCGCAGGCCACGCAGAAGGGCCTCAGCGTCGTGGAACTGTCGCTGATGACCGGGTTGAATTTCGCCGGTGGTTCGGAATTCGCGGCGATCCAGCTGTGGACGTCGCCGCCCCACATCGTGCTGATCGTGGCCATCACCTTCCTGGTCAACAGCCGGCATCTGCTGATGGGAGCAGCACTCGCGCCGTTCCTGCGCCACCTGCCGCGGCGCAAGGTGTTTCCGGCGCTGTTCTTCATGTGCGACGAGAGCTGGGCGCTGGGCCTCGCCGACGCCAGGCAGCGCGCCGGGGCAGGCCTCATGCCGGCCTTCAGTCCGCGCTATTACATGGGCGCGGCCTTGGCGATGTATCTGACCTGGGTAAGCTTCACCACGGTCGGCGCCTTGCTCGGCCCGATGCTCGGCGATGTCGGAACCTACGGGTTCGACATGGCGTTTCCGGCGGTCTTTCTGGTGCTGATGCGCGGCATGTGGAAAGGGATGGCGCCGGCGCTGCCCTGGCTGGTCAGCCTCGTGGTCGCGGCGCTTGTCTATCTCCTCGTGCCCGGCGCTTGGTATGTCGCGGCGGGCGCGGTGTCGGGGCTGGCTTCGGCCTGGTTGCTGTGGAGGCAAGAGCCATGATCGATGCAATGACCCTTCTCACCATCGTGCTGATGGCCGGCGTCACCTATCTCAGCCGCATCGGCGGCTATGTCGTGCTGCGCAACCGCGTGCTCAGCGCACGCGCGACCGCCGTGATGGAGGCGGCGCCCGGCTGCGTGCTGATCTCGGTCATCGCGCCGGCCTTCGTGTCGCGCAATCCGGCCGATCTCGCAGCGCTGGCCGTGACATTCGTCGCCGCGACGCGGTTTTCGATGCTGCCGACGGTGCTGATCGGCGTCGGCGCGGCCGGGATACTGAGGCACTTGATCGGCTAAAACAGAAAAGGCAGGCCTGTGCCTGCCTTTCCCGGATTGCGTTGGGCCGCCGGCTTATGCCGCGGCGGCAACGTCACGGGCCTGCGCCACCACAGCGTCGACCTTGGCGGTGGCCTTGGCCAGAGCGGCGGTCACCGCGTCCGGCCCCATGCCGACACCCTCGATGCGGATGACGTCGACATCGGTCATGCCGATGAAGCCGAGCACCGAGCGCAGATAGGGGATGGCATGATCCATCTGCACGGCAGCACCCTCGGAATAGATGCCGCCGGAGGCCAGCACGATATAGACCTTCTTGCCGGTGACGAGGCCCTTCGGGCCATTCTCGCCATAGGCGAAGCTGCGGCCGGAGCGGGCGACATGGTCGACCCAGGACTTCAGCGTCGAGGAGATGTTGAAGTTGATGAAGCCAGTGGCCAGGATCACCGTGTCGGCGGCGAAGAGTTCGTCCAGCACGACGTCGGAAACGCCGACGACTTCAGCCTGGCGCGGGGTGCGCGCTTCGGCAGGGGTATAGATACCGGTTGCATAATCGGCGTCGATATGCGGCAGCGGGTTGGCGACGAGGTCGCGCACGACGAGCGTGTTCGACGGGTCGGCCGCGACAAGCTTCTGCGCGAATTCGGTAGCGATGCGGGTCGAGTGCGAGGCGGCGCCGCGCGGGCTCGAAGTGACAAGAAGAATGGACATAGCGGGTCTCTCCAGTGGAATGAATTGTCCCGCTGCATATGGGTCTATCGATCGATCGGATAAACTGGTATATTTTATATACGATCCATCAACAATTTGGATACGCCATGCAGCCCAATCCGACCCTCGACCAGCTTCAGATCCTTGTCGCCGTTGCCGATACGGGGAGTTTCTCCGCCGCCGGCCGCAAACTCAACCGGGCCCAGTCCGTCATCAGCTACGGCATCGCCAATCTCGAGGCGCAGCTTGGGCTGAAGCTCTTCGAGCGCGAGGGCACGCGCGAGCCGCAGCTGACCGAGATCGGCAGGGCCATGCTGGAGGACGCGCGGCGCATGGTCGGGGTGCTGCAACGCATGCGCTCACGCGTCGATGGCCATCATCACGGGCTGGAGGCCGAGGTGGCGATGTCGGTCGATATGACCCTTCCTTCGCCCGTGCTGGTGCGGGTGCTGAAGGCATTCGAAGCGCAGTTTCCGACCGTGATGCTGCGTCTGCATATCGGCACGCTCGGCCTGATCCCCGACCATGTTGTCGGCGGCCAGGCCGATCTGGGCATTGGCGGCCTGCTGGGCGAGGTCGACGTGCATCTCGTGCGCATCGGCTTCATGTCGATGGTGCCCGCCGCGGCGCCCGACCACCCGCTGGCGTTGCTGCCGAAGCCGGTGAAGATCGAGGATGTGCGCGAACACACGCAGCTCGTCGTCACCGACCAGTCCGAGCGCACCAAGGGGCGCGACTATGGCGTTTTCGCCTATCGCACCTGGCGGCTGACGGACATGCACACCAAGCGTATGCTGATGCGCGAGGGGCTGGGTTGGGGCGGGCTGCCGCGTTGGCTGATATCAGACGACCTGGCCACCGGCCGCCTGGTGGAGCTTGATCTCGAACCCTTCAGGGAAGTGAGTTCGCCACTGTTTGCCATGCACCGAAACGATCGCAGCCCGAAGCCGGCGGCGGCCTGGCTGATCGACCAGTTCAAGCGCCAGCTCAGCCGTTTCAACGAGTTCGAGCCGGGGAAGGTGCCGGAGGAGGAGCCGGCGACAGGCCATCGACCAGCGCCATGAGAACGGCGCGATAGTCTTCACCCGATCCGCCGGCCTCGATGGCAAGCGCTGCCCGGTCGAAGGCGGCGGCGAGCAGGGCGGTCAGCGCGTCCGCTGGCAATCTCGTCAGCGTGTTGGCCCGCATCGCCGCGACCAGGCCCTCGCGCAGCGAGCGGTTGCCGTGGCGGTTGTCGATGGCATCCATCGCGGCGCGGCCGAGCACGGCCGGCCCGTCGAGCAGCAGCAGGCGCGTGCGGCCGGGCGCGCGCATGGCGTCGAGATAGGCGTCGGAGCCGGCAATCAGCGCATCCCGGGCCTCGAGCGAGGGCGGGGAGGCGCGGTCGATTTCCTCGGCCACCAGTTGCGCCTCCTTTTCGACCACGGCGGCGAACAGCGCCTGCTTGTCGGCGAAGTGGTGGTAGAGCGCGCCGCGTGTCACGCCGGCGGCGGCGACGATCTCGGGCGTCCCGGTCTCGGCATAGGATTTTTCCGTGAACAGTTTTCGCGCCGCCGCCATCAGATCGGCGCGGGTCGCCTCGGTGCGGTCGCGGTTGGAACGGCGCGCGGATTCCTGTTGCATACATGCAGCCTGTATGTTAGTTCGATTTACATGCAGACTGTATGTTATCTGACAGGAGAAGAAAAGATGAAGACGACGAGCTATTATCCGGTGCTGATGACCGGCGATGTCGCCGGTACGGCGGCCTTCTATGTCGAACATTTCGGCTTTAGGCCGCTGTTCGAGAGCGACTGGTACGTGCACCTGCAATCGGCGGACAACAAACGCGTCAACCTCGGTATCGTCCAGGGCGACCATGAGACGATCCCGCCGGAGGGGCGGGGGCGCACGTCGGGGCTGCTGATCAATTTCGAGGTCCGCGACCCCGACGCGGTTTATAAGCGGATCACCGCCGCCGGCCTGCCCATCCTGCGCACGCTGCGCGACGAACCCTTCGGCCAGCGCCACTTCATCACCAGGGATCCCAACGGTGTGCTGATCGACGTCATCAAGCCGATCCCGCCCAGCGAGGAATTCCTGGCGCAATATGCCGAGGGCGCCGCGGGGGTTTGAGCGTGATCCCTGGCCGCTAATCGTCGATGGTGGACGGCGAAGCCATCGCGATCCCGCATGTTCAAGCAAGGTCGCCTCATGGCTCGCCTGGCATTTGCAAAGCAAAGAGACCGGTGCCATTTGAGCCATGGGCGGAATTTCCCGAGGTTCAACTTTCCAGTAGCAATAACCCTTGCGGAAGAACTTCTTTGGCTGTTGTATTGCTCCAATAATGGTCGAGTCGGGGGAGGCTATGGCCACGGACTTCAAGACCGTTCTGCGGTCGGAGTATCGCGCAGTCATCCACCGCCGCAAAAGGCTGGGCGTGAAGGTTTCGAGCGATGCCAGCGGCGGCAAGCCCGATTCCGTCCCCAGGCACGATCCGGCCTGGCTGTTCGGTGTGGCGCTTTCGGGCGGCGGGATAAGGTCGGCTTCGTTTTGTCTTGGCGCTTTGCAAGCCCTCGACCAGTACGCGCTCACGCCCCGCATCGACTATCTGTCGACGGTATCGGGCGGCGGCTATATCGGATCGGCGATGGTCGCCGACATGACGCGTCAGGAACGCAGGCAGGCGAGGAGGGGCAAGGACGGACAGCTCGTTTTCCCCTTCGCTTCGGACGACGATGTGCATGACAACAAGCTCGTCGGCCATATCCGCGACAACAGCCGTTTTCTTGCGCCACGCGGCTTTCGCGACATCACGCTGTCGATCGGCATCCTCATGCGCGGCTGGACGGTCAATTTCCTGTTGCTGCTAACGTTGCTCCTGCCGCTGGCGACGTTCATCATCCTCACGAACCCGACCACCGACCATCTCGGGCATAGCATCGTCCTTGACGTCTGCAACTGGCTACTGGGGGACAACTGGGGCAAGGCTGGCTGGGGCGCCAGCCTGCGATCGATGATCGCCAATCCGTTCGTACTATCCCGCTCGGCCCTGGCGGTCTTCGCCGTCTGGCTGGTTGGATGGGGGCTGCGGCGATCCTACTCCGACAGCTACGCCACCGCGCGCAAGGGCGAGCATCTGGAGCAGGACAGCCTCTGGGCCAAGGATGGGCGCACCTTGCTTCTGGTCACGGCCGGCCTGTTCCTGATCGAAGTTCAGCCCAAGATCATCCTGTGGTTGATCGAGGTGACCTCACCGAGATTCGGCCACCGGCAGACGACACTGGAAACGCTCAAGGCGCTGATCACCGCGGCGGCAGCCGTTGTCACGGCCACCGCGGCGTTCAGGGGGATATTGATTTCCTGGCTGCAGAAGGCCCTGAATTCACCAAAGATCGGTCACCAGATCCGCGGTTATCTGGCGCGCGCGGCATTCCTGGCACTGGGGCTTGCCTTGCCTCTGCTGATCTACGGTTTCTTCCTGCTGATCACGCTGTGGGGCATCAAATTGTCTCCGGTCACATTTCACGGCTTCGATGTGTCCTGGTTGCTTGGCCGTGCTACCGGCTATGCCTATGGCCCGGCCTGGCTGACTGCCAACAACCACCTGCTGTTCACCATCCTGATCCTATGCATGGCGCTGTTCCTGGCGGGGCGAACGTTTGCCGTCCGCTATCTGGCCGACGATCTGGCGCCCGGCCGGCTCACCAGCTTCTTTGCCGCGATGAAGCACGACTACAGCGGGTCGGTGGTGGCAAAGGTCTTGCTCGTTCTGGCGAGTTCGGCTGTTTTCGCCGTTGCCGCCAGGATGGCGGGAGGTGTCTGGCATCCGGACCAGTTCACGGTGCTGCTCAACTATCTGGCCATCACCGCCATCGTCATAACCGTCGCCTTTAACTTCACCGAGAATGCCAACGGCCTGCATCGTCTTTATCGGGATCGGCTGCGGTGGGCGTTTCGGCTCGGCGGCAGCGAAGGCATGGCCGACATCGCGTTGACGGAACTCGGCGCAAAAGCGCCCTATCTGCTGATAAACGGCACCTTGAATGTCCGCCGCGCCAAGCAAGTCGCCGATCCTCCTAGGAAATCCCTGATTGGGAGTGCGCTTGGCTGGGTGGCCAGAAAGATTGCCGCTGCCATCAGGCTGAGTGCGTGGTGGGGCGGGCCGGACATTGTTCTGCCCCGTCGCCGCCAGCCTCAGCCAAAGGTGGCAGTCGGGCAAGCCCTGGCCGATCCCAGCAAGCGGGGACGCAATGCCGAATTCTTCCTGTTTTCGAAACATTTCGTCGGCAGCGAATCAACCGGCTATGTGACCTCCGCCGCTATGGCCAAGGAGGAGGGGCAACTGGATCTCGCGGCGGCGGCGGCGATTTCGGGCGCCGCCATTTCTTCAAGCATGGGACGCATCAGTCTCGGCTTGCTCGGACCCACACTGGCGTTGCTCAATTTGCGGCTCGGGTTCTGGCTTCCCAATCCAAACCGGGTCGGGCTTGAGAACGACCCTGCCGCACCGGGCTCGATCGGCACCGAAGAGGATCCTCCCAGGCGCAGCTGGGAGGATATATTGCGGCTGTACCTGCTTGCGGAGGCGACGGGGCAGCTGAGGTCGGACAGTTCGCGCGTCTACATCACCGATGGCGGCCATATCGACAATATCGGCCTCTACCAACTGCTGAAGCGCAAGTGCAAGCTGATCATCGTTGTCGATGCCGAGGCCGATGCCGGCATGAATTTCGGCGCCTTCACCGATGTGCAGCGCTTCGCCAGGATTGATCTTGGCGCCCGCATCTCGCTCGACTGGCGCCCGGTCAGGGACGCGGCCCTGGCGCGCGACGTCGACCGCGCCAAGATCATCCCGGCGGGCTCGCCGCTGCATCTAAGGCATTTCGCCGTCGGCAAGATCCTCTACGAGAATGATCCAACGGAAGGCATCCTGCTTTACGTCAAGGCATCGGTCACCGGCGACGAGCCCGATTACGTCCTGGACTATGAGCGCCGCTACCCGCTCTTCCCCAACGAGCCGACCAGCGACCAGTTCTTCTCCGAGGAGCAGATGGAAGCCTATCGGGCGCTCGGGTTTCATGCCATGCGCGTGGCGCTTCGCGAGCAGCAACCAGGTACCGGCGTGAAAGGGCTCGACAGCATGCAGGCAAGCCTGGTGACCCTGCTGAAGATGCGGCTGGGCAATCAGGGGCAAGAAATCAACTAGGCAGGCCAGTGGGCCGGCGTCTCCAAGCGTCAATTCCTTGCCACCGGCGTCACCGCCACCTGGCTGACGCCGGTGCGGCGCACCACCGTGCACAGGGTCTCGCGGCCGATGCGTTCGGCGTCGAGCATGCGCACGAGGTCGTCGACGCCGGTGACCGGGCGCCCGTCTATGGCCGCGATGATGTCGCCCTCCTTGAGACCGGCCTTCGCCGCCGGGCCGTCCTTCTCGACGCTGCGCAGCCGAACAGCGGTGCTGGTCGACACCTGCGACAGGAGCGCCGCGCGGCGCGGCAGGTTTGTCGTGTCGGCGGAGACGCCGATGAAGGCGCGGCGCACGCGGCCGAAGCGGATGATCTCGGAAATGACGAAGCGGGCGGTGTTGGACGCGACCGCGAAGGCGATGCCTTGCGCGCCGTGGATCATGGCGGTGTTGACGCCGATGACCTCGCCCGCCGACGACACCAATGGCCCGCCCGAATTGCCGGGGTTGAGCGCGGCGTCGGTCTGGATGACGTCGTCGATCAGCCGGCCGGTGGAAGCGCGCATCGAGCGGCCGAGTGCCGATACGACACCCGACGTGACGGTCCATTCGAAGCCCAGCGGATTGCCGATGGCGATCGCGATCTGGCCGCGCCGCAGCCGCTTGGAATCACCCAGCGGCGCGACATCTGAAAAACTGCCGTCGGCGCGCACCAGGGCGATGTCGGTGTCGGGATCGCGGCCGAGCACGCGGCCTTCGCCGGAAGAGCCATCGGGCATCGAGACGCGCACCGTTTTGGTGTCGCCCACGACATGGAAGTTGGTGACCACCAGCCCATCCGGCGCGATGACGAAACCCGAACCATGACCGCCCTGGCCACCGATGCGCTCGATGCGGCACACGGCCGGACCGATGCGGTCGACGGCGTCGGCGACCGTCATGGAATAGGCGTCGAGCAAGGTGTCGTCGGGTTCGTATTTGGCGGCGGGAAGGGCCATGAAAGGGCTCCGTGTTTTCAAGCGCAGGGATAACTATATGTGCGGAGCGGCTGGAACCGCCGCGACCTGACCAGATGGCCAGTCAAACCGGCTACTAGCCGTCAGGCGAGTACCTCCAGGGGCGCTATCGGGCGATATCTGGGACATGACGAACCCCAGGAGACAGACATGAGCGATTTCAACCTGAGTGCCTATTCGGAGGCCATAGCCGATCTTGCCGCCAAGGCGGCTCCGGCGATGGCTGGCTTCGCCACCCATCATCACCGCACGGCAAGCGCCTTCCATTGGAGTGACGGCTATTTCGTCACCGCCGAGGAGGCGGTCGAGGCCGGCGAGGAGATCGAACTGACGCTAGCGTCCGGCGAGACGGTGAAAGCCGAACTGGTCGGCCGCGATCCTTCGACCGGAATTGCCCTGCTGAAGCCTGCAACTGCCGTCAATGCCGCGCCGTTGGCCAAGGCGGACGCTGTGCGGCCCGGCAACATCGTCATTGCGATCGGCAGCAGCCAGGGCTCGGCGCTGGCCGTATCGGGCTCGGTCGGCGAAGTTGGCCCGGCCTGGCGCTCGATGCGTGGCGGCACCATCGACCGGCGCATCAACCTGGCCGTCGGCGCCGGCGGACGCTTCGAGGGCGGAGCGGTGCTGGATGCCAAGGGCGCCCTGATCGGCATGTTGCTGTTCGGGCCGCGCGGCCGCGCGCTGGTCATGCCCTATGAGACGATCGAACGGGCGGTGGCGACCCTGCGCGAAAAAGGCCATGTGGCGCGCGGCTATCTCGGCGCCGGCCTGCATCCGGTGCGCGACCGCGACGCCAAGGGCGCGATGGTGATGAGCCTGGACGACGATGGCCCGGCCAAGGCCGCCGGCCTGTCGCTGGGCGACATCATCGTCGCCTGGAACGGCGAGGCCGTGCATGGTCCGCGCGAGCTGATCCGCAGGCTCGGCCCAGACAGCGCGGGCGCCTCCGTGACGCTCGGCGTGGTGCGCGGCGGTGAAAGGCGCGACGTGCAACTCACCGTCGGCGAGAAGCCGCTCTCCTGAGAGGAATGATGGACATATCGGCCAGCGATCGCATCATGAGTGACAGCACCACCGCGCGGCGGCTGGTGGTGCTGGTTGCGCTTGGGGATGCGGCGCGCGCCGAGCAGCTGGCAGCCTCGCTTGCCGCGAGCGAGGATCTGTTGCCGGTCGTGGCCGGTCCGGCCGATGTGGCCGTCGTCGACGACAGGAGCAGCAATGCCGTGCCGGCCTCGACGCCGCGGGTGCTGCTGTCGGGCCGCGCCGAGGGCGAGCGGCCAGCCGGCGAAGTCCTGGCCGTCATCACCGCCGGCACCGACGATCTGCTCATCGCATCGGCTGTGCGGCTGGCGGCGGCGGGTTATCGGATTTCCGCCGGCGTGCGCGCCAGCCCGCAGGATTTCCACGGCGGTGAAAGCGAGCCGCTGGAGGAGGAAGCTTCCGACGAGCATGCCGCTCACCCGGCGCTGTCGCCGCGCGAGGCGGAGGTGCTGGCGCTGCTGGCCGAAGGCGCGCCCAACAAGGTGATCGCTCGGAGGCTCAACATTTCCGTGCACACGGCGAAATTCCATGTCGCGGCGATTTTGATCAAGCTCGGCGCGGCGAACCGGACGGATGCCATCGCAATCGCCATGCGCCAAGGGCTTGTGCTGGTTTAGGAACCCAAGTTCTGTGAGACCCTCCGCAGCGTCACCATAGCTTCGCGCCAGAAGCTCTTGTATCCCGCTGCGGCGCGCGCAAGGATCGCGCAACGAGACAATGCAAGCGGAGGAAAGATGTCGCTCAAGGGAAAGACGCTGTTTATCTCCGGCGGGTCGCGCGGCATCGGGCTGGCGATCGCGCTGCGGGCGGCGCGCGACGGCGCCAATGTGACGATCGCCGCCAAGACCGCGGAGCCGCATCCCAAGCTGCCGGGCACGATCTACACCGCAGCCGAAGAGATCGAGCAGGCCGGCGGCAAGGCGCTGCCCATGCTGTGCGATATCCGCGAAGAGGCACAGGTCGCCGAGGCTGTCGCAAAGACCGTGGAAAAATTCGGCGGCATCGACATCTGCGTCAACAACGCCAGCGCCATTCAGCTCACCGGCACGCTGGAAACCGACATGAAGCGCTACGACCTGATGCACCAGATCAACACGCGCGGCACCTTCCTGGTGTCCAAAATGTGCATTCCGCATTTGAAGTTAGCCGGCAATCCTCACATCCTGAATCTGGCGCCGCCGCTCGACATGGAGGCCAAGTGGTTCAAGAACCATGTCGCCTACACCATGGCCAAGTTCGGCATGTCGATGTGCACGCTGGGCATGAGCGCGGAGTTCGCCAAGGACGGCATCGCGGTCAATTCGCTGTGGCCCATCTCGACCATCGACACGGCGGCCGTGCGCAACCTGCTGGGCGGCGCCACGGTCGCCGCGATGAGCCGGTCGCCCGACATCATGGCCGACGCCGCGCACGCCATCTTCCTGCGGCCATCGCGCGAGGCGACAGGCAATTTCTACATCGACGAGGAAGTGCTGCGCGCCGAGGGCGTCACGGATTTCTCGGTCTATGCGCCCGGCGCGACCGGGCCGCTGGCCGGCGACTTTTTCGTGCCGGACGCGGTTTTTGCGCGCACGGACAGCAAGATCAGGAGCATTTACTGACGCTGCGCCGGCGCTGCCACCGCCTGCTGGCGCCTTCTCCTCGTAAAACGGGGAGAAGGAAGCCGCTTCACGCCTCGTCCTTCTTGCCTTTGCTCAGGCCCATCAGCCGGTCGATATAGGCCAGCATCAGCGCCGAAACGACGAAGGCGAGGTGGATGATGGTGAGCCACATCAACTGGTCCGTCGAGTAGGACGACGAGTTGAGGAACACCTGCAGGAGGTGGATGGACGAGATGGCGACGATGGTCGAGGCCACCTTGACCTTGAGCGAGCCGACATCGATCGTGCCCAGCCAGTGGACGCTCTCGCCATCCTGGTCTTCGAAACGGCTGACGAAGTTCTCGTAGCCGGAGATGATGACCATGACCACAAGCGAAGCCACGAGAGCGGCATCGATCAGTCCCAGCATTTTAAGAATGGTATCGGTGTCGCCCAGCAGGAACACCGTGGTGATGAATTCATAGAGCTTCTTGCCGAAGGACAGGGCATAGACGGCCAGTGCCAGGCCCAACCCGATGTAGAACACGACCAGCAGCCAGCGCGAGGCCAGGATGATCGATTCGATGGCGAGTTCGAGGCGCTTCATGGGTGGTGCTCCGGGGGCTGTCAGATCGTATTTCGGTCACCCGGCCGCTGTTTGCAAGACAAAAGAGCAGGCAGCAAAAAACCCCGCCGGAGAGGGGCCGGCGGGGCTCAATGCGTCCCGCTGGAGTCGGGACGGGGCAGGGAACGCCCAGCCCTGAATCTGGGGTCCCGGACCCGGCGATTCAATGAGTGGCTCCTGACGTCAGGACAATTCTTGTTGAACCCGCGAAGGCGCCAGAAGCAAAAAAGCACCCCGGCATGCCGGGGTGCTTGCACTTTGCGAGGATGATTCCGGAAGCTGGCGTAAGCTTCCGGAAAACCACGTCATTTGTTGCTGGCGACGGGCGCCACCAGGGATGTGATGCGGCGTATGGCGACACGCCGGTTCTCGCGGTTGGGCGCCTGCGTGTTGATCTTCAGATACTCCTCGCCATAGCCCTGCGTCGTCAGGTTTTCCGGCGGTATGCCGAACGCATTGGTCAGGGCTTCCGCAACCGCCTCGGCGCGACGGTCCGACAGGGCAAGATTTGCCTCCGGCGTGCCGACGGCATCGGTGTGACCCTCGATCAGGAAGGTCTCGGCCGGGTTCTTCTTCAACAGCTTCTCCATCGCGTCGGCCACGCCCTCGAGCTTCTGCACCTCGGTGTCGGAGATCGAGGACGAGCCGAATTCGAAGTTCAGCGTGTCGAGGTCGACGCGCCGTGCGATGTCGCGCACGCGGGCCGAACGCTTCACCTCGTCGATGGAATAGAGGCGCTGGACCTTTTCCACCGGCGGCTGTTCGAGGAAGGTGTAGTAGTCATCGGGGCTTTCGACGTCCTCGGAATCGAGGATGTACTGCCGGCGCGGGATGGTGAGCCGCATCGGCGGCAGGTCATCGCCCGGATCGCGCCAGTCGCCGTCGTCCTGGTAGCTGCGCTCGTCGACATAGCTCAGCACGTATTCGCGGCCGTCCGGCGTGATGCGCGAACGCTGGATGACATCGCCATAGCGATTGCGGATGGTGACGATCTGGATGCCGTTGTCGCGTTCGACGGTTTCGCGCGTGCGGCCCTGCGGCAGGTCCTCGTAATAGACGTCCCTGGCGCCACGGTTCATGCGCGGGGCGTCATTGCTCTGCACGATCGTCTGGCCGCCGAGCTGGATGATGACGCGGTCGCCGATCTCCTTGAGCACGTCGACGCCCTTCGGGCGGCGGCGGTCGCGGATGTTCTCGTCGGGCGCA
Source organism: Mesorhizobium comanense (assembly GCF_005503535.1). Lineage (GTDB taxonomy): Bacteria > Pseudomonadota > Alphaproteobacteria > Rhizobiales > Rhizobiaceae > Mesorhizobium > Mesorhizobium comanense. The sequence continues at coordinate 92,194 of NZ_SCNN01000015.1, read as the reverse complement.
CGATCGAGCCGCTTGCCCTTCTCCTGAGTCACGGGAACGATCTGCTCCGGCTTGATCTCCTGCTGGGCGGCCTTGTCGTTGGCCGGCGGCGGACCCTGATCGACAGGCGCGACCACCGGTTTGCCGCCCTGATCGCCACCTTGCTGGCCGTTCTGGCCGCCGCCTTGCTGCTCGCCGTTCTGCTGGCCGTTCTTGTCGCCATGCTTGCGGCCACCGCCTTGCCCCTTGTCTCCCCGGCGTTCGGCATCCTTCTGGCTGTCGAGGAGGGGAGCAGCGTTCTTGTCGGCTGGCGCCTCGCCCTGCACGGGATTTTCGCCCTGGGCCGGTGCGGCCTTGCCGCCATTGGCGGGCTGCTCGCCGGTTGCGGGCTTCTCGCCATTGGCCGGCTGTTCGCCATTGGCCGGCTTCTCTCCGGTCGTGGGCTGCTTGCCTGTCTGCGGCTGGGCGCCATTGGCGGGTTGCTCGCCCGTGGCCGGCTGCTCGCCATTGGCAGGCTGCTCACCCGCCGGCTTCTTGCCGTGCTTCTTCGTCTTGTCCTCGGGCTGCTCACCCTGGACCGCCGGCTGTTCGCCGGCAGGGGCGGGTTCGGCCTTGGGCGCCGTTGTCTGCCCGGCCGGTGCCTCCTTTGGCGCCGGAGCGGCCTCCGGCGTCACGGCCGGCGCCTGTTCGGCGGGCTTCTGCTGGTCCCGCTTGTGTTTCTTTTCAGGCTTGGCAGGCTGGTTGTCATTGGCGGGTTCGGCCTGGCCGGCAGGCGCCTGCTCCGTCTGCTGCTGCTGGTCACGCTTCTTCTTGCGCGGCTGCTGCTCGTCGGTGGCGGGCGCCGCCTCGCCGGCAGGGGCCTGCTCGGTCTGCTGCTGCTGGTCGCGCTTCTTCTTGCGCGGCTGCTGCTCGTCGGTGGCGGGCGCCGCCTCGCCGGCAGGAGCCTGCTCGGTCTGCTGTTGCTGCTGATCGCGCTTCTTCTTGCGTGGTTGCTGCTCCTCCGCCGGAGCGGGCTGCTCAGCGGCAGGGGCCTGCTCGGTCTGCTGCTGGTCGCGCTTCTTCTTGCGCGGCTGTTGCTCTTCGGCCGCCGGGGCCGGCTGCTCGGCGGCTGGCGCCTGCTCGGTCTGCTGCTGTTCACGCTTCTTCTTGCGCGGTTGCTGCTCCTCGGCCGCCGGAGCGGGCTGCTCGGCGGCTGGCGCCTGCTCGGTTTGCTGTTGCTGTTCGCGTTTCTTCTTGCGCGGCTGCTCCTCGCCGCCCTGCTGCCCCTCGTCGGTTGGCGTATCCTGCGCCAGGATGATCAGCGGGGTCGCGCCGCGTTGCATGGGGCCGAGCGCGGCACTTCCCTGAAGCGGGGATGCGCCCAACGGCGCGGATGCCATCAGCAGACCAAGTGCAGTGCCTGCCAGAATCCGTGGTTGGCGTTTCATCGAAATTCTCCTTGTGGGGTCCCATCCTTGCCGAAACCGCTTGTAACGAAATTGGTTCCGGCTGCCCACCGTTAGGAGCGGTCCGGGGCGATTGGCCGGCCATTTGAAGGCAACTTCGTGTCATTGCGCCGGGTTGCCGCCTCATTCGGGGTGTCACCGTGCTTGACCTTGACCGTCGCCGGGGCCACATCGGGGCGATGGAAACGCGGTTCTGGAAGACAAAGACGCTCGAAGCGATGACCCCGGCCGAGTGGGAATCGTTGTGCGACGGCTGCGGCAAGTGCTGCCTGTCGAAACTCGAGGACGAGGATACGGGCGAAATCTACTGGACCAGCGTCGGCTGCCGGCTGTTCGATGCCGAGACCTGCCGATGCGCCGACTACAGCAACCGGCTGGCGCGGGTGCCCGATTGCGTCGGCCTGACGCCGCGGAATGTGCGCACCATCAGCTGGCTGCCCTCGACCTGCGCCTACCGGCTGGTGGCGGAGGGGCGCGACCTCTACTGGTGGCATCGGCTGGTGTCGGGCAGCGCCGAGACCGTGCATGAGGCCGGCATCTCGATGCGCGGCCGGGTCAAGGCGAGCGAAACCGATCTGGCCGAGCCCGAGGATTATTTCGACTATATGCTCGACGACGAGCCTTGATCCCTGTGTCGACAAGGCATTTCGGAACCAGGAACCGGGACTGACGTTGGGCCGGATTGCTTGAAGAACCGGCGGAGATTTCCTTTTCCCGCCACATGAACCGCAGATGAACGGCCAGTTCGTAAATAGTTCAGACAGGCCAGTGCATTGTCCCATCATCGGTTTCACGAGGACGGGCGCAAGCCCGCAACAAGGAGAGAGAACCATGTACACCACGATCAAGACGGCTGCGCTTTCGGCCCTGGTCGGTCTCGGCACGCTGGCGGCCATTCCCGCCCATGCCGACAGCCTCTATCTCGGCTTCGGCAACAATCAGGATCCGCGTTTCGGCGTTTATGCCGGTGACGACGGTTACCGTCGCGACTATCGCCGTGACGACCGCCGTGACGACTGGCGCCGTGGCTGCTCGCCAGATCGCGCGCTCGACAAGGCCGAGCGCATGGGGCTGCGCCGCGCCCGCATCGTCGATGTCAACCGTCGGGTGGTGAAGGTCGTGGGCCGCCAGTACGGCGATCGCGTCGTCGTCGTGTTCGCCAATGAACGCGGCTGCCCGATCATCAATCGCTAGGGTTTGCGGCTCATCTTCTGCGAAGATGAGCCAGGGCTGATCTCTTTGAAGAGCAGCCTGGAGACGCGACCTTCTGCGAAGGCCGGTCTGTGCTAGCGGAGCCCCTGTCCCACCGGGCGGGTGCGGCTCGAAAAAACCCCGCGGGATCGCTTCCGCGGGGTTTTTGTTGTCTCGCACCGCCTGATCTTGCGGCGGCGGAAGGCTCATCCGCGGCCAGGCAGGGCGGGCCACGGATGAGCAGTCATTTCAGTCACTTCAGCTCGAAAGTGACAGTGACGTGGACATTGTAGGCGTTCTCGCCGGCCTGGGTCGGCACGGCCCCGCCAGCTGCTGCGTCGAAGGCCTTGGCGTTGATGGCCATCGGCGGCGGCGCGACGTTCTGGTCGGTTATTTCCACCACCCGACCGACAGTGACGCCGGCTGCCTCGGCCAGCGTCTTGGCCTTGGCCAAGGCGTTGGCGACCGCCTTCTTGCGGGCTTCGGTGATCGTGGCTTCGGGGTTGTCGTTGGTGAAGGAGATGCCGCCGCCCTGGTTGACGCCGAGCGATACCGCCTTGTCGAGAATCTCGCCGGTCTTGTCGATGTCGCGCACGCGCACCGCAAGCGTGTTGGTCACCTGGTAGGCGACGAGCTCGGCCTCCTGGCTGCCGTCCGGCTTGTTGGTGTAGTTGTAGCGCGGATTGATCTGGATGCCCGCGGTCTGCAGGTCGCGATCCTTGATGCCGGCCGCCTTCATCGCCGCGATGACCGCCGCCATGGCGTCGTTGTTGGCATCGAGTGCGGCGCGCGCGGTCTTGGCTTCGCGCATGACGCTGAGCGACAGCAGCGCCAGATCCGGAGGGGTGGTTGCTTCGCCTTCACCCGAAACGATGATGCGGGCGGGCGCAGGCGAATCGGCGGCTGCAGCCACTGCGGGGAAAGCGATTGCGGCGGCGAGCGCGATGGGCAAAAGGTGTCTGGTCATGAAAATCTCCTTGGTCTGCGATCTTGTCGCAGGAGGTCGCCTAGAGCGCGATTATGGGTTGATTTGGGCGATCCGCGAAAGCCTGTCGGGAAAGCCTTGTGCCGCGATGCGAAAAACATTAATCCAGCCGGCGTGGGGCCTGTAGCTCAATGGTTAGAGCCGGCGGCTCATAACCGCTTGGTTGGGGGTTCGAGTCCCTCCGGGCCCACCATTGTCGTTGTTATAAATACTTTGCAGGTTGGTTCGCCGCGAGGTTCGCCAACAGCTTTGCCTTGAGGCGACCCCGAGGAAAACGCTCGACATCTTCCCTTGGAATCGCCCCAGGACGTCAGATCACCACCAGATCATCGGGGTCTTGGTCAGCAATTCCTGACCGGTCTCGGTTATGATGAAGTTCTGCTCGAAAGCAGCCGAGCCCCCCTCCGGATCGCTCAGGAAGAACTCCGACGAGACCACCATGCCAGCCTCGTAGGGCGTATCGACCAGCTGGATTTCAGGATCGAGCGTTTCGGCCTCCTTGGCGAAGACCGGTACGGGAAATTGCCAGAAGGTTCCCGTGCCATGGCCGTAGATCGGCCATTGGCCCAGCCCCTGTTCGGAATCGAAGAAGCCGACTTTTTGCGCCAGCTTGTCACCGGCCTTGCCAATGTCTCGGGCGGTAAGGCCCGGTCTGTACATGCCCCGCACCTCTTCGACGACCATGGCACAATCCTCGATCACCCGCTTCTGCGCCGCGGTCGGCTTGTTGCCGCACACCGCCGTGCGGCCGGGATCTATCCAATAGCCGTGCATGATCGGGCCGTAGACCCAGCCGCGAACGATATCGCCCTTTTGCGGGCGGCTCTTCGAGAAGCTGTAGAACGGATCGCTCCACATCTGCGCGCGAGATCCGGGCCCATGGTTCATCGAAAGCCGGTGGAATCCGCCGCCGGCGCGCATGATGATACCGGCCGCGCGCGCCGCGGCCTCGGTTTCCATCTCACCAGAGATCAGTGCTTCCATCATCGCACCAAGCGCCTTGCCGGCGACTTCGCCGGCCTCGCGATAGGCGTCGAGTTCGGCCGGCGACTTGATGAGCTGCGGCCGGTACAGAAGATGGTCGCAGGGCGTCCATCTGATCTCGGGGGCGGCCGCGATCATCAACCGGTGGAAATCCGCCGGCAAAGTGTCGTCACCGACGTAGCAGATGTTGTCGATGAGGCCGAGTTCGCGGACCCGTTGGGCAACTCCGGCGGCAAGATTTCCATGCTGGTGCTTCTCGCCGCAGGCAACCGTCCCGTCGAGAATGCCGGCGAGCGATTCGATCGTGTGCAGTTCCGGCTCGTAGCCTGGCCGCATCAGGACCGCGGCAAACGACGACCCTACGTTCCAGCCGAAGCTCGGCTCCTGGCCAGAGGCGTGCGTGGCATAGTCGGTGAGCCAGAGTACATTGCCGGCGCGGTCATACCCGCCGCCGCTGCGCGACCAGATGACGGCGGCCTCGAAGCCGAGCCGCTTCATCTCGGCATGGACCTTTTCCCAACGGGCCTCGTATTCGTCACGGGTGAAGCGTGTCATGTGTTTTTTCTGTCCTCTGAGACGTTGCATGGAAAACTGTGCTGCCCGCGGCCGTGTCCGGGCGCGACGCGATCAGGCGTTTGGCAAGATCGCTTTTGGGTGAGGCAAGCAGGACCGGGGTGGGCGCGTGCTCGACGATCAGGCCCTGGTCGAGCACGTAGATACGGTCGGAGATGCTGCCGACGACGCCCAGATCGTGGGAAATGACGAGCAACGATACACCTTCGTCTTCGGTGAGATCACGCAACAGCTCGATGACCACGGCCTGGACCGATACATCGAGCGCCGAGGTAGCCTCGTCGCAGATGATCAGATCGGGGGCGCAGGCCAGCGCCTGTGCGATCGCGGCGCGTTGCAGTTCGCCACCGGACAGCTGCGCGGGATAGGCGTCGGCCGCCTCGGCCGGCAGACGCACGCGTTCCAGCAGGTGAAGGAGTCGGGGCCGGTCGGGCTGCGCGGCCCGGCCGGGATCGCAGAGCATGCGCATGGTGCGCCGTAGCGTCGCGCCGATGGTGAATTGCGGATTGAACGATACATAGGGGTTCTGCAGCACCATCTGCACCGCCCGAAGCTGGTCGCGTGGGCGCCGCGCGACCCGTGGCGAAAGCGGGGTGCCGTTCAGGCGGATATCGCCCGCTTCACGGTCGACAAGGCCCGCGACACAACGTCCGAGCGTTGTCTTGCCGCTTCCGGACTGTCCCAGAAGTGCAACACGCTCGCCGCGCTGGATCGTCAGCGAAACGTTTTTCAGCACCCTCTGGCCACGATAGGCCACCGTAAGGTCGCGGATATCGAGCACCGGTATTTCGCAGGTGTCGCGCTTCCTCTCGCCAATCGGCGCCGCTTCGACGATCGTCTTCTCGACATGATAGGGGCAGCTCACCCAGTGTTCGGGGCCGGCCTTTTGCGGCGCCGGGTTCACTTCGCGGCAATCGTCATGGGCTTGCGGACAGCGTGGCGAGAAAAGGCAGCCACCCTTGCGGCGGTTGGGCGGAGGGGCGCTGCCGTACATGCCGCGCGGCCTGACGCCCGGCCGTGCCACGGCCCCGATCAATCCGCGTGTGTAGGGATGCGCGGGTACTTTCAGCAGCGCGCGCGTCGGCCCTTGCTCCACCACCCGCCCGGCATAGAGCACGAGCGTGGCGTCGCAGAGTTCCTCGACAACCTCCAGATCATGGCTGATCACCACCACCGCCACGCCGGTGCGGGCTCGCAGGCGGCCGACCTCATCGAGAATGCGCTTCTGGGTGATCATGTCGAGCCCGGTCGTGGGCTCGTCCAGCACCAGAACCCGAGGTTCGGCGGCCATGGCGGCCGCGATGGCAAGGCGCTGCTGCTGGCCGCCTGACAACTGGTGCGGATAGCGCTTGAGGAACGCGGAGTCCGAGGGCAGATCGACGAGATCCATGGCCTTCGCAATGCTGTCGGAGCCGTAGCGTTCGGGCGCATGGATGCGCAGCATCTCGGCCACGATGTCGCCCGCGCGCATCGACGGGTTGAGCGCGCTCGGGGCATCCTGCGGCACATAGGCGATCTGTCGCCCGCGCAGCGCGGCCACCTCTTTCGGGCCGGCGGCAAGGATGTCGCGGCCCGCGATCTCGACCCGGCCGCTGGCGATCCTGATGCCCGGGCCGGTATGGCCGACAAGGGCCATCGCCAGCGTCGTCTTGCCGCTGCCGGACTCGCCCACGATGCCGAGAGAGCCGCCGGGCGGCAGCGCGAACCCCACATTCTCGACAATCGGAGCCGCGCTGACAAGGCTGATCGACAGATCGTGGACCGCCAATGCCGTGCCGCGCCGGGCGTGATCCAGCGCCTTCATGCCACATTCTCCGTCAATTCGGCACTGTGGCGACGCCCGGAGGTCTTGGGCCACGCGTCGAACATCAGATTCACGCCGACCGTCAGCAGGGCAATCATCGCCGCCGGCGCGAGCACTGCCCAGGGCTGCAGCGCCAGCCCGTTGCGGTTCTCGGCCGCCATCAGGCCCCAGTCGGCCGTCGGCGGGCGCAGCCCCACGCCGAGAAAGCTGGCGCTGGTGATGAGCAGGATCGAGACCGTGATCCGCAGGCCCAGGTCAGCCAGCATCGTGGCGCGGATATTGGGCAGCAATTCGCGCCACATGATCGACCAGGTGCTTTCACCGCGCAGGCGGGCCGCATCGACATAGCCGCTGGTCGCCACTTCGCTTGCCGCGGCGCGCACGAGGCGCGTCACCCAGGGGACCTGGCTCGCCGCCACCGCGATCACCGCCGCGGTGACGCCGCCAGCGGTCGAGGCCGCCAGGAGTAGAACCAGCAGCAGCGGCGGAAAGGCCAGCAGACAGTCGAAGAGCCAGAGAGCCGAGGCGCTCAGCGCCCGGCTGTGCAATGCCGTGAACAGCCCGACGGGTATACCCACGGCATAGACAAGCGCCGTGGTGGCCGTGACCAGAAGCAGGATGGTCAGTCCACCATTCATCAGTCGGGTCAGCACGTCGCGGCCATAGCCGTCGAGCCCCAGTGGATGCCCCGGTGTCGGCATCATGAACGGCCGCCCGACGATCTCGGTCGAGCCGCTGAAGAAAATGGGTCCGAACAGTGCGATCGCGACGACGCCGAGCACGATGCCTGTTCCGACGATGCCGCTTGGGCTCAATTCCCTCAGATGCATTCTCAGAACCTCAAAGTTCGCAGCTTGGGCGTGACCAGGATGATCAACGTGTCGGTCAGCAGCATCACCAGCGCGTAGATCACGGTGATCGTGGCAACGAGGCCAAGCACGACATTCAGGTCACGCTGCTGGGTGGCTTCGACCGCGAGCGTCCCGATGCCGGGGAACTGGAACACGTTCTCGACCACGATGATGCCGCCCAGGAGGTAAAGCAGGGTGAGCGAGATGACCTGGATGCCCGGCGCGAGACAGTTGCGCAGTGCGTATTTCCAGACGATACGGCGCTCGGGAATTCCGTTGAGCCGCGCGGTCAGAACCACGCGCCCGCTCATCGCCTCGGCCACATTGGCGCGGATGATCCGGGCCGGATAGCCCAGATTGGTGATGACCAGTGTGAGGCATGGCAGGACGAGAACCGCAGGGTTGCTCCATGGACCTTGCGCCGCATCGAAGAGCGCTATGGGCGGGAAGAGATGCCATTTGACGCCAAGCCAATAGGCCAGCAGCGTCCCCAGGAAGAACTCCGGCATCGACAGCAAGACCAGCGAGATGACCGACAGGCCGCGGTCCATGCTTCCGCCGGCCAGCGCGCCGGCAAGGGCGCCGGTCGCCACGGCGAGCGGCACCAGCAACGCCGCCGCGATGCTGGCGAGGATCAGGCTGTTTCGCAGCCGAGGCGCGATGATCTCGGAAACCTGTCTCGGCGAAGTGAGCGCGGGGCCCAGATCGCCCTGGACCGCTCGCAGCCCCCAGCGAAAGAAGCGCTCGGCGACGGGGTCGTTGAGGTTAAGGCGTTCGCGCACCTCGGCCAGCCTCTCCGGGCTGGCCGAGCGCCCGGAGACGAAGTTGGCGGCGTCGCCCGGCAACAGGGTGACGGCAACGAAGGTCGCCAGGCAGACCACGAGGACGAGGCCTGCGCCGGAAACGGTCCGCATCAAGAGGAACCGGCTCATGGTGTTGGCGCCAAAGATCGATTTCAGGCTCATCTTGCAATCCGTCCCGCTTGCAATGGCGATCAGTGCTTGATCCAGAGATTGCCAATGCCGGACGGCAGGAAGCCGACTTCGGCGCCGGCCAGCCCTTCATAACCCCCGACACGGTCGCTGAACGCCGTGACAGGGGTCTGGATGCCCCAGACGATGTATCCGCCGTCGTCCCAGAGCGAGCGTTGCAGGGCCGCGAACTGCGCGTTGCGGGCCGCGGGGTCGAGCGCCGCCTCGGCCTTGGCGAAGGCGGCATCGAATGCCGGGTTCTTGTTCGCCGTCTCGTTGGCGAAAGAGCTCTGCAGCAACCCGGTGCGGGCCATCTCCTGGAAGGAGACGCCCTTCCATTCCGTCGTGCCGAACGGCACCTGGAGATAGACCGACTGGGTGTTGTAAAGATCGGCGGGGCTGATTTGCCGGATGGAGATTTCGATCCCCGCCTTCTTGGCGCTTTCCTTGAACACCGTCGCGCATTCCAGCATGCCCACCACCGGGGCGGTTACAAGCTCCACCTGGAGTTCGCCGATCCCGGCCTTGTCGAGCAGCTTGCGAGCGGCTTCCGGATCGTATTCCCGCTGCGGGATGTCACGGGCGTAGGAGGGGTGGGAAGGGCCGAAGAGGTCGTTCCCCACGGTCCCCCGACCATCGAGCGCCACTTCGACACATTTCTTGCGATCGATGGCAAGCCGCAACGCCTGGCGCACTTCGGCCTTGTCGAAGGGTGGCTTGTCCTGGCGCATGTAAAAGGCCGGGGCCGTGGAGCCGCTGCCATAGGCGACGGAGTATCCGGGCGCCCCCTCCAGCTGCGACGCGAAATAGGGCGGAACGTTCACGGCCAGATCGATCTGGCCCGATAAAAGCGCGTTGATGCGGGCGTTGTCGTCGTCGATCTCGATCATGTCGAGCTTGTCCAGCGCCACCGGATTGCCCCAGTACGCCTCGTTTCGGGTCAGTTCCGTGCGCACGCCCGGCACCCAGTTGACGATCTTGTAAGGGCCGGTGCCGATTGCCGTCGTTGAGAAATCGGTGGTCCCGTCCTTGATGATCGACGCACTTGCATCCGAAACGACGCGGTCGAACTCGGCATTGGGAGCATTCAGGACGAATTCGATCGTCAGGTCGTCCACCATCCGGCTTTTCTGGAGGTCGATCATCGAAAAGTTGGTGGCGGCGAAATAGCCGCGCCCGATCGCGGATTTGAACGAATAGAGCACGTCTCTGGCGGTCAGGGGGGAGCCGTCGTGGAACTTCACCCCAGGGCGCAGCTTCACCGTCCAGACGCTCGCATCCGCGTTCGGCGTCATCGCTTGCGCCAGCATCAACTCCGGCTTGCCGTTTTCGTTGATCTTCGTCAGGCGGTCGAACACGGCCGAAATCCGGGCCAGCTCCAGAATGGTCAGCCAGGTGGTGGGGTCGAGCTTGTCCGCCGCGCCGCCGCCCACCCATGCCGCGCGCAACGTGCCTCCGACCTGTGGCGTCTCGGCAAGCGCCGCCCACGGTCCAGCGATCATCAGACCGGCACCGAGACAGGCCGCAAGAGCAGGCGTCCGGGCCCGGTTCTCACGAAACCGCGCGAATATGCGGTCCGACAGGCGGACCCTGTTTGTCTTTGTCATCACATCGTGCTCCCCTGCTGCGCTTTTGCACAGTCGTTAAATTAACACTTGTTACCCTTACAATCGTTAGGTTATATGTCAAGCGTCAAAAACCCGACCGGGGGGAAGATCACGTGGGACGACCGCCAGACCCGAAAAACCGCGCTGCCTTGTTGCAGAGGATCGTCGACAATCTCGCTCAAACGGGATTGGGCAACCTCTCTCTGCGTTCGCTTGCGAAAGACCTTGGCGTCACGCCGCCAACGCTGTTGCACCATTTCGGCTCGAAAGAGGGGCTGATCAGCGAGGTGCTCGACGCGTTGGCACGCGAGCAGATGGAGCCGGTTGAAATCCTGGACCAGGACGGAGCCACGCTGGAGGACTTCGTCCTGCGCCTTTGGGAGATTCAGTCGAGGGAGGCGGAGCTCGCCAAGGTGCGGCTTCAGCTGGAGGCGATCGCCATTGGAGCTACCCATGTCGGCCTGCCCGGGCCGGTCCGCGCGAAAATCATCGAGGCCTGGGTCAATTACATCGCCCGCAGTCTCGAAAGGCAGGGCTACGACCGCAAGGAAGCCCTGGACCAAGCCACGCTGATCCATTCAGCGATCACCGGGCTGCTACTCGACCTGATTGCCACCGGAGATAAGGAACGGACGGGCTCGGCCGCGATCGAACTCGGCAAGCTGGCGCGATCCCTGGATCGTGGAGGCAAGGCAGCCCGCCCGAAGGCGTGAGCTGCGTTACGCGGGGATCGTCGTGCCACAGGCACGAGGGTCCCTTTTCGTCATGCTTGTGCGCAGGCGAGGGGAGACGGAAGAATTGTCCCCACGCACCATCGCTGATGGCATCAGATGAACATAATCATTGTTTGCCAATGGGTTATGACGCAGTTCGCCAAAGTCGATCCAAGACGCTGATCCGACGAACAGACGATCGCCATCCGCGAAGCCAAAGATGGGCATGGCTATTGATTGCGACCCTGGACGATACGGTCGATCACCATGGCGCAGAGCAGGATGGCGAAGCCCGCGAGCAGGCCTTGGCCGACGGCGGCATATTGCAGGGCGTTGAGGACATCCTCACCCAGCCCCTTGGCGCCGATCAGCGATGCGATCACCACCATCGACAGGCACATGAGGATGGTCTGGTTGATTCCGGCCATGATAGACGGCATGGCGAGCGGCAGGTCGACCCGCGTCAGCAGGAACCACCGCGTGGCGCCATAGGCTTGCGCTGCCTCCCGAATCGCCGGCGGCACCCCTTGCAGGCCAAGTGCGGTGAGCCGCACCACGGGCGGCGTGCCGAAGATCAGCGTGGCGATGACGCCGGGCGGCTTGCCGATGCCGAACAGCGCGATCACCGGGATGAGGTAGACGAAGGCCGGCATGGTCTGCATGAAATCGAGCACCGGCCGCAGCGCCGCGTAGACGCGCGGCCTGCGACCGCACCAGATGCCGAGCGGGATGCCGATCACCAGGCAGAGCACCGCCGAAGTCCCAAGCAGCGCAATGGTTTCGAGGCTCTTTTCCCAGAAGCCGAGCAAGGCCAGGTAAGCGAGCGCCGCGGCGGTGAAGATGGTGACCCGCGGCCCGGCCAATTGCCAGGCAAGGATCAGGATCACCGCCATGGTCACCGGCCATGGCATGCCGGTCAGTGCGTAGGAAAGCCCGTCGAGCGCCAGCGATATGCCGCCGGTGATGGCGCCGAAGAAACCCTCGCCCGCATGCGAAACCGTTTCCATCAGCCCGTCCAGCGCCGACGACAGGGCAAATTGCCAATCGCGGTTGGAGGGTGCGGTCATGATCCAGGCGGCCGGACTTGACCAGGCAAAGCGATAGACGGAAAGCCCGTAGGCCACGATGCAGAAGGCCAGCGCGCACAGTGCCAACGGAGCGTTCAGGCCATGCCGCAAAGCCGGATTCGACCGCCAGCGGGCGAACCGCCGCTCGAGTAGCCTGTTGCCGAGAAATCCGCCCGCTAGCCGCGCTACAAGCAGGGTCAGCAGGCCGGCGCCAATGAGCAGGGGCGCCTTCTCCCTGGCCGTCTCAGCCTGCGCCTTTGCCGCGTCCGCGGCTCTCTGCAATGCCGCCGCCGACGATTTCAGACCTTCCGCATTGTCCGCGCCTGAAGCCTTCGCGGCGTTTGCCTGTTCAGCCCGCGCTTCGGCTTGTTTGGTCAGCCGCTCGGCGCGCGCCTGCTCGGCCGCGCCGAGATTGCCGACGGCGCCAATGCCGATCTGGACGACGGCGAGCATTTCCAGGAAGAAGACGATCCAGAACAGCACCGCGATGCCGCGCGCCGCCGCCCAGACCGGACCCAGCAGTGCAGCCGCGACATTGAACGACCAGATTCCATGGCGCGCCTGCCTGATGCGGGCAAAGCGATCGACATAGTAATCTTGGTTCTGGACGACGAATTCCTTGACCAGGCGGTCTTCCCCCGACGGCCCAAGGCGCTGTGCGGCTTGCGGATCATGAGCGTTCATGATTGTCCGCCCTTTCGCAGTCCCTCCAGGAGAAGCTGTCTGTCGACGATCCCGACGACCGTTCCACCGCCATCGGTCACCGCCAGCGGCGCCTCGTCCTGAGCCGCCAATTCCACGAGCTCGCCAAGCGGCTGCTGCGAGCCCACCTGACGGAGCGACGTCAGGTCTGCCTGTGGGTGGCGCGCCGCGAAACTGCCGACAGGCTCCATGATGCGGCCGGCGGTGATCACCTTCAGCCGCGAAATATCGGCGACGAACTTCGCCACGTAGTCATGCCTGGGCGCGGTGACGATGTCTTCCGGCGTATCGATCTGGATGATCACCCCGTCCTTCATGATGGCGATGCGGTCGCCAATGCGGATCGCTTCGTCGAGGTCGTGGGTAATGAAGACCACCGTCTTGCCCATCGAACGCGACAACGTCAGGAACTCGTCCTGAAGCTGGCGCCGGATCAGGGGATCGAGCGCGCTGAAGGGTTCGTCCATCAACAGGATCGCCGAATCCGCCGCCAGGGCGCGAGCCAGGCCAACGCGCTGCTGCATGCCGCCGGAAAGCTCATGGCAATAGCGATCGCCCCATCCGGAAAGATTGACCTTGGCAAGAGCTGCCTCGGCGACATCGAAGCGCTGCTGCTTGCTTGCCGCCTGGATTTCCAGCGGCAGCGCGACATTGTCGCGCACCGTGCGGTGCGGCAGCAGGCCGAAGCTCTGGAACACCATGCTGACCTTGCGCGACCGAAGCGTCCTCAGCTCCGCCGCTGTCTTGGTCATGATGTTTTCGCCGTCGACGAGAATCTCGCCGGCGGAGGGTTCGAGCAGCCGGTTGATATGGCGGATCAATGTCGATTTGCCGCTGCCCGAAAGGCCCATCACGCAGAAGATCTCGCCGGGCGCGACCGAGATGCTGACATCGGCGACGCCGACGACGCAGCCGAAGCGCCTGGTCACTTCCTCCTTGTCCAGCCGGTCGCGCAGGATCGAGGCCATGGCCTCCGGCGCACGGGGGCCAAAGACCTTCCAGACGTTGTTCATGACAATGGCCGCCGGCGCAGCGACGTCGCCTTGCCCGGATCCCGAGACGTTGGTCGACATGGTGTCCATGTCTACTGCTTCCGCCCGCTCATCGGCAACTCGGCCCGCGAAGGCCGAGCCTGCCGCGCGGTGCGCCGCTCAGTGGCCGAACCACTTCGCCACGTCTTCCGGATGCGCCTTGATCCACTCCTTGGCCACGTCGTCGGCGGCCTTCTTGTCGACGATGATCGCATAGGCCCATTTCGAGATGTCGTCCGGCTTGAGGCTGATGCGCTCCAGCGCCGCCGCCAGTTCCGGCTGGCGTTGCGCGAGCGAGGCGGCGTAGGCCACGTGTACGGTGGTGTCGGCATAGGCCGACGAGACCTTCGATTTTTCGAACCACTGCGGATCGTCATTGGGCTGCACGACGACGAATTTCGCCGGATCGTTCTTCGGCTCGGTCAGGAAGGCGAGCTTGTAGCGGGCGAAATTCTGGTGCGGGCTGTAGCAATAGCCGACCCACGGCTTGTCGGCCTTCGCCGCGCGGTCGAGCGAAGCCGCTGCCACCGCCTCGTCGGTCACCTGCAGGTCGAAGAAATCGGCAAAGCCGTAATCGCGCGCCCTGACCTTCTCGATGTTGGTCGACTGCCAGCCCGACGCGCCGATCCAGATCTCGCCCTTGCCGTCGCCATTGGTGTCGAACAGCTTGGCATTGTCCGGATTGGCGAGGTCGGAGACGTCCTTGATGTGGTATTTGTCGACGGTGACCTGCGTCACGCAATAGCCTTGCTTGGCCTCGTAGCCGTTCTGCGCGAGCTTCACCGTGCCTGCGCCCTTGACGTATTTGTCGACCAGGCCCTGCTGGTTCGGCAGCCAGACATCCGGCCAGATATCGACCTCGCCCTTGTTGCGGCCCATCGCCTCCCAGATCACCGGAACGGCGGTGGTGGTCACCGTCGAGATATCAAGTCCCAGCTCCTGCTCGGCCGCGTTCTTGATGACGTTCATGACCGCCGTCGCGGTGGCATAGTTCGGGTCGGGCATCGTCACGTCGGCGGCGAGCGCCGAGGCGGCAGGCATCAGCAACAGGGCGCTGAACATGGTCTGGAAAAGGTAGCGTTTCATGATGTTCCCCAACGGAGTTGCGCTGATTTCATTCAGTCTATCCATCAGGTTAGCGGAACGCGCAGGCAATCCATCCCAAATTTCACCGCATAAGGAAAAACGATGGAGCGCATAAGATCACCGTTTCACGGCCACGTGCTCCAATGCCGTCGGATCTAGAAATAGGCCTGGTCCGGCTCGCTTGCCTTGCGCTTGGCGATGAAGGCCTGGAGCGCCTCGTCGATCGCCGGGTCGAGACCCGGATCCTGATAGTCGTCGAGCAGCCTCTTCCATTGCCGGTTGGCGCGCTGCGCGGCGTCGAGCCGGCCGTCCTCGTTCCACTGTTCGAAGGAATTGTTGTCGCTGCTGGTCGAGCGGTAGAAGGCGGACAGGAAATTGGACTGGGTGTGCGCGCTGCCAAGGAAATGCGATCCCGGGCCAACCGCTTCGATCGCCTCCATCGCCTGAGCGTTCAGCGACAGATCGATGCCCTCGAACAGGCTGGCGACCTTGCCGCAGAGATCGGCGTCGATGACCGTTTTCTCGAAGCCGGTGACCAGCCCGCCTTCCAGCCAGCCGGTGGCATGGTTGATCACATTGGCGCCGGCAAACATCGACATCAATATGCCCCATGTCGCTTCCTGCTCGGCCTGTGCGTCGGGAAGTTTCGAGGCCGACAGCGAGCCGACCGTGTGGAACGGCACGCCCACGCGCCGTGCCAGTTGCCCGCAAGCCAGCACCATCTTGCCCGCCTCCGGCGTGCCGAAGGTCGGCGCCCCGCTCTGCATCGAGATCGTGCTGGCGAAGCTGCCCATCAGGCAGGGCGCGCCGGGGTTGATCAATTGCACGAGGCTCAGACAGGCGAGCGCCTCGGCCAGCACCTGCGCCAGCGTGCCGGCGACGGTGCAAGGGCTCATTGCGCCGGCGAGCGTCCATGGCGTGCAGGCGACGGGCTGGTTGTTGCGGGCGCAGACCTTCAGCGAACCCGACATGTTGGCGTCGAGCACCAGCGGCGCATTGGTGTTGGAGACGTTGTAGAGCACGGCGTTGTTGGCGACGAACTCTTCGCCGAAGACGATCTTGGCCATGTCGACCGCATCCTGCGCCCGTCGCGACCCGATGAACGCACCCATGAAGGCGCGGTCCGAATGGCGGATATGGGTGTAGAGCATGTCGAGATGGCGCTTGTTGGCCGGCAGGTCGACTGGCTCGCAGACCACGCCGCCCGAATGGTGCAGATGCGGGATCATCTGGTGGATCTTCACCAGGTCGCGGAAATCCGCGATCGTGGCATAGCGCCGGCCGCGATCGAGATCATGCACGAAGGGCGGCCCCCAGGACGGGCAGAGCACGGTGTTGTCGCCGCCGATCATCACCGTGTTCGCCGGGTTGCGGGCGTGCTGCTTGAATTGTGAAGGCGCGGTGGCGCGGATGATCCTGCGGCACATGCCGGGCTCGAAGCGAACGCGCGTGCCCTGTACGTCGGCGCCTGCGTCGCGAAAGATGTCGAGGATCTCGGGATCGTCATGGAACTCCATGCCGACTTCCTTGAGCAGCTTGTCGGCGTTCGCCTCGATCAGACTCAAACCCTCCTCGTCGAGGATGTTGAACGTGCCGATCCGGCGGCTGATATAGGGCCGCCGCGGCGCCTGCTGGGCGAGGCGCTGGCCCTGCCTTCCGGCACGGCCGCCGCTGCGTGGCGCCGGAGCGTCGGTCGTCGTCGCGTCCTTGTCCATTTTCGTCTCCGTGATCAGGCAGGCATGAAGGCAACCGGCGCGTCGGCGTGAAGGCCGCGCAGCCGCAGATTGTCGGGATCGTAAGGCGCTTTCTTCAGCTCCCGCGCCGCCAGGTCCTTGCCGAGGATCGATACGGTCAGGCCCTCAGCCGCAACGCCGGGCCGCAGATAGGCGAGCGCAATGGTCTTGCCGGCGCGGAAGCCATAGGCGCCGGAGGTGACGATGCCGACCGGTCGCCCGGCCTGCGTCACCGCGTGGGCGTAGAATGGCAGCCGCTCGCCGTCGTCGTCGATCTCGAGCAGCACCATGGTCCATGCGCTTTCGCCGACGCGCGCCAGCATCGCCTCGCGGCCGACGAACGTCCGCCCGTCGGCCTTGATCAGAGCGCTCAATCCGGCCTCCAGCGGCGTGCGCTCGGTGGTCAGGTCCGCGCCCCAGCCACGATAGCCCTTTTCCAGCCGCATCGCGTTCAGCGCGTAGATTCCGAACGGCCGCAGATCGAACTGTGCGCCGGCCTTGGCAACAGCCTCGTAGAGCTTGCCGAACTGCGCGAGCTGAACATGCAGTTCCCAGCCAAGCTCACCGGCATAAGAGACCCTGAGCGCGGCCGCCCTGATGCCGGCGACGCGGATGATCTGCGCCGAAAGCCAGGGGAAGGCGGCGTTGGACAGATCGGCTTCGCAGATCTTTTGCAGCAGGTCGCGGGCGCGCGGCCCCATCACGCCGAGCACGCCGCGCTTTTCGGTGACGTTATCGATCGTCACCCCCGGAAAGGCCGCTGCGCGTGAGCGCAGCAGGTCCTCGTCATGCCTCTCGGCAAGTGCAGCACTGGTCAGGTAGAACCCGTCGTCGCCAAAGCGCGTCACGGTGAATTCCGATGCAACGCCGCCCTTTGCCGTGAGAACGTGGATGAGTCCGATGCGGCCATGGCGCTCCGGCGGCCGGTTGGCGCCGAGCGAGGCCATGAAGGCGCTGGCGCCGGGACCGCCGATCTCGAACTTGGAGAAGGCCGAAAGGTCGATGGCGCCGACGCTGTCGCGAACGCCGATGCACTCGCCGCGCACGGCGTCGAACCACCCAGGTCTGCGGAAGGTCAGCGGCGGATCACGGTCAGCGCCCTTGAGGGCGAACCAGTTCGGCCGCTCCCAGCCATAGGCGGCGCCGAGCACCGCGCCCTGGCTTTTCTGCAGCTCGAGCGCCGGGGTCGTGCGCCGAGGCCGGCCTGCTTCACGCTCCTCGTTGGGATAGTGGATGCCGAATTGCAGGCCGAAACCTTCGACCGCCTTGTCGATGCGATAGTCGCGGTCCGCGTAGTTGCCAAAGCGGCGTGGATCGATGGCCAAGGCGTCGCTCGGCGGTGATCCGTCGACGATCCAGTCGGCGAGGAAACGGCCGGCGCCGCCGCCTTCCATAACGCCCATGCTGGAGCCGGTGAGCAGCCAGGCATTGCCGAGGCCGAAAGCCGGGCCGACCAGCGGGTTGGCGTCCGGCGTGAAGGTGATCGGGCCGTTGACCACCGTCTTGATACCGGCATTGGCGAGTGCCGGCACGCGCTCCATCGCCAGCGCGATAATGTGCTCGACCCGATCGAGGTCGGGCGGCAGCAGTTCCATGCCGAATTCGGGCGGCACGCCGTCGATCGCCCAGGGATGGGCCGACTTCTCATAAGGGCCGACGATATAGCCATCGCGCTCCTGGCGCAGATACCAGCTTTCCTCCGGATCGCGGATGATCGGCAGTTCCTTGGCGCCGGCTGCGATACGCCCGGCAATCTCGGGCACGGTGTCGGTCACGACATACTGGTGCAGCATCGGCACGACGGGCAGGTCGACGCCCATCATCGCGCCGATCTCGCGGCACCATGTGCCGGCGGCGTTCACGACATGCTCGGCGACGATGTCGCCCTGTTCAGTGCGCACCAGCCATTCACCCGATGCCTTTCGCTCGATCGAAAGCACCGGATTGTGGCGCACGATTTCGGCGCCGCGCGAACGCGCGCCGGCGGCCATGGCGTTGGTCGCCAGCGTCGGGTCGACATGGCCGTCATTGGGCTCATAGATCGCGCCGATGATCTCGTCGGTGTGGCAGAGCGGATAGATTTCCTTGAGCTCGCTCGGGCTGAGAATGTGGAAGTCGTGGCCGACAAAGCGGCCCAGCCCCTGCACATGGCGGAATTCATCCATGCGCTCCCGCGAGCGTGTGATGCGCAGCGCGCCGCTTGGATGAAAGCCGGTCGGCAGTCCCGTCTCGGCGGTCAGGATTTCACGATAGAGCCGCACCGAATGGGCTCGCATTTCCATGATCGTCGCATTGTGGGCGAAATGCGTGCAGAGCCCGGCGGCATGCCAGGTGGAGCCCGCGGTCAGCTCCTGTCTCTCGACCAGCATGACATCGCTCCAGCCACGTTTGGCGAGGTGATAGAGCAGCGACACGCCCATGGCGCCACCGCCGATAACGACCACGCGGGCCTGCTGTCTCATGAATTTTCCTCCGCGCTTGCGCGCATGCGCATTCCTGTTGGGTCGTAAGGTGGCTTGTCGAGCGGCTGGAGCCGGTAGCGGGTACCGGCGACCGCGATCGCATAGTCGGAAGCAAGCAACTGCGCTTTCGCCTCGCCTGGATCGCAAGCCACATAGCCGAGACAAAGGCTGAGGCCCGTGCGGGCGCCGAGGCCACCTGACGTCGTCAATCCGGCAAGTCTGCCGTCGCGGTAGATCGGCTCGTCATGCAGAAGGAGTGGATTGGCGCCCTCGACCGCGAAATGCATCAGCCGGCGCCGCACGCCTTCGGCCTTCTGCTTCAGCAGTGCCTCGCGGCCGACGAAATCATCCTTCTTCCACGAAACCGCGAAGGAGAGGCCCGTCTCCAGCGGCGTGTCCTTCGGCCCGATGTCGTGGCCCCAATGGCGATAGCCCTTTTCCAGCCGGCAACCGTCCAGCGCGTAGTGACCGCAGAAGGCCAGGCCATCAACGCTGCCCGCCGATACGATGGTGGCCAGCAGGCTCTCGGCCTGTTCGACCGGCACGTAGAGCTCGAAGCCGAGTTCACCGACAAAGCTGACGCGCGTGGCCCGGACATTGGTGGTGCCGATGTCGATGCTGCGCGAGGTCGAGAACGGAAATGCCGCGTCGGAAAGATCGGCGTCGGTCAGGCTTTGCAGCAGGTCGCGCGAGCGCGGCCCCATGACGCCGAGCACGGCTTCGGCCGACGTGGCGTCGAAGACCGAGACGTCGAGGCCGAGATCGTCGGCATGGCGGCTGATCCAGGCGAAATCCTTCTGCCTTGTCGCGGCACCCGAGATGACACGGAACGCGTCTTTGCCGTCGCGCGTCACGGTCACGTCGGCCTCGATGCCGCCGCGCGCGTTGAGCATCTGCGTATAGACGGCGCGGCCTTCGAGTGTGTCGACATCGGCCGCGCATAGCCGTTGCATCAGCGTGACCGCATCTTGTCCGCGCACATCGATCTTGGTGAAGGGCGAAAGCTCGAACAGGCCGACACCTCGAGCCATCCGTTCGGCTTCGGCTTTGGCCGCGCTCCACCATTTCTGCTCGCCGACGGAGTAGCCGCGCGTCTCCTCGCCGCCAAACCACAGCGGCCGCTCCCAGCCCGTCGGCGCGCCGAAGACCGCACCTGCCTCGGCGAAAGTACGATGGAAGGCAGAGCGCCTGACATCGCGTCCGGCAGTCGCCTGCTTGTAGGGCCAATGCATGCGGAAAAGATCGGCGACTGCCTCTTCCATCCTGGCGCCGACGAAGGAACGCGCCGCCGCGGAACGGTCGAAGCGGGCGATGTCGAGCGCCCAGAGATCGAGGCCGGGTTCGCCGTCGACGATCCATTCGGCCATGGCCTTGCCGGCGCCGGCCGACGACATCATGCCTGTCGAGTTGAAGCCGGCGGCGACATGGAAGCCGCGCAGATAGGGTGACTCGCCCATCAGCGGCCGCGTGTCGGGCGTAAAACTCTCCGGCCCGTTCATGAAATGCCGGATCCCGGTTTCAGACAGCGCCGGCAAAAGCTTCAGCCCGGCCGCCATGAAGGGCTCGAACTGCTCCCAATCCTCGGGCAGCTCGACGAACGGCCGGTCGCCGGCCGCTCCGCGAACGTCGAAGAGCTTGGCGTTCGGCTCGAACCCGCCCAGCACCAGCTTGCCGGAATCGCCCTTGACGTAGACGCCTTCGTCGAGGTCGCGCAGGATGGGAAACGGATCCTGCAGACCGGCGATCGGCTCGGTTACCACGTACATGTGCTCGACGGCCTGCAACGGCACCGGGACGCCGGCCAGCGCCCCGACGTCGCGCGCCCAGGCGCCGGCGCAATTGACGACGATCTCGCAATCGATGGTGATGCCGGAAGCCAAGGTAACGCCCGCGACGCGGCCGTTGCGCGTCACGAAGCCCGAGCAGGCGGCGCCTTCCAGAATGCGGATGCCGGCCGCGCGGGCGCGCCTGGCGTAGGCGGCGCAGATGTCGACCGGATTGGCCTGGCCGTCCTCCTCGACCCACAGCGCGCCTTCGACGCCGTCGCAAACGATGCCGCTTACGCGCTCGGCAACGCCGGCCCGGTCGACGATCCCGACCGTCAGGCCGCAGACGTCGCCCATGTGCGCGATGCGCTTCAGCTCGTCCATGCGCTCGGCGCGCCGCGCCAGCCACAGACCGCCGGTGCGCTTGTATCCGGATGCCTGGCCCGTCAACTCTTCCAGGCGCGGAAACAGCTCGGTGGCATATTGCGCCAGTCTTGTCAGATTGAGGCTGGCGCGCAGCGGGCCGACAATCCCGGCGGCATGCCAGGACGTGCCGCTGGTCAGTTGATGACGTTCCAGAAGAACGACATCGCTCACGCCCATTTCGGCAAGGTGATAGGCTATGCCCAGCCCAATGACGCCGCCGCCAATGATCACGATGCGTGCGCTGTCATTCACCTTACCGGGTACCCTTCGCTGGATCGAAACGGCGCGATCTTTTCCCGCTAAGCCTCTTGCGCTCAACCCAAATTTCGCAACATTAGGAAAACTTATGAAGCTTTGCTGGCGGAGTTGCGGGTGAAGAGCGGCAGTTTCGATTTCAATCTTTTCCGGTCGATCGAGGTTTTCGTCGCCATCGTGGAGACCAGGCACGTCACCCAGGCGGCACAGATGCTGGGCATGACGCAATCGGCCGCTTCACAGCATCTGAAGAACCTGGAAACGGCGCTCGGCGTCAGCCTGATCGACCGCAATCTACGGCCGATCGAACTCACCAAGGCCGGCATCGCGCTGCATCGCCGCGCCGTCGCCATACTGGCCGAGGTCGAGGGCCTGCGCACCGACGCGCGCCGCGTCAACGCCGCTCCGCTGCCTTTGTTGCGCATCGCGCTTCTGGCCTCGATCGCGACCACGCTGGCGCCGGCACTTTCGGTGCTTGCCCGCAAGGGCTTCGGCATTCCCGAGCTCAGCCTGTTCGCGGGGCTGGCGACCGACCATGTCGCCTTGCTGCGCGCCCGCCGCGCCGACCTCGCCGTCACTTCCGGCGAGCTGTTCGAGATCGAAGGGCTGACGCGCTATCCGGTGATGACCGAGAAATTCCTGCTGGTGACGCCGAAGGGTTTTGCCGGCGATGTCGGCGACATCGTCAAGCTCTCGAAGAAGCTCGCCTTCGTGCGCTTCTCGCGCGAGACGCCGGTCGGCCTGCGCGTCGACCAGCATCTGAGCCGCCTGCGCATCGAGATCCCGCGCGCCATGGAAGGCGACCGCTCCAGCGTGGTGATGGCGCCGGTCGCGGCAGGCATGGGCTTTGCCATCCTGACGCCGACCTTGCTCATCGACGGGCTGGCGGAAGGCATGGAGATCGACGTCCATCCGTTGCCGTTCACCGGCCTGTCGCGCAACATCCTGCTGGTCGCCCGCGAGCGGGAGCTCGGAAACCTGCCGGAGGCGTTTGCCGCACGAACGGCCGAAGTACTGACCCACGCGATCAGCACACGCCTGCCTGGCCTTCCGGCCGACTGCTACGTCGTCGACCGCCCTTCATCTCATGACTAATCGGCTCCATCAGTTATCCTGATGAGAAGCTTTGACTGTGTGCGCGCCGCGCATTCCGTGTTTTCAATCTCCGGAATTTGCAACACTGGAGGCACGGCATGAACGCTCCGCACATCCATTCCAATCTGGAGATCGACTGGTCGACCGAGGCCATCGTCGATCGGCGGAACCGCTTCTATTCGGCCTCGCAGCGCAAGTTCGTGCCCTACAAGGACCCCCTGATCCTGAAGCGCGGCAGAGGCCAGTATGTCTGGGACGAGAAGGACCGCAAATATACCGACCTGCTCGGCATGAACCTCTGCATCTCGGTTGGCCACGCCCACCCGCAGGTCGTGAAGGCCGCGACCGAGCAGGTGAGCGAACTGACGCATTGCACGACGATGTTCTACCATCCGGTTCCCGCCCAATATGCCGAGGAACTGGCGGCAACGATGCCGTCAGGACATGACTGGGTCGTGCATTTCACCAACAGCGGCGCCGAGGCGATTGATCTGGCGCTTCTGATGGCGCGCTCGCACACCGGCAACATCGACATGCTGGCGCTTGCCTCGAGCTATCACGGCGCCACATTCGGCGCCCAGTCGGTAACCGGCATAGCGGGTTTCCGCCATCAGGTGCCGCAGCTTGGCGGCGTGACGTTCGTGGCCGAGCCCAACCAGTATCGTGGCATTCACGGCGAAGGGGTACAGCCCTATCTCGACGAGGTCGAGCGCGCGATATCAAGCTCGACCAGTGGCCGGCTGGCCGGCATGGTCATCGAGCCGGTGCAGGGTTATGGCGGCATCGTGCCGATGCCCGCGGGCTACATCGCCGGCGCCTTCGAGCGCGTGCGGGCAGCAGGCGGCGTCTGCATCATCGATGAGGTGCAGTCCGGCGTCGGGCGCACCGGCGACGCTTTCTGGGCGTTCGAATCGCACGGCGTCATTCCCGACATCGTCGTTGTCGCCAAGGGCGTCGGCAATGGCATCCCGCTCGGCGCCGTCATCGCCAAGCGCGCCGTCGCCGAATCCATGGCCGACAAATTCCTGTTCCATACCTATGGCGCCAATCCTGTCGCCTGCGCCGCCGGACGCGCGGTGCTCAAGGTGATGCGCGAAGAGCGGTTGCAGGAGAATGCCGCCATGGTCGGCGGCGCTCTGAAAGAAAGGCTGCAGCATCTCAAGAAGGATTTCCCGCTGATCGGCGACATCCGGGGACAGGGTCTGATGCTCGCCATCGAGCTGGTGAAGGACCATGTAACGAAGGAACCGGCGCCGGAAGCAACCTTGCAGGTCTTCGAGGAGACCCGGCGCCACGGCCTCGTCGCCAGCCGTTCCGGTCCATATCGCAACGTCATCAGGATGTGCCCGCCACTTTGCTTGTCGATGGCCGATCTCGACAATGTGGTGGACAGCTTCGTCCGCAGCTTTCGGACCGTATTATCCTGAACGGTCCTGGTGCGAGGGGCAGGGTGCGTTCCTGTTCGAACAGCTCGTCGAAACGCGTTGCGAACAACGTCCAACCGCATGGAGTTCGACAAGATCGCCGGCGAGGACGGAGACCGCTGTACGGTCGCGCCTGAAGCGGCCGGTGCGCCTATAGCGCCATCCCGATCCTTCTCAAGCGGGTTGCTGCTGCGTGGTGCAATGAATGCCGCCGCCTCCAGCGGCAATGCCGTCGATATTCAACTGAATGACTTCTCGATCGGGAAACAAATCGCGGAGCGCGTCGCGTGCGTTGCCGTCGGCCTGCCTGTCGCCGAACTCGGGGGCGATGACGGCGCCGTTGCAGACGTAGAAATTGATATAGCCGGCCGCAAACTGGTCGTTTTCGTATTTGCCGCGCACGCTGGATGGGCCTTGCAGCACCACCACCTTCAATTTGCGTCCGTCGGAGTCGGTGGATTGCCGCAGGATTTCCAGATGCCGCGTGGTCACGGCGTGGTCATACGATGCAGGGTCCGGATCCAGTCCGGCAACGACGACACCCGGGCTGGCAAATCGCGCATAGAAATCGGTGTGGCCGTCGGTGATATCCTTGCCGGCGATGCCGGGCAGCCAGATGATCTTGCGGACACCGAGCAGGCGCGACAGCTCCTTCTCGCATTCCGCCTTGCCGACCCCGGGATTTCGGTTGGGGTTGAGCACGCAGCTTTCGGTGATGATCGCCGTGCCTTCGCCGTCGACCTCGATGCCGCCGCCCTCCAGCACCAGATCCGTCTCGATGAATTTTGCCGCGACCTCGCCGGCAACGAAGCCGGCGACCTTTGCGTCGTCGCCATGCTCCTGCTTGTTGCCCCAGCCGTTGAAGTTGAAGCCGACCGCGCCGGCCTGGCCTGTCTGGTCCTTGACGAACACCGGGCCGGTATCGCGCATCCACAGGTCGTCGATCGGCTGGGTCACCAGGATTACATCGGGGCCGCAGAGTTCCGCGGCGATGTCATGATCGTCCGCGCGCACCAGCATCTTTACCGGTTCGTGCGCGGCGATCGCCCTGGCTATGCCGGCGAGGTTCCGTCTCGCCACGCCAAGCAGTTTCTTGCCCCATATGTCTTCGCTCGGACCAAAGGCCATCCACGTGGCGGCGTGCGCGGCCCTTTCATCGGGCATGTGCCAGCCATCCGACTGTGCCCGTGTGGCCGCATTGGAGCCGTCCGCAAGCGTTCCGGCCGCAAGCGCCGCTCCGGAAACAAACAGCCCTTGTTTCAGAAAGCTTCGGCGTGTCGGCATTGCTGTCGTCTCCGATGGCAGATGCCTGGTGATGCCTCTGCCTGTGGATAGACGATAGAGGACTTTGGTCGCGCTGGTCATATGAAAAGTGAAAGCCGAGATATCATAAAGGCAATGTCCCGTTATTCGCCCTTGCCGAAAGGATGTCGCGCGGGTCCGGCCATGACTGATGGCGGCAGGTGCCGAGGAGGGCCGCATTCGAACGTCTCGGTAAGCTGTTGGGGTGATCTGCATTCCGATTGACGTGCCGTGCGGCCACGCCTGTCGCTTGGCCACGCGTTAAAAAAGCAAAGCGGGATTGCGTCGCAAATGCTCTTGTTGTACGAACGTTCAACAAGAGCATTTGCGGGTACCTGCCGTGGTACGAACCGAGTTCCCCTTCGCCGTCGAAACCGTCGATCCGTTGTGGATCACGCTGGCCGACGGCACCCGCATCGCCGCCACGCTGTGGCGTCCCCAGACCGAGGGCAAGGTGCCCGTCGTCGTCGAGATGGTGCCTTACCGGCGGCGTGACGGCACCGTGGCGCGCGACATCGATATCCATCCCTGGCTTGCCGGGCACGGCATTGCCTGCGTCCGCGTCGATATCAGGGGCTCGGGCGATTCCGGCGGCGATCTCGCCGACGAATATCTGCCGCGCGAACAGTTGGACGCCTGCGAGATCATCGCGCATCTGGCGGCCCAGCCCTGGTGCAACGGCAATGTCGGCATGACCGGCATTTCCTGGGGCGGTTTCAACGCGCTGCAAGTCGCGGCGCGGCGGCCGCCGGCGCTGAAGGCGATTATCGCCAACTGTGCCACCGACGACCGCTATGCAGACGACATCCACTACATGGGCGGCGCGCTGCTGACCGAGCAGGAGATGTGGTCGAACTTCATGCTGGTGAAGAAGGCGATGGCGCCCGACCCGCAGATCGTCGGCGATGCCTGGCGCGACATGTGGCTGGACCGGCTGGCGGCGACAAACTCGCTCTCGGAAATCTGGCTCGCGCACCAGCGCCGCGACGATTACTGGCGGCAGGGCTCCGTCTGCGAGGATTTTTTCGCGATCGAATGCGCTGTGATGGCCGTCTGCGGCTGGGAGGACAGCTATTCCAACTTCGTGCCGCGCCTGCTCGAACATCTGCCGGGTCCAAAACTCGGCATTGTCGGGCCGTGGTCGCATGCCTATCCCTGCCGTGGCGCGCCGGGGCCGCTGATCGGCTATCTGCAGGAGGCGCTGCGCTGGTGGCGCCACTGGCTCGCCGGTAAAGACACCGGCATCATGAAAGAGCCGCTCTACCGCGTCTGGATCACCGGCGAGGAGCGGCCGCAACCATTCTATCTGCCTGATCATGCCGGCGGATGGGCCGCCGAGGACCAGTGGCCATCGCCGCGCATCGAGCGCCGCACACTGCACCTGAACGCCGCCGGGCTTGGCAGCCGGCCGGCGCCCGGCGTCACGCTGTCCGTGTGCTCGCCGGCGACCGCCGGACGCGATTGCGGCCGCTGGGGCGGCTATGGCGGTTCGTGTCCCGACATGCCCATCGACCAGCGCCGCGAGGACGGGCTGGCGCTGTGCTTCGACACGCCTGCACTGGATGACGATCTGACCTTGCTCGGCGCGCCGGAACTGGACCTGCTGGTCACCGTCGACCAGCCGCATGTCAATCTCGCCGCGCGTCTTTGCGACGTCTACCCCGACGGCACCTCGGCGCTGATGACCTATGGCGTGCTCAACCTCAGCCATCGCGACGACCATGAGCATCCGACGCCTTGTCCGGTTGGAACGCCGTTTCGCGTCAAGCTGAAGCTCAACGACTTCGCCCGCACCGTGCCCAGGGGCCACCGCATCCGGCTGGCGCTGGCCAACCAGCACTGGCCGATCCTGTGGCCGCAACCCAGATTATCGACGCTGTCGGTATCGTGCGGCGACAGCACGGTGATGCTCCCGGTGCGGCCGCGGTCGCCGCGTGATCGCGACGTCCGCTTCGAGCCGGCCGAAACCGCGCCGCCGGTTCCGACCACGACCCTGGACGAGGGCTTCGATCGCCGCATCGTCACCGACGATATCGGCTCGGGCGTGCAGACCATCGCGCTGACCTCCGACCATGGACGCCGGCGCTATGACGACCGCGCCATCACCGTCGCCTCGGCCAACAGCGACACGATGAGCATCCGTGCCTGCGATCCGCTGTCGGCGAAACTCGTCACCGAATATCGCTGGGCGATCGCCAGCGGCGAGGCCGACACCGAGGCGATCGCCGTGACCGAACTGACGGCGGATGAAACCCATTTCAACCTGAGTTGGCGGCTCGAGGCGCGAGAACGGGGCACACTCGTTCACAGCGCCTCCGCAACCCGGCGCATCAGACGCGATTTCGCCTGAGAGAGGGGAGGAGACCATGCTCACATACGCAGTCAAGCGCATCGGTCTCGGCCTCCTGATCCTCATCCTCGTCATGATCGCGATGTATGCGGCCGTCTTTCTCGTGCCGGGCGATCCGGCCACCGTGGCGCTCGGTCCGCGCGCCACGCCGGAGCTGAAGCGGCTGCTGATCGAGCGCATGGGGCTCGACCAGCCGGTCTGGTGGCAGATCATCGAATTCTTCCGCAACGCGCTGACCGGCAATCTCGGCTACGACGTCTGGTCGAACCGGCCTGTCTCGACGCTGGTGCTGGAGGCCTTGCCGAACACGATGGTGCTTGGCCTGACCGCGCTGGCGATAGCACTTCTCATCGGCGTGCCGCTTGGCTGCCTCTCGGTGATGCGGCGCGGAACGGCGGCCGATGCCGTCATCGGCGTGCTCTCGGTGGGCGTCATCGCCGTGCCGTCCTTTGTCGTCGCCATCTATTCGCTGCTGGTCTTTGCCGTGACGCTGCGCTGGCTGCCGGCGATCGGCGCCGGCGAGGCAGGCGATTTCGCCAGCCAGGCCAAGGCGCTGGTGATGCCGGCCGCGGCAATTGCGCTCGGCTGGATCGGCTACATCGCGCGCATGGTGCGCGCGTCGATGATGGAGGTGATGGGCGAGCCGCATATCCGCACCGCGCGCTCGTTCGGATTGCCGGAGTGGAAGATCGTCTCCAAATACGCGCTGCGCATCGCCATCATCCCGACCATCTCGCTGGTCGCCGTCGGCCTCGGCTCGATCCTGTCCAGCGCCGTCTTCGTCGAGGCCGTGTTCGCCAGGCCCGGCATCGGCAAGCTGATCACCGACGCGGTCAACACCCGCAACTATCCGGTCGTGATGGGTACGGTGCTGATCATGACCGCCATCTACGTTTCCATCACCATTGCCGCCGATCTTCTGATCGCGCGGCTCGATCCGAGGGTACGCGATGTCTTCCGTGGCTGAGGCCTCTGCATCCACGCCCGATCGACAACGGTTCGTCCTGCTGCGCGCGCTGCTTGCCGATCCCTTCACCTTCGTGGCGGTGATCCTGGTCGCCGGCTTCCTCCTCACCGCGATCTTCGCGCCCTGGCTGGCGCCCTATTCGCCGGTCAAGATCGACGTGCTGCACAAGCTGCAGCCGCCATCGGCCGAACACTGGTTCGGCACCGATCACCTTGGCCGGGATCTGCTGTCGCGCGTCATCTACGGCGCGCGCACGGCGCTGACGATCGCCATGGTGTCGGTGGCCATCGCCGGCGCCATCGGCCTTGTGCTCGGCCTGATCGCCGGCTACGGCCCGCGTTGGCTGGATGCCATCCTCGTGCTGACTTTCGACAGCCTGAACTCGCTGCCGATGATCATGTTCGCGCTCGCCATCATCACCGTGCTCGGCGCCGGCACGGGCACGCTGATCATCGTCATCGCGGCGACCTCGTTCCCGAGCTATGCCAGGCTGATCCGGGCGCAGACGCTGGCGCTGAAGAACAGCGACTATATCCTCGCCGAACGGCTGATCGACGCAAGCGCGGCGCGCATCATCTTCATCCACCTGCTGCCCAACGTCGTCGGCCCGCTGATCATCCTGCTGTCTATGGACATTCCGGTCGTCATCATGGTCGAGGCGGGCCTGAGTTTCCTCGGGCTTGGCGTGCGGCCGCCGACGCCTTCCTGGGGCTCGATCCTCTATGACGGATACACCTCGATCCGCTCCGCGCCGTTCATGGTGATCTTCGGCGGGCTGCCACTCGTGCTCGCCACGCTCGGCTTCACCTTCCTCGGGGAGGGGCTGCGCGACTATCTCGATCCACGCCTGCAGGCGCGGAGGCCGTCATGAGCGGCTCGCTGTCGGCAACCGGCCTCAGCGTACGCTACGAGACGCCGCATGGCGCCGTGCACGCGCTGCGCCATGTCGACATCGAGGCGCATCCGGGCGAGGTGATCGGCATTGTCGGCGAAAGCGGTTGCGGCAAGTCCACGCTGGTCACGGCGCTGGCCAACCTGTTGCCGGCGAATGCCCGCGTCGAAGGGTCGATCCGCTACAAGGGCGTCGACCTGGCGAAGCTCGACGCGCATCGCCAGCGGCTGTTGCGCGGCGACGAGATCGCGCTGGTCAGCCAGGACCCGATGACGGCCTTCAACCCGGTTCTGACGATCGGCGACCAGCTCCTCGACTTCCAGCATCATCGCAAGGATCTCGGCCGGGGTGAGAAGCGCGCGCGCATCGCCGCCATGCTCGGCCGCGTCGGCATTGCGGACGCCGAGCGGCGCATGCACAGCTATCCGCACGAACTCTCCGGCGGCATGCGCCAGCGCGTCGCCATCGCTGCCGCCCTGCTGACCGATCCCGGACTGCTCATCGCCGACGAGCCGACGACGGCGCTCGACGTCACCATGGAAGCGCAGATCATCCACCTGCTGCGCGAACTCAGACGTGACTACAACGGCATCATCATCGTCGTCTCGCACCATCTGGGCGTCATCGCCGAGCTCTGCGACCGCGTCTATGTCATGTATGCCGGTGAGGTGGTGGAGGGTGGCGAGGTCGACGCGATCTTCCACGATGCGCGCCATCCCTACACGCAGGCTCTGCTTGCCTGCGATCCCGCCCGTTTCCACGAGCGGCTGGACCGGCTGCCGACCATTCCCGGCTCGCTGCCCAGCCTGACCCAGCCGCCGTTGGGATGCGTCTACGCTCCGCGCTGCGACCGCGTATTCGCGCCATGCGCTTCCATTGCGCCGCCTCTGGTGAACCTCGCCGCCGCCCATGTCGCGCGCTGTCATGCGGTGACGCCATGAGCCCGCTGCTCGCCGTCGAGGACCTGTCCGTGAGTTTCGTTCGCGGCGGCCTGCTCAACCGGCTGATCAATCCATTCCCGCTGCCCGGCTTCAACGTCATCGATGGCGTGACGCTGTCGCTGATGCCGGGCGAGACGCTGGGCCTCGTCGGCGAATCCGGTTCCGGCAAGACGACGCTGGCGCGCACCATCCTGGGCCTGGTCAAGGCAGCGGCCGGCCGCATCGTCTTCGAGGGCAGCGATATCGCGACGCCGGCCGACTTCCGCGCCATGCGCCGGCGCTCGGCGATGATGTTCCAGGATCCGGTGGCCTCGCTCAGCCCGCGCCTGCGCATCGGCACGCTGCTCACCGAACCGCAGGTGATCCAGCGCGTGCCGATGCCGGACCGCCGCGCGGCGGCGAAGGCGCTGCTGGCGCTGGTCGGCCTGCCGGCCTCCTTCGTCGACCGCTTTCCGCATGAATTGTCGGGCGGCCAGGCGCGGCGCGTCGGCGTTGCGCGCGCGCTGGCGATGAAGCCGCGCCTGCTGCTGGCCGACGAGCCGACCGCCGGCCTCGATGTTTCGGTGCAGGGCGACGTGCTGAACCTGATCGGCGAGCTCAAGCGCGAACTCGGCTTCGCCGCCATGATCGTCACCCATAACCTCGCCATGATCCGCCATGTCAGCGACCGGCTGGCCATCATGTATCTCGGCCGGCTGGTCGAGACCGGCCCGACGCAAGCCGTGTTTTCAGCACCGCTGCATCCCTACACCGCAACACTCATCCAGTCCGAGCCGATCCCCGATCCGCGCCGGCGCAGCCACAATCCGGCTGTCACCGGCGAGATACCGAGCGTGTTCCGGCGGCCGCAAGGCTGCGAGTTCCACACGCGCTGCCCGGTGGCGCAGGGGCGTTGCAGAACCGAGGCGCCGGCCTACCGGCCTATGGGCGCCGGCCGGATGGTGCGCTGCCATTTCCCGCTTGAGACAGGCGGGCAAGAAGGGGAGCTCACGCGCTTCCATAAATCAAAGGGGAAATTGACATGACTGAATGGTCCATCAACAGACGTGCATTCCTGAAAGCGGCCGGCGCACTGGGCGCCAGCGTGGCGATGAAGCCGGGCTTTGCATGGTCGGCCACCGGCGACACGTTGCGCATCCGCATGGAGGGCGACTTGCAGTGCCTCGATCCCGCCTTCATGAATGGCGGCATCGAGGATGTCATGATGCGCGGCATCTATGTCTCGCTGAACCATTTCGGCGACATAAGGAAAGGCTCGCCCTGGTCGCTGTGGGGTGCGGAAAAGCTCGAACAGAAAGACCCCAAAACCATCGCCTTCACCCTGATCGACGGGCTGAAATGGACCGGCGGCTTCGGCGCGGTGACGGCAGATGACGTCAAGTTCTCCTTCGAGCGCATCGCCGACAAGGCCCTGTCGTCGCCATGGGCCTACCAGTTCGAGAAGCTCGACCGCGTCGAAGTGGTGGACGCCCGGTCGGGCATCATCCACCTGAAGGAGCCCTACCAGCCGATCTTCGTGACCAGCCTGCCTTATTATGGCGGCCACGTCATCAGCCGCGCCGGGACCGAAAAGGCGGGCGGCAAGTTCACCACCCAACCGCCGGCGACATGCGGGCCTTATCTCTTCAGTGACTGGCAGCAGAAGCAGAAGGTGACGCTGACCGCCAACCCTGACTGGCCGGGCCCGAAGCCGGATTTCCCGAAGGTCGAGATCTATGTCGTCACCGACGACCAGGCGGCCCAGCTTGCCTATGAGGCCGACGCCTTCGACTACACCAAGATCGCCATTTCGGCGACCAAGGCGGTCAAGGAGAAGCCGCCGGCGGACACCACGCTGATCGAGGCGCAGTCGACCCGCTATGTCTGGCTGACCATCAACATGCTCAGCCCGCGCCTGAAGGACCTGAAGGTGCGCCAGGCAGTGCAGTATGGCATCGATGTCGGGCAGATCCTGACGGGGGTCTATGACGACCTGACCAAGCGCTCGACCGGCGTCGTCCAGCCCGGCACAAAGTTCGCGCGCGCCAGCAACCTGATCGCGGCGCCCGATTATGAGAAGTCAGCCGCACTGCTCAAAGAGGCAGGCGTTGGCGACCTGTCGCTGACGCTTACGGTGATGAACGATTCCATCCGCACCGCGACCGCGCAGATCATCCAGGCGAGCCTCGAACAGGCCGGCATCAAGGTCGAGATCCAGCCCTATGACGAGGCCGCCTTCTGGGGCGTCGGCGACAAGACGCAAGGCGATGGCTACAAGAACATCGACCTGGCGCTGATGGATTTCGCCGGCGGCATCGACCCTTCCGAAAACCTCGTCTGGTTCCGTCCAGACCAGATCGGCGCCTACAACTGGTCGGGCTTCGACAGTCCGGAATTCGAGACGAGCTACCAGCAACTGGTTGCCGAAAGCGATGAAGCCAAGCGTGTCACCCTGTCCAACCGCATGGAGGACCTGATGGAGCAGTCCGGCGGCTTTGTCTTCATCTGCCACCAGCCGCTGGTGGCAATCCACAAGACCGCTTTCGAGCCGGTGATCTATCCGGACGGCCACCCCAATCCGGTGCTGTTCAAGAAGAAGGCCTGAACGCGCTTTCGTGGACAGGAAGGGCATAATCGATTAGCTGGAGTCCATGACGGAAGCCCAACCGGAAGATGCAAGAAAGAAGCGCGGCGCCAAGAAAGCTCCGCCGCGCTTCAGCCGAGAGCAAGCCGATGTGCGCCGCTCCATGCTGATCGAGGCGGCGACGCGCTGCCTGTCGGTCGGCGGCATCGGCGCCTTCACCATCGATCGCATCTGCAAGCAGGCCGGCGTGTCGCGCGGCCTCATCAACCATCATTTCGAAAGCCTCGATGGATTGCTGGTCGAGGTCTACAAATCCTCGCTCTATGCCTCGGTCAACAACCAGATCGCCGAAGCCAAGCGTCGGCGTGCGGAAACTTCCGATTGGTCGCCGCAGGCGGCCCTTGCCGCCTTGGTGCATTCCAATTTTTCGCCTGAATATTTCAGCCGTGAGAACCTTTTGATCTGGCTGTCGCTGTGGGGCGAGATCGCCGTCAATCCGCGTCTCAAGGCGGCGCACCGCGAACTCTACGATGCCTACCGGGCCGAGCTCGCCGAGGACATTGCGGCGGTCGCCTTGCCGCGCGGCCGGCAAGTCGATGCGCCGGCGCTGGCGCGCAATTTCATCGCTTTGGTCGACGGGCTGTGGCTGGAGTGGTGCCTCGATGAGAGCGTGGTGACGCCGCAGGCGGCGGAAGCTGCCGGGTTCGAGATGCTGGAGGCACAGGTGGGGGCTTTGCGGGAGGGGTAACGATTGGACGTCGGCGCGAGGCACCCCTCTCTGGCCTGCCGGCCATCTCCCCCGCAAGGGGGGAGATCAGATGTCGCCTTCGCCAATTGTCGACGTTGAAGGAGAAGCGCCTCCAATGGATCTGCTGATCTCCCCCCTTGCGGGGGAGATGTCCGGCAGGACAGAGAGGGGTGCCTCGCGCTACCTTCCCCCTCAATTCAGCGGCGAACCACCCTCGCGTTTCCGCCGCTCCATGTAGTCGCGAAGCGCCTCGTCGATGCCGGGGTCGATCGGCGGCTGCTCGTATTCGGCGACCATGCGCTTCCACACGACATTGGCCCTTTCGCGCGCCGTGACCTGGCCGCGTTCGAGCCAGGTGTCGTAATTGTCCCAGTTGGACACCAGCGGCGAATAGAAGGCGCGCTCGTAGCGCTGCATGGTGTGGGCGGCGCCGAAGAAATGCCCGGCCGGCCCGACCTCGCGCACGGCATCAAGCGCCAGCGTGTCGATATCGACCACGGGCGGGTCGAAATAGGCCGACATCATCTGCAGCATCTCGGCGTCGATGACAAGCTTCTCGAAGGAGGCGGTGAGGCCGCCGCCCAGCCAGCCGGCCGCGTGCAGCACCAGATTGGCGCCACCCATCAGGCAACCCCACAGCGACATGGCGCTCTCATAGGCGGCCTGCGCGTCGACCGCATTGGCGGCGGTGACATTGCTGGAGCGGAACGGCACGCCGATCAGCCGGCAGAGCTGCCCGGTGATCTGCGCGGCCTGCGTGTATTCAGGCGTGCCGAAGGCGGGCGCGCCGGTCTTCATGTCGACGTTCGAGGTAAAGCCGCCATACATCACCGGGACGCCCGGGCGCACGATCTGCGTCAGCACGATGCCGGCCAGCGCCTCGGCATGCTGCTGCGACAGCGCGCCGGCCAATGTCACCGGGCTCATGGCGCCGGCCAGCGTGAACGGCGTGATGACATTGACCTGGCCGTGCTCGGCCAACTCGATCAGGCCTTCGGCCATCGGCTCGTCGAGCTGCAGCGGCGAATTGGTGTTGATGATGCCGGTGAAGACGGGCATTTCCTGCGCCAGTCTTTCACGCGTCGTGCCGAGCGAGATCGCCACCATTTCCAGGGCGTCGATGGCGCGCCCGCGGCCCAGCGCCTGTGGCTGCCAGTTCTTGTCGAGCAGCGTGATCTCGGCATAGTAGAGGTCGAGATGCCTGGTGTTCTGGTGCAGGTCGAGCGGCTCGAACGGCCCGCCGCCTTCCTGATGCAGCACGTTGAACGACTGGACGAGCTTGAGGTAGTCGCACATCTCGGCATAGGTGCCGGGGCGGCGGCCGCGATCATTGTCCATGACATAGGCCGGCCCGCCGACCGACGACAGGATACAGTGCTTGCCGCCGACCTTGACGTTCTTTTCCGGATTGCGCGCACGCAGTTCGAAGGATGACGGCGCCATGGCGACGCGCTCCATCACCATGGTGCGGTCGAAGCGCACCCGCATCTCGCCTTCGTCGACATCGCAACCGGCCGCGCGATAGAGCGCGCGCGCCCTTGGCTGCAGCACGCGCATGCCGATCTCTTCCAGGATGGTCAGGCCCATTTCGTGGATCGTCTGCACCTGATCGGCCGACAGGATCTCGATCGGCTGATAGGGCCGCGTCAGCTGCTTCCATGGCCGCTGTTCGATGCCGCCGATCTCGCGCTGCGGGCGGCCGGGTCTGCGACGTGCGGCGATGCGTTCCATGCGTCTCTCCCTGCTTGATGCAATTCCGAACGGAAAACCGCTTCACGCTTTTCCTGGAATTGCTCCTATTCGGCTGCCGTGCGCATATCGAAATCCGTCACGGCATCGACGATCGGCGTGTCGCGGCGATAGGGCTGCCCGCGGCTTTTCGCGCCGATCTCCTGCGCGAGCTTATGGCCGCTGTGCACGGCATGGGCGATGGCGCCCGGCGCCAGCGTATCACCGATGCGATCGACGGTTTTGATACCTGCGGCCTCAAGTTCGCCCGCGCGCTCCGTGAGCGCCTCGAACAGTTCATTGCGCGGCAGCCTCAGCCCGACGATCAGCACCGAGCGGCAGGCAATGCTGCTTTCCTCGCCGGTGAACAGATGCGCCAGCGTCGCCGTCTCGCCGTCGAAGGATTTCAGCAGATGCAGCGTCGTCACCGGCACGTTGCGGCGCGCCAGCGCACGATGCACCAGCGGCAACTCATTGGTCATGATCGTCCATGCGGACGCCTGGCCGGCCGGCGTGACGTAACTGACGGGGATGCCAAGTGCTGCCAGATGTTCGGTCAGCACGCCGCCCATGTAGTAATTGTCGAAATCGAAGACGAGCGTCGGCCCTTGCGGCAACCGTCCGGCGGCGATGTCGTCGGGCGTGAACACGCCGGCACGATCGAGCCGGCCGACCGGGATCTCCATCGAGGAATAGAGCATGTCCGTCCAGCGCGCGCCGGTCGCCAGCACCACGCGCTCCGGCGCCAGATCGATGATCTCGTCCACTCCAAGCGCACTCTCGGGATAGAGCGAGACATTGCCCATCTCTCCGAGGCGGCCGAGGCGATAGTCGACGACACGGTTCCAGGCCGACAGGCCGGGCAAGGTCTTTTCGAAGGTCAGCCGTCCGCCGAAATTGCGGTTGGCGTCGGCCAGTGTCACCTCATGGCCGCGCCGGCCGAGCGTCAGAGCGCATTCGAGGCCTGCCGGGCCGCCGCCCACGATGAGGATGCGTTCCGGTGTGTCGGTACGGCCGGCGCGTTCGGGATGCCAGCCGCGCCGCCATTCCTCGCCGGCGGTCGGGTTCTGGGTGCAGCGTACCGGCACGCCGTCATGCCAGCTCGAAATGCAGATGTTGCAGCCGATGCATTCGCGGATCTCGGCCTCGCGGCCTTCGCGGATCTTGGCCGGCAGGAAGGGATCGGCGATGGACGGTCGCGCGCCGCCGATGAAGTCGAGCACGCCGCGTTTGATCTGCGACACCATCGTGTCGGGCGAGGTGAAGCGGCCGACACCGACCACCGGCTTCTTCGTCAGCGATTTGACGAAATCGATCACCGGTTCATGGCTGCCTTCACCGGTGAAGCGCGATGCCGAACAGTCGGTCGGGCTGGAGTCCATCTTGACGTCGAAGAGATCAGGCAGGTCGGCCAGCAGTTCGATCAGCTCGTGCGCTTCGGAAGGCTGGTTGCGGCCCGGCCGGCCGCGCAGTTCCTCGAGGCTGACGCGCAGCGCCACGCCGCAATCCTTGCCGACGGCCTCCTTGGTGACCTCGATCATCTCGCGCACGAAGCGCACCCGGTTCTCGATCGAGCCACCATATTCGTCGACGCGATGATTGTATTCGGGCAGCAGGAATTCGTAGCCGAGATAGCCCATTCCGGCATAGACATAGACCACGTCGAAGCCGGCCGTACGTGCCTTGCGCGCCGCTTCGGCCTGGCACCGCAGCACCTCTTTTATGTCGGCCTTGTCCATCGTTTTCGGCCTGAGATTGCCCATGAAGCCGACATGCGTGGCCATCCAGGGAATGCCCGACGGCGACAGCGGCGGCAGGCGGCTCGCCCGGTTCATGACCGATGCGCCGCCATGCCATAGCTCCACGCCGGCAAGCGAGCCATGACGGTGGACCGCTTCCGTCATCAGCGCATGGGCGCGGATGTCGTTGTCGTCCCAAAGCGTGGCGAAGGGCAGGGGCGCGTCGTCGGAGCTCGGGTCGATCGAACAGGCGCCGGTGCAGATCACGCCCCAGCCGCCCTCGGCCTTGGCCTCGCGAAAGGCGGCACGAACCCGGGGAAGGGCGTTGGTCATGCCGCTGGCGTGCGGCACCTGGTAGAAGCGGTTGGGCGCGGTGACGGGTCCGATCCGCATCGGCTCGAACAGGATTTCATAGCGGGGATTGCAGGTCATGTGGGCTCTGCGAATATGCTTGTTGTACGATCGTTCAACAAGCATATTCGCGGAAACCGCGGAACGCAATGGCCCAAGTGCCGGCAGGGACCGGTTGAGAAAGGGAAGCACATTCAGCGGTATTGCGGCCGGTCTGGCCTTCTCACGCGATCAGGTCGGGACCGATCTGTCTGAACACCGGCGCGCCGGCGAGCTTCAGGCCGTTGGCGATATCTTCCAGCAGGATATCGAGCACCCTGGCGACACCAGCCTCTCCAGCCGCGGCGCCGAACAGGGCGGCCCGGCCGATCGCGGCCGCGCCGGCGCCAAGCGCTCCGGCCTTGATGACGTCCATGCCGGTGCGGATGCCGGAATCGATGAGGATCGGCACTTGCGCCCCCAGCGCATGGCGGATCGCGGGCAGGGCATCGATGCTCGAAATCGCGCTGTCCAGCTGGCGGCCGCCATGGTTGGACACCCAGATGCCGTCGGCCCCAGCCGCCATGAGAGCGGCTGCGTCGCCGGCATGCAGAACGCCCTTGACCACCAGCGGCCCTTGCCACCAGTCGCGGATGCGGCGGAAATCGTCCCAGCCGAAGCCGGCATGAAGATTGGCGCCGACGCGCGCCGCGATCGTCAGTCCGGCGCTGGTGTCGCCGAGATAGCCGCGCACGTTCTCGAATTGCGGCAGGCCGCCACGCAGCAGGCGCAGCGACCAGCCCGGGCGCAGCATGCCTTCGAGCACGTGGCGAGGCGAGGGGCGCAGCGGGATCGAGATGCCGTTGCGCAGGTCCTTCTCGCGCTTTCCACCCGCCTGCAGGTCGACGGTCACCACCAGCGTCGAATAGCCGTTTTCCCGCGCCCGCTGGGTCAATTGCCTGACGAAGTCGAGATCCCTCAAGACATAGAGCTGAAACCAGAGCGGCCCGTCCACGGCCCTGGCCATGCGCTCGATGCCGGTCGTGGCCATGGTGGAGAGCGTGTAGGGGATGCCGCGCGCCGCCGCCGCCCTGGCGATCGCGATGTCGGCTTGCGGCCAGACCAGGGAGCAGGAGCCCATGGGGCTGATCACCAGCGGTGTCGGCAGGCTCTGCGAGAAGAGCGAAGTGGAGAGGTCCGGTCGCGACACATCGGTCAGCACGCGCGGTATCAGCCGGATGCGCTCGAAGTCGGCGCGGTTGGCCGCAAGCGTCAGTTCCTGCCCGGCGCCGCCGTCGACGAATTCGAAGATCGATTTCGGCAGGCGCCGGCGCGCGAGCTGGCGGAAATCCTCGACCGAAACCAGGCGATCGAGCGAACCCATGTTCAGAAGCCGGCCGGCCGCATCACGCCCGGCCAGCCAGCCGTTCGCAGACGGCCTGCGTGATCTCGCGCGTCGACGATTTTCCTTTCAGGTCGGCGCTGAGCAGGCCGCCGGCGAGGCAGGATTCGGTGATGCTCCGGATGCGCTCGGCCGCGTCGTTCAGCCTTTCGTCGCCATGCCTGTGGCCGAGCCAGTCAAGCATGGAAGCCGCCGACAGGATCGTGCCGTAGGGATTGGCGATGCCCTTGCCCGCAATGTCGGGCGCCGAGCCGTGCGCGGCCTGGAAGAAGCCATTTGCCTCGCCGATCTCGGCCGACGGCGCCATGCCCATGCCGCCGACGGTGGCGGCCGCGAGGTCGGACAGGATGTCGCCGAACATGTTCTCCGAGACGATGACGTTGAAGTGGCCCGGCTTCAGCACGAGGTGCATGGCCATGGCATCGACCAGCGCATATTCGGTGACAATGTCGGGATAGTCCTTCGCCACCTCGTCGAAGACCGAGCGGAAGAAGGCGTAGCTGCGCAGGACGTTGGCCTTGTCGCAGCAGGTGACGCGGCGCACGCCGTCGCGCGGCGCGCCCCTGGACAGGCGGGCCAGTTCGAAAGCCTTGCGCACGATGCGCTCGATGCCGGCGCGGGTCTGCACCAGCGTGTCGACCGCGACTTCCCCGCGCAGCAGCGCGCCCGAGCCGCGTGCCGCATAAAGGCCTTCGCTGTTCTCGCGCAGGATGATGTAATCGATGTCGCCGGCCTTCATGCCGGCCAGCGGGCTCTGCACGCCCTCGAACAGGCGGATCGGGCGGATGTTGGCGTAGAGGTCGAGCTCGAAGCGCAGTTTCAGCGTGAAGTCCAGGCCGGCTTCGGTGCCGTCCGGATGGACGACGCCCGGCAGGCCGCCGGCGCCGTGCAGGATGGCATCGGCCTCCCGGCAGGCCTTGAAAGTCGGCTCTGGAAAGCTTTGGCCGGTCTTGAGGAAATGCTCCGCGCCGGCGGGGTATTCGTCGAAGCGCAGCGGATTGGAGGTCGCGAGTGCCGCCTTCACCACCTCGACCGTGGCGGAGCAGACTTCGGGGCCGATGCCGTCGCCATGCACGACCGCGATCCGGTAGGTATCCTTCATCGCCAAACCCTCAGGGGACGCCGGTTCAGATGCACTTGCCGCCATCGACGTTGAGGTCGACGCCGGTGATCATGCTGGCTTCGTCGGAACAGAGGAAGGCGGCCGCATTGCCCATGTCCTGCGGCGTCGACAGGCGGCCGATCGGAATGGTCGCGACGACCCGGGCGCGGTTCTCCTCGCCCGAGCCGATGAAGGTCGAGAGCAGCGGCGTATCGCCGGCAACCGGGTTTATGGCGTTGACGCGGATGCCGAAGGGGGCCAGCTCCACGGCCATGGCCCGGGTGGCGGCAATCGCCCAGCCCTTGGAGGCATTGTACCAGGTGAGGTTGGGGCGCGGCGAGACGCCGCCGGTCGAAGCGACGTTGAGGATGGCGCCCGACTTGATCGCCTTGAAATGCGGGACGACCGCGCGCGAGCCATTGTAGATCGAGCGCATGTTGACGTCGGCGATGCGGTCGAACAGCTGCTCTTCCATGGTCTCGAGCGGCAGTGGCGGCTGCGCGACGCCGGCATTGTTGACCAATATGTCGAGACCGCCAAACGCCGAGCGGGCGAGATCGGCCGCCGCCGTGAAGCTTTCCAGCGTCGAGACGTCGCCGGTGATCGGCCGCACGTTTTTCCCGGTTTCGTTCGCGACGCGCGAGGCGGCGGCCGCGTCACGGTCCATCAGGACGACCAGCGCGCCTTCCGCGACGAATTTCCTGACGATGCCTTCGCCAAATCCCGAACCGCCGCCGGTGACGATGGCGACCTTGCCTGCAAGTCTCATGGCTGTTCCTCCGTTGCCGGCACAATCGGGGAAGTCGCGCGCGTTGCACAGTCCGATTATCTGAACGCCCTTTTAGCTTTCCTTGTTTGAGGTCGCGGACTGCGGGAGTAATAGTCGCGGCGGAATTCTCAAGGAGGAAGAGATGACGCTGAACTTCGACCCGAGGGCGAAGGCGACGACGCTCTACCATGGCGAATTCCGGCCGATGTTCATCGGCGGCAAGTGGGTCGCGGCGCAATCCGGCCAGGAGATGCAGGCGCTCAACCCGGCGACCGGCGAGGTGCTGGCCACGGTGCCGCGCGGCGGCGCCGCCGACATCGACGCGGCGGTGGCAGCGGCGCGTGCCGCCTTCGAAGGTCCCTGGTCGAAGTTTTCGCCCTACGAGCGGCAATGCGTGCTGCTCAGGATCGCCGATCTGTTTGAAAAGCACTGGGAAGAGCTCAGCGTTTCCGACACGCTCGACATGGGGCTGCCGATCACGCGCACGCTGGCCAACCGGCGCCGCGTCATCGGCATGCTGCGCTTCTATGGCGGCATGGCGACCGCGCTGCATGGCGAGGCGATCGACAACTCCATCCCGGGAGAGATCGTCACCTTCACGAGGCGCGAGCCGGTCGGCGTCGTCGGCGCCATCATTCCCTGGAATGCGCCGACCGCCGCGTCGATCTGGAAGATCGCGCCGGCGCTCGCCACCGGCTGCACCATCGTGCTGAAGCCGTCGGAGGACGCATCGCTGACACCGCTGCTGATCGCGCGGCTGATGCAGGAGGCCGGCGTGCCGGACGGCGTCGTCAACATCGTCACCGGCACCGGGGCGGAAGCCGGCGCGCGGCTGGCCGAGCACCCAGACGTCAACAAGATCGTGTTCACCGGCTCGACGCTGACCGGCCAGGCGATCGCGCGGGCCGGGGTGAACAATCTCAAGCGCGTCTCGCTGGAACTCGGCGGCAAGTCGCCGATCATTGTCTGCCGCGACGCTGATATCGACAAGGCCGTGCCTGTCGCGGCCATGGCGGTGTTCGTGCATTCCGGCCAGATCTGCATCGCCGGCTCGCGGCTGTTCGTGGCGCGCGAGATCCATGACGAGTTCGTGCGCCGGGTCGGCGAATTCGCCGGCAAGCTGCGCATCGGCCACGGCATCGAGGAGCAGACGGAAATCGGGCCGCTCATCAATGCCAGGCAGGCCGGCAAGGTCGAAGGCTACATCAAGGCCGGCAGCGACGAGGGCGCCGAACTGGTGGCCGGCGGCACGCGGCTGAAGGGTGCTCTCTACGATGGCGGCAACTTCATCGCGCCGACCGTCTTTGGCGCGGTGTCGGACAAGATGACGATCGCGCGCGAAGAGATTTTCGGGCCGGTCATCTCGGCCATGCCCTTCGACACGCTGGACGAAGCGGTCGCGCGCGCCAATGCCACGCCCTACGGGCTGGCGGCCGGCATCTTCACCACCAATCTGGGAACCGCGCACAAGCTGGCGCGGCGCGTCAAGGCCGGCTCGGTGTGGGTCAACATGTACCATGCCATCGATCCGGCGGTGCCGTTCGGCGGCATGAAGATGTCCGGCTATGGCCGCGAGGGCGGCGTCGAGCATCTGCACGAGTATCTGGAGACCAAGGCGGTCTGGATTCAGACCGATTGAGCCGGCGACGGCTCAATCCTGCCTGACGATACGCCCGATGGCGTTGACGATGAGGCGTGCGGCCGTGAGCGCCGTGATGCCGGCAACGTCATCTGTCGTATGGAATTCGATGAGGTCGAAGCCGACGAGACGGCCGCGCTTGCTCGCGCCTTCGATCAGCCCGATGGCCTGCTGATAGTTCAGCCCGCCGGCCGCGCGACCGGCCACACCTGGCATGATGCCGGGGTCGAGCCCGTCGCAA
Organism: Mesorhizobium comanense; assembly: GCF_005503535.1. Lineage (GTDB taxonomy): Bacteria > Pseudomonadota > Alphaproteobacteria > Rhizobiales > Rhizobiaceae > Mesorhizobium > Mesorhizobium comanense. The sequence goes on along the minus strand of NZ_SCNN01000015.1, from coordinate 49,331 downwards.
TCGAGGGTCACCACCACGCGCGCGCCCTCGGGTATGTGCTTGAGGGTGGCCTGGACGCCTTCGGCGTGGATCTCCCGCGCGGTGACGAGATGGGCGCCCCAGCGTCTGGCGGTCTCGACCTCTTGTGGTCGGGCGCTGCCGACGCCGCGCATGCCCACCTGCACGATGCCCGCGACATGGGCCATCTCGCTTGCCCGGCGCATGGTGCTGGAAAAGCCGAGCGGCTCGCCGAAGCGCTCGTCGCGCCAGTCGATATGGGCATCGATCTGCAAAATCCAGATCGGGCCGTGGCCGGCGAAACCGGCGAAGAAGGGGATGGGCACGGAATCGTCGCCACCCATCATCACCGGCGTGGCGCCGGCGTCGAGGACGGCGCGGGTCTTCTCTTCGACAAGCCTGCGATTTCCGGCATTGTCGGAAGCCGATGTCGCGAGGTCGCCGGCATCGACGCACGAGGATACGCCGTCCGCGAAGAGAGGGCCGTCCAGGTCGAAGTCCCAGCTGTCAAGGAATTGCACATCGCCCTGGCTCGCGGCGCGGATGGCGGCCGGCGCGGCGGCAAAGCCTGAAGGATCGGCGCCGGGATAGGTGCTGCCGTGCGGCGCGCCGAACAGAACCACGCGCGGCTTTGCACCGCCGGGCAAATGGGCGGGAAAACCGAGAAAGCCGGGATGCTGGGACATGTCGGGATCCTTTTGCGGGTTGGTGATGGGAAGGCGAGGGAACGTCGACTTGGCGCGCGCGTTGCCGTGCCTAGCCCGCCAGTTCGCGCAAATTGGTGCGGATCAGGTTCATCAGCTGTTCGGAGAAGGAGTGGTGCACGTAGCCGCGCGCGGTGATGATGCCGACCGAACGGTGGGCGTCGCGGTGGTCGATGGGCACCACGCGCATGCGCTCGTCGTTGCGTGAGATGGCGATGCCGGGGACGACGCAGACACCCAGCCCCGACGACACCAGCGCCACCGCCGTCTGCGCGCTTTCGACCTCGTATTGCGGCTTGAGCTCGATGCCTTCGGCCGCCGTCAGCCGGTCGACCAGCCCGCGCACCGCCGTCTTGCGGTTGAGCAGGATGAGCGGGAAGCGCTGCAGGTCGGACAAAAGCAGCTTCTTTTCGCCGCCGTAGATTTCGGTGGGGATGCAGGCCATCAGCGGATCGTCGAGGATGGACTCGAACTGGAAGTCCGTCAGGTTGGGCAGTTCCGGGCCAATATAGAACTCGACCTCCTGCTGCTGCAGCAGGCTGAGGGCGGCCTGCGGGGGCAGTTCGATGACCTCGACGATCGAGCGGGGATAGCGCAGCTTGAAGGTCGCCAGTATGTCGCCCAGGCGGCTTGCCGCAAGGGTGGGGGCACAGGCGATCTGCACCTTGCCCTTGCGCCGCGCGGCGATCTCGGTCAGCCGGTCGAGGCTGGCCTGCACCTGCGACATCGCATTGGCGATCTCCTCGAACAGGACCTGGCCTTCCGGCGTCAGGCTGGCGCGTTGCGCGGTGCGGATGAACAGCGAGATGCCGATCTGCTCCTCGAGGTCGCGGATCTGCATGGAGACGGCCGATGGCGAGCGGTTGCTTTCTTCGGCAGCACGCCGGAAGCTGCCGTTTTCGGCGGCAAGCAGGAACGTCTGCAGAAGTTTGAGGTTGATGCTGGACATGTCCGTTCAGGTAGCAGGTGACCTCCTGACCTATTCAGACGCGCAAGTGATTGCAAGGCAATAGGGCCGGTCCAACCATTGGTCCTGGTTTAGCCGGCAAGACGTTTCCCGCGCCAAGCGGCGCTCAGTGCACCGCGGCGAACATGACGCGCTCCTCGGTCGCCTCCGACAGCATCATCTCTTCCACCACGCGGCCACGCTTGACCACCAGGATGCGATCGGAAACTGCAAGGATCTCAGGCAGATAGGAGGAAATCACGACGACGGCCATGCCCTGGTCGGCAAGATCGCTGATCAACTGATGGATCTCGACGATGGCGCCGACATCGACGCCGCGCGTCGGTTCGTCGAAGATCACCAGCTTCGGCTTCTGGATCAGCGACTTGGCGATCACGACCTTTTGCTGATTGCCGCCGGAGAGTTCGATCATCCGGGCGCGGTCGCTGATCTGCTTCAGCCTCAGGCGGTCGCCCCACTCACGGGCAAGCTGCCTGGCCCGCGACAGCGACACGATCGAGACCGGGTTGGCGCCCTCGGTCAGTTCGCCTATCTGCAGGTTCTCGCCCGCCGTCATGGTCTCGAAGAAGCCGTCGACCTTGCGGTCCTCGGTGACATAGACGATGCCGTCGCGCACCGCTGGCCTGGGCACGCGGTAGCGCACCGATTTGCCAAGCAGGCGAATCTCGCCGCCATGGAAGATGTTGCGCTTCAACAGGCCGGCGACGACCTTGGCCATTTCCGTGCGGCCGGCGCCGACAAGGCCGAACATGCCGGTCACCTGGCCCGAGAAGACCGAGAAGGACGAGTTGCGCACCAGCCCGGCGCAGGACAGGTTCTCGACCGAAAGCACCTTGTCGCCATAGGGGCGCGCCGTGCGCTTGACCTCGCCATGCAGCGTTTCGGTCAGCGTGCGGCCGACCATGGCCTGCACGATGGAAGCGCGCGTGAAGCCCTTGGCATCGCCGGACGCGACGATCTCGCCGTCGCGCATGACGGTGATGCGGTTGGCGACCGCGAGCGCCTCTTCCAGCGCATGGGTGATGAAGATCACCGCGATGCCTTCCTTCACCAGACGCTGCAGGAGGTTGAAGAAATGGCTCTTCTCCTCCGGCGTCAATGTCGCGGTCGGCTCGTCGAAGATGATGACGCGGGCCTTGTGGTGGACGGCGCGCGCGATCTCGACCATCTGCTTGTGCGCCGCGCCCAGCGTGCTGACCTGCGCCGTCGGGTCGACCTGAAAGCCCATGCCGGCGAGGAACTGGCGCGCCTGGATGTAGAGGCCGCGCAGCCGGTTGAACATCTTCTCTTCGCCGAGATAGAGGTTCTGCGCCACCGTCATGGCCGGCACGAGATTGGTTTCCTGGAACACCATGGCGATGCCGGCGCGCAGTGCCTCGGCGGGCGTGGCGAACGACACGTCCTTGCCGTCGAAGGTCATCTTGCCCTCGGTCAGCTTGAACACGCCCGCCATGACCTTGGTCAGCGTCGACTTGCCGGCGCCGTTTTCGCCGAGAAGCGCGTGGATCTCGCCCTTGCGCAGGTCGAAGTCGACGTTCTTGAAGGCGGGGATGCGCGAGAAGGCCTTGGCCGCGCCCCGGAGTTCGATGATGTTGGCGTCCGACATCGCTTAACCCCGCTTGCCGCTGGCTGCGGCGGCCACGCGCACGATCCGGGAGCCGCCGCGCGAGGCGACGAGCAGGTCGTCGCCGGTTTCGCAGGCGCTGAGCGTGCCGTGCACCTTGCCGTCGGCGCGTGAATGGAAACTCGACAGCGGCTTCATGTTCTGGTCGCAATGCACCACCAACCCGTAGGACCGGGTGACCGCATAGGGCTTCAGCACATTCATCTGCTTCAACTGGCTGCCTTGCATCGGTTCGCGGTAATCGCGCCATGAGTGGAGCGACGGCGCCACCCAGTAGGCCTCGGGAACCTCGGCCAGCATGCGCTTGCGGTAGCCATCCTCGCGCAGGATGAACTCCACCAGCTGGTTGCGGACGGAATAGAAGCTCAGCCAGTAGCCGGCGTTGAAGGCGGGCGCGATGCGTGCGGGATAGGCCGGCAGGTGTTCCAGCACCGGCGCGGTGGCCCTGGTGGCGAGGTCGATGGCCAGCACGCGGTGGCGCCAGGCTTCGGTGACATAGATGCGGTTGGAACCTGTCGTGGCGATGCCGGCGGGCCAGGCGAGGCCGTCGCGGACCAGTTCAAGCCGGCCGCTCTTGAGGTCGAGGCGCCACAGCGAACCGGACGCGTTCTTCTCCATCAGGTCGCGGCGCCAGCCGCTGGCTGGCAGCGAGGCGGAGCCGTTGGCGATCAGCAGGCTGTTGGAGTCAAGGAAGGTGAGGGCGGTGACGCAGGACAGCCTGCGCGCCTCGTCGCCCGTGGGCTCGCGCCCGTCATGCAGGCCGCCGCGGATCGTTACACCCTTGCCGTCGACCGCGACGGCGGTCATGCCGCGCGCATGGGCAAGCGCGGTGATCTCGCCGGAAAATTCCTGCAGCACTTCGGCCTGGCCGTCGGCGCCGAGGCGCATCAGCCGGTTCGCGCTGCTCGCCAGTATGCCCTTTTCGGTGCGCACGAGATTGTCGGCCTCGGGCAGGCTGGCGAATGTCGGTGCTTCCTCCAGCCCCTGGTTTGGCAGCAGCGGACCGTCCAGCGTCGGCACCGTGACGGCCCAGTCGCCGCGGCCGAGAAAGCGGTCGAAAAGCCGGCTCACGGCGCTCATGGCTTCTTGCCCCAGTAGGAATCCGAGCTGAACCAGTCGGGATCGACGCCTTTCAGCGGCAGGGTGCCCATGCGGTTGTTGAAGATGCCGCAGAGATAGAGCGTGCCCTTGTGCTCGCGCATGGAGGTGATCATCGGATGCTTCTCGCCGGCCTGGTCCCAGAGGCTTTCGAGGATGTTGCCGTTCTCGTCGAAGCGCAGCACGCAGCCGGTGTTGAGATTGGGCATCAGCCAGGCGTCCTCGGACACGCGCCGCGCCATGCGGCGTCGGAAGCCCGGCATTTCGAGCGACAGGTCGAGCGCCGGCGTGCGCATGCCCATCAGCGCCAGCCAGTAGGTGCCGTCCGAGGCACGGTTGATGTTGTCGGGATAGCCGGGGAGGCCCTCGAGGACGCGCTCGACCTTGCCCTTCTTGGGGCCGTCGAAATAGTAGCGGCTGATGCGGCAGGCCCAGCTTTCGGCGAACAGCACGGACTGGCCGTCGAAGGCGGTGCAGATGCCGTTCGGGAAGACGAGGTTCGACAAAAGCGTGCGCGTCGAGCCGGTTTTGGGATCGTGGACGATGATGCGTCCATTGCCACGACTTTCCAGCGCGTCGGCGTACCAGTCGTGCATCTCGAAGCGCACGGTGGCCTCGGAGAAGACGATGCGGCCGTCGGGCAGGATATCGCAGTCGTCGGCGAGCTTCATGGTCGAGTCGTCGACCACCGAAGTCAGCGAGCGGTTGGTCTCGGCGGTCAGGAGCTTGACCTCGCCGGCCGGCGAGACCTGGTAGAGGCCCATGCCGGCGACGCAGATGACTAGGTTGTCGTCGCGATCGAAGGCCATGCCGAGCGGCGAGCCGCCAATATGGGCGAACACTTCGCTCTCGGTGTAGTGCGGCGGCTTGAAGCGCAGGATGTCGCCCTGGCGGCTGCCGGTGTAGAGGCGGTCCTGGCGGTCGAAGATGACATCCTCGGCGCCGTCGAGGAAACCGAGGCCGATGACGCCGACATCCTTGAGCCGGTCGTTGACGGCCATCGGCGCGCCCGGCGCGGTCGAGATTGCCTGCGGCATCTTGGCGAAGGTCGGCGAGATGTAGACGCTGCGCAGGATCTTGTGACGGTTCTTGACCCAGCGCACGTCGAGCAGCACCGACAAGAGCAAGACGAAGCCGAGGATCAGGAAATTGACCGGGCCGGGTACGGCAAGCGCCAGAAGGCTGTTCGACAGGACGAGCACGAAGACCGTGCCCATCAGCGCCTTGGCCACCGAGCCGCGCCCGCCGCCCAGGGAAATGCCGCCGAGCACGGTCGCGGTCAGCACCTGCAGTTCGAGCCCGGTGCCGATATCGGAAGCGGCGCTGCCGATGCGGGCCGAGAAGAAGAAGCCGGAGAGCGCGACCAGCACCGAGCACAGCACATAGGCGCTGAACAGGATGAAACGCACATTGATGCCGGCATTGTAGGCGGAGCGGCGCGCGCCGCCGACCGCGAACAGCCGCCAGCCGTAACGGGCGCGCGACAGGACGAGGTGGATCGCCAGCGCGATGACCACGAAGACGACGAAGGATGTCGGCACGCCCCAGAGCGTACCGAAGCCGAGGAAATCATAGGCCGGGGAATCCGGACCGCTGGTGACGATCGGCGTCGAGACCTGCGGGAAGACGATGTCGAAGGTCGAGCGGTAGATGATGAGCGTGACCAGCGTGGTCAGGAATGCCCGCATGCGCAGGAAACCGACCAGGAAGCCATTGATGGCGCCGCAGACGACGCCGAGGCCCAGGCATGCGAGCAGGCCGGTGCCGAAGCTCCATTGCTCGACATTCATGCCGTAGAGCGTGACCAGAACGGCGAGCGCGAAGGTCGAGCCGACGGACAGGTCGATGCCGCCGGACACCATGACGATGGTCATGCCGAGCACGACCAGGCCAAGCTCGGCGGTCTGGCCGCTGAGATTGGTCAGCGTCGTCAGGTCGAAGAAGCCCGGCACGATCGAGCCGAAGATCGCGCACAGGATCACCAGCGCCGTGAAGGGGATGACGCTGTCGATCCACTTCTTGGTCAGGATCTCCCCGACCACGTGGTCGGGGAGCAGGCGGTAGCGCCAGCGCACAAGGCTTTCGGCCATGCTCATCAAGTCAGTCCGTTACTTGAGCTCGTCGAGCTTCCAGCAGTTCCTGCCGGTCGCGTTGGTCTTGTCGACGCGGGTGATCGGGCCGAAGAAGATGGTCTTCTCGCTGCCGGCCTTGCGGCCGGGCTGCTGCAGCAGTTCGGAAATCTGCTGTGCGGCGATCTCGGCCTGGATCGGGGCGTTGAAGTTGAAGATCACGTCGAGCAGGCCGTTCTTGATGCTCTCGCAGCCCGTGGCGCTGCCGGCGCCGTTGGTGACGATGGTGACCTGGTCCTGCTTGCCGGCGGCAACGACGGCGGCACCCGCGCCAACCTCGGCATTGTCCCAGATGCCCATGATGCCGCAGAGGTCCGGATGCTGCTGGAGCACGGTCTCGGTGATCTGGCGGGCTTTCTCGCTCATGTAGTCGGCCGGCTGGTCGGAGACGAGCTGCAGCTCGGGATTGGCCTTCAGCACTTCGTCGATGCCCGTGCGCATATAGATGTTGGCGGCGCCGGTCTGGACGCCGGCCAACCACACGACCTTGTGCGAGACGGCGTTGGGGCCGGTGCAGTGCTTGGCCAGTTCGCCCATTTCGAGGCGGCCCATCTCGATCCAGTCATTGCCGACATAGGAGTCGGTCTGGGTCGCCGACTGCATGTTGACCTGCAGCACCTTGATGCCGGCGGCCTGCGCCTGCTTCAGAAGGCGGGCGTAGGTCTGAACGTCGGGGTTCTGCACGATGATCAGGTCGGGCTTCTCGGCGATGGCACCCTGCATGGCGCGGATGCCGGCATTGGTGTCGCCGGAGGGATCGCGCACTTCAAGCGTGAAGCCGTAGCGGGCGGCGTGACGCTGCCAGACCACCACCCAGGCCTGGTTGAGGTCCATGCCCTGCGAGATCGGCACGAAGATGACCTTCTTGCCCTTGAGCGATTCGAGATAGGTCGAGCGGCCGACCTGGTCGGTTTCCTGCGCGGTCGTGACTTGCGCCGCGCCCAGCAGCGTCAGCGCGGTCAGCCCCGCCAAAAGGCAGTTCTTCAACAGTTTCATTGGTTTCCTCCCTGATTTGATATGCGTTGTTGCTTCAGATGTCGCCGCTCTGCGAGGTCTGCTCGTCGCGCGGATTGATGATGGCGTCGATTGCCAGCGCTCCCAGCAGGATCACGCTCTTGATGAGGTTCTGGCTGGTGTAGCTGAAGTTCAGGATGGTCATGCCGTTGGTGAGGATGCCGACCAGTATGGTGCCGGCGATGACGTTGCGCACGCCACCCTGGCCGCCGGAGAGGCCGATGCCGCCGAGCACCACCACCAGCAGCACGTCGTAGATCAGGCTCGAATTGTAGAGCCGCGTGTCGATGCCGGTGACCAGGCCGAGCATGATGATGCCGGCGGTGAAGGCGACCAGCGCGCTGATGACATATTGGGTCACGATGATCGGGCGCGTCGGAAGCCCTGTCGTGCGGGCCGCGTTGGGGTTGTCGCCGGTGGCGTAGACCAGGCGGCCGAAGCGGGTCTTGCGCAGGAAGAAGCCCATCAGCGCGGCGACCGCGCCGAAGATCACCACCGACATCGGGATGCCGAGGATGGTGCCGCTGCCGACGAATTTCAGCCAGCCGATGTTGGACGGGGCGTAGAGCACGTCCGAGGCAAAGACGATGCGGCCGGAGCCGTAGACCGAGGACGCGATTGCCAGTGTGGCGAAGATCGGCGGGATTTCGGCGATCGCCACCATGATGCCGGTGAACAGGCCGATCGCGGCGGCGAGCAGCGCGCCGCAGATGATCGCGAGCGTGAAATCGATGCCCCAGGTGGAAATCCAGATCGAGAAGGCGACGCCGACCACCATCACCGCCACCATGGTGAGGTCGATACCGCGGCCGACGACGATGAAGCCCATGCCGACGGCAAGCGTGCCGAGGATCGAGACGTTCTTCAGGATGGCGATGATGTTGCCCTGGCTCAGGAAGTTGTTGAGCGTCGCGGAGAAGACGAGGACGAGAATGACCGATATCGCAACGACAACGATCTCCTGGGACACCTTGATGCCCATGCGACCGCCGTCGGATCCGCCCGAACCAGCCAACTCCATTCCTCCCTGGCCGCCCGTTTCAGGCGGCGTCCGTGCGGGCGGCTTTGCCGCTCCGCTACTCCTCCACAGCCGCAAGGCGGCCTGTCTCCTCGGTCACCATTGCGGCTCGTGACGGCAGGGGCAATTTCGATTTTCTGATGCGCTGTGCAGTTCGATCCAGCCGCCGGCGGCGTCATCACCGCCTTGCGCCTAGGGAACTTTTGTCTCGTTGACGATTTTCGCTGTATGATAGAGCTTGCACAGTCAGGAAGGTGTTGCCGATGACCATGAAATCGCTAGCGATCTGCGCTCTCGCACTGGCCGTGGGTTGCGGCGCGGCCTCCTCGGCGTTCGCCGGGACCAAGCATTACAAGCAGCAGCAGACCGATCAGCAGCGTTATGTCCCCGCCAATGACAACCTGTTCGAGTTCCTGTTCGGCGGCCCGCGTTACTACGACCAGCAGCTGTTCACCACGGGCGCCGGTCCCTGTTCCTATCATCGGACCGGTCCTGACGGTTTTGCGAGCAACAAGATCAACGATCACTACTGCGGGAAGTAGGCGGCGGCCGTAACCGGCGCTCAGACCGTCTCCCATCCCGGGAAGCGGTCGGGTCGCAGCCATTGCCGTGGCGGATTGCCGTCGCCCGAGAGCACGGCATCGACCAGCCAGCGCGCGGTGGCGGGTGCGGCATGCATGCCGATGGAGCCCATGCCGCCATGCACGAACAGGCCTTCGACGGCTGTCGCGCCGGCGACGGGAAGACCGTCGGACAGCATGGGGCGGTTACCGGGATAGACATTCTTGACCTGCGGCGAGCCAAGGCCGGGCAGCATGCGTAGCGTGCGGCTGGCGATCCGGCTCGCCATGTCGGTGTTGCGGACGAGATCGCGATAGGCAGGCTGGACGGAAGCGCCCAGCCTGGCGTCGCCGCCGCGCATGGGGTTGAGGCAGATGGCCTCCACCGCCGGCTGGTCGTCGCGCTGGGCGGCGACATCGGCCAGGCCCTCGAGCCTCATGCGCCGGCCGAGCTCTTCCTGATCCGGCCAGGTCAGTTCCTCGACGATCCAAGGCAAATCGAAATCCAGCCTGCCGAGCTGGATCAGCCAACCGCGGCCGGCGGTGAAGGGCAGGCCGGGCAGCGGCCCGTCCCCGACGGTGCGACGCAACAGATCCGACATCCATAGTCCGTTGGCGATGAAGACGAGATCGGCGGGAACGATGCCCTGGTCGGTCAGGACGCCCTGAACCTTGCCGCCTCTGGAGAAGATCTGGGCGACGCGCAGGCCGGTGCGGATGGTGGCGCCCGCCTCGCGTGCCGCATGGGCAAAGGCGTGGGTTGCGCCCATCGGCTCCAGGGTCCAGGCGCGACCGACGCTGTAGCCGCCCGCCACATTGAAGCCGATGCGCGGATAGTCCCGCGCCAGTTCCTTGCCGGTAACCTTTTCCATCGGCACACCGGCTGCCCTGTAGCGGTCCGCGATCGCGGCGGCAGCCTCGAAACTGGCGTCGTCCTCGGAAATCAGCAGATGGGCGACAGGAGCGAATTCGAAGGGAACCGGACCTTCGGCAAGCTCGGCATAGATCTCGACGCTGGCATCGAGCAATTCGACGACTTCTTTCTGCGGGCCGCTGAGCAAGGTGCCCGTATTCCGCCCCGAGGACTCCGCCGCGATCATGCTCTGCTCAAGGACGGTTGTCCTGAGGCCGCGCCGGGCCAGCTCATAGGCGAGCGTGCAACCGGCAATGCCGCCACCGATGACGAGGGCGTCCACCGGCTTTTCCGCGAAATCCCTGGCGATGGCCATCGCGACCTCCCATTAACAGTTCCAATCTCGTATACTCGTATACGAGATTGCAAAGCGGCATGCAAGAAGTTCCGGCTGCCATGCCGCAGCGGGGCAGGCGGCCGGCCCAAGGCGGTCGTCCATATGTGCGGTGGTGTCTAGGAGGCTCGCGTCAGCTTGGCGTAACGCTTGATCAGCCGGTCGCGCTTGAGGCGCGTCAGCCTGTGCGTCCAGAACAGCCCGTCGAGCTGATCGATCTCATGCTGGTGGCAAACCGCCAGCAGCCCATCGGCGTCCTCGAACCGCTCGTTGCCGTCAAGATCCTGATAGCGGACACGGACGCGGGCATGCCGCTCGATGTCCTCCGTGACGCCGGGCATCGAAACGCTGCCTTCCGCGTGACGGATCATCTCGGGCGAGGCCTCGATGATCGACGGATTGACATAGGTTCCCGGCTTCGCGGCTGACGGAAGCTGGATCACCACCACGCGTTTCAGAACACCGATATGCGGGCCGGTGATGCCGATCCCCGGCGCCGCGTGCATGGTGTCGACGAGATCCGCGACCAGGCCGTGCAGGTCGCTGTCGAATCGCTCTACGGGTTCCGCAGCCGTGCGAAGGAGTGGGTTGGGAAATCTTATGATCGGCCGAACCGCCATGAACCTCGTCCTATCCGCCAATCGTTTTCGTCACGTCGCTGGCATAGCCTGGCATGGCACCGTGCCGGCGGCGATTTGCGACGTCGTCACGGCACTGTCAGCTCGGCCCTGATATCAGCGTCGTGTTCGCCGCGCGTGGGGCTTCTCGCGGGGATCGGCTGCTTCGCCCCGGAAAAACGCGGCGCGGCGGCGGCCTGCAAGGCGCCACCCACGGTCTGCCACGAACCGCGCGCCGCCATGTGCGGGTGCGAGGCAGCCTCCCACGGGTTGAGCACGGGGGAGACGCAGGCATCCGAGCCCTCGAACAGCGCCGCCCATTCATCGCGTGACTTCGCGGCAAAGATCGCCGCCAGCCTGCCGCCGAGTTCCGGCCACAGATCGCTGTCGAACTGCCTGGCAAACTGTGGATCGGCGGCGAGACCCAGCCTGTCGAGGAAGAGCGCGTAGAATTTCGCTTCCAGGCACTGGACGCTGATGAAGCCGCCATCCGCCGTGCGATAGACGCGGCACCAATGCGGCCCGTCGAGCAGGCTGCGGCCACGCCCGGCGAAGAGCGCGCCCGACTGGCCGAGCGACATCAGGAGGTTCATCATATGGGCCGAGCCGTCGACGATCGCCGCGTCGACGACGGTACCTTCCCCGCCGGCGCGCGCGTTCATGATGCCGGCGAGCATGCCGATCACCAGATAGAGCGCGCCGCCGCCTATGTCGCCGGTGAGCGTCGGCGGCGTCATCGGCGGCTCGCCAGGCAGGGAGGCGTACCAGAGCGCTCCGGAGACGCCGATATAGTTCATGTCGTGGCCGGCGGTGTGGGCCAGCGGTCCATCCTGGCCCCAGCCGGTCATGCGGCCATAGACCAGACGAGGATTGGCCGCGAGGCAGGTATCCGGGCCAAGCCCGAGGCGTTCCATGGTGCTCGGCCGGAAGCCCTCGATCAGGCCGTCGGCGGTGGCGATGAGGCGCATCAGCACGGCCACGTCATCCGCATCCTTCAGATCGAGCGCGATGGAGCGCTTGCCGCGATCGAGCAGCGAGCGCTCGGGCTGGCCTGGCATGGCCGGCTGCTTGCGGTGGACGACGATGACGTCGGCGCCGAGATCGGCGAGCAGCATGCCGGCGAAGGGCGCCGGCCCCAGCGCCTCGATCTCGACGATGCGGATACCCCTGAGCATTCCACCTTCCATGGCGTTCAGTCCCTGGCGTCGCGCACTTCCGGTCTTGCTTTGGGCGACGGTGTGTAACCTTGTTCGTTTGGCATTGAAGCATGTGGCGCGCGCATATACTTCATGGCCATGAAAAAAATCGGTTTCCTCTCGTTCGGGCACTGGACGCCCTCGTCGCAATCGCAGGTGCGCTCGGCTTCGGACGCGCTGCTGCAGTCCATCGACCTTGCCGTCGCCGCTGAGCAGCTCGGCGCGGACGGCGCCTATTTCCGCGTGCATCACTTCGCACGCCAGCTCGCCTCGCCGTTTCCGCTGCTGGCGGCGGTCGGCGCCAGGACCAGCCGCATCGAGATCGGGACGGCGGTCATCGACATGCGCTACGAGAACCCGCTCTACATGGCCGAGGATGCGGGCGCCGCCGACATCATCGCGGGAGGGCGCCTGCAGCTCGGCATCAGCCGCGGCTCGCCCGAACAGGTCATCGATGGCTGGCGCTATTTCGGCTACGCGCCGCGCGAGGGACAGAGCGAGGCCGACATGGCGCGCCATCACGCCGAGGTCTTCCTCGACACGCTGCGCGGCGAAGGCTTCGCCCAGCCCAATCCCCGGCCGATGTTCCCCAATCCGCCCGGCCTGCTCAGGCTCGAGCCGCATTCGGAAGGCCTGCGCGAGCGCATCTGGTGGGGCGCGGCCACCAACGCCACTTCGGAATGGGCGGCGAAACTGGGCATGAACCTGCAGAGCTCGACGCTCAAATTCGACGAGACCGGCAAGCCCTTCCACGTCCAGCAGGCCGAGCAGATCCGCGCCTATCGCGAAGCCTGGAAGGCGGCTGGCCACAGCCATGAGCCGCGCGTCTCGGTCAGCCGCAGCATCTTCGCGCTGGTCGACGACCGCGACCGCGCCTATTTCGGGCGCGGTAACGAAAGCCGCGACCAGATCGGCTTCATCGAGGAAAACACGCGCGCCATCTTCGGCCGCAGCTATGCCGCCGAGCCCGATGTGCTGATCAGGGAATTGGCGCAGGACGAGGCGATCGCCGAGGCCGACACGCTGCTGCTCACCGTGCCCAACCAGCTCGGCGTCGACTACAACGCCCATGTCATCGAGGCGATCCTGACGCATGTGGCACCCGGCCTGGGCTGGCGCTGAGGGCTGAGCCGTGTAACCATCGGCGGCTGCGTCGACGGAGGTTCACGGCATGCCGGGGAAAGCGCTGATTGCCTGGGGCGGCTGGGAAGGCCACACGCCTGAACGCAGCGCTGACGTCGTGCGCGGCATGCTGGAGCGCAATGGGTTCGCGGTTACGCTGGGCGAGGGCACGGCGATGTTCGCCGATCCGGACCTTGGCTCGTTCGATCTCATCGTCCCTGTCATCACGATGTCGACGATCGAGAAAGCCGAATTGCAGAACCTGACGCGCGCGGTTCGCGCGGGAAGCGGGCTCGGCGGCTTCCATGGCACGATGGGCGACAGTTTCCGCAACGAGCCCGACTACCAGTTCATGACCGGCGGCCAATGGGTCGCGCACCCCGGCGATATCATCTGTTATCGTGTGGTGATCACACGACCGGAGGATCCGATCACAAAAGGCGTCGGTGACTTCGACTACCGGTCGGAGCAGTATTACATGCATGTCGACCCCAGCAACGAGGTGCTGGCGACGACCACTTTCACCGACGCGCATTTTCCGGGCATTGGTGGCGTGGTCATGCCGGTGGTGTGGAAGCGCCGCTATGGCGCGGGGAGGGTGTTTTACAGTTCCCTTGGGCACACGGCGGATGAGTTCGCGGTGCCGGAAATGGCGCTGATTGTGGAGCGTGGTTTGCTCTGGGCCGCACGGGGGTAGCGCTCTACGGCGCCCCCCTCTGTCCTGCCGGACATCTCCCCCACTTGGGGGGAGATCGGCCGTCACCGCGGCCTTCGCGAATTTTCAAAGTTGCAGGAAAGAGCGAGGTGTCAAAGCTGCTAATCTCCCCCCTGGTGGGGGAGATGTCCGGCAGGACAGAGGGGGGCGTGACGGAACTCCACGGTGGGTGTTGGCTTTACCGCCGTTCACCCGATCCCGCCCGTAACGACATAGGCGCCAGCGCTACGCCCGTCCTCCAGCCGCACGACCGCCGTCACGATCGAGCCATAGGAGCCGCGCCAGGCGCTGTGGATACGCCGGTGCTCGGCGGCCGGGACGAGCGCGCGGCCGGTGAGGCGGGCGCCGGCCCGCTGCATCTCGACGGCCTGTCCGTTGACATGAACCTGGACGCGGATCCCCTCGCTGTCGGCTGCCTCATCGGGCAGGTCGAGCATGATGATGATTTCGTCCCTTTCGCCCGAAACCAGCGTCTCGGCGGCAAGCGTGATGGCGAACGCCGCGGCATCGCCGCCGCCAGGGCGAACCGGCCGGCGTGCAAATGCCTCGCCCGGCAGTGCCGGCGTGCGCGGCGGGCGGGTGCGGCGCTGGGACGAACGCTCGTAATCGCCGGCCATGCGCAGCAGCCCCTCATCGCCGTAGGCCTTGCCGGCGAAGGTCAGGCCGACCGGCATGCCGATGTCGGCCATGGTGCCCATCGGCACGGTGACGGTCGGGATGCCGAAATGGCGCCAGACCAGATTGCCGTTGGCGACCCAGGTGCCGTTGCGCCAGGCAAGGGTCGCGGATGCCTCGTTGGTGTCGGCATCGGCCGGGCCGACATCGGCGGCGGCCGGCAGCACCACGGCGTCGAGCCCGTTGGCATCCATCCAGTCCTCGAAGTCGATGCGCCGCGTCGCCTCCAGACCCTTCAGCCCTTCCTCCAGCGTCGGGATATCGATGAACGGAGTGACGCCGGCTTTCGCGCGCTCGACATATTCGGCGACATCGAAGCCGCCTTCGTAGCGGTCGGGCAAGGCGCCGGGCGGCTGCGGGAAGATCTTCGGTCCGTCGACCGAAGCGAGATCGGGCAGGGCGGGATCGGCGTTGGCGAGCAGGAAATCGTCCCAGCCCCAGACGCAGAGGTCCCAGATCTCATGCCGGGCAAACTCCTGCGGCACCAGCCCGCGCTCGGCCATGGTGCGGGTGCCGGGACGGTCGCGCTCATAGTTGGAGACGACGGGGAAATCGACTTCCACCACTTCTGCCCCGAGCCGCTTGAGATCGGCGGCCGCCTGCTGCCAAAGGGCCAGCACCGAGGCGCGGGTTTCGATCGGCCGGTCGGCACCGCTGTCGCGGCCGATATACATTCTGGGCACGCCGAGCCGCTTGCCTTTCAGCGCGCCGGCCAGCGCGAGGCCGGTGTAGCGCTCGGGCCGTATCTCGGCGCTTTTCGGCAGCGCGACCCAGGGCTGCGCGCGCCAGAAATCGCCGCGCGTGCGCGGATCGTCGGCGACGATGATGTCGAGCAGTTCCAGCATGTCCGGCACGGTGCGCGTGTGCGGCACCACCACGTCCATCGTCGGCACCAGCGGCCAGTTGCCGCGAACGGAAATGACGCCGCGCGAGGGCGTGTAGGCGACCAGCGCGTTGTTGGTGGCCGGGGCGCGGCCGGACGACCAGGTTTCCTCACCGAGCCCAAAGGCGCAGAAGCTGGCGGCCGTCGCCGTGCCCGAGCCGTTGGAGGAACCGGACGCGAAGGCCGCGGTCAGATAGTCGCCATTATACGGGCTTTCGGCGCGGCCATAGACGCCGCGCTGCATGCCGCCATTGGCCATGGGCGGCATGTTGGTGAGCCCGATCAGCACCGCGCCGCCGGCGCGCAGACGGGCGATGGTGAAGGCATCCTCGTTGGCGATCAGATGTTCGAAGGCCGGCGAACCGGAGGCGACCGTCAGGCCTTTGACCTTGTAGCTGTCCTTGGCTGTGTAGGGAATGCCGTCGAGCGGACCCAGCGTCTTGCCCGTGGCGCGCCGCCTGTCGGATGCGGCGGCCTCCTCGAACATGTCAGGATTGAGGACGGGGACAGCATTGAGGCTGATGCCATGCCGGTCGAAATGCGCGATGCGTCTCAGATACGCCGCGACAAGCTCGACGCTGGTGACGGTGCCGTCATCGAGCGCGCGGCGCAGTTGGTCGATCGTGGCGTCCACGAGGTGAAAGCTGGCATCGGTCATCATTGCTCCCAAGCTGTCGTCTCCCGCCCATGGATGAGCGAGAGCAACGGCTTCGGCAAGAGCCAATCAGCAGTCTACGTGTTGTTCCTGCTTCCTTGCATTCAGGCGGTTCCGCCACTCCCCTTCATCTTCTCGATGATCCCGGCCATCAGCGCCAGGTCGCGGCGGGAGTCGGCGAGGTCGGTCAGGGGTTTTGTTCCTTCCGTGATGTGGCGGTGGAAGGTTTCCAGTTCGTTGGAGAAGGCGTCGCCATAGAGCGGGCCGAAGCTTTTCGTCACCGGCCCGAGCGGACCGGCATCGGTCACTTCCAGCCGGGTCGGCAGGCTTCTGATGTAGGGCGTGTCGTAGATGATGCGCACGCGCCTTGTGTTGGAGCGCACCTCGATCATGGCGTCGAACAGGCCGAGATCGTCGACGACGGCGTCATAGAGGCAGGCAAAATGACCGTAGTCGAAGGTGACGGAGGTGTTGGCGCCGCCATTGGTGCGGTACGCTGACACCACGCCTTTCGGCTCGCCGATGAGACCGCGCATGGCGGAGATGTGATGCGAGGAAAGCGCGGTCAGCCCGCGATAGGCGCGCACGAGGTCGGCGGGCGCGTCGGCGCCGACCACCTCGCGGATCAGCGCGTCGCGCTCCTTGGTGCCACGCGCCAGCAAGGCAGGGTCGATGTCGTTGGGATAGAGCACGTTCTGGCTTTTCTTGAGGAAATGCCGGCCCTCGGAGATGAGATCGAAGATGCGCACATGGGTGATGTCGGCATGCGCGGGCAGTTCGTCGCGCGCGGCGAGGTAGGCGGGCGCATAGCGGCGCATGTAGCCGACGAACAGGGTCTTCCCGTAGGACGGCATCAGCGCCAGCAATTCATCGATTTCGCGCACCGTCAGGCAGGCGGGCTTTTCCAACAGGATGTGCTTGTCGGCCTGCATGGCCGCGCGCACGAAGCGGCTGTGGGTGTCGTCCGACGACAGCACGAACACCACGTCGATATCGGGCGAATTGATCAGCGCCTCGGCGCTGTCATAGGCCTTCGCGCCATATTCCGAAGTGATCAGCGTCACAAGGCTCGGCGAGACGTCGTAGACGCCCGCGATCGACCAGCGGTCGCGCTGGTCGGCCAGCACGGGCAGATGGATCGACTGGGCGACTTCTCCAAGACCGAGAAGACCGACACGAAGTGGCGCCACTGAAAAACTCCTTCCGATTTCATGCTCGTTGCTGGCCGCGCCCGCGGCCAGACGTTGATTTGATGGGGATTACGCCGCGCCGGTGACGAGCGCGACGAGTTCGTTGCCCGACGTCTCGGCAGAGCGCACGGTCGCGGCCATCTTGCCGGCGCGCATCACCCAGATCTGGTCGGACAGGCGGCGCACCTGATCGAAATTGTGGCTGACCAGGATGACCGAGACCGATTGTTCGCGCAGGCGCCTGATCAGTGCCTCGACATTGGCGGTCTCCTGCACGCCGAGTGCGGCCGTCGGTTCGTCCATCACCACCAGCTTGGCGCCGGAGCCGACGGCGCGGCAGATCGAGATCGCCTGCCGCTGGCCGCCCGACAGGCGGCGCACACGCTGGTTGATCGAGGGCACGTTGATCGACAGGCGCGACAGCATCGAGCGGGCCTCGCGCTTCATCGCCTTGCGGTCGAGGAAGGCGAACGGGCCGATCCGCCGCACGATCTCGCGGTTGAGGAACAGGTTCTGCGCCACCGTCAGTTCGTC
Source organism: Mesorhizobium comanense (assembly GCF_005503535.1). Classification (GTDB taxonomy): domain Bacteria; phylum Pseudomonadota; class Alphaproteobacteria; order Rhizobiales; family Rhizobiaceae; genus Mesorhizobium; species Mesorhizobium comanense. Next base: position 31,386 of record NZ_SCNN01000015.1, on the reverse strand, counting down.
GATCAGCGCCAGATTCTGGTGCACGGTCTCGATGCCGGCCTTGCGGGCGCCATCGGGGTTGGAGAAGGGGTGCTCGCGGCCGTCGAAGACGATCGAGCCGGCATCGGGCACATGCACGCCGACCAGGCAACGGATCAGCGTCGACTTGCCGGCGCCATTGTCGCCGATCACGGCGGTAACCTCGCCGCGGCGCGCCTGGAAGGCGACATCGGTGAAGGCGCGCACGCCGCCGAAGTGTTTGCTCAGGCCCTGGCAGGCGATGATCGCGTCGGAAGAGGGGGCGCTCATTTCTGGTACCGCATGATCAGCGCCGCCAGCACCACGATGGCACCCACGGCGAGCGGTTGATAGAAAGCCGAGACGCTGAGCAGCGTCAGGCCGTTGACCAGCGCGGTCAGCATCAGCGCACCGATCGCAGGCCCGAGAATGCTGGCGCGGCCGCCGAACAGGCTGACGCCGCCAAGCACCACCGCGGCCACGGAATTCAGGAGCAGGCTGGTGTTGATCAGCGGTTCGGCCGAGCCGATGCGCGCCACCAGCAGGATGGCCGCGATGCCGGCGCACAGGCCAGAGATGGTGTACGCGGCGATCTTGACCCGGCCGGTGCGGATGCCGAGCGCGCCGGCACTTTCAGCCTGGCCGCCGGTGGCCAGCAAATGGACGCCGAAACGGGTGTGGTAGAGCACGATATGCGCCACGATGACCGCCGCGATCGCCACCCAGACCGGGTAGCCGAACGGGCCGAAGGAGCCGGAGGCAAGTTTCAAGAGGAAGGTGGAGCCGACCATGGTCGGCTCGCCGCCGGAGAGGATGAGGCCAAGCCCGGTCACGGCCGACAGCGTGCCGAGCGTCACCACGAAGTCGGGGATCTTGCCGACCGTGATGATGAAGCCGTTGAGGAAACCGATGGCGCTGGTGGCAAGCAGCGCCAGCACGCAGGCAAGGAAGATGCCGTAGCCGGCCGCGTTGACGAGACCGAGGATGATGGCGCCCAGCATGACGGCCGCCGCCATCGACAGGTCTATGCCCGACGTTGCCACGACGAAGGTCTGGCCGATCGACAGCACGACCAGGATCGCGGATGCCAGCAGCAGCGCCTGCAGGTTGGCGACGCTGAGGAAAACCGGTTGGGCGATACCGAAGATGATGACGAGACCGACCAGGCCGACGACGGACGCCCAGTCGGCCCAGAAGGAGGGATCGAGGAGGAGAGCCGACAGGGAGGGGCGGCTCTCCTCCATCGCGCCCGCCGAATGGGCGGCGGGCGCGTTTTCAGTGGAATTGCTCACTTCAGCATCTCACGCAGCGGATCGGGATAGTCGCCGCCCGGACGCGGGAAGTTCTTCAGCGAGGCTTCGGCATTGTCCTTGTTGATCAACAGCACGGGCGCGGGCACATAGGCGGGCAGTTCCTTGCCTTTGGCCGCGAGCTTGCAGGCTTCCATGCCCATGGCGCCGACGACATAGGGGTACTGGGCGACGGTGGCGGAAAGTTCGCCCGCCGCGACCGACTTCAGCGCGTCGACGATGCCGTCGAGGCCGATCACCTTGACGTCCTTGCCCGAAGTCCGCACGGCGCGCTCGACGCCGAGCGCCATGATGTCGTTGGCGGCGAAGAAGCCGGCGACGTCGGGATGTGCCGCCATGATGTCGGTGGCCGCCGTCAGCGCCTTCTCGCGATCCCAGTCGGCGCTCACCATCACCACCACGTCGAGCTTGCCGTCCACGGCCTGCTTGAAGCCCTTGATGCGGGCGTTCGAGCCGACATCGCCGACGATGCCGGCGACCAGCGCGACCTTGGAGCCGTTGGGCACCAGCTTCAGCATTTCCTCGCCGGCCAGCGCGCCCGCGGCGACATTGTCGGTGCCAATATAGGTCGAGACGGTGAAGCCGGCGGCCTTGGCCTGCTCGGGATCGATGGTCGAGTCGATGTTGACGATCGGCTTCTTCTTCTGCGCGACCGGCACCAGAGCCTGGACGAGGTTGGAAACGCTGATCGGATTGACGAGGTAGCAGTCGAAGTCCTGCATGGCCATGGCGGTCAGACGGTCGGCCTGGCCGGTGGCGTCACCCATATTGGCGGCGGCCTGCACGGTCACGGCGACGCCTTCGGCCTTGGCCTGCTCCTCGATGCCTTTCTGCATGGTCTGGAAGAACGGGTTGTCCAGACCCTTGACGATCGCGGCGACCTTGGCCGCGTCCTCGGCATGGGCTGGGGCCATCATCGTCGTTGCAAGCAGGGCTGCAAGCAGGTTGGCGCCGATCGCCAGCCTATTGAACATGCGCATTGATCTTTCTCCTCCGGTTTTTTGGTTGACGGCATGTTTTTCGAGGGAAGGAATGCCTTGTGCGGCGCAAGCGACCCCGGCGCTCGCGCTGGAAAGGTGACAGCGGGTTGGGCGCGGGCCGCGCAATGCGCGGATCGCCGCCCCGATCTCTTCCATATCAGGCATTGCTCCTCCCAGAGCGCCGACCCATGCCTCGTCAGCGTTTCCGCATGTTTTATAAAAAATTGACACGCGTCAAGATTTAAAATGGTGCGCAGCGATTTTGGCTCTGTTTAGCCGGGAATTTTCCGGAGTGTTCCATCAAAATCGTCGATCCGGAGAAAAAATCGATTTTCCATGCAACCTCTGATGGGTAGGTTGCGTTACTGGGCTCCCGGAGGAGTGAGGTTTGAATTGGACCGTTTCGAGATCCTGAACGAGCCGACGGGCACGTATTCCATTTTCGACAGATCCACGGAATTGCCGGCGACCGCGGACGGCACGACGTGCATCGGGCTCCAGCGGCACGAAGTGCCGCTTGCGCTGCTTGCCATCATGACAAGTGCCGCCGGCAACGGCTGGTTGCCGCCGTCGCTGTCGCCACTGGGCAACTGTCAGACAAATAATACAGAACAGCGGTGTTGAACGGCTTGCAAGGCCGAGCTAAAGCTCGCAGAAGTTGCGTTAAAAAGCATACCATAAAAGAAAACTATTTCGTCATCAAAGCATGAGAGGGGAATCATGCCTGACCAGAACGCCCTTATCCGCGCGGCCATCGCAAGGCTGCTTGCCGAGAAAACAGGGGTTGCCGTCATTTCGATGAAAGACAGCGTCACGGAATTGCTGGCGGTATCCGGCGTGGCGCTCACTGTTGAAAGCCTCCAGGACCTGCTGCTGGAAATGGCCGAGGTGCGCGGCATGATGGTGGCGCTCGACCTTTAGAGCGACCCGGCACCTCATCGAGATGCCGGGCCGCCCGTTCTCTTCATTCCTGACGCAATCCCTGGGGGATACTCGCTTTACGCTGTCCTGAAATTGCTTCAGGCCAGCCGATAGCGCTCGGGCGCGCTCTGTTCCAGGTGCTGGGCCCGTGCAGGCGCCAGCGTGCCGTCGCCATAGATCATGCGTCCGGCGCGGAAGGTGGCCCGCACGCGCGCCACGGGATGACGGTCCGCCACGACGAGATCGGCAAGGAGTCCCGGCTCGATGGCGCCCCTGTCGGCGAGCCCGAGAGCGGCGGCTGGATTGGCGCTGGCCAGCGCGACCGCCGCGACGAGGCTGCGGTCACGCAGCTCGGCCAGACCGAGCACGGCCGGCAGGATCGAGGCCGGATGGTAGTCGCTGGCCAGCATGTCGAGCAGTCCCGCCTCGTAGGCATGCCGGGCCGACAGATTGCCGGAATAGGATTCTCCGCGCAGGGCGTTGGGAGCGCCCATGGCGGTGCGCATGCCCAGCCTGCGGGCCTCCTCGGCCGCTTCCAGCGTGACCGGGAATTCGCTGAGGGTGGCGCCCAGGCCATGCACGAGTTCCACCTTTTCCAGCGTGTCGTCATCATGCGAGGCGAGAACGACGCCGCAAGCCCGCGCCCGGGCCGACAGGTCCTGCAAGGCATTGAGCACGTCGCCCTGGCCCTCGCGGCCGGCCATGCGCTTGCCGACGACCTCGGATGCCGCGGCTACGGACATGCCGCGCTCCTTGGCGATGCGGGCGATATAGAGCTCGACGTCGCGGTACTGCCCCTGGCCGGGCGTGTGGTCCATCAGCGAGATCAGGTGCAGCCTGCCGGCATCCATCAGCTTCTGCAGCGAAGCTATGGCGGGGGTGAAGGTCACTTCGAAACGGGCATGGATGCGGTGGTCGACGAGCAGGTGTTCCTTCAGGCCGATTATGGTGTCGATCATCCCGGACGTATGGTCTTCTGAGCGCAGCACGCCGCTGGTGACGCTGGCGCCGATGAAGGACAGCGCGGCATAGGCCGTGGTCACGCCGCAGGAGGCGAGCTTCTTGTCGAGTTCGGCAATGCCGATCTTCATCGGCACGTGGACACCGATGCGCGGCTCGACTTCCCGCTCCACCATGTCGCCATGCATGTCGATGAAGCCAGGCAGCAGCAGGCGGCCACCCCCCAATATGTCGGCCTCGGCGACGGGCGTTTCGCGAATCTCGGCGATCCGGCCGTCCTCGATCCTCACCGCGCCATTGGGGATGACGCGGTCTCGCAGCACGATTTCGAAGTCACTCAGCCACATGCCATGTCCCTTCGGCTGCCCGGCCGCGTCCTCATGTGGCATGCCCTTGTCCGTCCGTTCCAGCATCGTCTTCTCCAAAAGAGGATACCGCCTTTCCGGATTCCACTCCGGTCCAGCGGGTTCAAGTATATCATCCGAATGTTTTGATTTCATCCGGATGAATGGGTAACGCGATTTGATGACAGTCATGTGTAGGCCGCTGGCTTCTCCAGCCCGCAGCGTAAGAAAAACCGGGGATATCCTGGGACACAGCCGCATTGTCAGGCCTGCCGCCGGCCGCTATGATTCATTCGAATGATACCAGCAACGCGGTGCCAGCCGGTGGCACCGTCGTTCGCCAGCGAGGTGAGGATGCAGAGCAGGATACCGCACGGCCAGTGGCAGCAAGTGGAAGAAGAACTCGCCGCCGATATCGCCGCCGGCCGCTTCATCGGCGACAGCAGGCTGCCGCGGGAAACGGAGCTGATGGCGCGTTTCGGCGTCGGCCGCCACTCGATCCGGCGGGCGATGCAGCAATTGCAGAGCCGCGGCCTGGTCCAGGTCGAACAGGGCAAGGGCACGTTCGTGCGCGATACCAGGCTCGACTACCGGCTGTCGGAGCGCACGCGTTTTTCGCAGAACCTGCTGGAGCAGGGGCGCGAGCCGCTGGGTCAGGCGATCAAGGAAGCGGCCATTGCAGCGCCGCTCCGCGTCAGCGAGGCACTGCGGCTGCCGCCGGGCGAGCCGGTCTACCACATTGTGCGCCTGGGCCTTGCCGATGAGGATCCGCTGGGTCTCTCCAACGCCTATTTTCCGGTGCGCCGCTTCCCCGGCTTCGACAAGGCGCGCCGCGGCGGGCACAGCATCAGCGCCATCCTCGCCGAATACGGCGTCACCGATTACATAAGGCTGCGCACGGACATCATCGTGCGGCTGCCGACCCGGGAAGAGGCGCGGCATCTCAAGCAGTCCGAGACGCAGCCGATCGTGCTTCTGAAGAAGGTCGACGTCGACATGAAGGGCACGCCGGTCTCCTATTCGGAAACCGCCTGGGCCAGCGAGCGGGTGCAGTTCTCGATCGACAATACCAGCCAGCTGCTCAGCGTGCTGGCGCAAGCGGCGACCGCTGGCGATTGACCCGGCGGATCATGCACCGAGGATGAAATCGGCGCAGCGGTCGGCGATCATGATCACGGGCGCGTTGGTGTTGCCGCTGATCAGGCGCGGCATGACCGAGGCATCGCAGATGCGCAGGCGCGGCACGCCGCGCACGCGCAGCTGCGGATCGACCACGGCATTATCGTCCGTGCCCATCCGGCAGGTGCCGCAGGGGTGATAGACGGTCTTGGCGTGTTCGAGGATATGGTCCGTAATCGCCTGCTCGGAGAGATCGGCGTCGTCGCCCGGCGACAGCTCCTCGGCGACCACGGCCTGAAGTGCCGGCTGACGCACTATGGTGCGGGCGATCTTCATGCCGGCGACGAGCAGCGCGAGATCGTCCGGGTCGGACAGGAAGCCGGTGGTGAAGCGGATCGGGTCGGCCGCGTCGCGCGAGCGCAGCCGCACCGTGCCGCGCGACTTTGGCCGCAGCACACAAGGGTTCAGCTCCATGCCGTGACGCTCGATCGAGCCGTGCTCGGCGCTTTCGATCATCACAGGCAGGACGTGGAACTGGACATCGGGCCGGCCGTCGCCATCGGTATCGAAGAAACCGCCGCTCTCGACGACGTTGGAGGTGAGGAGGCCCGTGCGGAACATGAGGTATTGCAGGCCGTGGCGCAGCGCCTTCAGGCCCCGGTCTTCTCCCAGCAGCGAGATCGGCTGGCGCGTCAGCGCATAGAGCGGGGCGGCGACATGGTCCTGCAGGTCGCGACCGACCGCCGGCATGTCGCGGATCACGGGAATACCGAGCCCGGCCAGATGCTCGGCCGGGCCGAGGCCCGACAGCATCATCAGCTTCGGCGTCGCCAATGCCCCGGCGGTGAGGATCACCTCGGCCTTCGCCGTCGCCTTGTGGCTCTGGCCGTCCGAGGTGGTGTAGGCGAGGCCGCTCGCCGCGCCGTTTTCCAGCGTCACGCCGGTGACCAGCGCATCGGTGACCACGGTCAGGTTGGCGTTGCCGGCGAGCGGCCTCAAAAACACCTTTGCCGCCGACTGGCGCTCGCCATTGGCTGTTGTCGTCTGGTAGAAGCCGACGCCTTCCTGGCGGATGCCGTTGAAGTCGTCATTATAGGCATAGCCGGCCTGCTGCGCGGCTTTCACATAGGCCAATGAAAGCGGATGGCGGTGACGGGGGTCGGACACCGGCAGCGGTCCGTCCGTGCCATGGCGCTCACCGGCCAGCCGCTCGTTGCGCTCCAGCCGCTTGAACGCCGGCAGCACCTCGTCCCAGCTCCAGCCGGGGCAGCCGAGATCGCGCCAGCCATCATAGTCCTGCGGCTGGCCCCTGATGTAGAGCATGGCGTTGATCGAGGAGCCGCCGCCCAGCGTGCGGCCCTGCGGCACCGGCAGCCGGCGCCCGCCGACGCTCGGCTCGGGCTCGGATTCGTAGATCCAGCTGCGCGCCGTGCCGATCACCTTGGCGAAGGTGGCGGGCATGTCGATGAGCCGCGTGTTGTCGGCGGGGCCGGCCTCGACGACGAGTACCCGCTTGCCGGCGGTCACCAGCCGGTTGGCCAGCGTGCAGCCGGCCGAGCCGGCGCCGGCGATGATGTAGTCGTACTCAGCGCTCATCGTGTCAGGCATAGCGCATGATGACGGTCTTGGTCTCGAGATAGCCGTCGATGGCCGCACGGCCATGTTCGCGGCCGATGCCAGACTGCTTGAAACCGCCAAAGGGCGCGTTGGGATCGAGCGTGTTGTGGGAATTGACCCACACCGTGCCGGCTTTGAGGCCGTGGATGGCTGTCATCGCCTTGCCCATGTCGCGGGTCCAGATCGAGGCCGACAGGCCGTAGCGGGTATCGTTGGCGACGCGGATCGCCTCGTCGAGATCGGCGACCGGCATAGCCGCCACCACCGGTCCGAACACTTCCTCGCGCACGATTTCCATATCGGGGCGGACATTGTGCAGGATTGTCGGCGCCACGTAGTGGCCCCTGGCCGGCACAGGCCGCGCGCCGCTGACGCGTTCGCCGCCCGCTGCCAGACCGCGCTCGACAAAGCCTTCGACGCTTTTCCTGTGCTTGGCCGAGACCAGCGGGTTGATCTGCGCCCCGGCGTCGCGGCCGGCGCCCAGCGTCATGCCGTCGGCGATCTCGGCCAGCCGCGCCAATGTGCGGTCATAAATCGACTTTTCGATCAGCAGCCGCGAGGCCGAGGTGCAGACCTGGCCCTGGTTGAAGAACATGCCGAGCCCGGCGACCAGCGGCTCGATGCCGTCCTCCATGTCGGCAAGCAGGATCATCGGCGATTTCGAGCCGAGTTCCAGCGTGAAGCGGGCGACGCGATCGACCGCTGCGTAGCCGATGCGTTTGCCGACCTCCGTCGAGCCGGTGAAGGTCAGTTTGTCGATGCCGGGGTGGCGGATCAGCGCTTCGCCGGTGACCGCGCCGCTGCCGGTGACGATGTTGACGACGCCGGGCGGGAAACCGACCGCTTCGATGAGTTCGGCGAGCCTCAGCAGGCCGAGCGGGGTTTCCTGCGGCGGCTTCAGCACCACCGTGCAGCCGCAGGCAAGCGCCGGGGCGATCTTCCACATGCCGATCAGCAGCGGAAAATTCCACGGCACGATGGCGCCGACGACGCCGACCGGTTCCATCACCGTCATCGCCTGGTGTTTTGCGCCGGGCGGCACGGGAATGGAGACCTGGAAGGTCGAGCCCTCGATCTTGGTCGCCCAGCCGGCATAGTAGCGCAGCCAGTCGACGGTTCCGGCCGCGCTCAGCATGCGGGCGACCCCGAGCGACTTGCCGTTCTCGATGCTTTCGATCTCGGCCAGAAGGTCGGCATCGGCCTCGACGGCGTCGGCGAGTTTCAGCATCAGGTTCTGGCGATCGACAGGCCGCATCGAGGCCCATGGACCTTCGAGCGCCGCACGCGCCGCGCGCACCGCCTGGTCGACCAGCTCGGGGCCGCTTTCAGGCACATGCGCGACGATTTCACCGGATGCCGAATCGTCGACGGCGAGGCCCTCGCCAGCAAGCCCCTCGACGAAACGGCCGTTGATGAAGGGCCGGTGCGAGCGCGCCAGGAAGGCGGCGGCGGCAGGGCTGATCGGCGGCACGGTTCTCTCGTTCATGCCATCCTCCTCGATTGCTGGTGAACATAGTGAACCGGTTATGGAGCGCATCGGCCAGCTTCAAGCCGCAGAAGGCGCGAGTGCGCTTTCAGTCAAAACAAAGTTCCCGCTCGGACAAGACGCCCCGCGTTCGGCCAGCCTAGATCAAGGAACGATCATCGCCAACCTGGTTTCGCTCCGCCGCCCCCTCATCCGGCCGCTTCGCGGCCACCTTCTCCCCGAGGGGAGAAGAGGGAAGCGCTGGCTCTCGTAGTCTCCTCTCCCCTCGGGGAGAGGTCAGCCGAGCGAAGCGGAGGCTGGGTGAGGGGGCTGGCTCGGAGGGGTGTAGTTGAGCGCATTGCTGGGCAATCCGATGGTCACCACGGCGGCGCTGCCGCTGCTGCTCGGCGTCGTGATGGGTCTGCTGGCGCGGCTGGCCCTTCCGGCATCCCTGCTTTTCCTGCTGTGGGCAGCGCTGCTCCTGTTCTTCTACTGGGACACGCTCGGCCCGCCCGTGGTGCCGCCGGTCGCGGCCAGCCAGAAGCTCATCTATCTGGCCTTTGCCGGCATTATTCTTGGGCCGTTGTCGCAACGGCTGGACGCCGGCGCGGGACGCGTGCTGGTCATTGTTGCTCTTGCGGCCGCGTTTTCGTGGCTCGGCTGGCGCCGGGTTGCCGGCGGGGCGCTCGACCTGCAGATGATCGCCGCGCTTGCGGCCGGCCTGTTGGCGATCGTCGGCGCGGCGCTGCTTCTGCCTGCGCGGACCTTGCCGTCGCCTCCGGTCGAGGAGCCGTTCCTGGTCCCGGCGGCGATGCTTGCCATGTGCCTCTGCGGTGCCATCGCCTCGGTGCTCGGCGCGTCCATCGTCACCGGACAATTGCTGGGCTCGATCGCCGCGCTCGCCGGCGGCTGGTGTCTCGTCCAGTACGTCGCCGTGCTGCGCGGCGGTGAGGCGGTTGCCTGGAGCAAAGGTTCCGAGCTCACCCTCGTCTTTGCCGGCGCCACGGTGCTGATCCAGGTGGCGCTGCTGGCGCCGAAGGCAAATCCGGCCGCGCTGGTTCTCTCATCCCTGCCGCTGATCATGGCCGCGCTCGTGCGAGGTCCGCTGCAAGGTCTTGTTCCCCGCGTCCGGCCGTTGCGGCCGCTGGCTGCCGGCCTGCTGATCGCCATGCCGGCGATGCTGGCCATCCTGACGGCACTCTTGTGGGCGCCGCACGGAGCCGCCCTCGGCTTTTCCTGAGCCAGACAATGACAACCAACAACGGACCACCAACAATCGGGAGATCAACGTGACGACGAGAAAACTGACGGCAGCGCTTGCCTTCGCCTCGATGTGCGCCCTGGCATCGGCCGCGCATGCCGACAACTACGAAATCGACGGCCAGCACGCCTGGGTGACCTTCACCATCAAACACGGCATCTACGGCACCGCGCACGGCCAGTTCGATGCGGTGAAGGGCGCGATCGTGATGGACAAGGCCGATCCTTCGAAGAGCAGCGTGAAGGCCGAGATCGAGGTGGGGTCCGTGCACACCGCCTATGACCAGCGCGACAGCGACTTGAAAGGCCCCGACTTCTTCAACGCCGCCGAGTTTCCGGCGATCTCCTTCGAAAGCACCAAGGTCGAGAAGGTCACGGACAAGACCGGCAAGGTGACCGGCAACCTGACCATCAGCGGCGTGTCCAAGGAAATCACGCTCGACGTGACGCTGGTCAACGAGGCGCCCGCACCATGGGACGCGACGTTGACCAAGGCGGCCTTCACCGCCACCGGCAAGGTCAGCACCGCCGACTTCCCGATGGCCAAGGCCGCCGCCGGATTCGGCCTCGGCCCGGATGTCGACATCGTCATCGATCTGGAAGCCGTGAAGAAATAGGCCGCCTGAAGCCAACGGGGGTGTGGGTGGCCCCGCCGCGCGGCCGAAAGGCCGCGCGGCACTTTCTCCCCTCAAAACGGGCTGGGCGATTCACACATCTTGGGCGATGAGCGTGACCGATCATGGTGGGGCTTGATTGCGATGTGTTTCCCCCAATCCGTCGCTGCTTCGCAGCGCCACCTTTCCCCCCTCCGGAGGGAAAGGAAGGGAGCCTCGCTGGACGTGCGCTGGCGGAAAAAAGCCTGGCGCCTTTCCTCTCCCCCGTCGATCGGGGGAGAGGTGTCTCGGCAAAGCCGAGACGGAGTGGGGGTCGACCAGCGCGGCACGAACAATGCATGCGCCAAACCGACATGCATGCTTCCGCCAAGGACCAACTGTTTGGAGATGTGTGCATCCCTTAGCCCAAACGGGCGGCCGAGCGGTCACGCGGCACTTCCCCAGACAGGCGCCAAGTGCGCGCTCAGTCAAAACAAAGTTCCCGCTCGGACAAGACGCAAAAACGCCGATGCGGCACTATCCCTGGCGAAGATCGGCGCATAGCCGGCGCACTCAGCAATCGGGATGGATCATGCGATTTTCCGGAAAGACGGCCTTCATCACCGGCGGCGGCACAGGCATCGGTGCGGCAGTCGCCAGGCGCATGGCGGCCGACGGCGCCAGGGTGGTGCTGATGGGCCGGCGCCGCGAGCCGCTGGAGGCCGTCACCAAGGACATTGGCGGCCTGGTCGTGCAGGGCGATGCGGCCGATCCGAAAGCGGTGCGCGCGGCACTTGCCGAAGTCCACGAGAAGGTGGGGCCGGTCGATATCCTCGTCGCCAATGCCGGCGGCCACGGCGTCGGCCCGACCATTTCGATGAGCGACGAGACGTGGGCGCTGGCGACCCGCACCAATCTCGACACCGCCTTCGTCTGCGCCAGGGAATGCCTGCCCGACCTGATCGCGCAAAAGGGCAACATCGTCGTCGTCGCCTCGATCGCAGGCCTGTTCGCGGGTCCGGACGCCGCCGGCTACGTCACCATGAAACATGCCTTGATCGGCTTCGGCAAATCGCTGGCGCGCGACTATGGCCGCAAGGGCGTGCGCACCAACATCATCTGCCCGGGCTGGGTGTCGACCGACATGGCCGACGAACAGATGCAGGTAATCGTCGAAAAGCATGGTCTGGGCTCGATCGAGGAAGCCTATCGCCTTGTCACCAAGGATGTGCCGCTCGGCCGGCCGGCGACGCCGCAGGAAGTGTCCAACGTCATCTGCTTCGTCGCTTCCGCCGAGGCGGCGATGATGAACGGTTCGATCCTGACCGTCGATGGCGGCGCCACCGTCGTCGACCTGCCCACGCTAGCTTTTGTCGATTGATCTGGAGACTGCGATGAACGATCAGAACAGACCGGCGGACTGGAAGCACTTCGACGATTTCGCTGCTGGCATCGCCACCAACCGGTTGCCCACGACATCAGCGTTGCGCGGCCAGACCTTCAAGATCACGCTCGACAGCGGGCGCACCATCGACCTTGCCTTCACATCCGCCGACACGGTGGCGTGGAGCGAGGGCAGCGAGGCCGGCGCCGACTGGTACGAGGCGCTGGAAGTGGCCTCCAACGTGTTCTTCATCAACATGACCTTCGCTGCCCGTCCGGCCGAGGACGAGGCCTTCATCGTCAACACCGCCACGCGGCGCGTGCTTTCGGTGCGCGAGCGGGTGCGTGAGGCCGGCGAAGCGCCCGGCGAGCCGCGTGTGGCGCAGAGCTGGTCGGCTGGCGTGTTGGGCGACCCCGGCATGGCGCCGACCGGCTTCCAGCCGGCGCCGACCCGCGACCTGATCGGGCTCACGGCGCACTACACATACAGCCCCAACCACGTCTACGAGCACATCTATCTCTCATCCGAGCGCTATGCCTGGCAGAACCTCGTCGGCATCCAGCGCGGCCATGGAGACGTCGATCTGGCGACGACCTGGAAGTTTGCCGAAAACCAGTACGTGTTCGGCTTCCGCGAATTCATCATCCCGGTCGCCTCGCTGTTCTTCTACAATTGGGACGTCATGCACTCGACGGGGAAATTCCTCGGCGTGACCAGTCAGGGCAAGGTCGAGAACAAGCCGGCCGGCGCGCAGATCGAGAAGAAATCCAGAACGGCCTACGACAGGGACAAGGCGCCGGTCTGACCGCGCGGGGGGAACGCCATGAACAGGAATTACGAAGCGATCAAGGCGCACTACGCCGGCTCCGATGCCAAGGACCTCTCGGCGATGATGGCGCCGGTGACTGACAGGACGGCCTGGACCGAGATGGCGGGCTTTCCCTATGCCGGCACCTATGTCGGCCCCGACGCCATCATCGAGGGCGTGTTCAAGCGCATCGGCGAGGAGTGGGACGGCTACGCGCTGAAGCTCGAGAAACTGGTCGATGGCGGCACCACCATTGTCGGCATCGGCACCTATTCGGGCATCTACAGGAAGACCGGCAAGGCGATGTCGGCGCGCGTCGTCCATGTCTGGGAAATGGAGGACGGCAAGGCGCTCAGTTTCGAGCAGTTCACCGACACCAGGCTGGTCGCGGCAGCGACGGCCTGAGGCATGCCCGCGGACACCGGCGGTGCCCGCCCGATCCGAAAAACTGGGAGGATGAAATGGGAAACACTCTGAAGGGAATGCTGGCGGGCCTTGCATTGTCGGCCGCCTTTGCGGCGGGCGGCGCCGGTATCGCCAATGCCGGCGACACCGAGATCGTCATCGGCGCGCCGATCTCCTTGACCGGGCCGCTGGCCGGCGACGGCAAGGAACAGAAATGGGCCTATGAGCAGGCGGTGGCCGACATCAACAAGGCCGGCGGCATCATGCTGAAGTCGGCCGGCAAGAAGCTGCCGGTCCGCCTCGTCATCGCCGACGATGAAAGCTCCGAAGGCAAGGTCGCGTCGGCGCTGGAAAATCTGATCAAGGTGCAGAAGGTCGACGCGCTGCTGTCAACCCATTCCGGGCCGATGAACATCGCCGGCGCCATCGTCGCGGAGAAATACAAGAAATTCTACATGATCACGACGGCCTTCCCGTTCGAATGGCAGCCGTTGAAGCTCAAATATTCCGCCCTGTTCTTCTTCCATCCCGGGCCGGGCGCGGAAGTGCCGTTCGAGATCTGGGACAAGCTGCCGGCCAATGAGAAGCCGAAGAACCCGGCGCTGGTCACCGAGGACTCGCCCGACGGCAAGGGCTTTGGCGGCGCCTTCGAAGCGGCGGCCAAGAAATATGGCTACACTTTCGCGGTCGACGATCCCTGGGCGATCGGCGCCACCGACTATTCGGCGCTGATCACCAAGCTCAAGGCCGCCAATGTCGATGCCATGCTGGTGTTTGGCTCGCCGGCCGACACGGTGACGCTGCTGCGCCAGATGAAGGAGCTCGGCTTCTCCGTGCCTTACCTGCACGGCTGGAAGGGCACCTGGACGGGCGAGTTCCATGAGGCGCTCGGGCCGGATTCCGACTACATCCTGACCGACGGTTTCTGGTCGGCGAGCTATCCCTACAAGGGCGCGAAGGAACTCGGCGACCGCTACGAAGCCGAGTTCAAGAAGGACTCCGTCACCGTCGGCGCCTTCTACGCCAATGCGCAGGTCCTGGCGCAGGCGATCGAAAAGGCCGGCACGACCGACGCGGCGGCGCTGCACGACGCGATCTTCAACCAGGAGTTCAAGGACACGGTGGTCGGCGACCTCAAATTCGACCAGACCGGCTTTGCGCTCATTCCCAGTGTCGCCACGCAATGGTGGCAGGGCAAGCATCAGCTGATCTTCCCCAACGGCAACTGGACCTACAAGCCGGCGCCGGCCTGGGACAAGCGCGGCTGAAGGCAGCGGGTCGGGGAGAGGGGCGCTGTGGCAGATGATTTCGCCAATCGCCAGCGTTGCGGCCAGCCCTTTCTCCCCGTCAATTTACGGGGAGAAATGCCCGGCAGGGCAATGAGGGGCGGCGCCGACCTCGACAAGAATCCGCAGAGATACTTTCCATCCGGAGACCGGAAACACGATGCAGCCTGACGATACCTTGCTTCACCTGGAGGCGGTCCAGAAGCGGTTCGGCGGGCTCGTCGTGCTCAACAACATCGACATCGCGATCGGCGCCAACGAACTGATCGGGCTGATCGGTCCGAACGGCGCCGGCAAGTCGACCTTGTTCAACGTCATCACCGCGCTCTACACGCCCACCCAGGGGCGCATCCGGTTCCGCGGCCGCGATATCACCGGCACGGCGCCGCACCGCATCTGCCGGCTGGGCATCGCGCGGACCTTCCAGCTGGTGCGCACCTTCCTGACCATGACGGCGTTCGAGAACATCATGGTCGGTGCCGTCTATGGCTCCGGCGGGCGCGTCAGGCATGCGACGTCAGCCGCGCAGGATGCGCTGGAGCTGGTCGGGCTCTCCGCCAAGCGCGATATCCGCACCGCGCATATGACCCTGTCCGACCGGCGGCTTCTGGAGATCGCGCGGGCGGTGGCCTCCAGCCCGGCGCTGCTTCTGCTCGACGAGCCGATGGCGGGACTGAACCCGACCGAGATCCAGCGCATGGTCGACGTCATCCGCCGTGTGCGGGCGGAGAAGGGCGTGTCGATCCTGTGGGTGGAGCACAAGGTCGACGCCATCATGAAAGTGTGCAGCCGGGTGATCGTGCTCGACCATGGCGAGAAGATCGCCGACGGCACGCCCCGCGAAATCGTCGCCAACCGCAAAGTGATCGAGGCCTATCTTGGCGAACCGGCTGCTTGAAGTGAACAATCTCGAGGTCGCCTATGGCGATGTCGGCGCGCTGTGGGGCGTGTCGATCCATGTCGACCCCGGCACGATCGTCGCCATTGTCGGGGCCAACGGCGCCGGCAAGACGACACTCCTGAAAACCGTCTCCGGCCTGCTGAAGCCGAAGCGCGGCGAGGTCTTCCTCAACGGCGTCGCGCTCGCCGGCAAGGCGCCGGAGGCGATCGCCGGCATGGGCATCGCGCATGTGCCGGAGGGGCGCGGCCTGTTCCGGCAGATGACGGTGCTGGAGAATCTCGAGCTCGGCGCCTTCCAACCCAAGGTGCGCAAGCATTTCAAACAATCGCTCGAAAAAGCCTACACGCTGTTTCCGCGCCTGAAGGAACGGGCGGGGCAGAAGGCCGGTTCGCTCTCCGGCGGCGAGCAGCAGATGCTGGCCATCGCGCGCGCCACCATGTCGGACCCCGCGCTGCTGATCCTCGACGAACCGTCGCTGGGGCTCAGCCCCATCGTGGTGCAGCAGATGTTCTCGCTGATCGAGACGCTGCACAAACAGGGCGTCACCATCCTGCTTGTCGAGCAGAACATCCACCAGGCGCTGAAAGTGGCCGACTACGCCTTCGTGCTGAAGACCGGCGAACTCGCCATGCAGGGCACGGGCGCGGACCTCATCGCCGATCCGGAAATCCAGAAGGCCTATATGGGCGTGTTGGAGGTGCAATGACTTTGAACATCCCGCCTCCCGACATCCTGCTGCAGCTGTCGCTCAACGGCGCGCTGGGCGGCGCCATGTACGGCGTCGCCGCGGTCGGCCTGAGCTTGGTCTTCGGCACCATGCGGCTGATCTTCCTGGCGCAGGGCGCCATGATCATCCTGGCCGCCTACTTCGTGCGGGCGCTGTTCTATGGGCTCGGCATCGATCCGTTCCTGTCGCTCCTCATCGTCGTGCCTGTCGGGCTCGGCGTTGGCTGGTTGGTCTATCAGGGCCTGTTCCGCCGCGCCGCCGCCGAGGCGGACCGCAACATCTCGCTGCTGATCGCGGTCGGCCTGATGTTCCTGATCCAGAACCTGATGACCGTGGTGTGGGGCGGCAACACCGCCGCCGTGGTGACCTCCTACACGGCGAGCGGCATCGAGATCCTGGGCGTGCGCACCTCCTTCACCCGCTCGATGGGCTTTCTGATCGCGCTCGCTGGCACCGGACTGGTGGTGCTGTTCCTGCGCTCCACGCTGGTCGGCAAGGCGGTGCGCGCGGCCTCCGAGGACATGGAAGCGGCGACGCTGATGGGCATCAGCCCGCACCGCGTCAACGCCATCGCCTTCGCCATCGGCATCGCGCTTGCCGGCGCGGCCGGCGTCGCCGTGGCCACGACCTTCCCGTTCAACCCGTTCGCCGGCTTCATCTTCAGCCTCAAGGCGCTGGTGGCGCTGGCGCTGGGCGGCATCGGCAATGTCGCGGGCGCGCTGGCCGGCGGCATCATTCTCGGCCTCATCGAAGCCTATGTGCAGTATTTCATCTCCGGCGGCTGGACCAATGCCATCGCCTACGGCGTGTTCCTGGCGGTGCTGATGTTCAAGCCGGAAGGCCTGTTCAGCCGGCCCTACAAGAAGGCTTGAGCACCATGTTGAAGCAAGCCTTGCCGCAACGGGCCTGGACGGCGATAGCCATCGTCGCGGTCATCGCCCTGGCGCTGGTGCCGCTGCTGCCGGGCGCGGTGGACTCCTACGCCTTCTCGTTCCTGTTCTTCGTCTTCCTCTACGCCATCATGGCGCAGGGCTGGAACCTCGTCGCCGGTTTCGGCGGCCAGATCAGCCTCGGCAATCATGCGTTTTTCGGACTCGGCGCCTACACCACCGCGATCCTGTGGACCGGCAACTATCTCTGGGGCTCGCTCTATGACAGCCACCCGGACATCTATTATTTCGATCCGGTGACGATGACGCTGGGCGGGCTGGTCGCGGCGGTCGCCGCCATCATCATCGGTCTGCCGCTGCTTTCCAAACTGCGCGGCGACTATTTCGCGCTCGGCACGCTCGGCTTCGGCGAGATCGTCAAGGTGATGTTCATCAATGGGGGCGACTTCACCGGCGGCGCCTTCGGCGTCGTGGCGCCCGCCGGCACGTTCGACACGCTCCTGCCGCACTATCTCGTCGGGCTCGGCCTGATGGCCGGCGTCGGTGTCGCCATCCGCCTGCTCATGCGCTCGCGCTACGGGCTGGCGCTGATTGCCGTGCGCGACGACGAGATGGCGGCGTCGGCCAACGGCATCGACGTGCTCAAGGTCAAGGTATCAGCCTTCGCCGGCAGCGCCTTCATCGCCGGCGTCGCCGGCAGCCTCTACACCTACTACATCTTCCATGTCGGCCCGGACTCGGTCTTCGACCTCGACTGGATGCTGCTGCCGCTGATGATGACCGTGGTGGGCGGCACCGGCACGCTGCTCGGCCCCATCCTCGGCGCGCTGGTGATGTACGCCGTGTTCGACCTCGCCAAGATCGTGGTGCCGGATTACCACCCGGTGATTTCGGGGCTGACGATCATCCTCGCCATGCTGTTCCTGCCGAAGGGGCTGATGCGCAGTTTCGCGGGCAGGGCGCGGGCGGCGTGAGGGCCAGCGTCGCGGCTCAATCGGTAGCGGCGCTGGGGTTGAGAGGATCCAGGGTGGGATCGTCGCTACCGGCGCGTGATGTTGTGCGCCCCCAGAATCTGCGTATACCGATGAATCATCGCATCCATTGAAAACCGGGTCTCCGCGGTGGATCTGGCCGCTCGACCAAGTTTACCAAGCAGGCGTCTTTGACTTTGTAGCTCGATAACCCGCTCAGCCGCCTGGCTGGCGTCGTCCACGAGAAAGCCGTTGACACCATCCACGATCTGTTCGTGCACCCCGCCGGACCGGTTGGCGATCACCGGCAGGCCCATCGCCATGGCTTCCAATGAGGCATTGGGGCAACCTTGCCGCTCGGAAACCATCACGAAAATGCGCATGCATGCGAGGAATGGCCTGACGTCTTCCTGGGCTCCAGTGAACAAGACGTTACCGGGTGCACGGGCCTGCATGGCTCTGAAATAGTCACCGGTTTGAGAGTCCGGACCGCCGACAATGGTCAAGGTCGTGCGTGGCGACCGCTCTGCCAGAATTTCCATCATGTCCAACAGGAAGTCGATCCGTTTATCGGGAACGATGCGGGCGCAGGTTCCGATCGCAAACGCCGGATCCCAGTTTGCTGGAGCGAGGTACTGAGCTGGTGGAAGCGGAACAAAGCCTGGTGGGAGACGCACGCCATTCGGGACGACATGAATTTTGGATCGGTCCGGACACAGGCAAGCCGGCGGCACTCCGTCCTTGTACTTGCTGACAAAGGCATCAAGGCGATCGAAATATTGCCCGGCGGTGAAGGCTATTCGACGCTGAAAGTCTGATGCCGCCTCCAACTCGTCAAACAGCATCGGCCCCGGGCTCACATCAACAATTCGGAGATCGCGCTGAACCAGGATCTTGGTCAGCAGAAGCTTCGTCTCCGGAGCGACGTTCCAAAAGGAGACCACGCGTACATTAAGTCGGTCAATCCAGGTCAGGACAAGCTCAACCCGCTCGATCAAGGTGTCTGCGCCCTGGGCGGATAATATGGGGATCTGAAATTCATCCAGCGAGCGCTTGTGCGTCGCCATCGGCGCGCCCCGCAGCACACCCAAGGCCACCTTCTGCCCGGCGGCATAGCCGGACAATAGATTGACGAGCGAGGTTTGAGGCCCTCCGATCTGAAGATTTTCGGTGAGCAACAGCGTGCCCGACGCCGGAGCCAGATGGACCGAACTGATGGCAATACCGTGCTTGGCCAGCAGCCGCCAAAGATGCGGAACCATCAGGGGTTCGGGTCGTGGTATCGGCAAGACGCGCTCGGTTCGCACCGCGATCTTCAGGATGCCCTCCACATAGGCGTTTATGTCCGAACCATCCTTGACGAGAACGGCGTCTGGCGGGAGCACCTCACTGTTGCCCCCCGCCGCGGCGGTGACCACTGGACATCCCGCCTGCAGGGCTTCCAACAGCGCAATGCTCAGCCCTTCGTAGATGCTGGTGTTCAAGAACACGTCGAATGCCGCGAAGTAGGGCTCGGACGGATCGACATCGCCAGGCATGATCATGTCGGCAATCACCCCGAGATCCACCGCCAGCCGACAGGCGGCTTCGTAGGCAAATCTGCCCCCGCCGTACGTGTGGTCCCAGCCGCCAAGGATCATCAGCCGGGCCGGGACATGCTGCCTGAGCGCGTGCAGCACCTTGACCGCGCGGGTGTATGCCTTCTGCGACTTGAACTGCCCGACCATGCCGATGAGGATGGTTTGATTGTTCAGTGCCCATCTGTTGCGAATGTCGCGCCTGTGGGCCGCCAGCTCCGCCGGTGCGAACACCCTCTGCAATTCATGACGGATCGTGACCGCGGGTGGGGTCCCAACAGCTTGGAATTCCGCGGTCACGGCGTCCGATACGCCGATAATCATCGGGACGTTGCGGTGGTCGTATGCGGCTGGCGGATCGGTCCAGCCTGGGCTCATGTTCTGCAGGACAGGGATCGTGGTTATGCCCATATCCCAAAGAACGCCGAGGTCCTCAGCGGGAATCAGATGCGTATAAACCACCGCGGGCGGGTTCTGAAGCATCCGCAGCGCGAACGCCCGCAAGCTGGATCGTTTGTCCGCTGGATTCTCCGCAAACACGACGCTGAGGTTGCCGCCAGCGCCAACAGAATACTGACGCTGTGATCGATACAGCACGTACAGCGTCTGGTTGAGGTTTGCGCTGGCCTGCAGCGCCTTCATCGTTTCGATCACGCTGCGTTCGGCGCCACCCCTGACAAGGCTCGGCAAGAGCACGTTCAACTGGCTTGTCGAACGAGCCATGTCCTGAGGGAAGCGGATCGGCAGCGGCGTTGGGGGCCGTCCCAACTTGACGGGTGATCGCCTCGGCGAAGGGGTATCTTCCCTGGAACTGATCAGCCCGTACTTGCGGTACAGTTCCCATAGCGTGCTTCCGGGCTTGGGAGCGTCCTTGTCGGGAACGTAGTCCAGGAGTTTGCGACCCCGGTAATCCCCGCGGTCGGCCTCGAGGGTGCGCCACATCTCGTTGATCCAGTGGATGGCCCGCCATTCGCGAGGGATTTCCACCATTTCCTCCACCATCGGCCGGATGAAGTCCAACCAGTGATCGGGATTCGACATGTCCTCGACGATGGAGTGCTGCAGGCCCATCGCCTCGACGTGCCGGGTCAGGATGCGGTTCGGCAAGAGGTAGTCGCTCTCGGGTGTCACCGCCTTCACCGTCTCACGGTACACCTTCTGCATCAAAGGGCTGCCGGCGGGTGTCTTCAGGATGCTTCCTATCACGCCGATGCGGTGGGGCCTGAACGCGTAATCGCCTGGAAAGTCGAATGGACGAAGGCAAGTGACGTCCATGTCCACCCAGATTCCCCCATGCTCGTGGAGCAGCTTGTACCGGAACAGGTCCGAGAACGGCGCGCCGAAACTGTGCCGACCGACCCCGGTCTCCGGATCCGCATTCGTCTTGGCGAAGACCTTCTTCCTGGGGATGATCGTCTCGGCGGGGCGAAGCAGGACGTTGCGGGGAAGGTCGTAGCTGGAAAGATCATCGTAAGCCCACAGGTGAAACTCATGGCCGAAATGGGCGAAGGAATGTAACGTCAACAGTTCGAGCCGCGAAAGACGCGAGCCGAACCACATGCCATGGACGATCCTGTTGTCTTTCCGGATGCGCGAGCCTTCGGCCATAATCATCGATCCACCTCCACTGCTCGGCAAACAGACCGAAGACCATTTCGACAGGCTGGCGACTGACCTTATTGTACTTTAGGCTCTCCTGGCGAGCCCGGATCAATGCGCGCGAAGTGAGTCATGGCACAGAAAATCCTATGCATCACAGCGGGCCAGCGCAGTGGCACCACCGCTTTGCGAAGCCTTATCTCCGCGGATCAGCGCTTCGCCGATCTGGGCGAGATTTTCGACACCTCGATCATGGACCAGCCTCAGTCTTTCTTCGGGTATTGCCGGAGAGGGAAGCTGCAGGTTGTCGACATAATGTCCGGCCACGACGCCGAGCGACTTTGCAAGGAATATGTCTCATACCTAAAAAATCTTGCGGAAGGGCGACATTTACTGATTGACGTCAAGTTCAACTCCTGGGGCGAGATACGCATGCCATGGACGTACATGCATCAGGAGCCTTTCTTTCTTTCGCAGCTAAAATGGATGTCAGCCAAATTCGTCTTTGTCTGGCGACAAGACCTGATCGGTCAGATTCTGAGTGACCGAATTTCGGACAAGCTCGGAAAATGGCACAATCTGACTGCCTCCGACGCCATCGAACCTTTTGAGCTCGACGTCCGGAAACTTGCCGCCCGCGCGAAAATGCTCTGCCAATCGGAACAATATTTCTATCATAACCTGGCTGGATACCCGGCATCGCTAACGCTGTGCTACGAGCACATGTTCAATGAACAGGACGGCTTGGAACGTGACGTTGCAGCCGCGGTACGCTTGCTTGTTCAAGAAGAACTGAGCTTTCCCGAGCAAGGCCTTTATCACCGGAACCGGATCGCAAAAGCCGCGATAGTCTCCAACTACGCCGAAATCGTTTCCGCCATTGAACGTGTCGTCAGGGAATATCGCGACCCGTCGATACCCCGATTCCGGTCGCCAAGCTGAGACGGCGCGCCGGCCCGAGCCTCCAGGCGCTCGATCCTCAGACAAATTGCAGCGGTTCGAACTTAACCCACGCCCCGCTGATTTTCTCGGCCTGATCGATCAGGGATACGCCGATATCCAGGTCGAAAGTTCCTGACGTTTCCTCGGGTGCGCGCAAGAAGGCAAAGTTGGCTTCCGGACCGTCCAGTGTGATCACGCGGTGAGAGATCCGCGCGCCATTGGCGACAAGAGAGAGCTCGACCTGAAGTGGGCCGGGCGCGTCCGGGGACCGTTTGAAGCCCGGGAAGACGATCCCGCTGCATTCACTGCGTCTTAGCCTCCTGACCGAGACGGATATCGCAGGCTCGCCTCGCCGATTTGCGTGCAGAATCAGGGGCGCTGAGCCAAGGTCGTGAGGAATGCGTGACCAAGGGTTCGGGCCGCGGATGGTAATCTCCCAGAATGCGCGGTTCGAGGTCCTTGCCAATGGCGGCTGGGCAACAACGGCGCGCAGCTCCTCCCGGACCTCGAAATTGGTATGAGAAAGTGCGTCCAGAGCCGAGCGCCACTCCGAGAACGGAATATGGCTCTGCCAGGGAATTCGGCAGCACTCGATCAAAGCAGCAGCGTTGCGTGAGGGCTGTTCGTACAGGCGTATCGCCCCGATGTCGGCGTCTCCATGGGCGGCGCTCCGCCGCTCGCCCGGCCAGGATTCAAAGAGATAGAGAGGGCCAAATGCCTGGGAGTTCGCCTGGCGCAGAGGCAGCCGAATGTCATGGAGGGCGATCCAGGCGCCGGGTTCAATCAGATCAAGGATGGACAGCAGATCGAGGCATGGCCACGGATGCATGTGGTTCGCATCGAGAAAGACAAAGTCAAACCGCTCCGGCCGGCTGGGCCAAAGCCGGATATCGGTCGATGTTACGCCAGCGCCGAGCGTCAAGTTGGAAGGCGCCTCGCCGAAAGTTTCTCCTATATAGGCGCCTACGGGCCTGGATGGATCGTCGTAAAAGACGCTGAGCTTATCAACGGAATAGAGCCGGCTTTCGCGTAGCCGATCAGCAAGCAACGTTGCGAGGAAGACTGTCGAAACGCCAGAGGCGACCCCGATTTCGGCGAGCGCGCGGGGGCGCTCGCGCATGATCAGATCGAACAAAAACGCCGCATCCGCCCGTCCAATCGAGCCTTTCGCCCAGGGTGGTCGCGAATAGCGCGCATCGACATAGGCCGCCGCTTCGCGAGATGCACCACAATCCTCAATTCCCACTGGGCCACCCCATTGCGCGCAAGCGGCAACAATATCGGTTTTGCAAGTTATCCGCCATGGCCGCGAGGGCATGGCGGCAGTGAGACCTTGAAATGGGCAGTTCTGCCGAAGTCATCGTCCGGCACCACGCGAAGGAGGATTACGCTGCGTGTCCAACCGTGGGCCGAAACGAATCCGGCGAGCCGTCCGCTCCCTTGCGAGGACGAACAATGGGCACTCATTCCGGTCCGGACAATGATCAGTTTGGGCCGTCTACATCGCGCCCGGCTAGAACTCTTTGCAGATCTCAGTGCTGAACATGCCGAATATGAAAATCTATTTGGGCGTCCTCCGTGGCGCCAATGTAACAATATCGTGAAGATGGCCCCAGCTCTTCCAAAGCCTCATCCCGTAGCGCATATTTGCTGGGGCTCGGGGTGACATATGTATCGCCTGCTGGTTGACTTTACCTCAGATCGCACTTGCTGTGGGGTCCTGTCGCTTCTTGACGATGAGGGTCACAGGCTGTGCGGGCCATTCCCTGTTGCGGGCCGCTCTTCCAGTGTGCTTGCCGCAGCCAAGCGCAATGTACCGCGAAATCCTTCATATCCTTACGGAGATGTCCCTCTCGGCGGCTATGCGGTGCGCCGTATCTTGAAGACGGGCAGCCGCACAGGGCTTCCGCGCGCGCAATTTGGGCCGCACGGTGTCGTTGTGTTGGAGCCTGTCTCGGGCGATGCGGCCGTTGCCGAGGCCAATGGCAGGTTCCATTTCATCATCTCGGGCGGAAATCTTTCGATCGATGGGCAATTGCGTTCGACCGCAGGCGGACTTCGTCTCAAGGATGAACACCAGCTAGAGTTGCTGCGTTGCTTGCGGCGGATGGACGAGGCCCGATGCGACATTGGTCTTCGTGAGACACTTCCCCTGGTCGAGCATGTGGCTGACGACCCTGAGTTGAACATCAGCGACCCCTTGCCGCTCACGTCCGCCATGACAACGGCTCGTCTCGGGCTCGGCCGTGACATGGATAAGCGCCAAGCCACGAGGGCGATGGTATTTGGCTTGACCGTCTCGTTTGTGCTGATGCCGGAAGCCGCACCGGCTCGTACTTCCGACCAGAGCACGGTGCCTGATATCGCCCAACACTCACCGCTGTTGAATGACCTCAAGGGGCCAAGGTTGCAATATGCTCCACCCCAATCGCCTATGGTCCGCCTGGCTTACGAGACGAGCGAGCCCGGTGACACGAGCTTCGTCAATTCCGAAATGTCGAGTTCGGTGGAAGGTACCGCTCACCCCATCGCAAGTGAATACGCATCCAAGCTTCTCGATATTTGGACCGAAGCCAAACCCGTCACCGAAGTCGGCTCGACCACCGTGGACGTATTGAAGGACATAACCGGCAAGATGGGCGAGGCGGCAGAGGCGGACAATTTTCAATCCGCAATGAACTTCGTCGGCGATGCCGATACGGAATTCCGCATTTCCAACTATTCAATTGCATCTCAGGCGCTGGAAGGGGTGAGCGCTGCCTTGGCGCTGAAGTCATCATACGAGATAGGCGCCAAGGTGGGCGAGGCAATCAATGACCTGAATGATGGAAAAATCAGTGTGGAGCAGTTCGTGGAAAAGGTTGGGCCCGCGCCGGCGAAATTGCTCTTGACCAGGGTCGGTGTTCCGTTTGCGGATCAGTATGTGGATAGCGGGATTGCGACCATCAACGCTGGTGTTTCTTGGGCAATTGACGCGGGGTTCGACTTCTATGACAAGTACAAAGGATATAAGTAGGAGGCTCCAGGTGCACTGTGCAAATTGCTGGATGCGATCAATTTATTCAGGTGCAAGGCTGGCAGGTTTTGCAATTTTGTTTTTGACCGGACTGTCCGTTTCGAGCGTGGCTCGTGCCGATCCCGCTGATACGCTTGTGCTTATTCTTCACTACGATACTTACTACAAGAATATTTCCGAAATTGCGTTGAGTCAGTCGCTGCAGCGCCTCAAGGAAAAAGGCCTTACCGACAATAAACTATCCGACGCAACTTCGGCTCTTAACGTGGAGGTTGAAAATTATAAAAAAGTTTTCCTTGGCAAGATGGCTGACGCATATCGGAGCCGCTTCTCTGCCGACGAAATAAATTCCTTGATAGCTTTCTACAAAAGCCCGTTGGGAATCAAAGCGGGAGCCAATCAAAAATCAATTCAGGATTATCTGGCGACCGCGACCCGCGACGCCGGTATATATGTCGGCGTTTCCGCCGCTCAGTTCGCGCAATAGCCGAGCGCGGCCCCGTGGCGGGCCTCGGCCGACAGCCGAATTCACCCCAGCAAATTGCGCGCCGTGCGCATGAAGATCCGCGAGCCGATCGGGATCAGATCGTCGGGAAAATCATAGTCCGGGTTGTGCAGCGCCGGATAGGTCTCGCCGGCGCCGAGGAAGAACATGGCCGACCTGGCGCTGTGGCCGAACAGGCCGAAATCCTCCGAGGCGCGCATCGGCAGCGCTTCCTCGCCATGGGTTACGCCTTCCTCGTCAAGCGCGCGCTGCAGATGTTCCACCGCGTCGGGCGCGTTGATGCTGGCGACGAAGATCTCGTGGTAGTCCCAGCGTGCCGAGAGGCGGTGGCGGGCGGCGATTTCCGTGACCAGAGCCTCGGCGGCGGCACAGAGATCGGCCATGCGCTCGTCGCGGCGGGTGCGCAATGTGGCCCACACCTCGCCATGGGCGGGCGCGATGCCGAACACGGCTTCGCCCATGGCGGCATGGGTGACGGTGACCATGGAAAAATCATCGTCGGCGAAGGTGGCGCGGCCGAGCGCGGGCAGGGCGGGCATCAATTCGGAGATCGCCTTCATGGGCGAGATGCCGGTCTCGGGCATGGAGGAATGCGCGGTCTTGCCTTCCAGCACGATGCGCATGCCGCGCGAGGCGCAGTTGACCACGCCTGACTTCACACGCACCTCGCCGAACGGCACGCCGGGGAGGTTGTGCAGCGAGAAGGCGAAGTCCGGCGCGATCTCGCCATAGCGCGGATCGGCGACGACGCCGGCGGCGCCATTGCCGGTTTCTTCCGCCGGCTGGAACATCAGCACGACGCGGCCGCTGGCCGGCCGCTCGCGGCCGAACTGGCGGCCGAGCGAGGCGATGATGGCGGTGTGCCCGTCATGGCCGCACATATGCGACTTGCCGGGGATCTCGGACGAATGCGCCACGCCGGACAGCTCCTCGATGGGCAGGGCGTCGAGCTCGGAACGGAACAAGAGGGTGGGTCCCGCCTTGCCGCTGTCATAGACCGCCGCCACGCCATGGCCGCCCAGGCCGTTCAGCACCTTGTCGGGCGCGGTGTCGGCGAGGAAGGCAACGACCGCCTGCGCGGTCTTTTCCTCTTCGTTGGAGATTTCCGGCTGCCGGTGCAGCTGGCGCCGCCATTCGGTGAGTTCGACAATGTCGCGGTTGGTCAGGGTCATGCGTTTCGCCTCCGCTTTGCGCCTCGTGACACGCCCATGCTGCGTGCGCATGTCTTGACGAGTAGCGGCAAACGGCGTTTCCCGCCACACGCCAACCGCCGCGCTTTGGCGGGCCAGTGAAGGGCGGCCGCGGCCTATTTCAAGCGGTTCGGACAGAGCGCCTTGAACTGGTCGATCGTGTAGTCGTAGCCGGAAGCGCCGGAGCCATCGAGCATCACATTCTCCGCGACGGCCTTGATGAGATAGTCCGTCGTCACCTCGGTGCCCTTGTTGCGGCCCTGGAACAGCATCTTGGCGCCATAGAAGGTGGTGAACTCGCCGCTCTTGCAATTGGCCGTGATCTCGAAGCTCAGCGGCGCCTTCATTTCGTCGTCGATGCATTTCTTCGTGAAATCATGGCCATACTCCCGGCAGTATATGGTCGCATCATGCCTGTCGTGCCTGGCCAGGATGCTGGCATGCTCCGAGCCGATGCCCGTCTTCTTGACGATGGTGAGCTTCATCCCGACCCTGGCGCCATAATAGAGCGTGGCGGCGCCGGCCGGCGCGGCGAGCAGCAGCACGCTGAGCAAAAACAGGAAACGTCGCATGGAAAGCCTCCCTTTGGACGACAGAGGATTGCCGCGCGACGGCGCGTGGTCAAGCATCAATGCGCCATCCCCGATCACGCCGCCGGCATTCATTCCTCGTCTGCGTGGTTTCAGATGGGCCGCCTTTCGCCCCTCCTGGCCCAATCTTGTCGGGCCAGGAAGCGGATGGTCATTATGAGGAGACAGGTTATAACGGTCGGCGAAATCGCTATGACCTAAAAGGGGAGACGATGCGTTACATACGTCCGCTTTCAATCGAAGATGCCGTCGGCCAGTTGGCCGGATCGGCGGGCCCGGCGGCCATCCTGGCGGGAGGCAGCGACCTGCTGGTGCGCATGAAGGGCGGCTTCGTCGAACCCGAGCTGATCGTCGACATCAAGGGGATCCCCGGCTTCAGCGACATCCGCGAAACCGCCGATGGCTTCAGCATCGGCGCGGCGGTGCCCTGCGCGGTGCTGGGCGAGCACGCCGTGCTGAAAAAGGCATGGCCGGGCGTGGTCGAGGCGGCCAAACTGATCGGCTCCAAGCAGGTGCAGGGGCGCTGCACCATCACGGGCAATCTGTGCAACGCCTCGCCGGCGGCCGACAGCGTGCCGGCGCTGGTGGCGGCGGGCGCCCGCGCCGTGGTCACGGGGCCTTCGGGCACGCGCACCATTGCCGTGGAAACCGTGCCGACCGGCCCCGGAAAGACCTCGCTCGCCAAGGGCGAGATCATCGAGGCGATCCTGCTTGGCAAGCGCGCGCCGCATTCGGGCGACGCCTATCTGAGGTTCATTCCGCGCACGGAAATGGATATCGCCGTGGTCAGCGCCGGCGTGAACCTGACGCTGGACGAGGCCGGCGTGATCCGGGCCGCCCGCGTGGCTCTGGGCGCGGCCGCCCCCACCGTGCTTCTGGTGGAGGAGGCAGCCGAAGCGCTGGTCGGCCGCAAGCTCGACGACGCGGCATTGGAACGGCTGGCCAAGGTGTGTTCCGGCGCCTGCCGGCCCATCGACGACAAGCGAGGCACCATCGAATTCAGACGCAAGGTGGCGGGCGTTCTGGCGGGACGCGCAGCAACGACCGCCTATGCACGCGCGGGAGGCAAATAATGGCTGGCATAGCGGTTTCAACCACGATCAACGGCGACAGCGTCGAGTATCTCTGCCAGCCCGACGAGCCGCTGCTCGACGTGCTGCGCGACCGTCTGGGACTTACGGGCGCCAAGGAAGGCTGCGGCACGGGCGACTGCGGCGCCTGCAGCGTCATCCTCGACGACCGGCTGGTCTGTTCCTGCCTGGTGCTGGGCGCGGAGGCGCAAGGCCGCCGCATCGAGACCGTCGAGGGCATGGCGCATGGCGAGACGCTGCACCCGCTGCAGCAGAAATTCCTTGAGCACGCCGCACTCCAATGCGGCATCTGCACGCCGGGCTTCCTGATCGCGGCCAAGGACCTGCTCGCCAAGAACCCCGACCCGAGCGAAGAGGAAATCCGCTTCGGGCTGGCGGGAAACCTGTGCCGCTGCACCGGCTATGACAAGATCGTGCGCGCCGTCCAGGACGCCGCGCATGTGATGAAACAGGCCTGATTTAAGGGAGCCCCGCGATGAATTTCGATCCGCGCTACGCCAATCGCAATTTCGCCTCCGTCGGCACGCGCCCCATCCGGCCCGACGGCATCGACAAGGTGACCGGCCGCGCCCGCTACGGCGCCGACTTCAACATGGCCGGCCAGCTGGTGGGCCGCGTGCTGCGCAGCCCGCACGCGCATGCCAGGATCCGCAGCATCGACATTTCGAAAGCCGAGGCGCTGCCCGGCGTGAAGGCGGTGGTGACGGCGAAGGACCTGCCGGACCTGACCAATGGCGATGCCGCCATGTACGACATTCTCGACAACTCGATGGCGCGCGCCAAGGCGCTCTATGACGGCCATGCGGTGGCCGCGATCGCGGCGATCGACGCGCGCACCGCCAGGCAGGCGCTGAAGCTGATCGAGGTCGACTACGAGGTGCTGCCGCATGTCACCGATGTGGACGAGGCGATGCGGCATCACGCGCCGCTGATCAACGACACGGTCTTCACCGAGGGGCTGGAGGAGAAGCCGGTCAAACCGTCCAATATCACCAAGCGCAGCCAGTTCGGCCATGGCGACGTGCATGCCGGCTTCGCGCAGGCCGATTTCATCGTCGAGCGCTCGTTCAAGACCGAGCAGACGCACCAGGGCTATATCGAGCCGCATGCCTGCGTGGCGAATGTCAATCTCGACGGCACGGCGGAGCTGTGGGTGTGCACGCAGGGCCATTTCGTCTACCGCCAGCACTGCGCGCAACTGCTGGGGCTCGAAGCCTCGAAGCTGCGCGTCACCTCCTCGGAGATCGGCGGCGGCTTCGGCGGCAAGACCCATGTCTGGGCCGAGCCGGTGGCGCTCGCTCTGTCGCGCAAGGCGGGGCGGCCGGTGAAGCTGGTGATGACGCGCGACGAGGTGTTTCGCGCCTCAGGCCCAACCAGCGCCACCTCCATCGACGTCAGGATCGGCGCGCGCAAGGACGGCACGATCACGGCGGCGGAAGCCACACTGCGCTACAGCAGCGGCCCCTATGCCGGCTCCTGGGCCGAGATCGGCGCCATGACGGCCTTTGCCTGCTACAGGCTCGATAACGTCAAGACCGTCGGCTACGAGGTGCTGGTCAACCGGCCGAAGACGGCGGCCTACCGTGCGCCTTCCGCGCCGATGGCGGCCTTCGCGGTGGAAAGCGCCGTCGACGAGCTCGCCAAGGAGATCGGCATCGACCCGGTCGACTTCCGCATCAGGAACGCCGCGCAGGAAGGCACGCGCTCCTCCTATGGCCCGGTCTATGGCCCGATCGGCATCGGCCCGACGCTGGAGGCGGTGAAGAACCATCCGCACATGAAGGCGCCGCTGAAGAAGAACCAGGGCAGGGGCATGGCCTGCGGCTTCTGGTTCAATTTCGGCGGCCAGACCTGCGTCGACCTGAACATCGGCATGGACGGTTCCGTGTCGCTGGCCGTGGGTACCGTCGATGTGGGCGGTTCCCGCGCGTCGCTGTCGCTGGTGGCGGCCGAAGAGCTCGGCATCGACTACAGCCAGCTGAAGGCCATCGTCGCCGACACGTCTTCCCTTGGTTACAACGACATGACCGACGGCAGCCGCGGCACCTTCTCCTCCTCCATGGCCACCATCTCGGCCGCCCGCAACGCGATCAAGATCCTGCGCGACCGCGCCGCGCAGATGTGGGACATTCCGGTGGACGACGTGGTGTGGGAACAGGGCCACGCGGTGGCCAAGGGCGACAATTACGGCAATCTCGGCAAGCTTTCGCTGCGCGATATCGCCGCCAAGTCGGGCACCACGGGCGGGCCGATCGCCGGCCACAGCGAGCTCGTCGCCGACGGCGCCGGCGTCTCCTTCGCCACCCATATCTGCGACGTCGAGGTGGACCCCGAGACCGGCGCCACGCGCGTCATCCGCTACACGGTGGTGCAGGATGCCGGCAAGGCGGTGCACCCTACCTATGTCGAGGGCCAGTACCAGGGCGGTGCGGCGCAAGGCATAGGCTGGGCGCTCAACGAGGAGTATATCTACGGCAAGGACGGGCGGCTGCAGAACGCCGGCTTCCTCGACTACCGCATTCCCGTCTGCTCCGACCTGCCGATGATCGACACGCAGATCCTGGAAATCCCCAACCCCAACCATCCCTATGGCGTGCGCGGCGTCGGCGAAACCTCGATCGTGCCGCCGCTGGCGGCGATCGCCAACGCGGTGTCGAATGCCGCCGGCGTGCGCATGACCCACATCCCGATGTCGCCGCCGAGGATTCTGGCGGCGATCGAGGCGGAGCGGGGCTAGGCCGGGGCCGACCGGCGATGGTCGAAGTCACCCTCTGGGGCGCACTCAGCCAGCTTGCCGGCGGCAAGGACAAGGTCGAGGTCGAGGCCAGGGATATCAGGGAACTGTTCAGGAAACTGGCTGAACAGTATCCCGCGTTTGAGCCGTGGATCGAGAAGGGCATCGCGGTGGCGATCGACGGGGTGATTTACCGGGATACGT
>NZ_SCNN01000014.1 GCF_005503535.1 Mesorhizobium comanense | reverse complement strand
TCGGGAATGCCGGTGTGGCAGGACAGGCTGTTCATCGGGTTGGCCCGCACGGCGGCCGATGCGACCGAATATTTCCAGATCCCGACCGGGCGTGTGGTAGAAATCGGCACGCAGGTGGCGATCTGACGAGCTCGATCGCCGCAGCCTGACGGATGAGGAGGGCGGTATGAGCGGCGAATTGGTGCTTGTCACCGGCGGATCGGGGTTTCTCGGCGCCCACTGTATTCTCGAACTGCTGAAGGTTGGCTACCGGGTGCGCACGACCGTGCGCTCCGCCAGGCGCGAGGTTGACGTCGTGGCCATGCTCAAGGCCGGTGGCGCCGAACCGGACGGCAGGCTTGCCTTCGCTGTCGCCGACCTGATGAGCGATGCGGGCTGGCCGCAGGCCGTCGCAGGCTGCGACTACGTCCTGCATGTCGCTTCGCCCTTTCCGCCTGGCGTGCCAAAGCATGAGGATGAGCTGATCGTCCCGGCCCGCGAAGGGGCATTGCGGGTGCTGCGGGCCGCACGGGACGCCGGGGTGAAACGCGTCGTGCTCACCTCGTCCTTCGCGGCCATCGGCTATGGAAAGATGCCGCCGGACGGCCGGCCGTTCACCGAGGAGAGCTGGACCGATCCGGCCGGCAAGGTCAGCGCCTATGTGAAGTCGAAGACGCTCGCCGAGCGCGCGGCCTGGGATTTCATCGCCGCCGAGGGCGGCAGACTGGAACTGGCGGTCGTCAATCCGGTCGGCATTTTCGGGCCGGTTCTGGGAGCCGACCATTCGACCTCCACGGAATTCGTCCAGCGGATGATGAATGGCAAAATGCCCGGGCTGCCGCGCCTGTCTTTCGGCGTGGTCGACGCGCGCGACGTGGCGGACCTGCATCTGCGCGCCATGACCAGTCCCGCTGCAAAAGGCGAGCGTTTCCTGGCGGTCGCCGGCGATTTCATGACCGTTCGGGAGATCGCGCAGACCGTGAAGACGCGGCTCGGCGATGCGGCGGCTCGCGTCTCGACCCGCGTGCTTCCCGACTGGCTGGTGCGGGTGGTGGGCCTGTTCAACCCGGAAGTGGCGCAACTCGTGACGGAGCTGGGCAAGGTCAAGAACGCCACCAACGCCAAGGCCGTGCGCATGCTTGGCTGGGCGCCGCGCTCACGCGAAGACGCGCTGGCGGCCACCGGCGAGAGCCTCGTCCGGCTCGGCCTCGTCAAGCCATCGAGATAAAGCAATTTCAGGAAGCGTGAGCGGTTTTCCGTTCCGGCATTGCGTGGAACAAAGAGATGGCGCGGCGGAAGCAGGGCTCCCGCCGCGCCGGTTTCAACCAGCCAGGGCGGCCTTGTTGGCTTCCAGGAACTGCTTCAACGCGATGGGTTTGCGGCCGGAAAGCTTTTCGACGGAGTCCGTGACCATGCCAAGGTCTCCGGCTCGCGTGGCTGCGTCGAAGGACACGAGCAGCCGGGCGATCGGCTCGGGCAGGCCGGCGGCCTTCATGCCTTCGGTCAGCGCTTCGTCGGACAGCTGAATGACCTCGATGGGCTTGCCCGTCACCTGCGAGATCAACGCCGCGACTTCGGTCGTGGTGTAGGCCTGCGGGCCGGTCAGCGTGTAGGTCGTGCTTTCGCTCGCGCCCGATGCCAATCCACCGGCGATTGCCGCCGCCATGTCGTCGCGGGCGCAATAGGAGATGCGGCCTTCGCCCGCCGAGCTGTACCAATGCCCGGATGCCAGGACCTGGGGCGCCGACATGAACAGGTTCTCGTCGTACCAGCCATCGCGGAAGATGGTGTAGGGAATGCCGCTCGTCTTGATCGCCTGTTCGGTGTCGTAGTGATCGGGGGCGAACAGCACGGCCGAGCCGGGTTCGGTATTGGGCAGCGATGTGTAAAGCAGATGCGCCACGCCGGCCTTGCTGGCAGCGGCGACCGCCGCGACCTGCTGTTCGCGGCGCTTTCCCTGGATCGCCAGTTCGTCGGTCGAGATGATCAGCAGGCGGTCCGCGCCCTTGAACGCCTTGGCCATCGAGGCCGCATCGTCGAAATCGGCCTGCCGGACGGTGACGCCCCGCGCTGCCAGATCGCCGAGACTCGCCGGGCTGCGTGTCGTGGCGATGATCCTTTCGGCCGGAACCTTGAACGTATCCAGCAAGTGATTGACGACGCTGCGGCCGAGTTTGCCGGAAGCGCCGGTGACGAGAAGCGTTTGGGTCATGTGATGTCCTGGTTGCGCGCGGGTGAATTTCTCTTGGCAGTCTCAAAAAGAGACCAGCACTAAAATAGGAATTGACCCTGTCCCGTAAAGAAGGCAGTTTTTCGGGAGGTAGGCACAGCCAGGGAACCGGCCATGGATAGCAAGATCGTCAATCTGAAATCCAAGCTTGAGATTTACAAAGCGATGACGGACGGCGGCAACCTTTCCGACTGTCCGGTTCGTGATGTCATCCAGGGTCTGAGCGGCAAGTGGAGTTCTCTGTTGATGGCGGCGCTGGCCGAACAGCCCTATCGCTTCGGCGAATTGCGGCGGCTGGTTCCCGACATCTCTCAGCGCATGCTGACCCAGACGCTCTATGACCTGCAGCGCGACGGTTATGTGCATCGGAAGGTGTTTCCGACCAAACCGCCCAGTGTCGAATACAGTCTCACCGATCTCGGACGCTCGATGTTCGGCGCCTTGCAGCATCTGCTGCAATGGGCTGAACTCAACCATGACGCCGTGCGCGACGCCCGCGCCGGTTTCGACGCGGCTCAGGCTTGAAGCAGCCGGACGGCGTTCTGCGCCGCGACTTGATTTCGGCCGGTGGCTGAAGGATTGTCCGGCCAGTTCGTTTTGGGGGCAGGGGCATTTCCTACGATATCGCGATTGCAGGCGCCGGTCCGGCGGGGCTGGCCATGGCGCTTTATCTCAAGCGTGCCGGGCACAGCGTCACCGTCTTCGAGCGCTTCGAGGAGGCGAAACCGGTCGGTTCCGGGCTGATCCTGCAGCCGACCGGGCTGACGGTTCTGGCCGATCTTGGCCTTCTCGACGACATGCTGGCGCTGGGTGCCCGCATCGACCGGCTGCATGGCGCCGACGCCTCGACCGGCCGCACCGTGCTCGATGTCCGCTACGATGCCCAGCGCGGCCATCGTTTCGGCCTGGCCGTCCATCGGGCGGCCCTGTTCGGCGTGCTGTTTGGCGCCGCCCGGCGCGAAGGCATCGCCATCGAGACCGGCGTCGAGATCGAGATGCTGGATGCCGGTGAGCGGCCGATCCTGGTCTGCGCCAACGGGCGCAGCGCCGGGCCGTTCGATCTGGTCGTCGATGCCAGCGGTTCGCGCTCGAAGCTGCGGCGGAGCGCGGGCAGTGCCGAAGCGCCAAGGCCGCTCGTCTATGGTGCGTTCTGGGCCTCGCTCAAATGGTGCGGCGAGGGGTTTGACGAGCATGCGCTGCTGCAGCGCTACGACAAGGCAAACGTGATGATCGGCGTGCTGCCGATCGGCCGGCCGGAGCCGGGCGCCGACAAGATGGCGGCCTTCTTCTGGAGCCTGAAGCCGGCCGATGCCGAGGCGGTGCGCGCGCAGGGTCTCGATGCCTGGAAGGCGAGGGTGGTGCGGCTTTGGCCGCAGGCCGAGGCATTTACCCGCCAGATCGAGAGTTTCGACCAGCTGTCCCTGGCGCGCTACGGCCACCACACGATGAAGCTTCCGGCTGGCCGCAAGCTGGCTGTCATCGGCGACGCGGCGCATTCCACGAGCCCGCAACTGGGCCAAGGAGCCAACATGGCGCTGCTCGACGCGGCGGCGCTCAGCCATGCGCTGGCGCGGACAGCAAGTGTCGAGACCGCGCTCGCAGCCTATGCGAAGGCACGGCGCTGGCATGTGCGGGTCTTCCAGGCGCTGTCGCTGGCGTTCACGCCCTTCTACCAGTCGGATTCCGTGGCGCTGCCCTTCATTCGCGACCGGCTGGTGGCGACGATCGCGCGAATTCCGCCGGCGCCGCAATTTCTCGCGTCGATGGTAGCCGGCACGGTGATCGATCCGTTCGGGCGAATCGGGATCGAGGAAGCCCGATGGGATTTCCGACAAGATCCCGGTCATGATACGACCCGGTAGAGTTTCAGCTTGGGCCGATCCGCGTGAACGCAGCCATGCCCCTAGCCGCAAAGCCGCGACGTCTGGCGTGCTTCCTTGCCTTGGTGCTGGCGATGTTTGTCGTCGTGCCGCCTTTGCCCGGCGCGCAAGCCCAGGCGGCAAACCAGTCCGCTCAACAGCCGGTGGAAAGCGAAGCGGCGCTGAAAGCCAGGATCGACGCTGCCTACAAGCTCATGATGGATGCCGGCCGCTTCGACGAAGGCTATGCGCAGTTGCGTTCGGCGCTGCTCGATGCCGCCAGAAGCGACTTCTACGCGTTCACGGTGGAAAGCTACTCGAACGCCGGCGCGACCTTCCTCAGCAATCAGATTCTCGACTATGCCGAGGAGATTTTCACTGAGGGCCTGAAAACCAGGGCGATGCAGCAGGATGTGGAGAGGCGTGCCGACTTCTATCTCAACTACGCGCTGCTGAAGCAGGCCGAGAAGGATTACAAGGGCTTCGTGTCCATGTGCGCGACGGCCACCAACCTATATGCCCACTACCACGGCAACGACTCGCATGAGCTGATGTATGCCAACGATGTGTTGGCGACCGGAGTTGCAGCATTCGGTCAAATCGCTTCAGCCATCAAGATCGAGCGGCGTAATCTGGAAATCGCGGAACGGGTCCTCGGCAAGGATGACCGTTTCACCTGGACACTGCAGAACAATCTGGCCGACATGCTGCGCCAGATGGGCGCACCAGCGCGCGCCTTGCAGTACGACCTGACGGTGCTGGAGAAGCGTATCGGCTATTCCGGGCCGAACCATTTCGATGTCCTGGTCAGCGCCAACAACACGGCGCAGGACTATCTCAACCTAGGCAGATACGACGATGCCCTGCGTTACTTCCAGCAGGACCGCGACATCGCCATCGTGCTCAAGCAGGAGGGCAATCTGGTCGAGCAAGCGGACGCATGGCTGCTCTACACCAGGGTGCTCTCCGGTGCGCAGTCCCTCGATGAGCCGACGCAGGCGCGGCTCCAGCAATTGAGCACCGACCCCAACTATCCCGAAATACTGGCGATCAAGATCGCCAACCTGCTCGCCGCGCATTTCGCGGCCTTGGGCGACACCCAAAACAGCATGAGCCAGTTCGAGCGGGCCTATAACGTCGCCGGGTCGACCTATGGGACCGTGCATCCGCTGACGTTCGCGGCGAGGCAGGCGATGGCCAATCTCAAGGCGAAGACAAATCCGGCCGCGGCCGCCGCCGATTTCGCGGCGCTCAACGACGATATGCTGCGCTGGAACTGGTTCCAGGTCAGCACATCGGGCAATCCTGTCGTCGCCGAGGCCAGCCGCGCTTTGGCGGACGACATGCTCTACGACTACGCCCGCCTCGCCAGGGACAATGCATCCGCGGTGCCGGCATTCGCCGAAGCGGTTCGCCGCTGGCCGACGCTTGAAAACGAGAAAAGGGATCTGCTGCGCCGACTGTTGCGGCTGATCGATCCGGGCGACACCGAGACTCGGCAACTGATCGAGGCCGCCATAAGGGTCTCGCTGGCCTATCAGGAAACCGCGTCCAGCGGCGAGAGTTCCGATGATCCAGGCGCGCTGCAACCCGATCAGGTCGAGACCTCCTACCAGAAGGCCACCGCGAAGGTGATGGCCAAGTACAGTTTCAAACAGAGCGCCGTCGACAAGCCGCTGCCGTCGGCCAATACGCTGCTGGCGCCAAACGAGGCGCTGATCGATTACTTCATCACCCGCAAATGGCGGGCGGATCGCGAGAGCGACGATCCGCTGGAGGACGAGCGGCTTTATGCGATCGTCACCCGCAAGGACCAGCAGCCACGGCTCTATGATCTCGGCGATCCGCGCCGGCTGATCCCGGCCGCTCATGAAACACGTATGGCAAATCTCAGGTCGGTGCGCTCCGCGCAGGACCGCGGCGCCGTTACGCTGGTCGACCTCAACGCGGCGTTCACCGGGCTTTACGCGGGCCTGATCGCGCCGCTGGAGCCGTCGCTCGGCGGCGCCGCCACGATCTTCGTGGTGCCGCCGGATGGCAAGCTGTTTTCGGTACCGTTCCCCCTGCTGCGGGACGGCAGGGGCGCCTCGCTGGATGACCGTTTCCTCGTGCGCATGCTGACACGGCCGGAATCGCTGCTGAACGCCGGCGTCGATCAAAGTTTTCCCAGGAACGGCAAGGCCTTGCTGGCCGGCGGCCTGGATTATGCCCGAGGTGCCGAAAAGGGAGCGGAGCCGCTCCCCGGTACGCGCAAGGAGGTCGATGGCATCGCCTCGATCCTGCGCGCCGACCACTATTCGGTTGAAATGCTGACCGGAGCCGAGGCCGGCGAGCGGAGGCTGCGCAAGGATATGGAGCAGGCAACGGTTGCGCACCTGGCGACCCACGGCGCCTATCGCGACGAGAAGGAGGGTGGCGTGGGCGCTGTCAACGCACTCTGGCAGAGCCAGGTGGTGCTGTCGCAGTCGGGCGACCGGCAGTCGATGAAACGCGACGATGACGACGGCCGGCTCTATGGCATGGAATTGATGAACTGGAACCTGTCGGGCCTCGACCTGATTGTCCTTTCCGCCTGTGAGACGGCGCGTGGCCAGGAGACATTCGTCGGCGGCTTGCGCGGTCTGCCGACGGCAATCGACATTGCCGGGGCCAAACGTTCGCTGCTGGCGCTGTGGCCGGTGGACGATGCGGGGACCGCCGCCTTCATGGAGCGCTTTTACGGCCGTCTTGCCGGCGGACAGACCTATCCGGAAGCGCTGCGCCAGACACGCCGCGAGGCCCGTGACGGCAAGATATCGGGCGCCCAGGACCCGCGGGTCTGGGCAGCCTTTGTCATGTTCGAGAACTGAGGCCGCGGACAGTCGGCGCTGCGCCCGATCAATCCGCTCAGGCGGATCGTGCCAACACGGATGCTCCGGCGACATCGCTGCGGCCGATGAGGCTCGAGAGGTAAGAGCCCTTGGCCCGCAGGAAGGCGTCGAGGCGCTGCGGATAATCCGGAGCAATGGCGTTCCTGATCGAGGGACGAGCACCCAAGGCTTGCCGCCAGGCCTGGATCCTCGGCTTGTCCCGCAGAATGCCGAAATCGCCGATCCGGTCGAAGGCGTCGAGGTAGCGGAATACCGGTCCATGGACCGCATCGACCAGCGAGAAGCGAGGACCGGCGAACCACGGGCCGTTGCTGTTGGCCAGTTCGGTTTCCAGGCGGCCAAACATGGACGACAGCGCGGCGGATTCGGCAAGGAAACCAGCCTCGGTGGCCGCCGAATAGAACCGGCCGATGGCGTCGAGGATGGCCGAACCGAACTCGATCCAGGCGCGATGCCGGGCGCGGTCATAGGGATCGGCGGGATGGAGGGGATTGGTTTCGGTCTCCTCGAGGAATTCAAGGATGACGGCGGATTCGAAGATCGACGCTTCCCCGCCTCTTTGCCGCACGCGCAGCAGCGGCACCTTGCCCAGCGGCGATATCGCCTTGAACCAATCCGGCTTGGCGGCGAGGTCGATGTCGACGCGCTCGAACGGCACGCCTTTCTCGCTGAGCGAAATCGCCGCGCGCTGGACATAAGGGCAGAGAGGATGGCTGACGAGAACGAGCTTGTCGGACAATCTCACTCTCCCCAGACGTAGTTCAGCGCGTCGCCGTCAGCGCGCGTGGACAGGAACATCAGTCGCGAACCTTTTGGCGCCGGGCCGTCGAGGCGATCGCCCGATGCCATGTCGAAGGAGGCCCCGTGCCATTGGCAGACCAGCCTGCCATCCTTGCAATCCAGCGGTCCGCCGAAATGCAGGCAGACATTGGCCGCCGCGCGGATGCGCTCGCCGCTGCGCCAGACATGAACTTCACGGCCGAAGAAGGGGGCAATCAGGCTGCCCGTTCGCGGAATGTCGGCGAGTTTGCAGATTTCGTGCTTCATGGCTTTGTCTCTCTAATTAATGCAGATGCATCTACGTAGATGCATTTGCATTGATCGTCAAGCTTGATGCACTTGCATCTATCGCCTATGGATGGGCCATGACCGAAAAAGCCATGCCTTCACCGGAAGCCATAAAGGCCTGGGCGCGCCTGATGCGCGTTTCGCGCCAGCTGGTGGAGCGCGCAGAAGACGCGCTGAAGCAGGGCGGCCTGCCGCCGCTTGCCTGGTATGACGTGCTGCACGAACTTGCCGAAGCGGGCGAGGGCGGTTTGCGGCCGTTTCAGCTGATCGAGCGCACCTTGTTCGCGCAGTACAACATTTCGCGCTTGCTGGCGCGTCTGGAGGCGGACGGGCTGGTCGAAAAACTGCCGGTGGCCGACGATGGCCGGGGACAAACCATCCGCATCTCGGCCAAGGGCCGCGAAACGCGCCGCCGGATGTGGGCGGTCTATGGCCGGTCGATCGCCGACCTGGTCGGCGCCGGGCTTTCGCCTGACGAGTTGAACGCGCTGTCGGCGCTGCTGGGCAGGCTGCGCGATCCGCCTGTCTCTGATTGATCATCGAAGCTCGAATAGGCTCGGCAAGACCGGATCGCGCAAATAGAAATAAGGCTTGCAAGCTTTCCGGAGATAAGGCATAGAACGGCGAACCGTAACGTACGGTACGGCTTGCCGAAGATGCTGGCTTGCTATGCCGCCGAGGAGCAATCGTGTGTTGCTGGCAAACGCCGACATCGACAACAGCCATGCGCTGACGGAGCGGCAGCAGGCCGTTCTCGACGCGGCACTGCGGCTGCTGGTCGAGGAGGGCGATAGCCTGACCATGACCGCCGTGGCGCGGCGGGCGAGCTGTTCGAAGGAAACGCTCTACAAGTGGTTCGGCGACCGCGACGGGCTGCTGACGGCGACGGTGCAGTGGCAGGCTTCGAAGGTGCGCGTGGCTTCCGTCGATGGCCGGGGCCTGGATCTCGCCTCGCTGACGGCAAGCCTGGAGAGCTTTGCCTCCGACTGGCTGAAGGTTATCTCCAGCGACACGTCGATCGCGCTCAACAGGGTGGCGGTTGGTCATGCGGGTTCGGGCAAGGACAATCTCGGCGCCGTCGTGCTGGAGAACGGCCGCTTTGCGCTGGCCAGGCGGCTGAAGCCGGTTCTGGAAGCCGGCCGGCAAGCGGGACTTCTCGATTTCACGGATGCCGAGACGGCATTCCGAACTTTCTTCGGGCTGGTTGGCCGCGACGTGCAGATCCGTCTGCTGCTCGGTGACCGGTTGGAATTGACTGAGGCGGCGATCGGCGGCGATGCCGTGCGGGCGACGCAGCAGTTTATCGCTCTTTTCGGAGCAAAAACCGAGCCTAGGGCTCTCTGATCTTCAAAACGGGAAGGAAGTAAAAATGCGCGTCTATTACGATCGTGATGCCGATCTCAACCTGATCAAGGGCAAGAAGGTCGCCATCATCGGCTATGGCAGCCAGGGCCGGGCGCATGCGCTCAACCTCAAGGATTCCGGCGCCAAGGAAATCGCCATTGGCCTCAAGGCCGGCTCGGCGACCGCCAAGAAGGTCGAGGCCGACGGTCTCAAGGTGATGAGCGTGGCCGAGGCCGCCAAATGGGCCGACCTGATGATGATGGCGACGCCCGACGAGTTGCAGGCCGACATCTACAAGAACGAGATCGCGCCGAACATCCGCGACGGCGCGGCGATCGCCTTCGCGCACGGCCTCAACGTGCATTTCGGCCTGATCGAGCCGAAGTCGACGGTGGATGTCGTCATGATCGCGCCGAAGGGCCCTGGCCACACGGTGCGCGGCGAATACCAGAAAGGCGGCGGCGTGCCGTGCCTGGTCGCCGTCAACCAGGACGCGTCGGGCAATGCGCTCGATCTGGCGCTCTCCTACGCCTGCGGCGTCGGCGGCGGCCGCTCGGGCATCATCGAGACCAATTTCCGCGAGGAATGCGAAACCGACCTGTTCGGCGAGCAGGTCGTCCTGTGCGGTGGTCTGGTCGAACTGATCCGTGCCGGCTTCGAGACGCTGGTGGAAGCCGGCTACGCGCCTGAAATGGCTTATTTCGAGTGCCTGCACGAAGTGAAGCTGATCGTCGACCTGATCTATGAAGGCGGCATCGCCAACATGAACTACTCGATCTCGAACACCGCCGAATGGGGCGAGTATGTCTCGGGTCCGCGCATCATCACCGCCGAGACCAAGGCCGAGATGAAGCGCGTGCTGAAGGACATCCAGACCGGCAAGTTCACGTCGGAATGGATGCAGGAATACCGCGCCGGCATGTCGCGCTTCAAGGGCATCCGCCGCAACAACGACAGCCACCAGATCGAGGAAGTCGGCGCCAAGCTGCGCGCGATGATGCCGTGGATCTCGAAGAACAAGCTGGTCGACAAGACCAAGAACTGAGCCGCCGCTCGGTTTGTCCGATTGTGGGAAGGGGCGGCTCTGGCCGCCCCTTTTTCATTTGCCTGTCAGGCGCTCGAGCCGCCGGACTCGCCATCGTCGTCCAGCAGGTCCATCAGCTTTTGCATCTCCGCCGTCAGTTGCTGGTGCATTTCGGCCAGTTGCTGGTGCCATTGCCGCGCCTGCTCGACCGACGGGATTTCCTTCACCTTCTGGTTGACGACGAACTGGCGGCCATTCCACTGCTGCTCCACGGTCGAGAACGCGTTGCTTCAAATGAGAACGGCGCCGCATTTGCGACGCCGTTCTTCCGATTTTGACCAGCGTGCCT
Organism: Mesorhizobium comanense; assembly: GCF_005503535.1. Classification (GTDB taxonomy): domain Bacteria; phylum Pseudomonadota; class Alphaproteobacteria; order Rhizobiales; family Rhizobiaceae; genus Mesorhizobium; species Mesorhizobium comanense. The sequence goes on along the minus strand of NZ_SCNN01000014.1, from coordinate 172,903 downwards.
CAGCTATAGGGCGAATAGCACTGCTGGCGCGGGCCGTTATAGGGCTGGAACGTGTTGTCGTAGGCCCGGTAGGACCTATACCTGTTATAGCACCACTGGACGTGGGCGTTCGAAAGCCGGCCGGCCCGATAGTAGCGGCGCGGCGCCGGGGCATAGTAGTCGTAGTTGTTATAGTTGTTGTACATGGCGCCGAGGCCGAGCCCCAGGCCAAGACCGAGCACTGCGGCGGCGCCATCGTCGTAGCCGCCGCGATAATGGCGGTGACCCCAGCGCCGGTAGTCGCCCCGGTTCCAGTTGCCGCGATTCCAGTTTCCGCGATCCCAATTTCCCCGGTTCCAGTGGCCCGACCGGCGCCATCTGAAGTTATCGCCGTTGAATTGCTGGCGGTCATTGCCGCCCGCCCAGCTGTCGCGGACCGGCGTTGCCGTCGGCGCGGCCGTGCTGGCGGGGATTGCCAGGTTCGGCTGGAGGATCGGGCCGGCATAGGACGGAACGGTGATGCCGGAAACGATGCCGAGCGCTATCAGCCCGGACTTTATAGTGGTTGAAAAAAGCGAATGCATTGTACTCTCCAAGAGATACGGCCCCACGCCTACCCTGGGAATGGGCCTACTGTGGATCTTTGCGTCTGAACGGCGGATGAACGGAAAGGTTCCGTCAACCATGGCGGGAAAGCCGTCAGGACCAAACGATCCCCGCTTGTGGTCCGGCGATCTTGTCTTCCGCCGTTCTTGCAGGCAAAGGTCATGGCATGTCGCTGCGCCTTGCCACCTTCAACGTCGAGAACCTGATGAACAGGTTCGATTTTTCCGGATACCGCAACCAGCTCAACGAGGATCGGACGCTGGCGCTGTTCGATATACAGAGCGAGGCGGAATACAGGATGCTGGAGCAGGCGCGCGCCATCGCCCAGTCCGACGACATGCGGCAACTGACGGCACTCGCCATCGCGGCCACCCGCGCCGACATCATCTGCATGCAGGAGGTCGACAACATCGAGGCGCTGAAAGCCTTCGAATACGGCTACCTGTTCAAGATGGTGGGGCAGGGCTATCGCCAGAAATACACCACGTCGGGCAATGATTCACGCGGCATCGACGTGGCCGTGATGATGCGCAACGAGACCGCGCAGGGCCAGCCGATCGAATTCGTGCGCATGACCAGCCACGCCTATGTGACCTACGAGCAGTTCGGCCTGCACACACCGGAGCTTGCAGCCCTTGGCAATCAGGCCAACGAGCGGGTCTTCCGGCGCGATTGCCTGGAGGTCGACATCAAGGTCGCAGGCCTGCCGCTGACGCTCTACCTCGTGCACTTCAAGTCGATGGGGCCGCCGCGCAACGGGCTCGACGGGCGCGAGGCGACGATGCCGGTACGCATCGCGGAGGCGCAGGCCGTGCGGCGCATCATCGAGGATCGCTTCGGCAAGGAGCATGCAGCCGACAAGCGCTGGGCGATCTGCGGCGACATGAACGATTACCGCCAGCGTGTGAAAATAGCCGGCGATGATGTCGACGGTTACCGCTTCGAGGTGGTCGACGAGAACCTGTCCTGCATCAATGTGCTGACGGCCGGCGGTTTCAGCGAAAACATTGTCGAGCGGCGACCGGAAATGAACCGCTGGACTTTCTATCATACGCGAGGTCCGGGAGAGCGGCATCTGTGCCAGCTCGACTATATCCTGCTGTCGAAAGGGCTGGCGGCAAGGAATGCCGCTGCCGTTCCCGACATCATCCGCAACGGCCAGCCCTGGCGCACGATCTTTCCGGCGGGGCAGGAGGTCGAGCGTTTTCCCCGTGCCGGATGGGACCGGCCGAAGGCCTCGGATCATTGCCCGGTGGCGATCACGCTGGACATGGCCTGATACCAATGAGCTTCGACCTGCCGCGCAATGTGATCCTGCCCGTCGACGCGATCGACGTGCGGCTCGACCCTGGCCCGCATCCCTTTGCGCTGGACAATTCGGAGGCGATCGCCGCCAACTGGCAGCAGGAGATATCGGCCAATCCCGCGCTTTTCGACGGAACGGTGGTGCTTCTGTCACAGCTTGCCTGGCGCGACCGGCATCTGGTCGGGCGCTGCCATGCGGTGAACTACTCAACCTTCATGCTTTGGCGTAAGCGGCGCGAGAACTCCGGCGCCGAGCACGCCTACGCCCACGCCATGCTGGTGGCGGGCGACAATGCGCTGGTGGCGATCCGCATGGGGCGCCACACGGTAGGCGCCGGCAGCGTCTATTTTGCCGCCGGTTCATTCGAGCCGATCGACTTCCGCGACGGGCTGGTCGATGTCGATTCCAACATGATCCGCGAAGTGCGCGAGGAAACTGGTCTCGACCTGTCGGATGCAAGGCGCGGCCGGCGCTGGCACGCCCTGTCTATCCCGAGCGGCACCGTCATCTTTCGCCGCTACCATGTCGATGAACCGGCCGATGACATTGCTTCGCGCATCCGCGCCTTCGTCGCCGCCGAGACGGATCCGGAAATCGAGGGTCCGGTGATCATCCGCGATGCGAGCGACCTGCCGGACGGGCTGTCGCTGCACATGAAGCCGCTGATCGCGTGGCACTTCGCCAACGAGGGCCAGGACAGAGCCTGAACCGATCGGGCGACGCTGCCCGCACGAGGTCGCTGGTCGAGAGATATTTTTGCGGGTGGCTCTTCCCGAATCCCTGCGATCCGAAGCGTGTTGCCGGCATATCGCGGCAAGCGGATGGAAAAGAATGGAAGCCAAACCGGGGCTGACGCGCGCCACAATCATGCTTTCCGCCGGAATGGCCGTGTCCGGCACGGTGGGGCTTTTCTCCATCCAGTCCGGCCAGCCTACATTCAACGTCGTCTTCTTCCGTTGTCTGTTCGGTGCCATCGCCCTGATCGGATGGACATCGCTGCGGGAAGGATGGCGGAGCCTGCTGATCACCGACAGGAGGCTGTGGCCGCTGGTCCTGGCAAGCGGGGTCTGCCTGGTGGTGAACTGGCTTGCGCTGTTTGAGGCTTTCAAACTGACTTCGATCGGCTTTGCGACCATCATCTATCATCTGCAACCGTTCTGGATCGTGCTGGCCGGGGCGTTTCTTCTTGGAGAAGGGCTATCGCGGGACAGGCTGGGATGGATTTGCGTCGCATTCCTTGGCCTGGTTCTCACGATCATTCCGAAGCTTGGCATGATGCGGGCGGATCACAACTGGCTGATCGGGGTCGGCCTGGCACTTGTCGCCTCCCTGTTCTACGCGGCAACGACCTTGACGACCCGGGCCGTGAAATCCGTCAGGCCGAGCGTGCTCAGCGCCGTTCATTGCCTCATCGGCGTCATCGTTTTCGCGCCGTTCGTCAGTGTGCCGGCACTTCAGGGAGGCGAGAACACCATGTGGCTGTGGCTCGTCGGCCTCGGCGTCATCCATACCGGCATCGTCTACATACTGCTCTATTCCTCCTATCCCCAGCTTCCCATCGCCGTCATCGCGGCGGGCGCATTCCTCAATCCGGTTGCCGCCCTGTTGTCGGATTTTCTCGTGTTCGGCCGTTCGATAACGCTCATGCAGGCTGTCGGCCTGGTGCTGATCCTGCTGGCGGGACTCGCCGTGAACCTCGGATGGCGGTTCTTTTCCTTTTCGTCGTTGACGACTGGGGCGCCGCAAAAGCCCTGATCGCTGTCGCGCCGAAGTTCGCGCCCTGCGCTCCGCCGGGAATGGCAGCGCACTCTATTCGTGCCGCAAGGCATCGATCGGGTCGAGGCGCGCACCGCGCAGGGCCGGGAAGAAGCCGAACACCATGCCGATCAGCGCGGAAAAGCCGACCGCGAGCAGGATGACGGCAGGGCTCGGCGCGAAAGGTATGGTCAGCGTCACCGAGGCGAGACCGGCAAGCGAAAGGCCGATCAGGATGCCGATGATGCCGCCGAGCAGCGACAGCACCGTCGCCTCGACGAGAAACTGGATGAGGATGTGCTTTTCATGCGCGCCGATGGCGAGCCTGATGCCGATCTCGCGGGTGCGCTCGGTGACCGAGACCAGCATGATGTTCATGATGCCGATGCCGCCGACCAACAGGCTGACGCCGGCGACCGCGCCCAGCATGCCGGTCATGGTGGTGGTGGCACTGGCCATGGCGTCGGCGATCTGGGTCATGTCGCGGATGGCGAAATCGCTCTCCCGGTCGGGCGTCACGCGACGCGCATCGCGCAGAATGTCCTCGACGCGCGGCTGCAGTTCGCTGGTCGGGGTGCGGTCGTCGGCGGCGATGTAGATGTTGTCGATGTCGCGATTGCCGGCGATGCGGCGCTGATAAGCGTGCAAGGGCATCAGCACCACATTGTCCTGGTCCTGGCCGAAGCCGGTATAGCCCTTGGGCTCGAGCAGGCCGATGATCTTGCAGGAGGTGCGGTTGACGCGGATGGTTTCGCCCTCGGGATCGCCGGCGCCGAAGAACTGCTGGCGCACCGTCTCGCCGATCAGGCACACGCCGGTGCCCGAACGGGTCTCGGAATCGCTGAACGGGCGGCCGGACGCAAGCTTCCAGTCGCGCGCGTCGAGATAGGCGCTGTCAGTACCGGTGACGCCGGAGGTCAGGCTTTCGGTGCCGAAGATGACGCGCACCTGCTTCTGCGAAGCCGGCGAGATGGCGCGCGCACCGCTCAGATGCGCGACCAGTGCCGCAAGATCCTTTTCGGCCAGCGGCCGCACCGCCTGGTCGAGCCCACCCGGGCCGCCGGGACCGGCCGGACGCCCGGCTCGCACAACGAGCAAGTTGCTGCCGAGCTTGGCGATGTCGGCCTTGACCTTCTGCGTGGTGCCGGAGCCGATGGTGAGCATGGCGATGACGGCGGCCACGCCGATGACGATGCCGAGCAGCGTCAGGAAGGAGCGCAGCACGTTGCGGCGGATGGAGCGCAAGGAAAGGCGCACGGTTTCCCAGATCATGGTTGCGCCACCTCCAGCTTCGTGGAATCGGAGGCGACGTGACCGTCCAGGAAACGGATGGTGCGTTCCGCATACTCGGCGACGTCGGCCTCATGGGTGACCATGGTGATGGTCAGGCCGAGCTCCCTGTTGAGGCGCGTCAGCAGTTCCATGATCTCGTGCGTGCGTGCGGTGTCGAGGTTGCCGGTCGGCTCGTCGGCGACGAGCAGCGTCGGCCTTGTGACGATGGCGCGCGCGATCGCTACGCGCTGTTGCTGGCCGCCTGACAGTTCGGCCGGCGTGTGGTGCTCGCGGCCGACGAGGCCGACCTGGGCGAGCGCCTGCATGGCAAGGTCGCGGCGCTCGCGGCTGGCAACGCCGCGATAGATCAGCGGCAGTTCGACATTCTCCGCCGCCGTGGTGCGGGCCAGGAGATTATAGCCCTGGAAGACAAAGCCGACATAGAGGTTGCGCAGCATGGCGCGACGGTTGCGGTCGAGCCGGCCGGCATCGACGCCCATGAAGGAATAGGTCCCGGCGGTCGGCGTGTCGAGGCAGCCGATGATGTTCATCGCCGTTGATTTGCCTGATCCGGACGGCCCCATGATGGCGACGAATTCGCCGCGCCGGATGGCGAGGTCGACGCCGGCCAGAGCGTGCACCTTGGCCTCGCCCTGGCCGTAGCTCTTCCAGACCTTGTCAAAGGTGATGAGAGGCGCGCCGGCTGCCATGGCCTCAGTTCCGCTGCTGGGAAGCGGTGATGACCTGCGCGCCTTCCTCCAGCCCGGAGGTGATCTCGGTCAGTTCGCCATCGGTCGAGCCGACCTTGACGCTGGCCGGACGCGGGCGACCGTTCTCCAGCACATAGAGCGTGCGCGAGCCGTCCGTGGGAGCGGTTGCCGCCTGGCGCTGGCGGTTGCCGCCAGGACGGCCCATGCGGCCGGTGAACAGATCGCTGAAGCTCCACGCGCGGGCTGCAGGCGCCTGGGGTCGATAACGGAAAGCCCCGGAGGGCACTGTCAGCACTGCCTTGGCTTCCCTCGTCACCACCGAAACGGTGGCGGTCATGCCCGGCCGCAGCAGCAGCTCGTTGTTGTCGACTTCGAGCCGCGCATTGTAAGTGACCACGCCGTCCGTGGTGACGGAAGCATAGGAAATGTCGCGGATCTCGGCATCGAATGGCCGGTCAGGAAAGGCGTCGACGGTGAAACGGGCGTGCTGGCCTGGCTTGACCGCGCCGATATCGGCCTCGTCGACCGCCGCCACCAGTTCCATGTTCCGCAAGTCGGCGGCGATGACGAACAGCACGGGCGCCTGCAGCGAGGAGGCGACCGTCTGGCCAGGATCGACCGAACGGGTCAGCACGATGCCGTCGATGGGGGCGTAGATGGTCGAGTTGGCGAGATCGGTCTGCTGCGATTTCAAGTCAGCATTGGCGATGGCGAGATTGGCCTGTGCACTGTCGAGCGCTGCCTTGGAGCGGTCGCGCGTCGCGGTCGCGGCCTCCAGCGACTGGTCGGTCGCCATGCCGCGTTTGGTGAGCGCCGCCGCGCGCACCAGCGCGCTCTCGTTCTCCGCCAGCGTCACGGTGGCGTCCTCGACATTGGCGGCGGCCGCCTTGGCCGAGGCCTCGGCGCGTTCGATCTGCACCTGCAGTTTGGCGGTATCGAGCGCGGCCAGCACGTCGCCCTTCTTCACCTGCTGGTTTTCGTTGACCGCGACCGAGCGTATGATGCCGGAGAGCTGGCTCGATATGTCGACCTGGGTGAGCGGCTGCAGCGTGCCTGTCGCCGATACCTGCACGGTGAGGTCGGCCTTGGCAGCGGGAACCGTGGTGTAGTCGACCCTGGCCGGTGTGCCGGCATACCACTGATAGAAGGCGAGTGCCGCGACCAGAACGATCAACGACAGCAGCGCGTAGAGCCAGCCGCGGCGGCGTGTCCTGCGCTGGCCGGTCTGGTCGAGACCCAACGCCGTCTCGATGGCGGAATCCGATTCCGTCTTTGGCAGATTGACAATCTGGTCCACGCCGGACCCCCTGAAGCGCACTATGTCCCTATGGGTCACAGATCAGTGCTAACGGTTCGAATATCAAATTAAATTTCGCTCATGTTGGGATTGAGGCAGAAATTCGGATCAATGCGGAAGGTTCTCTCGATGAAACGCGATTACTTGCTTTACGATGTGTTTACGACCGACAGGCTGGCTGGCAATCCGTTGGCCGTGGTGCTGGACGGGGGCGGCCTTGATACCGCTGCGATGCAGGCCATCGCGCGTGAATTCAACCTGTCGGAATCGGTCTTCGTGCTGCCGCCGGACAACCCCAAGCATCGCGCCCGCATCCGTATCTTCACGCCCGACTATGAAATGCCGTTCGCCGGCCACCCGACGGTGGGCTCGGCGATCGCGCTGGCGGAACTTGCCGGGGACGGCGCGGCCGGCATTTTCGTGCTCGAAGAAAACATCGGGCCGGTGCGCTGCGCCGTCAGCAGGCACGACGGCGCCACCTTCGCCGAGTTCGACCTCGCCAAACTGCCCGAGCCACTTGAGCTTGCGGCCGATCCCAAGGCGATAGGCGCTGCCCTTGGCCTGGCGCCGCATGAGATCGGCTTTGAGAATCACCGCGTCTCGTTCTGGTCGGCCGGCGTGCCCTATGTGACCATTCCGGTCGCCAATCTGGAGGCGGCGGGCCGTATCAGGCTCGACAACCAGGCCTGGTCGGAACTGGCGCCGCGCAAGAGCGAATGGGCCTTCGCCAGCCCCTATGTCTACTGCCGCGAGACGGTGAACCACGAAAGCGCCTTCCACGTACGCATGATCGTTCCGGGCACGCCCTCCTACGAGGACCCGGCGACGGGTTCGGCGGCCGCCGCCTTTGCCGGCGCCATCATGCACTTCGACGCGCCGACCGACGGGGTTTCGCAGCTGTGGATAGAGCAGGGGCTGGAGATGGGCCGGCCGTCACGCATTCGCCTCGAACTCAATGTCGAGGGCGGAAAACTGGCTTCCGCTCGCATTGGCGGCAACGCGGTCAAGGTGGCGGAAGGCAGGCTTTTCGTCTGACGCGCCGAGGGCCTCGCCGGGGATAAAGACGCCTTGCGTGCGATTTGTCGGGAAATGATTCCGGCAGGGCTGGACAGGACCGGAATCGGCGGCTATATGCCCGCCAACGCCGGTTTTTGCCGGCCGAGTGGGTGCGTAGCTCAGTTGGTAGAGCAGCTGACTCTTAATCAGCGGGTCCACAGTTCAATCCTGTGCGCACCCACCAAATTCCTAGAAGAGTTGGTGGAAATGACCTGAAAACGAGGCGCGTTTGACGCTCTCGTGCCAGCTGCCTGGCTGCGGTTGTTCAGCCCGGCAACGCAATTTCGCGCCCATGGCTATCTATTTGCGAACGAAAAGACGGCTTAGGAATCGGCCGAACCGAAAAGCAATGTTCTTTTCAACGCTTGCAGCCTCATTGGTGTCAGTTTCGCCTTTGCCGCCCGAAAAATCGCTGACGAGCCACCAGAAGAAAACCAGGAAAACAACGAAAATCGCGGTGTCGATCGGACCGTAGCTGGAGTATCCAGTCCGCCGAAGCACAATGGCAAGTGCAACGCCAATAGAAACAGCAGCGGCAGCGGGATGAAGTTTTCTCATCCGTCAGATCTATTCGAGAATCGCCACAACCGAAAGATGCCACTCCCGCCTGTGACGAGAGTGGCTTGGCCAGGCCAACCGGAAAAGTCTTTGGTTACTTCTCCGACACGCCGGCCTCGGCAAAGCTCGCCATCCCAGCATGGCACTCCAGCGCCGAGCGCACGATGTTGACGGCGAGGCAGGCGCCGGAGCCTTCGCCAAGGCGCATGCCGAGATCGAGGAGTGGCGGCAGGCCGAGCGCTTCGAGCAGGCCGCGATGGCCTGACTCGGCCGAGACATGGGCTGCGATGGTGTGGGCAAGGCCTGTCGGATGCAGCCTTGCCAGGGGTGCTGCGGCGGCGGTGCAGACGAAGCCGTCGAGCAGCACGGGTATGCCCAAGTGGCGGGCGGCAAGCGTTGCACCAAGGATGGCGGCGAGTTCGCGGCCGCCAAGTGATGCGGCAACGCCAAGCGGGTCGGCGAGGGCGCTTGCGTGACGCTTGAGGCCGGCTTCGATGGCGACCACCTTGCGTTTCAGGCCGGCATCGTCGACGCCGGTGCCACGGCCGGTCCACTTTTCTGCACCGCCGCCGAACAGCGCCGCAGAGATGGCCGCGGCCGGAGTGGTGTTGCCGATACCCATTTCACCGAAGCAGATCAGGTCGAGGTCTTTGGTCACCGCGTCGTAGCCGGCGGAAACGGCGGCGAGGAACGCCTTGTCATCCATGGCCTCTGTCTGGGTGAAGTCGCCCGTGGGGTGATCGAGGTCGAGCGGGATCACAGCTAGGTCGGCGCCTGCGATCCGGGCGAGCTGGTTGATGGCGGCGCCGCCCCCAGCGAAGTTCGCCACCATCTGGACGGTGACCTCGGATGGAAAGGCCGACACGCCCTGCGCGGTGACGCCATGGTTGCCGGCGAAGACGAACACCTTCACCCGGTCGAGTCTGGGCATGTCCCGGCCCTGCCAACGCGCCAGCCACGCGGCGATCGTCTCGAGCCGGCCGAGGCTGCCTTGCGGCTTGGTTAGCGTATTCTGGCGGCTGGCCACCGCCTTGGCCGCCGTATCGCTGCCGGAAGGCAGATCGAGACAGGCGGTGCGCAGTTCATCGAGTGATTTGAAGGACATGGGGGCAAGGTCTCCAAAAGAGAATCAGGGCAGGGGAATCAGGAGAGGGCTACCGTGGCGACGAGAAGCACCGCGATTTCGCTCACCTGCTGCAAGGCGCCGACCGTGTCACCGGTCTGGCCGCCAATCTGGTTGAGGCAAAGCGCATGAAAGGCGGCGAACAGCAGGCCAAGCAGGACGAGCGCCGCGATCGCGCCGCCCGGACCAAGCAGGAGCAGCGGGATCGAACCAAGCACGGCGCCGGCAATGGCCGTTTCGAGGGAAACGGGTCCGGCGCCAGCTGACAAGCCGTCGGAGCGGGCCGCTGGCAGGATATGCATGAAGGCGCCCAGCAGCCCCCGCGAAGCCGCGTGCGCGGCAACGAGGGCGAAGAGGGCCTGGGTGGGGTCGACCAGTTGCGAAAGCGCGCTCCAGCGGATCAGCAGCGACAGGCCGAGCGCCATCGCGCCATAGGCGCCGATGCGGCTGTCGCGCATGATCTCCAGCTTGCGCCCGCGCGACTTGCCGCCGCCGAAACCGTCGGCGACATCGGACAGCCCGTCCTCGTGCAGGCAGCCGGTGGTGAGCACGGTCGCTACAAGGGCGAGGGCGGCGGACGGTCCCATGGCGAGGCCGAACCGTTCCGCCGTGGCAAAGACGATCGCGCCGATCAGGCCGACGACAAGCCCGGCGATGGGTGCGGCCCAGATCGCGGCTGCAAGCGCGCGGCCGCGAAAATCGAAGGCGGGCAAGGGAAGCCTGGTGAAGAAGACCAGGGACAGCGCGATGTCGTCGAGGATTTGCCGGGGCGAAAGCGTCAAGTTCGGCAGCTTCATGCGCTAGCCCCTCGCAATGGCGTGGAAGAAGGTGCCGCTGACATGGCCACGGCGGAAACCGGACGCCCCGATCGGGTTGCCCTGGCCGTCGGCGAGGTCGGCAAGGGGTTCGTCATTGCCGGTGGCCGTCATCTGCGCATAGTGGAATTCGTGGCCACGGATCAACGCGCCTTGCGCGCCCAGGGCGCAATCGGCACGCAACCGCGCTTCGCGGTAGCCCAGATTCATCTTGCGCCTGGCGAAACTGGTGGAATGGCCGAGCAGGCCGAGCATTGCGTGCGTCTCGCCCTCTGCGTCTTCCAGCGCTTCGCCGAGCACCATGAAGCCGCCGCACTCGCCATGGATCGGTTTTGTCGCCGCAAATCTCGCCATTCCGCCACGGAAATGCGCGGCCGCTCCAAGCTTGCCGGCATGGAGTTCGGGATAGCCGCCCGGCAACCAGCAGACATCGCAGTCCTGGCCGGGCGCTTCGTCGGCGAGCGGCGAGAACGGCACGATCTCGGCGCCCGTCTTGCGCCAGCAGGCGGCGACATGCGGATAGAGGAAGGTGAAGGCGGCATCCTGCGCCAGCGCTATGCGTTGACCCGGAGGCGGCAGGGCGTCGGCGAAGTCACCTTCAGTCGGGTGCAGCGGCGTTGCCAATGCCATGACCGCGTCGAGGTCCAGCGATTTTTCCGCCATGTCGGCCAGCCTGTCGAGATGCGCCATCAGGTCATCATACTCGCCGGCCTGGACAAGGCCGAGATGGCGTTCCGGTAAATTGAGCGTGGGGTCGCGCAGGATGGCGCCGACGACAGGCAGGCCGATCGCCTCGATGGCATCGCCCGACAGGCGGCGATGACGCTCGCTGCCCAGGCGGTTCAGCACAACGCCGGCCATGCGAACATCCGGATCGTAGGTGGCAAAGCCCTTGGCGACGGCCGCCGCCGTGGTCGACTGGCCGGAAACGTCCAGCACCAGCAGCACCGGCAGACCGTAGAGCCGGGCTAGGTCGGCCGCCGAGCCTGTGCGCCCCGGCGCGGCCGGAATGCCGTCGAACAGACCCATGGCGCTTTCGAGGATGACGAAATCCGTGTCGTCGGCCGCTTGAGCCGCCAACGCGTTGAGCAGCGAGGGCGGCATCGCCCAGCTGTCGAGATTTACGCCGGAAAGCCCCGTGGCGGCGGTGTGAAAGCCCGGATCGATGTAGTCGGGGCCGGATTTGGCGCCGCGCACCTTCAGGCCGCGCCGGGCGAGCGCGCGCAGGATGCCGATGGTGACGCTGGTCTTGCCCGAGCCGGAGCGTGGCGCGCCGATGATGATGGCGCGGGCGCTCATGGTTCACCCGCCAATGCCGCGCGCATGGCGACGATGCCGCCGACGACGATCAGCGCCGGCGAGGCCAGGCCCGCCGCCGCGGCCACCTCAGCGATGGTGGCGAGCGTGGCCACGACGGTTTGCTCCCGAGGCGTTGTCGCGGCGACGATCACGGCGGCCGGCGTCGACGGGGCCAGTCCGCCGTCGAGCAGCGCGGCAGCTATCAGCGGCAGGTTGGCCATGCCCATATAGACGACGACGGGCTGGCCGGTGCGGGCAATCGCCGCCCAGTCGATGTCGTCGTCGGTGCCGGCGGCATGGCCGGTCGCCAGGATGATCGCCTTGTTGATGCCGCGCATGGTGGCTGGAATGCCGGTGGCGGCCAGGGCGCTGAGACCAGATGTCAGCCCGGGCAGCACGCGGAACGGAATGTTCTCCCGCGCCAACGCCAAGGCTTCTTCGCCGCCGCGGCCGAAAATATAGGGATCGCCGCCCTTCAGCCTGACGACGCGGCGGCCTTCGCGCGCCAGCTTCACCAGCAGGGCGGTGATGTCGTCCTGCTTCATCGACGGCTGGCCGCCGCGCTTGCCGGCGTAGAACAGCTCGGCATTCGCCGCCACCGCGACGACGTCGGGCGAGACCAGCGCGTCGTAGACCAGCGCATCCGCTTGCGCCAACGCGGCCAGCACTTCCAGTGTGAGGCAGCCCGGGTCGCCCGGACCGGCGCCGGCCAGCCAGACATGGCCTGCTTCAAGCGGACGCGGCTTGAAATTCAGCCGGGATAGGGCTTGTTCGAGCGTGGCGTTTTCGCCTTTGTTTCTGCTGCTGCCGCTCACAATCCGTCCCGTCCGCGAAAACGCCGCTGATAGTGGGCGTCGTACAATGAACTCTCGCCAAACCCTTCCGCCGCCAGAGAGCGGCCGACGAAGATGAGTGCCGTGCGCTCCATGGGATCGGCGGCAAGCCGTGCTTCGATCGTCTCCAGCGTTCCCGTCAGCACGCGCTCGTCCGGCCACGACGCGCGGAAGACGATGGCGACGGGGCAATCGCCGCCATAGTGCGGCGTGAGTTCTGCGACGACGCGGTCGATGGCGTGGATGGCAAGATGGATGGCCAGCGTCGCGCCGGTGCGGCCGAAGCCGGCCAATGTTTCGCCCGGCGGCATTTTCGATGCGCGGCCGGAAACGCGGGTCAGCACCAGGCTCTGCGCGACTTCCGGGATCGTCAGTTCGCGGCGAAGCGCGGCCGCGGCGGCGGCGAAAGAGGGCACGCCTGGCGTCAGCGTGTAAGGGATGCCGTGCTTTTCCAGCCGCCGGATCTGTTCCGCGACGGCGCTCCAGACCGAAAGGTCGCCGGAATGCAGGCGGGCAACGTCGTGGCCGGCCTTGTGGGCGTCCAGATAGGCCGCCTCGATCTCGTCCAGCGACATCGGCGCCGTGTCGATCAGTCTCGTGCCGGGGGCACAGTGCTGAAGCAATTCGGGCGCGACGATGGAGCCGGCATGCAGGCACACCGGGCAGCTTGCCAGCAGTCTCGCGCCGCGCAGCGTGATGAGATCGGCGGCGCCGGGACCCGCGCCGATGAAATGGACGGTCATGGCGCGTCTCCGCTGATGGCGATGGCACAGGTGACCGGGCCGAGAACGGTGCGCGGGCCGAGCAGTCTCGCGCCCTTGCCGGCGGCGGCCAAGGCGGATGCCTCGGAAACCGACGGCGTCACCGCCACGTCCAGCGAAAGGGCGGATTTGCTGAGTGTCTCGACCGTACGAAGCGCTGCATCATCGACAATGATGACGGGGAGGTTCAGCGTCCGACCGGCGGCGGCAATCGCCGCCTCGTCCTTCTTGAGCGCGGCCGTGGCCAGCGCCGAAAGCGCCGGCATTGCCAGGCCATGCGCTTCGAGCGCGGTTTCTATCGCGGCAAGCACGTCTTCCACGCTCACGCCCTTTCGGCTGCCGATGCCCGCGACCATCATGGCTTGACCCAGTTCCACTGGGTGACCGGCATGGCTGGCCGCCAGGCTTGCATCGAACCGACAGGGGCGACGCGCGATATGGCGATGCGGGTCAGATCGCCACCGAGTTTCACATGCTGGGCGAGAAGCAGGCTTTCCATCTCCAGTGTCACCGCATTGGCGACCAGGCGGCCGCCCGGGCGCAGCGCCTTGATGGCCGCCTTCAGGACGCCGGCGTCACTGCCGCCACCGCCGACGAAGATCGCCTCGGGCGTCTCCAACCCGGCCAAAGCCTTGGGCGCGCTGCCCTCGACCACGACCAGCCCCGGCACGCCGCAGGCGGCCGCGTTGCGGCCGATCCGGGCGGCGCGGTTCGGGTCGGCTTCGATGGCGATGGCGCGCAGCGAAGGGTGAGCAAGCATCCACTCTATGCCGATCGAGCCGGAGCCGGCGCCGATGTCCCAAAGCAGTTCGCCGCGCTTCGGCGCAAGCGCCGAGAGCGTAACAGCGCGGATATCGTGCTTGGTGATCTGGCCGTCATGTTCGAACAGATGATCGGCGCGTCCCGACGTCAATGGCAGGATGCGGGCCTGCGGATTTGAATCAACCTCGATCGCCAGCACATTGAGCGGATTGACGTTTTCAAGCGTGAATGCGTCGGCGCGCACGGTGCGCAGGCTTTCGTTCGTGCCGCCCAGGGCTTCCAGCACCGTCAGCCGCGATGCGCCGAAATCGAGCTCTTCGAGCAGGCGGGCGATGGCGGCGGGCGCTTCGGCGTCGGAGGTCAGCGCCAGGATGCGGCCATTCGGTTGGAGGATCGGGCGGATCAGGTCGATCGGGCGGCCATGCAGCGAGATGGTCTCGATGTCCTGCAGCGCCCAGCCAAGCCGCGCCGCGGCCAACGAAACGGCGGACGGCGAAGGGATGACGTGCATCTCGTCCGGCGCGACCTTGCGGGCGAGCGTGACGCCGACCCCGTGGAAGAAGGGGTCTCCTGACGCAAGCACACAGACGTTTTTGCCCGCGAGCGCCAGGATTTCGGACATCCCGGCGTCGAAAGGAATCGGCCAGGGATGCGGCTTGCCCTTGGCGAAGGAAGCGACCAGAGCCAGATGCCGTTTGCCGCCGAAGATGATTTCCGCGTCGGCGATCAGCCGCTTGGCCTCGTCGCCGAGACCCGCTAGACCGTCCTCGCCGATACCGATGACGGTCAGCCATTTTTCCCGGGCAAGTTTGGCGGCACCCGAACCCTCAGCAGGCATGATGTCCCACCGCATTCTGATTCTCGGCGGAACCACGGAAGCCCGGCAGTTGGCTGGCAAGCTGGCGGTGCGCGCTTCGGTCACGCTGTCGCTGGCTGGTCGCACCGAAAGCCCGGTTGCGCAGGGCGTGCCGGTGCGCAGCGGCGGCTTTGGCGGCGCCGAAGGTCTGGCCGCCTATCTCAGGGAGACCAGCACCAGGCTGCTGATCGACGCCACGCATCCCTATGCCGCGCGAATCTCCGCCAATGCGGCGCAAGCGGCGCGAGCGACAGGCGTTCCAATCTTCGCTCTGCGCCGTCCGGGCTGGGTGCCCATGCAAGGCGACCGCTGGACTGAGGTCGATAGCGTCACCGATGCCGTGCCTGCGCTGGGTTCGTCGCCGCGCCGCGTCTTCCTCGCACTGGGCCGGCAGGAGGTCGCCGCCTTCGAGGCCGCGCCCCAGCACCACTATCTCATCCGCAGCGTCGATCCGGTCGAGCCGAAGCTCGCCGTACCCGACGCCGAGTATCTGCTGGCACGCGGGCCGTTTCGCGAGGCCGACGAGCGCACGTTGCTGATCGAGCAGCGGATCGAGGTGGTGGTGTCCAAGAACAGTGGCGGCACCGCGACCTACGGCAAGATCGCGGCGGCTCGATCGCTTGGCCTCGACGTGGTCATGGTGCGCAGGCCCGACCTGCCGGAGGTGCCTTCGGCTGAAACCGTGGACGCCCTGGCCGCGACGGTGGTTCATTTCTTGGAACCCGACGCCGAACGCGGCGTGTAGACCAGCGCCGGCTTGTCGCCGCGCTTGATGATGCGGGTTTCCGGTGACCCGATGATGATGCAGGTCGACATGTCGGCCTTGTTCGCGTCGACATCGGCCAGCAGGAAAACCTCGATGCGCTCGTCGGGCCGGCCGGCAGCGCGGCC
This sequence comes from Mesorhizobium comanense, assembly GCF_005503535.1. Classification (GTDB taxonomy): domain Bacteria; phylum Pseudomonadota; class Alphaproteobacteria; order Rhizobiales; family Rhizobiaceae; genus Mesorhizobium; species Mesorhizobium comanense. The sequence goes on along the minus strand of NZ_SCNN01000014.1, from coordinate 157,024 downwards.
GAAGATGACCGGCGTGGTGCCCGGCAGGATCGCGGTGAGGCATTCGAAGGCGCGGCCAAGCTGCCAGGGGCGGGCCTTGCTGATCGGATTGTAGAGCGCGATGACGAAGCCGGCGCCGGCCGCCGCCAGCAGGCGCAACTCGATCAACTCCCAGGGTTTCAGATTGTCGGAGAGCGAAATGGCGCAGAAATCGTGGCCCAGCGGTGCGCCGATGCGGGCGGCGACGGCCAGCATCGCGGTGACACCAGGCACGACGGCGACATCGACCGCGCGCCATTCGGCCGGGCCGGCCTCGATCGCCTCGCAGACGGCGGCGGCCATGGCGAAAACGCCGGGATCGCCGCCGGAAACCACCGCGACGGCATGACCCTCGGCGGCCTTGATCAAGGCATCCTTCGAGCGGGCCAGTTCCTCGCGGTTGTCGGAGGCGACGCGGGTCTGGTCCGGGCGCAGTTCGAGCCGGTCGAGATAGGGCTTGTAGCCGTAGAAGAACTTTGCTTCCGCGACGGCGTGGCTGGCCTGCGGCGTGACCTGGTCGGCATTACCGGGGCCGAGGCCGATGACGGTGAGACGGCCGCTCATGCCTCTGCCCCCGACATGCCGGGGCGGCCGGACCAGCCGGCGACCAGGACGATGGCGAAATAGGGCGCCTTGTCGTCCGGCTTCTCGGCCAGCCGCATCGAGACACTGCCCGCCATCGTGCCGCGCTCGACATAGACCGCGCGTGTCAGCTTGCCGGTCGCTTCCAGCGCCCGCCTGATCTTGGGCAGGTTGCGACCGACCTTCATGATGACGGCCGCGTCGGTGTCGGCCAGCCGCCGGGTCAGTTCGAATTCGCTCATCGTGCCCGGCAGCACGGTCAGCACGTCGTCGCCCTGGACGATCGGCACGCCGGTCTGCGACCAGCAGCCGGACATGGCGGTGACGCCGGGGATGACCTCGGTCGGGAAACGATGGGCAAGCCGCACATGGAGATGCATGTAGGAGCCGTAGAACAGCGGATCGCCTTCCGACAGCACGGCGACCGTCCGGCCGGCATCGAGGTGTTCGGCGACCCTTTCGGCCGACTCTTCGTAGAAGCCGGTGATCTGCGAGCGGTAGTCGTCGTGATCCTTGTCGATCTCGGTGGTCACGGGATAGAGCAGCGGCAGTTCCAGCATGTCGGGGCGGAAGCGCGCCTCGACGATGGCGCGGGCATTGCTGTTGTTGCCGCGCTTGGCGAAATAGGCGACGACATCGGCCTCGGCCAAGGCCCGCGCTGCCTTCAGCGTCAACAGTTCGGGGTCGCCGGGACCGGTGCCGACGCCGACAAGACGGCCTTTTGCCAAAGGTGCGTTCACAGGCCCGGCCTCGCCAGCGAATTGAGCGCGGCGGCGGTCATGGCACTGCCGCCCAACCTGCCGCGCACGATTGCATAGGGCACGCCATAGGAATTCTCGGCCAGCGCATCCTTGGATTCGGCGGCACCGACGAAGCCGACCGGCATGCCGATGATGGCGGCCGGCTTTGGCGCGCCGTCGCGCAGTTTTTCCAAGAGGTAGAACAGCGCCGTCGGCGCGTTGCCGATGGCCACGACCGAGCCGGCCATGCGCTCGCCCCACAGGTCGATCGCTGCGGCCGAGCGGGTGTTGCCGATCTCCCTGGCGATGTCGTGGGTGCGCGGGTCGCGCAGCGTACAGATCACCTCGTTGCCCGCCGGCAGGCGCGCGCGCGTGACACCGTGCGAGACCATTTCCGCATCACAGAAGATCGGGGCGCCGGCTGCGAGCGCCGCGCGTGCGGCGACAACGAAATCGGGCGAGAAGACGAAGCGGCTGGCCGCCTCCACCTGACCGCAAGCATGGATCATGCGGATCGCGACATCGGCTTCGGCTTCCGAGAAGCGGGCGAGGTCTGCCTCGGCGCGGATGATGGCGAAGGAGCGCTCGTAGATCGCGTTGCCGTCATGGATGTAGTCGTAGGCGGCCATGCTCATTTCCGTTTTTCAGTTTGGGCCTGTCGATAAGCCTCGGCGATGGCCGCCGGCCCGAGCCTTGTCAGGCAGTGAGCTGCGGTCTCGCCTTGATATCGTGCGCTGCGGATCGCCGCTGCGACGCGACCGATGCCGCGCGCGGCGTCATAGCCCGGCCTGTAGCCGGCAGGAAGGGCCTTTGCCGTCGCGTTCACGACAAGTCCGGCTCCATTTTCGCCGCCGACTATTGTCAGCGCCGCCGCGCCGGGATGCGCGCAGCCCTTGGCGCAACCGGAAATATGCAGGGTGAAGTCCAGAATGCCGGCATTTTCGGCCGCAACCGCCTCGGCGATGTCGCGCGTGGCGATGCGGCCGGAAGCGCAGGCCGGGGTACCTGGGCAAGCGGCGATGCGCGTGCGGGGATCGGTGGGGATGGTGATGAAGCCGAGGGTGGATGCGGTGTGTTGCAGCGGCTGCGTAGCGGCGGCCGGCTGGCCGAGGAAAAGCAGAGCGCGGCCCGGGGCGAGGCGAATCTCGCTGGTACCGAGGGCGAGGGCGCTTTGCGCCAGGTTGATGATTTTGTCGGCCGGCATGCTGCCGTAGGGGAAGGCAATGCCGAGGGCTGCGTCGGTATTCAAGTCGAAGGCGCCAATCGGCGGCTGAACGCGCTCTGTGGCGCCCCCCTCTGTCCTGCCGGACATCTCCCCCACTAGGGGGGAGATCGAGTTCTCATCTCGGCCTTCGCTAATCTCCAACGCCGAAAGGGCTGAGCGCATTTCGGGCTTTGCAGGCGGCGCGCCGTCGGCTGAGTTGCCAATCTCCCCCCTAGTGGGGGAGATGTCCGGCAGGACAGAGGGGGGCGCCACAGAATGCCAGCCTGCGAGAGACCCGAACTGCCTCTCCGACAGATCCCGCGCGTGCGCATCACGACCCTTTTCCGCAACCATCCGGAGGGCCGCGACGGCGATGTCTGTAGCTGCGTGGTCTCCGACCGTGGCGAGAGGCCGCGCTGTCCGCCCGTCGCCGGCAACCGATACGCTCCAGGCGATGCCGTTGCTGGCTCGCACCGCCTTCAGCCGCACATCTGCCGTCACCGCATCCAATGTAAGTTGCCCGCCGCCCTCGACAATCACCGACACCTTCGGCCCCAGCCTTGCCGCCAGCCCCACCTCTTCAATCGCGGCTCTGATCCGCTCTGCCAGTGGTCGGGGATCGGCGATCTCCTGTGGGTCGATACCCGCCAGCGGTCCGGTCTCGATCGGTACACCCGTGCGCACCGCAATGCCCAGCGCATCGACCTCCGTCGCCAGCAGCAAGGCACTTTCCGCCGTCAGCCCGCGTATCTGCAGGCTGCCGCGCGCGGTGACCTCCATGATGCCGTTGCCATGCCGAAGGGCGGATTGCGCGATTCCGATCAACAGCCTGGGCGACAAACCTCCGGAGACCGGATTGAGCCGCACGAGCAGCCCGTCACCGGTCTGCATCGGCGCCGACAGGGCCGGGCAGGCGCCGCGACGCGAGAAGGCGTTCATGCCGCCACTCCGAGCGCTTCGGCCTCGGCGATCAGCGCGGTGAGATCGTCGTCGATCGAATTGCGCAGGGGATGCCAGAGCCCGCGCCGTCGCGCCGACAGAAAGCGTTCGGCGATGACTTTGGCGGCAGCAGGGTTTTCGCGCAGGATGAAGGCGCGGACCTGCTCGTCGCCGAGATAGGCATCGTGGACGGCTTCGATCAGCGCGCCGGGGATTGCATGCGTTGTTTCGGCGAAGCCGACCAGGCGGTCGACCGTTTCGGCGAACTCGGACGCGCCGCGCGGGCCGTGGCGCATCTGGCCTGAAATGAACCGGGCATTGACGGCGCGAGCCCGCACCACGCGCGAAACGGCCTCGCCGACCGAACGCGGCTTGGGTCTTTGCGGGTCCGTCGTGTCGAGCACGATGACGTCGGCATTCCGTCCCAGCGCGGCAAGCGCGGCCGTGAAGCCGCCGATGAAGGCGACATCGGCGGAGCCCTCGAGAATGTCGCGGCCGGGGTCGTCGCCGGTGTGGACGAGAAGATCGGCTTCGGCCAGGCGCCCCTCGAAAGCGCCGGGCGCTGCAATGCCTTCGCCACCGGCGCCGCCATAGGCGTGTGAGGTGGCGTCGAGATAGGCGCGGCCAATCTCCTCGCGCGCGCCCCAGTCGCCGCTGGACAGAATATCCTCCACGCCGGCTCCATAAGTGCCCGGCGAGGTGCCGAAGATGCGCGGGCTGACCTTGCCTTCGGCGCGCGTCCTGGTCGCGAGCGGGTTTTCCATATCGTCCTCGTCACGCTCCGCAACGGCATTGGCGGCGGCATCGATCAACGCGATCTGGGTCGGGAACATGTCGCGGAACAGGCCCGAAATACGCCAGGTGACGTCGACACGCGGGCGGCCGAGCGTCGCCGGCGGCAGCACCTCGATGCCGGTGACGCGGCCGGTGGCGGCATCCCATTGCGGCCGGCAGCCCATCAGCGCCAGGCCCTGCGCGATCTCCTCGCCGCCGGTGCGCAGCGAAGCCGAGCCCCAGAGGTCGATGACCAGCGAACGCGGCCAGTCGCCGTGCGATTGCATGTAGGCGCGCACCACTTCCTCGGCCGCCGCCTTGCCCAGATCATAGGCGGTCGGCGTCGGCATGGTGCGCGGATCCGACGTGAACAGGTTTCGGCCGGTCGGCAGGACGTCGGAACGGCCGCGCGCCGGGGCGCCGGAGGGGCCGGCCTTGACGTGCCGGCCATCGAGGGCGGCGAGCAGCGCGGCCTTCTCTGCGTCGGCGCTCTGCCGGCGCGTGGGATCGGTTTCGTGGTCGGAGGCGCGGCCATAGACATGCAGGCCGTCCTTGATCGCGAAATCCTTGAGGTCGCAGAGCCAGGCATCGATGCGGCGCAGCGCTTCGTCCGGCGCATCGGTCCTGGCGACACCGGCTTCGGCGGCCAGCCCGGTCTTCTGCGCGGTGTCGACGATCAGTTTCGCCAGCCGGTCGCGGCGGCGGCGGTCGAGGCCATCCGCCTGGGCGTATTCGTCGACCAGACGCTCGAGTTTGTGCTGGTCTTCGTCCAGTCCGGCGCCGGTCAGCGGCGGTGGCAGATGACCAAGGGTGACGGCGGCAATGCGCCGCTTGGCCTGCGCCGCCTCGCCGGGATTGGAGACGATGAAGGGATAGATGACGGGCAAGGAACCGGTGACGATCTCGGGAAAGCAGGTTTGCGAGAGCGCGACCGTCTTGCCCGGCAGCCATTCCAGTGTGCCGTGCGCGCCGACATGGACGAGGGCATGGACGCCGAGCGATTTGCGTAGCCACAGGCCGAAGGCGAGCAGGGCGTGTCGCGGGGGCAGCGTCGGGTCGTGGTAGTCGGCGCGGCGGTCGGCAGAACGGCCACGATCGGGGGCGAGTGCCACGGTGACGTTGCCGAAGATCGCGGCGCGGAAGGGGAAGCTTGCAGAGGGGGGCGCCTCGCGCAGAGCTGTCTCTTCGGCCTTTCCCCAAGCGGCTTCGACGGAGGCGATCGCTGCAGCAGGCAATTCCTTCGAGAAATCGAGATACTCCTCCAACTCCAGCTCATCACCGCCGCGCTCCAACGCATCCAACAAACCGCGCGACGTTTGCGGAATCCCCTCAACCACATAGCCCTGTTCCTTCAGGTCATGCAGCATGGCGAGCACGCTGGACGGCACGTCGAGGCCGACCGCATAGCCGGTGCGGCCGGGGGCGCTGGGATAATCGGGGATCAGGATGGCGAGCTTGCGCTCGGCGCGGGGCGTTTCCTGCATGCGGATGAACGCAGCCACGCGATCCGCCACCTGCACTACGCGATCCGGCTCCGGCTGGTTGGAGAACGCGCGATGACCCAGCGCAGGGTCGATGTCGCTCTCGCCTTTGAAGGAGATGGCGCCGGCAAGGATGCGGCCATCGAGTTCGGGCAGCACGACATGCATCGCGAGGTCGGCAGGCGCCAGCCCGCGCTGGTTGTTCTCCCAGATATCGCGGCGGGTGGTGGCGACGATGACCTGGAAAACGGGCACGCCGGCGCGGTCGAACAGGGTTTCCGCGCCAGGCTCCGCCCCGGAGGCGAAGGCGGTCGCGGTGATGATCGCCGCAGGTTTCAGCGTGGCGAGGGCGGTTTCCACGAAAGAGAGTGACGCCGGGTCCTTCAGGCTGGAGACGAAGATGGGGACCGGGCTGAGGCCGCGTTGGGTGAGCGCCTCAAAGAGCGCATCGACCGGCGCGATATCGGCGGCGAGCAGCATCGAGCGATAGAAGAGGATCGGCACGACCTTTCCCTCCCCCTCGAGGGGAGGGTGGCCCGAAGGGCCGGGTGGGGTCGGTGCGACCGGGAGCGACGTTTCTTTGAGCCGGCGCGCTTCGGAGAGGACCCCACCTCCGGCCTGCGGCCGGACCCTCCCCTCGAGGGGGAGGGGGACGACGCCACTCCTCGGCTCGTAGTAGCCGGCCTTGGGTACCTCGACCGGTTCGGCGACATCTGCATCCTGGCCCGCGAGCCGCGCCAGCCTGCGCACCAGCGCACTCATATTGGCCGGGCCGCCCTCGCGAAAATAGTCTAGCAGGCCATCGAGTTCGTCGCGTGGCAGCGTCGAGGCCTCGATCAATCTCAAATCCTCGTCGCGGCATTCGCCGGGCAGCAGTGCCAGCTTTATGCCGCGCTCGCGCGCGACCGAGGCAAGCTGGTCGCAGCCATAGCGCCACCAGTCGTAGCCGCCGAGGATGCGCACCAGGACGATCCTGGCGTGGCGGGCGACGCTGTCGACCCAGAGGTCGACGGACATGGGATGGCGCAGGTCGCGCAATGCCGCCAGCCGCATCGAGGGCAGCCGGCCGGCATCGGCCTTCCAGGCCGTGGCCAGTCCGGCAAGATCGCTGTCGGTGAAGGACAGCGCCACGATGTCCGCCGGCTTCTGCCGCAGATCGACCGGCTCGGCGAGATCGTCGAGCGATGCGGAGGTCGTGGTGAGGATATGCATCGAGGCCCGTGTCTGAAATCAGCCGGCGAGTATACGCTCGATCGCCGGGCGGTTCAGCCCCTTGAGGCCGATGACGACCAGGCGCGACCGGCGGTCATCTTCAGACGTCCAGGCACGGTCATAGTAATGATTGACGCGCGCGCCGACGGCCTGCAGCAGCAGCCGCATCGGCTTGCCGCCGACTTCCACGAAGCCTTTGACACGCAGGACGTTTTCCTGCTCCGCGGCCGCGGCGACCCGCTTTGCCAGCTCGTCCGGATTGGCGATCGAGGGGATGTCAACGATGAAGGTGTCGAAGTCGTCGTGCTCGTGATCGAACGCCCCGTCATGGTGCGACTTGCGGTTCTCGATGTCGTCCTCGACGGCAAGACCGAGCCCTAGCAGCACGGAAGGATCGACCTTGCCGTGAGAGGTCGGCACGATCTTGACGGCGCGGGCGGAGTGCTCGTTGACGATGGCGTTGGCGCGGGCAGAACCGGCCTCATCCATCAGATCGCTCTTGGAGAGGATGATCAGGTCGGCGCAGGCGATCTGGTCCTCGAACACCTCCTCGACCGGATCGTCGTGATCGAGCGTCTCATCCTGCGCGCGTTGCGCCTGAAGCGCCTCCATGTCGTTGGCGACGCGGCCCTCCGCCAAAGCCGGGCCGTCGACCACGGCGATCACGCCGTCGACGGTGACCCGGCTCTTCACCGTCGGCCACTGGAAGGCCTGAACCAGCGGCTTGGGCAGGGCAAGGCCCGACGTTTCGATCAGGATATGATCGACCTTCGGCGTCAGCGACAGAATCTGGTCGAGCGCGGGCACGAAATCGTCGGCCACGGTGCAACAGATGCAGCCATTGGCCAGTTCAACGATGTTTTCCTCCGGGCAGGTGTCGATGCCGCAGCCCTTGAGAATCTCGCCGTCTATGCCGATGTCGCCGAATTCGTTGACGATGATGGCGATGCGCTTGCCGCCAGCATTTTCCAGGAGATGGCGGACCAGCGTCGTCTTGCCGGCGCCGAGGAAGCCGGTGACGACGGTGCAGGGAACACGGGAGACGGAAGCGGTCATTTCAGGTCCTTCAGCATGTCGAGGGGAGGGATGCGGGCAACGAGGCCGCGCTTGAGGGAATCGGGCCGGCCGCGCCAGGGGATGAGGCCGTCGGTCGAGGTGGCGAAGAGTTTCGCGCCGGTGACGAGATCGGCGCCGCTGTTTGGCGTCAGGTCGCCGAAGACATAGCTCCAGCAGCCGTCGCGCACGATGGCGGCGCTCAGCCGGCGCTTGCAATTGCCGAGACATTCGACCGTCCGGATGCGGACGTTTTCCCCGGATGCGGCGCGGCGGGTATCCTGCGCCAGCGCTTCGCCGGCGCGTGGATGGGCGTCGGAACCGGTTTCATCGCGGCAGGAGGCGCAGACAATCACCGTCACGCCGGCCAAGGCATCATTGCGGGCGAACGCATCGTCCGCTATGCCAGCCGAAAAACCGCCGTCGTGATCCAAAACCAGGCTCCTTGCCCGGAAACCCGCCGGGCGATCGGATTCTTTTGTCGCAGACGGCAGGTCTCCTGGCTCGCGAGTCTTTGCCCTGGTTAGCCGCCTTCCCGGGAATTCCCAGTGGTTTTCGGCCGTGGCTCGTCGCTTACAGTTGCGGGGACAGCCGCGGATTTGGGATTTTCTAGCCCGCACCGCATTCCCTCTTGGCTCCTCCCTTTGCCGAGAGAAGACCGTCTGTGGCGGGATTTAGGCTCTTGCGGGCTGTGGTGTCAACGCGGGCTTACGACACCGCCATGTCGACCAGCGCCGGACCCAAATCGCCGGCGGGTGTAATTTCAATGCTCGCAAGGCCGAGCCAGCCCTGCATCTGCTTCAATTCCTCGTAGAGGTGGGCGGCTGTCTCCGGCGGCGCGCCGCGCTCGGCATAGGCGGCATGGACGCGCAAGACGCTGGCCGGCCGGTCGGCCCTCAGGTCGACGCGCGCCACGATCCTGTCGCCGAGCAGGAAGGGCAGGACATAATAGCCGTATTGGCGCTTCTCGGCCGGGGTGTAGATCTCGATGCGGTAGTGGAAATCGAACAGCCGCTCCGAGCGCGAGCGTTCGAACACGACGGGATCGAACGGTGCCAGCAGGGCGCGGGCCTCGACCTTGCGGGGGAGGCGGGCATCCCTGTGAAGGTAAGCCGGCTTGTTCCATCCCTCCACGCGCACCGGCAGCAATTCTCCCGTCTCGACGAGTTCTTCAAGCCGGCCCTTCATGTCGGCCGGCGACAGGCGGAAATAGTCGCGCAGGTCGCCTGAGGTCGCGACGCCATGGGCGCGGGCGGAAATGCGTAGCAGCTCGCGATGCGCGTCCTCGGCCGACGGCACCGGCAGATCGAGGATCGCCTGCGGCAGCACACGTTCTGGCAGATCATAGAAGCGTTCGAAGCCGCGTCGGTGCGCGGTGGTGATGCGTCCCGCCCAGAACAACCATTCGAAGGCATGCTTGGCATGGCTCCAGCCCCACCAGCCGCCGGAGCCTTTCTGGCCTTCCAGCGCAGAAGCGGCGATCGGGCCGCGCTCGACCACCTCGCGGTATATCTCTTCTATATAGGCAGCGTGCTCGCGGCCCCATTTGGCGAGCCCCAGATACATTTCGTCGCCCTGCTCGGCGCGCTGCATGCGCCACCGCATCAATGGATAGGTTTCGACGGGCAGGAACGAGGCTTCATGCGCCCAGTATTCGAACACCGTGCGCTTGCGCGTCACGGCGGCGTTGTCGAGCAGGGCGAGCGGATAGGGGCCGAGGCGCGAATAGAGCGGCATATAATGAGCGCGCACCACGGCGCTGACGGAATCGATCTGCAGCAGACCGGTGCGGGACAGTACGCGGGCGAAGTGGCGGCGGGTCGGCGTGGCCTCGGGGCGGGGATCGAGAAATCCCTGGGCGGCGAGCGCGACGCGACGGGCCGTGGCAAGCGAGATCTTTTCCTTCATCAAGCCCTACTCTGTGAGCGATCTGACCGGGTTTCAGACCGGTGATTCCAGGCCATGCTAGCAGGGTTTCGGCGGCAACCATGTCAGGAGACAAAAGTGGAGTAAAAAGCGAAGGAAATCAAACAGGAGCGGATCGGACCAGTTTCCCCGGATATGGCGTCCAGGACCATGTTTTGAACAAGGTTTGACTTGCTTCGCTGGAAGTGCTGCGCTAACCCTCGCCGCGTTGCAGCATAGGCCCCTTAAAACGGTTCAGCGGTTAAACTGTCACGCTTCCGCATTAAGGTCCGGTGCTGTAATCAAAGTGGATTGGCGCCAACGGAAAGCCGCTGCATGAACGCACTTCTCAGTTCGTACCTGCCCATCGTCCTGTTCATAGGCGTGGCGCTGGTCGTCGGTCTGGCCCTGCTGGCCGCGCCGTTCCTGGTGGCGTACCGCAACCCCGATCCCGAAAAGCTTTCCGCCTACGAGTGCGGTTTCAACTCGTTCGACGACGCCCGCATGAAGTTCGACATCCGCTTCTACCTGGTGTCGATCCTCTTCATCATCTTCGACCTGGAAGTGGCCTTCCTGTTTCCCTGGGCCGTGTCCTTCTCGAAGATCGGCATGCTCGGCTTCTGGTCGATGATGGTGTTTCTGGCGGTGCTGACGATCGGCTTTGCCTATGAATGGAAAAAAGGAGCGCTGGAATGGGATTGAACGACAGTTCAGGTACCCTCGTCGCGCCGAAGCCCAAGGGTATCATCGATCCCAACACCGGCAGGCCGGTGGGGGAGGACGATCCCTTCTTCCTCGAAATCAACAATGAGCTCGCCGACAAGGGTTTTCTGGTCACCTCGACCGAGGCGCTGATCACCTGGGCACGCAGCGGTTCGCTGATGTTCATGACCTTCGGTCTGGCGTGCTGCGCGGTCGAGATGATCCATACCTCGATGCCCCGCTACGACTCGGAGCGGTTCGGCGTGGCGCCGCGCGCCTCTCCGCGCCAGTCGGACATCATGATCGTCGCCGGAACGTTGACCAACAAGATGGCGCCGGCGCTGCGCAAGGTCTACGACCAGATGCCGGAGCCGCGCTACGTCATCTCGATGGGCTCGTGCGCCAATGGCGGCGGCTACTATCATTATTCCTATTCGGTGGTGCGCGGTTGCGACCGCGTCGTGCCGGTCGACATCTATGTGCCCGGCTGTCCGCCGAGCGCCGAAGCCCTGCTCTACGGCATTCTTCTCCTGCAGAAGAAAATCCGCCGCACCGGCACGATCGAACGGTAAATCCATGGCTGCTTCCCTTAGCGAACTGTCGACCTATCTCGGCGAGAAGCTGATCGGCCGCGTCAATGACGCGGTGCTCGCCTATGGCGAACTGACGATCCATGTCGAGCCGCGCGACCTGGTCGAAGTGATGACGTTCCTGCGCGACGACGCGCGCTGCCAGTTCATCTCGATCATCGACGTGAGCGGCGCCGACTATCCCTCGCGGGCCAAGCGCTTCGACGTGGTCTACCACCTGCTTTCGCCGAAACAGAACGTGCGCATCCGTGTCAAGGTTCAGGCCGATGAGGAGACGATGGTGCCGTCGGTCACCGGCGTCTATCCCGGCGCCGACTGGTTCGAGCGCGAGACCTACGATCTCTACGGCGTGCTGTTTTCGGGCCACCCGGACCTGCGCCGCCTGCTGACCGACTATGGTTTCGAAGGCCATCCGCTGCGCAAGGATTTCCCGCTGACCGGCTTTGTCGAAGTGCGTTACGACGACGAAGCCAAGCGCGTGATCTACGAGCCTGTCGAGCTCAAGCAGGAATTCCGTAATTTCGATTTTCTCTCGCCATGGGAAGGGACTGACTATGTCCTGCCGGGCGACGAAAAAGCCAAGACGAATTGAGGCGCCAGAATGGCTGAAACCTCCGTCCGCAATTTCAACATCAATTTCGGCCCGCAGCATCCGGCGGCGCACGGCGTTTTGCGCCTCGTGCTGGAGCTCGACGGCGAAGTCGTCGACCGCGTCGATCCGCATATCGGCCTGCTGCATCGCGGCACGGAGAAGCTGATAGAGGCCAAGACCTACCTGCAGGCGGTGCCTTATCTCGACCGGCTCGACTATTGCGCGCCGATGAACCAGGAACACGCCTTCGCGCTTGCCGCCGAGCGCCTGCTCGGCATCGAGGTGCCGAAACGCGGCCAGCTGATCCGCGTGCTCTACTGCGAAATCGGCCGCATCATGTCGCACATTCTCAATGTGACGACGCAGGCCATGGACGTCGGCGCGCTGACCCCGCCGCTGTGGGGCTTCGTCGAGCGCGAAAAGCTGATGGTGTTCTATGAGCGCGCCTCCGGCTCGCGCATGCACGCCGCTTATTTCCGTCCGGGCGGTGTCCATCAGGACCTGCCGCGCCAACTCGTCGAGGACATCGGCAAGTGGATCGACCCGTTCCTGAAGTCGATCGACGATCTCGACAAGCTGCTGACCGGTAACCGCATCTTCAAGCAGCGCAATGTCGATATCGGCATTGTTTCGCTGGCGGACGCCTGGGCCTGGGGCTTTTCCGGCGTCATGGTGCGCGGTTCGGGCGCGGCCTGGGATTTGCGCAAGTCGCAGCCCTACGAGTGCTACTCGGAAATGGATTTCGACATCCCGATCGGCAAGAACGGCGACTGCTACGACCGCTACCTCGTGCGCATGGAAGAGATGCGGCAGTCGGCGCGGATCATGCGCCAGTGCGTCGATCTTCTGCTCGGCAAGGAAAGCACCGGCCCGGTGTCGAACCTCGATGGCAAGGTGGTGCCGCCCAAGCGCGCGGCGATGAAGCGGTCGATGGAGGCGCTGATCCACCACTTCAAGCTCTACACCGAGGGTTATCGCGTGCCGGCCGGCGAGGTCTATGCCGCCGTCGAAGCGCCGAAAGGCGAGTTCGGCGTCTATCTCGTCTCCGACGGCACCAACAAGCCCTATCGCTGCAAGCTGCGCGCACCTGGTTTCGCGCATCTCCAGGCCATGGATTTCCTGTGCCGTGGCCACATGCTGGCCGACGTCACCGCCGTGCTTGGCTCCCTCGACATCGTGTTTGGTGAGGTCGATCGCTAAAATGTCAGTCCGTCGTCTCGCAGAAGCCAGCGTCCAGCCAGCGTCTTTCGCCTTCAACAAGGCGAACGCGGCGGCTGCTAAGCAGTGGATCAAGAAGTATCCGAAGGGCCGCGAGCAGTCCGCGATCATTCCGCTGCTGATGATCGCGCAGGAGCAGGAAGGCTGGGTCACGAAGGCGGCGATCGAGACGATTTCGGACATGCTCGGCATGCCGCGCATCCGTGGTCTCGAGGTCGCGACCTTCTACACGCAGTACCAGCTCAATCCGGTCGGCACGCGTGCGCATATCCAGGTCTGCGGCACCACGCCCTGCATGCTGCGCGGCTCGGAAGCGCTGATGGATGTCTGCCGTTCCAAGATCCATCACGACCAGTTCCACACCAACGACAAGGGCACCCTGTCGTGGGAAGAAGTCGAATGCCTGGGTGCCTGCGTCAACGCGCCGATGGTCATGGTCTTCAAGGACACGTTCGAGGATCTGACGCCCGAGCGGCTGGCCGAGATCATCGATCTCTACGATGCGGGCAAGGGCGCCTCGGTGACGCCGGGACCGCAGAATGGCCGCACCGGCTCTGAACCGGCCTCCGGCCTGACCACGCTGAAGAGCGAGAAGGCGATCCTGAAGTCGACGCGTGACAGGGAAGCCAAGGCTGCCGCCAAGGCCGCCAAGGAGGCGGCGCCCGCTGCTGTCGCCGCTCCGGCTGCAAGCGCTCCAGCGGCGACCGCACCGGCCGCTGCTCCCGTGGCGCCGTCCAATGCGAGCAAGCCGAAGACCGACGCTCCGGAAACCAGCCCGGCCCTGACGACGCCTTCGAAAACCAAGGTCGCGCCCGCGGCTGAGAAGGCGGCAAGCGTTTCCGCGCCGCTGCATTCGGCCGCCAACGCCAACAAGGCCGCGCCGGAAGTCGAACAGGTTTCGAAGCCGCGCAATGGACCCAAGGCCAAGGCCGAACCGGCAACCGCTTTCAAGGCGCCCGAGGGCAAATCTCCGGAAATGAAGGCACCGGGCGCGAAGCCGGCCAAGCCATGGCTGGAAGACAAGAACCGTCCGGCCGGCATCGACAGGCCGGCGGCGGTTGACGATCTCAAGCTGATCTCGGGCGTCGGCCCGAAGATCGAGGGCATCCTGCATACGCTGGGCATTTTCACCTTCGCGCAGGTCGCGTCGTGGAAGAAGGCCGAGCGCGATTGGGTGGACGGCTATCTCTCCTTCCATGGCCGCATCGACCGCGACGACTGGGTCAAGCAGGCCAAGGCGCTCGCCAAGGGCGGCGTCGCCGAATACATCCGCGTCTTCGGCAAGAAGCCGGTCTGAGGGACGAAAAATGCTTCAGGACAAAGACCGTATCTTCACCAATATCTACGGCCTCTTCGACAAGTCGCTGGCCGGCGCCATGGCGCGCGGCGCCTGGGACAATACGCCGGGCCTGGTTGCCAAGGGACGCGACTGGATCGTCAACGAGATGAAGGCGTCGGGCCTGCGCGGCCGTGGCGGCGCCGGCTTCCCGACCGGTCTCAAATGGTCGTTCATGCCCAAGCAGAGCGATGGGCGTCCGAGCTATCTCGTCATCAATGCCGATGAATCCGAGCCCGGCACCTGCAAGGATCGCGATATCCTGCGCAACGATCCACACACGCTGGTCGAGGGCGCGTTGCTGGCCGGTTTCGCCATGGGCGCGGTTGCCGCCTACATCTATGTGCGCGGCGAGTTCATCCGCGAGCGCGAAGCGCTGCAGCGCGCGATCGAAGAAGCCTACGAGGCCAAGCTGATCGGCAAGGGCAACACCTCAGGCTACGATTTCGATGTCTACATGCATCACGGCGCCGGCGCCTATATATGCGGCGAGGAAACGGCGCTGCTGGAAAGCCTGGAAGGCAAGAAGGGCCAGCCCCGGCTGAAGCCGCCATTCCCGGCCAATGTCGGCCTCTATGGCTGCCCGACCACGGTCAACAACGTCGAGTCGATCGCGGTGGCGCCGACCATCCTGCGCCGTGGGGCGGCCTGGTTCTCGTCCTTCGGCCGGCCCAACAATGTCGGCACCAAGCTGTTCTGCATCTCCGGCCATGTCAACAATCCGTGCACCGTCGAAGAGGCGATGTCGATCCCGTTCCGCGAACTGATCGAGACGCATTGCGGCGGCATTCGCGGTGGCTGGGACAATCTGCTCGCGGTCATTCCAGGCGGCGCCTCGGTGCCGCTGGTGCCGGCCGAGCAGATCATCGACACGCCGATGGATTTCGATGCGCTGCGCGACCTGAAGTCGGGCCTCGGCACGGCGGCTGTCATCGTCATGGACAAGTCGACCGATATCGTGAAGGCGATCGCGCGGCTTTCCTACTTCTACAAGCACGAGAGCTGCGGCCAGTGCACGCCGTGCCGCGAAGGCACCGGCTGGATGTGGCGGGTCATGGAGCGGCTGGTGCGCGGCGAGGCGCAGAAGCGCGAGATCGACATGCTGCTCGACGTCACCAAGCAGGTCGAGGGTCACACGATCTGCGCGCTGGGCGACGCCGCGGCGTGGCCGATCCAGGGCCTGATGCGGCATTTCCGCGGCGAGGTGGAGCGCCGCATCGACGAGTTTTCGCGTAACGCGCACCGGGCGGAGCCGGTGATGGTCGCGGCGGAATAACAGGAACTTTTGGACTGCGGGAAGAACGGGGCGGGGCAAACGAAGAAACGACCAGGAGAATTCTATGGCGCCGTATTCGACACCCTACCCATTGATGCCCAATTTGGACCAGCTCGAGAAAATGAACCAGGACCTGACCAGGATGATGCCGAAGGAGATGGCCAGCGCCGTCAACCTTTTCGTGCACCCTGTCGCGGGGGCGGCGGCGATGTCGGCGCTTGGCATCGGCTTCGCCAATCACGCTTTCGGGGTCTGGATGGGCGCGCTTTCGGGCGCTGCGGAGGCATCGCAGCGTCTCATGCAGCCGCTGATCGAGGATTTCGAGGCCCGCATCGAGCAGTTCGAGGACGCTGACTCCTCCTCCACCAGGGCGCGCGCGGCGGCAAAGACACTGATCGCAGAAGCGCAGTCCTTTGCGCGCGATGTCACTGACATTGCCGCCAAGGAAGCAGCCGCCACCGCGGCGCCTGTGGCGGATGCCGCGGCGGCGACCGGCGAGGCCGCCGACGTGCTGCTGCCCGAGGATTTTCGTCAGCCCAAGGCTATCGACAAGCCGGCCAAGCCATCGGACCTGAAGGCGATATCGGGCATCGGCCCGAAGCTGGAGAAGGTTCTGAACGGTCTCGGCATCTGGACCTTCACCCAGATCGCCGCCTGGTCGCCGCAGGAGATCGCCTGGGTCGACGATTACCTGTCGTTCAACGGCCGCATCGGACGCGACGACTGGACCGCCCAGGCCGCGGCGCTGGCAGCCAAGGCCAAGAGGTAGGGGGCCGGGATGGAGGTTCACGACAAACGCGATGTCCTGGACGTGCGCAGCGCCGTCGTCACCAATTCGAATTTCGACGACGTGAACATGTCCAACACGCGGTTTCACAACGTGAATCTGTCGGTGTCGACGATCCTGAACGCGAACCTGAGCAACGCCAGGGTGGAAGACGCAAACCTTTCGAATGCGCATTTCACCAACGTGAACATGAGCAACGTGAAGATAGAAAACGCTGAGGTCGCCGGCATGATGATCAATGGCATCAAGCTCGGCGACCTGTTGAAAGCATATGAGACGGCGAAGACCGCCGGGGGCAATTGATGGCAAAGCTCAAGGTCGACGGGAAAGAAATCACTGTACCCGACCACTATACGCTGCTGCAGGCGGCCGAGGACGCGGGCGCGGAAGTGCCGCGCTTCTGCTTCCACGAGCGGTTGTCGATCGCCGGCAACTGCCGCATGTGCCTGATCGAGGTGAAGGGTGGCCCGCCCAAGCCGCAGGCTTCCTGCGCCATGGGCGTGCGCGACCTGCGCCCGGGCCCCAATGGCGAGCCGCCGGAAATCTTCACCAACACGCCGATGGTCAAGAAGGCCCGGGAAGGCGTGATGGAATTCCTGCTGATCAACCATCCGCTGGACTGCCCGATCTGCGACCAGGGCGGCGAATGCGACCTGCAGGACCAGGCAATGGCCTTCGGCGTCGATTCCTCGCGCTATCACGAGAACAAGCGCGCGGTCGAAGACAAGTATATCGGCCCGCTGGTCAAGACGGTGATGAACCGCTGCATCCACTGCACGCGGTGCGTGCGCTTCACCACCGAGGTCGCCGGCATTTCCGAACTCGGCCTGATCGGCCGCGGCGAGGACGCCGAGATCACCACCTATCTCGAACAGGCGATGACATCAGAGCTGCAGGGCAATGTCATCGATCTCTGCCCGGTCGGCGCGCTGACCTCCAAGCCCTTTGCCTTCCAGGCGCGGCCGTGGGAACTGACCAAGACAGAATCCATCGACGTGATGGACGCGGTTGGTTCGGCGATCCGCGTCGACTCCAGAGGCCGCGAAGTGATGCGCATACTGCCGCGCGTCAACGAGGCGGTGAACGAGGAATGGATTTCCGACAAGACCCGCTTCATCTGGGACGGCCTACGCACGCAGCGCCTGGACCGGCCTTATGTGCGCAAGAACGGCAAGCTCGCCCCGGCAAGCTGGGCCGAGGCTTTCGCCGCGATCAAGGACGCGGTGTCGAAGACGACGCCGGAGAAAATCGGCGCGATCGCGGGTGATCTGGCTGCGGTCGAGGAAATCTACGCGCTGAAGCTTCTGATGGCCTCACTCGGCTCGAAGAACACCGACTGCCGCCAGGACGGCGCCGCGCTCGATCCCTCGCTCGGCCGCGCCAGCTACATCTTCAACCCGACCATCGAAGGCATCGAGCAGGCCGACGCAGTGCTGATCATCGGCGCCAACCCGCGCTTCGAAGCCTCCGTGCTCAACGCCCGCATCCGCAAGCGCTGGCGCGTCGGCAACCTGCCGGTCGGCGTGATCGGCGATATCGGCGATACGCGCTACGACTATGAGCTGCTCGGCGCCGGGCCGGATTCGCTGAAGGATCTGGCCGACGGCAACGGCAAGTTCTTCCAGACCCTGAAAAAGGCGACACATCCGCTCATCATCGTCGGCCAGGGCGCGCTGGCGCGCGCCGACGGTGCGGCCGTGCTCGGCCAGGCGGCCAGGCTTGCCGGTGCCGTGAATGCGGCGCGCGCCGACTGGAACGGTTTTGCCGTCCTGCACAATGCGGCTGGACGCGTCGGCGGCCTCGACCTCGGCTTCGTGCCGGGCGAGGGCGGCAAGGATGTCGCCGGCATGCTGGGTGAGACGGACGTGCTGTTCCTGCTCGGCGCCGACGAGATCGACATGGGCAAGACCGGCGGCGCCTTCGTCGTCTATGTCGGCACCCATGGTGATGCCGGCGCGCACCGCGCCAATGTCATCCTGCCGTCGGCCGCCTACACCGAGAAGTCCGGCACCTACGTCAACACGGAAGGGCGCGTGCAGCAGACCAACCGCGCCGGCTTCGCGCCTGGCGACGCGCGTGAGGACTGGGCGATCCTGAGGGCCTTGTCGGACGTGCTGGGCAAGAAGCTGCCGTTCGATTCGCTGCCGCAACTGCGCGCCAAGCTCTATGGCGAATACCCGCATCTGGCCCGCATCGACCAGGTCGCGGCCGGCAATGCCGAGGACATCGCCGCAGTTGCGAAACTCGGCGGACGGCTGAACAAGGGCACCTTCACCTCGCCGGTCAAGGATTTCTACCTGACCAATCCGATCGCGCGGGCGTCGGCCGTGATGGCCGAATGCTCGGCATTGGCCAAGAACGGCTTCAAGCAGGCGGCGGAATAAGCATGGAAACCTTCTTCTCCTTCTACGTGCTGCCGGCGCTGCTGATCCTTTTGAAGTCGGTCGTGCTGATCGTGGTGCTGCTGGTCTTCGTCGCCTACATCCTCTACGCCGACCGCAAGATCTGGGCGGCGGTGCAGTTGCGCCGCGGCCCGAACGTCGTCGGCCCGTGGGGCACGCTGCAGGCCTTCGCCGACCTGTTGAAATTCGTATTCAAGGAACCGGTCATTCCGTCCGGCGCCAACAAGGGCGTGTTCCTTTTGGCGCCGCTGGTCTCCGCGGTGCTGGCGATCTCGGCCTGGGCGGTCATCCCGGTCAACGAGGGCTGGGCGATCGCCAACGTCAATGTCGGCATCCTCTATGTCTTCGCCATCTCCTCGCTCGAGGTCTACGGCGTGATCATGGGCGGCTGGGCGTCGAACTCGAAATATCCGTTCCTCGGCGCGCTGCGCTCGGCGGCACAGATGGTGTCCTACGAAGTCTCGATCGGCTTCGTCATCGTCACCGTGCTGCTCACCGCCGGCTCGCTCAATCTCAGCGATATCGTGCTGTCGCAGCAGGGTGGGCTCGGAACCAGGCTTGGGCTGCCCAACACGTTCCTCGACTGGAACTGGCTGTGTCTGTTCCCGATGTTCATCATCTTCTTCATCTCGGCGCTGGCCGAGACGAACCGGCCGCCCTTCGATCTGGTCGAAGCCGAATCGGAGCTGGTCGCCGGCCACATGGTCGAATATTCATCGACGCCGTTCCTGCTGTTCTTCCTCGGCGAGTATGTCGCGATCGTGCTGATGTGCGCGCTGGCGACCATCCTGTTCCTCGGCGGCTGGCTGCCTCCGTTCGATTTCGCGCCGTTCACCTGGGTGCCCGGCGTGATCTGGTTCGTGCTGAAGGTCTGTTTCGTGTTCTTCGGCATTTCGATGGTGAAGGCCTTCGTGCCGCGCTACCGCTACGACCAGTTGATGCGCCTGGGCTGGAAGGTGTTCCTGCCGATCTCGCTGTTCATGGTGGTCGCCACCGCCGCCTTCCTCAAGATCACGGGGTTTGCGTGATGTCCGCTCTCGGCCAAGCCGCCAAATCGCTTCTGTTGCAGGATTTCGTCAGCGCCTTCTTCCTGTCGATGCGCCAGTTCTTCGCGCCGAAGGAGACGATCAACTATCCGCACGAGAAGGGCCCGACCAGTCCGCGCTTCCGGGGCGAGCATGCGTTGCGCCGCTACCCCAATGGCGAAGAGCGCTGCATCGCCTGCAAATTGTGCGAGGCGATCTGCCCGGCACAGGCGATCACCATCGAGGCCGGTCCGCGCCGCAATGACGGCACGCGCCGCACGGTGCGATACGACATCGACATGGTGAAGTGCATCTATTGCGGCTTCTGCCAGGAAGCCTGCCCGGTCGACGCCATCGTCGAGGGGCCGAATTTCGAGTTCGCGACGGAGACGCGCGAGGAGCTCTACTACGACAAGGACAAGCTGTTGGCGAACGGCGACCGGTGGGAACGCGAACTGGCGCGCAACATCTCGCTGGATGCGCCGTACCGCTGATATTTGACGCATGGACGGGGCGAGGGGCCTCGTCTAAGGACAAGCAACTTGCCAGCCGGAGGCGGCGGCAGAAATCGGACAAGGCGTGATCGTCATGTCCGCACAGGAACCCGGGGGATCCCCAATGCTGAGTGGACTAGAGGCGGCCTTCTTCTACCTCTTCGCCTTTGTCGCCGTGGCATCGGCGTTCATGGTCATTTCGTCGCGCAACCCCGTGCATTCGGTGCTGTTCCTGATCCTGACCTTCTTCAATGCCGCCGGCCTGTTCATGCTGACGGGCGCCGAGTTCCTGGCGATGATCCTGCTCGTCGTGTATGTCGGCGCCGTCATGGTGCTGTTCCTGTTCGTCGTCATGATGCTCGACGTCGACTTCGCCGAACTCAAGAGCGGCGCCTTGCAATACGCGCCGATCGGCGCCCTGGTCGGACTGATCCTGGCGGCCGAACTGATCGTCGTTCTGGGCGGCTACACTTTCGCGCCGAAGCTTGCGTCGACGGTCGCCAAGCCCATTCCCGACCTTGCCACGCGTTCCAATACGGCAGCGCTCGGCGACATCCTCTATACCGACTACCTCTACTACTTCCAGATTTCGGGCCTCGTGCTGCTGGTCGCCATGATCGGCGCCATCGTGCTCACGTTGCGCCACAAGGAAGGGGTCAAGCGGCAGTCGATCGCAGCCCAGGTCGGCCGGACGCCGGCGACCGGCATGGAAATCCGCAAGGTCAAGTCGGGCGAAGGAGTCTGAGATGGTCGTCGGCATCGCACATTATCTGACCGTATCGGCTGTTCTGTTCACGCTCGGCGTGTTCGGCATCTTCCTGAACCGCAAGAACGTCATCGTCATCCTGATGTCGGTCGAACTGATCCTGCTTGCGGTCAACATCAATTTCGTCGCCTTCTCGGCGGCGCTCGGCGATCTGGTCGGCCAGGTGTTCGCGCTGTTCGTGCTGACTGTCGCGGCGGCAGAGGCCGCGATCGGACTTGCGATTCTGGTCGTCTTCTTCCGCAACCGCGGTTCGATCGCGGTCGAAGACGTGAACATGATGAAGGGTTGACGGGGCTATTATGTATCAAGCGATCGTCTTCCTTCCGCTTCTCGGCTTCCTGATCGTCGGCCTGTTCGGCAATTCGCTCGGCGCCAAGGCATCCGAATACATCACGTCGGGTTTCCTGGTGATCTCGGCCGCGCTCTCATGGGTTGCCTTCTTCAGCGTCGGCTTCGGCCACGGCGAGGTGTTCACGGTGCCGGTGCTGCACTGGATCCAGTCCGGCGGCCTTGACGTCTCCTGGGCGCTGCGCATCGACACGCTGACGGTGGTGATGCTGGTGGTGGTCAACACCGTCTCGGCGCTGGTCCACATCTATTCGATCGGCTACATGCACCACGATCCGAACCGGCCGCGCTTCTTCGCCTATCTGTCGCTGTTCACCTTCGCCATGCTGATGCTGGTGACGGCCGACAACCTCGTGCAGATGTTCTTCGGCTGGGAAGGGGTGGGCCTGGCGTCCTACCTGCTGATCGGCTTCTGGTACAAGAAGCCCTCCGCCAACGCCGCTGCCATCAAGGCCTTCGTGGTCAACCGCGTCGGCGATTTCGGTTTCGCGCTCGGCATCTTCGGCGTGTTCGTTCTGTTCGGTTCGGTCAATCTGGGCACCATCTTCGCCAATGCGGCGACGTTCGTTCCGGCTGAAGGCGCCCCGCACGGTGCCGCCGTGCTGACTTTCCTCGGCCATGCGCTGGACAAGCAGGCGGCGATGACCGTCGTGTGCCTGCTGCTGTTCATGGGCGCCATGGGCAAGTCGGCGCAGGTGCCGCTGCACACCTGGCTGCCCGACGCCATGGAAGGCCCGACTCCGGTGTCCGCGCTCATCCATGCCGCCACCATGGTGACGGCCGGCGTGTTCATGCTGGCGCGCCTGTCGCCGCTGTTCGAGCTGTCGCATTCGGCGCTGACGGTCGTCACCTTCATCGGCGCCTTCACCGCCTTCTTCGCCGCGACCGTCGGCCTGGTGCAGAACGACATCAAGCGCGTCATCGCCTATTCGACCTGTTCGCAGCTCGGCTACATGTTCGTGGCGCTGGGCGTCGGCGCCTATGGCGCGGCGATCTTCCACCTGTTCACGCACGCCTTCTTCAAGGCGCTGCTGTTCCTCGGTTCCGGCTCGGTCATCCATGCCGTGTCCGACGAGCAGGACATGCGCAAGATGGGTGGCCTGAGGAAGCTGATCCCGACCACCTACTGGATGATGGTGATCGGCACGCTGGCGCTGACCGGCGTCGGCATTCCGGTGACCGTCATCGGCACGGCCGGCTTCTTCTCCAAGGACGCCATTATCGAGAGCGCCTTCGTCGGCCACAATGCGGTCGCGGGCCTTGCCTTCGTGCTTCTGGTCATCGCTGCCTGCTTCACGTCCTTCTATTCCTGGCGGCTGATCTTCATGACCTTCCATGGCAAGCCGCGCGCGAGCCACGAGGTCATGCACCATGTGCATGAATCGCCGCCCGTCATGCTGGTGCCGCTGTTCATCCTGGCCGCCGGCGCGCTCTTTGCCGGCATCATTTTCCACAATTCCTTCATCGGCGAGGGCTACGAAGCGTTCTGGAAGGCTTCGCTGTTCACGCTGCCTGATAACCACATCCTGCACGAGATCCATGAATCGCCGCTTTGGGTCGAACTGTCGCCCTTCGTCGCGATGCTGATCGGTCTGCTGGTGGCCTGGAAGTTCTACATCCGCTCGCCGGAAATGCCCGCCAATCTCGCCGCGCAGCATCGCGGGCTCTACGCCTTCCTGCTCAACAAGTGGTATTTCGACGAGCTCTACGACTTCCTGTTCGTGCGGCCCGCCAAGCGCCTTGGCCATTTCCTGTGGAAGACCGGCGACGGCACCGTCATCGACGGGCTCGGGCCTGACGGTATTTCGGCGCGCGTCGTCGATGTCACCAACCGCGTCGTCAAGTTGCAGACCGGCTACCTCTACCACTATGCCTTCGCCATGCTGATCGGCGTTGCCGCACTCGTCACCTGGATGATGCTCTGATGACCGCCTGGCCAATCCTCTCGCTGGTCACCTTCCTGCCGCTGGTTGGTGTGCTGCTTATCCTGTTCATCCGGGATGACAGTGAAAACGCGCGCCGCAACATCCGCGCCATCGCGTTCATAACCACGGCATTCACCTTCGTGGTGTCGCTGTTCATCTGGACCGGCTTCGACAATTCGCAGGCCGGCTTCCAGTTCGTGGAAAAATACGCCTGGCTCGATTCCGGCATCTCCTACCATATGGGCGTCGACGGCATCTCGATGCTCTTCGTCATCCTGACGACCTTCCTGATGCCGCTGTGCATTCTGGCGTCGTGGGAAGCGATCGAGAAGCGGGTCAAGGCCTATATGATCGCCTTCCTGCTCTTGGAAACGCTGATGATCGGCGTGTTCTGCGCGCTCGATATCGTGCTGTTCTACGTCTTCTTCGAAGCTGGCCTGATCCCGATGTTCATCATCATCGGCGTGTGGGGCGGCAAGCGGCGCGTCTATGCCTCGTTTAAGTTCTTCCTCTATACGCTGGCCGGTTCGGTGCTGATGCTGCTCGCCATCATGGCGATGTTCTTCCAGGCCGGCACGACAGACATTCCGACGCTTCTGACGCATAATTTCCCGGCCAACATGCAGACCTGGCTATGGCTCGCCTTCTTCGCTTCCTTCGCCGTGAAGATGCCGATGTGGCCGGTTCACACCTGGTTGCCGGACGCGCACGTCGAGGCGCCGACGGCGGGCTCGGTCATCCTGGCCGGCATTCTCCTGAAAATGGGTGGGTACGGCTTCCTGCGTTTCTCCCTGCCGATGTTCCCGCTGGCATCCGAGATGTTCGCGCCACTGGTGTTCACGCTGTCGGTCGTCGCCATCATCTACACCTCGCTGGTGGCGCTGATGCAGGAGGACATGAAGAAGCTGATCGCCTATTCGTCGGTCGCCCATATGGGCTTCGTCACCATGGGCATCTTCGCCATGAACCAGGAAGGCGTGCAGGGCGCGATCTTCCAGATGCTAAGCCACGGCCTGGTCTCGGGCGCGCTGTTCCTGTGCGTCGGCGTCATCTACGACCGCATGCACACGCGTGAGATCGCGGCCTATGGCGGCCTGGTCAACAACATGCCGAAATACGCCACCGTGTTCCTGATCTTCACCATGGCCAATGTCGGCCTGCCGGGAACGTCAGGCTTCATCGGCGAGTTCCTGACCATGCTCGGCGTGTTCCGGGTCAATACCTGGGTGGCGTTCTTCTCCGCCACGGGCGTCATCCTGTCGGCCGCCTACGCGCTCTGGCTCTACCGCCGGGTGATCTTCGGTGCGCTGACCAAGGATAGCCTGAAGGGGCTGCTCGACCTGTCGACGCGCGAAAAGGCGATCATCTATCCGCTGGTCGTGCTGGTCATCTTCTTCGGCGTCTATCCCGCTCCCGTCTTCAACGCGACGGCCCAGTCGGTCAAGTCGCTCGTCACCAATGTCACCGCATCCATCGGCGCCGCGCAGACCGCGGCGGCGAACTGACCAGGGGTTTTGCGAACCATGACGCCGGACCTTCTCTCCAGCCTGTCGCTCTCGACGCCCGAGCTGATCCTTGCCATCGGCGCGCTGGCGCTGCTGATGGTCGGAGCCTATTCGCGCTCCAACACCGCCAACACGGTGACCGGCCTTGCGGTTGCCGTGCTGGTGATATCGGGTGCCTGGCTGATCTTCTCCACGGGGCAGGGCACCGCCTATGGCCATGCCTTCATCCAGGATTCCTTCGCCCGCTTCATGAAGGTGCTGGCCCTGGTCGGCTCGGCGGTGACGCTGGTCATGTCGATGCGCTTTGCCAAGGCCGAGCGTTTCGACAAGTTCGAATATCCTGTGCTGATCCTGTTGTGCACGCTCGGCATGATGCTGATGATCTCGGCCAACGGCATGATCGGCCTCTATCTCGGCCTCGAACTGCAGTCGCTGGCGATCTACGTGCTGGCCGCGATCAACCGCGACAATGTCCGTTCGACGGAAGCCGGCCTGAAATATTTCGTCCTCGGCGCGCTGTCGTCCGGCATGCTGCTCTACGGCATCAGCCTCGTCTACGGCTACACCGGCAACACCGGCTTCCAGGAGATCGCCTCGGCACTTGGCAGCGGCGAACGCCAGCTTGGTCTCGTCTTCGGCCTGGTCTTCGTGCTGGCCGGCCTTGCCTTCAAGATCTCGGCCGTGCCGTTCCACATGTGGACGCCCGACGTCTATGAAGGCGCGCCGACACCGGTGACCGCCTTCCTGGCGGCGGCCCCCAAGATGGCTGCGATGGCGCTGATCGTGCGCGTCACCATGGGTGCGTTCAAGCCGATCGCTTCGGACTGGCAACAGATCATCGTCTTCATTTCGATCGCCTCGATGGCGCTCGGCGCCTTCGCCGCGATCGGCCAGACCAACATCAAGCGGCTGATGGCTTACTCCTCGATCGGTCACATGGGCTATGCGCTGGTCGGCCTCGCCGCCAACAGCCAGGCCGGCGTGCGCGGCGTGGCCATCTACATGCTGATCTATCTGGTGATGACGCTCGGCACCTTCGCCTTCATCCTCGCCATGCGGCGCAAGGAGGGCAATGTCGAACAGATCAGCGATCTGGCCGGCCTGTCCTCGACCAACCCGATCATGGCCACGATTCTCACCATCCTGATGTTCTCGCTGGCCGGCATCCCGCCGCTCGCCGGCTTCTGGGGGAAGTGGTACGTCTTCCTCGCCGCCATCAACGCGCATCTCTACGCGCTGGCGATCATCGGCGTGCTGGCCTCGGTGGTGGGCGCCTACTACTATCTGCGCATCATCAAGATCATGTGGTTCGATGAGCCGGTCGGCGGTTTCGTGCCGATGGCGAGCGAATTGCGCCTCGTGCTCGGCGTGTCCGGCGCCTTCGTGCTGTTTTACGTGCTGATCGGCGGACCGATCGGCACCTATGCCGAAGCCGCGGCCAAGACGTTCTTCTGACGGGATGGCATTTCGGCTGGCCCCAACCTCGGCGTCGGAAGGCTTCCGGCTCGAGGCCCATGACAGCGTCGGCTCCACCAACACGGTGGCGCTCGACCATGCAAGGGCAGGCGACACCGGCAGATTATGGGTCGTTTCCAAGAAGCAGGAGAGCGGGCGCGGACGGCGCGGCCGAGCCTGGGTGTCGCCCGAGGGTAATCTGGCGGCGACATTGCTGCTCATTACCGGCGGTGAGCTTCGCGTTGCCGCGACACTGGGGTTCGTCGCCGGCCTGTCGCTTGCCGACGCGCTCGATGCGGTGGTGCCGAAGGGGCGCATCGCCATCGGTCTCGACGGTGGCAGCCAGGGCCAGAACCGTTTCGAACTGAAATGGCCGAACGACGTGCTCGCATCGGGCGCGAAGCTTGCCGGTATCCTGCTGGAGTCGGCGATGCTCGATGGCGGCCGGTTCGCCGTTGCGGTCGGAATCGGCGTCAATGTGGTGGCACATCCGCCGGATTTGCCGTATCCGGCGACATCGCTTCAGGCCCTGGGCGCGACATGCGACGCCGAAACGCTGTTCCTGGCGCTGTCGGATGCATGGAGCGAGAATGCGCGGCTCTGGGACGAAGGGCGCGGCCTTGCCGCCGTCAGGCGGCGCTGGTTGGCGCGCGCGGCGGGCCTTGGCGGCGAGGTTGCTGTCAGAATTGACGGTAATGTGGTGCGCGGCGTGTTCGAGACCATTGACGAGGACTGCCGTTTCGTGATCCGCGACGGTGAGGGGTCAGTTGTGACGGTTGCCGCTGGCGACGTGCATTTCGGCGCGGTGGCGTCCGCGCGGGTTTGATTTGTTTTTGCGCAATTCCTGTGGGAAAGCCGTTACACACTTTTCCTGGGATTGCTTCAACGGCTTGGCCCGAGGGCCAGGAAGGGAAAAATAATGGCGAAAGCGGAAAACGCCGAACTCGTCTTCGTGCCGCTCGGCGGCGTCGGCGAGATCGGCATGAACTTCGCCCTCTACGGCTACGGGCCGCCGAACGCGCGCGAGTGGATCGTCATCGATGTCGGCGTGACCTTTCCCGACGCGGCGCATCCGGGCGTCGACCTGATCCTGCCTGATACGCGCTTCATCGAGGAGAACCTCGCCAATCTGCGCGGCATCATCATCACCCATGCACACGAGGATCACTACGGCGCGCTGCTCGATACATGGCCGAAGCTGAAGGCGCCGGTGTGGATGACGCCGTTCAGCGCAGGACTGCTGGACGCCAAGCGGCAGGGCGAACAAGGCGCGCCGAAAATCCCGGTGACGATCTACCGGGCCGGCGAAAAATTCACCGTCGGCCCGTTCGAGATCGAGGCCATTCCGGTGGCCCACTCCATTCCTGAACCGATGTCGCTGGCGATCACCTCTCCGGCCGGCACGGTCATCCACACCGGTGACTGGAAGATCGATCCGGAGCCGACGATCGGACCCAAGACAGACGAGGCCCGGTTCCGCGCCTATGGCGACAAGGGCGTTCTGGCCCTGGTCTGCGATTCGACCAATGCGCTCAGGGAAGGCGAATCGCCTTCGGAGGTCGCGGTGGGCGAGGGGCTCAAGGGCGTCATCCAGGCGGCCAAGGGCCGTGTCGCCGTCACCACCTTCTCCTCGAATGTCGGGCGCATCGTTTCCATCGCCCGGGCCGCGCGCGATGCCGGCCGCCAGTGCCTGGTGCTCGGGCGCTCGCTGAAGCGGGTCATCGACGTGGCCGATGAGCTCGGCTACATGGACGGCCTGCCGGAGTTCATCGCCGAGGAGGATTTCGGCTTCATCCCGCGCGAAAATCTGGTCATCATCTGCACCGGCAGCCAGGGCGAACCGCTGGCGGCGCTGGCGAAACTGTCGCGCGACGAGATGAAATCGGTATCGCTCACGGCGGGTGACACGGTGGTGTTTTCCTCGCGCACCATTCCCGGCAACGAAAAGGCGATTCTCGAAATCAAGAACCGCCTGATCGATCTCGGCATCAAGATCATCGAGGACGGCGACGCGCTGGTGCACGTCTCCGGCCATCCACGCCGCAGCGAACTGCGCAAGATGTATGAATGGGTGCGCCCGCAGATCGGCGTTCCCGTGCATGGCGAGGCCGCGCATCTGGTGGCGCAGGGGTCGCTGATGTCGACCTCCGGCATCGGCCAGGTGGCGCAGGTGCGCGACGGCGACATGCTGCGGCTTGCCCCCGGCCCCGCCGCCATCATCGACCAGGTGCCGTTCGGCCGTATCTACAAGGACGGCAATCTGATCGGCACCGACCAGGCGATGGGTATTCGCGACCGGCGCAAACTGTCCTTTGCCGGGCATGTCGCGGTCAATGTCGTGCTCGACGACAAATATGAACTGGCCGGCGATCCCGACCTAGTCGCCATCGGCGTCGCCGAGGCCGATGCGAGCGGCGAGACGCTCGAGGATCTGATGCTCGATGCCGCTGTCGGCGCGGTCGATTCTATTCCGCGCCAGCGCCGGAAGGATCTCGACCTGGTGCAGGAGGCGGTGCGGCGCGCGGTGCGTGGCGCGGCCAACGAGGCGTGGGGCAAGAAGCCGCTGGTCACGGTTTTCGTCACGAGGTAACTGTCCGGCGAGGTCAGACGTTCAGCTGGTAGCTGACCGGAATCCAGCGAAAAGATCCGTCGGCCTGTCCGACATAGCCCAGGCCGGGGAATGGCATGTGGTGGCCCGCGACCAGCAGGCGCTGCTCCGCCGCCATCTTCAGCAGCCGCTTGCGGGTCTCGACCGCACGGTCCCTGTCGTCATCGAAATCGGCATGCCATTCCGGATGCTGGATGGACACGGCATAGTGCAGGAAGGCGTCCGACCAGATCAGCAACCGCTTCCCATCGCTCTCGACCAGAAACGCCAGAAGCCCGGGGGAATGACCGGCCGCGTCGACGGCGGTGATGCCGGGCACGACTTCATCTCCGGGCGCGATGAAAGTCGCGCGCTCCGCCAGGCCGGCGCATATCCGCCTGAACAGGTCACGGTTGGCCAGCCTGGCCGGGCGAACCGCGTCGCCTTCGGTCCAGAAGGCGAATTCGGCCGCGCCGAATATGTGGCGGGCGCGTTTGAAAACCGGTTCGCCATTCCTGACCAGACCGCCAATGTGGTCCGGGTGACCGTGCGTGATGACCACCACATCAATGTCGTCCGGGCCGAGCCCAAGGTCGTGAAGGCAATCCAGAATCGAACTGCCCTCATCTCCGCAGCCCGTGTCGAACAGGACCTTTTGCGAACCGGTATCGATCAGCGTTGGAATGAAACAATGCTCGTACCGATGCCGGTCGATGAAGTTCGAAGCAGCGAGTTCGTCGACCGCGGCCTGCGGTTGTCCGGCAGCGAAAGCCGATGCAAAATTGTCCCTGACATCGGCGGCGTCGAGCAAAGCGGCGGCTTTGAAGGAGCCGAGATCGAAGGCGAAGACGCGGGCGC
The DNA here is from genome assembly GCF_005503535.1 of Mesorhizobium comanense. Lineage (GTDB taxonomy): Bacteria > Pseudomonadota > Alphaproteobacteria > Rhizobiales > Rhizobiaceae > Mesorhizobium > Mesorhizobium comanense. The sequence goes on along the minus strand of NZ_SCNN01000014.1, from coordinate 127,250 downwards.
GGGCAGGGCTGATTTCAGACATTGCCTTTTGTACTTTGCGCTTGCGGGTTGGAACAGCCGGAGATCGTGATTTGGCGGCGACAGATCGAAGTGCGACAGTGCGCCCGTCCTCAACGGCTGTTGATGCCGGTCGATTTGACGTATGACGCCAGCATTGGACGCAGGAGGATTGCTCGCACATGCTGGGACGGCTGAACCATGTCGCGCTTGCGGTGCCGGACCTTGCCGCCGCCGTCGCCACCTATCGCAACACGCTCGGCGCCGAAGTGAGCGAGCCGCAGGCTCTGCCGGAGCATGGCGTCACCGTGGTGTTCGTCAATGTCGGCAACACCAAGATCGAATTGCTGGAGCCGCTGGGCGACGGCTCGCCGATCGCGGCGTTTCTCGAGAAGTTCCCCTCCGGCGGCATGCACCATCTCTGTTACGAGGTCGACGATATCCTGGCCGCGCGCGACGCGCTCAAGGCTTCCGGCGCCCGCGTGCTGGGTGACGGCAACCCCAGGATCGGTGCCCATGGCAAGCCGGTGCTGTTCCTGCATCCGAAGGATTTCCTCGGCACGCTGACCGAACTGGAGCAATCATGAGCTGGGTTTCGTTCACCGCCCTGTTTTTCGCGACCTGGTGGGTGGTGCTGTTCGTCGTGCTGCCGTTCAGCGTCAAAACGCAGGACGACGATCACGATGTGACGCTCGGTACAGTCGCGAGCGCGCCGCGCGGCCCGCACATGCTGCGCGCCGTGATCCGCACGACCATCGTCACGGCTATTGTGATGGGCATTTTCTACGGCCTCACCCACGGCCTGGGCTATAGCCTCAACGACATCCCGCACATCGTGCCGGATTTCGACCAACCCCCCGCAAAATAGGCCGTCCGCGACGCCGTTTCCGACTCTGTGGAAGAGGGGTGCCAGGTCCGCTTATTTCGCGGGCCGCATGTTTGCTGACGCAGGGTAATGTGGGCTGTTAACCCGTTGCGCTAACCAGATGATTGCACAAAAAAAATGCAAGGCACGAGGCCTTGCAATTAAACGCGTCCGATCTGTTTCCGGTTTCCGGCGGCAGCGAGTAACCGCGCCTAGATCGCATCCTCCCAAGACTTTGACCGCGTAGGAGAGCAGATTTTTCTCCGCCCTCTCGGTTATCGCGGCACACTAGCCTAAGCCGAATGAAAATGTCACGAAGAATTTTGCCTCGAAACAGGCATTCTCGTGCTGCACTGCACAATAGTATGGCATGCTTTGCTTTTGAATCGATCAATAAGCATCGGCGGAGCCTTTTGAGCCTCTCCTGAATTGACGCGCGCAAAGAATTGGCGGCCAAACCAGAAGACGTTCGGCTCTCCGCGCAGCCTATGCGAGCCTATTTCGCGACCCCGGCCTCAGCCATCGCTTTTTCGACCATGCCGATCCAGACATCATTGGCGCCCGGCAGGCGTCCTTGAGATTTCAGCCCCGTCAGCATGGCCAGCGCGGCTTTGAGATTCGCCGGAGTGTCGATACCGGCAATGGCAAGCTTGTAATGGCTGAAGGCGGCATCGACCGTGCGCTGCGCATTGCCCGGGTCGGCCTCCAGCTGTGCGCTGGCGATCAGGAAACCGGCCTGATATTCGGCAGCGGCGCCGCTCTTGTCGCCCTTGCTCATCAAGATATCGCCGACGCGGTTGTGGCCAACGGCAAGGTCACGCTGCCACTCGGCATTGTCGTGGTCGAGCTCGGCCAGATATTCCGCAATGGCTTGCGACGAGCGGCGGTCGGCGAGCGCTCCATCAATGTCTCCGGCCTCGGCGCGGGCGTCGGATATCTTGCCCAGCGCAAGCTCGAGGTCGCGCCGCCACAATGTGTTGCCGGGGTCCCGCGCCACCAGCTTTTGCGCGATATCGACGCTGCGCTTGTAGGGTTCGAAAGCCTTTTCATTATGCCCGGTCAGCCGCTGCAGGTCGCCGATCGCGGTGAGGCTGACGGTGATGTCGCGCTGCAGTTCGGTGTCGTCAGGCGTCTTTTTCGCCAGCGCCTCAGTGATCCGCAGGGAAACTTCATACTCTGCGATCGAGCCGTCCAGATCATTGGTCAGCCTGAGCGCCAGCCCGATCTTGGAGTGGCTGACGGCAAGGTCGCGCCGAAAGCCGTCATCATCCGGCGCCTGCTCGACCAGGAATTCAGCCACCTTGAGCGCCGAGCGATAATTGGCCAGCGCGCCCGGTCCGTCACCGGATACCCGCATGACGTCACCGATGCGGTTGAAGCAGATGGCGTAGTCACGCAGATAGCCAAAGGTAGGTTCCTTTTCGAGGATCGCCTTCATCGTGGCGAGAGCCTGCTGGTAAAGGGCAATCGCGCCGGCGCTATCGCCGATCGCCTTCTTGACGTCGGCCACCTTGTTCAGCGCCACGGCAAGGTCGCGTTGGTGGTCGATCTTGTCGGGCTCGGCGGCCGCGCGTTTCTCCGCGGATCGGACCATCGAATCATAGGCTTTGCCGGCTTCCTGCAGATGGCCGACGGTCGTTTCCAGCGTGCCGATGAATTCCCACGACAGTGTCTGCTGGTAGCGTGCCTCGTCCGGTATCGGGAAACCCTCGACATCGGCATAGAGCGCGACGGCCTTGCGGTAGTCCTCGATAGCGAGGTCGTAACGCAATTGCGCCTGCGAGGCGCCTCCGGCGAGGTAATGCGTCGTTGCTTCCGACAGCGTGCGCTCGATGAAGCGACTTTTCAGATCGTCGCGCGATTTGCCGTCGATGTCAGCCGCTTTGCCAAGCAGCGCCCGTGCCTCGTCGAACGAGCCGAGCGCCAGTTGCGCCTCAGCCTGTTGGCGCAACGCGGTCACCTGCGGGTCGGAGGAGGCCAGATTGCGCAGATCGGCCCGGACCTTGATGAAGGCGTCTGCCGCCTCCTTAAGTTTCTGCTGGCGCTGTCTCGGCGCCAGGGCCTTGCCGTCGGACGTGATAAGCGCGGCGTAGAGTGGTGCCAGCGGCATATCCGCGTTCGCGGCCACAGTTTCGACCTCCGAGCGCAGGTCGGGTGTGACGTCGGCCATGGCAAGCAGCAGCCGGTCGCGCTCGGGCAGGGCGTCCTTGCTGGTCTGGGCAGCGAAGAAAAGCTGCGGCAGGCCGCTCTCCACATAGGGAAGCTGCTTGCCGCGGGATTGATCATAGACCTGCTGCTGCACCAGCGTCAGGACGGAGCGAATTTCGAGCCCATCGGTCGGCAGGAACTTCGCCAAAGCGGCGGAAAAGTCCGAGTTTCCGGATGCGCCATCGGAGGCGGTCTGTCCGGGCGCCGCGGAAAAGGCGAACAGGACGTTTTCGGCCCGGCCCATGCGTCCGAGCCCTGGCTTTGCCTCCGCCTTGACCTCGGGAGCGATGGCAACGACTCCTCTTCCTGCACCGGATTGACCGCTGCCGGAGGCGCCGTCTTCGGATTGGCCGAAAGGATCGTTGCGGCATGCGTCGAGAACAACGAGGCCGATCCTGCCGGCCGAGGTCACGGTCTGCCGCACCTCCTCCAGCGCAAGGGTCGTGGCCTTCAGCCGGTCCAGCGAAGACGGATCGGCGTCGACCGGCAGAAGGCGATTGTCCCCTGCGATCTCGACGCCATGGCCGGAGAAATAGATCAGGGCGACATCCGCGCCGGCTGCGTCGTCGCGAAAATCCTCCAGCGCTCGCCGCATGCGCTTCAGGTCGCGGTTGGCTTCGGTGGTGACGTCGAAACCGAGCTTCTGCAACGCGGCTTCGATCGTTCGGCTGTCATTCACTGCGTTTTTCAACGGACGCACATTGCGATAGTCGTCGGCCGCCATGATGAGCGCGACACGCCGCTCCGCATGGGCCGCCGAGGCGAAGAGAATCGCCAGGATGACTGTCAGGAAAAAACGCAATGCCCCGATCCACCCCAAGCCGACGGGATTGCCGCGGCTTTCGGCTTCAAGCTAACCAGCGCGACATCATCCGGCAACAGAGGGATTGCAGGCACGAAGGCGCCGAGGCGACGCCATGCCCGGGTTTCCAATCCGCCATGAAATGGCTATGAAGCCGGGTCAAGCAAGCCTGCGCCGCGCCGATTCTGGCGTGGCCCTTCTCATTCACGGACCAGTCCATGCGTTTGTCGCGCTATTTCCTGCCCATCCTCAAAGAAAATCCCCGCGAGGCCGAGATCGTCTCGCACCGGTTGATGCTGCGTGCCGGCATGATCCGCCAGCAGGGCCAGGGCAGTTTTTCCTGGCTGCCGCTTGGGAAACGGGTGCTGGACAAGGTCTGCAACATCATCCGCGAGGAGCAGAACCGCGCCGGCGCTCTGGAAATCCTGATGCCGACCATCCAGTCGGCCGACCTGTGGCGCGAGAGCGGCCGCTACAACGACTACGGCAAGGAGATGCTGCGCATCAAGGACCGCCAGGACCGCGACATGCTCTACGGGCCGACCAACGAGGAAATGGTCACCGAGATTTTTCGCGCCTACGTCAAGTCCTACAAGGACCTGCCGCTCAACCTCTATCACATCCAGTGGAAGTTCCGCGACGAGGTGAGGCCGCGCTTCGGCGTCATGCGGTCGCGCGAATTCCTGATGAAGGACGCCTATTCCTTCGACCTCGACTTCGAGGGCGCGAGGGCAGCCTATAACAGAATGTTCGTGTCCTATCTCAGGACCTTCACGCGCATGGGCCTGCAGGCCATTCCGATGCGGGCCGATACCGGGCCGATCGGCGGCGACCTAAGCCACGAATTCATCATCCTGGCCGAGACGGGCGAGAGCCAGGTGTTCTGCCACCGCGACTATCTTTCGCTCGCCGTGCCCGGCGCGAACACCGATTTCGCCAATGACGGCGAGATATCGGATATCGTCAAGACATGGACGACGCCGTACGCGGCAACCGACGAGATGCATGACGAGGCGGCCTGGGCAAGCGTACCGGCGGCTGATCAGGTCTCGGCACGCGGCATCGAGGTCGGCCACATCTTCCATTTCGGCGAGAAGTATTCCAAGCCGATGGGCGCCAAGGTGACCGGACCCGACGGCAAGGACCATTTCGCCTCGGGCGGCTCCTACGGCATCGGCCCGTCGCGGCTGGTGGCGGCGATCATCGAGGCCAGCCATGACGAGAACGGCATCATCTGGCCGGAGGCCGTGGCGCCGTTCGATATCGGCCTGATCAACATGAAGGCCGGCGACGCCGAGTGCGACCGCGTCTGCGACGAATTGAACGCCGCCTTCACCGCCGCCGGCAAGGACGTGCTTTATGACGATACCGACCAGCGCCCGGGCGGCAAGTTCGCGACCGCCGATCTGATTGGCCTGCCCTGGCAGGTGATCGTCGGGCCGCGCGGCGTCGCCGCGGGCGAGGTCGAGATCAAGAACCGCAAGACCGGCGAGCGCGTGACGCTGCCGGTCGCCGAGGCGAAAACACGCTTTGGTGCCGCCGCATGAGCGAGGCGGCGGCAGCGAGATCGGCGGGCGCCGGCCCGTTCTCCATCTTCGAACGCACGGTGGCGTGGCGCTATCTGCGCTCGCGGCGCAAGGAGACGGTGATCTCGGTGATCGCCTCGATCTCCTTCCTCGGCATCATGCTGGGCGTGGCGACGCTGATCGTGGTGATGGCTGTGATGAACGGGTTCCGCGCCGAACTGTTGACGCGCATCCTGGGCGTCAATGGCCATCTTATCGTGCAGCCGCTGGATTCGCCGCTGGAGGACTATGCCCAGGTCGCCAGCCGCATCAACGGCGTGGCCGGCGTCAAATACGCGCTGCCGCTGATCGACGGCCAGGTGCTGGCGCAAGGCAATGTCGGCGGCGGCACCGGTGCGCTGGTGCGCGGCATCCGGGGCGAGGATCTGGGCAAGATCGCCATCGTTGCCAGCAACATCAAGCAGGGCTCGCTCGATGGCTTCGACAGCGGCGAGGGCGTGGCCATCGGCAAACGCATGGCGGAGAATCTGGGCCTGACGCTCGGCGATACGATCACGCTGATCTCGCCGGACGGCGACGTGACGCCGCTCGGCACCAACCCGCGCATGAAGGGCTACAAGATCGCGGCGATCTTCGAAGTCGGCATGTCGGAGTATGACAGCTCCATCGTCTACATGCCGTTTTCGGAAGCGCAGCTCTATTTCAACATGGACGGCCGGGCGCAGACGATCGAGATCTATGTCGACAATCCCGACGATGTCGACGCGCTGAAGCCGAAGATCGAGGAAGCCGCACAACGGCCGATCGACCTGGTCGACTGGCGCCAACGCAACGAGACCTTCTTCTCAGCGCTGCAGGTCGAGCGCAATGTGATGTTCATGATCCTGACGCTGATCGTGCTGGTGGCGGCGCTGAACATCATCTCGGGCCTGGTCATGCTGGTGAAGGACAAGGGGCACGACATCGCCATCCTGCGCACGATGGGCGCGACGCGCGGCGCCATCCTGCGCATCTTCCTGATGACCGGAGCGGCGATCGGTGTCACAGGCACCATTGCCGGCGTGCTGCTCGGCGTCGTCATCTGCCTCAACATCGAATCGATCCGCCAGTTCTTCTCCTGGATGACCGGCAAGGTGCTGTTCAATCCCGAGCTCTATTTCCTCAGCCAGTTGCCGGCGAAGATGGATGGGCGAGAGACGACTTATGTCGTCATCATGGCGCTTGGCCTGTCCTTCCTGGCAACGGTGTTTCCGGCTTGGCGGGCCGCTCGTCTCGATCCGGTCGAAGCCTTGAGGTACGAGTGATGGCCGAGGCCGTTATCGAGCTGAAGAGTGTCGAGCGGCACTATGTGCAGGGCCCGCGCAAGCTCACCATCCTGAACGGCGCCGACTTTTCGCTGCGGCGCGGCGAGATGGTGGCGCTGGTGGCGCCGTCGGGCACCGGCAAATCGACACTGCTGCATACGGCAGGCCTTCTGGAACGGCCTGACGCCGGCGACGTGATCCTGTCCGGCCGCGCCTGCGGGCGGCTTTCCGACGACGAGCGCACCTCGATCCGCCGCAACGATGTCGGCTTCGTCTACCAGTTCCATCATCTGCTGCCGGAGTTTTCGGCGCTGGAAAACATCATGATGCCGCAGCTCATCAAGGGGCTGCCGCGCAAGGAAGCGTCCGAACGCGCGGCGCAATTGCTCGATTACATGCAGATCGGCAAGCGCGCATCGCACCGGCCGTCCGAACTGTCCGGTGGCGAGCAGCAGCGCGTCGCCATCGCGCGCGCGGTCGCCAATGCGCCGCTGGTGCTGCTTGCGGACGAGCCGACCGGCAATCTCGATCCGGTCACCGCTTCCTATGTGTTCGAGGCGCTGGAAGCGCTTGTGCGGCAATCGGGACTGGCGGCGCTGATCGCCACCCACAACCACGAACTGGCCTCGCGCATGGATCGGCGGGTCACGCTCGCCGACGGCAAGGTCGTACCGCTGTAGGGCTACTTTATGCCGCTGGCCACTGCTCTCCAATGCCTGGGTGTCGCCGCATGAGCGAGGCGGCGGCTGCGAGATCGGCGGGCGCCGGCCCGTTCTCCATCTTCGAACGCACGGTGGCGTGGCGCTATCTGCGCTCGCGGCGCAAGGAGACGGTGATCTCGGTGATCGCCTCGATCTCCTTCCTCGGCATCATGCTGGGCGTGGCGACGCTGATCGTGGTGATGGCTGTGATGAACGGGTTCCGCGCCGAACTGTTGACGCGCATCCTGGGCGTCAATGGCCATCTTATCGTGCAGCCGCTGGATTCGCCGCTGGAGGATTACGCCCAGGTCGCCAGCCGCATCAATGGCGTGGCCGGCGTCAAATACGCGCTGCCGCTGATCGACGGCCAGGTGCTGGCGCAAGGCAATGTCGGCGGTGGCACCGGCGCTCTGGTGCGTGGCATCCGGGGCGAGGATCTGGGCAAGATCGCCATCGTGGCCAGCAACATCAAGCAGGGCTCGCTCGATGGCTTCGACAGCGGCGAGGGCGTGGCCATCGGCAAACGCATGGCGGAGAATCTGGGCCTGACGCTCGGCGATACGATCACGCTGATCTCGCCGGACGGCGACGTGACGCCGCTCGACACGAACCCGCGCATGAAGGGCTACAAGATTGCGGCGATCTTCGAAGTCGGCATGTCGGAGTATGACAGCTCCATCGTCTACATGCCGTTTTCGGAAGCGCAGCTCTATTTCAACATGGACGGCCGGGCGCAGACGATCGAGATCTATGTCGACAATCCCGACGATGTCGACGCGCTGGAGCCGAAGATCGAGGAGGCCGCGCAACGGCCGATCGACATCGTCGACTGGCGCCAGCGCAACCAGACCTTCTTCTCGGCTCTGCAGGTCCAGCGCAATGTGATGTTCATGATCCTGACGCTGATCGTGCTGGTGGCGGCGCTGAACATCATCTCGGGCCTGGTCATGCTGGTGAAGGACAAGGGGCATGACATCGCCATCCTGCGCACCATGGGCGCGACGCGTGGCGCTATCCTGCGCATCTTCCTGATGGCGGGCGCGGCGATCGGCGTCGCGGGCACGCTTGCCGGCGTGCTGCTCGGCGTCGTCATCTGTCTCAACGTCGAGCGCATCCGCCAGTTCTTCTCCTGGATGACCGGCAAGGTGCTGTTCAATCCCGAGCTCTATTTCCTCAACCAGCTTCCAGCCAGGATGGAACTGGGCGAGACGTTGTCGGTCATTGTCATGGCTCTTGTCCTTTCGTTCCTGGCGACGTTGTTTCCGGCCTGGCAGGCCGCCCGTCTCGATCCGGTCGAAGCGTTGCGGTACGAGTGATGGCTGTCCAACGGCGCTACGCCCTGGACCGCGCAAGCTTACCATCCTGAACGGCGCCGACTCTCGCTGCGGCGCGGCGAGATGGTGGCGCCATCGGGCACCGGGAAGTCGACGCGGCGACAGGGCCACGTCTCATCAACCTTTTCTTAACCCTGCGGAATTGACCGGCCGGGATTCCGTATCCGAGGGCGCTGAGGTCGATTGACTTTGGAACAAAATTAGAACAAATTAAAAACATATCAACAACAGGAGAGAGTTATGACCGATCTGGTTCAGGATGTCATCTCGCTGGTTTGCATGAGCGCGTTTCTCGTTTCCATGGCGATCTGGATCGGAGCCATGTGATCTGGCGGCGCTTGCCGCCGCTGTTTTCTCGGTCGTTGAAGACCGCTCCCGCCGTTAAGTCTTTCTTGCCGCCGCGACGTTAGGGTGCTTCCGAAGGCAGGGAGCAACGTCCAAGTGTCGCCCATCGTCACGGCCATTCTGGTGGCCAGCAATCTCGGGCTGATCTTTCTCTTGATGACCGTGCCGCTCGGTTTGCGCACGGTCAGCGCCAGCCGCGTGATTCCCGCGGACCGGCAGCGCCTCTGGCAGGCGCTGTGGCCGATGGGCAGCGATGCAGGCTGGTCCGGCGAGATTCTGTCGGCGCAGCCGCTGGACGGGGAGGGCGTCGCCCGCATCATGCTGTCGTGGGAAGGCAGCGACGGCAAGCCGATCGAGCGCAGGGCGCGCTTCGACGGCATTGTCGAGGACAGCCGATTCTCGATGCGCGTCGTCGAGGACACCGCGCTCGATAGCTCGTTCTGGAAGGATTACAGCGAAACGGCGGAGCTCGTTTCAGAAGGCGCCGGCACGCGCGTGACGCTGAGCCGTACCGACCGCTACCGGGGCGTCGCCTTCCTCGTGTTCCGCTTCTTCGCCATGCGTCGCGAACTGTCCAAGCTGGAGCGCTGGGCGGTAACGGGGCAGTATCGCAAGGGCGGCTGGTTCGAGCATCCGCTGAGCCAGGTCGGCTTCGCCGTGCTGTCGGCGCTGATCCTGTGGCCCTTTTTCGGCCTGCACCTCGTCGGATTGGCGCTGGCGTCTATCCTGACGTCGGTGGTGGCATTGCACGAGCTCGGTCACATGGCGGCGTTCAGGCTGACGGGCCACCGCAGGGCCCGGATGATCTTCATCCCGCTGCTCGGCGGCATCGCGATTGGCGGACGGCCCTATAGCAGCCGTTTCGAAGTTGCCTTCGTGGCGCTGATGGGAGCGGGTTTTTCCGCCTTCCTGGTGCCGATCGTCATTGCCGCCAGCGCCCTCGCGGGCGGTGAAGGCCACAAGGCTGTCGCCACCCTGCTGGCCGCGCTCGCCGGCTGTGCCGCCCTGTTCAACATCGCCAATCTGGTGCCGGTGTGGAAATTCGACGGGGGCCAGGTGCTGCGCCAGATCTGTCCCGGGCCGATCGCCCTGGCACTGGCTTCCTTCTCGCTGCTCTCGGCCTTCCTGGCGCTTGGCTGGCAGGCGGGCTTTTCCTCCAGCTTCCTGCTCGCGGCCGGTGCGGTTTTCGCCATCCTCAGCCTGCTTACCGTGGGCAGCGGGGTGAAGCCGCGTCATGAGCTGGAGCCGATCCGGACCGTCGACCGTTTTGTGCTAGCGGGCGCATTGCTGGCGGTGTTCGCGATCCACGGATACGGTGTCCTGTGGGCTGCGGCGCAACTGGTCTGATAGCTGCGTAGGGCCGGCAATCGGCCTGGCCGGACCGGAGGTCAGCCGGCCTTGCGAGCCGATTCGGCAGGCAAGGACGCGGCCGGGCCGAATACGTCCTCGAACGCTGATTTCAGAGCCAAGTCGAGGTCGGCCATGGTGACGGGCAGGCCGAGGTCGACGAGGCTGGTGACGCCGTGGTCTTGGACGCCGCACGGCACGATGCCGCCGAAATGGGAGAGGTCCGGCTCGACATTGATGGCGATGCCGTGAAAGCTCACCCAGCGCCGCAGCCGGATGCCGATCGCCGCGATCTTGTCCTCGGCGGGCGATCCGTCCGGCAGCGCGGGGCGGTCCGGCCGCACCACCCAGACGCCGACCCGGTCCTCGCGGCGTTCGCCGCGCACGTTGAAGGCTTCGAGCGTGGCGATGATCCACTGTTCCAGCGCTGCCACGAAGGCGCGCACATCCTCGCGCCGGCGCTTCAGGTCGAGCATCACATAGGCGACCCGCTGGCCGGGGCCATGATAGGTGTATTCACCGCCCCGGCCGGCCGAGAAGACCGGAAAGCGGTCGGGCTCGATCAGGTCCTCGTTACGGGCGCTGGTGCCGGCGGTGTAGAGCGGCGGATGCTCGACCAGCCAGACCAGTTCGCCGGCGGCCCCGCTGCGGATCGCCTCGGCGCGCGCCTCCATGAAGGCAAGGGCGTCGGGATAGGCCGTGAGGCCCGGCTCGATCACCCATTCCACCGGTGCTGAGCCGGGCGAGGGCAGGAACGACGTGGCGATCTGGCTGCGTTCTGGCATGGCTTGTCGTTGTTTCGCTTATGCGTCCCCGTGGCAAGGCCGAAGGCCGGTGCCCGGGGCGGCATGCATCTCCTCTCCATATGGCGATATCGCGCGCAAACGTCCAGTTCCGGGTGCTCATTCCGGCTCTGTGGATTGTTATGCCAATCGCTTAGGATTATTGCGCATTGCGCACTTGTTTCGCCGGAAACGATTTGCTACACGCCGCGAGCCGGTCGGTTCCGGCTCCTACCACGTGCGGTCGTGGCGGAATTGGTAGACGCGCAGCGTTGAGGTCGCTGTGGGGCAACCCGTGGAAGTTCGAGTCTTCTCGACCGCACCATTCTCCCTCCCGAAATCCGATTTGTGTCAGCCGCCGCCATGGCGGGCAGGGCGCATTTCGTTTGATATGTCCGAGCGTTACCCTTGGTATGCACTCGGCGACGGGCACCAAGCGTTCATGACGGCTGGACCTCTGGCCCATTCGGCAGATCGACGGTCACGACCAGGCCGGTTGGCTGGTTGTCGTGCAACTCGATCTTTCCGCCGTGGCCCTGGATGATATCGGCCACGATCGACAGGCCGAGGCCAAAACCGTGCTTCGACGCAACGCCGCGCGACATGTCCTCCTTGAAGAAGGGTTCGAAAACGCGGGCGCGCGCCGTCATCGAAATGCCCGGCCCATCGTCGCCGACCGCGATGCGCGCCGCTGTGTCGGTCTGCGTCAATGCGACGGTGACGTTGCCGGCGAATTTGACCCCGTTGTCGCACAGATTGGTGATCGCACGCGCCAGCGCATTGGGCTTGCACCAGCCCAGGAGCCTGTCCGGCCCGGAATAGGAAACGGAGAACCCTACATCGGAGAATTCGGCGCAGACGGTTTGCAGCACGCTGGCAATGTCGGCCCGCTGCAGCTTTTCCGTCGACACGTCGTTGCGCAGATAGGTCAGGGTCTCGTCGATCAGATCCTCGATGTGCTGGACATCGGACAATATGGCGGTTCGAACGAGGCCTTCATCCATGCGTTCGGCGCGAAGCCGCAGCCGTGTCAACGGCGTGCGCAGGTCGTGACTGACGCTGCGCAGCATACGCGTGCGGTTCTCGATCATCGTGCGGATACGTGTCCTCATCCTGTTCAGCGCGCGCGCCAGCCCGATCATTTCGATGGAGCCGCGTTCGGCGAAAAGCTCGTTGCCGTTCTCGATGCCTGCTTCCCCCACTGCGTTGGCGATGCGCTTCAACGGCTCGGTCACGGCCCAGACCGCAAACAGCCAGATCAGTACGGGCAAGGCGACGAAAGCCATGAACCTGTAGAACGAGACACGGACGAAGCCTGATGTCAGCCAGGAATCGGGCATGCCGAAATGCGCCAGGACACTCTGGCGGTCCAGATCGATGACAAACGCGTATTGGCCACCGATCCTTATCCAGCGCCCGGCGATCGGGCCGCTCTCGATCTGGAGAAGCCATGCGATGCTTCGCCATTGCAGATAGGAATCCGGAATATTGCTGGTCTGTTGCCTGGGCAGGATCTTGAAATCGAAGCCGGCGCGCGCTGCCGCGGCCAAAACAGCGGCGCGGGCTTCGGTTGGCGTTTCGCGCAACAGGGCAGCGACGACACCGGCCCGTCTGGCACTGTCTTCGACGACGGGAAGGTTGGTATTTTCGATCAAACCTTCGACGGCCGATCCGGCGGACATGATCGCGATCACGGCCATGAAAATGATCGCCGCGAACTGCCCACGCACCGACTGCGGCAGGAAGCGGCGGACCAGGCGCCTCACGCTTCCTCCACCGTCGCGGTGAAGATATAGCCACCCAGCCGGACGGTTCTGAGAAGAACCGGATCGCGCGCGTCCTTTTCGATCTTCTGGCGGATTCGGCTGACATGGACGTCGACGCTTCGCTCGATCGGGCCGGCAAGCCCGGCATGGGTTACGCTGAGAAGCTCCTCGCGCGACAGGACCCGGCCCGCATTGCGGCAGAACGCAAGCAGCAGATCGAACTCATGCGTCGTGGTGGCGACCCGCGCATTGCTGGGATCGTGCAATTGCCGGCGAACGGGATCGATGCGCCAACCGTTGAAGCGAAGCACCTTCGACCGGTCCCGCTCATCGGGAGCGTAAGCCGTGCGGCGCAGCAATGCCCGTATCCTGGCTGTCAGTTCGCGCGCGCTGAACGGTTTCGTCACATAGTCGTCGGCGCCGATCTCCAGTCCGAAGATGCGGTCGATTTCCTCGCCAAGCGCGGTCAGCATCAGGATCGGCACGTTCGTCTGCGCGCGAAGCCGGCGGCAGATGCTGAGACCGTTCTCGCCAGGCAGCATGATATCGAGCACGATGAGATCGAATTTCTGGTTGCGGAGAACGGCGTTCATGCGCACGCCGTTGCCGGCGATCTCCACGGTCATGCTGTTTTCGGTGAGCGTCTCGCCCAGCATGCGCGCGATCTCGATATCGTCTTCGACAATGAGGATATGCGGGCCTTGCCTTGGCGATTTGAACTCGGCGTTCAGATCGATCCGGCCAGAACCTGCCGCTGCCTGCATTGCTGGGTGTGTGGGCATTAGAACCGATATCCGACGAGAAGCATCCCCGAGGGCTGGATCTTGTCGACAACCACGGGGCTGTCGGCAGCGTCCCCCACAAGAATGCCGACCCCCGCCTGGCCGCGCATCATCCAGTTCCGATCGAGCATATATGTGGCGGAAATCGAAAAATCGGCGCGCTTTAACCCGGCGCCGGCATCATACCGTGCCAACCCCGAGCGAGCCGATTGTTCCGGCGTGACGCCGAAATAGGCCTGCATGTATTTCTCGTCGGCGAAGACGACCGATGCGCCGGCGCCGACAATCAATGACGGGGACAGAGGCCGGGTCACCTCGATGCCAAGCGTGCCCTCCATGCCGTCGCTGCCGCCGATGGTCTTGTCCAGTTGCGCGTAGATTTTGGCCGGGCCGAACTTCACCGCCGCCCTGGCGCCGACCACCGCGCCCATGTCGACATCCCCCAGGCCGCGCAGATGGTCGGAATCGTCTTCCTTGCGGCCCATGTCGTAGCCAAGCCGCGCACTGAGTTCAAACGGCCCTTGTTCATAGAGGGCGATGTTGGCGCCCGTCGGATCTATTCTTACCGTGTCGCGGAATGTTGCCGATATGAACGGCACCGGCAGGACCTTGAACTCGTTGCTGCCCTCGTATTTGGGGACGATGATGGCGCCACCGCCAAGGACGACATGCCAGCCGGCCAATTTCTGTTCGAAGCGCCCGAAACGCGAGGGATCGGGCGACGCTGTCGGATCCTCGGTGTCGACAGCAATGGCGTCCGCGGCCAGCGCGATCTGCGAATGCGTTGAAAGCAGGATTGCCACCGCGGCGAGAGAGGCCCGGCCGGCGAAGAGTCCAGAAACCACCTTGAACATGCATGCTCCAGAGCAGTGAGGCAGTAAGAGCCCCTGATGCCCGGACTATTTCAGGTGAAAGCGGCTGCATGCGTGAAGTGATGTTAAGTTTTGTTGCGCAATCTTGGCCCGATCTTGGCTCCGTGCGTGCGCGTTTCTGGAACGGCGAAGCCTTCAAACCTAGGAGCGTTTCATCGCCCCCGCGTGAAGACAGGCCGGCAAGCCGGTGGGCCCAACACCGTGCAGAACTGGACCGGCGTCAGGTCTCGGTATCTTGCTGTATCCTGAGGCAGAGTCGCCGCCGGCATCTTTGCGTCCCCTGAGGGCCGGCCGGCGCGATAGGCGAGCGCGATCCCGGCGGGCGATCGGTAGATGCGCAACGTATAGCATGATGTCGTCTGAAAACCGCTTCACACTTTTCGGCATCATGCCCTGGTTTGGCGCCATAATAGCAAGTATTTTCAATCGCTTCCATCTCCATGTGTCCCACGTCAACCTCAGCGCGGGACACGACCACTCGCTCAACGGCTGCGCGCGCCAACTCCAGTGCTCGACGTGCTGGGTATGAACCTCGCTCGTCTTCGTCTCTGAATGACCGAGAATCGCAACGATCTCAAACTGGCTGCACCCGAGTTTGGCCAAGCCCTTGCTTACCCGTGAGCAGACAGGTGGCCTGGGCGGCATCTTCGCACCGGCGCTTGAATATCGCCGACATGCTGTCCCTGCTCACGTACGGCCCAGCCATGTTCGCCCGCCGCCGAAGCGCAGGCCTCTTTAGCGTCTGCTTGACAAGTAACGTGCCGGAAGGCAGCTTTCTTGGCTAACAGGAGATGTGATGAAAAAGGCTTACCAACGGCCGGCGCTGGCAAAAAAAGATCGGCTATCCGTGGTGACGGCCCAGGCCGGACCGTCATCTGGCCAACCAGTCTCTTGCGAGAATACTCCGCAGGGCTGCGCATGAAGTCGTGGACCCGTGTCGTAACCTATTGACCTACAAGGCCATGCCGGCGCAGCGCATCGGACATATCGGTCCCGGATTTCCGCCATTTGGAGCGATGTCGCGAGCCTCGTCGACCACGCCAAAGTTTTCAATCCGACCTCAGCCTTCCTTGGCGACTTAGCGAGCCAAGCCGCCGTGTTGACGGCAAGAACCGCAGTCCAGCTGGCTCCGGGTAGCGGAATTTCGCGACCGCCTTCCGATGGCGGATTTAGGCAATTGCCGTCCGGCAGCGCGTATGCGTTTGTAGGGTCGTCAGGACCCTCGGAAGGACATGCATATGCTCACTCCCATGCGTGCGATCGTCGTCGGCGGCGGTTGCGTTGGCGCCGGCATTCTCTATGGGCTGGCCAAGCGCGGCTGGAGCGACATCGCCCTGCTGGAGCGGACGCAGCTCACGGCCGGTTCGACATGGCATGCCGCAGGTCTCATCCCGTCCTATGCGCGCAGCCTCAGCGTCGGCCGCATGATCGCCAAGTCGATCGAGATCTACGAGGGCCTCGAGGCAGAGACAGGCCAGAAGGTCGGCTGGCACAAATGCGGCCAGCTGCGCATCGCCAATACGCGCGACCGGCTCGACGAGTACCGCAGCTATATGGATGTCGCCGACGTTCAGGGCGTGCGGGCGAGGATCGTTTCTCCGTCGGAGGCCCGCGAAATCTGGCCGCTACTCAACAACAGCGGCATGCTTGGCGCGCTCTATCATCCTGATGACGGCCATATCGCGCCGGCCGATGTGACCCAGGCCATGGCCAAGGGCGCGCGCGACCTTGGCGCGAAAATCCATCTGGGCACCGAGGTGACCGGCTTCGAGCGCATGCGTGGGGGCGAGTGGAAGGTGAGGAGTTCGCGCGGCGACTTCGTCTGCGAGCACGTCATCCTGGCTACGGGCAATTATGCGCGACAGACCGGCGCGATGCTGGGCCTCGACATTCCCGCCATCCCGATCGTGCATCAGTACTGGATCACCGAGGCGGTGCCCGAAATTGTCGAGCGCAAACGGCTAGGCCTTCCGGAAATGCCGATCCTGCGCGACGAGGGGTACGAGGGCTATCTGCGCGAGGAGGGCGACGGGCTGATGTTCGGCCCCTACGAACGCACCGAACAGCTCAAGCTGTTCGCCGAGAACGGGGTGCCGGAATGGTTCGGCGCCGACCTTCTCGACGAGGATTTCGACGCCGTTTCGTGGAACTGGGAGCGGGCGAGCGAACTGGTGCCCGCACTCGGGCGGGCCGGCATCAAGCGCAATGTGCGCGGTCCGTTCCAGATGACGGCCGACGAGCTGCCGCTGATGGGGCAGGCCTGGGGCCTCGACAATGTCTGGCTTGCCGAAGGCGTGCCGGGCGGCATCCTGTGGGGCGGGGCGATCGGCCATTATCTTTCCGAGCGGATTGTCGAGGGCGGCAACAGCATAGACACGACGGAACTGGATCCGCGACGCTTCGGCGACCATGCCAACAAGAACTGGACCCGGGAAAAGGTGAGGGAAGCCTGGGGCACGCATGCCGCCCAGCATTTTCCCGGACAGGACATGCCGGCGGCGCGGCCGCAGAAGACGGCTCCTTCCTACGAGCGCCTGAGCCAGCTTGGGGCGGTGTGGGATGTTCTGAACGGCTGGGAGATGCCCAGTTGGTTCGCACCCTCCGGTGTCGAGGCGAGAAACGTCTACAGTTGGCGCTGGACCGCCAAGGGCGCGTATGTCGGCGAGGAGGTCCAGGCTGTCCGCCAGGCCGTCGGTCTGGTCGAAATGACACCGATGACCAAGTTCGAGGTGCGCGGGCCGGGCGCTGAACGCTGGCTCGACGGGATCCTCGCCAACCGCTTGCCGCGCCCCGGTGGCGTCACGCTTGCCCATCACCTGACGCCGGCCGGTGGGGTGCAGGCCGAATACGTGGTGGCGCGGTTGCGCGACGACCTCTTCTACCTGATCTCGACGCCACGCGCCGAGCGCTGGAATTTCGATGACCTCAGCCGGTTGCTGCCGCGTGACGGCAGCGTGGACCTCACCAATGTCACCAATGATCGCGGCTGCTTCACCGTGGTCGGCCCAAAGGCCCGTGACCTCTTGCAGCCGCTGACCGAGATCGATCTGTCCAACGAGGCTTTCCCTCGGTTCGCCGTGCGATCGGGTACGGTCGGCCTTGCCAGTGACGTGCGGATCATGCGCGTCAACTATTCGGGCGAACTCGGCTGGGAGCTCTATCACCCGCTTTGCTATCAGCGGCATTTGCTTGATGCGCTGCTGGCGTCAGGACAGGTGCATGGACTGAGGCTGGTTGGCCTGCAGGCGCTGGAATCGCTGCGCCTCGATAAGTCCTATCGGGCCATGTACCGCGACATGAACCCGGAACTCTCCGCCTGGGAAAGCGGTCTCGACCGCTTCATCAGGCTCGACAAGGGCGATTTCATCGGGCGCGCCGCCCTGGCCGTGAAGCAGAAGCATGTCGCCACGCACAGGATCGCCACGCTGATCATCGATACGGAAGGCGCCAGCGCCTTTGCCCATGAGGGTGTTTACCACGGGGAAAGGCTGGTCGGCCGCGTCACCTCGGCGGGTTATTCCTATACGCTCGGCCGCGACATTGCGCTCGCGCTGCTTCCGCCGGACCTTGGAACCCCCGGCATCGAGCTGGAGGTTTCCATCCTCGGCGAGCGGCGTCCGGCCAAGGTGGTACCGGATTCACCCTATGATCCCAAGGGCGATCGCGGGCGCATGTGAGGAGAACTGGAGGCGGCCGACAGACCTGCCTCCAGTCGCATCGGTCAACGCGGTCACGCGGCCTTCTTCACACGCGTCAGCGTATCCGCCACGACCTCGCCAAACGACGACGGCGTCGGTACGATGACGACGCCGGCTTCCTTGAGGATCTCGACCTTTTCCTGGGCCGACTCGCCGAAGGCTGAGATGATGGCACCGGCGTGGCCCATGCGGCGGCCTTTGGGGGCGGAGAGGCCGGCGATATAGGCGATCAGGGGCTTGCGCATATTGTCGCGCGCCCAGATCGCGGCTTCCGCTTCCTGCGGGCCACCGATCTCGCCGATCATCACCACGGCGTCGGTTTCGTCGTCGTGCTCGAAGAGCTTCAATATGTCCTTGAACGAAGAGCCGTTGATCGGATCGCCGCCGATGCCGACGCTGGTCGAGACGCCGATGCCGAGCGCCTTCATCTGCGAGGCCGCCTCGTAGCCCAGCGTGCCGGACCGTCCGACGATGCCGACGCGGCCGGGCAGGTAGATGCTTCCCGGCATGATGCCCATCAGCGCCTGTCCCGGCGTGATGATGCCCGCGCAGTTGGGGCCAACCAGCCGCATGCGGTCCTCGAAGCGGTAGCGGCGCATGTAGCGCTTGACCTGCATCATGTCCTGCGAGGGGATGCCGTCGGTGATGCAGACGCAGAGCTTTATGCCGGCGTCCGCTGCCTCCATGATCGAATCGGCGGCGAAGGGCGGCGGCACGAAGACGATGCTCGCCTCCGCGCGGGTTTCGCGCACCGCGCCCTTGACGGTGTTGAAGACCGGCAGGCCGAGATGCGTCTGGCCACCCTTGCCGGGGGTGACGCCGCCGACCAGCTTGGTGCCGTAGCGCTTCATATCCTCGGCATGGAAGCTGCCGATCTTGCCGGTGAACCCTTGCACGATGACGCGCGTGCTGCGGTTGAGCAGGATTGCCATTTCTCGACCTCCCTCAGGCTGCTTTTTTGTTCCTGGCCGAGCGCCATGCGGCGACGGCCTTTTCGGCGGCTTCGGCCAACGTGTCGGCGACGATCACCGCCTCGCCTGAATCGGCAAGGATGCGGCGGCCTTCCTCGGCCCGCGTGCCGGAGAGCCGCACCACCAGGGGGACTTCGACGCCGACCTCGCGGATCGCCTTGATGACACCCTCGGCGACCCAGTCGCAGCGATTGATGCCGGCAAAGATGTTGACCAGGATGGTCTCGACATTCTTGTCGCCGAGCACGGCGCGAAACGATTTCGCAACGCGTTCGGGCGAGGCGCCGCCACCAATGTCGAGGAAGTTGGCCGGTTCGCCGCCGGCGATCTTGATCATGTCCATGGTCGCCATGGCGAGCCCCGCGCCGTTGATGATGCAACCGATGCTGCCATCCAGCCCGACATAGGAGAGGCCACGGTCGCTGGCGAAGGTTTCGCGCGGGTCTTCCTGGCTCTTGTCGCGCAGTTCCGAGATTTCGGGCCGCCGGAACAGCGCGTTTTCGTCGAACGACATCTTTGCATCGAGGGCGACGAGGCTGCCGTCGCGCGTCACCACCAGCGGATTGATCTCCAGCATTGAGGCATCGTAGTCGCGGAACACCTGGTAGCAGCTGAAGATGGTTTCGGTCGCCTTGCCGATCAGGCTGTCCTCCAGCCCGAGCCCGAAGGCGATCTCGCGCGCCTGGAAGCGCTGCATGCCGACGCCGGGATCGACGGTGGCGCGGATGATCGAATCCGGCGCCGTCTCGGCGATCTCCTCGATCTCCATGCCGCCGGCTGCCGAGGCGACGATCATCACGCGCTCCTCCTTACGGTCGAGAACGAAGCCGAGATAGAGTTCCTGCGCGATGTCGACGGCTTCCTCCAGATAGAGGCGCGAGATCAGCTTGCCGCGCGGGCCCGTCTGCTGGGTAACCAGCTTGCGACCGAGCATCGCCTCGGCGGCGCTGGAGATCTCCTCGTCATTGGCGCACAGCTTGATGCCACCGGCCTTGCCGCGCGCGCCGGAATGAACCTGCGCCTTCAGCACCCATCTGCCGCCGCCGATCTCGCGCGCCCGGTAGGTTGCCTGTTCCGGGCTGTAAGCCAGGCCGCCGCGCGGCACATGCACGCCGTGGCGGGCGAGCAGTTCCTTGGCCTGATATTCGTGAATGTCCATCTTGTCCTCCCGGTATTTTCTACTGCGCGGCGATTTGGGGCTGGCCGGCGCGCTCGATGGCCTCGTTGACCACCAGCACGTTGCGGGCCATGCGTTCGGACGCCGCGTCGATCATCTTGCCGTCGAGTGCTGCCGCGCCCTTGCCCTGCGCTTCTGCCTCTCTCAGCACCTCCAGAATGCGTCTGGCCCGCGTGACCTCCTTCTCCGGCGGGGAGAAGACGTCGTTGGCCAAGGCGATCTGCGAGGGATGGATCGCCCATTTGCCCTCGATGCCGAGGGCCGCGGCGCGCCTGGCGCCGGCGATATAGCCCTCGGGATCGGAGAAATCCCCAAACGGCCCGTCTATGGCCCGCAGGCCGTAGGCCCGGCAGGCGACCGTCATGCGCGACAGCGCGAAATGCCACTGGTCGCCGGGATAGTCGGGGTTAAGGCCGCCAATGTTGACGGTGCGCGCCTTGCAGCTCGCGGCATAGTCGGCGACACCGAAATGCATGGCTTCCAGCCGTCCCGGCGTGGCGGCGATGGCCTCGACATTGGCCATGCCGAGCGCGGTTTCGATCAGGGCCTCCAGCCCGACGCGGGTCTTGAAACCCTTCGCCATCTCGATCTGGTTGACCATGGCCTCGACCATATAGAGATCGGCGGGCACGCCGACCTTCGGCACCAGGATCGTGTCCAGCCGGTCGCCGGCCTGTTCCATGACGTCGACGACGTCGCGGTACATGTAGTGGGTGTCCAGCCCGTTGATGCGCACCGACACGGTCTTGCCCCTGGCGCGCCAGTCGATGTCGTTGAGGGCCTGGATGATGTTCTTGCGGGCGCGTTCCTTGTCGGGTGGCGCGACCGCGTCCTCGATGTCGAGGAAGACGAAATCGGCGGCGCTGCTGGCGGCCTTGTCGATCATCTCCGGGCTTGAGCCGGGAACCGCCAGTTCGCTGCGCTGGAGTCTCAATTTCTTGAGGTGGTTGATGGTGTGGCTCATCGTCGGTTCCCTCAGGCGGCTTCGGCGACCGGCACCGTGGCCGAAGCGCGAAAATGCTGGATGGCGGCGCCGACGCCGGAGCCGGGCGCCAGCCGCACGCCGCAATCGAGCAACGCCAATTCCGCCGCCGACAGCGACGACAGCACCATCACCTCGTTCAGCCAGCCGAGATGGCCGATGCGGAAGACTTTGCCGAACACCTTGTTGAGGCCGCCGCCGAGCGAGGTCTGGTAGGTGCGGTAGGCTCGCTTGACGACGTCGCCGCTGTCGATGCCGTCGGGCACCAGGATCGCGCTCACCGTATCGGAATGCCATTTCGGCGCCTTGGCACAGAGCTTCAGGCCCCAGGCGTCGACCGCCTTGCGCACGCCTTCGGCGAGGCGATGGTGGCGGGCGAAGATATTCTCCAACCCTTCCTCCGCGATCAGGTCGAGCGAGGCGCGCAGGCCGCGCAGCAGCTGCGTCGCCGGCGTGTAGGGGAAATGGCCCGCGTCGTTGGCGCGGATCATGTCCTCGAAGGAGAAGAAGCAGCGCCGGTGTGTCGATGTCCTCGAAGCAACAAGCGCCTTCTTGCTGACCGAGAGGAAGCCGAGGCCGGCAGGCAGCATGAGACCCTTCTGCGAACCGCTGACGGCGCAGTCGACGCCCCATTCCTCCTGGCGGAAGTCGATCGAGCCGATCGAGGAGACGCCGTCGACGAAAAGCAGCGCCGGATGGTTCGCCTCATCGAGCGCGGCGCGGCAGCCGGCGACATCGCTGGTCACGCCGGTCGCGGTCTCGTTCTGCGTGCAGAAGATTGCCTTGATGCGGTGCGCCTTGTCGGCCTTCAGCCGCTCGGCGTAGAGCTCGAGCGGCACGCCGGTGCCCCATTCGCAGTCGATGACGTCGACCTCGAGGCCAAGCCGCTCGGCCATGTCGACCCACAGGTGAGAGAACTGGCCGAAACGCGACATCAGCACCCGGTCGCCGGGGCTGAGCACGTTGGTCATCGCCGCCTCCCAGGCTCCGGTGCCGGACGACGGATAGATGAAGACGCGGCCGGTCTCGTTCTTGAAGACGCGTTTGATGTCCTCGAACAGCGGCAAGGTGAGATCGGGGAAGGATGCGGCGCGCATATCCTCCATCGGCAGGTTCATGGCCTGCCGGACCTGTTCGGGGATGTTGGTCGGTCCGGGAATGAAAAGATGGGTGAAACCGGCCATGGTGCGAACTCCTCCTGATCCAGCAAAGCGGTGGTGGGGAGTTTCGTTTCGCCGGCGAATGGCAACAACACCTTGGCGGGTAACATCTCGCGGCGGGCGGGTGGGGTGAGCCTACCCGCATGGCCTACCCGTCCGCGTAGCCGCAGACCTAGCCGAGAGGCTGTTTCTGGGGCCGCTTCTCGCGCGCATAGAGCGCGACGGCCATCGCCCGGTTGCGGACGTCGAGCTTGTCGTAGAGATTCTTCAGGTGGTACTTCACGGTATTCTCGGAAATGCCCGTGCGCGTGGCAATCTGCAGATTGGTCCAGCCGTCGGAAAGCACAGCCAGCAGTTCGCGCTCGCGCACCGTAAGTTGGGCGAGGGGCGTGTCGTTGACCTTGTTGATGTCGATATAGGGGATGCAGATACGCCCGTGCGCGACCGCCAGGATGGTATCGAAGATGATGGCCGGATCGTCGAACTGGAAGCAGTAGCCCTGCGCGCCCAGCCGCACGCACTGCTTCAGGATGCCGATGTCATGGTCGTTCGAAAAAACGGTGACGCGCACATCGAGCTTGCGTTCCTGAATCTCCGCCAGCACATCGGCGCCGTCCATGTCGGCCAGCTTCCAGCCGATGACGGCGACATCGAAGCCGCCAGCCATTGCCAGCTCCAGGAATTGCCTGCCGCTCTG
Source organism: Mesorhizobium comanense (assembly GCF_005503535.1). Taxonomy (GTDB): domain Bacteria; phylum Pseudomonadota; class Alphaproteobacteria; order Rhizobiales; family Rhizobiaceae; genus Mesorhizobium; species Mesorhizobium comanense. The sequence continues at coordinate 103,934 of NZ_SCNN01000014.1, read as the reverse complement.
CACGGTGCTCTGCAATTCGAAGCGGCCGTCGCATTCGAGCATTTCGCGCAGCGCCGATATGACGAACGGATTGCGCTCGGCGACGACGATGCGTATGCGCCGCTCGCCAATTGCCTTGCTCGTTTTCGCGGGCTTGCTGTTCAAGGGGTGTTTCTGTCCCTGGCTGATCGCGCGCACCATCGAGTGCATCCCGGGCCCGGCGTGCCGCCTAGACCCACATCATGACAATTCTGCCGCAACCGCGCGGGGGTGCTCTTTCCCCAGCGACATCGGCTGTCGCGCTGGCTGAACCCAATTTTTGGGGGAGGCGACCGGCAGGCGTTGGCCAGGCCAGCCATGCGCGATGCCTTCTTCGCGGTGACGGGGGGCTGACGGGAGAGCACGCGTTTCGTTTGATATTCCGAGCGTTAGGGCGATAAGTTCTTAGATCGAATCGTGTCGCGCCAGAAACCCCGGCTTCCGTCTTGAAGTCCGGCGTTTCAAATCCGAGGCACAGTTTTGCGGGATGGGGAGGCGCTGGTGGAGGAGAAGCAGACGATCCCCGCCAGGGCGGCCGACGACGCCCATGCCGATATCTATGGCGAGGATGGCGCGGTCCTGTCGTCCTTCCTGACCCAGATCGGGGCGGCGATCGCCGATCGCGACACGCTGGCCCTCAAGCATGAAGTCGATCACCTGCACCAGTCGGAACTCGGCGACCTGATCGAGGCGTTGCATCCCGAGCAGCGGCGCGCGCTGGTCGAGTTGCTGGGCGCTGACTTCGACTTTTCGGCGCTGACCGAGGTCGACGAGGCGATCCGCATGGAGATCGTCGATCACATGCCCAATGCGCAGATCGCGCAGGCGGTGCAGGAACTCGATTCCGATGACGCGGTCTACATTCTCGAAGACCTGGAGAAGGAAGATCAGGACGAAATCCTGTCGCAGCTGCCGTTCACCGAGCGGATCAGGCTGCGCCGCTCGCTCGATTATCCCGAAGAGACCGCCGGCCGGCGCATGCAGACGGAATTCGTCGCGGTGCCGCCGTTCTGGACCATCGGCCAGACCATCGACTACATGCGCGAGGACAAGAACCTCCCGGACCGCTTCAGCCAGATCTTCGTCATCGATCCGAGCTTCAAGCTGCTGGGAGCCATCGACCTCGACCAGATCCTGCGCACCAAGCGCGCGGTCAAGGTCGAGGACATCATGCATGAGACGCGGCACGCCATCCCGGCCACAATGGACCAGGAAGAGGCGGCGCGGGAATTCGAGCAATACGACCTTCTGTCGGCCGCGGTCGTCGACGAGAACGAACGGCTTGTCGGCGTGCTGACCATCGACGATGTCGTCGACGTCATCCAGCAGGAAGCCGAGGAAGACCTGCTGCGCATGGGCGGCGTCGGTGACGAAGAGCTGTCCGACACCGTGCTTGCAACCTCGCGCTCGCGCGTTCCGTGGCTGCTGGTCAACCTCGTCACGGCATTTCTGGCCGCATCGGTCATCGGCCTGTTCGACCACACGATCGAGCGGATCGTGGCGCTCGCCGTGCTGATGCCGATCGTCGCCGGCATGGGCGGCAATGCCGGCTCGCAGACGATGACCGTCACCGTGCGGGCGCTGGCAACGAAGGACCTCGACATCTACAACGCCGCGCGAATCATACGCCGCGAAATGGGCGTGGGCTTCATCAACGGCATGGTTTTCGCGGTCCTGATCGGCATCGTGGCCGCCATCTGGTTCGGCGATCCCAATCTGGGCGGCATCATCGGGGCGGCGATGATCATCAACATGTTTGCGGCGGCCCTTGCCGGCATCCTGATCCCGCTGCTGCTCGACCGGTTCAAGATCGATCCGGCCGTGGCTTCGGCGGTTTTCGTCACCACCGTCACCGACTGCGTCGGTTTTTTCGCGTTCCTCGGCCTGGCGAGCTGGTGGTTCGGCGTCCGCTAGCCGCCACAATTGACTTTTACGTAAATGCCGTGCGAGGCTTGCGCGGGGTGCAGCGTCGATTCCGGCGGGGCAAGGGCTTGGTTCGGGACGGGGTTGCCCGGATTCCGGCATGGAGACACAATGCGGGAATATTACTCGATTACCGAACTGACCCGCGAATTCGACGTCTCGACGCGAACGCTGCGCTTCTACGAGGACGAGGGGCTGGTGCAGCCGGTGCGGCGCGGCCGCACGAGGCTGTTTCGCCCGTCCGACCGCCATCTCATCCGGCAGATCATGCGCGGCAAGCGGCTCGGCTTCTCGATCAACGAGATCCGCGAGATCATCCAGATGTACAAGGAGCCGCCTGGCGAGGTCGGCCAGCTCAAGCTGATGATCAAGCGCATCGAGGAAAAGCGCGAGGATCTCAGGCAAAAGCGCCGCGACCTCGAAGAGACGCTGGCCGAACTCGACCAGGCCGAAGAGTCCTGCGTCGAGCGGCTGGTGGAGCTCGGCGTCAATACCTGACGCCGGTCAAATCCAGCGGCGCACCCGCTTGGCGTAGTCGCGATATTTCTTGCCGAACTTCGCCGCCAGTATCTTTTCCTCCCCCTCGATCGCGACCTTCTGGGTGACGAAGGCGGCGATGAAGGCAAACAGCAGGAACCACGCTATTCCCGAGACGAAGGCGACACCGATCAGCATCAGCGTCAGCGCCAGATAGATCGGATTGCGGGTGATGCCGAACGGGCCCGTGGTGACGAGATGGTCCGGCAGGGCTGTGGGACTGAGCGTGGTCTTTGCCTGCATCATGGCGCGGATGGCGGTGATCCAGAGCGCGGCGGCGCCGAACAGCGCCACCCAGCCGGCGGCAAACAGGATGTCGCCGAGGAGGTCACCGATCCAGGGCAGGGGATAGAGCATGCCGAGAATGACGCTGATGGCGATCGCGGCGGCATAGATCACCGGAGGCCATGGTATCACCCCGGGCTTCGGCTCGCTCATTGTGTCCCTCCCTCGCTCATCTTGTCCTCCGTGCTGGCGGTGCATGTGCCGGCGAGGTCGGACAGATGGGTTCTGAAGTCCGCAGTCTGGTCGTTGTTGTAGAGCCGATCAAGAGAGCCTTCGCCTTCGAGCGTTTCCAGCATGCATCCGCAATAGCTGGAACAGAAGGTCGCGTTACGCGTCTGCTCGCAGGAGCGCTGGCAGGTTTTCAGGAAGTTGACCTGCGGCGTTTCGACCTGAGCCGGCATCACTTGCGAGAACAGCCACACGCAGCCGATCAGCAGCGGCTGGTGGATCAGGTAGAAGGCAAGGCTGTGGCGGCCGATGAACACCAGCGGGTTCGACCAGCGGCCGGGTGAAAGGCTGGCCACGCGCGCCCGCAAGCCGGCGGTGGAAGCGAGTTTCGCCACCCCCATGCCGACAAGCACCGCGCCGAACCAGGGAAACAGCGGCACATAGTCGTTGGAACGCGGGTTGATAGCCGACAGGCCTATCCACCAAAGCCAGGGGTGATCCAGTGCCTCGAAGCGCAGATAGACGGGCGCCGCGATGACCAGCGCGGCGGCGGCGAGCGTGACCAGAGCAGGCAGCCGCAGGAAGGCGAGGCCGAGCAGGCTGGCAAGGGCGATCTGATGCAGGATGCCGAAGAAGATGAACCCATCGGGCGTGGCGATGCGGGTGACGGCCGAAATCGCGATCGCCGCGCCGGCAACCATGGCGAACCGCTTCCAGAAGCCGTTCCAGCGGATCTGCCGACCATGGGCGAGGTAGAGGCTGACGCCGACCAGGAACAGGAAGGTCGAGGCGATGCAGCGCGCATAGATCTTCCACCAGCCAAAGGCGGTAAGGCCGGGATCGGTGTAGCCGAAAAATTCCAGGTCCCAGGTGAAGTGATAGCTCGCCATGGCCAGCAGCGCGATGCCGCGCACGATGTCGATGGCAATGATGCGCTGGGATGGCTCCCGAACGGGTGCGGTTTGCGTTTGGATGCTCATGGTCTCGCGATCTGATTCAGCCCGCCTGAGCACTATCACGGTTGTACCGGACAGAAGAAGGCCGCGCATGGGCCGGCCGCCGCAGACCGGGCGCCGCTTTGGGCCAGAGGCTGGAAGCCTTTGACCGACTTCGTTTTTTGCCGGATAGGGGTCGGTTTCCTCTTATCGGGTCGCGAACGACCATCGCAGATTGGAACCGCGATTCTGCTTTGGGGAAGCAATGTCCACCCATGTGCGCCACCCGATCTGGCTCCCGGCCCTGAAGGCCGCGGATGCGCGCACCTTCGCTTCGCTCTACGCGGTGGAATCGTTCGCGCGCGCCACCGTATCGAGCGTCATCCCGATCCAGGCCTACGAGATCCTGCACAACGAGCAGATCGTTTCGATCCTCTACACGGTCGTGGCAATGATGGGCCTGTCGGTGACGCTGTTCATGCCGATGCTGATCCGCCGCTTCGCCCGGCGCTGGGTCTATACGGCCGGCGCCTGCCTGCTTGCGATCGGCTCGTTGTTCTTCGTCACCCATACGCTGGCCGGGCAAGTTGCGGGCATGCTGTGCCGCGTCATGGGCGCCAGCGCGCTGGCGGTCACGCTCAACCTCTACATCATGGACCATATCCGCAAGACCGACTTCATGCAGGCTGAATCGCTGCGCATGGCGTGGTCGATGTTCGCGTGGACAGGCGGGCCGACGCTCGGCATTTTCCTCTACGCGCATTTCGGCATCTATGCCGCGCATGGCGCGGTCGCGGTTTTCGCGATGGCCTTGCTGGCGCTGTTCTGGTTCTACCGGCTCAGCGACAACCAATCGATCCAGCCGGGCAAGACGCGGCCGGCCAATCCGTTGGCCAATATCGGCCGGTTCGTTACGCAGCCGAGGCTCAGGCTGGCATGGTTGATCGCGTTCGGCCGCTCCTGCTTCTGGACGACGTTCTTCGTCTACGGCCCGCTGTTCATGGTCATCACGGGGCAAGGCGACCTGGCGGGCGGCCTGCTGGTCTCGGCCGGCAACGCGCTGTTGTTCATGGCGATTTTCTGGGGCAAGGCGGGAAAACGCTTCGGCGGCCGGCGCACCATGACATTTGCCTATTTCGCCATGTCGGCGATGCTTCTGGCGGCCGGTACGGTGGGCGCATCGGCACCGCTGCTCACCGGCGGCTTTCTTTTGGGCGGCGCGTTTTTCACCATCGCGCTCGATGCACTGGGCTCGACCGCGTTCATGCGCTCGGTGCGATCCTACGAGCGGGCGCAGATGGCAGCGGTCTACCGGACCTATCTCGATTTTTCCGAACTGACGCCGCCGCTGGTCTACTCCATTGTGCTGGCGTTCTTCGGGTTGGGGTCGGTGTTCGTCACGCTCAGCCTGCTGGCGGCCTTTTGCGGGTTTGTCACCTGGCGCTATCTGCCGAAATCGCTCTGAAGTCAGGGCGAAAGCGCCGCGTGGTGGTCGCGCACCCAATTGTGGAAGCGGTGCAATTCATATTCCTCGGGCATCAGCACGCCGGCTGCGTGACGGGCCGAGCGCAGGCCTTTCTGGTTGACCTCGCAGATCGCGGCGTCCTCCTCGAGCACCTGCGTGCCGAAGGCAACGATGTTGTCGATGTCGGTCGAGGCGAGCATCTCGGGCGTGAACAGCCATTCGGCGACCAACCCGGTCTGTTCCGGGCCGAGCGGCACCAGGCGCACCGACCTGACATAATCGACATGACCGACGATGAACATCGAGGGCAGGCTGGTGGCATAGGTCTGGCCGGCGGCGCGTTCGGCCGGGGTCAGGCCCGGAAAGACCGGCCCATGCGCCTTGCCGTCGCGCGACCAGGTTTCGGCGCCCGCGCGCAGGCCCCCGGAAAACTCCGGCGCGTCATTGTCGGCGTGACGGGCCCATTCAGGGTCGTCATGCCGGCCCATCAGGCCGCGGCCATAGATCGGCACCAGCCGCGACAGGTCCTTGTGCACGCCTGGACAGTGCAGGCACTCGTTGAAATTTTCCCAGAAGATCTTCCAGTTGCAGTTCATCACCTTGCGCAGGACATGGCCTGTCACCAGCGTTTCCAGCGGCCAGTTGCCGAGATTGCCCGAACCCGGGTCGAACGACGACTGCGCCGAGCCCTCGGCATCCTCCTGGAGGTTGATGAACACGAAGCCACGCCACACCGAAAGGGCGACGCGGTAGAGCGGATGGTCTGATTTGTCGAAACCGGCCGGCAGCGATTTCGACGGCACGCGCACGAGATCGCCGCGCAGCGAGTAGGACCAGGCGTGGTAGGGGCAAGTGATGAGCCGCGCCTTCAGCTTACCCTCGCTTTCCTGGCAAAGCTGGGACCCGCGGTGGCGGCAGGTGTTGTGGAAGGCGCGCAGTTCACCCGTCTCGTCGCGCAGGACGACGATTTCCTGTGTGCCGACGCGGAAGGTGCGGAAGGCGAGCGGTTGAGCCAGGTCGGCCTCGCGGCAGACGAGCAGCCAGCTTCGATACCAGATGGCGTCGAGATCGCGCTGGTAGGTCCCGCCGTCCCAATAAGCGGATGAGGGCAGCGTCGGCTTGGCCTCGGTCAGGCCGTTATAGGGATCGCGCTCGCTGGCAATGGGCTGCATGGCTGGGGGCTGCATGGCTGGCTTCCTGTGAGGTCGCCAGCCGACACTGGACCATGATAATTGTCAATTGTCGCGCGGATGCTCCCCGTTTGCATGGCGCAATCGCGTTGGTCGCTGGCGGAATTTGGTTTGCCGCATGTCCTGATTTTGCCTATAGTCCGGCCGTCGTCGGTTCCGCTTTGGAGCCAAGAGGGAATGCGGTGCGGGTGAAATTCTTGCCCAATGCCGTGGCTGCCCCCGCAACTGTGTGCGGTAGTCCTCTCCATACGCCACTGAAGGTTTTTCTTCGGGAAGGTGGGGAAGGGCGCTGATCCGCGAGCCAGGAGACCTGCCGGCGACGGTAAAACTGACTTACAGGCCCTCGGGAGGAGGGCGAAAGGACATAGATGAACACCGCTTCCGTTTCCCTCGGCGCTTCCGTTTCCTCGCAGTCGCGCTTCATGCAGCTGGCGCTCGCGGCCCTGCTCGGCACTTTCATCATCGGCTTTGTCGGTTTCTCGCATATCGACGCGGTGCATAACGCCGGTCATGACAACCGCCACTCGATGGCGTTTCCCTGCCACTGATAGGGATCTGACATCATGAATCTGTTTCGCAACGTCGTGTTCATCGCGGCGATCGCCGGGCTCGTGGCCGGGGTCGTCCTCGCCTGCATGCAGGCCTATGCCACCGTGCCGCTGATCCTCAAGGCGGAAGTCTACGAACAGGCCGAAGGCGGCCATAATCACGACCACGCCGCCGCTCCGGCGGCGCCGGCCGATGCCGCCAGCGGCAATGCTATGAGTTCGGCCGCCCCGGCGGCGTCGAATGCCATGACCCCGGCTCCGGCCGCGGCCGCCGCACCCGAAGAAGACGAGGGCTGGGCGCCGGCCGATGGTTTCGAGCGGTTTGCCTTCAACGTCGTTTCCAACGTCGTCACCGGCATCGGCTTCGCGCTGATCCTGGTCGCCGTCTCGGAATTCGCCGGCGGCATCGGCAACTGGCGCCAGGGTGTGTTCTGGGGCCTGGCCGGTTTTGCCATATTCACGCTGGCACCGGGCCTCGGCCTGCCGCCGGAACTGCCGGCCATGCCCGCGGCCGACCTTACCCAGCGCCAGATCTGGTGGCTGGCGACCGTGGTTGCAACCGCCATCGGGCTCGGCCTGATCGCGTTCCGCAAATCCTTGCCGCTGGCAATCCTTGCCGTCCTGCTGATCGTTGCTCCGCATATTGTCGGCGCGCCGCAGCCCGACAGCTTCGAGACGCCGATCCCGGAAGGGCTGCACCACCAGTTCGTGGTCGCGGTGACGCTGACGAACCTGGTGTTCTGGCTGGTTCTCGGCGCCGTGGTCGGCGTGGTTCGCGGCCGCTTCACCGGCACCGCGACCAGCCTGCGCGACAGCTTTGCCTGATCGCGGCAAGCTGGCTTTCATCATCGGCGGTGCGCGCTCAGGAAAGAGCGCGCACGCCGAAACCCTTTTAACCGCCTTGCCACCGCCATGGGTCTATATCGCCACCGCGCAAGCCTATGACGACGAGATGCGCGAGCGCATCGCGCTGCACCGCTCGCGGCGCGGCCAGGGCTGGACGACCATCGACGCGCCGCTCGATCTTTGCGAGGCGCTCGAGGCCCTGCCGGAGGGCCAGCCGGTGCTCGTCGACTGCCTGACGCTGTGGCTGACCAATCACATGCTTGCCGATCACGACGTGACCGCCCAATGCCGGCGCCTCACCGACGTGCTGTCGCGGCCGCGCGGGTCGTGGTTCGTGGTCTCCAACGAGGTCGGCCAGGGCATCGTGCCGGACAATGCGCTGGCCCGGCGTTTTCGAGACGATGCCGGACGGTTGAACCAGCAGGTCGCGGCGATCGCCGATACGGTGCTGCTGATGGTGGCGGGGCTGCCGCTGAAAGTGAAGTGAGATGACCGACGACAAGACCATCGACGACAAGGACGAAGAACGCCATCGCGCCAAGATGGCCAAGCGCAAGGCCGTCCAGGACGCCGAGGTGGCGGCCAAGACGATCGAGAAGGGACTGCTCATCGTCAACACCGGCCCGGGCAAGGGCAAGACAACCGCCGCCTTCGGCCTGGCGCTGCGGATGCTTGGCTACGGCAAGCGCGTCGGCGTCGTCCAGTTCATCAAGGGCAAATGGCACACCGGTGAGAAGGACGCTTTCGCCGCCTTCGGCGAGCGTGTTGTCTGGCATGCGATGGGCGAGGGTTTTACCTGGGAGACACAGGACCTGAAGCGCGATATCGCCGCCGCTGAAGCCGCCTGGGCCAAGGCACTGGAGCTGATTGCGGATCCGTCTATCAGTCTGGTCGTGCTCGACGAACTCAACATCGCGCTGCGCTACGACTATCTCGATCTGGAGAAGGTGGTTGTGGCGCTCAAGGCGCGCCGCGAGGACCTGCATGTCATCGTCACGGGCCGCAACGCCAAGCCGGCGCTGGTCGAGGCGGCCGACCTCGTGACCGAGATGGGGCTGACCAAGCACCATTTCTCGGCGGGCGTGAAGGCGCAGCAGGGAATCGAGTTTTGAGATCCGCTATCCCCTTTTGTGGGTAAGCATTCAAGTCTGGTCGCCAATGCTCCCAGCGAGGCTCCCTTCCTTTCCCTCCGGAGGGGGGAAAGGTGGCGCTGCGAAGCAGCGACGGATTGGGGGAAGGCGGTTATCGAACGCGCGGCCGCAGACTGGCAGGCGCGACCCGGCGGGTGCGCAAACGCGACTGCCGAGCTGGTCGACCCCCACTCCGTCTCGGCTTCGCCGAGCCACCTCTCCCCCGATCGACGGGGGAGAGGAAAGGCGCGAACCTGTTGCAGCCCGGCTCGCTTCCTCCCCTTCGGAGAGAACTCACAAGGGTGAGGGTGAAGTCACGCCAGAACCGCGATCACCGAGACCACCCCGAACAGCGCGATCAGCAGATAGTCGGCGACGCGGTAGAGTTTCAGCGCACGCCTGATGTCCGCGCTGTCGACATCGCGGCGGCCGCCTTCGCCCATGAAGACGTCGTCGACCACCACGCCGCCATAGCTGCGCGGCCCGGCCAGGGCCAGGCCGAGCGCACCGGCCATCGCCGCTTCCGGCCAACCGGCATTGGGCGAGCGATGCTTTCTGGCGTCGCGCTGGACAGCTTGCCAGGCGTTGCGCGGATCGGCGCCTTTGACCAGGAGGGCGGCGACGACGATGAGCAGGGCGGTCAGACGGGATGCCGGCAGGTTGATCCAGTCGTCGAAACGCGCCGCCGCCCAGCCGAACGCCTCATGGCGCGGCGTGCGGTGGCCGATCATCGAATCGGCGGTGTTGGCCGCCTTGTAGGCAGCACCTCCGGCGAGCCCGCCGACTCCGGTCCAGAAGGCGGGAGCGACGATGCCGTCTGAAAAATTCTCGGCCAGGCTTTCGATCGCGGCGCGGCAGACGGCGGCCCGGTCGAGCGTCTCGGGATCGCGGCCGACGATGCGCGAGACCGCGGCGCGGCCCATCGTCAGGCCGCCCGAATCGAGCGCGTCGGCGACGGCCTCGACATGCTCGTAAAGGCTCTTCTGGGACAGAAGCGACGTCGCCAGAAGCGCGGCAATGATCTGGCCCATGGGAACGAACCAGAGCAGCACAAGCTGGACGCCGAGGCCGATCAAGGCCGGCACCAGCACGATCACCAGCAGCGCCTGGACACCGCGTTGGCGACGCAGCGCGTCGGGATCAGCGGGGCGGTTGAGCCGCAGATCGAGAAAGGATATCAGCCTGCCGAACCAGGTTACGGGATGGCCGATGGCGCGGAACAGCCGGTCCGGGTAGCCGACCGGAAATTCGATGACCAATGACAGGAAAGCGATCAGGACTGACATGAAGCTTCTTGAAGGAGCGGTGGACCATGGCGGAAGTCTCGGCCGGGCGAGGGCGCTTTTCCCCAATGCCGTGCTGCCTTTCGTCGACCTCTCGACCGGTATCAATCCGCACTCCTACCCGCTTTTCGATCTCCCCGCCACCTCGCTGTGGCGGTTGCCGGAAGCCGCGCGCGCACGCGAGCTGATCGAGATCGCGGCAACAACCTATGGCGCGCCTTCACCAGCAAACATCGTCGCCGCACCGGGCACGCAGATCCTGCTGCCACGGGTGGCGTCGCTGGTTCCGCCCGGCAAGGCGCTCGTCCTGGGGCCGACCTATGCCGAACACGCCCGCGCCGCCGCGATCGCCGGACACGACGTGGTCGAGGTCAATGATTTCAGCGCGCTGGCGGGTGCCGACCTTGCCATCATCGTCAATCCGAACAATCCGGACGGGCGCATCATCGGGCGCGACAGGTTGCTCGCGCTGGCCTTGGACCTGCGCGCCAGAGGCGGGCTGCTGGTCGTCGACGAGGCGTTCATGGATGTCGGCCCGCGCGAGCACAGTCTCGCCGGCGATGTCGACCAGGGCGGTATCGTGGTGCTGCGTTCGTTCGGCAAGTTCTTCGGGCTGGCCGGCTTGCGGCTCGGGTTCGCGCTTTCCGATGCCGAGACCGTCAGACGGCTCGACACGCAGTTCGGGCCTTGGGCGGTCGCCGGACCGGCGCTGGAGTACGGCATTCGCGCGCTCGGTGATATCGCTTGGCAGGATGCGATGCGTGGTTCGCTGGCCGATGCGTCGGCACGGCTCGATGCGCTGTTCGGCCGTTTCGGCATAGCTGTGGCAGGCGGCACAACCCTGTTCCGCTATCTCGACCTGCCGGATGCCCCCGACCTGTTCTCGGCGCTCGGCGGCGCCGGCATCCTGCTTCGGCATTTCGCCGAGCGGCCGCATGCGTTGCGCGCAGGCCTGCCGGGGAACGAGGACGAATGGGAGCGGCTTGAGAGCGCCCTTGCCGTGTGGGCATCGCGACGCGAGGATCGCGGAAGGGGTGCGGAACGATGATCCATGTCTGCTCGCTGTCGAAGGTAGAGGAGACGGTGGCCAGGACCCGCGCCGAACGGCTGCTGTCCTTGCTCTCCGCTGGGACGGATGTGGTTCGTCCCGCCTCGATATCCAGGGAAAACCATCTGCACCTGGTCATGCACGATATTGCGATGGCGCAGGACGGCATGACCATGCCGGGCGAGGAGCATGTGCGAAACCTGCTCGATTTCGCGCGCCGCTGGGATCGCACGAAACCGATGGTGGTGCATTGTTACGCCGGGATAAGCCGCTCGACCGCTTCGGCCTACATCATCGCTGCCGCGCTGGCGCCGGACCGCGACGAACTGGAGCTGGCGCAGACGCTGCGCGCGCTCTCGCCCTCGGCAACGCCCAACCCGCGCCTGATCGCGGTGGCCGATGCGCTTCTCGACCGCGATGGCCGCATGGTCGCGGCGATCCAGTCCATCGGACGCGGCGCCGATGCCTTCGAAGGCACGCCGTTCGCGCTGAAGATCGATCGCTAGGCCCTATTTCAGCCAGTCGGCGAGCTTCGCCTTGCGTATATCGCGCAGCAAAGCGATGAAGCCATCGGCCTGATGCACGGCGGTTAGCCGGCCCTTTTCAGCCGTGGCGATGCTGGCGTCGCCGACAACGCCGTTCGGATTCAGGTCGCTGGCGATCCAGGCATAGGCATGGGTGCCGGTCTGGCGCAGCAGCGAGAACTCCTTCTCCGCGCTGGCGACATTGGATATGAAATTGTCGGCCTTGCCCATGTCGACCAGGTCGGGCCGGAAATGCAGCATCAGCGAGGTCTCGACATCGCCGCCATGGATACCGTGGCGATCCTCCAGTTCGGTGTACATGCCGGCCGGGCGACCGAAGCGCTGCCAACTCGTCTTCACCGCCAGCATTTTCTCATGCACGCGCAGTTCGCGCGTGACGACGCCCATGATTTCCTCATTGCCGCCATGCGAGTTGACGACGATGAGCTTGCGCACGCCGGCGCGCGCGATCGAGTGGCCGAGCTCCGTCCAGGCCTGGATCAGCGTCGTCGCCGGCAAGGTGAGAGTGCCCGGCGCATGCAGATGTTCGTTCGACTTGCCCACCGCCTGGACCGGCAGGATGCGGATGTCGAGATCATCGGGCAGGCGGGCGATCACCGTGTCGAGCATACCGTTCATGATCGAAGTGTCCGTCGACACCGGCAGATGCGGGCCGTGCTGCTCGATCGCGGCCACCGGCAGCACGGCGATCGTCGCCTCGGGATCGATCGAGGCATATTCTGTCGTCCGGTAGTCGCCCCACCAGACGCGTCTCTTGGCTACGGTCATTTTCTGCCTCTTCAGATTGTCCGGCAGACGTAGCGCGGCGTGGGCGGCCTGTCGATCACCCGGCAGCGATCGCCTCGACTTCAACCTTGAATTCCGGTCGCGCGAAGCCGGAGACGATCATCAGCGTGGAGGCCGGGGCCGGGCTGGAAAACAGCCTGTCGCGAACGTCCATATAGGGCCGCAGATGGGCACGGTCGGTGACATAGGCGTTGATGCGAACGATGTCCTGCAGTCCCAGCCCCGCCTCGCCAAGCACCGCCGCGATGTTGCGAAAGCAGAGTTCGGCCTGCGCACCCGCATCCTCGGGAATCTGGTCGTCAACTGTTATCGCCACCTGGCCCGAACACAGGACCAGCCGTTTGCCTGCCGGCACCTCGACGCCGTGGCTGTAGCGGGCGAAGGGCGGCTTGATCGACCTGGGGGTGAGGAATCTGAACATGGCAATCTCCGGTTTGCACAAGCCTAGAGCCGGACGCATGGCGCCTTCAAGATGGTGGTGCATGCGGCCTGCGCGATTGTGGACAGTCGTCCAAAAAATAGGCACGATGCCTTCGGTGCAGCACGACCTTTCCGGCTTTCGCAGATGGCTGTGGTGCAGGCGGGCGGGTCCCGGCGCGAGACGCCGGTGGCATATGTCTTGCTTCTTGATTCTCTGGTGTCGAGCCTGGCGCGGGATGCGCCGGAGCAAACAAAGGGTGGTGTCGATGTACGCGAAACAGAAGATCTCGGTGGCGGTGATGGCCCTGCTGGCGGCCAGCACGCTGGGGGCCGCGGCGAATGAAAAAGTCACTTTCGGCACCAACTGGCTGGCCGAACCGGAGCATGGTGGATATTACCAGGCCGTGGCGGACGGCACCTATGCCGCCTGCGGGCTCGACGTCACCATCATGCAGGGCGGTCCGCAGGTTGCCGGCCGGCCGATGCTGCTGGCCGGCAAGCTCGATTTTTACATGGGCGGCAATCTGCTGTCGGCCTTCGATGCCGTCCAGCAAGGCATTCCGATGCGCGTGGTGGCGGCCGATTTCCAGAAGGATCCGCAGGTCATCATGTCCCACCCCGGCGAGGGGCTCGACAAATGGGAGGATTTGAAGAACGCCGACCAGTATATTCTTGGCGACGAAGGCGTGCAGACCTTCTTCCAGTGGATGGTCACGGCGCTCGGCTTCGACGCCTCCAAGCGCGCGCCCTACACCTACAACACCGCTCCGTTCATCGCCAACAAGAAGTCGATCCAGCAGGGTTACGTCACCTCGGAGCCGTTCGCGGTCAAGAAGGAAGGCGGCTTCGTCCCCAATCAGTTCCTGCTCGCCGACTATGGCTGGGATACGTATTCGACCACGATCGAGGTGATGCAGGACACGATCGACAAGAGGCCGGAGGTCGTCCAGTGCTTCGTCGATGGCTCGGCCAAGGGCTGGTACAAGTATCTCTACGGCGACAACAAGGCCGCCAACGACATGATCAAGAAAGACAATCCTGACATGAGCGACGAGCAGATCGCCTTCTCGATCGAGCAGATGAAGAAGTTCGGCCTGGCCGATTCCGGCGACACCGAAAAGCTCGGCATCGGCGCCATGACCGACGCGCGCATCAAGAGCTTCTACGACAAGATGGTCAAGGCCAAGGTCACGCCTGAAGGCATCGATATAACCAAGGGCTACACGCTGGCCTTCGTCAACAAAGGGGTCGGGCTCGACCTGAAGAAGTAGGCCAGCCTGGGCATGATCGGGGAAAAGGTGGCGCAAGCGCCGGCGTCGGACGTTGCTCCGACCTTGCTGGCGTTGCGCGGCGTCGGCAAGGTGTTCTCCAACGGCGTGACGGCGCTCAGCAATGTCGATCTGACGATCCGCGAAGGCGATTTCCTCAGCCTGCTCGGGCCGTCCGGCTGCGGCAAGTCGACGGCGCTACGGCTGATCGCCGGCCTGTCGACGCCGACCTCCGGCGTGCTCGACTGGCGCGGCGGCGGCTCGCTCGACCGCGCCAATATCGGCTTCGTCTTCCAGGAGCCGACGCTGCTGCCCTGGGCCAGCGTCTTCGACAATGTATGGCTGCCGCTCAGGCTGAAAGGCATTTCCCGCGCCAAGGCTGCCCCCGCGATCAAGCAGATGCTGGCGCGGGTGCATCTGACCGGCTTCGAGGACGCCGTGCCGCGCGAATTGTCCGGTGGCATGAAGATGCGCGTTTCGATCGCGCGCGCCATGGTGACCAAGCCACGCGTGCTGTTGATGGACGAGCCGTTCGCAGCACTGGACGAGATCACCCGCTTCAAGCTCAACAACGATCTTCTCGAACTCTGGCAGGACGAACGCTTCACCGTGGTCTTCGTCACCCACAGCGTCTTCGAAAGCGTGTTTCTCTCCAACCGGGTCGTGGTCATGGCGGCGCGACCGGGCAGGGTGTTCGATGAACTCGCCATCGAGGCGGCCTATCCGCGCGACGAGGCATTTCGCACCTCGCCCGACTATGCGGCCTTGTGCCGGCGGGCGTCCGATGTGCTGATCAGCGCCATCAATCTGACAGCGGGACCGCATCATGACGGCCATTGAGAACAGCCCGTTGCCGCTCGATCCGGAGGAAGCGCGCCGCGTGCGCCAGGAGCGGTTCGAGCGCATCGGCCGCTGGGTGCTGCCGCTGGCGATCATGATCCTGGCGATCTGGCTGTGGGATCGCATCTGCGTCTGGAACGAAATCCCGCAATATATCCTGCCGCGCCCGGGCGTGGTGCTGCAGACGCTCCACAACGATGCCGGCCTTTTGTTCTCTTCGCTGCTGGTCACCTTGCGCATCACCTTCCTCAGCCTGGCTTTGGCCGTCATCGGCGGCGTCGGTCTGTCGGTGTTGTTCGCGCAATCGAAATGGGTGGAGATGTCGTTCTTCCCGTTCGCCATCGTGCTGCAAGTGACGCCGATCGTGGCGATCTTTCCGCTGATCAACATCTATGTGAACAACCAGACGACCAAGCTTCTGCTGTGCGCCTGGATCGTCGCCTTCTTCCCGATCCTGTCCAACACCACGCTCGGCCTCAACTCCGTCGACCGCAACCTGCGCGACCTGTTCAAGCTCAATGGCGCGACGCGCTGGCAGCAATTGCGTTATCTCAGGCTTCCGGCGGCGATGCCTTATTTCCTCGGTGGGTTGAAGATCGCGGGCGGCCTGTCGCTGATCGGCGCCGTGGTGGCCGAGTTCGTCGCCGGCACGACCGGCCAGTCGTCGGGGCTGGCCTCGCGCATCATCGAGGCCGGCTACCGGCTCAACGCGCCAAGGCTGTTCGCTGCGCTGTTTCTGATCTCGCTCACCGGCATCCTGATTTTTCTCGTGCTGTCGCTGATTTCGCATCTCATTTTGCGGCGCTGGCACGAGAGCGCGCTGAAGCAGGAGCGCTAGGGTGCGTGACATGATTGAGATGTCCGGCAGGATTGAGGGGGGCACGCCTTGATACCGGCCTCCGGTTCTTACCATCTCGCCAACGTCCGTGTTCATCGCTCACTGACGCCGGGGCTTGCCGCAACTTATGACAATGACGGTTTTACGCTGGCCGACATTGCCGTCGCCGATGGCAAGATTTCGAGCATCGCCGCGCATGGCAAGACAAAAGCGCCGGCCGATACTGTCAATCTCGGCGGCCGCATCGTCCTGCCGTGCTTCGTCGATTGCCATACCCATATCGACAAGGGTCATATCTGGCCGCGAAAACCCAATCCCGACGGCACTTTCATGGGCGCGCTGAACGCCGCCGGCGCCGACCGCGTGGCGCGCTGGAGCGCCGAGGATCTCGCCAAACGCATGGATTTTTCGCTGCGCTCGGCCTACGCGCATGGCACCAGGGCGCTTCGCACCCATCTCGACAGCGTGGCGCCGCAGGAGGAGATTTCCTGGCCGGTGTTCGAGATGATGCGCGAGACGTGGCGCGGCAGGATCGAATTGCAGGGTTCCTGCCTGCTCGGCATCGAAGGGGTTCGTGACAAGGGGTGGTTCGAGGGGCTGGCGAAGCGGGTAGCCGCCGCCAAGGGCGTGCTCGGGGTCGTCACCTACATGGTTCCGGACCTGGAGGAACTGCTCGACCAGGTCTTCGCGCAGGCGATCAAGCATGGGCTCGACCTCGATTTCCATGCCGATGAAACCGACGACATTGCCGCCATCTCGCTGAAGAAGATCGCCGAGGCGGCCCTGTGGAGCGGCTTCGAGGGCAACATACTGGTTGGTCATTGCTGTTCGCTGGCGCGGCAGCCTGATCTCGAGGTTCTGGACACGCTGGACAAGGTGGCGAAGGCCGGGCTGGCGGTGGTGTCGCTGCCGATGTGCAATCTCTATCTGCAGGACCGGCGTTTGGACAAGACCACGCCGCGCTGGCGCGGTGTGACGCTGCTGCACGAGATGAAGGCGAGGGGCATTCCGGTGGCCGTCGCTTCCGACAACACGCGTGATCCCTTCTACGCCTATGGCGATCTCGACATGCTGGAGGTCTACCGCATGGCGACGCGCATTCTGCATCTTGATCATCCGGTCGCCGACTGGCCGCAGGCTGTCGCGGCGACGCCGGCGAGGGTGATGGGACTCGACGGGGTTGGTACACTTGCCGCCGGCGGCGACGCCGACTTCATCCTGTTCAAAGGTCGAAGCTGGACGGAATTGCTGTCGCGGCCCGAATCGGATCGCATCGTGGTGCGCGGCGGGCGCGCGATCGACCGGCTATTGCCAGACTATGCCGAACTCGACGAACTGATGGTGGGATGATGGATGTCTCGGCGCTGAAGCGCGATCTCGACGGGCTGAAGCTCGACGACAATCCGGCCATCGTCCAGCAGAAGAGCCGCGACTTCTACTGGTACAGTCCGGTGCTGAAAGAGCAGCTCGACCATGTCACCGGCGACTTGATCGTGACGCCGAAGGACGAGGCCGAACTGATCCGCGTGCTGGCAGCCTGCCACCGGCGCGGCATTCCGGTGACGCCGCGCGGCAGCGGCACGGGCAATTACGGCCAGGCGATGCCGCTGTCGGGCGGCGTGGTGCTCAATCTTGCCGAGATGAACGAGGTCAAGTCGATCGCGCCGGGCCGCGTGGTGACCGGTCCCGGAGCGGTGCTGGCCGACATCGACAAGGCAACGCGGGCGCATTCCGGGCAGGAGTTGAGGCTGTCGCCCTCGACTTACAACACGGCCTCGATCGGCGGTTTCATCGCGGGCGGTTCGGGGGGCGTCGGCTCGATCAATTTCGGCGGTCTGCGCGATTTCGGCAATGTGCTGCGCCTGCGCGTCGCGACCATGGAGGCCGAACCCAGGGTGCTCGAATTGACGGGCGAGGATCTGCACAAGGTGACCCACGCTTACGGCACCAATGGCATCATTTCGGAAGTCGAGATGCCGCTGACGGCAGCCTATGAGTGGATCGACGTGATCGTGGGCTTCGACGCCTTCATGGACGCGGCGCGCTACGGCAATGCGCTGGCCTGCCAGGATGGTATCCTGACCAAGCTGATCACGCCCGTCGCCGCCCCCGTGCCGCAGCTTTATTTCAAGCGGCACCAGAAATTTTTCAGGGAAGGGCAGAGCATCTGCGTCGTGATGGTGGCGCAGCATGGGCTCGATGCGTTTCTTGCTTTCACCCGCCGAGCGGGCGGCGAGGTAATTTTCAACGGCGCTACCGCTTCACCGGACGACAAGAAGGGCCTGCCGCCGGCCTATGAGCTGGCCTGGAACCACACCACGCTGAGGGCGCTGCGCGTGGATCCTTCGGTCACCTATCTGCAATCGCTCTATCCGTTTCCCAACCAGCTGGCGCTGGTCGAGAAGATGGATGCGATGTTTCCCGGTGAAGTGTTCTCGCATCTCGAATTCGTGCGGCTCGATGGCAACATCACCTGCTTCGGCCTGCCGCTGGTCAAATTCAGCACCCAGGCGCGGTTGGACGAGATCATCCGCTTGCATGAAGAGAATGGCTGTCCGATCTTCAACCCGCACCGCTACACCCTGGAAGAGGGCGGCATGAAGCAGACCGATGCCGTGCAGCTTGCTTTCAAGCGCGAAACCGACCCGCAAGGCCTGCTCAATCCCGGCAAGATGATCGCCTGGGAAAATCCGGACTATGACTATCGTTCCGGGAGAACCTTTTTGTTCAAGGGGCTGCAGAAGGCAGGGTGAATTGATGAGCGTGCGGCGCTGCACCCCCCTCTGGCCTGCCGGCCATCTCCCCCTCAAGGGGGGAGATTATGCGCTTCGCCGCTTTCGCCAACCTCCGACGCGGGAAAGACAGGTGCGGCGCAGAAGCTACCAATCTCCCCCCTTGAGGGGGAGATGCCCGGCAGGGCAGAGAGGGGTGCCTCGCGCTGACGTTCGGGATGTGTTCCCATGAACATCCTCGTGCTCTATGCCCATCCGGTGGAGACCAGCTTCAATGCCGGCCTGCACCGGACGATCGTCGAGCGGCTGAGCGCGGCGGGCCACAATGTCGATGACTGCGACCTCTACGCGGAGGATTTCGACCCGCGGCTGACACGGGCCGAGCGGCTTGGCTATCACGATCAGCGCGGGCCTGGCGATGCGGTTGCGGGCTACATCGAGCGGCTGCGGGCGGCCGAGGGCCTGGTGCTGTCGTTCCCGGTCTGGAATTATGGCTATCCGGCGATCCTGAAGGGTTTTTTCGACCGTGTTTTCCTGCCTGGCGTCTCATTCAAGCTGGTCGACGGCAAGGTGCGGCCAACGCTGCACAACATCCGCAAGATGACTGCTGTCACCACATATGGCGGCAGCCGGTTCCGCGCGATGCTGATGGGTGATCCGCCGCGCAAGGTGGTGAAGCGCATGCTGCGGGCGACGATCAGGCCCGGCGCCCGCGTCTCCTACCTCGCCCACTATTCGATGAACCTTTCGACCGACCAGACGCGCAGGGCTTTCACGGAGAAGGTCGCGGCCAGCATGGACGGCTTCTGATGCGCGCGCTGGTCGTCTACTGCCATCCGGTGCCGGAGAGCTTTTGCGCCGGGATTCGCGACGTGGCCGTCGAGGTGTTGAAGCGCCGGGGCTGGGAGGTTCGGCTATTGGATCTCTACGCCGAAAACTTCAATCCGGTCATGAGCTGCGAGGAGCGGCGCAGCTACAATGAGCAAGCGCCTCAGGATCCGGCGCTGAAGCCGCATTTCGAACTTCTCACCTGGGCCGAGGCGATCCTGTTCGTCTACCCGACATGGTGGTACGGCCTGCCGGCCATGCTGAAGGGCTGGCTCGACCGTGTCTGGGCGACCGACATCGCCTTCAAGCTGCCCGTGGGCAAGGGCGGAATCAAGTCGCTGATGACGCATGTCACCAAGGTCGGCGTCATCACCACCTGCGGCGCGCCGACCTGGTGGAGCGTCGTCGTCGGCCAGCCCGGCCGCAAGACGCTGCTGCGCGGCATGCGCGCGCTGTGCGCCACGCGCTGCCGGACGTTTTTCCTGGCGCATTATCTGATGGATGCCTCGACGCCGAAAAGCCGCGCGGCGTTCCTGGGGAAGGTGCGGGCGAGGTTGGAAAGGTTTTGAACGCCGACTTCCCTTCTCCCCCTGTGGGAGAAGGTGTCGCCGAAGGCGACGGATGAGGGGTGCTCCAGGGAACACCGGCGTCTCATTCCGCTGGAACACCCCTCATCCGTCTCGGCGCTGCGCGCCGATCCACCTTCTCCCGCAAGGGGAGAAGGTGAGGGCAGCGCTACATCTTCACCCGCTCCGACTTCGGGTCATACATCGGCTTCAACGACGCTTCCGCCGCAAAGCGCTCGCCTGCGATCTCGATCTCGTAGGTCGAGGCCAGCACGTCCGCCTCGCTCTCGCCCTGGCAAGGCACATAGCCCAGTCCGATCGCGCCGCCGAGATGGTGGCCGTAATTGCCCGAGGTGACCGGGCCGACGATCTTGCCGTCGCGCAGGATGGCTTCATTGTGGAAGAGAAGGGGTTGCGGATCCCTGAGCCGGAACTGCACCAGGCGGCGGGTTAAGCCAGCCTCCTTCTTCTTCAGCACCGCATCGCGGCCGATGAAGTCGCCCTTGGCCGTCTTCACGGCAAAGCCGAGGCCGGCTTCCAGCACATTGTCCTCGTCGGTGATGTCGTGTCCGAAATGCCGGAAGGCTTTTTCGATGCGGCAGGAATCGAGCGTGTGGAGGCCGCAAAGTTTCAGCCCGAGATCCGTGCCGGCCGCGTCGATTGCCTCGAACACATGGGCGGCCTGTTCGGTCGACACATAGAGTTCCCAGCCGAGTTCGCCGACATAGGTGACGCGGTGCGCCCGGGCGAGCCCCATGCCGATCTCGATCTCCTGAAAAGTGCCGAACGGGTTGTTCTCATTGGAGAAATCGTTGGGGCTGACTTTCTGGATCAGTTTGCGGGCGTCAGGCCCCATCAGGCATAGCACGCTTTCGGCTGCCGTTACGTCGGTGATGACGACGAACTCGTCGGTCAGGTGCTTGCGCAGCCAGGCGAGATCGCGCTGCAGCGTGGCGCCGGGAACGACGAGGAAGTAGGCCGTGTCCGACAGGCGCGAAACGGTGAGGTCGCTCTCGATGCCGCCGCGCTGGTTGAGCATCTGGGTGTAGACGATCTTGCCGGGCGCCACATCCATGTCGTTGGCGCAAAGCTTCTGCAGGAAGGCGCAGGCATCGCGGCCCTCGACGCGGATCTTGCCGAACGAGGTCATGTCGAACAGGCCGACCTTGTTGCGGACGGCCAGATGCTCCTCGCGCTGGTTGTCGAACCAGTTCTGCCGCTTCCATGAATAGCGGTATTCGCGCTCCTGTCCCTCGCGGGCGAACCAGTTGGCGCGTTCCCAGCCGGCGACCTCGCCGAACACGGCGCCGCGCGCCTTGAGATGCTCATGCAGGGGGGAGCGGCGCACGCCGCGCGATGTTGCCATCTGCCGGTAGGGGAAATGGTCGGCATAAAGCAGGCCGAGCGTTTCGGAGACTCGCTCCTTGAGATAGCGCCGGTTCTTCTGGAACGGCTGGGCGCGGCGGATGTCGACTTCCCAGAGGTCGAAGGGCGCTTCGCCGTCGTTGATCCACTGCGCCAGCGCCATGCCGGCGCCGCCCGAGGAAACGATGCCGATCGAGTTGTAACCGGTCGCCATCCAGTAGCCGCGCAGTTCCGGCGCCTCGCCGAGATAATAGCGGTCGTCCGGCGTAAAACTCTCGGGGCCGTTGAAGAAGGTGTGGATGCCGGCCGTGGCCAGCATCGGCATGCGGTTGACGCCCATTTCGAGGATGGGTTCGAAATGGTCCATGTCTTCAGGCAACTGGTCGAAGCAGAAATCCTCGCGGATGCCGTCCATGCCCCATGGCTTGGCCACCGGCTCGAAGGCGCCGAGCATCATCTTGCCGGCGTCTTCCTTGTAGTAGGCGCACTCGTCGGGAACGCGCAGCACCGGCAGACGGCCGAGGCCGGCGATCGGCTCGGTGACGAGATAAAAATGCTCGCAGGCGTGCAGCGGGATGGTGACACCGTTCTGGGCGCCCAGTTCACGCGCCCACATGCCGGCGCAGTTGACGACGATGTCGGCCTCGATGGTGCCCTGGTCTTGGCCTTGCGCCCACGACACGCCGGTGACGCGGCCGTCCTTGGTGTGAACCTTGGTGACCTTGACGTTCTCGACGATGGTGGCGCCGCGCTGGCGTGCGCCCTTGGCCAGCGCCATGGCGATGTTAGCGGGATCGCACTGGCCGTCGAGCGGCAGATGCACCGCGCCGACGACGTCAGAGACGTTGAGATGCGGATACATCTCCTTGACTTCGCTCGGTGAAATCTCGCGCACGTCGACATCGAAGGCGCGCGCCAGCGAAGCCTGCCGGTAGATCTCGTGCTTGCGCTCCTCGGTCAGCGCCACGGTGATCGAGCCGACCTGGCGCATGCCGGTGCCGACTTCGGTCTCGGCCTCCAGCTTGACGTAGAGGTCGGCCGAATATTTCGCCAGCCGCGTCATGTTCTGTGAGCCGCGCAACTGCCCGATCAGGCCGGCGGCGTGCCAAGTGGTGCCCGAGGTCAGCTGCTTGCGCTCGAGCAGCACGATGTCGGTCCAGCCGAGCTTGGCCAAATGATAGGCGACCGAGCAGCCTGAGACGCCGCCGCCGATGATCACGGCGCGCGCTTTGGTAGGAATGGTCTTGGTCATGCGGCCTCGCGGCGATAGGTGGAAGCAAAGCGGCGCAGCCGGGCGGCTGCTTCCCGCAAAACGGGCTCCGGCTGGCAGAGGCTGATGCGGATATGGCCGGCGGCGGCCTCGCCGAAGCTGGAGCCCGGCATCACGCCGACTTGCTCCTTGTCGAGGAGGGCCCAGGCGAATTTTTCATCGTCGGGTTCGACGGCGGAGACATCCAGCATGACATACATGCCGCCTTCGGATCCGCGCACGGTGACGTCGTTCATGCCGTGCACGGCGTCGAGGAAGACGGTGCGGCGCGCCGCGTAGCGCTCGGCGATGTCCTTGACGCCGTAACGGTTCTCCAGCGCCTCGGCGCAGGCGATCGATATGAAGGCCGGGAGGCCATAGGTCGTCACCAGATTGAGATTGATCAGCAACGTGATCATGTCTTGCGGACCGGTCAGCCAGCCCATGCGCCAGCCGGTCATGCCATGGCTCTTGGACATGGAATTGATGACCAGCGTGCGCTCGGCCATGCCGGGCAGCGAGCGCGGCGAGACATGCTCGCCGCCGCCCAGCGTCCAGTAGACTTCGTCGGAGAGCAGCCACAGGTCGTGCTCCCTGCAAATTTCGGCCAGCTGTTCCAATCTCTCGCGCGAATAGACCGCACCGGTGGGGTTGTTCGGCGTGTTGATCAGGATGGCGCGGGTGTTGGGCTTGAGTGCCGAGCGGATCATGTCCGCACGGGGTTGAAACCCATCCTCGGCCGGCGTCTCGACGACGGTGAAACTCGCCCCGGCGGCACTGAACGTGTTGGGGTAGGTGGCATAGTACGGCGCCACGACGATGGCGTGGTCGCCCTGGTCGAGAACGGCCTGAACGGCCGCGTAGAGGGCTGCCTGGCCGCCCGGCGTGGCGATCACCTGGTCCGGTGTCGTCTCGACGCCGGTGCAGGCGCTGGAAGCGGCTGCCATCGCCTGGCGCAGGCGCGGCAGGCCGGGCAGCGGCGTATAGTGGTGGTTGCTGCCGCGAACCGCGGTCACGCAGGCTTCGATCGTCTCAGAGGGCGTGTCGAAGTCATGGTCGCCGACCGACAGCATGATGATGTCTTCGCCGGCTTCCTTGCGGGTCCAGGCGGCGAAATGAACCTCCCAGCCATCCTTGCCGGACGGCACGATGCCGGAAATGCGCGATGATGGCCTAGGCATGTGTCCCTCCCGAAATTTCGTAGCCGGCCCGTTCAAGCCGGTCGCGCAGGGCGGCGATATGTGGCGGCCCGACCTCGCAGCAGCCGCCGACGATGCCGGCGCCGGCTTCGACCCAGCCCATGGCCTGATCTGCATAGGCCTGCGGGTCGAGATCGTGGCGGGCATGCAGCACCTCGACCGTACCGCCATGTTTCAGCGCCTCGACCGAGGTGAAGCCGTTGGCATAGGCGCCGACCGGACCGCCGAGCGCGATCAGTTCCGGCAGCGCGGCGCTGACGGCTTCGGGCCGGCAGCAATTGATCAGCCGTGCTGCGACCGGAAGATCGCCGAGGGTCGAGGCCGCGTCGGCGAGGGCTTCGCCGCTGCGCAGCCGCGTCGTGCCATGATCGGCGAGCGTCCATGACACCCAGACCGGCTTGCCGCTTTCCGAGGCGGCGGTGACGGCCGCGCGCGCTTCATCGGCGGACGCCATGGTCTCGCACAGAAAGAGATCGACGCCGTCCGCCTGCTCGGCAACGATGCGGCGGTAGATGTCGAGCGTCTCCTGATAGGAAATGGTCAGCGCAGGCGCATAGCTGCCGAAAAGTGGCGAGAGGCAGCCGGCGATGGCAGCCTCGCCGGCTTCGTCGCAAGCCTGCCTGGCCAGTTCGACGCCACGTTTCTGCAGCGGCTTGAACAGGTCCTCGGCACCTTCGCGCGCCAGCCGTTCGGGTGTTGCCGAATAAGTGTTGATGGTGATGACGCGGGCGCCGGCGCGGATGAACTCGGCATGCAGGTCGCGCACGAGATCGGGTTCGTCGATCAGCACCCGGGCCGACCACAAGGGCGTCGGCTCGGATTTGCTGCGCCGGACCAGTTCCTGGCCCATGCCGCCATCGGTGAGGATGATTTTCGTCATGCGCGCAGCCTTTCGTTCCTCGGATCCCAGAGCGGCTCATCCTTCTGTACGATCGCCTGGAAACGGTCACCGAAGATTTCGACCTCGACCGAGGTGCCGGGTTCGGTCAGATCGACGCGCAGCATGCCGAGCGCGATCGACTTGTCGATGCGATGACCCCAGCCGCCCGAGGTGGTCTCGCCAACGATCTGGCCGCCATGCCATAGCGTCGACATGTAGGGCGCATCGCAATCGCCGGGGTTTTCGACGACCAGCGTGACGAAGCGCTTCTTCACGCCCTGCTGCTTTTCGTTCTGCAGTGCGGCCTTGCCACGGAAGTCGGGCTTTTCCCATTTGACGAAGCGCTCGAGCCCGCCCTGCAGGATCGAATAGTCGGTCGAAAGGTCACCTTTCCAGGTGCGGTAGCCTTTCTCGAGCCTGAGCGAATCCAGCGCATACATGCCGAACGGCTTCAGTCCGTGCTTCTGACCAGCCGCCCAGATGACGTCGAAGATGGCTGATGTGTCGCCGACCCTGGTGTGGATTTCCCAGCCGAGTTCGCCGGCAAAGGAGACACGCACCAGCTTCGCCCAGCGGCCGGCGATCTTTGTTTCCTGATGCGTCAGCCATGGCAGAGTGAGGTCGGCATCGCAGACTTCGGCGAGGATTTTACGCGAGTTGGGGCCGGCCAGGATCTGGGTTGAATACTCCTCCGTCCGATCGGTCAGCGTGAAAGCCGCGTCTTTCGGCATGCGCGATTTCAGCCATTCGAAGTCGTGCCATTGCGCGACCGCCGCGGTGATCAGCGTCATCTGATCTTCCGCGTGGCGCACGACCGACATTTCGGTGACGATGCGGCCCTTGTCGTCGGAGAAATAGACGAGGCCGATGCGGCCGGGCTTCGGCACCAGACCGGTGACCTGCAGGCTCAGCCATTCGGCAGCACCGGGGCCTTCGAGGTTAAAGCGCGAGAAGCCGGGCAGGTCGAGAATGCCCGCCGCGTCGCGCACGGCCAGGCATTCTTCGCGCACGCGATGGTGCCAGGGGCCGTCACGGCGGAAGGTCAGCGTCGCTTCCTCGGAGATGTCGTCGCCGGGTTGCGCATACCAGGTGGCGCGCTCCCAGCCATTGTAGGCGTCGAAGCGGCCGCCGAGCGCCTTGATGCGGTCGTGGAGCGGCGACAGCTTCCTGTCGCGCCCTTCCGGCCAGGCGTGGCGCGGGAACTGGATGGCGTATTCGTTGCCGTAGATCTCCAGACCCTTGGCGACGCAATAATCGGGCGCCGCGGCAAAAGACGTGAAGCGGCGCGGATCGCAGGACCACATGTCCCATTCGGTCTGGCCTTGTGTCACCCATTCGGCCAGCACCTTACCGGCGCCGCCGCCTTGCGCAATGCCGAAGGTGAAGACGCAGGCCTCGAAGGCGTTGGGCACGCCGGGCATTGGGCCGATCAGCGGATTGCCGTCCGGCGCGTAGGGGATCGGCCCGTTGATGACCTTGGAAAGGCCGGCGGTGCCGAGGATCGGCACGCGGGCGACGGCATCCGCCAGATAGTGCTCAAGCCGGTCGAGATCGTCGGGGAAGAGCTGGAACGAAAAATCCTCCGGCATCGGATCATTGTGGGTTGCCCAATGCGCGCGGCAATTGCGCTCATAGGGGCCGAGATTCATGCCGCTCTTTTCCTGCCGCAGATAGTAGGAGGTGTCGACGTCGCGCAGCAGCGGCAGCTTCCTGCCCTGTTCCTTGGACCAGGCCGCCAGTTCGGGGATCTCCTCGAACAGGATGTATTGATGGCTCATCACCATCATCGGTACCTCGCGGCCGAACATTCTGCCGACTTCGGCGGCGCGATAGCCGGCGGCATTGACGACGATTTCGCAGCGGATCTCGCCTTGAGGGGTCGCAACGACCCATTCTTCCTTGTCGCGGCGCACGCCGGTGACCGGGCAGAAGCGGATGATCCTGGCGCCAAGATCGCGTGCGCCCTTGGCCAGAGCCTGTGTCAGCTGCGCCGGGTCGATGTCGCCGTCGCTCGGATCGAACAGCGCGCCTTTGAGGTCATGCGTCTCGATGAAGGGGTAGCGCCGCTTGATCTCGTCGACACCGACCACATCGATATCCATGCCCTGGTAGCGGCCCATGCCCTTGGCGCGCTGGAATTCCTGCATGCGTTCGTTGGAGTGGGCGAGCCGCAGCGAGCCGGTGACGTGGTAGTTCATGGGATAGTCGACTGCTTCGGCCAGACCCCGATAGAGCTCGGTCGAATAGCGCTGCATGTTCATCAGCGACCAGGAGGAGGAAAAGGTCGGGACGTTGCCGGCCGCATGCCAGGTCGAGCCCGACGTCAGCTCGTTCTTTTCCAGTAGCACGCAATCGGTCCAGCCGGCCTTGGCCAGATGATAGAGCGCGGAGGTGCCGACAACGCCGCCTCCGATGATCACCACGCGCGCCGTGCTCGGCAAACCCGCCATGTCTTTCTCCCAAACTTCAAGCGCGCCGCGCTTCCATTTTGTTGTGATGCATGCCGTTGCCCCAAAGCCGCCGCGCGGTTCTGGGCGATATGCATTTCAATAAACCGGTGGTGAAACCACCCAGATGACGACCGCCGGTTCGGCTCCCGGATTGCGCCAGCGATAAGGCTTGCCTTCGAAACGGAAGGAATCGCCTTCGCCGAGCCGGTGCCAGACCCCGTCTATCTCGATGTCGAACTGCCCCGACACGAGATAACCGGCCTCTTCGGTTGGCCGGCGCGCCACGGCCTTGAGCTCCGCACCGGGTGCGAAGACCGAACGCACCATCTCGAAGCTGCCACCGAGGTCAGGTGAAAGGAGTTCCTCCACCAGGCCGGATTCACTTGTGCCAAGCGTGCGGCGTTTGCCGGCGCGCACCACCACGCCGCGCTCGCTTTCCAAGGGCACGTCATGGCTGAAAAACAGGCTGATCGGTACGCCGAACAGTCCGGCGAAGGCCCTGAGATCGCCGAGCGACGGCGTCGACAGACCGCGTTCAACCTGGCTGACCCAGCCGACCGAGCGCCCGAGTTTCAGCGCGATCTCGGCCAGCGTCAGTCCACGCGCCCGGCGCAAGGCCCTGATATCGCTGGCCAGCACGCGTTCGTCAGGTCCCTGCAATGTTCGTGCTGTAGGGGAGGGTAAAGTGCTCATTTCATGAAAATTCCCATCCGATTTTCATGAGAGATCAAGCTCATGAAAAAATCAAGTAGATTTTCACCGATGCTCAAGATTTGCTTGCAGGATTTTGATGGTTCATGCAAAGGCTCCGCCTTGAGCGGCGAGTGGGGACGTCCGATCGACACAAAGGCTAAGGGACGGCCCATGCTGGAAAAGAAGGCTCGAATCGCTGACGATGCCGAGATCGTCGACGACGCCATCATGTCGCGTCGTTCCGTGCGCGCGTTTCTGCCCGACATGATCGATGACGACACGATCCGTGACATTCTGGCGGTTGCGGCACGTGCCCCGTCCGGCACCAACATGCAGCCATGGCGGGTCTACGTCACCAAGGGCGAGACCAAGCAACAGATATCGGATGCTATCCTGAATTCCGGTATTCGTGCCGAAAAGGCCGATTGGGACGAGTATCGCTACTATCCCACCCAGTTCTTCGAGCCTTATCTTACCCGCCGCCGGGCGAATGGGTTCGGCCTCTATGGCGCGCTCGGCATCGGCCGCCGCGAGGTCGACAAGATGCGCGCCCAGCACGACCGCAACTTCGTCTTCTTCGACGCGCCGGTCGGCATGATCTTCACCATCGACCGCCGCCTCAACCAGGGTTCATGGATCGACTACGGCATGTTCCTGCAGAACATCATGGTCGCGGCGCGTGGCCGGGGCCTGCATACCTGTCCGCAAGCGGCCTTCGCGCCGTATCACCGGCAGATCCGGCCGGTGCTCAACATTCCCGACGAGGAGATTGTCGTGTGCGGCATGGCGCTTGGCTATGAGGACACGTCCAAGCCGGAAAACGCCTTCCGCACCGACCGCGTTCCGCTCGAGGAATGGGTGACGTTCAGCGAATAGCCGCTTCCGATGGCTACGGGGCGAGGTTTGTCATTCGGTGTTCAAATGCATGCCGTGGCCGCTGACATGGGCGCCGTCCTGTGGCGTCAGCTTGAGGTAGGCCAGTAGCGCGCAGAGCGTGATGACGCCCTCGATCAGGAACAGGATGCGGAAATCGCCTGCGACGGCCTGACCGCCGCCGGCCAGGAAAGACAGCATCGCCGCCGCCAGGCCGACGCTGATGGCCACCGCCAATTGCCACAGGATGTAATAGAGCGCGCTGAAGCGGGCCAGCTGCTCGGGCGCTATGTCGGAATAAGCGAGATTGCCGGTCGACGCCCATTGTATGGAACGAAAGACGCCAAACGCAAAGATGTAGCCAAGCACGATCCAGACCGGTGTCGTTGCCTGCATCAAGGCGAAGCCCGCGACCATCGCGGCAATGACCGGCGTGTTGAAAACCAGCACACGGCGGAACCCGAACCGGTTGAGGACACGCGGCATGAAGAAACGCATGACCACCGAGCCGAGCGCGGCAACGAAGGTCAGCGATCCGGCCTGCACGGCGCTCATGCCGAAGCCGAGCTGGAACATCAGCGGCAGCAGGAAGGCGACGGAACTGAGGCCGATCGTATCCAGCCCGCCGCCGGTGAGGAAGGAGATGCGGAAGGTGCGGATGCGCAAAAGCTTGAGGTCGAGCAGGGGATTGGGAACGCGCAGGCAGTAGAGCGAGGCAATCGACAGGATGACGATCGCCAGAGCCAGCTCACCGGCAATCATGCCGCCGGCAGCGTCTTTGGCCGCAAGCGAATCCATGCCGAATACCAGCAGCACCATGCCGCTGCCAACCAGCACGAAGCCCGGGAAATCAAACCTCGTGCGCACGGGCTTGGTCACCGTCGGGAACAACGAGGCGGCAAGGATTGCCGCCGCCAGCGCGAACGGCACATTGATGAAGAAAATCCAGCGCCAGGAGATGTAGGTGGTCAGCGCGCCGCCGACGAGCGGCCCCACCAGCGGCCCGGTCTGGCTGGCCACCGAAATATACATGTTGACCTTCAGCGTACGGTTGCGCGGAAAGGTCGACAGGATCACGACCTGGCCCAGCGTGCCCATCAGCGCGCCACCAAAGCCTTGCAGCGCGCGGGCGCCGACCAGCGTCCAGAGATCGTTCGACAGTCCGCAGAGTGCGGAGGATGCGGCAAACACCAGCAGGGCAAAGCAGTAGACATTGCGCAAGCCGAAACGGTCGGCCGCCCAGCCGCCAAGCGGCATCGAAATGATCAGGCTGGCGACGTAGACGGTGATCAGCAGGCCGAGCTGGCTGGGCGGCCGGCCAAGGCTTTGGCCGATGCCCGGCAGCGCCGTCACCACGACATTCTGGTCGAGGCTGGTCATGAACACGCCGCAGGCGACCGTCAGCGGCAGCAGGAGCAAGGCTCTGGCCGACACATCGGCGCGATCGGTGGCGCCGGCGGATAGTTCAGCGGTCATGGAGATGTTCGAACCAACTATGCCGACTCTGAGACGGGATTTTTATGCCCCTTGGACCGATTGGGCGGCCGTGTTTTTCCATCATGGGCGCCCAAGACGTAATTCTCTAGCGGCAGAAGCGGCCGGCATTGAGGCCAGAAGCCAGCTTTCGCGGCCTTGCCCTACTGCACTTCGTAGCCGACTTCCTCGCTGGCGTGGCAGAGTGCTTTCCAGAACGAGCGCGCGAAGGAACGGAAGACGTAGATGTCGAACTGGTCGGTGCCGGTGCGCTGGATCTGGGCGAAGACATCGTGATGGACCGTCGAGCGGCCGGCGCCGACCGGAAAGGCCGGCAGCGCGAAATCGATGGCGAAGAACTTCGCCAGCACCCACTCGGCTTTCGGCCCGGCGATGCGGATGGCTGTGCGGCCGTGCGACAGGTCCGTCACCGTGCCGATCGCCGGCGTCACCGCCTTGGCGAAGGCGTGGGCCAGCCCTTCGGCTTCGTCGCTCACGGTGAATTTTCCCGGCGCGAAACCGAACACCGCCTTCACGCCTTCGCTCAAACCGCCGCCGGCGCCGTCAGGCAGCGCCAGGCCGGTGACGGCGCGAATGGCCGCGATGAGTTTCTTCTCTTCTCCGGGCCATGCCGCGAGCTGCACAATCGAGCCCGGACGGGTTTCGGTGAGCAAGATCTCGACGCCATGTTCGAAATTGCCGTGCGAGCCGACGTGAAACTCCGGCTCCAGGGGGGATAGGCGCTCAACCATGCATGCGGGTCCCTTCCGGATCGTAGAAATGGTTGGAGACGATCTCCACCGGCCCGAAGCGGTTGCGCAGGGGATCGGAGACATGGGCACGGCTGCCATGCCTTGCCTTGCCGCCCTCGACCAGCGCCAGCGCGATATGCTTACCAAGTGCGGGCGAATAACAGCAGGCCGTGATATGGCCGATCGAGCCATGCGGATTGGCTTCTTCCAATTCCTCGACGATGTGCGCGCCGCCGCTGAGAGGCTGGTTGTCGAGGGCAATGAGGCCTACCAGTTCCAGCCGGTCGGACGCGACCAGGCCTTCGCGGTCCATCATGGCCGAGCCGATGAAAGGCTTCTTCTTCGACAGCATCCAGTCGAGATGCAGGTCGCGGGCCGTGGTGCGGCCATCGATCTCGGCGCCGGTGACGTGCCCCTTCTCGATGCGCATCGTGCCCAACGCCTCCAGGCCGTAAGTGACCAGGCCGAACGGCTTGCCGGCCTCGATCAGCGCTTCCCAGACATGGGTGCCATGGCCGGCACCGGAATAGACCTCGAAGGCCATTTCACCGGAGAAAGACAGCCGGCAAATCATGACTGGCGCACCGGCTATTTCGCCGTGGACGATGCCCATGAAAGGCAACGTCGCATTGTCGACGGCGGTGCCGGTGACGCAAGATGCAAGGATCTCCCGGGCCTTCGGCCCGCCGATGGCGGCGCCGGCCCATTCGTCGGTCACCGAGGTGACGTGGACCTTCAGCTCCGGCCAGATCACGTCGAGGAAATATTCCAGATGCTGCATCACCTTGCCGGCATTGGCCGTGGTGGTGGTCATCAGGAAATCCTGTTCGCCCAGCCGCCAGGTGGTGCCGTCGTCGAAGGCAAAGCCGTCCTCGCGCAGCATCAGGCCGTAGCGCGCCTTGCCGACGGCAAGGGTGGAAAACATGTTGGTGTAGACGCGGTCGAGGAAGGCCGCGGCGTCCGGACCCTGCACGGCGATCTTGCCCAGGGTCGAGACGTCGACGATGCCGGCGCTTTCCCGCGTTGCCCTGGCTTCGCGGACATAGGCCTGCTCGACGGTCTCGCCGGCGTGACCGTAGATCATCGGCCGGTACCACAGGCCGGCGGAATACATGGTCGCGCCGTTGGTCGTGTGCCAGTCATGCATCGGCGTCAGCCGCTCGGGCTTGAGATCACCAAAGCGTTCCGCCGCCAGCGAACCGATCGACACCGGCGCGAAAGGCGGCCGGAAGCGTGTCGTGCCGACTTCCGGGATCGGCTTGCCCAGCGCCTCGGCCATGATCGAAAGACCGGGAACGTTGGAGCTCTTGCCCTGGTCCGTGGCCATGCCGAGCGTGGTGTAGCGCTTCAGATGCTCGACCGAGACGAAGCCTTCGCGATGCGCCAGCCGGACATCCTCCGAAGTGACGTCGTGCTGGAAGTCGACGAAGCTCTTGCCCTTGGCGCGGATTTCGAAGACAGGCGCTGGATCGGGATTGCCTGGCACTGCCTGGACAGTGGGTGTTGTCGTCGGGGCGGCGGTTCCGCCGGTCGCCGCGATGCCGCCGGCGCGACCTTCGGCGATCGCCTCGGCCGTCGAGAAGCTGCCGGTGAAGGCGCCGGCGCCGATCCAATGTTGCACAGGCGAGTTCAGTGTCGGGCTCGGCGGCAGGAACGCCTGCCGCGCGGCGCTCCATTCGGCCTTGGCGCCCGCCTGGCTGGCCAGGTGTATGGTCGGCGACCAACCACCGGACATCAGCAGGCAATCGGCATGGATGCTGCGAGCATCGCCGCTCAGCGTGCCGGTGACCATGTCGAAACGCTGGACCTTGATGCCGGAGAGCGCCTTGCCGCCCTCGGTAGCGACGACGGCGTAGCCGGCAAGCACCTCGGCTTCGGCTTCCGCCGCGAGCTTGCGCATTTCGGCCGAAAGGTCGGACCTGACGTCGGCGATGGCAACGACGGCGGCGCCCGCCTTCTTCAGGGCGACAGCCGCCCGGTAGGCGCTGTCATTGTTGGTGAACAGCGCGATCCTTTCGCCTGGCAGCACGCCGAACTCGTTGGCGTAGCGTTCGGCGGCATGGGCCAGCATGACGCCGGGCCGGTCATTGCCGGGGAAGACCAGGGGCCGCTCGAAGGCGCCGGCGGCGATCACCACTGATCTCGCGCGGATTGCCCAATAGCGGTGGCGCGGCTCGCCCTTGGCGGGCTGTTCCTTGTGGTCGCTTACCCTTTCGAGCGCCGCGAGCGTGTTGTTGTCGTAGTAGCCCCAGACGGTCGTTCGCGGCAAAAGCCGGACATTGTCGCGAGCTTCCAGTTGCGTGACGATG
Source organism: Mesorhizobium comanense (assembly GCF_005503535.1). GTDB lineage: Bacteria > Pseudomonadota > Alphaproteobacteria > Rhizobiales > Rhizobiaceae > Mesorhizobium > Mesorhizobium comanense. Next base: position 70,492 of record NZ_SCNN01000014.1, on the reverse strand, counting down.
CGTCGGGTCCACTCGGTTGCCGGCGCGCCGTCGATGATTTCGCCAGACCAGTTGGCCGAGCCGCCAAAACGCGGCTCCAGATCGGCCAGGATGACGCGCGCGCCCTGATCTGCGGCCGCCTTGGCGGCCATCAGCCCGGCGGGGCCCGAACCCACCACCAGCACGTCGCAAAAGGCGTTCATGCGCTCATAGCGAGCCGGATCCTTTGCAGATCCGGCGCGGCCGAGGCCGGCGGCGCGACGGATGAAGTGCTCGCAGAACATCCAGAAGCGCGTGCCTTTCAGCGGGCCGACAACGGGTCCCATGAAGGTCTTGTAGTAGAAGCCGGCCGAAAGAACCTTGCCGCCAAGCTGGTTGATGGCGTTGACGTCCCAGGCGAGCGAGGGGAAGCGGTTCTGGCTGACGGCGACCAGCCCGTCATGGATTTCGACCATGGTCGCGGGAAGGTTGGGTTCGCGGACCTCTCCCTTCAGCACCGTTACCAGCGCGTTGGGTTCCTCGACACCCGCGGTCAACAAGCCGCGCGGGCGATGGTATTTGAAAGAGCGGCCGAAAAGCGTAACGCCTTTTGCCAGCAAGGCCGAGGCCAGCGTGTCGCCGGCATGGCCGGTATAGGCGACGCCGTCGAAGGTGAAGCGGATCGTTTTCAGCCGGTCGATCCGGCCGCCAGTATCGGTGCGGCGCGGGCTCATGGCTTGTCCTCCGACTTGCGTCGCGCGGCCGGGGCATGATTGCCGCGCGCGAAGGCGACGCTTGAAATTTCGTGCGTCAGCGTGTTGCGCACGACCCTCAGATGCGCCCGGCAACCGCCGGAATGCTGCCAGAGCTCGTTGTGGTCGCCTGCCGGGTTCAGCCGGTCGTACACATAGGCGTTCCACGCCTCGAAATTCTGGGAGGCGGGGTCGGGTCGTTCACGATTGCCGTCGCCCTGATAGGTGAACTCGATGACGTCGCGCGGGCCGCAATAGGGACAAGTGATGAGCATCGAATATTCCTAATGCAGCCTTGCTTAGTGAAGTCTGGGGTTCGCGCCCTGGCCCTTGTCGTCGATGACGAGGCCACGATGGAAGCGGTCGAGGGTGAACGGCGCGTTGAACTCATGCGGCTCGTCCTTGGCGATGGTCCAGGCAAAGGTCCAGCCGGAAGCCGGCGTCGCCTTGAAGCCGCCATAGCACCAGCCGCAGTTGAGATACATGCCTGGCAGCGGGCCAGCGGTGATGATGGGCGAACCATCCATCGACATGTCGCACACACCGCCCCAGGAGCGCAGCATGCGCACCCGCCCGAGGCCCGGAAACAGCGCCAGCATCTCGCTCATCACCTCGTCGACGATGGGCAGGTTGCCGCGCTGGGCGTAGCTGTTGTAGCCGTCGATGTCGCCGCCATAGACAAGGCCGCCCTTGTCGGACTGCGACATGTAGAAATGGCCCATGCCGAAGGTGACGACGGTGTCGATGAAGGGCTTCAGCGATTCCGTCACGAAAGCCTGCAGCACATGGCTCTCGATCGGCATGGTCTCGACGCCGGCCATCCGCATAACGCGCCCGGTGCTGCCGGCCACCGCCACCGCGACCTTCTTCGCACGGATATCGCCGCGCGAGGTGGTGACGCCCGTGATGCGGTCGCCGTCGCGCAGGAACCCGGTGACCTCGCAATTCTCGATGATGTCGACACCGCGCCGGTCGGCGCCGCGTGCATAGCCCCAGGCCACGGCGTCGTGGCGGGCAGTGCCGGCGCGCCGCTGCATCAGGCCGCCGACCACGGGGAAGCGGGCGTCGCCGGAGATATCCAGCGCCGGGATCAGGCGCTTGATCTCGGCCGGTGCCATCAGCTCGGCGTCGACGCCGAGATGGCGCATGGCGTTACCGCGCCTTGCATAGTCGTCGAACTGGGCCGGCGTGTGCGCCAGGTTCAGGCAGCCGCGCTGCGAGAACATGACGTTGTAGTTGAGCTCGTGCGACAGGCCCTCCCACAGCTTCATCGAATGTTCGTAGAAGCGGGTGTTGGCCGGCAGCAGGTAATTGGAGCGCACGGCGGTGGTGTTGCGACCGACATTGCCGGAGCCGAGCCAGCCCTTCTCCAGCACCGCCACATTGGTGATGCCGTGCTCCTTGGCCAGATAATAGGCGGTCGACAGGCCGTGACCGCCGCCGCCGATGATGATGACGTCGTAGGAAGCCTTGGGATCCGGCTTGCGCCAGGCCGGCTTCCAGTCCTTGTTTCCCTTGAGCGCGTTCGCGAGCAGCGAAAGGGCCGAATACTCTGCCATTTTATGTTGTCCGTTTCGGGCGATGCGGCAGACTATAGAGCAGGCCGCATCCGCAAAGCCAATATTGCGCCATGGCCTTTCGACTGGCCGACGCCGGATGCGACGGCTTGCCCCATCATATGGCCGTCTTTATCAAGGACAGGCTTTTTGAATGCCTTTGCCGTTCGTGAGTCGCCGACATCCATGCTTTTCCGATTGCTTCGCCTTATTCTGGTCCTGCTGCTTGTCGTTTCGGCGCCGTTGTCGTTCGAGGCGGCCGCGCAAGGCGTCGGCCAGGCGCCCGCCGGGCTGGTCGCCGACCAGCAGAAGATCATGCAGGATCTCACCGGCAAGACCGACGCTCTCGACAAGAAGATTCAGCAGGATGGCGAGGATGACGGCAGCCTTGTCGATATCCGCCTCCAGCTTGAAGAACTATCGCGACAGGCGCTGAACAGCGCCCTGGCATTCCGCTCCCGCCTTGGCGAGATAAACGCACGGCTGGAACAGCTTGGCCCGGCACCCGCGGCCGGCCAGCCGGAAGAACCCGATATCGTGGCCGGCGAGCGCCAGGCGCTGACATCCGAAAAGGCCGAGATCAACGCGGTCATCTCGCAGGCGCAGGCCCTGTCGATCCGTATCAGCGGGATGATCGACAAGATCGGCAACATGCGCAGCGCGCTTTTCCGCAATCTCCTGACCAAGCGCTATGTCTTGTCCGACGCCTTGAGCCCGCAGGTCTTTTCCGACGCCCGTGACGAGTTCGGCAATTTCTACAAGGCGGTGTCGTCCTGGCTGAGCTTTGCCATCAAGTTCAAGTTCCAGGCCATGCTGGCCGCGACCTTCGTGGCGCTCGGCCTGGCGCTCGTGCTTTTGGTCGGCGGCCGGCGCCTGTTCGGGCGGGTGTTCGAAGCCGATCCCGCCAATGAAGATCCATCCTATTTGAGCCGTCTTTCCGTGGCGTTCTGGTCGACGTTACTGCCGACGGTTACGGTCGCGGCCTTCCTCGGATCGACGATCTTCTTCTTCAATTATTACAATGTGTTGCGCGGTGATATCGGGCTGTTCCTCAATGCGCTCGCTACTGTCATCGGCGTGGTCTTCTGCGTCAACCGGTTGACCAACGCCGCGCTCTCGCCACGCCTGCCAAACTGGCGTCTCATCCCGGTCGAGACGGGGTCGGCCCGCTGGCTGGTGCGCCTGACCACGGCCATGGCCGTGGTCATCAGCTTCAACACCTTCCTGTCGGTCGTGAACGACAAGATGGGGTCGCCCCTGTCGCTGACCATCGCGCGCAGTTTCGTCGCCACCATCGTCGTCGGCGTCATCCTTATCCTGATGGCGATGCTGAGGCCGTTCAAGGCGCGTGATGGGAGCCGGCGCCCATGGCCGGCATGGCTGCGCTACACGTCGCTCGGACTGGGGCTCTTCACCATCATCGCGGCGCTGCTCGGCTATATCGGCCTTGCGCTTTTCCTGTCGCTGCAGGTGGTCGTTACCGGCACGGCGCTGATCACGGCCTATATCGGTTTCCTCTCGGCGCAGGCGATCGGCGAGGAGGGCGCCTTCGCCGACACCTCCGTCGGACGCTGGCTGTCGGCCAATTCAAGCTACGAGGATACCGCGCTCGACCAGCTCGGCCTTGTCGTCAGCGTGGCCATCAATCTGATGATCGTGCTGGTCTTCCTGCCGCTGATCCTGCTGATGTGGGGCTTCCAGCCCGGCGACATCCAGGCCTGGGCCTACAAGCTCGCCACCGGCGTCACCGTCGGCTCGGTGACGATCTCGGTCACGGGGATCCTTTCCGGCATCGTCGTCTTCATCATCGGCTATTTCCTGACGCGCTGGTTCCAGGGCTGGCTCGACGGTTCGGTGATGGCGCGTGGCAAGGTCGACACCGGCGTGCGCAACTCGATCCGTCTCGGGGTCGGCTATGCCGGCGTGGCGCTCGCGGCGCTGGTCGGCATTTCGGCCGCAGGCATCGACCTCTCCAGCCTGGCGCTGGTTGCCGGCGCGCTTTCCCTCGGTATCGGTTTTGGCCTTCAGAATGTCGTGTCCAACTTCGTTTCCGGCCTGATCCTGCTTGCCGAACGCCCGTTCAAGGTCGGCGACTGGATCGTCGCCGGCGACGTCAGCGGCATGGTCAAGAAGATCAGCGTGCGCGCCACCGAGATCGAGACCTTTCAGCGGCAGTCGGTGATCCTGCCCAATTCCAACCTGATCAACAATGCGGTCGGCAACTGGACGCACCGCAACAAGCTCGGCCGCGTCGAGATCAAGGTCGGCGTCGCCTATGGCAGCGACGTCAAGCAGGTCCACGCCATCCTGCTGGACATCGCGCGCAGCCATCCGCTGGTGCTGAAGAATCCGGAGCCCTTCGTGCTGTTTGCCAATTTCGGCGCCGCGGCGCTGGAATTCGAAATCCGCGTGTTCCTGGCCGACATCATGAACGGCAGCTCGGTACAGAACGACATACGCTTCGCGGTGATGGACAAATTCGATGACCAGCACATCGAAATTCCATCGACGCCCCGGGCCGTCATGGAGGTCAGGAAGCATGTCGCCTGGCCGACCGACGACGACAAGATCGAGGCCGATTTCGCCGAGCAGGAACAGGCCAGGGCGCAGGCCGAAGCCGAGGCAAAAAAGCTGCCGAAGTCGCGCAAGTCCAAGAAGCCCGATCCGGGCTAGACCGGCCAGTTCGCACCGCACGTTCGATCCATGACCAATTGCGGCATGAATGCGGCATTCAGTTGCGGTTCAGCTTCCATGTCATATAAGCTCACATGCAAAGGCGAAAATGCCTTGCGAAATGCAACAGAGGCGGTGGGAACACCGAATTGCACCATGTGGAAGTCTCTCGTCGCTGCCGTGGCCTTGCTTGCCGTGAGCGGCTCGGCCCATGCGGCCAGCGCGGTCAACAAGGACGCCGAGACCCGCACGCTGGTCGTGACGGAGGGCGGCAGCAAGACCGACCTCGCGCTGGCCGGAGGTGAGACCGTCGAGTTCTGCCAGAACGGCTGCTTCGTCACCTTGCCGAATGGTGACCTGGAAGCCTTGACCGGCTCGGAAACCGTCGAAATCTCGGGTGGCGTCGCCCGCATCAAATAATGCTGGCGGCATGGCTGGAAAGGCCGGGCATTTGCTCGGCCTTTTATCGTTTCTGGTAGTATTCGTTTAACAACGACATCGGAAATACGCGCGCGGCGGGCGCGTTTGTCGGGGCGTTTAACGTTCGCTACGCCGTTGCCGGCTATACCGGAACCCAAGACGCCGAACTACGGCGCGACGGGTTCAGGCAGGGCAGGACAATATGGACGCGCGGTCGGACAGGAACGCAATACCGCTTGCTGTCGATCTCGACGGCACGCTGATCGCGACCGACCTGCTTTGGGAAGGGCTGTTCATCCTTCTCAAGAAGAACCCGCTCTACATCTTCCTCGTGCCGTTCTGGGCGGCCGGCGGGCCGGCGCGGCTCAAGCAGGCGATCGCCGAGCGCATCGACATCGATCCGGCATCGCTTCCTTATCGCGAGCCTTTGCTCAGCCGAATTCGCGCCGAACACGCCGATGGCCGCAGGATCGTGCTGGCGACCGGCACGCCGCGCAAATTCGCCGACGCCATATCGGCCCATCTCGGCATTTTCGACCGTGTGCTGGCAACCGATGGGCTCGATAATCTCACATCCGGCAAGAAACGCGCCTCGCTCGTCGCTGCCTATGGCGATGGCGGTTTCGACTATGCCGGCAACAGCCGGCACGACCTCCAGGTCTTCGATGCCGCGCGCAATGCGATCGTCGTCGCGCCCGACCGCCATGCCGCGCGCTGGCAGGCCGCGCATGGCGCCGAAACGATGCCCGCGCCGAAGCCGACCTTTCGCACCATCGTCAAGATGCTGCGCATGCATCAGTGGCTGAAGAACTCGCTGATCGCCGTGCCGATGGTGCTTTCGCACGAATATTTCAACGCCAACATGATCTGGCAGTGCCTGCTGGCGTTCATTTCCTTCAGCGCGGTGGCGTCCGCGATCTACATCCTCAACGATTTTTTCGACCTTGCGCTCGACCGCAAACACGTCACCAAGAAAAACAGGCCATTCGCCAGCGGCGCGCTGTCGATCCCGTTCGGCCTTGGCGCGATCGGCGTCCTGCTGGCGGTCGGCCTGGCCGCCGGCGCCCTTCTGCCGATCGAGTTCCTTGGAGTACTGGGCGGTTATATGGCCGTCACCACGGCCTATTCGCTGTCGTTCAAGCGCATGCTGCTGGTCGACGTGCTGACGCTTGCCGGCCTCTACACGATCCGTGTGTTGGCAGGGGCTGCCGCGACAGGCGTCAACGTCTCGTTCTGGCTGCTCGCATTCTCGATCTTTTTCTTCCTGTCGCTGGCGCTGGTTAAGCGTTTCGTCGAATTGCGGACCACCGCCATTCCGCCCGGCGAGCGCATTGCCGGACGAGGCTATCGCACGGAGGACCAGGAGATCGTCGCGCAGGCGGGCATGGCTTCGGCCTTTTCCTCGGCGCTGGTGCTGGCGCTCTACATGGACAGTGTCGCGGTGCGTGAGCTCTATCCGCATCCCTGGCTGATCTGGCCGCTATCTCCGATCGTGCTGTACCTGACCATGCGGGTCTGGATCCTGGCTCGGCGCGACGAGATGAACGACGATCCGGTCGTCTTCATCATCCGCGACTGGCGCAGCCAGATCGTGGTGGCGATCGGCGCGGTACTGCTGGTTATCGGAGGCTGGTAGGCATGGCCGAGCGGTTCCAGAGCTTTGGCCTTGCCACACCGCCGGCCGCAAAGGCAATTCAGGCCGAAGAAGCCATCACGCTTCTGAGGAGCGGCCAGGTGACGCAAGCGTCGCTTCTGGCTTACGGCAATGGACGTTCCTATGGCGATTCCTGCCAGAACGGCGCCGGAGCGGTCGTCGACATGCGAAGCCTGAGCCGCATCCGCGCCTTCAACGCCGAGACCGGTGTTCTCGAAGCGGATGCCGGCGTGATGCTGTCGGACATCATCGCGCATGCCGCGCCCTACGGCTTCTTCCCGGCCGTCGTTCCGGGCACGCAATTCGTCACCTTGGGCGGCGCCATAGCCAACGATGTCCACGGCAAGAACCATCACCGTCGCGGCACGTTCGGCTGCCATGTCGAAGGGTTCACCCTGCTCAGGTCGGACGGAAAGACCTATCGCTGCTCGGCCACGGACAATCCGCGCCTGTTCCGGGCCACGACCGGCGGCATGGGCCTTACCGGCCTGATCCTGTCCGCTTCGATCCGGCTGATGCGGGTGCATTCGCTCGATATCGTCGAGAGGGCGACGCCCTTTGGCGGCCTCGGCGAATATTTCGACCTGGCCGAAGCGGCGGACCAGGCCAACGAATATGCGGTGGCCTGGATCGACCAGCTCGCGGGCGGACGCAAGAGCGGCCGGGGGGTGCTGTTCACAGGCAACCATGCCGAACATGGCTCGCATGCGGCTTCGGGTGCGGGCGGCAATCTTTCGGTGCCGTTCCAGCCGCCTTTCAACATTCTCAACCGACCGTTCCTGACTGCTTTCAATGCCGCCTACCGCTGGAGGAAGGGCCGCTCGACGACGCCTCGGCAGGCCGGCTATCAGGGCTTCTTCTTTCCGCTCGACGGCGTGCGCGACTGGAACCGGCTCTATGGTCCCAAGGGGCTTTTCCAGCATCAGAGCGTGGTACCGGAAGATGCCGCGCGCATCGTCGTGCCTGAAATGCTGGCGGCCGCAAGGCGGGCCGGGCAGGGATCTTTCCTCACGGTGCTGAAGCGCTTCGGCGCCGTCCGCTCGCCTGGGCTCTTGTCCTTCCCGCGGCCCGGCTACACGCTGACGCTGGACTTCTCCAACAGAGGCGCGGGGACACTTGCCCTGCTCACGCAACTCGACCGCATCACAATCGCGGCCGGTGGAGCGGTCAATCCCTACAAGGATGCGCGCATGAGCGCCGCGACCTTCGCAGCGTCATTTCCGGAATGGCCGAGGCTGGAAGCGTTGCGCGACCCCGCCTTCATGTCCGACTTCTGGATACGGACAGCCGCGAGCATCGACCTGCGGCGGCGCGGCGCCGAGGCCGCGGAATAGATAAAATTGGAATGAATCGTGGTTAGTCAATAATTAATCCCGAGGTTTACTCAAAACACTCTTGTGAGTTCACGAAATCTTTTCAGGTTTGTATTACGAGACATTGCGGGGCGGATGAGCGTACATGAAATATATCGTCTTCATTCTATTTACGGTGATGACCAATGCCGCGGCGCAGCTGATGCTGAAGCAGGGCATGATGTCGCTCGGGCCGATTTCGTTCGAAGGCGCCAATCCGCTCGTCAAACTGCTGCAGATCGTCTTCAGCCCGTGGGTGTTCCTCGGCCTCTGCACCTTCGTGATTTCGATGGCCTCGCACCTCTATGTGCTGTCCAAGGTCGAGCTTTCCTTCGCCTACCCCTTCCTCAGCCTCGCCTATGTGGCGGTCGCGGTTTTCGCCTATTTCGTTTTTCGCGAGGATCTCAACGGCTGGCGCATCGCCGGCATCGCCTGCATCTGCGTCGGCACGATGCTGATCGCGCAAAGTGGGCGAGGGCACGAAGACCAGACTGCTTCCATCTCGCCAGACAAGATTCCTGCAAATGAGACCGTTCGATGAGACATGTCATTTTCGGAGGTGACGGCTTCGTCGGCCGCCACCTGGCGCCCAAGCTCGTGGCCGATGGCGATGAAGTCGTCGTTGCCGACATCGTCAAGAGCGACCTTGCGCACTACCGCTCGGTTCGTTTCGTCCAATGCGATGTCACGGACCCGGCCTCGGTCGCCTCCGTTGGCCTGAAGGCCGACGACATGGTCTACAACCTGTCGGCCAAGATGCTGTCGCCGATCCAGGTGCACGCAAAGCGGCACGATTTCTTCTTCCCGGTGAACTTTCACGGCACCGAGCGCATCATGCAGGCCATGGACAGGGCCGGTGCGCCAAGGCTCGTCCACTATACGACCGACATGATCTACGGCCACACCGTGACCTTTCCGATGACGGAGGAGCATCCGGTCGCGCCGCTCGGCGAATATGGCTGGTCGAAGCAGAAGACCGAGGAACTGGCTGGCGAATGGCGCAAGCGCGGCATGTCGATCTCGCTGTTCCGGCCGCGCCTGATCATTGGACCGGGCCGCCTCGGCATTCTGGAAAAACTGTTCAAGCTGATCGACTGGAATTTGCCGGTGCCGATGATCGGTTCAGGCAGGAACCCCTACCAGTTCATTTCTGTTTTCGATTGCGCGGAAGCCGCCCGCGCCGCCTTCAAGGCAGGCGTGCCCAACGAGGCCTATAATCTCGGCTCGCTCAATCCGCCGCCGGTCAGGAAGCTGCTGGGAGACCTGATCCGGCATGCTGGCTCCAAATCGCTGCTGATTCCTACGCCGGGCTGGGCGGTCAAGCGCACGCTCGACCTGCTCGACCTCATGAACATGCCGATCATGGATCCCGAGCAATATCTGATCGCCGACGAGGAATGCGTGCTCGATGTGTCCAAGGCCGAGCGCCAGCTCGGCTGGGTGCCGCAATACCGCGACGAGGACATGCTGATCGCCGCCTACAGCGAGTACCGCGCCAAGAAGGACGGCCACGCTGTCGCCACCAAACACGTTCCTGCCGAGTAAGGCGACGAAGGGGAGATTTCGAGATGACCGTCATGGCCAAGCCGGAGCAGGCGAATGCGCGTACCCTGGTCAGTGCGCCGGCGCTGTCGCCCGCCACCACCGTCAAGCCCGACCTGATCAGCGTCGAGCAGGCAAAGGCGATGGACGTCGCCCGCATGACCGACCTGTTCAAGGCGCATCTCAACCCCGGCCAACTGCATTTCATGAAGCTGCTCGGCTTCCACAAGATCAAGATCGAGCGCGCCGAAGGCATGTTCTACATCGACCAGACCGGCCGCAAGATCCTCGACTTCTTCGGCGGCTTCGGCTCGCTGGCCTTCGGTCACAACCACCCGCGCATCCTGGAAGCACGCAGAAAATTCCAGGAGGAGAAGCGCCAGGAAATCGCCATCGCCTTCATGTCGCAATATGCGGCGGCGCTGGCGCACAACATCGCCAAATGCTCGCCCGGCGAGCTCGACATGGTGTTCCTGGGCTCGTCCGGCTCGGAAGCCATGGAGGCCGCGGTGAAGCTTGCCGAGCGCGCGGCCGGCCCGAAGCGGCCGAAAATCGTCTACGCCGAGAATTCCTTCCACGGCAAGACAAAGGGCGTTCTCGGCATCACGGATGGCCAGCTCTACCGTGCCGACTTCAAGATGGCTGACAATACGGTGCGCATTCCCTTTGGAGATATCGGCGCTGTCGAGCGCCTTTTCCGCACGGACCCCGAGGTGGGCGTCATCGTGCTGGAAACCATCCAGGGCGGCGGCGGCATTATCCAGGCATCGGCGGAATACTGGCAGAACCTGCGTGCGCTCTGCGACCGCCATGGCGTGTTGTGGGTAGCGGACGAAGTTCAGTGCGGCTATGGCCGTTCGGGCCGTTTTTACGCCTTCGAGCACCATGGCGTCGTCCCTGACGTGACCGCGCTCGCCAAGTCGCTGGGCGGCGGCAAGGCGGCGGTCGGCGCCATGATCGCCAAGCGTGACGTCTACATGAAGGCCTACGGCACGCCGAAGACGGCGATGATCCACGCCATGGCGACCTTCGGCGGCATGGGCGAGGCCTGCGTCACCTCGATCGAGGCGCTCAACGTGCTCTATGACGAGGGGTTGATCGACAATGCGGCCGTCACCGGCGACCATCTGCTGACCCGCCTGCAGGCGCTGAGGGATAAATACCCGAAGATCATCAAGGATGTGCGCGGCAAGGGCCTGATGGTCGGGCTGGAGTTCCACGACTTCTCACAGACCTTGCCGATGGTCCTGCGCCCGGTGGTCAGTGTGCTCGACGACAAGCTCAAGGGTTCGCTCTCCGGCTTCGTCGGCGCGCTTTTGTTGCGCGACTATGACGTGCTCGTCGCCTTCACCGAATACAACCGCAACGTCATCCGGCTCGAGCCGCCGCTGATCTGCCAGCGCGAGCATGTCGACCGTTTCGTCGACGCCTTCGACAGCTTGCTGTCACGCGGCATCGTTTCGATCGTGAAGGATTTCGTCAAAAGCCAGGTTCGCTAAAAAAGAAAGCTCATTGGGCAGAACGATGCTGACCAGGTCTCCCGCTGCGAAAAACCCGTTCGACCGGCTCACCGAGGCCGGCCTGGCGTGGGGCGAGGGGACTTACGCGCGCCTGGCGGCGCAGATCGGGGCTGCCGCTTTTGCGCTGTACATCCTCGTGACGGCGTTCACGGCCTGGGTGATGCCCGATGCCAACTGGGACATGCTGCCCTATCTGGCCATTGCCGAGGAAGGCACGTATCCCGATGCGCAGGCCTTGCACGACTATGCCTACAGCACCGTCAAGGCAGGTGTTTCGGCCGGTGAATACAAGTCGCTGACGGACGATGGCGGCGGGTTTCGCAGCCACATGACGGACAATGCCGCCGATTTCCATTCGCTGCTCGGCATGTACCGGATAAAATTCCTCTACGCCGAAATACTGTCGACGCTGAGCACGGTGATGTCGCCGGTCGAGGCGATGCGCCTCGTGCAGGTTTTCTCCGTGCTCCTGTTCGGCGCGATCGCGTTGCTCTGGCTGCGTTCGCAAAAGGCGCTGGCCTTGGCGCCGGTTGCGGGTGCGGTGCTGATCATGGCTGATTTCGGCGATGCGGCGCGGGCTGCGACACCGGACCTGCTTACCTCCGCGCTGCTGCTCGGCGGGCTCTACGCCTATGTCAGAAGCCGCGAGGTGGCGACGGCGATCCTGCTCTTCCTGGCTTTCATGGTGCGTCCGGACAATATTGTTTTCCTTGCGGTTTTCGCCGTGCTGCTGGTCGTGTTCCGGCAAAAGGCATGGGGCGTGCTGGCGGGTTTTGCCGCGTCGCTGGTCGCGTATTTCGCCATTTCACATTGGGCTCATCATCCCGGCTGGTGGCCGCATCTGTGGTTCTCCAGCATCGAGCAACATTACAATATGGACGGGTTCGAACCGGCTTTCTCGCTCACCGCCTATCTCAAGGCGTTCGCGACATCTCTGCTGCGCGCCGTCAGCATGAACAGCTGGGTCGGCGTTTCGGTGTTGGCGCTGGCCGGCTGGTTCGCGGCTGGGCGCGCCGGTTTTCGTCTCGAGCGCCGGGCCGGAATCCTGTTCGCCGCGCTCGTGCTTGGCGCGCTGGCGAAGTTCACCGTTTTCCCGATCCATGATACGCGCATCTATTTTCCGCATCTGGTGCCGCCCTTCCTGCTGCTGGCCACGCCGTTCATGGCGCTGTGGGCGGCGGCCCGCGGTCCGCATCGCGCCGCGCCGCACATCATTGCCGGAGACAAATCATGAGTTCGCTGTCCAGCCTGGCGCGCATCGCCCTGTCACTCGGGCTGCCGGCCGGCCTGCTCGATCGTGGCCCGGCGCTGCGCGGCACGAAGTTCCTGGCAAAGGCGTCGCTGAAGGCTCGCTTCGGGGCAAGCGGGCAGCCGTTCCAGATGGTCAATGTCGGCGCCTGCGATGGCGCGCTGTTCGACGATGTCACGCCGTGGCTGCACCGGATCCCGGGTGCCCGGGCCATGCTGGTCGAGCCGATCCCCTACAATCAGAAGCGGCTGCGCGCCAACTATCCCGACACGGCGCGCTTCGTCATCGAGCCCGTGGCGGTGACGAAAACCAGGGGCACGATCACCGTTCATACGTTCGATGCGGCCGCGCTCGAGGCCGGCACGCTGCCGATCGAGTTCATCGGCTGTTCCTCGGTCACCGACACCAACCTGATGTCGGGCAAGAACGCCTGGGGCGAGAACGACACCAATTTCAACAAGTTCGCGCCCCACCTCAGGGATATCGAGGTCGCCTCGGAAACGCTGCAGACGCTGCTCGACCGCAACGGCATCAGCCATATCGACGCCTTCCTGGTCGACTGCGAGGGCGCCGACTGGATTGTGTTCGAGCAGCTCGATCTGCAGCGTTATCGTCCCGGCATGATCAAGATCGAGGTCGGTGCACTGCCGGCGACCGAGATCGGCCAGGTCGTGGTCAAGCTGAAGACAGCGGGATATCAGGTTGGCTTCCAGGCCGAAGACATCTGGGCTTTCGCCTGAACCTCGCACGGCGGAACCGCCATGGTCAGTCGCCGCCCGAAGCAGCACCTGCGCGCCGTTCGGCCATGTAGCGGCCCGGCGAAGTGCCGAACACCTTCTTGAACATCGTCACGAAGCTGCCGGCGCTTTCGTAACCCAGGTCGAGCGCCACGCTCTGGATCGAAGCGCCGGCGGCCATCCATTGCAGGGCGAGCATGATCGTCAGTTGCTGGCGCCAGCGGCCGAAGCTCATTCCCGTCTCCCGCGCCAGAATGCGCGCAAGCGTCCGTTCGCTCAGTCCTGCCCGCCTGGCCCATGTCTCCATCGTGCCGCGATCGGCCGGATCGGCCATCATCGCTTCGACGATCCGGCGCAGGCGATCGTCCCTGGGCATCGGCAGGTGCAGCCGCTCGACCGGAGCGGCTTCGATCTCATCGAGCAACAGGGTTCCCAGCCGCGATTCGTGGCCGCCTTCTGGGTACTCGAGCGGGAAGCTGGCGGCGCGGATCAGCAACTCGCGCAGCAGCGGCGATACGGATAGCGTGCAGCAGGTCGACGGCAAGGACGTCGCCATCGCCGGGTCGATGAAAACGTTGTAGCCTTCGATCGGTCCGGACGCCTTGATGGCGTGCAGGGCACCGCCGGGCATCCAGATCGCGCAATGCGGCGGCACCAGCCACAGTCCGCTATCCACCTCGCATGTGAAGACGCCGCGCAGCGTCAGCAGCAACTGGGCCTTGCGATGCGCGTGATGGCTGAGTTCGATCACGCCTGTCGCCAGCGTCATGCCATAAACCATAACCGGCCTGGGCACATCGTCGGGATTGGGAAAGTCGGCGGGTTTGGGATGCGTGTTCAGAATGGGCATGCTGGTCTACCGGTTCTAAGATTGGCAGGATTTCCGAATATTCTGTCATATTTCCCCGATGTCGCCAATCGCGTCACGCTGTAATGATGGCTCGAACCCAAGGGAAATGCCGGCAAGGAGCCCACTAGGTAGTCATGGCGAAGAGGCGTGGGGAGCACGTTGATCGCTCCCGATGCTTCCGCCAAAGCGCAGAGTGCTGCCATGAACAAGCCGATCGATACCGCCACCCTGATGAGTGCAGCCGCGGGCGGGATCGCGCTGCCGTCGAACTTCAATGTCATAGGCCATCTCGATCGCGCGGCGCTGCGCTGGCTGGCGGCCTCGCCGCTGATGTTCGGCGCGTTTGGCGACGCTTCCGGTCTCGGCGTCACCCTTGGCGGCGGCGAGATTGGTTTCGCCAGTGGCGATGCCTATGAGCTGCGGCTGCCGGTCGCGCGGATCGACGATCCGTCTCTGGCCGTGCCTGGCCTGGGCTTCGGCTCGCTGTTCCTGCTGCCTTGCATCGGCGAGATGATGCGCGTCAACGGCACCGTGAGGGATGTGCGTGACGGTGAAATCCGCATCGCGGTCGAGGAGTGTTATGGCCACAGCGGCCATGCCTTGATGCGCTCGCAATACTGGTCGGCCTTGCTCGAGATGCTGGCGCCACGCACTATCAGCGCCTTGGCTGCCACCCGTCGCTTCATGGCGCTGGCGACCGTGGATGGCTGGGGGCGTGTCGAACTCAGCCCAAGCGACGATCCGGCCGGCATATTGGCCCGGATCGAGGCTGGCGGGAGCTGTCTTCCTGGCAGTCCGGTCAATCCTGCCACCTGCTTCTTTCAAGGTCCGCCGCCACCTCGGACCGCCGCGATGGTGCTGGTCCTGGGGGCGGCGCAGGTCATCCGCGTATCGGGCAGCGCCCGCATATCGGATCAAGCGGCATCGGGACAATTCGTCTTCCGGGACCAGACGTCCATGCTGGCCGCTACCCTTGAGGGTGCGGTTGCCGAAATCGGCGAGAGCCTGGCGCTGCTGCGCCTCGATCTTTGGCCCGGCATGGCGTCATACGGCATGGCCAAGCCATTTGCCGGGCACATCAGGCCCGACCGGGATGAAGGCCAAGGGGCCGAACTGGCGCGTGCGGCCGTTTCGGTGCCGGGTGTCGGCGAGCTTCTGAGGAAAGGTCTGGAAACGGATGGCGGCGCCATTTGCGGGCGTGCGTCGTCCTGACGTGCTGCCGGCGCATGGCGCCGATATCCCTTGGTTAGCAATGGAGTGAAGCCTTGACCGATTCCGCCCACCGTCTCGAGGAACCGCAGCCGGGTTATGTTGCGCGGACCCTGCTGCGATGGTTCATGCGGCCGGCCCGCGTCGCAGCGGTGGCGGCTATCTCGGATAATTTCCGGCTGATCGATCTTGAAGGCGATGCGCTCAAGAACATCGACTGGACGGTCGGCCAGAAGCTCCAGATATCGATGGGGACAGGGCTGACCGCGCGGACATACACGCCGATGTCCTGGGACCCGGAGCATGGCAGGACAAGGCTGCTCGCCTTCATGCACGGCGACGCCCCCGGCAGCCGATGGGTCGAGGGCTTGCGCGAAGGCGACATGTGCCAGTTCCTCGGGCCGCGCCGCTCTCTCGATCCCTCCGGCATAGAAGCGCCGCTGGTGCTGTTTGGCGATGAAACCTCCTTCGCCCTGGCGTCGGCGCTGAGCGCGGTCCGGAGGCTACGCCCGATCTTGATCTTCGAAGTGACCGACATTGCCCAATCCAGGTCCGTGCTGGAGGGCATCGGCCTGGGCGATGCCACCGTGATTGCGCGAGCGTCCGATGATGCTCATCTCGGCGCGGCTGCCGGCGCGGTGGTGGCGCACGCCTCCGCAGGCGTGCATTTCGTGCTGACGGGCAGGGCGGCGGCGATCCAGCATGTCAATCGTGCTCTGAGGGCGGCAGGTGTCGGCTCGTCGCGGATGAAAGCCAAGGCCTACTGGGCACCGGGCAAGACCGGGCTGGATTAAGCTTCGGCCGGCGATCGCCGGCCTTCACGCTCGCGCGGCTGGCTATGGCCGGCCGGCATTCGACCGTCTGGTCGCACGGCTTTTTCCCAATGTCGCAAACAGGCTTCATCTGGCCTGTCGCTCCGCCCTATAGTCCGCGCGCTTTATCACTTTGGAGTCGAGGGCAATGGCAGAGTTTCCGAAAAAGGCGAAGGTCGTCATCGTCGGCCTTGGCGGTATTGTCGGCGCATCGATCGCCCATCACCTGATCGAACGCGGCTGGACCGATATTGTCGGCATCGACAAGTCGGGCATTCCCACCGACATCGGCTCGACGGCACATGCCTCCGATTTCTGCTACACGACCAGCCATGATTTCCTGTCCTGCTGGACGACGCTCTACTCCATCGATTTCTACGAGAAGATGGGCCACTACGCGCGCGTCGGCGGCCTCGAAGTGGCCCGTGTCGGCGATGACAGCCGCATGGACGAAATCAAGCGCAAGATCGCTTCGGCCAAGTCGTTCGGCACGCGCGCCCGGCTGATCGAACCGGCCGAGATCAAGGAAAAGTTTCCGCTGATCGAGGAGCATCTGGTTCAGGGCGGTCTCTGGGATCCGGACGCCGGTCTGGTCATTCCGCGCTCGCAGACGGTCGCCGGCAAGCTGGTCGACCAGGCGGAAGCTTCGGGCAAGCTCAAATCCTTCGCCAACACGCCGGCAAAGTCGCTGGTGGTCAAGGATGGCCGCATCAGCGCCGTGGTGACCGACCGCGGCACGATCGAGGCCGACTACGTCATCGTCTGCGCCGGCATCTGGGGCAGGCTGATCGCGGAGATGGTGGGTGAGGATCTGCCGGTCATGCCGATCGACCATCCGCTGACCTTCTTCGGCCCGTACACCGAGTTCGCCGGCACCGGCAAGGAAATCGGCTGGCCGCTGCTGCGCGACCAGGGCAATTCGGCCTATATGCGCGACACCGGCGACCCCAAGACCGCCGAGGGCGGGCAGATCGAATGGGGCTATTACGAGGAGACCAATCCGCGCCTTTGCCATCCGCGCGACCTGCTGGAAAAGGACCAGGCACGGCTGTCGCCGTCGCAGCGCGATCTCGACATGGAGCAGATCCTGGCGCCGCTGGAACGCGCCATGGAGCTGACGCCGATCCTGGGGGAACTCGGCTACAATGAAAGCCATTCCTTCAACGGCCTGTTGCAGGTGACGGCCGATGGCGGCCCGTCCATGGGCGAGAGCCAGAAGGTGAGGGGCCTGTGGTACGCTGTCGCCATCTGGGTCAAGGACGGCCCGGGCATGGGCAAGCTGATCGCCGACTGGATGACGGACGGCCGCACCGAGATAGACCACCACGCCATCGACTACGCGCGCTTCTATCCGCACCAGACGAAGGAACAGTTCATCTGGGACCGCTGCACCGAAACGGCGATGAAGGTCTACAATCCGGCCGTGCACCCGCGCGAACCCTTCTCCAAGGGCCGCAACATCAGGCGTTCTCCGTTCTGGGAGCGCGAGAAGGAACTCGGCGGCTACTTCATGGAACTGGGCGGCTGGGAGCGCGCCCATGGCTATGCCGCCAACGAGCACCTGCTGGAAAAATACGGCAACCGCGTGCCGGTGCGCGAGAACGAGTGGGATAACCGCCACTTCTGGCGGGTCTCCAATGCCGAGCACCTGGCGATGAGCGAGGATGTCGGCATCGTCAATCTCTCGCACTTCTCCATGTACGATGTCGAAGGACCTGACCATGTCGCGCTGCTGGAATGGCTGTGCGCGGCCAAGATCGGCGGTGACAACAATATCGGCAAGGGTATCTACACCCACTTCCTCGACGAGGAAGGCATGGTGCGCGCCGATTTCACCGTCATCCGCATGGCCGACCGCTGCCGGGTGATCGACGGCGCCGATGCCGGTCCGCGTGACTTCCGCTACATGCAGCGCACCGCGCAGGACAAGGGCTTCGATGCGACGATCACCGACGTGACCGAGAAATATGTCACCATCGGCATCTGGGGCCCGAATGCCCGCACGACGCTGCAGAAAGTGGTCGAGAACCCGGAAGGCCTGTCGCTGGAGAACTTCCCCTTTGCCGCGATCAAGCCGATCCGCATCGGCGGCAAGGACGTGACTGCTTTCCGCATCTCCTATGTCGGCGAACAGGGTTGGGAATTGCATATGCGCTACGAGGACGGTCTTGCCGTATGGGACGCGCTGCGCTCGACCGGGGTGATGCCGTTCGGCGTCGAGACCTATGCCAACACGCGCCGCATGGAAAAGAGCCTGCGGCTGCAGAACGCCGACCTGCTCACCGAATACAATCTGCTCGAAGCCGATCTCGCGCGCCCGAAGGTCAAGGAGAACGATTTCTGCGGCAAGGCCAGGCATCTGGAGTACCGCGCCCGGGAGCAGCAGCCGGCGACGTTGTGCACGCTGGTGATGACGGAGAACACGGACTCCAAGGGCGTCGCGCGTTATCCCGTGGGCATCATGCCGGTGCTGGATCCCGCCACCGGCGAAACGCTGGTGGATGAACTCGGTCGCCGCTCCTTCACCACTTCGGTCGCCTATGGCCCGACCATCGGCAAGAACATCGCGCTCGCCTATCTGCCGCGCGCCTATGCGCAGGAAGGCCGCAAGCTCAATGTCGAGTACTTTGGCGAGACCTATCCGGTCGAAGTCGCCGGCGTGGGCTACAAGCCGCTCTATGATCCGGAGAATCTCAAGCCGCGTAGCTGACCGGCGCATGTGGTGGAACTGATCGCAAAAGCCTGGCCATCGGCCGGGCTTTTGTCTTTTTAACCGGACGGTTTTCGCTTACCCTCGCGGCATGTCTGCTTTCACCCGTGCAAGACATATGCTTTCCGGCGGCGCCGCGCTGGCGCTGATCTTGTCGTCGACCCCGGCAACCCGCGCGGACGAACCCGTCGATGTCGAACTGGTGCTGGCGGTGGACGTTTCGCTGTCGATGTCGGCGGACGAATTGGAGATCCAGCGTCATGGCTACGCGGCGGCGCTGACGCATGACAATGTGCTGCGGGCGATTGCCGACGGCGCCCACGGCAAGATCGCGGTCACCTATGTCGAATGGGCCGGCACGAGCTGGCAACGCGTTATCGTGCCATGGACAGTGATCGCGAACCGGGCCGACGCGGAGCGGGTCGTTGCGCAATTGTCCGCCCAGCCGCCGAACAGCGCGCGGCGCACCTCGATCTCCGGGGCGCTGGAGTTCGGCAGTGATCTGTTCGCCGAGAGCGGATATCAAGGCACCAAGCGGGTTATCGACATTTCCGGTGACGGACCCAACAATCAGGGGGCACCGGTCAATCTCGTCCGCGATGGGGTGGTCAGGCAGGGCATCATCATCAACGGCCTGCCGCTGATGACGCGCAGCAGCTTCGGCGGGGCTTACGACGTCAACGATCTCGACCGCTACTACAGCGACTGTGTCATCGGCGGGCCGGGCGCCTTCATGATCCCGGTCAATGACTGGACGCAATTTCCCGAAGCCATCCGCCGCAAGCTGGTGCTGGAACTGGCCGGCCCGGCTTCGCCGCAATGGACGATCGAGGAGGCGGATCACCCGCCGGTGGCGCTGGCCCAGGACAAGCCCGCCGCCGACTGCCAGGTCGGCGAGAAAATGTGGCGCAACCGCAGCTGGACGCCGGATAGCCGTTAGAAATCTCCCGTTCAGCCCCGGGTTCGGGAGCATTGGCAAATCGGCCGCGCCGCGCTATCCAGCCGGCGGGGGCCGCGGTTGAACCGAGGAAACATCAGATGAAACGTCTTGCCATCCTGACAGCTGTCGCGTCGGTGCTTTTTACCGGCGGCGCCAGCGCCCAATACAACGACCAGCCTGCCTGCGTCATGTTCGAGCATGTGAATTTTCGTGGGCGCGCGCTCGAAATGGATCCCAACGATTCCGTCAGTTTTCGTGGCGGCCAGTTCTGGAACGACCGCGTGTCGTCCGTGTTCGTCCGCCGTGGCTGTACTCTTGTTGCCTATGAAGACACGAATATGGGCGGCAATTCGATCGAAATCAGGCGCCGGGCCCGCGCATTGGGCGATTATTGGAATGACCGGATATCGTCGGCCGAGTGTTATTGCAACGGTTATTGACCGGATGCCGTCCAGAGGAATGGCGGCCTTCCGGGGCGGCGACATGCGTGGCGAAATCCTGTGTCGCGTCGCATGAGCCGTGGCGGCGCTGTGTGCTCTGGTTCACCGTTTCCAGGGAACGGTGAACCAGAGAGACAGTCATCGCAGCGCGGTCTGAATCATTTTCTCGAACTCGCTGGCCATGCCTGCTGGCGACGCGACTTCGCCCGCCGACTTGGGGACCCTTCCTGGCGTCTTGTTGGCGTCCATCAGGTAGGATTTGCCGTCATGAACGGCAAAATCGAACTTGCCATAGTCAAACCCCAACTCCTCGCGGCGGCGGCGCAGGTCTTCGGGAACGGCACAAGGCTCGCTGCGGAACACGCCGGAGCCCTTGACCATGGAGTCGCGTGAAACAAAACGGCCACAGAAATCATAGCCGCCACAAAAGACCCAGAAGCGCAGGGCGAAGCCATCTTCAACGACTTCGGGCAGGAACCGTTCGACAAGGAAGTCTGGATCCGCGAAGAAATCCGCAGGCACATCCGACGCCCGATCGAACAGCTGGTAGTCCTTCATGGCCTTTGCGGCTGGAAAGGGCGCTGGCTTGCCCGCGCGCCGGGCCCGGCGATTGAGACGCTCTTCCGGCACGCCTCCGCTGTTCAGGACTGGTTTGACGATGACCGGTCCTGTCCAGCCGTCACCGGGCGCGACCTTCGCCTGGCTGATCCGTCCCTTCGAGATATCGGCCACCGCAATATTGAGGCAAAACGGAAAGCCGCGCCCATATTCGATATAAGCGGGATCGACGCGCGTGGCGTCGACGTGAAGGACCGCGGCGTCCCCCTTCATCTTGTTCGACAGGCCCCGCGCGATCGCCCATGAGTGGCCGCGCATGCGCAGGTCTTCGAGAATTGTGTGGATCATATAGCCGCTCTCGCGCCGGAAAAACTTGCGCTCGATCAAACGATCGTACTCGTGCGTGATCACCACGATGTGCGGCATTCGGCCCCCCGGCCATCTTTCGTTTCAGAAAGTGATAATATACTGGAATCCGCTGGGGCAAAGTGCGTAAGCGCAACAAGGGGGCGAGGGGCATGTCCGACCTGTGGGCTAATCTGTTTCGTACATGGGATCTCATAAAAGCGCCTCTGCGGCCGCCCGTCGATGTCGTGGAGGTGCTGAAAAGCCTGATCGATACGGACGGCGCCGAGATGGCTCTGCTCGGCGTCACGCCGGAATTGGCAAGGCTCGGCAAGGCCCTGGTGGCGATAGACGCCAACCCGCATATGATCGGCGCGTTGTGGATCGGCGATAGCGCGACCCGCAAGGTGGTTCTCGGAAACTGGCTCGATCTTCCATTGCCGGACAAGGGCATCGACGCAATTGTCGGCGACGGATGTCTTTCGGCCGTGACGAGCGAAGCTCAGCGGCTCCGGTGCCTGGAGGAAATGGCCAGGGTGCTGAGACCGGGCGGTCGCGCGGGCATCAGGCTTTTTGCGCGCCCGGCCAAGACCGAGCCGCTCGACGCGATAAGGGCGGATGCGCTGGGCGGCAGGATAAAGGCACTCGCCGAGATCGTGCTGCGCACCGCTTTGTCGCTTCCTGTCGCGGCGCCCGACTATGGCTTGAAGATGTCCGCCGTCCTGGATGCCATCAACGAGATGTTCGGCGACCGCAAGGCATTGATGGCGGCGGGCGGATGGCAGCCGGACGCCTTCGCCTTCATCGACCTTTACAAGGGCTCCGACACGATTTGCTGCTGGCTTAACGAGGCCGTCCATGTGGCGGAGGCTTCACACTACTTCGCCGATGTTCGTCTCGTGCCAAGCGGAACGTATCCGGTCGCCGATCGCTGTCCGATTCTTCTCCTTGGTTCGCCGCGCCAATAGCAAGGATCTGGCACGGGTTTCCCGGAAGCGCGATTCTGAGTTGGGTGAGCCAAGCCCTGCCGAGACGGAACACGTTCCTGTTGATTGACAAGCCCATTGGCGTCTGTGAACAATTTCGCCGGAGAAACAAAAGGGGAACTCGCATGAGCAGGATCGCCGTTTTCGCCGCAACCTTGACGCTTGCCGCCGGTCTGTCCGCGCCGGTGATGGCCGCCACATCGGTCACCATCGGTATCAGCGGCTGGACTGGCTTCGCGCCTCTGACGCTTGCCAAGCAGGCAGGGCTCTTCGAGAAGCATGGGCTCGACGTGACCTTGAAGAAGGTGCCGCAGGCAAGCCGCCCGCTCGCCATCGCCAGCGGCGACCTGCAATGCGCCGCAACCACTGTCGAGACATGGCTGGTGTGGAACGCCAGCGGGGTGACCACCAAGCAGATCTTCCAGCTCGACAAATCCTATGGCGCCGACGGCATTGTCGTGCGCAACGACATCAAGACCGTCGCTGATCTCAAGGGCAAGAACGTCGCGTCGTCGGCGCCGGGCACGTCGCCTTATTTCATGCTGGCCTGGGTGCTGAACAAGAACGGCCTGTCGACCAAGGACGTGACCGTGGTCAACCTCGAGCCCGACGCGGCAGCACAAGCGTTCCTCGCCGGTCAGAACGATGCCGCGGTTACCTATGAGCCGTTCATCTCGGCGGTGCGCGACAAGGCCGACCAGGGCCACATCCTGGCGACCACGCTCGATTACCCGATGGTGCTCGACACGGTCGGCTGCACGCCCGAATTCCTCAAGGCCAACCCGGATGCCGCCAAGGCGCTGGCCGACAGCTATTTCGACGCGCTCGACCTGATCAAGTCCGATCCCCAGAAATCCTACGGGATCATGGGCGCCGACGTGAAGCAGTCGGCCAAGGAGTTCGAGGATTCGGCGAAATATCTGAAATGGGCCGACAGGACAGAGAACAAGCAGTTCTTCACCAAGGAATTCCAGGACTTTTCCAAGACCGCCGGCGAGCTGCTGCTGCAGATGGGGCTGATCAAGGACGCGCCCGATGTGGCGACGCTGGCCGACACCAGCGCGGTGTCGAACTGACAGCTTCACCTTTGCCCATCATGCGGCGGCGCCAGGCGCCGTCGCTTCCCGCTGACAAAGGATGAAGATGCGCCCCTTGCATCCAGTCTCGCCGGGCCTGCGAACCGTGCTCGGCATCTCCTTCTTCGTGCTGTTCATCGCCTTCTGGGCCTGGATCACGCTTGGCGGGCACGTCAACCGCATCTTCCTCGCCGATCCGCTATCGATGCTGAGGGATGGCTGGCGGCTGCTGGTCGAGGACCGTTTCTGGCTCGACATACTGATCACCATCTGGCGGGTCTTCGGCGGCTTTTTGCTGGCATCGGTCGTCGCCGTGCCGATCGGCATCGCGATGGGCGCCTGGAAGCCGGTGGAGGCGTTCCTGGAGCCCTTCGTCTCCTTCGCCCGCTACCTGCCGGCCTCGGCCTTCATTCCGCTGCTCATCCTGTGGGCCGGCATTGGTGAACTGGAGAAGCTGCTGGTCATCTTCGTCGGCTCGGTGTTCCAGATCATCCTGATCATCGCCGTCAAGGTGGGGTCGACGCGGCGCGACCTTGTCGAGGCCGCTTATACGCTTGGCTCGACGAACAACAGCATCGTCAAGCGGGTGATCATGCCGGCCAATGCGCCTGAAATCGCCGAGACGCTGCGGCTGGTGCTCGGCTGGGCGTGGACCTATGTCATCGTCGCCGAACTGATCGGCTCGTCCTCTGGTATCGGCTACATGATCATCAACAGCCAGTCGCGGCTGGCGACCGGGCAGATCATCTTCGGCATCATCGTCATCGGGCTTATAGGGCTGTTGTCCGATTTCGCCTTCAAGGCGTTCAACCGCTGGCTCTTTCCGTGGAGCCTGGCGTGAGCAAGCTTCTGATCGAAGGCGTGTCGCGCACCTTTGCCGGCGTGCGCGGCGGACAGCCGGTCAAGGCGCTGATGCCGGTCGACCTGGCGGTTGCCGCCAACGATTTCATCACCATCCTGGGGCCGTCAGGCTGCGGAAAGTCGACGCTGCTCAGGATCGTCGCCGGTCTCGAGGCCCCGAGCGAGGGCCGCGTGCTGCTTGACGGCAAGGCGGTGACGCGGCCGGGACCGGACCGCGGCATGGTGTTCCAGTCCTACACGCTGTTCCCATGGCTGACGGTCGCCGAGAACATCGCCTTCGGCCTGCGTGAACGCGGCATGGCTGAAAAGGAGCGGGACGGGATCGTCGCCTCCTATGTCGATCTGGTCGGGCTGAAGGGCTTCGAGAACCATTGGCCAAAGCAGCTTTCCGGCGGCATGCAGCAGCGCACGGCCATCGCCCGCGCGCTCGCCAACGATCCCGAAATCCTGTTGCTGGACGAGCCATTCGGCGCGCTCGACAACCAGACCCGCGGGCTGATGCAGGAATTGCTGCTCGGCATCTGGGAACGGCGCAAGAAGACGGTGTTGTTCGTCACCCACGATATCGAGGAGGCGATCTTCATGGCTTCGCGCGTCATCGTGATGACGGCGCGGCCAGGCCGCATCAAGTCGGATGTCGCCATCGACCTGCCGCATCCGCGCCACTACACGCTCAAGACCAGTCCGGAATTCTCAGGCCTGAAGGCCCGGCTGACCGAGGACATCCGTGCCGAGGCGATGCGGACGGCACAGGCTCAGCCGGCCAGGGCCTGATGCGGATCAAGCTTTGATCCTCAAGCAGCCAGCAGTTGCTTGCGGTCGACGCGCTCCTGCTGCGGCGAGCGTGCATAGAGCTCGCGGTAGCATTTGGAGAAATGGGAGGCCGAGACGAAGCCGCAGGCGACCGCCACCTCGACGACCGGCATCGACGACTGGATGAGCAGGTGCCTGGCCCGGTCGAGCCTGATCTCCAGATAGTAACGGGCAGGGGAACGGCCCATTTCGGTGCGGAACAGGCGCTCGATCTGGCGGCGGGACAGATCGACATGGTCGGCGATCTCGATCAGCGACAGCGGCTCGGAAAGATTGCCCTCCATCAGCTCGATGATGGTCAGCACTTTCGAGTTCTGCACGCCCAGCCGGGCGCGCAGCGGCAGGCGCTGGCGGTCGGTCGGGCTGCGCACGCGGTCGGTAAGCACCTGCTCGCAGACCCGGTTGACGAGGCTCTCGTCGAAATCGTCGCCGATCAGCTTGAGCATCATGTCGAGCGCGGCGGTGCCGCCGGCGCAGGTGTAGATGTTCTGGTCGATCTCGAAGAGGTCGGCAAAGACATTGGCTTTCGGGAACGCCTCGGAAAAGCCGGGCAGGTTTTCCCAATGGATGGCGCAGCGCTTGTTCGACAGCAGGCCGGCCGCAGCCAGGATATGCGCGCCCGTGCACAGGCCGCCGACGGCCACGCCGCGATTGTATTCTTCGCGCAGCCAGGCGAAGGCCGATTTGTTCTGGTAGCGCTCGACATTGATGCCGCTGCAGACGATGGCCATGTTGGGCCGGTCAGGTCCGGCCATCTTCTTGCGCTCGTCCTCGAGCGAGGTGTTGACCGCGCATTCGACGCCGTTGGAGGCCCGCACCGGCTTGCCGTCGATGCTGGCGAGGCGCCAGCGGTAGGCCTCGTAGCCGAGCATGCGGTTGGCGGAGCGGAGCGGATCGAGAGCGGTCGCAAAAGCGATCATGGTGAAATCGGGGACAAGGAAGAACACAAACGATCGCTTGATCGGATGCTTGACGGCGTTCACGGGAACCTCATCTGGCGATGACGCGAACAGGATGTCGCGAATAGCATAGCGACATCAGGAAAAACCTTGGCTGTCAATCGGCTACACCGCCTGGCCGAGATTAAATTTGCGACATGGGTCGCAAATGGGCAATTGTTGTTCGCGATCGCCGGCATGACGGCGGCAATTGCGCTTGCAATGGAGGGCGCGGGCGGCCGGACGCAACAAAAACGCCGCCGTGGCTGAGCCAGGCGGCGTTGCAGGCATGAAGCAGCGGCAGGGATGCGCTGCCTTCAGAAAATGTCAGGCGATGAAGCCGAGGCGAGCCGCAGCCATCGCGCCGGTCTGGCCGGGCATGGTGTTGGCGAGGCGCTGACGCTCGAGAGCCGTGGTCAGGTTCATTTCGCGGCGGGCGAAGAGGCGGGCAAAAAGCTTCATGATCATCTCCAATCGGTTGCTCAGCGCATCGGCCCGAAAATCGAACCGATTTTCGGAAAGCACGATGCGCAGACTCAAAGTGTTAGAGCGTATTTTGTGCGTCCAATTGGACGCACGTCGCTCTAAACGGGTCGCCTTCGCTTGATGGAGTGGGGCAGCTCGTTTGCTGGCGGTGATATAGGCTTGTGTGAGCGGAAACTAAATCGCAAAAGCGAAGCACTTGATATGAAAAGCGACACCGGATGCGACATATTTGGGCAGGGTGCTCAGAATCTTTGATTGTTTACAGTTGGTTAGCTTGAAAATTGCGGCGCTATGCGGCTTGCTCATATGCGCCATGCAGCGGCGGCATGGCTCCTGAAATCATTTGAATGCAAATGAGAAGGCCTGCCGGGCGGTCGCGCGGCAGGCCTTCAGCACAAGGTACACACGGTTTACTTCGCTCCAGCCTAGGATCCGATGCCATTGCGAATGCCGGTCTTGGTGTCGGAAGCCTCGGGCCAGCCGATATCCTTCTGCAATTCGATCGGCAGGGAACGGATGGCGCGTTCGGTCTGATAGCGGGCGCGGGCCGCGCTGAATTCGGTCGCGATGCGGCCGAGGGACGACAGGATAGACATTTCTTTCTCCTTTGCGCCGGGGAGTGCCCGGCAGCCGCTGGTTACGTCAGGTCTGTTTCAGCTTCATTTCATGTCGATTGCGGGACTGTGTCGGGGTCGTTTCATGGCTGCTTGTGGCAGCATCCTCAATCGATGGAGTTGACTATGCTCCCGATCTAATGTTCAATCAAACGAAATGGAATGATGCTTTGTATCAGAAAAATTGAAGGCTAATCGCCATGAACGCCCCGCTCAATCATCCGCTGCCTTTGCTCGATCTCGACGTTTTGCGCACTTTCGTGGCGATTGCCGAGACTGGCAGCTTCACCACGGCCGCCAACGCGGTCTTTCGCACGCCGTCGGCCGTGTCGATGCAAATCAAGAAGCTGGAGGACATTCTCGGCCGCTCCGTGTTCGCGCGCGACGCGCGTTCGGTGACGCTGACCACCGATGGCGAAATGCTGCTCGGCTATGCCCGCCGGCTGCTGTCGATCAACCGCGAGGTGGTGTCGAAGTTCATCATTCCCGACATCGTCGGCGTGGTTCGGCTGGGCTCTCCGGACGATTACGGCGAGCGCGTGCTGCCGCATGTCTTGAAGCGTTTCGCGCAGTCGCATCCTTCGATCGCGGTTGACGTCACCATCGATCAGAGCAGCAATCTGCGCCGGCGCATGGACGACCGGGCGCTCGACATCACGCTGTTGACGAACTCCTACAAGACGAGCGCGCTCGGCGCTGAAGTGCTGTTGACCGAACCGATCGTGTGGGCCGGCGCCAAGGGCGGCTGCGCGCATCTGCGCGAACCGCTGCCGGTGTCGCTGTGGGAAGAGGGCTGCGCCTGGCGGGCCGGCGCGCTCGATGCGCTCGGACGCGAGGGCCGCAACTACCGTGTCGCTTATATGAGCGCGCATACAGCCGGCCAGCGCGCCGCCATCATGGCCGACCTCGCGGTCGCGCCGCTGCCACGATCCTTCCTTGGCAACGACATGGTCGAACTCTGCCCCAAGGACGGCATGCCCGATATCGGCACCTACAATCTGGCCATGGTGGTGGCGCCGGACGCCAGCGCGCCGGTCAAGGCGGTTGCCGACCATATCCGCGCGACCTTCGAAGTGTTCCGGGAGACCGGCAAGTTCTGATCCGGGCGAGCCCATCCGGCTTGTTGGGGAGGAACCTGATCCGTTTCAGGGAGTGCGGGCGATCAGTTCTGCGCGGGTCGATGTTTCCTGGGGCGTCGTAAGTTCCACTGAGCGGGCAAGTCATGAATGGTCTCGGGACCTTTATCCTGGAAGCAAAGTCGGCGGCCTATGTCGGAGGCGGCAGCCCGTCATCGTCATGCCGGACAGCCTCGCATGACATTCGCTACGAGCGCGGGCCGTGGCGCTATCTGGACAGCTATTTTGGCGGGACCGACTTTCTTGGCCAGGAACTTGTCTGGAAAGATGACGAACCCGTCTGGGCCATGAATTATTATGGCCGTGTGCTCGATCCGGAATTGATCGACGCAACCGCCGCCGGTGCGGTCATCCGGGAAGCGTTGTCCGCCCTCTATGGGCTCGGCAGGTTCCTCGGCGCTTTTGAATATGCTGTTCGGCAATACCGCTACGTCGACAACAGCAGCCAGGACGTCGAGGCGTTCAGCGGGATCGAGCGCATCTACGTCGAGGAGCGGGAAGTCTATCGGCTGGAATACCATGGCGGACTGATCAAACCGTAGCGGCGAGGCGCGTATCAACCCGCGCCCATTGCAACGATCATGTTGCGGGCTGGCGCTGCAGCGACCACCCCGCGGTCCAGCCGCGCGATACCTTCGTTTCTCCGCCTAGAAACGCGACGATATGCTGGCGCGCCCGACGAGATTCCGGCATGTCGATCAATGGCCAGACGTGGAACATGCCTTCCTCGTAGACGACTTCGATATCGACGCCGGCCGCGCGCGCCTTTTCGGCGAAGACCAGGTTGTCGGGTGTGAGAAGATCGCGCGAGCCTGTCAGGAGCAAGGTCTTGGGGAGCACTGACAGGTCGCCGTAGAGCGGGCTGATGTGCCAGTCGTCACGCTCGATGCCCGCGCTGTACATGCGGATCGCCTCCAGGCCGCCTGGAATGCCAAGCCAGGGGTCGTTGCGCTCGGCCTCGAACACTGCGGGGTTGGTGAGCGACATGTCGACGCCCGGCGAGATCAGCACGTGGCGCGACGGCAGCGGCAGGGCTTCCTCGGCGGCCATCATCGTCAGCACCACGGCCATGTTGCCGCCGGCTGAATCACCCATGAAGACGATGTCGCGGGCTTCCGTTTCATCGAGCATCTGCCGGTAAACATCGCCGACCATGCCGAACATGGCGTGAAAGTCGTGCTCGGGCGCGATGGGGTAGATCGGCACGGTGATGCCGTAACCCAGACGGTCGGCCATGTCGCCGATCAGGTTCCAATGATAGGGCGTGATTTCAAAGACATAGGCGCCGCCGTGCAGGTAGAGAATCCGCTTGCTTATGCCGGATCGAGGGGCGATCTCGTAAACCGGAAAGCCGTCGACGGTGCGTGTCTCGATGGTGAGACGCTGGCGCAGGGAGGCCGGTGGATGATGATCCTCTCTCTTGCGCGCGGCCGCTATCCAGCGCTGCAGGTTCTGCGGGCTGGAAAAGGCCTTCTTGCGGCTATGCCTGAGCACGAAGGAAACGACGTGGCTTTTCAAACTTGGCATGCGGATACACGAGCTTCGGCTGCAGCCGACTAAGAGAATTCCCCCTTTTTACGAAGATCGTGCGCCGGCCGGAAATGTCAAGATTTACGCAGTGTCCACGATAGCGGTTGCCCGTGCGCCGTGGTCAGCGGCGCGGCAGAAGTGCCGTGCGCAGCCGATTGCCGGTGACCGCCGGGGATCTGTTCGACCCCCGGCGGATGCCGAGCAATTTGCATTTTTCGGCAAAGGTCATCAGCGCGCCGTGCCCAAAAGCAATGAGGCAAGCGCTGCCTGCGGATCGGCGGGCGGCGAGGCCGGCCAGCCAATGTCCTTCTGGACATGCGCCGGCAGGCTGTTGAGCGCGCGGACCGCCTTGTTCCTGGCGTGGGTCTGCCGGATGGTTACACCGAAGCGGCTGAGATTTTCGAACATCGACATTGTCATCTCCCTTGAAGAACAGTGGCGACCGAGGACCTGCAACTGCACGTCGCTTTCCCAAACCCGCCGAGCGTCTTTGGGCGACAGGGTCGTTGGCCGCCGTTCAATGCGTGCTTAATGCTCCGTCCATGTATCGGGTGGATTTCGTGGAGATCGCGTTTTGGTTTCAATTTAGCGCGATCTGGAAACATTTGCATGCAAATGAAATTTGCGTGGGATTGGGCCCGAACTGGCGGTTGCTTGGCGGTGCCCTAACCAACCGGCAACGACAACTGTAGCGCTACCCAAGGTTTTACCCGGTTGACAGCAGGTGGCGGGTGTCCGCTATTGTGCAGTGCAGCATTTGGGGGTGCTAAGCCAGTCAGTAGGGGTATGGGCGTGAATGACATCCATAGTATTCAATACCTTCGAGGGCTTGCCGCTTTCGCCGTGGTCTTCTTTCACATCAGCGAGCAGTTTGGCGGTCCCTTCACGGTTGGCGCGGCAGGGGTCGATCTGTTTTTCGTCATCAGCGGTTTCATCATGTGGGTCACCACGGTCGGTCGCCCCGTTGACCCACAGCGCTTCATGTGGCGGCGTATTGTTCGTATCGTGCCGCTCTATTGGATTGTGACGCTGCTGACGGCGCTGGCAATTTTCGTCAAACCGCAATTTCTCTTCGGACACGTGCTGAGCCCCGCAAATCTTGTCGGCTCGCTGTTGTTCTTTCCGATCGTGCAGAATGGATCGCTGCACCCCGTGGTGATCCAGGGCTGGACGCTGTGCTATGAAATGATGTTCTACGCCATTTTCGCCTTGTCGCTCCTGCTGGGCGAGAAGCAGCGTTTTGCCGTGCTGATCGGCGTGCTGACGGCGATGGTGGTGTTGAACCTGTTGCTGCTTAAGGGGTACGCCCAGGCATTTACCTCGCCCATCGTGCTCGAGTTCGCGGCCGGCATTGTCGTCGGACGCCTGTGGATGAACGATGTTCGGCTTCAGTTTGTGTTGGCGCTGTCGCTGGTTGTCGGCGGATTTCTCTTGCTCATAGTGGTCCAGATGCTCGACCCCGAAATGCCCCGTGTCCTGCGCTGGGGTATTCCGTCGATGCTGATCGTTGCCGGTGCGGTTTTCGCCGAGCGCGCCAGACCGTTCAGCCCAATGGCCTTGCTCACATTTTTCGGCAATGCCTCATATTCGATCTATGTCTGGCATGTGCTGGTGGTTGTCGTGGTCACCGGCATCATACTGCGGCTTGGGGTTCCGCCGAGCGGACAGCCGGCGTCGATCGCCTTTGTCAGTATTGCGATTTCCGCGGGGCTCTATCTGATTGTTGAAAAGCCGTTGACCGGCTTGCTCAAACCTCTCACGCGCCAAAAGCCGGCGACAGGTTAGGCCGCAGTGCGCCTTATTCCCGGCTGCGTCGTGCAGCGTGGCCTTCGCGCGAGCGCCGGCGCGGGGCGGCATCGCCGGCGACGCCGTCCTCGCTGACCGTCTTGCGCGGCGGCAATTTCACCGCAGCCGACAGTTTCGGGAACGGATCGACCTTGTTGGGCAGCGCCATGGCGTAGACGAAATGCTCCTGGAATTTCGGTTCCAGCGCGGTCTCGATCTTCTCGATCTGGCTGACCGTCTCCTCGATCTCGCGGCGATAGCCGCGGTTCAAGAGCGCCATGCGCGCACCGGCACCCGCGGCGTTGCCGACGGCCGACACCTTGTCGAGGTCGCAATCGGGGATCAGGCCCAGCACCATGGCGTATTTCGGATCGATGAAGGAGCCGAAGGCGCCGGCGAAGTGGATGCGGTCGACATGCTCGGTGTTCTGCTTTTCCATCAATAGCTTGGTGCCGGCATAGAGCGCTGCCTTGGCCAGCTGGATGGCGCGAACGTCGGTCTGGGTGATGGTGATCTTAGGCTCGCCTTCCTTCAGCACGTAGGAGAAGGTGCGGCCATTGGCTACGACGCGCGGCGAGCGCTCGGCCAGCGATCCGTCGACGACGCCATCCTCCGAGATGACGCCGGCGAGATACATTTCGGCCACGATCTCGATGATGCCGGAGCCGCAGATGCCGGTGACGCCGGTCGCCTGAACGCTGTCGAGGAAGCCCGGTTCGTCGGACCACAATTCCGAGCCGATGACGCGGTACTTCGGCTCCAGCGTGTCTGGGTCGATGCGCACGCGCTCGATGGCGCCGGGCGCCGCCCGCTGGCCGCCGGAGATTTCGGCACCCTCGAAGGCCGGACCCGTGGGCGAGGAGGCCGCCACGACCCGCGTGCGATTGCCGAGCACGATCTCGGCATTGGTGCCGACGTCGACGATCAGCATCATCTCGTCCTGGCGATGCGGGCCTTCCGACAGCGTCACCGCCGCCGCGTCGGCGCCGACATGGCCGGCGATGCAAGGCAGCATGTAGAGGCGCGCACCCTGGTTGAGCTTCAGCCCGATATCGGAGGCCTTGATACGCACCGCGCCGGATACGGCCAACGCGAAGGGGGCGCCGCCGAGTTCGGTCGGATCGATGCCGAGGAACAGGTGATGCATGATCGGATTGCCGACGAAGACGGAATCCAGGATGTCAGCGCGCTGGACGTTGCCCTCGGCGCACACCTTGTCGACGAGGCTGGAGATCGCCTCGCGCACGGCGACCGTCATGCCTTCGCGGCCGTCCGGATTCATCATCACATAGGAGACGCGGCTCATCAGATCCTCGCCGAAGCGGATCTGCGGATTGGACGTGCCCGACGACGCGGCGACGCGGCCCGACAGCAGCGAAACAAGGTGCATTGCGATGGTGGTCGAGCCGATATCGCAGGCGAGACCGTAGGCCTCGTTCTTGAGGCCCGGCCAGAGTGCGATGACCCTTGCAATGTCGCTGTCGGCATCCTTGTGGATGGCGGCGGTGGCGGTCCAGTTGCCCTTGCGCAGGATGCCTTGCACCTGCGGCAAGAGGTAGAAGTCGAATTCGAGGTTTTTAAAGCCCCAATCCTTCATCAGCGCGATCTTGAGGCGGTCGAGGTCGCCGAGCGGCTTGTGCATGTCGGGTTCTTCGATCTCGACATAGCACATGCGGATCGCCGTATCACGGGCGATCACCCTGGTGTCGGCATCCTTGCGGATGGTCTGCGCGTTGATGACGGTATCCTGCGGGACGTCGATGACGAGGTCACCCAGGATCTGCGCCGAGCAGGAGAGGCGGCGC
Organism: Mesorhizobium comanense; assembly: GCF_005503535.1. Lineage (GTDB taxonomy): Bacteria > Pseudomonadota > Alphaproteobacteria > Rhizobiales > Rhizobiaceae > Mesorhizobium > Mesorhizobium comanense. The sequence continues at coordinate 37,185 of NZ_SCNN01000014.1, read as the reverse complement.
CGTTCGGGCAGGCCGCGCACGCGTTCGTAGCGTTCTTCCTTGGGGCCTTTCGGCGAAATGTGGTCGTTGGAGGAGACGATCTTGTGCTTGGCGAAATTGCCTTCCTGCACCTCGATCTGACAGCGACCGCAGGTGGCGCGGCCGCCGCACACGCTCTCGACATAGACGCCGAGCTGGCGCGCGGCATCCAGCACCGGCGTGCCGACAGGAAACCGTCCGCGCTTGCCCGACGGCATGAACAGCACGAGTGGATCGGTGATGTTGGCAGGCGAGTTCATGCGTACACGTGTCTCGGTAGGGATTGTCGATACCGTTTAACGGATCGTTTTACTATTGGGCGGAGTGTCTGATGGTCCAGAGGCCAATCATGTCCGATCTCCTGCTGTCCAGCATATTCACCGCCTTTACCATGGTGCGGCTGCTGAAGGGCCCGTGGCTGCGCAATCCGCAATATCTGGCCACCGGAATTCTCGGCGCGATCGTCGCGGTGTTGCTGCTGCATGGGGTCTGGCCGGCCTATGACGATGATTTCATCGTAGGCGGGGTGACCGGCATATTCGGATCGTGGGCGGGAATGGCGGTGTTCGACGCCATGTTGGGCATGGCCTGAGCGCAAAGCAGACGCGTCCGACCGCATCGATGATGCGATCGGTCCAACGTGGTTTGCTGTACGGTTCACGATTGCGCGCTTATCCCCGACCCATGCGGGCCTCACGGCCGCCGCGGCGGCGACCGCCAGCGGCGCCATCGCCCGGCGCGGTGACCGCGACCGGAGCGGCAACCGCATGGCCGCCTTCGGCCGGCTTGTAGTCCTTGTAGGTACGGATCCAGTTGGTGCAGTTCTCATCAGTGCCGTTGAGCACATTGGCGCCGCGCACGGCTTCCATTTCCTGCGGACGGACCGGGTTCATGATCGCCGAAGTCATGCCGGCGCCTATCACCATCGGGATGAAGGCGGCGTTGATGCCGTGGCGGTGCGGCAGGCCGAAGGAGATGTTGGAGAGGCCGCAGGTGGTGTTGACCTTGAGTTCCTCGCGCAGGCGACGCAGCAGGGCGAACACCTGTCGGCCGGCGTCGCCCAGCGCGCCGATCGGCATGACCAGCGGGTCGACGACGACGTCATGCGCCGGAATGCCGAAATCGGCGCAGCGCTCGACGATCTTCTTGGCGACGGCAAAGCGCACATCCGGATCCATCGAAATGCCGGTTTCGTCGTTGGAGATGGCGACGACCGGGACATTGTACTTCTTGACCAGCGGCAGGATGGCTTCAAGCTTCTCTTCCTCGCCGGTGACGGAGTTGACCAGCGGACGGCCCTTGGCAACCTTGAGCGCGGCCTCGATGGCGGCGGTGACGGAAGAGTCGATCGACAGCGGCAGGTCGACGAGGCCCTGGACGATCTCCAGCGTCTGCACCAGCAGTGCCGGCTCGGTCGCGTTCGGATCGACCGCGGTGACGCCGGCATTGACGTCGAGCATGGTGGCGCCGCAGGCGGCCTGCTCAAGCGCGTCCTTGATGACGGTTTCGAAATTACCGGCCACCATCTCGGCGGCCAGCTTCTTGCGCCCTGTCGGGTTGATGCGCTCGCCGATCACGCAGAAGGGCTGGTCGAAGCCGATGATGATTTCTCGTGTCGCCGAGGCGACGATGGTCCGGGTCATGAAATCTCTCCGTCATGATATAAAGATTTCTTTATATCGTTATCTCTTGTCGATCAAGCGAATGATGGGTCTCCGCGCCGTTCAGTGCGCGGTCTTCACCATGTCCACCTGGGTTTCGGTAATCTCGTCATGCAGGATGCGGTCGAGCCGGTCGGCGACGATCTGGTCATCGCGGCGCACCTCACGCTTCCAAGGCTGGCGTCCTTTCAGCACACCCGATTCATCGACGATCTCGGCGACATATTCCTCCTGGCGATAGGCCATCACATGGATGCCGGCGACGCCCGGGATTTCCTTCACCTCGTTGATGATGTCGATGCAGAGCTGCTTGCCCTCTTTCTTCTGGTCCTGCGCGCCTTCCAGCCGCTTGATGACAGCGTCCGGAATATGGATGCCCGGCACGTTGGAGCGGATCCATTTGGCTGTCTTGGCCGAGGCGAGCGGCCCGACGCCGCACAGGACGAACACTTTCTCCGTGTGGCCGAGGTCGCGCGCCTTCTGCATGAAGGTCTTGAACATCGGCACGTCGAAACAATACTGGGTCTGCACGAACTGCGCGCCCGCGGCGATCTTCTTGCCGAGATGGATCGGCCGGAAATCAAAGGGCGGCGCGAACGGGTTGACGGCGGCGCCAAGGAAAACCTGCGGCGGCGTCGTCAGTTTGCGGCCCGACAGGAACTTGCCGTTGTCGCGCATGATGCGCACGGTTTCCAGCAACGACATGGAATCGAGGTCGAACACCGGTTTGGCACCAGGCTGGTCGCCGGCCTGCACGCCGTCGCCGGTCAGGCACAGCATGTTGGCGACGCCCATGGCCGCGCCGCCCAGCACGTCTCCCTGGATGGCGATGCGGTTCTTGTCGCGGCAGGCGATCTGCATGATCGGCGCATAGCCCATGCGGGTCAGCAACGCGCAGATACCGACTGACGACATGTGGCAGTTGGCGCCCGAGGCATCGACCGCATTGATGGCGTCGACCCAGCCATCGAAAATCTTGGCCCTGTTGTAGACGTCCTCGGGGTCGGCGCTGTCTGGCGGATTGAGTTCGGTGGTGACCGCGAATTCGCCGCGCCGCAGCACACGCTCCAGGCGTCCTCGCGAGGAGTGGCCGGGCAGGGGATCGAGCGGCAGGTGAATGCCGGCAGGGTTTTCGTCGCGCTGGCGGGCCATCATGCGGCGGCTCCGGTGCCGGCATTGGCCGCGGCTTCGCGGGCCGCCGCTGCCTGCGCGGTGACGCGCAGCCATGCCGATGTCTCGCGTAGCGATTGGTCGACCGGCTTCTGCACGGCAAGGATCTTGTCGGAGTTGACCATGTTCTGCGAACCCTCCCAGGCCTTGACCCAGACGCAAGGCATGTTGGGCTCGACCTCGCAATTGCCGTTGGCGCGTACGCCGCCGCAGGGGCCGTTGCGCAACTGCTTGGGGCAGTTCATCGGGCACGACATGCCGGTGGAGGACAGGATGCACTGGCCGCACATGCGGCAGTCGAACATGAAGCCTTTTACGCGCTTTTCGACGAATTTGATCGGGGCTTCGACGCGCCCGTAGCCGAGGCCTTTCCAGAGCGGATGCAAGAGCAGGAAGGCATCGGCGAACCTGCTGTAGAACCATTCGAGCAGCCGCGAGTGCCTGATCGACCACAGCCGCACCGCGAACGAGCGCTGCACGCGCCGCTGCGGCGACACGTCGGCCGGCTTGTAGTCGGATTTCGGCGCTGCCTTCTTGACCAGTGTGGCCTGGGTAACCGCCGGCTCTTTGTCAGACATTTTCTTTTCCGCCCGCCTTGACCAGAGCGACCAGCCGCTCGCGGTCGTATTTCGCATCGAGCTCGTGGAAGGCCTTTTCGACCTCGGCTTCGAGGTCGTCGCCGACGGGAACCGGATCGGCCTTGCGCCATTCGGCCAGATAGTCGTCGGTACCCCCGGCGCCGGTGCGCATGGCACACATGTCGATCGCTTCGGTGAAGCGCAGCGGCAGTTCGCGCTTGGCGTTCTGACGGCCTTTCTTGACGATGACCTGGGCAGGGATGTCGCGCCAGTAGACGACGATAAGATCGGCCATGAATTCTCGCTCCTCGATGTCAGAGCATTGCCGCAAGCGCAATGGAGCCGCTTGTTATGGGACGACGCGCGCGCATTCAAAAGCGACGCATTTGGATGTCGTAAAATGAAAGGTGGTTTTATTCGTTTGCGAGGGATGCCGGCGCTCGTCGCGAGGCACCCGAAAATATCATCGCGGACGAAGAATGCGCTACCAGATGCCGGTCCTCAATCCAGTCCAGACATAGGACCAGATCGTCGGATGGTACCACTGTTTCGACGGCAGCCCCGGATCGATCGTCACCAGTCTTCCGCCCAGCGCATCGGCGACCGCCTCGACGCAGATGTCGCGGGAAAACGCCGCCTGGCGCAGCGCGTGGCTCGAGATGGTATCGCCTTTTCCCGGCTTGCCGCGCGCCTGCTTGAGCACGCCGCCGGTATCGACGCCGGCATCGACCAGATGAACGGTCGACCCGAAATTCCCGGCGTCGCCTGAAACCAGGGCCCAATAGCCGCCATTCATGCCGCGATATTTGGGCGTGATGCCGGCATGATAGTTGAGAACGGGGCACGGCATCGCGGCCAGCATGTCCTTGGACAGCAGCCGGCACCCGTTGAGCAGGACTACCCCAGGCTTCATCTTCTCGATCGCCTGCAGGCATTCAGGGCTGTTGGCCGATGCCACATGAACTATAGGCTGATTTTGCCTCGGCTCCGTCTCAAGCCTCTCTTCGGCGATCAGGCGCGCGGCATGGTCCGCGAGCAGCCTTTTTCCAAGCCTGCTCAGAACCATGGTGCCGAGCTGGCCGATGGCGGAGATCCAGCCCTGGCGGCGAGCGCGGCCAAGCAGCAATCGCTTTTTGGATTCAGGGACTTCCAGGACGACGCTGACGGGGCCGACACGGTCGGCGATATCATTCACGATCGCCCAGACATGCGCGCCGCCGCCGGTGACGACCACGATTGGTCGCGGACTGGATTCCGACGCTGCCATTGATCTTGCTACGCTCCACGGGATCGGCTGAAAGGGCCAAGTTTAGGGCAGGCGGGTTAATCCTTGGTGTGCCGGACGTTCCCTCAGGACATGGAGGCGGGGTTCAGCGCTTGAACTCCATGATGTCGAGTTTCGATTCGTAGTAGGGAGAGGGGAATTCGATGCGCCATTGGCTGGCGCTGCTGCGGAAGGCGTAGCCGACCTGATCGGTCTGCGGACCGCTGCCATAGGGTTTCGCACGATCATTGTTGACGGAGCCGGAGCCGAGATAGATCGAGCGTTTTTCGCCATCGTCGAAGAAGCGGCCCTGGGTGCGTTGCGAGCCGTTGATCTTCTGCAGCCGCCAGCCGGAGCCGTCATCGGTGACCTTGCACTTGAACCAGCCATAGATGACGAGCGGGCTCAACCCGCCGACCTTGATGGTGCGGCACTGCCAGTTTCCGGTAAGGTCCTTGTCCGAGAAGGACACAAGCGGCTTGGCCAGCAGCGCATTGAGCTGGCTGACCTCGGCGGGATTGCCGGCCTTGGCTTCGGCGAGGGCGGCCTTGCGGGTCTCGTCATATTTGGCGAGCCGCGCCTTGTCGGCGGCGGTGATCAGTTTCTGGACCTGGCCATCGGCATGGGCAGGCAAGGCGGCGCAAAACAGGGCGGCAGTGGCGAGCAGCGGGCGAAGGTTCATCCAGATTCTCCGGTTGGCGATGGCAGTTGACGGCTGGAGAGTCGTCCTTGCGGTGTCCGGGGCAGAATTTACCCATTCGCGACGGGCTGTCATCCGTGCTTAACAGCATCGGGTGTCAAAAATCATGGCGTGGTGAAATGCGAATCTTGCTCACAGGGTCGTCGGGCTGGCTGGGGAGCGTGCTCGCGCCGCGCCTGCGCGGGCTTGGCAATGATGTCGTCGGCCTCGACCCGGTCGCGTCGGGGGAAACGCAGATTGTCGGTTCGATCGCCGATCGTGACCTCGTCATGGATACCGTCCGGCAACACCGCATTGAAGCCATCATCCACAGCGGCGCCCTCCACAAGCCCAACATAGAAAGCCATGGCAACAGCGCCTTCGTCGCCACCAACGTGCAGGGCACGCTCAACCTGCTCGATGCCGCGGTGGCCGCCGGGGTCGAGCGCTTCGTTTTCACATCGACCACTTCGCTGATGATTTCGCAGGCAATACGTGAAGGCTTCAATGGAGGTGCGCGCAAGGCCGCCTGGCTGACGGAACAGATGTCGCCCGAGCCGCGCAACATCTATGGAGTGACCAAACTGTCCGCCGAGCATTTGTGCCGGCTCTATCATCTCCAGCATGGCCTGCCCGTGGTGGTGCTACGCACCGCGCGCTTCTTTCCAGAGGCCGATGACATGGCGCATGCCATCGAACAGTCCGATGCCAACACCAAGGCGAATGAACTGCTGTTTCGGCGGCTGACGATGGAAGACGCGGCGCAGGCGCATGTCGCGGCATTGGCGAAGGCGCCGCAACTCGGCTTCGACATCTTCATCGTCTGCGCGCCGACTCCGTTCCGGCCGCAGGACTGCGATGCCCTCATCAGGGATGCGCCCTCGGTCGTCGAGCGCTATTTCCCGGACTTTTCATCGCTTTATGCGCGACGGGGCTGGTCGATGTTTGCGTCGATTGATCGGGTCTATGACGCCTCGCGCGCCAGGGACAGGCTGGGCTTTGTCTGCAAGACGAGCTTCGCCGACGTGCTGGCCGTATTGCGGGAGGAGGGGGCAGTCTGACGCGGCCTTGGTCAGGCGCTCTGTGCCGCCCGCGCGAGTTCGCCCGTCAGGTCGCCATAGCCGGTGGGGCGTCGTTCATAGGCGAGGCCGAGCAGGGCCGCCGCCTTTTCCGCGACCTTGTCCAGTTCCGGGTCGTCGGTCTGGGCAAGATAAATCAGCCTCTCGTAATTGCCGAAATAGTCCTTGATCAGCTCCGGATGTTTATCGAGGCCGAGCGGCTTCATGAAGAAGGCGTCGAACTGGCGGCACAGGAAGTCGGTCATGTAGAACGACATCATGTCGTCGTCGGCAACCTTCGCGTAGGCATCCATTCCCTGGTAGAAGGCGAAACAATGGGGGCCGGCCATGCGCTCGACGCCATGCTTCTCCAGCACCCGGTCAAGCAGCCCGCCGGTGCCGCAATCGGCATAGCCGACGAAGATATTGGCGTAACCTTCCGCCTTGGCCTTCTCGATCGCCTTGTCCATGGCGGGGGCGATGCGATCGGGATAGAAATGGAACTCCGCCGGGAGGCAGGTCAGTTCGAGGTGGTCCAGCTTCAGCGTTTCCTTGATGGCCAGAACTTCGCGCGCGATCATCCCGCAGGCAATGACCAGAAGCCTGTCCGCTTGATTCGCCTGCGTTTTTCGAACCCTGGCCATGATCTCAGCCGAATGCTTTCATTGCCCGCAATCACGTCCTTCATCTGGTAACAAAAAAGCCGCGCTGCAAGGCGCGGCTTTTCCGGTTCTTCCTGATGCCTTGGATCAGGCCGAAGCGCGCACGTTGTGCTTGCGCTTCATGAAGTCCTTGGCGGTCTCGACCGCCACCGCCGCGTCGCGGCAATAGGCGTCGGCGCCGACGGCCTTGCCGAATTCCTCGTTGAGCGGCGCGCCGCCGACCAGCACGACATAGTCGTCGCGGATGCCCTTTTCCTTCATCGTGTCGATGACCACCTTCATGTAGGGCATGGTGGTGGTGAGCAGCGCCGACATGCCGATGATATCAGGCTGGTGCTGTTCGATGGCATCGAGATATTTCTCGACCGCGTTGTTGATGCCGAGGTCGATGACGTCGAAGCCGGCGCCTTCCATCATCATGCCGACGAGGTTCTTGCCGATGTCGTGAATGTCGCCCTTGACGGTGCCGATCACCATCTTGCCCTGCTTCGGCGCGCCGGTGGCGGCAAGTAGCGGGCGCAGGATGAACATTCCGGCCTTCATGGCGTTGGCGGAAAGCAGCACTTCGGGAACGAACAGGATGCCGTCGCGGAAATCCTCGCCAACGATGCGCATGCCTTCGACCAGCGCCTCGGTCAGCACCTTGTAGGGCGCCCAGCCGCGCTCGAGCAGGATGCGCGTGCCTTCCTCGATCTCTTCCTTCAACCCGTCATAGAGGTCGTCGTGCATCTGCTGCACCAACTCATCGTCGGAAAGTTCAGAAAGGATGATCTCGTCGTCGGACATTTTAATCCAGCTCCTCACGGCATCGCGACTGTGTCGCAAGGCACAAAATAATGGCGCTCATACCTAACCCGCAACGGGCAGCCATCCATAGCTGATTTGCGACTTCCCGCAAAAGGAAAGCGACTGGAAAATCTATCGGTTTTCTTGTCGATTTTGCGACAGGCGTTGGCGCGGACGGGCCGTTTCGAATAGGGTGCATGGCTACGATCCGGTCAAAGCCGCGCCATGCGGCCATAACGGTTCAGGACAGGCCCTGTTCAGGCCAGTCCACAGTCAGGGAAGAGCGATCATGAGCGAACAGGCGGCAGTCGACCAGGAAGCGTCAGGCGGACGGCGCGGGCGCAGCGCCAGCGGCGGAGCGGCGGCCCGGCGCGCGGCACGGTCCGGCGGCGGACCCGGCACGCAGCTGACCTATATCAAGCGCCAGATCAACGTGTACGAGGTGCTGAACGAGGAAGGGCTGGCGCTGATCGAGAAGAACACCGATACGGTGCTCGAGGAGATCGGCATCATCTTCCGCGACGACGCCGAAGCGCTGCAACTGTGGAAAGAGGCCGGCGCCGACGTCAAGGGCGAGCGCGTGCATTTCCCGAAAGGGCTGTGCCGCTCACTGCTCAAGACCGCGCCCTCCATCTATACGCAGCATGCCCGCAACGCGGAGCGCTCGGTGCAGATCGGCGGCAACGCCACCGTGTTCGCGCCGGTCTACGGCCCGCCCTTCGTGCGCGACCTCGACGGCGTCAGGCGCTATGCCACCATCGAGGATTTCCAGAATTTCGTGAAGCTCGCCTATATGGCGCCATCGATCCATCACTCGGGCGGCACGGTGTGCGAGCCGGTCGACGTGCCGGTCAACAAACGCCACCTCGACATGGTCTATTCGCACATCAAATATTCCGACAAGCCGTTCATGGGCTCGGTGACCGCGCCGGAGCGTGCCGAGGATACGGTGGCGATGGCCAAGATCGTGTTCGGCGACGACTTCGTCGAGAACAACACGGTGTTGACCAGCCTGATCAACGCCAACTCGCCGATGGTGTTCGACGAAACCATGCTCGGCGCGCTGAAAGTCTATTCGCGCCACAACCAGGCCTGCATCGTCACGCCGTTCATCCTCGCCGGCGCGATGAGCCCGGTGACGGTCGCCGGCACGCTGACGCAGGTTCTGGCCGAAGTGCTGGCCGGCGCCTCGTTCACGCAGCTGATCCGGCCCGGCGCGCCTGTGCTGTTCGGCACCTTCGCCTCGTCGATCTCGATGCAGTCTGGCGCGCCGACCTTCGGCACGCCCGAGCCGTCGCTGGTGTCTTATGGCGCCGCGCAGCTCGCACGCCGCCTCGGCCTGCCGTTCCGCACCGGCGGCTCGCTCTGCGCTTCCAAGGTTCCGGATGCGCAGGCGGCTTATGAAAGCGCCAATACGCTGAATTCGACCATTCTCGCCGGCACCAACTTTGTCCTCCACTCGGCCGGCTGGCTCGAGGGCGGGCTGGCGTCATGCTACGAGAAATTCATGATGGATATCGACCAGCTCGGCATGCAGCAGAAATTCGCCGAAGGCGTCGACCTGTCGGAAAACGGCCAGGCGATGGACGCCATTCGCCAGGTCGGTCCCGGCAGCCACTATCTCGGCTGCGACCACACCCAGGCGAATTTCCAGACCGCCTTCTACCGCTCCAACATCGCCGACAACAACTCGTATGAGCAGTGGCTGGCCGAAGGCGAGAAGACCGCGCCGCAACGCGCCAACGAACTCGCCCGCCGCTGGCTGGAGAGCTACGAGGCGCCGCATCTCGACGAGGGTATCGACGAAGCCCTGAAGGAATTCATCGCCAGGAAGAAGGGATCGATGCCCGACGCCTTCACTTGAAAGGAGCCCGAGTCAGGCGGGGCTAAAGTCGCCAACATCATCCACAAGGAAGTCTGGCGGAGTGCCTTCTCCGATCCGGACAGGAAGGGATGATTTGTGCGCGCGGCATGATCGAAGAGATCACCGCCGCGCTTGGCGTCAATGGCCTCATCCTTCGCGGCGGCTTCAATTTCAGATCAGGCGATACGCCACCGACCGGCATCTCGAATGTCACGGCCAAGTCAGTGCTGCTGGTCGGGCAGGCGGGTGCGGCGCCTTGGCCGCATTTCCTGCGTTGGCGGGGGCAGCAGCCCCAAGCGATTGCCAATCCGCTTGACACTTGGTCACGGCAGGTCATCGGCGAGGTGGCACTCGTATTCCGCGCGCGCGCGGTCTCTCCGTCCGACAAGCCTTATCTGCCGTTCCAGCAATGGGCGATGCGGGCGGAAGGGCTGAAGCCGTCGCCGCTCGGTATTCTCATGCACCCGCAATACGGGCTTTGGCACGCCTATCGCGGTGCGTTGCTGTTCGAGCAGCAGATCGAGTTTCCGGAGGCTGGTGAGACCATTCACCTCTGCGACCGCTGTATCGAAAAGCCCTGCCTGAAGTCCTGTCCGGTCGATGCCTATTCGAGAGAGGGCTTCGCCTACCAGGCTTGCCTGTCGCATGTGCGGGGACCCGACGGCGAGCCGTGCCGGAGCGGTGGTTGCCTCGACCGCAATGCCTGCCCCTATGGCACATCCTATCGCTACCCGCCCGAGGTCCAGGCGTTCCACATGGCGAGCTTCGCGCGGCCGGCCGACTGATCCATACCTGCAATTGGCCGCGTCCAGCGCGCACCTTGACGGCTGTCAGAAGCAGGTCTATTCATCAAGTCATCCGATGATTTGATGAATAGACCCATGCAGCCAGCCAGCAGACTCAACCTTACCGACAGTGCGACCGGAAGCCTGCGCGCCGAAATCCTGGGTGGCCGCTGGAATGTCGGCGAGCGCATCCCGAATGAAGCGGCTCTCAGCGACCTTCTGTCGGTCAGCCGCGGCACGGTGCGCGAGGCGGTGAGGGTGCTGGTCTCGCAAGGGTTGCTGGATACGCGCCAGGGTTCGGGCACCTATGTGCGCTCCACCGTCGATTCTTCAGCGGCGCTCGACCGCGTCAAGCGTACCGGCCTGCGTGATCAATGGGAGGCGCGGGCAGCGCTGGATCTTGAGGCCGCGCGGCTGGCCGCCTTACGAAGAACGCCCGCCGATCTCGGCAGGATGCGCCGATTGCTGGCCGAGCGCGGCACCGTCGCGGAGGGCGGCAGCGAAGCCTTTATCCGCCGGGACATCGCCTTCCACAAATCGGTCGTCGCGGCGTCCGGCAACAAGGCGATGATGGAGCTCTACGACTTCTTCACCGCCGCCATCGCGGAAACCATCCATGCCACCATCGGCGGCGACCTGCCCGAACCGGACCAGCAGGCGCATGCGGCCATCGTCGACGCCATAGCCGAAGGCGATCCGGACCGCGCGCTTGCCGCCGTCCATGCCTTCATGGCGCCGGTGCTTGCCCAACTTGAAAGACTGCTGTCCCAATGAACCAGGCATTTCCCCAACCCGCCCCGAAGGCCGAGGCCTTCGCAGGGCTGGGCCTCATCGACGCCGAGGCCGATAACCTGCCGCAGCCGCTTGCGCCCGAAGGGCGCAGCCGTGTCGCCCGCATCGTGCTTGGCGCGAGCCTTGTGCTGATCGCCTTCACCCTGCGCTTCCTGTTTTCCAGCCTGTCTGTGCTGTTGCCCGAAGTGATGCAGGCAACCGGGCTGTCGACGACGGGCGCCAGCCTGCTGACGACGCTGCCCGTTCTGTGCCTCGGTCTGTTCGCGCCCTTCGCGCCAAGGTTGGCGCAGCGCTACGGAGCCGAACGCACCTTGCTGGGTGCGCTTGCGCTGCTGGTCCTGGGAACGGGCCTGCGCGGGTTCGAATCCGTGCCATTGCTTTTTGTGGCCACCTTCCTTGCCGGAAGCGCCATTGCCATCGGCAATGTTTTGTTGCCTGGGCTGGTTAAGCGCGATTTCGCCGACAACACCGCTGTCATGACCGGGCTTTACACCATGGCGCTCTGCGCCAGTTCAGCCGTCGCCTCGGGCTTCACTTTGCCGATCGAGCATCGGGTTACCGGCTCATGGTCGGGAGCGCTCGCCGCCTGGGCGGTGCCGACATTGCTCGTGCTTTTGATCTGGATCCCGCAGGCGCTGGGCAGCCGGCGGCAGATCAGCCACAACGGCTTTCGCGTCGTTGGGCTTTGGCGCGACCGTCTGGCCTGGCAGGTGACGCTCTTCATGGGCCTGCAGTCGGCGATCGCCTATTGCATCTTCGGCTGGTTGGCGCCGATCCTGCGCGAGCGTGGCTTCGATGCGGCGACCGCCGGCGCTATCGCCTCGCTGTCGGTGATGACGCAGGTCATCACCTGCCTTGCCGTGCCCTCGATCGCGGTCAGGCTGAAGGACCAGCGGGTCGTCAACGTTGTTCTCATCGCCATCGCGGTGACAGCGCTGCTCGGCATTCTTTTCGCGCCGACCTCGACCATCCTGTTCTGGGCGGTTCTGCAAGGAATAGGACAGGGCGGGCTGATCGCAGCCGCCATGACGCTGATCGTGCTGCGGTCGCCGGATTCGCACGTCGCGGCCCATCTCTCCGGCATGGCTCAAGGCGTGGGCTATGTGCTCGCGGCATTCGGACCGTTGCTGGTGGGGCTGATTCGCGGCTGGACCGGCAGCTTTTCGGAGACGGCTTTCCTGTTCGTCGCGCTTGGGCTCGGGGCGGCCATCATGGGGTTCGGCGCCGGCCGCGCGCAGCTTGTCGGCGCGCGGACCGTGCGTCTCGACAGCTAGGCTTGCATAAACATCCTGTGCATGGAACGGCGGCAGCCGTTCTTGCGATGTCTCGTACGATCCTGCACGAAATGTTGACCGTCAGCGGCAGGGGACGCCTTGCCGTGACGGTTCGCACGGATATGTATCGCACATCTGCCGAACGGAGCGCGTGATGACCAAACAGAACCTCAGCATCAGGACCAGCGACGGCGTGGCGACAGCCGGTCTGTTCCGATCGGCTAAAGTTTCCCAAGCCAAGGCAGGTGTCATCCTCTACCAGGACGCGTTCGGCCCGCGCCCGGCGCTCGACGGCATGGCCGATCGGCTTGCGGCCGAGGGCTACGCGGTGCTGGTGCCCGACCTCTTCTATCGCAACGCACCCTATGGCCCGTTCGACGCCAAGACCGCCTTCACCGAGGAAAAGACCAAGGCGGCGCTGATGGCATTGGTGACCGGCACGACGCAGGCCATGACGATCAACGACAGTTCGGCCTTCCTTGATGCGCTTGCAGGCGAGGGGGTCACCGGTCCGATCGGTTCCGTCGGCTATTGCATGGGCGGCGCGCGGGCGCTCAATGCCGCCGCGACCTATCCCGAAAGGATCAAGGCCGCCGCCAGTTTCCATGGCGGCAATCTCGCCAGCGATGCCGAGGACAGCCCGCACCGCAAGGCCGGTTCGATCAAGGCGCGCGTTTATGTCGGCATGGCCGGCGTCGACCGCAGCTTTCCGCCAGAGCAGTCGACGCGGCTCGAGGAGGCGCTGAGAAACGCCGAAGTCGACCACCTGCTGGAGAACTATGTCGGCATGGCGCATGGCTGGTGCGTGCCCGATCACGGCGTCTACGACCAAGCCGGCGCGGAGCGGCATTGGCAAAGGCTGATCACGCTGTTTGCCGAGACGCTGATCTGAGCCTTCGTGCGGACATTTGTCACAAGCGATCCGCGACTGGAGATGATGGTCTAGACTAGGCCGAGCGCATGCAGCCCGATGAAAACGGTGACGCCGGCACCGATCAAAAGCAGCGGATTTACCTTGGTCAGGAGCAGGGTTGCCGTTGAAGCGAACGCGATGGCGCGCGCGAACCAGCCGCCATCCATGGCCTGCAGCAACACATAGCCCGCGGCAAGGATCATACCCGCGGCCACCGGCCGGAGCCCGGCCTCCAGCGCCCGCTTCCAACGCTCCCCGCCTTTGCGGGACCAGATATGGGCGACCGCGTAGATGAGAAAGGTGGTCGGACCGAAAATGGCCATCGTTGCAACGACGGCGCCCCAAAAACCCGCGACTTGCCAGCCGATCAACGTCACCAGCAGGGATCCCGGTCCCGGAGCCATCCGCGAGATGGCGAAGGCGTCGACGAACTGCGCCTGGCTCATCCACTGATGGACGTCGACAACCTGCCGGTTGATGTCGGCAATGGCGCTTTGTCCGCCGCCGATGGTCACGAGGGAAAGCGGCGCAAATACCGCCAGCAGGCTTAGTAACAACGAAGTTTGCGGGTTGTCGCTCATCAACCTGCCCTGGCGTAGGCATAGGCCACGCTGACGAAACCGGCGGTCAGGACGACCCAGAAAAGCGGCCAGTGCAGAAGTGCGACGGCAATGAAGGTGGCCGCCATGATCGCAAGGGGCACAGCGTTGCGAGGCACAGCTCGCGCCGCCGTGATGCCCATGGACAGTGACAGGCCAACCGCCGCCGCCGCTGCTCCCATCAATGCCACATGCGTCAGCGGATAGTGCGACAACGAGGAGAACAGCGTTCCCAGCAGGACAATGACGATGGCAGGCGGGACGATGATGCCGACAAACCCAATGGCGGCGCCACGCCAGCCAAGCAGCCTGTAGCCGATCCAGACCGCCATGTTCTTGACGTTCACGCCCGGCAGCGCCTGGGAAATCGACAGGCCGTTGAGAAACTCCTCCTGCGTCATCCACTTGCGGTTTTGAACAAACTCCCGCAGCAGCCAGCCGCTCAATCCACCGCCGAAACTGGTCAGGGCGATGCGGGTGAAAATCCAGAAGAGCTGCGAATAGCTGGGCGCGGATGGTGCTTCCGGTTCCGACATGTTCAACGTTTCGGCTGTGGCCATTTCGTTGTTGGACAAGAGAACCAGAGACCCGAGTCGAGATGGAATTGCCAGCGCTGTGGCCGATGACGACAGGTCACGCTTTCTTGCGCCTGATGTGAAGCCGCCCCGGCGAGCGTCCGGGCGTCAAAGCACCAGGTCGAAAAAAATCTTTGCATCGCCCCAAGGATTGGTCATTAGCCTTCGTCCAACAGGCAAATGATGGCGATGATGCTGGATGAGAGCGAAGCCTCCGACGCCGACCTGATCGGGCGGGCGAAGGGCGGAGACAGGGGGGCCTTCGGCAAATTGCTGGAGCGCCACTATGACTTCGTCTATCGCGCCGCCTATCGCTGGTGCGGCAGGAAAGCCGACGCCGAAGACATCGCCCAGGAAGTCTGCGTCCGGCTCGGCAAGGCGATCCGCGACTATCGCGGCGGCGGCGCTTTCACGACATGGCTCTATACCATGACGATGAACGCCGCGCGGGACATGATGCGAAAAACCGCACGCGAGACGGTCAAGACCGAGGCCTATGGCGTTCACGCGCTGATCTCGGGCGAGGCTCCGGCCGAGAGCGAGGATCCCGCCGAGGCACTATGGGCGGCGGTGCGGCAATTGCCGGACAAGCAGCGCGACGCCGTGCTGCTCGTCTATGGCGAAGGCTTGAGCCATGCGGCGGCCGCCGAGGCGATGGCGATCTCCGAGACGACGGTTTCCTGGCACATCCATGAAGCGAAGAAACGGCTGAAGACGCTGATGCGCTCGGCCGGGGAAGTGTGACCATGGTCGACGACAACGAACTCAACAGGCTGCGCGACACAGCTGTACCGGCACCGGGCCAGGGCGCGAAGGCCCGCGCCTTCGAAGCCGCCATGCGTGCCTATGATCAGGAAAATATTTCCGCCGTTACCCAAGGATCGGCCGGCGGGCTTCGTCTCACAGAGCGAGCACAAAAGCTCTGGAGCGAGATCATGCAAAAGAAACTCATTGCCACGCCGGCCCTTGCCGGGCTCGTCGCCCTGCCGATCGCCGGATACGCCACCTTCCATCTGCTGAGGGAACAGCCGCCGAAATTCGGCGGCGACGAGAAGATCACCGAGACGCTGGCCGACAAGCCGACCACCGTGAAGCCGCTGGCCAAGCAGGCGCCGGGGGATCAGACGGTCACCGAGCCGGTGGCCGTCGCTTCGCAGGCCAAGGACAAGAAGACCGACGCGGATGTGGAAAGCCGTGATGCCGGCGACGCGCTTGTGGCGCCGGCCGCGCCGACGAAATCCGAATCCGCTGCAAACGGTGCCGCTGCGCAGCAGGATACGCGGGGACGTGGTGTGCCGGCTGATGCTCCGGCAACGGTCAATGAGCCGGCGGCGGGCACTTTGCAGCCTGCGCCGGCGCCGACCGAAGAACTCGCGCTGGACGGCACGACCAGTGCGCCCAGGAATTCCAGGGTTGCCCCCATGGCCGAGTCCAAGCTGATGGCGCCGCGGCCGGCCATCGCGCCCGCTGACCAGGTGACGGCGCAAGAGGAAAACCGCAATCGCGTCGAGGACTTCAAGACCAATCCGGTCCATGCGGCGCTCGAAGATCCGGTCTCGACCTTCTCGATCGACGTCGACACCGCGTCCTATTCCTTCGTGCGCCGTTCGCTGAAGGAGGGGGCCTTGCCGCAGGCCGACACGGTGCGTGTCGAGGAGATGATCAACTACTTCCCCTATGACTGGAAGGGGCCGGACTCCGCCTCCACCCCCTTCAACTCGACGGTCAGCGTCATGCCGACGCCGTGGAACAGCCACACCAAGCTGATGCATGTCGCCATCAAGGGCTTCGACATCAAGCCGACCGAGCAGCCCAAGGCCAATCTGGTCTTCCTGATCGATGTCTCGGGTTCGATGGACGAACCGGACAAGCTGCCGCTGCTCAAGTCGGCGTTCCGGCTGCTGGTCAGCAAGCTGAAGGCCGACGACACGATCTCCATCGTCACCTATGCCGGTGAGGCCGGCACCGTTCTGATGCCGACCAGGGCCGCCGAGAAGGACAAGATCCTCAACGCCATCGACAATCTGCAGCCGGGCGGGTCGACCGCTGGCGAGGCTGGGATCAAGGAGGCCTACAAGCTTGCCCAGCAATCCTTCATCAAGGACGGTGTCAACCGGGTGATGCTTGCCACCGATGGCGATTTCAATGTCGGCCAGAGCGACGACGACGACCTGAAGCGGCTGATCGAGCAGGAGCGCAAGAGCGGCGTCTTCCTGTCGGTGTTCGGCTTCGGCCACGACAATCTCAACGACCAGATGATGCAGACAATCGCCCAGAACGGCAATGGCACCGCCGCCTACATCGATACGCTGGCCGAGGCTGAGAAGGTGCTTGTCCAGGATGCGTCCTCGACGCTCTTCCCGATCGCCAAAGACGTCAAGATCCAGGTCGAGTTCAACCCGCAGAAGGTCTCGGAATACCGGCTGATCGGCTACGAGACCCGGGCGCTCAACCGCGAGGATTTCAACAATGACCGTGTCGACGCAGGCGACATCGGCTCGGGTCATTCGGTCACCGCGATCTACGAGATCACGCCGAAAGGCAGCGGCGGCGAGCAGATCGATCAGCTGCGCTACGGCCAGGCGACGGTGAACGATGGCGGTGTCGCCAATGCGGACGAATATGCCTTCGTCAAGATCCGCTACAAGCTGCCGAACGAGGATGTCTCCAAGCTGATCACCACGCCGGTGACATCGGCCAATGAGGTCGCGTCCTTCGACGAAGCCAGCACCGATCAGCGTTTCTCCGTCGCGGTCGCAGCCTTCGGCCAGAAGCTGCGCGACGAGGATGCGACCGCCAAGTTCGGTTACGACAAGATCATGGAGATCGCCACTGCCGCCCGAGGAGCCGACCCGTTTGGGTACAGGTCCGAGTTCCTCTCGCTTGTGCGCCTTGCCTCGGCGCTGGGTGATAATCGGTAGGGGTGATACGGCCGGTTTCCTTCAGATGGGATCGTTCTGATACGGGAAACCGGCCTACGGGCGGGTGAGGCAGGCCGGCGAGGGTAATTCCCTTGCCGGCCTTTTTTTGATTGCGTGGCTGCCTTGGACCACCCATTCTGGCGAGAGGAAGGGCAGGACCATGCAGAAGCGTATCGTTCTGGTGCGGCACAGCGACGAACCCGCCGATGATCGTGTGTTCGCCCACCTCCAGCAAAACGGCTACGAGCCAGTCCTGCGCCGAGCCTATGCCGGAGAAGCGCTCGATGCGGATGACGGTGTCGCAGGCGGCGTCGTCTACGGCGGCATGTACAATGTCTATGATACGGCGCTGCATCCATTCCTGCTGGACGAATATCGCTTTATCGACTTCTGCATGAATGCCGGTGTCCCGCTGCTCGGCATTTGCCAGGGCGCTCAGCAAATCGCCTGGCTTCACGGCGCGCATGTCGGCCCACCGGAGAGCGGTGTACATGAGTTCGGCTGCTATCCGATCTACCCGACCGACGGGGCACAGGATTTCCTGTCCGCGCCGATCCATGTCACCCAGTCACACTGGCATGGGTTCGACCTGCCTGAAGGCGCCCAGCGCCTTGCCTCGAGCGATCTCTTTCCCAATCAGGCCTTTCGCATCGGCGAGAAGGTTTACGGGCTGCAGTTTCATGCCGAAGTGACGCCAGCCGCGTTCAAGCGGGTGCAGGACCGCCCGGCAGCGAATTACGACAAGCCGGGCGCGCAGACGCGCGAGGAACAGGATCGCCTGATGAGCCTTCACGATCCGATCCAGGCGGCGTGGTTCGACGGGTTTTTGCGAAAGCTTTTTCCGCCTTTGAGCTAGCGGTTCGGCCGCGATATTTTCCACCGGCATGCGGATCAATGCGGGATCGTTAAATTGCAACGCATTTGCGGAACGTGATCGCAATTCCGAATTGCTATTCAGTGCTCCAGACTTGGGCTTGAGGGAGCCGGAATTGCAGATCACCACCATCGCCAGTTGGACACCGCCGTCACGCGACGCCTCGGTTTCATCGTCTCCATCAGCCGAATCCAGGCGCATCAGCGACAATGTCGCGCAAGCACGTCACACTGCGATGTCGGCGCTGACCAATGACCGCTTTCGCGCCATGCTGGACCAGATAACCGACCCGGCCTCATCAGGCGCGCTGATGACGATGCGCGGCGACAACGTGGTCGACTTCAAGTCGGCGCAGTCGAGCTACGCCGACAACAGCGAATAATCAAAGCAATAGTCTCAGCTCCGGCCGCGGCGTCGTTCGCGGCGGGCTTCGCTGGTCTCGGCGGTGTTTGCCGTCGCCACCTTGTTGCGCATCGGGCCGATGCGCTCGACGATGGTTTCCACCGTCGGGCGATCCGCCCTGGTATGGGCGTCCAGCGCCTTGCGCATGGCGGCGAGGTGCTGGAACGAGGTGCCGCAGCAGCCGCCGACGATCCTGGCGCCGGCATCGACAGCCAGGCGCACATAGTCGGCCATCAATTCGGGCGTGCCGGAATAATGGATTTCGGTGCCACGGAATTCGGGAATGCCGCAATTGCCCTTGACGATGACGGTTGCCTCCGGCTTCGCCTCGGTCATGTCGAGCAGCGAGGCCAGGATATCGGAGGCGCCGACGCCACAATTGGCGCCAACGCCGAGCGGAGCCTGCGACAGCCCATCGGCGACCCCATGGATGTCTTTCGGCAGCAGGCCCATCATGGTGCGCCCGGCAGTGTCGAAGGAGCCGGTATAGGTGTAGGGCAGGCCGACGCGGATCGCCGCCTCGGCTGCGGCGCGGATCTCGTCGGGAGCCGACATGGTCTCGATCCAGGCGACTTCGGCGCCGCCTTGCTTGAGCCCTTCTATCTGCTCGGCGAAGGCGTCCACCGCTTCTTCATAAGTCATGGCGCCCAGCGGCACCAGAAGCTCGCCGGTCGGGCCGACCGAGCCCGCGACGATAACCTTGCGGCCGGCCTTGTCGGCGACCGCGCGGGCAATCTCGGCGGCACGCTTGTTCAGCGCGTGCACGCGATCCTGCGCATGGTGCAGCTTGAGGCGATGCCGGGTGCCACCGAAGGAGTTGGTGAGGATGATGTCGGCGCCGGCATCGACGAAATTCTGGTGCAGGCTGGTGATGGTGTCCGGCGCGGTTTCGTTCAGCAGTTCCGGCGCCTCGCCAGCCTCCAGCCCCATGGCGAACAGGTTGGTGCCGGTGGCGCCATCGGCCAAAAGCACGCCCTTTTCGGCCAGCAGGGCGTCGATCGGATTGGTCTGAGGCATCGGATTGGCTTTCGTGTTTAGAATTCGGATAAGGATATAAAGAAGTCTTTATGTCCAGTCAATGTTTGCCCCCAGGGATTTGCCCTTGGCATTGCGTTCGAATCGAAGGCCGGCTCACGAGCCGGAGGTGATTTCGACTTCGATCTCGGTGCAGACCCCGCCATTGGTCGGGTAGTAGTCGACCGAGCAGGCGGTGACCACCAGCAGCAGGTCCTGTTCGGCGCGCAACGTCACATTGCCGCCCGGCGGATTGATCGAAGCCTCGACCACCAGCCTTCCATCCGGCTGCGGCAGCGAATTCTGGAAGAGATCGACGGGGTCGGGTGCGAAGGGCAGCGATATGCCCTCGGCGGCCAGCGCCTGCATCAGATTGTCCCGGCAGTTGGGATGGTTGGGGAAGCCGGCACGTTCGTAAAGCGCCGAGTCGCAGGCAGGGTAGAGCATGTCGTGCGGGCCGGGCGATGCGTTCTCGATCAGCGTGAGCATCGGCTTCGCGGCGGCACTGTAGAAATGGTCGCCGATACCGGGAAAGAGCCGCTCGGTGATGTCGCGGGTCTGCGATGTGCTCAGCCAGTCGAGCGTCGGCTGTGTGGCGAACGCCCAGAGGTCGGCGACCTGCTGCCCTTTCGTGTCGATGATGCGGATCAGGTCGCCCCGTGCGACGCGGATGGAGCGGCCGGACTGAGGGGGAACGACGATGCGGCGAGGTTCTGACATGGGCTGTCCTTTCGAGATGCGGATAGTCTCGAATGATCACGATCGCCGCCGATCAGACAGAGCCTGATGGGAACGACATGCCAGCCAGATTGCGTGCGTAGCCTGCCGCCTCATGAGGGTTGATGTCGGCGGCCCGGATCAGATTGTCGAAATGCTGGGTCAGGGCCTGGATCGGTTGCGTGGCGTTCAGCACCACATACATGTCGCCGACATAGATGGCGGCGCGATAGGGGCCGAAGATGGTGAGCGGGATCGAGTAGCGCATGCGGCCGTCATAGAGAAACAGGCGGAAGGTCGGGTAGAGATCGTCGAGCAGTGTCGCCATATGGGCGAGCTGCTGGCGACGGTCGGCCTCCGGAAAACGGTCCCAGACGCCTAGGCCGCGGGCGAAGATTTCAAGTGTATGGCGCGGCATGCAGACTTCCATGTCGGTTTCCGGACGCCGGTTGTATTCGATGCGGTATTGCGTTTCGCTCGCCTGGGCGAGGCGGCTCCGATTGGTGATGTTGGCCTCGTAGTCGACCAGCGCGCGGGTCCGCAGCAGATCGGGAATGCCGGCCGGCACATAACGGATCTTGGTGCCCGCGGCCTCGGCGAACCATTTGGCGAGCAACGTCCGGTCGAAGCCGTCGGGCGCTTCCTCGATCTCGAGACTTTCACGGATCTCGCCGGTGACGCCTTCGTCCTGGCTAAGGCCCAGCAACCAATCGAGCGACACCTTGAATTCGGCGGCGATGTTGAGAAGCGTCTCCGCCCTGGGAAGCCGTGTCGAAGCGCCAGACATGAGCTGTGACAGCGCCGAGCGATCGATGCCGACCGCTGTCGCGAAAGCGGACTGGTTTAGGTCCGACCGTGTCAGGAGCAGCCTCAGGCGCTCCCGAAAGATTGCTGACAGATCGCGTTTGTCCATCGTCCGTCCTCACGCAAGGGGGAGGATAAATTTGCGCGGGGGCCGGTTATCACGACCTTCCAGGCGTAAATGAATCCCTAAGCTTGTTTACAATGTGTAACATGTGCTGTCAAAAATGCGCAATCGCAACATTTTGTATACTTTGTCGCGTTGAGTGGAATCGTTTCTCCTGACACTATGCTGTCAGGAACCAGTTGGGGTTCCGGCGACTGAGGGACAGTGGTCGATAGCATGGCAAGCATACCTGGCAAGAGCATCCGTCGAAGCAGCAAAGCGGTCGTGGAATGGCCGACCGTGGTTCTCGCCTTCTTCTGCTACGGCACCTGGCTTGCCGCCGGCTTCTTCCTCTGGCCATCCTATCCCGTCCTTGCCCTCATCGTCATGGCGCTGACGCTGGCGCTTCAGTCCTCGATCATGCATGAGGTTCTGCATGGTCATCCGACGCGCAACGCATTGGTCAACGAGGCTTTCGTTTTCCTGCTGATCGGCCTTGCCTGGCCGTTCCGCCGTTTCAAGACCATCCATCTGCGCCACCATGCCGACGAGCGGCTGACCGATCCGCTGGACGATCCTGAGAGCTATTACCAGGCGCTCTGGGTGCACGAGGAAATGCCGTCGTGGATGAAGTTCCTGCTCAAGGTCAACAACACGATGGTTGGCCGCTTGGTGCTCGGCCCGTGGCTGTCCTGCATCGGCTTCTTCATCGATGACGCCAAGCATGTGATCGCCGGTGACAGGGCGATCCGAAAGGCCTGGCTGCTGCATGCCATCGGTCTTGCCGTCGTGCTGCCTGTCGTGCAGTTCGGGTTCGGCATTCCGCTTTGGCTTTATGTCCTGGTGCCGGTCTGGCTTGGCCAGTCCCTGATCTCGATCCGCACTTATGCCGAACATCAGTGGTCCGAACATCCGGAAGGCCGCACGGTGATCATCGAGCGTTCGCCGCTGTCGTTCCTGTTCCTCAACAACAACCTGCATTTCGTCCACCACAAAAGCCCGACCATCGCCTGGTACCGGTTGCCGAAGCTTTTTCGCGATCGTCGCGAGGAGTGGCTGCGGATGAACAATGGCTATGCCTATCCGAACTATTTTGCGCTGGTCAAAGCCTATGCCTTCAAGGCCAAGGAACCGATCGTGCATCCGGTGCTGCGTCGGGCGCCCGAGCCGGGCAGGGCCTTCAAGCCGCGCGTGCGGGCGCGCAGCATCAATGGGCTTGGCACGGCGCCGGTTCCGGCCGAGCCGCCCAAGGAATAACATCCGCTGGCAACGCGATGTCCGTGTCGGCCAAGTCTGATTGGGCGACGCGTTTTTGCGATCCTTTCTCCAGACATGATGGTTTGATATCGGCATGAGCGAATTGATTGCGGCGTTGCCGATGTATGATTGGCCCGAAGTGCGCGGCGAGGTCGACGCGCAATGGGCGCAGTTGCGGGATGCCTTCCGGCAAATGGGCATCGAGGCGCCGCAAACGATCGTGCGCCGCAACGGTTATCTGCCCGCCGTGCCGGGCGGCATCCATGATGCCCGGGGAGCTCTGATCGCGCCGGATCCGGCAACGTTGCCGTCTGACGAACTCGACTACCACCAGCTTTGGCTGCATCCGGCGTTGCTGTTCGCGCAGACCTGCTGGGGCCCGATGGAACTCGGCCTGTCCAAGCATGTGCAGGTGGTCGGCCAGCCAAGCTACGATGCTTGCGAAGGCGGGCAGGGCGAACTCTATTCGAGCGCGCTGGTGATGCGGACGGGCGAGGGGCCGGAGGTCAGATCGCCTTCGGACGGCAAAGCCTCGCTGCCGCTCGGTCTCATGCGCGGCAAGCGCTTCACCTTCAACAGCACCGATTCGATGTCGGGCATCATCGGGCTGACGCGCGACCTGGAAGCAGCCGGTGAAACGCTGGACATCTTCTCGTCGCGCAGCGCCAGCGGCGGCCATCGCGCCTCCATCGTCGCCGTTGCCGAGGGCAGGGCCGACATAGCCGCGATCGATTGCGAGAGCTGGGCGCTGGCGCAGCGTTTCGAGCCGGCGGCGGGCAAGGTCGTGATCGTCGGCTGGACTATGCGGCGCAAGGGGCTTCCGTACATCACCGCCCGGACGACGCCAGAGAAGACGGTCCGGGCAATGCGCGAAGCCCTTGGCGGCTCAGCCGAGCAGCCGCGGGTCCAGCGGGTAGGTTGAAAGCTGCTCGTTGCCGTCTGAAGTGATCAGGATCTGCTCTTCGATCTTGACGCCTTCACGGCCGCCCAGCCGGCCGATATAGCTTTCCACGCACAGCACCATGCCAGGTTCGATCACGCCATCCGGCGTGTCTGTCGTCCAGTCGCCGGCATGCGGCAGGGTTGGATACTCATCGGCCAGCCCGACGCCGTGATAAAGCACGCCGTAGCGCGTCGGAAAGCAGTCTCCCGGTGGGACGACCGAGCGCTCGACAAGATCGCGAAACGAGATGCCTGGTCGCATCAGCGCTGTGTTGTGTTCGATCTGGTCGGCGGCGATGCGGAACAGATCGCGCTGTTCATTAGTCGGCTTTGTATCGCCGCACAGCCAGGTCCGAGAGAGGTCGGCGCAGAAGCCGTAAGGGCCGATCAGGTCGGTGTCGAAGGCGACGAGATCGCCCGCCTCGATGATGCGTGACGAGCACTCCTGGAACCAGGGATTGGTGCGCGGACCCGACGCCAAAAGCCGCGTCTCGATCCACTCGCCGCCGCGCGCGATGTTGCCGCGATGAAGTTGCGCCCACAATTCGTTCTCGGAGATACCGGGCTTCAGCGCCTGTTCCATCTCGGCCATCGCCGCCTCGCAGGCGACGATCGAGCGCCGCATGGCCAGGATTTCGTCCGGCGATTTGATCAGCCGGGCATTTTCCATCACCGCTTCGCCATTGCCGATGCAAATGCCCAGACGGGCAAGTTCCTCGACCCCCTCAGGGTTGAGGTGATCGACGGCGATACGATTGTTGCCGCCGCCATGCTCCCTGACGAGATCGGCGATGCCCGCGGCCCAGCGCCGGACTTTCTGATCCGTCAATTCACCGCCATAGAGATACATCCACGACACCGCCGGCCGCACCTCGTCGACGACACCGGAATGGTCGGACAGGTGCTCGCAGGAGAAATAGTCGAACAGGACCACCGGACCTTCGGTGGCGACGAAACAGTGCCGGGTCGGATTGTGCGCCACCCACAGCTGCATGTTGGTCGAGTCGGTAGCGTAGCGGATGTTGACCGGGTCGTAGAGCAGGGCGCCGGCGTAGCCGCGACGCTTCAGCTCGGCGCGGATGCGGTCCAGCCGGTACTTGCGCATCGCCGGCAGATCGGGCGCGGCAATGCCTGCCGCCGCCCATTCCGATTCAGCCTGGGCGCCGTAACCCAGCACATGCTGGTTCAGCGATGCCGCCTTTTCGCGAGAAGCTTCCCGCAGGGCCTCGATCGAGCCCGGCTCGAACGGCATGATCTTGCGATGCCGTCCGAAGCTTCCCTTTGGCGCTACGCTGTCCATGGCCGGGTCTCAGGTCCGCATCTTCTCGCCGCTTGGGTCGAACGGCGCCTCGACATTGATGCGGGCCGGACGCCGGTGGCCGAGAATCTCGATCTCGAACAGGCCAGCACTTTCGTCCTCGGCCAGTGCCGCGGGAACGTAGCCCTGCGCCATCGACTTCTGCACATAATGCGCATAGCCGCCCGAAGTCACCCAGCCGACCACGCGCCATTCGCCATCGACGATGCCGCGCACCGCGGAGGCGCCTTCGGCGGCCTTGGAGCCACGCACTTCCTTGCCCTTGTCGTCGAAGCGCGGTGCGCCGTAGCCATGCGGCTTTTCCACCGTACCATAGTCCTTGCTGACCTTGGCCCAGATCGGCTCATCGCCCATCACGTCGGCATCGGCAGCATCGACGATGAAGGAGACGCGGCGCAGCTTCGGCCCTTCGGCCTGTTCCTTGGCGGCCGCTTCACGGCCGATGAAGTCGTTCTTCTCCAGCTTGATGAAGCGGTCCATCGAACCTTCGAAGGGGCCGTAGATCGGCCTGAGCTCGCGGAACCAGGTCGGAAAGTTCTTTTCCAGGCGCATCGACAGCAGCGCGCGCATGCCGAAATCGACGATGCCGAATTCCTCGCCGGCGTCCTTGATCGCCTTGTAAACAAGGCGCTGATAGGCGGGCGCCATCCAGATCTCATAGCCGAGATCGCCCGTATAGGTGATGCGGTTGACCAGGCAGGGCGCGCCGCCCACCGCCATCTCACGGAAGTCCATGAAGCGGAAAGCCTTGGTCGAGACGTCGACATCGACCAGCTTCTGCAGCAGGTCACGCGATTTCGGACCCGCTATGGAAAGGCCGACCAGCGTCTGGTCGAAGCGGTGGATACGCACCGAACCATCCTTGGGCAGGTGCTTCTCGAACCAGCGCATATGGTATTTCTGGGCGGCGGACGAACCCCAGATCATGAAGCGGTCCTCACCGGCCTTGGCGATGGTGAAGTCGCCGATCAGCTTGCCGAACTCGTTGATCATCGGGGTCAGCACGATGCGGCCGGTCTTCGGCATGCGGTTGGTCATCAGCCGGTTGAGGAACTCTTCGGCGCCCGGTCCCGACACTTCGTATTTGGCGAAGTTGGCGATTTCGGTGACGCCGACGCCATCGCGCGTGGCGCGGACTTCCTCGCCGATCGGTCCGAAATCGTTGGAGCGATGGAAGGAGACGACGTCCTTGGGCTCCTTGCCCTTCGGCGCGAACCACAGTGGGGTTTCGAGACCCCAGCTGTCGCCCATGACGGCGTTGTTGGCGAGCATCGTGTCGTAGAGCGGCGTCGTCTGCGCGGGGCGTGCCGCCGGCAATTCCTCATTGGGGAAGCGGATCGAGAAGCGGCGCGAATAGTTTTCGCGCACCTTGGCGTTGGTGTAGCGCAGGCCGGCCCACTCGCCGAAACGAGCGACATCCATGCCCCAGACGTCGAAGCCGGGGTCGCCATGGACCATCCAGTTGGACAGAGCGAGGCCGACGCCGCCGCCTTGGCTGAAGCCGGCCATGACCGCGCAGGCACACCAGAAGTTGGTCAGCCCCTGCACCGGGCCGACCAGCGGGTTGCCGTCGAGCGCGAAGGTGAAGGGGCCGTTGATGATCTGCTTGATGCCAGCCTTCTCGATGCCGGGGAAATGCTTGAAGCCGATCTCCAGCGACGGTGCGATGCGGTCGAGGTCCGGCGGCAGCAGTTCATGGCCGAAATCCCAAGGCGTGTTGACCGGCGACCACGGCTTGCAGGCCTTCTCATAGGTGCCGAGCAGGATGCCGTTGCGCTCCTGGCGCGTGTAGATCTCGCCCTTGAAGTCGAGCACGCCGATCATCTCGCGGCCGGTCGACTTGTTGAATTCCTCGACCTCGGGCATCGGCTCGGTCAAGAGGTACATGTGCTCCATGGCCAGCACCGGTAGCTCGACGCCGACCATGCGGCCGATCTCGCGTGCCCACAGGCCGCCGCAATTGACGACATGCTCGGCATGAACCGTGCCCTGTTCCGTGACGACGTTCCAGGTGCCGTCCGGCTGCTGCGTCAGGTCGACGACGCGGTTGCGCAGCACGATCTCGGCGCCCAGCTTCTTGGCCGCCTTGGAATAGGCGATGGTGGTGCCGGAGGGATCAAGATGGCCTTCGACCGGATCCCACATGGCGCCGACGAAATTGGTCTCGTCCATCAGCGGGAACATCGCCTTGGCTTCGGACGGCGTGATCAGTTCGGTGTCCATGCCGAGGTAGCGGCCCTTGGCGTGCGCCAGCCGCAGGAAGTCCATGCGCTCGGGCGTGTCGGCCATCATCACGCCGCCGGTCAAATGGAGCGAGCAGGACTGGCCCGAGATTTCCTCAATCTCCTTGTAGAGCTGCACAGTGTAGGCTTGAAGCTTGGCGACGTTCGGGTCGCCGTTCAGCGTGTGGAAGCCGCCGGCCGCGTGCCAGGACGAGCCGGAGGTGAGCTCCGAGCGCTCGATCAGCATGATGTCGGTCCAGCCGGCCTTGGCCAGGTGATAGAGCACCGAGCAGCCGACGACGCCGCCGCCGATAACCACCGCTTTTACATGGGATTTCATGAAGATAGGTCCGTTTTTGTGTAAATTGAATCAGATGTGTCTGCCGACCGCGCGATATCGCGCACCAGGCTGATCAAAAGTCGGTCGGTGCGCCGCCTTCGGCGGTTCGCTTCTGGACGAAATCATTGAGCTCTTCGCGGATCGCCGGGTCCATGTAGGGTTCCTCATAGGATGCCAGCCGCTCTTTCCAGACCTTGTTGGCCTTTTCCATCGCTGTCGGCGATCCGGCTTCCGCCCAGGTCTCGAAATTGCGCCAGTCCGAGAGAACAGGCGAGTAGAAGGCGGTCTTGTAGCGGTCCTGCGTGTGCTGGGTGCCGAAGAAGTGGCCACCGGGACCGACCGACTGGATGGCGTCGAAGCCCAGCGCCTCTTCCGACAGGTCGAGCGGGGTCAGGAATTCGGCCACCATCTGCAGAAGGTCGATGTCGAGAATGGTCTTCTCGTACGAGCAGCGCAGGCCGCCTTCGAGCCAGCCGGCGCCGTGCATCATCAGGTTACCGCCGCCCTGGATGGCGCCCCACAGCGAGAACACGCTCTCATAGGCCGCCTGCGCGTCGACCGTGTTGGCGGCGCAGGTGTTCGAGGTGCGGTAGGGAATTTGGTAGCGGCGGGCGAGCTGGCCGCCGACGAGTTGCGCCTTCATGTATTCGGGCGTGCCGAAAGCCGGGGCGCCCGACTTCATGTCGACATTGGAGGTGAAGCCGCCATAGCCGACCGGCGCGCCCTTCCTGACCATCTGTGCGAAGGCGATGCCCGACAGCGCCTCGGCATTCTGCTGCACCAGTGCGCCGGCGATGGTGACGGGCGCCATGGCGCCGGAGAGCGTGAACGGCGTGACGATGACGACCTGGCCCATGCTCGACATCTGGATGATGCCTTCCATCATCGGCACGTCGAGCTTCAGCGGGGAATTGGTGTTGATGATGGTGAAGACCGACGGCTCCGCCATCAACTGCTCGCGGCTGATGCCGCGTGCGATACGGGTGATCTCGATGCCGTCGACATTGCGCTCCTTGCCGAGCGAATAGATGTGGAACACCTTGTCGGTCAGCGTGGCGAGGTCACGAATGCATTCGAGGTGGCGGACCGAGGGGTGGATATCGATCGGCTCGACGGGATAGCCGCCGGTGCAGTTCAAGATGTTGTGCATCTGCGCCAGGCGCAGGAAATTGCGGTAGTCGGCCTGGTTGCCGGGCCGGCGGCCGCGATCGATGTCGGAGCAATTGGGCGCCGACGCCATCATCGACAGGATGACGTTGTTGCCGCCGAAGCGCAGATTGTGCGCGGGGTTGCGCGCATGGAGTGTGAACTCCGAGGGACAGTGCGAAACCAGCTCGAGGATCATGTCGCTGTCGAAGCGCACGCGCTCCGAGCCTTCGCGCACGTCGGCGCCATGCGCCTTCATGATGCGCCGGGCCTCGTCATGCAGGACATCGACGCCGATTTCCCTGAGTACGCGCAGGGAGGCGAGGTGGATCGATTCCAGCTCGTCCTCCGAAACCAGCTTGGTCGGGGTCAGAGGGTTCTTCAACTGCCGGAAAGCGGGCTGCTCGAACGCGGCCGAGCCGCCGGCGCGCTTTCCCGCGCGCCCGCCGCGGCGGGCACGGTCTGGCGCCTGGGCCGGTTCCAAGGGTTGTGTGGCGGCGGTCATGGTGGTCCTCGCAGGGTACGAATAGCGGGCGGCATAATGGACCGGCTGCCGTCCGGCCATTGCGGAGGCGGCGACCACTAGGGCGAGGGAAGCGACATGCCCAAACGGCAAGCACGAGGTGCCGTCGCCTGCCACGCCCTCTTGGAGCAAGCGGATTTCACTTGCCGGCCCTTTCTTTCGCCTGTCCAAGCCCGTAGCTAGTGCAGCTTGCCGGTCAGCCGGTACCTCACATGGAATGACGGCATGGTGGCAACCGGCTCGAGCGACGGCGAAGCGGGAACGCAGTGGGCAGCGCTTGCCGGCGTCACCGCCGCATTGGCCATGTTCGGCGCCGCGCAGGGCCTGAGCTCGCCACTGTTCACGCTGCTGATGCAGAAGCAGGGCCTGTCGCCCGGCCTGATCGGCTTGTCGGCGGCCATGATGCCGCTCGGGCTGATCCTGTCGGCCTCGTTCGTGCCGGCGGCGGTACGGCTGGTGGGTGCGCGCAATCTCGCCGTCGGCTGCTCGCTGATCGGAGCACTGTGCTTCCTTGGCATCGGATACCTGCAGAACTGGGTGGCCTGGTATGTCATCCGCTTCGTAATCGGCGTCGTCATCAACCCGCTCTACATCCTCGGCGAGGTCTGGGCGCTGTCGCTGGCGCCGCCGTCGCGGCGCGGGCGGGTCATGGGCGTGTTCAACACGCTGATGGGCGCCGGCTATGCCGCCGGTCCGTTTACGCTGACCTTCGTCGGCATTGAAGGCTGGGCGCCATTCAGCGTCGGCATTGGCGGTTTCTTGCTTTGCGCGATCATTCTGCGCCTTGTCTCTTCGAAGCTTACGGGCTTCGAGGATGACGGGCAGCCCGCCGGCAGCTTTATCGGCTTTGCCCGGCTGGCGCCGGCGCTGCTTCTGGCCGTTCTGGTGTCGGCGGCCGTCCAGCAGAGCACCTATGCGCTGGTTCCGGTCTTCGGCACCGGCTATGGCCTGCCGGAGGCCAGGCTCGCCGCGCTGGTGATGGCGCTTTCCCTGGGCAACATCCTGTTGCAGATTCCGCTCGGCCTGCTGGCCGAGCGGTTCGGCGGTCGCCCGATGATCCTGGCCTGCGCGGTGGCGACGGCTATCTGCGCGGCCCTGCTGCCGCTGCTGATCACCACGCCGCTGATCTGGGGGGTGTTGCTGGTGATGGGCGCGGTCGGCTACGGCGTCTACACCATGGCGCTGGTGGAGCTCGGCGGCCGCTTCAAGGGCACGCTGCTGGTCACCGGCAATGCAGCTTTTGCCTTGCTGTGGGGCGTCGGCGGCATTGTCGGCCCGCCGGGCGCCGGTCTGCTGATGCAAGGCATCGGCCCGCTGGGACTACCCGTGGTGATCGCTGCCCTCGACGCCCTGCTGGTCATCTTTGCGCTCTATCGCTCGTCGGTACGCCGGAGCGGCAAGGCGTGAGCGCGTCCGGCCCGGATACCAGCGAAACCGGCATGCAATGGGCCCGGATCACCGGCGTCATTGCGACGGTCTCGGTGTTCGCCATCGCACAGGGGTTATCCTATCCGCTGCTCAGCTTCATCCTGCAAAGACAGGGCGTCTCTCCGGCGATGATCGGCCTGTCGGCCGCCATGACGCCGATCGGCTTCATCCTGTCATCTCCTCTGATCCCGGGCCTGGCGAGGCGCTTCGGGGCAGGGCGCACGGCGCTCACATGCGCGGCGCTTTCGGCTGTTGTGCTGGCGCTCATCGGCTGGACGCAGAACGTCTATCTCTGGTTTCCGCTACGCTTCCTCATCGGGGTGGTGACCAATCCGCTCTATGTCTTAAGCGAGATCTGGGTCATCGCGCTGGCGCCGCCGGCAAAGCGCGGCCGCATCATGGGCGTCTATTCGACGATCATCTCCGCCGGTTTCGCCGCCGGCCCGCTATGCCTGCTTGCCGTCGGCACGCAGGGATGGCCGCCCTTCCTCGTCGGCATCTGCGCCTTTGTCCTGTGCGGCATCTGCCTGGCGTCGGTGCTGCCGCGCCTGCCCAAGGTGGATGAAGCAGGGCATCAGGTTTCGGTGATGGGGTTCATGCCACTCGCCTGGCTGCTTCTGTCGGCGGTGATCGTGGCGGCCGGATTCGAACAGGCGGTGCTGGCGCTGTTGCCCGTCTACGGCACGCATCATGGCATCGCCGAGGTGCGCATGTCGGCGCTGCTGTCTGTGATGATCGCCGGCAACATCGCCATGCAGGTGCCGCTGGGGCTGTTGGCCGAGCGGCTGACCGCGCGCCTGGTACGCTTCATCTGCCTCCTGCTCACCTTGTTCGGCTGCGTGACCTTGCCGGTGCTGATCGAAACGCCGCTGATCTGGCCCTGCGTCTTCGTCTGGGGAGCGGTGTCCTATGGCATCTACACAATGTCGATCATCGAGCTCGGCGAGCGCTTCAGCGGCTCGGCGCTGGTGGCCGGCAATGCGGCATTCTCCCTGATGTGGGGCGTCGGAGGCATTCTGGTCCCGCCGCTTGCCGGCAGCGTGATGGACGTGATCGGCGCGGGCGGCTTGCCGCTCACGCTCGGAGCCATCTGCGCCGTGCTGGCCCTGGCCACGGTTTTACGCCGGCGGGTGCTTTGAGGCGGCATGAACGGCGGGCCGCAAAACACCATGTCGCATCTTGAATGTCGGCGCCGACGACGCGATGTAGGCAAGGCTGCCTGAAAATCCTTCCGGAGACTTGCATGACTTCCTCGACGACCAAAGCCCAGCCTTCCGACAAGGCAAGCGATCCCTTCCTGTGGCTGGAAGACAGGACCAGCAAACAGTCGCTGGACTGGGTGCGCCGCCAGAACGAGATCACGGTCGGTGAGTTGCAGGGCGACCCGTCGTACCAGCCCATGTTCCAGACGGCGCTCGACCTGATGACGGCGGAGGACAACGTTGCCGTCGGCAATGCGATAGCCGGTCACGTCTATAATTTCTGGCAGGACAAGGCCAATGTGCTAGGCCTGTGGCGGCGCACGTCGGTCGCTTCCTACAAGACCGACAAGCCCGAATGGGAAACGATCCTCGACTTCGACCAGCTGGCGGCGAAGGAAGGCATAAAGTGGGTTTTCAGCGGCGCCAACCGACTCTATCCGGAGTTCAGCCGCTGCCTGCTCTCCATGTCGCCCGATGGCGGCGACGCTAGCGAGATGCGGGAGTTCGACATCGAAACCAGGTCTTTTGTCGAGGACGGGTTCCGTGCGCCGGCATCGAAGTCGACCTTCGGATGGCTGGACAAGGACACGGTGATCGTCTCCGCGGCTTTCGAGGAGACCGACAGGACGGAGTCCGGATATCCGCGCGTCGTCAAACTCTGGAAGCGCGGTACGAGGCTGGAAGACGCGACGCCGATCTTCGAAGGGCTGACCGAGGATCTTGCGGTTGGCGCCGGCGTCGAGTTCGACGGCGACAAGCGTCACGTGTTTCTTGCCAGGACCCTCAATTTCTTCGCCTCGCACAGTTTCCTGCGCCTGCCCTCGGGTGAAAACAGGCGTATCCCGCTGCCGGACGATGTCACCGACACCGCGCTTTTCAAGGATCAGCTGGTGTTCGGGGTGCGCACGCCCTGGGCCGCGCCGGACGGTACCAAATGTGAGCCGGACGGTCTCTATTCGCTCGATTTCGCGCACTGGATCGAAACCGGTGTTTTCGGAACCGTCGAGACCTTGCTGGCGCCGGCGCATCGTGCGTCGATCGCCGGCATCGCCAGGACGCAAGACAGGCTTTTCATCAACCTGCTCGATAATGTGCGCGGCAAGGTTCTCGTGTGCGAGCGCGAGAATGGCAACTGGTCGCTGAAGCCTGTCGCCTTGCCCGAAAATGGCACCGTCGGCATCAGCCATGCCGAGCATTTCGGCTCGAGCGTGTCCTTCTCCTTCACCGATTTTCTGACGCCGAGTTCGATCATCTGGTCCGACGACGATGGCGAGACGCTGGCGACGGTGAAGTCGCAGCCGGCCCGTTTCGATGCCTCGCCGCTGATCTCGGAGCAGTTCGAGGCTCGCTCGAAGGACGGCACGATGATCCCGTATTTCGTCGTCAGGCGGCGCGACCAGAAAGGGCCGGTGCCGACGCTGCTCTATGGCTATGGCGGCTTCGAAGTGCCGTTGCAGCCCGGCTATGCCGGCGTGCGCGGCAGGCTCTGGCTGGAAAAGGGCAACGCCTATGTGCAGGCCTGCATCCGCGGCGGCGGCGAGTTCGGCCCGGCCTGGCATCAGGCTGCACTGAAAGGTAAACGCCAGAACGGCTTCGACGATTTCGCCGCTGTTGCGCAGGATGTCGTCCGGCGCGGCATCGCCACTGCCGCGTCGCTCGGCATACAGGGCGGTTCCAACGGAGGCCTTCTGACCGGCGTTTCGCTGACCCAGCATCCAGAGCTTTACGGAGCTGTCATCATCGAGGTCCCGCTGCTCGACATGCTGCGCTACACCGAGCTGCCGCCGGGGGCCTCGTGGATGGCCGAATATGGCGACCCGTCCAAGCCGGAAGACGCCAAGTGGCTTTCCGCTTATTCGCCTTACCAGCATGTCAAGGCGGATGTCGTCTATCCGCCGGTGCTGCTGACAACCTCGACCGCCGACGACCGTGTCCATCCCGGCCATGCCCGCAAGATGGCGGCGCGCCTGCAGGAGGCTGGACATGACGGCACGCTGTTCTTCGAGGAAACAGAAGGCGGACATGGCGGACGTGGCGATCGCCGGCCACAAGCCGCGCAGACGGCGATGAAGTATGTGTTCCTGCAGCGGGCGCTCAACCCGAAGGTCTAGACACAATTCGGGATGGGCCAAGCAAAGGGTGGTTCACCTGGACCAGCCTTTGCTCTAAGGTGCGGGCCATGGCTCTCGTCAGTATTTTGGCTCGCGCATTCCGGGTCGCGGTGACACCGTCACCGCGCACGCTGCGCGCCGAGCTTTTGCGGCTGTGTGCCCGTATTGGCTATTCGCCGCCAGCCAGCCTCTGACGAATTCGCCCCGGCACCGCCGGAATGATTTCAGAGGAAAGATCAGAGACATGACCTATCAGAATTATTCGCTGAAGCAGCTTCAGCAGATCGACGCCGCACATCACCTGCATCCCTTCACCGACCACAAGGAATTGCGCGAGGCCGGTTCGCGCATCATCAGCCACGCCAACGGGCCGTTCATCTACGATTCCGAGGGAGCCGAAATCCTCGACGGCATGGCCGGGCTGTGGTGCGTCAACATCGGCTATGGCCGCGACGAACTGGCCGAAGCCGCCTATGCCCAGATGAAGGAACTGCCTTATTACAACTCCTTCTTCAAATGCTCGACGCCGACGCCGGTGCTGTTGTCGAAGAAGCTGGCCGAGATCGCGCCGAAGCATGTCAACCAGGTGTTCTATGGTTCATCCGGCTCGGAAGCCAACGACACGGCGCTGCGCCTTGTACGCCACTACTGGGTGCTGGAAGGCAAGCCGGAGAAGAACCGCATCATCTCGCGCAAGATGGCCTATCACGGCTCGACGGTTGCTGGCACGTCGCTCGGGGGCATGGACGCCATGCACAAGCAGCTCGGCGGCGCGGTGCCCAACATCGTCCATGTGATGATGCCCTATGCCTACGAACTGGCGCTGCCGGGCGAAAGCGACCATGATTTCGGCCTGCGCGCGGCCAAGGCCGTCGAGGATGCGATCCTCGAGGCCGGTGCCGACAAGGTGGCGGCCTTCATCGGCGAGCCGGTGATGGGCGCGGGCGGCGTCAAGATCCCGCCGGCGAGCTACTGGCCCGAGGTGCAGCGCATCTGCCGCAAATATGATGTGCTTCTGATGCTCGACGAAGTCATCACCGGCTATGGCCGCACGGGCGAATGGTTCGCGGCCCAGACGCTCGGCATCGAACCCGACACCATCACCACCGCCAAGGCGCTGACGTCGGGCTATCAGCCGCTGTCCGCATTGCTGGTCGGCGATCGCATCACCTCGACGCTGGTCGAGAAGGGCGGCGAGTTCAATCACGGCTACACCTATTCAGGGCATCCGGTGGCCTGCGCGGTGGCGCTGAAGAACCTCGAGATCATCGAACGGGAAGGGCTGGTCGAACGCGTCAAGAACGACACCGGGCCCTATTTCGCCAAGGCGCTGCAGGAGCGCATCGCCGGGCACGATCTGGTCGGCGAGGTGCGTTCGATCGGCCTGATGGGCGCGATCGAGATCGTCAAGGACAAGGCGACCAAGGAACGCTTCCTGCCGTCGGGAAGTGCGGCGGTCACCGTGCGCGACCACGCAATCGCCAACGGCATGATGCTGCGCGCCACGGGTGACACGATGATCCTGTCGCCGCCGCTGATCTGGACACGCGACACCATCGACATGGCTTGCGAGCGTATCGGCAAGGCGTTGGACCTGGCGCAAGCCGATCTGCGCAAGCGTTAAAGCCCGAAACCGGGCCGGGCGCTTCCTCGAGCAGGAGGCCCGGCCCGTAAACATCCCGTCCCGGTCAGGGAACGAATCCGGCCGCTGGCGCGTATTGGGACGGCAGCGGCCATCACGGTCGCGACAGGGGTGGCCAATGCCAAGAAATCGCAGGACGCGGCGCGTGCGGGAAGCTGCCGGCATCGGCGCGGATTTGATGCTCGCGCCCATGGTGGCGATGATGCGGCTGCCGTTGATGGTTGCGGAAAACGGCAGGGTCAATAGCCCTGAAACCGCGCGCGCCGTGCACGAAAAGGCAACAGCTGCGGCTGAGGGCGCATTTGCCGCGCAAATGGCTCTTTGGCAATCGGCCGCGCGCTTCTGGCCGGAGGTGCTTTCCGGCCGCACGCCGTCGCTGTTCAACGGCATCGCGGCGGCGAATTCGATCAGCGCCGGGTTGAAACCGGCCAGCCGCGTGGTGAAAGCAAATTTCCGGCGTTTGTCCACCAAGGCATAAGCCAGGCCGCCTTGTGAGAACCTGTAGCGTGGCCCGGAGAGACGCAAGCGCGTCCGAGGGCCAGTATTCCACAAGGCCGTCCTGAATCAGTTCGGATGGTTTGCCGGCCAACCGTTGCAGTGGCCGACTTCGTGTCGAATAACCGCCGCTGGCGTTGCGCGCATGAATGTCTTGTTCACGACGATAACTATGCATGAGTGTTTCGACACGGGAAGCGAACAGCCGCGCCAGTTGGTGAGAGACTCTGCCCTGATTTTGTGCTTCGCGAAAAGCGCACGACAGGCTCTTTCGACTTCCCGCTGAGGCAGCCGCTTGATGGTCAGCTTGCCGGCAAAGGCATGATCGAAGCGACGGGGTGGGTTCCAGGTGGGATCGTTGACCCCCGCAAATGCCGAAGAGCATGCCAACAACACCAGGGCCGCAAGTAGTGCCCGCATGTTGTTCAATATAGCCATGTCCTGCCCCCGCTTTTAATCAACATCCAGCAAGGTCGAGCAATAGGCAAGCCGTGCCATCGTGGGAGTGCGCCCGAATTGGCTCGAGGAGCTTGTGGCCAGCCTTGCGGCGAAGGTGAATTGCCGGCAAGAGGCTGATTGCCGCCGGCGGTCGACCTAAGCCCGTTCCGGTTTGGCGGCGTCTGCTCTAATTCCTTGTTGTTACGCAATTCCCAAGAGGAAGCGCTTCGCACTTCTTCCACGAAAACCGTTGCACACTTTTCCGGGAATTGCTCTAGAATCCCGCGAAGGAGTCTTTGCCGATGGGGGACAGAATGGCCGGACAACCGCTCAACCAACCCGCCGAAATTCCCCCCGAGCTCGATCGCTGGAATTGGGGCGCTTTCTTTCTCAATTGGATCTGGGGCATCGGCAACAGCACCTTCATCGCACTGCTGGCGCTGGTCCCGATCGTCAATCTGGTCATGATCTTCGTGCTCGGCGCGCGCGGCAGCCGCTGGGCCTGGCAGAACCGGGCCTGGCGCGACGCCGAGCAATTCCGCAAGACGCAACGCAACTGGGCGATCGCCGGCCTTGCCGTCTGGGTGGTCAGCATCGGTGGCTGCGCG
>NZ_SCNN01000013.1 GCF_005503535.1 Mesorhizobium comanense | reverse complement strand
AATGCGCACGGGTGATTTCAGTCCAGGCCATCGTGATCTCCATCGAATCTCGCAAATCCGACGGAATCACAACCTGCTGAAATCACTCAACTCTTTTTGGAACGGACACTAAGTCAGGGGTTGATAGCGTCAACGCATAGATCGGCGCGTCGGTCAGGCGGTCGAGGCCGAGCAAGCGCTTGATGGGGGAATGGCTGAGCGCGGCCGTCGGACAGGCCGACAGGCCATGCCTGGTGGCCGCCAGCATCATATTCTGGCCGATATGGCCAGCCTCGATCAGCACGACGCGATAGGCGTTGGCATCGTCGTATTTCCACATGGTCCGGTCGAGCCTGGCACAAAGCAGGACCAGGCAAGGCATGGCATCCGCCCATTCCTGTCCGCCGACCAGCTCCGAGATCCTGGGCAGGTGGTTGGCGGAAATCCTGCCCAGATCATGGTCGGCGGCGGAATAGTGATAGACGCCAGGCTCCAGGCCTTCGACGCCGAGTGCGACCACATAGGCCTCATAGGGGTTTCGCGCGCCGCCGGAAGGGGTCATGCCCAGCGGCAGGGCGCCCACGCAGTTGCTGGTCTCGCCGGTAATGCCCATGCCCGCGAACAGGCAATCGGAGAGCTGCCGTGCGGTGATGGTGGGGGCGGCCGCGGTGCGGTTGGTGCGGCGCCGGGCCATCAGGGCAAGAAGTTCGTTTTCATCCAGCGCATTCGGCAGCCGGATGGCGCCGTTGGCGTTCTTGAGCATCAGATCAGGCTGGGCGACGTGGCCGGCGCGTTCGATCTGTCTCGCTTCCGCCTGCTCGGTGGTCATGAACGCGCTGTCCTGGACGCAGAAATGCATCAGCGCGGTGGGGATGCCCCAGTTCCATTGTCCGGAAAACTGCGTCTCCTGTTCGGCGAGCGGCGAGCCGGCGGTGACGAGCGCGGAAAAATCAAGCAGTTGCGGCACGACCGCATTCAAGTCGGCCTTCGACCATCCATGGGCGCGGGCTATCTGCGCCGTCGAGGCCCATTCGTCCCAGGAGGCGAGAAGGCC
This sequence comes from Mesorhizobium comanense, assembly GCF_005503535.1. GTDB lineage: Bacteria > Pseudomonadota > Alphaproteobacteria > Rhizobiales > Rhizobiaceae > Mesorhizobium > Mesorhizobium comanense. The sequence continues at coordinate 214,862 of NZ_SCNN01000013.1, read as the reverse complement.
AACTACCTCGGGGCTGCACTCGAAAACACTTCTGGTCAGGAAGTTGCAGGCCGTGACCTTGTTGGTCCCGGGGTAGAAGACAAGCGTTTTTGACGAGCGCATTTTCATGATGCTGAATGCCGTTATGGTAGCGGGGCGCCGATGGGCCGACAGCCCATCGGCGCCGAACAGGTTCAGCGCTTGTTGTAGTGCATGCCCTGCGAGAAGAAGACGGTCTGCGTGCCCGCGGCAACCGTCAGCTTCGGGGCATTGCTCACTTTCTTGGCCATTTTCGTCCCTTTCCCGACCCCCCAATGGGATCCGTTGAAAGATCCCCACTACGGGATCCGCGACTGGGAAGGTAAGGTCGAAAGAGTTAATGGTTTGTTAAAATTGTAGTAAAGCGAATGTGATCTAAAATATCTTTCTTGCCGTCAAAGTGTAAAAAATCGATTTTGCTCAGATATGGAGTAGGCAATCGATAGCATACGCTCTTTCAGGATATACTTATTCTTATTTAGCGTAAGTCGAGGGCCAAGGCGCGTCGTGCCGGGAAGATTTCCAGGCGGCCGGCTCCTGGTGCCTGCGTGCGTGCCGTTCGCCCAGGGCCAAACCGTCTTGGCGACAGGCATCCGGGCGGTCTCGCAGAGTTCCAGCCATTTTTACGCACGTCCAGGGGAAAGGCGCCGCGCGCCTTTCCCCTGGAAACCCTGCGCCACATTTTCCCGGAATTGCTCCTACCCAAGCCCGTCCCGGGAGAGGCTGACGACGAGCTGGTCGATGCCCGGATCGTCGAGCCTGACGACATGCGCCATGCGGATCGCGTGCCTGGGCCGGATGCTGGACATGTCCTGCCGCATGATGACCGATACGAAGGCAGGCCCGGCCTCGGTCAGAAGCATGGCCTTGCCCGTCAACACCGGTTCAGAGATAGGAGCCCATTGCACCGAGATCAGCGACGGCTCGCCGGTCTGGCGACGGTTGACGCCGCTGAAATAGATCCAGTTGAGACGCGAGATCGCCACACCGTAGTGGTTGCCCCGCGCCCGCGCCCATGTCGAGCCGCGGCGTTCCGACCATCCGGTAACCCTGCGGAAGGTGACCAGCTCGGCCTCGCGGCGCACGAAGGTCACCGACCGCATCAGAAGATCCGGGCGGGCCGGAATCGAGAAGTAGGTGAAATAGGTGCCGCCTGCGATCGATGGCGCCGGTGGACGGATCATCTGGTTGAAGAGGCTTTCGGAAATCGACGGCAGGCCGGGAACAATGGCCTCGGGCGTGCCGGGATCCTGGTACAATTCGGCTTCATCGACGCGGAAGTAGTCGCAGATCAGCTTGGCGGTCGCCTTGTTGGGTACTGTCTGTCCCTGCAGATACCGTTCGAACTGCGTGCGGTTGATGCCTAATTCGCGGCAGACCGCGCTAACCGAGGCATGGTCCTTGCAGAGCCGTCTGAGATTTGCAGCAAGGTTCTCGCGAATGGACACGTCTTTGCTTTCGCAGGCGAATTCTTCATTTCGACTCGAAATCCATATAGCGCCTTCGGTCGCCCCCGCCGAAGCGCATTGTCACAACGCACAGAAAAAACTGATTTGATAACGCCAGTCTAATGGGGCAGCTTCCAAAAAAAATAGCGCCAATTCGACGTCAGCCATCGCCATAAGTCCAATTGACAACCGGTTCGCATTGAAAAATGTGCACAATTCCGCGCACTGAGCGGTATCAAGGGCCGCGTCGGCTGTGTTTTGCCCGATTGCGCTTTGCGTCGTGAAAACGCAAGCAGGAGATGGAAATTCCGCTGGTGGAGCTGAGGGGGATCGAACCCCTGACCTCGTCATTGCGAACGACGCGCTCTCCCAGCTGAGCTACAGCCCCGTCCAGCGGATGGCGCATTTATCGGGCGCCGCCGTTTGGTGTCAAGGCGACGTTTCGCCGAAATCCCTTGTTGTGCGCGCATCCCGGCGGCTCTTGCCGGTTTGACGTGCAATGGCTACATGTCGGCAACAATCGGAGACCGGCATGCTCGCCCTCATTCAGACCATCGTCATGGCGCTCGACCTCTACTGGTGGGTCATCATCGCCTCGGCGATCTTTTCCTGGCTCTATGCCTTCAATGTCGTCAACTCGCGCAACCAGTTCGTCGGCAGCATCGGCAACATGCTCTACCGGCTGACCGAACCGGCGCTGAGGCCAATCCGCCGCTTCATGCCGGATCTCGGCGGCATCGACATCTCGCCCATCATCCTGCTTCTCATCCTGTTCTTCCTCAGGCAGTTCATTCTCACCACGGTGGCGCCGCTGGTCCTGTGAGCTCTTCGGCGAAGGCCGTCGAGACCCATAGAGCCTGACCCTCCCAGGTCGCGCGCCCTCATCCAGTGAGGGGCCCTGCCACGCGCGATAACGCCGGCCTGTCTTCAATCTCCCAGCGGCAGACGTGGATCGTCGACCTTCAACGTGTTGACGCTCTGCTTGATGCGGCGCAGGTTCTCCAGCACCTTCGGGCCGCGCGTCTCGGCGACCGACGTCACGATCATGTCGACTATCGCCAGCAGCGCATAACGTGACGACGTCGGCTTGTAGATGTTGCCATCCTCCAGCGGCTGCAGATGGATGACGGTGCCGGCGGCCTTGGCCAGTGCCGAATCCGGCGCCGTGACGGCGACGGTGGCGGCGCCATATTGCTGGGCGACCTGCACCGCCTCGATGACCGAGCGCGCATAGCCGGAAACCGAGAAGGCGACCACCGTGGTTTCCGGTGTGGCAACCGCGGCGTACATGCGCTGCAGCTGGCCGTCGATCTGTGCCAGCACCGGCAGGCCCAGCCGGAACAGCCGGTTCTGCATCTCGGTCGCCATCATTGAGGAGATGCCGCCCGAACCGATGCACAGCACATTGCCCGACGTCGCCAGCCGAGCGGCGACGTCGACCAGCGTCGTCATGTCGAGGTTCTCGCTGGCGCGCTGGATGGCCGAGATCGCCGCTTCCGTGATGGCCGAGGCGATGCGCTGCTCGCGGGCATCGCGGCTCAGCGGTTCGGGTGAAAGATACTGGCCGCCGATGGCGATGGCCTGCGCCAGGTAGAATTTGAAATCGCGCAAGCCCTCGCAGCCGAGATTGCGGCAGAAGCGGGTGACCGTCGGCTCGCTGACGCCGACGCGCGCGGCGATCTCGGAGATCGCCGCCTTGGAGGCGAAATCGAGATCGGAGAGAACGAGGCCGGCCAGCCGGCGATCGGATCTGGTGCCGTCCTGCGACATCAGCTGCAGCCGCGTGATGATGTCGGCCGGCGTCTTCATGCTTGTCGTTCCGTCATCATCTCTGGGTTTTCACAGCGGCAGGCCCGTCGCCTTGTCGAACAGATGAATGTTTCGGGGATGGACGGAGACCGGCAGCAAGTCGCCCGGCCTGACCGGAACCCTGTCGCGGAACACGGCGCGCACCGTGTCGGCGCCGATGACACCATAGACATGGGTCTCGGAGCCGGTCGGCTCTACGACATCGACCTTGAGCGCCATGGCGTCGGCGGCTTCGCCGATGATGAAGTGCTCGGGCCGGATGCCGGCTTCCACCCCTGCGTCCGCCGGCGCCGCCTTGCCGGCAAGCGCCAGCCGTCCGCCGCCAGCCGACTCGAACCAGGTCTTGTCAGGCGTCGTCCTGAGCGCGCCGGACACAAAGCTCATCGACGGCGAACCGAGGAAGCCGGCGACGAATTTGTTCGCCGGCTTGTCATAGAGCTCCAGCGGCGCCCCGACCTGCTGGATTCGGCCACGGTCCATCACCACGATGCGGTCGGCCATGGTCATGGCCTCGATCTGGTCGTGGGTGACGTAGACGATGGTCGATTTCAGTCGCTGGTGCAGCGCCTTGATCTCGGTGCGCATCTGTACCCGCAACTGGGCGTCGAGGTTGGACAGCGGCTCGTCGAACAGAAACACCGAAGGTTCGCGCACGATGGCGCGGCCCATGGCGACACGCTGGCGCTGGCCGCCCGACAATTGCCTGGGGTAACGGTCGAGGTAGGAGAACAGGTTGAGGACGCCGGACGCCTTCTTGACCTTGTCTTCGATCGTCGTGCGGCTCTCGCCGCGGATTTTCGGGCCGAAGCCGATATTGTCGGCTGCTTTCAGATGCGGGAACAGCGCATAGGACTGAAACACCATGGCGATGTTGCGCTTCTGCGGCGGCAGGTCGTTGGCGCGCGTGCCGCCGATCAGCAGATCGCCCGATGTGATCGTTTCCAGCCCGGCCAGCATGCGCAGCAGGGTGGACTTGCCGCAGCCGGAGGGCCCGACCAGCACGACGAACTCGCCGCTGCCGATGTCGAGGCCGATGTCCTCGAGGATCTTGTGCTGGCCGAAGGATTTCGACAGGTTGCGAAACTGGACGTCGGTCATGGTCACGCTCCCAATATGTCGTCGATGAACGGCAGGCAGCCGGCGGTCAGGCCCGCATCCACGGGCATCACCACGCCTGTTACGCCCGATGCGCGGTCCGAGGCAAGGAAAGCCACGGCCTCCGCCACTTCCGAGGCGTTGATGATGCGCCCAAGCGGATAAAGTCGCTTGAGCTTGCCGAGGATGTCCGGGTTCTTGGCCAGGCGATGGTCCCAGGCGGCGGTGCGGATCGATCCCGGGCAGACGACATTGGCGCGCACGCCGCTGCGGCCGAGCTCGACGGCGATCGACTTGGCATAGGCGTTGATGCCGGCCTTGGCCGCGGCATAGGCGGGATTGCCGAAATGCGCGATGGCGTTGACGGATGAGATGAAGACGACGCTGCCGGAGCCGCGCCCGGCCATCGCCTTGGCGATGGGGTCGGCAAACGTCATCACTCCGGTCAGGTTGAGGTCGAGTTCGCGCTCGATCGTGTCAACGTTGAGCGCGGCAAGTGTCTCGGCGCGGGTCCAGCCTGCATTGTTGATCAGGATGTCGGGCACACCATCTCTGTCCAGCACAGCGGCGATGCCCGCCTCGATCGAGGCCCGGTCGAGAAGGTCGAAGACATGGCGCGAGGCAAGGTGCGGGCTCGCCAGCGCCGCCTCGGACTGGTCGCAACCGACGACGCGTGCTCCCCTGCCGGCCAGCAGCGACACGATAGCCGAGCCAAGGCCGCCGCCGGCGCCCGTGACAACTACAGTGCGGCCTTCGAATTCGGCTTTCGCAACCACGGCGCTTGCTCCTCCCGCAGGTCAGGCTGATGCCGGAAGGCTACTGAAAGGAATGTAATTAAGCAACATCATAATCTGCTTGCATGCGCAGATTTCCTCGATAATGTAGGAAAGTCACATAAATCTTGTGCCGCCATCGGCGCAAGGAGCGCAAATGCGCGAAACAAATGGGAGAGATAGATGAGCCTTGGCAAATGGACTGTCGGCCTGATGGCCGGAATGAGCATACTGGCCTTCGCGGCACAGGCAAATGCGGGTGAAGTGCGCGTCACCGTCGCCGAATACAGCGCCAAGACCGGTCCCTATTTCGAGGAAGTGAAGAAGGAGTTCGAGGCGAAGAACCCCGGCATCACCGTCAAGTTCGAAGTGGTGCCGTGGGATGTTCTGTTGCAGAAGCTGACCACCGACATCACCGCCGGCACCAATGCGGATCTCTCCATCATCGGCACGCGCTGGCTGATCGATTTCGTCCAGCAGGACGTCGCCGAGCCGCTCGACAGCTACATCACGCCCGATTTCAAGGGCCGTTTCATCGACACCTTCCTGTCGCCCTCGATCATGAACGGCAAGACCTATGGCCTGCCCATCGCCGCTTCGGCGCGCGCCATGTATTACAACAAGGAGATTTTCGAGAAGGCTGGCATCGCCAAGCCGCCGGCAACCTGGACCGAGCTCCAGGACGATGCGCGCAAGATCAAGGCGCTGGGCTCCGGCACTTTCGGCTTCGGCTTGCAGGGCAAGGAGATCGAAACCGACGTCTATTATTACTATGCGATGTGGTCGCAGGGCACCGAGATCCTCAACAAGGACGGCACGTCGGGCCTTGGCACGCCGGGCGCGCTTGAAGCCGCCAAGCTCTACAAGTCGATGATCGACGAGGGGCTGACGGAGCCGGGCGTCACGTCGAACAACCGCGAGGACGTGCAGAACCTGTTCAAGCAGGGCAAGGTCGGCATGATGATCACCGCGCCCTTCCTGTCCAACCAGATCAAGGACGAGGCGCCGAACCTGAAATACGGCGTGGCCGCCATTCCCGCGGGCCCGACGGGCGCGCGCGGCACCTATGGCGTCACCGATTCCATCATCATGTTCAAGAATTCCAAGAACAAGGACGACGCCTGGAAGCTGCTGGACTTCCTGTTCACCACGGAGCAGCGCGCCAAGTTCACGCAAGGTGAAGGCTTCCTGCCGGTGAACAAGGAAGAGGCCAAGATGGACTACTACGTCAACAATGCCGATCTGGCCGCCTTCACCGCGCTGCTGCCCGACGCCCGCTTCGCGCCGGTCATTCCGGGCTGGGAAGAAATCGCCCAGATCACCTCCGACGCCATGCAGAAGATCTATCTCGGCGGCGACGCCGAGACCGGCCTGAAGGACGCGGCGGCCAAGGCCAATGCGGTGCTGAAGAAATAGGGCGTATCTCCCTGCGCCCGTGGCGCGCCCCAGACTCAGGCGAGGCGCGCCACATCTTACAGGCTCCTTTCCTCTCCCTCCGGAGGGGGGAGAGGTGGCTCGGCGAAGCCGAGACGGAGTGGGGGAACCACCTGGCGACCACCGCGAACGGATATAGGAACAGCACTGTGCGCAAGCGTAACCTCGCTTTGCGCCCAAGGGTCGACCCCCACTCCGTCGAGCTTTGCTCGACACCTCTCCCCCGATCGACGGGGGAGAGGAAGGCCCCCTTCCGCAACTGCCGCGGAGGACGGGCAGGCAGGTGAGGGGCGGCACAGGCGCCTGGAAAGAGTTCAGACTGAGCGCCTACGAAGAACAGATCAGGAATAGTCTGGCCTGCAAGCCAGTGCTACGGATGCCTCGCAACGCGGTACAAACCAGCCGATGCAAAATCGTTTTCTGCCCTATCTCCTGACCCTGCCCAGCCTGTTCCTGGCGGCCGTGGTCATCTTCTGGCCGGTCTGGGACCTGATCCAGATCTCGACGCATGACGTCAGCCGTTTCGGCCAGCTGCGCGATTTCACAGGCCTCACCAATTTCGCCGCGCTCGCCGCCGATCCCGACTTCATGGCGGCGCTCTGGCGCACCGGGCTGTGGACCGTTCTGGTGGTTGGCGGTGCGCTGCTGGTGTCGATCCCGGTGGCGATGATCCTCAACACCGATTTCTACGGCCGTGGTCTCGCCCGCGTCATCATCATGCTGCCTTGGGCGGTGTCGCTGACCATGACCGCCGTGGTCTGGCGCTGGGCGCTCAACGGCGAGAGCGGCATGCTGAATTCGGCGCTGATCGGGCTTGGCCTGATCGACCACAACATTCAGTGGCTGGCGCAGGCCGGCACAGCCTTCCCAATGCAGGTGCTGATCGGCATTCTGGTGACGGTCCCGTTTACCACCACCATCTTCCTGGGCGGCCTGTCGTCGATCCCGGACGATCTCTACGAGGCGGCCGCGCTCGAAGGGGCGACATCACTGCAGCAGTTTCGCGAGATCACCTTTCCGCTCTTGAAGCCGTTCATCAACATCGCCATCGTGCTCAACACAATCTACGTCTTCAACTCCTTCCCGATCATCTGGGTGATGACGCAGGGCGGGCCGGCCAACTCGACCGACATATTGGTCACGCACCTCTACAAGCTCGCCTTCCGCATCGGCAAACTGGGCGAAGCTTCGGCAGTGTCGCTGGTGATGTTCGCCATATTGCTGATTTTCACCATGATCTATGTCCGGTTGGCCATGCGGGAGCAGCGCGCATGACGAGCAAGCTCAAACGGACGATCATCGCCTGGCTGCTGCTGGCGCCGCTGATCGTGGTGACGATCTTTCCCTTCGCGGTGATGTTCCTGACCGCGGTCAAGCCTCGGCCGGAAGTGCTGTCGCCGACATGGTGGCCGAGCGAGTTCCGGTGGTCGAACTTCTCCGACATGTGGGTGGCGACCGGCTTCGGCAGGGCGCTCGCCAACTCGCTCTACGTGTCCGTCATCGCCACGGTCGGCGCCATCCTCATCTCCGTGCCCGCCGCCTACGCCATGTCGCGCTTCCGCTTCGCCGGTTACGGCGCCTTTCGCCAGTTCCTGCTGATCTCGCAGATGATCTCGCCGATCGTGCTGGTGCTAGGCCTGTTTCGCCTGATGGCCGCCTGGGGGCTGGTCGAATCGACGACGGCGCTGGGCTTCATCTACATGGCCTTCAACGTCGCCTTCACCGTCTGGATGCTGCAGAGCTATTTCGACACCATTCCGCGCGATCTCGAGGAGGCGGCCTGGATGGAAGGCGCCGGCCGCTGGCTGACGCTGCGCAAGGTGTTCCTGCCGCTCTGCCTGCCGGCCATCGCGGTGACCGCGATCTTCACCTTCATCAACGCCTGGAACGAGTTCGTCGTGGCGCTCACCATGCTGCGCAGCCAGGAAAGCTATACGCTGCCTATCCAGGTGTTCTCGCTGGTCGCCGGCCGTTATACGATCGAGTGGCACCACGTCATGGCCGCCACGCTGCTGGCGACGCTGCCGGTGGCGATCCTGTTCATCTGGCTGCAGCGCTACCTCGTGCGCGGCCTGGCGCTCGGGGCGGTCAAGTAGCGGCTATTCTCGACGGAGCTTTCATGCGCATCTTCACCGCCTCGCTGGCGACGGAAACCAACACCTTCTCGCCGGTGCCGACAGACCGGGCCTCGTTCGAGATGGCGTTCTATGCCGGGCCGGGCAAGCACCCGGAGACGCCGACATTGTGTTCTTCGCCGATCGTGGCGTTGCGGCGGCGCGCAGCGGCGGAAGGCCTCACGGTGATCGAGGGCACCGCCACCTGGGCGGAGCCGGGCGGGCTCGTGCAAAGGCAGACCTACGAGGCGCTGCGCGACGAGATTCTCGGCCAGCTCGAAGCGGCATTGCCGGTCGATGCCGTCATCCTCGGCCTGCATGGCGCGATGGTGGCGCAAGGCTATGACGACTGCGAGGGCGACCTGCTGGAACGCGTGCGGGCAATGGTCGGGCCTGACGTGGTGATCGCGTCCGAGTTCGATCCGCACAGCCATCTGACGCCGAAGCGGGTGGCGGCCTGCGATATCATGGCCTATTTCCTCGAATTCCCGCACACCGATTTCTACGAGCGCGGCGAGCATGTCGTCGAGCTTGGGCTGGCTGCCGCGCGCGGCGAGATCAGGCCTGTCATTTCGACCTTCGACTGCCGCATGATCCAGGTGCTGCCGACCAGCCGCGAGCCGATGCGTTCCTTCGTCGACAAGATCAAGGCGCTGCACGGCAAGGACGGCGTGCTGTCGGTTTCGGTTATCCACGGCTTCATGGCCGCCGATGTGCCGGAAATGGGCACGCGCATCCTCGTCGTCACCGACAGTGACAAGGCCAAGGGCGATGCCTTGGCCGAAAGCCTCGGGCGCGAGCTCTATGGGCTGCGCGAGAAGACGGCGATGACGATGCTGTCCGCCGCCGCCGGCATCGACCGGGCGCTGGCGGTGCGCGCCAGGCGCCGGGACAAGCCGGCCGTCATCGCCGACATCTGGGACAATCCGGGCGGCGGCGTGCCGGGCGACGGCACCATCGTGCTGCGCGAACTCCTGGCGCACGGCATCAACAGCGTCGGCGTCGCCACCATCTGGGATCCGATCGCCGTGACGTTCTGCCATGCGGCCGGCGAGGGCGCCGTCATCGACCTGCGCTTCGGCGGCAAGGCCGGCCCACAGGCCGGCGAACCGATCGACGCGCGGGTTACCGTGCTGAAGGCGGTCGACGAAGGCTGGCAGAGTTTCGGGCCGAGCCGGGTGACGTTGGGACCGTCGGCGGTGGTACGCATCGAAGGCACGGAAGTCGACGTCATCCTCAACACCAACCGCACCCAGACCTTCGAGCCGGATATCTTTTCCAACATCGGCATCGACCCGATGTCGAAGGACATTCTCCTGGTCAAGTCGACCAATCATTTCTACGCCGGCTTTGAACCGATCGCCGCCGAAATCATCTATGTCGCGGCGCCGAGTTCCTATCCGAGCAATCCGGCGGTGACGAATTACAGGACGTTGAAGCGGGCTATCTGGCCCAGGGTGGCGGATCCATGGAAACTGCCAATCTCCCCCCTCGTGGGGGAGATGCCCGGCAGGGCAGAGGGGCGCGCGAAGGATCGCGACCTTGCCAGTTCTGCGGGCAGGAAGTCGAACGAAGATCGCTGATCTTCTCCCGGATACGTCTGCGGGACAGCGCCCCCCCTCTGGCCTGCCGGCCATCTCCCCCACTTGGGGGGAGATCGGCTAATTACACCAGCCCTCTTTTCACCATCATCGCCTCAGGCGATGGCATTTTCCCGCGGAATGCCGTGTAAAGTTCCTCCGGGTCCTTCGACCCGCCGGCGGCGTAGATGTTCTTCCTCAGCCGCTCGGCCAGAGCCGGGTTGAAGGGGTCGCCGGTTTCCTCGAAGGCGGCGAAGGCGTCGGCATCGAGCACTTCCGACCACATGTAGGAATAGTAGCCGGCTGAATAACCTTCCCCGGAAAAGACATGGCCGAAATGCGGGGTGCGGTGGCGCATGGCGATGGTGTCGGGCATGTCGAGCTTCTCGAGTGTCTCGGCCTCGAAACGAAGCGGCGCTTGCGGCGCATCCGGGCGGGCGTGATAGGCCATGTCGACCAGCGCCGAGGCGGTGAATTCGACCGTGGCGAAGCCGGCGCCGAACGTGCGCGTCGCCAGCATCTTGTCGAGCAGCGCCTTGGGCATCGGCTTGCCGGTCTTCACATGCAGCGCGTGCTTTTCCAGCACCGCGGGCACCGTCAGCCAGTGTTCGTAAAGCTGCGAGGGCAGTTCGACGAAATCGCGGCTGACCGAGGTGCCGGAAACCGATGGCCAGGTGACGTCGGTCAGCATGCCGTGCAGCGCGTGGCCGAATTCGTGGAACAGGGTCTTTGCCTCGTCGACCGAAAGCAGCGCCGCCTCGCCCGCCGGCGGCTTGGCGAAGTTCATGATGTTGTAGATGACCGGCTTCGAGCCATGCCCCAGCCCATAGCCGGACTTCAGCGCGCTCATCCAGGCGCCGGACCGTTTCGAGGGCCGCGCGAAATAGTCGGCCAGGAACAGGCCGCGCTCGCTGCCGTCGGCATTCCTGACCACGAAGACACGCGCGTCCGGATGCCAGGCGGCGATGCCCTTCTTTTCCTCGAAGGTGATGCCGAACAGGCGTGTGGCGACGTCGAAACAGGCCTCGATGACGCGGTCGAGCTGCAGATAAGGCTTCAGTTCCGCCTCGTCGAAAGCGAATTTTTCGGCACGCAGCTTCTCCTGGTAGAAACGCCAGTCCCAGGCGGCGAATTTCTCGTTGCTGCCGGCCTCGGCCGCCAACCGCTCCAGCTCCTTCTGGTCGCCGGCCGCCTTCTCCAGCGCCTTTTCCCAGACCGGGTCGAGCAGCGCATGCACCGCCTTCGGCGTCTTGGCCATGGTGTCGTCGAGCTTGAGGGCCGCGAAGGAGGCGTAGCCGAGCAGCCCAGCCTTTTCGGCCCGCAGCCTCAGCGTATCGCGCACGACGCTCGTATTGTCCGTGGCGCCGCCATTCTGACCGCGCATGGTGAAGGCCCGGAAGGCGATCTCGCGCAGGTCGCGGCGTTCCGAAAACGTCGTGAACGGCTCATAGATCGAGCGCGACAGGGTTACGGCGTAACGGCCCTTCTGGCCGCGCATTTCGGCGGCCTCTGCCATCGCGCTCTTCAGGAAATCCGGCAGGCCGGCAAGATCCGCCTCGTCGAGGAACAAGGCCCAGTCGCGCTCGTCGGCCAGCACGTTTTGGCCGAACGTCGTTCCAAGCGAGGAGAGTTCCTCGCTGATCGCGGCTAGACGCTTCTTGCCGTCCGCGTCGAGCCTGGCGCCGGAACGGACAAAGCCTTTCCAGGTCTTTTCCAGGACACGCAGCGTCTCGGCGTCGAGGTTCAGGCTTTCACGGCGCTGGTAGAGATCGTCGATCCGGGCAAACAGCCGCTCATTCATCGAGATCGCCGAGAAATGCCGCGACATTTTCGGCGCGATGTCGCGTTCCAGCGCCTGGATCGTATCGTTCGTGTGGGCGCCGGCGCGGCACCAGAAGATCGACGAGACATGATCGAGCGCCTCGCCGCCAAGCTCCAGCGCGGCAAGCGTGTTCTCGATGGTCGGCGCGTCCTTGTTGCCCGATATCGCCTCGATCTCCGCCTCATGCGCCTTGAGCGCGGCATCGAAGGCGGGAGCAAAATCTGCGTCGCCGATGCCGGCAAAATCGGGCAGGCCGAGCGGGCCTTGCCACGCGGTCAAAGGATGGGTGGCGAGATCGACGGCTTTCGTGGAGGACATTGAGGGTCTTTCGCTGGCGTCAAAGGAGGGTGTCACCGATGTAGGGCGTGGCCGGTTTGCCCGCAATATGGCAGTTGGCCCGTCTCAGAAGCCGTCGCAGTTTTCGGCGATCGCGGCCTGCGAGCTGGCGGTGATGCGGTTGTCGGTCACCGCGAAGGTCTCCTGCATCAGCATGTCGTTGCTGGGGAAGTCGTAGCAGGCGATGACCGTGGTCACGCCGCCCTCGCTCTTCTCGATGCGATGCCGGATCTCGGCGCCAGGGACCGCGCCTTTCCATTCGTCCAGCGAGGCGATGAACTCCTGCTTGCTCTGCATGACGCCGAGGTCGTCGAGGCTGATGCGGACGTCGTCGGCGAGCAGGTCGGCCAGTTCGGTGCGGTCGGCGACCAGCAAAGCCGAATACCAGCGGCTGATGATGGCGCTATCATCGGCGCGCGCGACGGCGATCGCCACCAGCAACGCTGCCGCCGCAAGGGCGGCCGGCCCGATATTCGTCACATGGCGCGCCGTCGCACTCATTCCAGCACCGGCCGCTCGAAATCGCCGGTATCCTTGTTCATCACCCAGAGTTCGCCGGTCGAAATGTCGAACCAGGCTCCGTGCAGGGACAGCCGTCCCTTGCCTTCCAGGATGGAGACGCAGGGAAAGGTCCTGAGATTGGCGAGGGAGTAACGGATCGAGATGCGCTCCAGCGCCGTCTGCCGCTCCGTCGCCGTCATCAGCGTGCTCGAGGAGACGGTTTCGGCCGCCGGCGCGATCAGGCTCATCCACTTGCCGATGAAGTCGCCGGGCGAGAGCGGTGCGGATGTCGTATCGAGCGCGGCGCGGATGCCGCCGCAGCGGCCATGGCCCATCACCACGATGTTCTTGACCTTGAGGCTCTGCACGGCGAATTCGAGCGCCGCCGAGGTTGAATGGAATTCGCCGTCCGGCTCGTAGGGCGGTACCAGATTGGCGACATTGCGCACCACGAAGAGTTCGCCCGGTCCGGCGTCGAAGATCGCCTCGGGGGCCGAGCGCGAATCGCAGCAGGCGACGATCATCGTCTCCGGTGACTGCCCCTCACGCGCCAGGTCGCGGTAGCGGCCGCTCTCGGCGAGATAGCGACCGTTCATGAAGTTGCGATAGCCGGCAAGGAGGTGTTCGGGAAGGTGTGGCATGGGCGGCTAAGGCCTTTCCGGGTTGGAGGCGGCAGCTCGTTGCGGTCAGAAAGGCTCTAAAGGCAAAACCCCGTCACGAGCAATGCAGAATTGTGAGGGCTGACCACAAATGGCTATCCAAGGTGCATGGCTCGGTCGAGATTCGGCCAATCGGATCCAGTGTCAGGATCGCAGACGCAGCAATGCCGCCTCAGCCTCCTCTTGCACACCTTCCGCCTTGTCCAATCGGTTTGGATTGACCGCAAGCCTCTCCAAATCAGTCTCCAGGGCCTTCAGCACTTCGACGGGTAAGGCGCTGACGATCGTCACAAGGCAGAAATACTTGAACGTGGGATCGTCCCCTCGGAGGACCCGGAGAACCGGATGGATGATTGGCTTTCCGAGCGTCGAGAGAAAACGCGCCAGAGGGCGAGCGACTGGCCAGTTGCCGTCTGCCGTCCATTCCATCAATTCGTCGAGTATGGGCGCAATAGCAGGATAGCCAGCTTCCTGAATGGCGGTGACGGCATCGAGGTCATGCTTGTCGCGGGGAATGAGGTCTTTTACATCGATCAAAGATCACCTCAGAACTCGATTGGTGACCCTCCCGCATCCTGCAATCTGCGTCAACCACCGCTATCCATCCCATTCATGCCCAGATGGCGACCGGTATCCCAAAACCGTCAACCGGCGGCGGGTTGGGAAACGGCCTGGCCTCGGCGCGGGCGATGCGGCCGGCGATGAGCATCATCACTGCCGCATCGAGGAAATCGTCGGCCGCTGCACCGCGCGGCGGCGGCTGGCCGAGGAAGCTCATCTCATAGCCGTGCCCACACAGCAGCGCCTTGCGCTCCGCCATGCCGGCGGGATTGATGCCGCCCTTGATCTTCTTCGGCAACCGCATCGCCTGATCGCCGTTCAGCCGGCAGAAGGCGACTTCCGGATGCGATTCGAAGACGCGGCCGCGCAGCTCGGGCCGTTTGACCAGCAGCGTGTCGATCTCGCGGATTTTCGAGAAGATGCCGAAGGCCTGGATGGAAACGCCCCTGGGCGGATCGGATGTAGCCTTGGCCACTTCGCTCGCCCGGCGATGGGCGTCGTACCAGGCCTCGAGAGTGGTGAAGTCGCTGGTGTCGGCATAGAGCGCCGCGCGGGATGGGATCGAAAACACGCTGGACTGGCGTGCCCCAAGCAGCGGCCGCACAAGCGCTTCCGGACCGCGTCCGCCCTTGCCGGAGAATTCGGGCAGGCCGATCGGCATGTCGACGGCGACCATCGCGTCGCCGGGTATTGCCGCGAGCAAGGCGGCGAAGCTGGCGAAGACATCGACGGAAGGCCGCGCCCCGGGTTCGCGCCGCACGGCGATCCAGCCGGCCTTGCAGCCATCGGCGCCGACAAGGACGACCTTGGGCACGACCTCCGACGAGATCACGCCCGGCGGTCCCGCCCCGGATGCGTGAGGTGGCGCAACTGCACCATGGCCATCGGGTGCGACAGGCTCTGCGCGTCGGTTTCGAGCTGCAGCTCGTCGCCGCCGCGCTTGGCGGTGCGCGCCAGGATTTCATAGACAGCAGCCGTGGTCGACTGCAGCGCCTTGATGGCCGGCTGGCCGGACAGGATACGCGCCAGGTAGACGGCCGCCGTCAGGTCGCCAAGCCCGTTCGGCGGCTTGTCGATCAGGCGGTGCTCGGCGAGCAGCGCCTGGGTGCCGTCGAGCAGAAGGTTGCCGGTGCCGCCTGTCATCATCGATTGGGCCGAGGTGACCAGCATGGTCGGCGGGCCGGCATGAAGGGCGGCCGCGATCACCGATTTGAGGTCGGGGAGCGGCGCGCCGGCCATCCATTCCAGCTCGTAGCGGTTGGGGGTGGCGATGTCGGCGATCGGCATCAGCCGGTCGCGCATGGCGGCGGCGGTCGGCTCGGGCACATAAAGGCCGCCGGAATCGCCCATCACCGGGTCGCAGATGTAGACGGCATCGGGCGTTTTCGCCTTGACGGCGGCGACCAGCGAGGCGACCGCCTCGGCCTGGCCGGCTTCACCGAGATAGCCCGAAAGGACGGCGCCGACCTCGCCCAGCCATGGCGCGCGTTCAAGGTCGGCCATCAGCGCCTTGAACTGATCGAGCGGCGGCACGATACGCGTTGCCCGCCCATGGCCGGGATGCCAGGGCAGGATGACGGTGGGCACCGCCCAGACCGGAAAGCCGAGCGTCTCCAGGGCGAAGACGGCGGCGCGGTTGCCGACCGAACCGCGGGCGACATGGCTGGAAATGACGATGACCGCACGCGGCGCGTCGGGTTTTTCGGCGCTCATTGTTCCTGATTCCTAACTGCCCCGGGTGAGGAAAAGCACGAGCCAGACCATCAAGCCCAGCGCCAGAAGCAGGCCGAGTATCCTGCCAATGCGCGTCCCCCAGACCTCGATCGGATCCGACCGGTCGGCGTCGGTGGCCGCGACATGGTCGCGCATGCCCTTGGTCGTCCGCGCCACGAAGGAAGCGCCGGCCGGATCGGTCTCCTGCGCGACGCGTTCGAGGATACGGCGCGATTCCCGGTCGCTGTCCTGGCGTTGCGCCATGATGATGTCCCGTTTTGCCCGGACCTTACCGCGTTCTCGCGGCCAATCACAGGGCCCTGCGAGGCACGAGGCGCTCCGGACAGGCCGTTGCCGGCGGCAGGCCGTTTTCTTGGGCGTCGATTGTGCTAATGCTTCGCCTGCAACTTTCGCCGAGGGAACCCATCATGCTTGCCCAGCGCCTTGCCCGACCATCGACATTCCGCACGCTGCCCGCCTTCCTGATGATGGCGATCGTGCTGCCGCTGCTTGCCGGCTGCGGCTACAACACCATCCCCACGGCGGAAGAAAACGCCAAGGCGGCCTGGAGCGAGGTGCTGAACCAGTATCAGCGCCGCGCCGATCTGATCCCCAATCTGGTCGAGACGGTGAAGGGCTATGCCTCGCATGAAAAGGACACGCTCGACGCCGTCGTCGAGGCGCGTGCCAAGGCGACGCAGATCACCGTGACGCCGGAAACGCTCAAGGATCCCGACGCGCTCAAGAAATTCCAGGATGCCCAGGCGGGGCTGACCAGCGCGCTGTCGCGGCTGATCGCGGTGTCGGAGGCTTATCCGGACCTCAAGGCCAACCAGAACTTCCTGGCGCTGCAGGCGCAGCTCGAAGGCACGGAGAACCGCATCGCCGTGGCGCGGCGCGACTATATCCAGGCGGTCCGGGACTATAATCTGACGCTGAAGACCTTCCCGTCGGTGCTGTGGGCAACGTTCTGGTTCCGCAGCAACGAGCCTTTCGCCAACTTCACCGTCGACGAAGACAAGATGCAGCCGCCGAAAGTCGATTTCGGCACCGGCACGAAGCAGGGTGGCTGAGCGATCGGTTTAGCGGGTCTGGTCCTTGTCAACCTTGGGTTCCGTCACACCCTCCTCTGGCCTGCTGGCCATCTCCCCCGCAAGGGGGGAGATCAGCTCTCGTTCAGGCTTTCGCCAATTTTCGGCGTTTGAAGGTTTGGACCGACGGCACCGCTGCCAATCTCCCCCCTTGCGGGGGAGATGGCCGGCAGGCCAGAGGGGGGCGCGAAGGAACGCCAACCTTAATTTTCTTGCCCTGTTTTTCCTCCTTGTCCTCTTCCTCCCTCTCGCCGCACTCGCCGCCGATCTCCCCACCCTTACCGGCCGTGTCGTCGACAATGCCGGCGTCATCGATGCCGGGACACGTGCGGCGCTGACGCAGAAGCTCGCGGATTTCGAGGCCAAGGGGTCCGACCAGATCGTCGTGGCCACCATCCCCAGCCTCGATGGCGAGGAGATCGAACCCTACGCCAACCGCCTGTTCCGCTTCTGGAAACTGGGCCAGGCCAAGGAAAACAACGGCGTGCTCCTGCTGGTCGCGCCGAACGACCGCAAGATGCGCATCGAGGTCGGCTACGGGCTCGAAGGCACGCTGACCGACCTGCACACCAAGCTGATCATCGAAAACGACATGGTGCCGGCCTTCCGCGCCGGTGATTTCTCCGGCGGCATCTCCAGGGCCGTCGACGACATGATCATGGTGCTCAACGGCAATCCCGAGGAGCTGGAGGCGCGCGGCAAGCGCAACCAGCAGGCGCCGTTCAATTCCGACGACCTGTTCTTCGCGCTTTTCATCACGGTCTGGGCGGTCATCTTCTTCGGCAGCATCGCCGCCTCGATCCTGCCGCCGATCTTCGGCCAGAAGCTCGGGCCGGGACGCTACCGTTGGCTGGGCATGACCTTCGAGCCCGGCCGGAGCTCCTCATCGGGCAGCGGCTGGTCTTCGGGCAGTTCCGGCGGCGGCTGGTCCTCCGGCGGCGGCGGTGGCGGCTTTTCGGGCGGCGGCGGTTCGTCCGGCGGCGGCGGTTCCTCGGGCAGCTGGTGAGCCATGGCGAGAGCGGCGGCCCCTTCGACTTCAGGCCAATTCGCCATGGGACCGCGGCTCGCCTTGCTCGCGCTGGCGGCTCTGCTGCTTGCTTCGATCGCGGCGCTTGCGGCCGACCTTCCGACGCTTACCGGCCGTGTCGTCGACAGCGCCGGCATCATCGATGCCGGGACACGTGCGGCGCTGACGCAGAAGCTCGCGGATTTCGAGGCCAAGGGGTCCGACCAGATCGTCGTGGCCACCATCCCCAGCCTCGATGGCGAGGAGATCGAACCCTACGCCAACCGCCTGTTCCGCTTCTGGAAACTGGGCCAGGCCAAGGAAAACAACGGCGTGCTCCTGCTGGTCGCGCCGAACGACCGCAAGATGCGCATCGAGGTCGGCTACGGGCTCGAAGGCACGCTGACCGACCTGCACACCAAGCTGATCATCGAGAACGACATGGTGCCGGCCTTCCGCGCCGGTGATTTCTCCGGCGGCATCTCCAAGGCCGTCGACGACATGATCATGGTGCTCAACGGCAATCCCGAGGAGTTGGAGGCGCGCGGCAAGCGCAACCCCGCCGGCAACGGCGCTCCCATAGATCCGATCGTTGCCGTGTTCCTGATCCTGTGGGCGACGATCTTCTTCGGCGGACTGGCGATGGCTTTCCTGCCGCCGATGTTCGGCACAAAGCTGTCGCCGGGCGTGTATAGATGGCTGGGCATGACGTTCCGCTACGGCCGGGGACCGGGCGGATCTTCCTCGGGCAGCAGCGGCTGGACGACGGGCTCGTCGGGTGGCGGTTGGTCGTCGGGGAGTTCAGGCGGTGGTTGGTCGTCCGGGTCGAGCAGCGGTGGCGGCGGTTTCTCGGGCGGCGGCGGTTCGTCCGGGGGCGGTGGATCTTCAGGGAGCTGGTGAGACAATGGCGACACGACCGATCAGTCCCGAAGACCATGAACGCATCGCCGACGCGATCCGCGCCGCCGAGGCGACCACGGACGGTGAAATCTATTGTGTCGTGGCCCATGCCAGCGACGGCTATTTTGCCCCCGCCGCCCTGATGGCGACGCTCGGCATGCTGATCGTCAGTCTCGCCGTCGCCTATGGGCTGGAGGCGTGGTGGCTGAGCATCCGCGTGCCGCATTTCGTCATCGCGCAACTGCTGGCGCTGGCCGGCGTGATGGCCCTGTTGTGGGCGTTGCCGGCCCTGCGCATCCATATGGTGCCAAGACGCCTGCGCTATCAGGCGGCGCACGCCAACGCGATCAAGCAGTTCCTTGCCCGCAACGTCCACCGCACCAGCGCGCGCACCGGCGTGCTGGTCTTCGTCTCGATTGCCGAGCGTTACGCGGAAGTGGTTGCCGATAGCGGCATAGACGGTCGTGTCGGCCAGCATGTCTGGGACGGCGTGGTGCGCGACCTTACCGCGCATGCCGGGGACGACAAGCTCGCCGACGGTTTCGTCAAGGCGATCGGGCAGGTGGGGGCGGTGCTTTCGGAGCATTTCCCGGCCACGCCGGGCGATATCAACGAGCTTGACGATCATCTCGTCGAAATCTGAAGGCTAGACCAGCCTCGGCCGCCGAATCCGTGACCTATCCGCTTCGGCTGAGCGCGTTTCCGGGCTTGTTTCAGCCGGTGTCAGCAGCCTCATGATCGGCTGTGAGAAATCGGCACGCGGGCCGCCCGGACTCTTGCAATCGGGCGATGCGGGTTTATGGTTAACAAATCATGAATACGCTGACGATAGACATCCGCAAAGCCGATCCGCGTGATGCTGCGGCCATTGCCGAAGTGCACCTGGAGGCCTGGCGCGGTGCCTATAGCGGAATCATCCCGCATCGCACGCTGACATCGATGATCAACCGTCGCGGCGCCGACTGGTGGGCGAATGCGATTCGCCGCGCCGCCACTGTGCTGGTGATCGAGATCGGCGGCACCATTGCCGGCTATGCCACGATCGGCAAGAACCGGGCGCGCGAACTCAGGCAGCAGGGCGAGATCTACGAATTGTACCTGCGCCCCGAATATCAGGGCATCGGACTCGGCAGGCGGTTGTTCGCGGCCGCCAGGGCTCGCCTCGCCGACCACGGCCTCAAAGGCATGGTTGTCTGGGCGCTCGAAGACAACCAGAACGCGCTTGCCTTCTATGCTGGCGCCGGCGGCCGTGATATCGCGGAAGGCGTCGAAATCTTCGAACAGAGAGCCCTGAAGAAAGTCGCTTTCGTCTGGGAATGACCGCCACGCCGGCGTCGAAGCCGGTTTGCCAGGCATATCGGGCGCCAAATCACGGCGCTGAAACATCTTGTGGCGATGATTGAACGCACGAATCGTCGTCGCGTCACCCCTGGCACGCGCGAAAACGATTCGCCGCATTGCACCATTGTGCGCCGCCCGCTATTCCCCTCCCGATCGAGAGAGGGACAAAGCCATGCGCATTGAAGCCATAGCAATCGGAAAGAATCCGCCTGAAGACGTCAACGTCATCATCGAGGTGCCGATCGGCGGCGAGCCGATCAAGTACGAGATGGACAAGGAGGCCGGCACCCTGTTCGTCGACCGCTTCCTGCACACCTCGATGCGCTATCCCGGCAATTACGGCTTCGTGCCGCACACGCTGTCGGGGGACGGCGATCCGATCGACGTGCTGGTCTGCAACACGCGCGCTCTGGTGCCGGGCTGCGTCATCAACGTGCGGCCGATCGGTGTGCTGATCATGGAAGACAATGCCGGCCAGGACGAGAAGGTCATCGCCGTGCCGTCGCCGAAGCTGACGCTGCGCTACGAGAACGTCACCGAATACACGCATCTGCCCGAGATCACCCGGCACCAGGTGCAGCATTTCTTCGAGCACTACAAGGATCTGGAGCCCGGCAAGTGGGTCAAGATCGAAGGCTGGCACGATTCCAAATATGCCAAGAAGATGATCATCGACGCGATCGATCGGGCCAAGAAGAGCAAGTAGCGTCGGAAACGGCCTCGCTTCCTTCGGGCCAAGCGGTGATATCTTTCGAAGTGATGGCGCGAGGCACCTCCCTCTGGCCTGCCGGCCATCTCCCCCTCAAGGGGGGAGATCGGATGTCGCGACGGCCTTCGTCAATTTTCAGCGCCGAAAGAAAAAGCGCCGCCAGCGAAGTCGCCAATCTCCCCCCTTGAGGGGGAGATGCCCGGCAGGGCAGAGGGGGGTGCGTCGCACCCACAGTGCCTAGTTATCCACACGCCCGAAGGGCGGCACGTTGCCGATCACCACGCGCTTGTCCTTGCCGCAGGCGAAGCTTTTTGCCTTGTCATCGGCAAGCTTGCGCGCCTGATCGTTCGCTGACGGGTTGCCGGTCGCCAGCACGAGGCCCACGGCGCAGCTCTCCCGGGTCTCCATCTGGCCGACCTTGGCGACGAGCAGCACTTCGGTCTTCTTGCTCTCGTCCTCGGGATTGCTGACCGTGCGGCGATGGATGACCGCGAAGGGCACGGCCTTGTCGCCGGTCGTTTCGATGCGCCATTCGATCCTGGCGCCCGACGAGTTGAAGCCTGAGAAACTCTCCCAGGCTGATGTCATGTCGCCGCCCGGCGGAAAACCGTAGAACAGCGATTCGCGGGCGTCGTCATAGGCGATCAGCACGGGATAGCCGCGATAGCCCGAACAGGCGAGATCGGCCCAGTCGCCATCGCCCTGTTCGGCCTGCGCGTAGGTCACGCAGTCCTTGTTCGAATCGAGGTCGGTGTAGGCGCTGGATATGTCGGCGCCGTGCGCCGCCTGCGACAGGCCGAGAACTGCTAGCGTGATCAGGACGGCGCGCATGACGAAGACCTCCGGTTCGAGCCGGGGGCAGCGTACCGTCTGAGGCTATTTCTTCAAGCTTGCTTCGATCAGCAGGTCGGCATTCGCCGCCACCGATTGTGCCGGACCGCCGAGCCCGAACAACTGGCCGCTGATATAGGCGCCCTCGATCAAAAGCAGCAGGCCATCGCCAAGCGTGTCGGCGTCGGGCGCCCCCATCGCGGCAGCCATGGCGCGCAGCCGGCGGCGCAGTTCGCGCTTGTTGTCCTCGCCCACGACGCGCGCCGGATGGCCGCGCTCGGGATATTCGACCGCGGCATTGGTCATGCCGCAGCCGCGATATTGCGGCATTTGCGTGCGTTTGCCGACGCGGGTCAGGAAGGCGCGGATCTGGGCGCGCGCGTCGCCGGGATGGGCGTCCACGGCCTCGTCGAAGCGCTGCCAGAATTCGAGGTCGTATTGCCTGAGATAGGAGGCGGCCAATTCGTCCTTGGAGGGGAAGCTGCGGTAAAGGCTCGGCTTGGTGACGCCGGCGCGCTTGACGATCTCGTCGACGCCGATCGCCCGGATGCCGCGCCGGTAGAACAGGTCATAGGCGACGTCGAGGATCTTCTTGGCGGCCTTGGGCGGGGCCGATGCATGATCGTCGCTGATGGCAAGTTCAATATTTTTGTCGCTTGGCATTATGAGACTCGATTGACAATGTTACCGATCGGTACGTATGAATGGCCACCTGCAACGTACCGGTCAGTAACATGATAGCTCAATCCCGTCCATTTGGCCAGCGCTACGCTTTCGTCGTGGTCGGCGTCATCTTCCTCTGCCTGCTGGTCGCGGCCGGGCTTCGTTCGGCGCCCTCGGTCATGATGCTGCCGCTGGAGAACAGCTTTGGCTGGCGGCGTGACGTCGTTTCTCTCGCCGCTGGTGTCGGCATCCTGCTCTATGGCTTGACCGGTCCGTTCGCCGCCGCGCTGATGGAAAGGATAGGGCTGCGCCGCACGCTGCTTGCCTCGCTGGTGATCATGTCGGGCTCGACCGCTCTCAGCCTGCTGATGACCAAGCCCTGGCATCTCTTCATCACCTGGGGCGTCTTCTCCGGCATCGGCTCGGGCGCCGTCGCCAGCGTGCTGGGCGCCACAATCGTCAATCGCTGGTTCAAGACCAATCGCGGCCTCGTCATGGGGCTGATGTCGGCCTCCAGCGCGTCGGGCATGCTGGTGTTCCTGCCGCTGATAGCCGCCTTGGCGCAATCGGGCGGCTGGCAGCCGGTTGCCATCGCGGTCGCGGTTGCCACGGCGGCAATGATACCGCTGGTCTGGCTTCTGGTGCCCGAGCGGCCGGCGTCGATCGGCATGGTGCGTTATGGCGCCGAGCCCGATGACGTGCCGCCGACATCGCCGGCCTCACAAGGCAATTTCCTGGCGCATACGCTCAACACGCTGCGCCGCGCCGCCGGCACGCGGGTGTTCTGGTACCTGTTCGCCACCTTCTTCGTCTGCGGCTTCACCACCAACGGCCTGGTCGGCACGCATCTGATCGCGTTCTGCGGCGACATGGGCATCGGCGAAGTGCAGGCCGCCGGCCTGTTGTCGATGATGGGTATTTTCGACCTGATCGGCACGACGCTGTCGGGCTGGCTCACCGACCGCTTCGATCCGCGCAAACTGCTCGGCGTCTACTATGCGGTGCGAGGCCTGTCGCTGATCTACCTGCCCTATTCCGGCTTTTCGGCGACCAGCCTGATCATCTTCGCCGTGCTCTACGGCCTCGACTGGATCGCCACCGTGCCGCCGACGCTCAGGCTCGCCAACGAGGCGTTCGGCGACCGCAGCGGCCCGATCGTGTTCGGCTGGATCGTCGCCGGTCACCAGGTCGGGGCCGCCACCGCCGCGGCCTTCGGCGGCACAATGCGCGAATTGCAGGGCAACTACGAGCTCGCCTTCCTGATCGCCGGCATGACGGCGATCGCGGCGGCCTGTATTTCGCTGCTGATCAACACCAGCCGCCCAGCCTTCGACCCGGAACCGCAGGCGGCGTAAGGCGGGCCTTGTAATCTCCCCCCTCAAGGAGGGAGATAAGCAGCGTCGACCCCGGCGCTAGCTCTGCGCTGCGATTCTAATCCGGATAGCAGATCATCGGAATGTGCGGCCAGACCGCGGTGTCGCAGTTGGCGGCGGCCTGTCTCTGCTTGAAGGCCGTGCTGACGGGGCCGGTGACCACGGGGTCGACGCCATCCGGGGCATCGACGAAAACCTGCTGGGCGGAAGGCGCGTCGGCCGGGAGCACAGGGCGCACCTCGTTCGAGGTCGCAGCCGACTGCGCGGCGTTCACCGCCAGCAGAACGGCGAAGGCGGCGGACGCGATGAGCGGCCAGAATCGGTTAAGTTTGTCGGTCATGGCGTTCGAACTGCTCGGGTCCTGGAAGGTTCCCGCCTTGGTTAACAAAATCATTTCACACCGAGACCGTTAAGATTTGATGAGTATTTGGTGTCGCGCTTCCTCTTTCGCAAATGCGAAAAACCCTGTATGAGCCGCGCAACCGAAAGAGGCGGCGCCTTTGGCCTGCCGCCTGCAACGCTCCCGAGACCAGAATCATGAACCTCCGCAATATCGCGATCATCGCGCACGTCGACCATGGAAAGACAACCCTGGTCG
Organism: Mesorhizobium comanense; assembly: GCF_005503535.1. GTDB lineage: Bacteria > Pseudomonadota > Alphaproteobacteria > Rhizobiales > Rhizobiaceae > Mesorhizobium > Mesorhizobium comanense. The sequence goes on along the minus strand of NZ_SCNN01000013.1, from coordinate 190,487 downwards.
ACCAGCTTTTGAAGCAGTCCGGCTCCTTCCGCGACAACCAGCGCGTCGCCGAGCGCGCCATGGATTCCAACGATCTTGAAAAGGAACGCGGCATCACCATCCTGGCCAAGGCGACCTCGGTCGACTGGCACGGCACCCGCATCAACATCGTCGACACGCCCGGACACGCCGATTTCGGCGGCGAGGTGGAGCGCATCCTGTCGATGGTGGATTCGGCCATCGTTCTGGTCGACGCCGCCGAAGGCCCGATGCCGCAGACCAAGTTCGTCGTCGGCAAGGCGCTCAAGGTCGGCCTCAAGCCGATCGTCGTGATCAACAAGATCGACCGGCCGGACGCGCGCCACGTCGAGGTGGTCAACGAGGTGTTTGACCTGTTCGCCGCTCTCGATGCCACCGACGAGCAACTCGATTTCCCGATCCTCTACGGTTCGGGCCGCGACGGCTGGGTATCGGAAAACCCGGAAGGCCCGAAGGACCAGCAGCTTGCGCCGCTGTTCGATCTCGTCGTCAAGCATGTTCCCGCACCGACCGTGCACCCCGGCCCGTTCCGCATGATCGGTACCATCCTGGAAGCCAATCCGTTCCTCGGCCGCATCATCACGGGACGCATCGAGTCCGGCACGCTGAAGGCCAACCAGGCGGTCAAGGTGCTGCACAATGACGGCACCCAGATCGAAACCGGCCGCGTCTCCAAGATCCTGGCCTTTCGCGGCCTCGAGCGGCAGCCGATCGAGGAAGCGCAGGCGGGCGACATCGTCGCCATTGCCGGCCTGTCCAAGGGCACCGTCGCCGACACGTTCTGCGACACGAGCGTGACCGAGCCGCTGCATGCGCAGCCGATCGATCCGCCGACCGTGACCATGTCCTTCCTGGTCAACGATTCACCGCTCGCCGGCACCGAAGGCGACAAGGTGACCAGCCGCGTCATCCGCGACCGCCTTCTGCGCGAGGCCGAAGGCAATGTCGCGCTCAAGATCGAGGAATCGCCGGAGAAGGATTCCTTCTTCGTGTCGGGCCGCGGCGAATTGCAGCTTGCCGTGCTGATCGAGACGATGCGCCGCGAGGGCTTCGAGATCGCCGTGTCGCGGCCGCGCGTGGTCATGCAGAAGGGCGAGAACGGCGAATTGCTGGAGCCGGTCGAGGAAGTCGTCATCGACGTCGACGAGGAGCATGCCGGCGTCGTCGTGCAGAAGATGTCGGAGCGCAAGGCCGAGATGGTCGAGCTGCGCCCCTCCGGCGGCAACCGCCAGCGTCTGGTCTTCCACGCGCCGACGCGCGGCCTGATCGGCTACCAGTCGGAGCTTTTGACCGACACGCGCGGCACCGCCGTGATGAACCGGCTGTTCCACGCCTATGAACCCTACAAGGGCGAGCTGCCGGGCCGCACCAACGGCGTCTTGATCTCCAACGAGCAGGGCGAGTCGGTCGCCTACGCCATGTGGAATCTGGAAGACCGTGGCCCGATGGTCATCGACCCCGGCGTCAAGGTCTATCAGGGCATGATCATCGGCATCCATTCGCGCGACAACGATCTCGAAGTGAACGTGCTGAAGGGCAAGAAGCTGACCAACATCCGCGCCGCCGGCAAGGACGAGGCGGTCAAGCTCACCCCGCCGATCCGCATGACGCTGGAACGCGCGCTGGCCTGGATCCAGGACGACGAACTGGTCGAGGTGACGCCGAAGACCATTCGCCTGCGCAAGCTTTATCTCGACCCGAACGAGCGCAAGCGCTTCGAAAAGTCGGCCAAGGCGGTCGGCGCGGCTTAATTTTTCGTCCGACGATTTTCCGAGAGGGGCGGAGCACCAGGTGCTCCGCCCCTCTCTCGTTTATCCGCCGGCCGCGCGGATGATGGCTTGCCGATCCGGCTCGTTCGCCAGGTCGACGCGGACCGTCGTTCCCGTGCGGGCCGCCTTGCGCAAGGCCTTGGTCCCGTCAGGATCGACCACCAGCAGGCGCCGTTCCTCCAGCGCCTGGAGCCGCGAGCGCGAAATGCCGAGTTCGTTGGCGAGCAGGCGGTCGAGCCGAAGCGATGTCGGCATGTCCAGCCCAAGCCGCAGTTCCAGGGCGGCCGCGCTGTCCCTGGTGCCGGCGAGCACCTGCTTGTCCACCGCGACATCGGGAAACTCCTCCACACGTCCCGCCTGGTTGCGCAGGGCGACGATGTCGAAGGCATGGCGCCGCGCCAGCGCGGGGTCGTTGCTCTCCAGCGCCCGCAGCAGCGCCGGTTCGATGTCACGGCGGTTGCAGCGTTCGAAAATGCCGAAATTCCAGGAATTGTCACAGTCGACGCAGCGGTAGATCAGCCAGACGTCGATGCGCTTGCCGTTGGCGTTGACGCGGAACTTGTCGCTGCTGCGATAGGCTTTCGCCGGGCCGCAGCGGTTGCAGTTGATGAGAGGTCGGGGCGCGGTGCCGGGCACGATCGTCCAGCGGATAACAAGATGTTGGGACAAGCCGAAAAACCTTCCAGTGCGGAAGTTCTTCAGGCCGGCAATGTCGAGATGCCCATGCGGGCACGGCGTGGCGAGAGCTAGCTATGGTCGGAAGTCATGTGTCACGGCGACAAGCGCGCGACAACGGTTCAGCAGTGCCAAACCGGTCTCGAACCGCCGCCTGAGGAACACGTGAAAATACGCAGGCACCGCTGATGCGGGGCCCTGCAGGTGTGGTCAGGGGAGTTGGCGAGACCGGCGGTTACTGAGGCAAAATGAAGCTCGAAAATTGTTTCGCGGCGGGTCTTCTAGCGATGCGGCGACGGATGGGCAAGGGGCGGCACGTGCCGACTTTGCCGAAGTTTCCCTTCTTGGGTTAAGATCGGCCAGTCCAAAACCGGGATCTTCGCCATGCACCTCACCTCGCTCCTCATTTTCGCAGCTGCGCTGTTCGTCGCAGCCGGGTCGCCCGGACCCTCGATCGCGGCTCTCGTGGCGCGCGTCATCTCGAAGGGTTTTCGCGACGTGTTCCCGTTCCTGCTCGCCATGTGGATCGGCGAAGCCATCTGGCTTTCACTGGCGGTGTTCGGCCTTGCCGTGGTGGCGCAGACGTTCCATCTGGCCTTTGTCGCGGTGAAATGGGCCGGTGTTCTCTATCTCGCCTATCTCGCCTGGAAGATGTGGACAGCGCCCGTCGACGCCAAGGAGGGCGAGATGCCGCGCGAGGATTCCCCGGCAAAGCTGTTCTTCGCCGGCATGGCCGTCACGCTCGGCAATCCCAAGATCATGATGTTCTACCTGGCGCTGCTGCCGACCATCATCGACCTCGCTTCGGTCAGCATCGTCGGCTGGGTCGAATTGACGGCGACGATGGCGGTGGTTCTGATCGCCATCGATCTCGCCTGGGTGCTTGCCGCCTCGCAGGCGCGCAAGCTGTTGAAGAGCAAGCGCGCCATGAAGATCGCCAACCGCGTCAGTGCCACGACGATGGCCGGCGCGGCGGCCGCCATCGCGGCGCGCTGATTTTCCTCGTCCCGATCACGGGGCGAGGAAAGCCATCATCTTGCCATGGCGTGATATTCGTCGTTCGGCCGCATGTCGATCGCCGCGGCCACGCGGTTCGACATGTTGAAGAAGGCTGCCGTCGAGGCGATGTCCCAGATGTCGCGGTCGCTGAAGCCTGCCTGGCGCAGGGCCGCACGGTCGGCCTCGACGATTTTCGCCGGCGCTTCGGTCAGCTTGACGGCGAATTCCAGCATCGCGGTCTGCCTGGCTGAAAGATCGGCGGCGCGGAAATTCATCACCATCATCTCGCCGAGCGCCGGGTCGCCTGAGAGCTGGCGCACCGCCGCGCCATGCGCGGTCAGGCAGTAATAGCAGTGGTTGATCGAGGAGACGGCGACCGCGATCATCTCGCGCTCCAGCTTCGACAGGCCGGATTCACCCAGCATCAGGTCGTTGTACATGTCGGTGAAGGCGCGCAGCTTCCTGTCGTCGAACGCATAGGTCCTGAGCACATTGGGGACCAGACCGAGCTTTTCCTCGCATTTTGCAAAATAGGCCTTTGTCGGCTCGCTCAGCTCTCCCGGGGCCAGATCGAGCGCCGAAATCCTGCCGGTCATGGGTCATTTCTCCTCTTTGGGGGTCGTTTGCCGCCGAAATCCGATAATTCTCGGCAAGCCGTCAAACCTTTGTCGCCAAACAGCGGTCATCTGCTACCATAGTCACAAAAGCATGCGACGGGAGGCAAAGAAGCGTCATGGCCAGCGTGAAATCCGCAGCTAAGTCGAAGAAGAAGGCAACGGCGGCGAAGACCGAGGAAAGGCCGGCCAGGCTTGCCGATTACCTGCTTGCCCGCGCGCCGGCGGAAGACATCGCGACCTACGACGCGGCGGACCTCGAACGCGCCGCCGATCTCGCCGGCCAGGCGGTGGCCGGGCACAAGAAGGGCGAATGCGTCGTCGCCGTCGAGGCCGATTCGGGCGTCGTTCGCGAAGGCCGGCCGGTGACGGTCATCACCGTCGTCAACGACAACATGCCGTTCCTGTTCGATTCCATCCTGGGCGAGGTCACGGAGACCGCCGGCGAGCCGACGCTCGTCACCCATCCGGTCATCACCGTCCGGCACGGCAAGCGTGGTGTCGAGGAAATCCTCGGCGACGGCAATTTCGCCAAGGACGACGGCAGCCATGACCGGCTGAGCGTCATCCATGTGCATATTCCCAGGCTGACGACGGAGCAGGCGAATGCCTTGACCGAGCGGCTGCGCAAGATGCTTGGCCAGGTGCACGCCGCGGTCAACGACTGGCGGCCGATGCTGGCCCGTCTCGACCAGGCGATCTCGGAATTCCGCTATTCGGCGGTGCCGCTGGACAAGAAGAGCGTCGCCGAGGCGATTGCCTTCCTCGAATGGCTGCGCGACGACAATTTCACTTTCCTCGGCATGCGCGAGTTCAAGTACACCGGCGGCGAGGAAAGCGGCACGCTGGAGCGCGCCGACAAGCCCGGTCTCGGCATCCTGTCCGATCCCGACGTGCTGGTGCTCAGGCGCGGCACCGAGGCGGTGACGACCACGCCCGAAATCCGCGCCTTCCTGCATGGGCCCGAACCGCTGATCGTCACCAAGGCCAATGCCAAGTCTTCCGTGCACCGCCGCATCTATCTCGACTACATCGGCGTCAAGACCTACACCGCCAAGGGCACGCTGGCAGGAGAGCTGCGCATCGTCGGGCTGTTCACCTCCACCGCCTACACGCGCTCGGTGATGAAGATCCCGTATCTCAGGTCCAAAGCCGAAACCATCATCGCCAAGTCCGGCTTCGATCGGCACGACCACTCCGGCAAGGCGTTGATCAACGTGCTGGAAAGCTACCCGCGCGACGAACTGTTCCAGGTTCCGGTGCCGATCCTGCGCAAGCACGCGGCGGCCATACTGGGCCTGGTCGAGCGGCCGCGTGTCCGGGCGCTGGTGCGCGCCGACCAGTTCGACCGCTTCGTCTCGATCCTCGTCTTCGTGCCGCGCGACCGCTACGACAGCGTCGTGCGCGAGAAGATCGGCACCTATCTGAAAACCGTGTTCGAAGGCCGGCTGTCGGCCTACTACCCGGCCTTCCCCGAGGGGGGGTTGGCCCGCGTCCACTTCATCATCGGCCGCTCCGGCGGCAAGACGCCGAAGGTCGAGCAGGCGACAATCGAGGCCGCGATCCGCGACATCGTGCGGACCTGGGAGGATGCCCTGTCCGACGCGGCGGATGCCGATGGCGGGGACCAGACCTTGAAAGCCATCGCCGCCCGGCTGCCTGAAAGCTACCGGGATTCGTTCAGCGCCGCGGTGGCGCTGGTCGATGCCGGGCGCATCGCCAGAATCAATGCCGAAAATCCGATCGCCATCGACTATTATCGCCATGCCGAGCAGAAGCCGCACCAGGCGGCGCTGAAGATTTACCACCATGGCAGCCCGGTCGCGTTGTCGCGGCGCGTGCCGGTGCTGGAGAACATCGGCTTCCGCGTCATCAGCGAGCGCACTTTCGAGGTCGGCGACGACACCTCCGGCCTGGTTTTCATTCACGACATGGAGCTGGAGAACAGCTACGGCAAGCCGATCGACCTTGCCGATGGCGGGGCCCTGTTCGAGGACGCGTTCCTGTCGGTGTGGCGCGGCGATGTCGACAATGACGGTTACAACGGCCTTGCCCAGACCGCCGGCCTGTGGTCGGGCGAGATCACGATCCTGCGCGCCTATGGCCGCTATCTACAGCAGGTCGGCATTCCGCAAAGCCAGGATTTCATCGCCGCCGCGCTCAACCGCTATCCGCAGATCGCGCGCGGCCTGCATGAATTGTTCATAGCCAGGCTTGGGCCGACGGCGCTGGGCGAGGGCGCGGTGGCGGCAAAGCACCTGAAGGCCAAGATCAAGGATGCGCTGGAAGATGTGCCCAACATCGATGACGACACCATCATCCGCCGCTATCTCAACCTGATCGAAGCTTCGGTGCGCACCAATCATTTCGTCGCCGATACGAAGGAGAAAGGCCAGTCGCTGGCCATCAAGCTCGAATCGCAGGCGGTGGAGGGTCTGCCGGCGCCAAGGCCATGGCGCGAGATTTTCGTCTACGGTTCCGAGGTCGAGGGCCTGCATCTGCGGTTTGGCCCGGTGGCGCGCGGCGGCCTGCGCTGGTCGGACCGCGCCCAGGATTACCGCACCGAGGTGCTGGGCCTGGTCAAGGCACAGCAGGTCAAGAATGCCGTCATCGTGCCGGTGGGCGCCAAGGGCGGCTTCTTCCCGAAGCGCCTTCCGGCAGGCGGCAGCCGTGACGCGATCTTCGAGGCGGGCACCTCGGCATACAAGAACTTCGTTTCCAGCCTGCTGTCGATCACCGACAATATCGGACTGGACGGCGTGATCCCGCCGGCCGACGTCGTGCGCCGCGACCAGGACGATCCCTATTTCGTCGTCGCCGCCGACAAGGGTACGGCGACGTTCTCCGATACCGCCAACGCCATCTCGGAGAAGCATCATTTCTGGCTCGACGACGCCTTTGCCAGCGGCGGCTCGGCCGGTTACGACCACAAGAAGATGGGCATCACCGCCAAGGGTGCCTGGGAGGCGGTGAAGCGGCATTTCCGCGAGATGAACCGCGATATCCAGACCTCGCCCTTCACCGTCGTCGGTGTCGGCGACATGTCGGGCGACGTGTTCGGCAACGGCATGCTCTTGTCGCCGCAGACCAAGCTGATCGCGGCGTTCGATCATCGCGACATCTTCATCGATCCCAATCCGGATATGGCGGCGTCGCTGGCCGAACGGCAGCGCATGTTCGCCCTGCCGCGCTCGAGCTGGCAGGACTATGACAAGTCGAAGCTTTCGGATGGCGGCGTCATCGTCTCGCGCAGCCAAAAGTCGATCACCTTGCCGGCGGCCGCCGCGGAGGCGATCGGACTGGCGAAGACGACCGCCACGCCGGTCGAGATCATGACCGCCATCCTCAAGGCGTCGGTCGACCTTTTGTGGTTCGGCGGCATCGGCACATATCTCAGGGCATCCGGCGAAACCAATGCCGAGGTCGGCGACCGCGCCAACGACGCCATCCGCGTCACCGCGCTCGATGTGCGCGCCAAGGTTATCGGCGAGGGCGCCAATCTGGGCGTCACGCAACGGGCGCGCATCGAGTTCGGCATGAATGGCGGCCGCTGCAATTCCGATGCCATCGACAATTCCGGCGGCGTCAACTGTTCCGACGTCGAGGTCAACATCAAGATCGCGCTGGCCTCGGCCATGCGCAAGGGATCGCTGACGCGCCCGGCCCGCAACAAGCTCCTGGCCGAGATGACCGACGAGGTCGGCGCACTGGTGCTGTCCAACAACTACCAGCAGACGCTGGCGCTTTCGGTCGCGCGCAAGCGCGGCCTGGCCGACATCGCGCACCAGGCCCGCTTCATGGCGGCGCTGGAGGCGCGCGGCCTGCTCGACCGGGCCGTCGAGACGCTGCCTTCGCCGGCGGCGCTTGCCGAGCGCGAGGCGCGCGGCGAACCCTTGACCCGGGCCGAGCTCGGCGTGCTGCTCGCCTATGCCAAGATCGTGCTGTTTTCCGACATCGTCGCCAGCGACGTGCCCGACGACGCGCATTTCGACCGCGACCTGATGGGCTATTTCCCGGAGCGGATGGCCAAGAAATACGCCACCGAAATCCACGGCCACCGGCTGCGCCGCGAGATCATCGCCCGGGTCGTGGCCAACGATCTCGTCAATCGCGGCGGACCGTCTTTCGTCAACCGGTTGCAGGAATCGACAGGCCGCAGCGCGGCGGATGTCGTGCGCACCTTCGCGGTTGTGCGCGATGGTTTTGCCCTGCCGGCGCTCTACCGCGAGATCGACGCGCTCGACAACCAGATCGACGGCCAGGTCCAGCTCGATCTCTACCAGGCGGTGAGCCGGCTGATCTACATGAGCAGCGGCTGGTACCTGAAGAACGATGCCGGCACGGCGCCGCTTAGCGAGCGTATCGGCGAGCTTCAGGCCGCGCGCAAGGCGCTGGAGCCCAAGCTGGCGTCGCTGCTGCCGGCCTTTTCGCGCGAGCGCATCGAGGAGAAGCGGCACGGCCTGTTCAAGGCCGGCGCGCCGGAAAAGCTCGCCGAGCAACTGGCGCTGAGCGAGGTGGCGGAACTGATCCCCGACATCGCATTGACCGCGCGCACCGCCGGCGCCGATATCGTCGCCGCCGCCAGGGCGTTCTTCGCCGTCTCCGATGCCTTCCGCATCCCGCGCGTCGAGGACGCCGCGCGCTCGATCACGCCCTCGGACTATTACGATCAGCTTGCGCTGTCGCGCGCCACCGACACGATCGGCGCGGCGCGGCGCGGCATAGCGGTCGCCGCGCTCACCGGCCATGTCGGCGCCGCCGATCCCGTGGCGGCCTGGCTGGAAGCCGGCGGCGAGCGGGTGGCGCGCATCCGCGAGCGGCTGCAGGCGCTGACCGAGGGCGGCGAGATCACGGTATCGCGGCTGTCGGTGGCGTCGGGGCTGATGAGCGATCTGACGGGGATGTGAGGGTTCGATAGCGTGCATGGCGCGGTGGCGGAAGCATTGTCTTGGTGCCACGGAGGTCGGCCCCCACTCGGTCTCGGCTTCGCCGAGGCACTGCCGGGGCGAGCCACGGGTCTCGCCCGCCCTCCGGACCCCCCGATCGACGGGGGAGAGGAAAGGCGCCAGGCCTTTTTGCCGCCAGCGCACGTCCAGCGAGGCTCCCTTCCTTTCCCTCCGGAGGGGGGAAAGGTGGCGCTGCGAAGCAGCGACGGATTGGGGGAACCACGCGGAAATCAGACCTCGCCCTGATAAGTCCCGCCGGTCACACAAGACGTGTGCATAGCCTAGACGGGCGCGGGGCGAGGAACTCAGGAGCAATGAACGGCAGCTGCACGCTTGTCGTTTGCACGGTCATGAAAAACATGCAGACATGGCGCCCGACGCGGGCGGAGCGGATGCCGGGGGAATCAGCATGGCGGTAGAGACAGTGCAGCGGGCGTCCGGACGCGGCATCTGGGGCTGGATGTTCTTCGACTGGGCGGCGCAGCCGTTCTTCACGGTCGTCACCACCTTCATCTTCGGCCCCTATTTCGTCTCGCGCATGGCAAGCGATCCCAACACCGGCCAGGCTGTCTGGGGTTACGGCATCGCCGCGGCCGGGCTGGTCATCGCGGTGCTGTCGCCGATCCTCGGTTCGATCGCCGACCAGACCGGGCCGCGCAAGCCGTGGATCGCCTTCTTCGCCGCGATCAAGATCATCAGCCTTGCCTTCCTCTGGCTCGCCGCGCCCGGCTCGAACCTGTTCTTCATCGTTGCCCTGTTCTCGCTGGCCTCGGTGGCGGCGGAATTCTCCACCGTGTTCAACGATTCCATGATGCCGCGGCTGGTGCCGAAGAGCGAGATCGGCCGCATCTCCAACATGGCCTGGGGCCTCGGCTATCTCGGCGGCATGATCGCGCTGATCTTCGTCGTCACCTGCCTGGCCGGATCTCCGGAGACGGGCAAGACGATCATCGGCATCGATCCGCTGTTCGGGCTGGATCCGAAGCTCGGCGAGGACGCGCGCGCCACGGGGCCGCTGGCCGCTGGCTGGTATTTCCTGTTCATCCTGCCGATGTTCTTCTTCACCCCGGACGCCATCAAGGGCATCCCGATCGGCCCGGCGGTGCGTGAGGGCCTGTCGGAACTGAAATCGACGCTGGCTGAGGTGCGCAAGCGCGGCGGCATTTTCCGCTTCCTCGTTGCCCGCATGATCTACCAGGACGGCGTCAATGCGCTGCTGGCGCTGGGCGGCACCTTCGCGGCGGCAATGTTCCACTGGTCGATCACCGAGATCGGCATGTTCGGTATCATCCTCAATGTCGTGGCGATCTTCGGCTGCTGGATCGCGGCGCGCCTCGACACCGCACTCGGCTCCAAGGCGGTGGTGATGATCGCGCTGGTCATGCTGTCGGTCGCCACCATCGGCATCATCTCGACCGGGCCGGGCTTCACGCTGCTCGGCCTCATCCAGCTCTCGACAACTGATTCGGGCGGCCTGTTCGGCACGGCGGCCGAGAAGGCCTACATTCTCTACGGCCTGCTCATCGGCCTGGCCTTCGGGCCGGTGCAGGCGTCGTCGCGGTCCTATATGGCGCGCAGCGTCACGGCGGCGGAATCGGGCCGTTACTTCGGCATTTACGCGCTGGCCGGACGCGCGACCAGCTTCCTGGCGCCGTTCCTGGTGGCGACCATCACCGCGCTCAGCGGCTCGGCGCGGCTCGGCATGGCGGCCATCATCCTGTTCCTGGGCATCGGCATGGCGATCCTGGCGCGCACGCCCTATCCGGCGGATCGGCCGGCGGAGTGAGCGCGACCTTTTCCCTTCTCCCCTTGTGGGAGAAGGTGTCGCCGCAGGCGACGGATGAGGGGTGCTCCAGGGAACACCTACGCCTCACTCCGCTGGAGCACCCCTCATCCGTCTCGGCGCTCCGCGCCGATCCACCTTCTCCCACAAGGGGAGAAGGAAGAAACCCTCAGTGCCGGAAATGCCTGACGCCCGTGAACACCATGGCGATGCCGTGCGCATCGGCGGCCGCGATCACGTCGTCGTCGCGCATCGAGCCGCCGGGCTGGATGACGGCGGTGGCGCCGGCTTCGATGGCGGACAGCAGGCCGTCGGCGAAGGGGAAGAAAGCGTCCGAGGCGACGACCGATCCTTTGGTGAGCGGTTCGGCCATGCCCGCCGCTTCGGCCGCATCGAGCGCCTTGCGGGCGGCGATTCGAGAGGAATCGACCCGGCTCATCTGGCCGGCGCCGATGCCGACGGTGGCGCCGTCCCTGACATAGACGATGGCGTTCGACTTGACGTGCTTGGCGACACGGAAGGCGAATTTCAGGTCGGCCATCTCAGCCGGTGTCGGCGCGCGCCTGGTCACGACCTTGAGTTCGAGGTCGTCGACCACGGCATTGTCGCGGCCCTGGACCAGTAGCCCGCCGGAAACGGATTTGACGGTGGTGCCGGCCGCGCGCGGGTCCGGCAGGCCGCCAGTGACCAGCAGACGCAGATTCTTCTTCGCCGCAACGATCGCCGCGGCCTCGTCGGTGGCATCGGGCGCGATGATCACCTCGGTGAAGGTTTTCACGATCTCCTCGGCCGCTTCGGCGTCGAGGGTGCGATTGACGGCGACGATGCCGCCAAAGGCCGAGACCGGGTCGCAGGCCAGCGCCTTGGCGTAGGCGGCCTTCAATGAGGCAGCCTCGGCGACGCCGCATGGATTGGCGTGCTTGATGATTGCGACGGCCGCCGAACGCGCTGGATCGAACTCGCCGGCCAGTTCGAAGGCGGCGTCGGTGTCGTTGATGTTGTTGTAGGACAGCTGCTTGCCCTGCAGTTGGCGCGCGGTGGCGACACCCGGCCGCTTGTCGCCGTTGACGTAGAAGCCGGCGCTCTGGTGCGGGTTCTCGCCATATCGCATCACCTCGGCCAGCCTGCCGCCGAAGGCGCCCCAGGTCGGATGCTCGATCTCCAGCGCCTCGGCGAACCACCCGGAGATCGCCGCGTCATAGCTGGCGGTGCGGGCGAAGGCCTTGGCCGCCAGCTTCTTGCGGAAGTCCAGCGACAGTGAGCCGATGTTCATCTCCAGCGCGTTGAGCACGGACGCATAGTCGCCGGGGTCGGTGACAACGGCGACATAGCCGTGGTTCTTGGCAGAGGCACGGATCATGGCCGGGCCGCCAATGTCTATGTTTTCCACGATCGCGGCATAGTCGGCGCCGGAGCGGCGGACCTCCTCGAACGGGTAGAGATTGCAGACGAGCAGGTCGATCGGCTCGATGCCGTATTTGCGCATCGCGGCCGCATGCTCCGGATCGTCGCGCACCCCAAGCAGCGCGCCATGCACGGAAGGGTGCAGCGTCTTGACACGGCCGTCCATGATTTCGGGGAAGTCCGTGAGCTCGGAGACATCGCGCACGGCCATTCCCGCTTCGGCTATGGCTTTCGCAGTGCCGCCGGTCGAGACCAGCTCGACACCTGCCGAAGCCAGTGCCCTGGCGAAATCGATCAGTCCGGTCTTGTCGAAGACCGAAAGCAAGGCGCGGCGCACGGGCACGAGATCCGGTGCGGGAATATTCTTGGCGGCGATGGCCATGGGCGCGGCCTTTCACGACTGGTGTGGGTGGATGCCCGCGCCGTAGCACATGAGGCCTGGAAATCAAACCAGGCCTTGGAGCATGACCCCGAAAGACAGAGCCGATTCTCGGAAAGATCGTCCAACGACGAGCCGAGATTCAGCGAAACGTCATCCTGATCTACGCGGGCAGGGCGTTCAACGCGCCGCGCCATCGCGCCAGGCATGCCTGGAGCGCGGCTCCCGCGGGCGCCTTGTCGGCATCGAACCGCTCGACTGTCTCGAACAGAAGCGCATCCGCGCCGCTGTCATTCCAGGCGGCCTGCAAATCCTTCGAGGGATGGCTCCCCAATCTCAGCGTGAACCACAACCGGTTCTGCACGGTGCTCATGTCCGGTGAGTAGCCGACCCACCTCTGTCCCGTGGCCCTGCAATGGAGCGCGTAGATGCCCGGGATCACTTCACGTTTCCTGTAGGCGGCGATTGCCTCTTTGCGGTCGATCATCCTGCAAGCCTTTCGTCGGGGCCGCCAATAGATCAAGAATTGGGCCCTGTCAATTTTACCCGGGTAATATTGACGCTGTGACGAGGTATAGCTAAGAGAAGTCCCATGCGAGCTTGCCGATGACGATGCTGAGCGCCGGGCGCTATACGGCTTTTGCCGGCGATCGCATCCTGGCACGCGGGACGCTGGTCGATGTCGCGCTCGCGATGAAATCCGCGGCCGCCGGCACGGAACCGATGCTGGTGTTCGATGACGCGACCGGCGCGGTGGTCGATCTGGATTTGCGCGGCTCGGCTGCCGATATCTCGGCTCGGCTTGCCGTATCGGTGGATCGGAAAGAAAGTGATGGCGGACTGCCAGACGGCGATCCCGGCTCGAAAACACGAGGGCGCGGCAGGCCGAGGCTCGGTGTTGTCGCGCGCGAGGTGACACTTCTGCCGAGGCAGTGGGAATGGCTTGCGTCGCAACCAGGCGGTGCTTCGCAGGCGCTGCGGCGGCTGGTGGATGAGGCCCGGCGCTCGGCCACAGATGAGGACCGGATGCGGATGGCGCGTGAGGCCGCATACCGCTTCATGTCGGCGGTCGCCGGCGATTTTCCCGGTTTCGAGGAGGCGGCGCGGGCCTTGTTCGCGGATCGCGAGCAGTGTTTCCGGGGACTTGTCCGATCGTGGCCGCCCGCTGTCGCAACCTATACGCTGGGGCTTGCCGAGCAGGCCTTCTCGGCGCGAACGGGATGATCCCGGCCGGTCGGGATTGCAGTCTGTCTGTCAGTTGTGTTCGGGATAACCAGCGATCGCGGTGCGCGTCAGTTGCCAGTGGACCTCGTTGACATCGGATGCCTTGAAGGCAAGCACGATCTGACGGCTGCGGCGCGGGCCTCCAAGGCCGGCAAAATAGATCGATTCCTCGACCTCGGGCACCACTTCTTCCGACGTGAACACCCAGGTGTCGGCCTGGTCGGCGGCCAGCACGAGCCGGTCATGTTCGTCCTGCAGGAGATTGATGTCGGGGTGGATGTGGAAGCGCACGGTGATGAAGTCGCGGCCATTGTTGCGGATGGCTCCGTTGCCGGGCCGCTGGAACCTGTCCCGGCCCGTCAGCACATTGCCGTTCGAGGAGAGTTTCAGCTCGCGCTCATGCAGGAAGCCGAAGCGCTGGAGGTAGCCGTCATGGCGGGCGATGAAGCCGTGAACGCCTTTCTGGTCGATCCGCTTGCATTGCACGTGCTGCGGGCCGCCGATCAAAGGCGATCCGAGCTGGTCGTTGACCCGCAGCGAATGGGTGAAGCGTGCCGACGAGGTGTCGTTGATGGTGGCGGTCGAGTGGGCGGCCGTGGCGCGGGCCAGCGGCCGGAACTCGGCCGCGCCATAGGTGTCGATGCCGGCATTGACGATATAGTGCTGGCGGCCCGACGACAGTTCGAAGGCAAGGCAGCCGGCATGAGCCGCGTTCGACACGTCGACGGGTGGCGGCAGGCCGGTATCGGCAATGACGGTGGTGCCGCCCATCGAGAGGCGCTCATAACCGGAATGCGGCGCGTGCAGGAGCGGCGCCCCGGCGGTGTCGTCATGGCGCAGGATGGTGGCGATGCGGTCGTGGATGGTGGCGCCCATGCCGTTGAAGCGGGCGAGGCTGCCATCCTGGTGGCGGAAGAAGCGCAGAGCCGGCAGCATGCGGTCGATAGCGCCGATCAGCGCCTGCGGCGGCGTCTCCGCCTGGTTGGCGTAGGTCTGCCGTAGCGGCAGAAGGTCGGCCAGGATTTCCAGAACCGTCATCGGATTGCGTGAGATATGGCCGCCGTCGGCGAGGATCTGCCGGTTGAGTTCCTCGGCGAGGTTGCGTGTGGCGCCGCGCAGGGCCGAGGCGGGCGCCGGCAGGGAAAGGGCCGCGAAGGCGAGCGCCACCCGCGCCCGCAGCCGGTCCTTGCCGTCGGGCATTTCGCGCGCCATCGACCTGAGGTACCGTATCTGGATTGCCAGCGATTTCAGGAAGGCGCGGTAGAAGGGGAACTCGGCGCCCTGCAGCACCACCGATGAATGCTGCAGCCAGGCGATGATGCGCTTGGCCGTCGTGCCGGGCTCCCAGGCGACGCCCGATATATGGCTGCCATGCATGGTGATCCAGTCGGACACCAGAGCGCGCGCATTGGCGGCGGCGAGCTCGGTACCAGCGGCGCGCATGTGGCGCAGCCAGCGGAAGCCATGCAGCGTCTTCAGCCAGCCATGGTTGGGAACACTGATCTGGAAGGGCGATTTGCCGCCAGTTTCGACAAGGTGCCCCGACAGGGGGTAGCGGCCATAGTAGATTTCGAGCGCGATCTGGGGGTCGGCGAGCCTGAGGTCCGGCGGCGCGATCAGGACGCGTTCGGGCGTACGGCCGGAATAGCGCCAGCGATAGACCGGTCCGGCGCGCAAACGCCGGCGTGTCTTGCGCCAGAACTCCCTCGCGACCAACGTCCATAGACGCGTCGTGTTGCTGGCAGCCAGTGCCAAGACCCCTCCTGATCGTCCTCAACCCCGCTGCGAGTCTACATGATTGAACGAGTCGTGCGAAGGCGAATTCCTGAGCACGGCTCCGGCTCACCGGGTTTTGACCCGGACCCTCCCTAAAAAAGTCAGCAAACCCAGATGGTTATACCCTTAGCCGGCGCGACGCATGCGCGCTGCGAAGAAGCCGTCCAGGCCGGAGCGCTCCGGCGCACCCAGGTCGAGGTCGGCGGGCGTGGTGCGAAGTGTGCCTTGCGCCGTCAGGAACGGATCGATGCCGGCGATCTCGCCCCGATGCAGGGGATCGTCGACGACCGTTTCTGTCTGCGCCAGGAAGGCACGATGCAGATCCTCGCCCTCCAGCGGGTCGAGCGAACAGTTGGAAAAGACGATACGGCCGCCGGGCCTGACCAGGGTGACGGCGCGGGCGAGCAATCGGTGCTGCAGGTCGGCGAGCTTCTCGACGTCGGCCATTGTCTTGGTCCATGGCACGTCGGGGTGGCGCCGCACCGTGCCGGTCGAAGAGCAGGGCCCATCGAGCAGCACGGCGTCGAACAGCTGGGCGGGTTCATATTTGAGCAGGTCGGCCTGGACGATGTCGGCCGAAAGGCCGAGACGGCTGAGATTCTGCGTCAGCCGCGCCAGCCGGTTCTTCGACGTGTCGACGGCGGTGACCTTGGCGCCGGCCAGGATGAGTTGAGCCGTCTTGCCGCCAGGCGCCGCACAGAGATCGGCGACACGCAATCCCGCGACATCGCCGAAAAGTCTTGCCGGCAGGCTGGCCGCGGCATCCTGGACCCACCACGCGCCCTCGGCGAAACCGGGCAGCTCCGTGACGGCAGCCGAAAGCTTCTCGACCCGCACCGTCCCCGTCGGCAGGACAATACCGCCGAGCTTTTCCGCCCAGAGTTCCGGATCGGCCTTGACCGAGAAATCGACCGGCGCCTCGACGCGATGAGCGGAAAGGATCTGCGTGGCTTTGTCAGGCCCATAGGCGGCCTTCAGCCGGTCCGAAAACCACTTTGGCGCCTCGTCTGTGGCGGCAAGGGCGGCTGGGAGTTCTGCTTCCTTGCCACGCGCCAGCGTGCGCAGCACGCCGTTGACCAGGCCCGAAAAGCGCTGCGTGCGCGGATCGGACTTGGCGTGCGTCACCGCCAGGTCGACGGCGGCGCTGTCGGGAATGTCGAGGAACAGGATCTGTGCGGCGGCCACATGCAGTATGTGCGACAAAGCGGTGGCATTGGGCGGGAGCGGCTTTTCCAGCCGC
Source organism: Mesorhizobium comanense (assembly GCF_005503535.1). Taxonomy (GTDB): domain Bacteria; phylum Pseudomonadota; class Alphaproteobacteria; order Rhizobiales; family Rhizobiaceae; genus Mesorhizobium; species Mesorhizobium comanense. The sequence continues at coordinate 173,660 of NZ_SCNN01000013.1, read as the reverse complement.
CGCGCCAGCAGCCCCGTGATGGTCATGCGGAAGCGCAGCGCGGTGACGAGGATGGCGCGCACCAAGCCACGGTCACGCAGGTCGAGCGCCTTGTATTGCGGATGGCCGTTCTCGTGGTCGGTTAAACCGTCGAGCGGCGTCCTGGCGTCGATGACGGCCGCCAGAAGGCGCGCCGCCGCCTTGCGGGCGGCGAGGCCGGCGACGAACTCGCCGCTGTCACTGTGTTCGTGATCGCTGGCGACTTTTCGCCGGGGTGCTCTACCTGTCACGCTCACTGCCACCGGCCCTTGGGTCCGGTGGGGTTGCGGCCCCATGGGTTGGATTTGGGCTCGGCGGGTTCAACCGGCTGCTGTGGCGCAGCGGGCTTGCCCCAGGGGCCGGCCGATTGCGGCTCTTCTGTCTCGGTCGGTGCCGGCGCCCGGGATTGTGTGCCCTGCGAACCGCCGCCGCCCATCTGGCGCGCCATCGCCTGTAGCGCGGCGATGCGGTTCTCGGTGCTGGGGTGGGTGGAGAACAGACTATCCATGCGCTCGCCATGCAGGGGATTGATGATGAAGAGATGCGCCATCGCCGGATTGCGCTCCGCATCGGGGTTGGGAATGCGTTCTGCCCCGCGAGCGATCTTGTCAAGGGCGGAGGCCAGCCACAGCGGGTGCCCACAGATTTCGGCGCCACGCCGGTCGGCCTCGTATTCGCGGGTGCGGCTGACCGCCATCTGCACGATCATGGCGGCGAAGGGCGCCACGATCATTGCCGCCAACACGCCGACAAAGCCGAAAGGGCTGTTGTTGTTGCGGTTGCCGCCAAGAAAGAAGGCGAAATTGCCGAGCATCGAGATGGCGCCGGCAAAGGTGGCGACGATGGTCATGGTCAGCGTGTCGCGGTGCTGGACGTGCGCGAGCTCATGCGCCATGACGGCCGCGACCTCCTCATGGGTCAGCCGCTCAAGCAGGCCGGTGGAGGCGGCAACCGCCGCATTCTGCGGGTTGCGGCCGGTGGCGAAGGCATTGGGCTGCGGATTGTCGATCAGATAGGTCCTGGGCATGGGCAGGCCGGCCTGCTTGGCCAGCGCCTGGACGATGGCGTGGAATTCAGGCGCGTTTTTCTCGTCGACCTCGACGGCGCGGTTCATCGACAGCACCATCTTGTCGGCATTCCAGTAGCTGAACAGGTTGGTGCCGGCGGCGACCAGCAAGGCGATCATCATGCCGCCCGTGCCGCCGATCAGGAAGCCGACGCCCATGAACAGCGCGGTCATCGCGGCAAGAAGCATGGCGGTGCGGATGGTGTTCATCGTCTGCTCCTGTCCGTTCGTGGTGAAAGGGGTCGATCCCTCAAGCTCATCGCTATATGATGGGAAAGGCTTGCTGCCGTTTCAATCCGCCCGAGATATCGCATGAACGACGAAACCAGTAAAACGCCCACCGGCACTGCGAACGACACGCCGCCAAGGGAATTGAGCCCCGCCGCGCGCCGCGCCCTGGCCGAAGCCGAGGCGAGGCGCGGCGAATATCGCGAGAAAGAAGCGGCCCTGCCGAAGGAAATCGGCGGCCGCGGCGGCAGGGAACCCGGCCGCTACGGCGACTGGGAGGTCAAGGGCCTTACCAGCGACTTTTAGGTGGTCGATATTCAGGTGAAGCCGGTGCTGATCAGGCGGCGTCGCGTTGCGGCTCGATCGCCAGCCAGCCGCGATCGTCGACGGTGATGCCGACCGCGCCGTAGTCCGATATCGCGGCATGATGCGTCGGCACCGGATGCGGGTGCGTGGCATTGATGACCATGACCGAAGCTTCCGCCGCCTCTGCCGCCGCGATGCCGGCCGGAGCATCCTCGAACACCAGGCAGTCGCGCGCTTCGAAGCCGAGACGTTTCGCCCCAAGCTGAAAACAGTCGGGCGCCGGCTTGCCCCGTGATACGTCTTCCGCCGCGACGAGAACCGTGGGCACGGGAATGCCGGCGACCTTCATGCGCGCGAGCGCCAGCGAGCGTGGCGCCGAGGTTACGATCGCCCAGCGCTCAGGCGGCAGCGCATTGAGAAACGCCACGGCGCCGGGGATCGGCACGATGCCGTCCAGATCGGCGGCCTCGGCCTTCAGCAGCAGGTCGGCCTCATGCGCGGGGTCGACGCCGGGAAGGGCAAGGTTGGTGATGGTCTCGATCGCCCGCACGCCGTGGATGGTCGGCAGGAAGGCGGCGACGTCGAGGCCGTGGCCGCGTGCCCAATCGCTCCACACCCGCTCCGCCGAGGCGATCGAATTGATGAGGGTGCCGTCCATGTCGAAGAGGAAGGCGGCGAATTTTCTGCCTGCAAACATAATTTTCCTTGAAATCCGGGGAGCGTGTCGAGGGAGGCCGCAACCGTAACGCGCAGCCGCGGACATGGAAAGGCGCGAAGGGCGTTTTTACGGCCATCGAGGGGAACCGCCGGCATGTTGCGACGTTTGAGCCGGGACATCCCCACCATGCGAACAAAGGGACGACGCCCATGCTGATCCGCCTCGGCTACGAGATCGCCATCGAGTGCACCGAGGCCACCCCGGTCATTTCGCTGCTGGAGATCCACAAGGACAGAAAGGCCGACATCAAGCGGCAGACGCGTGTCCTGACCTCGCCTTCGGTGCCGACCAAACTCTATGAGGACCTGCACGGCAATGCCTGCCGCCGCTTCACCGCGCCAGCCGGCACCTTTCGCATCCTTTATGACGCCGTCGTGGAGGACAGCGGCGAAACAGACGAAGTCAACACCTTGGCGCGCGAGATGCCGGTGGCGGAATTGCCGGACGATGTGCTCGGTTATCTCCTGGGCAGCCGCTATTGCGAGACCGATCATCTCAGCAGCCTCGCCTGGCAGCTGTTCGGACACCTGCCCCCGGGCTGGGCGCGGGTGCAGGCGATCGTCGACTATGTCCACAACCGGCTGTCCTTCGGCTACGGCTATGCGCGCTCGACGCGCACGGCCGCGCAGGCGCATGAGGAAAGGGTCGGGGTCTGCCGCGATTTCGCCCACCTGGCGATCACGCTCTGCCGCTGCATGAACATTCCGGCGCGCTATGTGAACGGCTATCTGGGCGATATCGGCGTGCCGGCCGACCCGGCGCCGATGGACTTCTCTGCGTGGATGGAGGTGTTCCTCGGCGGCAAATGGTACACGTTCGACGCCCGCCACAATACGCCCCGGATCGGTCGTGTCGTCATTGCGCGCGGCCGTGACGCCACCGACGTGCCCCTGCTGCACAGCTTCGGGCCGCACCGGCTCAGCCTGTTCAAGGTCTGGACCTATGAGCAGGAAGGGAGGTTGTTCAATCCGCCGCATCATGGCATCGACCGGACAGCCAGCGCCGGGATGCTGGCCTGAGCCTGCCGTTGTCGGAGGCAAGGCCCTTCCGGTCCGGCACGCGGATCGATGCCTGACACGAGCTGATCCTGCTTCGCTCTGGCACAGGTCGCCATGTGCCGTCCCGGGACGTGTCGCGCATCCTGTGCCGCAGGACGCGGTCTCTTGGTAAGTGCTTCGTAAACGACGGGATCGCATTGTCGTGGCATTTACCGATCATTCACCTTTTGGTGTTCGAAAAATAAAGCAAAAACAATAGCTTGTTTCTTTTCCGCCGATCCAAGGCGGCATCCGGCTGGAATCCTGCATTGCCCTCTTCGCGGCGACGAGGCCGAGGCATGCGGAGGCTGTTGGATGCGGAATTACGGGGGTCTTGTTCACGCGGTCGGCGCTTTCGCCGTACATCGCGGTGGAAATTTCGCAATCCTGTTCGGCCTTGCTGCCTCGGTCTTGGCGCTAGCCGCCGGCTTCTCGGTCAACATCTCGCAGCTCTACAACGCCAGATCGAGCCTGCAAGGTGTGGTCGACGCGGCGGTGACCTCGACGGCGCGCGACATCACGACCGGCGCCATCAAGGAAGCCGATGCCAACAGGTCGGTGAAAGCTTTCCTCGACGCCAATGACAGCGCAGGAATTCTGCAGCCGGGCCAGGTTACCCTTGACCGGCTGATCGTCGACAAGGTCGCCAAGACGGTACAGGTGGACGCCCATGTCGATGTCGCCTTGTTCTTCCCGATTTTCGGCACGAGCGACACCAGGCGGGTCACCGCGTCGACGACATCCCTCTATTCGGACAAGACCATCGAAGTGGCGATGATGCTCGATGTGACCGGATCGATGGCCGGTCAGAAGATCAAGGACCTGAAGACCGCCGCGGCCAATGCCGTGGACAGTTTCCTGGGCAATCAGGATCCCGCCAAGCCAAGGGTGCGCGTGTCCATCGTGCCCTACGCCAATTCGGTCAATGCCGGACAGCTTGCAGCCAGCAGCGTCTATGTCGAAACCAACGCCAACCAGCGCAAGCAGGCGCCGGGCAATGCAAGCGCCCAGCCTGCCTCGGCATCGCCACGCCCGGACAATTGCGCCACCGAACGCAAGGGCGCCGATCAGTATTCGGACGCGGGTCCAGGTTCCAGCATGGTCAACCGCGACTTTCTGTTGTCGGGCTTTGCAACAAACACGCGAACCGCGGCTTGCCCGGTTGCCGAACTGGTGCCTTTGACGGCCAACGCCGCCACGCTCAAGAACGTCATCAAGGACCTTGTCGCTTCGGGTGGCACGGCCGGCCATATCGGCGTCCAGTGGACTTGGTACATGCTTTCGGAGAGTTGGGGCGGCGTTCTCAATGCTTCACAACGGCCAGCCGTGGCCGATCCGAAGAAAGTTGGCAAGTACGCAATCCTTATGACGGATGGTGAATTCAATCTGTCCTATTTCGACGCCAGCGGCGTTGACGGGGTCTACAACGATGCCGGTAAGGAAGCGACCCGTACAGCTGCGACAAAGCTCTGCGCCGCCATGCGCGACAAAGGCATAGAAATCTTCACGATCGGCTTCAAGCTCGACGAGGCGAATGCCGTCACGACGCTGCAAAGCTGTGCCAGCCCTGATAGGGGTTCGGTCAAGCACTTCTACCAGGCAGCCGACGGCATCGAGCTGGATACCGCTTTCCAGACGATCGCCCGCAACATCGAAACCCTGGCATTGACGAAGTAAGGCCCGGCCCAAAAAGGAAAAGGCCGCCGCTTCTTTCGAAGCCGGCGGCCTTCCGTGTTTCCGTCCATGGCGCGGCTCCTGGCGGCAACCCCTTCGGGCTACTCGCCGCGCTTCTCGCGCCTTAACGGGAAGTCTGCTTCCCGAAAGGGCAATCCGCTGAGGCCACGTTCTGGAAAACGAAATCACTCGACATCGGATCACCTCCTTTCAGTTCGTTGAACACGACCCCAAGGTGGGGTGTTTCCCGCGCTTTGGCAAGTGCTCCTTTCAACGACGCCCGCTGAGGCGTGCTGAAGCCGTTCAAGTGTGTCGGGAGTGAAACACTCGTACGTGCGCCGAGCCAGCCGACGCAGGGGTTGCGGCGAGGCGATCAAACCGCCAAGATCATGGCCGGGATCATCGGTCGTGAGGAGTGGGCATGGATGCAGCCGACAAGGCGGCACGCATCGTTCGGACCGTCGTCGAAGCGCTGAAGCCGGGTTTTGCCGTCCGGCTGTGGACCGGCGAGCGTATCGGTCCGTCCGCCGGCCCGGTGCTGGCCATCAACGACCAGGACATCGTCTGGCAACTGGCCCGCCGGCCGAATTTCTCGACCCTGGTGGAAATGTGGATCGCCAAGACCATCGACGTCGAAGGCGGGTCGATATTCGACCTCTACGCACTGCCGTCGAAAGGCAAGCTGCGTCTCAAGTCGCTACCGAAGCTGGCGATCCTGCGCGACCTGCCCGCGGTGCTCTTCTCCCGACGGCAAATGACGAAACGGGCCGATCTCACAGGGCAAAACCCCTTCGTCAGCGGTTCGAACAAGAAGGCGATCGAGCACCACTACGACATTTCGAATGAATTCTACCGGCTCTTCCTCGACGAGCGCATGGTCTACACCTGCGCCTACTTCACCGATTTCGCCAAAGGCATCGACGAAGCGCAGAAGGACAAGCTCGACCACATCTGCCGCAAGCTGAGGCTGAGGCCGGGCGACCGGCTGCTCGACATAGGTTGCGGCTGGGGCGCCATGCTGATCCATGCCGCCAAGCATTACGGCGCCATCGGTCACGGTGTCTCGCTTTCGGAAGAACAGACCCGACTGGCGCGCGAACGCATACGCGCCGAGGGGCTGGAGGACAGGATCACCATCGACATCAAATCCTACACCGAGCTCGACGGCAGCTACGACAAGATCTCGTCGATCGGCATGTTCGAGGCGGTCGGCATCGCCAATCACGCCACCTACTTTTCGACCGTGCACCGCCTGCTGAAGCCCGGCGGCATCTACCTGCATCACGCCATCACGCGGCGCGGCAAGGGCGGCACGAGGAAGACCCTGCGCAAGGGCGCGGAGTACAAGGCGCTGATCAAATACATCTTTCCCGGCGGCGAGGTCGACACGATCGGCATGACATTGGGCAATCTCGAGGCCCATGGCTTTCTCGTCGCCGATGTCGAGAATCTGCGCGAACATTATGCGTGCACCTGCAGGCTATGGGCCGAACGCCTGCATGCCCGCTTCACCGAGGCGATCGCCGAGGTCGGCGAACCGCGTGCGCGGCTCTGGCTGCTTTATCTCACCGGCTGCTCGATCACCTTCGATCGGGGCTCGGCGCAGATATTCCAGACTGTCGCCACCAGGCGGGCACGCGGTCCGAGCGGCCTGCCGCCGACGCGGGCTGATTTGTACCGGTAGCGCCCCGCCCTGTCGATGCATTCAGGCTGGCAAAGATGTGCGCGCTGCCGGAGCATCAACAATGCTCGAAATGATATTGCCGGTGCGTCGCCGGCGAGAGTTTGCGGTCGCGCAATATCGTGTTGCGCGGGATCGTAGGATCCGCACACACATCCGAGAACGAGCCCCGGAGATTGTCGGTGTACTCGATGTCGATGACCTTGTTGCCATAGAAACGGGTGTAGGCCTTGCACTCGTCGTATCGGTGACACTCCTCGGCGATCGCGAAGTCGAAGCCGATCCCCTGCCGATCTTTTTCAGTCAGCTGCGGCGTGTTCTTTTGTCCAGCAGCGAGCCCGCTTTCGTGCGCCGTGCGCACCAGCAACAGGGCGAGGGCCAGCGCGTCCGCTTTCTTCAAGGCACCTTTCGATCTCGTGTACGAATCGAGATTGTCGAACTCGGCGGCGTTGAAGCCGGCCCGCGCACATCTGGAGATGGTTTCAGTGAGACGCCCCAGGATTCGCTGCCGAAGCTTTTGCGAGGATATGTTCAGCAGGTATTCGTCCGGCCAATCGGGGTCGGCGAGAGGCTGTCCCGCTCGATCCGCAACAAGCAGATCCGCAGGCCATTGCGTCGCCGGCTGAGTCTGGAAGCCGTTCACATAGCAGATGCTGTAGAGCCCCGAAGCCGGCGCGGCGCTGCTGTCGCGTACAACGACGTTTACCCCTGCCGGCGGTTCGTAGGCGCCGCCAAGCTGATAGTCCGCGACTGCGTTGGCCGGAAGCCCGTTGGGCGATGCCTGCTTGCCGGGGTCGGCGGCAGTTTCGCCTGCGACAGCCAGGGGCGCGGGCCAGAAGATCGCCAGCGCCAGGGCAAGATTCAATCGACGCATGGCTTCGCCTCCTTCTGATCGACCTCACTCATCCGATTGATGTGGCAATCTGGTGGCCCGATTGACACTGACGAGGGGCGGCGAAGCGAAGGCGCGGCTATGGCGAGCGAGTTGTCCGCCCGCTACTCAGCCAGGCCGAGCGAGGCGATGTAGGCGGCCGAGGCCGGTATTTTCGACTTGTCCTTGATCTCGATGATCAGGCGCGGATTGCTGTCGAGCTTCGCCAGCGCTGCGAAGACCGAGCGCCACTGGATGGTCCCTTCGCCGAGGCTCCAATGCCGGTCGGCATAGCCGTCGGCATCCTGGAGGTGGACGTGGCGCAGCCGGTTGCCGGCGGCATGCACGTAGTAATCGACCGGCGGAGCACCGGTCGAGCCATGCGCATAATAGGCATGGCCAGTGTCGATCGAGACGGCGACGGCAGGGGAGTTGAAGCTGTCGGCCAGCGCCACGCGGATGTGCGGGTCCTTGTCCTCGATGTTTTCCAGAACCATGGTGCAGCCGATGTTCTCGGCCTGCCCGACGGCATCGCGCAATGTCAGATGGCAGTATTCGATGATCTTCTCCCGCTCACCGGGATTGTTGTCGAGGTTGTTGTAGGACCAGGTCGTGTAGGGGCTGTGGACGACCATATGCGTCGCGCCGATGGCGGCGCAGACCTCGATGCCCTGGACCAGACGCTTGCTGACGACAGCGCGGATGTCGGGATCCTGCGAGGCAATGGTGAAGCCCCAGAAAGGCCCGTGAATGCCGAGCCGGCCTTCATGTCCGTCGAGAAGCTTGTTGGCGCGGGCGGCAAGCGGCGCCCAATCACCGTTGAGGACGTCAGCCTCCGCAAAGCTCTGCAGTTCCAGGTCGCGCTGTTTTTCGAAAAGCCAGTCACGATGGATTTCGAGATCGTTGAGGGTCATGGCGGCGCCAAGAACGGGCAGGGAAGTCATCAGCACTCCGATCGATGGGATTTCAAGGTGTCGGGCAGCAGGACGGATCGCGCCGAGGGGCTGTATGACGCGGTTTTCTGTCACGCGTATTACAGGGCGGGGAATGCCGTCAGACGAACCGCATCGCCGCGCCGATCTCGACGCGCGCCGGCTGGTCGACCGTGCAGTAGACGCCGAGATTGTGCGCGTTGTGGCGGACCAGGTTGCGCAGGATGCCGGGGTCGTGGTCGAAACCGTCCTGCGCGATGATGGTGAAGCCGCAGCGCCGGCACGGCTCGGAGATGGTCAGGTGCAGGTCGCCTATGGCGAGCTTGCGGCCGATCCATTCGGTTTCGGGAAACGAGCCTTCGACATCAGCCATGTCGACGACGATGTTGGGGCGGAAGCGGCGCGGATCGGCGGCGCCGTCGGGATGCAATGCCTTCAGCCGCGTCAGCGATGCCGTGGTCAGGAGGTGGATCGGCGCCTTGTTGTAGCGCGCTTGCGTCATCGGACCGGCATAGGCCGCCGGCGCATTTTCCCGGCCGAACGGCCGGAGCGAGGCCGGAAAGCCGAGATAGGCGGACACGGCGCGATCGCATTCGGCGCTGGGTGCGCTCAGCCAGCCGCCGCCGGGGACGGCGATCTCCAGGCCACGGTCATTGGTGAGCCGGGTTCGGATGCGCGGCACCTTGTGCCACTTCGCCTCGCGGTCGGGCCGCGCAATCTCGTTGTCCGAGGCATCGACGAGGCCGAACATGCGGTCGCCCTCGATCCCGGCCTGAGCGACCGACATCGCGTCCTGGCGCTCGCCGGCGAGCGAACTCGCCGGGTAGCGCCAGAGCTGGCTGACGGTGCCAAGTGCGGCCTCGCCGGTCATCAGCCCTTCTTGTTCTGCCGGTTGGCGACGAGGTCGTCGACGACGGCGGGATCGGCCAGCGTCGAGGTGTCGCCGAGCGCACCGAAATCATCCTCGGCGATCTTGCGCAGGATGCGGCGCATGATCTTGCCCGACCGGGTCTTGGGTAGCCCCGGCGCGAACTGGATCTTGTCGGGCGAGGCGATGGCGCCGATCTCCTTGCGGACGTGCGCGATGAGCTCCTTGCGCAGGTCCTCGGTCGGCTCCACGCCCTTCATCAGCGTGACATAGCTGTAGATGCCCTGGCCCTTGATGTCGTGGGGGTAGCCGACGACGGCGGCTTCCGAGACCTTCTCGTGGCTGACCAGCGCCGATTCGACTTCCGCCGTGCCCATGCGGTGGCCGGAGACATTGATGACGTCGTCGACGCGGCCGGTGATCCAGTAGTAGCCGTCGGCGTCGCGGCGGCAGCCGTCACCGGTGAAGTACTTGCCCTTGTAGGTCGAGAAATAGGTCTGCACGAAGCGGTCGTGATCGCCGTAGACCGTGCGCATCTGGCCGGGCCAGGAATCGGTGATGCACAGATTGCCGTCGGCGGCGCCCTCCAGCACCTTGCCCTCGCCGTCGACCAACTGCGGCTTGACGCCGAAGAAGGGCCGCGTCGCCGAGCCCGCCTTGAGGTCGGTGGCGCCCGGCAGCGGCGTGATGAGGATGCCGCCGGTCTCGGTCTGCCACCAGGTGTCGACGATCGGCACCTTGCCGTTGCCGACGACGTTGAAATACCATTCCCAGGCTTCCGGATTGATCGGCTCGCCGACCGAGCCCAGCACGCGCAGCGATTTGCGCGATGTCTTCTTCACCGGGTCGTTGCCGGCGCCCATCAGGGCGCGCAAAGCGGTCGGCGCGGTGTAGAAGATATTGACCTTGTGCTTGTCGATGACCTCCCAGAAACGCGACTGCGAGGGATAGTTCGGCACGCCCTCGAACATCAGCGTGGTGGCGCCGTTGGCGAGCGGGCCATAGACGATGTAGCTGTGGCCGGTGACCCAGCCGACATCGGCGGTGCACCAGTAGATGTCGCCGTCATGATAGTCGAAGACATATTGGTGCGTCATCGAGGCATAGACGAGGTAGCCGGCCGTGGTGTGCAGCACGCCTTTCGGCTTGCCGGTCGAGCCCGACGTGTAGAGGATGAACAGCGGGTCTTCCGCCTTCATCTTCTCCGGCTTGCACTCGGCCTTCACCGTCGCGACCTCGTCGTGATACCAGACGTCGCGGCCGGGAGCCCAGCCGATCTTGCCGCCGGTGCGGCGCACGACAATGACGTTCTTGACCATCACGTGATGCTTGGCGGCGATGTCTATCGCCTTGTCGGTGTTTTCCTTGAGCGGAATCGGCTTGCCGCCGCGCAGCCCCTCGTCGGCGGTGATGACGAAGGTCGATTCGCAGTCCACGATGCGGCCGGCCAGCGCGTCGGGCGAGAAGCCGCCGAAGACGATCGAATGGATGGCGCCGATACGCGTGCAGGCCAGCATTGCGTAGGCCGCCTCGGGGATCATCGGCATGTAGATGGTGACGCGGTCGCCCTTCTTGACGCCGTGCTTCTTCATCACATTGGCGAGCCGGCAGACATGCTCGTAAAGCTCGTTATAGGTGACCTTCTTGTCGTCGTAGGGATTGTCGCCTTCCCAGATGATGGCGGTCTGGTTGCCGCGCTTCTTCAGGTGGCGGTCGATGCAGTTGTAGGAAACGTTGGTCAGGCCGTCCTCGAACCATTTGATCGAGACCTTGCCGTCGAAGGAGGTGTTCTTGACCTTGGTGAACGGCTTGAACCAGTCGATGCGCTTGCCGTGTTTACCCCAGAACTTGTCCGGCGACTTGATGCTGTCGGCATACCATTTCAGATAGGTGTCATTGTCGATCAGCGCGTTTTTCTTCCACGCCGGTTGGACGCGGTGGACATGAACCTCGGACATTCCTGACTTTCCTCCCGAACCAATCAACCGGCTTGAACGCCGGCGGGATCGCGGCGAAGCGGCCGCGAATTCGGGCGCATTATTAACAGTTCCGCGACGACGGCAACATTAGACGTTGGATTCGCGCGGCGGGATGCCGCAGCGTCTTTGCCAGGGGCTGTCAGCACTCCCTCGGCATCGCTGCTAAATGCATGTTTTAGCGAGGGAAAAGCAGTTTTGAATCAACAAAAATCAATAGACAGTTAAGTAACCGCGCGCACAATCCTGCGTTGGGAGGAAAGGAGAATCAACCAGGACGACCCCAAGGGGACTGCCATGCGCGACCACACAGAAATGGACCTGATGCTCAAGGGCTATGGCTTGACCACGGCCAAGATTCTTTATCACTTCCCCGACCACCCGCACCTGCTGCAGAGCTTCATCTGGCAGGACTATGACATCGCTCCGCGATTTCCGGTGCTGATCAAGTTCATCGAGTTCTGGAAGGCCAAGCTCGACGGGCCGCTGCATTCGGTCTGCTACACCCACCAGAAGCTGATCGCGCCGAATGAGTGGCGCAAGGTGGATGGGGAGTTTTTGGTGCATTAGGGGTGGTGGGAGAGCTGATCTCCCCCCTTGCGGGGGAGATGCCCGGCAGGGCAGAGAGGGGTGCTGTTCCGCCAGCGTCTCGGCGATTTTACTGTCCACGAAACCGTTCGTGGCTAGAAGTTCTAGTCGACGTTGCGTTCCTTCACACCCCTCTCTGTCCTGCCGGACATCTCCCCCCCAAGGGGGGAGATTGGCAGCTTCAACGCCCCCCCTCAAACCGCCGGCGGATTGAGCCGAGCGAACCCTTCCTGGCGGCGATAAGGAAAATACGGGTAGGGCGCCGTCACCTCGCTTGCCGCATCCAGCTTTTTCATCTGCTCCGGCGTCAGCGACCAACCGATCGCGCCGAGGTTCTGGCGCAGTTGCTCCTCGTTGCGGGCGCCGATGATGACGGAGGAAACGGTCGGGCGCCGCAACAGCCAGTTGATGGCGATCTGCGGCACGGTCCTGCCGGTTTCCTTTGCCACCGCATCGAGTGCATCCATCACCCGATAGAGATGCTCGTCCTCGACCGGTGGTCCGAAGCTTGCCGTTTCGTGCAGCCGGCTCTTTTCCGGCAGAGGCTGGCCGCGGCGGATCTTGCCGGTCAGGCGGCCCCAGCCGAGCGGGCTCCACACAAGGGCGCCGACGCCCTGGTCGAGGCCGAGCGGCATCAACTCCCATTCATAGTCGCGGCCGAGAAGAGAATAATAGACCTGGTGCGCGGCGTAGCGGGGATAGCCGTGCTTGTCGGCTTCGGCCAGCGACTTCATAACCTGCCAGCCGGAGAAATTGGAGACGCCGACATAGCGCAGCTTGCCGGCGCGCACGAGATCGTCGAGCGTCGACAGCACCTCCTCGACCGGCGTGCCGGCATCGAAGGCGTGCAGCTGCAACAGGTCGATGTAGTCGGTGCCGAGGCGCTTCAAGGCGGCGTCGACGGACTTGATCAGGCGTGAGCGCGACGAGCCGTAGTCAGCCGGCCCGTCGCCCATCGGCAGTGACGTCTTGGTCGAGATCAGCACGGCGTCGCGGCGTCCCTTGATGGCGTCGCCAAGCACTTCTTCCGACGCACCGTTCGAATAGACGTCCGCCGTGTCGAAGAGGTTGACGCCCGCCTCCAGGCAGATGTCGACCAGCCGGCGCGCTTCCCTGGCGTCGCTGTTGCCCCAGGCGCCGAACAGCGGCCCGGAACCGCCGAAGGTTCCGGCGCCGAAGGAGAGTGCGGGCACTTTCAGGCCCGATGCGCCCAAACGTCGATAGTCCATTTCATGCTCCTTGATGTCGAAGGCTGATATGCGGGGTTTATGAACGGACGCAGGCCAGCGCGGCGAGCGCCGGTGTGCGATCAAGACGCAGCCCGAGGGCAGCGATGCCGAGTGCCGCGACCGGCAACAGGGCGGCGATCCAGGTCAGCGAGCCCAGCCCAAGGCCATGGGCAATCACCGCGCCGCCAAGCCAGGCACCGGCGGCATTGCCGAGGTTGAAGGCGGCGATGTTGAAGGAGGAGGCGAGGCTCTGACCCGCCCCTTGCGCCTTCTCCAGCACCCACATCTGCAGCGGCGCCACGGTGGCGAAGGCGGCGGCACCGAGGAGGCCGACATAGATCACCGCCATGACCTGGCTGTGGATGGCGAAGCTCATGGTCGCCAGCACCACGGCCAGCACCACGAGGCTGCCCAGCACCGCCGGTACCAGCCAGCGATCGGCGACCTTGCCGCCGAGCAGATTTCCGGCGATGAGGCCGCCGCCGAAGACGAGCAGGATCGGCGACACGGCGGCTTCCTTGAAGCCGGTGATCTCGGTCAGCAGCGGGGCGATGTAGGTGAAGACGGCGAAAACGCCGGCATAGCCGAGCACGGTGGTGGCAAGGCCAAGCAGCACCGGCGTGCGGCGAAGCACGGCAAGATCGGCACGCAGGTCGCTCTTCTCCGGCGCTTCCCTGCTGCGCGGCACCAGAGCCAGGATCACCGCGAAGGCCGCCAGGCCGACCAGCGTTACGGCCCAGAAGGTGGCACGCCAGCCGAAGGCCTGGCCGAGCCAGGTGCCGAAGGGCACGCCGAGGATGTTGGCGATGGTCAACCCGGTGAACATCAGCGCGATCGCCGAGGCCTTCTTGTTGGGTGCGACCAGGCCGGTGGCGACCACCGAGCCGACACCAAAGAAAGTGCCGTGGGCGAAGGCGGTGATGACGCGGGCGCCCATCAGCGTCCAGTAATCAGGCGCGATCGCACAGGCGAGATTGCCAAGCGTGAAGATGGCCATCAGCGCCAGAAGCACGGTCTTGCGCGGCCAGTTGCCGGTGGCGATGGTCAGCAGCGGCGCGCCGATGACGACGCCCAACGCATAGCCCGAAATGAGCTGGCCGGCAGCCGAGATCGATACGCCGAGATCTTTGCTGACATCGATGAGAAGACCCATGATGACGAATTCGGTGACGCCGATGCCGAATGCGCCGGCGGCAAGAGCATAGAGAGCGAGAGGCATGGCGGTGGTCCGATTGTTGGTGAATGGACGCTCCAGTCCCGCGCCCCGGGCTTTGTTGGAGCATGATCTCTTCCGAAAACCGGTTCCCAGTTTTCGGGATCATGCACAGGCCGGAAGATCGTCATCTCCGGACCTGTGAACCAGACTTGCGTTGGGCACATTTTCTGTGAAATAGATTCACGAATGGCGCGACCCGAGATCAACCGCTCCGGCGAAATCGAAGTGTTCCTGCGCGTTGTCGAGGCGGGCAGTTTCTCGGCCGCGGCGCGGCGGCTCAGGATGACGCCATCGGCGGTCAGCAAGCTGATCGCCCGGCTGGAGATGCGGCTTGGCGCAAGGCTGCTCAACCGCTCGACGCGCAAGCTGCAACTGACGCCGGAGGGCGCGGCTTTCCATGACAGCGGCGTGCGCATCCTTGCCGACCTCGACGCGGCGGAGCGCGAGGCGGCGGCAGGGGCAGCACCCAGAGGCAGGCTGAGGGTCAACAGCTATGTGCCGTTCGGCCAGCACCGGCTGATGCCGCTGCTGCCGCGGTTCCTGGAGCGCTACCCCGAAATCTCCATCGAGGCCGTCCTGACCGACAATGTGATCGACCTCCTGGAGGAGCGCGCCGACGTCGCCATACGCGCCGGGCCGCTGCGCGAATCACGACTGGTGGCGCGCAAGCTTGGCGAAAGCCGGATGGTGGTGATCGGTGCGCCCTCCTATCTCGCGGCGCGGGGCACGCCGCGCACGCTGGCCGAGCTTGCAGGCCACAACATGCTGGCTTTCGGCTTCGCGCGGCATATAGACGGCTGGCCTTTCGTCGACGCGGCCGGCGCGCAGATCATCGTCCCCATTGTCGGCAACCTGACGCTGACCGACGGCGAGGCGATGCGGCGGACAGCGATTGCGGGAGCCGGCCTTGCCAGGCTGGCGCATTGGCATGTCGAGGCTGACATTGCCGCCGGCCGACTGGTGCCGTTGCTGGAAGCGTTCAATCCCGGCGATCTCGAACCGACACATGCCGTCTATGTCGGCCAGGGCAAGCATCTGCCGGCCCGGGTGCGTGCCTTTCTCGATTTCCTGGCCGAGACCGTGCGGCTTTGAGGAAGCCGGATTCTCGAAAAGTCACGTTCCAGAGGCGACAGACCAGACCCACGAGCCCTGACCGGCGGCTAACGCGCCGCCTGGCCGAAGGTCTGTTCGACAAGCCGACAGGGGCAGGATATGGAATTCCGTCCGGTGGTCGCGGGCGCGGCTCGCGCCTGGGCACTGGGAGCGTTGGCAAGTCAGGAGGCGTGAATTGATCCGCTTGTCCCTGGTCATGGCATCCCTGCTGGCCATCGCGACATGGCTAGATGCCCCGGCGATCTCGAAGGCTGCCGAGGTTTCGCCAGCGCCCATGGCTTCCGCAAACGCCGGCACTGACGACGTGAAGCAGTTCCTCTCGGTGGTTCTGGCGGAAACGGAGGACTTCTGGAACGCCACCTTCAAGGCTGGCGGATCGACTTATGAAGAGCCGAAGCTGGTGCTGTTCACCGGCTTGATCGCCACCGCCTGCGGTTCCGTTTCAGGGACGGCATATTGCGCGGCAGACCACAGGATTTATCTCGATCCGGCGTTTCCCGAACTTCGAGAGATCGGCTTGACCGGAGACTTCGCCAAGGCGTTGATTGTCGCCCGGGAGGTCGCGCATCACGTGCAGGCCATCTCTGGCGTTCCGCATCAGCCTGTCGCTGACGGCGACCAGCAGGCCGCCATCATCCGATCGGAACAGATCGAACTCCAGGCCGATTGTCTTGCCGGGCTGTGGAGCGGCTATGTCCGGGACCGGCACCTGCTCGACGAGAGCGATCTGGCGCAAGCGAGGAACCTGCTGCGATCGCTGGGAGACGATCAGGCCGCCAATACTTCCGAAAATCCGGCGGGAAAAAGGTACGGGACCTCGGACCAGAGGATCCGCTGGTACGATCGGGGCCTTGCCGGAAAAGCGATCGCGGATTGCGATACATCAGCCAATCCGCTTTGAGGCTGAGCCGGCTCGTCGCCGGTGAGTGCCACCATCATTGGCTGACAGACTTCAAGGCCTCCCTGATCTTTTCAACGACGGTGCCGATATCCGATCGCCCTGACGTATATTCTCCGTCCGGATCGTAATAGGTGTCTCGCAGCCGCTCCAGGCAGGCAATCACGGCGGTCGCGTATTCGTGCGCCGTACCGGCGACGGCGATCTTTTCAAATTCGCCCTGGGCGGCACTGACGGCGCCAACGCAGACTTTCCAATCGTAAGGGCTGGCTGAAGCCGCGGCCTGGCGGTCAGCCATGATCGTCATGATCCTGCTTCGAAATTCCTCGGCGGATGGCGCCATCGTCGCCCCTGACATCGCGCATGCTGTTGCAGCGTCACGATGGTAGTCGCGAAACCGCGCCCGTTACAAGGCGGCCGTGCGGCTTGAGAGCGCGCGAAAAAGCCGCGCGCCGGAAGGCACGCGGCTGTCAGGAAAATCGCCTGGAGCCGTTCAGCCCTTCGGCACGAACGGCGCCGGCCGCCGGCCGGCCGCCTGGCGCTCGAGCATCCAGCCGGGATATTCGGCGGGCAGCGCGCTGACCTCGTCGAGCTTGGCCAGATCGTCGGCGTCGAGTTTCACGCCGGTCGCAGCCAGGTTCTGTTCGAGCTGGTCCATGCGGCTGGCGCCGATGATGACGCTCATCACGAAAGGCTTGGCCAGGACGTAGCCGAGCGCCACCGTGGCGACGCTGACGTCATGCTTCCCTGCGATCTCGCGCATCACCGCGACGGCCGCCCAGGCGCGATCCTCGTTGACCGGCGGGAAGTTGAAGGAGGCACGGCGGCCTTCGCCATTGCCGGGCGCGCCGGGGCCGTATTTGCCCGACAGCAGGCCGCCCGCCAGCGGCGACCAGACCATGAGCCCCAACTTCTCCTCGTTGAGCAGCGGCACGATCTCGCGTTCGAGATCGCGGCCGGCGATCGAATAGTAGGATTGGACGGTTTCGAAACGGGCAAAGCCCTTGCGGTCGGCGATGCCGAGCGCCTTGGCGATGCGCCATGCGGCCCAGTTGGAGACCCCGACATAGCGCACCTTGCCGCTGGCGACGAGATCGTCCAGCGCCCGCATCGTCTCGTCGATCGGCGTCACCATGTCGGTGCCGTGCAGCTGGTAGAGGTCGATATGGTCGAGCTGCAGGCGCTCCAGGCTCGCATCGACCGAATCCATGATATGGCCGCGCGACGAGCCGCGCTGGTTCGGGCCTTCGCCCATCGCGCCATGGACCTTGGTGGCGATGACGACATTGGACCTGGCAACGCCCAGATCCCTCAGCGACTGGCCGAGCAGTTTTTCGGACTCCCCAAAGGAGTAGACGTCCGCGGTATCGAAGAAATTGACCCCGGCGGCGATCGAGCGGCCGACGATCTCGTTGACGCCTTTCTGGTCGAGGCTGGCGATGAGGCCCCATTGGGCGTTCTGGCCGGCGGCGCCGAAGGTCATGGTGCCGAGGCAGAGTTCGGAGACGAATAGCCCGGTATTTCCAAGCTGGTTGTAACGCATGGTGAAGGCTCCAGGATAAATCTGATGACGCAAAGCAAATAGGAACGGAGCGTTTCGTTTCAAGTGCCGACGGTTGGCAAGTGAGCCCAAATCTCCGGCAAGCTGTCAGCTTCCCCAGGGGTTGAGGACGGTCAGGCCAAAATCTTCGAAGTCCGCAACGTTGCGCGTGACAAGGACAAGATCGTGGACCAACGCTGTAGCGGCAATAAGCGAATCGGCGCTGCTGCGTGTCGGACCGGCAGTAATGCGACCCCAGACGAGCGCAACGTCTTCGGTAACCGCAAGAATGCGATCGGCGTTGTCTCGTCGCAATTCCCTTAGCCAGACATCGAGCCACGCAGCCCGTTCGAGTTCTATCCTACGTTGCTTGGCAATTCCCCGCTCGATCTCGCCGAGCGTGATGACGCTGAGGCTGACGGAGGCTGGATCGACGGAGGCCAGCCAGGCGGTCGGCTTCGGCAACCGCCTCTGAACGTCCGAAACGACGTTCGTGTCGAGCAGGTACATCAGAGTTCGACGTCCCGGGTCATCGTATCCGGGCGACGGGTTACCTCTTCGGCAAATTTGTCGTCCCAGCCAGGGCCGGTCAAAAGATACTCGGCGAGCGATTTTTTCTTTCCAGCCAGACGGTCATAGTCTTCGGCGGAGAGCACGACCGCGGCACGCTCGCCGCGCAACGTCACCGTTTGCGGTCCCTCGGTTCGCGCTCGCTGGACCACTTTGGAAAAGTTGTTCTTTGCGTCCTGCAAATGCCAGTTCATGAGATGATCCTAGCTAGCTTGGCTAGATATAAGCCAAGTGCCTGCAAATCTCAATGAGGATGCCCGAGACGGGATCAGCGGCTGCCGAAGATCGCCGAACCGACACGCACGCTGGTGGCGCCGAAGGCGATCGCGGTCTCGTAGTCGCCCGACATGCCCATCGACAGCTTCTCGACCCCTGCCTCCCGCGCGAGCTTTTCCAGCAGGGCGAAATGCGGTCCGGGGTTTTCGTCGGCCGGCGGGATGCACATCAGCCCTTCGATGGCGAGGCCGTGCACGTCCCGGCAGCGCCCGACGAAGGCAACCGCCTCGCGCGGCTCGATGCCGGCCTTCTGCGGTTCTGAGCCGGTGTTGACCTGGACATAGAGTTTCAGTGTGCGGCCCTGCCGGGCCATCTCCCTGGCGAGCTCCGCGGCGATCTTCTCGCGGTCGACCGTCTCGATGACGTCGAACAGGGCGACCGCCTCTTTCGCCTTGTTCGATTGCAGCGGGCCGATCAGGTGCAGTTCGATATCCGGGAAAGCTTGTTTCAGGGCAGGCCATTTGCCCTGCGCTTCCTGCACGCGGTTCTCGCCGAAGACGCGTTGCCCGGCCTCGATCACGGGCTGGATGTCGGCGGCTTCGAAGGTCTTGGAAACGGCCACCAGCGTCACCACGCCGGCTTCACGGCCCGCCTCCCGGCCGGCGGCGGCGATCTTCGCCCTGACCGCGAAAAACTGCTGAACCGTGTCACTCATATGCAAATCCCGCTGTTTTGACCCGCGTTTTTGGCCGCCGCGATGCCCATATGGTTGACGGGTTTGCCAAACCATGGTGAACACCCGGACCATATCCAATGAACTGCCGGGCCCTTGCCCGCAGTCCGTCTGCTTTTAAGTGAAAAACGTCCCATGGCAACCGAACGATACAATCCGCGCGCGTCAGAACCCAAATGGCAGAAGGCCTGGGCGGACAAGAAGCTTTTCGAAGCGCATAATGACGACCCGAAGCCCAAATACTACGTGCTGGAGATGTTCCCCTATCCGTCGGGGCGCATCCATATCGGCCACACGCGCAACTATACGATGGGCGACGTGGTGGCGCGCTACAAGCGGGCCAAGGGCTTCAACGTGCTGCATCCGATGGGCTGGGACGCTTTCGGCATGCCGGCCGAGAACGCGGCCATGCAGAACAAGGTCCATCCCAAGGAATGGACCTACCAGAACATCGCCACCATGCGCGAGCAGCTCAAGGTCATGGGCCTGTCGCTGGACTGGGCGCGCGAATTCGCCACCTGCGACGTCGATTACTATCACCGCCAGCAGATGCTGTTCCTCGACTTTGTCGAGAAGGGGCTGGTGACGCGCAAATCCTCCAAGGTCAACTGGGACCCGGAGGACATGACCGTGCTCGCCAACGAGCAGGTCATCGACGGGCGCGGCTGGCGCTCGGGCGCGCTGGTCGAGCAGCGCGAGCTGACGCAGTGGTTCTTCAAGATCACCGATTACGCGCAGGACCTGCTGGACTCGCTCGATGGCCTGAGCGAGTGGCCGGAAAAAGTGAAGCTGATGCAGCAGAACTGGATCGGCCGGTCGGAAGGCCTGCTGGTGCGCTGGCCGTTGGCCTCGGACGTTGCCGGCGAGCATGAGCTGGAAGTCTATACGACGCGGCCCGACACCATCTTCGGCGCTTCGTTCATGGCGATCGCCGCTGATCATCCGCTGGCCAGAAAGGCTGCCGAGAACAATCCGGCGCTGGCCAAGTTCATCGAGGAAGTCCGCCACATGGGCACCTCGGTGGCGGCTCTGGAGACGGCCGAGAAGAAGGGTTTCGATACCGGCATCCGCGTCGTCCATCCATTCGACGACAGCTGGACGCTGCCGGTTTACGTCGCCAATTTCGTGCTGATGGAGTACGGGACCGGCGCCATTTTCGGCTGTCCGGCGCACGACCAGCGCGACCTCGACTTCGCCAACAAATACGGCCTGCCGGTGGTGCCGGTGGTGATGCCGGAAGGTGAGAATCAGGCGACCTTCCAGATCATCGACGTGGCCTATGGCGACGACGGTGCGATGATCAATTCGCGCTTCCTCGACGGCATGAAGCCGAGCCAGGCTTTCGACGAGGTGGCGAAGCTGCTGGAGCAGAAGACGATCGGCAACCGGCCGATGGCCGAGCGCAAGGTGAATTTCCGCCTGCGCGACTGGGGCATTTCGCGCCAGCGCTACTGGGGCTGCCCGATCCCGATGATCCATTGCGAGGATTGCGGCGTGGTGCCGGTGCCGAAGGCCGACCTGCCGGTCAAGCTGCCGGACGATGTCGATTTCGACCGTCCGGGCAATCCGCTCGACCGCCATCCGACATGGCGGCACGTGAAATGCCCGCAATGCGGTGGGGATGCGCGCCGCGAGACCGACACGATGGATACGTTCGTCGATTCGTCGTGGTATTTCGCCCGCTTCACCGCCCCCCACGCGCATGAGCCGACCGACCCGAAGGCAGCCAATGAGTGGCTGCCGGTCGACCAGTATATTGGCGGCATCGAGCATGCGATCCTGCACCTGCTCTATTCGCGCTTCTTCACCCGCGCCATGCGCGAGACCGGCCATGTCGACCTGGCCGAGCCGTTCAAGGGCCTGTTCACGCAAGGCATGGTGGTGCACGAGACCTATCGCGCCGGCTCCGCATCGAGCGGCCGCTGGCTGGCGCCGACCGAGGTGCGGCTGGAAGGCGTCGACGGCGAACGCCGTGCCTTCGAGATCGCCACCGGCGAGGCCGTCACGATCGGCCCGCTGGAGAAGATGTCGAAGTCGAAGAAGAACACGGTCAGCCCGGAGGACATCACCGACGGCTACGGCGCCGACACGGCGCGCTGGTTCATGCTGTCGGATTCGCCGCCCGAGCGCGATGTCGAGTGGACCGATGACGGCGCGGCCGGCGCGCACCGTTTCATGCAGCGCATCTGGCGCCTGGTCTCGACCGCCGCCGAAACGCTGGCCGGCGTGAAGCCCGCGGCGGCCAGCGATGGCGAGGCGGGCGCGGTCTCCAAGGCCGCGCACAAGATCCTGAAGGCGGTCGGCGAGGATATCGAGAAGCTCGGCTTCAACCGCGCCATCGCCCGCATCTACGAGTTGGCCAATGCGCTGACCGCGCCGCTCAACGAAGTGGCGGAAGGCAAGGCCGATCCGGCACTGCGGGGCGCCTGCCGCGAGGCGGTGGAAATCCTGGTGCACCTGATCGCGCCTGTCATGCCGCATCTGGCCGAGGAATGCTGGGAGACGCTAGGCGGCACCGAACTGGTCGCCGAACGGCCGTGGCCGGTGTTCGATCCGGCGCTGGTCGTCGACAATGAGGTGACCTATCCGGTGCAGGTCAACGGCAAGAAGCGAGGGGATTTGACAATTGCCCGCGACGCGGACCAAGGTGCGGTCGAAAAAGCGGTATTGGCTCTCGACTTCGTGCAGAAAGCACTCGAAGGTAAGGCTCCGCGCAAGGTGATCATCGTGCCGCAGAGGATCGTCAATGTCGTTGCCTGATCGGGAAAAGACAGAGCGGAGCCGCTTGCTGCGCCGTATCGCGCTTGCCGGGCTCATCGGCTCGCTGGCGCTGGTTTCGGCCTGCACCGTGCGGCCGCTCTATTCCAACGCGCCCTTGGCGAACGGCTCGAGCGCCAATGCCGAACTGGCGTCCATCGCCGTCAAGCCGGTCAAGACGCGTTACGCCCAGCAGGTGCGCAACAATCTGATCTTCGGATTCGGGCGCGGCGCCGGCGAACCGGCATCGCCGCTCTATTCGCTGGACCTGACCGTGACCGAGCTCGTGGAATCCTCGGCGCTCGTGCAGGTCGGAACCGACGAGGACGAGCCGACCGCGGGTTCGGTGACGCTGACCTCCAGCTATACGCTGAGCGACATGAAAACCGGCGTCGTCATCTCCGCGGGCAAGCGGGCGATCACCTCGTCCTTCGACCGGCCCCGTCAGGAATTCGCGGCATACCGGGCGCAGATCGATGCCGAGAATCGCGCCGCGCGCGAACTGGCCGAAGCGCTTCAGCTCTCGATCGCCCAGGACCTCGTCCGCCACGGCAAGGCCGGCAGCTAAGCTCCCCGCCGCGCAAGGGCTCGACCCTGGCTCTCGCCGGGGCCGATCGGTCATGGCCGAGGGCTTGGTCCTGCGTGGCGCTTCGCCAGACGATCCCCGGCAAAAATCCAATTTGTCGATAGGACTTTGAAAAAAAATTCGACAGCCCCTGGACCGGTGGCGGGAAGCAACTGTTAACCACTCGCTCCCTATTGCTCAGCAGACATTTCAGCGTGAGTCTTGAGCATGGAATCCAGGCGTTTTCCTCGGGTCGATTCTTCGAAGATGGCTTCGCCCGATAATTCCGAGGGACAGCGTTTCAGCGGCACGGGCGAAAGGGTAGAGGGGCAGCGCGCCGGCGCATCGAGGCCCGGCTTTTCCCCGCCGCCCGTCGATCTCGGCGGCAATGAAAGCCCGGCGTGGCAGGATTATTTCTTCCTGGCGCCCAATGTGCGGTTCACACGCACGCCGGACTACGAGCCCAGGCCTCGCCCGCATCAGGAGGAGGCCGCCAGCCAAGAGGCGGTCAAGCCGCTTCCGGTAGAGCAGGCCAGGCCCGTCACCGCCGCTTATCAGGGACAGCCTTCGGCCGGCACTGCCCAGCCGCGGCGCGACGGCGAGAGGCCGCGGCCCATCCAGCCGGCCGCACCGGCAGCACCGGTCGTCGCCAATGGCCCATCCGCCAATGCCGCCACGACGGAAAAATCGCGGCGGCCCTACCTTTCGGACCATGCCTTCTTCGAGGGGCTGGCGCCGATCCTGGTCGACGTGATGTCGCCGGCCCGTCCAGTCTCGCGAGCACCCGTGGCGGCTCCGCCCTCCGCCGCCCGGACCGATTTCGCAACGCCCTCGTCGGCCGATGTGACCGCATCGTTCCGTGTCATAGAGTGTCGTCCGGGGCGGGCCTCGCCTGTCCCGCCGGAAGTCTTCCCGGCCAATTCGAACAAGGCAGCTGTTGAAGCGCCTGCCCCTGCGAGCAAGCCCGCTAGACAGGCCCGGACGGTGGCGGCGCCTGCCACTGTCACGGACAAGGCCCCCGCAGCGCCAGCCCTGCCGCGCCCGGAGGAAGCGGTTCCGGCAGTCGCCGCGCGTGCGCCGTCACTGCCCATGGCCGGCAAGATCGCGCAGCCGGTGACCGGCGAAATCTATGAACTGCCATCGGAAGAGCTGCTGCAGCAGCCGCCGGAGGGACAGGGATTCTACATGTCGCAGGAGCGGCTCGAGCAGAACGCCGACCTCCTGGAGAGCGTGCTGGAAGACTTCGGCGTGCGTGGCGAGATCATCCATGTCCGCCCCGGTCCGGTCGTCACGCTTTATGAGTTCGAGCCGGCGCCGGGCGTCAAGTCATCGCGCGTCATCGGTCTGGCCGACGACATCGCCCGCTCCATGTCGGCGGTCTCGGCGCGCGTCGCCGTCGTGCCCGGCCGTAACGTCATCGGCATCGAGCTTCCCAACGAGACGCGCGAGACCGTCTATTTCCGCGAACTGATCGAATCCCAGGGTTTCCGCAAGACCAGCTGCAAGCTGGCGCTTTGCCTCGGCAAGACGATCGGCGGCGAGCCCGTCATCGCCGAGCTTGCCAAGATGCCGCATCTGCTCGTCGCCGGCACCACGGGTTCGGGCAAGTCGGTCGCCATCAACACCATGATCCTGTCGCTGCTCTACCGGCTGAAGCCGGAAGAATGCCGGCTGATCATGGTCGACCCGAAGATGCTCGAACTCTCCATCTATGACGGCATCCCGCATCTGCTGACGCCCGTCGTCACCGATCCGAAGAAGGCTGTCACCGCACTCAAATGGGCGGTCCGCGAGATGGAGGACCGTTACCGCAAGATGGCGCGGCTCGGCGTGCGCAACATCGACGGCTACAATGAGCGTGCCGCCACCGCCCGTGAGAAGGGCGAGACGGTCGTCATGACCGTTCAGGCGGGCTTCGAAAAAGGCACCGGCGAGCCGCTGTTCGAGCAGCAGGAGATCGACCTCGCGCCGATGCCCTATATCGTCGTCATCGTCGACGAAATGGCCGACCTGATGATGGTCGCCGGCAAGGAGATCGAAGGCGCCATCCAGCGCCTGGCGCAGATGGCGCGTGCCGCCGGCATCCACCTGATCATGGCAACGCAGCGCCCGTCGGTCGATGTCATCACCGGCACGATCAAGGCCAACTTCCCGACCCGCATTTCCTTCCAGGTCACCTCCAAGATCGACAGCCGCACCATCCTGGGTGAACAAGGCGCCGAACAACTGCTCGGCCAGGGCGACATGCTGCACATGATGGGCGGTGGCCGCATCGCCCGCGTCCACGGCCCCTTCGTCTCGGACGCCGAGGTCGAGCACGTCGTGGCGCATCTGAAAGCCCAGGGCCGTCCCGAATATCTGGAAACCGTGACCGCGGACGAGGATGAAGAAGAGGAAGAAGTCGACCAGGGCGCGGTCTTCGACAAGGGATCGGTCGCCGCCGAGGATGGCGATGCCAGCTATGACGAGGCGGTCAAGGTGGTGCTGCGCGACAAGAAATGCTCGACGTCCTACATCCAGCGCCGCCTCGGCATCGGCTACAACAGGGCCGCCTCGCTGGTCGAGCGCATGGAAAAGGAAGGGCTGGTCGGCGCCCCCAACCATGTCGGCAAGCGCGAAATCATGGCGGGCAGGCGCCAGCCGGCACCGGCGCCCGACGAGGGCGCGGATTGATCGGCAGTCCTCAGGAATGCGCTCTCGCGGCGGTTCGCGAAGCGCCAATAAAAAAAGGCCGGTTGCCCGGCCTTTTCTGTTGAATGCGGGACGGCTCAGCCGATCTTCTGGCCGGTCTTGGCCCAGTCGGCGAGGAAGGTGGCGAGGCCCTTGTCGGTCAGCGGATGGTTGACCAGCGCCTTCAACGTCGCCGGCGGCGCGGTGACGACATCGGCGCCGATCAGCGCCGCCTGCTTGACGTGGTTCACCGTGCGCACCGAAGCGGTGAGGATCTCGGTCTGGAAATCGTAATTGTCGTAGATCTGCCGGATCTCCTGGATCAGCTCCATGCCGTCCGAGCCGGTGTCGTCGATGCGGCCGACGAAGGGCGAGATGAAGGAAGCGCCCGCCTTGGCGGCCAGCAGCGCCTGGTTGGCCGAGAAGCACAACGTGACATTGACCATGCGGTTCATCTGGGTGCGGATCGTCTTGCAGGCCTTCAGGCCGTCCAGCGTCAGCGGCACCTTGATGCAGACATTGGGAGCGATCTTGGCCAGCACCTCGGCCTCGGCCATCATGTTCTTGTATTCGGTCGCCACGACTTCGGCCGAAACCGGGCCTTCGACAATGTCGCAGATCTGCTTGGTCACATCGGCGATCTTGCCGCCGGATTTCAGGATCAGCGACGGATTGGTGGTGACGCCGTCGAGCAGCCCGAGATCGTTGAGCTCACGGATGTCCTTGATATCGGCGGTGTCGACAAAAAATTTCATGGCGGGTCTCCTGACGATTTCGTCGTGCTTGGGAAGGCACGTTCAGCGTTGCTCTTTGATCTAGACCAAAGTCGGGGCAAGGTCACGCCTCATGATCGAAGATTCGCCCTTTGTCGCGGCCGCGCCGGTGCTGGTGCCGATGCCGGCAGAACGCCCCTACACCTATGCCGTGCCGGCCGGCATGCGCGTCGTGCCGGGCTCGATCGTGCGCGTGCCGCTCGGGCCGCGCCAGGTCGCCGGCATCGTCTGGGATGGCGTGGTCGAGAAGGTCGACGCCAGGAAACTGCGTCCGATCGAACAGGTTTTCGATTGCCCGCCGATCGATCGCGCCATGCGCCGTTTCGTCGACTGGGTGGCGCAATATACGCTGTCGGCGCCGGGCATGGTGGCCCGCATGCTGCTCAGGGCGCCCGAAGCCTTCGACCCCGAACCCTGGATCGAGGGGCTGCAGCGGACGTCCCTGGTTCCCGACCGGATGACGGATGCGCGCTCGCGCGTGCTGGAAACGGCCGAAGGCGGCCTCGCCTGGACCCGCTCGGGGCTCGCGCATGCCGCCGGCGTTTCCTCGACGGTGATCGAGGGGCTGAAGGCGCAAGGCGTGTTCGAGACGGTGATGATCCCGCCACGCCCGGTGGTGGCGGCACCCGATCCCAGCTATGCCATGCCCGAATTGATGCCGGACCAGGGCGATGCCGCCTCCCTGCTGTGCGCCAATGTCGCGGCTGGCGCCTTCAATGTGGCGCTGCTCGACGGCGTCACCGGTTCGGGCAAGACGGAGGTCTATTTCGAGGCGGTGGCCGCGGCCCTCGACCGGGGCAAGCAGGTGCTGATCCTGTTGCCGGAAATCGCGCTGACGCATGCCTTCCTGGAACGTTTCCAGCGGCGCTTCGGCGCCAAGCCGGCCGAATGGCACTCCGATCTGCCGCCGAGAATGCGCGAAAAGGTCTGGCGGCAAGTGGCCGAGGGCGGCGTTCGCGTCGTCGCGGGCGCCCGCTCGGCGCTGTTCCTGCCGTTCAAGGAACTCGGGCTGATCGTCGTCGACGAGGAGCACGACCCCGCCTACAAGCAGGAAGACCGCGTCTTCTACAATGCGCGCGACATGGCCGTTGTGCGTGGCCATCTCGCGGGCTTTCCCGTGGTGCTGGCCTCGGCGACGCCATCGGTGGAAAGCCGGGTCAACGCCCAGCAGGGCCGCTATGCCAGGGCGGTGCTCTCCGCCCGCTTCGCCGAGGCGGCGCTGCCCGACCTCAAGGCGATCGACATGCGCCGGGCGCCGCCGGCGCGGGGCGGCTTTCTGTCGCCGGTCCTGATCGAGCATATGCGCCGCACGCTCGAGAAGCAGGAACAGTCGCTGCTGTTCCTCAACCGGCGCGGCTATGCGCCGCTGACGCTGTGCCGGGTCTGCGGCCACCGCTTCGGCTGCCCGGTGTGCTCGGCCTGGCTGGTCGAGCATCGCTTTCGCGGCCAGCTGGTGTGCCACCATTGCGGACACAATGAGCGCCGCCCCGAAGCCTGCCCGGAATGCGGCACGCTCGATCATCTTGTCGCCTGCGGCCCGGGGGTGGAGCGCATCGCCGAAGAGGTCGTCTCGCATTTTCCCGACGCGCGCACGATCGTGCTGTCGTCGGACCTGATGGGCGGCGTCAAGCGGCTGCGGCTGGAATTGGAGGCGATCGCCGATGGCGAAGCCGATATCGTCATCGGCACGCAGCTCGTCGCCAAGGGTCACAACTTTCCCAACATGACGCTGGTCGGCGTGGTCGATGCCGACCTCGGCCTCGCCAATGGCGATCCGCGCGCGGCCGAGCGGACGTTCCAGCTGCTCAGCCAGGTGACCGGCCGCGCCGGCCGCACCGGCAAGAAGAGCCTCGGCCTGCTGCAGACCTTCCAGCCTGACCATCCGGTGATGCGGGCGATCGTCTCCGGCGACGCCGAGGCGTTTTACGAGCGCGAGATCGGCGAGCGTGAGCGCGCCGCGCTGCCGCCCTTCGGCCGGCTGGCCGGCGTCATCGTCAGCGCGGTTACGCGGGCGGAGGCGGAAGGTCACGCACGTGGCCTGCGACGGGCGGCACCCGAAGCCTCGGATCTGTTCGTGCTCGGGCCGGCCGAGGCGCCCTTGTCCCTGCTCGGCGGCCGCCACCGCTTCCGCCTGCTGATCCAGGGCGAACGGCGCGCCGACATCCAGGGTTTCATCAGGGCCATGCTGGCCAATGGGCCGAAGCAGCGTGGTTCGGTAAGGGTGCAGGTCGACATCGACCCGCAGAGCTTTTTGTGAAGCCATGGCCGGGATAGGCTGGCCCGAAATCGGCGAGGAATGCGTGATCTCATGAGAACCCTTGGCCTCATCGGCGGCATGAGCTGGGAATCGACCGCCATCTACTACCGCCTGCTCAACGAAATCGTTCGCGAACGGCTGGGCGGGCTGCATTCGGCAAAACTGTTGCTGTGGTCGTTCGACTTCGCCGAGATCGCCGAGCGGCAGCACCATGGCGACTGGCACGGCGCCGGCGTGCTTCTCGCCGAAGCGGCTCGCAAGCTGGAGGACGGCGGCGCGGAAGGGCTGCTGCTGTGCACCAACACCATGCACAGACTGGCCGACCAGGTGCAGGCGGCGGTATCGATCCCGCTGATCCATATCGCCGACGCCACCGCGGCCGCCATCCAGCGCGCAGGCCTGCATCGCCCGGCGCTGCTGGCGACGCGCTTCACCATGGAGCAGGATTTCTACAAGGGGCGGCTTGCCGACAAGTATGGATTAGAGCCGGTGGTGCCGGATGAAGCGGGTCGCGAGCTGGTACATCGCGTCATCTATGACGAACTCTGCCAGGGCATTATCAGCACAGACTCGAAAGCGGCCTATGTCGCCGAGGCTGAACGCCTGCGCCGGGAAGAGGCCGCCGACAGCATCATCATGGGCTGCACCGAGATCACGATGCTCATCGGGCAGTCCGATTTCGACATACCGGTGTTCGATACGACGCGTATCCACGCCGAGGTGGCGGCGGATTTCGCGCTTGGTTGATGCGCGCCTGCTAAAGTGCCTGATGGCATCTGGCGCGGCATGTTTCCTCGGCTAGAATGCCTGCACATCAAAACAGGTATTTCGAGGGGACGAGATGGACTTTGCGCTTCCGTGGCCGACGAGCCAGGGCGAATGGCTGGCCTGGTCGAGCGCCGTCTTCACCGTGCTGCTCGGGCTTCTGTTCTTCCTGGCGCCGGCCCTTGCCTTTCGTATCCTGCGCCTGCAGGCAAAGCCCGAAAAGGCGGCGGCGATCGCCGAGGGGCGCGGCCGCATGTCAGGCTTCTATCTCGGTGTCGGCCTGTGCTGCATCCTGCTGGCGCAGCCGCTGGTCTACATGGCGCTCGGCTTCTCCTGGCTGTTCACCGCCTTCGGCCGTCTGCTGTCGATGATGTCGGATGGCGCCAATACGCCTTTCAACTGGGTTTCCATCGTGGTGGAACTGGCGCTCGCCGCGCTGCCGCTTGCCTTTGCCTTCGGCTTTGTGCCTTGAATCCTTAGCTATTCCGGCGCGCGGGCCGCGACTCTTTTGCCGGATGCGACAATAGTGACCGAAAACCATGCGGAACGACGCATTGCGGTCTTAAAATGCCTGTGCTAGACGGCAATCGACTTTCGGCCGGGGATAGCGGAAGCCGCGTCTCCGTGCTTGAAAAAATGCAGTAAGGTCAAAGATTTAGCCAGAGTTATTGCTCGCGCCAACAATCTGCGGCCTGTCAGACAAGAGAAAAGACGGTCCGTGGCTCAATCGTCATCGCCAATCTCAGGTGTCGCAGAACGCTATGCCGGTTCGCTGTTCGAACTGGCATCGCAGGCAAATTCCGTGGCCAAGGTCGAAGCCGACCTCAACAGTTTCGAGGCCCTGCTTTCGGGCAGTGCCGACCTGACCCGGCTGATCAACAGCCCGGTGTTCTCCAGTGAAGACCAGGCCAGGGCCATCGCGGCAGTGGCTGACAAAGCCGGTATCACCGGTCTTGCCGGTAATTTCCTGCGCGTCGTTGCCCAAAACCGGCGGCTGTTCGCCGTTCCCGGCATGATCAGGGCGTTCCGCCAGATCGCGGCCGAAGCCAGGGGCGAGACCGCTGCCGAGGTGACGTCGGCCCACGAGCTGACAGCCGCCCAGCAGACCGAACTCAAGGCGGCGCTGAAGAGCGTTGCCGGCAAGGACGTGGCCATCTCCGTCACCGTCGATCCGTCGCTGCTCGGCGGGCTGGTGGTCAAGATGGGCTCGCGCCAGATCGATACGTCGCTCAAAACCAAACTCAATTCGCTCAAGCTTGCACTGAAAGAGGTCGGCTGATGGACATCCGCGCCGCGGAAATTTCCGCAATTCTGAAAGACCAGATCAAGAATTTCGGCAAGGAGGCTGAAGTCTCCGAAGTCGGACAGGTGCTGTCCGTCGGTGACGGTATCGCCCGCGTCTATGGCCTCGACAATGTCCAGGCCGGTGAAATGGTCGAGTTCCCCGGCGGCATTCGCGGCATGGCGCTCAACCTCGAAGCCGACAATGTCGGCGTCGTCATCTTCGGCGCCGACCGCGACATCAAGGAAGGCGACACCGTCAAGCGCACCGGCGCCATCGTCGACGTTCCCGTCGGCCCCGGCCTGCTCGGCCGCGTGGTCGATGCTCTCGGCAATCCGATCGACGGCAAGGGCCCGATCAAGGCGACCGAACGCAAGCGCGTCGACGTCAAGGCGCCCGGCATCATTCCGCGCAAGTCGGTTCATGAGCCGATGTCGACCGGCCTCAAGGCCATCGATGCGCTGATCCCGGTCGGCCGCGGCCAGCGCGAGCTGGTCATCGGCGACCGCCAGACCGGCAAGACCGCCATCATCCTGGACACGATGCTCAACCAGAAGTCGGTGCACGACAACGGTCCGGAAAAGGAAAAGCTCTACTGCGTCTACGTCGCCGTCGGCCAGAAGCGCTCGACCGTCGCGCAGTTCGTGAAGGTGCTGGAAGAGCGCGGCGCGCTCGAATACTCCATCATCGTCGCCGCCACCGCGTCCGATCCGGCGCCGATGCAGTTCCTGGCGCCGTTCGCCGGCTGCACCATGGGCGAATATTTCCGCGACAACGGCATGCATGCGCTGATCAGCTACGACGATCTGTCGAAGCAGGCCGTCGCCTACCGCCAGATGTCGCTGCTGCTGCGCCGCCCGCCGGGCCGCGAAGCCTATCCTGGCGACGTCTTCTATCTGCACTCGCGCCTGCTCGAGCGCGCCGCCAAGCTCAATGACGAGATGGGCAACGGCTCGCTGACCGCGCTGCCGGTCATCGAAACCCAGGCCAACGACGTGTCGGCCTACATCCCGACCAACGTGATCTCGATCACCGACGGCCAGATCTTCCTCGAGACCAACCTGTTCTTCCAGGGCATCCGCCCGGCCGTGAACGTCGGCCTGTCGGTGTCGCGCGTCGGTTCGTCGGCGCAGATCAAGGCGATGAAGCAGGTTGCCGGCTCGATCAAGGGTGAGCTCGCGCAGTACCGCGAAATGGCGGCCTTCGCGCAGTTCGGCTCGGACCTCGACGCCGCTACCCAGCGCCTGCTCAACCGCGGCTCGCGCCTGACCGAACTCCTGAAGCAGCCGCAGTTCTCGCCGCTGAAGACGGAAGAACAGGTCGCGGTGATCTTCGCGGGCGTCAACGGCTATCTCGACAAGCTGCCGGTCAACCAGGTCGGCAAGTTCGAGCACGGCCTGCTCAGCCACATGCGCGCGGCCGGCAAGGACGTTCTCGACGCCATCCGCAAGGAAAAGGCGCTGTCGGACGATCTTCGCGGCAAGCTGAAGGCCGAGATCGACGCTTTCGCCAAGACCTTCGCCTGAGCGAAGCGACAAGACGGGATCAGGTTTGAAGCATGCCTTCATTAAAAGACCTTCGTAACCGTATCGCCTCGGTCAAGGCGACGCAGAAGATCACCAAGGCGATGCAGATGGTCGCCGCGGCGAAGCTGCGCCGTGCCCAAGAGGCCGCGGAAGCGGCGCGCCCCTATTCGGAGCGCATGGGTTCCGTGCTGGCCAACATCACGCAGGCCATCGGCGGCGGCGGCGACGCCCCGGCACTGATGACGGGCACCGGCAAGGACAACGTGCATCTGCTCGTGGTCTGCACCGCCGAGCGCGGCCTGTGCGGCGGCTTCAACTCGCAAATCGCCCGCCTTGCCCGCGACCATATCCGCCGGCTGCTCGCCGACGGCAAACAGGTCAAGATCATTTGCGTAGGCAAGAAGGGGTTCGACATCCTTCGCCGTGACTACGCTTCGCTGATCCTCGATCGCGTCGATCTTCGCGAGGTCAAGACTCTCGGCTTCGTCAATGCCGATGCGATCGCCCGCAAGGTCATCCATCTGTTCAACGAAGGCGCCTTCGACGTCTGCACTCTGTTCTATTCGCAGTTCAAGTCGGTGATCAGCCAGGTTCCGACCGCGCAGCAGATCATCCCGGCCGCGGCTCCTTCGGCCAAGGCCGAGACCTCGGACGGCGCCAGCGCGGTCTACGAATACGAACCAGAACCGGGCGAGATCCTGTCGGATCTCATCCCGCGCAACATCGCGGTGCAGATCTTCCGCGCGCTGCTCGAGAACGCGGCGGGCGAGATGGGCGCCAAGATGAGCGCCATGGACAATGCGACGCGCAACGCCGGCGAGATGATCAACAAGCTGTCGATCACCTACAACCGCCAGCGGCAGGCGCAGATCACCAAGGAACTGATCGAAATCATTTCGGGCGCCGAAGCGCTCTAGGCGCGGTAGGCGGGTCATAGGCCCGCGAAAACACCGCGTGAGAAACAAAGGACGAAAAAGGGTAAAGACGATGGCGAAAGCAGCGACCCCCAAGACAGCGGCCCCGAAAGCCGCAGCCGCGAAGACCGCAGCCCCGGCAAAGGCGGCCAAGGCTCCGGCGGCAGCAGCGAAGGCGGCTCCGGCCAAGGTAGCGGCAGCGCCGGCCAAGGCCGCCGCCGCCAAGACCTCGGCGGTGGCCAGCAAGGCCACGGGCGTCGTCGGCAAGGTCCGCCAGGTCATCGGCGCCGTCGTCGACGTGCAGTTCGGCGATCACCTGCCGCCGATCCTGAACGCGCTCGAAACGACCAATGTCGGCAACCGCCTCGTGCTCGAAGTTGCCCAGCACCTGGGTGAAAACACCGTGCGCTGCATCGCCATGGACTCGACCGAAGGTCTGGTCCGCGGCCAGGAAGTGCGCGACACCGGCGGCCCGATCTCGGTGCCGGTCGGCCCGGGCATGCTCGGCCGCATCATCAACGTCATCGGCGAGCCGGTCGACGAAGAAGGCCCGGTCGCCGCGACCGAGATGCGCTCGATCCACCAGCCGGCCCCGGCCTATGTCGAACAGTCGACGGAAGCGCAGATCCTGATCACCGGCATCAAGGTGCTCGACCTGCTGGCACCCTACGCCAAGGGCGGCAAGATCGGCCTGTTCGGCGGCGCTGGCGTCGGCAAGACCGTGCTGATCCAGGAACTGATCAACAACATCGCCAAGGCGCACGGCGGTTACTCGGTGTTCGCCGGCGTCGGCGAACGCACCCGCGAGGGCAACGACCTTTATCACGAATTCATCGAATCCGGCGTCAACAAGAAGGGCGGCGGCGAAGGCTCCAAGGCAGCCCTCGTGTACGGCCAGATGAACGAGCCGCCGGGCGCGCGCGCCCGCGTCGGTCTCACCGGCCTGACGGTCGCGGAATATTTCCGCGACCAGGGCCAGGACGTGCTGTTCTTCGTCGACAACATCTTCCGCTTCACGCAGGCGGGTTCGGAAGTGTCGGCTCTGCTCGGCCGTATTCCTTCGGCCGTGGGCTACCAGCCGACGCTCGCCACCGACATGGGCGCGCTGCAGGAACGCATCACCACCACCACCAAGGGCTCGATCACCTCGGTGCAGGCGATCTACGTGCCGGCCGACGACTTGACCGACCCGGCGCCGGCAACCTCGTTCGCACACCTTGACGCGACGACGACGCTCAACCGCTCGATCGCCGAGAAGGGCATCTACCCGGCGGTCGATCCGCTGGACTCGACCTCGCGCATGCTCGACCCGCTGGTCGTCGGCGACGAGCATTATGGCGTCGCGCGCCAGGTGCAGTCGATCCTCCAGCGCTACAAGTCGCTGCAGGACATCATCGCCATCCTGGGCATGGACGAACTCTCGGAAGAGGACAAGCAGACGGTGGCCCGCGCCCGCAAGATCGAGCGCTTCCTGTCGCAGCCGTTCTTCGTCGCCGAAGTGTTCACCGGCGCGCCGGGCAAGCTGGTCGACCTCGCCGATACCATCAAGGGCTTCAAGGGCCTTTGCAACGGCGACTACGATCACCTGCCGGAAGCCGCCTTCTACATGGTCGGCGGCATCGACGAAGCGGTCGAGAAGGCACAGCGCCTGGCGGCTGAAGCGGCTTAATCAAGGGAATAGGGAGTAGTCAGTAGTCAGTAGTGAATAGCAGTTGGGTGATCAGGCAATGTCCTTTCTCCCTACGTCCTACTCACTATTCCCTACTCGCTAAATTGACATGGCTGAAGCTTTCAAGTTCGAACTGGTCTCCCCGGAGCGTCTGCTGGTTTCCGAGCAGGTCGAATCCGTCGTCATTCCGGGCGCCGAAGGCGAGATGACCGTCATGGCCAACCACGCGCCGGTGATGACCACCATCAAGCCCGGTGTCGTGACCGTGAAGAGCGCCTCGGGCGGCGAAGAGCGCTACGTGGTGTTCGGCGGCTTCGCCGACATCGTTCCGGCTGGCTGCACGCTGCTGGCCGAATCGGCCGTCGCGGTGAAGAATGTCGACCGGGCCGATCTCGCCCGCCGCATCCAGGACGCCAAGGAAGATGCCGCCGACGCCAAGGACGACCAGTCCCGCAGCAAGGCGGAACAGTTTCTGGCGCAGCTCACCACGCTGGAAAGCGCGTTGCTGCCGGCTTAAAGCCGATTTTCTACAACTGATCGCAAAAGCGGGGCCTTGCCCCGCTTTTTTGTTTGGAGCATCTCGTCGTTCAAAGGATGAGGCGCCTAAGCCTTTGTTTTAACGCAGTTTCGGGCAGAAACCGCTCACACTTTCCTGGAATTATCCTATGCCGAGCGCGGCAAAGGCCAGGGTCGTGCCGTCCCGTCGCAGGTGCACCAGATGCACGGCCACCAATTCGATCAGCGTCTGGCGCTCGGCATGATCCCCGGCAAAGCCGGCAAGGTCGAACACCGCCGTCACGGTTTCATTCGCAGGCAATTGTTGGCTCAGAAGCGCCGTCAGCGCCGCATCGAGCGGATCGGTGAAATGGTTTTCGGGCAAGGTTTTTCCGCGCGCGGCGCAGGCGGCGATCCACGCCGCCACCACCAGTGTGAGATGCACGAACTCGGTTCCGGCTTCCAGGCACTCGATGGCGGACGCTACGATGCGCTGCGGCAGTTTCTGGCTGCCGTCATTGGCGATCTGCGCCGTGCGGTGGGCAAGTGCCGTGTTGGAAAAACGCTCGGCCAGTTCGGCGGTGTAGGCCGATGTGTCGAGCCCGGCATCCTCGGGTAAAGTGGGGATGGCTTCGGCCCACAAGGCATCGACAAACTGCCGGATCGCCGGGTCGGCGAAGGCGCGGTCGACCGTCGCGTGGCCGCTGAGCAGGCCGAGATAGGCGATCGCCGAATGGGCGCCGTTGAGCAGCCTGAGCTTCATGTCCTCGAACGGACCGACATCGCCGACCATGGTGACGCCGAATTTCTCCCAGCCCGGGCGGCCGGCGGTAAAATTGTCCTCCACGACCCATTGGCGGAACGGTTCGGTCATGACGGGCCAGGCGTCCTCGGCGCCCAGTTCGGCGGCGATCCGCGCGCGGTCGGCATCGGTGGTCGCCGGCACGATGCGGTCGACCATGCTGGACGGAAATGCGACCTCGCGGGCGATATGACGGGCAAGCCCAGCTCCCAGGCCGAGCCTTGCGTCGCGCAGGCCGGCGAATTCGATCATCAGCCTGTGCAAGGTGGCGCCGTTGGCCGGCAGGTTGTCACAACAAAGCACGGTGAAGGGCGGGGTACCGGCAGCGAGCCTTCGGGCAAGCGCCTCGGCGAGAAAGCCATGCGCCGTCTTCGGCATGCCGGGGTTTGCAAGATCGTGGACGATGTCGGGATGGGTGGCATCGAGCCCGCCGCCCGCCGTCCTGAGATAGGCCTTCTCGGTGATGGTCAGCGTGACGATGCGGGTGCGCGGATCGACCAGGGCCGCCAGCACGGCGTGTGGATCTTCGGGCGCGACCAGCATCGAGCCGATCGAGCCGATGACGCGCAGTTCCTCCTGGCCGCTGCTCCTGATGGCGAGCGTGTAGAGGCCGTCCTGCGGCGCCAGCGCGTCGCGCGTTTCGCGGCTGCGCAAGGAGACGCCCGTTATGCCCCAGCCCGTCTCGCCGGCGGACAGGCAATCGTCGACATAGGCGGCCTGATGGGCGCGATGGAAGGCGCCGACGCCCAGATGCACGATGCCAGGCACCATGCCGCCCCGGTCATATCCGGGAACCACGGCCGCCGCAGGCAGTGAACGCAGCGTGGCATTGGACAGACGGCTTCGGGTCATGGCGATATCGGGAGTTTTGAGCGGCGGATGCAAGCGGCGTAACACCTGTCCCCGTTCGCTGCAAGGATGCCTCTTTGCCGGGGCACGTTGACATCGCATCGGCCCGAACATACCGATAGGCATGCTGGAAGGAGCCGTTCTCCCATGGTCGCGCTGACCGATCCGGACCTGCTGTTTCCGCCCGAAGCGCAGTCGCGCTCGCTTGCCCGCGACCTCTACGCCGGCATCAAGAACCTGCCGATCGTCAGCCCGCACGGCCATACCGATCCGCGCTGGTATGCGCTGAACGAGCCTTTTCCCGATCCGGCGCAATTGCTCATCGTGCCCGACCACTACATCTTCCGCATGCTGTTCAGCCAGGGCGTGCGGCTGGAGGATCTCGGCGTGGCGACCCTGGACGGCGCGCCGGTCGAGACCGACGGCAGGGCGATCTGGCGGCGCTTTGCCGAGCACTATCATCTGTTCCGGGGGACGCCGACCCGGCTGTGGTTCGACCATGTGCTGGCGCATCTTTTCGGCATCGAGGAACCGCTGGGCGCGGCGACCGCCGACCGCCACTACGACATGATCGCGACATTGCTGCAGTGGGAGAACTTTCGACCGCGCGCGCTGTTCGAGCGCTTCAACATCGAAGTCATCGCGACGACGGAAGGCGCGCTCGACGACCTCGAATGGCACCGGATGATCCGTGACAGCGGCTGGGAGGGCCGTGTCGTCACCGCCTATCGGCCGGATGCCATTGTCGATCCCGACTTCGAGGGGTTTGCGACCAATCTGGACCGGCTGGGCGAGATCACCGGCTGCGATACGGGGACATGGGCCGGTTATCTCGACGCGCACCGGCAGCGGCGGGCCTTCTTCAAGAGTTTCGGCGCGACCTCGTCCGACCATGGCCATCCGACGGCCGAGACGGCAAACCTTTCCGACGCGGCGGCGCAGGAACTCTTCAACCGCATCCGCCGGGGTTCCGACGACGAGCGTGAGCGAAAACTGTTTCGCGCCCAGATGCTGACCGAAATGGCCAAGATGAGCCGGGATGACGGGCTGGTGCTGCAGATCCATCCCGGTTCCCTGCGCAATCACTCGCCTTCGGTCTTCCAGACATTCGGGCGCGACAAGGGCTTCGATATCCCGACCCGGACCGACTATGTGACGGCGCTGAAGCCGCTGCTCGACTGCGTCGGGCTGGACCGCGATCTGAGCGTCATCGTCTTCACGCTCGACGAGAGCAGCTACGCGCGCGAACTGGCGCCGCTGGCCGGTGTCTATCCGGCGCTGAGGCTCGGACCGGCCTGGTGGTTCCATGACAGCCCGGAAGGCATGCGCCGCTTCCGCGAGATGACAACCGAGACGGCCGGCTTCTACAACACCGTCGGCTTCAACGACGACACGCGCGCCTTTCCTTCGATCCCGGCCCGCCATGATGTTGCGCGCCGGGTCGATTGCGCCTTCCTGGCCCGCCTCGTCGCCGAACACCGTCTGCGCCAGGATGAGGCGCATGAACTGGCCGCAGAATTGGCCTATACGCTCGCCAAGAAGGCCTATCGGCTCTGAGGCGGATGTGCCCAATCGAGGTTGGTCAGCCCTCCATGGCAAGGAGATGACGATGACGAAACACAAGATATTCGCGCATGCCGGTGAGAGCGACTGGACGTCAACGCCCGATGGCAATCGCCGACGCGTCCTGCTCCATACCGATGAGTTGATGCTGGTCGAATTCGGCTTCGACGAGGGCGGCGTCGGCGCGTTGCATTCGCATGCGCATGTCCAGTCAAGCTATGTCGCCGAAGGCCGCTTCGAAGTGACGATCGACGGGCGGATGGAAATCGTCGGGACCGGCGGCAGCTTCATCGTGCCATCCGGCCTGGTGCATGGCGTGAAGGCGCTGGAAGCAGGGCGGCTGGTCGACAGTTTCACACCGGCACGGGCTGATTTCCTGGTTTGAAGGTCTGGACGTCAAGTGATTGGCACCGGGACCGGATGGTCGCGCCCGCCATCGGCGAGCAGGCGATGCGTGGCCTCCAGAATGGAATCGACTGGCGTGTCGGAGATGTTGGCGGGATTTCGTCCCCGTCTCGGAGCCGTGACGATCTCGACCCGGTTCGACAGCGGCCGCCAACGCTCCAGATTGGCGCCGTGGTTGATGATGACCATCGGTGTCATCACCGTTGCAAACAGGTGGCCGAGGCCTCCCTCCATGCCGACATAGGCCGTGGCCATCTCACCAAGCGCCAGTAGCAGATCGCCGAACGCCTCGACATCCAGCCCAAGATCCGGGCCTACGGTCACGAGACGGCTTTCCCTGGTCGCAAGGGTTTCAGGCGTCGGCCCCTTCCCTGGGGTGACGAGATACACCACCCGGTTGCCGGCATCGATCAGCCCGGCGGCGATGGCCGCGATCTGGTCGTCGCTCATCAATTTGTTGGTCCCCCGGGAATTGCCGCCCAGGAGAATGAGCGGCCGATCATCGGCGCCGTGAAGCCGGCGCGCCAGGGCGCGGGCTGCCTGCGTGGTCTCCAGCCTATGGTCGAACGGCAATTGACGGCCGGCGACCCGTTCGACCAGCCTGTGGTAACGCCAGGCATTGTGCTCGGGCCGCAATGTCCATCTCGCCCTCCAATGCGAGGTCAACATGTGGCCCGCGAAATTCGCTTCGTAACGGACACCATGCCTGGCAAGCCGCAGCTTCGTCGCGACAAGGTCGGCGATGCCGGTGCGGAAGTCGACGACCGTCATAGGCCTGGAGCGAGCCCTGTACTCGGCAAGGATGACGGGAAGCGGCACTATCGTCCTGAAGTCGTCAACGAGATCGCTTGCATGCCTGCGCAGCAGGCCAGTGAGGGAAGACTTTCCGATGCTTCCGTAGACGATGCGGCTTTGCGGGAAGGCCGTCCGCGCCGCGCGCAAGGCCGGTATGCGCAGCAATCCGTCGCCGAGCGCGTCATTGCGGGCATAGAAGATCAGCACGGGTGCGCTGGAAGGCTTGGTCACGGCGAAATCCAGGCGTCTTTCGATCAAGGGTCTGATCCACGGTTGGACGGCGTGGGCCCGGGGGAAAGCG
The DNA here is from genome assembly GCF_005503535.1 of Mesorhizobium comanense. Lineage (GTDB taxonomy): Bacteria > Pseudomonadota > Alphaproteobacteria > Rhizobiales > Rhizobiaceae > Mesorhizobium > Mesorhizobium comanense. The sequence continues at coordinate 133,794 of NZ_SCNN01000013.1, read as the reverse complement.
CGATACTGGCGGGCCATCAGCGGGTGGGAAAGGTGCGCTGGACGGCCGGCAACGCTCAGGTGATGTATCTGAGCAAGCTGTAGAGCCGCTCGAACGTCTTGCCATAGGGCGGACGCAGCATGGCGCCGGCGCTGAGGCGCGATTGCAGGAACACCGGCTTCTCCTTGCTGAAGGTGCGGAAGCCCCATTCGCCGTGATAGGCGCCCATGCCGCTGGCGCCGACGCCGCCGAAGGGCTGGTTCTCCTGCACAAGGTGCAGCATGCTGTCATTGATGGTGACGCCGCCGGCGACGGTCTCGCGCAGGATGCGCTGGCGGTTGCCGCTGTCGCTGCCGAACCAGTAGAGCGCCAGTGGCCTGTCGGCGCGGTTCACATGGTCGATTGCATCGTCCACATCAGCGTATTCGAGGATCGGCAGCACCGGCCCGAAAATCTCCTCGCGCATCAGCCGCAGGTCCGGACCGGCATTCCTGACCAGGGTGGGCAGAAGCTTGCGGCCCGTGCTGCCCAGGTCTTCGCCGGCCGGGTTGATCTCGGTGATTTCGGCGCCGGCATTGCGGGCCTCCGCGATCATGTCGCGCAGGCGCTGGTAATGGCGGTCGCTGATGATGGCGGTGTAGTCGGGATTGTCGCGCAGGCTGGGGTAGAGCCGCGCAACGGCGGCCGACAGTTTCGCTGCAACCGTTCCAGCCTGTCCCTTGGGAACAAGAAGGTAATCCGGCGCGATGCAGGTCTGGCCGGCATTGAGCAGCTTGCCGTAGGCGATGCTGGATGCGGCGGCGTCGAGGTCGCAGGACGGATCGAAGATCGCGGGCGACTTGCCGCCGAGTTCGAGCGTGACCGGGGTCAGGTTGGCGGCCGCGGCGATCGCCACCTGGCGGCCGACCGCAGTCGAGCCGGTGAACAGCAAATGATCGAACGGCATCGACACGAAGGCCTTGCCCATATCGGCGTCGCCGATGATGACGCTGAGCTCGTCCGGGGCGAAATGTTCGGCGGCCAGCCTCGCCAGCAGGGCGGAGAAAGCAGGCGTCAGTTCGGAAGGCTTGACCAGCACGCGGTTGCCGGCGGCCAGCGCCGCGGTGACCGGCGCGACGGCGAGCTGGAAAGGATAGTTCCAAGGCGAGACGATGCCGACGACACCGAGCGGCTGGGCAAGGAGACGGTTTTTGCCCGGCAGGAACGGCAAGGTGGTGGCCACGCGCCGCTCCCGCATCCAGCCTGCCAGATGGGACATGGTGTGGCGGATGCCGGCGCGCACCACGAACAGTTCGGCCAGGCGCGTCTCATGCGCCGAGCGGCCGCCAAAGTCGGCATCGATGGCGGCGCAGATGTCGGCTTCATGCCGTTCGGTAAGCGCCAGCAGACGCTTCAGCCGGTCCTTGCGGACGCCGATATCGGGAAAGGGCTGCGTCTCGAAGGCTGCCCGCTGTAGCCGGAACCGGTCGCCAAGCGCATCCTGTCTTGTCTGCAGCATCGTACCCTCCCTGATCTATCGGCCGAGCTTACATCCTGGCGCGCGGGAATCCAGCCAGTGCGCGACTGCCGCAGGGGCAGCGAGGCGTTGTCGGCACGGCAGGCGCCGAATGCCCGTCGCAGTGGTTGCCGAGGCTCGCTTGACAGGGGAGCGCTCCTCACATAGTAAGTTGTAGGCCTAACCCTACAAGTGATCGATGAGCACTTTGCAAACCCCCTCTCCGACATCAGTACCGCACGTTCCGGACCTGCCGCGCGCGGACACGCCGAAGCGTCAGCGGGCTCATCCAGGGCGCTGGATCAGTGCCGTCATCGGACTTGCCCTTCTGGCGCTGCTGGTCCGCGCCTTCGCCATGGGTCAGATCCGATGGGATGTGGTGGGCCAGTTCCTGACCGCCCGCGTGATCATCGTGGGGTTCGGTTGGACGCTGCTGATCTCGGCCTGCGCGCTCGCGCTGGGAGTCGCTCTTGGCTTCGCATTCGGCATCATGCGCACCGCCGCCAATCCGACGCTCCGGTTCGCCGCCTGGCTCTATGTCTGGATTTTCCGCGGCACGCCGGTGCTGCTGCAACTGCTGATCTGGTTCAATATCGGGCTGGTGTTCCCGCGCCTCTACATTCCGGGCCTGATCGACGAGCGGATGGTCGATGTGATCACGCCTTTCGTCGCCGCCGTGCTGGGGCTCGGCGTCAATGAAGGGTCCTATCTGACCGAAGTCGTGCGCGGCGGTATCGGATCCGTGGATCGGGGCCAGATCGAGGCCGCGCATACGGTCGGCATGACCCCCGGCCAGACGATGCGGCGGATCGTGCTGCCGCAGACCCTGCGGCTGATCCTGCCGACCCTCGGCAACAGCGCGGTGGGCATGCTCAAGTTTTCGTCGCTCGCCGCGACCATCGCCATGGGCGAGATGCTGAACGCGGCGCAGCGCATCTACTTCATCAACGGCGCGGTGATCGAACTGCTGTTCGTCTGCGCCATCTGGTACCTGGCCGGAACCACGATGCTTTCGATCGGCCAGTTCTACCTCGAGCGGCATTTCGGAAGGGGCGCCGCGGGCAGCGAGCCGGGCAAGCAATGGTTCAGGATGCGGCCGCGCCGGGCGGCTGTTTCGGGGGGAGCATGAGCCTCGCGGTCAAGGCGGTCGGTGTCCGCAAGAGTTTCGGTTCTCATGAGGTGCTGAAGGGGCTGGACCTCGAAGTGGCCTATGGCGAGGTGCTTTGCATCCTCGGCCCTTCGGGCAGCGGCAAGAGCACGTTCCTGCGCTGCATCAATCACCTCGAGGTGCCGGACTCCGGCTATGTCTGGGTCGACGGCTCGATCATGGGCTATGAGCATCGCGGCGACGTTCTGCAGGAACTGCCGGTGGCGCGTCTGCGCGCCCAGCAGCGGCGGCTGGGCATGGTGTTCCAGCATTTCAACCTCTTCGCCCACCGCACCGTGCTCGGCAATGTCATCGAAGGGCCGATGGTGGTGCGCGGCCTGCGCCGCACTGAGGCGGAAGCCCGCGCCATGCAGCTTCTCGACCAGGTCGGCATGGCCGGCCGGGCATCGAGCTACCCGGCGCAGCTTTCGGGCGGACAGAAGCAGCGCGTCGCCATTGCGCGGGCGCTGGCGATGGAGCCCAGCGTCATGTTGTTCGACGAGCCGACCAGCGCGCTCGATCCCGAACTGGTCGGAGAGGTTCTCGAGGTCATGCGCGGTCTCGCCAAGGGCGGCACAACCATGATCGTCGTCACCCATGAAATCGGCTTCGCCCGCGAGGTCGCGGACCGCGTCCTGGTCATGATCGACGGTGAGATCCGCGAGACTGGAAAGCCCGGACAGGTCCTGAGCGAGCCCGGCGATCCGCGCGTCAGGACATTCCTCAGCCGCGTGCTGTCGTGAAAGACAGCCCGGCAAGAATTCAAAATCAAAATGGGAGAAACCAAAAAATGAAGACAACATTCTCGACACTGGGAGCGCTTGCCTGCGCGGCGTTGCTGGGGCTGGCGGCAAACGGTTCCGCGAATGCCGCCGCGGACGCGGCGGCTGCCGCCAAGCTGCCGGACGCCGTGCGCAGTGCCGGCAAGCTCAATGTCACCATCAGCCTGGCCTATCCGCCGATGGAATATAACGACGCCGGCTCGACCGATCTCAAGGGGTTCGACATCGACCTCGCCAAGGCGATCGCCGACCGGCTCGGGCTGCAGGCCGAGTTCCAGAATGTCGACTTTCCACAGCTCATTCCACAGGTCGTCACCGGCCGGTCCGATATCATCATGACCGCCTTTTCCGACAAGGTGGAGCGCCAGACGCAGCTCGACTTCATCGACTATTTCAAGACCGGTAACGTCTTCTATTCCGCGATCGACCTGCAGGGCTCGATCAAGACCGAGGCGGATCTGTGCGGCAAGACCATCGCGGTCGCGACCGGAACCAGCTGGGTCACCTGGGCCGAGGACCTGAGCAAGGCCACTTGCGCCGCCGACAAGCAGATGAACGTCATCCAGATCCCGACCCAGGCCGAGCACATCATGCAGATCAAGCAGGGACGCGCGCAGGCCTCGATCATCGGGCTCGAGGGGCTGCTCGACCTGATGAAGCAGGAGCCCGGCAAGTTCTACCAGATCGGTGACGTCGGCGAGATCAATCATTACGGGATCGCCACCGCCAAGCCGAACACCCAGTTGCGCGATGCCATCGTGGCGGCACTGGATTCGTTGAAGTCCGACGGTACCTATGCCGCGATCCTGGACCGCTATGGCCTGAAACAGGCCGGCGTCGAGGAATTCGTCGTCAACGGGACAAAGTAGACCAGCCATGCCGCGATCCGATCCGAACAATCCGTCCGCCGCCGATGCATCGGTCGAGGCTGGGCGCCCGGAGCTCGGCCTGTCGCGGCTGCGGCTCGATGCCTATTCCGGCGAGCAGCTCTATCGGCAGCTCTATCGGATGCTGCGCGCCGCGATCCTGAGCGGGGATCTTGCCGAGGGGGAAGCGATCCCCTCGGAAAACCAGCTGCGCGACCAGTTCGGCATAGCGCGCACCACGGTGCGCAATGCGATGTCGCTGCTGGTCTCGGAGGGGCTTGTCCAGCAGGTGCGCGGCCGGGGGACGATCGTTTCGCACCGGCCGATCAGCCACAGCATCTGGAATTTCGGCAGCTTCACCGAGCTGGCGCGCCGGCAAGGCCAACGTCCCGTGACCCGGGTGCTGGAGCATCAGGTCAAGGACGGCGAGCTGCTTCTGGTGCGCGCGCGCGGCCTCGCCACTGACGAGGAAGTCACCTGGCTGAATATGGACACGTCGTGGCTCAGCCTCGACATGTATCCCGGCATCGAGAACCACGATTTCGCGACGCAGTCGCTTTATGAGCTGCTGCGCCGCGACTATGGCCGACACCCGATGCGCTCGGAGCTTCTGCTGACGGTGGTGCCGCCTTCGCAGAGGCTGAGGGAGGTTTTCGCCACCGCGCCTGAGGTGCCGGGCTACCTCAGTGCCAGCGGCGACGTGCTGGACGGCAATGACGAGCCGGTCGAGCGCACATCCATTGTCTACTCGCCCGCGGTGCAGATGAAATTCGCGACACGCTGGGGACGCAGCACCGCGCGTCTGGCGTCCGGGCGTGATGCAGGAGAACAAGTATGAGCCGCTTCCGCGAGACCTTCGCGACCCCAAAGCCGATCCTGGCGATGCTGCATCTTGCGGGCGACGACCGTGCGGCCAAGCTCGCGCAGGCCGAGGAAGAGGCGCGCATCATGGCGGGCGAGGGTGTCGACGGGCTGGTGATCGAAAACTATTTCGGCGATGCCGATGACGTCGAGCGGGCGCTGGAGCGCATAAGCGGACTTGGCCTGGCAACCAGAATAGGCGTCAACGTGTTGCGTGACGACGCACAGGCCTTCGTCCTGGCCGCGCGCTACCCCGTGGATTTTATCCAGATCGATTCGGTCGCCGGCCATCTGCGCCCGGAGGCCGATGCGCCCTTCGCCGCTGAGCTGACGGTGCGGCGCGCCGCGTCGAAGGCCCTGCTGCTCGGCGGGGTGCGCTTCAAATACAAGCCCGTCCTTTCGGGCCGGCCGGAAGCGGAAGACGTCGCGATCGGCGCCCGTCGCTGCGACGCGCTGGTGGTGACCTCGACCAAGACCGGCGAGCCGACGGACCTCGACAAGGTTGCGCGGTTCCGGTCAGCGACCGGGGGAACGGTGCCGCTGCTGATCGGCGCCGGCCTGACGGAAGCCAACGCCGCCGAGCAGATGGCGGTCGCCGACGGCGCCATCGTCGGCAGCTGGTTCAAGCGCGGCCACCGCGACACCGGCCCGGTCGAAGCCGATCACGTCGCGCGCCTGATGCGCGCGATCCGTTCGGTCCGGCTCGCGGCATGACCGCGCCGGATCATATCGTCGCCCGTCCCATAACGGCGGTCGCGTTTGCGAAGTACGGCACGGTGCATGAGCTTCTCGATGACAAGGACGAAAAGGTCGTCTGGACCGCCGGCAATGGCTGGCACGACGGCTTTACGGCAAAGCCGCTGATCGACGGCTCGGGTCATCTCGGCATGACGCGCGGCACCGCCGCCCCCTGGCATTGCGGCGAGATGGAGCGCCATGACCGCACCCAGGAAGCCATCTTCTGCGCGGACGAGGCGATCGTCCTGGCCGTCGCGCCGGCCTCGGCCGCGCCAGCCCCGCGCCGCGACGAGATCGAGGCCTTCGTCATCGTGCCGGGCCAGGCAGTGGTGATGAACCGCGGCGTCTGGCACGACGCCTGCCGCGGCCTGCGGCGCCCCACGCCCTATTTCTGGATGGCGGTGTGCGGGCTCGGCGCCAGCCCATGGGTACCGGTCGAGGGTGGCCCGCTGCTCATCCGCGCTGATGAGGGAAATGCAGCATGAGCGCGTTCTTCATCGGTGACCTGGCGCTCGATGAATACTACACGGCCGACCGCTGGCCGGGGCCGGCAGACAAGGGCATGGTCAACGAGTTGCCGCCCGAGATCGGCGGGTCCATCGCCAATGCGGCCGTCGTCCACGCAGCCCTGGGAGGAGATACCGAATTCATCTCGCTCCTCAACGCCAGCGCGTTGTCGCAGCGCCTCATCGACGATCTGAGAGCGAACGGCGTCGGCGTCGCGCATATGCTGACCGATCCGGCCATTGCGGAATCCCGCAACCTGATTTTCCTGGTTGGCGGCGAGCACATCGTGCTGACCGTGGAGATGGGCCAGCAGCCGATGTGGCTGCGGCCCGAGACGTTGAAGGCGCTGCGCAGGCCGGGCTTCCTCTATCTGACGCTCTATCGTGCCCGGCGCCTGCGCTGCCACGCCGGCGAGGGCGTGCTTGCGCAGGCTGCCTTGCTGACCGACCTGCGGGCGCACGGGCGCCGCGCCGTTTTCGATCTGGACGTCGGCGGCTGCACGGATGAGGACCTCCCCTATCTCGCCGGCGCGGACGTGGTGATCTTCAACCAGGTCGGCTTTCGCACCGCCTTCGGGCATGACGAGTTGTCGCGCATAGCGGAATGGATGCGCGCGACCGGCATCAAATGGGTGGTCCGCACGCTCGCCGCCGAAGGCGCCGAGGCTTGCGACGGCAGCGACATCGTCCGCGTCCCCGGCTATCCGGTTGATGTCGTCGACGTGACCGGCGCCGGCGACACGTTCGGCGGGACGCTCACCTGGTGCCTGTCGCAGGATTGGCCGTTCGCCGAAGCGCTCGACTTCGCGGTTGCCGCCGCGTCCCGTTCCGTGACGATCCACGGACCGCGCGGCGGCAAGGCAAGCGTCGAGGAGGTCAGGCGCTGGCGTGACCGAGCGGTCGGCCGGACCTGAGCGGGAGCCATTTTGTCTTCAGCCAGTCCGGCGCTGGCTCCTGGCAATGAGTGCGAGAATGGTCTCGTAGAGTTCGTCCCGGGCCTGGCCGGCACTGATGTCTCCCATTGCCGCGGCCTCCGAGACGGCATCGGCCGCGCCGAGCATCGCCCACAGGCCGGCGGCCGGTATGCCGGCTTTTCCGGAGAACGGCGCCAGCACACGGCGGCATTTTTCGATGAAGCTGGTGCGGTAGTCGCGCTTGATGCCTTCGAGTTCGGGTGAGCCGGCAAGGGCGGCGATCACGCCCGCAATCTCGCGGCCCTGGAGCAGCACGCAGTCGACATAGGAAGACGCGATGACGAGCGCCTTGCTCGCCAAAGTCGGTTCGCTGTCCAGCAATGCGGCATCCATCAGCGCGGTCTGGCGCGCATCGAATTCCCGGTAGAGCACGGCCAGCAGGCCGGCGCGGGTGCCGAAATGGTCGTAGACGACCGGCTTGGCGACGTCGGCCAGTTCGGCCAGCCGGCCAAGCGAAAGCGCCTCGGTTCCTTCCTCCCGCACCAATCGCCAGGCGACGCGGACAAGCTGCTCATGCCGATCCTGCCGCGACAGGCGGCGTCTTGGTTTCGCATCGGATGAAATCGGTCCTGCCACGCTTGACACTCTTATATACCAAAAGTAGGTTACTAAAAGTATATAAGCAAATCACCCGTTCGGCAAATGGCCGGAAAGGATTTTCGATGCACGCGCTCATTGTCGTCGCACACCCGAACTCCAACTCCCTGACGCATGCATTGGGCAGGCGCCTTGCCGAAGGGATTTCCGGGTCGGGCTCTCTCCATACGGTCGAGGTCGCCGACCTCGCGGCCGAGCAATTCGACCCGCGCTTCACGGCGGCGGATGTCGGCGCCCATCTGCGGCGGATGCCTGTACCGGACGACGTCACGGCGGAGCAGGCGCGCATCGACCGGGCGGATGCGCTGGTGCTGGTCTATCCCGTCTACTGGTGGTCGATGCCGGCCTTGCTCAAGGGCTGGATCGAACGGGTCTTCGCCAATGGCTGGGCCTATGATGATGCCGGCGGCAGACTGGTCAAGAAGCTGCAACGGCTCCCGGTCCACCTGGTCGCCAGTGCCGGGGCCGATCAGCGGACTTATGCGCGTCATGGCTATTTCGGCGCCATGAAGACGCAAATCGACCATGGCATCTTCGACTATTGCGGCGCGCGCGTCGTCACCTCGGAATTGCTCATCCAGCCCGATGCCGAGGATATGAACGCGCTGCTCGATGTGGCCCACGGCATAGGGCGCAAGCTGTTTGCAGGACTGGATCCGGAAGCCGCCGCCAAAGCCGCCTAGGTTCTGGCGGCCCATCGCAGACATCAAATCGGTTGCCGCATTCCCGCAAAGGGGCGTTGTGATCGGATGACGGGCGGGCTACTCCAAGGTGTCACGCGGAGAGTCGCCTTGCCCGTTTTTCCCACCCTCTCCAATCCCTACGTCATCGCTTCCCGCCTGGGGCACGCCTGATGCCGGCGCAGGCGGCGGGCATGCGGGCGCAGGACCCCAAGCGGCGCGTCCTGAAGGATGTGTTCGGCTTCGACGATTTTCGCCCCGGCCAGGCCGATGTCATGGACGCGCTGCTCGGCGGGCGCCATGTGCTGGCCGTCATGCCGACGGGTGCCGGCAAATCGCTGTGCTACCAGGTGCCGGCGCTAGTCATGGGCGGGCTTACAATTGTGGTTTCGCCGCTGGTCGCTCTGATGCAGGATCAGGTGGCTGCCCTGCGGCTTGCCGGCGTGGCGGCCGACACGATCAACTCGTCGCTCGACCGCGAGGCCAATGTCGCGGCATGGCGCCGCGTGGCATCGGGTCAGACGCGCCTGCTCTATCTGGCGCCCGAGCGGCTGATGACCGAGCGCATGCTCGAGGCTCTCTCGAGGCTCGATGTCAGCCTGATCGCCATCGACGAGGCGCATTGCATTTCACAATGGGGGCCGGCGTTCAGGCCTGAATATGAGGACCTGTCGCGGCTGCGCGGCATTTTTCCGAACGTGCCGATCATCGCGGTGACGGCGACGGCGGATGAAAGCACGCGCGGCGATATCGCCGCCCGGCTGTTCGCCGAGCGGGTCGAAACGCTGGTGCTGGGTTTCGACCGGCCCAACATCAAACTGGCCATCACGCCCAAGCAGGACAGCAAGCGGCAACTCCTCTCCTTCATCGAACGCCATGCCGGCAAGAGCGGCATCATCTACTGCCTGTCGCGCAAGAAGACCGAGGAGATGGCGGCCTTCCTGGAGAAGAACGGCGTGCGCGCGCTGGCCTATCACGCCGGCATGAGCAAGGAGGCGCGGGAGGCGAACCAGAACGCCTTCATGACCTTGTCCGGCGTCGTCATGGTGGCGACCATCGCCTTCGGCATGGGCATCGACAAGCCCGATGTCGTCTATGTCTTCCACACCGACATGCCGGGCAGCCTGGAAGCCTATTACCAGGAGATCGGCCGCGCCGGCCGTGACGGCCGCGAGGCCGAGGCGCATATGCTGTTCGGCCTTGGTGATATCCGGATGCGGCGGCTGTTCATCGATGACGAGGACGCCGCGCCAGAGCACAAGAGACGGTCGCACCGGCGGCTCGACACGCTGATCGGCTATTGCGAAACGGCGCAGTGCCGGCGCCAGGTGCTGCTCGGCTATTTCGGCGAGGAGGCGGACCCTTGCGGCAATTGCGACAATTGCCTCGACCAGGCGCCGCGCGCCGACGGCAGCGCCGAGGCTCGGACGATCCTGACGGCCGTCGCGCAGAGCGGTGAACGCTTCGGCGCCGCCCATGTCATCGACATCCTGCTCGGCCACGAGACCGAGAAGGTTCTGGCGCGGGGCCATGAGGCGCTGAGCAGTTTCGGGACCGGCGCCGCGCACAAGAGGCCGGTGTGGCTGTCGCTGATCCGGCAACTGGTCGCCGGCGGGTTCCTGATGCCGGACCCAGAGGGCCATGGCGGCCTCGCCATCTCCGACAATGGCTGGGCGCTGTGCCGCGGCGAAGTCACGTTCCAGTACCGTGTCGAGACGCGCGACCCCCTCACGCGCGGCAGGAAGCGCTCCGCGGATGCCGCCGCGACGGGCGAAGGCGTCGATGCCCCGCTGCTCGCGGCGCTTAAAGCCTTGCGCCTGCGGCTCGCCAGGGAACGGCAGGTGCCGGCCTATGTGGTGTTCTCCGACCGCACGCTGATCGACATGGCCGAACGCCGCCCGGGCGATCTCGACGCGTTTGCCGAGGTCAATGGCGTCGGCGCGGCCAAGCTGAAGGAGTTTGGCCAGGCCTTTCTCAAGGCAATCGCCGCGCACCGATCGGCCTGACATTTTCGATTTCCGGATAGCGCGGCGACGGATGGTCCGTTGCCGGAGAAAACCGCTTGACCTCAATGTCACTTGAGGTTTTACGAGACGCGTCAGCTTGCACGAGGCAGGCTCCCGTCCGGTTTGGCGGACGGGTTTTCCAAGCGGAGCTGACATGAATTCCCGAGTGGTGCCGACCGACAAAGACCTGCAACCCGTGCCGATTGCGGCGCTGTCCGTGGAGGTGGAACGGCGGGACGCCGGCTGGGCTGCCCTGCTTTACGGCGCCAATGGCGTGCGCTCGCTGGCGCTCGCGGGCGGCGTGGCGCTGCACGCGGTCAACGTCTATATCGCGACCACGATCCTGCCCTCGGTCATTCATGACATAGGCGGGCTCGATCTCTACGCCTGGAACACGACCGTCTTCGTCGTCGCTTCCATTCTTGGCGCCGCGCTTTCGGCGAAGCTGCTGCGGGGCGCTGGTCCGCGCGGCGCCTATGCGATCGCGGCGGCTGTCTTTGCCGTTGGCGCGCTGGTTTGCGCGATCTCGCCGTCCATGCCGGTCATGCTGCTCGGCCGCTCGATCCAGGGGCTTGGCGGCGGCTTCCTGTTCGCGCTCGCCTACGCGATGATCCGGCTGGTGTTCGATGAAGCTCTCTGGCCACGCGCCATGGCGCTGGTTTCCGGCATGTGGGGCATCGCGACGCTGGTCGGTCCCGCGGTCGGTGGCATTTTCGCCGAGCTCGGCGTCTGGCGCGCCGCCTTCTGGTCGCTGGCGCTGGCCGCAATCGCCTTCGCCGCGCTGGCGGCGACCGTGCTGCCCGGGCGTCAGGCCCGTTCGGATCAGCGATCCGGCGTTCCGGTCAAGCAGCTCATCGTGCTGGTGGCGGCCGTCCTGGCGATCTCGGCCGGCAGCGCCTCTTCCGACCTGGCCTGGAACATCGGCGGCATCGTGCTTGCAGTCGCCCTGACAATGCTGCTGGTCGCCGCCGAGAGACGCGCGAGGTGGAAGCTTCTGTCGACGGGAGCCTTCCAGCCGGCAAGCGCCGTTGCCGCGCTTTACGCGACCATGGCGCTGCTGGCCATCACGGTGACCAGCGGCGAGATTTTCGTGCCGTTGTTCCTGCAGGTGCTGCATGGCCAGTCGCCTCTGTCGGCGGGTTATCTCGCGGCCATCATGGCGGCGGGCTGGACCGCAGGTTCCATCGCCGGATCGGGCGCCGGGGAACGCGGCGCGCGCCGCCTCATCGTGGCCGGCCCGCTGCTCGAGGTCGCCGGCATGGTGGGGCTGTTCGTCCTGGTGCCCAAGGTCAGCGCTGGCGGCCTGATGGAGCTCGCGCCGATGTGCGTTGCCTTCCTCGCTGTCGGGCTTGGCGTCGGCGTGACCTGGCCGCATCTGATGACGCGCGCATTCAAGGCGGCATTGCCGGGCGAGGAGGAACTGGCCGGAGCCTCGTTGACCACCATCCAGCTGTTCGCCACCGCGCTGGGAGCGGCGCTCGCGGGCATGGTGGCGAACGCAGGCGGCCTTGTAGATCCGGGCGGGGTGGCCGGCACGGCGGGCGCCGCGCGGTGGCTGTTCGGCGCCTTCGCCGTCGTGCCATTGCTTTGCGTCGCCTGCTCGAGGCGCGTCATCCGGGTTTCGTGAGGCACCCTCCGGCGAGCCTGTCGCGGCCGGTCCGAAGCGGCCGGCCGGCGCTCAGTTCTCGGTCAGCTTGCCGGCCAGTTCCGACTGAATCTGACGCAACACTGTCGAGGCGATCCGGAGTTCGTCATCGCCAATCAGCGAGACCAATTCGTGCCTCAATTCGGCGAGCACGGTGTTGATGGTCGCCACCCGCGCCTCGCCATCGGCTGTCAGCGACAGGATCCTGGCGCGACGGTCGCTCGGATCCTCGCGCCTGTCGACAAGCCCCTCCGCCACCAGAAGGTCGACGAGCCGGACCAGCGAAGGACCTTCAAGGCCCGCCTGGTCCGCCACCGCGCCCTGGCGCGCCTCGCCTCCCAATTGCCATAGCGCCAGCAATGACATGGCCGTGGCGTGCGACAGCCCACACTTGTCCAACCGCTCATTGGCCATGCGGCGCCAGAGGCGTGCCACGTTGGTGATCACCTGGCCGATCGTTTCGCGGCTTCTGGACTGGTCATTTTCCATTGCTAATTATTCGCATACAATCTATTAGGATGCAATCTATATCGGCGAGATGGGTTTCATGCTCGTCATTTCCTGATCTCAACAGGAGGGACCGGCCCCGCCGTTCCTTCAAGGTGTTTCCGATGTCCGTCGTCTTCGATGCAGTGCCCGCAGCCCCGCCAGCCAATCCCCGGTCGAGGGTAATCCTCGCGAGCCTGATCGGAACGACGATCGAGTTCTATGACTTCTACGTCTACGCCACGGCGGCGGTGCTGGTATTCCCGCATCTTTTCTTCCCAGCCGGCAACGAGACGACGGCGCTGCTCGCTTCCTTCGCCGTGTTCGGCGCGGCGATGATCGCCAGACCGCTCGGCGCGATCTTCTTCGGACATCTCGGCGACCGGCGCGGCCGCAAGATCACGCTGGTGGGCGCCTTGCTGACCATGGGCCTGGCGACGTTCCTGATCGGCCTGCTGCCGACCTATTCCAACGCCGGCTGGCTGGCTCCGGCCCTGCTGGTGATCCTGCGCCTCGCACAGGGGTTCGCGCTGGGCGGCGAATGGAGCGGCGCCGCGCTGGTCGCGACGGAAAATGCACCCAAGGGCAAGCGCGCCGTCTACGGCACGTTCCCGCAACTCGGCGCACCGATCGGCTTCATCATCGCCAATGGGCTGTTCCTGATCATCGCCGCCATCCTGCCATCCGACGATCCCTCACGGCCGTCCCTGGCCTTCCTGTCCTGGGGTTGGCGCATACCGTTCCTGTTTTCCCTGATCATGGTGGCGATCGGCCTCTGGGTCCGGCTGAACTTGGTCGAGAGCGCCGCTTTCGACAACACGGTGCGCGCCGGCAAGGTCAAGAAAGTGCCGCTGGCCTCGGTCGTCGGCACGCACTGGAAGGAACTGGTGCTCGGCACGTTCTACATGCTGGCCACCTATGTCCTGTTCTACCTGATGACGACGTTCTCGCTGAGCTATGGTCGTGCGGCACCCGGCGCCGCTGTCCCCGGACTGGGTTACGACTATACGACCTTCGTGCTGATGATGATCATCGGCGTGGTCTTCTTCGGCATCTTCACCATGGTCTCCGGTCCGTGGGCCGACCGCTGGGGCCGCCGCCGCACTTTGATCTGCGTCACCCTCGCCATCATTGTCTTCGGCCTGACATGGGTGCCGATGCTGCATGCCGGCACTGTCGGCGTCATGGCGTGGCTCATTGTCGGGTTCAGCCTGATGGGAATGACCTTCGGCCCGATGGGCGCGCTGCTGCCCGAATTGTTTCCGGCCAATGTGCGCTATACCGGCTCGGGCATCTCCTACAACGTGTCGTCCATCCTCGGCGCCGCCGTGGCGCCGTTCATCGCGGTGGCGCTGTGGAGTGTGGGCGGCGGACCCTTTTGGGTCGGCGTCTACCTCTCGGCCATGGCGGCGCTGACCTTGATCTCCCTGCTGATCGGGCGGGAGACGAAGGACGTCGACATCAACCGCTAGCCGCAACACAAAGTGGGTCCGCTGGCGAGGAGGCGGGCCCGAAAGCCCCACGCATGACGCTCCCTTCCTGGCAAGACTGGCTGTTTTCCATCAAGGCGTTCCTCGCCTCGATGATGGCGCTTTACATCGCGCTGTCGTTCGACCTGCCGCGACCCTATTGGGCCATGGCGGCGGTTTACGTCGTGGCCAACCCGCTTGCGGGCGCGACATCGTCCAAGGGGCTCTATCGTGCGCTCGGCACGCTGATCGGTGCGGCCGGTTCCGTGCTTTTGCTGCCGGCCTTCGTCAATTCACCGCTGCTGATGAGCGTCGTCGTGGCGTTGTGGACGGGCGTGCTGCTTTACATATCGATGCTGGACCGCACGCCGCGCAGCTACGTCTTCATGCTCGCCGGCTATTCGCTGCCGCTGATGGCGCTGCCGGCGGTCGATGCGCCCCAGACCATCTTCGACATCGCATCGGCCCGCAGCCAGGAAATCATCCTCGGCATCGTCTGCGCCAGCCTCGTCGGCCAGCTGCTGTTTCCGATCGGGCTGTCCTCCCTGATGTCGTCGCGCATCTCCAACTGGCTCGGCGATGCGGCCGGCTGGGCCGCCGAGATCCTTCGTGGCGAGGGGGCGGCCGGATCGGCGCTTCCCGGCCGGCAAAAACTCGCTTCCGACATTTCCGGCTTCGATATCCTGATCAGCCAGCTCGGATACGATCACCAGACGCATGGGCTGACGCGGCAGGCGCGCCAGCTTCGCGGCCGCCTCATGCTGCTCCTGCCGCTGCTTTCGTCGCTCGACGACCGGCTGCACGAATTGAGATCGCGCGACCGGGTCCTGAGCCCCGACCTCAGCCGCCTGCTCGACGATGTCGGGGCCTGGCTGAAGTCGGTCGACAGTCCCGCCCGCGCGGTTGCGCTGCGCTCGCGCATCGCCGACCTGCGCCCGCCGGCCTATGCCGTGGACTGGCGCAGCCTCATGCTCGACAGCGCTCTGGCGCGGCTGCGCGAGATCGTCGATGCCTGGCACGATTGCCTCGTCCTGAAGCATCAGATCGCGAGCGGCGAAGCGCGTGGCGAGAAGCTTGCCTTCCGCCGGCGCCGTACCTTCTCGCGCAGCCGTCATCATGATTACGGAATGCTGTTCTTCTACGCGGCGTCCGTCATCGCCGCCGTGCTGGCCGCCAGTGCCGTCTGGATCTATTCGGGTTGGGCCGAGGGCTCGGGCTTCGTGCTGATGGTTGCGGTGGCATGCTCCTTCTTCGCGGCCACCGATCGCCCCGCGCCCTTGCTGCTGTCGATGTTCATCTGGTGCTCCGTCAGCCTGGTGGTGACCGCCGCCTACCAGTTCGCCATCCTGCCATCGATCCAGAGCTTCCCCTTGCTGGTCCTGGCGCTGGCGCCGCCGTTCCTGCTGCTTGGCACACTGATCCCCAGGCCGCAGCTCAACATGCTGGCGATGCTTTTGACCGTCAACACGGCCTCCTTCATCGCTTTGAGCGACAGGTTCTCGGCCGACTTCACCTCATTCGCCGGCGGCGGGCTGGCAGCGCTTGCAGGCGTCGGCTTCGCGCTTGTCTGGACGCTTGTGGTTCGGCCGTTCGGCGGCGAGATTGCCGCCAGGCGGCTGGTGCATGCCGGCTGGTCCGACCTTGCCCAGCTGGCCGCCGGGGACCGTGCCGAGGACCAGCGCAGGCTCGCGGGGCGCATGCTCGACCGGCTCGGCCAACTGGTGCCCCGGCTGGCGGCGGCGGAGGACAAGCGGCTGTCGATGATCGACGGCTACGCGGAGATCAGGCTGGGGCTGAACATCGTCGAACTGCAGCGGCTGCGCGGTCGCTTGACGTCCGAGGAGCGGGTTTCGATCGGCGATGTGCTGTCGGCCGTCGCGGCGCTGTTCAAGGAACGAGTCCGCCTCGGCGCCTCGGTTCCCGCCTCGCCGGGCCTGCGCGAGCGCATCGACGCCGCGCTCGCCATCGTCGCGGGCCGCCAGGCGACGCCGGCGCGGCGATCCGTCGATGCGCTTGTGGGGCTGCGGCGCGCCCTGTTTCGAGACGCCGCGCCGCCCGTTCACTCAACAGTGCCGGAGCAGGTGCTCCTCGTAGCGGAGTAGATCGAGACATGCAGCACGACATCAGTATTGGCGGCGTCTATCTGCCCGGGCTTCTGGTCATGATGCTGGCGGCTTTCGTCGTGGCGCGGCTTGTCTGGGAGGTGCTGTCGCGGACGGGTCTCTATTCGCTCGTGTGGCACCGGGCGCTGTTCAACCTCGCGCTTTACATCCTCATCCTTGGCGCAATGTCCTCTCTCTCGAATCGGCTGTTTTCATGAAATACCGTCTTTTCAGAACCACCGGCAGGGTGCTTGTCACGGTCGCCGTCGTCGCCATCGCCGTCGTCGCTGCCTGGAAATTGTGGGACGACAACATGAACGCCCCCTGGACGCGCGATGCCCATGTGCGCGCCGATGTCGTCGGTGTCACGCCCGACGTGTCCGGCCTTGTCGCCGATGTGCTGGTCAACGACAACCAGACGGTCAAGAAGGGCGATGTGCTGTTCCAGGTCGATCGTCAGCGCTTCGTCGTCGCGCTCGCGCAATCGCAGGCGGTGGTCGACGGAAAGCAGGCGACGCTCGATCAGGCAAAGCGCAATCTCGACCGCTTGCAGCGGCTGACCGCTTCGGCCGTCAGTATCCAGCAGATCGAGGAGGCGCGGTCCACCGTCGCCGAGGCGGAGTCGGAAAGCCTGCAGGCGAGCGCGGCTCATGATCTTGCACAGCTCAATCTGGATCGTTCCGAGATCCGGGCGCCGGTGAACGGCATCATCACCAATCTGAGTCTTCGCCCAGGCGACTACGTCACCACGGGCGCGGCGACCATGGCGCTGGTCGACACCGATACGGTCCGCATAGACGGCTATTTCGAGGAGACGAAGCTTCCGCGCATCGAGGTCGGCGCCAAGGCATCGATCAAGCCGATGGGATGGAAGTCATCCATCCCCGGCCATGTCTCTAGTATCGCCGCTGGGATCGAAGACCGCGAACGCGCCTCGGGCACGCTGCTCGCCAACATCAACCCGACCTTCACCTGGGTACGCCTGGCGCAGCGTGTTCCCGTGCACATCGTGCTCGACGGCGATGCCGCCACCAAGGCGCGGCTGGTCGTCGGAACCTCGGCAAGCGTCGTCATAGAAACCACGGTCGCCGACTAGAGCGGCTCAGCGTTTTTCACGGAATCGTCGAACCGCTCTGCGCACTTTTCCTGGAATTGCTCTAGACGGCAGCGGCGTGGAGCTCAGACGGCCGGATGGCGCAAGCGCCGCTCTTCCCCATCGCCCAAAAGCGAGCTTATGCCGCTGAACACCAGGGAGATCGCCTCGTCACGGCCCAGATCGTCGGCGGCGGCCTTGCGCAGCCACAGTCCATCAATGAGCGCGGCGATGATGAAGCTCGCTTCCCGCAGACGTGACTCGGCCGCCGCCCCGTCGAACACCGATGCCAGGTTCGACCGCAGCCGGCGATAGAACAGCCGCTGGAGCCGGGCATATTGCGGGTTCACACCAGCCTCGGCGCAGACGGAAAGCCACGCATTGGCGATGGGGCGGGTGAAAGCCGATGCGGGGAAGTTTCCCTCGACGATCGCTTCCAGCCGTTCCCAACCGGTGCGCGCCGCCTTCAGCCGCGCGATGACATCCTCCATCAGCAAGCGGTTGTTGTAGCGCACCATGCCGAACAGCACCTCGTCCTTGCCCTTGAAATAATAGGCAAGGATGCCCGGCGACATGCCGGCTTCGCGGCATATGCGGGCCGAGGTCATGCCGTGCAGGCCATGCTCGAGGAACACGCGATGCGCCGCCGCGATCAGTTCGACGCGCCTTATGTCCTCGATCTTGGTTCGCTTGCTGTGAGTCGCCATCGCCCTTTCTAGCAAGAAAGAATTTTGTATGCTCATACAAGATTCTGTATTGACATAAAGCGAGGAGGCCATAGCGTTAAGGCACAGTCCGCTTCATCAAGAAAATGGGGAACCAAAATGCGCCTGACCTTCGCTTTCGCCCTGCTGGCGGGGCTTGCTGTTTCGCCTGCCTTCGCCGCCGATGCCCCGCAATGCAAGAAGGTCCGCATGGCGGACCTGGGCTGGACCGACATCGCGCTGACCAACACCACGGCCCAGGTCATCCTGGAGGGTCTGGGCTACGATGCTTCCCAGACCCTGCTCGGCCTCGGCGTCGCCTATTCGGCCCTGAAGGAGAACGACATGGATGTCTTCCTGGGCAACTGGCGGCCGGTGCAGGACGAGGAATACAAATCCTATTTCGACAATGGCTGGGTCGAGGTGCTGGGCGTCAATCTGGAGGGCGCCAAATACACGCTTGCCGTGCCGCAATATGTTGCCGACCAGGGGGTGAAAAGCTTCGACGACCTCGCCGCCCATGCTGCCCAGTTCGGCAGCAGGATCTATGGCATCGAGGCCGGGTCCAACAAGCCGCTGCTCGACATGGTGGCCGCCAACCGGCACGGGCTGGGCGACTGGCAGATCATCGAGTCCAGCGAGGCGGCGATGCTGACGCAGGTCTCGAATTCGATCGCCGACAAGAGCTTTGTCGTGTTCCTGGGATGGGAACCGCATCCGATGAACCTCGACTACAAGATCACCTACCTGTCGGGAGGGGATGCCGAGTTCGGCCCCAATTTCGGCGGCGCCACCGTTCGCACCATCGCCCGCAAGGGTTTTTCGGCGGAATGCCCCAACGCCGCCCGGCTGTTCGCCAACCTGGCCTTCGATCTCGACTATGAGAACCACGGCATGCGGATGATCCTGGGCGAGGGGAAATCCGCCGAGGAAGCCGCGCGCGAGATGATCAAGCGCAATCCCGACAAGCTCGCCAAGTGGCTCGACGGCGTGTCGACCCTCGACGGCAAGCCGGGCCTGCCGGCCGTCAAAAGCGCCCTGGGGCAGTAAATGAACGACAGCATGCTGGCAGCTTTGTTCGAACAGGCGGGCGAGCCGCTCGGCATTGTGCGGATGCCACGGCCGGAACCCGGCCCGGGAGAGATCCTGGTCCAGCTGGAGGCGAGCGGCATATGCCATACCGACGTGCATGTGTGGCAGGGTCATCTGCGACCGGCGTCCGGGAAGACGGCCGCCATCCTCGGCCATGAAGGCGTCGGGAGAGTGGTTCGGCTCGGCGCGGGCGTCAGCGACTGGCGCCTGGGCGAGCGCGCCGGCGTCGCCTGGCTTCACGACGCTTGCGGCGGCTGCGACGAATGCCATGCCGAGATGGAGTCGTTCTGCCAGCATCAGCGGGCGCACGGCTTCGATGTCGCCGGCACTTTCGCCGAATATGTGGTGGCCGACGCGCGGTTTGCCGCGCGTGTGCCGGACCAGGGCGACGCCGCGGCGCTGGCGCCTTTGATGTGCGCGGGCCTGACCGCGTTCGGCGCCGTGAGGAGGGCCGGGATCGTCGCCGGGGAGACGTGCGCCATATTCGGCTGCGGCGGCCTCGGCCTCTACGCGATCCAGATCGCCCGGCGGCTCGGCGCGACCGTCGTCGCAATCGACACGGACGAGGCCAAGTTGCGCCTCGCGGCTTCGCTGGGTGCCGACCACGTCCTGCTCGCGTCGCCGGATCTGTCCCGCAACTGGCCGGCGGGCCTGCGCGCGCACGCCTGCATCAATTTCGCGCCGACGCCGGCAAGCTGGGATGCGATGGTGGCCGCCATCCGCCCGCGCGGCAGGATCATTGCCGCGGCGATGGTTCCGCAACCGGTGGCGCTCAATCAGGAGTGGCTCACCACGACCGGTGTCTGGATCACCGGGACCAGTGTCGGCACGCGCGCGCAGATGCGGGAACTGTTGCAGTTGCACGAGGCGCAACCTTTCGAGGCACAGATCGAGCGCGTCACGCTTGCCGAAGCGACCTGTGCGCTGGCGCGATTGAAGGCGGGAACCGCCAAAGGGCGGCAAGCCATCGTCTTTGACGCGCCTGAAGGTCCCTTGATGCCACAAGGTGTCTGAATTCGATCACCCTGCGATCTTGCCCAGCGTATCCGCGACCACCGCGCCGCGTTCGCCCATCGGCCGCGCCGGTCCTGTCGTCGAATCAATGGCGGTCTGGTGTTCCATCTCGGCGTTGATGGCGGCACCGCTGATCAGGATGATCACGGAGATCCAGGTCCACATCATCAGGCCGACGACCGCGCCCAGCGACCCGTAGGTGGCGTTGTAATTGGCAAAATGCTGGAGGTAGAACGAGAACAGCCAGGATGCGGCGATCCATACGGCAGTGGCGATCAAGGCTCCCCAGCTCAGCCAGCGCCATTTGGCATGTTCGCGGCTTGGCCCGAAACGGTAAAGCAGCGATATGCCGGTCAGCATCGCGCCGACAAGGATAGGCCACCGGGATATGGCAAGCAGCGATTCCGTCCAGTCATCGAGGTAAAAATACCGCAGCAGCGCGGGCACGACGCCGATCGTCAACAGCAGGACGATGCCTATCAGCAGCGCCCCGACCGTGAACAGGATGGACATCAGGTTGAGCCGGACGAAGCTACGCTTCTCGCTCTCCTCGTAAGCGATGTTCATGGCATCGAAGAGCGCCTTCATTCCGCTGTTGGAGCTCCATAGTGCGATAGCGAGGCCGACGAAGAACCCGGTCCCGAGCGCGCCGGATTTCTGTCTCGCCAGCGCCTGCAACTGTTCGCGGATAAGGTCCTGGCCTCCGGCTGGCAAAAGGCCGCTGAGATAAGCCACATGGTCGGCGACGGTGGCCGGATCGGCAACGAACCCGTAGATCGAAATGAAGGCGGCAAGTGCGGGGAAAAGCGCCAGGAGGAGATAGAAAGTGGCCCCGGCCGCCACGAGCAGGACCCGGTCCTTGTTGAATTCTTCCCAAAGCCTCCAGAAGATATCCTTCCAGCCGAGCGCGGGTATTTCCGAGGGCCAGGCAGCATCGCGGCCCCGTTCGCCGTCTTCCGCCTTCAGCACCGCCGCGCTCTGTTCGGTCGTGGAAGCAGCCCGGCCTGCCGCCTCCTCGTCGATCAGCGAAGCCTCGCGCTCGGCAGGCCGTGCCGGCCGTTTGGCTGTCGTGGATGACGATCGCGCCGTGACACGCGGTTTTCGTGTTCCTCCGCCGGAGCGAGCGCCGGCGGATCGTTTTCCTGAGTGTTTCGCCATGGAGCGCCTCGCCCGCTTGGACCTGAGTTCCGGGAACGCCTTACAACGCCGGGAAAAGGTCTGCCGTTCCCTCGCCGCTCCGCCGGCGAGGGTTGATCGATCATATGCAGGCTTTGAGCGCTTCGATTGTTTATCCCCGCAATTGGTGTGCTGGCGGCGCCGAGATGAGGATATTCGAGGTCTTGTCTGGCGCCGAGGTCTGAAAGCCGGGGTAGCTGCGCGCCTTACCGGCGCCGGTGCAGGATCATTCCGGCATGGTGCAGCACGTCATCGACGAAATCGCCATCGGCGGTGAAGCCGGTGTCGTCCCAATAGTCGATGTGATTGCCCGTGACGAGATAGCGTCCCTGATAGGCTTTCTCGCGGGTTCCCCTGGCCTCGACATAGCGGCCGTTGGGCAGCAGTTCGTGGCGTATGTGGCCGTCCGCGGTGACCCAAAGGCCGGCATACTGGTGAGCACTGGTATTCATCTTCTTATCTCCCGCAATGGCAAATCCGGCCGATATCGCGATGAGCGACGCGGCGATGGCGAGCCCGCGCATCAGTGCGCGGCCCGTGTCGGGCGCACGACGATCTCGTTGACGTCGACGTCGTCGGGTTGTTCGATGGCGAAGCGCACCGCCCGGCCGATGGCATCGGGCTGCAGCGCGATGGCGCGGTAGGTCTTCATCGCCTCGGCCGCGGCGGGATCGGTGATGGTTCCGGCCAGTTCGCTTTCGACCACGCCGGGGTGAATGCAGGTGACGCGGATATCGTCCCGTTCCTGCCGCAGGCCGTCGGAAATCGCCCGCACCGCATATTTGGTCGCGCAATAGACGGCGGCCGTCGGGGAAACGGTGAGCGCCCCGACCGAGGCGATGTTGATGATGTGGCCGGCTCCCCGCTCCGTCATCTCGGGCAGCACGGCGGCGATGCCGTGCAGCACGCCCTTGATGTTGACGTCGACCATGCGGTCCCACTCGTCGGTCTTCATCGACGCCATCAGCGACAGCGGCATGATGCCGGCATTGTTGACGATCACGTCGACCCGTCCCCAGGCCAGGCGCGCGGCCTGCGCGAAAGCGGCGACATCGGCGCGGTCGGTCACGTCGAGCCGGCGGGTCATCGCTTGCCCGCCTTTCGCCCGGATCTCGTCGGCGAGTTCTTCCAGCCTGTCGGTGCGGCGCGCACCCAGCATCAGCCTGGCGCCGGCGGCCGCCAATTCGCGGGCAATGCCGGCGCCGATGCCGCTGGAGGCTCCGGTGATGAGAACGACCTTGTCGAGTGCCATTGCAAAAATCCTTTCGTCTTCAATGGGATCAAGATTGCCAGGACTGTATCCTCCAGCCATTGTCGCGATAAGGCATTCAATTGTTGCCAAAGTGGAAAGCTGAGCTAACCAATGCTGTCCGATCTCAATATGCTTTCGGTGTTCGCGCTCGTCGCCGAGGAACGCAGTTTCCGCGTGGCGGGCGAACGGCTGGGCGTCAGCCGGTCCGCCGTGAGCCAGACGATCCGGCGGCTGGAGGAAAGCCTCGGCATCGCGCTGGTGCGCCGAACGACGCGCAGCGTCAGCCTGACGGAAGCGGGCGAACAGCTTTACGAGGACGTGGCTCCAGCCATATCAGGAATGCGCCTGGCGCTGCGCCAGACCGAGCAATGGCGTGACCGTCCGCGCGGCCAATTGCGGCTCGCTGTCTCTTCCATTGCCGAGCGGTTCCTTTCGGGTCCGTTTCTTGCCGGTTTCACGGAGGCCAATCCCGAGATCGAGCTCGATATCACGGTGACCGACGACGAGTTCGACATCGTTGCCGAGGGCTATGACGCCGGCGTGCGGCTGGGGGAGGTCATCGAACAGGACATGATCGCCGTCGCCATCGCGGGCGATGAACGACAACTGACGGTCTGTTCCCCCGCCTACCGGGACAGATTCGGCATTCCACGGCATCCCCGGGACCTTGCCGGGCATCGCTGCATCGGCTGGCGGCCTTCGCCCAAGGCGGTACCCTATCGGTGGGAGTTCGCCGAGGCCGGCAAGGATTTCAGCGTCGCGGTTTCGCCCGAAGTCACCACCAACGACATGGCGCTGATGATCAAGCTGGCCGTTGCCGGGGCCGGCATCACCTTCGGAATGGAGGAGAGTTTCCGCCCCTTCATCGAGCGTGGCGAACTGGTTGCGCTGCTGGAGGAATACTGTCCGCGCTTTGCCGGCTTCTACCTCTATTATCCGAGCCGCAGGAACCTCGCGCCGAAGCTGCGAGCGCTGGTTGAGCACCTCAAGCGCGGCGAATGGCGGCCATGATCGGGAGATCGCGCGCGACGAGGCCGAGGGTCTTGCGGCAGGCGGCGGGTTACCCGCGACGAAGGCTGTCCAGCCGTCGATCCAGCGACGAAGAATCTATGCCGCGATGATTGCGAACCGCTTGCGATACTCTGCTGGCGTGACCCCGACATGCCGCGCGAAGGCGCGCCGCAATGTGTCCGCGTCGGCGAATCCGCACCGGGCCGCGACCTGTTTGGGAGCCTCGTTGTGTTGTTCAAGAAGCCGCCGGGCCGCGCTGACGCGCGCCTCCTCGACCCATGCTGCTGGCGTGATACCAACCTCGTTGCGGAACAGCCGCGCGAAATGGCGCGGGCTCAAGTCCATGCGCCTGGCAAGATTGCCAACGCTGTGGTCGCAAGCAGGGTTCGCTGCCACCCACCGCTGGATCTCCTGAAGCGCGGCGCGCCCGGCCGGCACAGCCTCGCCCTTACGACTGAATTGCATCTGCCCGCCTGGACGCTTGAAAAACATCACGAGCTGACTGGCCACCCGCATGGCGATGTCGCGGCCGAGATCCTCCTCGACCAACGCCAGCGCAAGGTCCAGCCCGGCGGTCACGCCAGCGGCCGTCCGCACGGCACCGTCGCTGACCTGGATCGCGTCCTCCTGCACGCTCACTTCCGGAAACTGCCTGGCGAGCTCGTCGGCGACGGCCCAATGCGTCGTGACACGCCGGCCGTCGAGCAGGCCCGCAGCGGCGAGGAAGAACGCGCCGCTGCACACCGAACCGTAACGCCGTGCGGCTGGCGCGCGCCGCCTCAGCCAGTCCACGACCCGGCCATCCATCGGCACGGTTGCCGCGTTGGGGCACCCCGCGACAAGCAGCGTATCGATCTCCTCCTCTATGTCGCGGTCGATGATCCGGTCCGGCATGATCCGCACGCCGGAGGAGCTGCGGACAGGACCGGGCTCGCCCGCCGCGACAAGGAACCGATAGGCTTCGTGACCGGCCTGGGCGTTCGCTTCCGCGAAGACGTCGAGCGGGCCGGAGACATCGAGGAGCTGCACGCCGGGCAGCGCCACCATGACGATAGTTTTTGGCTTCCTGCGCATCCGTGTCCGCCTTGATCGGGATTTGGCAGTTTTTGACGTAATACGTCGATTGAAGACAAGGCTATCCCTTTTCTATCCTCCTGGCCATCACCAAGGACAGGAGAAAGCCATGTCAGCGATCGCCAAAGATGCCGCCATTCCCGATTCCCGGTTGGCGCGAGCCATCACCGCGTTCATCCGCGATACGGAAACCGAATTGCTCTTCAACCATTCGAGCCGCGTCTATCATTTCGGGGCTATTGCCGGCATTCAGCGCGGACTGAAGTTCGATCGCGAACTGCTCTATGCCGGTGCGATGTTCCATGACATCGGCCTCATGCCGAGCCACAGCAGCAGGGACGAGCGTTTCGAGGTCGACGGCGCCCATGCCGCCCGCGACTTCCTGCGCAGCCATGGCATCCCCGAGGACGACGCATACACGGTGTGGACCGCGATCGCGCTCCACACCACGCCAGGCGTGCCGGTCCATATGCATCCTGTTGTCGCGCTGGTGACGGCCGGCGTCGAGATGGACGTGCTCGGGCTGACCTACGATCAATACTCCGATGCCGAGCGGGAAGCCGTGGTCAAAGCGTTCCCCCGCACACCGAGGTTCAAGGAAGACATTATTCAGGCCTTCTACGACGGCATCAGGCTCAAGCCCGACACAACCTTCGGTAACGTCAAAGCCGATGTGATCGCCGACAAGGAGCCGCATTTCCATCGCGGCAACTTCTGCGGCGTCATCCGCTGCTCCCACTGGCACGGCTGACCGGTGCTTCGATCACCACCGCGCTTCGCGCCGGTGCGAAGTTATTCATCGAAGGATAGAGAGACCAACTCTTACGCAGGCCTGCCACAATTGGCGGCGGGAAATCGTCGGAAACAGCGTGTCGGTGTCTGTACCGAAGTGGCGGAGAGGGAGGGATTCGAACCCCCGATGGGCTTGCACCCATGCCGCATTTCGAGTGCGGTGCATTCGACCACTCTGCCACCTCTCCGCGGGTCATGGTCCGCCGTTGCCGGCGCGGCGCACTAGATAACGGCTGAACGGGAAGGTTACAAGGCCAATCCGTCAGTTATTTGCTTCGCCGGAAAATGGGTGGTTTGCGCGTCGCACACATGGTTCGCGGCACGCCCGGCTGCCTTGACTCCGTGCCGGTGTTCGGTTAGGGACAGCGCGCAATCGGCGTGGAGGGTTCTCCGCGCCGCTTGTTTTTTGAACCCGCAGACTGACAAAAAGACGGCCGAACCGCCAGACGCGGTTCATCAAGGCCGACCGAACAGCGAAAGGCAAAAAATGTTCGCAGTCATTAAAACGGGCGGCAAGCAGTATCGCGTTGCCGCCAACGATCTCCTGAAGATCGAAAAAGTCGAAGCCAATGTCGGCGATATCGTCGAGATCGGCCATGTGCTCGCGCATGGCGAGGGCGAGAATGTCACGTTCGGCGCGCCGTTCGTCGATGGCGCTCTGGTCACCGCCGAAGTCGTCGAGCAGGGCAAGAACCGTACGGTCATCGCTTTCAAGAAGCGCCGCCGCCAGAATTCGCGCCGCAAGATCGGCCATCGCCAGCTTCTGACCACCGTGCGGATCTCCGAGATCCTGCTGGGTGGCGCCAAGCCGGCCAAGAAGGCCGCCGTGAAGGCGGAAGCCAAGGCCGAGGTTGCCGCCGACGCCGCGCCGAAGGAAGCCAAGGCCAAGAAGGAAGCCGCCCCCAAGGCGGAAGTGACGGCCGAGACGGCAGCCGCGCCGCTGTTCAAGGCGCCCAAGGGCGAGCCGGACGACCTGACCGTGATCAAGGGCATCGGCCCGGTCGCCGCCAAGGACCTGGCCGAGCAGGGCATCATCACCTTCGCCCAGCTGGCCAAGCTGTCGGACAAGGATGTCGCCAAGATCGACGAGCACATGCCCTTCAGCGCCGACCAGATCAAGGACTGGCGCGAACAGGCCAAGGAATTGGCCAAGAAGTAATTTTTCTGGCGGCTGGGTCGCCGGATCGGACTTGAAACGGAACGCGAACGCGTTCATAAGGCCTTTTAGGCGCCTCGCGGCGCAACGGAGTTAGTTAGATGGCACACAAGAAAGCTGGCGGCTCGTCGCGCAACGGTCGCGACTCGCATTCCAAGCGTCTGGGCGTGAAGAAGTTCGGCGGCGAAGCCGTCATCCCGGGCAACATCATCATTCGTCAACGCGGCACCACCTGGCATCCCGGCGTCAATGTCGGCATGGGCACGGACCATACCCTTTTCGCGCTCGAAGCCGGCGCCGTGATGTTCAACAAAAAAGCCAATGGCCGAACCTACGTATCGGTCAACCCGATTGCCAAAGCCGCGGAGTAGCCGGTTCCGCACTAGAACACCGGCACCCATCTCGGGAACCGGTGTCTGGCAAAGCCAGGAAAAGGATCAGGGGAGATGGGTTTCCATCTCCCTTTTTTCTTGTGCCTGGAGGACTTTCAAATGGTTGCCGAAGCGGAAGACACAGAAGACGAAAGTTACGCGATAGATTGCCCGGTGCTGGTCACCGAGCGTCTGGTGATGCGGCCGCCGCATGAACGGGACATCGCACAACTGGTCGAGCTCGCCGACAACCGTCACGTCGCCGAAATGCTGGCGCGCATGCCGCACCCCTATGGCGAGGCCGAGGCGCGCGCCTTCCTGGCCATGACCAAGTCGCGCCGCGCCGGCATCGCCTATGCGCTGACGCTGGCCGGCACCGAGACCTTCGTCGGCTGTGCTGGCCTCAACACCACCGATCGCGGGCTGGAGCTCGGATACTGGATCGGCGAGCCGCACTGGAAGCGCGGCTACGCGACGGAAGCGGCGCACGCGCTGGTCGATCTCGCTTTCCAGAAGACGTCGATCCAGGTGCTGCATGCCTCGACCAGGGTCATCAATCCGGCCTCGCGCCGGGTGATCCACAAATGCGGCTTCCAGTATGCCGGCCAGGGCATGCTGAACTCGATCGTCGCCGGCCAGGTGCCGGTCGAGCGCTACCGGCTCGACAGGAAGACGTGGATCAGCCTGCGCAACTGGGTCCACTTCTAGGCGTGTCGATATTCAGGTGAGGCCGGCCTGCAAACGCAGGTTTCCTGCGGATCCCCGTTCTACTGCGCCGCAGTAGAACTGAGCTCACGGACTTTATGTCCGCTCCGCTCCGGTTCTCGGAAACCCACGTTTTCGGCTCGGCCTGACCTGAATCTCGGCACACCTCGGCGCCTGGCCGAAGCAAAGGTTCAGCCCAGCTCGGCCCACACCGGGAAGTGATCCGAACCGGCCGCCTGGCGGTCGACCCACAAGCGCTTCAGAGACCGGGCAAGCGAGGCGCTGGTGAAGACATAGTCGATGCGTTTCTGGCGCTTGGGGTCGCCGAAGGTGATCAGGTCGTCGCCGGCGACGTTGAGGCGCAAGGCGGCATCGACGGCGAAATCGGCGGTCAGCGGCATGCCGAATTCATGGTCGGGCCGGCCGGCGAGTTCGACATATTCGGGCGAGCCGGCCAGCATGTTGAAATCGCCCATGGCGACAAAGGCCTCGGGATGCGGCATTTCGGGCAGGCCGATCTCGGCGACGCCCGACAGCGCGCCGCCTTCGAGCGCGTAGTTCAACAGGCGCTGGCGCAGGAACTGGATCTGGCTGGCGCGCTCGACCGGGCTGCGGTGATCGAGGTGGATGGAATAGAAGCGGATGAAACCAAGCGGCGTCTCGATCAGCGCTTCCAGCGCGCCGCGCTGGAAGTTCATCATCTCGAAGCTGCGGCTGCGCGGCAGGAGCAGGTTGCGCGACAGATGAATGGGTGTTTTCGACAGCATCATATTGCCGAGCTGGAACGTGGTGGTGATGGCGCGGCCCTTCTCGATGCGCGAGCCCAGATTGGCCTCGAAATTGCTGCCGTAGACGGCGAAATAATCGGGCAGCGCCTCGCCGATCTCGGCCACCATGTCGCGGCCGCCGTTCCTGGGGTTGTTGCGGGTAACCTCCTGCAGCGCGATGACGTCGGCGCCGCGCACGGCCTCGGCAATGCGTCCGAGGTCGTAGCGTTCGTCAAGACCGATGCCGTACTGGATGTTGTAGGTTACAAGTTTCATTCCGAGGTCTCTCCGGCCGCTCCCCTCGCGGCCATTGTCACAAAACGGTCTCGCCCTTCGCCGCGCCTTGGTTTAGAGCAAGGCCTGACGTCCAGAGCAATGCCGCAAGGCCAATAAAAGAAACTGCAATCCCATGAAATTTCTTGATCAAGCCAAGGTCTATGTCCGCTCCGGCGACGGTGGCGCCGGTTCGGTGTCGTTCCGACGCGAGAAGTTCATCGAGTTCGGCGGGCCGGATGGCGGCGATGGCGGCCGTGGCGGCGATGTCTGGCTGGAGGCGGTCGACGGGCTGAACACGCTGATCGACTATCGCTACCAGCAGCATTTCAAGGCCAAGACCGGCGTCCATGGCATGGGCCGCAACATGACCGGCGCCAAGGGCGCCGACGTCACGCTGAAAGTGCCGGCCGGAACGCAGGTGTTCGAGGAGGACAACGAGACGCTGATCTGCGACCTGACCGTGGTCGGCCAGCGCTTCCTGCTCGCCAAGGGCGGCAATGGCGGCTTCGGCAACCAGCATTTCAAGACCTCGACCAACCAGGCGCCGCGCCGCGCCAACCCGGGCCTGCCGGGCGAGGAACTCACCATCTGGCTCCGGCTGAAACTGATCGCCGATGCCGGGCTGGTCGGGCTGCCCAACGCCGGCAAGTCGACCTTCCTGGCCGCCGTCACCGCGGCCAAGCCCAAGATCGCCGACTATCCGTTCACGACGCTGCATCCGGGCCTCGGCGTCGCCCGCATCGACGCGCGCGAATTCGTCATCGCCGACATTCCGGGCCTGATCGAAGGCGCGCATGAGGGCGTCGGCATCGGCGACCGCTTCCTTGGCCATGTCGAGCGCACGCGCGTGCTGCTGCATCTGGTTTCGGCACAGGAGGAAAATCCGGGCAAGGCCTACAAGACAGTGCGCGCCGAGCTCGAGGCTTATGGCAATGGCCTCACCGACAAGGTCGAGATCGTCGCGCTTTCGCAGGTCGATACGCTCGACGCCGAAACGCGCAAGAAGAAGGTCGCATCGCTGAAGCGCGCAGCCGGCCGCGCGCCGATCCTTCTGTCCGCCGTTACCGGCGAAGGTGTCGAGGCGGTGCTGCGCGCGCTGATGGCAGTGGTCGCGGAAGCGCGCGACAAGATCGCGACGCCGGTCGAGACGCGCTGGGAAAAGTAGACCATGCAGTCGCTGAAGAAATACCGGCGCATCACCGTCAAGATCGGCTCGGCGCTGCTCGTCGACCGCGCCAGCGGCCTGAAGCGCGATTGGCTTGCCTCGCTTGCCGACGACATCGCCGTCCTCGCCCAGGGCGGGGCAGAAATCCTCGTCGTGTCGTCCGGCGCCATCGCGCTCGGACGCACCATTCTGGGACTTGGCAAGCGCGCCCTCAAGCTCGAGGAGAGCCAGGCGGCGGCGGCCGTCGGCCAGATCGCGCTGGCTGGCGCCTGGTCGGATGCGCTTGGCAAAGGCGCGCTGAAGTCGGGCCAGATCCTCTTGACGCTCGGCGACACCGAGGAGCGCCGCCGCTATCTCAACGCGCGCGCCACGATCTCGACGCTGCTCAAGATGAAGGCGGTGCCGGTCATCAACGAGAACGACACGGTCGCCACCTCCGAAATCCGCTATGGCGACAATGACCGGCTGGCCGCGCGGGTGGCGACGATGATGGGCGCTGATCTTCTGGTGCTGCTCTCCGACATCGATGGACTTTACACGGCGCCGCCGGCCAAGGATCCGGAAGCAAAATTCATCCCCGTGGTCGACCGCATCACGCCCGATATCGAGGCCATGGCGGGCGCGGCCGCTTCCGAACTGTCGCGCGGCGGCATGCGCACCAAGCTCGACGCCGGCAAGATCGCCAATGCGGCGGGCACCGCCATGATCATCACATCGGGAACGCGGCTGTCGCCGCTGATGGCGATCGAGCGCGGCGAACGCGCGACCTTCTTCAGGCCGAGCGCCAATCCGGTGAAAGGCTACAAGACCTGGATCGCCGGCCAGCTCGAACCGGCAGGCCGGCTTACCGTGGATGCCGGCGCCGTGGGCGCGCTCACCTCGGGCAAGTCGCTGCTGCCAGCCGGCGTCAAGCTGGTCAGCGGCAACTTCTCGCGCGGCGACACGGTGGCGATCCTGTCGCCCGAGGGCCGCGAGATCGCGCGCGGGCTGGTTGCCTACGATGCCGCCGATGCCGTAAGGATCGCAGGCCTGAAGACCGCCGAGATCGAAACCGTTCTCGGCTACGAGGCGCGTTCTGCGATGATCCATCGCGACGACCTGGTGGTGAGCCGTTCGGGTGAACAATTATCGGCCGGTGACGAATAGGCCGGTGGAGGATGAGCCATGCTGACGCTGCATGAAAAATCCCGGGACGACACCGTGGCGACGATGGCCGATATCGGCCGTCGCGCACGCGCCGCCGCCCGACCGTTGGCCATCGCCACCACCGCCGCCAAGAACGCCGCGCTCGTCGCCATGGCGGATGCGATCATCGCCCGCGAGCAGGACATTCTCCAGGCCAACGCCATCGATGTCGCCAACGGTGCGGAGGCAGGGCTTTCCGCTTCCTTCATGGACCGGCTGAAGCTCAATCCGGCGCGCATCCGCGCCATGGCCGACGGCATTCGCGAGATCGCTGATTTGCGCGATCCGGTCGGCGACGTCATTGCCGCATGGGACCGCCCGAACGGCCTCCACATCGAGCGCGTGCGCACGCCGCTCGGCGTCGTAGGCGTCATCTACGAAAGCCGGCCGAACGTGACGGCCGATGCCGGCGCGCTCTGCCTCAAGGCCGGCAATCCGGTGATCCTGCGTGGCGGTTCGGATTCGCTCAATTCGTCCTCGGCGATCCATGCCTGCCTGGTCGATGGCCTGAACGCCGCCGGCCTGCCGGAAGATGCGATCCAGCTGGTGCCGACCACCGACCGCGCCGCGGTCGGCGAAATGCTCAAGGGGCTTGGCGGCAATGTCGACGTCATCATCCCGCGCGGCGGCAAAAGCCTGGTCGGGCGGGTGCAGAGCGAGGCGCGGGTGCCAGTGTTTGCCCATCTCGAGGGCATCTGCCACCTCTACATCGACCGCTCCGCCGATCTCGACATGGCAGTGAAGATCGCCGTCAACGCCAAGATGCGTCGCACCGGCGTCTGCGGCGCGGCCGAGACATTGCTGGTCGACCGCTCGGTGGCGCCGACGCATCTGGTGCCGATCCTCGATGCCCTGCGCGCGGCCGGTTGCGAGATCCATGCCGATCAAGACGTGCTGAAGCTGTTCTTCGACGCCAGGCCGGCGACCGATGCCGATTGGGTGACGGAGTATCTCGACGCCATCATCGCGGTGAAGCTGGTCGACGGCATCAGCGGCGCGATCGAGCATATCGAGACCTTTTCCTCGCATCACACCGAGGCGATCGTCGCCGAGGACGCGCAAGCGGTGGAACGGTTCTTCAACGAGATCGATTCTGCGATCCTGCTGCACAACGCCTCGACGCAGTTCGCCGATGGCGGCGAATTCGGCATGGGCGCCGAGATCGGCATCGCCACCGGCAAGATGCACGCGCGCGGCCCGGTCGGGGTCGAGCAGTTGACCTCGTTCAAATACCGCGTGCGCGGGTCGGGGCAGGTGAGGCCTTGAGCGCTGGGATTACCCTCCCCCTGGTGGGGAGGGTGGCGAGCGCAGCGAGCCGGGTGGGGGGACGACGCTGAATTCCACGATACCCCCACCCCGCTCCGCTTCGCGGATCGACCCTCCCCACAAGGGGGAGGGTAAGGACGCCGCTCCCTCCGCCTACCTGAAAATGCCGTACGCCGCCAAAGGTCTGGCCGTCGGGCTGTTCGGCGGCTCCTTCAACCCGCCGCATGCCGGCCATGCGCTGGTTGCCGAGATCGCGCTGAGAAGGCTGGCGCTCGACCAGCTTTGGTGGATTGTGACGCCGGGCAATCCGCTGAAGAGCACCAGGGAACTGGCGCCGCTGGCCGAGCGTATCGAACTCTCCGAAAAGATCGCCAGGAACCCGAAGATCAAGGTGACGGCCTTCGAGGCCGCGCATCATGTGCGCTATACCGCCGACACGCTGGCGCTGGTCAAGGCGCGCAATCCCGGTGTCGATTTCGTCTGGATCATGGGCGCCGACAGTTTGCGCGACTTCCATCGCTGGCAGCGCTGGCGCGAGATCGTCATGACCTTTCCGATCGCGGTGATCGACCGGCCGGGAGCGACGCTCTCCTTCCTGTCGTCCGTCGTCGCCAAGACCTTCGACTATGCGCGCGTCGACGAGGGCGACGCGCCGCTGCTCGCCCGCATGAAGGCGCCTGCCTGGACCTTCATCCACGGTCCGCGCTCGTCGCTGTCGTCGAGCGCGATCCGCCGGATGGCCAAGCCATGATCGATCCCGACCTGCCGGCCGTTCATGCTTTCTGGATCGGCGGGCCGCTTGGGCCGATGCAGGTCGGATGCCTCAAATCCTTCGTCCGCCATGGCCACCGCACCGTGCTGCATGCCTATGACGATCCCGGCGACGCGCCGCCCGGCGTGGAACTGGCGGAGGCGACCAAGATCCTGCCGCGCGAGCGCGTCATCGTGCACCGCAACGGCAGCTATTCGCTGTTCGGCAACATCTTCCGATACAAGCTGCTCACCACCGGGGCGGAGATCTATGTCGACTGCGACATGTATTGCGTACGGCCCCTGCCGCGCCGTCCTTACATGTTCGGCTGGGAGAGCGAGACCCGCATCAACAATGCGGTGCTGAGCCTGCCCGTGGATTCCCCGATCCTGCACGATCTGGCCGAGATGGTGGATCATCCGGATCGCTTCCCCGAATGGTATTCATGGAGCAAGCGCCTGCGCTTCGGCGCGCAGCGGGCGTTCGGCCGGCTCAAGGGGTTCGAGAACCTGCCGCACGCCTCGCTCGGACCCCCTCTGTTGACCTATCTGGTACGCAAGCATGGCCTGCTTGACCAGGCTTCGGCGCAGGACGTGTTCTATTCCAACATCGAGGGACAAGGCACGCTGCTCGATCCCACTCTCAGCCTCGCCGACCTGATCAGGCCGGACACGCTGGCGATCCATCTGTGGCGCGGATCGCTTCGCAAACTCTCGTTCGCGGACGTGCCGCCGACATCGCCCCTGGGTGAGATCCTGGCGATGTGACCGCCGACTCTAGATCAAAGAGACAGAGGCGATGTCGCTTTTGCGGCGGCCTTCGCGGCCGCGATCGGCGATGCTGCGAAAATGCTGGAGAAGAACCGCACCAGGACAGAGCCACGGCATGACAGCCAGCCCGCGCCGTTGATCGCCATTGCCAGCGTCATCGTGTCGATGGCGCTGATTGCGATCGGCAACGGGTTGATGTTTGCCTATATCCCTGTCCGGCTCGGCGTCGAAGGCTTCGATCCGATCTGGGCCGGGCTCATCGTCACCGGACTTTCGGCGGGCGGCCTGGCCGGCTGCATCCTGACCGGGCCGCTGGTGCGCAGGGTCGGCCACGCCCGCGCCTTCATGGTGCTGTCGGCGCTGATCGCGCTGTCCAATGTCGCCATCGGCGCCGGCCCGATCCCTCTTCTTTGGATTGCGGCGCGTGCTCTTTATGGCTTTGCCATCTGCGGCCTGTTCATTGTCGCGCAGAGCTGGCTCAACGACGCCTTGCCAAATGCGATACGCGGCCGGGTCATGGCGGTGTTCTACGTCGCCTATATTGCTGGCCTCGGCGTGGGCTACGCGACGCTCGCGTTTGTCGACATCCGCACATCAGCCGCGTCGCTGATCGGCATCGCCTTCACTGCCTTGTCCATCCTGCCGGTGGGGATGACGCGGCTTGCCCAGCCGCCTCCGCCGCAGGCGGCTTCGGTCGCGCTGCGCCAGGCCTGGCGTATCTCGCCGGTCGGGGTCGCGGGGATGCTGGCCGTCGGCGGCCTGTCGATGATCATTTCCGGTTTCGCGCCGATCCACGCCACCGCCAAGGGCTATACCCAGGCGGACGTGGCGCTTTTGCTGTCGGCCATGCCCGTCGGCACGCTTATCCTGCAGATACCGCTCGGCTGGCTTTCGGACCGCACCGACCGGCGCTACGTGCTTGCCAGTGCCGCGGCGCTCGCGGTCGTCGCCAGCGTGCTTGCGATCGCCTTCGACGGCGGCGCGCTGATGACGCTGGTGGTGATCTACCTGATCTGGGACGGGGCGGCGGAATCGATCTATGCGCTGTCGAGCGCGCATGCGGCGGACCGCGCCAAGAAGGATGAGTTGCTGGCGCTTTCGAGCTCCATGCTGTTTGCCTGGTCGCTGGCCGGCTTCGTGGTGCCGGGCATCGTTACCGCGCTCTCCGCCTTCTTCGGCACCGAGACCTTCATCTATGTCGGCATCGTCATTGCCGCGGCATTCTGCCTGTTCGTGTTGTGGCGCGTGATGGCGGTGCGGCCGGTGCCTGCCACCGAGACCGGCAGTTTCGCGCCAATGTCGGCTCAAGCGCCCTTGCCGGTCGAACTCGCCTTTGCTCCGGAGGACGAGGACCGGCACCGGGGCGGCTAGACGGTGAAACGCTGAACCGCTCAGTTGCTCTTCTGACGGCGTGCTTCCTGGACCGGTATTTCTGGCGCCGGCAGGGGAATCGATATGCCTTCCTGGTCGAATTCCTGCTTGGCGCGCTTGGTGAGGTCGGCCTGGGTGGCGAAGAAGTCCGCCGAGGATGTCCAGTAGCGCAAGGTGATGGAGACGGTGCTCTCGCCCAATGTCGCGACAAAGGCGATCGGCGCCGGTTCGCGCCGGATACGCCGCTCAGCGGCGGCAATGGCGAGCAGCGTCTTCTGGGCGCGGTCGATGTCGTTCCAGGAGCCGATGCTGAGCGTGATGTCGCCGCGCCGGACGCCGTTGCGCGAGAAGTTGCGTACCGGCTGGTTCCACAGCGTCGAATTGGGCGCCAGTATGTAGACGCCATCGGCGGTCCTCAGTTTCGTGGCGAAAAGGCCGATCTCCTCGATCGAGCCGGCGACGGACCCGACCTCGACGGATTCGCCGATGCGGAATGGCCGCAAGGCGAGGAGCATGATGCCGGCGGCGATGTTCTGCAGCGTGCCTTGCAGGGCCAGCCCGATAGCCAGGCCAATGGCGCCGATCGCGGCGATGATCGATGCCGTCTGCACGCCGAACTGGCCAAGCACCATGATGACGACGAGAATCAGCACGGCATAGCGCACGATCTTCGAAAAGAAATGGCGCAGCGTCGCGTCGAAGCCGTGGATATGGCCGAGGCCCGCGAAGATGGAGCGCTCCAGCAGGCCGGCGACGACATAGCCGACGACGAGCAGGATCACCGCGCCTATGGCCGAGAAGGAGTAGGAGACGATCAGCGTGCTCAGTTGCGCGATCGCGGTCTGCACGCTGAGGAGGGCGGTTTGCGGTTCTATCGGCATGGCTGGGTCCTGTTTGGCAGTCAGTCGATAACCGCCGCACCAGGCCTGGGTTCCGATCTTTTTTCGCCCGACCTGGAACATTCGACCGGCCGCCGAGTTCACGAGCGCCGGGCTGCGTCTTGAAACTGTCAGGGAACTCTGCCTATCTAAGTGGCGTCACCTGCTTTTGGGGGTGATTTGGTTGTTCTTGCTGCGAAAGGAAATACACTGAGAACAGCACTGCGGAAGAAGGCCGACATCATGCCTTCGCCGGCCGGGATCAGCGTAAACGACGCCGTGTCCCGCGCCATCAAGACAGTCCTTGCCAGTCTGGAAGACTCCAAGGCCGAAAACATCGTCTCAATCGACATCCAGGGAAAATCGAGCCTTGGCGACTACATGGTGGTCGCATCGGGCCGATCGCACCGTCATGTCTCGGCTGTCGCCGACCACTTGCTCAAGGCGCTCAAGGATGCCGGCCTCGGCACGGCGCGCGTCGAGGGCCTGTCCGGCGCCGACTGGGTCCTGATCGATTCGGGCGACATCATCGTCCATGTCTTCCGTCCCGAGGTCCGCGAATTCTACAATCTCGAAAAGATGTGGCAGGCGCCGGATCTCGAGGAAGAGACCCTTCATTAAGCGGCCCCTGCCGTTGCCCGGAAAAGCATTTCGGCTTTGGGTGACAGGCATTAGCGGCTTATAGAGGCGGGATGAAAATTGCAGTCCATGCCGTGGGCCGAATGAAAACCGGCCCCGAACGGGAGTTGGCCGACCGTTATTTCGAGCGCTTCGCCAAGAGCGGGCCAGCGGTCGGGCTCGAATTCGCGGGCGTGACCGAGATCGCCGAAGGCCGCGCCCAGAGCGCTGCCGAGCGCCAGCGGGACGAAGCGTCGCGACTGCAGGCGCAATTGTCGCCGGGCACCGCTCTGATCCTGCTCGATGAGCGCGGCAAAAGCCTCTCCTCGCAGGATCTGGCCAATCGCATCGGACAGTTGCGCGATGGCGGCCGCAAGACGCTGGTGCTCGCCATAGGCGGCGCGGATGGCCACGATCCGTCGCTGCGCGATCAGGCCGACCTTATCCTGTCGTTCGGCGCCCTGACCTGGCCGCATCAACTGGTGCGGGTGATGCTGGGAGAACAGCTTTACCGTGTGGCCACGATCCTCTCGGGGCATCCCTATCATCGCTCTTAGCGGTGGACTTTGAGGCGGTACGCCCGGATTTCCGCCTCAATGCCGGGCAACATCGCATCAGAGGGGCAGACCTTTTCAAACATGGTTGATGGTTCGTTAACGAAGCCGCCGATAGTGTAGATGGCGAATGTCTGAAGGCTGGAAATCGACGAAGGGCTCAGGCCCCTGGCGCGCACGCTGCGGCATGGCCGTGGCGGCGTTGCTTTTGTCATTCCACGCGGCGCGGGCCGAGAACACGCTCGACATGGCTCCTGATCCGGACCAGAGCCGGGCCGAATACGAACAGGTATCCAAGGAAATAACGCTGTCATCGGAAAGGCTGGCGAAGCTCGCGGCTGACATCGCCGCGGTCAAGAAGGACCACGCCTCGATCACGGCCGCCCTGATCCAGTCCGCCATGACCGAGCAGAAGCTTGGCCAGGACATCGAGGACATCGGCGGCAAGCTCGAGGGGCTGAAGGACCAGCAGCAGAAAATCCGCGCCTCGCTCGCGGCACGGCGCGACGTGCTGGCCGAAGTGCTCGGCGCCCTGCAACGCATGGGGCTCAACCCGCCGCCGGCCATTCTGGTCAAGCCGGAGGATGCGCTGTCGTCGGTGCGCAGCGCCATCCTGCTCGGCGCCGTGGTGCCGGAACTGCGCCAGCAGACCGACAGCCTGCTCGCCGACCTCAAGGAGCAAACCCGGGTCACGGCCTCGATCGAGGCCGAGCGGGCACGGCTGACGGCGGCTGTCGGCGACCAGGTCGCGGAAAAGAAGCGGCTCGGCATGCTGCTGGAGGCCAAGCAGAAGCTCGAGGCCGACACGCAGGCCGAAATGGTGGCCGAACAGCAGCGCTCCGAGCAACTGGCGGCCAAGGCCAGCAGCCTGAAGGATCTGATCGATTCGCTGCAGGCGCAAGCCGACAAGACCCGCAAGGCCGCGGACGCCGCGAAGGCAGCCAATGCCGGCCAGGCCGGCGGCGCTCAGGCCGGCGACGACCAGACGGCGTCGCTGCCGGTTCCCGAAGGCAATCGGCTGACCGCCGCTGCGCCATTTTCGGCGCTTCAGGGACAGATCGCGCTGCCGGTCACGGGCCGAATCAAGCGCCGGTTCGGGGCCGATGACGGTAACGGCGCGTTGATGCAAGGCGACATGGTTGCGACACAATCGGGAGCCATCGTCACCGCGCCGGCGGATGGGAATGTGCTTTATGCGGGGCCGTTTCGCTCCTATGGTCAACTCTTGATCCTCAATGCCGGCGACGGTTATCATGTCGTTCTGGCGGGGATGAGCAGAATCAGCGTCGCGACTGGTCAATCGGTGCTCGCAGGAGAACCGATCGGCGCGATGGGAGAGGCCCGGGTGGCAAGCACCTCGGTTTCGAAGAATGGAAATGCCACGCCGGAACTGTATGTCGAGTTCCGCAAGGATGGAAAACCCGTCGATCCGGCCCCATGGTGGGCGGACCGTTTTTCTGGAAGGACGTGAAATGATGCGGAAACTGTCGCTTCTGTTTGCCGGTGCGCTGATGGGCGCGTCCGCCATGAGCCTTGTCTATGGCGCGCCCGGCTCGGCGGCAAACGCTGCGGGGTCGGAGACCTACAAGCAACTGGCGATCTTCGGCGACATCTTCGAGCGGGTAAGGGCGCAGTACGTGACCCCGCCCGACGACAAGTCGCTGGTCGAGAACGCCATCAACGGCATGCTGTCCTCGCTTGACCCGCACTCTTCCTACATGAACGCCGAACAGGCGCAGGACATGCGCGTCCAGACCAAGGGCGAATTCGGCGGCCTCGGCATCGAGGTCACGATGGAGAACGACCTGGTCAAGGTGATCACGCCGATCGACGACACCCCGGCCGCCAAGGCCGGCGTGCTGGCGGGCGACTATATCGCCAAGATCGACGGCGAGGAGGTTCGCGGCCTGACGCTCAACGACGCGGTCGACAAGATGCGCGGCCTGGTCAACACGCCGATCAAGCTCACCATCCTGCGCCAGGGCGCCGACAAGCCGATCGAGCTGACGGTGGTGCGCGACATCATCAAGGTCAAGGCGGTCAAGTTCCGGGTCGAGAACGACATCGGCTACATGAAGATCACCTCCTTCACCGAAAAGACCTATGACGATCTCGAGAACGCGATCGACACCATCAAGAAACAGGTGCCGGACGACAAGCTGAAGGGCTATGTGCTCGACCTGCGCCTCAATCCTGGCGGCTTGCTGGACCAGGCGGTGAGCGTGTCGGATGCGTTCCTGAAGCGCGGCGAGATCGTCTCGACCCGCGGCCGCGATCCGAAGGACGTCACCCGCTTCGACGCCAAGCCGAAGCAGGTCGACGACATCAACGGCAAGCCGATGATCGTACTCGTCAATGGCGGCTCGGCCAGCGCGTCCGAGATCGTCGCCGGCGCTCTGCAGGACCTGCGCCGCGTCACCGTGGTCGGTACGCAGTCCTTCGGCAAGGGCTCGGTGCAGACCATCATCCCGCTCGGCGAGAATGGCGCGCTGAGGCTGACGACGGCGCTCTATTACACGCCGTCCGGCAAGTCGATCCAAGGCAAGGGCATCACGCCCGACATCAAGGTCGACCAGCCGCTGCCGCCGGAATTGCAGGGCCGCGACCTGACGCGCGGCGAATCCGACCTCAAGGGCCACATCAAGGGCGCCGACGAGAGCTCGACCGGCTCTGGCTCGGCCGCCTATGTGCCGCCGGATCCGAAGGACGATCTGCAGCTCATCTTCGCCGAACAGCTGCTGCGCGGCGAGAAGACCGATCCGTCCTTCCCGCCGAACCCGGAAAAGGCCGTGCTCAACCAGTAAAGGCGGCCGGTCTGGCCGCTGGACTGAAGCAATGCGATGCTGCCGGGACCGAAAGGTTCCGGCAGTTTGATTCGGGGGCTGAGCGTGGCTCCCAAGAGCCGACACGGGGTTCGGCAGAAACGTGCCTGTCTTCTCGAAGGGGTCGGCTTTCGAGGTATTGCGCACCGGGGATTGGGCTTGGCTGAGATCGGCAAGGACATCGAACGCCCGCTTGGACAGGCTGTCCGGGCGCCGCGCTCCAGCGCCAAGGTCAGCAGGGGTGCGGTCGTGGCGACCGTTGTCGTTCTGGCGGTGGTCGGTGTCTCGGCCGCGATCGCGCTCAGGGACAAGCCGTTCCGAAAGCCGCAGGAGGTCGCCGTCTCGACGCCGAAGGTAACAGCGGCGGCCGAGCCCACTGCCACGCCACCCGCCCTGGCGCCGGCCGCGCCGAAGGTGGAGACGCCGGCCAAGACGGGCGGACCGCAGATCATCCACATCCAGCCGCAAGCCGATGGTGGGACCAACGCTCCGATCGTCATTCGCGATCCGTCGTCCGTCGGCCAGAATCTGAAGATCGCGCATCTCCCTGACAAGGCGCTGATCGAGACCAGCGAGACCGGACCTTTGCCGATGCGCGCCGCCGATGGAAGGCGGCCATTCGATGTCTATGCGCGTCCGTGGTCCGGCTCGCGCGGCGCCCGTGTCGCGATCGTCATCGGCGGACTTGCGGTGTCCCAGACGGGCACCCAGGCGGCAATCGCCAAACTGCCGCCGGAGGTGACGCTGGCCTTCGCCCCGCAAGGCAACAGCATCGGGCGCTGGATGACGGCCGCACGGCAGGGTGGCCACGAGATCGTCATGCAGGTGCCGCTCGAACCGTTCGACTATCCCACCGTCAATCCCGGGCGCAACACGCTGACGGTGGCGGCAAGCGCGGAAGACAACCTCAAGAACCTGCACTGGGCACTGTCGCGCACGACGAACTATACCGGTGTCATGAAC
Organism: Mesorhizobium comanense; assembly: GCF_005503535.1. Taxonomy (GTDB): domain Bacteria; phylum Pseudomonadota; class Alphaproteobacteria; order Rhizobiales; family Rhizobiaceae; genus Mesorhizobium; species Mesorhizobium comanense. The sequence goes on along the minus strand of NZ_SCNN01000013.1, from coordinate 92,635 downwards.
TATATGGGCGCGCGCTTTTCCGCGGACGGCGGGGCGATGGGACCTTTCATGGCCGAACTCGGCAAGCGCGGGCTTGCCTATATCGACGACGGTTCCTCGGCGCGCAGCCTGGCGCCTGACCTTGCGCTGAAGGACGGAGTGCCATTCGTGGCCGGCGACATGGCGATCGACGCCGTGCAGGATCGCGGCGCCATCCTGAAGAAGCTCGACAGCCTGGAGGCGACCGCGCGGGCCAAGGGCACCGCCGTCGGCATCGGCTCGGCCTTCGACCTGACGGTCGACACGGTCACGTCATGGGTGGCCGAGGCGAAGAAGCGTGGCATCGAGATCGTGCCGATTTCAGCGGTGGCCATCGACCCGCAAAAAGGCTAACAGCCGTCTGAACCACTCCGGCGGGCACCCGTCGGGGCGAATTCTGCGGACGGCTGGAAATCCGACACATGGCCAAGAAAATCGATCGCGAAACATTGCCCTACCGTCCCTGCGTCGGGCTGATGATCCTCAATGGCGAAGGCCTGGTCTGGGTGGGGCATCGCATCGTCGAACCCGATAGCGAATTCAGCGGCGCGACGCAGCTCTGGCAGATGCCCCAGGGCGGCATCGACAAGGGCGAGGAGCCCTTGCAGGCGGCGGAGCGCGAGCTTTATGAGGAAACCGGCATGCGCAGCGTCTCGCTGCTCGCGGAAGCGCCCGACTGGATCAACTATGACCTGCCGGACGACCTCATCGGCGTCGCGCTGAAGGGCAAGTATCGCGGCCAGACGCAGAAATGGTTCGCCTTCCGCTACCATGGCGACGCCAGCGAAATCCAGATCGATCCGCCGCCGGGCGGCCACACGGCCGAGTTCGACGAATGGTCGTGGCGGCCCATGCGCGACCTTCCCGACCTGATCGTTCCCTTCAAGCGCAAGGTCTATGAAGATGTCGTGGCGGCGTTCCGCCATCTGGCGCCATAAACGACGACCCATGAGCACCGCCGCAGTTGCCGTGCGGTGCCAGCGGTCCTATTGATGTCCATCCATCACAAGGAGGGTCGCCATGAACGACGCCCCTGCAAGGTTCCCGTCCGATGATGCCGCCATAAGCGAAGCGGCGGCCGGCGCTGTCCTCACGATCGATCTTGGCGCCATACGCGAAAACTACCGCCGGTTACGGAAACAACTCGGTGGTGCACGCTGCGCCGGCGTGCTCAAGGCCGACGGTTACGGCCTCGGCGCGGCACAGGTAGCCTCGGCGCTGATGAAGGAAGGATGCGATATCTTCTTCGTCGCATTGCTGGGGGAAGGCATAGCCCTGCGCAAGGCCATCGGAGCGGGACCCGACATCTATGTGCTGAACGGCCTGCCGCCGGGCTCCGAGCTGGAAGCCGTGGCCGCCCGACTCTGCCCTGTCGTCAACAGCGGTGCGCAGTTGAAAGCCTGGCGAGCGATGGCTCAGGGCTTCGCGCACGGGCTGCCGGCCGCCATCCAGGTCGATAGCGGCATGTCGCGGCTGGGCATGGCGCCGATGGAAGTCGAGGCGGTGGCCGGCGATGCCAGCGCGTTCGATGGCGTCGACGTCAGATATGTGATGAGCCATCTGGCCTGCGCCGACGAGCCCCGTCATCCGGCCAACGGACAGCAGCGGCTGGCCTTCGAAAGGCTGCGCGCCATGCTGCCCGAGGCGCCGGCTTCGCTGGCCAACTCCTCCGGCATCTTTCTGGGGTCGCCTTACCACTATGATCTCGCGCGCCCGGGCGCCGCGCTCTACGGCATCAACCCGACGCCGGGCGAGCCCAATCCCATGCTGCCCGTCGTGCACCTGCAGGCGAAGGTGGCGCAGACGCGCAAGGTCGAAAAGGGCGCGGGCATCGGCTATGGCCACAGCTATCACGCGCAAGGTCCGCTCAGCCTGGCAACGATCTCGTTCGGCTATGCGGATGGCTGGCTGCGCCGTTCCGTCTCAGCGGCGTGGTTCGCGGATGTCCGGCTGCCTTTCCTTGGACGCGTGTCGATGGATTCGATAATCCTCGACATATCCGCCTTGCCCGCCGGGCGGTTGGCGGAGGGCGATCTGGTCGAGCTTCTCGGGCCGTCCCAGAGCGTCGACGATGCCGCGGGCCACGCCGGCACCATCGGTTATGAAGTCCTGGCCAGTCTCGGCTCCCGCTTCCACCGGCGCTATGTCGGCGGCTGAGCGGTTTGGCCGCGCTTGACAAGCCGGTGCCTGTCGGCAAGGCTTGGTGCATGAGCAACCTCGCCCATATCAGAACCTTGTTCAAGGTCTGCCCGATCGCGGGATCGTAGCCCCGGCGCGGCCGCCATCCAGGCGTCCGTCCGTACCGGGGCATCTGTTACATCCATCATCGCCATCAAATTGCAACGCCGTTCGGGGCCGCGGGCTTTCAGCAAGCCGCGGCCAGCGCGGCGACAAGCGTGCATCCGTGCGATGCGCCGATCCAAGAGGTTTTGTCATGCACCATCAAGCGACGGGACTGCGCTCCAGCAGCCAGATTTTGATCACCGACACCGACCACGACAGACTGACGGTCCTTGCCAGGAGCCTGCTCGACCGGGCGCCCGAGACCGCGGAGGAACTGCTTTTCGAAATGGACCGGGCCATCGTCACCGACGCGGCGGCGATGCCGGCCGGCGTGGTGCGGATGGGGTCGACAGTGACGGTCCGCGGCGAGGGTGGGGATGTCCAGTGCGTCACGCTGGTCTATCCCGGCGAAGCCGACATTGCCGAAAGCCGGATTTCGGTGCTGACGCCGATGGGAACCGCGCTCATCGGTGCCGGCGTCGGTCAAACGGTGTGCTGGAGCGGTCGCGGCGGCCGGCAATTGTCGGTGACCGTCGAGGCGGTCGACATGCCAGCAAGCGGCCAAAGCTGATCATGGAGGCCGTGATGACAAGAACCGTTTGCCGCCTCACGAGGAAGGATTTCGCCGTGCTGGAAGTTCTGCTGGAGCGCCGACGGGCCTTCGCGGATCCGATGGTCCCGATGATGGAGCAAAAGCTCGCCAGCGCCGAAGTCGTGCCGGCCGACAGGATAGAGCCCGATATCGTGACATTGAACAGCAGGGTGGTCTTCACAATCGATGCCGGTATGGCCGAGACCCGCACGCTGGTGCAGAACGAGATGCGTGGGCCGGTCGGCTCCAGCCTGTCGGTGGCGACGCGGCGGGGGCTCTGCATGCTCGGCATGGCGCAGGGGCAGACGGTGTCGCTCGAACACGCCGGCGGCAGGCGCGAGTGGATCAGCGTCAAGACGGTGCTCTACCAGCCCGAGGCCGCGCGGCGTGCCGCGAGCGAGCGGGCGCTGGCGGGCGAGCGGCGTCCAGGCCTGAAACTTGTCTACAGCGCCGCAACCTGCGTCCGGCCTCTTGGCGGAACCGGTGGAATGCGGCAGACAGACAATGACGACCCCGGCCCCTCCGCGGCGTGAAACAGTCCACAGCGCATGAGCCCGGGGATGGGGATCGATTTTCGTCCGGGATCATGCGCAAATCGCAAGGCGCGGCCATCGGTCTCATGACCGATGCAAGGAGTTGAACAATGAAGATCATGGTGCTGGGCAGTGGCGTCATCGGGGTGACCACGGCCTATTATCTCGCCGAGGCCGGCCACGAGGTGACGGTGGTCGACCGCCAGAAGGGTCCGGCGCTGGAAACCAGCTTCGCCAATGCGGGCGAGATTTCGCCCGGCTATGCCTCGCCCTGGGCCGGGCCCGGCATTCCGCTGAAGGCGATCAAATGGCTCCTGATGAAGCATGGCCCGCTGGTGGTGCGGCCGGCTTTCGACCCGCATATGTGGACCTGGCTGGTCAAGATGCTGCGCAACTGCACGGCCGAGCGCTATGCGCTCAACAAGTCGCGCATGGTGCCGCTGGCTGAATACAGCCGTGACACGCTGAAGGCGCTGCGCGAGGCGACCGGCATCAGCTACGACGAGCGCACCCAAGGCACGCTGCAGCTGTTTCGCACGCAAAAGCAGCTCGACGGCACGTCTGGCGATGTCGAGGTGCTGAAGAAATATGGCGTGCCCTACGAAATTCTCGACCAGGACGGCTGCATCGCGGCGGAGCCGGCGCTGGCCGGCGTGCGCGAGAAATTCGTCGGCGGCCTGAGACTGCCGCATGACGAGACCGGCGACTGCAAGATGTTCACCGACAGGCTGACCGAACTGTGCATCGCGCGCGGCGTGAAGTTCGAATACGACATGACGATCTACCGCATCCTGCGCAGCCGCAACCGCGTCGCCAATCTCAGCACCAGCAAGGGCTGGAGGACCGCCGACGCCTATGTCATGGCGCTGGGCAGCTATTCGGCGGGCTTCATGCGCAAGATGAAGCGCCCGATCCCCGTCTATCCGGTGAAGGGCTATTCGATCACCGTTCCGATCAAGGATGCGGCGCTGGCTCCGGTCTCGACGGTCATGGACGAAACCTACAAGGTGGCGATCACCCGGCTGGGGGACCGCATCCGCGTCGGCGGGACGGCCGAGATTTCCGGCTTCGACCTTCGGCTGCACGAATCGCGGCGGCGCACGCTGGAACATTCGGTCGGCGATCTCTTTCCAGGCTCAGGCGCCATGCGCGAAGCGACGTTCTGGTGCGGGCTGCGGCCGATGACACCGGACGGGCCGCCGCTGATCGGCCGCACCGAGCTTTCCAATCTCTATCTCAATACGGGCCACGGCACGCTCGGCTGGACCATGGCCTGCGGCTCGGCCAAGGTGCTGGCCGACATCATCTCGAACCGGGTGCCGGATATCGATGCGCGTGCCCTGGCGCAGGAGCGCTATCTGAAATAGCGGGCCCGGCGTCAGAAGGCTTCCCGGACCCAGACCTCGTCGAACAGCAACCTGTACGCCCACGGGATCGTCACATTGGTGGCGACGGGGTTCGAATGGGCGAGATAGTCGTCGTAGATCGGCTTCATCCTGGTGTAGAAGGCCGGATCGAGCACCGTCATGCCGTTCTCGGAATCGTGGAAGAAGCTGCGGTTGTTGAGGTTGACCGAGGAGATGGCGACGAGCCTTTCGTCGATCATCATGATCTTGGAGTGCAGGACCACATCGGGCGCCTTGAATTCGCGGATGTCGATGCGGTCGCCATATTTCTCGACGAACAGCTTGTTGAGCGCGGTGAGGAACTTGCCGCCAATATCGCCCTTGAGATCGATGCGGCCGACAATGTCGATCCTGACGCCTCGGGCGAGCGCCCGGTCGAAGGCGCGGGCTAGGCTGGGCGTCAGATTGAGGTACGGGTTGACGATCTGGATATGATGCCGGGCGGCATCGACCAGTTCGATGAAGTAAGTCTCCAGCGCGTGGCCGTCTTCGTAGGGCACCGAGATGAAATGCCGGGCATTGCCCCGGGGGTGGCCAGCGGCGCGAACCGGGATGGAGAAGGGGCGCGACAGGTTGGTGTCGGCGTCGCGCAGCCATACGGTCGACAGGTGCGCGGCAAGCGTCTCAACGGTCGTCCTGTCGGCGAACTCGATGTCGAAATCGCTCCAGTTCGAATAGTAGTTCAGCGAAAAGCCGTCGGTCTTGCCGTATTGCTGCAGGTCGGGATAGCGCGACAGGTCGATCGGCTGGTGAAACAGGAAGCCGTCATGAATGTTGCGGCCGCCGATGATGGCGCGCGAGCGCGCCGGGTCCTGCGCCAGCGTCGCCAGCATCTTGATGTGCAGGACCTTGTGCAGTTGCGAGATCTGTTCGTCGATGGGCGCGCCATGGTCGGCCCGCCAGCGATATTCCTGCAATTCGACATTGGGGAATTCGGCCGCCAGCCGGTGCAGCATGGCATCGTCCTTCTCGCGCTCCAACACATCGGTGACCATGATGCGCACCTTGGTGCCAAGCGCCGCATGATGGCGGATCAACCGCTCGATGATGCGGCCGGAAAAATCCGCCTTGAATTCGAGCGAGGACAGATAGATCAGCTTCAGCCTCGGCGCCCTGGAGAAATCGAGCGGCAATTCCGGATCGCCCTTGTCGATTGCCGCGTCGGACAGCGGAGCGCCCAGCAGCGCTTCGACCTTGGCGTTGAAGCCGTCGCGGGATTTGCGCAGCAGCCTGGGCTGCCCGATCGGCATGGCGCAGGTCTGCGACAGCCAGCGGCTGGCATAGAAGACGCGTTCGAGCGGGTCGAGGCCACCTCCGGTGGGAACGGGGCAACGCTGGTAGCGGCTGTCGAAGGAGGCGATGGCAGGATCGGTGGTCTCCTCGCGCAGAATGGTGAGCGCGGCGCCTTTCGGAGCAAGACTGGAACGGATCAGCGCTGTGCAGCGGGTCAGGCCGTCGGCCGGGAACAGGCTGACCGTGTCGTCCTCGCCCGACAGGCGGAAGCGGAATGCCGTACCGGCGGCGATCGTGCGCGAGGCGCCGGCGGCGCGGATCGCCAGCGCGCCGTCGCAACTGCCCTCGATCTCGGCCGGCTGTTTGCCCGCCTGGCGTACGACGATCTCCACGCTGCGTGCCTGCAGGCCGGAAAATTCGAACGTCTTGTCGGCCTGGGGCCTGGCTGCCGCGTCGATATAGAGTGTCTGCCGCGACACCCGCCAGCGCCCGGCGAAATGGCCGTCGCCGCCGGGGCCGGCCGCCGGCGGCAGATGCGGCGTGGCAAGCGCGCCGGCAAGCCGCTGCAGCGTCGAATAGGTCGCCTGGAAATCAGCGTTCTGGACATCCCTGCGATTGCGTCCGAACGGGCCCGTGCCGTTGGCGCGATCCATGGCGCCGATCTGGCTGTCGGCGAGCAGCGCCAGGAAGCGCTTTTCATAGTCGCCGGTGTCCGTATCGCCGAAGAACTGGGCCGTCGCGGTCCCGGGCCCCGGTGTCGTGGCGGAGAGCGAAGGCCGCCCGCAGGCTTCCTGCCCCGGCAGGAGGTCGCAGGCATCCCGGCCTGCGCCGGCACAGCCGGCGAGGGCCGCAAGAGCCAGCCAGACCAGAGCGCTCTGGATCGCCGTGCGGCCCGTCATCCCGCAACCCCGGCCTTCATGGCACTCAACTGCGCGGGATCGCGCGGCGGCATGAAGCCATGCGGGAAGATCCTGCAGACCGGTATGGCGAAGGTGGCGATGAGCAGCTCCGCCTCGCTCCGCATCCCGCGGGGCGCAGTCCTGTCGTCGCGGATCGTTCTTGCCGAGGCGACGAGGGCGCCGTCGCAGTCGCAATGGTCATGCTGTGCGATATAGCAGGCGTCATGGACCTGGCAGACCGCGTCGAGACGGTCGACCGGCCGGGCCGACAGGTCGCCGGTGCGGGTGCCCGGCCCGCAATAATTGCCGATGACGAAAGGCGAGGGGCGCGCCATGGCATAGCGGATTGGCTTGGGCAGATCAGCCTCCGGCACTTTCGTCCATGGATTGGCACAGCCGGAGAGCAAAAACAGCGGCAGAATGGCAAGAACGGCTCGCATGTCTTTCCGCGCCAGCTTTCTGAACGACTTCCCCACGCCGGCTATCGTGCCCGCGCCGACGACCGCGTGCCTGATGCCACACCGGCTGGTTTTGTGGCAAGTGGAAGGCCATGTGTATCGCCCAATTGTGATATGTTCGAATTCCATTTAACCCGTGCATTGTCTCCCTTAGCATTTCGCGAGAATTATGATGCGTTTCTGCTTTCTGACCATGGCTTTGGGATTTCTGTTCTACGCCTCCGGGGCCACTGCCGAAGACAAGACCTTTCATGATCACGAGAACGGATTTTCACTCACTGTTCCGGACGGATGGATAAACGAGCAGCCTTCCGACGAGCAGATACGGCTGAGCGTAAAATCCGCTGATCTAACCTGCATGGTATCGGCTTCCCTTTACGATAAATCGGCACCGGGCTCGCCGTCCGATACGGGCAAATTCATGGAGGGCTGGTCGATGAGCAATTGGAAAAAGACGATAGGCTCTTCATTCAGCACGGCCGATTTCACCAATGACAGGCTGGCAAGGTTTCCCGACGGCTACCCTGTTCGCTTGGCCGACGTGGACTTCACGGTTCAGGCCGAGAGTGCCACTTTTTACGGTCATTCCAGATTTGCGTTCTCGGTCCGAGGCCCGCGCTACGGTTATGTGAATTGCACAGTGATGGGCACGAGCCTCGAGCAGGTGGCGCAGATGTGGGCGCCGATGGCGGACAAGGCTGAGCGTGTGGTGAATTCGTTCATTCTTGACGCGCCTTGAATCTCGCTGGTTGTTAGATCAACTGAACAGGCCACGTTCCCGCTCCACCGCTTTGGTGATGAAGGAGGCAACGATCTGGACCCTGCGCAGCGGCCTTACCGATTCATGGTAGACCAGCCAGTAGGCGCGGCGAATGGGTGCAACGATGTCGACCGGCACAAGCTCCGGCATGGAACGGGCGACGAATGTGTGCAGGATGCCGATGCCGGCGCCAGAGCGCACCGCCTCGGCCTGGCCGAGGGCCGAGGAGATGGCGAAGCTGGTGCGCCAGTCCGGGCTGAATTCGGCGGCATAGTCGAGCGAAGGGCTGACGATGAGGTCCGGCACGTAGCCGATCAGCGTATGCCGGGAGAGTTCGGCGGCGGTCCTGGGCAAACCATTGGCGTCGGCATAGGCGCGGGAGGCGAACAGGCCGAGCGTGTAGTCGACCAGCTTTCCCGCCACCAGCCGGCCTTCTGTCGGCCGCTCGACCGTGATGGCGATGTCGGCCTCGCGCCGCGAGAGGGAAAAGGAGCGCGGCACCGGTACGAGCTGGATGGTGAGTTCGCGGTGCAGGGCTGTCAGCTCGCCGAGCCGCTTGGCCAGGAAGGCGACGCCAAAGCCGTCCGGCGCACCGATGCGCACGGTTCCGGAGACGTCGTCGCCTTCGCCCGATATCGTCGAGCGCGCGGCGATCATGTCGCCTTCCATGCGCTCGGCGATGTCGAGGAAGCGCTCGCCGGCCGGCGTCAGCTCGCTGCCGGTGGTCAGCCGGCGGAAGAGTTTCGTGCGCAGCGCCTCCTCGAGCGCGGCGATGCGGCGCGAAACGGTGGCATGGTTGAGCTCCAGCCGTTTCGCCGCGCCAAGGATCTGGCCGGCCCGCGCCACGGCGAGGAAGATGCGGACGTCATCCCAGTTCATCGGGGTGGTCCTGCCAATCGACGAGCGTCGAATTCCTGCCCACCCCTCTCTGGCCTGCCGGCCATCTCCCCCGCAAGGGGGGAGATCGGGTGCCACGTTTGCTTTCGCCAATCACCAACGCCTGAGGAGCAGCGCCATCAACGAAACTGCCAATCTCCCCCCTTGCGGGGGAGATGTCCGGCAGGACAGAGGGGGGTGTGAAGGAACGCAAGCTTCAGCCTTCAGGGCAACTCATCATTTGCGGCAATTAATGCACACCCAGCTGTTGTTGTCCAATTTCCGCACAACGGTTGCGTTCTTCCTCGCGTTGCCATCCGGCCCTCAAAGGCGGAGAATGGACCATCACCAAAACAGGGAGAGAAATCATGATCGAATACGGTCATTTCATCGGCGGCAAGCGCGTCGCCGGCACCAGCGGCCGCAAGCAGGATGTGATGCAGCCGATGGACGGTTCCGTGCGCGGCACGGTGGCGCTCGCCTCGCAGGCTGAACTGCGCGCGGCGGTCGAGAACGCCAAGGCGGCGCAGCCGAAATGGGCCGCCACCAACCCGCAGCGCCGCGTACGCGTGCTGATGAAGTTCCTCGAACTGGTCGCCCGCGACTATGACGAACTGGCCGACATCCTGGCGCGCGAGCATGGCAAGACCATCGCCGACGCCAAGGGCGACATCCAGCGCGGACTCGAAGTGGTCGAAGTCTGCATCGGCGCACCGCACATGATGAAGGGCGAGTTCACCGACGGCGCCGGCCCCGGTATCGATGTCTATTCGATGCGCCAGCCGCTCGGCGTCGTCGCCGGCATTACGCCGTTCAACTTCCCGGCGATGATCCCGCTGTGGAAGATCGCGCCGGCAATCGCCTGCGGCAATGCCTTTATCCTGAAGCCGTCGGAGCGGGACCCGGGCGTGCCGCTGCGCATCGCCGAACTGTTCCTCGAGGCCGGTCTGCCGGCAGGCATCCTCAACGTCGTCAACGGCGACAAGGATGTGGTCGACGCCATCCTCGACGATCCCGACATCAAGGCCATCGGCTTTGTCGGCTCGACGCCGATCGCGCACTACATCTATTCGCGCGGCACCGCCGCCGGCAAGCGCGTGCAGTGCTTCGGCGGCGCCAAGAACCACATGATCATCATGCCCGACGCCGATATGGACCAGACCGTCGACGCGCTGATCGGCGCCGGCTACGGCTCGGCGGGCGAGCGCTGCATGGCGATCTCGGTGGCCGTTCCGGTCGGCAACGACACCGCCAACCGGCTGATGGAAAAGCTGATCCCGCGCGTCGAAAGCCTGAAGGTCGGCCCGTCGACGGATTCCTCGGCCGATTTCGGGCCTGTCGTGACGGCGCAGGCGCTGGAGCGTATCAAGGGTTACGTCGACACCGGCGTCAAGGAAGGCGCCAAGCTGGTCGTCGACGGCCGCGGCTTCAAGATGCAGGGCTACGAGAACGGCTACTATATGGGCGGTTGCCTGTTCGACAACGTCACATCGGACATGCGCATCTACAAGGAAGAAATCTTCGGACCGGTGCTCTCGGTGGTGCGTGCGCCGACCTATGAGAATGCCATCCAACTCGCCAACGACCACGAGATGGGCAATGGCGTCGCCATCTTCACCCGCGACGGCGACGCCGCGCGTGACTTCGCAAGCCGTGTCCAGGTCGGCATGGTCGGCGTCAACGTGCCGATCCCTGTTCCGATCGCCTACTACACGTTCGGCGGCTGGAAGGCGTCCTCGTTCGGCGACCTCAACCAGCACGGGCCGGATGCGTTCCGCTTCTATACCAAGACCAAGACGGTGACGTCCCGCTGGCCGTCCGGCATCAAGGATGGTGCCGAGTTCGTCATCCCGACGATGAACTGACCGGACGGTTTTTCGTCTGCGCGTCCTCGCCGCGGGCGGCTGCGGGCGCGCGGGCCGGCATCAAGAATGGTGCCGAGTTCGTTTATCCCGACGATGAACTGAGTTTCCTGCAACTGTTCGAAAAACGGGCGCCCCCTCGGGCGCCCGTTTTGCTTTCAGGCCTGCTTTTGCGTAGAGGGCCGCTCTTGCGTCCAGGCGTACCGATGGCGCCGGGCCCTTGCGATGGCAGACCAGGCGCTTGTTTTCAGATCAGGACCCCACCATATCGAATCCAGGAGTGCGAGAACGCACTCTGTGACGACAGACCGGAAACCAGAAGGAGTGACGTGATGAAGACGTCGAACCCGGCCTGGAGCGTTCCGGCACATTGAGGCCGTCCGATGTGCCTCCCTTGCCGGAACGCAAAGGCAAAGGAGGTGCCAAATGGCACGCATATTTTCATTTCGATGGTTTGGGATAGCCACGATCGGCGCCGCGCTGGCGCTGTCGACGCCATCGGCACAGGCGCAACTGGTCTGCGGCGTCCACAGTGACGTTGTCGCGGGGCTGGCGCGGGCCTTCCAGGAAAAGCAGGCCGGCTACGGCGTGGTCGGCCAGGCCGCCATCGTCGAGATCTTTGTTTCGGCGAGCGGATCCTGGACGATGCTGATAACCGACGTGAAGGGCCGAAGCTGCATTCTGGCGGCCGGTGAAGGGTGGGAGAACAATCTCACCGTGGCCTCGGCCGCGCACGGAATCTGAGCCGCCCGATCAGCGCGTCGCGGCCACCTCGGCATGGGCGCGCAGCAACGCCATCAGTTTCTTGGCGTCCTTGGCCGCGCCTTCCTCGTCACCGTCGAGGATCGAGCGGATCAGCGCGACATGGTGCTCGGCCGACTCGGCCAGGCCCGTATCCGCCTTGTAACGGAACCAGAAGCGGCGGCTGTGGGTCTGCAGGGGTGCGGCCAGGCGGGCGGCAAAGGGGTTGTCGGCGGCCAGCGCCAGCGCTTCGTCGAGCGCCTTGTCTGCCTGGATGAAGGCGAGCACGTTGCCCGAGATGACCGCCTTCTGCATGGCCAGCGCCGCTTCATGAAACAGGTCGGCGGCCTCGCGCGTGACAAAGCGGGCGGCCGAACGGGCCAGCACCACCTCGACGCCGCGCCTGGCGTCGAGCACGCGCAACCAGTCTCCGGGATGCAGTGGCGCGATCGCGATGCCGGCGCGGGGCCTGACGTCCAGCAGGCCTTCCCAGGCCAGCCGCTGGATCGCCTCGCGCACCGGCGTCCGGCCAAGGCCGAGCCGGTCGATGAGGGATCCCTCGGTGACGAAGCTCGCCGGCGCCAGTTCGAGCGTGACGATCATATGCTCGAGGACGCGGTAGGCCTTGGTGGCCACCGGCTCGAAGGCGGTGCTCGTCTCTATGGATATCAATGGGCAGGCTCCTGATATATTTTTCATATATCATAACGGATTCAGCGTTGACAGCCCGCTTTTTAACAAATATACGGCTGATATATCAGATGGAGAGATAGCCATGTGGACCGGAGTTTTCCCCGCAGTCACGACCAAGTTCACCGCCGACGACCGCCTCGACCATGCCGAAATGGAGCGCTGCTTCAGCCTGCAGATGGAGGCCGGCTGCGACGGCATCATCGTCTGCGGCTCGCTTGGCGAAGGCCCGATGCTGTCGCATGACGAGAAGATCGAGGTGCTGAAGACCGCCCAGAAAATCGCCGGCAAGAAGCCGGTGCTTCTGACGGTCAACGAGGCCGGCACCCGCGAGGCCGCCGCTATCGCCAAGCGCGCCGCCAAGGAAGGCGCCAACGGGCTGATGGTGGTGCCGAGCCCGATCTACCACACCAACGCCGAAGAGACGGTCGCCGCGCTGCGCGCCGTCGCGCAGGCCGGCGACCTGCCCGTGATGATCTACTCCAACCGGCTTGCCTACCGCGTCGACGTCACCGTCGACCAGATGGAGGAGCTGGCGTCGGACAAGCGCTTCGTCGCCATCAAGGAATCGTCCGACGACATCCGGCGCTCGACCGAGATCATCAACCGGCTGGGCACCCGCTACGATCTCTTCACCGGCGTCGACAATCTCGCCTTCGAGGCGCTGTCGGTGGGCGCCATCGGCTGGGTGGCCGGCCTGGTCACCGCCTTCCCGCGCGAGACGGTCGCCATCTACCAATTGATGAAGCAGGGCCGCCGCGAGGAGGCGCTTTCGATCTACCGCTGGTTCCGGCCGCTGCTCGACCTCGATGTCTCGACCTATCTGGTGCAGAACATCAAGCTCGCCGAAGTCTTCGCCATCCAGACCAACGACCGCGTGCGCATGCCGCGCCAGCCGCTGTCGGGCGAGCGCCGCAAGGCGGTCGAGAAGATCGTCAGGGATGCGCTGGCCGTGCGGCCGGCACTGCCGACTTTCTGATAGCTTCCTTCCGCCTGTTCGAAGGCGGAAGATGGCGACGGTCAGAGGAGAGGCGGCGCCGACGTGCAGGAAAATTCCAAGTCGACAGAGGCGGGGCGCCGCCCCTCATCCGCGCTTCAGGCGCCTTCGTCCCGTGAATCGGGAGAAGGGAAGGATGTCGCCATCGTCGGCGGCGGCATCATCGGCATCTGCGCGGCCGCCTTTCTTGCCGAGGCGGGGCTCGATGTCACCGTCTTCGACCGGAGCGGCATCTGCGAGGAGACCAGTTCCGGCAACGCCGCCGCGTTCGCCTTCTCCGACGTGCTGCCGCTCGCGCACAAGGGCATGATCCGGCAATTGCCGAAATGGCTTGCCGATCCGCTCGGGCCGCTCAGCATTCCTCCGGCCTATCTGCCGAAGCTGTTGCCCTGGCTGATCCGCTTCTGGCGTGCCGGTGCGCCCTCGAAATACGAGGCGAGCCTCGCCACCCAAGCCGGCATGATGAAGCTCGCCGAAGCCGAATGGACTGACCTGCTCGACCGTTCCGGCACGCGGTCGATGCTGCGCGAGGACGGTTCGCTCGAACTCTATGAGAGCGAGGCGGAGTTCAAGGCATCACTGCCGGGCTGGGCGGCGCGCAGGCGTTTCGGCATCGGCTTCCGGCATGTCGAGGGCGACGGGATGGCGGCGCTCCAGCAGGGCCTGTCGCCACGCTTCGTCAAAGGCACGTTCGTGCCGGGATGGAAGACGGTCGCCGACCCGAAACTCCTCGGCAAGGCCGTATGGGCCTATGCACAAGCCAAGGGCGCGCGCTTCGAAACAGCCCTGATAAGCCGGATCGCGGCGGATCAGTATGGCGTTGTCCTGACACTGGCCGATGGCACCGTCAGGCGAGCCGGGCGCCTCGTCGTCGCGGCCGGCGCCTGGTCGCACCTCCTGGCGCGCCAGCTTGGCGATCGCATTCCGCTGGAGACCGAGCGCGGTTATAACACCACACTGCCGGTCGGCGCCTTCGACGTGAAACGGCAGCTGATCTTTTCCGGCCACGGTTTCGTCATCACGCCGCTCGCGACGGGTCTGCGCGTCGGCGGCGCCGTCGAACTTGGGGGCATCGAACGCGCACCCAACTATGCCAGATCGAAGGCCCTTCTGGAAAAGGCTCGGAAATTCCTTCCCGGGCTCGATCCCTCGGGCGGGCGCGAGTGGATGGGATTTCGTCCCTCGCTGCCGGATTCGGTCCCCGTCATCGGCCGCGCGCCGGGATCCCGGTCTGTCGTCTATGCCTTTGGCCATGGCCATCTCGGCCTGACCCAGGCGGCTGCCACCGGGCGGTTGATCCGGGAACTCATCCTGGGGCAGACTCCGTCAATCGATCTCGCCCCCTTCAGCCCACAAAGATTTTGATTTTTCGAGGAGCGTCATGGCCAGGAAATCCTTCTTCTGCATCGACGGCCACACCTGCGGCAATCCGGTGCGGCTGGTTGCCGGCGGCGGCCCGCTGCTTGAGGGCTCGACGATGATGGAACGGCGGGCGCACTTCCTCGCCGAATATGACTGGATCCGCACCGGGCTGATGTTCGAGCCACGCGGCCACGACGTCATGTCGGGATCGATCCTCTATCCGCCGACGCGCGATGACTGCGACATCGCCATCCTGTTCATCGAAACCTCGGGCTGCCTGCCGATGTGCGGCCACGGCACCATCGGCACGGTGACGATGGCAATCGAGCATGGGCTGATCAAGCCGAAGACGCCCGGCGTGCTCCGGCTCGACACCCCGGCCGGATTGGTCGTCGCCGAATACAAGCAGGTCGGCGAATATGTCGAGGAAGTCCGCATCACCAACGTGCCATCCTTCCTCTATGCGGAAGGGCTGACGGTTGAATGCCCGCAGCTTGGCGAAATTACCGTCGATGTCGCCTATGGCGGCAATTTCTACGCCATCGTCGAGCCGCAGAAGAACTATCGCGACATGGCCGATCATTCGGCAGGCGACCTCATCGCCTGGAGCCCGGTGGTGCGTCAGCGGCTCAATGAAAAGTACACTTTCGTGCATCCCGAAAACCCCGGGATCAACCGGCTGTCGCACATGCTGTGGACCGGCAAGCCGACGGTCGAAGGGGCCGACGCGCGCAATGCCGTCTTCTACGGCGACAAGGCGATCGACCGCTCGCCATGCGGCACCGGCACCTCGGCGCGCATGGCGCAGCTGCATGCCAAGGGCAAGCTGAAGGCCGGCGATGCCTTCGTGCATGAATCGATCATCCGTTCCCTGTTCAAGGGCAAGGTCGAAAAGGATGTCAGTGTAGCCGGCAAACCGGCGATCATTCCCTCGATCGGCGGCTGGGCGCGCATGACGGGACTGAACACGATCTTCATCGACGACCGTGATCCGTTCGCACACGGATTTATCGTCAAGTAGTCGATTCATCACGTTAGGGAAGGGATGGAAACACAGAAATGAATTCTGTCAGCGGCGCAAGGAATCTTCTCATCACCTAATTTTGACGGTGATTTCTTCGAATCGAAGCGCATGATGCGGTCGAATCGTCAAAGACATTGCGTTATGCCAATGATAGGGTCCGCGATAGTCCAGGGGTCGGGTGCAAAAAACGGGCGATCGCAACGGCGTGAATTGGAAACACGCAGGGCGATCAAAAAAATCACGTTGCAATCCGGGCTCGAAACTTTACGACTAGGGGAAATACGAAAAGGAATGCGTCTGCATGGGCGACATTCCAGGGGAGCCATGTACACATGCAGTACTTTGTCCAGCAGCTTATCAACGGGCTGACGCTGGGATCGATCTATGGCCTGATCGCGATCGGCTACACGATGGTCTACGGCATCATCGGCATGATCAATTTCGCTCATGGCGATATCTTCATGGTGGGCGCCTTCACGGCGCTGATCGTTTTCCTCATCCTCAGCGCCCTGTTCTATTCGGTGCCCGTGGTCATCGCGCTGCTGATCATGATGATCGTGGCGATGCTGCTCACCAGCCTCTACAACTGGACGATCGAAAAAGTGGCCTACCGGCCGCTGCGCGGTTCGTTCCGCCTGGCGCCGCTGATCACCGCCATCGGCATGTCGATCGCGCTGTCCAACTTCGTCCAGGTGACGCAGGGCCCGCGCAACAAGCCGATCCCGCCGATGGTCAGCAAGGTCTACAATATCGACGGCATCAGCGTTTCGCTGAAGCAGATCATCATCGTCATCGTCACCGCGCTGCTGCTGGCGCTGTTCTGGTACCTGGTCAACAAGACCTCGCTCGGCCGCGCCCAGCGCGCCTGCGAGCAGGACCGCAAGATGGCGGCGCTGCTCGGCGTCGACGTCGACCGCACCATCTCGATCACCTTCATCATGGGTGCTTCGCTGGCGGCCGTCGCCGGCACGCTGTTCCTGATGTACTACGGCGTGGTCGCCTTCTCCGACGGTTTCGTGCCGGGCGTTAAGGCATTCACCGCCGCGGTGCTGGGCGGTATCGGCTCGTTGCCGGGCGCCGTGCTCGGCGGACTGATGATCGGCTTCATCGAGAGCATGTGGTCGGCTTACTTCTCGATCGACTACAAGGATGTCGCCGCTTTCTCGATCCTGGCGATCGTCCTGATCTTCCTGCCTTCCGGCATATTGGGCCGGCCAGAAGTCGAAAAGGTCTGAGCCCATGGCCGTTACGGTAAATCCAGAGCGCGACGCCGTCGCGACTCCCATTCAGCGTGCGCTTCGCGAAGCGTTCTACGCCGGCGCCATAGCGCTGGGCCTGTTCGTGCTGTTCATCGGTCTGCGGACCGACCAGAACATGTCCAACGAACTGATCCTGGTGCAGCGCTGGGGCCTGCTTGCCGGGGTGGTTATCGCCACCGCGGTCGGCCGCTTTCTCTATGTCGGCTTCGCGCAGCCCGCCATGCAGCGCGCCAAGGAAGACAAGGCCAAGGCTCCCGCCGTCGTCGCGGAAGCCGGCTTTGTGCGCCGCAACTTCACCAAGATAGGCATCGGCGCCCTGTTGCTGTACCCGATCGTGATCGTGCTCCTGGTCGGCTTCCAGGGCTCGTTGAAGTGGGTCGACAATTTCGGCATCCAGATCCTGATCTACGTGATGCTGGCCTGGGGGCTGAACATCGTCGTCGGCCTCGCTGGCCTGCTCGATCTCGGCTACGTCGCCTTCTATGCCGTCGGCGCCTATGCCTATGCGCTGCTCGGAACGCATTACGGCCTGTCGTTCTGGATCCTGCTGCCGGCCGCGGGCTGCATGGCCGCATTCTGGGGCGTGCTGCTCGGTTTCCCGGTGCTGCGCCTGCGTGGCGACTATCTGGCGATCGTCACTCTCGCTTTCGGCGAGATCATCCGCCTGGTGCTGATCAACTGGCGCGAGGTGACCAACGGTTCGGCCGGCATCTCCGGTATCCCGAAAGTCTCGTTCTTCGGCCTGATGTCGTTCAACGTCTCGGACCCGAACTACATCGCCAAGGTTCTGGGCATCGCCCAGTCCGGCGCCTACTACAAGATCTTCCTCTACTACCTGATCCTGGCGCTCTGCCTGCTCACCGCCTTCGTCACCATCAGGTTGCGCCGGCTGCCTGTCGGCCGGGCCTGGGAAGCGCTGCGCGAAGACGAGATCGCCTGCCGCTCGCTCGGCATCAATACCACCACCACCAAGCTGACGGCCTTTGCCACCGGCGCCATGTTCGGCGGCTTCGCCGGGTCGTTCTTCGCCGCCCGGCAAGGCTTCGTCAGCCCGGAATCCTTCGTCTTCCTGGAATCGGCCATCATCCTGGCCATCGTGGTCCTGGGCGGCATGGGTTCGCTGGTCGGCATCGCGATAGCGGCGCTGGTGATGATCGGTGGAACCGAAATCCTGCGTGAGCTCGACTTCCTCAAGGCGGTGTTCGGCCCCGACTTCACGCCGGAGCTTTACCGCATGCTGCTGTTCGGCATGGCCATGGTGATCGTCATGCTGTGGAAGCCGCGCGGCTTCGTGGGCAGTCGCGAGCCGACGGCCTTTCTCAAAGAGCGAAGGGCTGTCTCAAGCTCCTTCACCAAGGAGGGGCACGGCTGATGAACGCGATCCCATCTCAGCAGGCTGGCGCCGGCATGAAGGATGCCATCCTGCAGGTCGAGCACCTGTCGATGAAGTTCGGCGGTCTCGTCGCCATCGGCGACCTGTCCTTCGAAGCCAGGCGCGGCGAGATCACCGCGCTGATCGGCCCCAACGGCGCTGGCAAGACCACGGTGTTCAACTGCATCACCGGCTTCTACAAGCCTTCGGAAGGCATGATCACGCTCAATCGGGCCGATGGTTCGACCTATCTGCTGGAGCGCCTCCCCAATCATGAGATCCCGGCGCGCGCCAAGGTGGCGCGTACCTTCCAGAACATCCGCCTGTTCTCGGGCATGACACTGCTGGAGAACCTGCTCGTCGCCCAGCACAACAAGCTGATGAAGGCGTCGGGCTATACGATGCTCGGCCTGTTCGGCTTCTCGAGCTATCGCAAGGCTTCGGCGGAATCGGTGGAGCTTGCCAAGTATTGGCTGGAGAAGGCCGATCTCGTCGACCGTGCCGACGATCCGGCCGGCGACCTGCCCTATGGCGCCCAGCGGCGTCTCGAGATCGCGCGCGCCATGTGCACGGGACCGGAGCTCCTGTGCCTCGACGAGCCCGCGGCCGGCCTCAATCCGAAGGAATCGCTGGCCCTCAACACGCTG
This sequence comes from Mesorhizobium comanense, assembly GCF_005503535.1. Classification (GTDB taxonomy): domain Bacteria; phylum Pseudomonadota; class Alphaproteobacteria; order Rhizobiales; family Rhizobiaceae; genus Mesorhizobium; species Mesorhizobium comanense. Next base: position 73,623 of record NZ_SCNN01000013.1, on the reverse strand, counting down.
CTGATGGACATCAAGAACAACAGCGGCACGTCGATCCTGCTCATCGAGCACGACATGTCCGTGGTCATGCAGATTTCCGACCATGTCGTCGTGCTGGAATATGGCCGCAAGATCTCCGACGGCAATCCGCAGTCGGTGCGCACCGACCCACGCGTCATCGCCGCCTATCTCGGCGTCGACGACGAAGAGGTCGAAACCGTGCTGACCGAAGTCGGCGACGAGGACGTCATCGAGCAACTCGACACCGGCCCCGATGCCGCGCATGGCCCCGGCACGTCCTCGTCATTCCTGGCCGGACCGGTGAGCGACACCGTCAGCCACAGCGAAGGCGAGCGGGTCACGGTGTCGAAGGGCGCCTCGAAAGCGGCGCAGGTCGATGCTCGCGCCGCCAGCGTTGCAAGCAAGCCGGTTGCAGCCAAGCCTGCTCCGGCGGCAAAGCCGGCCCCGAAGACGGGCGCCGCCGCGACGAAGAAGCCGGCAGCAAAGGCGCCAGCAGCAAAGGCTCCGGCGGCAAAGGCCGGGGGCGTTTCGAACCGGCTGGAGGCCCCTCGTGGCGGAAAGGCCGACAATCTGACCCGCATCAAGGGCATCGGCACGGTCAACGAGAAGAAGCTCAACGAACACGGCATCTTTCATTTCGACCAGATCGGCGCCTGGAAGAAGGCCGATGTGGAGGCCGCCGAGGCCTATCTCGCCTTCGATGGCCGCATTGCCCGCGAGGAGTGGGTCAAGCAGGCCAAGCTGCTCGGTCAGGGCAAGGAGACGGAATTCTCGCGCCGGGTCGACGCAGGCAAGGTGGCGACCAGCCACGCGTCCGCAAAGGCCGCGCCCGGGAAGACCGCCGCGGCCAGGCCCGCCGCGGGCAAGCGCGGAGGGGACAAGTGATGGCCGGGACAACGCTGCTCGATATCAAGGGCGTCCAGACCTACTACGGCAACATCCGGGCGCTGAACGGGGTCGATGTCACCGTCAACCAGGGTGAGATCGTGGCGCTGATCGGCGCCAACGGCGCCGGCAAGTCGACGCTGATGATGACCATCTTCGGAGCGCCGCGCGCCCGCGCCGGCACCATCACTTTCGCCGGCACCGACATCACCCAGCTGCCGACGCACGAGATCGCCCGCATGCGCATCGCGCAGTCGCCGGAAGGACGCCGCATCTTCCCGCGCATGACGGTGATGGAAAACCTGCAGATGGGCGCAAGTCTCGACAACCTCAAGCACTATGACGAGGACGTCGAGAAGGTGTTCGCGCTGTTCCCGCGGCTGAAGGAGCGCATCTCCCAGCGCGGCGGCACGCTGTCGGGCGGCGAGCAGCAGATGCTGTCGATCGGACGCGCGCTCATGGCGCGGCCGAAACTGCTTCTGCTGGACGAGCCGTCGCTGGGGTTGGCGCCGCTGATCGTCAAGCAGATCTTCGACGCCATCCGGGAGCTGAACCGCACCCAGGGGCTGACCGTGTTCCTGGTCGAGCAGAACGCCTTTGGCGCGCTGAAGCTCGCCACGCGCGGCTATGTCATGGTCAACGGCAATGTGACGATGAGCGGCACCGGCAAGGAACTGCTCGCCAATCCGGAAGTGCGTGCCGCCTATCTCGAAGGCGGACATCACTGAGTTTGGAGCGAATGCGCGCATCCGGCGCTTCGTTTCAGATTGTTTGTTTGTCGCATGAACTTTGCCCGAAAAGCCCGCAACTTTTCGGGGTCGTGCTAGGGAGACTTCACCATGCAAGGCATTATCTACGAGGAGCCGTCGATCTGGCAGTTCTTCTTCGTCACCTGCCTGCTCGGCGGCTGGGCGGCCTGGATGACCGGCAAGGCGAGCGCCCAGACCTGGCGCACCTTTCCGCAGCTGTTCGCCTATATGCTGGGGTTAGGCATCGCCATCCGCTTCATCCATCACGCCCTGTTCAACGGCACGATGTTCTCGCCGCAATACTATGTCGTAGATACCATCGTGCTGATGATACTGGGCTTCGTCGGCTATCAATACACGCGAACCAACCAGATGGTCACGCAGTATAACTGGCTCTATGAAAGAGCTTCCTTATTGAGCTGGAAACCGAAAGGTTGACGTTCATCATTAACGCCGCTTCAGGGATGAATCGGCGTGACAAGTGCCTGAAAATCGGCAAACTATGCTTTCTGCGATAAGGGTGGGCATCGCATGAAAGCTTCATCCACGCCCACTCCGTTAATGGGAGCGTTTACATGAAAAAGTCACTTTTGTCCGCCGTCGCCCTGACCGCGCTCGTCGCGTTCAGCGGCAACGCGTGGGCTGACGTCCTGTTCGGTGTCGCCGGTCCGATCACCGGTCCGAACGCGGCCTTCGGCGCACAGCTGCAGAAGGGCGCCGAGGCGGCTGTCGCCGCGATCAATGCCAAGGGCGGCATCAATGGCGAGCAGATCAAGCTCGAAGTCGGCGACGACGTTTCCGACCCGAAGCAGGGCATCTCGGTCGCCAACAAGTTCGTCGGCGACGGCGTCAAGTTCGTGGTCGGCCACTTCAACTCGGGTGTCTCGATCCCGGCTTCGGAAGTCTATGCCGAAAACAACATCGTTGAAGTCACCCCGGCGGCGACCAATCCGAAGTTCACCGAGCGCGGCCTGTGGAACGTGTTCCGCACCTGCGGACGCGACGACCAGCAGGGCGGCATCGCCGGCGCCTACATCGCCGCGAATTTCAAGGATGCCAAGGTCGCCGTCGTGCATGACAAGACCCCATATGGCCAGGGCCTCGCTGACGAAACCAAGAAGGCAATGAATGCCGCCGGCGTCAAGGAAGTCATGTACGAAGGCGTCAATGTCGGCGACAAGGATTTCTCGGCGCTGATCGCCAAGATGAAGGAAGCCGGCGTGACCCTGATCTACTGGGGCGGCCTGCACACCGAAGCCGGCCTGATCATCCGCCAGTCGGCCGACCAGGGCCTCAAGGCGCTGCTGATGTCGGGTGATGGCATCGTGACGGACGAACTCGCGGCGATCGCGGGCGACGCCGTCGCCGGTACGCTCAACACCTTCGGCCCGGACCCGCGCCTGATCCCCGCCAACAAGGAACTCGTCGAGAAGTTCCGCGCGCAGGGCTTCGAGCCGGAAGCCTATACGCTCTACGCCTACGCCGCCGTGCAGGCGATCGCCGAAGCGGCCACCGCCGCCAAGTCGAACGACCCGCAGGCCGTCGCCAAGGCAATGCATGAAAACGGCCCGTTCCCGACCGTCCTGGGCGACCTCGCCTATGACGCCAAGGGTGACCCGAAGCTGCCGGGCTACATCATGTACGAGTGGAAGAAGAAGGACGACGGAAAGTATTCCTGGTTCCCGAAATAAGCCGTTCGGACAGATTGACTTCAAGATGCCCGGCGCTTTGCGCCGGGCATTTTTTGTTTCGGGCTGCCTCTGCATCGATCCCGCCAAATTCGGCGCGGCCGGCCCCGGAGGGCTTCGGGTGCATTCAAGAATGGCTGGTGGATTTGCAGACGGAGGCCGTTCCACGCTTTTCCCGGTTGGTTTAGCCGCGAAATGATCGCGCGCCGAAATGGCCGCCGCGACGCTTTCGCCGGCATTTGACCGGATGCGACCGCGCTTGGCGCAAAGTTTTGATTTCAATCGATTGAATCTTACGTCAATTCTGTTTGCACTGCAGCATTTTCACGCTAATCATTGCTCCGATTTCCCGTCCCTTCCGCTGCTGGAGCCCAGTCCTTGGCCATCACGAAGATCCTTGTCGCCAATCGGTCAGAAATCGCCATCCGCGTCTTCCGCGCGGCCAATGAACTGGGCCTCAAAACCGTGGCGATCTGGGCCGAGGAAGACAAATACTCGCTGCATCGGTTCAAGGCCGACGAGAGCTACCAGGTGGGACGCGGCCCCCACCTCGCCAAGGACATGGGCCCGATCGAGAGTTATCTGTCGATCGAGGAGGTGATCCGCGTCGCCAGGCTTTCGGGCGCCGACGCCATCCATCCCGGTTATGGCCTCCTGTCCGAGAGCCCTGAATTCGCGGAAGCCTGCGTTGAGGCGGGCATCACCTTCATCGGCCCGAAGCCGGAGACGATGCGCCGGCTCGGCAACAAGGTCGCCGCGCGCAACTTGGCGATCGAGGTCGGGGTGCCGGTGGTGCCGGCGACCGACCCGCTGCCCGACGACATGGACGCGGTCAAGAAACTGGCCAAGGAGGTCGGCTATCCCGTGATGCTGAAGGCCTCGTGGGGCGGCGGCGGCCGCGGCATGCGCGCCATCCGCTCCGAAGCCGATCTCGCCCGCGAGGTGATGGAAGGCAAGCGCGAGGCGAAGGCCGCCTTCGGCAAGGATGAGGTCTATCTCGAAAAGCTGATCGAGCGCGCCCGCCACGTCGAGGTGCAGGTGCTTGGCGACACGCATGGCAATGCCGTGCACCTGTTCGAGCGCGACTGTTCGATCCAGCGTCGCAACCAGAAGGTCGTCGAACGCGCGCCCGCGCCCTATCTCAGCGAGGAGCTGCGCCAGGAGCTGTGCGGCTATGCGCTGAAGATCGCCGGCGAGACCAGCTATGTCGGCGCCGGCACGGTGGAATTCCTGCAGGACGCCGACACCGGCAAGTTCTATTTCATCGAGGTCAATCCGCGCATCCAGGTCGAGCATACCGTCACCGAAATGGTGACCGGCATCGACATCGTGAAGGCACAGATCCACATCCTCGACGGTTTCGCCATCGGCACGCCGGAATCGGGCGTGCCGGCGCAGAGGGACATAAGGCTGAACGGTCACGCGCTGCAGTGCCGCATCACCACCGAGGATCCCGAGCATAATTTCATCCCGGACTATGGCCGCATCACCGCCTATCGCGGCGCTACCGGCTTCGGCATCCGTCTCGATGGCGGCACCGCCTATTCGGGCGCGGTCATCACCCGCTTCTACGATCCGCTGCTGGAAAAGGTGACGGCCTGGGCGCCGACGCCGGCCGAGACGATCGCGCGCATGAACCGGGCGCTGCGCGAATTCCGCATCCGCGGCGTCGCCACCAACCTGACCTTCCTCGAAGCGATCATCAATCACCCGAGCTTCGCCGACAATTCCTATACGACGAAGTTCATCGACACGACGCCGGAGCTGTTCCAGCAGGTCAAGCGCCAGGACCGCGCCACCAAGTTGCTGAACTATCTGGCCGATGTCAGCGTCAACGGCCATCCCGAGACGCGCGGCAGGCCGATGCCCAAGGCCGATGCGGCGGCACCCGTCGTGCCCTATCTCAATGGCAATGTTCCGGCCGGCACCAAGCAGAAGCTCGATGTGCTGGGGCCAGAGAAATTCGCCTCCTGGATGCGCGAGCAGAGAGAGGTGCTGGTCACCGACACGACGATGCGCGACGGCCATCAGTCGCTGCTGGCGACCCGCGTGCGCACGCATGACATTGCCGGCATCGCCGGAACCTATGCGCGCGCGCTGCCGCAATTGCTGTCGCTGGAATGCTGGGGCGGCGCGACCTTCGACGTCGCCATGCGCTTCCTCACCGAGGACCCCTGGGAGCGTCTGGCCAAGGTGCGCGAGGCGGCGCCCAACCTTCTGCTGCAGATGCTGCTGCGCGGCGCCAACGGCGTCGGCTACACCAACTATCCGGACAATGTCGTGCAGCATTTCGTCAAGCAGGCGGCGCATGGCGGCATCGACCTGTTCCGCGTCTTCGACTGCCTGAACTGGGTCGAGAACATGCGCGTCGCCATGGACGCGGTCGGCGCCGAGGGCAAGCTGATCGAAGCGGCGATGTGCTACACCGGCGACATCCTCGATTCCGCCAGGGCCAAGTACGACCTGAAATACTATGTCGGCCTGGCCGGCGAACTGGAAGCGGCCGGCGCCCATATCCTTGCGGTCAAGGACATGGCGGGCCTCCTGAAGCCGTCCGCCGCGCGCGTCCTCTTCAAGGCGCTGCGCGAGGCGACCGACCTGCCGATCCACTTCCACACCCATGATACGTCGGGCCTGTCGGCGGCGACGGTGCTGGCGGCGGTGGAGAGCGGCGTCGACGCCATCGATGCGGCGATGGACGCCTTTTCCGGCAACACGTCGCAGCCTTGCCTGGGCTCCATCGTCGAAGCGCTCAAGGGCACCGAGCGGGATCCGGGCCTCGACCCGCAATGGATCCGCAAAATCTCATTCTATTGGGAAGCGGTGCGCAACCAGTACGCCGCCTTCGAAAGCGATCTGAAGGGCCCGGCCTCGGAGGTCTATCTGCACGAGATGCCGGGCGGACAGTTCACCAACCTCAAGGAGCAAGCGCGTTCGCTCGGGCTGGAGACGCGCTGGCACGAAGTGGCGCAGACCTATCACGACGTCAACCTGATGTTCGGCGACATCGTCAAGGTGACGCCGTCATCGAAGGTCGTCGGTGACATGGCGCTGATGATGGTGAGCCAGGACCTGACCGTCGCCGATGTCGAAAACCCGTCCCGGGACATCGCGTTCCCGGATTCGGTCGTCTCGATGCTGCGCGGCGATCTCGGCCAGTCGCCGGGCGGCTGGCCGCAGGCCTTGCAGAAGAAGGCGCTGAAGAGCGACAAGCCGATCACGGTGCGGCCGGGCTCGCTGCTCAAGCCGGCGGACCTCGAGGCCAGCCGCAAGGAGATCGAGGGCAAGCTCGAACGCAAGCTTTCGGAGTATGAGTTCGCCTCCTGGCTGATGTATCCAAAGGTGTTTTCCGACTTTGCCGCCGCACAGGAAACCTACGGCCCGGTCAGCGTGCTGCCGACGCCGACCTATTTCTACGGCATGAAATCCGAGGACGAGATCTTCGTCGACATCGAGAAGGGCAAGACGCTGGTCGTGCGTTGCCTCGCCATCGGCGATGTCGACGAAAAGGGCATGGTCACCGTCTTCTTCGAGCTCAACGGCCAGCCGCGTCGCGTGAAAGTGCCGGACCGTGCGCATGGCGCCTCCGCCGCCAAGGCGCGGCGCAAGGCCGAACCCGGCAATGAAGCGCATGTCGGCGCGCCCATGCCCGGCGTGGTCTCGGCGCTGTCGGTCGCGGCCGGCCAGGCGGTGAAGGCGGGCGACGTGCTGCTTTCGATCGAAGCCATGAAGATGGAGACGGCGCTGCACGCCGAGCGTGATGGCACGGTGGCCGAAGTGCTGGTCAAGGCCGGCGACCAGATCGACGCGAAGGATCTGCTGATCGCCTTCAGTTAGTCGGCACCTTTTCGCAGGGTGGCTGTCCGCATGATGGCGGCAGCGTTGCCGTGGCCGTCGATAACGGCTTGACCCGCTGCCCCCGGTCGGGCATCGAACCGCTGAAATTCGCTGCGGCCTGTTCCCCGAGTCGCGGCGCAGCCCTCAATTTTGGAGAAAAACATGGCCGACGATATCACCGAGACCAGCCAGACTGTTGCCGCCGGCCAGCTGCGCGCCCTCATCGAACGCATCGAGCGGCTCGAGGAGGAAAAGAAGACGATCGCCGACGACATCAAGGAAGTGTTTGCCGAGGCCAAGGGCACCGGCTTCGACACCAAGGCGATCCGCACCATCATCCGGCTGCGCAAGAAGGACCAGGCCGAGCGCCAGGAGGAGGACGCCATCCTCGATCTCTACATGGCCGCCCTCGGCATGACCTGATCGGCAAACGCATCGGGCAGACGGATGGCCGCCTCGAAGGCGGCCATTTTGCTTTCAGCAGATGTCCGGGCGGGCGCCGCGCATATTGGCCGGCGCCGTCGACGTTTGCGCCGGCAGGGCGGCGCGGGCGTTTGCGCCGCCGCGTTCAATACTCAACAAAACTTGGCTGAAAGTGCAAAGCCGGCACTGAAAAAACCGCCATGATCGGCCGGTCTCGCTGGTCTTTGTCCCGATAGAAGTCCTTACAGGGCGCGATATGCAAAACCGGACCCGGCCAGCCTTTCGAAAACTGTGCATTGGGGAGATGGCATGAAAATCCGGACAATTTTGCAGGCAGCGTTGATTGGAAGCATGTTGAGCAGCGCTCCGGCTTTCGCGGAGGATCTGACGATCGCGGTCGCCGGTCCCATGACGGGGCCGATCGCGAACATCGGCGATCAGTTCAAGCAGGGCGCGAAGGCGGCGGCCGACGCGATAAACGCGAAAGGCGGCGTCAATGGCCGCCAGATCAGCCTGTCGATCGAGGACGACGTCTGCGACCCGAAGCAGGCCATCTCGGTCGCCAACCGCATTGCGGCCGCCGGCATCAAGTTCGTCGCCGGCCATGCGTGTTCCGGCTCCAGCATCCCGGCTTCCGCGGTCTATGCCGAGAGCGGCATCCTGATGATGAGCCCGTCCTCGTCCAACCCCGAATTGACCGACGCGGCGGCCAAGAAGGGCTGGAATACGATCATGCGCCTCTATACGCGCGACGACGAACAGGGCGCTTTCATCGGCCCGTGGATGGCCAAAAAGTTCGCCGGCAAGAACGTCGCGATCATGCATGACAAGCAGGCCTACGGGCAGGGCGTGGCCGAAGCGGTGCGCGCCAGGATGAACGAGGCGGGCCTCAAGGAAGTGCTCTTCGACGGCCTCAACCCGGGTGAGAAGGACTACAGCGCGCTGCTCACCAAGCTCAAGGAACTGAAGGTCGATGTCCTTTATTTCGGCGGCCAGTTTCCGGAAGGCGGCCTGATCATGCGCCAGGCCGGCGACATGGGCTACAAAGTCCAGCTGATCATGCCCGATTCCATCGCTTCACCCGAATTCTGGCAGATTGCCGGGCCGGCGGGGGAAGGCACGCTTTTCGCATTTCCGGCGGATCCGCAGGCCAAGCCGGAGGCCAAGGAAGCCGTCGAGAAGATCAAGGCCGGCGGTTTCGTGCCCGAGGGATACACTCTGTTCGCTTACGCGACCATCCAGGCGATTGCCCAGGGCATCGAGCGTGCCGGCTCGGATGATCCGGCCGCCGTCGCGGCGGCGCTGAAGGATGGCAAGCCGGTCGATACGGTCATCGGGCCGATCGTGTTCGATCAGAAAGGCGACATCCAGGACGCCAAATATGACATCAATCAATGGCATGACGGAAAGTACGCGCCCATCACCCCGTAAATTTCGCAGCGCGGGCCAGCCACCCGCCTCAAGATGAACCGGAGAGCCGGCGGCGCCCGAATGGCCCGCCGGCTCTTTTCGTGCCGGGAGGCGGCCGCGCGAAGGCCTGCTATAGTCCGGCGCGAACAGGAACGAGCCGTGCATCAAAATCCGACGAACCCGGAGGTGGCCGATACGCGGACCAGGAGCGTGTCGATCCTGCTGCTGCCCAAATTCACCGTGCTGCAACTCGGCTGCATCGTTGACACGCTGCGGATCGCCAATCGCGTCGCCAAATACGAGGCCTACAGTTGGCAGATCGTCGCGACCACCGACGATGTGCTGTCCTCGACAGGCATAAGGATCAGCGCCGACGTTCTGATCGGCTCGGTCAAGGCATCCGATTTCGTCATCATCGTCGGCGGGCTAGACGGCTATCTGCACCAGGACAAGAGCGTGCGCGGCTGGCTCCAGCATATCAGCCATGGCGGCGCCGAGATCGGGGCGGTATCGGCCGGCGTCTGGGCCTTGGCGCGTTCCGGCCTGCTCAACGGAAGGCGCTGCGCCATTCACTGGGACGACGCACCTTCCTTCGCCGAAATGTTTCCGGACGTGACGGCGACCAAGGACATCTTCGTCCGGGACGGCAGGTTCTACACCTGCGCGGGCGGCATCGCGGCGACCGACATGATGCTGCAGATCATCGGCGACAAGTATGGCTCGGTGTTCGCCGCCGATGTCGCGGATCTGCTGATCTATTCGCGGCGGCGGCCGTCGAGCGCGGTGCAGCGCCGGGTCGAGGTGGAGGACCCGATATCGACCGAGCCCGTCAGGCGGGCCGTCGCGCTCATGGAGGATCATATCGAAACGCTGATCACGGTGGAGGCGATCGCCAAGCGCATCGGCATCTCGCGCCGCAAGCTCGAGCGGCAGTTCGTCTCCTCGCTCGGCGCCACGCCGAAGCAGTACTACGTGACCATGCGGATGCGCCGGGCCAGAAAGCTCCTGCTCGAGACCAAGCTTGCGGTGACGGAAATCTCCTTCCGCTGCGGCTACATGTCGACGTCGCAGTTTTCCAACGAGTTCAAGGCGATCTATGAACTGTCGCCGCTGCATTATCGCCGGGAAAACTCGCTGATCCCGTGAATGGCGGCGGGCGATCCGTCGCGGTCCGGGCAAGCCGCCGCATTTTCCACAAAGCTTGGCGTAAGCCGAGAAGAGGGGATGTCGTGACGCTCGCATAGTGCCTTCGGGCATCGCGCGCTTCGCCCGGAGGCGTCTAAAGCGCACGGCCGGTGAAGAGTGGAGAAGACGGGCATGAAGATCACCGACGTCAAGACTTGGGTTGTCGGCAACCCACCGCCCGGCATCGGCGGCAAGTATTTCATCTTCGTCAAGCTCACCACCGATGGCGGCGTGGTCGGTTACGGCGAGGCCTACAACGCCACCTTCTCCGCCCACATCACGGCCAAACTGGTCGAGGACATGGCCGAGCGCTATCTGATCGGCCACGATCCGCACGACATCGAGAACTTCTTCCGCCGCGCCTATTCCTCAGGTTTCACCCAGCGGCCCGATGTCACCGGCATGGGCTGCTTCTCGGCGCTCGAAATGGCCTGCTGGGACATTATCGGCAAGGAGGCCGGCAAACCCGTCTACAAGCTGCTCGGTGGTCAGGTCCACGAGACGCTGCGCTCCTACACCTATCTCTATCCCAGCGCCGGGTCCGTCCATACCGATGCCGGCGAAAGCAAGGGACGCAACGCCTTCAACGACCCCGACATGGCCGCCGCCGAAGCGCTGGATTGCGTCGCGCAGGGGTTCAACGCCGTCAAGCTCGATCCGGCCGGCCCGTACACCGCCTTCGACGGCCACCAGCCGCGCCTGGCCGATATCGATCTGTCGGTCCGCATGGTCAAGGCGATCCGCGAAGCCGTGGGTAACCGCGCCGACATCCTGTTCGGCACGCACGGCCAGTTCACCGCGTCCGGCGCGCTGCGCATCGCACGCGCCATCGAGCCCTACGATCCGCTGTGGTTCGAGGAGCCGGTGCCGCCCGACATGCCGGAGGTCATGGCCCAGGTTGCCCGTGGCACCTCGATCCCAATCGCCACCGGCGAGCGTCTGACGACCAAGGCCGAATTCGCCCGCGTCATCGAGAACCGCGCCGCGACCATCTTGCAGCCGAATGTCGGCCGCTCGGGCGGTATCCTCGAAACCAAGAAGATCGCAGCGATGGCCGAGGCCTACCACATCCAGGTCGCGCCGCATTGCTATTGCGGCCCGATCGTGGGCGCCGCCAACATCCAGCTGGCGGTGACACTGCCCAACTTCCTGATCCTGGAATCGCTGAAGCAGTGGGACGGTTTCCACGCCACGCTCCTGAAGAAGAAGATCGAGTGGCAGGACGGCAATGTCATTCCCTCGAAGGAGCCAGGGCTGGGCGTCGAGCTCAATGAAGCAGTCTGCGATGCCCATCCCTACACCGGCAAGGATTTGCATCTCGAGATGAGGCAGGTGCCGATGGTGCCGTGATCCTCCGAAACCGTTGGCCTGGCGGATCGCGAGCATCTCGAAAGTTGTGCGCGGATAAACGTCCCTCGCGCTGCCGCCGTGCTCTGCTACAACGGAGCCAGGGGGATGCTCCACAAAAAACCAATCGAAGACGGCTCGTTCTTCGGCGGCTCTCATTACGAAGAGCATGGCCCCACGGATACCAAGGACTTATCCATGAACGAAACCGTCGTTGAAATCAGAAGATACTCCGGGGAGATCGAGAGGCACCAGCACGACTATCCCCAGGTGATCCTGCCCGTCTCCGGAACCCTCGAAATCGATCTGGGGCACCGTTCAGGACGAGTTTCGGGCGACATTGGCGCATTTGTTTCCGCTGGCTGCCAGCATGCGTTCTATGCCAAGCGAACAGACTCTTTCGTTGTCCTCGACCTGCCGTCCCGCCCAACCATGCGAGAGCTGGATGAAGACATACCCGCATTCTTTCCAATCAGCGGGGAGGTTCACGGCCTGATCGACTACATGGCGGCGCTGGCGGCATCGCAGGAACCGTCCGCCTTGCATCGAAACGCCTGGTCCACATTGCTGCTGGATCGCATCGCTCCTCCCAGGGATCGTCCAGATCGCACGGAGCTTGCCGTCAGAAGAGCCACTGCGTTCATGGAACGAAAACTCGCCGACCCGATCCGCATTGCCGATATCGCGGAAGCGGCGGGGACGAGCCCAACCCGTCTGCATGAAGCCTTCATCAGGGTGTGCGCGACCACTCCGCACGCACATCTGGTTGCAATACGCCTCGATGCGGCTGAACGGATGCTTGCCGATCCGCGCCTTTCCATCGCCGATATCGCGATTTTCAGTGGTCATTCCGATCAAAGCGCCCTGACGCGCGCAATGCGGCGGGAGCGAAATTCAACCCCGGCCGAAGTTCGCCGAAATCTGCTTAGAAAAACGGAAGGAAAAGCCTAAAGTCCGGAAGGTTTTGCCGAGATGTCAGCGTCACACCGCGCTACGGATGCCGAAAATTTCGTGTGTGTGAGGATCACCGATATGGATTTAACCCGTTTCAAAGCGCTGACATTCGATGTCTATGGCACGCTGATCGACTGGGAAACCGGCATCTGGAACGCGCTCCAGCCGCTTTTCAGTATCGCAAATCGCGAAATCAGCCGAGAGGAAGCGTTGGAAACCTATGGGGATATGGAGACGCGGCAGGAAGCCGAGACTCCTTCCTTGCATTACAGAACATTGTTGGCGGTGGTGCATGCAAGGCTCGCTCGACATTGGGGGATCGCTGCGCAGGCTGACCTGCATGAACGTTTCGGCGCCTCGGTGCCCGATTGGCCTGCCTTTCCGGATTCCAGGGAGGCGCTGGCCTATCTGAAACAGCACTTCCGTTTGGTCGTGATATCCAATATCGACAGCCAGAGTTTCGCGGCTTCAAACCGTAAGCTCGGTGTCAGTTTCGATGCCGTTTACACGGCGGAAGACATTGGCAGCTATAAGCCGGATTCGGGCAATTTTCGCTTTCTGTTCGAAAGGCTGAAGCAGGATCTGGGCATTCAGCAAGACGAAGTCCTTCATGTGGCTCAGAGTCTGTTCCATGATCATGCGCCGGCAGAGAGCATTGGGCTGGCCAGCGTTTGGATCGACCGCAGGTTCGGGATGGAGGGGCCAGGGGCAACGAAGCGTCCTATTGCCCAGCCGAAGGTCGGAGGTCATTTTCCAACTCTGGCGGAATTTGCCGCCATGCACCGCGCGGTGGACAAGAAGCACTGATCTCATTCGCCGGGTCCAGGCCGCGAGATCGACGGGTCCGCGCCGTCCCCGCGCAAGACCCAATGCGCAGCTTTCTGATGGCGTTTCTGCGCCGCCGTTGCGCACGGACCCAAATGTCCGCTACGGTTCCCAGGACGCCATCCAGAACGAATTTCGAAACAGTCTCGGGCAGCGGGGCGGCCGGTCATGAGCGAATTCGACTTCGGCGGCCGCCGCGCTTCCGAATTCCGCCATCGCGGTTTCTGGTTGCTGTTCGCCGAACGCCATCCGCAAGAGCGAGCGCGGCTGGCAAGACGCGGTCCATGGTTCTGGCAGCGCGGCTTGCCGGACTTTGCGCTGGTCATCTCCATGTATGTCGCGCCGGCGCAGAACCATGTCGGCGTCTTCTTCGGCCGCAACGAGAAGTTCGGCGCCACGCAAAGCTGGTCCCGATTGAAGCCGTTCCAGCCGGCGATCGAGGACAGGCTGAAGCTCCGGCCTGAACAGAGCTGCGAGGGCCTCGGCATCAATTCGATGTGGCGGGTCAACTGCTATGCCGAAGACAACTGGCCGGCGATGTCAGACTGGCTGGTGACGGAATGTTCGCGTGTCGAGCGTGCCGTGATCGATGTGCTGGGCCGGGAATAGTCGCGCGGTGATCTCGGCATTCTTCCGTTCGCGATGGCTTGGGCAGGTGCCGATCGATCAGCTGTTCTGGCGCGACATGATGCTCGTGGCGACGTTGATCAGCATCGCCTCGTCCGCCACGGCGTTGATCCTGCTCGGACTGAAGATGCCGCTTTGGCTCGTGCTCGCGGTGCACTTCGCACCCGTGCCCTATAATCTCTTCCTGACCATGGCTGTCTGGCGGACAGCCGGCTCATCCGGGGCGAAGGCCTCGCTGATGATGCTGGGTTCCGCGCTGTGGCTCATCGCCACGCTTGTGGTTTGAACGCACGAAAAAGGGCGGCCGAAGCCGCCCTTTCGTTGGATGGAGTTGCCGTCAGGCCGCCGGCTCGAACTTGAGCGCCACGCCGTTGATGCAGTAGCGCAGGCCGGTCGGCGGCGGGCCGTCCTCGAAGACATGGCCGAGATGGCTGCCGCAACGCGAGCAATGGCACTCGGTGCGGACCATGCCGTAACTGCGGTCGACGGTGGTGTCGATCGAGCCCGGAACCGGATCGTTGAAGCTCGGCCAGCCGGTGCCACTTTCGAACTTCAGCTTGGATTCGAACAGCGGCTGGTCGCAGCCGACGCAGAAGAAAGTGCCGGCGCGCTTCTCGTAGAGCAGGGCGCAGCTTCCCGGGCGCTCGGTGCCGTGGTTGCGCATGACCGCATATTGCTCCGGCGTCAGCCGGGCGCGCCATTCGGCGTCGGTGCGGGTTACGGGATAGGTGTGGGTGTCCATATCATCTCCTCAGCCTTGGCGGCTCGTTATTGGTTGCAAGCCATATTCGCATGAAGATAGGCGTTTGTTACAGCTCTGCCCAGTGCGTTGGCGCTGCCCCTCACCTGCCTGCCGGCATCCTCTCCCCGTATAGTGACGGGGAGAGGGGCGCTGTCGCCGATGGTTTCGCCAATCGCCAACATTGCCTGAAGAGCGCCGAGGCTGCGACCAGCCCCTTCTCCCCGTCACTATACGGGGAGAAGTGCCCGGCAGGGCGATGAGGGGCAGTGCCAACCGCCGAGATTGGCGGTCACTGAAGCGATAATCCTGCATCTCCAACAACTAATGTTTCCTCGAAAGCTGCTTCGTCGCGGCTTCCAGTCCGGCGAGCGTCATCGGGAACATGCGTCCGCCGAAGATGTCGCGGATCATGGTGATGGAATGGGTGTAGCCCCAGTTCTTCTCGCTCTCGGGGTTCAGCCACACCGCGTTCGGCCATTGCTGCAGAAGGCGGCCGAGCCAGACGCTGCCTGCCTCAGGGTTCCAGTGTTCGACCGAACCGCCGGGATGCGCGATCTCGTAAGGGCTCATCGAGGCATCGCCGACGACGATGACCTTGTAGTCGGGGCCGTATTTGTGAAGCAGGTCGAAGGTCGCAATCGTCTCGGCATGGCGGCGGCGGTTGTCCTTCCAGACGCCCTCGTAGAGGCAGTTGTGGAAGTAGAAATATTCGAGCTGGCGGAATTCGGCGCGCGCCGCCGAGAACAGCTCCTCGACGCTCTTGATGTGATCGTCCATGGAGCCGCCGACATCGAAGAACATCAGCAGCTTCACCGCGTTGCGCCGCTCGGGCCTCGTCTGCACGTCGAGATAGCCGTGCTCGGCGGTAGCATGGATGGTGCCCGGCAGGTCGAATTCTTCCTCGGCGCCTTCGCGAACCCAACGGCGAAGCCGCTTCAGCGCGATCTTGATGTTGCGCGTGCCGAGTTCGACGGCGTCGTCGAAATTGCGGAACTCACGCTTGTCCCAGACCTTCACCGCGCGGCGGTTGCGGCTTTCGTGCTGGCCGATGCGCACGCCCTCGGGGTTGTAGCCATAGGCGCCGAAGGGCGAGGTGCCGCCGGTGCCGATCCATTTCGAGCCGCCCTGGTGGCGGCCTTTCTGCTCCTCCAGCCGCTGCTTCAGCGTCTCCGTCAGTTTTTCGAAGCCGCCCAAAGCCGCGACAAGTTTTTTCTCTTCTTCGGTCAGGTGCTTTTCGGCGAGCCGGCGCAACCATTCCTCTGGTATGTCGGCGACATTGACGGCATCCAGCCCGCCCAGCGCCTCGATGCCCTTGAAGACATGCGCGAACACTTGGTCGAACCGGTCGATATGGCGCTCATCCTTCACCAGCGCCGCGCGGGCGAGGTAATAAAAACCCTCGACGTCATAGTCGACCAGGCCGGCCTCCAGCCCTTCCAGCAGCGACAGATATTCCCTGAGCGAAACGGGAACACGCGCGGCCTTCAGTTCGAGGAAGAAGGGGATGAACATGGCCCGTTATGGCAGATCATACTCGATGAAGCCCGTGCGGCGGGCGACGTGGTCGTAGAGCCGGCGCGCGGTAGCGTTGGTTTCGTGCGTCATCCAGTAGACGTTCTTGACGCCGATCTTGCCCGCCTCGTCCTTGACCGCCTTGATCAGGGCGGCGCCGATGCCCTTGCCGCGTACCTGCGGGTCGGCGAACAGATCCTGCAAATAGCAGTTGTTTTTCTCCGACCAGCCGGAGCGGTGGTAGAGATAGTGAGTAAGGCCGACCGCCTTGCCGTCGAGCGTGGCGATGAAGCCCTTCGGCTCGAACTCGCCATCCGTGAACAGCCGCTTCCAGGTGATGGCGTAGACCTCTTCAGGCAATTTGGTTTCATAGAAGGTCAGGTAGTCGGTCCACAGGCGCCGCCAATCGGCATGGTCGGATTGCGCGAGCGGGCGGACGGTGATTTCGGTCATTTCATTTCCCTCTGAAGTCTGGAGTGCGGCAGAATCGGAGCCCTATCCTGCCGGCAGGTTATATTCGCGAAAAGCGGTCGTAAGCATGTGGAGCCCCTCTCGCGCCCTGGGCGCCAGGGCATGCGCATGCAAAATGATTTCAGACGGAGGAATGGGCGGCAGGCCGAGCTTGCGGCCGACCTCGACCAGGCCCGGGGGCACGACCCGATAGGCGAGGGCGGACACGGCGAAGCCGGCCGAGACGGCGATGTTGACCGCCGCGCCGCCGCCGCCGACAAAGGCCTCGCTCCAGGCGATACCGGCCCGGTCCAGCGCGTCGATCGCTCTCACGCGATCGGGGCAATTGCATACGGTGCTCAGGAGAGCGAGCCGCAACGGCGTTTCGGGCCGCCATTCGAAGGCGGGTGCGGCGAACCAGCCATAATGGGTGCGCGACAAGGCCTCGCCCCGGCGGCCGCCATCTTCCTGATGCACGATGACAGCATCGAGTTCGCCGCGATCGAAAGCCTCTTCCAGCATGGAGCTGGTATCGATCCTGACATTCAGCGACAGCGAGGGATCGTGGGCGTGAAGCTGGGCGATCAATGTCGACAGTTCCGGTCCGGCGACATGGTCGACAAAGCCCAGCGCAAGCCGGCATGACGCCGCCGAGAATTCCGTCAGCGCACGTTCGTGGGAAGCCAGGAATTCGCGCGCCGCGGGAAGGAAAACGGCGCCCTTCGCCGAGAGCGCCACGCGGCGCGGCGTGCGTTCGATCAGACGCGAGCCGAGTTTCTCTTCCAGCCGGCGCAGCTTGACGCTGATCGTTGCCTGGGTGCTGCCGAGCGCCGCGGCCGCACGGGTGAAGCTCTGCAGATCAGCCACCATTACGAATATCCGGACGGCATCGACATCAAGGCTGGTCATTTCGGCTATTCCATTTTGTCATCTCTGAAATAGGGATGAATCGTCTTTTTTCATGATCAGGCCTCGTCTATCTCATCTCGACCGCAGTTTGAAGAGCCGGCCCCTCCCAAAATGCTCCGGCAGGAAGTGATGGACATGAATTTTCACATCGACCGAAACACCGTCGCACTCGCGGGCGTCTGTCTTGCCTCGCTGTTGTTTGGCCTCGAGATCTCCAGCGTCCCGGTAATCCTGCCAAAACTGGAAAGCCTGCTGGCCGCCGATTTCAGGGACCTGCAATGGATCATGAATGCCTATACCATCGCCTGTACCACGGTGCTGATGGCGACTGGGACACTGGCCGACCGTTTCGGCCGCAAGCGGGTGATGGTGGTCACCACCGTTTCCTTCGCCGTGGCCTCGCTGCTGTGCGGTCTCGCGCCCACTGCTCCCCTGTTGATCGCCGCACGCTTCCTGCAAGGCCTCGCCGGCGGCGCGATGTTCACCTGCAGCGTGGCGGTGCTGTCGCATCAGTTCCAGGACGGGCGCGACAGGAGCAAGGCCTTCGTCGCCTGGAGCGTCATCTCGGGCATCGGGCTGGGTTTCGGTCCTGCCATCGGCGGATTGATCGTGGCGCTCTCGAGCTGGCAGTGGGTGTTCCTCATCCATGTGCCGCTCGCCATCCTTGCCCTGGTCTTCATCGTCTCCGGGGTCACGGAATCACGCGACGGCAACGCGCAGAAGCTTGACCGGGCCGGCATCCTGACGCTGTCCTTCGCGGTGTTCGGTCTTTCCTATCTCATCACGCAAGGGGCCGATCTCGGCTCTGGCGCCCGCATCGGCGTGACCGTCGCGACCGTCCTGGCCTTCATCGGCTTCCTCTTTGCCGAGAGAACCAGCCCCTATCCGATGTTCGACTTCTCGGTGTTTCGCATCCGCCAGTTCTCGGGAGCGATCATGGGCGGCATCGGCATGAATTTCAGCTACTGGCCGTTCATCATCTATCTGCCGATCTATTTTTCGGGCGTTCTGGGCTACGACAGCACCACGACCGGCCTGTTGCTGCTCGTCTACACGCTTCCCCTGATGCTGATGTCGTCAACCGCCGAGCGTTTGCGCGCGCGCTATCAGGCGCGGATCGCGATCCCGCTCGGCCTGCTGACGCTGGGGGTCGGCTTCATCGCCATGCGCATAGGCTCCGGCCTCGAGGGAGCCAACTGGCTGACCATGCTGCCCGGCACGCTGATCGCCGGCATCGGCATCGGCCTGACCAATTCGCCGACCACGAACACCACGACCGGTTCGGTGTCGCCGGACCGTGCCGGCATGGCGTCCGGCATCGACATCAGCGCGCGGCTGATCACCTTGGCGATCAACATCGCGGTGCTTGGCCTGCTTTTGACGCAGGGGATCGTTTCCTATCTGCGGGGCGCATTCGGCACGGCGCTCGGCCCCAGGGAACTCGGAGCGTTGGCGGAGAAGATCGCCGCTGGAAATCTCGACGGCTTGTCGCGGCAAGTGCCCGAGCTCGCGGCCCTCGACCCGTCCGGCGCGATCGCCCATGCCGCCCTGGTCAACGGTTTCGGCTGGGTCATGCTCTATTGCGGGATCGGCGTCCTTGCCCTTGCCGTCATCAGCTTCATCATCTTCGGCGCGAACACCAGCGCGCCGAAGGAGAAAGGCGTTCATCGGCCGGCCCAAGCCGTAGGCGAAGCCGGCTCCTAACGCGGATTATCGGCCAATTGTGGCCAGCGCTATCCCTGCCGCCTGGCCATGAAGGCCAGGCGCTCGAACAGATGCACGTCCTGCTCGTTTTTCAGCAGCGCGCCATGCAGTTTCGGCAATGCGTTCTTCGGGTCGGCGCGCAGATCCTCCGGCGCGACATCATCGGCGACCAGCAGGCGGATCCAGTCGAGTGCTTCCGAGGTCGACGGCTTCTTCTTCAGGCCGGGCACCTCGCGGATTTCGTAGAACTGGGTGAGTGCCGCCCGCACCAGATTCTGCTTGATGCCGGGATAGTGGACATCGACGATCCTGTGCAGCGTGTCGACATCAGGAAAGCGGATGTAGTGGAAGAAGCAACGGCGCAAGAAGGCGTCCGGCAGTTCCTTCTCGTTGTTGGAGGTGATGATGACGATGGGACGGACAGCGGCGCGGATCGTCTCGCCGGTCTCGTAGACGAAGAACTCCATCTTATCGAGTTCCTGAAGCAGGTCGTTGGGAAACTCGATATCGGCCTTGTCGATCTCGTCGATCAGCAGCACCACCTTGCGGCCGGCGGAAAACGCCTCCCAGAGCTTGCCGCGCTTGATGTAGTTCTTGATGTCGTTGAAGCGCTCGTCCCCCAACTGGCTGTCGCGCAGCCGCGAGACGGCGTCATACTCATAGAGGCCCTGTTGCGCTCGTGTCGTCGATTTGACGTGCCATTCGATGAGGTTGAGGCCGAGTGCCGCCGCCACCTGCCGGGCAAGCTCCGTCTTGCCGGTGCCGGGCTCGCCCTTGACCAGCAAGGGCCGCTCCAGCGCGATCGCCGCGTTGACCGCAACCATCAGATCCTTGTCGGCGACATAGGCGGCCGTGCCTTCGAAACGCATTCTTGCTCCTCGGTTCTTCATTGCGACCGTAGGGACGCGGTCGGGCCTATGCAAGGCTGCCGCGACCTATGAACTCGAAACTCGGCGCGGAAATATTCGTTGCTGAGGCGTGGCAAACCGACAGTCGATGGAGCGAAAGTGTGGCCGACAAGACATGGGGCAAGCGGGCACTGCAGATCGTTGTGGCGGTGCTGGCGGCGACGCCGGTCCTGGTCGGCATGGAAGGTGTTCTCCATGGCCCTCAATTCCTGCATGTCACCAGCCCGTGGCCGGTGGACCTCGACAGCCATTTCCGCTTCCTGTCCGGCTTCTTCCTCACCATCGGCGTCGCCTGGTACAGTTGCATCCCTGCCATCGAACACAAGACGGAGCGGTTCCGCCTGCTCGCGGCCTGTACGTTCACCGGCGGTCTGGCGCGGCTTGTCTCGCTGTCTCTCGCCGGTACGCCGTCGCACGGTCACGTTGCTGGACTCTGCGTCGAGTTGCTGGCGGTGCCTGGATTGGTCTGGTGGCAGGCGCGCGTTGCGAATAAAGCCGCTGGGCGACTGCATCACTCTGGCGCTTAGCCGGCCAGCGGCCTATATTGATGGAGGCGGTCTGCGCTTCCCGGCAGGAGACACTTTTCCCCGGGGCCTTAACGATCCTTAGGGAGCTGTCCCTGGGAAGACCCGTGGGTTTTCTCACACGGCGCCCACCTACTTTGTAGGCACCCGGGATCGACCTCTCCACCGGTTGTGTGGATCGTCACTTCTGCCTGCGCCGGCGCATGTCGGTGGAGGATATGGTAGAAAACGTCGCTCCTGAAACGCCATTCACACCTGACCTTTTCTACCGTTCTAACATGACATCTCTCAAAGACCTGAAAAAGCAGCTGCGGCTCGAGGCGCTCGGGCGTCGCGACGCGCTCGATATAGGCTGGCGCATCGAAGCTTCGCTGCGCATGGCGGAGATCGGCGCGAGCGCGATCGATTTCGAACCGGGCACGATCGTCTCCGGCTTCCTGCCGATACGCTCGGAGGCCGACACAAGGCCGCTTATATCCGCGTTGCGCGACAGGGGCGCGAAGCTCTGCCTGCCAATCGTGCTCGACCGCGAGACCATCATCTTCCGCGAATTGCTGCGCGGCGCGCCGATGGTGGACACGGGTTTCGGCACGTCCGGGCCGGGGCCGGAAGCGCCGGTTGTCGATCCCGAACTGATGCTTGTGCCGCTGGCCGCGTTCGATCCGCGCGGACATCGCCTGGGCTATGGCGCCGGGCACTATGACAGGGCGATCGCGCGCCTCCATGCGGCGGGCCGCAAACCGCGCCTGATCGGCATCGCCTTCGATTGCCAGGAAGTGGTTCGGGTTCCCGATGAGGACCATGATGTCGTCATCCCGGAAATACTGACCGAGAGCGGGTTGCGTCGGTTCGCGCCACAATTGTAGATAAGTACAATGGACGCATGATCCTTTCCCAGACGTCATGCAGCTTTTGCTTCGCTGACTTTTGGTGCGGGATCATATGAGACTTCTCTTCCTCGGGGACATGGTTGGAAAGACGGGCCGCACGGCGGTGTGGGAACAACTGCCCGGCCTGATCTCGGATTTCAAACTCGACTTCGTCATCGTCAACGGCGAGAACGCCGCCGGCGGCTTCGGCATTACCGAGGAGATTTTCCGCGAGACAATCGCGGCAGGCGCCGATGTGGTGACGACGGGCAATCATGTCTGGGACCAGCGTGACGCGCTTGCCTTCGCGCCGCGCGAACAGCGCTTCCTGCGCCCTTCCAATTTTCCCAAGGGCACGCCCGGGCGCGGTTCCGGCGTCTACATCGCCAGAAACGGCGCGCGGGTGCTGGTCGCCAACATCATGGGCCGCGTGTTCATGCATCCCGAGCTTGACGATCCGTTCCAGGCCGGCGAGCGCGAACTCGCGGCCTGTCCGCTGGGCGAACAGGCCGATGCGGTGGTCATCGACTTCCACGCCGAGGCGACGTCGGAAAAGATGTGCTTTGCCCATTTCGTCGACGGCCGAGCCAGCCTTGTCGTCGGCACGCATACGCACCAGCCGACCGCCGACCATCAGATCCTCAATGGCGGCACCGGCTACCTGTCCGATGCGGGGATGTGCGGCGACTATGATTCCTCGCTCGGCATGGACAAGGAGGAACCGCTCAACCGGTTCCTGTCGAAAGTGCCGAAGGGACGTTTCGAGGCGGCGACCGGTCCGGCGACGTTGTGCGGCGTCGGCGTCGATATCTCCGACCGTACGGGACTGACCGAGAAGATCGCGCCGTTTCGTCGCGGGCCAAGACTGGAGGAAAGCGCGCCATCCTTCTGGTCGTGACATTGATATGGGAGTTCACAGTACCTAATTGCCGGCCACACTGCTCTAGATCGTAGAGGGGACGACCTCCATGCAGATTATCGAGTTCCTGGCGCCGCACTTTCAATTTGTTTCCGATCCTACTGCCTGGGTCGCCCTGCTCACGCTGGTGGTGCTCGAGGTCGTGCTCGGCATCGACAATCTGATCTTCATCTCGATCCTGACCAACAAGCTGCCCGAAGCGCAACGCGCCCGCGCCCGGCGCCTCGGCATTTCGGCGGCGCTGATCATGCGGCTCGTGCTGCTCGCCACCATCTCGATCATCGTCCAGCTGACGACGCCGGTGTTCACGGCCTTCGGCCATGGTTTTTCCTGGCGCGACCTGATCCTGATCGCCGGCGGCCTGTTCCTGGTCTGGAAGGCGACCAAGGAAATCCACCACACTGTCGATCCCCAGGACCATCAGGACACGATGGTGGGCGGTACGCTCAAGATCAGCCTGGCCGGCGCGATCTTCCAGATCCTGCTGCTCGACCTCGTCTTCTCGGTCGATTCCATCATCACCGCCGTCGGCATGACCGACGAGATCGCCATCATGTACATCGCCGTGATCGTCGCGGTCACCGTCATGATGCTGGCCGCCGGCCCGCTCGCCGACTTCATCGCCAGGAACCCAAGCATCGTCATGCTGGCGCTGGGCTTCCTCCTGATGATCGGCATGACGCTGATCGCCGACGGCATGGGCTATCATGTGCCCAAGGGCTACATCTACGCGGCCATGGGTTTTTCCGCGCTGGTCGAGGGCCTCAACATGCTGGCGCGGCGAAGAAGGAAGGCGAAGCCCGACGGAGGGCATTGAGTGCGTGGCCGCTTCGCTTGACAATTACAAAACTGTACGTACATAATTGTAATTCAAGGTGCGGATGTGCGGTTCGAATGGGATCCGGAGAAGGCTAGGCGAAATCTTGCCAAGCACGGTATCGGTTTCGATCTCGCCCAGAAGGTGTTCGACGATCCGTTCCATGTCATCGTGCCTGATCGATTTGAAGACGGTGAGCAGCGATGGCATGCGATCGGCCTGATCGAGGCCGTGTTGATCATGCTGGTCGTTCACACCTATCCCGACAGCGGTGATGAAGAGCGGATTCGGATTATCGGTGCCCGAAAAGCGACAACGCATGAAAGGCGGCGCTATGAGCAGGAAGGACCTTAGCCAGGATCAACGCGACCAGCTGGCAAAGCTGGCGGAATTGCCTGACAGCGAGATTGACACTTCCGATATTCCGGAGACCTCGGCCGAAAATTGGATTCATGCCCGTCGCGGGCATCTCTACCGACCACTCAAGCAGCCAGTGACCATTCGATTGGATGCCGACGTGCTTTCCTGGTTCAAGGAGCATGTTGGAGGCGGTGGCTATCAGACCGAAATCAATCGCGTGCTCCGTCATCATGTGATCCAACAAGAAAAACGTCGAAGCTGATACCCGCTCAGCGTCCTGGCACGCCCTTCGGGTGACGGTCGCCGATCAGGCCGAGCGTCAAGCCTTGCTCCAGCCACGCCTTGGCGCCCGCGAGCACCAAGGAAAAGCCGTCGGTCGAACCGATGGCCTGGCTGACCTGCTCATCGCCATTGCCGGCGAAGCCGAAGTTGCGGACTTCTAGGAAGGTCGCGTTGTCAGGCATCTGGGTGAAGGTCCATACGACGGTGGTCGGTGGATCGCTCCATTGCATGAGGATCCTTTCGTCACGGACGATCTCTGCGACCTCCACTTTTGTGGAGACGCCATACATGCGCCATTCCCACTCGACAGGCTTGCCCTCGTCCAGCCTTCCGCTTGAATGTGTGAACCAGAATTTCGTGGTGATTGCCGGATCGACGATCGCCTCGAAGACCTCGGCGACCGGCCGGCGGATCAGCATGCCGGCTTCGGCTGTGGGAGGTTGCTTGAGTTCCATGTTGGTCTCCTTCCAGCGCGGCTCACCAGGCGTCCGGTTCCCGCACCATGTGGATGATGTTGGCCGGGCTGGTGATCCAGCCGCCCCGGAAGCCTTCTCCCAAGGGCTCGATCGCGTCACAGCGCACGATGCCGGCCTTGGCAAGACCCTCCGCCGTGCTTGGGAAGTCGGCCGTGAAGAGTTCCAGCCAGACTTCGGCCTGGCTCAGGGCCGGGGCTTCATCGATCCACAGCCTGTTCGGGCCGAGCTCGAAGCCGATGGCCGGCGCCTTGTCCGTATAGGGAGTCAAGCCGACCACGTCGCGATAGAAAGCGATCGTGGCCTCGTACTGGTGCGGCGGCACCTTCATGGCGATGTTGATCCCGCCGGTGATCTTCGCGGTCATTGGAGGCTCCGAATGTTGTGGTTGTCGGATAGACTTCGTCGGCTGACGGGTCAGGGCAAGTTGACCTGCCAGGAGACGCCGAAGCGGTCGTTGAGCCAGGCGAAACGCTGGCTGAAGCCGTAGTTGGCGGGCGGCATCAGGAAGTTTCCCTCCTTTGACAGGACTTCGACAATGCCTTCGAGTTCGGCCTCCGTGGAGCAATCCACGTAGAGCGAGGCCGCTGGCGTGAAGGTGAAAGCGTGATTCACCGGACTGTTGAAGACCATGAGTTCGAGACCGCAGACGGATATCCGCGCCAGTTTGAGCGTTCCCCGCGGGCCGTCTTCGCCGGAACCATACCGGGCGACCTCAAGCACGCGGCTGCCGGGAATGGTCTCGCAATAGAGGGTCATTGCCTCCTCGGCCCGGCCTTCGAACATCAGGAACGGCGTTACTCTCTTCATCTCGGGCCTCCGTTCTTCGTCATGCCGGTTCAAACATTGGTCTCATTGGCGGGCTCGCCCTTCATCTCGCTGCGATAGTAGCCGTCGCGCAGGTTGATGCCGTGTTCGACATAGGCCTTCATGCAGGCCAGCATTTGCGACCAGCCCTCGCAGTTGAGGTAGGATTTCTTCAGCCCGACCGCGCCCTCCCGCCAGCCGCTCTCGGCGATGGTGACGAAGGTGCCGCCATCGTCGAGCGGCTCGAAGTTCATCTCGATGCGGGTCTTGTAGGCCGGCTTGCCGTCGGCGTCGGTTGCGTCCCAGCGCAGGACGATGCGGCTGTCCTTGACCACCTCGTCGACCTCGACCGGCACCGTCTTCCACCACGTCACGGTGCTGCCGGCGACCAGCGGGGCCGAGGCGCCGCCGATCGTGGTGAAGTAACCGCTGAGTTTCCTGGGATTGACGACGGCATCGAAAACGTCGGCCACCGGCCGGCCGATCCGGCCCGAAACCCTGAATCCAAGGGACATATCCACAGCTCCTTCCTTGATTGCCGTCACAATATGTTATAGAAACATAACATGTCAAGCCGATCGCAAGATGACAATGTTTTCAAGGCACTGGCGCATCCGCGCCGGCGCGAAATGCTCGATCAACTGAAGGACGCGCCGAAGACGACGGGTATGCTGTGCGACGCTTTCGCCGACATCGACCGCTGCACCGTCATGCTGCATCTCAAGGTGCTAGAGGAGGCGGAGCTGATCGTCGCGCGCCGGGATGGGCGCGAGCGCTGGAACCATCTCAACGCGCTGCCGATCAAGCAGATACATGACCGCTGGATCAGCCAGTATGCCGGTCACGCCCTGAGCATCATCGACCAGCTCAAGTCCGATCTCGAGGGATAAGCGGTTGCGAAACCTCGATGCGGCCGACGGAACGCGGCGCGGCTGGACGAATTGAGCCGATTTATCTATAAGCCGGCCATTCCGACAGGGAACGCCATACGCCTTCGGACGCGTCAGGGACGTTCTGAAATTTTGAATTCGAGCATTTGCGCAAGACGGGGCAAGCACCCCGCCGCGAAATGCTCTAGCCGAACACGACAGGGGTGCCATGGCTGGCCATTCACAGTTCAAGAATATCATGCACCGCAAGGGCCGCCAGGACGCGGTGCGGTCGAAAATGTTTTCCAAGCTGGCGCGCGAAATCACCGTCGCCGCGAAGAGCGGCACGCCCGATCCATCGATGAATCCACGCCTGCGACTGGCCATCCAGAACGCCAAGGCGGTGTCGATGCCGAAGGACAACATCCAGCGCGCCATCAACAAGGCCTCGATGGGCGATGCTGAGAATTACGAAGCCGTGCGCTATGAGGGCTATGGCCCGGGCGGCGTGGCGCTGATCGTGGAAGCGCTGACCGACAACCGCAACCGTTCCGCCTCGAACGTGCGGGCCGCCTTCACCAAGGCCGGCGGCGCGCTTGGCGAAACCGGCTCGGTGTCGTTCATGTGGAACCGCATCGGCGAGATCTACTATCCTGCATCCGCCGGCAGTGCCGACAAGGTCATGGACGCGGCGATCGAAGCCGGCGCCGACGATGTCGAGTCGGACGAGGAAGGCCACACCATCTACTGCTCCTTCGAAAATCTCGGCGAAGTCTCCAAGGCGCTGGAAGCCTCGCTCGGCGAGGCGGAATCGGTGAAGCCGATCTGGCAGCCGCAGAACAACGTCCCCGTCGACGAGGAACGGGCGCAGTCGCTGATGAAGCTGGTCGCCACGCTCGAAGATGACGACGACGTGCAAAGCGTCTACGCCAATTTCGAGGTCGACGAGGCGACGCTGGCCAAGCTCAGCGCTGCCTGAGCTGCAAAGCGATGGCCAACGGCGCCACTGGCGGGTAGCATGGCCTCGCTGCTTGAGATTTATAGCTCGGTCAGTTGTCGGCGAGGGGGAAGATGACTGAAGAAGGCGGTGAGCCGGCCGTGACCTGGCCTCGGCCAGGCGGCCTTTGGCGAAGGCTTTTAGCTTCGCTTATCGACTACCTTGTCGTCTTCGTCGCTCTTTATGCGCTGGTCGCGGCCTTGTTTCTGATGACCGACGGCGCAGTAAAGGGCAGTTTCTGGCTGAACTGGAGAACCTGCCAGTCCGCCAGTTTGAGGGGAACAGACGATCCCGTGCTTTCTCGCTACGATTGGCAGGTTTGTGCAACATCCTTCTTCGGTTTACCGGTGGCCCGATGGGCCGCCGGCACGAGCACGGACCCTCAATCGAAGGCAGCAACAACCCTTTCGATAGACCTCGATTCAAAGGGAAATTTTCGAACCGCGGCATTGGATCTGGGCTTCCTCCAGGTGCTGGTCCTGGCGGCCTATCTTCTTTTGATGGAGGGAGCTTTCAGCCGGTCGCTCGGCAAGGGGGTCCTGGCTCTCTTCGTCCATGACGAGTCGGATTGGCATAGGGAAGGCCTCGGTTTGCGGAAAGCCGTTCGTCGGCAGGTGGTAAAATTCCTCGGCTATCTACCCGCCACGCTGGTCGGGGCTTTCTTTGCTTTCCAGGCCTGGAAAACCGCTCCGGCAACCTTGCTCGACTATTCCCGACTGGAAATCGCAGTCGCCTTTATCGCTGCTGCCCTGGCTTTCCTCTGGTCATGTTGGGTCGCGTTGAGCATTGCATTCGGCAACGAGCCAATACATGACCGGGTTGCCGGCACGACCGTGCGTGTCCTGGAGACCGACCAATGAGCGCGTCAGGGAAACATTGCATCCGCATCACCTACTGCACGCAATGCCAGTGGCTGTTGCGTGCCGGTTGGATGGCGCAGGAGCTGCTTTCCACCTTCGGTACCGATCTCGGCGAAGTGACGCTGGTGCCCGGCACTGGCGGCATCTTCACCGTTTCCTGCAACGAGGCGCTTATCTGGGACCGCAAGCGCGACGGCGGCTTTCCGGACGCGGCCAAACTCAAGCAACTGGTCCGCGACGTCATTGACCCGGATCGCGATCTCGGTCATTCCGATCGGAAGGTCCACGTTTCCAGGGAACAGACAAGCAAAGACCCCGCCTGAGACGGGGCCCTTGTTCCTTCGCAGCCCTTCTTTTCACAGCAATGCGAAGATGAAGCAGGCCATTGCTGCGATGGCGGTGACGGTGCGCACGTGGTTCCACATCACCCACTGGCTCAGATGGTTCGCCCACACGGCGGCGCCATTGGCGCTTTCGGGATCGACGGCAGCCAGCGCATCGTTGAGCGGCACGTTGAAGACCATGGTCACGATCGGATTGCCGATGAAATAGATCACGGCGCCGGCCAGCAGCCAGTAGGTGCCCGACTGGCTCCAGCCCAACAGAACGGCGGCAATGAGCACCAGGCAGATCAGGCCGGTGCCGAACAAGGCCGCCATGAAAGTCGGGGTGATGACCGTGATGTTGATCGAGTTCATCGCCGCGATGCCGCTTGGCACCGGCAACCGGGCAAGGGCGGCCATGACGAAATTGGAAAAGGCGAAGAAGACACCGCCAACGACGCCGGAGCCGATCGCGGCGACGATGGTGAGGGTGGGAAGAAGCTTGATCATCTCACTTGCTCCAGATGCCGGCTGCGGCGGTTTCGGTGGCATAGGCGGAAAAGTCCTTCGGCTGGCGGCCGAGCGCGCGCTGCACGCCGTCGGCCAGCGATGCGTTGCGGCCGTCGAGCACCTCGGTGAAGAGTTCGTTGAGCAGCCAGGCGATCTCCGGCGGCAGATCGTGCGCCGTGATCGTCTGGGTGAATTCGGCGTATGAAGTCTGGCGGTAACGAATGTTGCGGCCGGTTGCCTTGCCAATCTCGGCGACGGCGTCGGCGAAGCTCAGCAGCCTGGGCCCGGTGAGTTCATAGACCTGGCCGATATGCCCTGGCTCGGTCAGCACGGCTTCGGCGACGTCGGCGATGTCGTCGACATCGACGAACGGCTCGCCGATAGCGCCGACCGGCAGCGACACCTCGCCTTCGAGAATGGAATCGACGAGGAAGCCTTCGCTGAAGTTCTGCGCAAACCATGAGCAGCGCAGGATGGTCCAGTCGGCGCCCGAGGCTTTCAGCATCTCCTCGGCGCGCTGCGCTTCGATTTCGCCGCGACCCGAAAGCAGCACCAGCCGCTTGATGCCGCGCCCGACGGCAAGCCTGGCGAACGCCTCGACCGTTTCTGCGGCGCCCGGCACGGCGATATCGGGATAGTAGCTGATGTAGACAGCGCCGACGCCGTCCAGCGCCGCTTCCCAGCTTCCCCTGTCGAGCCAGTCGAAGGGCGGCTTGCCGCCGCGTGAGCCGATCCGCATTGGAATGTGCCTTGCGGTCAGCCGCTCGGCGAGCCGGCGGCCGGTCTTTCCGGTGCCGCCCAGGATCAAAATCGGTTTCTGCGTGTTCATCTCGATCTCCTTGCTAAAATATGAGTAATCCTCACATTTGCAAAACGTGATAAATCCTCGTATTTTGTGAGTCAAGCAATTTGTCAGAGACTGGAGCCGGCCGTGGACGACACCCAAGCATCCGTTTCCCCCCAGGAGCAGATTGCCTCGCCGCGCCGGGCGCCGAGCCAGCAACGCAGCCGGGAGCGGGTGGAACGCATGCTGGCCGCCGCCTCGGCGCTGATCGCCGAGCAGGGCAGCGATGCGATGCGCATGGGGGAAGTCGCGGAGCGCGCGGGGGTTTCGATCGGTTCGCTCTATCAGTTCTTTCCGGACAAGCGGGCGATCGTCTGGGCCCTGGCGGAGCGCTATACCGCCGAGAGCCAGGCCTGCATCTCCGCCACTCTCGCCGATGTCGGCGACGCCGAGGGCCTTCGCGATGCGTTTTCAGAGCTGGTCGATATCTACTACCGGCTGTTCCTGGCCGAGCCGGTGATGCGTGACATCTGGTCGGGCACGCAGGCCGACAAGGCGCTGCGTCAACTCGAACTCGCCGACAGCCGCGCGAATGCCGAATTTCTGATCGCGGTCCTCAAAAGGCTGCGCCCCGGCGCCGATCCGGTGGCCCTCGACACCACGGCGTTTCTCGTCTGGCAGATGGGCGAGGCCGTGATGCGCCTGGCGATCTCGGTCGATAGGGAGGAGGGCGACAGGCTGGTCGCCGCCTACAAGCGGATGGCGCTCAGGGAATTGCTGGACGAGTAGGGCTGGGCCGCGGCTTCTAAAGCAGCGCCTGCTATTTGCGAAACCGTCAGCGGGAGCGTCCCCTCTCCCCGTCACTATACGGGGAGAGGATGCCGGCAGGCAGGTGAGGGGCGGCGCGGCCTGTGATATTTTGGTGGCCGCCTTGCCGCGAATGTCACCGAGATCTCTCTCGTCCGTCCCGATAATCAACCAGTTGTGGACGCTGGCGCCGCCCCTCATCCGCCTGCCGGCACCTTCTCCCCGTATAGGGACGGGGAGAAGGGAGCAACTGGTCAACAAAAAACCCGCCACGAGGGCGGGTTCTTGGTACGCGAAGACGGGTCGGATTAGAGGCCGAAACCTTCGAAGCGCTTCTTGAACTTCGACAGACGGCCGCCGCGGTCGAGCAGGGTCTGCTGGCCGCCGGTCCAGGCCGGATGGGTGGTCGGGTCGATATCGAGGTTCATCGTATCGCCTTCCTTGCCCCAGGTCGAACGAGTCGTGTATTCGGTGCCGTCGGTCATGACGACCTTGATGGTGTGGTAGTCGGGATGAATGGCGCTCTTCATGGTCGTGTTCCTGGCTTGCCAGCGCGGCGGACGGGCGTGAGCCTGCGTCGATGCGCCTCTTTTTAAAACTCGAAGCCGCAGCTATTGAGGAGCCACGGCTTCTAAAACGGTCGGCGTGCCTATACATCAGCCGAAATTGAATCACAAGGCCGCGGCGGCGCATATTGAGACGCAGATGCCGGGACGGCTAGAGGAAACACTGACATGGCGCAATCCAGCAGCGCAGACGAGCGCCGCCGCTCGCTCAAGCCGCTCAGGCGCCTGTTCCCCTATATAGGCCGCTACCGCACATTGGTGGCCGGCGCCATCGTTTCGCTGGCCATCGCCGCGGCCACGACGCTGGCGCTGCCGCTGGCGGTGCGACGCATGATCGATCATGGCTTCACGCCATCGGGCTCCACCTTCATCGCCGAATATTTCGCCGCGCTGGTGGCGATGGCGGCACTGTTGGCGGCAGCCTCGGCCGGCCGCTACTACTTCGTCATCACGCTCGGCGAGCGTGTCGTCGCCGACATCAGGCGCGATGTCTTCGCCCATGTAACGACCTTGTCGCCCGCCTTCTTCGACACCGCCCAGTCGGGAGAGATCGTGTCGCGGCTCGCCGCCGACACCACGCAGGTCAAATCCGCGGTCGGGGCCACCGCGTCGGTGGCGCTGCGCAATGTCATCCTCGGTCTAGGCGCCGTGGCGATGATGGTCGTGACCAGTCCGAAACTCTCCGGCCTGGTCATCGCGGCCATCCCGATCATCGTGCTGCCGCTGGTCGCGTTCGGCCGTTCGGTGCGGCGCAAGTCGCGGCAGGCGCAGGATACGCTGGCCGAAGCAACGGCCTATGCCAGCGAGCAGATCGGCGCGGTGCGCACGCTGCAGGCCTTCACCAATGAAGGCTTGGTCACCGGGCGTTTTTCCGGCGCGGTCGAAGCCGCCTTCGCGGCGGCGCGCGCCTCGATCTTCGCGCGTTCCTTCCTGACGTTCTTTGCCATCTTCACCATCTTTTCGTCCGTCGTCGCGGTGCTGTGGTTCGGCTCGCGCGACGTGCTCGAGGGCACTTTGTCGCCCGGAACGCTCGGCCAGTTCCTGCTCTATTCGGTGTTCGCCGCCGGGGCGCTGGGCGCGCTGTCGGAAGTCTGGGGCGAACTCGCCCAGGCGGCAGGCGCGGCCGAGCGGCTGACCGAGATCCTGGCCGAGAAGCCCGCGATCCAAGCGCCGGCCATTCCGAAACCGCTTCCTGCGGTCGCCAGGGGCGGCATCGTGTTCGACGACGTCTCGTTCTCCTATCCGGCAAGGCCCGACCGGGCCGCCGTCCATGGTCTGAGCTTTCAGGTCAGGCCGGGCGAGACGGTGGCGATCGTCGGTCCTTCGGGCGCGGGCAAAAGCACGGTGTTTTCGCTGATCCTGCGCTTCTACGATCCCGAAACCGGCAAGATCCTGATCGATGGGGTCGATGTGCGCGAAGCCGATCCGGTTTCGGTGCGCGAACGGATCGCCATCGTCCCGCAGGACGTCACCATCTTCGCGGCGAGCGCGCGCGACAATATCGGCTTTGGCCGGCCGGGCGCAGGCAATGCCGAGATCGAGGCGGCGGCGAAGGACGCTCTGGCCGACGAATTCATCCTCAAGCTCGAAAACGGCTATGACAGCCAGGTCGGCGAGCGCGGCGTGACCTTGTCGGGCGGCCAGCGCCAACGCGTGGCGATCGCGCGCGCGATCCTGCGCGACGCGCCCATCCTGCTGCTCGACGAGGCGACCTCGGCGCTCGACGCCGAGAGCGAGACGCTGGTGCAGATGGCGCTGGAGCGGCTGATGCGGGGCCGCACGACCATCGTCATAGCTCACCGGCTGGCGACGGTGCTGAAGGCCGACAGGATCCTGGTCATGGACGGCGGCCGTATCGTCGAGGAAGGCACGCATCAGAGCCTGGTCGCCAGGGGCGGAATCTATGCGCGGCTGGCCAAGCTGCAGTTCGAGACCGGCGCCAGCGCCTTCAAAGGCGCAGCCGAATAAGGCTTTTGCCCTAGAGCAATTCCAGGAAAAGTGCGTAGCGGTTTTCCGTCCGGAATTGCGTAAAAACAAAGGTTTAGAGCTGTTCGGCGATTCCGTGAAACGCTGAACCGCTCTAGTGGTCAGTTCGCCTCGGTTTCGGCATAGCCGAAATTGTAGCTCCACGAAGAATTGTCGCTCATCTTGCGCCGCGACCTGAGGTAGGAGCCGATGTCCTTGGCCGGGACCCGGTCACCGATCGTCTTGAGATACCAGTCGACCTGGAATTCGGTTGGTGTGCTCGACCAGCGTGCCTTGAAGGCGACATAGGGCGTGATCACGTCGTCGGATTTCTCCGGACCTGTGAATTCGGCCTTCAGATCCTGACGATGCATTGATGGCGCTTGAAGACAGGGGTGCCGAGCCAGATCGGCCCGGTCCTGCCGACCATGTCGGGCTCCGGCAAGTTGCTGATGCCGACATCGGCCTTCAGCGGGAAGTTCTTGATGAGATCATCGGCTTCGAGATCGTCGGCCGGCAGCGCGTAGGATTCCACGGTCGTGACGACGTTGCGGTCGCGATCGTCATTGGTCGATAGCGGCGCCAGGCTGGTCATCCCGGGATACTGGCGGTTGTAGTAGTCGAGATAGTCGTCGCCGAGCTTGGTTGCCGATTGCGACACCAGCCGGTAGCGCATGCTGTCGGCATCGGCGTCGCGATAGGTGGTGCTGACCGTCAGCTTGAGCGCTTCGCCCTTGAGTTTCGGGAAGTCGAAGGCCTCGCTGACGAAAGTGGTCGGCTGGAAAAGCTCCTTGCGTTCGATCCGTTCCATCCGCGCGCCGCCGGCAACGATCGGCAAGGCAAAGCCGTAGTCGGGCGGCACGAGATTGTCCGCGCGACCGCCCTGCAGGTAGTTGGTCCCGTCGATCCAGTAGGTCCGGCTCTGGATCGTCGCCTTGACGATCACGTGGTCGAAGGCTCGGATGGTCGGCAGCATGTCGCCAAGCGCCAGGCCATCGTCGAGATCGGTCAGGGCCGGATCAGCCTGGACGCCGAGCCGGCGCAGGCTTGAGGCGAGAAGCAGCGCCTTGTCCTTGCAGTCGCCGAAGCCGCTGGCAATCACCGTGGCGGGGCTGCGTGGAATGTAGGAGCCACGGCCCATCGACAGGCTTACATAGCGGATGGTGTCTTGCACCAGCCGCATCGCCTCGATCATCCGGTCTTCCGGCTTGGCGTATCTGGCGGCGATATCATCGAGCTTGGCGGCGAACGCGGCCGGCAATTCCTGGTCGAGCTTGTAGTAGGGCAGCATCGCATCGACGACGTCCTGCCATTTGCTCGTCGAGGAGATCTGCACTGTCGGATAGGTCAGGAAATCCGCCGGCAGGTTCTCCTCGGGTTTGACCGGGACCGGGTTGATGCTTTCCCAGGTGTAGATTTTGGACGTGCCTACGGTTTTGATATCGGGTTCGATGCCGGTGCGGACCTGACGGATATTCAAGGGCTGCTCCGCTGGCCATGTCACCTTTTCGCGGATCAGTGCGATCGGCTCTCCCCAGGCGACGGCGACCGAGTGGAAAAACAGGTCGGCGCCGACGATCGGCGTCCTGACCGTGGTCTTGCCATAGTCGATGATGTCGCCGACGCGCACATCGTCGACATTGACATAAGCGGTCAGCCAGCCGTCGAAGAGGCCTTTCTCGGCGTCCTTCTCGCGCCGGAACACGTCGAAGGTGGCCCCGGATAGCCGGTCGATGACGACGCCGTCGCGAATGATGTTCAGCCAGTTCATCGTGACTTGCGACGTTGCCGGGTCGAATTCGAAATTTATGGCGGCGCCGCGCTCGAGCCCGGTGCGGTCGACGATCCTGTAGGCATAATGGTCGAATGCCTCGATGCCGCCGGGCCGCTGCCGGATCTGATATTCCGACACGAGATTGGAGATGCCGCCCTTGATCTGGCCGTCGAAACGCGGATCCGCCTTGGGCAGGTCGATCCGGTCAATCCAGGCCCCCGCGCCGCCCTTGTGGATTTCGGCATCGGCCATGGCCGGCGCGCTGAAAAAGGCAATGGCTATCAAGACGAAAAGCCGCGTGGTCGCAGAAGATGTCACCGCAAAGCACCCCAACCCACAATGACCCGCACGTCCTGCAAGCAACGCCGGATGCCACCAGTGATAGAAAAGTGCAGCCGATCCCGCAAGATCGCCGCCGGCGGCGACGCCTTGCCGCCTTCGCCGGTCAATGGGGTCGCGATGGCACGGTGGCCGGCCTCATCCGCCGTAGCGCTGCTTCAGGTGATTGACGAAATAGCTGGCGTTGAGCTTTTCGCCGGTGGCGCGTTCGAGCAGGTCCGGCGTCGACCAGCGCGACCCCTGCGACCATATCCTGTCGCGGCGCCAGCCATTGATCGCCTCGAAATTCCCTTTCGCCAGATCGGCGTCAGCGGAAGGGTGCTCGCGAGTCAGGGCGGCCCATTGCTGCGCCGCCATCATCGCGCCCAGCGTGTAGGACGGGAAATAGCCGAAGGCGGCGCCCGGCCAATGCACGTCCTGCATCGGTCCGTCGGCCGGATTGTCGGCCGTCGAGAGGCCGAGATAGTCGCGCATCTTGGCGTCCCAGGCTTCCGGCAGGTCGGCGACCTCAAAGCGGCCTGAAACGAGTTCCTGCTCCAGCTCGTAGCGCAAGATGACATGCAGCGGATAGGTCACCTCATCGGCGTCGACACGGATCAGGCCGCGTTCGACACGATGCACATGCGGCAGGATGTCGTCGAGCGACCAGGCCTCGCCGAGATGCTTCTCCACCACCGGCAACGCCCAGCGCCAGAAGGCAGGATTGCGGCCAAGCTGCTTTTCGACGAACAGGCTCTGGCTCTCATGGACGGCCATGCCGCGCGCCTTGCCGAGTGGCCAGTGCGCCCACGCCTTCGGCAGGTTCTGCTCATACAGCGCATGGCCGGTTTCGTGCAGCACGCCCATCAGCGCCGACAGGAAGTCCGAGGTCTTGTAGCGGGTGGTGATGCGCACGTCGCTGGGCACGCCGCCGCAGAAGGGATGATGCGACACCGACAGCGAGCCATGCGTCAGGTCGAAACCGACCGCGGCCATCATGGCGAGGCCGAGTTCGCGCTGGCGGTCGATCGCATAGCTTCCCGACAGCGGCTTCAGCGGATGCTTGCGCAGCCGTGCTTCCTGTATTGCGAGGGCTTCGGGTACGAATCCCTTCAGAAAGGCCTTCAGGTCGGCGAAGACGGGTGTGATGTCGGCGACGCGGTTGCCGGGGTCGTACTGTTCCATCAGCGCGTCATAGGGGGCGAGGCCCAGCACATCGGCGCGCAGGGAAGCCTCTTCCCGCACCAGCGCCACAACGCCCTCGAGCGCCGGCTGGAAGCCGGCCCAGTCGTTCTTGGCGCGCAGGTCGCGCCACAATTGCTCGCAGCGCATGCGCGCCGTGGTCTGGCGTTCGACGAACTCGACCGGCAGGCAGGTCAGGTTGGTGTATTGCCGCCGCAGTTCGGCGACGGCCGCACGCTGCTCGTCGTCGAGCGCCTCGCCCTCGGCGGCGGCTATCCAGTCGGCGATCTCCGGCGCCGTCGCCCTGGTATGATACATGCCGGCCAGAGATGCCATCGCCTCCGCGCGCTTCTCGCCGCCGCCGACGGCCATATGGGTCGCTTCGTCCGCGCCCAGAATGGCCAGCGCATGCTCGAGCGCTTCGAGTTTATGGCCGAGATCGTCGAGTTTCTGAAAGGACATGGCGGCTTCCGTGATTGAGGACGGCGCGAAAAGACACCAACGAAAAAGCGTTGGCAACCCTCAGCCGCCGCGCGGCAGATACGCCTTGCACAGGCAAGGCTGGGCATGGAATGCTGTCGGCGACGCATCAAGGGGGCGCGAATGATCGGCAACATCCTGGTCGGGCTGGTGGCCTTGATCCACGTCTATATCGTCTATCTCGAGATGGTGCTCTGGGACACGCCGCGCGGGCACAGGACGTTCCGGCTGACACCGGAATTCGCCAGCGCCTCGAAGGTCCTTGCCGCCAACCAGGGCCTCTACAACGGATTCCTCGCCGCCGGCCTTCTCTGGGGGCTTTACCTCGGCGCCGGCGGCTTCCAGATCAAGGTCTTCTTCCTGGCTTGCGTGGCTATTGCCGGCCTCTATGGGGCGGCTACGGTCGGGCGCAAGATACTGTTCATCCAGACAGTGCCGGCGGTATTGGCCCTGATCGCGGTCTGGCTTGGTTGGTAGGCAAGTCGGGCTGGTAGGCAAGCTGGGCCGGTGCGGAAAAAGGACGCCCGCGGGATTGGGGTCCCGAAGGCGCCAGGTGGTCCCTTCCTCAGAGGTAATCCAGGGCGGTCTCAGCCGTTGGGATAGTTTCCGCCGTCGGCGCCGTCGCCCATCAGGAAGCCGCTGCCTGTGTCGACCCTCAGCTGCTGGTCGACATTGTCGAGGTTGCGCAGCAGGTCGTGATACTGGGCGGCCGGGATTCTGCCGTGATCCTCAGCCGCGATCTTCTGGGCGGCCTGGCCGATGCGTGCGGTGCTCATCTCGAGGCGCTCGGCCACGGCCGGTGTGATGTTGTTGGCCTGCCTTGCGTCGACAATGCCCTGACGGAGGCCCTGGACCTGCTGGAAGAGAGCCTCGACACGGGGGCCGGTCAGGTCGGTCGGATCGGACGCGTCGAGAGAGCCCTTGTGATGATGGCCCGCGGCATAAGCGCCGGCCAGCGGGACGGCGATGAGAATTGCGGCAAGCGTTGCAGTCCTGAGAGATGCTGATGAGCGCATGGGGCGCTTCCTCCTGCTTGGAAGGAGAGCGGCTTGGCCGCCTCGCCCTCCGGTCGTCAGGGTCGTCCAGTTCCGTCGCGTCGCGATGGGAGGCATCGCCGGCGGTTCTCGGCCCTGCACGGCAAGCTAGGAGCGCCTCGGCGGGAAGTGTAATTAAAAAAAGATAATCTTTTCAGGCCTTGCCGCCGGTCTCCCACGCCCTAGAGTTGAGCCGACGAACAATTTCGCGTGAGATCGCGTGATCAGAATTCAACGTTCGGTGAGCTTCAGTTCAATACGGCGGTTCTTGTTGCGCGCCTCGTCGGTATCGGCGGGATCGAGCGGCTGGAACTCGCCGAAGCCGGCGGCCACCAGCCGGTTTGCCGGTACGCCGTTCTCGATCAGGAACTTGACCACCGAGGTGGAGCGGGCCGTCGACAACTCCCAATTGTCGCGATAGCGGCCGGTGCCGGAGAGCGGCTTGTTGTCGGTGTGGCCGTCGACGCGCAACACCCAGTTGATCTCGGGGGGGATTTCCTTCTGCAACTCGATGATGGCGTCGGCGAGCTTCTTCATCTCGACCTTGCCGGCATCGTTGATGACCTCGGAACCGGTCGGGAACAACACTTCCGACTGGAAGACGAAGCGGTCGCCGACGATGCGGATGTTCTCGCGGTCGGCGAGGATTTCGCGCAAACGTCCGAAGAAGTCGGAGCGGTAGCGGTTCAGTTCCTGCACGCGCTGCGCCAGCGCGACGTTCAGACGGCGGCCGAGATCGGCGATCTTGGTGTTGGAATCGCGATCGCGCGTTTCCGAAACGTTGAGCGCGTCCTCGAGCGCGCCGATCTGCTTGCGCAGCGCCGCGATCTGCTGGTTGAGGATCTCGACCTGGCTCAGCGCCTGCTGGCTGATCTGGCGCTGGTTGTCGAGTTCGCCGCCCAGTTCCGTGGCTCGCTGGTTGGCGGCGTCGCCGGCGCCGGCGCCTTGCGCCAGCAATTGTTCGAGCCGGCTCTTCTCGGCTTCCGCCGCCGAAAGCGACGCCTGCAGATTGGCGAGCGAATCGTCCTTGTCCTGGGTGTTCGAGCGCTCCAGCGCCAGAAGCTGCGTCAGTTCGTTAATCTGCGAGTTGAGGCGCGAAAGAACCTGGTCCTTGCCCGAGATTTCGCGGCCGAGCAGGAACTGCGCCAGCACGAAGACGGTGAGCAGGAACATGATGGCAAGCAGCAGTGTCGACAGCGCGTCGACGAAGCCCGGCCAATAGTCGATGCGCCTGTCGGCGCGCCGCGCCCGTGCCAGGGCCATGTCAGTGCACTCCCTGCTTCTTCAGCGCGTCGGCGATCTTTTCCAGCGTGTTGCGCATCGCCTTCTGCTCGTCGGACTGCGCCTCCACCCAGTCGCGCATAATCTGCTGCTCGGAGCGCATGTTCTTGACGAGGCCGGAGATGCCGTCGGCCAGGTTGGCCATGGCGGTGGCGACGCGCGGGTTGGAGCCGCCGCCATTCTCCTGCATGCTGCGCAACCGCTCCGACAACAGGCGGATTTCGTCCGACGGCTCGGCCTTTGCCGGATCGGAGACGACGATGTCGGACGACAGGTCGGTCACCGAGGACAGCCAGTTTTCCAGTTCGGTGTAGAAGCGGGTCTGGGCGCGGCCAGCCTGCAGGTCGAGGAAGCCCAGCACCAGCGAGCCCGAAAGGCCGAACAGCGAGGACGAGAACGCCGTGCCCATGCCGGCGAGCGGCGCCGACAGGCCCTGTTTCAGCGAATCGAGCACCGCCGCCGCGTCGCCGGTGCCGGGGTCGAGCGATTCGATGGTCTCGCGGATCGAGCCAATCGTGTTCAACAGGCCCCAGAAGGTGCCGAGCAGGCCCAGAAACACCAGCAGGCCGACGAGGTAGCGCGAGGTGTCGCGGCTTTCGTCGAGGCGCGTGGCGATGGAATCGAGCATGGTGCGCATCGAGGATGTCGAGAAGGCCATCGTCGAGGAGCGGCCGATCATCGCCTTCATCGGCGCCAGCAGCACCGGTTCGATGGTCTCCGATCCTGCTCGGAAGGAGTTGACCCAGCGCACCTCGCGAAACAGCCGGCCCACCTGGGCGAAGGCCAGCAGGATGCCGACCACCAGGACACCGAGAATGAGGCCGTTCAGCCCGGGATTGGTGACGAAAGCCGTCGAGATCTGGCGGGTGAGAATGGCGGCAATGAAAGCGACGATGGCCAGGAAGATGACCATGGTCAGCAGAAACACCTGCGGACTCGACAGTTTATGCGGATCGTAGATCAGTACGTCGGAGCGCCTGCCCATGCCGAAAGATCTGAGGAAAGCCATCCGTGCCCCGTTTCCGATGCCGCCGATCACATTGTTCGCGACTCTAAACGGAATTGTGACCAAATTGAATGGCGCTTGGCAATATTGCCGCGAAGCGCGCGTGCGGGAAGTCTCATCCGGCGGTGAAACCGGAGCCGGTTCGCGGGATCAAAGTCGGCTGATGACCAGGCAGTCGACCATGGCCGCCAGATGCAGGCCGGCGCCGACGACGACGAAGCCGTGCCACAGCGCGTTGTGGAAGCGCAGTCCTTTCCAGGCGAAGAAAATGACGCCGCAGGAATAGACGATGCCGCCGGCGACGATGAGCACAATCGATGTCGTGGGCAGGGTCTCGACGAGCGGCTTGACGAGGACGATGCCGCTCCAGCCGATGGCGAGGTAGAACAGGATTGCCAACCGGTCGAGGCGTCCGGGGAAAAACACCTTGAGCACTATGCCCGTCGCCGCGGCGGCCCAGACCACCACGATCATCCAGCCGGCCAGCGGCGAGCCGTCGAGCTGGGCAAGGAAGGGCGTGTAGGTGGCGGCGATGAGAAGATAGATCGCGGCATGATCGAAGCGCCGCAGCACCCATTTCACCGGCGAGGAAACAGGCCACAGATTGTAGGTGAGCGATACCGACAGCACGGTGAGCAGCGAAACCACGTAGAAGGCGGCGGCGATGTACTCACCCGGCCCGACCCGGAACGCAGCCAGCGACAGCAGCGCCGAACCGGCCGCGATCGCCAGCACGATGCCGACCGCATGCACGATGCCGTCGGCGATCATCTCGGCGCGGGAGTAGTGCCAGCGCCCGACGAAGGGAATATCGAGTTGCGGCGGGGTATTGGTCATCTATCGTCCTGTGTCACCCCTAATCTGGGCAGCCGCTGGACAGTATTTCAAGCTTTGGTTGCGGTTTTGCGACTGCGGCGCTTCAGCGCGCGGCGAGCCCTGCGGTATCCCCAAGAGAAAGCGCTACGCGCTTTTCCCGGACTGCTTCAGCGGGGCGCGTACGGGATTTTCACCGTCTTCAGCAAGGCGCGTTGGATCACCTCATTGCCGGCGACGACCGAGCCGTTGTCCAGCATATCCTGTCCGCCATCCATGTCGGAGACGAAGCCGCCTGCTTCGCGGATCAGCAGCAGGCCGGCGGCGATGTCCCAGGCCGACAGGCCGGTCTCCCAGAATCCGTCCATGCGGCCGGCCGCGACATAGGCGAGGTCTAGCGCGGCGGAGCCAAGACGACGCACGCCGGAGACCTCGGCCATGACGTTGCGCAATTCGACGAGGAAATTGCCGTGGTGGCCGCGTCCCAGATGCGGCACCCCGCAGCCGATCACCGTGTCGACCAGCTTGGTGCGGCCGGCGACGCGCAGCCGGCGGTCGTTCATGAACGCGCCGCCGCCGCGCTCGGTCGTATAGAGCTCGTCCATGGCCGGGTTGTAGATCACGCCTGCCACGATCTGGCCCTGGCGTTCGAGCGCGATCGAGACGGCGAAGAGCGGAATGCCGTGCAGGAAATTGGTGGTCCCGTCCAGCGGGTCGACGATCCAGCGGTGCTGGTCATCGTCACCGGCGACCGCGCCGCGCTCCTCCATCAGGAAGCCGTAACCGGCGCGCGCCTTCGACAGTTCGGCAAAGACGATATCCTCGGCCTTGCGGTCGGCCTGGCTGACATAGTCGCCCGGGCCCTTCATCGAGACCTGCAGGTTCTGGACCTCGCCGAAGTCGCGTGCCAGCGAGCGGCCGGCCTTCATTGCGGCCTGGACCATGACGTTGAGGAGGGCTGAGCGTGCCATCGTGTGTCTTCCTGTGCCTGCGCGTCAGTCGGCGCGGCGCACGTAAGTGATTTCGTTGGTGTCGACGATGATGCGTTCGCCGGCGCCGATGAAGGGCGGTACAAGCACGCGGATGCCGTTCTCCAGAACCGCCGGCTTGTAGGAGGACGCCGCCGTCTGGCCCTTCACGACCGGGTCTGCCTCGGTGATGGTCAGCGTCACATAATCAGGCAGCGAAATGCCGATCGGCCTTTCCTCGTAGAGCTGCACCGTCACCATCATGCCGTCCTGCAGGAAGGCGGAGCGGTCGCCGACGAAATCCTTGTTCAGTTCGAGCTGCTCATAGCTTTGGGTGTCCATGAACACCAGCGCGTCGTCCTGCTCGTAGAGGAAGGAAAAATCCTTGAGGTCGAGCCGGATCTGCTCGACCGTCTCGGCGGAGCGGAAGCGCTCGTTGAGCTTGGTGCCGTTGATGAGGTTCTTCAGTTCGACCTGGTTGTAGGCGCCGCCCTTGCCGGGCTTGACGGTGTTGGTCTTGACCGCCACCCAGAGTCCGCCATCGTGCTCGATGACATAGCCGGGACGGATTTCGTTGCCATTGATCTTGGCCATGATGATGGGATCCGGAATGAGATTTTTTCGCCAGACAAGCGATTTTGGGCTCCCAAGACCACAAATCGCCGGAAGAGGCAAGGGAGCGGCCGGTCCGCTGAATGGGCAAGGCCGATGCCGGCGACCACCTCAGGGCAACCGGTTCGCCTTCTGCAAGGCCTGCTTGGTCTCGTCGTCGCTCAGGCCCTGCAGGAAATCGTCCATCTGCGGGTCGATGAGACCGGCACGGCGGGCGACGATGTACCAGGCTCCTGCGAGCACCAGATCGGGGTCGGTGCCGATGCCCTGCATATAGAGTTTGGCCAGGCGATTGCGGGCCGCGATGTTGCCGCCCTCGGCCGCCTGCTTTGTCCAGCCGAAAGCCGATTTCAGGTCGCGCGGCCCGCCGCGGCCCTCGATCATCCAGGCCGCGAGATCGATCTGCGCGGTATCGTAATTCTGACGCGCCGCCTGCGCCAGGAACCGCCTTGCCTGCGCATCGTCGCGGGGCTTGCCGCCGACGCCGTTGGCATAGATCTGGGACATGGCGTACTGGGCGTCGGCAAGGCCGGTCGCGGCGGCACGCTCATAGTAGGAAACCGCCTTGGTCAGGCCCGCGTCGCCAGGATCCTGCCGGACCAGCATTTGCGCGAAATTGAACTGCGCCAGCTGGTTGCCGGCTTCGGCGGCGGCCTGCATCAGCGCATAGGCTTCCTTCTCGTCCTTCTTCACGTAGCGGCCGTCGAGCAGCATCAGCGCGTACTGGAATTGCGATTCCGGCACGCCCTGCTCCGCGGCAAGCGCATACCATTTGGCGGCTTCAGCCGTGTTCACCGGCACTCCCAGCCCGCGCGACAGGATTTCGGCCACCAGTGTCTGCGCCGCCGCGTCGCCATTTTGCGCGCGAACCAGAGCGAGGTTGTAGGCTGTCTTGTAAAGCCCGCGCTGGAAGGCGCCGTAGGCCGCGTCCGCCGGTTTGGCCCCGAAACGGTCCGGATTCAAATTATCGATGGAAGGCAGCGTGGCAGGCTCCGCCGTGGTGGCGGGCTGCGGCAGCTGGTTTTCGATCGGCTTGTCGGTATGCACGCCGGTGTCCGGCCTCGCCTCCGGAACCGGAACCGGAACCGTCCCGGCGGCAGCGGCCTGAATCATGGCCGCCGCTAGCAGGGCCTGCAGGGGAAGCCTTGCCGGAGACACGTCAATCCTCGAAACGCGGCGCGGTTTCGTCGAGCAGCGCATTGGCCCGGGCGATCGCCGCTTTCGCATCGACGCCGTCGGCGAACACCGCGCTCGACAGCGCGACAAACTCCGCGCCGGTGGAGGCCACTGTCTCGACCGAGGCGAGGTCGGAGCCGGCCATGACGATGCACGGGATCTGGATCATCTCAGCCCACCATTGACCCAGAGACAGGTTGCGCGGGTGCGGCTCGGGCTTGTTGTCATAGCCGAAGCGGCCGAAGAAGATGTAATCGGGCCTTGCTTCGCCGAGTTCCAGCGCGTCGTCGCGCGTCTTGGCCCCGCCGGTGCCAACCATCATCCTGGACTGGAAATGTTCAATCGTCTCGGCGAGTTCTGCCTTGCCGGTCTCGACATGGATGCCGTCGGCGTGGACGCGGCCGGCAATGCGCGTATCGCCGGCGACGACGACGGCGGCGCCCGCAGCCTGCGCCGCCGGTACGATCTCCTCGGCGAAGGCCTGGAAAGAGGCTTCGTCCATGCCGTTCTCGGGCAGGATCAGCGAGGCGACGTCGCCGC
Source organism: Mesorhizobium comanense (assembly GCF_005503535.1). Lineage (GTDB taxonomy): Bacteria > Pseudomonadota > Alphaproteobacteria > Rhizobiales > Rhizobiaceae > Mesorhizobium > Mesorhizobium comanense. Next base: position 29,552 of record NZ_SCNN01000013.1, on the reverse strand, counting down.
CTTCGAAGGCGGACGCGATGCGGTCGGCCGGCACGCCTGGCGGCGCGATCAGCACGATGCGGCAGCGGTTGGGAGGCGTTGCGTCGTTCATGGTTCTTCGATCCCGGATTTTCGCCTATGCCGGGCGAAGATGGTTGGATTGCGGCATAGAGCAAAGTGGAGGGATTGAACAGATGGAGGGTCAACGCCCGACGGCTGACGATCTCGAGCGGATGGCGTCGCTGGCCTTCATGATCAAGTCGAATACCTTCGACGGGTCTTCGATCCCGAGAAATTGCGGGACGGGGTCAAGAGACGGGGAAAAGCTGCCAAAACCTTGATAAGGACCCCGAGACCAGCCCGTTCCCAAATTCCCGAAGATGGATGTCGCCGCTCCGAAACGCAAACTGCCGCGCTTCGCTCCCTCGCCGGTTAGCTGGACGTCGGGCAGGCGCTCCAAATCGATCGATGTGAAGTTGGAAAAAGGCGCGGCACGCGCAATGAGAATGCGCTTGTCGGTGACCGCGTAGGAGATGCGCGTTCTCAACCATGCGTCGACCGCGAACCTGCCAAAGACAAAGAAGAGCCCAATGCAGACGAACATCATTCCCCAAGCATAGAAGAAAAGCGGGGCGCCCTGACTCTTGGCCGTATAGGTCCAGAAAATCGCAAAGCCGCACCAGAGCAGGCTGAACGGTATCAGAAAGATGTCGCGGCTAGTGAAGAACAGGCCCTGTGCGGGCAGTCCGCTCCACAGGATGCGTTCGCGAGGCAGTAACCGCCCCTGAAAAGATCCGACTGCCACGTCGCTACCCGCCGATGTTGCCTAAACCTACATGGCACGGATCATGCCGGCCCCGCAAATCGGCACCGCATCGTCGAGAAAGCGTCGGCGTGGTTGTCCTGCGGGCTCTAAGCCGGAACTTTCGATCTCCATAAGCTCCAGCCGAGATTCATGCCGGCGGCCGCGATCAGGATGAGGGCGGCGCCGACGATCTGGCTGAGATGCAACCGGTGGCCGAAGGCGATAACGTCGACCAGGATCGCGACGACCGGATAGATGAAGGACAGCGACCCCTGCAAATATGTCGGCAGTTTCTGGATACCGCCATAGAGCAGGATATACACCAGCCCGGTGTGGACGACGCCGAGCGTCGCCAGCGTGGCCCAGGTCCAGGGGTCGGCAGGAGGATGCGAAAGATCAGCGAACGGTGCCAGCATGACGACGCCGACACAGACCTGTATGAGCGCGATCAAATGCGGCGGCGTGCCCCTGAGCTTCTTGGTGACGATGGCCGCGACCGCCCAGAAGAAGGCCGCGGCAAGCGCCATCAGAATCCCGGCGACGTAGTTGGTTCCGACTTCGCCCGCGTCAGGGGCCGCCTCGACGATCAGCACCATGCCGGCAAAGGCGATGGCGAGCCAGGTCAGCTTGGACAAAGTCAGCCGCTCGGCGAACAGGAGCGCTCCGAAGCCGACCAGCATGAAGGGCTGCGTGTTGTAGACCGCGGTGGCGATCGAGATCGACGCGCGCGAAAAGGCGCTGAACAGGAGCACCCAGTTGACGACGATGGCCGCGCCGCCAAGGGCGGCGAGCGCCAGGACGCGCAGCGACAGGCGGTTGCGCAGGAGCCCAAGCGATGCGCAGACCACAAACAGCGTCGCCGCGCCGAACGCGCAACGCCAGAAGACCACGTCCATGATCGGCTGGCCGGACATAACGACGAACCATCCGATCGTTCCTAGGATCGCCATTGCGGCCGCCATTTCGGCCGTGCCGCGTACCGTATCGTTCATGACTGACCTCTCGGACCCAATGAGCGGCATAATCTCATGCGATGACACGCCTTTCCATCACGACGAAAAGGCAATATGAGATATTGTCCTAATTATATTAGGGCGCATCCGCATATGAGTGAGAAAAATGAAATGCTTGACGATCTCGACCGAAGTCTCCTCGAACTCCTCGTCAGGGATGCGCGGACGTCGCTGAAGGACCTTGCCGCTCAGGTCGGCCTGTCGTCGCCGAGTGTTTCGGAGCGGCTGCGGCGGCTCGAGGAGCGCGGCGTCATCCGGGCGTTCACTGTCGAGATCGATCCGCTGGCGCTGGGCTATACCCTGCAGGCGATCGTGCGGATCAAACCCTTGCCGGGCAAGCTTCACATCGTCCAGAAGCTGATCGAGGAGATCGCCGAGTTCGGCGAGTGCGACAAGGTGACGGGCGACGACTGTTTCATCGCCCGCCTGTTCGTGCGATCGATCGGCGACCTCGACGGTATTCTCGACCGCATCGCCGACAAGGCCGAAACCAGCACCGCCATCATCAAGGCGCAGCCGATCCGGCGGCGGCCGCCGCCGCTCGGGGCGCAATCGGAATAGTGTCGGATATGCGGAGCTGCGGACCTGTGCGTCCGGCCCGCCGGATACTTGTCAGAGGAGCCAGAAGGCATGGCACAGAATATCTACGACCAGCCGGATTTCTTCGCCGGCTACAGCCAGCTCGGCCGATCGGTCGAAGGACTGGACGGCGCCGCCGAATGGCCGGCGTTGCGCGCGATGCTGCCTGAAATCAACGGCCTGCGGGTCGTAGATCTCGGCTGCGGCTTCGGCTGGTTCTGCCGCTGGGCGCATGAGAATGGAGCCGCCCAAGTCCTCGGGCTGGACCTGTCGGAGAAGATGCTTGACCGGGGGCGGGCTGCCGGCCCGGACAGCGGCATCACCTATGAGAGAGCCGACCTGGGCCAGCTCAGTCTGCCGCAAGGCGGCTTCGATCTCGCCTATAGTTCGCTTGCCTTGCACTATATCGAGGACGTCGCGCGCCTGTTCGCGACGGTGCACCAGGCGCTGGCGCCGGGCGGGCATTTCGTGTTCTCGACGGAGCATCCGGTCTTCATGGCCCCGACCAGGCCCGGCTGGGCGATCGACGCCGAAGGCCGCAAGACATGGCCCGTCGACCAGTATCTGGTGGAAGGTCCGCGCAAGACCGATTGGCTGGCCAAGGGCGTGATCAAATATCATCGCACGACCGGCACCACGCTCAACGCGCTGATCCGGTGCGGTTTCACCATCGAGCATGTCGAGGATTTCTGCCCCACGCCCGAGCAGATCGCGGAAAGGCCGGAACTCTCGGAAGAGCTCGAGCGGCCGATGTTCCTGTTGGTCTCGGCGCGGCGCTAGGCAGCGCCGTCCTCTCGCAGGCAGGCTACCGACGGGCGACAATTTGCTATCGCCCGTCCCGTGAAACTGGGCTATTCAGTGCCTAGAAGCGCTTTCCCTCCAGACCAGCCCCTCCCCATGTCAGGCCTCCTTGTTGATCCGTGGTTCTACGCGGCCGCCATTCCGGCGGTCATCCTGGTCGGCCTGTCCAAGGGCGGCTTCGGCGGCGCTGTCGGCTTCGTCGGCGTGCCGCTGATGGCGCTGACCATCCCGCCGGTGCAGGCGGCCGCCATCCTGTTGCCGATCCTGTGCCTCATGGACATCGTGTCTGTCTGGACGTGGTGGGGCGTCTACGACAGGAAAATGCTGGTCGATATGATTCCGGGCGCCGTCGTCGGCATTGGTCTGGGCTGGCTGACCGCCGCGCTGGTCACCGAAGAGGCGGTGCGGCTGATCGTCGGCGCCGTCGCCATCATCTTCGTGCTGCGCTGGCTGTACCTGCAGTTCCGCCATGGTTCCGACCATGCGGCCGAACCCAATCGCGTCGCCGCTGCGATCTGGGGCACGGTCGCCGGCTTCACCAGCTTCGTCGCCCATGTCGGCGGCCCGCCCTTCCAGGTCTACGCCTTGCCGATCCGGCTCGATCCGAAGATCCTGTCGGGAACCGCCGCGATTTTCTTTGCCGCCACCAATGCGCTGAAGCTCGTGCCCTATTTCGCGCTCGGCCAGTTCGACACGGCCAACCTGACGGCGTCCGCGGTGCTGATGCCGCTGGCGCCGCTTTCGACCATCGCAGGCGCCTGGCTGGTGCGGCGCATGCGGCCGGAGGTTTTCTATCCCTTCACCTATGCCACGGTCGCGGTGGTGGCGGTGAAGCTGCTGTGGGATGGGGTAGCCGGCCTCATGTGACGGGCGGGGGCGGCTGTTATGCCACCCACCGCCGAGAATGTCATGCGGCGCCCGGTACCATGCGACGGGCCCGGCCGAAGGCCATCATGGCGCCGATCATCACCACCAGAACCATCGCGGCCAGAATGCCGATGTCGTCAACCGTCGGCTTGAGCACCATGTCGGCGACGATGACCAGCATGACCGCATAATCGAGGCGCGCGGCGCGCATCATGCGCTCGCCGATCTCCAGGACGGCCGGCGTGACACCGTCCCTGGCGATCATCGCGCCCATGCGCTCGCCTGTCGGTTTGAAGATGAACATGCCGATGGAGAAGGTGGTCGCGTAGCCGACGAGGCCGATGACGATCCAGAGGTCGGAAAACCCGATCCAGAGGCCGCACATGATGAGACCGAAGACGAGGGTCAGCATCGACATGGGTGCGAAGAACCGGCCGCCAAGCTGGCCGCTGGCGCGCATGGCCTGAAGCTTCTCCTCGACGTTGCCGGCGCGCTGGGCAAGCACGCCTAGGAGGAAAAGCACGAAGCCTCCTCCCACCCACAGAATAGCCGTGGCGACGTGAAGGAATTTGACGATGGAATACCAGTCCATGCGTTGCTCCCGAGGCAATATTGCGAGTAGCGCGGCGGCGCGGATTTGCGCCGGCCGTCAGAGGAGCGGGCGTCTAACGCGGCGGCTGTTTCGGAATAATGTCGCGGAAAAACCGGTTCTGTTTCGGCTCCCGTCAAAAAAGAAGTTGCTAATATGACAATCCGCCGCCGGCTTTTTCTGTTAGGTTCGCGGGCCTGGGGAGGGGTTGGCGCGACATCGTCCGGAAACAATGCCGGTGATAGTGCGCCGATGCCGGGAGCCCGGCGGCGAGACGACTCGCCTGGAGATCAACCCATTCCCGAAAACGGGAAAAGGCACTTGGGGGAACTGACATGCAAGGCGTAGCCCGGAACTTTTTCACGCTGGCGATCATCTACGCGCTGTGCGGCATGGCGCTCGGCATCCACATGGCGATCAGCCAGGACCATGGCCAGATGCCGACTCACGCCCATATCATGGTTGCGGGATGGCTGATGTCGGCGGTCTTCGCCTTCTTCTACCATCTGTTTCCGGCGGCCGGGCAAAAGATGCTCGCCGTCATCCATTTCTGGCTGACGGCGATCAGCGGCATCGGGCTCATGGTCGGTCTCTACATTCTGCTCGCCGGCCATGAAGCGATAGAGCCGCTGCTTGGAATCGCCTCCATGGGGTTCTACGCAGGCATGCTGCTGTTCGCCTTCATTGCCCTGCCGGTGGTCTGGAAGAAGGCCTGAAGAGCGCATCGCACTGTGCTGTTACGGCACAGAATGCGGCATCCGGTCAAAAAATCGCGGTGCCGTTAAAGGTTCATTAAGCTTTACAGGCGTTTACTATGTGCATCCAGTGATCTGGATTCTTACCGAGTGGTTGGAGCCACTTTGTTTGACGCCTCCCTGTTAAACTCCTGAGAGCCGCCTTATCCGCGGCTCTTTTTTTGTCCGCATTCCGGCGGTACGCCGCCGGCCGGAGCGCTGTTAACCTTCTGTTAAACATGTGCTTGCCTTCACCCCCTGTGAAGCGCATTTTCAAGCTTCAGTCATATAGGGTGCCGGGTGTATCGGCAGTGAGCCGTATCGGCCGGTTGCAAGTGCAGGGGCGTAAATCAATGAACGAGCCTTCGAAGGGCAGCGCGAAAACCGTCAAGCTGGCGGAACGCCGGGTGTTTTCGCACTCCTTCAAGCCGCTTTACCAGGAAGGCATGGGCCTGGTTGAACAGGCGGCCGAGTATCTCGACGGCAAGGGCCGAGCCGAGGCCAAGAAGCTGTCGCGGCTGGCGGCAACGCTCTACGCGGCCGAATCGATGCGGCTGACCACCAGGCTGATGCAGGTCGCGTCCTGGCTGCTGCTGCAGCGTGCGGCCAATTCCGGTGAAATGACGCGCGACCAGGTTGCCTCGGAAAAGTCGAAGGTGCGCCTCGACACCGCTTCCGCCCATGACGAGGCAGCCGGCTGGGCCGAACTGCCCAGGGATTTCCTCGATCTCGTCAACCGCTCGCTGCGCCTTCAAGCTCTGGTGCGCCGCATGGACGACGAGATCTACGGTGCCGGCGCCGTGGTCGACATGCAGCCAGTATCGCGGCGTCCCAACCCGGTCTCCGATCAGATCAGCCTGCTCAACACGGCCTTTGCCCGCAACTGAAGGCGGCGCGACTTTCGGGCTCCGCAACCTTTCCTGTTTCCGGTTTGTTCACTTTTCGCTGGCATCGCTGTCCGCCCAGGGGGTAGAGTGACCGGATGGGGGACGCGATTCGTATCATCGGTATCGATCCGGGGCTCAGGCGCACCGGCTGGGGCATCGTTGAGAGCCTCGGCAATTCCCTGCGCTTCATTGCCTCTGGCACGGTGCGTTCAGAGGACAAGGCGGCGCTGGCGACTCGGCTCTGCCAATTGCATGACGGGCTCGCCCAAGTCCTGCATCAGGCGATGCCGCATGAGGCGGCCGTCGAACAGACCTTCGTCAACAAGGATGCCGTTGCGACATTGAAGCTTGGCCAGGCGCGCGGCATCGCCATGCTGGTGCCGGCGCGGGCGGGTCTGGTGGTCGCCGAATATGCGCCCAACGCGGTCAAGAAGGCCGTGATCGGGGTCGGCCATGGCGACAAGAAGCAGATCCACATGATGGTGAAGGTGCTTTTGCCGAAGGCGGTCTTCGACACCGAGCATGCAGCGGACGCGCTGGCCATCGCCATCTGCCATGCCCATCACCGCCAGAGCGCGGCCTATCGGATGGCGCTTGCCGGATAGCGATGTTCTTGACTTGTTCACGTCTCGAGAGTAAGTAATACCTTGGAGGTATTACCATGCGTGTGACCACGAAGGGGCAAGTAACAATCCCCAAGCCGATAAGAGACCTTCTGGGCATTGGCCCAGGCTCCGAGGTGGAGTTCGTGGCCGTCGACGGCGGTGTTCGGCTGGTCGCCGTCAACGAGAACCTCTCCGAGGAGGAGAAATCACGCAGGTTCAGCGATGTCCTCGACCGGATGGCGGGCACGCTGGATCTGGGAGGCATGACCACCGATCAGTACATGGAGTGGTTGAGGGGGCCGCGTGAAGATCTCGACGTTGATTGATACGAATGTCCTGATCGATGTCTGGGGGCCGGCCGGACCGCTGACAGAATGGTCTGCGTCCGCGATCGCCTTGTGCCGCCGCGACGGGGCGTTGGTCATCAACACCGTCGTCTGGTCCGAGTTGGCGCCTCTGATCGCGACGGAGGCAGCGCTTCGAGAAGCGGTCGACATGCTCGATATGGACCGCGAACTTTTACCCTGGGACGCGGCCTTCCTTGCGGGCGTGACGCATTCCCGCTATCGCCGGGCAGGTGGTATCCGGGAAAGAACCCTGCCTGATTTCTTTATCGGCGCCCATGCGGTCGTCGCCGGCCATCGCCTTTTGACCCGCGACGCCGCACGGTATCGCAATTACTTCCCCGACCTCGACATCATCTCTCCGCAAACGCGCCCATGAGGGGCCTATCTTCCATGAAAGATCTGGCATGATCGGCAAGCTCAAGGGCACACTCGACGAGATCGACGAGGATCATTGCCTCGTCGACGTGCATGGCGTCGGTTACGTCGCCTACTGCTCGGCGCGCACGCTGGCGGCACTGCCTTCGCCCGGCGAAGCGGTGGTGCTGTTCATCGAGACCTATGTGCGCGAGGACATGATCCGGCTCTACGGTTTCCAGTCGGCTCTGGAGCGCGAATGGTTCCGGCTCTTGATGAACAATGTGCAGGGCGTCGGTGCCAAGGTGGCGCTGGCCATCCTGTCGACACTAGCGCCGGCGGACCTCGCCAATGCCATCGCGCTGCGCGACATCGCCATGGTTTCTCGTGCGCCCGGCGTCGGCAAGAAAGTGGCCGAGCGCATCGTCACCGAGCTGAAGGCCAAGGCTCCGGCCTATGCGGGCGCCGCGTCGGGTACGATCGGCCTGAAGCAGGAACTCGGCGAGGGCGTCGCCCCGGCGCCGATCACTGACGCGGTTTCGGCGCTTGTCAATCTCGGCTATTCCCGCGACATCGCCGCCAATGCGGTGTCGGCGGCGCTGAAGACGGCGGGCGAGGGCGCCGATGCGTCCAAGCTGATCCGCTTCGGGCTGAAGGAACTGGCGCGATGAGCGCTGGCTTGTCGGGGTTTTACTCGTATGCGAGTAAGGCCGCATGACCCTGTCCCCCCGTCTGATCGCACCGGAAAAACGCGGCGAGGATGCCGACCAGACCTTGCGGCCGCAGACGCTCGACGATTTCGTCGGCCAGGCCGCCGTACGAGCCAATCTGAAAATCTTCATCGAGGCGGCCAAGGGCCGCAAGGAAGCGCTCGACCACGTGCTGTTCGTCGGGCCGCCCGGGCTCGGCAAGACGACGCTGGCGCAGATCATGGCCCGCGAACTCGGCGTCAATTTCCGCTCGACCTCGGGACCGGTCATCGCCAAGGCCGGTGATCTCGCGGCGCTGCTCACCAATCTCGAGGAGGGCGACGTTCTCTTCATCGACGAAATCCACCGGCTGAACCCGGCGGTGGAGGAAATCCTCTACCCCGCGATGGAGGATTTCCAGCTCGACCTGATCATCGGCGAAGGTCCGGCGGCGCGCTCGGTCAAGATCGACCTTGCCCGTTTCACCCTTGTCGCCGCGACCACGCGGCTTGGCCTGCTCACCAATCCGCTGCGCGACCGTTTCGGCATTCCGGTGCGGCTCAATTTCTACACGGTCGAGGAACTGGAACAGATCGTGCGGCGCGGCGCGCGCATCCTGCAGATGCCGCTCGGCGAGGATGGGGCGCTGGAGATCGCGCGGCGCGCGCGCGGCACGCCGCGCATTGCTGGCCGGCTGCTGCGCCGCGTGCGCGATTTCGCCTCGGTCGCGGGCGACGGCCATGTCGATCGCACCGTCGCCGACGAGGCACTCACCCGGCTGGAGGTCGACGCGCTCGGCCTCGACGCGCTCGATCGCCGCTATCTCAACATGATCGCGCGCAATTTTGGTGGCGGTCCCGTTGGTATCGAGACGATCGCGGCCGGGCTCTCCGAGCCGCGCGATGCGATCGAAGACATCATCGAGCCCTATCTCATCCAGCAGGGCTTCATTCAGCGCACGCCGCGCGGCCGCATGCTGACGGCCAATGCCTGGCGCCATCTCGGCCTCGATGCGCCCAAGGATCTCGCTCAGCAGCAGATCAACCTGTTCCAGGAAGAATAGCGGGGCAAGCGGGCAGGCACGGTTTCCCGGACCAGTGATCAAGCATCAGTGATCGGGCCTGCGCAAATTCTCCTCATCTTCGCCGGCTTGCCGGCGTATTCGTGGATTGTATCGCAGGCTGGCGGGCATACCGCCATGATCCGGGCGAAGGAGCCAATCAGATGACAGGCAGACGCAGGCAATGATCAGCAGACGCGGATTCCTGCGCTTCATCGGCGGGTCGTTCCTGTCGGTCGCTTCGTTCAGCGCCTATGCGGTCGGCATCGAGCCGATGCTGCTGACGCATGTGAAGCGCTATGCGCTGACGCCGCCGCACTGGCCTGGCGGCCTGAAGCTGCGCATTGTCGCGCTCGCCGACATCCATGCCTGCCGGCCCTGGATGACGCCGGAGCGGGTCGCTTCGCTGGCCGAGGAGGCGAATGCCTTGCAGCCGGACCTGATCGTGCTGCTCGGCGATTACATTGCCGGCATGCGCCTGGTGTCGCAAAGGGTGACGCCGCCGGAATGGGCCGGCGCGCTGTCGGGCCTCAAGGCGCCGCTCGGCGTGCTGTCGATCCTGGGCAATCACGACTGGTGGGCCGATGGTTTCGCGCAGCGTGCCGAGGTCGGCCCGACGATCGCGCGCAAGGCGCTGGAGAAAGTCGGCATCCCGGTCCTGGAAAACGACGCCGTGCGCCTGGAGAAGGACGGACATGGGGTATGGATCGCCGGCCTCGCCGACCAGCTGGCGCTGTTGCCGAAAAAGAGGCATGAGCCTCCCAGGGGGCTGGACGATCTCGACGGCACGCTGGCCAAGGTCAGCGATACCTCGCCGGTCATCCTTCTGGCGCACGAGCCGGACATTTTTCCGAAAGTGCCGGAGCGTGTCTCGCTGACGCTGTCGGGCCACACCCATGGCGGGCAGGTGCGGCTGTTCGGTTATTCGCCCATCGTGCCGTCCCAGTTCGGCAACCGCTACGCCTATGGCCATGTCGTCGAGAATGACCGCAATCTGATCGTCTCGGGCGGGCTGGGCTTCAGCAACCTGCCGATCCGTTTCGGCATGCGACCGGAAATCGTATCGATCGATCTCGGCTGATCCGCGTTCAGGGCAGTGCCCGGATTGCGTTCATGACATCGGGCTCGGCCTTGTCGCCGTTGAAGGCGTCGACGATGCCGAAGGCACCGCCATAGCTCCACACCGACCAGGAGAAGCCGTGCGCCTCGGCGCGCGCGATCATGTCCCTAACATAGGCGGCGCGATACGCGCCCGGCATGACGTAGGCGTTGCCGTATTCCTGGCGGATCATGCCGAACTCGCCGAGCGTGATGTTTTCCGGCTTGATGCTGTTGGCTTTAGACCAGGCCTCGACCTTCTTGAAGGGAGCGTCCATCAACCCGAGAAGCTTTTCCGGGCTGTCCATGCTGGCCACCTGTTCGTCGAGATAGGCAAGCAGGCCGCTCTGCCGCGTCCACGGGGCCTCTGCCTTGATACGGGCGCGGATGGTGTCCAGCGTCACGTCGAGCTGCGTCTTCGGCACCGATGTCAGCGGATAGGGCAGACCGGTCACATAGGGGATGAAGTCGCCCGCCCAGGTCGCACCCTGGTGGGTGAGCAGGAACGGATCGTAGGAATGGAAGGTCCAGATGACGTTGTCGTCGGGAATTGTCTTCGGGTCGATTTTCTCCAATGCCGAGGCGGCGGAATAGCAGGCGCCGGTCAGCACCAGTGTCAGCTGCGTCGCCGAGGACCGTGCCGCGGCGAACAATTCGCGCTGGCGGTCCGGCCACAGGCTGGTGCCCTCAGCGTCGCAGTCCACGATCGGTTCGTTCATCAGTTCGAAGGCGACTTTCTGGGGATCCTCGCCGGCCAGAGTGCGGCCCATCCTGCGCACCATGTCGACATAACGGTCGAAGGTCTGCGGATCGTTCATCACTTCGGCCATGCCGATCTTGCGGCCGCCGCCGGCCGGGACCAGGTGCATGTCGACGATCACCTTCAGGCCGGCGCGGTTGATCATGCGCACAGAGTCCAGCACGCTGACGTAGAGGTCGTCGCGCAGGGCCGTGGTCTGGTCGGACAGGAAGGGCGAGGGGTCGACCGGCATGCGCAGGAAATCGAATCCAGCCTCCTTGAGGGATTTGAGGTCCTCGTCCTTGAGGAATTTGCGCCATTCCGGATAGGGCAGGATGGTCCTGGCGTCGTCCCAATGGTCCTCGCCGGGCCAAGTGACCCACTGGTCGAGGTTAAGGCCGCGCTTCATGGAGAAGGTCGCGCTCTGCGCAGGGAACGCTGAAGCGACGAGCACAAGCAGCGCCGCCGTCAAGGTCTTGATCATCGCCGTCAACAGTGCCATCGGGTTCATGCGCCGAAATTACGTGCCTTGTCGTGACTGAAAAAGGAAGCGCAATGGACGATCATGGTGAATCGGCGACGCTGCTGGCAGGCATTTCCGGCGCGTTGATGCCGTTCGGCCACCGGCTGATGGCCCGGGTCTATTACGCCGACACGGATTTCTCGGGCGTCGTCTACCACGCGCGCTACCTCGAATTCCTCGAGCGCGGCCGCTCCGACTACCTCAGGCTGACCGGTGTCCATCACACCGAACTCGCCAGCGGCAGCCATGGCGAAAGAATAGTCTGGGTGGTGCGGCGCATGGAGATCGACTTCCGCGCGCCGGCCCGCATCGACGACATACTGACCGTCGATACGCGCACCGAGGCCATTTCCGGCGCACGCATCTTCATGGCGCAGCAGCTCAAGCGCGGTGAGGAGGTGCTTGTCGAGGCCAAGGTCGAGGCGGCGATCATCGGCGAGAATGGCCGGCCGAGGCGGTTTCCCAGGGAATGGGTGGCGGCCTTCATGCCCAAGTCCCGTGCTTCAGCTGACTGAACGGATTTGCGCGGCTACACCAAAGCCTGTCGACCGATTTCTGACGGTTGGTGACGTTCGGCAGCGGCAACGGGGAGCTTGCGCGTGCCCGAAGGCAGTATGACAACGTCATACATTATGCTACAAGATTCGCCATGAGAACCAGCAAGCCCATAAGCGTGACGCTCGGACGCCAGCAGAGCAGCCTCGACGCCCGCCTGGCGTCTGGAGCATACGATTCCGCGAGCGAAGTGATGCGGGCAGCGCTTCGCGCCCTTGACCGCGAGGAGCAGGTCATTACCGCCATTATGCGCGCCAAGGTACAGCAAGCTCTTGACGACCCGCGCGCGGACATCCCGGCTGAGGACGTATTCAAGGCATTGCGCGCGCACCATGCAGGCCGCATGAAGGTCGCCAAGCGTGACGCATAAGGTCGTCTTTCGGCCCTCGGCGCAGTCCGATCTCTTTGCCATTTATAACTATATTGAAAAGGAAAGCGGCGCCGCGCGCGCCGGCGGCTATATCGACCGCATCGAGGCGGCGTGCATGGCGCTATCCACGTTCCCGGAACGAGGTATCGTTCGCGAGGCTATCGGACCCGGAATCCGCGTTGTCGGCTTTGAACGTCGTGCATCGATCCTGTTCCGAGTCGACCCGGAGCAGGTTCTGATCCTGCGTGTCCTCTATGGCGGGCAGGACTACCCCCACCACTTGGAAGAGACGGACTCCTAACCGTGGAGGCGCGTTGGCTTCGCCACAAGGCGCGGCAATGCGCCGCGCCTTATTCACTAACCCATCCTTAACCATAACGGTTCATGAAGAGATTGGTGAAGATTGGCGTTATCCAGCGCCTTCGTTTCACCAATATTTGCCCCGAAAAGGCCGCGAAAGGCACGGTTTGGGGTGTCCGGTAGCTTCGCGCGAACCGACCACAAGGGATGCCAGGGGCCAGCCGCCAGCTTCGCCCGGAAATCTTAAGGACGTAACGATGGAAAATATCGCACTCGCCGAACCGGGCGCGCAATTGTCGATTTGGGCCTTGTTCATGCAGGCCAGCTGGGTGGTCAAGCTGGTCATGATCGGGCTGCTCTGCGCCTCGGTGTGGACCTGGGCGATCATCGTGGACAAGCTCGTCGCCTATGGCCGCATGCGGCTGGCGCTCAACCGTTTCGAGCAGGTTTTCTGGTCGGGGCAGTCGCTGGAGGAGCTCTACCGCACGCTCGCCGACCGCAAGACGACGGGCATGGGCGCCATTTTCGTCGCCGCCATGCGCGAATGGAAGAAGAGTTTCGAGAAAGGCGCCAAGTCGCCGCTCGGGCTGCAGACCCGTATCGACAAGGCCATGGACCTGGCGCTGACGCGCGAAATGGAGAAGCTGGAGGGGCGCCTGGGCTTCCTTGCCACCACCGGTTCGGCCGCCCCCTTCATCGGTCTGTTCGGTACCGTCATCGGTATCATGACCTCGTTCCAGGCCATTGCCGGCTCCAAGAACACCAGCCTCGCGGTCGTCGCGCCCGGCATCGCCGAGGCGCTGCTGGCGACCGCCATCGGCCTCCTGGCCGCCATTCCGGCGGTCATCGCCTACAACAAGCTGTCATCGGATGCGAGCAAGCTCGCGGTGCGCATGGAAGGGTTCTCCGACGAGTTCTCCGCCATACTCTCGCGCCAAATCGATGAAAAAGTCGCGCCGAAGGCCTGAGGAGTAACCGATGGGCATGTCCGTAGGCATGAATGGGGGACGCGGCGGGCGCGGCCACCGGCGGCGCGGCCGTCACCACGCGCTGATGTCGGAGATCAACGTTACGCCGATGGTCGACGTCATGCTGGTGCTGCTGATCATCTTCATGGTCGCGGCGCCGATGCTGACGGTCGGCGTGCCGGTCGACCTGCCGGAGACGCAAGCCAAGGCGATGAATGCCGACACGCAGCCGATCATGGTCACCATCGACGCTGCGGGAAAGATTTTCCTGCAAGAGACCGAAATTCCGGCGGAAGAGTTGGTGGCCAAGCTGCAGGCGATTTCCAAGACTGGCTACGACGAACGCATTTTCATCCGTGGCGACAGGGCTACCAACTATGGTGCTGCGATGGAGGTAATGGCCCTCATCCAAGCTGCTGGCTACAAGAACATTGGTCTGATTTCACTGCAGAAACAGGATCAGTAGACGCACGATGAAGACCGGCCTCACCACATCGGTGATCCTGCACGCGGCGGTGCTGGCCTTCGGCCTGTTCACGCTGTCGGCGCCGGCCGCGCTTCCGTCGGCCGACGTGGAGTCGGTCGCGGTCGATATCGTGCCGATGGAAGCCGTTGCGCAGACGCTGCAGGGCGACAAGAAGGCCGTGATGCATGAAAAGCCGGCGCCGCTGCCGACGCAGCGCCCCGATATCGTGCCCGATGCACAAAAGATCGGTGAGAACAGCGTCGATACCGACAAGCCGGTGACGGACGAGGCCAAGCCGAAACCGGTCGAGAAAACAGCGATGGCTGCCCCGGCGCCGACACCGACCGAAAAGCCGAAGACCGAGGACGCGCCGAAGCCAAAGGAAGAGCCGAAGCCGACACCGGCAACGGAAGTGGCGCCGGTTCCGCAACCGAAGGAAGAGGTCAAGCCCGAGCCGGTCAAGCAGGTCGAGCCCAAGCCGACGCCGGCCAAGCCGGCGCCCACCCCGCCGCCGCAGGACAAGACCGCCGCTATCGATCCGACGCCCGAGGTCAAGCCCGATGCCGTCGCCGAAGCGATAGCCAAGGATCCGCCCACCGAAGAAACGCAGTTGCCGAGCTCGGCGCCCGCGCCGGAAGCGCGGCCGAAGCCGCAGCCGGCGCCGGCCGAAAGCGCCAAGGCGCAGGATCGCAAGGACGCCGACAAGCCGGTCAAGGAAGCCTCGTCGAAGCCGAAGTCGGACGACAAGCAATTCAATGAGGGCGCTATCCAGCAGTTGCTCGACAAGCAGAAGCCATCCGGCGGCGGCGCCAAGCGCTCGACCCAGCAGGCGTCGCTCGGCGGTGACAAGGATCATGGCCAGAAGCTGTCGAAGTCGGAGCAGGGCGCTTTGGAAGATCAGCTCAAGGGTTGCTGGTCCATTCCAGCGGGTCTCGAAGGCGCGGAGAATTTTGTAGCAATCATCCAGTTCAATCTGAATGCCTCCGGCAAGCTGGACGGTCGTCCGTCCGTCGAGAAGTCGAGCGGCAATCGCCAGTTTGATGAAAGCGCCGTACGCGCCGTCCAGAAATGCGACATGGCCGGCTTACAGGTCCCTGCCGGCAAGCAAGACATCTGGAATGATGTCGTGGTCACTTTCGATCCAAGAGAGATGCTTGGCCTCTAGGCCGAGAGCTGGAACAGCGAAGAAGAAAAGCGAGAAGACATGAGATCTTTCCTCAATCCGCTCCTGGTGCTTGTAGCCGTGACGCTGGGCATAACGGCAGGTTCTGTCGTTCCAGTTCTGGCCAAGGTCGAGCTCAAGGTTACCGGAGGCAACATTGAGCCGCTGCCGATCGCGATCACGGATTTCCAGGGCGGCGACGCGCTGGGCGCCCAGATTTCCCAGATCGTCACCGCAGACCTGAAGCGCTCCGGCCTGTTCGCGCCGATCGACAAGGCCGCTTTCATCGAGAAGATTTCAAACCCGGACGCCGCGCCGCGCTTCGACGACTGGAAGGTGATCAACGCGCAGGCGCTGGTCACCGGCAGCGTCAGCAAGGAGGCCGACGGACGCATCCGCGCCCAGTACCGGCTGTGGGATACCTTCGCCGGCCAGCAGATGGCGGGCGAGCAGTTCTTCGCCAATGACGCCAACCAGCGCCGCGTCGCCCACATCATCGCCGACGCCATTTACGAACGGATCACCGGCGAGAAGGGTTACTTCGACACCCGCGTTGTTTTCATCGACGAGTCCGGCGCCAAGAACGCGCGCAAAAAGCGCCTCGCCATCATGGACCAGGACGGTGCCAATGTTCGCTATCTCTCGGACGGCAAGTCGATCGTGCTGACGCCGCGTTTCTCGCCGAACCGGCAGGAAATCACCTACATGTCCTACGAAAGCGGCCAGCCCAGGGTCTATCTCCTTCAGATCGAGACCGGGCAGCGCGAACTGGTCGGCAACTTCCCCGGCATGACGTTTGCGCCGCGCTTCTCGCCCGACGGGCAGAAGGTGATCATGAGCCTGCTGCGCGACGACGGCAACTCCAACATCTTCGCCATGGATCTGCGCAGCCGCTCGACGACACGGTTGACCAATTCGACGGCCATCGATACCTCGCCATCCTACTCGCCCGACGGCAGCAAGGTCGTCTTCACCTCCGACCGCGGCGGCCGGGCGCAGATTTACGTGATGGGCTCCGATGGCTCGGGCCAGACCCGCATCTCTTTCGGCGACGGCGTCTACTCGACACCGGTTTGGTCGCCGCGCGGCGACCTCATCGCCTTCACCAAGCAGACCGGCGGCGAATTCCAGATCGGCGTCATGAAGACCGATGGCTCCGGCGAGCGCATCCTGTCCTCCGGCTTCCAGCAGGAAGGTCCGACCTGGGCGCCCAATGGCCGCGTCTTGATGTTCTTCCGCGACACCAATGGCGGCCCGAAGCTCGTTTCGGTCGACCTCACCGGCCGCAACGAGCAGCCGATCCCGACGGCGAACTTCGCTTCGGATCCCGCCTGGTCGCCGCTGCTCGAGTAGGTTCGACCGAATTGCCACAACTGCGGAAAAGGGGCCGATTCGGCCCCTTTTCCATGCAATGGTCGCGTTTTGGCCGCATTTCCGCCTAGGGTCCGCGACAACTGTGACCTTGGATTTAGAGGTTGTGGACGGCGGCCGAAACAAAAATTTAACCATGTTTCTTGAATGCGGGTTAACCCAAACGTGGTTACTGGGTGATCAACGAAATCACTCGAATACGATCACTCGAAATACGAAGGAGAGGCGGCATGGGCCGTATCGCAGCACTTACCAGAAACCCGGCCATGATCGCGCTGGTGGCAGCCCTTGCCATCACCGGCTGCGCCTCGAAGAAGACCCCGAACAACGCCGCTGACCTTGGCCTTAACGGCGCGGGCGCCGCGACGCCCGGTTCGGCGCAGGACTTCACCGTCAACATCGGCGACCGCATCTTCTTCGATACGGACTCGTCGTCGATCCGCGCCGACGCGCAGACGACGCTTGCCCGCCAGGCGCAGTGGCTGAACCAGTACAAGCAATACGCCATCGTCGTCGAAGGCCATGCCGACGAACGCGGCACACGTGAGTACAATCTGGCGCTCGGCGCCCGCCGCGCCGCCGCCGCGCGCGACTTCCTGGTTTCCAAGGGCGTCGCCGGCGGCCGTTTGAAGACCATTTCCTACGGCAAGGAGCGTCCGGTCGCCGTGTGCGACGACATCTCCTGCTGGTCGCAGAACCGCCGCGCGGTCACCACGCTCAGCGGCGCTGGTTCCTGACGCATGAACCCGAAAATCAATTTCGATTTTCGGAAAGGGATCATGCGTCGGCGGTAAGTGCTTCAGCGTCTTTTGCGCCCCCATGAGGACGCGTGGCGCCGAAGGCGGCAAAAATACCACACTATCCTGTGAAAGGCGGCTTTCGGGCCGCCTTTTTCATATCGGCACGTCCGAAACAAAATTTGGCCGAAGTCTCGCGCCCTGCTATGAGCCGAGGGCGCTTGACTGGTCCCACTCTGATTTGGAAGGCGCGGAAACAGGCTAACGACACGGCGAGAGGCACATGCATTTGAGATCGGTTCTGAGCGGTACGCTCGCGGTATTGCTCCTATCAGGCGTCACCGCCTTTGCCAGCGGATCGGGCACCGGCGGCGCCGGGCAAACCGACAGCGGTTTTTCCTTCCACCTGCCGTCGATCGAGCTGCCCAGCCTCTTCGGCGACAAGAAAAAGCCCGAGCAGGTACAGCTCGCCCAGTCGAGCGGCACGACCGGCCTCGAGGATCAGCTGCGCCAGATGAACGGCAAGATCGAGGAGCTCAATTTCCAGATCCTGCAGATGCAGGAGCAGATCCGCAAGCAGCAGGAAGACAACGAGTTCCGCTTTCAGCAGCTCGAGGGCGGCTCACAGGGCGGCCAGCAGCCGGCTGGCCAGAAGAAGTCGCAGGCCGCGCCCGCAGGCGCTGACACCAGCGTCGCCCAGGCGCCGCCAGCGCAAGCCCCAGCCGATTCCGGAAATCAGGCCGCCAGCCAGTCATCGGGCGGCCAGAGCGTCGAGGATGTCATCGTCGAATCCTCCAATGGCGATCCGGGCAAGGTCATTCCCGGAAAAGGTGCACCCGAAAAGACCTTCGGCTCCATCACCGTCGATAAGAACGGCAATGTGATCGATGCTGGGGGCAATACCCAGGCGGCCGCTCCGGCGCAGGATGCCGCTCCTGCCGCCAGCGCGCCGGCCAAGGCCGGCAAGGCCGACGGCACGGTGGTCGCGGCGCTGCCCTCCACCAACAATCCCGAAGAGCTCTACCGCAATTCCTACCAGTTCATCCTGTCGGGCGACTACAGCACGGCCGAGCAGGGTTTCCGCGACCATATCGCCCGCTTCCCCAAGGACGCCAAGACGGCGGACGCGCATTACTGGCTGGGCGAGTCGCTGCTCGGCCAGCAGAAATACCGTGATGCCGCCGAGGTCTTTCTCGCCGCCAGCAAGGATTATCCCAAGGCCAAGAAAGCCCCCGACATGCTGCTGAAACTCGGCGTGTCGCTGGTCGGCCTCAAGCAGCATGATGTCGCCTGCGCCACCTTCGGCGAGGTCGGCAAGCGTTATCCCGACATCTCCAATGCCCTCAAGGAACGCGTCAAGCAGGAGAAGGCTCTCGCCGCGTGCTGACCTTCCCGCGCTGATGCCGCAGCCCAGAACCGGGCCCTTCCAGGCACAAGCATGATGCTCGACATCGAGCCCGATCCTTCGACGAAACTTTTTTCGCATATCGATTTTACCAGCGGCGCCGTCGCGGCCGTGTCCGGCGGTAGCGATTCGACCGCGCTTCTTCTCCTTCTCAAACAGCATCTCGACCGAACAGCGCCTTCTACCCGGCTGCTGGCGGTTACGGTCGACCATGGCTTGCGGCGAGGCTCGGCAGCCGAGGCGCAAGCCGTGGCGAAGCTTTGCGCCGAACGGGCCATCGCCCACCGCATCATGGCCTGGTCTGGCGACAAGCCATCGACGGGCCTGCCGGCGGCGGCCCGGGAGGCGCGCTACCGGCTGTTGGCGCAGGCGGCGCGGTCGGAAGGGCTCGGCCTGATCGTGACTGGTCACACCTTGGATGACCAGGCCGAGACGGTGCTGATGCGGCATGCGCGCAATGACCACCGTGATTTTGACGACCTGGCCGGAAGGGGACTTGCCGGCATGGCGCCGGCCACGCTCCACGACTGGCGTGAATGGATCGTGCGGCCGCTTCTGGGCGTGCATCGTTCAGCGCTTCGCGGGTTCCTGCGGCGCGAGCAGGTCGGCTGGGCCGAGGATCCGACCAATGCCGACGAGGCTTTCGAGCGGCCGCGCGTGCGCGCGGCCCTTGCCGACGATGCCCAGCGCATCGGCCACGCGCTGGCGCTGGCCGGCGGCGCGGCGGCCGCGCGCAGCCGGCTCGGCGGCGAGGCGGCCGAAATGATCGGCCGCTTTTGCGGCCAGCCGGCCAGCGGCCTGATCCGCCTCGATCCGGGGCTGCTCTCGGCCGGCAACGACACGGCGGCCATCTATGCGCTGCGCATTCTCCTGGCCACCACGGGCGGGCTTGCCTTCCTGCCGGACGAGGCCCGCGGCGCGGGGTTGTTCGGCCGGCTGAAGGCCGGATTTCTTTGCGCCACATTGTCGCGGACGGTGGTCGACTTCCGGCGGGCGGGCATCTTCCTGCACCGCGAGATGCGTGGCTTGCCGCAGCCCGCCATCATCGCCGATGGTGCCGTCTGGGACGGGCGCCGCCGGATCACGTCGAACGATCGCGGCGGCGCGTTGTCGATCGCGCCACGCGGAGCCGCGGCGGCGAAACGGCTGGTAGTTGCCGAAGGCGAGGTTCCGCCAAGCCTTGCGCGCGCCGCCCTGGCCGTCGAACCGGCGTCGTGGCAAACCGCTGAAAGTGACGGTTCCACTCAAGGCGGGCGGACATCGCCAGGGTTCGCGACGCGCCCTGTCATTGCCCCGTTCGCGCGCTTTTTGCCGTCCTTCGATCTGGCGCCGGCGCGCGCCATGGCTTCGCTGATCGGCGCGGAGCCGGTTCCGGCTTCGCCATGGCGCGGCCACAGTGCCGGGTGATCTTGGGCGAAAGCTTAACCCACACGTGCTGTTATGCTTGGCAAGGGGGTGTGCTCTCCCTATGTTAGGCCCAAGTTTCCTCTCATGACGCGCGTTCGTCCGCGGACGCCAACGGGACAATTGATGAATCCGAATTATCGCAACCTCGCGCTCTGGGCGATCATAGCGGTCCTGCTCATCGCCCTGTTCAATCTGTTCCAGACGCCGCAGACGCGCGGGGCTTCGAGCGATGTGCCTTATTCGCAGTTCCTGCAGGATGTCGCGGCGGGCCGGGTCAAGACCGTGACCATAGCGGGCGCCCGCATCACCGGCACCTACACCGATAATTCAACCGGCTTCCAGACCTACTCGCCCGGCGACCCGTCGCTGGTATCGCGGTTGCAGGACAAGAACGTTACCATCAACGCACGGCCCGAGACCGACGGCTCCAACTCGCTGTTCGGATACCTGATCTCGTGGCTGCCGATGATCCTCATCCTCGGCGTGTGGATATTCTTCATGCGCCAGATGCAATCCGGGTCCGGCCGCGCCATGGGCTTCGGCAAGTCGAAGGCCAAGCTTCTGACCGAGGCGCATGGTCGCGTCACCTTCCAGGACGTCGCCGGCGTCGACGAAGCCAAGGAAGACCTCGAAGAGATCGTCGAGTTCCTGCGCGATCCGCAGAAGTTCCAGCGCCTCGGCGGCAAGATTCCGCGCGGCGTGCTGCTGGTAGGCCCTCCCGGCACCGGCAAGACGCTGCTCGCCCGCTCGGTCGCGGGTGAAGCCAACGTGCCGTTCTTCACCATTTCCGGCTCGGACTTCGTCGAAATGTTCGTCGGCGTCGGTGCATCCCGTGTGCGCGATATGTTCGACCAGGCCAAGAAGAACGCGCCCTGCATCATCTTCATCGACGAAATCGACGCGGTCGGCCGCCATCGCGGCGCCGGCCTCGGCGGCGGCAATGACGAACGCGAGCAGACGCTGAACCAGCTGCTGGTCGAGATGGATGGCTTCGAATCCAACGAAAGCATCATCCTGATCGCCGCCACCAACCGTCCCGACGTGCTCGATCCCGCGCTGCTGCGCCCGGGCCGTTTCGACCGCCAGGTGGTGGTGCCGAACCCCGACATCGTCGGCCGCGAGAAGATCCTCAAGGTGCATGTGCGCAACGTGCCGCTGGCGCCCAATGTCGATCTCAAGGTCGTCGCCCGCGGCACGCCGGGCTTCTCCGGCGCCGACCTGATGAACCTGGTCAACGAATCGGCGTTGATGGCGGCGCGGCGTAACAAGCGCCTCGTCACCATGGCCGAGTTCGAAGACGCCAAGGACAAGATCATGATGGGTGCCGAGCGCCGCTCGTCGGCCATGACCCAGGCCGAGAAGGAGCTGACCGCCTATCACGAGGCCGGCCACGCCATCCTGGCGCTCAACGTGCCGTCGGCCGATCCGCTGCACAAGGCCACCATCATCCCGCGTGGCCGCGCGCTCGGCATGGTCATGCAGTTGCCGGAAGGCGACCGCTATTCGATGAGCTACAAGTACATGGTCTCGCGCCTCGCCATCATGATGGGCGGACGCGTCGCCGAGGAGTTCAAGTTCGGCAAGGAGAACATCACCTCCGGCGCCTCCTCCGACATCGAGCAGGCAACCAAGCTGGCGCGCGCCATGGTCACGCGCTGGGGCTTTTCGGACAAGCTCGGCCACGTCGCCTATGGCGACAACCAGGAAGAGGTCTTCCTCGGCCATTCGGTGGCGCGTACGCAGAACATCTCGGAAGAGACGGCTCAGATCATCGATGCCGAAGTGCGCCGCCTGATCGACGATGCCTATTCGACGGCAAAGTCGGTGCTGACCAAGAAGAAGAAGGAATGGATCGCGCTGGCGCAGGGCCTGCTCGAATACGAGACGCTCTCGGGCGACGAGATCAAGCAGCTGATCGCCGGCGAGAAGCCCGCGCGGGACATGGGCGATGATACGCCGCCGAGCCGTGGCTCGGCCGTGCCGAAGTCCGGCGG
Organism: Mesorhizobium comanense; assembly: GCF_005503535.1. Taxonomy (GTDB): domain Bacteria; phylum Pseudomonadota; class Alphaproteobacteria; order Rhizobiales; family Rhizobiaceae; genus Mesorhizobium; species Mesorhizobium comanense. Next base: position 7,148 of record NZ_SCNN01000013.1, on the reverse strand, counting down.
CCGCCGCAAGAAGGGCCCCGAGCCCGAAGGCGGCATGGAGCCTCAGCCGTCTAGTTGATCAGAACGTTGTCGAGTTCAAGAAAAACGCCGCGGCCTTCTCCGCGGCGTTTTCGTTTGTGAAGGCACCGCCGTGGTTCGCAGGGACCAAAGCCGGCCAATTGTTGAGGTTGGCATCGCCCCTCATTTGCCCTGCCGGGCATTTCTCCCCGTGTGGTGACCGGGAGAAAATAGCTTGCCGCAACGCCGGTGCTTTTTGTGGCGTTGGTGATTGGCGCGATTATAGATGAGAGCGCCCCTATCCCCCGTCATTACGGGGAGAGGATGCCGGCAGGCAGGTGAGGGGCAGCGCAAACGCGTGTAGATCGCTCGGCAATTGCGAACAAAGAAAGGCCCGCGAACCTTGCGGCTCGTGGGCCTTTCTTTGTTGAGCCATTGCTGTCGATCAGGTCTTCAGCCTGGCATTGCACAGGCTGTAATAGCCGCCACCCTTCTGGATCCACTTGAGGCCGCTCAACGTGCCGGCATCCTTGTTGCTATGGTAGCCTTGGAGGCAGGTCTTCATTCGCGCCTTGGCGGGTTTTTCGGCCTGGAATTCGGCCGCGAGCGTGGTCGGGAACGTCACGCCGGCCGGCGCTACAGTGGGTGCGGTCGCCGCGCTGGTTTCCTTCTTCGGCTGTTGTGTCGCTTTGGCCGTGTTCGCCTCGGCGCTTCCCGTAGCGGCCGCTGCGCATCTATCCTTGCGGAAAGCGTTCCAGTCCATGCCGTTCAGGGTGCCGCTTTCCTTGGCGGTCCGATAGGTCTCGCCGCATTCTTTCATCGTCATTGCGTTTCCCGGGGTGGCACCCCAGGCAATAAAAGCCGTTGCAGCCAGCGACGTCAATCTCAAGCCAGACATCAAACCCTCCATATCGAGTACAGATTGAACATCTTTTGTATACTTTTTGTTCTTCTTCTGTTCAACAAGAATCTTCTGCCTCAACCAGGAGACTTCCCACACCTGGCTACCGGGCGTGGGGGGACCACGCTATCGGTTCAAGGCTTTCGCGGTCGGGAAGCAGGACCGTTGAGCTTTTCAACGCAACAAAAAGCCCGCGAACCTTGCGGCTCGCGGGCTTTGTTTTTCAGATGCTGCTGTCGATTAGCCCTTCAGCTTGGCGTTGCAGAGGCTGTAGAAGCCGCCGCCCTTCTGGATCCACTTCAGGCCGCCGAGCGCATTGGCGTCCTTGAGCGCATAGTACTGATCGAGGCAGGTATGCATGCGGCCCTTTCCGGGGGTCTCGCTGGCATACTTGGCGGAGATCGCGGTCGGGAAGGTGACGCCCTTGGGGGCGACGGTTGTCGGCTTCGCCGGCTCGTTGGTATAGCTTGCCTCGCTCGGAGCGGGCACGCTGTCATCATCCGATGCGCTTGCGCCGCATTCGGACTTGCGGAAGTCGTTCCACTTCTTGCCGCCCAGCGTATTGGCGGTCTTGGCAGCCTGATACTTTGTGCTGCACTCGGCCATGGTCAGGCCCTTGCTGTCGGCGGCAGCCGCGGCGGCCTTGGTGGCCGCCGGCTTGGTGGTGTCAGCCGCGGCGGATGCGCCGGCGGCGCATTCGGTCTTGCGGAAATCGTTCCACTTCATGCCGTTCAACGTGCCGGCGGTCTTGGCGGCCTGGTACTTGGCGCTGCATTCCTTGGCGGTCAGGCCCTTGGTCGTGCTATCGGCCGCCGCGGCGGTGGTCGCAGCCTTGGTCGTCGCCTTGGTTTCGGCTGCCTTGGTGGCGGCCGGCTTGGCATCCGTGGTAGCGGCGGCAGCGGTGCCGCACTGGGCCTTGCGGAACTGGTTCCAAGTCTGCCCGGCCAGGGTCCCCGCATCCTTGGCCGCGTTATACTTCGTGCTGCATTCGGCCATGGTCAACGCGTTGGCTGGCGCGGCCAGGAACAACGTCGCGACCGCAAGGCCGGCTAGAGTGGCAAGTCGGTGGATGAGCATAGCGTTTCTCCGTTTGCTGCAGCCCATTATACGTCCCTGCGAATCAATAACGCTCAACAGTCGGTTGCGCCAGATGCCAGGGGGCGTATATATCGCCGAAATTCGCGTTCTAACGACAAGGTGATGAAATCATTGGCCGTTACGGGCGCGGCGCCAAGAATTCCCGGGGTGTATCGGCACAAAACGGCTCGCAAGAATGGTATATTGTGGCGCAACAGTGTCAGCAAGCTGGGCTGCGGCCAGGTTGTGTGCGGTGCACAACAATGATTTTCTAAGGATTGGTAACATATAATCACACAATGTGATCAGAGCGCGCAGGCCAATTGTGGCATGACGTGCCGGCTAAGAACAAGCGGGGATACCGACCAGCATGGCAGGAAATTACTTCGGCACGGACGGCATCCGCGGGCGTGCCAACAAGTTTCCGATGACCGCGGAAATCGCCATGCGCGTCGGCATGGCCGCGGGTCTTTCGTTTCAGCGTGGCAGCCACCGCCACCGGGTCGTTCTGGGCAAGGACACCAGGCTTTCCGGCTACATGATCGAAAATGCGATGGTGGCCGGCCTTTGTGCCGCCGGCATGGACGTGTTTCTGCTCGGCCCGATCCCGACGCCGGCCGTCGCCATGCTGGTGCGCTCGTTGCGCGCCGATATCGGCGTCATGATCTCGGCCTCGCACAATCCCTACTACGACAACGGCATCAAGCTGTTCGGCCCTGACGGCTACAAGCTCTCTGATGAGATCGAAGAGCGCATCGAAAGCATGCTGGACAAGGACATCGAACTGGCGCTCGCCGATTCCGACGGACTTGGCCGGGCCAAGCGCGTCGATGGCGTGCATGACCGTTATATCGAGTTCGCCAAGCGAACCCTGCCGCGCTCGATGTCGCTGTCGGGTCTCAGGATCGTCGTCGATTGCGCCAACGGGGCGGCCTACAAGGTGGCGCCCGAGGCACTGTGGGAACTCGGCGCCGAGGTCGTTGCCATCAATGTCGAGCCCAACGGCTTCAACATCAACAAGGAATGCGGGTCGACCCATCCGGCGGGGCTGCAGAAGAAGGTGCATGAAGTGCGCGCCGACATCGGTATCGCGCTCGATGGCGACGCGGACCGCGTCGTCATCGTCGACGAGAATGGCGCCATCGTCGACGGCGACCAGATCATGGCGCTGATCGCCGAGTCGTGGCACCAGAGCGGGCGGCTGGCCGGCGGCGGCGTGGTTTCGACGGTCATGTCCAATCTCGGCCTGGAACGGTTCCTGGGCGATATGAAGCTGCAATTGCACCGCACCAAGGTCGGCGATCGCTATGTCGTGGAGCATATGCGCGCGCACGGGCTCAATGTCGGCGGCGAACAGTCCGGCCACATCGTGCTGTCGGACTTCTCGACCACCGGCGACGGCCTCGTCTCGGCGCTGCAAGTGCTGGCCTGCATCAAGCGGCAGGGCCGCCCGGTCAGCGAATTGTCGAAGAAATTCGAGCCGGTGCCGCAGTTGTTGAAGAATGTTCGCATCGCCGGCGGCAAGCCGCTGGAAGAGGCTCCAGTCAAGGCAGCCATCGAGGATGCCCGTCATCGTCTGGGCAAGGCCGGGCGCCTCGTCATCCGCCCATCCGGCACCGAGCCGCTGATCCGCGTCATGGCCGAAGGCGACGATCCGCAACTGGTCGAGGCGGTCGTCAACGACATCGTCGAGGTCATTTCGGAAACCCGCAGCGCCGCCTGATCTCCAGCGCGTCCGAAGGGCGTCGCCAAGCTTTTCCGGTTCTATAGAAGCCCGCCCTCCCGGCGGGCTTTTTGTTGGCCAGGCCTGTCTTCGACCGCACAACCTATCGCTCGAATTTTAGAGATTCGTGGTTAATCGACAGGGTTAAACGCCTTTTAACCTTTGCAATTCATTATCCACGCTTGAAAGCCAATCTCATTTTCGGACGCGATCGTCGTTCCGAGTTCCTAGGGGTGACAAGCATGTTCAATACAGCAAGAAAGGCCCTGTTTGCCGCGCTGTTTGCGGGTCTGGCATGGCCGGTGTTCGCAGCCGATCTGCCGGAGCCGCAGGTCGAAGAGGCGCCGCCGCCGGTTTATGAGCAGCCGGTCGATGTCGGCGGCTGGTATATCCGTGGCGACATCGACTATCACAAGTCGAAGATGGGCGACATCGACTATATCACCTATGGGGCCGCGCCTTGCCCTTGCGGACCTCCTGTAGGGGTCGCCGGCAGCAAGTCCTTCGACTACGGCAAGCTCAAGGGCGGTTTCTCGCTCGGCGCCGGCGTCGGCTACAAGATCAACGAGCACTTCCGCACCGACTTGACCGCCGACTATTGGTTCAAGTCGAACTTCGAGGGCGGCACCTCGGACCTTACCACGACTTCGGCCGAAGCGTCGAAGATGAGCGCCCTGCTGCTGCTCGCCAACGCCTATGTCGATATCGGCACCTGGCACGGCATCACGCCCTATGTCGGCGCCGGTATCGGCGGCGCGCGCGTCAAGTGGGATACGGTCTACGACCCGACACCGGGCGCTACCGAGACCAACCCCGGAACATCCAGCTGGCGCTTCGCCTACGCAGTCATGGCCGGTGCCTCCTACTGCCTGACCGACAAGGTCATCCTCGATGCCGGCTACCGTTTCTCCCATATCCAGGGCGGTCGGATGTTCGAGTATGACACGAGCAGCGCCGGACCGGGCTTCGATCACGGCTTCAACACCCACGAAGTGCGCGGCGGCCTCCGCTACCAGTTCGGCGGCAACAACGGGTGCAGCGTGCCGGTGGCCTACCAGCCCGAACCCGAGCCGGTCTACACCAAGTAATCATTTTCCTGCTGGAATCTTCGAACCGCCCGGCATCAGCCGGGCGGTTTTCGTTTGCGTGCCGGAACCCGAAATCTGCCCCGAAATCAATTCGCTAACCCTCTGTTAGCCTTAACCCCGACTTAACCACTATAGTTAACAATAGCTCCTGAAACGATGGTTGCCCCGGCTTGTCCGGCGGCGCCTAATCCGGGAGCCGGGGACCATGACACTCACATCGCGTATGGCGCTGGCGCTCGCCGCATTCGCCTCGATACCGCTGGCATCGGCAGTCGCGGCCGACTACGATCCGCCAGTTTATGTCGACCAGGCACCGGACTATGTGCCTGTCGAGGTCGGCTCGGGCTGGTATCTGCGCGGCGATGTTTCCTATCTGGCGCAGAAGAGCTTCAAGAACGACAGTTTCAGCTTTACGCCCGCGAGCTTCAGCGACAAGGAAGACCCGATCTTTGCCAGCGTCGGCTTCGGCTACCATTTCAACGACTGGCTGCGCGCCGACCTCAATCTCGGCTATCTGCCTGGCAACAGCGTCGGCGTCGGCTACAACAATTCGGGAACGGTATCGGCCTACACGCAGGCATCGGGTAACCTGAAGAACTACGCTTTCTCCGGCATCCTCAACGGTTATGTCGACCTTGGCACCTATGTCGGCATCACCCCCTATGTCGGCGCGGGCGTCGGCATCGTGCGCAGCAGGCACACCCTGTCTGCGAGCTATTTCACCAACAACAGCGACCCGACGGACGACTTCGTCCTGAACGACAACAAGACGCAGTATTCCCTGGCCTATACGCTGAACGCGGGTCTTGCCTACCAGGTCACCAAGAACGTCTCCGTCGACCTCGGCTACCAGTATTTCTCGGCCCCGAGCGCCGAATATGTGACGGCCGAGAGCCTGACCTCCTATCCGGTCAAGAAGGGGATCAACAATCACCAGATCAAGCTCGGGCTGCGCTACGATCTCTGGTAGTCGCGCGCGACGCGGAAATCCGGCGGCGGATCCTCGGGTCCGCCGTTTGCGTTTCATCACGCGATCCTGATCGGGGATCACGGATATCCTGCCAGCGACAAAAACTTTCCCCTTGACGCCCGAGGCATGAACGCATATCGCCGTCCGTGGGCCACCCCTCCCCAACGAGGGGCCACTATCTGGAAGGATAGACCACGATGACGACCGTTACGAAGCCCGGACTCCGTCCGGCAAACCCCAATTTTTCTTCAGGTCCCTGCGCAAAACGCCCCGGCTGGTCGGTCGAGGCGCTGAAAGCCGCCGCGCTCGGCCGTTCCCACCGTGCCAAGATCGGCAAGGCCAAGCTCGAACAGGCGATCGAGCTTACACGTGAAATCCTGCAGGTTCCCGCCGGCTACCGCATCGGCATCGTGCCGGCGTCCGATACCGGCGCGGTCGAGATGGCGCTGTGGTCGCTGCTGGGCGAGCGCGGCGTCGACATGGTCGCCTGGGAAAGCTTCGGCTCCGGCTGGGTCACCGACGTCGTCAAGCAGCTCAAGCTCGCCGACGTGCGCAAATTCGAGGCCGGTTATGGCGAACTGCCTGACCTGAGCAAGGTCGATTTCGACCGCGACGTGGTCTTCACCTGGAACGGCACCACCTCCGGTGTGCGTGTGCCCAATGGCGATTTCATCCCGGCGGATCGCAAGGGGCTGACCATCTGCGACGCGACGTCGGCCGCCTTCGCGCAGAGGCTCGATTTCGAGAAGCTCGATGTCGTCACCTTCTCCTGGCAGAAGGCGCTGGGCGGCGAGGGCGCGCACGGCATGCTGATCCTGTCGCCCCGCGCCGTCGCGCGGCTGGAAAGCTACAAGCCGGCCTGGCCGCTGCCAAAGATCTTCCGCCTGACCTCGGGCGGCAAGCTGATCGAGGGCATCTTCAAGGGCGAGACCATCAACACGCCGTCGATGCTGTGCGTCGAGGACTATCTCGATGCGCTTCACTGGGCGAAGGCGATCGGCGGTCTCGATGCACTGGTCGCCAGGGCGGATGCCAACGCGGCCGTGCTGGACGGTTTCGTCGCCAGGTCATCATGGCTTGGACATCTCGCCGTCGAGCCGGCGACGCGTTCGAACACCTCGGTTTGCCTGTCCTTCACCGATCCGGATGTCGCGGCGCTCGACGCCGACGGACAGGCCGCTTTCGCCAAGGGGCTGGTCTCGGCGCTCGACAAGGAAGGTGTCGCCTACGACATCGGCTCCTACCGCGATGCGCCTCCCGGCCTGCGCATCTGGTGCGGCGCGACCGTCGAGACGTCTGATCTCGAAGCGCTGCTGGCGTGGCTCGACTGGGCTTTCGCCGCGCAGAAGGCATCGCTGAAGGCGGCTGCCTGACCCCTTCCCCCATGAGGGG
>NZ_SCNN01000012.1 GCF_005503535.1 Mesorhizobium comanense | reverse complement strand
CCTATCATGTTATATTATTATGTCTGACATATATCTTAAGAATGGTGTGTATCTTTCTGTAACACATGGGTCGCTTCGTTCTCTTCGATCTCTGGCTCCAGCCATGTAACTGATACCAGGTCTACTTACTACTGGATCATAGCCCAGTGTCTCACCTATCAATTACTGCCGGCTTTTAGTACCATATAGGGAGCACAAGCCATCGGCTCATAGTTTAAGGGGTACCAGCTCCTATACGCAGGCCTTCGATCCGAAGCTGATAATCACATTGAGGATTTCTGAGTGGGCATCGATCCGACGGGAGCATCCTAGGCGCCCCATGGGGGGAACACGCATCTTTGGTTGTATTGATATCCTCACGAAAAATTTCGTCCTATTTTCAAAGTGCCCCAGCCACCCGCGCTATCGAGCGGTAGTACACATCTCGCAACGCCAAGGCGTTTCTCGTACGAAGGTTGTCCTTGCGGATCACAGGAACATTCGGGTTCTGCAGCGCGGATAGCAGGCAAAGGAACTTGGCATGGGTTATGCCCGTACCCCGGGAAGGATTGGGATTACTCAAAGCTGGGTACAGGTCACTGAACGTCGATACGTCGCGAGAAAGTCGGGACTGAAATTTATATGTATCGCGCGCACCTGTGTTCTGGGTGCCGAATATGAGAGCTTCATAGTCACCGGCCCGCACCGAGCCAGAGAATAGCGGCCGGAACGACCCTACGAGCCTTCCCAGCCTCTCGTGCGCGATCCACGTCCGCTGGTATTGCGTCATTGTCTGGAGAAGGTTGTCCTGGCTATCATACTTGGACTGAAGCCATAGTCTACAATATAGTCCATAATAATTCTGAGGATCAGTGGAGTTCATGATATTGGCTATATGCAACCCTCTTTCGTGTCGAGACTCTACCAGCGTTTCCACAAGGCTATTGGCCATATCGACCATAGCTGCGTCGTCGACAAAGAGGCCGGACGTTGCGCAAGAAGCAAGTGTCGCAGCTCTAGCCGGAGTCAAAGGCTGCATACGGACATATCCATACGCGTTTTCCCTGGCCCCCGGTCTGAGCCTGATAATAAGCTGCAAATTTCTAGGCGAGATTTGCGCCTTGGTGCGATTCGCTAGGGTGATCCATCGCTTTAAGATCTTTTCTCCATTGCCGGTATCAAAGGCCTTTGTCTTAAGACCCCTTGCGATCCGCAGCGTTATAAGTCGTCGATCCCGCTCGATAGCCAAACCCGCTCCAAGGCGACGGTCAACACGCTTAGTAAGTGCATCTAATCTAGCATTGTCCGCGACCCGAAAATGCACTAGCGCCTCAGCTCTGGTGAGAATTTGAGTTTTCCCACTATTGAGCCTCACCTGCTTGGTTTGTAAGACCAAATCAACATCCTTAAGGGCCTGCTTTGCAGCTACAATGCTATCGACCCCGATATCAATGTCGTCCATATACCTCACAAAGTCCCTGTTGGGATCACTATCTAGAAACTTATCGAGTTCATAAAGGAAGCAATGGGCCAGCAGCCTTGGAGCATCAAGGTCGATCTGCGGTAACCCCACTTCAATTCGAGGCGTATAGTCTGGCTGCCACAATAAATCACTGAGAACATAAATGAGCATGTCCAAGACACACTCTTCTACATCGGTTATGCTAGATATTATATTTCGCAAGTGATAATATGAAATGGTATCATAATAATTTGCGATGTCAGTGATTACAACGTATTGCCTCGTCTTTGAGAAACTAAAAAGCGATTTTTGAAAGTTTAGCCACGACGCAAAAGTTCCATATTCGGATCTGTTGTTGGAGAACTTATGTTCTTTAGGTTCGAAAAACGCCTTGTTTGTTGGCGCCTTGTTGCGAACCTGTTTGTAAAGGGCATCAGACAGGCACTGCAGAACTAGGGCATCTTTCACACTCGGAATCACGACTTGTCGACATAATCCTTTGCTCTTCTCGACGAGTATTCGTTGTGCTCGTTGAGGAACATAGCTGCCTTCAAGTATGAGTTGAGACAATTTCTGACACTCAAGCTGATGCGAAACGTGAAAATCGAGGTTCTCTACACCGTCATCAAGAAACTGCTGCTTCATAGAAAGGCGGACTTTGTTTTTCCATACCGATGCGATGTTATTTGCAGAGAATATTGACCGCAGTGGCCTGGCTCGAATGTCGAAGCGAGGAGATTTCATCTGAGTCCCAGACTGTTGCGTGGGTTCGTATATTCACACTCGCGTGTTTCTAAGGGATTAACCATTTAAACCCCGAGGAATGTCACGCGAGCGGACATTCACCAGTTACCGGCATTCGCTGCTATTCCAGCCTAGCCTTGAACTACCGCATCCGGGTGTCCGGCACCGAGCGCGTTCATATAGTGCAGGCACAGGTCCCGGGATCGGTAGCCGCCCCAGCTATCCGACTCCTCACTTTCCACCAAAGGGAACGTAGAATAAATGTACCGCACGTCATCACGATCCTTAACACCGTAGAGATGAAAGAACACGGCATCGAGCTTAGCCTTCAAATGAATTCTGCGCTCTTCATTCCACGTAAAGGGGGTTTTTACCGTCCCATCTCCATTGACATAGCCCATATCCATTGCAAACGGTTCCATGTCATGTGCCGTGTAAGTTAGCTCTACAACGGCCTCGCAAACAATCTCACGTGCGGTCTTCGACCCAAACTTAGTGTCGTCGTAGGCGGCAGGGGGAACACATGGAATTTGCTCAAGGATGTATTTGTTAAGATTACGGCTTTGAATCTTCTGTCTTGCGATGTAGTCGCAAACGACTGAGCACAGATTACCCAACAGGAGCGTCAAATCCTGCGGCGGCATTGAAGAGCTTGGGGACAGAATGGGTAGCTTATTTCCGTATGCTGCGCGAGGCACGATCGCCGCGATTAGGCTGCGTCGATTGTTGGTGTTACATATGTCATTGAAGCCCAACGCATACTGATACGGGTACACGACCTTATCGTTCGCAACCCAGTAACGGGGTATGGGATAAAAGCTAGGGTCTTCAAGTTGAGGAATACTGGCGTGAATCGCAACACCTTGGCCACTTACTCCACTCGTACTGGACCGAACACCTGCGTAACGATGGTTGTAGATTGAAATCATCTTACCTTCGTACAAAGGCAACCAGTCGCCAGAGGCACTTCCATAGTGATTTAGCGAAGACGGGTAACCTTTTTCAACTTCTTCAAGCTCACCTTTCGTTCGAAACAGCTTGCTGTCATTAGTCATGTGGAACATCGTACGGTAGCTTACATCCCACGACTTGACTGCCGTCCCCGAGCTGCGGTCCACCAGCACTGGTAGATGCCGATACACCTTCAGGGTAAGCTCTGCGTCGCGCTCATTTCGGAAAATAGGTACCGTTCCGGTGTTTGGATTTATCCGTCTGCAATCCACATGTGTGAGGGGCCGTGTCGACGATCCATCTGCAAGCGGGAGACGGGCCAGCTTCACAGCGAATTTGAACGTCGGATAAGTACCTTCCGCCCTGGAAAACGCAAATAGCGTTGGCTGATCCTCATGGTGTACGTCGGGAAACAGCCAGCCTCGCCTGTTTTCGAAAGCAATGAACGTTTTCAACCGACACGACCCTGCAACCTTTGAAAAGAAGGATGCGGTCGTGATGTCAGTTCCGATCCCGATTGGTACCAGCAACCCTACCATGCCATCTTGTTTGGCAAGGCTTTCGGTACGCTCTACAAACAGCGCATAGAGGTTGATGTCGCCACTAGAGAGCAGAGGATAGTCGCCAGATACTCGCGCCACTCTTGCTGCGCTCTCAGCACGAGCGTTAGCCCTTTCGAAGTCTCGTGCCAACGGATCATTTTGAGCTACGAGCGCGGCGACCAACGTCTCTCGGTCCGACTTGCGCTGCGCTTGGGCTATCTCTGGACGTCGGGCGGCGAACCACTCAACCTCTTGTAACTTCATCCGATCCCAAGGTGGGTTGCCGACTATCGCATCGAATCCCCCCGTAAGACCGTCCTGTTCCCAGTTTGACCACACACCGGGAAAAGCTACCTGCCAATGCAAGAACCGCTGTTCAGTTATAAGCTCACTTGCCTCGCGAAAAATCTGTTCGAAAGCTTCGAAGTCACGACCGGGTTTCGGACTTATCTTACCAAGGAGAATGGCAACGGGATCGCCAAACTGGCCATCGAAGAAATTCTGGATCAATCGCTTGCGTTCTTTATCTCGCACATCGATCCAATCGAGCGCGTGGATGAACGACAGTAAGGCGTTAAGGGGCGCGGTCATGTCGCTTATCTGATCGAAGATGTCTTGCGAGCGGTGAGCTTCCGCAATCTCCGCGTCAGTTAGACCTTCGACTATCTGCATCTGAGAGGCAGACTGCAGCGCCGTCCTAATTGGTTCGTGCAATACTAGCGGGGATCCATAGGCGGCCACCTTCTCAATTCCGGATTTGACCCAAGACCCAAAAAGGCTGTCACCCGCACGGAGGTGATGGTCAAGAAAGCTTAGTGGCGCGCCTACGGTGAACGTATGTAACCAGAGGGCAACCTTGGCCAGTTCCACAGCCATGGGGTTCTTATCAACTCCGTACACGCATCGCTTTAAAACCATGCGCCGGATTATATGTCGGTCATCAAGCTGATCCTCGTTGACAGACCAGCCACCCTTCTCAGCGTTGTCTAAAATGATGTTGCGGATAGCCTCAATCCGGTCGGCCAATGGCGAATGGTAGTCGCCCCAATCGACAACGGCTTCTGCCTCCGCCATGGCTTCGATCACGTGGTCGGCCAATTTGTCGACAAGGCTTACTAGGAAGTGGCCCGAGCCCATCGCAGGGTCGCACACTTTGAGTTCCAATAGCTTCAACGCAGGGTCCAGGCGGATCAGAGAGCCTCGACGATTCGGTCCGGTTGACTGGTTGGACAAAGTCTCCGCCTGCACCCTGAAAGCCTCTGTGTGGCGCGCAACGAGGGGCTGAAGCGTTTCTTCCAAGATAAGCCCTACTAGGTCATCAGGCGTGTAGTAGCTGCCAGACCCTTTGCGGGCAAAAATGTTGGGGCGAACTTCCACGGAGCCTTCATGCATAACGACCTCATGCTCCAACAACCGCTCATAGATCGAACCGAGTTGCTGTACGCTGAGGTCGCGATAATTGATGTAATGTCGTTGGCCATCGACCTGGGTGAATGATAGTACGTCGATCACGCTTGCGATCAGGGCATCACCCAGTCGAATGCTAGCAAGCAAGGGAGTTCGTTCACGGTTGAACAGCCCACCGTTATATGGAGGTAGCCCAATCGAGGAATCGCCCCCGTCTATCGCTCTGCATAGATCGTCGATTGTGGTCCAATACCGGGCTGCGCTTGCGGAGAACACGTCGCTGGCATCTTTGCGCCGCTTAACGTCGAGCCGAACCTTCTCCCTTAGGCTGTAGTCATCGTAACGGACTTCCCGAACCGGAAGTAGATCACGATCCTCAGCATATAGAATGAACAGCAGACGATAGAGTAGGATTAGGGCAGCTTCGCGGACCTCCTGAAGGGAGGTACCGACTGGCGCTGCAACTGCAATACCCTTCGCCAGTGTTGGAAAGACAAATCCAAAGACTAGGTCGGACAGGTCTTTTGCAACTCGCTCTTCATAGAATTTGCCTTCTGCGAGTGCGCGCTGATGGAACGTTCGTTGATCCGTGCCCGTAACAAACGCCTGCCGCCTAAAAGCGAGCACAAAGACCTTGAACCAGTGATCCTGCTCTTCAGATGAAAGTGCGAGCGTCGCCCCATCAAAGCCCGAGAGCCCCATGACTGACCCAAGGTCGATTTCAAAGAAATCTTCAGCAATGGATTGTGCCCCGGAATAGTACAATCGCCAGCGCAGACCGTTGGTCAATATGCCCCAACGAAGACTGCCATTAGTCAGATCATCCACGCGGCGCAGATAGCGCAACATTTGTGTTGATGGAGCTGTAACCTCATCGCGCTTTTCAGAACGCCTATCGAGCGGTCGAAGCCAGCGTTTGCTTTCAACTAGCGCAGCCCCGAACTCATAGCGGCGCCATTCCTCGGGATGGGCATTGGCCCTGCTCTTGGCGGCGGCGTCGACGAACAAGAGAGCGTCTGGCACATCCTGCCGACCGCTGGCAGTGAGGTTCTGCTGGGTCAGGAACTGATCCCAACCAAGCACCCTCAAAATGGGCCAGATTAAATCGTTTTCGGTCGTGGCTTCATTCGGAGTCTGATTCGTGGGGAACCGGGCGTATAGCCCACTGATCGTCGCCCGCAGCGACTTTAGTTCTTGATCAGTGAGCACCTGCCAGTCGTGCAGGTCGGCTATGGAGCTTTCTAGGAAGTCGTTAGTGAACAAGCTTCCATTGTAGGCACTGGATACCAAACTGCGTTCCCCCGACCACCCACCCGGCTTGCCCAGTGATAGATCACAGCGCTCTGGGTTCAAAGAGAAAGTTCGCCCCAATCACGCATGCATCTCACCGGCTACCAGCTTGTGCAGATCAGAAAGCTCGCATTTGCCTAGATGCCACTCGCGTAGTATGAAATGAGGCATCAAGGGGAGGCATTTTGTCTCCCTGCCTTGCCGGAGTGCCCGCAAACATTGGGCTTCGAGACGACGGTGGGTGGCCTTGTCACGCCCACCATCCACCTCGGAAAATCCGGCTCTATCCGTAAGGCGATAGCTGAGTCGCCGCTTACAGGGGCCACCGCAGCCGACCAAGCCGCCATCTTGCCCTGGCCAGCCTGGATTTGGGCTTCCTGCCCATCTCCACCCGTCGTCTGATCCGCCGGAAGATCGGATTTCCGGGCTCGATCATCACCAGTCTTTCCGCCATTTCCAGCGCAGACTTCTGGTCCCCCAGGGCCTCGAGAAGGACGTAGGCCGAACACGCCATGGCGTAGGGGTGGCCCGCCTTTGCCGCGGCGAAGAAAACCTCGAAGTCCCTTTCCATGGCAAGCCAGCCCCCGGCCGGATTGGTCATGATGTCCATCATCGGCAAGGGAATCTTCGAGCGCCGTGGAGATTGGCTCACCAGGCGCGATTTCAAGATCGCTTCTCCGGCTGGATAATCTCCGTCGCGGAAATAGGCGGCCGCCACTTTCAGGTCATAGGCATCGTTCTCGGGATCGAGGACCTGCGCCTTCTTCAGGAATTCCCGCGCATGTGTCGGGCTGGTTTCGCCCTCCAGGGTGAGAAACGCCCACTGATAGCCAAAGGCGGCCTCGCGCGGATGGTAGTCCGCCTCGTTTGCCCGCAATTCTTCCAGGACGAAGTTCGCCGCCCGTTGGTTGCCGAACAGCGCGCCGGGACCGACGCAGGGCACATCGCCCATGACGGATGCAACGACCGCGTAAATGCTCTTGCCGGCATGGATCTCCTGGCATCTTGCCATCAGCGCCATTTCGAAGAACGCGTTAAGCGCTTCGTCCTTGAAGTCGCCGGCGCCGAAATCCTCTGTCCGCAACGCGCCGGTTTCCGCCTGGAGATAATCGAGCACGGCGCGATCCTGACCGACGAGCAGGGTCGTCAGGCCTTTTGACGACAGTTCCGACACGATCGCCTTGGCGAGCGTCGATGGGATGACCTTATCGGCGAAAACCAGCCTCCTGCGGGGAGTACCATGGACAATGTCGCCGCTGCGAAGATGCAGCGCGGCCATCGGCCCAGGCAGGCGGCATGTGCCGGCGGCGTCGAGCGCCCGCCGCACAGCCGGCGCGTAGCCGAAGGCGCGCAGCGCCTCGGAACGTCGGGGCGGACCGGCACCATCGTCGCGGAAGAAATCGAGCGCATTGAATTCGTTGCAGATCCAGCCGCGCCGCCTTCCCTGCCTCGCGATCCCATCAAGGTCCGATGACGTGAAGGGAGCATGGCCAACAAGATCGAAATCGGCGGCCCTGACCTTCTCACCCAACCAGTGTCTGTCGATGAACTCGGCGCAGAAGATGTTTTGGACGAGGTCTACGGTATGGGATTCCTGGTCGGTGATCTTCCTGCTGTTCCAGGTAAACCCGAACCGATAGCCGAGCCTGTCCGCCAGCGCCTTTGCGTTGGCCATGGCCAGCAGGCGCCCGCCCAGGCCATCCGTTCTGGTCGCCACGATCAGCGGTGGCGGTCGCCCCTCATGTCGGACCGAGCCGGAGATCGCCCTTTTCAAGATGCCGGAGAAACCATTCATATGTGCGTTCCAGACCACTGCGTAGCGCGTATCGAGGGCGCCAGCCCGTGGCAAACAGGCGCGACACATCCATCAACTTGCGCGGCGCGCCATCCGGTTTCGTCGGATCGAATGTGATCCTGGCATCGCCCCCGACGACGGATACAACCGCGCCTGCAAGGTCGGCAATACTGATATCCTGTCCCGTCCCGACATTGATGTGGCTGTCGCCGGAATAGTTTTTCAACAGGAAGACCAGTGCATCGGCGGCATCGTCGACATAGAGGAACTCCCGCAGCGGCTTGCCCGACCCCCAGACGTCCAGCGCCTTGCCGCCGGAACCCTTCAGCGCATGCGCCTTGCGCATCAGCGCGGGGATGACGTGGCTCGCATCGAGATCGAAATTGTCGCCCGGACCGTAGAGATTGGCCGGCATCGCCGAGATGTAGTCGACGCCATGTTGGCGCCGGTACGCCTGGCAGAGCTTGAGCCCGGCGATCTTGGCGATCGCATACCATTCGTTGGTGGGCTCCAGCGGCCCGGTCAGCAGCGCGTCTTCCCGGATCGGTTGCGGCGCCAGTTTCGGATAGATGCAGGACGAACCAAGAAACAGCAGTTTGCGCACGTCGCTGCGGAAGGCGCTGTCGATGATGTTGGTCTGCAAGGTGAGGTTGTCGTTCAGAAAATCGACGGGAAACCGGTCATTGGCCAGGATGCCGCCGACCCTGGCCGCCGCGATCACCACCACGTCCGGCCGGCGGTCGGCCATCCAGCGCCGCACGCCTTCCTGATCCCTCAGATCGAGCGCCTCGCGGGGTGCGGTGAGGATTTCGCAATCCTCGGTCGCCAGCCGACGAACGACGGCCGAGCCGACCATGCCGCCATGCCCGGCCACGAAGACACGACTGCCTTTGAGGTCGAAGGTTCCGTCCACCACCCGCCCTCTCGTCAGGAAAGGCCGCCGGACCTGGCGTTGACGCCGGCGCGCGCCAGATCCGAGCGCACCATCTCCGCCACCAGGTCCTTGAATCCGGTCACATGCGACCAGCCGAGCCTGGACCTGGCCTTGGATGGGTCGCCGACAAGCACATCGACCTCGGCTGGCCTGAAATAGCGCGGGTCGATGCGCACCAGCACCGCGCCTGAACCGTCATCGATGCCGACTTCGTCGACGCCCTTTCCCTGCCAGCGAACGAACCGCCCGGTCTCGGCAAAGGCCAGTTCGACGAATTCGCGCACCGAATGCGCCTCGCCGGTCGCCAGCACGAAATCGTCCGGCTCATCTTGCTGCAGGATGCGCCACATGCCCTCGACATAGTCGCGCGCATGGCCCCAGTCGCGCCTTGCGTCGATATTGCCGAGGTAAAGCGTTTCCTTCCCCCCGTGCTGGATCGAGGCGACGGCCCGCGTGATCTTGCGGGTGACGAAAGTCTCACCGCGAAGCGGGCTCTCGTGATTGAACAGAATGCCGTTGGCCGCGAACATGCCGTAGGCCTCGCGATAGTTCACCGTCGTCCAGTAGGCATAGAGCTTGGCCGCCGCATAAGGCGACCGGGGGCGGAAGGGCGTCGTCTCGCACTGCGGAACTTCGAGCGCCCTGCCGTAGAGTTCCGAGGTCGAGGCTTGGTAGAAGCGCACCTTCTCTTCCAGGCGCAGGATGCGGATGGCCTCCAGCAGCCTCAGTGCCCCAAGCGCATCGGTATTGGCGGTATATTCCGGCGTCTCGAAGCTCACCTGGACATGGCTCTGGGCGCCGAGATTGTAGATCTCGCCGGGCTGGATCTCCTGCACCAGCCGGATCAGGCTGGCGGCGTCGGTCAGATCGCCATAGTGCAGGAAGAACCGGACCTCGCTTTCATGCGGATCGACATAGATGCCGTCGACGCGCTCGGTGTTGAGCGACGACGAACGCCGTTTGATACCATGGACGACATAGCCCTTCTGCAGGAGCAGCCGCGCAAGATAAGACCCGTCCTGGCCTGTTGCCCCGGTGATAAGGGCCACTTTCTCTGCCATTGCACTCCAGGCCCGCTGATCGCCGCTTCTGCATTACAGCTTGAAGCCACGAGCGCAAATCCCCCGCGCGGGAGATTCTTCCTGATCAATCGCGTTCGGGTCAGACGCCGGCCACGGCGCACAGGCTTTTCATCCGTGCCACGGCCAGATCGGGATCGGCCAGCAATCCTGCCTGGTCGGCAAGCCGAAAGATCTCGGCATAGTGACGGATGCCGCGCGCCGACTGCATGCCGCCGACCATGGTGAAATGGTCCTGGTGGCCGTTCAGCCAGGCCATGAAGACGATGCCCGCCTTGTAGTACTCTGTCGGCGCCTCGAAGATTTTGCGCGACAGCGGCACGGTCGGCGCCATCAGCGCGTCGTAGCCGGCACGATCGCCGGCGGCGAGCCTTGCCAGCGCCGCGCTGGCAACCGGTGCGATGGCATCGAAAATGCCGAGCAGAGCGTGCGAATGCCTCCTGCCGTCGCCGGCGATCAGTTCGGGATAGTTGAAGTCGTCGCCGGTGAACATGACCACGCCGTCCGGCAGCCGGTCGCGCAACGCGACCTCCTTGCCGGCATCGAGCAGCGATATCTTGATGCCTTCGACCTTGTCGGCGTGCCGTTCGATGATCGCCACCACCGTGTCGAGCGCGCCTTCGAAGATATCGCTGCCCCAATAGCCTTTCAGCGCCGGGTCGAACATGTCACCCAGCCAGTGCAGGATGACCTTGCCGGAGGCCTGGTCCAGAATGCGGTCATAGACGGCGGCGTAGTCGTGCGGGCCTTTCGCAATGGCTGCCAGCGCGCGGCTGGCCATCATGATCGCCTTGCCGCCCAGCCCTTCGATGAAAGCGAACTGCTCCTCGTAGGCGGCGATCACATCGCCGAGCGTTCGGGCCGATGCCGGCGCCAGATGGTCGGTGCCGGCGCCCGAGGCAAGATCGGCGCCGGGCACGGTTCGAGCCTCGGCGATCGAACGCCGGATCAATTCCCTGGCGCTCGCCCAGTCGAAGCCCATGCCGCGCTGCGAGGTATCCATGGCCTCGGCGATGCGGAAACCCAACCGCCACAAATGGTGCCGGAACGCCATCGTCCCGTCCCAGTCGACCACCGGCCTCGACCATGGATCGGTCATCCCGAAAGGATCGGCAACGACATGCGCCGCGGCATAGGCGATGCGCGAAAACTGCGCCCCGGGAACCGGCTGGACCGGCTTTCCGACAAGCGTATATCGGGTGCTGCGGCCACCCTCGCCAGGCAAGGCAATATCCATGGATCTCTCCCTTGTCGGCTGCTATAAATGGAACGTTCCAATAAATCAAGAACCTTTAAGATTCCGGCACGATTTCCAGGAAATTGCTGCGCCGCGGCGCGGCAGCTCTTTAAGGTCATGGGTTGTAGCCCAAGCTCATCAATTTTCCGAATCTTGAAAAAATCCCGATTGACTCTCTATTGGAGCAATGATTAGAACGTTCCAATAATTCTGTGCAGAAAAATCGGGAGGAGGCATCTGGATGGCCAGCCGGGCCAAGGCGACGATCTTCGACATCGCCCGCGAGGCCGGCGTGTCCAAATCGACAGTGTCGCTCGTGCTCCAGGGCAGCGGGCTGATCCGGCCTGAGACCGCGGTCAAGGTGCGCAAGGCGATCGAGGATGTCGGCTACGTCTACAACCGCGGCGCCGCCAATTTGCGCAAGGCCCATTCCAATGTCATCGGCATGGTCATCAACGACCTCACCAATCCGTTCTTCGCCGAACTGGCGGTCGGCATGGAGCGTGTCTTCCAGTCGGCCGGAATCGTGCCCTTCATCGCCAACACGGCGGAGAACCCGGTACGCCAGGAAGAGGTTCTGAAATCGCTTATGGAACAGGGCGTCGCCGGCCTCATCGTCTCGCCCGCGCGCGGCACAACGCCGGCCGCGTTCCGACGGCTGGAAATGGCGGGCGTGCCGATCGTATTCGCCATGCGCCGCCTGCCGGAAAGCCGTATCCCGGTGATTACGCCGGACAATCACCGGGGCGCCTACCTCGCCACCGCTCACCTCATCGGCAAAGGGCACCGCCAGCTTGCCTTTTTCGGCGGGTCGTCGGATTTGGTGGTTTATCAGGAGCGCCTGGGCGGATTTCGCGAAGCCTGTGAGACACTGGGCATCGCCGCCCGCGATGCGCTCGTCGTCGAAGGCGAAACCAGCCGCAGGGGCGGCATCGCCTGCCTGGAAACGGCGCTTGCAATGGCCGAGCCGCCGACCGCGGCGCTGTGCTTCAACGATGCCGTCGCCTTCGGCGTCATGCTGGCGCTGCGCAAGCGCGGACTTGAACCCGGTCCGGACTTCGCCGTCGTCGGCTTCGACGACGTGGTCGAGGCCGAACACTACATGCCGGCGCTGACCAGCGTCGCGGTCGACACGCCTGGCCTCGGCGAACGCGCCGCGCATGTCATGCTCAAGATGATCCAGTCGCGCACCACGCGTGCCGAAGACCATATCGGAGCGGTCAATCTCGTTGTCCGGGAAAGCTGCGGTCCGGATCGCCGGGCGCTGAACAGGCAACCGGGAAAGGGAGGCCCGCTATGAGCATCCGGTGGGGATTGATCGGCGCCAGCACGATCGCCAGGCAGTTCATGATCGGCGCCATCCGCGCGCAGCCGAACGGCGAGATCGCGGCGGTGATGAGTTCCAGTGCCGAGCGCGCGACGGCCTATGCGGGGGAAAACGGCATTCCGCTGGCCGTCGGCGATCTCAACGCCCTGCTCGGTTCGGACATCGACGCGGTCTACATCTCGACCACCAACGAACTCCACCTCGAACAGGCGCTTGCCGCCATCAAGGCGGGAAAGCACGTGCTTTGCGAGAAGCCGCTGGCGCTGACCAGCGCCGATGCGCGCGCAATGGTGGCCGCCGCCGGCGACGCCGGCATCGTGCTCGGCACCAATCATCACCTGCGCAACGCCGGCGCGCATCGCGCCATGCGAGACGCGGTCGCCGCCGGCCGCATCGGCAAGCCGATCGCCGCGCGCGTCTTTCATTCCGTTTTCCTGCCCGAGAACCTGCAGGGCTGGCGCATAACCAAGCCCGAGGCGGGGGGCGGCGTGGTGCTCGACATCACAGTGCATGATGCCGATACGCTGCGCTTCGTGCTGGGCGACGATCCGGCCGAGGTCTCCTGCTTCACGCAGTCGGCGGGCATGGCCGGCGGCGGCCTTGAGGATGGCGCCATGTGCGTCTGGCGCTTCGAGTCGGGCCTCATCGCCCAATCGCATGAAGGCTTCACGACCAAATTCGCCGGCACCGGTTTCGAAGTGCACGGCTCCGAAGGCTCTCTGATCGCCACCAATGTGATGACGCAGAAGCCGGACGGCTCGGTGTTGTTGCGCACCACCCAGGGCGAGGAGCAGCTGAGCTTCGACCGCGAGGACCTCTATGTCAGGTCGGTGCGCCGGTTCCATGCCGCGATCCGCCGCGAAGGGCAGCCATCGGCGTCGGGCGAGGACGGCATCTGGTCGCTCGCATGCGCCGAAGCGGCACTCCAATCGGCGGCCTCCGGAAAGGCCGTCAAGATCGACCCGAAACTCGGGAGCAGGAATTGAGCAAGGTCGTTTCAGCGGCGCGGGCAGCCAGCCTGTTCAAGGACGGCATGGTCGTCTCCGTATCCTCGTCCAGCGGCCTTGGCTGCCCGGATGCCGTGCTCGCCGCGATCGGCGAGCGCTTCGATGCGGAAGGCCATCCGAAGGACATCACGACGCTCCACCCGATCGCCGCCGGCGACATGTACGGCATCAAGGGCATCGACCATCTGGCAAAGCCCGGCCTGCTGAAACGCACCCTGTGCGGCTCCTATCCGTCGGGCCCCTCCTCCGCCGAGCCGCCGCAGATATGGAAGATGATCGGCGACAATTCGGTCGCCGCCTACAACGTGCCGTCCGGCATCCTGTTCGACATGCACCGCGAGGCCGCCGCCAAGCGGCCTGGTGTGCTGACCAAGGTCGGCCTCGACACCTTCGCCGACCCGCGTCATCAGGGCTGCGCCATGAACACCGCGGCCAGCGAGCCGATCGTTTCGGTCCAGCAGTTCGACGGCGAGGAATGGCTCTATTTCCGCGCGATCGTACCGCAGGTCGCGATCATCCGCGCCACCACAGCGGACGAGCGCGGCAACCTGACCTATGAGCATGAAGGCGCCTATCTCGGCGGCCTCGAACAGGCGCTCGCCGCCCGCAACAATGGCGGCATCGTCATCGCGCAGGTCAAGCGCGTCGTCGAGAACGGCACGCTGAAGCCGCATGACGTGCGCGTGCCCGGCGTGCTCATCGACCACATCGTCGTCGCGCCCGACCAGTTGCAGACGACGCTGACGCCTTACGATCCGGCGATTTCGGGCGAGATCTTCCGGCCGCTGTCGACCTTCCGGACCCCGGAAATGAACATCCAGAAGGTGATCGCCCGCCGCGTCGCCATGGAACTGCGTGACGGCATGGCCGTCAACATCGGCTTCGGCATCTCGGCCAATGTGCCGCGCATCCTTCTGGAGGAAGGCCAGCACGGCAAGGTCACCTGGGTCATCGAGCAGGGCGCAGTCGGCGGCGTACCCTTGCTCGACTTCAAATTCGGCTGCGCCTCCAACGCCGAAGCCATCATGCCCTCGCCGCACCAGTTCATCTATTTCCAGGCCGGCGGCTTCGATGCCTCGCTGCTGTCCTTCCTTCAGATCGACCGCAACGGCTCGGTCAACGTCTCCCGGCTTTCGGCGCGCCCGCATGTCACCGCCGGCGCCGGCGGCTTCGTCGACATCACCTCGCGGGCGAAGAAGATCGTTTTCTCGGGCTTCTTCAACGCGGGTGCGAAGCTGTCGCTTGCCAATGGCGGCATGCGCATCGACCAGGAGGGCAAGGTCAAGAAGATCGTCGCGGAAGTCGAGCACATCTCCTTCTCCGGCAAGCGCGCCGTCGCTCAAGGCCAGGACATCACCTATGTCACCGAGCGTTGCGTCATGAAACTGACCCCCGAAGGCCTCGTCGTCACGGAACTGGCGCCGGGCATCGACCTGCAGCGCGATGTGCTGGCGCAGTCGGAAATCCCGCTGGGCGTCGCCAAGGATCTCAAGACGACCCCGGAAGCGCTCTATCGCGACCAGTTGATCGGCCTGTCGCTGAATGGCGGCGCTTCGCTCGGAGGCGAGCATGGCTGAGCGGCTCGTCACCTTCGAACGGGACGGCGCCATCGGCGTTGTCACACTGCGCCGGCCGGAGAAATTCAACGCGCTCGACATCCCGATGCTGCACGCGCTGGAGGCGGCGCTGGACGAGGCGGAACTCGCCGAAGGCGTGCGCGTCGTCCTCATCCGCGGCGAAGGCAAGGGCTTTTGTGCCGGCGGCGAT
Organism: Mesorhizobium comanense; assembly: GCF_005503535.1. Classification (GTDB taxonomy): domain Bacteria; phylum Pseudomonadota; class Alphaproteobacteria; order Rhizobiales; family Rhizobiaceae; genus Mesorhizobium; species Mesorhizobium comanense. Next base: position 209,421 of record NZ_SCNN01000012.1, on the reverse strand, counting down.
GTCGAGGCCTGGGGCGCCATGAGTGCCGCCGATTTCCAGGTGCAATGGGTTCGCTACGGCCACCGCGTCTTCGACCGGCTGGCGCGCCTGCGGCAGCCCACCATCGCCGTGCTGTCCGGCCACGCCTTGGGCGGTGGGCTGGAGCTGGCCGTGGCCTGCGACTTCCGCGTCGCCGAGACCCAGGTCAAGCTCGGCTTCCCCGAGACCTCGATCGGCGTCGTACCCGGCTGGTCGGGCACGCAACGCGCGGTGCGCCGCTTCGGCGCCCAGACCGCGCGGCGCATGGCGCTGGGAGGCGAGATTTTCCTGGCGGCGGACGCACTGGCCCTTGGCGTCGTCGATCGCGTCGTCGAGACCGGCAAGGCGTTGGACGAAGCGAAGGCCTGGGCGGTAAAAATCGCCGAGCGCGGCCCGCTCGCGACCGAAGCCACCAAGCTGATGATCGCCGTCGCCGAAGGCGAGGAAAGCGCTGCGGCCACGGAGGCACTGGCCAGCGGGTTCATTGCGCTGACCGGCGATCTCAAGGCTGGCGTCGGTGCCTTCAAGGCCAAGCAGAAGCCAGCATTTTCAAGATCATAGAGAAAAGTGACGCCCATGAACGCCCCCCTCAACATTTCCATGCCGGCCGAGGCGTCGGCGGCGCCGAAGACCTACAAGCTGCTGATAGACGGCAAGCATGCCGATGCCCGCGACGGCCGCCTGCTTGAGCGCAAGAGCCCCGGCCACGGCTTCACCGTCTCGCGCTACGCACAGGCCGGCGCGGCGGAAGTGGAAGCCGCCGTGCAGGCTGCGCACAAGGCATTCGAGACCGGACCATGGCCGCGCATGAAGGCCGCCGAGCGCGCCGCGATCCTCCTCAAGGCGGCCGACCTCATCGAGACCCGGCTCGAGGAGATCGCAAGGCTCGATACCCTGGAATCGGGCAAGCCGATCGCCCAGGCGCGCGGCGAGATCGGCGGTGCCGTCGACATCTGGCGTTACGCCGCCTCACTTGCCCGCACGCTGCATGGCGAAAGCTACGCCAATCTCGGCGATGCCATGCTGGGCGTCGTGCTGCGCGAGCCGATCGGCGTCGTCTCGATCATCACGCCGTGGAATTTCCCATTCCTGATCGTCAGCCAGAAACTGCCCTTCGCGCTCGCCGCCGGCTGCACCACCGTGGTCAAGCCGAGCGAGATGACCTCGGCCTCGACATTCGTGCTCGGCGACATCCTGCTCGACGCGGGCCTGCCGGCCGGCGTCGTCAACATCCTGGCCGGCCTCGGCAATGACGTCGGCGCGCCGATGGTGAGCCATCCCCTGGTCGAGATGGTGTCCTTCACCGGCTCGACACGCGTCGGCAAGATGACGATGGCCGCCGCTTCCGGCACGCTGAAGAAGGTCTCGATGGAGCTCGGCGGCAAGAACGGCCAGATCGTCTTTCCCGACGCCGACCTCGAAGCCGCCGCCGACGCGGCGGTGTTCGGCGGCTTCTTCAACGCCGGCGAATGCTGCAATGCCGGCAGCCGGCTGATCGTGCACGAGGCGATCGCCGATGACTTCCTGGCTGCCGTCAGGGCGCTTGCTTCGAGGGTAACGGTCGGCGATCCGCTTGATGATCGCACCAAGGTCGGTGCCATGATCTCGGCCGACCACATGGAAAAAGTAGCCGGCTATGTTTCGGCGGCAAAAACCGATGGCGGCAACGTTTTCAGCGGTGGCGCGCGGATCCCTTCGAATGCCGGCCAGTATCTCGATCCCACGATCATTCGTAACGTTACAGAGGACATGGCGATCGCGCGCGAGGAAGTATTCGGACCGGTGCTTTCGGTGCTGACTTTTGAAACGATTGAAAAGGCGTTGCACATCGCCAACAACACGCCCTATGGTCTGTCGGCGGGAGTGTGGAGCGCCAATATCGACACCTGCATGTCGGTGGCGCGGGGCGTGCGTTCGGGGACGGTCTGGGTGAACACGTTCATGGAAGGTTATCCGGAGCTGCCTTTCGGCGGCTACAAGCAATCCGGCCTTGGACGCGAACTCGGCAAACGCGCCGTCGAGGATTATACCGAGGAAAAGACAATCCAGTTTCATCGCGGCCAGCGCACCGGATGGTGGGTCGGCTGAGTTGGGAGACCCCGGCGGACATCCGCCGGTTATGTGACTGCAACAAGGGAGGTACTACATGTTGCGCAAACTGCTTATCGGAACGGCTCTCGCATCGGGCCTTGCTTTCGCGGCCCATGCCGAGGACGTCAAGGAAGTGCAGATGCTGCATTGGTGGACGTCGGGCGGCGAAGCGGCTGCCCTCAACGTGCTCAAGCAGGATCTCGCCAAGGAAGGCTACGCCTGGAAGGACGTGCCCGTTGCCGGCGGCGGCGGCGACGCCGCCATGACCGCGCTGAAGGCGATGGTCGCGGCCGGCAACTACCCGACTGCTTCGCAGATGCTCGGCTACACCGTGCTCGACTATGCCGCCGCCGGCGTCATGGGCGACCTGACCGAGACCGCCAAGAAGGAAGGCTGGGACAAGTCGGTTCCGGCGGCCCTGCAGAAGTTCTCGGTCTATGACGGCAAGTGGGTCGCCGCTCCGGTCAACGTCCACTCGGTCAACTGGCTGTGGATCAACAAGGCGGTGATGGACAAGATCGGCGGCACCGAGCCGAAGACCTTCGACGACTTCGTCGCCCTGCTCGACAAGGCCAAGGCTGCCGGCGTCGTTCCGCTGGCTCTCGGCGGTCAGAACTGGCAGGAAGCCACCATGTTCGACTCCGTCGTGCTGTCGACCGGCGGGCCGGAATTCTACAAGAAGGCGATGAACGACCTCGACGACGCCTCGCTCAAGTCCGACACGATGAAGAAGTCGTTCGACAATTTGGCCAAGCTCGTCACCTATGTCGACCCGAACTTCTCGGGCCGCGACTGGAACCTCGCCACCGCCATGGTCATCAAGGGCGATGCGCTGGTGCAGGTCATGGGTGACTGGGCCAAGGGCGAGTTCCATGCCGCCAACAAGACGCCGGGCACCGACTTCCTCTGCTATCGCTTCCCCGGCACCGACGGTTCGGTGATCTACAACTCCGACATGTTCGGCATGTTCAACGTTCCGGACGACCGCAAGGCCGCCCAGGTCGCTCTGGCTACCGCCACCCTGTCGAAGAGCTTCCAGTCGGCCTTCAACGTGGTGAAGGGCTCGGTTCCGGCCCGTACCGACGTGCCTGACACCGACTTCGACGCTTGCGGCAAGAAGGGCATCGCCGACCTGAAGAAGGCCAATGAGGGCGGCACGCTGTTCGGCTCGCTGGCCCAGGGCTATGGCGCGCCTCCGGCGGTCGCCAATGCCTACAAGGACGTCGTCTCCAAGTTCGTCCACGGTCAGATCAAGACCTCGGACGAAGCCGTGACCGAACTGGTCAAGGCCATCGACGACGCCAAGTAAGCACTACGCCTGAGAAAACCTTCCCCGCCCCGGCGGGGAAGGTTCCCCGGCCGCACGCCGACGGGAGGAGCCCGATGAGCACAGTTGCCACAAGCCAGATCAAGCTGACGCCGGAGGATACGCGGCCACGCGCCACGATGCGCTCGCGGCTGCAGGATGCCTTGCCCAAGATCGTGCTGGCGCCAAGCTTCGCCATCACCATCGTCTTCGTCTATGGCTTCATCCTGTGGACGATCTATCTGTCCTTCACCAACTCCAAGACCTTTCCGTCCTACGCCATAACTGGCGGACGCGCCTATCAGCGGCTGTGGAACTGGACCTTCGACACCGACCCGCCATCGAGCTGGTACACGTCGATCACCAACATGGGTATTTTCGGCTTCCTCTACATCGCCATCTGCCTGGCGCTCGGCCTGTTCCTGGCCATCCTGCTCGACCAGAAGATCCGCGGCGAAGGCGTGCTGCGGCCGATCTACCTCTACCCGATGGCGCTCTCCTTCATCGTCACCGGCGTCGCCTGGAAGTGGTTCCTCGACCCCGGTCTCGGCCTCGAACAGACCCTGCACCAGTGGGGCTGGACGAGCTTCCATTTCGATTGGATCAAGAACAAGGATTTCGTCATCTACACGGTGGTCATCGCCGGTGTCTGGCAGGCCTCGGGCTTCATCATGGCGATGTTCCTGGCCGGCCTGCGCGGCATCGACGGCGAGATCATGAAGGCGGCGCAGATCGATGGCGCCACCACCTTCCAGCTCTACCGCCGCATCGTCATTCCGCTCTTGCGGCCGATCTTCCTGTCGGCCTTCATCGTGCTCGCGCACCTTGCCATCAAGTCCTATGACCTTGTCGTGGCGCTGACGTCAGGCGGCCCCGGCGGCTCGGCCTGGCTGCCTTCGAATTTCATGTATGAATACACGTTCAAGCGCAACGAAATGGCCGTGGGCTCTGCAAGCGCGGTGATCATGCTGATGACCATCGTCGCCATCATCGTGCCCTATCTCTATTCGGAACTGCGGGAGAAGCCGCGATGAGCGCTGTCACCACGCCCGCCCACCCCGCTCCTTCCCGCGACTCCGGCGGCATCAACGTCAAGCTCGTCAACCGCATCGTCATCTACGGGCTTCTGGCGCTGTTTGCGCTGTTCTACCTGATGCCGCTGTTCGTCATGCTGGTGACCTCGTTTAAGACCATGGACGAGATCCAGAACGGCAACATGCTTTCGTTGCCCAAGGCGCCGACCTTCGAGCCCTGGCTGAAGGCCTGGGGCCAGACCTGCGTCGGCCTCACCTGCGCCGGCATCAAGGGTTATTTCTGGAACTCCATCAAGATGGTGGTCCCGGCGGTCATCATCTCGACGCTGCTCGGCGCGCTCAACGGCTATGTGCTGACCAAATGGCGCTTTCGCGGACACACGCTGGTGTTCGGACTGATGCTGTTCGCCTGCTTCATCCCGTTCCAGTCGGTGCTGTTGCCGATGGCGACGATCCTGGGAAGCCTGGGCCGCTTCGGTGTCACGTTGCAGAACTCGGTCGGCACCAGCTTCGGCCTTGGCAACCCGACGGTCAATCTGGTGTTCGTGCACGTCGTCTACGGCATCGGCTTCACCACGCTGTTCTTCCGCAACTACTACGAGGCCTTCCCGACCGAACTGGTGAAGGCAGCGCAGGTCGACGGCGCTTCCTTCTTCCAGATCTTCCGGCGCATCATGCTGCCGAACTCGATGCCGATCTTCGTCGTCACCGTCATCTACCAGTTCACCAACATCTGGAACGACTTCCTGTTCGCCTCGGCTTACGCCGGCACCGGCGACGCCATGCCGATGACGGTGGCGCTCAACAACGTCGTCAACACCTCGACCGGCGTCGTCGAATACAACGTCAACATGGCGGCGGCGATGATCGCCGCGCTTCCCACCCTTCTCGTTTACGTTCTCGCCGGCCGCTACTTCGTGCGTGGCCTGATGGCGGGCGCGGTCAAAGGATAAACCGATGGCTTTTCTTGAAATTGACGGTCTGAGGAAGCGCTTCGGCCAGGTCGAGATCCTCAAGGGGATCAATCTCGAACTGGAGAAAGGCGGCTTCCTGGTTCTGGTCGGCCCCTCCGGCTGCGGCAAGTCCACGCTGCTCAACACCATTGCCGGACTGGAGACGATCACCTCGGGCGAGATCCGCATCGACGGCCGCGCCGTCAATGACCTCCACCCCTCCAAGCGCGACATCGCCATGGTGTTCCAGAGCTACGCGCTCTACCCGAACATGACCGTGGCCGGAAACATCTCTTTCGGCATGGAAATGCGTGGCGTGCCGGCCGACGAACGTCAGAAGGCGATCGACAAGGTGGCCAAGGTGCTGCAGATCGGCCATCTCTTGAACCGCAAGCCGAGCCAGCTCTCGGGCGGCCAGCGCCAGCGCGTCGCCATGGGCCGGGCACTGGTGCGTGATCCCAAGCTGTTCCTGTTCGACGAGCCGCTGTCGAACCTCGACGCCAAGCTGCGCGTCGACATGCGCATCGAGATCAAGCGCCTGCACGCCACGACGGGCACGACCATCGTCTATGTCACCCACGACCAGATCGAGGCGATGACGCTGGCGACCAAGATCGCGGTCATGCGCGACGGCGAGGTCCAGCAGTTCGGCACGCCGGCCGAAATCTACAACAACCCCGCCAATGTCTTCGTCGCCGATTTCATGGGCTCGCCGGCGATGAACCTGATCCCGGCAACGATCGGCGGCAATGGCGGCGATCTGGCCGTCGTGCTCGACCGCGAAGCCCGCCAGCCGATCTCGTTGCCGATGGCCAACGCCCCTGCCGGCCTGTCGGCGTTCAAGGGCAAGCCGGTCATCTTCGGCGTCCGCCCGGAAGCGCTGACCGATCCCGAGGGAGCCGAACGCAACGCCTCGCACATCGCCACTGCCGATTGCCATATCGAGGTCGTGGAGCCGGCCGGTTCGGATACGTTCGCCGTCACCAATCTCGGCGGCAAGGGCGTGGTGGCGCGGCTGCGCGCCGACGCCAACATTCAGCCGGGCACCAACACGCCGCTGGCCTTCAACCTGACCAAGGCGGTGTTTTTCGACCCGGCGACCGAGAACCGTATTCTCTAAAGCAATTTCAGGGAAAGCATGGAACGGTTTTCCGCCAGAAATTGAGTTGAAACAAGGAGATGGAGCGGATCACCGTTTCGGTGAAACGATGACCCGTTATAGCCATGGCAAATCCGGATATCGTCATCATCGGCTCCGGCATCGGCGGCGCCACGATCGCCTCCGGCCTGGCCGGCAGCGGCGCCTCCGTGCTGATGCTGGAGCGCGGCGAGCCGCTGCCGGCAACGCCGCATGCGCGAGACACGCGCGCCATTTTCGTCGACGGGCATTACCGGCCGAAGGAGATGTGGCGCGAGGCGGGCGGCCCCTCGTTCAACCCCGGCAATTACTACTATGTCGGCGGCAATTCCAAATTCTTCGGTGCGGTGCTGATCCGCTACCGCAAGGAGGACTTCTCCGCCATGGAACACTTTGGCGGCGTTTCTCCCGCATGGCCGTTTTCCTATGAGGAGTTCGAGCCCTGGTATTCGAAGGCCGAGCAGCTGTTTCGCGTGCGCGGCACGCTGGGCGAGGATCCGACCGAGCCTTTTCACTCGATCCCCTATACCTACAAGCCGGTTCCCGACGAAGCGCCGATCGCGCGCGCCCGGGCCGAGCTCAAGGGGCTCGGCCTGCATCCGGCCTCGCTGCCGCTCGGCGTCGACATCGAAACCTGGCTGAAGGACGGCAGGACCGGCTGGGACGCCTTTCCCAACACAGGCCAGGGCAAGATGGACGCCCAGACCGCGCCGTTGGCGGAAGCCCTCAAGGACGGGAACATACGGCTCGAGACCGGCGCCTATGTCGAATATCTCGAGACGGCACCGGACGGTGAAACGATCTCCGCCGTCCATTATCGCCAGAAGGGCGAACTCAGGAAAGTCATGCCGAAGCTGGTGATCCTGTCGGCTGGCGCGGTCAATTCGGCGGTCATCCTGCTGCGCTCCCCCTCGCCTGCCAACGGCAGGGGCGGCAAGGGCTTGGCCAACCGCTCCGACCAGGTCGGCCGCAACTTCATGAACCACAATTCGAGCGCCATGCTGGCCATCGATCCGCGCCGGCGTAACGACAGCGTCTACCAGAAGACACTGATGCTCAACGACTACTATTTGTCTGATGGCAAGGGCGGCAAACCTCTGGGGAACGTGCAGCTTCTCGGCAAGATCGACGGCAACATGCTGAAGGCAAATGTGAAGACGGTGCCGAAATTCGCGCTCGACTACATGGCCCGCCACGCCGTCGACTGGTACCTGATGTGCGAGGACCTGCCCGACCCCGAAAGCCGCATCATGGTCGACGGCAAGGATATCGTCATGCAGTGGCGCCGTTCCAACATGCAGTCGCTGGAAGGCCTGACCAAGGTGATGCGCGAGAACCTGCGTGCCTGCGGCTACCCCATCGTGCTGTCACGCCCCTTCGACAAGCGCACGCCATCTCATCAGTGCGGCACGGTGCGGATGGGCAACGACCAGGCAACCGCGCCGCTCGACCCATTTTGCCGCGCCTGGGATCACCGCAACCTGTTCGTCGTCGACGGCGGTTTCCTGCCGACATCGGCGGCGGTGAATCCCGCGCTGTCGATCGCGGCACAGGCGTTGCGGGTCGCCGACCATATACGCAAGATGGAGCTTGCCGCATGAGAGGTCTGCGCCGCCCCTCATCCGCCTGCCGGCACCTTCTCCCCGTAAACGGGGAGAAGAGAGATGGCCGCAACACCGGCGCCCATTTTGCAACGCTGGCAATTGGCGAAAGCCGCAGCGACAGCACACTTCTCCCCGTCACTATACGGGGAGAAGTGCCCGGCAGGGCGATGAGGTGCGGCGCTGACCTATGCAAGGCTAGCCTCCAATGACCCGCCCCGCGGCAATCGTCACCGGCGGCGCGCGCGGCATCGGGCTTGCTTGCGCCGAGGCGCTGGCCGATGTCGGCTTCGACATTCTTGTCGCCGACTTGGCCGAAGCGCCGGTCGATGGGCTGTCGGCAAACATCACCACGCGCGGTGCGAAATTCGCCTATGTCAGTTGCGACATTGCGGATCTCGGAGGCCACGCAGCCCTTGTTGAAGCCGCGACACGCGCCTTCGGCCGCATCGACTGCCTGGTCAACAATGCCGGCGTCGGCGCCGTCGTGCGCGGCGACCTGCTGGAGTTGCGCCCTGACAATTTCGACCGTGCCATCGGCATCAATCTGCGCGGCACCGTTTTCCTCAGCCAGGCCGTCGCCAAGGCGATGCTGCGTCAGCCCGAGGGGCATATCAGGTCGATCATCACCATTACCTCGGTGAGCGCCGAAATGGCCTCGCCGGAACGTTCGGAATACTGCATGTCGAAGGCCGGGCTTTCCATGTGGGTGAAGAACCTGGCGCTGCGGCTCGCTTCCGAAGGTATCGGCGTGTTCGAACTGCGGCCGGGCATCATCCGCACCGACATGACCGCGGGCGTGACGGCAAAATACGATGCCTTGATCGACAACGGGCTGGTGCCGGCCAAGCGCTGGGGCGAGGCTTCCGACATCGGCGCCGCGGTGGCGACGCTTGCCACCGGAAAGCTCGGTTTCTCGACCGGCTCGATCATCAATGTCGACGGCGCGCTCTCGGTGCCGCGGCTGTGAATGGATGAGACAATGACCGACTATATCATCGTGGGCGCCGGTCCGGCCGGCTGTGTTCTGGCCAACCGGCTGAGCGAGGATCCGTCCAATTCGGTTTTGCTCCTGGAAGCGGGCGGCAAGGACTGGCATCCCTATATCCACATGCCGGCGGGCTTCGCCAAGATGACCAAAGGCATCGCCTCCTGGGGCTGGTCGACCGTGCCGCAGAGACACATGAACGACCGCGTCTTCTGGTACACCCAGGCCAAGGTGGTCGGCGGCGGCTCCTCCATCAACGCCCAGATCTACACACGCGGCAATGCCCGCGACTATGACGCCTGGGAGAAGGAGGAAGGTCTTGCAGGTTGGGGCTATCGCGACGTGCTGCCCTATTTCAAGCGCGCCGAGAACAACCAGCGCTACGCCAACGATTTCCATGGCGACCAGGGTCCGCTCGGCGTTTCGAACCCGATTTCGCCGCTGCCGATCTGCGAAGCCTATTTCCGCGCCGGCCAGGAGATGGGCATTCCCTTCAACCCGGATTTCAACGGCGCCGCGCAGGAAGGCGTCGGCTACTACCAGCTGACCCAGAAGGACGCCCGGCGTTCTTCCGCCTCGGTCGCCTATCTCAAGCCGATCCGCGCCCGGGGGAATCTCACCGTCGGAACCGACGTGCTGGTCACCCGCATCGTCGTCGAAAAAGGCCGCGCCATCGGCGTCGAAATCGTCGACAAGCCCGGCGGACAGAAGACGGTGCTGCGCGCCGACCGTGAAGTCATTGTGTCGTCCGGAGCGATCGGCTCACCCAAGCTTTTGATGCAGTCCGGCATTGGCCCAGCCGATCACCTGAAATCGGTCGGCGTCACCCCGGTGCACGACCTGCCCGGCGTCGGATCCAACATGCAGGACCATCTCGACCTCTTCGTCATCGCCGAATGCACCGGCGACCACACCTATGACAACTACGCCAAACTGCACCGCACCGCCTGGGCCGGCCTGCAATATCTGCTGCTGAAGAAGGGGCCTGTGGCCTCCAGCCTCTTCGAGACCGGCGGCTTCTGGTACGCCGACCCGACGGCCGCCTCGCCCGATATCCAGTTCCATCTTGGCCTCGGCTCCGGCATCGAGGCCGGCGTCGAGAAGCTGAAAAATCCCGGCGTCACCTTGAATTCCGCTTTCCTGCGCCCGCGATCACGCGGCACCGTTCGCCTGAAAAGCGCCGATCCGGCCGACCACCCGCTGATCGACCCGAACTACTGGTCCGACCCTTATGACCGCGCCATGTCGCTGACAGGATTGCGCCTTGCCCGCGAGATCATGCGACAGAAGGCGCTTGCCCCTTACGTTCTGCGCGAAGTTCTGCCGGGCCCCTCGCTCGCCAGCGACGACGAGCTGATCGACTATGCCTGCCGGACCTCGAAGACCGATCATCATCCCGTCGGCACCTGCCGCATGGGTCATGACGAGATGGCGGTGGTCTCTCCGGACCTCAGGCTGCGCGGCATCGAGGGTTTGCGCGTGTGCGACGCTTCGGTCATGCCGCGTGTCCCGTCTTCCAACACCAATGCGCCGACCATCATGGTGGGCGAAAAGGGCGCCGACCTCATTCTCGGCCGCGACCCGCTGCCGCCGGCGGTGTTTTCTGGAAATCGGGCCGCCTAAAGCAATTTCAGGAAAAGCGTGAGCGGTTTTCCGTCTGGAAATTGCGCAAAACAAGCAGGAGCAACGGATGATCAGGCACTGTGTCTTCGTCAAATTCCGCAACGATGTCGGCGTTGGCGAACGAAAGGCTATCCATGCCGACCTGGAAGCGCTGCGGCAGGTGGTGGACGGCATGGACGCCGTCCATTTCAGCGCCAATGCCAGCCCCGAACCCTTCGCGCGCGGCTTCAGCGATGGCTTTACCATCGATTTCCGCGATGCGGCCACGCGCGATGCCTATCTGGCGCACGAGGCGCACCAGCGTGCCGGCGCGCGGCTGGTCGCCGCTCTCGAGGGCGGCACCGACGGACTGATGGTCTTCGACCTCGATATTACGAAAAAGTGACCGCCGGCCTTTCGAAGGCCGGCCGATCGCTGTTCTCTTTTGTCAGCAGAGCGACATATCGTTCCTTTGGGGGAACCAAAGGAGGACGCCTTGAATCTCACTGCCGAGCAGAAGAAAACCGTGCTGGCCTCATTTCTGGGCTGGACACTCGATGCTTTTGATTTCTTCCTTCTGACATTTCTGCTCACTGATATTGCGGCCGAGTTCCATACCGAGGTTCCCGCGGTATCGAAGGCATTGTTCCTGACCTTGGCGACCCGCTTCATCGGCGCGTTCTTCTTTGGCATGCTTGCCGACAAATACGGGCGCAAGCCGATCCTGATGCTCAACATCGTCAGCTATTCGGTGATCGGCGCCCTGGCCGCCTTCTCGCCCAATCTGGGCATCTTCCTGGCGCTGCGTGCCTTGTTCGGCATCGCCATGGGCGGCGAATGGGGGCTCGGCTCCTCGCTCGCCATGGAATCCATCCCGCCCCAGGCACGCGGCATGGTCTCGGGCATCCTGCAATGCGGCTATCCCGCCGGCTACCTGCTGGCGGCCGTGGTTTATGGCCTGCTCTACCAGCAGACCATCGGCGGCTACACGGTCGGCTGGCGCGCCATGTTCCTGCTCTCCTTCGTGCCGGCCCTGATCGTGCTCTTCATCCGCTCGCATGTTCCGGAATCGCCCGCCTTCGTCGAAGCGCAGAAATCCGTCAAACCGGGACTGCTGGAAACGCTGCAGAAGCACTGGGGCGTTGCGCTCTATGCGGTGGTGCTGATGATGTTCTTCAACTTCTTCAGCCACGGCACGCAGGATCTCTATCCGACCTTCCTGAAGAAGCAGCACGGCTTCGATCCGCATACGGTGAGCTGGATCACCATCGTCGCCAATCTCGGCGCCATCGTCGGCGGCCTGGCCTTCGGCGCGCTGTCGGAGAAGATCGGCCGCGTCAACGCCATCACGCTTGCCTGCATTATCGCCCTGCCGGCGATCCCGCTCTGGGCATACAGCTCGACGCCTTTCATGCTCGCCATCGGCGCCTTCGTCATGCAGGTCGCGGTGCAGGGAGCCTGGGGCGTCATCCCCGTGCACCTCAACGAGCTTTCGCCAGGCGCCGTGCGCGCGACCCTGCCCGGCTTCATCTACCAGGCCGGCAATCTGGCGGCGTCCTATGGCGGACCCTATCAAGCGGGCATCGCGGAGGCGCCCGGCGGCAGCTATGGCTACGCGCTGGCGCTTTTCGCCGGGGTGGTCGCGGTCTGCATCATCGTCGTCATCCGCTTCAGCCCGGAACGGCGTGGCCAGGTGATGACGGTATTGGGTTGAGAGGTCAGCCCAACCGCAGGGCAATCACTCCGGCAACGATGCTGAGCGCGGCCGCGCCGCGCCAGCCCGTCATCTTCTCGCCGAGCGCATAGACCGAGATCATCATCGCGAACAGGATCGAGGTCTCGCGCAGCGAGGCGACCGAGGCGATCGGCGCCTTGGTCATCGCCCACATCACGATCCAGTAGGCCGCGCCGCTGAGCACGCCGGTGAACAGCCCGGTCTTCCAGTCGCGCGCCAGAACGGGCAGCGCCTTGGGCCCGCGGAAGATGAGGCACAGCACCAAGGCCCCCAGGGCGTCGCAGACGAACAGCCAGGCGGCATAGCTTTGCGCGGTGGCCGCCAGCCGCGCGCCGCTGCCATCCGAAAGCGTGTAACTGGCGATGAAGACCGAGGTGCCGAAGGCAAAGCCGACCGCACGCAGGTTCAGTTTCTCCAGATGCGCGCCGCCGCGAAACGACATCACCAGCGTGCCGGCCGACAGAAGCAGGATGCCGACAATGGCAAGCGGCGCGGGCACTTCGGAAACCACGAACATGCCGCCGATCGCGGCAAGCAAGGGCGCCGTGCCACGCGCCAGCGGATAGGTCTGGGCAAAGTCCCCGGCCTGATAGGCGCCGATCAGGAAGGTGCGGTAGCCCATGTGGAAAATGACGGAGGCGATGATGTAGGGCCAGACTTCCGCCTTCGGCACCTCTACGAATGGCAGCGCGAACAAAGCGGCAAATCCCATGCCCAGCGTCATCAGCGTGATCGACAGGAAGCGGTCGAGATGAACCTTGACCAGCGCGTTCCAGATCGCGTGCATGGCAGCAGCGGCAAGCACCGCGAAGAAGACGAAAAGCGTCATTTCAGGCCTATCGACCTCCCGCGCCAAGGGGCGTTTCGAGATCGATGTCGACGCGCACCGGGAAGTGATCGGACGCCACTTCGCCTATGTCTGAACGGACCGAGCGCACCCGCCCGGCAAACATGCCGCCGATGAAGCAATGGTCGAGCCGGCGTTTTGCCAGCCTGCCGTGGATGATCTTCTCATGCGTGTGGAAATCGTCCGCCGGTTCGCTGGCCATGGCGGCGGCATCGACGAAACCGTCGAGATAGGCGGCACCGCGATGATAGGGCGTGTTGCCGACGATGCGGCGGTATTCGGCGCTGCCCGGTTCCATGTTGAAATCGCCCATCCAGATCGCCGCCAGCGGATTTTCCGGCTCGGCTTCGCCGCTTGTCCAGTTGCGCGAAGGTTCGTCGTCGATGCCGCTCCAGGGACCGCCGTCGCAAGGCGCCCGGCGATGTTCGGCCAGCAGGTAGTCGATCTGCTCCAGCCGCTCTTCGGCCGCGATATGGGCGAGATGCAGCGACAAGATCCGCACCGGGCCTGCCGGCGTGCGGATCATGCATTCCAGCGCCGCGTTGCGCGTGTTGAGCGGCCGCAAGGTGCGGCGCATCGGCAGCGCATGCAGCCGCGACCAGACGATCGGCAGCTTCGACAGCACCATCGTGCCGAACTGACGGCGGCGGTTGACGACCCGCCCGTCGCGGCGTTCGCTGGCATCCATGTCGAATGCCGGCCCGTAGACCCAGTGATAGTCCGGCAGCAGGCCGGAGAGGATCTCGGGCTGATCGTCGAAATTGCTGCGCTGCCAGTGCCGCTCGACCTCCTGCAGCGCAATGATGTCGGCGCCCGCGACGATGCGCGCGGCGCGCGAAAGATCGTATCGGCCGTCGCCGCCGAACCCGTACTGGATGTTGTAGCTGACCAGCTTCATTGATTAATCGGCTCAATTTCGGTGAAGGCAGTAACGGTTCGGCGGATTGGTTGCAATGTGCAGGGAACCCGACGCGGCTTATGCCAGAGGCCCCTGCATCTGCGCCGGCATTCATGCACCGATTCCGCTGCGTTGCGGTATCCTCCCCGCGCCGGAAAACGGCGCGAGGAATCTCACCAAGGGCAGCGGCCCAAATCCGGCGGCTTGCCGGCCCTAGTAGGTGGTCAATGGCTGGAACCGGCCCGCCGGCGACGCTGCCAGTTCCGACCAGTCGATCTCTTCCTCCAGCCGATGATAGGCCTCGTCCCCGATCGTGCCGTTGCGGCGCAATTCCTCGAGCGTGTCGCGCTGGCGGTTGATCGCGTAGAGCCGCAGCCGGTCGTATTCGGTCGCCGCCTGCGCATCCTCAGGATTCTCCGCGATGAGGCGCTGGGCCTCGTATTGCTCGCGCACCACTGCGGCCGCCGCCGATGTCTTGCGGCTCAGGACGTCGAGCGCGGCCTGCATGACGGCGACCCGAGCCTGGGCCACCTCGCGGTCGACCGTCGTGTCGGGCTCGAAATTGAGGATCCGCAGCAGCGGCTTCAGGGTCATGCCTTGCAGCACGAGCGTTCCAAGGACCACGGCGAAGGCGGCGAGCACGATCGGATCGCGGCCGGGAAAGCCGGCAGGCAGGGCAATCGCCACCACCAGCGTCACCAGCCCGCGCATGCCGCACCAGCCGACCAGCACGGCGCCACGGAATGTGGGAGCATCGACCAGGCGGCCCTGCTCGTCCGGGCGGGCGAACCATCGCATGATCGCTACGTAACCGCCCACCCAGACGAGGCGCGCCACGATGACGAGAACGAGCACCGTCGCGGCGAAGAGAAAGGCCTCGCCTTGCCCATCGCCGGAGAGCCGGCTGACGATCGAGCGTGCCTGCAGGCCCATCAGCACGAAAGCCAGCACGTTGAGCACGAAGACGGCCGATTCCCAGACCGAATAGGTGCTGACGCGCCGCCGCGCCGACATGCGCCGCGGCGCCCTGCGTGCAATTGTGATGGCATAGACGACGATGGTGATGATGGCTGAAAGACCCAGTTTGTCGGCGGTGATCCAGACGGCGAAAGTCCCGGCAAACTGAACCACCGTGCTGCTTGCCGCGTCTTCGATGCGTGTCAGCGTCAGCAGCGACAGTCGGCCGAAAAGATAGCCGGCGACCACGCTGCCGATCGTCGACAGCAGGATAACCGGGATGGCATTGCTCAGCATGATCGAGCCGAGCGCCGCCGAAACCGCCAGCCGGTAGATCAGCAGCGCCGTTGCATCGTTGAGCAGGCTTTCGCCCTGCAGGATGGCGGTAAGGCGATGCGGCACCTTGAACTGGCTCAGCACCGCACTTGCCGCTACGGCGTCCGGCGGGGCGACGATCGCGCCGAGCGCGATCGCCGCCGCGATCGGCAGGCCGGCCATCTTCCAGCCCACGAAGGCAACGACCACGGTGGTGAACACGACGGCGCCAAGCGCCAGCAGCAGCAGCGACAGCCGATAGCGCTTCAGGTCGCGCAGCGACGTGTCATAGGCCGCATCGAGCAGCACCGGCGCTATGAACAGAGCGAGCGCCAGTTCCGGGTCGATCTCGATCGTCGGCGCGCCGGGGACGAAGGCGATCGCGACCCCCGCCAATGCCAGCAGCGACGGATAGGGAATCTCCAGCCGCCGCGACAGCGCCGTCAGCGCGACAGCGGTCAGCAGCAGGACGAGGGTCAGTTCGAAAAGAGCCATGAGCTTCTACATCCGTAGGGACAGGATTGCCAGCGCGGGCTTGCGCGCAGGATGCGGTGGATTAGCCATCAAACTCAAGCCCTCTGGCTACACATCTCTATACGCCTCGCGAGAAGCGGATCGTGTGCGCGGCCAATCACTTGTTGAGAAAATGCACTTTCTCCACTGACCCCCATCTTCCAGAATATCGCAGCCGTCAATCGGCTGAGCTTGAGCGGTGGCACCGTCGTCTGAAAGGCTTCAGGCCGCTTGAATGTATGTGAGTATCGCTGCCAGTTCCTGAGGGATTAGGCGGCACCGCCTAAGGGCCTTCAGCAACCGCGGTGGTGTGATTGTCCTTCCAAATGCTCGCTGCGCAATCGGCAACAAGTCGTGCCCACGATGGTCGATTACCCACTCTGGCACTACAACCGCCGGCCCACGAGTAAAGACAACCATCTTTGAGGTGGCAACGGACAGGTTTACGTCAATCATCTTCATCGCAGCGCAAACTGCATTTGCTATCGCCTGAAGGTCACTTTGGTCTCTGAGCCTTAGCAAATGCTCATCGCCTTGACTGATCGCCAATCCTGACACGGGTGGCGCGATCCCATCCTCTAGAAGCAACGAGAAGACAACGATTGGATCAAGCAGGTAGTTCTCAAAACTATGTCGGCCAAGGACGTGTATTCTCGCAGATCCGTGGTTCGCATAATCTCGGTCAACAATCCCAAAAAACATGCGATCAAGGGGGTCGGCGTTCAACTTCTCCACCCATTTGCCGACAACACTTCGCCCCCCTGCTATCTTCTGAGTGCCTGACCCTATCGAAGCAGGCAAGAACGCAATTGAAGGCGTGAGCGCCAACGCCATGGGATCTTTGCTTGGACCACTATCTGACAGGATATCACGGACAGTCGAATAGAATTCAACGTCAGCCTCATCTTCAACAAAGCAGAACTTCGTGGTTCTGGATACCGTTACGAGGCCCGCCGTAAGGATCGAGATGATGTCGGCACGAGAGGATGCTTCACTTATGGTTGCTCGACCTCTTTCGATCTGGAAAAGAGATCCGTCCGGTGCGAGCGCCACTGTCGAAGGTGAATGCGTCGTCAGGATCACTCGTACTCCGTATCGGCCAACTAAAACTTCTGAGATTACGTCCAGAAATTGTGTCGTCATTGACGGATGAAGATGTGCGTCCGGTTCGTCAAGAAGTAGCAGCTTTGGGAAAACGCCTTCCTTCGACGCGCTGAAAAGCCAAAGCACAAGTTGCAGCAGCACTTTTTCCCCCGACGGTAAGTCAAAGGCTGCGATTTCGTTGGACGTTTCACGATCTCTCAGGCGCAGACGGTAGACGGCAAGTAGGTCCGTCCCTATCGGCGAGATAACCTCGTAAGGGAATCCTGCAACCTTCAAGGATTCGTTGACAACATCCCAAGGCGCTGGACCGATTGGCTTTCCGGCCATATCGTGGTCAGGCGTTCCGCGCTCCAGTGCCTGCAAGAGTTTGTAGCGATGTGCAACAAAAAGGTGAATTAGGCCATCTGTAACATCCAAATCGTCTATTGCATAGTAAAAATCATCCAAAGGGTCAGTAGATTTTGCTGATTCTGGACGCTCATTCCGAACAAATCGAAAATGGTTACGCTTGGCCCGAATGGTACTTGTTATGTCCCCTCTATATTGATGAACATTTAAGCCCATGCTCACCAGATTCTGTCTGACGTTCGTAATTGAAGCAAGTGATGCCTCACTTCTTCCAGAAAACCTACCCTCCGCAGTTATGTATCCGATATCGTGCGCCTCATACGTAGCCCCGACAATCTTCACATCGACCGGCAGAGGGCCTTCAGGCGGAATGGCACCACTAAAATGATAAGCTAGTACTTCAAGAAACTGCGTTTTCCCAGAACCATTTCTTCCCGTGAGAATTGCTAAACCGGGAATATCAAGCCATTGAACCGTCGAGATTGATTTATATCGGCCGTCCCGAGGAGCAATGAATATCGATAGCGGCTGCATGGTTGCTCATCCGAGGCTTTAACCAACTATCGCCTCTTGCATTCTACCAAATAATCGATGGCGAACCCGCAGTCGACCCCACGTTTTAAACACCACCAAACGTTGTTCCAATTTACATGTTTCAATCAGGTTGATCGCCAAAACCCTCGCCGCCCCTTGAAGGACGGTTAACCGTTGATCACACCTGCTGGCGCTGCGCCGAGCCCTGCCTCAATGCAGAACCAGCATATCGCCCGACGAGAACGAAATATCGGCCTTTTCGCCGACGACGGGCGGCGGCGTGGCCGAGTTGTTGAACGTGTCGAGCGACACGGTGTTGCCGCCGATGCCGACGCGTACCCGGATGACCGAGCCGAGGAAATGCACTTCGGCGATTTCACCCGACAGGCTGGTGTCGTGGCCGGGCTGGCGGTCGAGCGAGATCGCCTCCGGCCGCAGCGCCAGCGACAGCGTGTCGCCGGACTTCGACCCGTTGAGCTTGCCCTTGAGCGAGACTTCCTGCGTGTTGACCTGCACCTTGCCCGACGCCGCGTCGGTGACCTTGCCTTCGAGCACGTTGAGCGTGCCGACGAAGTTGGCGACAAACTTGGTCGCCGGCCGGTTGTAGATTTCGAACGGGGTGGCCACCTGCTCGGCCTTGCCGCCATACATGACGGCGATACGGTCGGAGATCGACAGCGCTTCCTCCTGGTCATGCGTGACGAAGATGGTGGTGATGCCGAGCTTCTTCTGGATCGAGCGGATTTCCTCGCGCAACGACACGCGCACCTTGGCGTCCAGCGCCGACAGCGGCTCGTCGAGCAAAAGCAGCTTCGGCTTCGGCGCGATGGCCCGCGCCAGAGCGATGCGCTGCTGCTGGCCGCCCGACAATTGGTAGGGATAGCGGTCGGCCATTTGCGGCAGCTTGATCATCTCGAGCATCTCGGCGACGCGCTTGTCGGCATCGGCCTTGGGCATGCCGGCCACTTTCAGGCCGAAGGCGATATTCTGCGCCACGGTGAGGTTGGGGAACAGCGCGTAGGCCTGGAACACCATGCCGACATTGCGCTGGTTGGGCTTCAGCCGCGTGATGTCCTTGCCGGCGACGACGATCTTTCCCGCCGACGGCTCCTCGAAGCCCGCCACCATGCGCAGCACCGTGGTCTTGCCGCAGCCCGATGGTCCCAGGAACGAGACGAATTCGCCCGGCTCGACGTCGAGACTGAAATCCTGCACCACGGTGTTGGAGCCGTAGGACTTTCTCACATGCTGGATCGACAGGAATGGCTCGGCCATGGCTTTTCTCTCAGCTTAATTCGGGCGGTTCGCGGATTTCGGCGCGAAACGGGACAGGATCTGGATCAGTGACATGCAGCCCCAGGTGATGGCGAAGGCGATGATGGCAAGGGCTGCCGGCTCATAGGCGCGGTTGGCGCCTATGTTCTGCAAATATGGACCGAAGGCCGGGCGGTTGAGCAGGCTGGCCATGGTGAACTCGCCGATGACGATGGCGAAGGTCAGGAAGGCGCCCGACAGAACCGCGATCAGCACGTTGGGAAGGATGACGCGGCCGATGATGGTGCTCCAGCCGGCGCCGAGGATCTGCGCTGCTTCCGTCAGCGTGCGCACATCGATGGTGCGCAGCCCCGTATCGACGGCACGGTACATGTAAGGCAGCGACAGCGTCGCATAGCCGATGACCAGCAAGGCGTTGGCGCCCATATTGCTGCCCAGGAACGGCAATGGCGAGTTCGAACCGTACATTCTGATATAGCCGAAGACGATGACGATCGCCGGAATGACCAGCGGCAGAAGGGTGATGAACTCGACGATCGGCCTGAGCTGCGGCAGGCGCAGCCGGATCCAGTAGGCCGCCGGCACGACGATCAGCACGCCAAGCACGATGGTGAAGATGGCGGCGATCACCGAATACAGGAAGGTCGACTGGAAGCGCGCGTCGCCCAGCACGATCTGGTAGGCGTCGAAAGAGTGGACGCCGCGGCGCATGCGCAGCGAGAACTCAACGGTCGCCATGAGCGGAATGAAGAAGTAGGCCGCGCCGACGATGAAGACGACCCAGGCCCAGAATTTGCCCGACTTCATTTGAGCCACCTCTCGGAGCGAGTCCGGAACCAGATGTAGAAGACGTTGGCCAAACCGGTAATGACGATCATGCCGAAGGCGATGGCATAGCCGAGCTGCGGGTTGTGCAGGACGTCGCCATTGATCTGCGAGTAGAGCTTGATGGGAACGATGTTGAGTGCCGGCCCGGCGAAGGCATAGGCGGTCGCGATGGCGCCGAAGGCATTGGCGAATAGCAGGATGACGGTGCCGAGGAAGCTCGGCCATATCACGGGTATGACCACCATGCGCCAATACTGCGACTGCGTGGCGCCCAGCGTGGCCGCTGCCTCGCCCCATTCCTTCTTCAAGCCGTCTATGGCCGGCACGATGATGACCACCATCAGCGGAATCTGGAAGAACAGGTAGACCGCGATCAGGCCCGACGTGGTCAGGAAGTTGAATCCCATCGCGTAGATGTTGATGTTGAGGACGTCACGCAGCAGCGTGGTGACGATGCCGACGCGGCCGAGTGTGGCCAGGAAGGCGAAAGCCAGCGGCAGGCCCGCGAAATTCGAGGCGACGCCGGAAAAGGTGAGCGTGGCGGAGCGCGTCCAGCCTGGCAGGCCGCCGCGTACGATCGCGATGGCGATGGCGAGACCGGCGAAGGCGCCGATGATGGCCGACCAGAAACTGATCTTGATCGAGACCCAGTAGGAGCTGCTGATCGAAGGATCGCTGACCAGCTGCAGGATATTATCCAGCGTGAATGAGCCGTCGCCACGCTGAAACGCGCCCACGACGAGATAGAGCGTGGGCAGGATCAGGAACATCAGGGCGAAGATGAAGAAAGGCGCCACGCCGATCCATTGCGTCGGCAAACGGAACGCTGTCGCCTCGTTGGGCGGCGCGGGTCTGGTGGCAAGTGCCTGATTTGAAAGCGAGAGATCGGTCATGCGCCGGCTACCGTCTTCGAGGGAAAGCCGGGCGGCCTCGCGGCCGCCCGGTGGATTTCAAGTCTTACTTGACGTTGGCGCCGACAACGGCGTCCCAGTTCTTGCTGATGGCTTCCTTGGCCTTGCCCTGCTCGTCGAGCGTCGGGAAAGCGGCCGAGGCATAGGATTCTGCCGGCGGCAGCTTGGCCAGCACGTCCGCCGGGATCTTGCCGTTCTTGGCGAGATCGTTGAAGCGGATCGGGTGGCAATAGCCCTTCAGCCAGCCGATCTGGCCTTCGTCGGAATAGAGGTATTCCATCCAGAGCTTGGCGGCGTTCGGATGCGGCGCGTAGGCGCTGATCGCCTGCACGTAGACACCGGCGACAACGCCGGTCTTCGGCACGACGACGTCGACGGGCGGGTTGCCCTTCAGCGTGTCGCGACCGGCGAGCGCGTTGTAGTCCCAGTTGATCAGGATCGGGGTCTGGCCCTGGGCGAGCGTGGCAGGCTTGCCGACGACCGGAACGAAATTGCCGGCGGCATTGAGCTTCTTGAAGAAGTCGAGGCCAGCGGTGCCGGCGGCTTCGCCAGCGGCGGCGCCCGTCGAAAGGCCGGCGGCGTAGACCGCCTGGATGGCCTGGTTCGAAGCGCGCGGGTCACCGGCGAGTGCGACCGAGTTGGCGAATTCCGGCTTCAGGAGATCAGCCCAGTCCTTCGGCGATTCCTTGACCAGGTCCTTGTTCACCATGAACGACAGCACGCCGTAATAGTCGCCGTACCAGGCACCGTCGGCATCCTTGGCGCTGTCCGGGATGGAGTCCCAGGTCGACACCTTGTAGGGCATCAGCAGGCCGTCGGCCTTGGCGGTCGGACCGAAGGACAGGCCGACGTCGATGACGTCGGGAGCCTGCGGGCCCTTGTTGTCCTTGTTGGCCTTGATCGCCTCGACCTCGTCGCCCGAGCCGGCGTCCGGGTTGAGTTCGTTGATGGTGATTTCCGGATACTTCGCCTTGAAGCCGGCGATGACGTCGCCGTAACCGCACCAGTCATGCGGCAAGGCGATCGTGGTGAGCTGGCCTTCCGCCTTCGCGGCCTTGACGAGATCATCCAGCGAAGCCGCGGACGAAATCATCGACGACACCATGAGGGTCGCGGCCGAAAGGGAAAGCACTTTCCCCGTGAATTTGAACATGTGTTCTCTCCGTTGAACTGACGCCGTTGGACGCCTGCGATCCGGTATCGTTTTCATGTGACAGCCAGATGAAAGCTTTGTGAAACCGGCAGCCCGCAGTGCGAAAAAGTAAACTCTTTTTAACCTGATGTAGCAATTGGCCGGCGAATCTTTTTCCGGCTAATGAGTTTCTGCCTTGCCCTTCATCGCCTCCCCTGGTTTCCCTGCCCCATTTTCAGATCAACTCGATGCGCGAAAAACGCCTCAGACGGTGCCGGCGATGGCGTTTTCAAGCAAGGTCAGCGCCGCCTTCTTGGTCAGCTTGACCGGATTGCCCCCGGCGGTCGGATCGACCACGGCCATGTCGGCGATCAGCGCCTTGCGCTTCTTGTCCATGTCGAGCCCCTTGATCAGGCCCGGAAGCGCGTGCGGCACCTTCAATTCCTTGCGCAGCTTGATGATGGCCTTGGCAAAGCCGTCGAAGCCGCCCTTGATGCCGCAATAGGCGGCGAGCCGGGCAATGCGCTCCTCGATGGAGTCACGGTTGAAGGCCAGCACATAGGGCATGAAGACCGCATTGGTCATGCCGTGGTGGGTGTCGTAGAGGGCGCCGATCGGATGCGACAGCGAGTGGATGGCGCCGAGCCCCTTCTGGAAGGCCGTGGCGCCCATGGCCGCTGCGCTCATCATATGGGCGCGCGCGACGAGATCCTTGCCGTTGGCGAACGCCTTCGGCAGGTTCTCAAACACCAGCCTGACGCCTTCAACCGCAATGCCGTCGGCCATCGGATGGTAACCCGGCGCGCAATAGGCCTCCAGGCAATGCGCGAGCGCGTCCATGCCGGTGCCGGCCGTGATGAAGCCCGGCATGCCGACCGACAGCTCCGGATCGGCGATCACGATCGCCGGCAGGAGCTTCGGATGGAAGATGACCTTCTTGGTGTGGGTTTCCTCGTTGGTGATGACGCCGGCGCGGCCGACTTCCGATCCGGTGCCGGCAGTGGTCGGCACCGCGATGATCGGCGCGATCGCGTCCGAATTGGCGCGCGTCCACCAGTCGCCGACATCCTCGAAATCCCAAACCGGCCGCGTCTGCCCGGCCTGGAAGGCGATCAGCTTGCCGAGGTCGAGCGCGGAGCCGCCGCCGAAGGCGATGACGCCGTCATGCTTGCCCTTCTTGAACACGGCGATGCCGGCGGTCAGGTTCGACTCGACCGGGTTCGGCCTCACTTCCGAGAAGACGCCATAGGGAATCTTGGCGTCGTCGAGGATCTTCAGCGTCGAGGCCACGACGGGTAGCTTGGCCAGGCCCGGATCGGTGACGAAGAGCGGCCGCTTGATGCCGGTCGCCGCCAGCACATCAGGCAATTCCGTGATGCGGCCCGCGCCGAAGCGGACAGTGGTGGGGTAGTTCCATTTCGAGATGAGCTTGGACATGGCTTGTCTTTCCAGAAATCAGATGGCTTCGCGCAGGTGGAAGGATTTCGGCCGGGTCAGATTGTCGTAGCCGATGGCCGACAGCGCTGCGCCCTTGCCGGTGTCCTTGACGCCGGTCCACACCAGCGCCGGGTCGAGGTAATCGCAGCGGTTCATGAACACCGTGCCGGTCTCGACGCGGTCGCCGATGGCGATGGCGTGCTCGGTGTCGCGGGTCCAGATCGAGGCGGTCAGGCCGTAGGGGCTGTCATTCATCAGCGCGATCGCCTCTTCGTCGTTGCGCACCTTCATGATGCCGACGATCGGGCCGAAGCTTTCCTCGCGCATGACGCTCATCTGGTGGTCGACCCCGGTGAGCACTTCCGGCGCCAGATAGGGCGAGCCGGCCTTGTCATTAGCCACCTTCATGTTGATGTGGGCCTTGGCGCCCTTGCGCAGCGCCTCCGCCTTCTGCTCGCGGATCAGGTCAGCGAAACGCGCCTGCGCCATCGGCCCCATGGTCGTCGCCTGCTCCAACGGATTGCCGACGACATAATTCCTAGTCTCGGCGATAAAGCCTTCCACGAACTCGTCATAGACCTTCTCGTGCACATAGACGCGCTCGATGCCGCAGCAGCACTGGCCGGAATTGAAGAAGGCGCCGTCCACCAGATTGGCGACGGCATGATCCATCTTGGCGTCCGGAAGCACATAGGCCGGGTCCTTGCCGCCAAGTTCGAGCCCAAGCGACATGAAGGTGCCGGCCGCCGCCTTCTCGATGGCGCGGCCGCCGCCGACTGAACCAGTGAAATTGACGTGGTCGATCTTGCCGGAGCCGAGGAGTTTCTCGGTCTGGGCATGGTTGAGGACCACATTCTGGAAAACACCCTTGGGCAGCCCGGCCTTTTCGAACGCCTGGGCGAAGCGCTCGCCCACCAGCAGCGTCTGCGCCGCATGCTTGAGGATCACGGTGTTGCCGGCCATCAGCGCAGGCACGATGGTGTTGACGGCGGTCAGATAGGGATAGTTCCATGGCGCTATCACCATCACCACGCCCAGCGGATCCTTCTTCACATACCGGCGGAAGCCATCCTTCGGGTTGGACGCCGGCACGGATCTCAGCGCCTGCTCGGCGATCTCGACCATGTAGTTGGTGCGTTCCTTGACGCCGCCGAACTCGCCGCCATAGCGCACCGGACGCCCCATCTGCCAGGCGATCTCCGGCACGATCTCGTCAGTCATGGCGACCAGCGCCTCGAGCATCGCAAGCATGTATTTGCCGCGCTCGGCGATCGGCACCTGAGCCCATTTCTCTTGCGCCGCCCTGGCGCGCTCGACCGCGGCATTGATCGCCTGGTCAGTTGCGACAGGCCGCTCCGCATAGACCGATCCGTCGATGGGGGTGATGAGTTTGACCGTTTCGGCCATTTTGCAAGTCCTCGCATTCTGAAACAAAAATCACATGGCCGGGTCGCCCCGGCGGGCAACATTCTCCTCGCGGGGAGAATGTTACAGCCCTGCGCTCCTATAGCGGCCCCTTGCCGGGACCGGTAGGGAGCGTGCCGCTCAAAGCGGCAGACAGACTAGTACCGCTCGAACCCTCTGTGCAGTTCCCAGTCCGTAATACGGCGGTCGTATTCGAACTGCTCCCATTTCGCCGTGTGGACATAGTGCTCCAGCACATCCTCGCCGAGCGCCTGCTTCAGCATCTTCGACCTTGCCAGCGTCTCCGTCGCGTCGCGCAGCGTCTTCGGGATCTCCGGCAGGCGTGAAGCCTGGTAGGCATCGCCGACGAAAGGCTTCTGCAATTCCAGCTTCTCGTCGATGCCGGCAAGGCCGGCCGCGATCAGCGCCGCGAAAGCCAGATACGGATTGAGGTCGGCGCCGCCGATGCGGCATTCCATGCGGATGCCCTTGGTGCCCTCGCCGCACAGGCGGAAGCCGGCGGTGCGGTTGTCCTCGCTCCACATGATCTTGGTCGGCGCGAAAGTGCCGGCCTGGAAACGCTTGTAGGAGTTGATGTAGGGCGCCAGGAACCAGGTGAATTCCTTGGCGTATTTCAACTGCCCGGCCGCCCATTGCTGGCCAAGGGTCGAGAGTGTCCACTCGGCCTTCTTGTCGAAGAACAGCGGCGTCTTGCCGTCGGCGCTCCACAGCGAATTGTGGATGTGGCTGGAATTGCCGGCCAACCCGTAATTGTACTTTGACATGAAGGAGATCGCCTTGCCTTCGGACTCCGCGATTTCCTTGGCGCCGTTCTTGAGGATGACATGGCGGTCGGCCATGTCGAGCGCCTCGGCATAGCGCACATTGATCTCTTCCTGGCCCGGGCCCCATTCGCCCTTCGAATTCTCGATCGGGATGCCGGCGGCTTCCATCTCGTTGCGAAGCCGGCGCATGACGCCTTCTTCCTTGGTGGTGATGCCGATCTGGTAGTCACCGATATAGGGCGAAGCCGTCTCGAGGCCCTGCCAGTGCTTCTTGCGGGCGGAATCGTAGGTCTCGTTGAACAGGTAGAATTCGAGCTCGGAGGCGAAATAGCCGATATAGCCGCGTTCCGTGAGCCGCTTGACCTGCCTCTTGAGCATCGCGCGCGGCGAATGCGGCAGGTCGTCATGGGTGTGGTGGTCGAGTACGTCGCAGATGACCAGCGCGGTCTTCTCCAGCCAAGGGATGCGTCGCAGCGTGGCAAGGTCGGGCTTCATGACGAAATCGCCGTAGCCCTTCGACCAGCTTGCCGCCTTGTAACCCGGCACCGGCTCCATATCGATGTCGGCGGCCAGCAGATAGTTGCAGCCATGCGTTTCGTCATGCGCGGAATCGACGAAATACTGCGCCAGGAAACGCTTGCCCGCGAGCCGGCCCTGCATGTCGACGATGCAGGCCAGAACCGTGTCGATCTCGCCATTGGAGACCGCTTTCTTCAACTGATCGAACGAGAAATTTCCGGCCATTCCTTTGGCGCTCCAATGCTTGGTCGTTGAAAGGGAGAAACGAAACCATGGCCGGCGCTATGCCGGCCATGGCCTTGACGATGCGTATCAGTGTCCGCCGGTCTCGCCGACCGCCTGTTCGGCCGCCTTGATCGCCGCCTGACGGGCCGCGATGATGTCGCCCAGCGGCGGCCCCTGGAAGCGGTTGCGCTCGAAGGCGAACCAGACGATCGCCGTCAGGATGAAGAAGCCGACGGTGATGTAGAGCGCCCAGTCGTTTGGCGGCTGGATGCCGATGACGAAGATGAGGATCATCGACACGATCGACAGGAACGCGAACAGCATGAACACGCCGCGCCCCATGTTCCATGGGCCCATCTTGTCCCACTTCGGCGTTCCCCAGGCCATCATGCCGAGCACGATCGGCACGGTGAACGACAGGAACAGGAAGATGACGGTGCAGGACACCACGATGGTGTAGGCCGAAGTACCGGCGACCGACACGACCGACGAGCCCCAGACGAACAGCACCGACAGGATCGCCGCCGTCCAGATCGCGGCCACCGGCGTGCGATAGGTCGGGCTGACCTTGGCCAGCGCCGACGAACCCGGCAGGCCGCCATCACGCGAGAAGGCGAAGATCATGCGCGAAGCCGACGTGACGGTCGCGAGACCGCACAGAAGCTGCGCCACGAAGACCACAAGGTAGACGAACTCCTTGAGACCGGAAGGAACGCGCTGGTCAAAGGCCCAGAAAAACACATTCCAGCCCTGCTTGGCGGCATCGTCCATGTTCGGGATCATCAGCACGAAGGCGGCCAGGAACAGGTAGCCGAACAGCGCCGACCACACGACCGACATCACCATGGCGCGCGGCACGGAAGACGCCGCCTTGATGGTTTCCTCGGAAGTGTGCGCCGAAGCGTCGTAGCCGGTGATGGTGTAGATCGGCAGCAGCAGGCCGAGGGCGAACACCCATGCGTTCGAGACCTGGGGCCAGACACCGCCGCCGGCGTCACCCGAGTAGTTGTGGAAGGTGAAGAGACGGCCAAAATCCCAGGTCTGGGCAAAGGCCAGGCACACCACCGCGATGAGGATCGAGCCGAAGAAGATCAGATAGCCCGAAAAGTCGGTGAGCTTCGCGGTCAGCTTGATGCCGAGATGGTTGATCAGTGCCTGGGCGCCGGTGATGACGACCAGGAAGATCATCTGGTTGGTCAGCGAGCCGTCGATCCCGAGTGCCGGCCCGAAAGCGCCGATGAAGAATGTCCAGGTGCCGACATTGATGGCGCCGAGCACGGTGATCAGGCCGAGCAGGTTGAGCCACGCCGTCACCCAGCCGGTGCCGCGATTGCCGAGGATCGAACCCCAGTGGTAGAGGCCGCCGGCGGTCGGATAGGCCGAACTGATCTGCGACATGGCGACAGCGAAGGTCAGCGAGACGAAACAGCCGACCAGCCAGCCGATGCCGACGCCGATGCCGCCGGCGCCCGACGTGCCCTGCGCCAGCGAATTGATGCCGCCCGACAGGATGCAGATGATCGAGAAGGAAACCGCGAAATTCGAGAAGCGGCTGAGGCGCCGCTCCAATTCCTGGGCATAGCCCATGCTGTGGAGGTGTTTTACATCCTCCGCCTTGTCAACGTCGGAATAGCCCGGTGTGGTTGCCATGTTGAAGTCCCCTGTTGGTTCTTAGCTGGCCGATTGTACTGACTTTCCCATTGCGCTTTGTCGGGAGCCCCTGGCCTCCTCGGGCTCCAGATTCGAAAAGATGCCTGTGAGCAGATCCGCCCATTTCCGCTGCCCGGTCTCGCCGGAGATTTCGTCATTGCGGATTTCGATCATCGCGCAGGGCAGCCCGCGCGAGCGCGCATGCCGTTCCAGCGTGAAATAGACGCGGTCGGCAGGCGAATAAGGTTCGTTGACACCGACGGTGACGCCGGCAAGACGCCCGAGCGCGCCAATCAGCGGCGCCGCCAGGCGACGGTCGTCATCATGAATGATGCCGATGTGCCAGGGCCGGTTGCGGCCCTTGTAGACCGGGGTGAAGGAATGGACGGAAACCAGCCAGGTCTCCTGCCCGCGCGCCAGCCTGTCCTCGATCAGGCGCTCGATGGCGGCATGGAAGGGCTGCCAGGACAGGGCAACCCGTGCGGCGCGCTCCTTGTCGGAAAGGCCTGTATTGCCGGGAATGGCCGTGGTCTCGCTGACTGGCGGCACAAGGTCCGGCGCGTCGAGTGGGCGGTTGCAGTCGATGACGAGGCGCGAAATGCGCGTTTCGACCAGCGTGGCGTCGAGCGCCCGCGCCATACGCATTGCCACCGGCAACGCACCCGGATCCCAGGCTATGTGCCGGGAAAGATCCCCGGCCGCGAGGCCGAGCGTGCCGAATTCAGCCGGCAGGAAATTGGAAGCATGGTCGCAGGTGAAGACGAAGGGGCTCGGCCCGTCCGGGTTCGTCACCCCCACGGTTTCAGACGATGCAAGGCTGGCGGGCCGCGCTGTCTTCATAGTCCTGCCGTTCCCCGGGAGCGCTGTATCGTATGTTACGTATTTTGCGTCATTGCGTCCCTGCGGATGATTTCATACAGTTTATCAGGCTTTGTCAAATGCGATCTCATGGGCCAGGCCGGTGTATGGGGGAAAAGATGATTTCCAGTATTGCCGAACTGATCGCCGACCGTATCGGCAGCATGCCGGCGGGGGAGCGGCGCGCGGCCCAGACGCTGATCGCCTCTTATCCGATGATCGGCCTGAAGACAGTCGCGGAGTTCTCGGCGGCGGCCGGCGTGTCGTCGCCGACGATCCTGCGCTTCGTCGCCCGGCTCGGCTTCCAGAACTATCCCGAGTTCCAGTCGAACCTGCAGGATGAACTGGCGGCGCAATTGCAGTCGCCGGCGATACGCACGCTCAATCCGCCCTCGCCCGGCGGCGGCACAGCGTCGCCGATGCTGGAGGCGACGCTCGACAACATGCGCGAGACATTCAGGCATCTGTCGGACAGGCAGCTCGCCGACATCGCGGCCAGGCTTGCCGAGCGGCGGGGCAAGACATTTCTGATCGGCGGCCGCTTCACCGACCCGCTGGCCCGCTACATGGCGGCCCACCTCGCCATCGTCCAGCCCGATGTCGTCCACCTTGCCGGACAGGAGAGCATGTGGCGCGACCGCCTGATCGACATGGGCAAGCGCGACGTGCTGGTCATCTTCGACATCAGGCGCTACCAGGACAGCCTCGTGCGCTTCGCCGAGAAGGCGCATCAGCGCGGCGTGCAGATCGTGCTGTTCACCGACCAATGGCTGTCGCCGATCGCAAGATTTGCCCGCCATGTCATCGCCGGACGCACGGCCGTGCCGTCCGCATGGGATTCCTCGGCCGCGCTTTTTGTCGTCGCCGAAACGCTGATCGGCGCCGTCACCAGGCAGCTCGACGCCAACGGCGCCCGCCGCATCCGCGAGATGGAAGGCCTGCGTTAGCAGGTCTTTCCGCGACAACCAGGTCCGCCCCGACAGGGCCTCGCGACTTCACGTTACCGAGATTTAATGTGCACGATCGCGTGATAATTGCCATAAACCGCTGATATCGGGGCGTAGCTGGACTTCGCCGCCAGCCCACATCGTCGCCGTGCCGCTCCATCGCGAATGGGCTGACGATGCAATAGCCGGAGTGTCGATGCGGACCTGGAAACAAATCGTTTTTGCGCTTGTCATCGTGGCGGCAGCCGCGTTCGCCTGGGCGCGCTTCTATCCCGGAGCGCCCGAAGTGCTCGCACGCTGGGGTCTCGACTGGGCCGTCGCCGCGACGCCGCCAGCGACTGGAGACAAGGCGGCCGGCGCCGCGCAGGCCGGCCGCGACCGCTCAAGCCAGGTTGCGACCATCGTCGCCACACCGGCCGGCACCGCCACCATCAACGACCGCCTGCAGGCGATCGGCACCGGCCGCGCCAACGCTTCGGTGACCGTCAATCCCTACAGCTCCGGCCGTCTTGCCGAACTGCTGGTCGAATCCGGCAGCCATGTCGACGAGGGACAGATCATCGCGACGCTCGATTCCGAAACCGAGATCATCGCGCAGGACCGGGCCAAGCTCGCCTTGCAGGATGCGCAGTCCAAGCTCGACCGGGTCAAGTCGCTGCGCGCGTCCAATGCCGCGACGCCGGTCGCGGTAGCCGATGCGGAAGTGGTGCTGGCGGGCGCGCAACTGGCGCTGAGGGATGCCGAACTTGCCTTGCAGCGCCGTTCGATCCTGGCGCCGATATCGGGCACGGTCGGCATCCTGCCGATCTCGGCCGGCAACTATGTGACCAATCAGTCCACGATCGCCACGCTCGACGACCGCACCTCGATCCTGGTCGATTTCCAGGTGCCCGAGCGCTTTGCCGCCGCCGTCAGGGTCGGCGCGCAATTGACCGCGACGCCGATCGCCAATCCGAGCAATGCCTATACCGGCACCATTTCGGCCATCGACAACCACATCGACGAGAAAAGCCGCACGCTTCTGGTCAAGGCCAAGATCGCCAATCCCGCCGATTCGCTGCGCGCCGGCATGTCGTTCGGCATCACCATGAAATTCCCCGGCGATACCTATCCCGCCGTCAGCCCGCTGGCGATCCTGTGGGGGACGGACGGCGCTTATGTCTGGCAGATCGAGAATAGCAAGGCCCGGCGCGTGCCGGTGCGCATCATCCAGCGCAACACCGAGACCGTGCTGATCGATGCCGAACTCGAAAGCGGCGACATGGTGGTCACCGAAGGCACGCAAAGCGTGAGCGAGGGCGGTGAAGTCCGCATCGCCGGGCAGGACCAGCGCGCCGCCAAAACCGCCGAAGGCTCATGACCAGCACTGTAAACGCCGCCAGCGATACCGGCTTCACCGCCCTGTTCATCCGCAGGCCTGTCATGGCGCTTGTGTTGAACGTCCTGATAGCCGTTGCCGGCCTTGCGGCCTTCTATGGCGTCGAGGTCCGCGAACTGCCCGACGTCGACCGCGCCGTCGTCACCGTCTCCACCACCTTCGTGGGCGCGGCGGCCGAAACGGTCGATCGCGAACTGACCGATACCATCGAAGGCGCCGTCGCCCGCGTCTCGGGCGTCAAGTCGATCTCGTCTTCCTCTTCTTTCGGCTCGAGTCGCGTCACCATCGAATTCAACGACGGCGTCGATCTCAATGTCGCCGCTTCCGATGTGCGCGATGCCGTCGGCCGCGTCGCCAACCAGATGCCGACCACCGCCGATCCCCCGCGCATCGTCAAGGCCGACGCCAATTCCGACGCGGTCATGCGGCTGGCGGTGACCTCCGACAGCATGTCGATCCAGGACATGACCGTCGTCGTCCAGGACCAGATCGAGGACGAACTGGCCGCCGTGCCCGGCGTCGCCGACGTCCAGGTCTATGGCGACCGCGACAAGATCTTCCGCATCGATGTCGACCAGAACAAGCTCGCCAGCCTCGGCTTCACGGTCGCCGATCTCAGGGCCGCGCTTGCGTCCGTCGCCTTCGATTCCCCGGCAGGTTCGATCACCACGACCAATCAGGACCTGATCGTGCGCACCACGGCCGACGTCACCACGCCGGCCGAATTCGAAAGCCTGATCATCGGTGGCACGACGCGCATCCGCGACGTCGCCACCGTGACGCTCGGCCCCGATGTCGGCCAGACGGCGCTGCGTTCCGACGGCAAGACCGGCATCGGCATCGGCATCATCCGCCAGGCGGAATCGAACACCCTGGATATTTCGACCGGCGTTCAGGCCGCCGTCGCCAAGCTGCAGCAGAACCTGCCTGCGGGCATGTCGATCAAGATCACCAGCGACGACGCCGTCTTCGTCAATGGCGCGGTGCACGAGGTCGAGATCGCGCTGGCGCTTTCCGTCTCCATCGTGCTGATCGTCATCTATGCCTTCCTTCTCGACTGGCGCGCCACGCTGATCCCGGGCCTGTCGATGCCGGTCGCCATGATCGGCACCATCGCTGCCATCTATCTCGCCGGCTTTTCCATCAACATCCTGACGCTGCTTGCCCTGGTGCTGGCGACCGGCCTGGTCGTTGACGACGCCATCGTCGTTCTGGAAAACATCGTGCGGCGGCGCAACGAGGGCATGGGGCCGCGCGCGGCCGCCGTGCTTGGCGCACAGGAAGTGTTCTTCGCCGTCGTCGCCACGACGCTGACGCTGGTCGCCGTTTTCGTTCCGATCTCGTTCCTGCCCGGCCAGACCGGCGGCCTGTTCCGTGAATTCGGCTTCGTGCTCGCCATATCGGTGCTTCTGTCCTGCGTGGTCGCGCTGACGCTTTGCCCGATGCTGGCCTCGCGCATGCTGACCAGCGCGTCGCTCCATCACGAAGGGGGCCACGGCATCGGCGCGCGCATTGGCGGCGTGCTCAACGCAGGCTACAAGCGCGCCCTGCACGCATGCCTCGCCGCGCCATGGATCGTGGTTCTGGTCGCGGTGCTTTTTGCCGGCATCGCCTTCACCCTGTTCGGCACCATCCGCCAGGAACTGACGCCGACCGAGGACCGCGCCGCCGTGCTGCTGCGCATCAGCGCCCCGCAGGGCGTCAGCCTCGACTATACGACCGAGCAGATGCAGAAGATCGAGCGCCTGATCCAGCCGCTGCGCGAGTCCGGCGAGATCCGCGCCACCTTCGAGAATGCCGGCCAGAACGGCTCCTACAATTCCGGCTTCATGGTGATGACGCTGGCGCCGTGGAACGAGCGCAGCCGCAGCCAGCAGGAGATCATGGCCGAGATCATCCAGTTGACCAAGCAGGTGCCAAGCGTGCGCATCTTCCCGGTGCAGCCCAACAGCCTCGGCATCCGCGGCGCCGGCAACGGCCTGCAATTCGCGCTGGTCGGCAATAACCGCAAGGCGCTTGGCGATGCCGCGGTCAGGATCATCGCCGAGATGCAGAAGGACCCGCGCTTCCAGACGCCGCGCCTGTCGATCGACCCGACGCAGCCGCAGCTGGCCGTCGCCATCGACCGCGAGCGCGCCTCCGACCTCGGCATCGACATAACAGGCCTCGCCAACACCTTGCAGGCGATGCTCGACGGCAACGACGTCGTCGACGTCTACATCGCCGACCGCAGCTACGGCGTGAAGCTGGTTTCGACCACCAACCCGATCAACGATCCGACCGATCTGGAGAATATCTTCCTGAAAACGGCCGATGGCCGCTTCGTGCCGATGTCGACCATCGCCACCTTGACAGAGCGCGCCGTGCCGCCTTCGCTCACGCGTGAGCAACAGCAGCCGTCGGTGGCCATCACCACCAACCTTGCCGGCGATTTCGCGCTCGGCGACGCGTTGAGCCGCGCCGAGCAAATCGCCACGCCGCTGCTGCCGGCGGGCAGCCGCATCCTGCCATTGGCCGAGGCCGCCACACTGGGCGAAACCAACAGCGCCATGATCACCATTTTCGGCTTCGCGCTGGTCATCATCCTGCTGGTGCTGGCCGCGCAGTTCGAAAGCTTCGTCAGCGCGGTCATCATCATGGCAACGGTGCCGCTCGGCCTTGCCTGCGCGATCTTCGCGCTGCTGCTGTCGGGCACCAGCCTCAACGCCTACAGCCAGATCGGCCTGGTGCTTCTGGTCGGCGTCATGGCCAAGAACGGCATCCTGATCGTCGAGTTCGCCAACCAGCTTCGCGATCGCGGGCTTGGCGTGCGCGAGGCGATCGAGCAGGCCTCGATCATCCGCCTGCGGCCGGTGATGATGACGATGATCTGCACCGTGCTCGGTGGCGTGCCGCTGGTGCTGGCCGCGGGTGCTGGCGCCGAGGCGCGCGTGGCGCTGGGCTGGGTCATCGTCGGCGGGCTGGGGCTGGCCACGGTCTCGACGCTGTTCCTGACCCCGGTCGCCTATCTCCTGCTTGGCCGTTTCGTCACGCCGAAGGCCCATGAGGAGGCGCGCCTGAAGCGCGAGCTGGAGGAAGCCGCCTACGTCAACGTGGAACCCGCGCAGTAGCCTGTCTCTATCTGGAGAGCCGGCCTTCGATCGACCAGCGCGCGGCGAGGAAATTCAGCACCGCCGCGACGATGACGCCGCCGACCTTTGCCGGCCACACCCCGGCGATGCCGGCGAAGACAGCGATCGACAGGCTGGAGACGCCGAGCGAAATCAGCGCTCCGAGCGACACGAAGCGCAGGAACGCGTCCCGCAGCCGGATGGCATGGTTGCGCTCGAACGACCAGAACCCGTTCGCCACAAACGAAAAAACGACGGCGATCGACCAGGAGACGATATTGGCGGGCAATGGCGGGACGTGAAGCTTGAGCAGCAGGAAGAAACCGGCAAGGTCGATCGCCGTGTTCACGAGCCCGACGATGGCGAAGCGCACGATCTTGCTGCCGGTCGAACGCCCGGGCTGGTCGGCGCCGCTCATCCCCTGCCATCCCTGATCTCGACCCCGGCCCGGGCCAGGCTCGCGCCAAACGCATCCGAGGCCAGGACAGAGAATTCCACCTCGCGCACGCTCTGCATCGGATCGCGTGCGCGCAGCGTTTCATCGACATGGCCGGGATGACACATGAACAGGCCTCTTTCCGGCAATGTGTCGACAGCGGCCTGCAGCAGCGGCGCAAACCGGTCGGGCTGCTTCCAGTCGTAGATGCCGGTGAGCGGCTCCATGACCGTGAAGCCGGCACGCGCCATCGACCGGTTGAAGCCGGCGGCCACGGCGGCGATTGCCGCGATCTTCGGCGCGACGGCGGCGTCGCCCAAGGCCGGGGAGCCGCGCAATGGCGGCCTCCCGGCGCTTTCGGAAAAACGCGTCCGAAGCCATTTACGGACCACGGGCAGGAAATGCACATGCTGGTGCCCGTCGATGAAGTCGGGCTGACGGCCGAGCGCTTCGACGAAGCGACTGTGCTGAGCGTCGAGTTCGGCATGGACGTCCCGCTCGTCGACCCGCCCGCGCACGAAGGGCAAGGCGAGCGAACCGAGCGGCGGCAGCCGGCCTTCCGGCGCCAGGCTCGACCGGCCCGTCACAGCCGGCTGGTCGGTCAGGGTCAGGTGCAGCCCCACCGCCGCCCGGCCACACAGCGGCCTTATCCGGTTTGCCGCCTCCTCCCATTCCCCGAAGCCGGTCATGCAGCTGGTGCCGGTCAGGCGCCCGCGCTCCAGAAGATCAAGGATCGCCGCCGAGACACCAGGCGCCAGCCCGTAGTCATCGGCGATAAGGCGGATACGCCGCGTCATATCCCGGGCGCGCCCGGCAGCTTCGCGGGGGCCTCGCCGCGCACCACATCGCGCACGATATAGACCGGCCGGTCCTTGCTTTCCGAGAGCGTCACCCAGACATATTCGCCGATCAGCCCGAGCAGGGTCAGGTTGAGGCCGCCGAGCAGCACGACGGCGACCAGCAGGCTGGGATAACCCGGAACGGCGATGCCGTAGAAGATCACCTCGAAGAACACCTTGGCGCCATAGACGGCGCCCGCAAGCGCCGCCAGCAATCCGCTGAGGCTGATCAGGCGCAATGGAATGACGGAAAACGACGTGAACCCTTCCAGCGAGAACGCGATCAGGTTGAGCCGGCTCCATTTCGAGGTGCCGCTGGCGCGGTTTTCCGGCGAATAGGGTATCGCCTTCTGGCGGAATCCTGCCCAGGCGAACAGGCCCTTGTTGAAGCGCCGCTTGTCGCGCAAGGTGGCGATCGCGCGCGCCACGGAGCCGCGCATGACGCGGAAATCCCCGGCATTCTCGGGGATGTCGAAACGCTGGCTCGAATTGATCAGGCTGTAGAAAAGCCGCGCCAGCTGGCTGCGCCGCCAGCTCGCCTCGCGCCGGTCATTCTGCGCATAGACGACGTCGATCTCCGGGTCGTCGACCAGTTCGGTGATCATCTTCAGGCTGATGTCCATGGAATGTTGCAAGTCCGAATCCATGATCAGCACCATGTCGCCACGCGACTGGTCGAGGCCGGCGAGCACCGCCACCTCCTTGCCAAAGTTCCGGCTGAGCCGCACGATCTCCCACGAACCCGACAGCGCCTGCGAAAACCGCGCGACGCTGTCATCGCTGCTGCCGTCATCGACCAGGATCTTGTGCATGCTCATGCCGAAACGTTGAGACACGGCGGCCTCGAGCTTATCCAGCAAGCCGGCGAAAGCCGATGCCGATTGAGCCTCGTTCAGGAACGGCGCGACGACATCGAGAACAGGCCGCGATTCAGCCATTTGCCACAGGCCCCTCATTCATCACCTTGCTCCGTGCCTTGGCCCAGAACCACCAGATCAGGAAACCGGCAATGGCGGTGACCGCGATCGGCCGGAACCAGGGATAGAAGAATTCATGCATGTGGCGTTCGACGCTGGTCAGCCCCGTCAGAAACAGGACCGCCGACAGCACCGAGGCTGGCATGCCGCCGCGCTCCTCGCGCCACAACAAGGCGATTGCGAGGCCGGCGGGCACCGCGATCATGGCATAGGTGTTGGGTTCGACGCGCGGGTTGAAGACACACATGTAGAACGCGGCCGTCAGGAAGATGGCGAGACCAGCCATTCCCCGTTCGAGCTTGCGGTCGAACCACAGCACGGCCGAAAGCGTGAACAGCGCCATGACCATGCGTATGATCGTGGCGCCGAAATCCGGGATGGGCAGGCCGATCCTCGTGAAGGGCGCGGTGAAGTCGGTGGGCACGAAATGGCTGGCGTTGTCGACCGCCATCGAGGTCAGCATCCCGGCGAACACGCGATACTGCTCGTTGAGATAGGCTGCGGGGGCGAAAGCGTAGGGCAGAACGAGCACGAACAGCACCGCCAGCACCAGCAACGGAATCAGCCGCGGGCGCAAGGCTCCGACCAAAAGTAACATGATGATGGCGGTCGGCTTGGCGATGATGGCGACCGACGCCCAGAAGAAGGCTTCGGCGCGCCGCCCTTCAAGCGCCGTGAGCGTGAGCAGCCAGCAGGCGCCGGTCAAAAGGATCGTCGCCTGGCCGTTGCGGATCGCGCCCAGCGCCATCGGCAACGCAAGGAACAACCCGAAGGAAAGCAGCCACGGCAACTCCGAGCCGCCGAGCTTGCGAGCCTGCCGCATCGCCGCG
The DNA here is from genome assembly GCF_005503535.1 of Mesorhizobium comanense. Classification (GTDB taxonomy): domain Bacteria; phylum Pseudomonadota; class Alphaproteobacteria; order Rhizobiales; family Rhizobiaceae; genus Mesorhizobium; species Mesorhizobium comanense. The sequence goes on along the minus strand of NZ_SCNN01000012.1, from coordinate 171,898 downwards.
AAGGTCAGCACCGAAAAGCCGACAATGTGCCATATGAGGCCGCCCAGGTGCGGGCCGAGCTTGAACAGCGGGATGTAGAGCGCGGCAAAGGCCGGCGCGTAGAGATATCCCATCTCGGACTGGACATTGTAGAGCGGCCCGCCGGCCAGGAATTGCTGGCTGCCATATCTATAGGCCGGCAGGACCGAGCGCGTGTCGGGCGACAGCAGGACCAACACGAGAACGACCAGGAACGCCCCGATCCACAGGCCAAGTCCCAAACGGTCGAAAACCGGCTTGGACATCGTCATCAAAGGCACCCCATACCACTCTACACCGGGCCTTTGCCCGCACTGCCCGGCATTTCGATGGCGGCATATCACGGACGAAGCGAAATGGCATAGGGGCTGAGCGTCACCGCCATCAACTTCGCGTTCCGCCCCGCAAGTCCCGCCCTCGCGAGGCAACAGCCTGGAAACGCCTGCGAGAGCCCCGGCTCTCGCATACCGGGAAGGGCATCAGGGCCGGATGAAGACCTTGCCGTTGGGCTTGGCGAGTTCCCCCGGCAACCGCGCCATGGCTTCCGCCAGCGGCACGACGGCTGTCACGTCGGTCGACCAGCGCCCGTCGGAAAAACGCTTCTGCGCCTCCAGGATCGCCGGACCGCGCCGGTCTTTGAACTGCCGCATCCACTCGCTCAGCCAGAAGCCTTCGATGTGCTTGTGCTGGAAGATCAGCTGGCCCGGTTCGCGGATGACGGTGGCATCCGGATCGAGCCGGCCGTAGATGATCCAGCGCGCACGCTTCGGCATGGCGTTGAAGATGGCTGACGCTAGCGGCCCGGTGACCGCGTCGAGGAAGATGCGCGGTTGCTCGGCCTTTATCACCTCGCGCAACGTGGCCTCGAAATCCGCCGCCTTCTCGTTGAGCACGTGGGCGGCGCCGATCTCCTTCAGGAGCGGGATCTGCTCGTCGCGGCGCACGGTCACGATCGGCCTGTATCCTTCCCCCCTGGCGAGACCGATGATCAGCTTGCAGAGCTGGCTGGCGCCGGCGGTCATGACGAAGGCCTTTTCGCCGTCCTGTTTGACGATGTCGAACATGGCGATCGCGGTCAGCGGATTGACGATCATCGCCGCGCCATCCTCGTCGCGCACGGTGTCCAGGAGCGGAATGCAGGCCGCCGCCTCGGCAATGGCGTATTGCGCCCACGAGCCCCAGTTGCTGAGCCCGGTGGCGAAGGCGATCCGCTTGCCCACCAGGCTCTTGGAATAGGGCTCGTCGCCGCCGGCGACGACCGTGCCGACACCCTCGAAGCCGGCCGGCCGGCCCTTGACCCGCGGCTGGCCGTACTGGCCCTTGATGAAGGCCACATCGGACGGATTGATCGAGGCCAGGCTGACCTTGATCAGCACTTGCGTTGGTCCGGGCGACGGCACGGCAGTCGAGCCAGGCTCCAGATAAGGTTCCGTCGCCTCCAGCACGCTGCCGCTCGGCGTCCTGGTGTAGCCGTCGCCGACCAGGAGAAGCGCTTTCATTTCGGCGGGGATGGTCATTGGTGACACTCCTTGTTTGTCGGGCGCAAAGACCGTGCGGCTGATGGAGTTGCCGCTCAGACCCTTTCCTGCGTGTACTTCCTCAGTTCCGTGCGCGCCACCTGCCTGCGGTGCACGGCATCCGGCCCGTCCGCGAGGCGCAATGTTCTCAGATGTGTCCAGGAGCGGGCAAGCGGCGTGTCCTGGCTGATGCCTTGCGCGCCGAACATCTGCACCGCCTCGTCCGTGACCCTCAGGGCGACGCGTGGTGCGATCACCTTGATCTGGCTGATCCAGGGCGCGGCCGCGCGCGCGTCGCCCTGGTCGATCATCCAAGCCGCCTTGAGGCAGAGCAACCGGGCCATCTCGATCTCCATACGGCACTCGGCGATGATGTCGAAATTGGCGCCGAGCTTCGCCAGCGGCTGGCCGAAGGCCTCGCGCCGGACCGAACGCTGGCACAGCATCTCCAGCGCCATCTCCGCCTGGCCGATCGCGCGCATGCAATGGTGGATGCGGCCCGGCCCAAGCCGGCCCTGCGCGATCTCGAACCCCCTGCCCTCGCCCAGGATCAGGTTGGAAGCCGGTATCACCACATTGTCGAAGCGAAGATGCATGTGGCCGTGCGGCGCGTCATCGTCGCCATAGACCTGCATGGCCCGGATCTTGGTCACGCCCTTGGTGTCCGACGGTACCAGGATCATCGAGTGGCGGCGATGCTGCGGTTCCTCGTCGCCGCCGGTCCTGACCATGACGATATAGATGGCGCAGCGCGGATCGCCGGCGCCCGACGCCCACCATTTCTCGCCGTTGAGCACATAGTCGCCGCCCCGGCGCTCGCAGCGCATCGCGATGTTGGTGGCGTCGGAGGAAGCGACATCCGGCTCGGTCATCAGATAGGCCGACCGGATTTTTCCCTCGAGCAGCGGCGCGAGCCAGTCCCGCTTGTGGTCGGCCGAGCCGTAGCGCTCCAGAACTTCCATATTGCCGGTGTCGGGCGCCGAACAGTTGAAGGTCTCGGCGCCGAGATGCGCCTTGCCCATCTCTTCCGCCAGATAGGCATATTCGACGGTGGACAGGCCGTAGCCGCGTTCGGAACCGGTCAGCCAGAAATTCCAAAGCCCGCGCTCCCTGGCGGTCTTCTTCAGCCCTTCGAGGATCTCGCTCTGGCGTGCCGTATAGACCCAGCGGTCGCCGGCCTTGCCCACTTCGCCCAGGAACTCCCTGTCGAGCGGCATGATCTCGTCGCGCACCATGGCCGCCACGCGTGCGTGGATCGGCTTCAGCCGCTCGGTCATGCCGAGATCCATCTGCGTCATCGCTCGCTAACCCTTCATGCATGCCAGGCATTTTGCCTGTGGCAAGGATGACCGTACTTCGGCTAGCCTTGTCAACGCGGACTCTTTGCCCAGACACGGGCGAAGCCGCGGGGGATTGCCATGAGTTATCTGGACGAGCTGTTTTCGGTAACCGGCAAGACCGCCCTGGTGACGGGTGCCGCGACGGGCATCGGCCGCATGGCGGCTACCGCGCTGGTCAGGGCCGGCGCCAGCGTGATGATCGCTTCGCGCAAAGGCGAGGACTGCGTGAAGGTCGCGGCAGAGCTGAACGGGCTCGATGCTTCCGGCCGGGCCGAGGGATTTGCCGGCGATGTCTCCAGCGAGGCTGGAATTGCGGCGCTGGTCGGCGAGGTCAAGGCGCGCACCGGCAAACTGGACATACTGGTCAACAATGCCGGCGTGTCCTGGGGCGCACCGATCGAGAGCTTCCCCTATTACGCCTGGGCCAAGGTGCTCGGTGTCAATGTCACCGCCGTCTTCCACCTGACGCGCGAGCTGCTGCCGCTGCTGGAGGCCGCCGCGAGCGACGCCGATCCGGCCCGGGTGATCAATCTCGGCTCGGTGATGGGCACGCAGCCGCTGGCCGACGACGCCTATTCCTACACCGCGTCCAAGGCTGCCGTGCATCATCTGACGCGTACTCTGGCGCTGGAATTCGCCGCCCGGCGCATCACCGTCAACGCCTTTGCCCCCGGGCCCTTCCAGAGCCGCATGACCGCCTTTGCCACCGGCACCGAAGAACAGGCCCGGCATGTCGGCGGGCATGTTCCGATCGGCCGCATCGGCGCACCGGATGACATTGCCGGCGCAACGCTCTATTTGTGCAGCCGTGCAGGCAGTTATGTCACCGGCGCCATCCTGCCGATCGATGGGGGACAGTCGGTGCAGCATGGACTGACTCTCTTCAAGGAATGACATTTGCCGGCCACAGAAGCCGGCGGTGAACTGGAGGACATGAGCGTGGAACCGATCAGTCTCGATGTGCTTCTGGCCAGCGTCGGCAAGGAGGTCGGCGTCTCGCCCTGGCGCGTGGTGACGCAACGCATGATCGACCAGTTCGCCGACGCCACCGACGATCACCAGTTCATCCACTGCGATCCGGAACGGGCCAAGCGCGAGACGCCGTTCGGCGGCACGATCGCGCATGGCTTCCTGTCGCTGTCGCTGCTGTCGGCAATGACGTTCGAGACCATGCCGCCGCTGGAAAACAGCAAGATGGGCGTCAATCATGGCTTCGATTCGCTGCGCTTCCTGGCGCCGGTGAAGACCGGTTCGCGCATCCGCACCCATTTCGTGCTGGCCGATGTCAAGGTCAGGCCGTCCGGCTGGGTGCAGACGGCGCATGACGTGACGATCGAGATCGAGGGGTCGAAAAAACCGGCGCTTACCGCGCGCTGGCTGACGCTGACCCTGATCGAACGCCAGCCAGAGACCGCATGAGCGACCCGAACGCGCTCGATCAGGCGGCGCTCGCGCCCTACCTCGAGGCGCATATCCCCGGCTTTTCCGGGCTTCAGGCCGTCGAGAAATTCAAGTCCGGCCAGTCTAACCCGACCTATCTCATCACGGCGGCGAGCGGCCGCTACGTGCTGCGCGCCAAGCCGCCGGGACAATTGCTGAAGTCGGCACATCAGGTCGATCGCGAATTCACTGTCATGACGGCGCTCGCCGGCACCGCCGTGCCGGTGCCGCGGATGCTGCACCTGTCGGCAGAGACCTCGCCGATCGGCCGCATGTTCTACGTCATGGAATTCGTCGAGGGCCGTATCTTCTGGGATCCAGCGCTGCCCGAGGCGCGCGGCAATGACGAACGCGCGGCGATCTACGACGCCATGAACGGCACGCTCGCGGCCTTGCACGGCGTCGATGTCGAAGCCGTCGGGCTCGGTGATTTCGGCCGTCCCGGCAATTATTTCGAGCGGCAGCTGACCCGCTGGACCAGCCAGTACCGCGCCTCGGAAACCGGCGCCATTGCCGACATGGACAGGCTGATCGCCTGGCTCGAGACACATTTGCCGGCCGATGACGGGCTCGTTTCGCTGGTGCATGGCGACTACCGGCTGGACAATCTGATCTTCGCGCCGGACCGGGCAGAGGTGCTGGCGGTGCTCGACTGGGAATTGTCGACCATTGGCCACCCTTTCGCTGATATCGCCTATCAATGCATGCAATGGCGCCTGCCGCATGCATCCGGCTTTCGCGGCCTGGGCGGCATCGACCGCCGTTCACTCGGCCTGCCTGCCGAAGAGGACTATGTCGCCGCCTATTGCCGGCGGCGCGGGCTCACGGGCATCGGCAACTGGACCTTCTTCCTTGCCTTCTCCTTTTTCCGGCTGGCCGCGATCTGCCAGGGTGTCTACAAGCGGGCGCTGGACGGCAATGCCTCCAACCCCGACAAGGCGAAAACCTATGGCGAGGCGGTGAAACTGCTCTCGCATCTCGCGGCCGGGCTGATCGACAAGCAGACATGACGGGGACGCGATGGGCCGCTTCGACGGGATGACAGTGCTGATCACGGGCGCCACGGGCGGTCTGGGCAAAGGCGCGGCGAGAGGTTTTGCCGCGGAGGGCGCGCGGCTGGTTCTATCCGACATCGATGAGAGGGCGCTCGCCGATCTTGCCGGCACGCTCGCGGTCGAGTCCGCGATCCTTGCCGGCGACATAGCCGACGAAAGCCTGTCAGAGAACCTCGTCGGGCTGGCGGTCGAGAAATTCGGCCGGCTGGATGTTGCCGTCAACAATGCCGGCATCGTCCAGAGTTTCGTGCGACTTCCGCAGGTTCCTTCCGACGAGGCGCGCCGGGTGCTGGAGATCGACCTGCTCGGCGTCTTCCATGCCATGAAGCACCAGATCCCGCAGATGGAGCGCCAGTTCAAGGCGACGGGCAAGGGTGGCTCGATCGTCAACATCGCCTCGGCCGCGGGCCTGTCCGGCGCGCCGAAGCTCTCGGTTTATGCCGCCGCCAAGCATGGCGTCATCGGCCTGACCCGTTCGGCCGCGATCGAATATGCAGGCAGGGGCCTGCGCATCAACGCCATCTGCCCCGCCCACACCAGGACGGCGATGGTGGACAGTTTCGTGCGCATTTCCGGCGCGCCGGAAGCGGAAGCCCTGGCCGAACTGACGCGCGGCGTGCCGATGAAGCGGGTGGCGGAGGTCGATGAAATCACCACAGCCATCCTGTTCGCCGCCGACCCGGCCAATTCCTTCATGACCGGCCACGCGCTGGCCATCGACGGCGGCATCGGCGCCATCTGATGCCTGCCGTTCGGGAACCTGAAGGCGCCCTTGTTCGTTTCCGTACAGCGTATATAATTTAGTCAGGCACCACGAGAAACAGAGGCACCCGAATTGCCGCTGAGCGTCCAGAAACGCCGCGAGAAACAGAAGGCCGAACTGCGCACCGAGCTTGTCGAGGCCGCACACAGGCTCGTCCAGGAAGAGGGCTATGAGGGCCTGACCATCCGCAAGCTCGCCAAGCGGGTCGGCTATGCGCCGATGTCGGTCTATTCCTACTTCGCCGACAAGCAGGACATCCTGTTCGCTCTTGCCGAGGACGCCTTCGAGACGCTGGCCCGGCGCATTGAGGAGCATCCCTCCGACGATCCGATCGAAGCCTTGCAGGCGGTGATGACCGAATACGCCGCCTTTGGCCTCGGCAATCCCAATGAATACCGCACCGTCTTCATGACCGAAAAGACCAGACTGCCGGAAGGCAGGAGCTATGAAGACATGGAGGAAGGCAACCCGGCGATGAAAGTGCTCATCAAACGGGTCGAGGCCTGTGTCGCCGCCGGCAAGCTGCATGGCGATCCGCGGGCCATCGCCACGATGCTATGGGCGGTCGGCCACGGCACGATCTCGCTGCTGATCACCTTTCCATTCTACCCTTTCGGTGACCCGCAGGCCTTCGTGAAGCGGATGTGCGATTTCACGCTTGCCACGCTGAGCACCAAGGACGTGCCTCCGCTGACCGATAAACCGGTCAACTGCTGAACGATATCTACAATTCCAGCTGACGACCCTGTCGGATTGCCCGCGCGACGATGCCGGCACGCCGCAATTTTCAGCGTTCAAAAAAATCATCGTACATGTACGATTTTTATCTTGAAAATCGCCATCTCCAGCCGTATGTGTACGTCACATCGTACATGTACGAAATAAATTCAACGATCGAACTGGAGACTGACCATGAAAAAGACCCTCCTCGCCCTCGCCGCCGTTGTGGCCCTTTCCGGCTCGGCTTTTGCCGCCAGCACCACCCAGCCGGTCAAGCATCCGGCTGCCGCGGCTTGCGTCGACACCAAAAGCAATGTGAAGCTCGATTGCACCTCGACCGGTTCGGTCGAGAAGAAGGGCGCCACGGAAAACACGGCTGAGGGCAAGGGCCCGCGCCTGGGCATCAGCATCAACCCGTGGATCGTGCCGAGCACGTTCTAAGACGGCAGCACTTTTCCGGCCGGCACCGGAGCAATTTCAAATAGAGAGGTCCGCCGTTTCCATGAAATGGCGAACCTGCTTGGCCGGCCAGGTGACGGATTCTAGCCGATCGAAACCGGCAGCCTTGCCGCCGAGCTTTCGAAGGCAGCGTCGATCAGCTTCTGCATGTCGGCGGCGCGGCGGAAGGACGGATCGCCGTTCCGCCCCGCATCCAGCGCATCGGCAAAACGCCGGGCATTGCGCTTGACATCCGGCGGCGTGATCGTGTGCCAGCGCTGCTGGTCGACATCCTCGCCAAGACAAGCGGACAGATGCGACGCCTTGCCGTCGGTCTCTACTTTGATGGCGCCCCTGGTGCCGTGCAGCGCCAGCGACAGATCATTGGCATGGCCTGTCGTGAAGCGGCTGGCCATGATCGTCGCCAATGCGCCTGACTTCAGCCGAGCCGTCATCGCCACGCTGTCGTTGGCATCAAGCACATAGTCGCCGATCCGCTCGCCCTCGGCCTTCGGAAACGTCACCAGGTCGGCATGCAGGCTGACGATATCCTGCGCGGCGCCATAGGTGGCGAAATCGAGGATGTGGATGCCGACATCGCCCAACACTCCCGTCGAACCGTGCCGGCTCGACAGCCGCCACAGCCATTTGTCCTCGACCCGCCAGTCGCCCCAGGACTTGCTGACCAGCCAGCTCTGCCGGTAGCTCGCCTCGACATGGCGCAAGTCGCCGATCTCGCCGGCCTGCACCATGCGCCGCGCTTCCTGGATGGCGGGCGAGTTGCGGTAGGTCAGGTTGACCATGTTGACGACGCCGGCAGCTTCCGCGGCCTCGGTCATGGCAAGTGCGTCGGCGTGGTTCGGCGCCAGCGGCTTTTCGCAGAAAACATGCTTCTTGGCCGCGATCAGGGCCAGCGTCGTTGCCTTGTGCACCCCGTCCGGCGTCGCGTTGATGGCGGCGTCGAACTGGCCCCAGCCAAGCGCCGCCTCGAGGCTCTCGAAGGAAGCGCCGATCCTGTTTTCGGCGGCGAACGTTGCCGCCCGGCCCGGAACCTGATCGACGCAGGCCACGATGCCGCAATTCGAAATCGCGGCGAATTCCTCGACATGGTGCCCGGCAATGCCGCCGGTGCCGAGCAGAAGCAGACGGTGCGCCATCAACCCAAATCCTTCTCAAACCAGGCTCGGCTCAATTCGAGCCCCTCTCAGCTCAAGCCCTTGTCGCCATCGGCATGCAGGCGCAGGCCCTTCTGCACGATCTTTTCCTTCGCCTTGTCGGTCGGCACGTTCGGCGCGTTGGTGATGCCGGACCACGCCGGCGCCGGGTTGTGCGCCCAGTGCACCGCGTTGCGCAGCACCTGCTGCACGCCCTCATTGTGGTAGATCGGATAGGTCTCGTGGCCCGGCGAGAAATAGAAGATGCGGCCGGCGCCGCGCTGGTAGGTCAGCCCCGAACGGAATACCTCGCCGCCCTCGTACCAGGAGATGAACACCGTCTCCAGCGGCTCCGGCACCGCGAAGGGTTCGCCATACATTTCCGTCTCACCGATCTCGAGGCATTCGCCGATGCCTTGCGCGATCGGATGGCTGCGGTTGATCGCCCAGACCCGCTCGCGCTCGCCGGCCTCGCGCCATTTCAGCGAACAGGGCGTGCCCATCAGCCGTTTGAAGATTTTCGAATAATGGCCGGAATGGAGGACGATGAGACCCATGCCCTCCCAGACCCGCTTCTGCACGCGCTCGACGATCTCGTCCTTGACCTCGCCATGTGCGGCATGGCCCCACCATAGCAGGACATCGGTGGCGGCCAGGCGGCTTTCGCTCAGGCCATGTTCGGGCTCCTGCAAGGTGGCGGTGGTCGCCTCGATGCCCTTGTCCTGGTTCAGCGCCGCGGCAATCGTGCCATGCATGGTCAGGGGATAGAGATCGCGTACGGCGGCATTGGTCTGCTCATGGACGTTCTCGCCCCAGACGACGGCTTTGACAGTCATTTTTCCTCTCCAAAGCGCTTTGAATACCCCAACAGGCGAGACCTTGGGAAGATGCCTTCCGATCAAAATTTCAGCGGATCAGGGCTTGCGGGTCTTCCGCCCGGGCACGGTCTTGGCCTTGCCGGGCTTGGCCGGCGCGCCGGGAATGGCCGAACCGGTGATGGACACCGGATCGCTGGCGGGAAAGGTATCCTCGAGGCCCTCTTCGAGTTCCTCCTCGGCATCGGCCTCGTGATGCCGCTCATGCTCGAGCGATCGGACCGCCGCGGTTTTCGCTGTCCTCTTTGTGGGCGGCTTCGGCGCGGACTTCGACGGCATCGGCATTCTCCCTCGACCTGTCGCCGCACAACGGATGCGCGCGGCAAACGTTCCGGGATCAGCCAGCGGCGTCGCGGGCGCCCTCGGACAGGAAAGTAAAGACATAGTCCGAGAAGGAACGCCAGCACTCGACCCGGAACGCCTCTTCTCCCGTGCGCAACAGCACGATCTCGACCTTGCCCAGAATGGTGCGCGAGGCGGCACCCACCGGAAAGGCGTCGAGCGACAGATCCTGCGGGCAGCCCGAATTGATCGTGGCTTCGGCCGCCGGACCGGCGACCGAAATGCCGATGTTGCGGTGCGAGATGCCGACCGCCGAATGCAGGGCCGTGACCTTGGCGCAGTCGGCGAGCGGATCGTTGCCGGCCTCGTCGATGACAAGCCATTCGTCCGGGCCGAGCCACAGCACGGTGCGGCCGCCCTTTGTCGCCGATGTCTTCGGCTGCTTCGGCAAGGTTACGCCGAGCGCCTTCGACAGGGCCGCGAGCGAAGCTTCCGGCGCGCGCAACGACATGCGCTCCGCCGGCGCAAGCACGTCGACCTTGACGCCGGTCGCGGACGTCGAGCGCCCCGCCAGTGCCGGGCGGCGTTCCGCCGAAGGCGAAGCCGTGGTCTTTGCAGCGGCCTTAGCCATTGAGGCGCCCTCCCGTTTCGTCGAAGAACACCATCCCGGTAACCTCCACTTCGATCACCCCATCAGGCATCGGCACATAGAGCGTGTCGCCCATCCTGTCGCGACCGCCGGCGATCAGCGCCAGCGCGATGGAACGGCCGCAATTCTGCGACCAGTAGCTCGACGTGACATGGCCGATCATCTTCATCGGGATCGCCTGTTTGGGATCCTCGACGATCTGCGCGCCTTCCTCCAGCACAACCTTCGGATCCTTGGTCTTGAGGCCGACGAGTTGCTTGCGGCCCTTGGCAACCAGGTCCGGCCGCTTCAAGCCGCGGATGCCGACGAAATCGGTCTTCTTCTTGCCGACCGCCCAGTCGAGACCGGCATCATCAGGCGTCACCGTGCCGTCCGTGTCCTGGCCGACGATGATGTAACCCTTTTCGGCGCGCAGCACGTGCATCGCCTCGGTGCCATAGGCGGTGGCGCCATGCTTCTGGCCCTCGGCCCACAGCGCTTCCCAGACCGCCTGGCCGTAATCGGCCGGCACGTTGACCTCGAAGCCGCGCTCGCCGGTGAACGACATGCGGAACAGCCTTGTCGGCACGCCGCAGATCTTGCCTTCGCGCACGGACATATGCGGCAGCGCCTCATCCGACATGTCGATGCCGTCGACCAGCGGCGCGATGATGTCGCGCGACTTCGGCCCTTGAACGGCAATGACCGCCCACTGCTCGGTGATCGAGGTCAGCCAGACATTGAGATGCGGGAACTCGGTCTGGAGATAATCCTCCATGTGGTTCATGACGCGCGGCGCACCGCCGGTCGTCGTCGTCACATGGAACCGGTCCGGCGCCAGGCGTCCGACGACGCCGTCATCATAGATGAAGCCATCCTCGCGCAGCATGATGCCGTAGCGGCAGCGGCCAGGCTCCAGCTTCTCCCACGGATTGGTGTAGAGCAGTTCCATGAACTTTGCCGCATCAGGCCCGACCACCTCGATCTTGCCCAGCGTCGAAGCATCGAACAGGCCGGCCTTGGTGCGCACGTCGACGCATTCGCGGTCGACCGCCGCATGCATGTCCTCGCCGCCCTTGGGGAAGTACCAGGCGCGCTTCCACTGGCCGACATCCTCGAAAACGGCGCCTTGGGCCTCAGCCCAGGGATGGATCGCGGTCCTGCGTGTCGGGTCGAACAGCGGCCCGCGCGCATGGCTGACGATCGAGCCGAAGGTGACGGGCGTATAGGGCGCACGGAAGGTGGTGAGGCCGACCTCGGGGATCGGCTTGCCCAGCGTCTCGGCGGCGATCGCCAGGCCATGCATGTTCGAGGTCTTGCCCTGGTCGGTCGCCATGCCGTTGGTGGTGAAGCGCTTGACGTGCTCGATCGAACGCATGCCTTCATGCACCGCCTGGCGGATATCCTTGGCGGTGACGTCGTTCTGGAAATCGACGAACGCTTTAACGGTCGTGTCCGGACCGGCGCCTGGCGCCGCGCCCAGCATGCCGCGCGACCAGCTTTCCGAGGCGTCGACCTTGGGCTTGGCGCCCTTCGCCGCCTTCGCCCCGGAATCCTTCGCCGCCTTGGCACCTGCCGCGTAGGCCTCGTCCACTGTCGCCGACAGGCCGTCGGTTCCGTTGCAGGCGCCGACCGAGACGCAGTCCTGCGCATAGGTGCCCGGCACGAAGCGCCTGGTCTCGTCGTTGAAGGCGACCTTGCCGCGCGACTGCGAGAACAGGTGCACCGACGGCGTCCAGCCGGCCGACATCAGGATCGCGTCGACCGGAATGGTGCGCTCGCCGCCGCCATTCTTCGGCTGCACGGTCATCGACGACACGCGCAATTTGCCGCCGGCGCGGATCACAGCGCGGCCGAAATTGATCTCGATGCCGAGCGCCCTCGCCTCGTCGATCACCGGACCGGTCGGGTTGTCGCGCAGGTCCACGATCGCGGCGACATTGACGCCGGCCTTCTTCAGGTCGATCGCGGCCGCGTAAGCGGAATCGTTGGCGGTGTAGACACCGACATTCCTGCCGACCGCGACACCGTAGTGGTTGAGGAAAGTGCGCGCCGCACCCGCCAGCATGACGCCAGGCCGATCGTTGTTGGCGAACACCATATGGCGTTCGATGGCGCCGGAGGCGAGCACCACGCGCTTGGCCCTCACCTGCCACAGCCGCTCGCGCGGCAGGTCATGGCCCGGAGTTTTCAGGTGATCGCTCACCCTCTCGACCAGGCCGACGAAATTCTGCGCATAATAGCCGAAGGCCGTCGTGCGCGGCAAAACGCGGACATTGTCCATGGCGGCGAGCTTTGCCACCGCTGCTTGCGCCCAGGCGAAACCGTCCTGGCCGTCGATCCTGGCGCCGCTCTCGAAGCGCAGGCTGCCGCCGAACGCCGCCTGCTCGTCGGCCAGAATGACCCGCACGCCGGTCTCGGCCGCCGCCAGGGCCGCTGCGATGCCGGCAGCACCGCCGCCCAGCACCAGCACGTCGCAATGGGCGTAGCGCGAGGAATAATGGTCGGGATCGGGCCGGTCGGGCGAAACGCCGAGCCCGGCCGCCTCGCGGATCTTGGGCTCGTAGAGGCTTTTCCAGGCCGCTTTCGGCCACATGAAGGTCTTGTAGTAGAAGCCGGCCGAAAACATCGGCGAGGCCAGGTCGTTGACCGCGCCGACGTCGAAGGCCAGCGACGGCCAGCGGTTCTGCGAATTGGCGCTGAGCCCGTCGTAGAGCTCCTGCACGGTGGCGCGCACGTTCGGCGTCTTGCGTGCCTCGTCGCGCACGATCTGCACCAGCGCGTTCGGCTCCTCCGCGCCGGCCGACAGGATGCCGCGCGGGCGGTGGTACTTGAAGGAGCGGCCGACCAGATGCACGCCATTGGCAAGCAGCGCGGAAGCCAGCGTATCGCCTTCGATGCCGGCGTAGGACTGGCCATCGAAGCTGAAGCGGGCGGTCTTGGCCTGCTTCAGGCGGCCGGCGGCGGGAATACGGAACGCGCCGCTCATTTTGCAGCTCCCGGGAGCTTGGAAGGTTTCGGCTCGCCCGCCTTGTAGGTCATGACGAACTTGTCGGTGACCGTGTCGCGCACCGCGTTGAAGAAGCGCGCGCAGCCGTGGATATGCCGCCAGCGCTCATAGATGATGCCCTTGGGATTGGAGCGGATGAAGAAGAACTTTTCGAAATCGTCGTCGCTCTCGCCAGCAATGTTGGCCGAGCGCGCGATATGCGCCTCGCCGGCGTTGCGAAACTCGAGTTCCGGGCGCTCTTCCTCGCAATAGGGGCAGCGGATGAGAAGCATTCTGTTTGTTCCTACAATTCGCCGTGGCCGACGCGCGCGCCGGGAGGTTGGTCGCAAAGCTTCTGGCCCATCGTCACGAACGGCGCGACGAGCCGCAGCCGGTCCGCGACATCGGCGGACTCGCGAAACAGGTCACGGTTGGCCATATTGCCGAGTGTCAGTTGCAGCGGATCCGTGGTCAGGATGACGCCGCGCGGTTTGAAATCCTCGTCCTCGTCAAGCCCGTGCGGCCTGTCTTCGAAGAACATCACCACCTTCTGGCCCACGCTCCAGACGCAGGCCAGCATTCCCTCGTCGACTGAAAACGGCCAGCCTGTCTCGTTGCCGGCGCGGCTGATCGGCTGCAGCCGCACCTCCTGCGCCGAAGGCACATGGAACATGCCCTGTTCCCCCGCCAGCATCAGCGGCATCGCGACAGCCAGCTCGGTCATCATCAGTGCGCCACGGCGGCCGCCGCGGCCTCGTCGATCAGACGGCCGGTGCGGAAGCGCTCGATGGTGAAGGGCGCGTTGATCGGATGCGGGTCGTCCTTGGCGATGGTGTGGGCAAAGACGTGGCCCGAGCCGGGCGTCGCCTTGAAGCCGCCGGTGCCCCAGCCGCAATTGACGTAAAGGCCCGGCACCGGCGTCTTGGCAAGGATCGGCGAGCGATCGGGCGTGACATCGACGATGCCGCCCCAGGAACGCAGCATCTTCATGCGCGTGAAGATCGGGAACATCTCGCAGATGGCATCGAGCGTGTGCTGCAGGATGTGGAGACCACCGGTCTGCGAATAGGAGACATACTGGTCGGTGCCGGCGCCGATCACCAGTTCGCCCTTGTCGGACTGCGAGATATAGGCATGCACGGTGTTGGACATCACCACGCAAGGCACCACCGGCTTGATCGGCTCCGACACCAGCGCCTGCAGCGGATAGCTTTCCAGCGGCATGCGCACGCCGGCCATGTTCATGATGACCGAGGAATGGCCGGCGGCAACGACGCCAACCTTCCTGGCGCCGATGAAACCGCGCGTCGTGTCGACACCCATCACCGCGCCATTGGCCGCGCGCTTGACCCCGGTAACCTCGCAATTCTGGATGATGTGCACGCCGCGCGCCGAGGCGCCGCGCGCATAGCCCCAGGCGACCGCGTCGTGGCGCGCCGTGCCACCGCGCCGCTGCAGCGCGGCGCCGACGACCGGATAGCGCGCATCTTTGGAGATGTTGAGCGGCGGGCAGAATTCCTTGGCCTGCTCTGGCGACAGCCATTCATTGTCGATGCCGTTCAGCCGGTTGGCATGGACATGGCGCTTCAGCACCTGGATGTCGTGCACATTGTGGGCGAGCATCATGACGCCGCGCGCCGAATACATGACGTTGTAGTTGAGCTCCTGGGAGAGCCCGTCCCACAGCTTCAGCGCATGGTCGTAAATGCCGGCGCTCTCGTCATAGAGATAGTTGGAGCGGATGATGGTGGTGTTGCGCCCCGTATTGCCGCCGCCGAGCCAGCCCTTTTCGAGAACCGCTACATTGGTGATGCCATGCACGGTGGCGAGATAGTAGGCGGTGGCCAGGCCATGGCCGCCGGCGCCGACGATGATGACGTCGTATTCCTTCTTGGGCTCCGGCGAGGACCATTGCTCCTCCCAGCCCTTGTGGCCGCGCATGGCCTCGCGGGCGATGGCGAATACCGAATATTTTTTCAACGTCCCAGCCTCTCGCCAAAAGGTCTCGCAAATGGCGCGGGGCGTCCACTCGGCCCCGGCACGCGAGGTGTATCACTAGCGAAACAGCGCTTCCACCCTTGCGCTGTTTGCGACGGCGCTTGCCGTTTTGCGCCACGATGAAAAAGACCCATGCAAGCTGGCCCCCAAGCTGGCGTTCAGTCACACTGACGGTCGCGCGATTCAGGAGAAAGACTGTGGGCAATGCCTGGTGGAATCTGACGTTGCGCTTCCTGCTGGAACTCGCCGCCTTGTTCGGTCTCGGCATTGCCGCCTGGCACTTCTCCCACGGATGGTGGCGCTGGGTTCTCGCTTTGGCCTTGCCGCTCGTTGCGGCCGTGCTTTGGGGCACCTTCGCGGTGCTTAACGACCCAAGCCGGTCAGGCCGCGCCCCGGTGCCTGTGCCCGGCACGGTACGACTGGCGCTCGAACTCGTCATCCTGTTCGGCGGCGCTGCCGGGCTCTATACTGCCGGCTACACCACCACAGGCATCATCGTCGCCCTGCTCATCGCCATCAGCTACGCATTTTCGCTCGACCGGCTCGCTTGGCTGCTGAAGCAATAGTGCACGTCGACGCAACCTTCTCAGCTTTCGGGTGGCTCCTCCCTGCCCCGTCTGCGACCAAGCATCCCGATTGCCGGCAAGGCCGGCGCCAAACAGGGACGCAAAAAATGCTCGCACTCGCCAACAAGATCGCCATCGTCACCGGCGCCAGTTCCGGTATCGGCCGCGCCACGGCAATACTCTTCGCGGAGGAAGGCGCAAAGCTCGTTGTCTCCGCCCGCCGTCAGACCGAACTCGATACGCTCGTCGCCGGGATATCCGACGCGCAGGGCACGGCCGTCGCCCTTGCCGGCGACGTCAGGGACGAGGCCTATGCAAAGGCTCTTGTCGATCTGGCGGTGGAAAGGTTCGGCGGTCTCGATGTCGCCTTCAACAATGCCGGCGCCGTCGGCGTGATGGCGCCGCTTCCCGAGATGATGCCGGCGACATGGCGCGAGACGATGGATATCAACCTGACCAGCGCCTTTCTCGGCGCCAAATACCAGATACCGGCCATGCTGGAGCGCGGCGGCGGCTCCCTGGTCTTCACGTCGAGCTTTGTCGGCTACACCGCCGGCATGCCGGGCATGGCCGCCTACGCCGCCGCCAAGGCGGGCCTCATCGGCCTGACGCAGGTTCTGGCCGCCGAATACGGACCCAGGGGGCTGCGTGTCAACGCACTGCTGCCGGGCGGCACCGATACCCCCGGCGCGACCACGACCACGCCAGAAGCCCGCGCCTTCGTCGAAGGCATCCATGCGCTGAAGCGGATGGCGCGGCCGGAAGAGATTGCCCGCTCGGCACTTTATCTCGCCTCCGACGCCTCGAGCTTCACCACCGGAACAGCGCTGTTTGCCGATGGGGGCGTCTCGATCAACCGGACGTGAAGGATTTTACGGGTGAACAGGCCGGCTCGCCGCTTTGACGCAGGCAACCGGTCTTGCTTTTTCCGCGCGATTTGGCGATTCCGTTTCTGTCGAAACGGGTCCTGAAACCATGATGCTGATCCGAACCTATGTGGCGCAAAGCGCAATCGAGGGCGTCGGCATGTTCGCCGCCGAGCCGATCCGGAAAGGCGCCTCGATCTGGCGCCTCGACCCGGATTTCGACCGGCTGATCCCGATGGACAAATACGAGGCCGCACCTCAGCCCCTGAAGGAACTGCTCGACCGTTATGCCTATCCGAGCCCGGACAAGCCCGGCTTCATGGTCTACGAGGTCGACAATGGCCGTTTCATGAACCACTCGGCGACGCCGAACACCGATTTTTCGCAGTATGGCGGCGCGACCGCGACCCGCGACATCGCCGCCGGCGAGGAGATCACCTGCGACTACGGCGAGTTCTTCGAGGATTTCGAGCGGCTGCACCTGGCCACGGCCTAGTTGGCGCCCTATCTCGGGGCGACCGTGGCAATTTGGCAGCCGTCCTTCATTTCGACTGTGGACAGCGCGGCCCGATTCTGCTATCAGCCGCCACAATTCGTGGTGTCGACCGCCGCGGAGGCTAGTGGCTATGGCCGCTTGCCTGTTGATATCAAACCCGAAAGACAGGATTGCCCGTGCAGGTACTCGTCCGCGACAATAACGTTGATCAGGCGCTTCGCGCGCTCAAGAAGAAGATGCAGCGCGAAGGCATTTTCCGCGAAATGAAGATGCGCGGTCACTACGAGAAGCCTTCCGAGAAGCGCGCCCGTGAAAAGGCCGAGGCCGTTCGCCGCGCCCGCAAGCTGGCCCGCAAGCGCGCACAGCGCGAAGGCCTACTGCCGATGACGCCGCGCCCGGTGGCTGCTGGCGGCGCTGCCGGCGCACCGCGTTCGCCGCGCTGATACGCCAATATTTCGTCCTTTTCGAAGGATACTGAGGGTGGCGCGATGCGGAATCGCCGCCACCTTTTTGTTTAGAGCGACAGGCGCCCTTTGAGGAACAGAGCGGGCTCCGGCACTTTACGACAGAACTTTGACCCGGCCCGGAGGGGGGACCCGGACCTGACGCGGCGCAAGTGAGGACAGGGCAGACATGAACGCAATCAGCGTGGAGAGCAAAACCACATTTCGTGGCTTTGCCCTGACAGCAGCCCTGCTTTCCGGACTGGCGCTTGCCGGCTGCCAGACATCGGGCCCAACCGGCGAGTTCAACAACATCGACAAGGCGCAGGGGTCGAGCGAGAACATCTCCTCGCTGTCGGCGGTGATCCAGCGCAACCCGCAGGATCCGGAAGGCTACAATGTGCGCGGATCGGCCTATGGCCGGGGCGGCCAGTACCAGGCGGCGCTCAAGGACTTCAACCAGGCCATCCAGCTCAATCCGAATTTCTACCAGGCCTATTCGAACCGGGCTCTCATCCAGCGCTTCCTCGGCAACCAGGAAGCAGCGCTGGCCGACTACAACCGTTCGATCCAGATCAATGCGAACTATGACGCCGCCTATATCGGCCGCGGCAACCTCTACCGCAAGGCGGGCCGCACCCAGGATGCCTTCAACGACTTCCAGAAGGCGATCCAGCTCGACACGACCGATGCGCGCGCCTACCACAATCGCGGCCTGATCTATCAGAGCCAGGGCCAGCACAAATTCGCCATCGAGGACTTCTCGACCGCCATCTCGCTGGCGCCCGACGCCGCCGAGCCTTACAATGGCCGTGGCCTCTCCTACCTGGCGACCGGCGACGAGGACAACGCCTTCTCCGACTTCAACATGGCCATCAAGCTGGACGGCAAGAACGCCGAGGCCTGGGCCAACCAGGCGTTGATCTACGAGCGGCGCGGCGACAAGGCCAAGGCGCAGAAATCCTATCGCGAGGCCGTGCGCCTCGACCCCAGCTACCAGCCGGCCAAGGACGGTCTGTCCCGCGTCGGCGCCAGCGCCAGCTGACATCGGCTTCAGAGGCGGCCGGGCAATAACGGCTTGTTTGCGTGACCAAAAGGACACGCGGCGCGCAAGATCGCCGCCGATCCGGCAACCACGCGTTAACCCCGGTTACACCAGGTTAACATCTGCCTTGTTCGCGCCAAGTTTTCGACGGAACGGTCTGGCCATTCAAGCCGTTGTTTTGCGGCAATTAGGAAAGGACCGTCCCATGATCAAGAAACTCGCCTGTGCCGCCATTCTCGCCGCGACGGCGTTCGCCGCCGCCCCGGCCAGCGCCGGCAAGCTGCAGCTCGGCACGCTCGACTGCACCATCGACGGGGGCACATCCTTCGTCGTCGGCTCCAACAAGGGTGTGTCCTGCGTTTTCCGGCCCTATCATCATGGACCGTCGGAGATTTACACCGGCGTCATCTCCAAGCTCGGCGTCGATCTCGGACAGACGCATCAGGGCCAACTCGTCTGGGCGGTTTTCGCCGCGACCCGCGACCGTGACGCCGGCGACCTCGCCGGCAGCTATTATGGCGTCAACGCCGAAGCGAGTGTCGTGACTGGCGGCGGCGCCAACCTGCTGGTCGGCGGCTTCGACAGCGCCTTCATGCTCGAGCCGCTCAGCGTCCAGGCCCAGACTGGCGTCAATCTCGCCGTGGCCGTCACCTCGCTCGAGCTGATCCACTCGCTGAAATAATCGGCCTGCGGCCTCCGGCTGCAAGACCCCTCTACCCCGCGGCGCGGAACCGGATAGGATGGTTCCGCGCCGTTTGTTTTGGGGGACAGCATGCCGAAGCCAGTCATTGCCGCCGCCATGCTGGCAACCATGCTCGCCGGCGCCGCGCGGGCGCAGGACCGAGGTGTCGAGCTTGGCACCCTTGAATGCGCGATATCGGGCGGCACAGGCTTCATCTTCGGCTCCAGCAAGGACCTGAGCTGCACCTTCACCCCGGCCGACAAGACCTTCGCGCCGGAAGCCTATTTCGGCGCCGTCAACAAATACGGTCTCGACATCGGCACCACCAGGCAGGCGGTGATGCGATGGCTGGTGCTGACGCCGCTGAAGAACATCTACGCGCCGGGCGCGCTGGCGGGCGACTATATCGGCGCCAGCGCCGAAGTGACGGCGGCCGTCGGCGCCGGCGCCAATCTGCTGGTCGGCGGCTCCTCGGAAGCCTTCACCTTGCAGCCGCTCAGCGTGCAGACCCAGACCGGCGTCAACCTTGCCATCGGCGTCAGCCAGTTCCAGTTGCGAAGCATCGACAACTGACCGCGTCGAGGGGAACCGCTTGCCGCTTCGTCATCCTGGGGCGTAGCAAGGAGCGAAGCGACGCGGCGCAGACCCCAGGATCCATTCCGGGACTCCCGAGCGCCGCCACGGTGCAGAATTCTGATCTGCTGCACTCTTCGCCAAGATCGCCGCATGGATCCCCGGGTCTGCGCTACCGCCCCGCCCGTGGACAACGAAGCCGCGAAAAACCCGCTTGAACTCAACCGCGGTTGAGGTTCTACAAGCCCACCCCATCCAGCAGTACGCCGATCAGGCGCGCATGGTCCTGCCGGAAGCTCCTTTCTGGCTTCTGGTCGCGCGCGTCGCCGTCGAGCTATGTGCAAAAGGCGGGGGGTGAAGATGACTGAATTCGGCACGAACAGGGTCGACTGGCGCGCATTGTGGGCGAGCGGCGACTTGGCACGCTTCTGCTTCATCAGTCTCGGTATCCTGCTGCACGCCACCAATGAGACGATGGTGGCGACCGTCATGCCCGCCATGGTCGGCGAGCTGGCCGGCGTCCAGCTGGTCGGCTGGTCGCTGGCGATCTACGAGCTCGGCGCCATCGTCGCGGGCGCGGCGGCGGGACGGCTCGTGAGCTATGTCGCGCTGCGCACCAACATGGTGGTTGCCGCCCTCTTCTACGCGGCCGGGGCGCTCCTCTGCGCGACCGCGCCTTCCATGCAGTTGTTCCTTGCCGGCCGCCTCGTCGAGGGACTTGGCGGCGGGGCGCTGGTGTCGCTTGCCTATGTGTCGGTCGAGCGGCTGTTCTCGCGCGCCATCTGGCCGCAGCTCTTCGGCATCATGTCGGCCATCTGGGGCGTCGCCGCGTTCAGCGGCCCGCTGCTCGGCGCGATCATGACCGAATTTCTGTCATGGCGCTGGGCCTTCGGTGTCTTCACTTTCGGCGGCGCCGCCATGGCACTGGCGAGCTTCCTCGTGCTCGACACGCCGGAAGCAAGGCGACCGAGCACGAGCGCGGGCAAGGCGCCGCCTTTCCCGTTCATCGCGCTGGGCTGCCTTGCCGTCGCCGTGGTGCTGATCGCCTCCGCCGGCGTCGACATCGCCTT
Organism: Mesorhizobium comanense; assembly: GCF_005503535.1. Taxonomy (GTDB): domain Bacteria; phylum Pseudomonadota; class Alphaproteobacteria; order Rhizobiales; family Rhizobiaceae; genus Mesorhizobium; species Mesorhizobium comanense. The sequence continues at coordinate 150,940 of NZ_SCNN01000012.1, read as the reverse complement.
GCTGCGCTCCTCATTGCTGATCGTGCTCGGCCTCGCCGGCCTGGCATTGTTCTTCACCATCGACGGGCTGAAGCCCCGCTCGCGGCTTTTCCCGGCGCGGCTGTTCTCCTGGCGCACGCCCGTCGGCGCCGGCATGACCATGATCGCGGCCTTCTCCGTCGCGACCTGCTCCTTCGGCGTCTACGGACCGCTGCTCCTGACCAGCCTGCACGACATTCCGCTCCTGACCACAGGCTACATCATCGCCGCCGAATCGATCGCCTGGTCGATCCTGTCGATCCTCGTCGCCAACGCACCGCCGCAGCGCGAGCGGCTGATCATCGTCGCAGGCGCGCTGATGATCGCGGCCGGCATCGCCGGCTTTGCCTATACGATACCCCAGGGCTCGATCCCGCTGATCCTGTTTTGCGCGCTGCTGCAAGGCGGCGGCTTCGGCATTGCCTGGCCGTTCGTGACCCGCGTCATCGTCGCCTCGGCGCCCGCCGACGAACAAACCATCGCCTCTTCGGCGGTGCCGACCATGCAGCGCATCGGCTATGCCGTGGGGGCCGCGCTTGCCGGCATCGTCGCCAATGCCAGCGGGTTTTCGCAAGGTCTGAACCACGATGCGGCCGCGGCGGTCGCGAGCTGGCTCTTCCTCGCCTTTGTGCCGCTCGGCATTCTCGGTTGCCTGGCCGCCTTGCGGATATCAGCGGCGGCCAATCGGCCGATCGAGGCCGCCGGCTGATCAAGGTTCGATCGGGACAGCCTGTTTCACTCGACACGCAGCCGATAGCCGACGCCGGTCTCGGTGGTGATGTAGCGCGGCTGGTCGGGGGTTTTCTCGATCTTCTGCCTGAGCTGGCGCACATAGACCCTGAGATATTGCACGTCGGTCGTGTCGCCCCAGATCTGCTTGAGGATGAAATGGTGGGTCAGCACCTTGCCGGCGTGCTGCACCAGGATGCGCAATATGTCGTACTCCTTCGGCGAGAGCTTCACCTCTCTGCCCTCGACCTTGACGATCCGCTTGACCAGATCGACGCTGAGGTCGCCGCTCACGAAGACGGGCTTTTCGCCTTGCTGCTGGAATTTGTGCCTCAGCGCGACGCGGATCCGCGCCACCAGTTCGTTCATGCCGAACGGCTTGGTGACATAGTCATCGGCACCGAGTTCAAGCGCACCGACGATGCCGGCCTCGTCGGTGCGGCTGGAAAGAATGACCACCGGGATGTCGAGCCCGCCGTCGCGCCATTGGCGCAGGAGCTCATGGCCGCCCATGCCGGGCAGGCCGAGATCGAGCAGCACCAGATCCGGCTTTTCCTGCTCCATCAGTTCGATCGCCACCTTGGCGTTCGGCGCCTCGGCGACCGCGTAGCCCTGGCTGGAAAGGCCGACGCGAAGCAGCTTGCGGATTGGTGGCTCGTCGTCGACAACCAGTATCCTGACATTCGAATTGGTCATGGGAGGCGCTCCCCGCCAGGCTCCTGGCCGTTGCGATTGCCGGTCCCGGGGACTTCCGCCGGCACCGGCATCCTGATCGTGAAAACAGCGCCCGGGCGATCGGTCCGGTTGGCGGCCAGGATCGTGCCGCTCATCGCTTCGATGAAGCCGCGGCAGATCGACAGGCCGAGCCCGGTTCCGGCACGCACCTGGTCGCCCTTGCGCACCCGGTAGAAGGTATCGAAGACGCGTTCCAGGTCCTGTGGCGGAATGCCCGGCCCTTCATCCATGATCTGCAGGATGACGCTGCCATTGTCCCTCCAGCCCTGCAGGCGGATGGTCGAACCCGGCGGCGAATATTTCGCCGCATTGTCCAGAAGATTGAACAGCACCTGCTCGAACAGGACCGGATCGAGCTTCAGCATCGGCAGGTCGGATGGGATGTCGACCTCGATCCTGTGCTCGCTGGTGATCTTGCGGGCGCGGCCGAGCGCCGAGCCGACGATATCGCCGGCATAGTGCAGGGCGTAGTTGGGTTCCATCGCCCCGGATTCGATCTTGGTCATGTCCAGCAAATTGGCGATGAAGCGGTTCAGCCGTTCGGATTCGTCGATCACCGTCGCCAGCAACTCCACCCTGCCCTGCTCGGGCAGATCGGGCGCGAATTCCTTCAGCGTGCCCGCCGCCCCCATGATGGCCGAGAGCGGCGTTTTCAGGTCATGGGAGATGGAGGTCAGGAGCGCCGAGCGCAGCCGGTCGGCCTCGGCCGCGAGCTTGGCGCGGTCGACATCCGCGACGAGCTGGATGCGTTCGATCGCCACCGCCGCCTGGTCTGCCAGCGCATCGAGCAGGCGCTGCTGCTCGGGCGTCAAAAGCGGACCTTGCTTGTCATTGTCGAGACCGACGACCCCGATCGCCGTCCGCCCGGTGCGCAAGGGAAGATAGAGCCGCTTGGCGCCGGGAAGCGTGTCAGCCCCACGGCCCGCGGCGCGGTTGTGCTCCCACGCCCAGCGGGCGGCGGCGATGTCGGCCTCGGCCAGCGTGTCGTCGGGCGGATAGCCGGCCTTGACCGTGATGGTGCCGTCTTCGGGCAGCAGCAGCACCACGCGCAGCTTCAGCATCGAGGCGATCTGGAAGGCGGTGGCCCACAGAACGTCATCGAGCGTGCCGGCGCCGGCGAGCTTCTTGGAGAAGAGATAGATGTCTTCCGTGGCCCTTGCCCGCGAGCGGGCCGCGGCGGCCTGGCGCTGCACGCGCGCCGTCAGGTTGCTGGCGATGATGGCGACGACGAGAAAGACGGCGAACGCCACGATGCTTTCCGGATCCCGGATGGTCAGCGTGTAGCGTGGCTCGAGGAAGAAATAGTTGAAGGCAAGGGCGCTCAGGAAACAGGCATAGAGCGCCGGCCACAATCCGAACGTCACGGCCGATGTCAGCACCGCCAGCAGAAGCACGATCGCCAGATTGCGAACGTCGAGAAACTGGTCGAGAACCGTGCTGACCGCCAAGGAACCCGCGACGAAGCCGGTGGCGAACAGATAGGGCCAGATCTGGAACTGCCTGCGCTCGGCCGCCGCGCTGACGGCCCTCGAAGGCGCGTCGGTGGAGCGCTCGGTGCCTGAAATGACATGCACGCTGATGTCGCCGGCATTGCGGATGAGATCGTAGGTGAGCGATCCTTCGATCAATTCGCGCCAGCGCGAGCGTGTCGGCCGCCCGACCACGATGTGGGTGAAATTGTTCGCCGTCGCGTGACGCACGATATCCTGCGCCACATTCTGGCCCGGGATGGTCGTCACCTCGGCGCCGAGCTGTTCGGCAAGGCGCATATGGGTCGCCAGCCGGTCCTTGTCCTCCTCGGACATGCCGGCCGACCGGGGCGTATCGACATGGAGCGCCGTCCAGGGCGCCCGCAGCCGGTCGGCCAGACGGCGCGCATAGCGCACCCGCGCCGCGCCGCCGGGCCTTGCATCGAGGCAGACAAGCACCCTTTCTCCCGCCGCCCACGGGCCTTCAATGGCGTGGGATTGCATGTGGTTGAGCAGTTGCTCGTCGACGCGCTGGGCGGTGCGGCGCAGCGCCAGTTCGCGCAGCGCCGTCAGATTGCCGGGCGAGAAATAGTTCTCGATGGCGCGCTGGGCCGTGTTGGGAAAATAGACCTTCCCTTCCTGCAACCGCTTGATCAGGTCGTCAGGAGTGAGATCGATGATCTCGATGTCGTCGGCCTGGTCGATGATGGAATCCGGAACCGTCTCGCGGACCCTGACCCTGGTGATCTGGGCGACGACATCGTTCAGGCTTTCGACATGCTGGATGTTGAGGGTCGTGTAGACATCGATGCCGCGCGTCAGGATTTCCTGGACGTCGAGATAGCGCTTGGGATGGCGGCTGCCCGGCGCGTTGGTGTGGGCGAGTTCGTCGACCAGGACCAGTGCCGGCCGCCGTTTCAGAATGGCGTCCAGATCCATCTCGTCGAGGACCCGGCCTCTGTATTCGACCGGCCGGCGCGCAATGACCTCGTAGCCTTCGACCAGCGCCAGCGTTTCCTTGCGCCCATGCGTCTCGACGACGCCGATGACGACATCGTTACCGTCGGCCAGGCGTGCGCGGCCCGCCATCAGCATCTCATAGGTCTTGCCGACACCGGGCGCCGCGCCGAGGAAGATGCGCAGACGACCGCGCCCCTCCCGCTCGGCATGTTCGAGCAGTGCGTCGGGGGAAGGTCTCTTTTCGTTGTTTCTGTCGTCCGGCATCAGAACCGATCATGAAGGGGGTCGGGGATGCTGTCGATCCCCGACCCCCGCTGTTCACTGTTTCGCGGCATCGAGCGCCATGTTCAGCGCCAGCACATTGACCACCGGCTCGCCAAGCACGCCCAGTTCCCGGTTCTCGACCTGGGCATCGACCAGTGTCTTGATCCTGGCTTCGTCGATCCCTCTCGCCTTCGCCACGCGGGGAACCTGGAAGTAGGCGGCGTCCGGACTGATGTGCGGATCGAGCCCACTGCCCGACGTCGTGACAAGGTCCATCGGAACCGGTTGGCCGGGATTCTCGGCCTTCAACTTTTCAGCGTCGCCCTTGATGCGGTCGATGAGCTTGGGGTTGGTCGGACCGAGGTTGGAGCCGCTGGAAGCGCCAGCGTCGTAGCCGTTGCCGGCGGCGGAAGGACGGCCGTGGAAATATCTGTCACTGGCAAAAGCCTGGCCGATCAGTGCGGAGCCAACCACCTTGCCATCCTTCTCGACAAGGCTGCCATTGGCCTGCCTGGGGAATAGCGCCTGGGCGATGCCGGTCATGCCCAGGGGATAGACGAGGCCGGTCAGCACGGTGAAGAAGACGATCATGATGATCGCGGGTCTGATTTGCTTGAGCATTGGAATGATCCTTATGCAAGGCCAAGGGCCGTGACGGCCATGTCGATCAGCTTGATGCCGACGAACGGCACGACGATGCCGCCAAGGCCATAGACGAGAAGGTTGCGGCTGAGCAGCGCGCCGGCGCCGATCGCCCGGTATTTGACGCCGCGCAGCGACAGCGGGATCAGCGCGATGATGATGAGCGCGTTGAAGATGATCGCCGACAGGATGGCGCTCTGCGGGGTCGCCAGGTGCATGATGTTGAGCGCCTGCAGCGGACCAGTGGTCTGTCCCGGCGCGACGTAGAAGACGGCGAACATTGCCGGGATGATGGCGAAATACTTGGCCACGTCGTTGGCGATCGAGAAGGTCGTCAGCGAGCCGCGCGTCATCAGCAGCGCCTTGCCGATCTCGACGATCTCGATCAGCTTGGTCGGGTCGCTGTCGAGGTCGACCATGTTGCCGGCCTCGCGGGCCGCGACCGTGCCGGTGTTCATGGCCACGCCGACATCGGCTTGCGCAAGCGCCGGCGCGTCATTGGTGCCGTCGCCGCACATGGCGACCAGCTTGCCCTTGGCCTGCTCGTCGCGGATCAGCTTAAGCTTGTCCTCGGGTGTCGCCTGGGCAAGGAAATCGTCGACGCCGGCTTCAGCGGCGATCGCCGCCGCCGTCATCGGATTGTCGCCGGTGATCATCACCGTGCGGATGCCCATCTTGCGCAGTTCCGCGAAACGCTCGCGGATGCCGCCCTTGACGATATCCTTGAGGTGGACGACGCCGAGCAGGCGCCCGTCACGCTCGACGGCAAGCGGCGTGCCGCCCGACTTCGCGATGCTGTCGGCGATTGCCTGCAGGTCGCGGACCGTATCGCTGCCAGGCCGCGCGCCGCCGCCGGCGACGGTCGACTGATTGACATGGGCCAGAACCGAATCGACAGCGCCCTTGCGGATCGACGAGCCGTCGATGTCGACACCGCTCATGCGGGTCTGCGCCGTGAACGGCACGAAACTGGCGTGCAGGGTTGCCATGTCGCGGGCGCGGATCGCGTATTTCTCCTTGGCCAGGACGACGATCGAGCGGCCTTCCGGCGTCTCGTCGGCAAGCGAGGCAAGCTGCGCCGCGTCGGCCAGTTCCTGCTCGCTGACGCCCTTGACCGGCCGGAACTCGGTGGCCTGGCGATTGCCGAGCGTGATTGTGCCGGTCTTGTCGAGCAGAAGCGTGTCGACGTCGCCCGCGGCCTCGACGGCTCGGCCCGACATGGCCAGCACATTGAAGCGCACCAGGCGGTCCATGCCGGCAATGCCGATGGCCGACAGCAGCGCGCCGATGGTGGTCGGGATCAGCGTCACGAACAGGGCGACGAGCACGGTCACCGAGATGTAGCCGCCGGAATAGGAAGCGAAGCTCGGTATGGTCGCGGTGGCCAGCACGAAGATCAGCGTCATACCGACCAGCAGAATGTTGAGCGCGATCTCGTTCGGGGTCTTCTGGCGCTCCGCGCCTTCGACCAGCGATATCATGCGGTCGAGGAAGGTCTGGCCGGAAGCGGCGGTGATGCGCACGCGGATCCAGTCCGACAGCACCTGCGTGCCGCCGGTGACCGCCGAACGGTCGCCGCCGGATTCGCGGATGACCGGCGCGGATTCGCCCGTGATCGCCGCTTCGTTGACGGAGGCCACGCCTTCGACCACTTCGCCGTCGGACGGGATGATGTCACCCGCTTCAACGAGAACGATGTCACCGACCTTCAGGCTGGTGCCGGGCACCAGCTTGAACTTCGTCCGGTCGTCGCCGGCGAGCAGCTTGGCCTGGGTCTCGGTGCGTGCCTTGCGCAACGAGTCGGCCTGCGCCTTGCCGCGCCCCTCGGCGACGGCTTCGGCGAAGTTGGCGAACAGCACGGTGAACCACAGCCAGATGATGATCTGCAGGGTGAAGCGCAGGTCGCCGCCGCCGGTAATGAGGTCCCTGATGAACAGCACCGTGGTCAGCGCCGAGACGATGGCGACGACGAACATCACCGGGTTCCTGACCAGCGTGCGCGGATCGAGCTTGCGGAAGGCACCGCCCATGGCGGGCCAAAGAATGCCAGCATCCATGATGCTGGCTGATTTTGAATGGCTCATTTTGGAGCTCCGGCTTCAGTGTTGTTGGACGGCACCGTCGAAACGGATGCCGAAAAGGGCGGGCCGTAGACCAGCAGCCAGATCACGATCATGACCGCGGCAAGGCCCAGGAACGTGGACACGCTCGGGAAGGGAGGAGGTCTTGACTCCCCCTCGCCTCCAGCAGGCGGCCGGGCCTTGCGGCGCATGGGGCTGAACCAGGGCATGGCCGTCTCAGAAGGTTTGTCCATGGATCATCGCCAGGTGCTCGACGATCGGGCCGACGGCGAGCGCCGGGAAGAAGGTCAGGCCACCGACGATGATGATGACGCCGACCAGCAGACCGACGAACAGCGGACCGTCGGTCGGGAAGGTGCCGGCCGAGGCGGGCACGGTTTTCTTGGCCGCCAGCGCGCCGGCGATGGCCAGCGCCGGGATGATGACCAGGAAGCGGCCCATGAGCATGCCGATGCCGATGGTGATGTTGTACCAGGGCGTGTTGCCGCTGAGACCGCCGAAGGCCGAGCCATTGTTGGCCGCCGCCGACGTGTAGGCGTAGAGGATTTCGGAAAAGCCGTGCGGGCCGCTATTGCCGATCGAGGCGACGGCGCTCGGCAGCACCACGGAGATCGCCGTGAAGACGAGCATGGCCAGCGGCAGGCACAGGATCGCCAGCATCGCCATCTTGACCTCCTTGGCCTCGATCTTCTTGCCCAGATATTCGGGCGTGCGGCCGACCATCAGTCCGGCCACGAAGACGGCGATCAGGATGAACATCAGGATGCCGTAAAAGCCGGCGCCGACGCCGCCGACGATGACTTCGCCGAGCTGCATGTTGATGAGCGGGATCATGCCGCCAAGCGCGGTGAAGCTGTCATGCATGGCATTGACCGCCCCGCAGGAAGCGGCCGTGGTGATGACCGCGAACAGCGCCGACGCGGCGATGCCGAAGCGTGTCTCCTTGCCCTCCATGTTGCCACCGTCGATACCCAGCGCATGGACCAGCGGGTTGCCCGCGGCTTCCGCCCAGTAGCAGACGGCGACGCCGGCGATGAACAGCACGCCCATGGAGGCGAGGATCGCCCAGCCCTGACGCTGGTTGCCGACCATGCGGCCGAAGACGTTGGTCAAGGCGGCGCCGATGGCGAAGATCGACACCATCTGGATCAGGTTGGAAATGGCGTCGGGATTCTCGAAAGGATGCGCCGCATTGGCGTTGAAGAAGCCGCCGCCATTGGTGCCGAGCATCTTGATGGCAACCTGCGAGGCGACCGGGCCAAGCGCGATCGTCTGCTTTGCGCCTTCGAGCGTCGTGGCATCCACGTAAGGCCCGAGCGTCTGCGGCATGCCGAGCCAGACATAGACCAGCGTCAGCACGACACAGAGCGGCAGGAGCACATAAAGCGTGGCGCGGGTCATATCGACCCAGAAATTGCCGATGGACTTGCCGGAGGCGCGGGCGAAGCCGCGGATCAGCGCCATGGCGATGGCAATGCCCGTGGCGGCCGAAACGAAGTTCTGCACGGTCAGGCCCGCCATCTGCACGAGGTAGGACATCGTGCCTTCGCCGGCATAATTCTGCCAGTTGGTGTTGGTCATGAAGCTCGCGGCGGTGTTGAAGGCAAGGGCTGCATCGACCGCGCTCATGCTGGCCGGATTGTAGGGCAGCCCGCCTTGCAGGCGCTGGAGGACATAGAGCACCAGGAAGCCGGCAAGATTGAAGAGCAGCATCGCCACCGCATAGCTTGTCCAGTGCTGTTCCTCGCGGTCGCTGGTTCCGCAAATGCGATAGAGCCCGCGTTCGAGCGGGCCGAAGATCAGCGAGAGCGGCGTGCGGTCGCCGCTGAAGACGCGGTGCATGTAGCCGCCAAGCGGCTTCACCAGCAAAATGACGATCCCGCAAAAGACCAGGATCTGTATCCAACCGTTCATTGTCATGGCTATGGCTTTCCGTGCCTTCAGAAGCGTTCTGGACGAACCAGCGCGTAGGTCAGGTAGACGAGCAGGAACAAGGTCACGCCGCCACCGAGGATGTAATCGACAAGCATGGTCTGATCCTCCCTATCAAATCCGGTCACAGACTTTGATGTAAGCAAGGGAAAGAGCGAAAAACAAAACGCCAATCCCGACAACAATGATGTCCATGTTAAATTTTCCCTGTCTGTTTTTCGCCGTTTTGCATCGCTTGGGCAAAACAATACGATGACTTCGCTGACCGTGCGCATTGGCGGCCGCGTGAAATCTTTTCCCAGGGAATATGGACCCGATCGCCATAAAGGTTCGAGACGGGGCGAAGTGGAAAGAAATAGGAATTTTATAAAGGTTTTGCGCCGGCGGCTGCGGAGGCGCTGATCATCGGCACCAATCGCTCGAAGGGCCGGCAGGCTGGCGGATCAGGAACAGCGTCGTGCCGGAAGCGTCCCGTCTAGCGCGGCTCCCGCGCCATGCTGAGGTAGGTCGGGTCGAACTCGGAGATTTCCTGAAGCTTGTGCCAGTCCAGGATGGTGACCGTGTGGTTTGCCCAACTGACGACACCGATCTTGCGCAGGGCGCCGATCACCCGGTTCATGTGCACGACGGACAGGCCGATCACATCGGCGAGTTCGGCTTGCGACAACGGCAGATGGAAGCTCATGCCGTTTGTCCGCTGCACCACCTGCAAACGCACGAAAAGTTCGCAGACCAGATGGGCAAGATGCGAGGTCTTGGAGCGGCGTCCCATGGCGACGATCCATTCCCTGTGAATGGCGCCGTCGACCAGCGTGTCCAGCCAGAGCAGGCGGGTGAGATGCGGCGCCTCCTCGGTTATGGCGCGAAGCCGGCTGTGGTCGGCGAAGACGACATGGCAGGGCGAAAGCGCGACGATGCCGTGGTCCATGGTCTTCAGAAGAAAGGCATGGAGATCGACAAAATCGCCGGGCACCTGAAGCGAGGTGAACTGCCGGCCGCCGTTCTCCAGCACCTTGTAGCGTGCCGCCAGCCCATCCAGGATCAACGTCGAGTACGTCGGCCGCGATCCGGAGGCGACAATATCCTGGCCGGTCGCAAAATGCCTCTCGAACGTCATGGCGCCGACCAGCAGCGCCTTTTCGGCATCCGATAGCGCATCATGCTGGCCGAGGTTCAGATAAAGGGATTCAAGCACCACTACCTCCAGCGAAGGGCTTAGAGCGGATCGCCAACAGTTCGGTGGGAAGCATCGGGCGGCTGGGAAAGCACTATGTCCTTGGCCGATGCCGGGCATTAACATTTGTTAGAAGGCGCTTATTCGCCGGCAAATGCCTGACGGATGGAACAACACCTCACTCCGGGAATTGACGATTCATCTTCGGCCAACGCCGCGAACCGGATTCAGTTGCAAAATGCCGCGATATTACCTGGACCTATACAGTAGTGACGGCCTCACGGTGGACGAGGAAGGCCAGGTTTTCGAGAGCCGCGACCGCCTGCGCCGCGAAGCGGTTCGAATCCTGCCGGACATCCTTCGCGACGAAATGCTGGAGGACGATCGCGCTGCCATTGCCGTCAAGGTCCGCGACGAGGCCGGAAGCCATGTCCTCGAGGCATCCCTGGTCATATGCCTTAAATGGCGAGCTTGACGGCTGGCACCGCGCGAAAGTCGGCAATGACCATCATTTGTAATCGTCAGCGCCGAACTGTCCCGGCATCCTGCCTCGTAGGCAGATGGCTCAGAGGCTCGGCAACTTCTGTAGAAATGTGCATGAAACGGAGAAGCGACGAATGACCCGGGCGAAAGTGGATACGCAGCGCGACGAGCGCGCCAAGCGGGAATCCGAGATCGTCATCGCGGCAGAGCGGGCGGCCCGGGAAGCGAAGACCGCCAGGCTGAGGGCATTGCGGCTGTCCGCGCAAACGGCTGACCGACCCGCTCCGGCCAGTCCAGGGACGGCTCCTCACAAATCACCCTCCAGCGACTGACCTGCCCGCGCAGCTGGATCAGGGATGCCGTATGCAACGATAGATGCGCTTGTGTCCGGCCACTTTGTTGCCGGTCTTGACGCTGCGGTCGCTCCCGGCCTTGACCTCCTTGATCTGGCCTTTCGGGCAGGAGCCGTCGTCAACAAGGACAGTCTCCCCTGTACGCAATTGTCCGGCGCCTGGTTCGTGGCGCAGGATTTGCTGGCCTGCGTTGGCCTGTGCGACGCAAAAGAGACCCACCAGTATAGAATATGCGACTTTCTTCATGATTTCCCCCTGCCCGTGAGAGCCGTGACGCTATCATCGTCGCCCGGTGAGGCGAAAGGAAAGCCGCCGTCAGGCCAAACACGAAATCTCGATCACGCGGTGAACGTCGGCCCGTGACAATATCTGGAACGTCTTGAAAATCCGGAGTCAGATCGTGATGTGCGGGTTCCGTGACTGGAGAGCGGTTGTCAGGGCGCGCCGCAGGGCATCGGCATTGTAGGGCTTGCGCACCACCGCCACGTCAGCGAAGGCCGAGGGGATCAACGACTTGTCGCCGTACCCCGTGGCGAACACGAACGGAATGCCGCGCCGCGAAAGTTCCTCGGCAACCGGCAGCGACGTTCCCTCCCCCAGATTGATGTCGAGGACCGCCAGATGCGGCGCGCCGGCACGTAGTTTCTGCAAGGCATCCGCCGCGGAGGCGGCGACGGCGACGTTGGAAATTCCCTGGTCGGCCAGCATGTTTTCCGCGTCCATGGCGATCAGCATCTGATCCTCGACGAGCAGGACGCGCAGATCGTCGGCGAAGGGCGTCTCCTTGGCGAAGGAGGCTTGCCCGGCGGTGTCTTCGTGTCTCCTTGTCTCGGCTGGCGCGGCCACATGTCTGGCAGGAAGCAGGAACCGGGCATTGATGCCGTCCGGCTTGTAGTCAACCCGGCTCTCGCCGCCGAGGTCGTATGGAATGCTGCGGTCCACGAGAGCGGTGCCGAATCCGAACCGCATCGGCGGCGAAACCCGCGGGCCGCCCGCCTCGCTCCAGAGCAATTCGCAGTCGCCGCCTTCGAGCAGCTTCCAGGTGATGCTCACCGTGCCTCCCGCCTTCGACAGGGCGCCATATTTGGCGGCGTTGGTGGACATCTCGTGCAACACCAACGCCATCACGGAAAAGGCGCGTGCGTCGAGCCAGACGGCTGGCCCGGTCAGTTCGAGTGTCGACGATGGCGTGCGATAGGGAGAGAGCTCGGCATTGAGCAGGTCGGCAAGCGCGCCTCCGCCGTCGCCGCGCACCACCTGGTCGTGCGCGAAGGAAAGCGCCTGGATCCGGCCTTTGAGAGCCTCTACGTAATCGCTCAGTCCGCGGCCTTCCTGCACGGGATGGCCAACGAGCGATTTGATGACGGCGAGGATGTTCTTGACGCGGTGATTGAGTTCCTCGTTCAGCATGCGCTGCCGCACATCGGCTTTGTCGCGCTCCTCGGCGACGAGCTCGTTGTGATGGAGCACGATCTCGACCAGCGCCATGCGCGCGGCTTCGGCAATCTCGCGATCGGCCTCGGTCCAAGGCTGCGACTGCATGTGGACGGTTTCTTTCCAGATGGCGAAGCTCTTGCGCGGCGTGAGCCGGTCTCCGAGCGGACCGACCTCATAGACCTTGTCGGGATTTCCGGCCCAATTGAGCGTCTGCACCAACTCCTTCCGGAAAAAGAAGAGATAGTCCCTCGGGCGTTGCGACAGCGGCACCGCCAGCACCCCGGCTGCGTCGCGGCTGAAATCCTCGGCGTCCGCGAAGCCTTGGGAAAGCGAATGCGTGGCCCATACCTTGCCGTCGGCCATGACCCCGACAAAGCGCGCGAGGTCGGGCAGGTAATCCCCGGCGGGCGCCGAGCCCACCGCGGTCCATTTCTCGTCCTTCCACAGGCCGACCCCGTCACATGGCATGAGCTTGGCCAGTTCCGGCAGATTGTCGCGCAACAGCGCGTCCAGGTCGGCGGTCCTTGAGGCGAGCTTCAGGAAGCCGTCGATGGCCTGGCGCGCGATCCTGGCGGTTTCGAGCGTCCGTTTCTGCTTCAGGGCCTGCAGGTGCAGCGAGAAAAACTCGCCAAACATCTCGGCGGCGACCCGCTTCGCCATCGGCAGGGAGCGCGGGCTGTAGTGATGACAGGCGATCAGTCCCCAGAGCGCGCCATCGACGATGACGGATATCGACATGGACGCCGCGACGCCCATGTTGCGCAGATACTCGCAATGGATGGGCGAGACGCTTCTGAGATGCGCGAACGACAGATCCAGCGGTTCGCCGGAAGGGTCCAGTTCCGGAACGACCGGCACCCGCTCGCCGCTGGCGTCGGAAATGATCCTGATCGTGTTGCGCAGGTAAAGGCTGCGCGCCTGCTGGGGAATGTCGCTGGCCGGGAAATACTGACCGAGAAAGCTCTCCAGATCGGCGCGCTTGACCTCGCTGACCACCTTGCCGGCCCCATCCGCCTCGAAGCGATAGACCATCACCCTGTCGTAGTTCAGCAGGCCGCGTACAAGCCGCGCCGCCTGATTGATCAGGCGGTCGACGTCCGCGATGTCGCCGAGGCGGCCAATCAGCGAGCGGGCAAGCGACAGCGGCTGCTCGGCTTCCCTGCTGGCGGGCTCGAGTTCGATGATCGTGCTCGATTTGTGGCGATGCACGGCGATGTCGAATGCCTTGCCGGATGGCAGTTCGACGCCGAATTGCAGCGCGGGACGGGATCCTGATCCGACCGTCGCCAGCGTGTTGCGAAGATCATGGGCGGCCCTGTCGCCGAGGATCGTTTCCAGGGGCGCGCCATTGATCTCGCCGCTCCAGCCAAGCGTCTCGTTGGCGTTGGCTGAATGGCGCAGGCACGTGGCGGCGTTCGTATCGCAGGCGATCAGGCAGCCATGCGGCTGTATGCTTCCAGGAATATGGATAGGCTCCCGATCGCAATTGGTCAGGTCCACTGCCGGCTTATTCAACATCTTCAAGCCTTGAGAATCCCTTTTCCGCCGCGGCGAACGTGTCTATCGCCGCCGACACGACGCGCTCCATGTCCAGCCCGTCGGCGTTTTCGAGTGCGGAAACGAACTCGTTCCAGCTGTCGGACGAAGCCTGACGCGAGAGGTGGCTGGCCCCATGCGCGCGATCCAGCCCGAGGGCGAGCGCCCGCTTGAGCAGGATGCGCGCCCCGAACGCCGACCCTTCCAGGACATAAAGGCAACCGAACAGCGAAGAACCGTCCGCCAGCAGGCCGGCTGGCCAATCGGGAACGTCGTCCGCGCGCAATCCCAGGGCCAGGATGTCCGCGAGCAGGTCAGGGCCGACAAGCGTCGGCCGCCAGCTGGAGAGGCTTTCCGGCAGGGAAGCCCTCCCTAGCGCCCTTTCGATGGGAAGCCGGAACCGGTAGAGGCCCGTGAGATAGTGGCCATAGGATTCGACGGTGTCGAAACTTCCGACGCGTTCGTCGACACGGCGGTGCGCTTCTGATGTGCGCTCCCTCAACAGGAAGCGGCGGGACGGTTGATGCATGCTGGTCTGCAAATCCCCAGGAAGATGCCGTAGCTGTGGCACATTTGGCCTCTAACGCCGTCCGGGAAAGTCGGTTCCACGACTTTTTGAACAATTTACTCGAAATCGAGCCGTCGTTGCGCGCCGGCAACCCGTTGAAAATGGGAAAGCCCGGCTCGGGAGGGCGGAGCCGGGCTTCCGGTGATGACTCTGACGGATAGTCACCACGATGGCAGGACGTTGGTCAGGCTGCGTAGCCGCCATAGCCGCGCGCGACGGCCCGCGCCACGATGACCGGCTCGATATCCGGCCAGAGGATGCCGGTGGCATCGGCGAACTCGACCATGGCATGCCGCGCCTCGTCCCTTGTGATGCAGCCTTCCAGCGCGAGGCCGCACGCCTCCACCGCGTTGCGGTAGAGCGGGCCACGGCGGGACGTCGTCCAGTCGGTCAGGAAATCGTGCATTTCGGCCAGCGACGAGATCTCGCGCTTGAAGCCGAGGCCGACGGTCAACCAAACGGGTGAGTGAAACACCTTGTCGTGCATGAGGCAGGCTCCTGTTGGCGCGGGTTCGGATGGATATCAGGCTGGATGGATACTGGCGGGTTCACGATTTCGACGCGAGGAAACGCACCGCGCGACGGGAGGTTCCACAGATCTTCAATTGCCCGTCGGGATGACGCGAACGCCTACGCCAAGTGCCCCGTCCACCAGCCATGGCTGCTGGTCATGCGGATGACCAGCATGCCGAAACCCGATATCATCGCCGCCCAGTAGAGCGGCGCGCCGACCTTCCAGCGCTCGTCGGCCGGGGCGGCTGCCATCAAGGCCTTGCGGGTGCCGTAGAGGCCGGCAATCAGCCCCAGATTGAGGATGATATCCAGCCACACCACACCTCGGCTGGCGAATTCGCCGCCCGGAATACAGAGCCGCCAGACGAAAGGCAGTATGAGCAAGGCCACCAGCACCCGGAAAGGCGCCCAGGACACGGGTTTGCTTCGGCTGACCTCCGGCATGATTTCCCCCTCGCCCGCAGCATAGCTGGAAAACTGCCGTCACGAACTGCCTGGACGGACACGAAGTGGTGAGTATTGGGGACTGGCGGAGAGAGCGGGATTCGAACCCGCGTTACGGTCTCCCGTAAACACACTTTCCAGGCGTGCGCCTTCAACCACTCGGCCACCTCTCCGTCCTTGCCTTCGCGCCGGCCGGTTTCGCCGCGCGGGTTGGGGAGATGCATCTCCTTGGGGTTGCGATGCGGAATTTCCGCGCCATGGACGCCGTCCAACCAGCGGACGTCCTTCCCAGCACCTGAGCCGTCGAAGCAACAGGCGCGGGGCTCATCTAGTCGATCCCGCGCCGAATGCCAAGCCATAACGGCGGTCTATTCCACATAGCTGTCGAACCGGGTCCGGTTGACCGGCCGGCGTGGCGTTTTTGCAAGCTTTGCCGCCGAATGATGTGCAAAGCCGGGACCGGGCGGCCAGGCGTGCTTGACTTCACCCCGGCACGGCGGTCGAGTGCCTGTGACCGAGCGATCGGCGGACTTTGCGGGGGAGCATCGTCGCACAATGACGACAGGCACTGGGCAAACACCGGCCGGACGGCCCGACAGCGGCTTGTCCTATGTCCCCGTGGGCTGGCTCATTTTCGTCATGGCATGGTCGCTCTACGGACTGGCGTCTGCCTCCTGGCTGTTCGGGGATTCCGGCCTGCCCGACGCGATCTTCTACTTCTTCCTTGCCGGGCTCTTCGCCAATGTCATCATCGTCGCATGGGGGCTGTATCTGCTCGGCCTCGCCCTGGGCCGCTCCACGCGCTTCCCGCGCCAGTTCATCATCTGGCAGGTCGCATTCATCGTCTGGGTGCTGGCGAGACAGGTCTATGTGCTTGCCGTGCCACCCTTCGTCTTCACGCCCAGGAGCCTGCTCATAGGCGGCGCCGAGGTCGCCATCGGCCTGCTCTGCATCTACCTGCTGCGCCGGGGCTCCGGCGCCGAAAATGTCTATGCCAAGCCGCAAGCCGAAGCGCCGCCGGTTTATGTCTCCATCGTCGCCGCCCTGCTCGGCATCATCCTTGGCGCCGTCGTCGGCGCCGTTGGCGGTTTTCTCGCCGGCTCCGTCATCGCCGACGTCGCCCAGGTGAGCTGCTTCGAGGGCGGCTGCGGCTATTTCGCCGCCTTCATCGGCTTGGCGGGCCTGGTGGTGGGCGCCATTGCCGGCGGCATCCTTGCCGTGTGGCTTGTGCACCGGCGCGGCCGTAAGCCAGCCGCATAGGGCGACGAAGGACACGCGCTCAAATTCACGGATCGCGATTGCGGTCAGGCCGCGCCCATTCTATTTCTGGTCCCGGGATATGTGCCACGGATCCGCTGCATGCGGGATCCGCCGGGGAGAGCCTTGATGCTGCGTTTCATCTTTCGCCTGGCGGCAATGGTCGCGCTGTCGGTTTCCGTCATCATGGCGGTGCTCGACACCACCCGCACGGTGGCCGCCTCGGCGCTTGTGCTGACCCCGCTCAACGCCAGCTGGCTTGCCGTCTCGCCGGATACGCGGGCCGCTTTCGAAACCTTCGTCCGCGCCAAGGCCGGCCCGCTGCTGTGGGACGGCGCCATCGCCTGGGTTCTGAACCAGCCCGGCTTTGCCGTTTTCGCGGTGCTGGCCTTCCTGCTCTATGCGATCGGCTACCGGCGCCAGCCGCGCGCGGGAAAATTTGCGGCGACCTGATCGGCGCCCGCCTGCCGCTCGCAAAGCGGACATTTGCGCCACGCCGCAATCGCCGCGCGGCCTTGCCGTGGCATGCTTTTCCAAAAGGTCAAAATTCCGCGTGAATTTTGTTTCGGGCCGTGCCAGATTGCCGCCGAGCGGGAGGGGAATACGCTCCTGGCTGATCTCGCGTGCCTGCCGCAGAACCGGGCAAGCAGGCGGGGCGTAACGGAAAAAATAACCGACAGGGTGTGGATCACATGAAACGTATCGTTCTCGGCCTCCTGGCCGCAACCGCCATGGTTCTTCCGGCTTTCGCCGCGGATGTGCAGCCCGCCATCCTCTACGATCTGGGCGGCAAGTTCGACAAATCCTTCAACGAAGCGGCCTATCACGGCGCCGAGAAATTCAAGACCGAGACCGGCGTCGCCTATGTCGAGTTCGAAGTGTCCAACGCCTCGCAGCGCGAGCAGGCCCTGCGCCGCTTCGCCGAGGACGGCCGCAACCCGATCGTCATGGCCGGCTTTGCCTGGGAAGATGCGCTGAAGAAGGTCGCTGCCGAATATCCCGACCTCAACTTCGCCATCATCGACGATGCCGTCGACCTGCCCAATGTCCGCTCGCTGGTCTTCAAGGAAAACGAAGGCTCCTACCTCGTCGGCATCATGGCCGCGATGGCCTCCAAGTCGAAGAAGGTTTCCTTCGTCGGCGGCATGGACATCCCGCTGATCCGCAAGTTCGAATGCGGCTATGTCGGCGGCGCCAAGGCCGCCGGTGCGACCGAAGTCATCCAGAACATGACCGGTGACACGCCGGCCGCCTGGAACGACCCGGCCAAGGGCGGCGAGATCGCCAAGACGCAGATCGACCAGGGTTCCGACGTGGTCTATGCCGCGGCCGGCGGCACCGGCGTCGGCGTGCTGCAGGCTGCGGCGGATGCCGGCAAGCTCGGCATCGGCGTCGATTCCAACCAGAACGGCCTGCAGCCCGGCAAGGTGCTGACCTCGATGATGAAGCGCGTCGACGTTGCCGTCTACAATGCCTTCATGGACGGCAAGAACGGCACCTTCAAGGGCGGCGTGCAGAACCTCGGCCTCAAGGAAGGCGGCGTCGACTACGCCATGGACGACAACAACAAGGCGCTGGTGACGGACGAGATGAAGGCCGCCGTCGAAAAGGCCAAGGCCGACATCATCGCCGGCAAGATCGAGGTGCACGACTATACGGCTGACAACGCCTGCCCGTATTGATCGGCAACACCATTTGCGAACCGCCGGGCGAAAGCCCGGCGGTTTTGCTTTGAGCTACAACCGTGCCGTGAGATAGCCCAGCGCAAAGGCAATGATCAGCCCGAGGGCGATGGCAAATCCCCGTCGGCCGCCAAGTGCATGCAGGCCGACGACATGCGGCCGCCGGGACAGGCTCCGGATAGCGGGCGCTGGTCGGGCATCCTCCAGACCAACGCTGCGCATCTGCGGCAATTCCCCAAGGCGCTGCGTGACCAGCTTCCAGTGTTCGTCGGGCAGGCCGGCCGGCTTTCCGGCGCGGTCGAAAACATGCATGCGTTCCGCGAGCCGCACCACCGCGTCGCGGAAGGCGGGATCGATTTCCAGGTCGCGCTCGGCCCGCTCGCGTTCGGCATCGTTCATCAGGCCGAGCACATAGTCGCCGGCCCGAGCAATACGATCGCTTTCACTGGCCATGGCACCCTTCCCTCACCAATGCGGCGGCTTGGTCACCGGCACGTCTGACGCCGCCTGCTCTTCCAGCGCCAGGAAACGGTCGGTCAGCGCGTCGAGCTTGCGCTGCATGCGCTCGATCACCGTCCACTGTTCGGCGATCTGGCCGGACAGCTCCTCAATGGTCTTTTCCTGCTCCGCGGCGCGGATTTCCAGCGTCGTCAACCGGTCGGCGGGCATGCTCATGCGAAGGTCCCTGTCTTGTGCCGAACACCCATCCGGCCTGGCCATATTAGCGAATATGAAGGCTTCGGCCACGTTCGAAATTGACAAGCACACCGGGATTTGCCGAGAGTGAAGGCCGCTCCGGCCAATTGGCACGGGCGGAGCGTCATGCTAGGCATTTTGACCAAGCGATAAAAAAATAAGAGTGGGACAGGCTGCATGGCGCAAGCCGCAATCGAACTGGTCGGCATCAACAAGAGTTTTGGCGCCGTCCGCGCCAACCGCGACATCAACCTCGAAATCGCGCGCGGCACCATCCATGGCATCGTCGGCGAGAACGGCGCCGGCAAGTCGACGCTGATGTCGATCCTCTACGGCTTCTACCAGGCCGACAGCGGCGAAATCCGCGTTGGCGGCAAGCCGGCATCGATCAAGACATCCAACGATGCGATCGCGCTCGGCATCGGCATGGTGCATCAGCATTTCATGCTGGTCGACAACTTCACGGTGCTGGAAAACATCATCCTCGGCGCCGAGACCAACGCGCTCTTGAAGAGCAGCATCGCCAAGGCGCGTTCCGAACTCGACCGCCTGGAGCGCGAGTACGGGCTGGAGGTCGATCCCGACGCGATCATCGAGGAGCTGCCGGTCGGCCTGCAGCAGCGTGTCGAAATCCTCAAGGCGCTCTATCGCGGCGCCGAGATTCTCATCCTCGACGAGCCGACGGGCGTTCTGACGCCGGCCGAGGCCGACCACCTGTTCCGCATCCTCAGGCAGTTGAAGGAGCAGGGAAAGACGGTGGTGCTGATCACCCACAAGCTGCGCGAGATCATGGCCATCACCGATACCGTGTCGGTGATGCGCCAGGGCACGATGGTGGCGACCCGCGAGACCAGCAAGACCACCGTCGAGGAACTGGCCGAACTGATGGTCGGGCGCCGCGTGCTTCTAAGGGTCGAGAAGGGCGAGGCGGCGGCTGGTGCGGTCAAGCTTGCGGTGAAGAACCTGACGGTGAAGGATTCCCGTGGCGTCACCATGGTCGACGATATTTCGTTCGATCTGCGTGCCGGCGAGATCGTCGGCATCGCCGGCGTCGCCGGCAACGGCCAGTCGGAACTGCTCGAGGCGATATCGGGCATCAGGCGTGCCGTCTCCGGCTCGGTCATGCTCGACGGCAAGCCGATCGACCTGACAGGCGCCGCCGACCCCGGTGAGTTGCGCGACCGCGGGCTGGCGCATGTGCCGGAGGACCGTCACCATGTCGGGCTGGTGCTGGCCTTCGAGGAGAACGAGAACTCGATCCTCGGCTATCATGACGACCCGCGTTATCTCAAAGGCCCATTCCTCAACATCGATGCCATCATGGCCGATGCCACGGACAAGATCGAGAAATACGACATCCGCCCCGGCAATCCGCGGCTCAAGACCGCCAATTTCTCCGGCGGCAACCAGCAGAAGATCGTGCTGGCCCGCGAAATCGAACAGGACCCCGGCGTGCTCATCGTCGGCCAGCCGACGCGCGGCGTCGACGTGGGCGCCATCGAATTCATCCACAAGCGCCTGATCGCCATGCGCGACCAGGGCAAGGCCGTGCTTGTCGTGTCGGTCGAGCTCGACGAGATCCGTTCGCTCTCCGACCGCATCCTGGTGATGTTCGCCGGCCGCATTGTCGGTGAGCGCGGCCCGGACGCGACCGAAGGCGAGCTTGGCCTGCTGATGGCCGGCATCGAGCAGGAGGCCGCGGCATGAGCACCCCATACGCCAAACTGCCGGCCTGGGCCGACTATGGGCTGATCCCGCTGATCAATCTGTCCGTGGCCTTCATCGTTGCCGGCTTCGTCGTGATGCTGGTGGGCGAAAACCCGCTGCGCGCCGCCGTCATCCTGGTCGAGGGCGCCTTCGGCAAGGGCACCGGCATCGCCTTCACGCTGTTCTATGCCACCACTTTCATCTTCACCGGTCTTTCCGTGGCGGTGGCCGCGCATTGCGGCCTGTTCAACATCGGCACGGAGGGACAGGCCTATATTGCCGGCCTAGGCATCGCCATCGTCTGCCTGTCCTTCGACAGCGTGCTGCCCTGGTGGGTCAACTTTCCGCTGGCCATCGTCGCGGCGGCGGCGGTTGGCGCGCTTTGGGCGCTCATCCCGGCCTATCTCCAGGCCAGGCGCGGCTCGCACATCGTCATCACCACCATCATGTTCAACTTCATCGCCGCCTCGCTCATGGTCTACCTGCTGGTCGGCCCGTTGAAGCCCGCGGCCTCGCAGGCGCCGCAGACCCGCAACTTTCTCGCCGGCGCGGAATTGCCGAAGCTCAACTGGATACTGGAACTGTTCGGTGCCAAGATCCGTTCGGCGCCGCTCAACATCACCTTCCTGCTGGCGCTGGTCATGGCATTCCTGGTCTGGCTGCTGATCTGGCGCACCAGGCTCGGCTACGAGATGCGCACCTATGGCCACAGCCCGAAGGCGGCGCGCTATGCTGGCATTTCCGAAACCCGCATCATCATCACCGCGATGATGATATCGGGTGCTCTCGCCGGCATGATGGCGCTCAACCCGGTCATGGGCGACCAGCACAATGTGGCGATCGACTTTGTCTCGGGCGCCGGCTTCGTCGGCATCGCCGTGGCCCTGATGGGTCGTTTGCACCCTGTCGGCATCGTGCTGGCGGCGATCCTGTTCGGGATGCTCTACCAGGGCGGCGCCGAACTCGCCTTCGAGATGCCGGCGATCAGCCGCGACATGATCGTCATCATTCAAGGATTGGTCATCCTGTTCGCGGGCGCGCTCGAACACATGTTCAGGCCTTACATCCAGGCGCTGTTCGCCTCCTTCAGTCCAAGGTCCGTCGGCATGGAAGCGGTCAAGGGAAAGGGCGCCTGAGATGGATACCCTCAATGCCATCGTCCAGGTCCTGGACTCCACCATCCGCCTCTCGGTGCCGCTCCTGCTCGCCTGCCTTGCCGGGCTCTATTCCGAGCGCTCCGGCATCTTCGACATCGGTCTCGAAGGCAAGATGCTGGTCGGCGCCTTTGCCGGCGCGGCCGCGGCCTCGGTCTTCCATTCCGCCTTCATCGGCCTCGGTATGGCCATCCTGATCTCGGTCGCCTTCGCCATGGTGCACGGCTTTGCTTCGATCACCCATCGCGGCAACCAGATCGTCTCCGGCGTCGCCATCAACTTCATCGCCGCCGGCTCCACCATCATCCTCGGCCAGGCCTGGTTCCAGCAGGGCGGGCGCACGCCGGCACTGCAGCCGGGCGAAAGGTTCGAGTCGATAACGGCGGACGTGATCTCGAACTTCCTTGCCACCTACAGTTTCAGCACCGCAAGCGTCGCCGATCTGCTGGTCTCGATACGCGGGCTCATCCTCTATCTTCCGGCGCTGCTGTTCGATGCCCTTGCAAGGATTCCCGGCTTCGGCCCGATATTCGCTGAGCTCGTGCTGGGTCATTCCGTCCTCGTCTACTTCGCCTTCGCCATGGTGCCGTTCACCTGGTGGGTGCTGTTTCGCACCCGCTTCGGCCTCCGGCTGCGCGCGGTCGGCGAAAATCCGGCCGCCGTCGACACCGCCGGCATTTCCGTCACCTGGCTGCGCTATCGCGCGCTGATCTGCACCGGCATCCTGACCGGCGTCGCCGGCGCCTATCTGTCGATGGTGCAGAATGGCGGCTTCGTGAAGGACATGACCGCTGGCAAGGGCTATATCGCGCTGGCGGCGCTGATCTTCGCCAAATGGAAACCGGTCAACGCCATGTTCGCCTGCCTGCTGTTCGGCTTCCTCGACGCCGCCTCGATCCGCCTGCAGGGCTCGCCGCTGCCCGTCATCGGCAAGGTGCCGGCGCAGTTCATGCAGGCCCTGCCCTATGTGCTCACCGTCATCCTGCTCGCCGGTTTCATCGGCAAGGCGATCCCGCCGCGCGCCGGCGGCGTGCCCTATGTCAAGGAACGCTGACATGCTCGATCCGGCACTACCGAGCGCCGGGTTTTGGACATGATCATCGGAGAGAACTGCTGAATGTCGCATGATCTGTTCGAAGCCGCCAAGGCTGCCATGGCCAAGGCCTATGCGCCCTATTCGAAGTTTCCGGTCGGCGCCGCTTTGCGCACCGAGGACGGACGCGTCTTCACCGGCGCCAACATCGAGGTCGCTTCTTACCCCGAAGGCTGGTGCGCTGAAACGACAGCGCTTGGCCACTACATCATGGGCGGCGGCGGCCGGATCGTGGAGATCGCGGTCCTTGCCGAACGCATGGCCAAATGTTCGCCCTGCGGCGGTTGCCGCCAGCGCCTGGCCGAATTCTGCCGCCCCGACACAAAACTCTATCTCTGCGACAACACCGGAGTCGCCGAGACCGTGACAATGGGCGATATGCTGCCCTACGGGTTCCGTGGCGACATTCTCAAATAGAGAGCAGCTGAAATGACGGAAAAGACCGTTGACCATCTGATCGAAAGGCTGGACGGCCTGGCGCCGTCGACCGCGATGGTGCTGGGATCAGGGCTCGGCGGCCTGGTCGACCGGATCGAGAATCCCGTCCGTGTCTCCTATGCCGACCTGCCTGGTTTCCCGAGCAGCGGCGTCAGCGGCCATGCCGGCGAGGTGGTGGCCGGCCTGTTTTCCGGCACGCCGGTTCTGATGCTGTCTGGCCGCGCCCATTACTATGAGCATGGTGACGCGGCCGCCATGCGCCCGGTGCTGGAAGTGCTTGCCGGCATCGGCATCACCAAGCTGATCCTCACCAATGCCGCAGGTTCGGTCGATCCCGAGATGCCGCCGGGCTCGGTGATGCTGATCACGGACCACATCAATTTTTCCGGCACCAATCCGCTGATCGGTGAGCCTAGCGACCGGCGCTTCGTCGGCCTGACCGAAGCCTATGACGCCGGCATCCGCCAGGCGATCGAGCGCGCCGCCAAGGCGACCGGCACGGCGCTGCACAAGGGCGTCTACATGTGGTTTTCCGGCCCGTGTTTCGAGACGCCGGCCGAAATCCGGATGGCGCGCATCATGGGTGCCAATGCCGTCGGCATGTCGACCGTGCCGGAAGTCATCCTGGCCCGTTTCCTCGGCCTGCGCGTCGCCGCCTGCTCGGTCATCACCAATCTGGCGGCCGGCATGACCGGAGCCGAGCTTTCGCACCAGGAGACCAAGGACATGGCGCCGGTGGGTGGTTCACGGCTGGCGACCGTCCTGCAGCATGTGTTCCGCGACAAGCTGCTGGAAAGCTGATGCTTCCCCAGGAGATCATCCGCCACAAGCGCGACGGCCAGAGGCTGCCTGCTTTTGAAATCGCGGCCTTCATCGAGGGCGTGACGTCGGGTGCCGTCACCGATGGCCAGGTCGCGGCTTTCGCCATGGCGGTGTTCTTCAACGGCATGAACCGCGACGAGGCCGTGGCGATGACGCTGGCCATGCGCGATTCCGGCGACGTGCTCGACTGGTCGGATTTGCCGGGTCCGGTCACCGACAAGCATTCGACGGGCGGCGTCGGCGACAATGTCTCGCTGATGCTGGCCCCGATCGTCGCCGCCTGTGGCGCCTACGTGCCGATGATCTCGGGCCGTGGCCTTGGCCACACGGGCGGCACGCTGGACAAGATGGACGCCATACCAGGCTATGCCAGCCAGCCCGACATCGCCCTGTTCCGCAAGGCGGTGCTGGAAACCGGCTGCGCCATCATCGGCCAGACCGCCGATCTGGCGCCGGCCGACCGCCGGCTCTATGGCATTCGCGATGTGACCGGAACCGTGGAATCGGTGCCGCTGATCACCGCCTCGATCCTGTCCAAGAAACTCGCGGCGGGCCTCCAGTCGCTTGTGCTGGACGTCAAGGTCGGCAATGGCGCCTTCATGGAGAAGTCGCGTGACGCGACCGCGCTCGCCAACAGCCTGGTCGAGGTCGCGAGCGGTGCGGGACTGAAGGTCTCGGCGCTGATCACCGGCATGAGTGAACCGCTGGCATCCGCCGCCGGCAATGCCGTCGAGGTGCGCAACGCCGTCGATTTCCTGACCGGCCGCCTGCGCGACCGGCGGCTGGAAGATGTGACGCTGGCGCTGGCCGCCGAAATGCTGCAGTCGGCCGGCCTGGTGTCATCCAACCAGGACGGCATGCGGCGCGCAACGGAAACGCTTGCCAGTGGCCGCGCCGCCGCCACCTTCGCACGCATGGTGGCGGTGCTCGGCGGCCCCACGGATTTTGTCGAGCGGCCGGAAAAATATCTGCCTCGGGCGGCGACGGAGGTCGCGGTCAAGGCCCCTGCGGACGGCTTCGTCACCGGCATCGCCACCCGCGATATTGGCCTTGCCGTGGTTGGCCTGGGCGGCGGACGCACCCGGCCCGACGACAAGGTCGACCCGGCCGTCGGCATCACCAGGCTGCTGCCGATCGGGGCGGAAGTACAGGCAGGAGATGCGCTGGCGCTGATACACGCCCGGTCGCCACTGGACGCCGAGGCAGCGGCCGCGACTGTGCTTTCGGCCTATGCGATCGGCGGTTCGAAACCTCCGGCGGACAAGACCGTCATCCGGCGCATCCT
The DNA here is from genome assembly GCF_005503535.1 of Mesorhizobium comanense. Taxonomy (GTDB): domain Bacteria; phylum Pseudomonadota; class Alphaproteobacteria; order Rhizobiales; family Rhizobiaceae; genus Mesorhizobium; species Mesorhizobium comanense. The sequence goes on along the minus strand of NZ_SCNN01000012.1, from coordinate 125,468 downwards.
GCCGCGCGGCTAGGGCAATTCCAGGAAAAGTGTGGATTCCGTGAGACGCTGAACGGCTCTAGAAACGCCGGAAATGCTCAAATTACTGGACGAGCAGCAATGTCCCGTTCTCGACCTGGTATTTGCCGAGCCGGCTGAGGAAGCTCATGCCGATCAGGTTGGTTTGCAGGGCCCTGTCGTCGAGCACCATGGCCTGGACGTCGTTGACGGTGATGCTGCCGATCTGGAGACGATCGATCATCGCCACGGCCGCCTTGATCGTGCCGTTGGCGGTGCTAACCTCGCGGCTGAAATCGGACGCATTCAAAGACAATCCGATCCTGCGCGCCGTCGAGCTGTTGATGGCGACCAGCGTCGCCCCGGTGTCGATCATTCCGTCGATCTGCCGGCCATTGAGCTTGAAGGTCGACGAGAAATGCCCGCGCCCGTCCGCGGCAACCACCACCTTGCGGCCGGTGGGCAACGGCGCCGCGGGCTTTTCTGGAACGGAGGCCAGGTTGATCTGCGGTTGGGTGTCGGCCTCGGGCTTGGCCGTCACCGCCGTTTTCAGCAAGTGCTCGAAGACTTCAGGGTTCGACTGGTAGACAACCGGGATCGATGCCGATGCACCGGCAAAAACGCTGAGGATGAGAAGTTTGCGCAGCATGGATCGGCCTTTGTGTGTGCCGATCCTTTAGCGCCACATGGTGTTTGCCGCTTTAACGGGTTCGAAAACCCCGCCGTTGCGTAAACATTCGGTAAATCGTGCCAGCCGCCTTTGCCTGCTGTTACTTCGTCCCGTACATGCGGTCGCCCGCGTCGCCAAGGCCGGGCATGATGTAGCCCTTCTCGTTGAGCTGGCGGTCGATGGACGCCGTGAACACCGGCACGTCGGGATGCGCCTTGGTGAAGCGCTCGATGCCCTCGGGCGCCGCCAGCAGGCACAGGAACCGGATGTTGGTGGCGCCGCGCCCCTTGAGCTTGTCGATCGCCGCGATCGCCGAATTGGCCGTCGCCAGCATCGGATCGACGACGATGATCAGGCGGTCGGCGAGATCGCTCGGCGCCTTGAAGAAATACTCGACCGCCTCCAGCGTCTCATGGTCGCGGTAGAGGCCGATATGGGCGACACGCGCCGCCGGCACCAGGTCGAGCAGGCCCTCGAGCAGGCCGTTGCCGGCGCGCAGCACCGAAGCGAAGACCAGCTTCTTGCCCTCCAGCGTCGGCGCTTCCATCTCCTCGATCGGCGTTTCGATGGTGGTGGTGGTCAGTTCCAGGTTGCGCGTGACCTCATAGCCGAGCAGCAGCGATATCTCGCGCAGCAGGCGCCGGAAGCCGGCCGTCGACGTCTCCTTCTTGCGCATGATGGTCAGCTTGTGCTGGACAAGCGGATGGTCGACGACGGTGACGCCCTTCATGATCTTCTCCTGATGCGTGTCGCCCGAAACTGTGCGCATGGATCCTTTCGGACCTGGCGCACTTCAAGCTGCTTGCGCGAACCCTAGCGGCAATGGACCGGCCAAGGAACCGCCTGGCCGGCACCGACCACAGTTTTGTCGGGAGAAATCAGCGCGCCGCACCGTTAAGCCGGGCGAGAAGGGCTGTCTTGGTCTTCCTGTCGACAAAGGCGGCCTCGATAGCCGTCCTGGTGACAGCGGCAAGCGCCTTCTCGTTCATCGAGAAATGCTCGGCGGCGATGTCATATTCGCGCTTCAGCGAGGTCCAGAAATAGGGCGGATCGTCGGAATTGAGGGTCACCTTGCAGCCAGCCGCCTGCAGCGCCGGAAACGGATGGTCCGCAAAACTATCAAACACCTTGAGCGCGATGTTGGAGCCAGGGCAGCATTCCAGCACCACGCCCTCATCCGCGATGCGCCTGACAAGGTCGGGATTTTCGATGGCGCGCACGCCATGGCCGATGCGCGAGGGACGGATATGGTCGAGAGCGGCCTGGACCGTCTCCCAACCCGTCAGTTCGCCGGCATGGACGGTGATGCCGAGCCCGGCCTCGCGCGCGATCTCGAACGCCCTGACATAGTCTTCCATCTCGCCCATGCGCTCGTCGCCGGCAACGCCGAAGCCGGTGACCAGCGGATGCCCGCAGCGCGCCGCGAAACGCGCCGCCTGTTCGATCGATTCCACGCCGACATGGCGCACCCCGGTGACGATCATGCGCCCCTCGATGCCGGTCTTGGCCTTGGCGCGGGCCATGCCTTCACCGAGCGCGTCGGTATAGGCCTTGGGCGACAGGCCGGCCTTCGTCGCATGGTCCGGCGAGGTGAACACCTCCGAATAGATCGCTCCGTCGCGCGCAAGGCTGGTCAGATAGTGGTCGGCCAGCCGCGCGTAATCCTCCTCCGTGCGAAACAGGTCGGCGGAAAAATCGTAAGCCGCGAGGAACGAGGTGAAATCGTGCCAGACGAAGGAGCCGTTCTGGATATAGGGCGAGGCATCCTTGCCATATTTCTGCGCCTGGCGGATGACGAGCTCGGGCGCCGCTGCCCCCTCAATGTGGCAGTGCAATTCCGCTTTCAAAGGCATTCAAACATCCCGTCGGTCAGTCCAGGTCTTCAAAAACCCACCACCTGGAAGCGCGGCTGAACACCGCGCCTTAAACAATAGCGCCCGCACCATCGATCGGCTATGGTCCCGCCGGTTTTATGACGGATCAAAAAAATGTCAGTTGAGAGAACCACGGCCGCCGGCGGCATGGAAACCTCCTATGGTTTCAAGCGTGTGGGGGAAGGCGAGAAGCAGCCCCTGGTCAACGATGTTTTCCATAAGGTCGCCAACCGCTACGACCTGATGAACGATCTCATGTCGGCCGGCATGCACCGGCTGTGGAAGGATGCCATGGTCGCCTGGCTCAACCCGCCCAAACGCGCGGGCTGGAAGGTGCTGGACGTGGCTGGCGGAACCGGCGACATCGCCTTCCGCATCGTCGAGGCCAGCCATGGCCAGGCCCATGCCACGGTGCTCGACATCAATGGTTCGATGCTTGCTGTCGGCCGCGACAGGGCTGAAAAGAAGGGGCTGGCCGGCAACACCGACTTCGTCGAGGCCAATGCCGAGGAACTGCCTTTCGCCGACGGCATTTTCGACGCCTATACGATCGCCTTCGGCATCCGAAACGTGCCGCGCATCGATGTCGCACTCGGCGAAGCCTTCCGCGTGCTGAAGCCCGGCGGGCGGTTCCTGTGCCTGGAGTTTTCCGAGGTTGAAATGCCGCTGCTCGACAAGGCCTACGAGGCCTGGTCATTCAGCGCCATCCCCAGGATCGGCAAGATGGTCACCGGCGACGGCGAGCCCTATTCCTATCTCGTCGAGTCGATCGCGAAATTCCCCAATCAGCAGAATTTCGCGGCGATGATTTCCCGCGCCGGCTTCGGGCGCGTTTCCTTCCGCAACTATTCCGGCGGTATTGCCGCGCTTCATTCGGGCTGGAAGCTTTGAGGCTGCGCCGCATTTCCTGTCCTCGCCATGACCTGTGCCGCCTCAACGAGCTGGCAGGGCGGGCCTGGCCATGAGCACGGTCAGCGCGGGATTCCGGCTTGTGCGCGCCGGCTGGGTGCTGGTGCGCGAGGGCGTCGTTGCAGCCCTGCCAGGCGAGGAACTGTCCGGCCTGCCGAAATTCGGCTGGCGGCTGGCGCGGCTGTTCACCCGCCGCCGCGCGCTCGCCTATGAGCGCAGCGACCGGCTGGCCAAGGCGGTGGTCCGGCTCGGCCCGTCCTATGTCAAGCTTGGCCAGTTCCTGGCGACACGGCCCGACGTCGTCGGCAACGACATGGCGCTCGATCTCGCCATGCTGCAGGACAAGATGCACACCTTCCCGAAGGCCGAGGCGGTTGCCGCCATCGAGGCTTCGCTAGGGCGCAAGATCGGCGATCTCTATGCGCAATTCGGCGACCCGGTGGCCGCCGCTTCCATCGCCCAGGTCCATGCAGCCGAAACCGTCCGTGACGGCGCCGCCACCAAGGTCGCGGTCAAGGTCATCCGGCCGGGCGTACGCCGCCGCTTCTTCCAGGACCTCGAAAGCTATTTCCTGGCCGCCCGCCTGCAGGAGAAATACATCCCCTCCTCGCGCCGGCTGCGGCCGGTGGAGGTGACCGAGACGCTGGCGCAGACCACCAAGATCGAGATGGACCTGCGCCTCGAGGCGGCAGCACTCTCCGAGCTTGGCGAGAACACCAGGGACGATCCCGGCTTTCGCGTGCCCTATGTCGACTGGGAGCGCACCGGCCGTGACGTGCTGACCATGGAATGGGTCGACGGCGTCAAGATGAACAACATCGCCGGTCTCGAGGCCGCCGGCCACGACCTGAAGGCGATCGCCGCCAACCTCATCCAGTCGTTCCTGCGCCACACGCTGCGCGACGGCTTCTTCCATGCCGACATGCATCCGGGCAATCTGTTCGTCGAGGCCAACGGCACCATCGTCGCCGTCGATCTCGGCATCGCCGGCCGGCTCGGCAAGAAGGAACGTCGCTTCCTGGCAGAGATTCTCTACGGCTTCATCCAGCGCGACTATCTGCGTGTCGCCGAGGTGCATTTCGAGGCCGGCTACGTGCCCCGCCAGCACAATGTCGCGGCCTTCGCGCAGGCGATCCGGGCGATCGGCGAACCGATCCACGGCCAGCCGGCCGAGACGATTTCGATGGCCAAGCTTCTGACGCTGCTGTTCGAGGTGACCGAACTCTTCGACATGGCGACGCGCCCTGAACTGATCCTGTTGCAGAAGACCATGGTCGTGGTCGAGGGCGTGGCGCGCACGCTCGATCCTGCCTTCAACATGTGGAAGACCGCCGAACCCGTGGTCGGCGGCTGGATCGCCGGAAACCTCGGCCCGCGCGGCATGATGCTGGACGCACGCGATGGCGCCAAGGCGCTTTTGACGCTTGCCCGCCAGGCGCCCGAGCTTGCCGCGCGCACCGACCGGCTGTCGCGAGAGATCGACCTGATGGCCGAGCACGGCCTGCGCTTCGACGAGACCACGGCGCGGGCCATCGGCAAGGCCGAGGCACGCTACAGCCGCTCCGGTCGCGTGGCGCTGTGGGTGATCGCACTGACGCTGGTGTACATCGCGTGGAAGTTGCTCTGAGTGACTGCAATGACAGCAGTGCTGTCATTGCAGTCACTCAACCTCTGGCCTATATTATGAGGCAAGGAGCGAGGCCATGAGCACGATAACGATCCGTAATCTTGATGACAGCGTGAAGCAGGTGCTTCGCGAACGCGCCGCCGCGCGCGGCGTCTCCATGGAGCAGGAAGTGCGGGATTCCTTGCGTGAGATGGCGATGCCAAGAACCAGGCTTGAGAACGGGGCGTGGCGGCTGAAGGCATCCCGCGAAGAAATCCTGGCTCTCGGACGGAAGCTGGAGCGTCCGTTTGATCTCAAGGCGATCACCGATCACATGTGGGACGAGGGACTGCTGTGACAGTCGCAGTCGACACCTCGGCGTTGATCGCAATCCTAGGTGCAGAACCGGATGCAGCTGCATTCGTCGATGTTTTCGGCACCTCACCCGCCGCACTGATAAGCACTGCCACCTTGCTGGAGGCGCACTGTGTCGCCACCAGGTCGAGCGGTGGTGTCAACGCTGGCGAGTTCCAAACGCTCATCGACCGTCTCGAGCTGACGGTGGTCCCTTTTGACTTGGCGCAGCTGGAAGCCGCGCGGCTCGCCTACTCTCGATATGGTCGTGGGTCCAGCCATCGTGCTGACCTCAACATGGGCGATTGTTTCGCCTACGCCTTGGCCAAGACCCGAAACGTGCCGCTGCTTTTCAAGGGCGATGATTTCATCCATACCGATATCGAACCGGCGCTGAAGCCGGCATGACACTGGACAAGAACAGGTCTCAGGCATGAGCCTCTCCGGCAAGCGCATCCTGCTCATCATCGGCGGCGGCATCGCCGCCTACAAGGCGCTCGACCTGATCCGCCGGCTGCGCGAGCGCGGTGCGGCGGTGCGCGTGGTGATGACGGCCGGCGCCCGCGAGTTCATCACCCCCCTGTCGGCCGGCGCGCTTTCGGCCGACCATGTCTTTACCGAACTGTTCGATCGCAATGACGAGCACGATGTCGGCCATATCAGGCTGTCGCGCGAGGCCGATTTGCTCGTCGTCGCTCCCGCCACCGCCGACCTCATGGCAAAGGCCGCCAACGGCCACGCCAATGACCTCGCCTCGGCGGTGCTCCTGGCAACGAACAAGCCGGTGCTGATGGCGCCTGCCATGAACCCCAGCATGTGGATCCATCCGGCGACGCGCCGCAACCGCGCGACGCTGGGCAAGGATGGCGTCACCTTCGTCGGTCCGACCAAGGGCGAGATGGCCGAAAGCAACGAGGCCGGCGAAGGCCGCATGGCCGAACCGCTGGAGATCGTTGCAGCCATCGGAGCGTTGCTCGATGCCGGCCCCAAACCGCTGTCGGGCCGCAGGATCATCGTCACCTCCGGCCCGACACACGAGCCGATCGATCCCGTGCGCTATATCGCCAACCGCTCGTCCGGCAAGCAGGGGCATGCCATTGCGGCCGCCCTGGCGCGGCTCGGCGCCGATGTGCACCTGGTTTCCGGACCGGTGACCATCGTCGATCCCGCCGGCGTGACAACCGTCCATGTCGAAAGCGCGCGCCAGATGCGCGACGCGGTCGAGCAGCTCCTGCCCGCCGACGCGGCGGTCTTCGTTGCCGCCGTCGCCGACTGGCGCAGCGAGACTTCAGCCGGGGAGAAGATCAAGAAGGTGGCCGGCGAAGGTCCGCCGACGCTTCGGATGGTCGAGAATCCCGACATCCTCGCCGGGGTCGGCCATCACAGGCAGCGGCCCAGCCTCGTGGTCGGCTTTGCCGCCGAGACGCAGGATCTTCTGCGCAACGCCGAAGCGAAACTGATTAAGAAAGGCGCCGATCTCATCGTCGCCAACGATGTCTCGCACGAGAGTGGCATCGGTCCTTCGGGCGTGATGGGCGGCGATCGCAACCGGGTGCGGATCGTGTCGAAGGCCGGCGTCGAGGAATGGCCCGAAATGACCAAGGACGAGGTCGCGACGCGGCTTGCCGCGCTCATTGCCGAGCGGCTCAAGACAACCGTCGTCTGACATCTCGACGCAGCTCCAGGCTGCGTTTGAAGGAGCGTAGCGCCTGCCATTCCATCGGGCAGGCGCTACCCATTTTCAGAAATCCGGTGGCTTGCCGGTCAGTTGGCCAACAGCTCGGCGGTACGGGTGAGCGCGCCGCTGAAGCCGTTGAGCGGAATGGAAAAGCTCACCTGCTGCCCCGTATCCGCCGCGAAGGCATCGATCTTCAGGGTCGTGCCCGCCTTGAGCAAAGGCGTGACATTCGCGTCGAAGGCCACCGGCACCAGGCAGCCGACGACCTGGCAGGTGTTGAACGGCAGGCTGCCGTCGAGCTTCTGGTCGTCGATCGTCAGGGTGACACCCTTGGCGAGAGCAAGCCCGAACGGCAGGGCAAGCGTTCCACTGGCATCCTCGCCGGTCTTGCTCGACAGCTCGATTGCCAGCAGGCGCTGGTTGTTCTGCTTGTTGAATTGCTGATGCGACAGGCTGCAGACCTTGGCCGTGCCCGATATCTGGCAATTGACCGTCCAGTCGCCATGGGTTTCGGACAAGGCCGATGCGCCGCCGGGCAGTTGTGGAGCGTCCGCCGCGGCCGGAGGCGTTGCCGCCACCTTGTCGCCCTTGGTCTGCGCGGCAACAGCCGGCAACCCTGCGATGCAGGCCGCACCCAGCATCGCCGCGAAATACACGTACTTCCTCATCAAGACCCCTCCCGCCCGGCTCCGCCTCGAGCCAGCTAGAAACTGACCTTGAGCGACGCGCTGACTGCGTTCTGTTTTACCGTTTCGCCGAAGGCGCCGTTGTACCTGACCGACAGGCCGACGCCGTTGACGCCATTCAACTCAAGCCCGGCGCCAACCCGATAGAGCGGCGAATCGACCGCCTCCGTCAAGTGCAATGCCGGGTTGCCGGGTAAATTCTGCGCCGCGGTGAACTGACCTTCGATCTCCCACTCCTTGTTCGAGAACTCCACCCCCGCCTTTCCGTAGACGCGGAGACTGGCGATGTCGCTGAGCGCGATGTCGGCGCCAGCCTCGAGAGCAGGCGTCGCCGAATAATAGGTGTTGGCGCTTCCATTGAAGGTGAAGGCTGCGACCGAGCCTTCCTCCTGGCCGGAAACACGCAGCCAGCGGGCATCGAGTTGCAGTGTCGGCTGCAGGTAGAACGCCCCCATCTCCTGAGTGAAGCCAAGACGGGCCGAACCGCCGAACATTGCCGTCTTCTGCGAATAGGTGACGCTGTTGCCGATGCCGGGCAGAAGTTCTTCGTCAAGGTAGTCGCCGACGAGCGTTTCGCCCGGGATGAAGCCGACCTGATCGATATGCGTGTCGCGCTCGCCCTTGAACGAGCCGGTGCCGCCGCCGAGCGCGAAATCGACGAAATAATTCTTGTCGGCGTATTTCGCCAGCGCATAGGCCTGCCAGGCCTCGCCTGTCGTTTCAGAAAGCTGAGCGCCGTTGAACGCGATCGTCGAATCGAACTCGGTCCGGCCGATCGTCGCGCCGAGCGACCAGTTCTGGCCGATCTCGCTGATGCCGCCGAGCGACATCGTCTTCAGGACGTCGTCTCGGCTTGTCGTTCCCGCGCCCGCGTCGCGGCTGTACTCGGCCTGCGGGTTGATCGAGGCCCAGATGCAGCGGCCGTCGGGGTTCTTGTAGGCCGGCACGCCAGTGCATTCACGCGCCGCGTCCAGCATCATGTCCGCCTCACGGTTGATCATGTCGAACGTGTGGACGGCGTAGTGCGGTGTCAGCCGTGTCAATGCCGCGCCCAATTCCTGTTCGTTCGGCAGGAAGCGCAACATGTTGATCAGGCGAGCCATCGGATTGTCCGGAGTGGACGAAGCCTCGACGTCGTCGAGATACTGCGCCATCTGAAACACGCCGGGATCAGTGGTGCCGGAACCTGGATCCTGCGCCAGCTGGAGGAAGGTCTTGTTGTCGGTGTAGAGGACGAGGTCCTTGCCGTCGACCTTGGTCAGGAAATTGAAGCCGACATAGGGATGCAGCGTCGTCGGCGCCAGATAATTGTCGACCATCGAGGAACCCGTCGCCAGCACATATTGCGTGAACAACTTGTCGATGGACAGGAAATTGAGCGGCGCCGTGCCATTGAAATTGCCCGCGCCAGTCAAGATCAACTGGTCGGTGATCTGATTGTTGAGATCGATATCGGTAACGAACTTGCCGGTATTGTCCTAGGTAAAGCCGCCGGTCAGGTTCACTGTCGCGACCACGCCGATGCCCTGGTTGGTGTAAAGACCGTCATTGGTGAACAGCCCCCCGCCGAGGTCGATGGTCTTGAGCGCGACCATCGAGGAATCAGCGAAATTGTGGAAGCTGTTGTTGCCGCCGCCGAGGTCGATGTTGCCGATGACTCGGCCGAGCGTATCGGCGGTCGGCGAATTGTCGACATGATCGTCGCCCGACGTGCCGGTGATGGCAAACGGACTGAACTGGTCCAGCAGCGATTCCAGGATCGCGTTCGTCGGCACCACCGGCCCCGGCGCCAGCAGGAAGGCCTGGAACGCCTGGAACTGCGACGCCTGGATCTGGAATGTCGGATTCGCTCCCATCGCGTAGAGCAGGCTGTGGTTGGTCAGCGTATTGTCCGCGCCGCCGACCAGCATGGCGGCCACGCCTGTTCCGGACCCGCCGATCGTATACTTGCCATTGAGGTCGATGGTGATGTTGCCTTTGCCGTGCTCGGCCGTGCTTTCGCCGTAGACGGCCACCGAATCCGCGCCCTGCGCGAACAGGCTGTCGCCCGCCGTCAGATCGACCGCATGCGCGTTGCCGTCGCCGGTCGCGCTCTGGCCGAACATGGCGTAGGAGCTTGCGCCCTTGACCCAGACCTGGCTGTCGGTGCTTGCCGACGCCGCGTCGGCGTCGCCGATGCCGCCCTGCGAACCGGCCGCCGAACTGCCCATGGTCAGCGAGTCGGTGCCGCCGGCACCGCCGCCGCCGCCCACCGCCTGGGCGACGATACCGTGCGCGCGGTCGCCATCTGTTTCGATGGCGCCGGACTGGACGATCTTGACGATGCCGCCCGTGCCCTTCGTTCCGCCGGGCGTGTTGAAGCCGATCGCATTCGGGCCGCCGCCGTCATCATCGGCGCCGAAGCGGCCGAAACCCGCGCCGCCGAAACCGCCGCCGCCGCCGATCGATTGTGCAAAGATGGCGATGGAATCCTTGCCGTGCGTCGTGATCGTCCCCGTACGGATGACCGTGACATTGCCGCCATCGCCGCCATTGCCGCCGAGGCCGCCAATGGCCAGGGCGTTCGACGTCTTGCCGCTGGCGTCGCCGCCATAACCGCCGCCGCCGCCGATCGATTGCGCCACGACGCCATGCGCGCGCGCTCCGAACGTCTCGATCGAACCGGACACGGTGACGTCGACGTCGCCGCCATTGCCGCCCCTGCCGCCAAATCCGCCGATCTGCAGCGCAAAGGAGCTGTCTCCGGCGGTATCGGCCGAGACCGTGCCGCCATAGCCGCCGCCGCCGCCGATCGACTGCGCGAAGATGCCGATCGCACCGTCCTTGTTGGTTATGATCTTGCCGTCATTGTTGACGATGACATGACCGCCATTGGCGCCATCGCCGGCCGGGGCCGACACGGCGCCGCCGATACTCATGTCGGCCTCTGAAGCGCTTGCCGCGGCGCCAGAAGCGCCGCCGCCGCCGCCGACCGACTGGGCGAAGATGCCGTGCGACAGATAGCCGTAGGTCGTGATCTCGCCGTGATTGTCCACCGTCACATCGCCGCCGCGATTGCCCGAGCCGCCTATGCCGCCGATCGATAGATTGACAGCGACATCCTCGGCCTTGCCAGTTTCGGTCGAGCCGCTGCCGGCCGCGCCGCCGCCGCCGCCGATCGACTGGGCGAAGATGCCGTACGAATTGTCGCCCTTGGTGATGATGCTTCCGGTCAGGTTGTTCGTGACATGGACGAACTGTCCGTAGCCACCATCGCCGCCCAGTCCGCCAAGAGCTGCCGAGATAGAGACCTTGGCGTCCGCGGACGTGGATGCGGCCGCGCCACCGACGCCGCCGCTGCCGCCGATCGATTGCGCCATGATGCCATGCGAATTGGCCATGTCCGTCCAGATAACGCCGTCATTGGTGACATGCACCTCGCCACCATTGCCGCCGCCGGCGCCCAGGCCACCCATCGAGAACTTGACGTCCACGGTGCCGCCATCGCTGCCCGTGCTCTTGCCCGCGCCGCCGGAGCCGCCGCCGCCGCCGACCGACTGCGCGAAGATGCCGATGGAGTTCTCGCGCTTGGTCCAGATGAAGCCATTTCCTTCATTGGTGACTTCGACCAGGGCGCCATTGCCGGCGCTGCCGCCGGCTCCGCCGATGCCGCCGCCAATGGCGTATTCGGCCTTGGCGCCGGCTGAAGCCGAGCCGCCGACGCCGCCGCCACCGCCGATCGAGCTGGCACTGATGCCATAGGAGAAGGCGCCGTCGGTGATGATCCAGTTGTTGTTGGTGACCGATACCGCACCGCCATTGCCGGCCGTGCCGCCCGGCAGTGCCAAGGCGACGCCGATCGACACCGTCGTGGCCCCATCGTCGCCGGCGCCGCTGCCGCCGCTGTCGCCGACATCCTCATCGGAAGCCGATGCGGCACCCGCCGCGCCGCCGCCGCCGCCGACCGACATGGCGACGATGCCGGAAGAACCGAAGCCCGACGTCATGATTATGCCGGTGTTGTTGACGGTCACCTTCATCGCGTCGGCGGCGCCGCCGCCCGAGCCGCCCAGGCCCATATTGACGCTGACGCTCGTCTGGCTGGTGCCGCCGATATTGTAGGATTTTGCCGTGCTGGAGCCGCCAATGCCGCCGCCGCCGCCGATCGACTGGGCCATGATGCCCGAGGAGAAAGCGCCGGTCGTGGTCAGGTTGCCCGAATTGATGACGTCGACCGTATTGCCGAAACCGCCCTTGCCGCCGCCGCCGCCCATGGCGAAATTGGCCGCGATGTTGACGCCATCGCCGCCGCCGACATTCGCGGTCCCGCCGGTGCTGGTGCCGCCATTACCGCCGCCGCCGCCGATCGACTGCGCCACGATAGCGCTCGAGGAATCCCCATCGGTGGAGACCGTCATCGCATTGGTGACATGAACGTCGCCGGCGCTGTTGCACTGGGTCGGGTCATTGCCAATACAGCCGCCACCCTTGCCGCCGATCGTCACCGAGGCGCTGATTGTAACGCTGTTGCCATAGCCGCCCGCGCCGCCAAACGTGTCGCCGCCATTGCCGCCGCCGCCGCCGATCGACTGCGCAAGGATGCCGACCGCCTGGAACCCATGGGTCACGATCTGCCCGCCACTGACGAGACCGGTCTCCACGGTAACGGTCTTGCCTTGTCCGCCATTGCCGCCGCTGCCGCCAACGGCAACGCCGAGGTTTATCGTGACTTCGTCGCTGACCGCGCCCGCGATTGACGTGGCGCGGCCGCCATTGCCGCCGCCGCCCCCGATAGACTGCGCCACGATGCCGCCTGAGCCGTCGGCCGCCGTCAGCGAGATGATCTTTCCGTCGGCCTTGAGACTGACCACACCGCCCGAGCCGCCATTACCACCGTCGCCGCCAAGCGTGACCGCAACCGCCGCCGAAGCATAAAGACCGGCGCTGAAGGCGCCGGCGACAGCCTTGCCGCCATTGCCGCCGCCGCCGCCGACGGCCTGCGCGATGATGCCCTTGGCGCCCATGCCGCTGACCGTGATGTCGCCGGCGTGGGTGACATCGACCTCCATGGCGTCACGACCCGGTCCGCCGTCACCGCCGACGGCAACCGCGGCGCCAACGAAAGCGCCAACCGAGATCGCACCCGCGCTGCCGCCATTGCCGCCGCCACCGCCGACCGATTGCGCCAGGATACCGTGGGCAAGGTCGCCCTTGGTCGTGATGTTCGCGGTGTTGTTGACCTCAACCGCTCCGCCATTGCCGCCGCCGCCGCCTTTGCCGCCCACGCCGACTGCGGTGAACAGCCCACCCGCGCCGGCGAGGCCGCCATCGCCGCCGCCGCCGCCGATAGCCTGGGCCAGGATACCGATCGACATGTCCGCATTGGTCTTGATCACGCCGGTATTGGTCACGGTGACCTTCATGGCGCTGCCGCCATCGGAACCCGCCCCGCCTATCGCCAGCGACGGTCCTCCGAGCGCGACGGCGAAACCGCCCGAGCCGCCGCCACCGCCGATCGACTGCGCCTGGATGCCGTGCGACTGGATGCCGTCCGTGGTGATGTCGGCACCATTGGTGACATCGACCGTGTTGCCGGCGCCGCCGCCGGCGCCCTTGCCGGCAATGCTGATATTGAGCGCGAAGCTGCCGGCCGCGCTACCGCCGCCCGTGCCGCCGCCGCCGCCCACCGACTGCGCGATGATGCCGGTGGAGCGGTCCTTCATTGTATGAATGGTGCCGTCGTCGATGGTCACGGACACGGCCTTTGACGCGCCTGCCGCACCCGCCTGGCCCCCGACGCCGACAGCCGCACCGGCCGAAAGATTGAACGAGAAGCCGCCATTGCCACCGCCGCCACCGACCGACTGAACGATGAGGCCCGCCGAATCGGCTTCATGCGTGGTGATGACGGTGCTCGCGGAGCGATATGTCGCCGTGTCGGCGGCGCCGCCGCCCGCGCCATTGCCGCCGATGCCGACGGTCAGCCCGAGCCCGACGCCGATGACGCCCCCGCCATTGCCGCCGCCGCCGCCGATCGACTGCACGATGATGCCGGCCGAACGCTGTTCGAATGTCTCGATCGATCCGTTGTAGGTGGCGTCCACGGCCAGGCCGGCGCCGGCCGCGCCGGCGCCGCCGCCAATGCCGAGATTGGCGATCGAGCCGAACGTACCGACGAAGCCGCCATTGCCGCCGCCGCCGCCAACAGATTGGACAATCAATCCGGCCGAATCCGTCTGATGGGTGGTGATGGATTGCTGGGTGCCGTCGGCCGTGCGGAAGAAGACCTGGCCACCATCGCCACCCTTACTGCCGTTGCCGCCGACGCCGACGCTCACGCCCAGGCTGCCAGCGACCACGAAACCGCCATTACCACCGCCGCCACCGAGGGACTGGGCAATGATGCCTGCCGAGCGCACGCCGAAGGTTTCCACCGTCCCGCCGGTCGTCACATCCACCTTCTTGCCGATGCCACCGGCCGCGCCACTACCGCCGACGCCAACTGCTACCGTGCCCGCGCCGTTAAGCGCGAAGCCGCCATTGCCACCGCCGCCGCCAACCGATTGCACCAGGATGCCAGTCGAATCGCTCCCGTTGGTCGTGACCTTGGAATTGGCGATGTTGTAGGTGACTTCGTCGCCGTCGCCGGCCGCGCTGCCGCTGCCGCCGACCGAAACCGAGACAATCCCGCCGATCGCCAGGCTGCCGCCGCCATTGCCGCCGCCACCGCCAACCGACTGTGCCAGAATGCCGATGGCCGAATTGCCATGCGTGCTGACCGTGGCGCTGGTCCCGGCCTGGTTAACATTGACGACACCGCCATTGCCGCCGGTGCCGCCACCTCCGCCGATGGCGACGGAAGCGACCGGACCAGCCGAGAGAGCGAAGCCGCCATTGCCGCCGCCACCGCCGACCGACTGCGCCAGCACGCCATGCGCGCCATCGCCGCTGCCGTCATTGCCCGTAATGATGATGCCGCCGACATTGGCATCGACCTCGCCGCCCTTGCCGCCGCCGCCGCCGCTGCCGCCGACGGAAACGATGCCGGCCGCGCCGCCGCCATCGCCGCCGCCGCCGCCCACCGATTCGACCAGCATGCCTATGGCACCGAGGCCGCTGGTGGTGATGGAACCGGTGTTGGTGCCGGTGGACGTACCGCCATCGTTGCCCGGCTTTCCGGCACCGCCGCCACCGAATAGGCCGAAGGCTCCGCCACCATCACCGCCGCCGCCGCCGACAGACTGGACAACCATGCCGCTGGCGAAGTCGCCAATCGTTGTGATGTTTCCAGAGTTCTTGCCGTCCGCGGGGCCGCCGATGGTCGGTACGCCACCATTGCCGCCGCCGCCATTGATCAGGCCGGTGCCCTGGGCTCCGTCGCCACCGCCGCCACCGGCCGAGCGAACCAGGATGCCCTTCGCAAAGGTGCCCTGCGTATGGATGTCGCCCGCGTTGTCCGCAGTTGCCGAGCCACCATTTCCACCGGAACCACCGTCGCCGCCTTTGCCCGATCCGATGCCGCCAACGGCGGTGCCGCCATTGCCGCCATTGCCGCCGCTGGCGTTGACAGTGATGCCGTTCGCCAGGTTTGCCGTCGTAGTGATGTTGCTGGTCGATGTCGTCGTCGCGGTGGCCGTGCCACCATCACCGCCCCTGCCGCCGGTGCCGCCGTCGATCAGCAGCAGATGGAAAGCAAAGCCGCCATTGCCGCCATTGCCGCCGCTTGCATTCGCAATGACGCCGCTCGCGGAAACGCCGCTGGTCTGCAGCTGGGCCGTATTCGTGATATCGACGACGCCACCCTTGGCGCCGTTGCCACCATTGCCGCCGTCGACCTCGAAGAAAGGCGGAACGATGGTCGGCTCGACGGTGGAGCCGCCGTCGCCCCCTCTGCCGCCAACGGCGCTACCGACATAGGCGCTGCCAACACTCGATTGTGGAAGATTGTTCGTGTCGTTGACCGGCCCGGTCGGGGGATGGCCATCATCCGCATCGGCATCGCCAATGACGTTGGCGCCATTGTCGCCGGGTGCGCCGTCGTGGTTGATGACGACCTGTGCGTGGGCAGCGTTCACGTTCAGCACGGCAATGCCGGCCAGCGCCGTAGCGCCAAGCAGCAGAGTCATCCGAGCAGCCATGACCACCGAACGACCGTTTCCAGCCATGGGAGATGGGGCTGTCACGAGAAGTCGACTTCCCGTCATAGTCGACATGGTGGCACGGCGATCTGCCGCCTGACTGTCGAATTCGCCGCTGAGACGATGGCACCCCAAAGAGCGCCTTGAAAACCAAGCCATGCACTTACCCCCCGTTTCGCAGTCGCCCTCAATCCCTCCTTGAGTCCGGCGCCGCGGCCATGGTCAGTCCATTCAATAGAAATGCCGGCACGTTGCAGTAAGGTTCAATGCATCAAAGCCAGCACATCCGCATTCCCACTTATGCAGCTCTGGCTCAATTAGAATACATTAACTTGTGCCAGATGGAATCGAAAACTTACGTAAGGGACACTGACCAAAGCCGGGGCCACTGCATAGTCGTCATATGACGACTGTCTAATGGTTCGAGCCGAATAAGGTTGGGAGCGATGGGTTGATCTGTTTCAAGCGGCCCGGATCACGTTTGATGGCATTGCCGCGCAAACGTCCTATATCAAGGATGGTAGGTGTCCTGTTTCCGGGAATGAGCTGATGGCCGCATTTCGCGCAACTATGGTTTGCATGTCGGCTGTACTGGCCACCGCGGTCGCGGCGGGCTTGGGCCTGCCGGCTTCGGCGCAGGTGCTCAATCCCGGCGCCAACGGCAATGGCCTGATCCTGCAGAACGACCTGCAGGCGTTGCAGAACCGGGTTCAGCGGCAGCAGTTTCAGCAGCAGCAACAACAATATAGAGCCCAGGACAGGGTGATCGTCCAGCAGCCGCCGCCCGTCGTGCCGCAGGTCAGGCCGAGCTGCCAGACACAGATAATCGGCAGCACCGCCGTGAGCACCTGCCGCTGACGGCCAGGCACGCTTTTATTTAGCCGACTTACATGCTAGGGGCATTCAGATGCCCCAGCGGCAATTTGGATTTTGCAAAGGCGCCGCATCACGCTATGGGGCACTGCATCGACCGGATTTTTACGAATGGTAGCCACCAACAAAAAGGCCGTGCGCAAGGCCAAGAAAGGGGAAAGGATCCGCCAGGTCGCGGCTATCCCCTTTCGGCTGAACGAACGGGGGAATGTCGAGGTGATGCTGGTCACGTCGCGAACCACGCGGCGTTTCATCGTCCCCAAGGGATGGCCCATGAAGGGCAAGAGCGGACGCAAGGCGGCAGCCATCGAGGCGCAGGAGGAAGCCGGAGTTCTTGGCAGGACGCTGAAGCAGCCGGCCGGCACCTATTCCTACTGGAAACGGCTGGCCAACCGCTTTGTGCGGGTCGACGTCATCGTCTACCTGCTTGAAGTGACGGAGGAACTCGCCCACTGGCAGGAGGCCAGACGTCGGCAAAGAGCGTGGCTGACGCCATCCGAAGCGGCGACCCTCATCGACGAGCCCGATCTCTCGACGCTGGTTAAGACCCTGCAGCTTCCCGATCCGGATCCGCCCGGCCAGGGATAGGCCCTTCACGCGCCGATCTGGAGATGGCCATCCGTGAATACATCGGATTTGAAAGCAACTCTTGACGTTGCGTAATATTCGGGCGCGGCACTTCAAGAATCGGCCAACCAACGAACCCGAACTATTTATCTGCTGTTAAGCCCCACATGATAACCGGATCGTGTCGCCCATAGAGCGACATGAGGGAAGAACATCGTCTCAACCGACGGGTGAAACAGTCGGACAGACACGCGGACAGGATCATGGCACGTCCATGAAGTCGATGAAGCTGTCATCGATGGACGCCAGCCCCCGTCTTCTCGGGCTCGTCTGGCCATTCATCGCCGTTGTCCTGACCCAGGCCCTCGTCGCCAGTCTCAGTCTCTATACGCTTTCGGCGGTTCGCGCCTATGTCGGTGGCGAAAGCCAGTGGTCGAAGGGACAGAAGCACGCCATCTACTTCCTCAACCTCTACGCCGACACCGGCAGGCAGGAATTCTTCGACGAATATCGCGAAGCGATCGCCGTTCCGCTGGCAGACCGTACAGCCCGGTTGGCTCTCGAACAGCGCATACCCGACACGAACGCGGCCCGCGCTGGCTTCCTGCAAGCGAGGAACCACCCGGACGATGTCGCCGGGCTGATCTGGCTTTTCCAGAATTTCCGCGACTTCAGCTACCTCGACGCCGCCGTAAGGCACTGGACGGCGGCCGACACCATGATCCTGGCCATTCAACGGCTTGGCGACACGATGCATGAAGAATGGGGCAAAGGGCCGGCGTCGGCAGGCCGGATCAATGACTGGAAAACGCAGATCCGTGAGCTCGATAGCCAGATAACACCCTTGTCCAAGGCCTTCTCCGACAGTCTCGGCGAGGGATCGCGCTTCATCCGGACGCTGCTCACCTTTGCCAATCTCGTCACCGCTGCCTTGCTGATCCTGCTTGCGGTGTGGCGCACGCGAAAGCTGCTTGCCCAGCGACGGGCCTTCCAGTCGGCGCTCAATGCTGAGCGGGAGCGCGCCCAGATCACCCTGGCCTCGATCGGCCAGGCCGTCATGACCATCGGCCCGGATGGTCGCCTGGACTATATGAACGCGGTCGCCGAGACGCTCCTGGCTTGCCCGTTCGCGACGGCAAGGGGCAAGCCGGCCGCATCGCTGTTTCGCCTCGTCGACAAAGACACCAGCGTCGAAGAGCCCCGGCTGCTCGAACGCTTGCTGGCGGGCGAGCCCCGCCGTTCCAGCCCTCGCCCGCAATTGCTGCAGCGGCCGGACGGGTCCGTGGTTCCGGTCGCGCTGACCGGCGCGCCGCTGCTGATTGCCAGCGAAATCGTCGGCGCCGTGCTCGCCTTCCATGACATGACGCGGGAAGAGGATTACATCGAGCGGCTCTCATGGCAGGCTTCGCATGACGCCTTGACCGGGCTCGCCAACCGGCGCGATTTCGAAAGCCGGCTGGAGAGGACAATCGTCGAATTGCAGGGACGCCCCCGGCAGCATGCCCTGATGTATCTCGATCTCGACCAGTTCAAGCTGGTCAACGATACATGCGGCCATGCCGCGGGCGATCAGCTGCTGCGCCATATTTCCGCGCTGCTGACCAACGAATTGCGTTCCGGCGATGTGCTGGCTCGGCTCGGCGGCGACGAATTCGGCGTTCTGCTGATCGATTGCGAACCCGGCAATGCGGCCGACATCGCCGAGCGGCTGCGCGCGGCCGTGCAGGACCTGCATTTCGCCTGGGACGGCCGGCCCTTCAACACCAGCGTCAGCATCGGCATGGTCCAGATCGCCAATGCGCAGGTGACCATAGAGGAGACGCTGCGGGCCGCCGACGTCGCCTGCTACATGGCCAAGGAGAAAGGCCGCAACCGTGTCCAGATCCACAGCGAGGGCGACACGGCCCTGCGTGAACGGTTCGGCGAGATGGCCTGGGTGCAGCGCCTGCACGCCGCGCTGGAAGAGGACCGCTTCAGGCTCCACGCCCAGGAAATCCATCCGCTCGGCGAAGGCGCCGCCGAGACGGGCGCGCATATCGAAATCCTGCTGCGGCTGACCGACGAGGATGGCAGCTTCGTCACGCCGCAGAGCTTCATTCCCGCGGCCGAGCGCTACGGCCTGATGCCGTCGATCGACCGCTGGGTGGTGCGCAACACCTTTCGCGTCCTGGCCGCGCGGCAAGCCGATCCCGCCATGCCGCCGATCGCCACATGCGCCATCAATCTTTCCGGAGCGACGTTCGGCGACGAGACCTTCCTCGATTTCCTGCGCGAACAGTTCCTCTTCCACCGCATTTCGCCTGCCGTGATCTGCCTGGAGATCACCGAAACCAGCGCCATAGCCAATCTCACCAGCGCCATGCGCTTCATCGCCGATCTGCGCGGCCTCGGCTGCCGTTTCGCGCTCGACGATTTCGGCTCGGGCATGTCGTCCTTCGCCTATCTGAAACATCTGCCGGTCGACTACCTCAAGATCGACGGCGGCTTCGTCAAGGACATGCTGGACGACCGTATCGATCGCGCCATGGTCGAGATGATCCATCACATCGGCAAGGTCATGGGCAAGCGCACCATTGCCGAGTTCGTCGAAAGCGAAGCCATCGCCACCGCGCTGAAGGCGATCGGCGTCGATTATGCCCAGGGCTACGGGATCGCCCGGCCGAAACCCTTCGATGCCTCGACCGTGCTGCGCGGTCACGGCATTCAACAAGGCAGAAGCGCCGCCGATCCATGGAGCGACCTGGCGCAGGCACTGCGCCGCAAAGCCGGCTAGGCGCCTCTTCGCGAGGATCGCTCCAGCAGCACCGTTGGAGCATCGTGATAGGTGGTGCGCAACACTTCGCGGTAGCCGACCTTGCCCGCGACATTCAGCGACGCGATGTTCTGCGGGTCGATGATGCAGACGGTTTTCGCAGGCCCGAATATTTCCTCGCCCCAGGCCAGCACGCGGCTGACGACCTCCGTGGCGAGCCCTGCCCCGTGCACATCAGGCGCCAGCGCCCATCCAGCTTCCGGAATGCCCTCGATCGGCGGTTCCATGTCGCGTTTCAGGTCATGGAAACCGGCCTCGCCGACGAAACGGCCCGTTGCCTTCTCCTCGATCGCCCAGAAGCCATAGCCGAGCAGCGACCACAGGCCGGCGTGACGCAGGAACCGCATCCAGCTCTCCTCGCGCGTGCGGGGCTTGCCGCCGATGAAACGAGTGACCGCTGGATCCGCCCACATCGTGGTGTAGGCATCGAAATCATCGAGCCGGTGCGCCCGCAGGATGGTTCGCGGCGTCTCGATGACGGGGGCGGTTGTCGCTTGTACGGTTTTCATGGAATGGCCTCGCTCATATCGTGCGCGCTTAGCAAATCGCTGTTGGTCTGCAAGGGCCAAACCGGCGCGCGCCACTATCCAGGACGAACGCGTCGACGCGGGGACCGGACGTCAAATTGCCGACGGCCGGTGCAAGCTCGGCTATGGGAATTCGGACCGACGGTGTTATTTTCCGCGCAAGCTGATTCAGCATCCTGGCAACGCGATTTTCCTCAAGTTCCAGTTGGTGCTCAAACCCAAGGGGAAAAGCATGGACACGACCGATCTTGTGCTTGCCATCGTCCACCATCTCCTGGTGTTTTCGCTGGCGGGGATCATCGGCGCCGAGTTCGTGCTGATCCGCGGCGACCTGCCCGCCGCCACGCTCAGGCGCCTTGCCGGCATCGACCGCCATTACGGCATCTTCGCCGCGCTGATCATCATCGTCGGCATCGGCCGTGTCTTCTGGGGCCTCAAGGGCTGGGAATTCTACATCTACAACTGGGTCTTCTGGGCCAAGATGGCGGCATTCGCGGTCGTCGGCCTGCTGTCGATCATCCCCACTGTCCGCTTCATTTCATGGAACAGGCAGGCGGGCGCCAATCCAGCCTTTGCCGTGCCCGCGGGCGAACTGGCCACGGTCAAATCCTACATCCATGCCGAGGCGGCTGTCTTCCTGCTCATCCCCGTCTTCGCCGCGGCGATGGCGCGCGGCTACGGCTCCTGAACGTCGGCCGGCGCCGTTTCACCCGGCGCGACCGGCACCAGCGGCGCCGGGATGCTGGTGGTCTTCTCCTGCGCCTTGCAGATATCGGCGATGACGCAGGCCGGGCAATCCGGCTTGCGCGCCTTGCAGACATAGCGGCCATGCAGGATCAGCCAGTGATGCGCATGGCGCATATATTCGTCCGGAATGATTTTCAGAAGCCCCTGCTCGACCTGTTCGGGCGTCTTGCCTGGCGCCAGGCCAAGCCTGTTGCCGATGCGGAAAATGTGCGTGTCGACTGCCATCGTATGCTGGCCGAAGGCCATGTTGAGCACGACATTGGCCGTCTTGCGTCCCACGCCGGGCAGCTTGACCAGCTCGTCGCGGTCACCGGGCACCTCGCCGCCATGGTCGCGGATCAGCGCTTGCGACAGCGCCATGACATTCTTGGCCTTGTTGCGCCACAGACCGATCGTCCTGATGTGATCGCCGACCTTGGCTTCGCCCAGGGCAAGCATCTTTTGCGGCGTATCGGCAACCTTGAACAGGGCCCGCGTCGCCTTGTTGACGCCGGCGTCCGTCGCCTGCGCCGACAGCACCACCGCCACCAGCAGCGTGAAGGCGTTTACGTGTTCGAGTTCGCCCTTCGGTTCCGGCCGCTGCACCGAAAAGCGCCGGAATATCTCGTGCACTTCGGCCGGGCTGTAACGGGACGTCCGCCGCACCGGCCTTGGACGCGGCTTGGCGTTCGATCCGTCACGTCGTCCGGCCGGCAGCTTTTTTTCGGGCATGGAAGAATCTTTGGACTTGGGGGACGCGATTTCCCTCCTATAATATCCTGTCATGAGCGACACAAACGCCTCGTTCCAGGCTGACGAGCCATTCTTTCACGCGCTGCTGACCCCGCACCGCTCGCTGGGCAGGACGGGCTTCCTGGTTCTGATGGGCGCGTTGATGTTCGGCTGGCTGGTGACGGGGGCTTTCTTCCTGTCACGCGGAGCCTGGCCGGTGTTCGGCTTCTTCGGCCTCGACGTGATCGCGGTCTACATCGCCTTCCGCGCCAATTACCGGGCCGCCCGCGCCCGCGAGGAGGTCTCGGTCTCGCGCACCAGCCTCGACATCCGTAAGACCGCTCCCTCGGGCAAGTCGGAAGCCCACCGCTTCAATCCATTCTGGACCCGGTTCTCGGTCGCCCGGCATGCCGAGATCGGCATCACAGGGATGACGGTGGAAGCGCGCGGCCAGAACGTCTCGATCGGCGGCTTTCTCGACCCCGATTCGCGCGAGAGCTTTGCCGCCGCCTTCTCGCGGGCGCTGGCGACCGCCAAGACACGCTGAACCGGGCAATCCCGGGAACATCGGCAGACCGGCTTCAGAAACGGTATCGCAAAAGCCGCCCAACCTTGCGCAGCGCCGGAATGTGCTTCCACAGACGAACGAACAGCTTGGCGGACCAGCCCATGCGGGCGGCATGTTCTGGCTTGTAGGCGGAAATATCCTCGACGAACCGCAGCTTGGGGACCGCCAGTTCCAGTTCGTGCGGATCGTCGATCGCCCAGTGAACCTGTGCGCCCGTCGCCTTGATGGTCGCATTGAGCCGGAGCAGCTTGAGGCCGAAATCGCTGTAGGCATCGAATATCAACTCGCCGCTGGCCAGGTGCGAAACAAGCCGCGCCAACAGGCGGAGCCCCTCGTCCGCGGGCAGATAGGGCGTCAGTCCCTCCGCCACCACGATGGCAGGCCGGTTGCGTGGCACCTCGGCCAGCCAATCCGGTTCGATCACGGACGAGGCGATCAGGTGACAATGGTCCCGGGACGGGTAGAGCCTGCGCCTGAGATCGATGACTTCGGGATAGTCGACTTCGAACCAGTCCACGCCTGATGGCGGATCGACACGAAAGATGCGCGTATCGAGCCCGCAGCCCAGATGCAGCACGATGGCGCCGGGGTTTCTGGCGAGAAAGTCCTGAACACGCATATCCAACGTCCTGGCCCGGATCGCCAGGCCGACGCCCAGATTCTGGTCCACCTTGAGCCTGGAGAAATCATAGTCGATCTTGCCCACCGCCTCGTCGGCGAAATGATCCCCCAGCAATGAATGGGGCAGCCTGCTCTCCAGCGCCTTGCCGTAGAGCGTCATGAGCAAGGTTTCCTTCGCCCCGGTCAGATGTACCTTTTCGCCAGCCATCGGCGTCTCCTGGGCACGAAATGCGAATCTATCTGGGAGTGCGTGGCAGGAAGGCAAGTTTCGGGTGGCGAGCGGCGCCCCAAGGGGCGATATTCCGGACCAAGGAGATATTCCATGAGCACACATACAGCGGTCCTCAAGAAAGACATCACGCCTGAAGGCAGCGACTACGAGATCGTGCGCCGCGCCATCGAGAAGATCAGCCTGGACTATCGCGATCAGCCCTCGCTCGAAGAGCTGGCCGAGGAGGTTGGCGAAACGCCGACCGGCCTGCAGAAACTCTTCACCCGCTGGGCCGGCTTGTCGCCCAAGGCCTTCCTGCAGGCGGTGACGCTCGATCATGCGCGCAGGCTGCTCGATTCCGGCATGCCGCTGCTCGAAACCTCGTTCGAGCTGGGCATGTCCGGCCCCGGCCGGCTGCACGACCTGTTCGTCACCCATGAGGCGATGTCGCCGGGCGACTACAAGACCCGCGGCGCCGGGCTGACCATGCGCTATGGCTACCATGCCTCGCCTTTCGGCACCGCCTTGATCATCGCCACCGACCGTGGCCTTGCCGGCCTTGCCTTCTGCGACCCCGGTGAGGAGCGCGCCGCCTTCGCCGACATGTCCAGCCGCTGGCCGAACGCCCGCTATGTCGAGGACATGGCCGCGACCGGCCCCTATGCCGCGCGCATCTTCGACCCGACGCTGTGGCGGCCGGATCAGCCGTTGCATGTCGTCATGATCGGCACCGATTTCCAGGTGCGGGTCTGGGAGGCGCTGCTGAGGATCCCGATGGGCAAGGCCCGCACCTATTCCTCGATCGCCGCCAGCATCGGCTCACCAAGCGCCAGCCGCGCCGTGGGCGCGGCCAACGGCGCCAACCCGATCTCCTTCGTGGTTCCCTGCCACCGCGCCATCGGCAAGTCCGGTGACCTGACCGGCTATCACTGGGGTCTGACCCGTAAGCGCGCCATCCTGGGGTGGGAGGCGGGTCAGGTCTCGCCCTGAAATATCGATTTTCCCGTTTCCGCCGAAGCAATATACAAATATTGTTATTCTAAAGTATTGGCGCGAATGTACCCGGCGTTATTTCCTACAACCAAGCACAACCGTTGGTTTTTCAAAGAGTTTTATTTTGGCCAGATATTTAAGTTTACTCTAAATTAACCATGATAAAACGATGATGACTCATATTAATTCGGGCGATCCGATTTAATAGGAGGGGTCAAGATGGAATCGTTTCGCGCCGCCGTCGGCGCAGCCTTGCTGGCCGCGTGCATGAGCCAAACCGCATCGGCCACGACGCAAAATGTCATTTTCAACGGCACGGTCAACCCGACCTGCACACTTGTCATTGCCACCAACGGCACAATGACCGTCAGTCCCGATCTTCAGTCGCTCAGTTCGCACAACAGCGGCGGCTCGCCCGGAACCGTCACATTGACGACGACCGGCGGGGTGTCGCTCAGCGTCGATCCCGTCACCTCGCCAACCGTTCCGTCAGCCGACACCACCTCGACCACCTGGACACCGACCTATTCGGCCACCGGCGCGCATTCGATCGTCGAGACCGGCTCGGCCACAAGCATCACCACGCCGGGCGCCGATCTTGTCTCCGTCCACTTGGCAGGCGCCAAGGGCGGCAGCAATCGTTTCGCCTCCGGCAACTACCAGGCAACGGTAACGCTGCGCTGCGAATAGCGCCTGGGCAAGGAGAACTCCGTGACACATGTTCCAACCCTGGCGGCGGCACTGGCCGTTGCCCTGATCCCGGCCGCTGCCGGGGCCCAGTCGATGTCGCCGATGCGGGGCGAGGTCAACAGCTTCACCGACGCCTTCGCGGTCCGCGTCTTCCCGGCCAATCCCTATGACCAGAAGATCAAGGTCGAAGTCCACGTCTACGACCAGGACTTTCAGCCGGTCGACGCCAGGATTTCTCCCAGCGTCTTCCAGTTGGGTTCCCAGGCTTCCCGTCCCGTCCTCGTGGTCGTGCCCTTTGGCGGCGCCGCCGAGCGTAAAGTGCGTATCTGTACCGAAAGCATCCCCTTTCCCAATCAACAGACGCAGATAAGGGCACAGATATGCGGAAAGTTCTTTGGGCACCGCAAATCCTGACGGTCGCGCTTGCCGCGCTGTCGACGGAGATCTCGCCGGTTCGGGCCGAGGACGTCTACAACCTCAACCAGAATGAGAGCGGCTTCAATCTGCCCGGCGTGACCTTGCCGCAGGGCCAGGACGAAGTCCACGCCGCGGACGGCACGACCTGCCGCTCCGCCGTCTCGGGTTCGGGCGCCTATCTCGATCTCGGCGTCATCAGGGGCAACAACCAGTCGAACAACGATGTCGCCACTTACGGCCGCGTGGTGATACCCATCGGACGCACGCCCAAACGTCTCGACTGCAGCCGGCTCTACGAACTCGAGGTCGAACGCCTGCAACTGGAGCTGAAACTCCTCAAGATGGGCGTCGGCGCCGATGGCCAGCCCGCGAGCGTGGCCGCCGCCGCCCCCACTGCCGCATCGCCCGGATGGGCCAATGAAGGCTGGAGCATCAGGACCGGGAACAGCGATGGCAAGAAAAAGAAGAAGAAGTAGCCGCGTGCTGCTTGCAGCGGCGGTGTTTGCGGGCCTCTGCCTCCCGGCGCGGGCCGCCATCATCGGCACCTGCACCATCATGGTCGGCTCGTCGGGAACGATGATGCCAAATCCGACGATAAACACTTTGAGCTCCAAGCAGGCGGGAGGGTCGAGCGCGAGCGCCACCGTCGTGGCAAGCTCGCTGCTCTGCTCGTTGCTCAACCTGCTCGACTGTTATTCCGTTTCAGCGCCGGCGCCTGCCGCATTCTCATCCGCGCCGAGCGGCGGCGGCACCAATGTGACCTTTGTCTCTGTTTTCCGCCTCGATGGCTCCGGCGCCGACGTTTCGGGAAGCACGCCGCAAAGGATCGCCAACGGCACGCATCCCATGCAGATCGACCTCACCGCCGCCAAGTCGAGCGGCATCTTTCCGGCCGGCAGCTACCAAGGCACCGTCACCGTGCGGTGCGAATGACGCGACAAATCGCGTTTGATCCCGGCATGGTCTGGAAAGTCGGCGCATGAAGCGGTAGCTTCCCGCGCGACCGGGGTAACGCGCATCCATTTCGATGCGCAAGCGAACCTCACCATCTTGAACAAACACCGTGCCTTCCGAAAGTCGATCCTGATTTTGCGGCCGGCGCTGGCAGGAGGCATTCCTTGATTATCGTCATCGGCTCGATCAACCTCGACCTCATCGCCAATGTCGACCGCTTGCCGAGCCCGGGCGAAACCGTGAGCGGTTCCGGTTTCGCCACCGCGCCCGGCGGCAAGGGTGCCAACCAGGCGCTGGCGGCGGCCCGTGCCGGTGCCCAGGTGCGCATGGTGGGTGCCGTCGGCAAGGACAGCTTCGCCGCCGAAGCGCTGGCATTGCTGCGAGCGGCCCGCGTCGACCTGTCCGGCGTCGCCGAGACCTTCGCCTCGACAGGCACGGCGCTGATCATGGTCGGCGACGACGGCGAAAACATCATCGCCGTCGTGCCCGGCGCCAATGCTTCGGTGTTGCCCGGCGATCTCGCCAAGGCCTTTCTGAAAAAAGGCGACGTCGTGCTCCTCCAGCACGAAATCCCGCTAGGGACCGTCGATGCGGCGCTGGACCAGGCAAGGGCCGCCGGCGCCGTCACCGTGCTCAACACGGCGCCGTTCAACGGCGCCGCGGCCGCATTCCTGGGCAAGGCCGACTATGCGGTCGCCAACGAGACCGAATTCGACCTCTATGGCGAGGCGCTGGCGCTGAGCGGCCGGGACCGCGCCGCGCGCATGCGCGACTACGCCTCGAAGACTGGTCGCACCATTGTCGTCACGCTTGGCGGCGATGGCGTGATGGCGGCGACGCCGAATGAGTTTCTGACCGTTCCGGCCATGAAGATCACCCCGGTCGACACGGTCGGCGCCGGCGATACGTTTTGCGGCTACTTCGCCGCCGCCCTCTCTTCTGGCCTCACACTCGATAAGGCACTGGAGCGCGCCGGCACGGCCGGTTCTCTGGCATGCCTCAAGCCGGGCGCCCAGCCGGCGATCCCGCTGGCCGCGGAAGTCGACCAGGCCCTCCAGACGTCGCGTTGAGGCAATCGCATGCGCCCTGAGTCCAAACATGCCGTGCCGCCGGCCGGCGACATCTGCCGCCTGTCCGCAGTCGAACTGGCCGCCGCGATCCGGCACGGGAAACTGTCGGTGCGCGAGGTGGTCACGGCCTTTCTCGACCGCATCGAGGCGGTCAACCCACAGGTCAACGCCATCGTCTCCCTGCGCGACCGAGCCGACATTCTGCGCGAGGCGGATGCCGCCGACGCCAGCCGACAGCAGGGGCAGGAAGCCGGCTCGCTGTTCGGCCTGCCGATCGCCATCAAGGATCTCGCTTCGACCACGGGCCTGCGTACTTCCTTCGGTTCCCCGATCTTCGCCGATTTCATCCCGGCGGAAGACGATTTCTTCGTCGAACGTATCCGAAAGGCCGGCGCCATCATCATCGGCAAGACCAACGTCCCTGAATTCGGGCTTGGCTCCAACACCTACAACACCGTGTTCGGGCCGACGCTGAACGCGTTCGATCCCGCGCTCACCGCCGGCGGCTCGAGCGGCGGCGCGGCGGTGGCGCTGGCGCTCGACATGGTGCCGGTCGCCGACGGCAGCGACTTCGGCGGTTCGCTGCGCAACCCGGCGGCGTGGAACAATGTCTACGGCTTTCGTCCCTCGCAGGGGCTCGTGCCCGGCGGACCGGACTTCGAGGTCTTCCACGCGCAGATGGGCGTGGAGGGTCCCATGGGCCGCAATGTCGCCGACATGGCGCTGCTGCTCGACGTTCAGGCCGGCTACCATCCGCAGGCGCCCTTGTCCTACGACAAGCAAGGCTCGTTCCTGGACGGGCTTGCCGCCGCCGCGACCGGCGGCCGCATCGCCTGGCTCGGCGACCTCGGCGGTCATCTGCCGCTTGAAGCCGGCATCCTCGATCTGTGCGAGACGGCACTTGGCCGGTTCGCGGACGCATCCTTCCAGACTGAGCCCCTGCTGCCGGATTTCGATTTCGAAGCGCTGTGGCAGGCCTTCGTGATGCTGCGCCAGGCCAGCAGCGGTTGCGCGCTGAAGGTCCACTATGACGATCCGTCAAAGCGCGGCCTCTTGAAGCCTGAGGCCGTCTGGGAAGTCGAAAACGCCATGCGGCTGACGGCGCCGCAGATCCGCGCGGCCTCGGTCGTGCGCACGTCCTGGCATCGCACCTTGCTGGATATCTTCGACCGCTTCGACCTGGTCGCATTGCCGACCGCGCAGGTCTTCCCTTTCGACCTCGCCACACACTGGCCCCGCGAAGTCGCCGGCCAGGCGATGGACAGCTATCACCGCTGGATGCAGGTTTCCGCCTATGCCACGCTGGGCGGCTGCCCAGCGGTCAACGTGCCGGTCGGCTTCGACGGCAGGGGACGCCCGATGGGCATGCAACTGATCGGCCGGCCGCGCGGCGACCTCGCCGTGCTCAGGGCCGCGGCAGCCTATGAGAGGACGCTGCCCTGGCCCGCGGGCGCCTGATCCGCGTGCGGCGACACGGCATTTCGCGGCCGGCTTGCGTCGCTCCTGCCGCCATGCATTGATTTACCTCAAGCAGCCTCGTAAAGGCGCAGCCGGAGAAAAATCATGTCGCTGGAACTTTACGCCGCCTATGTTCTCGCCTGCATCGTCATCATCCTCGTTCCCGGGCCCACGGTCACGCTGATAATCGCCAACAGCATCCGGCATGGCGCCCGCGCCGGACTTGCCAATGTCGCCGGCACGCAGGCCGGGCTCGCTATCATGATCGCTATCGTCGGTATCGGCCTCAACACGCTGATATCGGGCATGGGCCACTGGTTCGAATGGGTGCGGTTGATCGGCGCCGCCTACCTGATCTGGATGGGCGTGCAGATGTTCCGCTCCAAGGGCACGCTGAACCCTGACGGAACAGCCCGGAAGCCGCGCGGCGGCTTCTTCCTGCAAGGCTTTCTGGTGGCGCTGAGCAATCCCAAGACGCTGATCTTCTTCGGCGCATTCTTCCCCCAGTTCATAGCGCCGCAAGGCAATTATTCGCTGCAGATTATCGTCATGGGCCTGACCGCGATGATCTTCGCCGCCATGTCGGATTCGACCTACGCGCTGGCCGCCGGCCGCGCCGGCCGCATGCTCTCGGCCAGCCGCGTCAAGCTCCTGTCCCGGATCAGCGGCAGCTTCATGGTCGGCGGCGGCCTGTGGCTGGCGTTATCGAGGTCGAAGTAGCGGGCAGCAGTCGAGCCGGCAACAGACGAAGTACCACCCGCCAGGAATAGGATGAACCATCGGGGTTAATTTTGATGGACCTCTTGAAGGACGTTTCATAGCCGCCTTACCTATCGGGTATGGGCACATCCTGGTTTTCTTCTAGAAATCGCCTGCTTTTGCTTCGGGAAGAGTTCGGTGGAGCAGCTATCGCTGTAACTATGTTTTGCGCTCTCGCCCTTGGGCTTCTGGTTCCTGTCATGATGAGGCAAGCTGACCCAATTGTTGGCACACAATTGGTTGGAGGCAACGTCGAATACGTTACGACGATGCCTCTCAATCCGAAAACTGCTGTCGGTCAGGGATTTCGCTATAGATATGAAATTCGTCTCGAGGACACCGCTGAACTGGTGTTTGTCGATGGCGAAGTAGAGACACCGCACATGATTGGCTCGCAAGTCCGGGTGGAGCGGCAGCACCACAAGCACGGCGCGGACACCTATCGATTGCCAAACGGGTGAAGGGGCGGCCCTAAAGCCGCCCCAGCCTCTCCACCAGCAGCGCGAAGAACCCGTCATGGTCGATGTCGCGCATCACCATGGCGTTCTTTTCCCGCTTGGTCACGCCCCACCAGTCGACCACGGTCATGCCCATGGTGAGTTCCGAGGCGGTCTCGACGGTGACGTTGCAGTGGCGTCCCTTGAACAGCTCCGGCTTCAGCAGGTAGGCGATGACACAGGGGTCGTGCAGCGGCCCGCCATCAGTGCCGTACTTGCCCTCGTCGTAGCGTTCGAAGAATTCCAGCATGTCGGCGGTGGCGATGCCGACCTTGGTGCCGAGCTTGCGGAAGGCCTGGGTGCGTTGGGTGGTGGTCAGCGCTTTGTGGGTGACGTCGAGCGGCATCATAACGATCGGAATGCCCGACCGGAACACGACATCGGCGGCATGCGGATCGACGTAGATGTTGAACTCCGCCGCCGGCGTGACATTGCCGCCTTCGAAATAACCGCCGCCCATCAGCACGATTTCCTTGATGCGCGGCGCGATCCTCGGTTCGCGGATCAGCGCCAGCGCGATGTTGGTCAGCGGCCCGAGCGGGCAAAGCGTGATGGTGCCGCTCTCTTCCCGCATCAGCGTCTCGACGATGAAATCGACGGCATACTGGTCCTGCAGCTTCATCACCGGTTCGGGAAGCTGGGGTCCGTTGAGGCCGGTCTGGCCGTGCACCTCCTCGGCGGTGACGAGCTGGCGCACCAGCGGACGGATGGCGCCGGCATAGACCTTGATGTCGGGCCGCCCGGCCAGTTCGCAGATCTTGCGAGCATTCTTTTCGGTGAGCTTCAGCGGCACGTTGCCGGCGACGGCCGATATGCCGACGATGTCCAGTTCGGGGCTGCCGAGCGCCAAAAGAATGGCGACGGCGTCGTCCTGGCCTGGATCGGTGTCGATGATGATCTTACGTGGCTGGGGCATTTCATTTCCTTGTTTGACTGGCCGTGAACTCACCGGGCCGGGCGTGCGCCGAGGAACGCCGCACCGGCTGCAAACCGCCGAAGCGCTCGATCGGGAACGGCCCCGACCCGCGCTTCTCCTTGCATCCGCGCGTCGTTTCAAGCGCCATATCGATTATTCCTGTGAGTCCACGACCGGGACTTTTTGGGCGGGTCCGTTGATGGCTTGAACTTGGCCGCGGAGCGGACCATATCAAGGGCATCGGGAAAAATGCCAGCAGGGTTTTTCCAGTTTATGTCGCTCTTGAGAGGACAGTGTAACATGAGCCGAATGACGCCTTTCTCCAGCCCGCTTCTCCTGGGTTTCGACGCCATGGAAAAGACCCTGGAGCGTCTGGCGAAATCCGGCGACAGCTACCCTCCCTACAACATCGAGCGCCTCAGCGGCGCCGACGGCAAGGCCGAAAGGCTGCGCATAACGCTTGCCGTGGCGGGCTTCGCCGAAAGCGATCTCGATGTGACAACGGAGGAGAACCAGCTGGTCGTGCGCGGCCGTCAGACCGACGACACCGAGCGCGAATTCCTCCACCGCGGCATTGCCGCGCGCCAGTTCCAGCGCTGCTTCGTGCTGGCCGACGGCATGCGGGTGATCGCGGCGGAATTGAAGAACGGCCTTTTGTCGATCGACCTCGATCGGCCGGAAGCTGAACGGCTGGTACGGAAAATAAACATATCGGTGAAAGACTGATCTTTGCCGATGGCTCTCATGCGGGATGGCCTGTTGCCCCAGGACGGGGCGGCGTCTCGCGCCAAGGAGGCTTGAAATGACCAGAACTGACGAAACCATCACCATGACAAGCGGTGAATTCGCCCATCTCGGCGAAGGCTCTGTCGCCTATCTGCGCAAGGTCTCGAGCGACGAACTGCTCGGCCGCTTCCCCAACATCGGCGAGATCGCGCCCGGCATGGAACTTTGGGCCCTGTTTGCCGCCAATGGCCAGCCGATCCTGCTCTCCGATGCGCGCGACCGCGCACTGGCCGGCGCCATGGAAAACGACCTGACCACCGTCGCCATTCACTGAAGGTCGTTGGTGGGCTGAAACAAAAAGGGCCGCTCATGGCGGCCCTTGGCGGTTCCCTCAAAAAAGGCTTCAGGCCGCGTGCGAGGCCGGCGTATCCGACAAGAGCGCGTGGATCGCC
The DNA here is from genome assembly GCF_005503535.1 of Mesorhizobium comanense. GTDB lineage: Bacteria > Pseudomonadota > Alphaproteobacteria > Rhizobiales > Rhizobiaceae > Mesorhizobium > Mesorhizobium comanense. Next base: position 93,008 of record NZ_SCNN01000012.1, on the reverse strand, counting down.
GAAGCGTCGCGCGTTCCCCTGATCTTTGCCACCGTGTCGGCGTCACGCAGCACCCGGGCGATGCGCGAGAGCGCCTTCAGGTGATCAGCGCCCGCCCCTTCCGGCGCCAGCAGCAGAAACACCAGATCGACAGGCTGGTCGTCGAGCGATTCGAAATCGACCGGCGTTTCCAACCGCGCGAAAACACCGGCGATACGCTTCACACCGGCAAGCTTGCCATGCGGAATGGCGATGCCGTTGCCGACGCCCGTCGAACCCAGCCGCTCGCGCTGCAGGATGGTATCGAAAACCTCCCGCTCAGGAATGCCCGAAATCGCGGCCGCCCGCTCGGAGAGCAATTGCAGAAGCTGCTTCTTGGAGTTCGCCTTCAACGCCGGCAAGATCGCCGGAACGCTGATAAGATCGCTCAGATCCATGCTTGAAAATCCTTGTTCGCCTGCCGTCGCCAGTCCCCACCCCTCGTGCGGCTGGCTTTTTATCCCTGCGCGACTTTGGTCGTGGACGGGTCGATCCAGCCGATATTACCGTCGGGCCGGCGATAGACGATATTGAGATGGTCGGTTCCGGCGTTTCGAAAAACGAACACCGGACTGTCCTTGGTATCGAGCTCGATGACCGCTGAAGCCACGGACATGGTCTTCAGCGTCATGGTCGATTCGGCGACGATGGCCGGCGCGAAATCCTCCGGGATTTCCTCGTCGTCATCGGCCAGCGGCGCCATGACCGTGTAGGCGATGTCGGTCAACTCGCCATTGCCATTGCCCGAATTGTGAGATTTGAGACGGCGCTTGTAGCGCCTGAGCCGGGTCTCCAGCCGGTCGGCCGCCGCCTCGAAGGCAAGCGTCGGATCCTGGGCATCGCCCGTGGCTTGCAGCGAGGCGCCGGAATCCAGCCGGATCATGCAATCGGCCTGATAGCGCGACCCCGATTTGATGACGGTGACGTGCCCCGCGAAGCCTCTGTCGAAATACTTGCCGATCGCTTCGCCGACACGATCGTTGATGCGTGTGCGGAACGCATCGCCGATATCCATGTGTTTTCCCGATATGCGCAGATTCATCTGAAAACTGACCTTCCTTGCTCAGGCTTCAAACTCGCCCGAGTTTATACTCGTGATCCGTGCGCACAAGCTTTGCGGCGTCACTCGCGCCGATTTAAATCCGAACTTTCCGGTTGATCACAAGCCGCCTTTTTGACCGTCCCGAGGTCATTGTCGTGACGGACCATCCGCTAGCGGGCATCAGGCCCGTCTCATGCGGGCGGGCTTCTAGCCACTTCACCGCAGCTTGTCAATAAAGCTCGAAAGCTGTGGAAAAACGGCTGACCTCAGCGCCCGGCGCTGGCCAGCGCCCGTTTTTCGCGCCGCCGCTGCACCGACGAGGGAATATTCATGCCTTCCCGGTACTTGGCGACCGTGCGCCTGGCAATGTCGACCCCGCTCTCCTTGAGCATGTCGACGATCGCATCGTCGGACAGCACGTCAACTGGCTTCTCCTCGTCGATCAACTGCTTGATGCGGTCGCGCACCGCTTCCGAGGAATGCGCGTCGCCGCCGCCCGATGCTGCGATCGAGGCCGTGAAGAAATAGCGCAGTTCGAACACGCCGCGCGGCGTCAGCATGTATTTGTTGGCGGTAACGCGGCTGACGGTCGATTCGTGCATGCCGATGGCATCCGCCACGGTGCGAAGGTTGAGCGGCTTCAGCTGCCGGACGCCATGGACCAGGAAGGCGTCCTGCTGGCGCACGATCTCCGAGGCCACTTTCAGGATCGTCTTTGCCCGCTGGTCGAGACTGCGTGTCAGCCAGTTGGCGTTCTGCAGGCATTCGGCCAGGAAGTCCTTTTCCGCCTGGTTCTTCGCATGCGGCGAGACCTGCGCGAAATAGATATGGTCGACCAGCACGCGCGGCAGCGTTTCGGCATTGAGTTCGACAGCCCAGCTGCCGTCATTGGCGGCGCGGACCTCGACATCGGCGACGATGGCGTCACTGGCGCCGCCAGAAAACGCCATGCCCGGGCGTGGATCGAGCGCCCGGATCTCGGCCAGCATGTCGAGCAGATCCTCCTCGTCGACACCGCAGAGCCGCTTCAGTGCCTGGAAGTCACGCCGCGCCAGCAGCTCCAGATTGGCGACCAGCGCCTTCATCGCGGGATCGAGCCGGTCGCGCACGGCAAGCTGCAGCGAAAGACATTCGGCAAGATCGCGGGCGAACAGCCCGGCAGGCTCGAAAGTCTGGCACACCGCCAGCACCTTGCCCACCGCGGCGACATCGGTGCCCAGGCGCGCGGCGATCTCGGCAACATCAGCCCTGACATAGCCGGTTTCATCAAGACCGTCGGCCAGTTCCCTGGCGATCAGCCGCGCCGCGGGATCGGCGAAGGCAAGCGCGATCTGCTCGCCGACATGGTCGCGCAAGGTAATCGCCGAGGCCGCCATGTCGCCGGCGTCGAGCCCTTCCGACGAGGAACCGCCGCCACCGCCCGAAGCCGACTTCCATTGCGCCGTCAGGTCGGGGCCCAACCGCTCGCTGGTGCCGGGATCGTCTGGAAACAGGTTTTCGAGCGACGTATCGAGCTTTTCCGAGATCGCTTCGGCGCTCCAGCCCGCTTCGTTCTCGAACCAGTCGCCGTCGGCGGCGACAGGCGGCTCCGCCTCGGCCTTCTGCGTCTGGTCGCTCGCGGCGTCATCCTGCGGCTCGGCGCGCTCCAGCAGCGGGTTGCGCTCGATTTCCTCGTCGATGAAGTGCTCCAGCTCGACATGGGTAAACTGCAGCAGCCGAATCGACTGCATCAGCTGCGGCGTCATCACCAGCGACTGCGACTGTCGGAGCTGTAGTTTCGCCGCCAACGCCATGGTTCGGTCTCAAACGCCTCCTGTACGCATCCAGACTTCCGGAAAACAAATTTCACGGCCGGACATAGAGACTGGCCCGGCTTTTGCTTGTCAAGGCAAAGCCTAGCAAAACCCGCTTACCGGAGCGTTAGCCCGCGGCAAAATCGCCGGAAAACGGGCCGCCAAGCGCAAAAAATCACGCCAGGAAACAATTTTTACACTGAGAGCCATTCCAGCAGGACGGAAAGATTCCGCCTTCGCGTCAGAAAATATCGGGCCGAACGGCCGCCATCTCCACGGAGCCGTGCGCCGTCTAAAGCGTGAATCCCTCGCCGAGATAGAGCCGACGCACGTCGGGATTGGCCACGACTTCGTCGGCTCGGCCATGGGTCAGCACCTGACCGGCATGGATGATGTAGGCGCGGTCGATCAGGCCCAGCGTCTCGCGTACATTGTGATCGGTGATGAGCACGCCGATGCCGCGTGCCGTCAGGTGGCGCACCAGCTGCTGGATATCAGCCACCGCGATCGGATCGATACCGGCGAACGGCTCGTCAAGCAGCATGTAGGCCGGGCGCGTCGCCAGCGCGCGTGCGATTTCCAGGCGCCGCCGCTCGCCGCCGGACAGCGACATGGATGGCGACTTGCGCAGATGGCTGATGTGGAACTCCTCGAGCAGTTCGTCGAGGTTGCGCTCGCGAACCTTGCGGTCCTTCTCGACCACTTCGAGCACGGCACGGATGTTCTGCTCGACATTCAGCCCGCGAAAGATTGAGGCTTCCTGCGGCAGGTAGCCGATGCCCAGGCGCGCGCGGCGGTACATCGGCATCGAGGTGACATCGAAACCGTCGATCTCGATCGAGCCCTCATCCACCGGCACCAGGCCGGTGACCATGTAGAAGCAGGTCGTCTTGCCGGCGCCGTTAGGGCCAAGCAGCCCGACGGCCTCGCCGGCGCGCACGCCGATGGTCACGCCGTCGACCACCCTGCGGCCCTTGTAGCTCTTGGTCAGGCCCTTGGCGATCAAGGTTCCCTTGAACTTCGCCTTGTCGGTGACCACGGCCGGAGCCGAAACCTTAGCCGCGGCGCGCCCCGGAAGACGCGCCGTCAGCGACGACAGGCTGGCCATCAGGGGTTCGTCGCTCCGGATTTCGACGCATCCGATTTCGGCGGGGGCGTGATCGACATCTGGACGCGCTGCCCGGCGCATGGGTCGACCTGGGCCAGCCCGCTCTTCATCTGCACGGTCAGCTTGCAGCCGACCAGAACATTGTCGTTCTGCGAGAGCACGACCTTCTTGCCCGACAGGACCAGAACCTGGCTCTTCATGTCGAAACTGCCCTGATCGCCGGTCGCAACCTGCTGGTCCGACTTGATGTAGACCTTGTCGGAAATCTCGAGGTGGTCGATGTTCGCCGAACCGGTCATGGCGGCTGCCCCGGCGGCTTCAGCGCCCTTGGCGCCCGCGCTCGGATCCTTGACGTAGTAGACCAGCATCTTGCCGGCCTTCATCAAGGTCGGCCCCTGGACGACGGTGACGTTGCCGGTGAAGATGGCGACACTGTCTGCCTGACGGACTTCCAGCTTGTCGCTTTCGATCTGGATCGGCTTGTCGCCCGCCAGCTTGAGCGTGGTGGGACCCGACTGGGCCAGCGCCGGCGCGAGGCCCAGCAAGGACAGCGAGAAAGTTGCGGCCATCAGCCGTGTCGAACTATTGAGCCACATTCGCTTCCTCGCCCTTTGCCTCAGCCGCCTTCAGAACGGCGGGATCGATGTTGACACGCACTTTGTTCTCGAACACCAGGATCTTGCCATTATCCTGGACCGACATCGAGGCCGCCGTGATCTGCGATCCGCCACGGCTGACATCGACAGGATCATCCGTCTTCATAGTGCCTTTGCCCATGTCGAGGAAGACTGATTTGAACTTGGCTTGCATACCGTCGGTGGTGGTGATCGTCACATCGCTTTTGAGGCTCATCGTGTTGCCATCGCGATTGTAAGTGCCGCGTGAGGCCTTCACCGCCGCGACATTGTCGGGAGCGATGGGCACTTTGGCGTCGATGCCTTCGAGTTCGATGATTCCTTGCGTCGCGACGTCCTGGATCGCACGCAGCGCCGTCATCGAATAGGGCTGCTTCAGCTTGGTGAAGCCGTTGAGCTTCGGATTGGCCATCACCAGCTTACCATTTGAAAAAGCGGTACTTTCCGTCTGCACCGCGACGGACACGGGTGCGGCGAGATAGGAATAGACCGGGAAGGCGACGGCTATCAACGCCGCGGCCATTGGCACGGCGAACTTGAGCACCCGCACACGGCGCGAATGACGCTGGGCGCGGTCGAACGCATCGCTGCGCGACCGGCCGTCCGCCGGGGGAGCCAACTCCGTCTCCGGGCTGGTCGGTTCATTCGATCGCGCTAACATGACTGCTTTCTTCTAAAATCCCGCCCGCCGGAGAATACTGCCTATAGGTGGGACGCCAGTGCCCTCACGCAAGCACAAGCCGACGAAAACCGCAAAAATGTGACAGCTGTCTTGTACAGACGAAAACCGCATCAGCACAACAGCCGGTGCTTCATAGCAGAAATAGACGTATTTGCGTCGTTTTTCATCACCCTCGTTGCTCTCCCTTACCTTGCGCCCCTGACCCGAGCCAATCACAAAACGGACAGCATGCGGCCGTCCCGCGCGGATTGCCGCGCCATGGCGAGACGGAATTGCTTCCCGATGGAGACGTCATGGTCTAAAAGCGTCTCTTCCCGCCGACCGTGAGGCTGACCATGGCATTGAGAGCCGACGACCTGATCGACCGCCGCCGCTTGCGGCGCAAGCTGACATTCTGGCGTGTCGTTGCCCTGGGCATCGTGGCGCTGGGCGTGATCGCGCTGTCGGCATGGTTCTATCGCGACGATCTTGGCGGCTCGGCGGTCGACCATATCGCCAAGGTGAGGATCGAAGGCACGATCACCGAGGACGAGGAGCTGATCAAGCGGCTGGAGGACATCCGCAAATCGTCGAAGGTGAAGGGCGTGATCCTTGCCATCGATTCACCCGGCGGCACCACCGTCGGCGGTGAATCGATCTACGAGGAAGTGCGCAAGGTGGCCGCCGACAAGCCGGTCGTGGCCGAGGTCGGCACGCTCGCGGCATCGGCCGGCTACATGATCGCAAGCGCGGCCGACCACATTGTCGCCCGCAAGACCTCGATCGTCGGTTCGATCGGCGTGCTGATCCAGTATCCCGACGTCAGCGGCCTGATGGACAAGCTCGGCATCAAGCTGGAGGAAGTGAAATCCTCACCGCTGAAGGCCTCGCCCTCACCCTTCAAGCCGACCAATGACGACGAACGCGCCATGGTCCGCAAACTCATCCTCGACAGCTACGACTGGTTCGTCGGCATCGTGGCGGAACGCCGCAAGATGACCCACGAGCAGGCGCTGGCGCTCGCCGACGGCTCGATCTTCACCGGTCGTCAGGGCGTCGCCAACGGGCTCATCGACGCCGTCGGCGGCGAGACCGAGGCCGTCGACTGGCTGGCGACCAAGGGCGTGGATGCCAAGCTCAAGGTGGTCGAATGGAAAGATACCGAGCGGCGCGGAAGCTTCCTGTGGTCGAAAGCAATGATCAAAACGATCGGCAGCGCGCTCGGCCTGCCCGACTACAGCGGCGACGTCATCCACGAACTGGGCGCCGACCGCTTGTTCCTTGACGGTCTCGTTTCCGTCTGGCACCCTTGAGCGCCGTTGGGACTGCTGAAAAAGCCAATAAAATCATCCTCATAATTTGACCGCACTGCTTTCACGGGGACCCGTCTGATGATCAAGTCCGAACTTGTGCAGATAATTGCCACGCGCAATCCGCATCTTTTCCTGCGCGATGTCGAAAACATCGTCGGCGCGATCTTCGACGAGATCACCGACGCGCTTGCCGAAGGCAACCGGGTCGAGTTGCGCGGCTTCGGTGCCTTTTCGGTAAAAAACCGACCGGCGCGTACCGGCCGCAATCCGCGCACCGGCGAATCCGTCGAGGTCGAGGAGAAATGGGTGCCGTTCTTCAAGACCGGGAAGGAATTGCGCGAAAGGCTGAATGGCGGCAAGTAGGCGCCGCCTCACGGCAGGACGGCCCTATCCGGCCAGCTCGCGACGAAAGATATCATGCTCAATCGCTTCATGCTCATCGTGGTCTTCGTGCCCCTGGCGATCATCCTGATCGCGCTGGCCGTCGCCAACCGCGAACTGGTCGCCTTCACGCTCGACCCGTTCAACCCCGGCAATCCGAAACTGACGCTCAGCCTGCCGCTGTTCATCTTCCTGTTCCTGGCACTCGCCATCGGCATGGTCGTCGGCAGCCTGGCGACCTGGGTCAAGCAGGGCCGTTACCGCAAGCTGGCGCGCCAGCGCGGCGTCGAGGCGGAAAGCCTGCGCCAGGCGGTCAGCCGCGCACCGGCCGCGCCGCAGGGACCGGCGCTGCCCAAACCGACCAGTTGAGCCGCCGCCCGGCGCCTTTCGTTCCACGGAGCTTTTCATGCTGACCATTTCGGCCGCCGAGGTCGACCGCGCGCTGACTTTTTCCGGGCTGGTCGAGACGTTGCGCACGGCCTTCCGCGAGGGAGCGGTGCAGCCGGTGCGGCATCATCATCCGGTCGAGCGGCCCGACGGAGCGGCCTCGACCTTGCTGCTGATGCCGGCATGGACCGACTTCAACGCCGCCGGCACGTCCGCCGGCGGCCATATCGGCGTCAAGATCGTGACCGTCTCGCCCGACAACAATGCCATCGGCAAGCCCGCAGTGATGGGCCTCTATCTCCTGCTCAACGGTGCCACCGGCGAACCCGAAGCCCTGATCGACGGGCAGCGGCTGACGCAGTGGCGCACGGCCTGCGCCTCGGCGCTGGCCGCGTCCTATCTGGCGCGGCAGGACGCTTCGCGACTGCTGGTGATCGGCGCCGGCGCGCTGTCGCCGTTTCTGGCCAAGGCCCATTCGGCGGTAAGGCCCATCACGACCATCCGCATCTGGAACCGCACCCCGGCCAATGCCGAAAAGGTCGCGGCGGAGCTTCGCGGCGAGGGCTTCGCGGCGCAAGCGGCTGGCGATCTCGATGCGGAGTTGAGCCAGGCCGACATTGTCTCATCGGCGACGATAGCAACCGATCCGCTGATCAAGGGCGCGCGCCTGAAGCCGGGCGCTCATGTCGATATGGTCGGCGGTTTCACCCCGACAATGCGCGAAAGCGACGATGACGCGATACGGCGCGCGCGGGTCTATGTCGACACCCGTGCCGGCGCCACCAAGGAAGCCGGCGACATCGTCATCCCGCTCGCTTCCGGCGTGCTCAAGCCAGAGGCCATCGTCGCCGACCTGCATGAACTGGCGCGCGGCCAGAAGCAGGGCCGCGCGAGCGAGGATGAGATCACGCTGTTCAAATCCGTCGGCGCGGCCCTTGAGGACCTGGCCGCCGGCATCGCGGTCTACGAGGGATTGAGAGCCTGATTCGCGATTGCAATCCCGGCGCCCATCGCTTCGGCGATAAGCGCGAAATCGGCAGCGCTGACCGGGAACAGGCCAAAGCGGAGCTGATATCCCCAGTTCGCGTTGCCAGCGGTGAACTCTAGCCGGTCCAGCAACGGCTTGATCGGCGCTTCCCCGGACGCCGCCCAGTCGACATCCCGGCGGAACGGCGTGAATCCGCCGCCCATTTCGCCCTGATAGGGTTCTCCCTCCCGCACGATGCCGATCGCCGTGAAGGCCTGCAGGCCGTCCTTTTGGCCCAAAATCGTCGTCGGCGAATAATAGACGATGCCGTCGCCAGGCCTGATGCGGCGCAGCGGCGCCGCCTTGCCATGATTGACCTGCATGAAGCCGTCCTTGCGGCCGCGCCGGACATGTTCGGCCGACGCAACCGCGATCCAGTACGCGCTCATTTCTGTTCCCCATCGGACAGCCAGTAGACACGCAGGCGATGATTGTCGGGATCGAGCGCCACGAAGGTGCGGCCGAAATCCAGGTCGGTCGGCGTCTGCAGGATCTTCAACCCGCGCCCGGCCCAGTCGGCATGGGTGGCGTCGACCGCCTCGGGCGTCTCCAGCGCGAACACAATCTCGGCTCCGCCACCTGCAGCTTCCGCCGCCGGCTGAACCGTATGCCGCGACCAGAGGCCGAGCTTGAAGCCATTGTCGAGCACGAACAGCACGAAGGTCGGCGCGCTCTCGACCGGCTCGCGACCGAGCAATGCGCTGTAGAAGGCGCCGCTCTCAAGCGGCTTGTCGACATAGAGGATGACGAAATTCGGGGTGGTCATGTGTACTCTCCGGGGGGTCAGCGTTTCGATCTGCTGAACCTAGAGTAGGATACTGTCAGATTCTGGCAGTAGCGCTCATGACCCGCGCGGCTTGTCGAGAGTCGCCCGCCATTCCTTGAGCAGCGCAAGGCGGCGGCGCGGGTAGCGCGCATCAAGTGTCTTCAGTTCGGCGATGCGGTCAGCGCGAAAATGCCGGAAATCCTGGCGCGTCTCGCACCATGCCACCACCACCCGCACCTTGTCGAAGAAGCCGAGCGCGAACGGCCAGACGACGCGTTGCGAAGCAGCACCGCCGGCGTCGCGGTAGAGAAAGCCGAGTTTTCGTTCGTTGCGGATGGCCTGCCGCACGACGCCGAGGTCTATGCCTTCGATGGCCGTCATGGCGGGCCCGACCAGCAGCGTCGAGGCATCGAGATCCTCACGCAAATCCTGTGGCAGAACGGCGGCGATCTTGGCCAGCGCGTTGCCGGCGGCGGCGGAGAGGCGCCGGTCCGGCTGCTTGGCGACCCAGCGCGAGCCGAGCACGATGGCCTCGATCTCCTCGTCGGAGAACATCAGCGGCGGCAGCATGAAGCCGGGCTTGAGCACATAGCCCAGCCCCGCCTCGCCCTCGATCGGCGCCCCCTGCCCCTGCAACGTGGCGATGTCGCGATAGAGTGTGCGGATCGAAATGCCGAGCTCATCGGCCAGCATCCGCCCGCTCACCGGCCGGCGGTGGCGGCGCAAGCACTGGATGAGATCGAGCAGGCGTTCGGAGCGGGACATCAGGCAGATTTGCCTGTTTCTTTGAAATTGGTCCATTGCTTGCCGTCATGAACGCTGGCGGCTGCGACGGCGGACTTGGTTGCGTAGCCGGTTGCCCTATGCCAAAAGCGGCACGCCGCTCGGAGATGCTCCTGCTTGAAGTCTTTTCGCGACAAACGCCGCGACAACCGCCCGCCCGCGAAAGGCGGAACCGGAGAGCCGCGTCCGCACGAGCCGCGTGGCGCCGCACGACCGGATGCCAAGCCGCGCGAGCGGCATGAGATCAGAACCGACGATCGCACCGAACCGAAAACCGCGCCGCGCATCCTTGCCCGCCGCGACGGCCCCTTGCCTGCCGAACGGCTGCCGCTGATTCTCGAAGTGTCACCGAACGCCGATTACGCGCTGCTCGACAGCGGTGCGGGCGAAAAACTCGAACAATACGGTCCCTACCGCATCGTGCGCCCTGAAGGTCAGGCGATCTGGCAGAAGGCGCTCCCCGCGAAAGACTGGGAGCGTGCCGACGCCATCTTCACCGGCGACACCGACGAGGAAGGCATCGGCCGCTGGCGTTTTCCAAGGACGCCGCTCGGCGAGACCTGGCCGATGAAGCATGACGGCATCGATTATCTCGGCCGCTTCACCTCGTTTCGCCATGTCGGCGTCTTTCCCGAACAGGCTTCGCACTGGGACCATATGGCCGGCCTGATCGAGGCCGCCAAGCGACCGGTCAAGGTGCTCAACCTGTTCGGTTATACCGGACTCGCGTCCCTGGTGGCTGCCCGCGCCGGTGCCGAGGTCACCCATGTCGATGCTTCCAAGAAGGCGATCGGCTGGGCGCGCGAAAACCAGGAAATGGCCGGACTTGGCTCCAAGCCGATCCGCTGGATCGTCGAGGACGCGGTGAAATTCGCCGAGCGCGAGGAACGCCGCGGCAGCCGCTACGACATCGTGCTCTTCGATCCCCCGGCCTATGGCCGCGGCCCCAAGGGCGAGGTCTGGCAATTGTTCGAAGACCTCCCTGCCCTGACCGATCTCTGCCGTTCGATCCTGACGCCGAAGCCACTTGCAGTGGTGCTGACCGCCTATTCGATTCGCGCCTCCTTCTTCGCCATCCACGCCTTGATGCGCGACACCTTTGCCGGCATGGGCGGCAGGGTCGAATCGGGCGAGCTGATCATCCGCGAAAAGTCCGCCGGCCGGGCACTGTCGACTTCATTGTTTTCGCGCTGGGTGGCCTGAAATGAACGAACGGCATGCCGGGGCACCGGGCCAGGTGAAGGAAGTCACCAGCCTCGCCAATCCGCTGGTCAAGGACATCAAGGCGCTGGCCCTGAAGAAATTCCGCGACCAGCAGAACGCCTTCATGGCCGAAGGGCTGAAACTGGTCATCGACGCGCTCGATCTCGGCTGGCAGATCAGGACGCTTGTGTTCGCCAAGGCCGGACGCGGCAACGCGGCGGTGGAAAAGGCAGCGGCACGCACGGTCGCCGCTGGCGGCACCGTGCTCGAAGTCTCGGAAAAAGTGCTTGTCGCCATCACCCGCCGCGACAATCCGCAGATGGTGGTCGGCGTGTTTTCGCAGAAATTCCTGCCGCTGAAGGACATCCGCGCCGACAATGGCGATGTCTGGGTGGCGCTCGACCGGGTGCGCGACCCCGGCAATCTCGGCACCGTCATCCGCACCGTCGATGCCGTCGGCGCCAAGGGCGTCATCCTGGTCGGCGACACCACCGATCCCTTTTCGGTGGAAACGGTGCGCGCCACCATGGGCTCCATCTTCGCAGTGCCGGTGGCCAAGGCGACGACCGAGGCTTTCCTTGCCTGGCGCGGCGGTTTTTCAGGCCTTGTCGCTGGCACGCATCTGAAGGGCGCCGTCGATTATCGCTCGGTCGATTTTTCACGCGGGCCGGTGCTGCTGATGATGGGCAACGAACAGCAGGGTCTGCCCGAAACCCTCGCGGCGAGTTGCGACAGACTGCTCAGGATTCCACAGGCCGGTCGTGCCGATTCGCTCAATCTTGCGGTTGCCACCGGCATCATGCTGTTCGAGATCCGGCGCGGCGCGCTGAAGCTCGACCCCGTCACGGACTCGAAATGAGGGCTGTCCAACCTTGAAATCGTGGTCTCCCTACGCCCTGCTCGTCCTGTTGGCCATCGCGCTCGACCAATGGATAAAACACCTGGTCGAGACCATGCTGCCTTTTCAGGAAAAGCTCGACCTGGTGCCGTTCCTGGCGTTGTTTCGCACCTACAACACCGGCATCGCCTTCTCGATGTTTTCCTCCTTCGGCGACACCGGCCTGGTGCTCGTGGCCGTGGTGGTCGTGGCCTTCGTTCTCTATCTCGCCACGCGCACGCCGGTGGGCCACATCGTCGCCCGTACCGGCTTTGCCCTGATCATCGGCGGCGCGCTGGGCAATCTCATCGATCGCGCCGTCTACGGCCATGTCATCGACTACATCCTGTTCCACACGCCGGTCTGGTCCTTCGCGGTCTTCAACCTCGCCGACGCCTTCATCTCCGTCGGCGCGGCGTTGGTCGTTTTCGACGAGCTCATCGGCTGGCGGCGCGAGGCCAAGGCCTCGAACGCCGAACCTTCCAAAGATTGACCCCGGGCGCCACGCGCCGCACAGTTCACCCGCCAGGCAATTTCGCGGAGAAAAAGATGTCGGACACCTTCAAAGCCATTCTCGTTTCGCGCGATGCCGAGAAAAGGCAGTCGGTCGCCGTAACCGAGCTGACCGATGCCGACCTGATGGAGGGCGACGTCACCGTCGCGGTTGAAGCAACGACCGTCAACTACAAGGATGGGCTGGCCATAACAGGCAAGGCGCCGGTGATCCGCCGCTGGCCGCTGGTGCCAGGCATCGATTTGGCCGGCACCGTCGTCTCGTCTTCGCATGCCGGCTGGCGCAAGGGCGACAAGGTGATCCTGAACGGCTGGGGCGTGGGCGAAACGCATTTCGGCGCCTATGCCGCGCGCGCCCGCGTCAATGGCGACTGGCTGGTGCCGCTGCCGGAAGGCATGAGCGCGCATGACGCGATGGCGGTCGGCACCGCCGGCTACACCGCGATGCTCTGCGTCATGGCCCTGGAGCGCCACGGCATCCTGCCCGATCGCGGACCGGTGGTGGTGACCGGTGCAGCCGGCGGTGTCGGTTCGGTCGCCGTCTCCATCCTGTCCAGCCTCGGCTATCATGTCGTTGCCTCGACCGGCCGCAATGCCGAAAGTCCGTACCTGATCAACCTCGGCGCCGCCGAAGTGATATCGCGCGAGGAGCTCAACCAGCCGGCCAAGCCGCTCGCCAAGGAGCGCTGGGCCGGAGGCATCGATTCGGTCGGCAGCCACACGCTGGCCAACGTGCTGTCGATGACCTCCTACGGTGGGGCGGTCGCCGCCTGCGGCCTGGCGGGCGGCATGGACCTGCCGTCGAGCGTGGCGCCCTTCATCCTGCGCGGCGTTTCCCTGCTCGGTATCGATTCGGTGATGGCGCCCAAGCCTGTCCGCCTGGAAGCCTGGCGGCGCATTGGCTCCGATCTCGATGTTCACAAGCTCGCCAGCCTGTCCACCACCATCGGCTTCGACGGTATCGTCGACGCCGCGCGCGACATTGTCGACGGCAAGATTCGCGGCCGCGTCGTGGTCGATATGTAACCGGCTTTCGATCGCGGGCAGCGGCTGGAAAGCCGCCTCCTGTCGCAAATCCTCCGCTGCCGGGGCAAAAAACATCATCCGCTAAAATTCGAATGATCCCCCGCAGGCTTCCCTAATCTTCCTCTGCCAAGGATTTCGCATGAGCGCGCAATCCGGCATGCGAGAAGCGGACACGGGCGACGACGCCGATGCGGTACACGCGCCGGCGCGCCGGTTCGTCGTCGCGCCACCCCTGGTTCCCAGGCAGCGGGCCGGGCGCGAAAACCTGCCTTTGCTGACATTCATCGCCGTCGTCGGGCTTGCCGGCATGGCGCATCTGACGGGAGCGCCCCCTTTCATCAGCCTCGCTTTGCTGGCGGCCGGGCTTGCCGGCCTCGGCATCCACGTCAATGCCAGGCGCAATGTCCACCGCACCTCCGCCCTGCTTGACGAGACCACCGCCCGCAGCCGCGCCGAGATCGAGACGCTTGCCGACCGCATGTGGGAAATGCAGGAGAGCGAAGAGCGCTTTCGCGGGCTCATCGATGCGCTTGGCGACCTCGTCATCCACCGGGACCGCGACGGCTACATCGTCTACGCCAACAAGGTGTTCGCCGATCTCGTCGAAACCGACCAGCGCGATCTCGCAGGCAAGAGCCTAGCCGAACTCGGCATCGAGGTCGGCATCGTCCCCGACGCGGCCTTCTCCGACCATGAGTGCCTGAGTTCCACCGATGTCGCCATCCGCTCGCCGAGCGGCCCGCGCTGGTTCTCTTGGATCGAACTGTCGGTGCGCGACAAGGACAGCGGCGCGGTTTCGCACCGCGCCATCGCCCGCGACATCACCGCCCGCAAGCGCGCCGAATCCTCCCTCATTACCGCGCGCGAACGGGCCGAATACGCAAGTCAGGCCAAATCGCGCTTCCTCGCCACCGTCAGCCACGAGATCCGCACGCCTATGAACGGCATCATGGGCATGGCCAGGCTGCTCGCCGACACCAGCCTGTCGCCGGAACAGCAGACCTATGTGGGGGCCATCTCGACCTCGGCGAGCGCCTTGCTCGCGCTGATCGAGGATCTGCTCGATTATTCCAAGATCGAGGCCGGGCGCTTCGATCCCGAACCACAGCCGATGTCGGTGCGCGAGATCGCCGACAACATTATCGAACTGATGGCCGCGCGCGCCTTCGCCAAGGACATCGGCCTCGGCTGCCACGTCGAGCCCGACGTGCCGCAGATGATATCAGCCGATCCGGGCCGGGTCAGGCAGGTCCTGCTCAACCTGATCGGCAACGCCATCAAGTTCACCGACAGCGGCGGCGTGCTGGTGAGCGTCGCGCGCGCGCGCACAGAGACAAGCGACCGCATCTGTTTCACCGTCACCGACACCGGTCCTGGCCTGCGCGACGAGGATATGGAGCGGATCTTCGAGGAGTTCGAGCAGGCCGACGGCACATCGACGCGCACGCATGGTGGTGCCGGGTTGGGGCTTGCCATCTCCAGGCGGCTGGTCGCCGCCATGGGCGGTACCATCTCGGTTTCGAGCCGGCTTGGCCAAGGCTCGGAATTCGTTTTCGAGATTCCGGCCACGGCTGCGACCGAATCGCCGCAAGGCCGGCTGAACGCGCTTGCGAGCAGGCGCGCCGTCATTGTGTCCAGAAACACAGTCGAGGCCGACGCCATCGCCCGCACAATCCGCGCCAACGGCGGCACGGCCGGTATCGCCTCCACCGCGGCGCAGGCGGCGACCCTGTCCGCGGGCTGCGACGTCCTTCTGGTCGACGCTGCCATGGAAGAAAGTGACGGACGGCTGCTCAAGCGGCTGCGTCAGAACGGCTTCTCCGATTGCGAGGCCATCACGCTGATCGCGCCCACCGATCGCGGCTTGCTTGGCGAGTTTCGCGCCAGCGGCTATGCGACCTTCCTTGCCCGGCCCGTGCGCGGCGGAACACTTTTGCGTGTCCTTTTGAGCAGCCAGCCACAGGCGCCTGCCCAGCCGCTGCCGGAAAAACGCCGCGCACCATCCCACCGCGTTGCCAACAACCGTCAGCAGGGGCTGTCCGTGCTGATCGCCGAGGACAACGACATCAATGCCATGCTGGCCCGCGCCACGCTGTTGAAGGCGGGGCATCGCGTCAAGGTGGTCGGCAACGGCAAGGCGGCTGTCGAGGCCGTCACCAGCGCCGGCCATAAGAGCCGCTACGACGTGGTGCTGATGGACCTCCATATGCCTGTGATGGACGGACTGGACGCGATCGCCGCGATCCGCCGGCATGAGGAGGAAACCTCCGTGCCGCCCGTGCCGATCATGGTGCTGTCGGCGGACAGCCAGGAAAAGACCCGCCATGCGGTGCTTGCCCATGGTGCCAGCGGCTTCGTAACCAAGCCGCTCGACCCCGACGCGCTGGTCAATGCCGTCGAGGGCCAGGTCGCCGCTTGAGTCGATTTTTCCGGCGCATGGCCGCATCGCTTCACGCAACGTAGCCGGTTGATCGTTTTCGCCAGCCGACGAAGTATTGCCCGCGACGCCGTATCACGGTACTGTCACAATCCTGTTGCACCTACACCGTATCCCCGTGCCAAGAGGGATGGCTCGAAGGAGAATCACTCGTGCATACAGTTATGCCGGAATGTGACACTCGGCCGAACGCCAGCAGCGCTTTGCTTGCCGGACGTAACGTCGATTCTGTCACGAAAGGCGCAGCGCTTGGCCGTATCGGCAACCTCGAAGTGCGGCTCGCCCGCAACGAGGCCGAGATCGCGGCCGCGCAGGAAGTGCGCTACCGGGTATTTTACGATGAGCTTGGCGCCCGCAAGGACCTGTTCCAGGCGCAGGATCGCCGTGACGCTGACCGGTTTGATCCGCTCTGCGATCACCTGCTCGTCTTTGACAATTCGATTTCCGGCCCCGAGCATCGCCGCATTGTCGGGACTTACCGCTTGCTGCGGCAAGAAATCGCGGCCGCGGCCGGTGGCTTCTATTCCGAAGGCGAGTTCGAACTGACCAAGCTCATCGCCCGCCATCCCGGACAGCGTTTCCTGGAACTCGGCCGGTCCTGCGTTTTGCCAGAATATCGCTCGAAGCGGACCATCGAGGCGCTCTGGCAAGGAATCTGGGCTTACATCAATCACTATGAAATCGGCGTGATGACCGGCTGCGCCTCTTTCCATGGCACCGTGCCGGCGGCGCATGCCGAGGCACTTACCTATCTCGCCCATCATTGCCGCACCAACTCGGCCTGGGATGTGCGCGCGGTATCCGGACGCTATTGCTCCATGGACCTGATGCCGATCGAGGCGGTCAACGCCAAGGCGGCCATCGCGGCGATGCCGCCTCTGGTCAAGGGCTATCTGCGCGTCGGTGCCCGCATCGGCGACGGTTGCGTCATCGACCGCGAATTTTCCACCGTCGATGTCTTCGTGGTTATGCCGGTCAAGGAAATCGGCGCCCGTTACGTCAATTACTATGGCGGTGAAGGGCAGCGTTTTGCGGCCTAGTGAGTGGTGAGCGCTACGCCGCGACATCGCGGACACTCTACTGACTACTGACTATTCCCTACTCACGGAATATCCTCGGGCCGCCTGCCGGGGCGGCTTTTGTAGGAGGGGAACGACCAGCCGAATTTGAGCGCGCCGCCGCGCACCACGAGGGCTGCCAAGAACCCGGCAAGGCTGGAAACCAGCGACGGCAGGCCAGAGACGTCCCCGGCGGTGAAGACAGCGGCGCCCACGAGGGCGGCGGTGACATAAATTTCGGGCCGAAGCAGCACCGAAGGCTCCCCGGCCAGCAGATCGCGTAATATGCCGCCGAACGTCGCCGTCAGCATGCCCGTGATCACCGACACCGCGGGCGATCCGGTGATGGCCAGTCCCTTGGCCGCGCCCATCACCGAAAAGGCGGCCAGCCCGATGGCGTCAAGCCAGAGCAGCAGCTTGTAGCGGGATTCGACACGGTGCGCCGTGAAGAAGACAAGGACCGCCACGACCGCGCAGATCAGCACATAGTTTCGGTTCGTCACCCAGAACACCGGCACATTCAGGATGAGGTCGCGGAACGTCCCGCCGCCGATGCCGGTGACGCTGGCCAGGAACAGGAAGCCGATAATGTCGAGCTGCTTGCGCGAAGCCGCCAGCGCCCCCGTCGCCGCGAAGACGGCAACGCCGGCATAGTCGAGAAGGGCGATGGGACTGAAGGACATGAGGCAATAGGCATTGGGATCAGGAACTGCGCATGAATAGCACGAAGCCGCGCGATTGATACGACTGCCTTGGCTGCCTAATGCCTACTGCCTAATCCCTAACCCCTGACTACGCATCCTTCTCCGCCTGCTCGTTCACCGGTCCCGGCTCGACGGGCGCCCCAGCGGCAACTTTCGGGCCGCCCTTGGCGACGCCCACCATGGCGGGACGCAGCACGCGCTCGCCGATCGAATAGCCCGGCTGCACGACCTGGACCACCGTATTGGCGGGGACGTCGGGATTCGGCACTTCGAACATCGCCTGGTGGAAATTGGGATCGAACTTCTCGCCTTCCGGAGCGAGCTTCTTGACGCCGTGCCGCTCGAGCGCCGACAGCATGGCGCGCTCGGTGAGGTCGACGCCTTCGATCAGCGCCTTGAATCCGGCATCGCCCGAAGTCTTGGCTTCGGCCGGGATGGCATCCAGGGCTCGGCGCAGATTGTCCGACACCGACAGCATGTCGCGGGCGAAATTCGCAACGGCGTAGGTGCGCGCGTCATGCACGTCGCGCGCCGTGCGGCGGCGCAGGTTTTCCATCTCGGCCGCGGTGCGCAACGCGCGGTCCTTCAGTTCTTCATTTTCCTTCAGCAGCCGCACAAGCGCTTCATAGTCGCCATCGATGCCGCCTTCCATGCGCTCGGCATTGGCCTCGGCCGCCTCGGTTTCGCTGGGCGCGCGTTCGTCTTTTGCCTGGTCGCTCATCGCCGTTTCCCGTCATCTCGAATGGTATGGATTTTGTGCCCGATATCGAGGTTCGGCGGCCAAAAATCAAGGGGCAAGCGACCTTTAGGCCCCTTGGCGGGGTCAGCCGGCACAAGACGGCGATATCCGGTTTTTAATTCAAATTTTACCGTACTGACCGGCTTCGCTTGCCACGAGAGCGTGATGGGGGAACCATTCCCTTGCTGGAAGAGTTTCGGAGCCGACACAGGATTTTTGAAATGATGACCCGCGACAACGCAAAAAAGGGAGACATGCTCGCCACCGAAGTCAGGCGCCAGTTCGGCGCCGAGGCGATGACGCGCTTTCTGCGCACCTTGCCGACCTTTCGCACCGAAACCGACACTCCGGACCGCTTCAGGCAATTGCTCGACCGTCTCGAGAGCGTCGAAAGCCACGGCAGCGCCGGCGCCAGGCGTCGGTAAGAAGGCCGGATTCCGCGCCTCGCGCGACAATTACACCCAGTAATTTCGTGTGATACTCGCTTGCGGTGGGCACGCGCCTCCGCCTATTGTTCCTGATGAACATGATTTCCCCCGACACGGCCGCCAACAGCAAGCGCGCCTGGCTGAAGATTCTGGCGCGCTACAAGAAGCCGGACAGACGCCGCAGCGCCATCGAACTGGCCATCACTCTCATTCCGTTCGTCACGCTGTGGGCCATGTCGGCGACCGCCTATGCCTATGGCCATTGGTGGGGACTGATCCTCATCCTGCCGGCCGCCGGCTTTCTGGTGCGGATCTTCATGATCCAGCACGATTGCGGCCACGGTTCCTTCTTCGCAAACCGTCATGCCGACGATTGGATCGGACGCGCGCTCGGTGTGCTGACGCTGACGCCTTATGACTGCTGGCGGCGGGCGCATGCCGTGCATCACGCCAGTGCCGGCAATCTCGACGAACGCGGCATGGGCGACATCAGGACGCTGACCGTTGCCGAATATCGCCGGATGTCATGGCGTGGCCGCCTTGCCTATCGGCTCTACCGCCATCCGCTGGTGATGTTCGGCCTCGGTCCGATCTGGCTTTTCATCTTCTCGCAAAGGCTGCCGGTCGGCATGATGCGTGCAGGTCTGACGCCCTGGGTGTCGTCGATGACCACCAACCTCGCCATCGCGCTTGCGGCGGCGGTGCTTGTCTGGGCGATCGGACCCGGCGCGTTCCTCATCGTCCATCTGCCGATCGTCATCCTCGCCGGTTCGGCCGGCGTCTGGCTGTTCTACGTCCAGCACCAGTTCGAGGAAACGGAGTGGGCGAAGGATGACGACTGGGAATTCCAGCACGCCGCCCTGCATGGATCTTCCTATTACGATCTGCCGCCGCTCTTGAACTGGTTTACCGGCAATATCGGCGTCCATCACGTCCATCACCTCTCCGCAAAGGTACCGGGCTACCGGCTTCAGGAAGTGCTGAGGGACTATCCCGAGTTGCGCGGCATCGGCCGCGTCACGCTTCTCGACAGCCTGCGCTGCGTCAAGCTGGCGCTCTGGGATGAAAGCCGCCGCAAACTGGTATCGTTCCGCGAAGCGCGGATGGCGGCCTGAAACGGGCCGCCGCGCCAATGGCGCGGCGGTGTCTGCCAAGAATATCTGTCAGGCCGCCTGGCGCTCGTCGCGCATCAGGATTTCGCCGTGGCGAATCTCCGTGCCCAGCACCTTCAGGCATTCACGGATAAAGTTCGACAGGCCCGGCCATCCCTTGGCCGAGACCAAATTGCCGTCGACATGGGCGCCGGTCGCCGCGACGTCGATATAGGTGCCGCCGGCGAGCGTCACTTCCGGCTCGCAATAGTGAAGTGCGGCCACTTCCCTTCCCCGCACCACGCCGTCGACCGCGATCAGGATCTGCACGCCATGACAGATGGTGAAGATCGGTTTGCCGGCCTCGTGGAAATGCCGCACCAGCGCCTGCACCCGTTTGTCGATGCGGATATACTCCGGCCCGCGCCCACCGGCCGCATAGACCGCATCATACTTGGCCGGGTCGACTTCGGCGAAGGTCTTGTTGAGGATGTAGTCGTGACCGAGTTTCTCGGTATAGGTCTGGTGCCCCTCGAAGTCGTGCAACGATGTCTTCAGAACATCGCCCGCCTTCTTGTCCGGACACACGACGTGGACGGTGTGGCCGACCGCATGCATGGCCTGCTCGAAAACGAAAATCTCGTATTCCTCGCTGAACTCGCCAACGAGCATCAGTATCTTCTTGCCAGCCATTCCGGTTCCTCCCCTTGCGGCTATTTATTTCGAGATACGAAATAATAGCCTTATCCTAAGGGCAAGACGGGAAAAGGAAAAGCTCAAATCGTACAATTGGTACGACCAGTTTTGATAAAAACCTGCCGAAGCGGCTGAACATGGTCTTCGATCAACCAGAAAAAACCAAGACTGGCTCGACCAGAACCGCGTCAGCCAACCGCCTTGATCATGTCGGCCGCTTTCTCCGCGATCATGATGGTCGGCGCATTGGTGTTGCCACCGACCAGCCTCGGCATCACCGAAGCGTCGACGACGCGCAGGGCCTGCATGCCGCGCACCCGCAGTTGCGCATCGACCACCGCCATTTCGTCAATGCCCATCTTGCAGGTGCCGACCGGGTGATAGATCGTGTCGGCGCGGGCCCGGATATGGGCCATCAGCTCCGCGTCCGTCGAAGCGCCGGCGGTGTAGATTTCCTTGTGGCGATATCTGGCCAGCGCCGGCGCCTCCAGAATGCCGCGCATCATCCGGACACCCCTGAGCAGCAGGCCGGCATCCCGTTCATCCGACAGGAAGCGTGGATCGATGCGTGGCGGCGCCAGCGGATCCGCGCTCGCCAGCCCGACCTCACCGCGCGCATGCGGCCTGAGCACGCAGACATGGCAGGAAAAGCCGTATCCCATATGCAGCTTGCGGCCGTGATCGTCGACGATGGCGATGCAGAAATGCAGTTGCAGGTCGGGCCGGTCGATCGCCGGGTCGGATTTGAGGAAGGCTCCGCCTTCCGCGTACGGCGTGGCGATCATGCCGCCGCCATCCCTGCGCCACCGCCACATATGCCGCAGCAGGGCAGGCAGGCCACGCAGGCCAATGCCCATCATGTCGGCATCCTTCGACGTCCAGCCCAGGATGAAATCGAGATGATCCTGCAGGTTCTTGCCGACGCCGGGCAAATCGTGCGCGACGGCAATGCCGTGCGCGGCAAGTTCGGCGGCGGGACCGATACCGGACAGCAGCAACAGATGCGGCGAGCCGAAAGCGCCACCGCAGACGATGACCTCGCGCGCGGCTTGCGCGACGGCCTCGCTGTTGCCCTTGCGGTAGCGCATGCCCGTCGCCCGCTTGCCGTCGAGGACGATGCCGGTGGCATGCGCTCCGGTGATGACGGTCAGGTTCGGCCGGCTCGCGGCCGGTTGCAGATAGGCCGATGCCGCCGAGCAGCGTTCGCCGCCGCGGCGTTCGCCCCAGAACTGCGTGACCTGGTAGAGGCCGGCGCCTTCCTGCTCCGGCCCGTTGAAATCATCGTTGCGGCGGATCTGGTTTTCGCCGCAGGCTTCGACGAAGGCCTTCGACAGCGCCCGTGGTTCCCGCTGTTCGGCCACCCGCAAAGGACCATCGCCGCCGTGCAGGGCATCGCTGCCCCGCTGGTTGCCTTCCGCGCGCCGGAAGTAAGGCAGAACCTCGTCCCACGACCATCCGTCGCAGCCGAGCGCGGCCCATTCGTCATAGTCGGCGCGATGTCCCCTGACGTAGAGCATGGCATTGATGGCGCTGGAGCCGCCAAGCGCCTTGCCGCGCGGCTGATAACCCTTGCGGCCGTTCAAGCCCGTTTGCGGCACGGTCTCGAAGGCCCAGTTGCTGATCTTGGGCCGGCCGGGCAACAATGCGATGATACCGGCCGGGGCGCGGATGAGCAGATTCCTGCCCTCGCCACCGGCCTCGATCAGGCAAACCGTTTTCGATGGATCTTCGGAAAGCCGGGCGGCGAGCGTACAACCGGCGGACCCGCCGCCGGCAATGACATAGTCGTAGCGCATGAAGACCCTCCCCGATCATCAAGCGGATTTCCATCCGGATGATCAGAGAAGGCCCGATCGCAAGCGATGTAAAGAGACGCCGGATTGCCGCTGCGTCAGCTGCCTCGAATGCGCCGCCAGGAGTATTTCGGCCCTTTCGGCTCCGTCACGGCGGCCGGCTGGTAATAGAGCCCCAACCCGCCGGTGCGGCCCTCTTCCAGACGCTTCAGCAGCACCGGGTTCGAAATCTCGAACTCGTCGAAGCCCAGCCGCAGCATATGCGGCAGCGGGTCGACCAGCACTTGGCCCGTGGCGCGAACGGCGCCCTCGAAATGGTAGCGGCTGCGCAGCAGTTCAGCCTTGGAGAAGGAGCGCCCGTCGCTGAAGGCCGGAAAGACCAGCGCCACCAGCGAAAGCTGGTCGAGTAAATCTGCGATCTTCTCCAACTGGTCGCCGGGCTGCAAAAGAACGCCGAGCCGTTCCTTGGCCGACCGGCGGACTTCCGGGTCAAGGTCGAGAAATGCCTGCAACGGCAGGATGAAGCGGCCATTGCCCGTAAGCGCCTCGGCGCTTTCGGCATGCGCCCATTCATCCTCGCGAAAACCCTGCGGGGTCCAGAGCCGGGTCTCCGGTGTCGTTGGTTCAGCCATCAAGAAAAGTTCCTAGATATTCAAACGAGCCAAGGATGTGTTGAGATTCAGGTCAGGCTGCGCCGAAAAAGGCGGCTTGCGAGAACCGGGGCAGAGCGTACTTGAAGTACGTGAGCACCGGAAGCGCGGGAAGCTGCTATTTGTAGGCCGGCCTCACCTGAACATCATCATATTCTAAAGGGATGCGTCGGTCAGCGACTTCTCCAGCCCCGACAGATGAATGCCGCACTCGGTCTTGGCATGACCGGCCCAGCGGCCGCTGCGTGCGTCCTCGCCCGGCTGCACCGGCTGCGTGCATGGGAAACAGCCGATCGACAGATAGCCGTAGGCGACCAGCGGATTCTCGCGCAGCGCATGCGCGCGCATGTAGTCGGCCTGGTCCGATGTCGTCCAATGGGCCAGCGGATTGATGCGGATGCGCGGACCGACCGCTTCGAACACAGGAAGAGCTGCCCGCGTCGAAGCCTGGAAACGCTTGCGGCCAGTCAGCCAGGCACGGAAAGGGGCCACCCCTCGCGCCAGGGGCTCGACCTTGCGCACCTCGCAGCAGGCGTCGGTGTCGGTCTGGTGCAGACTGCCGGTCGGGTCTATCCGTTCCAGCGCCGCCTCCTCGGGCTTGATCACCCGTATGTTGGTCAGGCCGAAATCGGCGACAAGCGCGTCGCGGTAGCCGAGCGTCTCGTCGAAATGCTTGCCGGTGTCGAGGAAGATGACCGGCAGCGACCGGTCGACCTCGGCGATCATATGCAGGAGCACGGCGGAATCCGCGCCGAAGGACGACACGGCCGCGATCTCGTCGCGGAACAGTTCGTTGGCCGCGCGCTCGATGATCTCGAGCGGCTTCAGATGACCATACAGCGCATCGAGCCCCGCCGCCTTTGCCGCGGCGCCGTCCTCGGCATCGGCGATCCGGTCAAGCGGCCTTGGCTTCGCCAGCATAGAGCGCCTCCTTGAACGGCGCGGGACCGACACGGCGGTAGGCGTCGATGAATATTTCCTGCGGGTTGAGCCGAAGGCCGAGATAGGTGTCGACGATCGTCTCGATGGCGTCGGTGATCTCTTCCGAGGAGAAGCCTCGGCCAATGATCTCGCCGACCGACGTGTTCTCGTCGGCCGATCCGCCGAGCGTTACCTGATAGAGCTCGGAACCCTTTTTCTCGACGCCGAGAATGCCGATATGGCCGACATGGTGGTGGCCGCAGGCATTGATGCACCCGGAGATCTTCAGCTTCAGCTCGCCGATCTCGCGCTGCCGCTCCAGCGAGGCGAAGCGTTGCGAAATCTCCTGCGCGATCGGGATCGAGCGCGCGGTCGCCAGCGCGCAATAGTCGAGGCCCGGGCACGAGATGATGTCCGAGATCAGATTGGAATTGGCCGTCGCCAGTCCGATCTCGACCAGTGCATCATACACCGCCTTGAGGTCGGCGCGCGCCACATGCGGCAGGATCAGGTTCTGCTCATGGCTGACGCGAAGCTCGTCGAAAGCGTATTTCTCGGCGATGTCGGCGACCGCCTCCATCTGGCTGTCCGACGCATCGCCGGGAACCTCGCCGATGCCTTTCAGCGAAATCGTTACCGCGGCGTAGTCGGGATGGCGGTGCGTGACCACATTCTGGTCGAGCCACTCCGAGAAGCCCTTGGAATCCAGCCGCGCCAGCTTGACCGCCTCGTCGCCTTCCGGCCGGTCGCTGAGGTCAGGCGGCGCGAAATACGCCTCGATGGCGCGGATGTCGGCGTCCGGCAGCTTCAGCTCGGCGTCCTTCAGTTCCTGCCACTCGGCCTCGACCTGGCGTGTGATCTCCTCGACGCCGGTCTCATGCACGAGGATCTTGATGCGTGCCTTGTACTTGTTGTCGCGGCGGCCGTAGAGGTTGTAAACGCGCAGGATCGCCGTGCAGTAGGACAGAAGGTCTGCTTCCGGCAGGAAGTCACGGATCTTCCTCGCAACCATTGGCGTGCGACCCTGGCCGCCGCCGATATAGACGGCGAAACCGAGTTCGCCGGCGGCGTTCTTCTTCAGGTGCAGGCCGATGTCGTGGGTCTGGATGGCGGCGCGGTCGCGTTCGGCTCCCGTCACCGCGATCTTGAATTTTCTGGGCAGGAACGAGAATTCCGGATGCACTGACGACCACTGGCGCAGGATTTCCGCGTAGGGGCGCGGGTCGGCGGCCTCGTCGGCGGCCGCCCCCGCGAAATGGTCGGCGGTGACGTTGCGGATGCAATTGCCGCTGGTCTGGATGGCGTGCATCTCGACGCTGGCGAGATCGGCCAGGATCGCCGGAATATCCGACAGCGCCGGCCAGTTGAACTGGATATTCTGGCGGGTGGTGAAGTGGCCGTAGCCCTTGTCGTATTTGCGCGCGATGTGGCCCAGCATGCGCAGCTGCTTGCTGTTCAGCGTGCCGTAGGGCACGGCGATGCGCAGCATATAGGCATGCAGCTGCAGATAGACGCCGTTCATCAGCCTGAGCGGCCGGAACTGGTCTTCGGATATCTCGCCGGACAGCCGGCGCTGGACCTGGTCGCTGAACTCGGCGACGCGGGCCTGGACAAAATCGTGATCGAACTCATCGTAACGGTACATGCTTCGTCTTTCAGGGCGCGTCCGCCCGCTTTCATTTGCTGTCCCGGCTATGCCGCCCGTTCGGCCTGCTTGCCCAGATCGCCCCGGATGGTCGGACCGGCGGCGCGGATTTTCTCGCGCAGCCGCACCGGCTCGACCACGCCGTTCACGACTTCCGCATCGATCAGATTGACGTCGACCACCTCATTGTCGGCATAGGCCTTGGCACCGATCGCCTCCAGCTGATCCTCGGCCGCCTTGTCATGGGCAAGGTCGGCCTGGTCCACCGTCTCGGCCCAACCGCCATCGGCATACCAGACGGCGATGCCATCGCCGAGACGATTGGCGGTCAGTATCTTCATGATTGGGCTCCTTCAGCGGCAGTGATGGCATCTTCCCGCCGATATGCCGCCAGCGGCTCTGACCGCTCGAAATTGGCGCCGGCGACGGCGTCGCCGATAATGGTCATGACAGGGCCGGAAAGATCGGCGCGCGCTTCCAGCGACGGCAGATCGGCAAGCGTGCCATGGAAACGGCGGCGATGGCCGAGGCTGGCATTCTCGACAATGGCGACCGCCGTATCTGGCGACAGGCCGGCCTCGATCAGGCGGCCGGCGACTTCGGCGGCGACCGAGCGGCCCATATAGACGGCGACGGTAGCGCCCGAAATGGCAAGCTTGGCCCAGTCCGGCAAGGAATTGCCCTTAAGATCGTGACCGGTGGTGAACACCATGGAAGACGAAACGCCGCGCAGTGTCAGCGGCAATTCGAAATCGGCGGCGGCGGCAAAGGCGGCGGTGACGCCCGGAACCACTTCATAGGCGATGCCGGCATCGCGCAGCGCCGCCATTTCCTCGCCGGCCCTGCCAAACACCAGCGGATCACCGGACTTCAGCCGCACGACACGCTTGCCCTGGCGGCCGAGTTCGACCAGCAACGCGTTGATCTCGGCCTGGCTCTTGGTATGGCAGCCCTTGCGCTTGCCGACCGGCAAGCGTTCGGCATCGCGGCGGCCCATGGCAACCACCGCCTCCGGCACCAGCGCATCATGAACGATGACGTCGGCTTCCATCAGCAGGCGATGCGCCCGCAACGTCAAAAGATCCTCGGCGCCTGGACCTGCGCCCACCAGGGCGACGTGGCCAGCAGCGGGCGCGCTGGATAGCAATAGATCAACGGCGGCGTCATGCGCCCGTCCAAGCTCGCCGGCCTCGACGGCACGCGCCGGACCACCCTGGAAGAAACTGTTCCAGAACCGGCGGCGGGCATTTCCCTTCGGCAAAATCTTCTCGGCGGCGGCGCGCAGCGATGCCGCAAGCGCGGCGAGCGACCCAAGCGACGGCGACAGCATCTGGTCGATACGGCCACGCAGCATCTGGGCAAGCACGGGCCCTGCCCCCTCGGTGCCGATGGCGATGGCGACCGGAGCACGATTGACCAGCGCCGGGGTGAAGAAATCGCAAAGTTCCGGCCGGTCCACCGCATTGACCGGAATACCCAGCCTGCGCGCATCTAAGGCCACGCGGCGGTCGAGTTCCTCATCGCCGCTGGCGGCAAACACCATCACCGCGCCTTCCAGATGCGAGGCTTCATAGGCCGCCGCGACGTGGCGGACGCCAGCCTCGGCAACGAAGGCCGACAGCTCCGGCTCGATCGTCGGGGTTATGATGCGTAGCGCCGCGCTCGACTGGCCGACCAGTCTTGCCTTGGCGAGGGCCTCGGCGCCGCCGCCGACGATGGCCACGGCTTCGCCCTCGACCCGCATGAAGACGGGAAAGGCGTTGAGCTTGGCATTGGCTGGCGACATCTGGAAAGCAATCCGGGAACAGTCTGGCAGTTTTACGCCGGGGCGCGAAAAACCAGAAGCAAAGCACTCGCGCATCCTGTGATGGCAGGCAATCGCTTTTTCGCAACCGCGAAAGGCAGGAGAAAAAAATTCCACGAGCGCGCCTAGGGCGCAGCCAGTAGGGCCGAGACGGCCCTTGATTTCAGATGGTTTTAGCTGTTGCTGCCCCATTCGGCAAAACAGTTTTTTCTAAATTCTACTAATTTAATAGATTAAAGCCGTGCCCCGCCCCTCAGCCGATTTACCGGCTTGATGGCATGCCGTGGCGACCTCGCTCCGCTGCCTGGAACGTTAGCGGATGCAAACGCGTTCCGACATATCCATCAGCCCGAAGAAGGAGCGCTTTCATGAACACGATCAATCTCAAGCACGGCATCTGGGTCATGGTTGCCGACGGGGAAAAGGCGCTCTTCCTGAAGAATGCCGGCGACAACAAGTTTCCCAATCTGGAAGTCGTGCAGGTGATGGAGCAGGAGAACCCGCCCACGCGCGATCAGGGAAGCGACAGCCCGGGCCGGCACAATGACGGCCCATCAGCGCACCGCAGCGCGGTCGAGGACACCGACTGGCACCGCATCGGCAAGGAGCGTTTCGCCGAGGAGATCGCAGCGAAACTTTATAAGCTCGCGCACCGGGGCGCGTTCGACAGCCTCGTGCTCGTCGCGCCGCCGCTGGTGCTGGGCGCCATGCGCAAGAAACTGCACAAGGAGGTCGAGGACAAGGTCGCGGCGGAAATTCCCAAGACCCTGACGAACCACGCGGTCTTCGAGATCGAGACCCTGTTGCGGGCGGCCTGACTACAAGCGCCGGGCAAACCGGCGAGGTCCGTGCCTGCCGCGATCCTTGAACCGGCGGCCTCTCTGGCCGCCGGTCGTGCATTTTATGGCCCCCCGCGACGATTTTCGCGCTTCTGCGGGTTGCATCATCGTCATGCCATCCACCATATTGCAAAAAGGCGGCGGCTTCGGGCGGCGCACATCCGACATCGCTAGCTTGAAAGGCGCTCCATAGACAATGCCGCATGACACGCCCCTTATCGCCACCATCGTCGCCGGTCTGGGGCTGGCTTTCGTCTTTGGCGCTCTTGCCAATCGCTTCCGAATTCCGCCACTGGTCGGCTATCTCGTAGCCGGCGTGCTGGTCGGGCCGAATACGCCCGGTTTCGTCGCCGATGCGGGCCTTGCCAATGAACTGGCCGAAATCGGCGTCATCCTGCTTATGTTCGGCGTCGGCCTGCATTTCTCCCTCAAGGATCTGCTGTCCGTGCGGGCGATCGCCGTGCCCGGGGCCATCGTGCAGATCGGTTTTGCCACGCTGCTCGGCGTCGGACTTTCCTGGATGCTCGGCTGGACGATGGGCGCCGGCCTGGTCTTCGGCCTGGCACTGTCGGTCGCCTCCACCGTGGTGCTGCTGCGCGCCCTGCAGGAACGCCGGCTGATCGAAACCGAACGCGGCCGTATCGCGGTCGGCTGGCTGATCGTCGAGGATCTGGCCATGGTGCTGGCGCTGGTGCTGCTGCCGGCGCTCGCCGGCGTACTTGGCGGCCAGGAACAGGCGGATGCGCATTCTAGCGGCCTTCTGTCGCTGCCGGCCAGCTACGGCATCTGGGGTGTCGTCGGTATCACGCTGGCCAAGGTTGTCGCCTTCGTCGTCGTCATGCTGGTGGTCGGCCGGCGGGTCATTCCCTGGATCCTGCACTACGTGGCCCACACCGGTTCGCGCGAGCTGTTCCGGCTGTCGGTTCTGGCCATCGCGCTCGGCGTGGCATTCGGCGCGGCCAAGCTGTTCGGCGTCTCGCTGGCGCTGGGCGCCTTCTTCGCCGGCATGATCATGAGCGAATCCGAGCTCAGCCACCGCGCGGCCGAAGAATCCCTGCCGCTGCGCGACGCTTTCTCCGTGCTGTTCTTCGTGTCGGTCGGCATGCTGTTCGACCCGTTCAGCCTGGTCAGCAATGGCCTGCCTATCCTGGCGACGCTGGCCATCATCATCATCGGCAAGTCCCTTGCCGCCTTCGTCATCGTCATCGCCTTCGGATACCCCCTGGCGACGGCGCTGATGATTTCGGCAAGCCTTGCGCAGATCGGCGAATTTTCCTTCATCCTGGCCGAGCTCGGCGTCGGGCTGAAACTGCTGCCCGAACAGGGCCGAGACCTGATCCTTGCCGGCGCCATCCTCTCGATCCTGCTCAACCCGCTGATGTTCCTCATCATCGACTGGATGAAGCCATGGCTTGAGGCCCGCGCCGCCAAGGCAGCACCACCCGCGGACGCAAAGCCTGTCGGTCCGGCGACGTCACCAGGTCAGGTGGCGTCGGTCGCCGCGACATCCAGGAAGGAGGACGGTCCGCCTCCCAGGACGGCGCTCACCGGCCATGCCATCCTGATCGGCTACGGCCGGGTCGGCAGCCTCGTCGGCGCGGCGCTGAAAGAAGCCGGGCAATCCTTCCTCGCCATCGAGGATGCCGACAAGACGCTGGCGCGGCTGAAGGCCGACGGCATCGAGACGGTTGCCGGCAATGCCGCCAATGCCGAAGTGTTCGCGGCCGCCAATCCGGAAGGCGCCAGACGGCTGATCCTTGCCATCCCCAATGCCTTCGAGGCCGGCCAGATCGTGCTGCGCGCACGCGCCGCCAATCCTGCCATCAACGTCGTGGCCCGCGCCCATTCCGATGCCGAGGTCGAGCATCTGAAGGGGCTTGGCGCCAACACGGTGATCATGGGCGAGCGCGAGATAGCGCGCGGCATTGTCGAGGAAGTGCTGGGCAACAAGCCGGAAGCCGCCGAACCCTCCGCCACCTGAACCTGCTACGCCACGAAGGCGGAGCCTCCATTCTGGGCGATGCTGCCCAGATACTTGGCCGGAGGCTTCCCCAGCGCCTTCTTGAACATGGTGATGAAGGCCGTGACGGAACCGTAGCCGAGATCGCCGGAGACCTGCTGCACGGAGGCCCCGGAAGCCAGTTCGCGAATGGCGACGATCAGGTGCAGCTGCTGGCGCCACCGCCCGAAGCTCAACCCTGTCTCCCTGACGACCAGGCGGGCGAGGCTGCTTTCGCTGAGCGCGACGCGGTCGGCCCATTCGGCAAGCGTGCTGCGGTCGGCCGGGTCCTGCGCCAGCGCGTCGGCGATCCTTCGGAGCCGAGGCTCCGATGAGATCGGCAGATGCAGCTGCTGCACGGGCATGCGGGGCAGCTCGTTGAGCAAGATCCTGGCCAGGAGTTCATCTCTTTGCGGGTCGTCCTGCAAACTGTCGGACAGGTCGATGATCAGTTCGCGCAGCAGCGGCGAAATCGAAAGCGTGCAGCAGCGGTCGGGCAATTCGGCGGCTCCCGGCTCGATATAGACGAAGAAGATACGGGCATTGGCCGTGGCGATATTGCTGTGCTCCATGGCCCCGGGAATCCACACCCCGCAATGAGGCGGTACCATCCACAGTCCGCTCGGCACACGGCATGTTACGCCACCACCGAGGGCGAACACGAGTTGTCCCTTGCGATGCAAATGAGCGGCGACCTCCGCGCGTGTCTCGGTAACGTCGACACGCACGGCGATGGCCGCCGCGTCGATCTGGTCGACTTCGAAATTGACCCAGGGATATCGGAGCGGTTGCCGCATTTTGACTTCTTTTAGCGATAGGAAGCTATCATAGCTAAATTCTTCGACCCTCGAAATCGATAGTTTCCTGCCGTGCAGAAATGGCGCGCACCGCTCGTGCGCCGCGCAACAGCAGGAGATAAATCGAATGCTCGCCCTCATGACGTCCCCAGGCAGCAACGGTGGCCTGATCCTGGCAGATTTCGATGAGCCGAGGCCGCTCGCCAACGAGGCAGTTGTCTCGGTCCACGCCACCTCGTTGAATCGCGGCGAACTGCGCCTGATCGCCATCCGTCCGGATGGGTTCATCCCCGGTCAGGACATTGCCGGCGTGGTCGAGAAAATGGCGGCCGATGGTTCCGGGCCAGCCATCGGCACGCGGGTCGCGGCCCTGGTGGACCAGGGTGGCTGGGCCGAACGTGTCGCCGTGCCGACGGACCGCCTCACCGTCGTGCCGGATGACGTCGGTTTCGCCGCTGCCGCCACGCTTCCGGTCGCGGGCACGACGGCGCTGAGAACTTTGCGCCATGGCGGTGAGCTTGCCGGCCGGGAGGTGCTGATCACCGGTGCGAGCGGTGCGGTCGGCCGTTTCCAGGTCCAGATCGCCCGCGAGCAGGGCGGCTTGGTCACCGCGGTGGCCGCCGCGCGTCACAGGGAGGATCTTCGCGCGCTGGGAGCCGGGCAGGTCGTCGAGTCGATCGAGCTGGCCACCGGGCCATTCTCGCTCATCACCGAATCGGTTGGCGGCCAGAGCCTCGCGCAGGCGATCGAACGGGTGGCCCCGGGCGGCACCATCGTCATGTTCGGTTCGAGCAGTGGCGAGCTCACGCCGGTTGGATTCCGCCAGTTCGTTCCGGGCCACGAGGGCGCGAGGCTTCAGACCTTCGCCTATTACGCGTCCGGACCCAGCATCGGCGCCGACATCGCTTCGCTGCTTGCCCTGGTCTCGGCTGGCCGGCTCGAAACCCGCATAGCCCTGACCGTGCCGTGGACGGAGATCGCTCAGGCGCTGGAGGCGCTGCGCCGGCGCAGCTTCAGCGGCAAGGCCGTGCTGACCATGACTTGAAGCGTGTCCTCAAGCTGAGCCCGGCCGGCTCAGACGTGCTGGCCGCCATTGATGTGGATTTCCGAGCCGGACACGTAGGACGACTGCGGCGAACACAGGAAATAGATGATGTCGGCGACCTCGGCCGTGGTGCCCAGCCTCCTCAGCGGGATCGTTTCGACGATCTTGTCCGTACCGGGCGACAGGATCGCGGTGTCGATCTCGCCCGGCGCGATCGCGTTGACGCGGATGCCGTGCGGGCCGAAATCATGCGCCATCTCGCGTGTCAGCGAGCCGAGCGCCGCCTTGGAAGTCGCATAGGCCGTGCCGGCGAAGGGATGCACCCTCGTGCCGGCGATCGAGGTGACGTTGACGATCGAGCCCTTCGCCGCCGCCAGCTCCTTGAACAGGCCTCGTGCCAGCATGATCGGCGCGAAGAAATTGACCTGGAACACGTCGCGCCAGACATGCATCGGCGTGTCGATCGAATTCATGCGGCCATTGCCGTCCTTGAGCTTGGGCGAAATGCCGGCATTGTTGACGAGCGCATGGAGATGGCCGCCATGCGCCTCCAGCCGGTGGCGGATTTCCGACACCGCGATGCCGACATCCTCCTGATCGGCGAGATCGACCTTGATATGGTCTTCCGGTCCGGCGGGCCACGGGCAATCCTCGGCAAAGGCCTGGCGGGAGCAGGTGATGACGCGCCAGCCTTCGCGCGAAAAGCGCTTGACCGTGGCATGGCCGATGCCCCGGCTGGCGCCGGTCAGCACGATGGTTTTTCTGGTGTCTGGTTCAGCCATGTCGCGGTCTCCGGCCGGAGGTGTAGCCGAACACCGCGGCGCTGGCGAGAGGCGGATTGACGCCGCTGGACGACAGGCTCCTCAGCCGCCGCCCAGAATATCGAGGATCGAGGTCTGCCGCTTCTTCATGGGGCCGCCGACATTGCCCGGGGGCACCGGATGCCCGACCGAGGCGGTGGTGCCGTCATCCGCCGGCATGTTGAAGCCGTTGGCATCCACAGTCTGGGCCGGCCGTGCCGGGCGGACCGGCGCCGCTGGCTGCGGCGCGGGGTTGGACGTCTGCGTTGCCTGCGGTTGCTGCTGGCCCACCGCCACCGACGGTACCGGCGCCTGCTGGTTGTTGTCCACCGAGGGGATATCGTCGGGCACGATCGTATCTGGCGGCGTCGACTTCCATGTGCCAGGCAACGGCCGCACCGGCACGCCCTCATGGGCTGCGACCATGAATTCGTGCCAGGCCTGTGCCGGCAGCGCGCCGCCGGTGACCTTCTTCATCGGTGTGCCGTCGTCATTGCCGAACCACACGCCTGTGGTGAGGTTGGCGGTATAGCCGACGAACCAGGCGTCGCGCGAATTCTGGCTGGTGCCGGTCTTGCCGGCCGAAGGCCAGGCGAAGGCCGCCTTCTTGGCGGTGCCGACCTCGACCGTGCCGGTCATCATCGAATTCATCATGCCGACAATCTCGGGCTTGATCACGCGCGGCGCGCTGCCGCTGCCACCGCTGTCGTAAAGCACCTTGCCGTCCGCACCCGTGATGCGGCGGATGAAATGGATGTCGGGCTTGTACCCGCCATTGGCGAAAGGCACGTAAGCCGAGGTCAGCTCCAGCGGCGTCACCTCCGACGTGCCAAGCGCGATCGAGGTGTTGGCTTGCAGGTCGGACTGGATGCCCATGCGGTGCGCCGCCTCGACCACGGCGTTGGGGCCGACTTCCATGGTCAGCTGGGCGGCGACCGAATTCAGCGACTTGGCCAGTGCCGTCGCCAGCGTCACCTTGCCGAAATATTTGCCGCCGTAATTGTCGGGGGTCCAGTTGCCGATCTTGATCGGCGCGTCGTTGCGGATGCTGTCGGGCGTGCGGCCGGCCTCCAGCGCCGCCATGTAGACGAACGGCTTGAACGCCGAACCCGGCTGGCGGCGCGCCTCCGAGGCGCGGTCGAACTGGCTGGTCGAATAATCATAGCCGCCGACCATGGCGCGCACCGCGCCCGAATCGTCGATCGAAACCAGCGCGCCCTGGGTCACATTGAGCTTCTTGCCGCTGTCGTCGATCAGTTTGCGGATCGACTGTTCGGCGAGCTTCTGCAGCGTCAGGTCGACGGTCGAGTCGATGACGATATCGCCGCGAACATCGCCGATCAGGTCCGGCAGTTCTTCCATGATGGTGTCGGCGACATAGTTTTCCGAGCCGGTCCAGTAGGATGGGGAGCGCGTCGCCGGCGCGCTGAGCGCCGTCTTCAGCTCCTTCTCGCTGATCTTGCCTTCCTCGCGCATGGCGGCGAGCACCAGTTGCGAGCGCTCCTCGGCCGCCTTGGGATCGCGCGCCGGCGACAGCCGCGACGGCGCTTTCAAAAGGCCGGCAAGCAGGGCTGCCTCCGACAGGGTGACGTCACGCGCGCTCTTGCCGAAATAGCGCCGCGAGGCAGCCTCCACGCCATAGGCGCCGGAGCCGAAATAGACCCGGTTGAGGTACATTTCGAGGATCTGGTCCTTGGTGTGCTTGTGCTCCAGCCAAAGCGACAGCAGCACTTCCTGCACCTTGCGCTCCAGAGTGCGGTCCGGCGTCAGGAACAGGTTCTTGGCCAATTGCTGGGTCAGCGTCGAACCACCCTGCGAGAAGTGCCCGCCGAGCAGGTTGGTGACCATCGCGCGCGACAGGCCGATCGGATCGACACCGAAATGCGAGTAGAAACGGCGATCCTCGATGGCGATCACCGCCTCGGGGATATAGGGCGACATTTCATGCAGGCCGACCGCCTCGCCGCCGCTCATGCCCCTGTTGGCGATCAATTGCCCATCGGCCGAGACGATCTTGATGTTGGGCGCACGATCTGGGATCGACCAGGTGGTGGCCGCCGGCATCTTGGCACCGTAGTAGATCACCACGCCCGCCACCGCGATGCCGCCCCAGATGGCAAGCACGAAACACCAGTAGAACAGCCGGCCAAGCACGCCGAAAAGGCCGCGCCGGCTTCTGCCGCGACCGCCGCGCGAGGATTTGGTCTTGGACGGCTTGCGTTTGGCGGAGGCTTTGCGGTTGCTCGGCACGACGCGGTCCTCCTCGCTCACCGAAAGACCCGTCTGGGATCGCGCCTTTGGCGGTCCGTCAAAACTGGGCTCGATGCGGCTGTCTCTGCGGTTCGCCATGCGCTGCGCTTGCTATCCCCGGTGCCAATGGCGTTCCGGTTGAAGACTAGATGCGGCGATTTAAGGGCGGGTTAAGTGGGAAAAAATTGAAGTGCTGTTTAATCAAGCGCTTGTCTCTTCCGCCCAGTCGCCGTTACCGGTCTGCTTCGGCTCTCTTCATTCTGGTGTCTGTGGAGCCAACCTGCCGCCTCCAGGAAGCGCATCGTCAGCGAAGGACCGAACTCCTGGCCCGGAGCTGCTCATCCACCGTCTGTGGGCGCGGCCCGCGGACGGCAGCGGGCTTGCTGCGACGTGAAGGTGGGAAGGTCTTTGAGTTAACTGACAACCGAGCGCGTGCTGAGGGGTTTCCTCAGAAGCCAGAACAGCCAAGTGGCGCTTGCGCCGAGGATTCCCCAGTAGCTTGCCACGATGATCTCTCGCCCAACTATGCTCGGTGATTTGTAGATCATGAACGCCAGCATGGGCAGCGCGAACCCTAGAAACCCAAGTAGCAGGTAGTCGATCAGAGATCCGTTCCTCGCTCGCGAAAGCAGCAGATGGCCTGGCAGGATTATGACCAATTCCCAAGCATATGCGATGAGCATCAGCCATACGAAGGCGGCCAGAAGACCATACTGGGGCCTGTGCTGATGCAGGAAAACCGTCGACATGAGCATCGCCGGGAGCGGTGCTATGACCAAGGCTGCAGATGTGCGCATCGTCGGTACCCTACGGGTTATGCGCCATGCATCGCACAATCTTCTATTCTTAAAGTTAAGCGCCTCTCGCGAATTTAACGCACTTCGGGTTGAGTTCCGCCTTCGGCCCATTGAACCCGAGCGAAGCGGCGTTGCCGCCGATCAGAGAGATGGCCAGGAGGAGGAGGCGCTCGCCGAGCCGATCATCGATGCCAGGGAGAAAAACGCCAGCGTCTGCTCCTCGCAGGTGATGGCGACCACGTTGTTCGACCGGTCGATGTCGAGACCCTTCGGCCCTCCTTCCTCGACGTTCGCCCTGCCGCGCAGGAAGGCTTCCTCGTCGATGACCTCGGGCGAGCGCACCGGCGCGCGGCGTCCGCTCCAGCCGCCATCGCCGGCATAGACATTCACCACCCGGCTGCCGGCATCGGCGACAAGGATGTGCCGGTCGTCAGCGGTGAAGCGCACGCCATGCGGGTAGCCGGCGTCGGTCAGAACGCCGGCGGGTTCGGTTTCGGGGCCCAGCGATGGGGAAATCCGATAGAGCTTGACGTCCTGGGTGCCATGGCTGCTGATCGCGATCCACCGCCCGTCATGACTAAGAGTGATGCCGTCGGGTATATCAAGACCGCGCGCCAGCAGCCGACGGTTGCTCGTCGTCCGATAGCCAAGCCAACGGTTCACCACGTGCCTGGTGACCATGTGGGTGTAATTGTTGCAGACCAGCAGGCTGACGCGGCCATGCGGTTCGGCCTTGACGGCAAGGGAGCCCGGCGAATTCAGTCTGCAGAGCCCCTTGCCCTTCACCCGACGGATGGCTGATATCTCGTGGCTCTGGCCGGTCGGCTCTTCGGCTGGCAAGGCAAAGATCACGACGTGGCCGTCGCGGTTGCCGACCACCAGCGTGCGGTCGTCGATGAAATCCAGGCCGTGGATTTCGCCCATATCGCCCGATGTCAGCTCCATGAAGTCGCGGACCGCGACGGAGGGACCTCCAGCCTCGATGTCGACGCGCAGCACCAGCAGGCGCTTGCGTGCATAGCCGGCAATCACCAGCAGACGATTGTCGGGCGAAAAGCGCAAATCCTCGGTACGCCCGATCGCCGAAAGCGCCGCCCGCACTGCCTCGCTCGCCTTGAAGTCGATCCGCGCGATCATCGGTTCTCCGCCCCCGGGAACCGAATGATCATACGGATCGGGAGTTGTCCCGCCGTCCCAGCCCATTGAAAAGTGCATGCCCCGCCTTGAGGTCGCGACTAAGCCCCAAGACACCTTCGTGGTCAAGCCGATCGGAGGGCTGCTCCGCCCCGACCTTGCTTCAGATCGGTTCGAACTTCACGTCAGGCTGGTCGGGGCCGCCGGCCTGCCGCAGCAAGGCGGCGAGATACTCGCGCCTGTCGGCCGGCTGCTTTCGCCAGTTCGATGCGTTCGTCACATGCAGCCAGCCGTCGACCGACATGAAATGATCCTCATGCGGATTTTTTCCATCTCCGAAGGCCAGCAATTTGTTTTCGGTGAACCTGACCTGTGCCGGGTCGATCGACCGGTAGAGCAGCGGCCAGTTGCCGCCGCCGGAATCCATATGGAACCTGTAGCTCGGGGCGAAATCCAGGCGTTGCCGCAACAGGCTTCCGTCGAAGAAGCAGAAGGCGGGCCACAGGAACCAGCCGCCCGGCGTCGGCGTGTCGTCCCGCAGGCTGCCATAGGCAAGCCTGCCCCCCAGCCTTTCGCGGATCGAGAACGGTTGCGTGGGAAAGATATCGTGGTCGATGAAGCCGAAGAGTTTCGGGCCAAAACCGGTGACGAAATTACGCACGATCCAGTTCAGCGCCTGGCCGTGCGACCTGCTGACGACGAGCCTGTTTCTCGGCAACGCGACATAGGGCACTTCCAGGCGGCGGCAGAGGTCGCGGATCGCCGTCCTCGCCTCCTCCTTCTTGGAGTTGTCGAAGACGATGTAGCTCTGGTGCTCGGCCAGATACCGGCGCACGAGATGGATCTGCCATTCAATGACGTCTGGCCGGTTGAAGGCCACGCTGGCGATGACGGCGTCGCCGAAGGCCCGCTGTTGCCCATGCAACTCACTGACCGGCGCGGCGGTCCTGAGGAAGCGGAACGTGCGCCAGACATAACGCAGCCAGGCCTCGCGTCTCGGCGGCCTGTTCAGCCTTTCCCACTCGGCAACACTGATCTTGGGCTCTTCACCGCCCTGCGGCGCGTCGCCAGCCCCCATGTCGCGCTCCTGCATCCCCGCTCGGTCGCGGGGTCAGTTCTGCTGGATCGAAATGCCCTTGTCGTCGATCTTTAGTTCGACGCCCTTCGGCTTGGTCTGCTCGTGGTAGACATAGACGCCGAGCGCGATGACCACGACGACGAGCGCGCCAATGACGAGATAGAGCGTATTCTGTTTCATGGCGCGCCCTTGATTGTCGGAGCCCTATGCTCGCTTCAGCACCTTGACCAGCACCAGGAGGATGATGGCGCCGATCGTGGCGTGGATGATGGAGGCGAGGATGCCGCCGCCGATCGAAAATCCGATCCGCGGGAACAGCCAGCCGGCGATGAACGCGCCGACGATGCCGACGATGATGTTGCCGATCAGGCCGAAACCGAAGCCCGAGACGATCAGGCCGGCGAGCCAGCCGGCAATGGCACCGATGATGATGAAGACGAGAAGACTTTCGACACCCATAGCG
The DNA here is from genome assembly GCF_005503535.1 of Mesorhizobium comanense. Lineage (GTDB taxonomy): Bacteria > Pseudomonadota > Alphaproteobacteria > Rhizobiales > Rhizobiaceae > Mesorhizobium > Mesorhizobium comanense. The sequence continues at coordinate 54,307 of NZ_SCNN01000012.1, read as the reverse complement.
ATTTCCTCCGAGCAAGAGGGCGAGCACGGAGCGGAAGGCTCCGAATCGGCCCCGATATCAACGGCTTCAGGCTATTCGAAAGCAGCCGCCATCGCCAGCGGCGCACTCACTGGTCGTCATCGTCGCTGGCGGCGGGCCGCCAGCTGGTCGGCTCGACCTTCTTTTGCGTATGGCTGTCGGTGTAGACCCACCAGCCGTCGTCGCGGTACTGCGCGATGGACTCGTTGAGCACCCCGTCGCTGTCCTTCCAGGTGACGGTAACCTTGGAACCGTCGGTCGGCGCGGTCGATATCGGCTTTCTGTCCGCCATCTCATCCCCCTGTTCGAGCCGACAGAAACGCGGCTCGCGCTATCTGGTTCCAGACCGGCCCCGACGGCGCGCGTCGGCGCGGGGGTCGTCAGCTATGGGCGAAGATATCCTCTTCGTCCCAGCCCATCAGGTCAAGCTTGGCCCGCGTCGGCAGGAAGCGGAAGCAGGCATCGGCTTCCTTCGCGCGGCCATCGCGTGCCAGCCGCCCCGCCAGCACTTCACGCAACCGGTGCAGATAAAGAACATCGGAAGCGGCGTATTCGAGTTGTTCGGGCGACAATGTTTCAGCTGCCCAGTCCGAAGATTGCTGCGCCTTGGACAGGCCGACGCCGAGAAGCTCGAAGCAGATGTCCTTCAGCCCATGGCGGTCGGTATAGGTGCGCGTCAGCCGCGAGGCGATCTTGGTGCAGAACACCGGCTCGGGCATCACGCCGAAGGCGTTGTAGAGCACCGCGAGATCGAAGCGCCCATAATGGAACAGCTTGGTTATGCCGCGGTTCCTCAGCAGGCTGACGAGATTCGGCGCCTTCTTCTGGCCCGGCGCGATCTGAATGACGTCGGCGGTGCCGTCGCCGGGCGAAATCTGCACGACGCAGAGTCGGTCGCGATGCGGATTGAGCCCCAGCGTCTCGGTGTCGATGGCGACCGCATCGACATTGTAGTGCGAGAGATCGGGCAGGTCATTCTTGTGGAAACGGATGTCGGGCATTGTCTTCTCCGGTCGCGGCGTAAACCGTCCTCGCCGCGATCCGGTGAAAAATCAACAGGAAAACTCGTTTTCCGCGCTCAACGGGTCAGTGCGTCGAGGATCCGTGCCCAGGAGCGCTGGCCCTTGTGGAAGGAGCTGAGCTCATACTTTTCGTTCGGCGAATGGATGCGGTCGTCATCCAGACCGAACCCGACCAGCAGCGATTCCATGCCGAGATAGGTCTGGAAATCGCCAACCACCGGGATCGAACCGCCGCTGCCGGTCGTCACCGCGGGCTTGGGCCATTCGTCCGACAGGGCGGTCTTCGCCTTGGCCAGGAACGGCGAGTCGTAGGAAAGCTGGATGGCCGGCGAGCCGCCATGGGCGTGGAATTCGACCGAGCAATCGGCCGGAATGCGCTCCTCGACGAACTTGCGGAAGGCCGCGCGGATCTTCTTCGGATCCCGCTTGTGGACGAGGCGGAACGAGACCTTCGCCGACGCCTCCGCGGCGATCACCGTCTTGAAGCCCTTGCCGGTATAGCCACCGATGATGCCGTTGAACTCGGCCGTCGGCCGGGCCCAGGTCAGCTCCAGCACCGAACGGCCCTTCTCGCCCGACGGGATCGACAGGCCGACGGGCCCGAGGAAGGTCTCGGCGGTCTCGCCGAGCGTCTCCCAGGATTTCAGCACCTGGGTGGGCGTTTCCTCGACGCCGTCGTAGAAACCGGGGACGGTGATATGGCCGTCCTTGTCGTGAATGTCGGCCAGGACCCTCGCCAGGATGCGGATCGGATTGGCCGCCGCCCCGCCATAGAGGCCCGAATGCAGGTCGCGGTCAGCGGCTTTGACCGTGATCTCTTCGCCGACCAGCCCGCGCAGTCCCACGCAGATGGACGGCGTGTCGCGGTCCCACATGCTGGTATCGCAGACCAGCGCGAAATCGGCCTTGAGCTCCTCGGCATTGGCCTCGAGGAACGGCTTCAGCGATGGCGAACCGGATTCCTCCTCGCCCTCGAATAGGATGGTGATCCGGCACGGCAGGTTGCCATGCACCTGCTTCCAGGCCCGGCAAGCCTCGACGAAGGTCATCAGCTGGCCCTTGTCGTCGGCCGAGCCGCGTCCGGTGATGACCTTGTGGTCGGGGCCGACTTCCTTGAGCGCGGGCGCGAAGGGATCGTTCTCCCACAATTCGATCGGATCGACCGGCTGCACGTCGTAATGGCCGTAGAACAGCACATGCGGCGCGCCCGCCGGACCTTCGTGATGCGCGACCACCATCGGATGTCCGGGCGTGTCGCGCACGCTGGCGTCGAAGCCGATCAGCTTGAGTTCCGCCACCAACCACTCCGCCACCTTGCGGCAATCGGCGGCATAGGCCGGATCGGTGGAGATCGACTTGATGCTGAGCAGACCAAACAGCCGTTCCAGGCTCTGGTCGAGATTCTTGTCGAGACGGTCGAGGACGGGGGAAATTGCGGACATTGGCAAGCCTTTCGATTCAGTGCCGGAACCGTAAAGGCAGGACGGGAAAACGGAAAGCCCGGGATTATTGGACCAAGGACGCGAGGGTCCCGTCCAAGACAAAAAAGACCGCCGTGGTGGAGGGGGAACCACGGCGGCCTCTACTCGAAACGATGCGGCAGCCCGGAGAGGGGGGGATAGGCTGCCGCAGATGTCCGGTATAGGCGGGGGACGGGCCTTGCTCCGGACTTCGGCGAAAACTGCCGATGACCTGTATTTGGGTCTGTGAACGTGGCGATTCAAGGGCACCAACGTTACACTTTTGTAACGTGGCCGTGAGCGGGCCGATGTCCTGAATTGTCAGGGTGTTGGTGGAACCCGACCCGGGCGATGTGTTTGGCATGGACCAAGCCATCGCGCCGCGCTATCCCTGCCGGCATGAAAAAAGGCGATCATCTCTTTCTTGTCGACGGCTCCGGCTACATTTTCCGCGCCTATCACGCGCTGCCGCCGCTGAACCGCAAATCCGACGGCCTGCCGACGAATGCTGTGCTCGGCTTCTGCAACATGGTCTGGAAACTGATGCAGGACGCCCGCAACACCAGTGTAGGTGTGGTGCCGACGCATTTCGCCGTCATTTTCGACTATTCCTCGAAAACCTTCCGCAGCGAGCTTTACCCCGAATACAAGGCCAACCGCTCGGCGCCGCCGGAAGACCTCATCCCACAATTCGGCCTGATCCGGCAGGCAACGGTCGCGTTCAACCTGCCCTGCATCGAAATGGAGGGATTCGAGGCCGACGACATCATCGCCACCTATTGCAGGCTTGCCTGTGAGGCCGGCGCCGACACCACGGTCATCTCCTCCGACAAGGATCTCATGCAACTCGTCGGCCCGACTGTCGGCATGTACGACCCGATGAAGGACCGCCAGATCGGCATTCCGGAAGTGATCGAAAAGTGGGGGGTGCCCCCGGAAAAGATGATCGACCTGCAGGCGCTGACCGGCGACTCGGTCGACAACGTGCCCGGCGTGCCGGGCATCGGCCCCAAGACCGCGGCCCAGCTTCTTGAACAGTTCGGCGATCTGGATGGATTGCTCGCGCGCGCCACCGAGATCAAGCAGGACAAGCGCCGCGAAACCATCATCGCCAATGCCGACAAGGCACGCATCTCGCGCCAGCTGGTGACGCTGAAGAACGATATCGCGATGCAGGAAGGGCTGGACGAGCTGGTGCTGCAGCCCCCGGACGGGCCGAAGCTGATCGGCTTCCTGAAGACGATGGAATTCACCACGCTGACGCGCCGCGTCGCCGAGGCCACGGCCACCGAGATCGGCGACGTCAAGGCATCCGCCGTCACCGTCGAGCGCGCCGACACCGCGCATGGCCCCGATGTCGGCGCAGGCGCGCCCGCTGTCGCCAGAACGATAGCGCAGACAGCGGACGGACCGGCAAAGGCGGAAAGCGCACCTTCGAAGGGCGACACCCCTTCCCTGCTTTCGGCGCTGCGGCTGGAGCGGACGTCGTCCGGCAAGATCGATATGTCGGCCTACCAGGCCATTCGCGATACCGCAGCGCTGAAATCCTGGATCGCCGAGGCCAGGGACGCGGGTACCCTTGCCTTCGACGCCGAGACCAGTTCGTCCGATCCGATGCAGGCCGATCTGATCGGGCTTTCCATGGCCATCGCACCCGGCCGCGCCGTCTACGTGCCGCTTGCCCACAAGAGCGGCAATGGCGATCTGCTCGGCGGCGGCCAGCTGGAAAACCAGATCCCGGTCCGCGAGGCCCTGGCGCTCCTGAAGCCGCTGCTTCAGGACAGGTCCGTCCTCAAGATCGTCCAGGACATGAAATACGACATCGTCGTGATGAGCCGGCACGGTGTCGAAGTCGGTCCCTTCGACGACACGATGCTGATCTCCTATGTGCTCGACGCCGGCACTGTCGGACATCACGATCTCGCCGGACTTTCCGAAAAGTGGCTCGGCCATGCGCCGGCCTCCAAGAAGGAGCTTGCCGGGTCTGGCAGGAACGCCATCGGCTTCGATCAGGTCGACATTGAACGGGCAACCCTCTACGCCGCCCAACAGGCCGATCTGACATTGAGGGTCTGGCAGGTGCTCAAGCCCCGGCTTGCCGCCAAGGGCCTTGTCTCGGTCTATGAGCGGCTGGAGCGGCCGCTTGTGCCGGTGCTGGCACGCATGGAACAGCGCGGCATCTCGGTCGACCGGCAGATCCTGTCGCGCCTGTCCGGCGAGCTGGCGCAGGGCGCTGCGCGCGCCGAGGAGGAGATCTACGGCATTGTCGGCGAGCGCATCAACATCGGCTCGCCCAAGCAGCTCGGCGACATATTGTTCGGTAAAATGGGTCTGCCGGGCGGTTCGAAGACCAAGACCGGCCAATGGTCGACCTCGGCGCAGCTTCTGGAGGAGCTTGCGGCGGAGGGCCATGAATTGCCGCGCAAGATCGTCGACTGGCGCCAGCTGACCAAGCTGAAATCGACCTATACCGACGCGCTGCCCGGCTTCATCAATCCCGACACCAATCGCGTCCATACCTCTTACGCGCTCGCCGCCACCACAACGGGACGCCTGTCGTCTTCCGATCCCAACCTGCAGAACATTCCGGTACGCACCGCCGAAGGCCGCAAGATCAGGACCGCCTTCATCGCCGAAAAAGGCCACAAGCTGGTCTCGGCCGACTACAGCCAGATCGAGTTGCGCGTGCTGGCGCATGTCGCCGATATCCCACAGCTGAAGCAGGCCTTCGCCGACGGCGCCGACATCCACGCCATCACCGCTTCCGAAATGTTCAACGTGCCGGTCGAAGGCATGCCTTCGGAAGTGCGCCGGCGCGCCAAGGCGATCAACTTCGGCATCATCTACGGCATCTCGGCCTTCGGCCTGGCCAACCAGCTGTCGATCCCGCGCGAAGAGTCCAGCGCCTATATCAAGCGCTACTTCGAACGCTTTCCCGGCATCCGCGACTATATCGAGGAGACCAAGGCCTATGCGCGCGAGAACGGCTTCGTCGAAACCATCTTCGGCCGGCGCATTCACTACCCGGAGATAAGGTCGTCCAACCCCTCGATCCGCGCCTTCAACGAGCGTGCCTCGATCAACGCCAGGCTTCAGGGCACCGCCGCCGACATCATTCGCCGCGCCATGGTGCATATGGAAGAAGCGCTCGACAGGGCAAAGCTGTCGGCCCGCATGCTGCTGCAAGTGCATGACGAGCTGATCTTCGAGACGGTCGACGAGGAGGTCGAGGCGACGCTCCCCGTGGTGCGCAAGGTCATGGAAAACGCGCCGATGCCGGCGGTTTCGATGTCGGTGCCGCTGCATGTCGATGCCCGCGCCGCCAGCAACTGGGACGAGGCGCACTGAGCGCCCTCGAGCAACGCCGCGATCCTTCACACCAACATCAATAGGTTGGCTGGCCTGATCTTAAGCCGCCTCTGCCCTGCACTTGGCGCAAACACCCCGAAACTCGATCACCGCCTTCTTTGCGGCGAAGCCTGTCGAATTGACCCATTCGTTCAGCCGGTGGTCGACATCGTGGTCGGACATCTCCGTCACCTGTCCGCAATTGTCGCAGATGGCGAAAGCCGTCATCGAATGGCTGTGATCGTGCGGCTCGGCGCAGGCGACGAAGGAGTTGATGCTTTCCAGCCGATGCACGAAGCCTGACTTCACCAGCGTGTCGAGCGCCCGGTAGACCTGCAGCGGCGCCCGGAAACCGCGCTCGCGCAGCTGGTCCAGCAAGGTATAGGCGCTAAGCGGTCCGCTGGCCGTCTCCAGCTTCTCCAGCACACACAGCTGGTTTTTCGTCAGCACATCCCTTGCCGCCATGATCCTGCTTCCGCTTGTTGCGCCGTTCGCGGGGTGATTTGCGCACGCAGACGGCTTCAGTCTCCCTGAAATAGCGACGAACCGGCATCTTTGCCACTATTTCCGTCAGCCTCATCAGTGCCAAAACCACCAGGCCGCTCTTTGGCCACGGGTTGACTGGTCCGGCCACATTCAAAATACTGACAAAATTCTCGACGAAGTTTGACGCGCTTGGGAAATTCGATCGGGCTTGGGGAAGCAATTATGATCAAATTGACACGCCGGACGCTGCTTGTCGGCACGTCCGCGCTGATGGCGGCCGGAACCATGTCGTTCCGGGCGCGGGCCGCTTCGCGCACCTACCATGCGCTGCTAGTCGGCTGCACAGAATATCCGGCTCTGCCGCAGAGGAACTGGCTGATCGGGCCGAAGAACGATGCCGGCCTGATCCACGAATACCTTCTTAAAAACGTGCCCGACCCGGTTCGCTTCAAACCGGAGAACGTCACCTTGCTGGCCAAGGATGTGCCGGGCGCCAAGGGCCTGCCCACCCATGCGGGGATCAAGGCGGCCCTCGCGGACCTCGCCGCCAAGGTGCAGCGCGACGATTTCGTCTACCTGCATCTGTCCGGCCACGGCGCCCAGCAGCCGGAGATGATCAAGGGCGACGAGACCGACGGGCTCGACGAGATCTTCCTGCCTGTCGACATCGAAAAGTGGGTCAACCGCGATGCCGGCGTGCCCAACGCGCTGATCGACAACGAGATTGGCGCCGCCTTCGACGCCATCCGGGACAAGGGCGCCTTCATCTGGGCCGTCTTCGACTGCTGCCATTCCGGCACGATGACGCGCGCCGTGGACGTGGAGGACGAGTTCGAGCGCAAGATCGAGTTCGCCGACCTTGTCGGCGGCGACAAAGCAGCCCGGGCGGCGGCCATCAAGACCTACGACGACACGGTCGCCAGCGCGTCGCGCGGCCTTGACGATAATGGCCAGCGCAAGCCTGCCTTCAACCTGATGACGCCGACCGGCGGCGAACCGATCACCAAGGGCAAGCTGGTCGCCTTCTATGCCGCGCAGACGGTGGAGACCACGCCGGAGATGCCGCTGCCCAAGGGCACGGCGGACGCCCCGCGCTTCGGCCTGTTCACCTTCACAATCCTGCAGAAGCTGGCCGAAAACCCCAACGTCACCTACCGCCAGCTTGGCCAGGCGGTGCTGCAGCAATATTCGGCCGACAGCCGCAACCGGCCGACGCCCTTGTTCGAGGGTGAACTCGACGCGCGCGTCTTCGGCACCGACAAGACCGATGCGGTCATGCAATGGCCCATCGTCGTCAAGGACGGCGAGGCAACGATAGGCGCCGGCCTGCTGCATCGCCTCACCCCCGGCAGCAAGCTCGCCATCCTGCCCTCGGCGCTGTCGTCGCTCACCGATGCCGTCGGCTATCTCGAAGTGCAATCGGCGAAGAACCTGGAAAGCCACGTCACGCCGGTCGAGTTCGACAAGAAGCCGGCGCTCAAGCTGGCCGACATCCCCGCGCACGCCTATGCGCGGGTGGCGGAGATTGCCGTGGACTACAAGCTCGCGGTGGCGCGGCCCGCCCCGACAAAGGGATTGGAGAAGGAAACAGCGTTCGTCAATTCGGTTCTCGACGAGCTGGCCGCCGCCAAGGACACCGGCTTCAACATAGAACTGGCCGATCCCGGCAAGAGTGCGGAACTTCGCCTCGCGGTCCTGCGCGAGAACGCCATCGCAGGGGCCGCCAAGAATGCCTCGGACAAACCGGCGCTGTGGTTCCTGCCGGCATCGGGCGACATGACCCTGAAGGATCGCAGCAAGCCGCCGCTGATCATCATCCACTCGGATGACCGCAAACGGCTGGTCGACGCGACAACGACGAACCTGCGCACCATCTTCCGTGCCACCGGCCTGTCGCGGCTGGCGGCGGCTTCCGACTATAAGCCCGAGGATGTCGACGTCCAGTTCCAGATCAAGCGCCGCGACAAGGACGGCCTGGAGCCCTTGCAGGCATCCGCCGTGCCGCGCGTCTCGCCCGGCGACGAAGTGCATGTGCTGGCCAGGAACAGCTCGGACCAGCTGGTCGACATCAACGTGCTCTATGTCGGCAGCGACTATTCCATCACCCACATCGTCGCCGAGCGCCTTGCTCCGAAGGCGACGCTGGAGGAGGGGCTGCTCGCCTTCACCGATACCTCATTCGGCATGGAGCGGATGATCGCGGTGCTGACCGAGGCCCCGCCGGAGAGCGAGAAGGAGGATCTGAGCTTCCTGGCGCAGGACGGCGTCGCATCGATGACGCGCGGGCTCGGACCCGCCAGCTTCTCCGACATGCTGGCCGACATCGGCATGGCGCCATCGACCCGCTCGGTGATGCGGCTTGGCGACAAAAGCGGCCCGAAGGGCGCGGTGATGATCTTCCCGATGGAGACAGTGCCCCGCGCCTGAGCCTTGGCGCCGGGGCCGCATGGCCCTGTAGCGCCGGGTCTTGCGCGTTTGGCGCGATATGAGAACATTCCCGGCCGCGGCCATAAGGCCAGCGGCGGGCAAAGCAGATAGGATCGGTCTTGAGGAACAGTGTTTTTCCCTGGCGCGCGATGGTTGCCGGCCTTGCTGGCGGCCTGTTGCTGATCGTCAATGCGTCGGCGCAGGAGGCCTGTGGCCTCTGCGCCAAACAGGTGGTCATCAATTCGGAGCTCGCGACCTGCTTCCTCGATCAGTACGACCAATTCGCCAAGACCAGCAGTGACGCCGTGGTGGTCGATCTCTCGAGCTGCGCCTCGCGCGGCGTGGTCGAAGCGCTGCCGTCGCCGAACAAGGCGCCGGCGGAACCCGATATGCAGTTCATTGTTTCGCGCCCGCAGCTGGCATGCCTGAAAAGACAGCTCGAGGCGCCCGGCGTGGTGCTGGACCCCTCGGCGACCATCAAGCTGGACAGCTGCAAATGAAGAAGCCGGGGGGCACCACCAAACAGACGGCGGCCGCGCCAGCGAAAGTTTCGGCAAAGCAGACGCTGCCAGAAACCACGGAAGGTTTTCCCTGGCCAAGCAGCCACGAGATCAAGAAGGAGAGCAACCCCTTCACCGATCGTGACTGGCGCATGCTGGTCTATGCCTGGTCGGGCATGCTGGTGCGCTTCGCCATCATCTTCACCCTGGCATTCTCGATCTACCAGTTCCTGGCCAACCAGGAGCAGAAGCGCGTCGAACAGACCATGTCGCTGGTCGAGCTCTGGGAGACCAAGGACTACCAGCAGGCGCAACGTGCGCTCAAGGATCGCCTCGCTGCCCTCAACGCCAAATATGACAATCTGCTCAGCGCCAATCCCTCGCCGACCGAGGAGCAGGTGTTCCGGCAGCGCATCGGCATCGAGGCCATGACCGCCGCCGGCGGCGACATGCCGCTCGCCGATTTCAACGAGAACTTCGACCGCATCGTCTATTTCCTGAACCGCCTGTCTTTCTGCATCGACGGCAATCTGTGCTCGCGCAAGGTGACAGACGCGTATTTCCGCGACTACGCGGTCTCATTCTGGAGTTATTTTGCCGGCTATGTCGACAAACAGCGCAAGGCCGGATCGCCGACCTTCGCGACGGCGATCGAGGCCTATGTGCGCAATGGCCAGCCCGCGGCTGAAGTCAAATAGCGATGGGAGCGGCATGGATCAGCGTCCGGCTCCTGCACGCCTGCCGCTGGCTGGCCATGGCCGGTGCCTTGCTGAGCGCCCCAACCGTACGGGCGCAGGACGCCCCTGATTTCCACCTCGATCTCGACACTGGCGGGCATAGCGCGCAAGTCACCGATCTCGCCTTCACGCCGGACGGCCAAGACCTCGTCTCGGCATCCGATGACAAGACCATCCGCATCTGGGATTGGCAGAGCGGCGTGAGCCTGCGCACCATCCGCGGCTATCTCGGCAATGGCAACGACGGCAAGGTCTTCGCCATCGCCGTTTCGCCGGACAGCAAGACGATCGCCGCCGGCGGCTATTTCGGCCCGGGCATCGGCGACAAGCCACCCTATGGCGATATCAGGCTGTTCGACCTCGCCACCGGCAAGATGAAGGCCGTGCTCAAGGGCGCCGACTACGCGATCTATGACCTGGCTTTCTCTCCAGATGGCAAGGTCCTTGCCGCGGGCGGCGGCGACGGCGTCGTCTATCTCTGGAAGCCGGACGGTCAGTCCACCACCGGCTGGACGCTGGACAAGAAGCTCGACGCCGATTCCTGGCATATCGACAAGCTTGCCTTCGCCGCGCAGGGAACCCGGCTGGCGGCGACCACCACCGACAACGGTATCCGGCTCTGGGATGTCGCCAAAGGCGAGGAGATCGCCCTGCCCGCGCAAGCCGAGCCGTTGCGCGATGTCAGCGTCATGGCGCTCGCCACCTCGCTGGACGGCAGCCTGTTCGCCACCGGCAGCAAGGACGGCCAGATCCAGCTCTGGCGCGCCGCCGACGGCGCGCTGGCGCGCGCCATGCCCAGGCAGGATTTCCTCATCGGCTCGCTGACTTTCGCCAAGGGCGGGCTGCTGGTCGCCTCCTGCGGCTATCGCTGCGCCGACAAGCACCGCTCCGTGGTCCTGAACACAGAGACCGGCGAAAAGGCGCGCGCCTATGACGGCCATGACGGCACGGTCTATGCCAGCGCCGCCAATGCCGATGGCTCCCTGGTGGCGACCGCGGGCGGCACCCGCAACGCCATCCAGGTCTGGGATCCTGCGACGGGTGAGCGCAAGGCCCTGCTGCAGGGATCGGGCGAGCCGGTGACCGCTGTCGGCATCGACGCCGCGAACGGCATCATCGCCTGGGGCAGCGCCAACCCGTGCCCCGAGCGCGTGGCCTGTCCGGAGGAGTTGGGCGCGCTGGACAGGAAGCTCGACCTGCCGACCGCCGAGCGCTTCTTCGACGACCCTCAGCCGCTGACCGGATCCGGCCCGTTCGCCCGCGCGGCGATCACCGACGGCCAATGGTCGCTCCATGCCGCGGCGGGCGGCAAGGATGCGCTCGAAAACGCCGTGCTGGAGATCGGCCATGGCGGCCAGGTCGTGCGCCGCATCGAGAACGACGCCACCAACGGCTTTGCCCATTCAGCCTTCACGCTGATCGACGACGGGCTCGGGCTGATCACCGGCGGCAATGACGGCACGCTGCTGGAGTACAAGACCGCGACCGCCAGGGTCTCCGGCGAGTTCACCGGGCATACCGGCGAGATCAACGCCATGGTGGCGTCGCAGAAAGCCGGCCTGCTGGTCACCGGCAGCGCCGACCAGACATTGAGGCTGTGGAACCTGCAGACGCACGAGCTGATCGTGTCGATGTTCTTTGCCGGCTCGCAATGGATCGCCTGGATGCCGCAGGGCTACTATTATTCTTCCGACGAGGGCGACAAGCTGATCGGCTGGCATGTCAACCAGGGCCGCGACCATGAGGGCCGTTTCATTCGCGCCGGCCAGTTGAAGAAATATCTCTGGAGCCCGGAAATGGTGCGCCGCGCCATCATCCTGCGCAGCGCCAGGCAAGCGGTCAAGGAGATGCGGCCGGGCGTCGACAACGAGCTGCAGAAGCTGCTCCAGCGCAAGCCGCCAGAGTTCGGCATTCGCCTCGCCGACGACCAGAGCAAGGTCCGCGAAGGTTACGTCGCCGTGGAGATATCGGGCGCCCGGGAGGCCGGAGCCGATGTCGCCGGCTTCTCGATCCTGTCGAACAGCCGCAATGTCGGCAACATCGCCACGCGCTCGGCCGATGGCGACAAGACCATCGTCGAGGTGCCGGTCGAGAATGGCCAGAACACCATCCGTATCACCGGCAGCAACGAATATGGCTACTTGACCGAGCGCAGCGTCACGGCAATCGCCAGGAAAACCGAGAAAACCGAAGCCAAGGGCAAGCTCTACGTCGCCGTCATCGGTGTCGACAAATATCCGTTCCTCAAGGACGCCTGTTCGGGCCACGCCTGCGACCTTCGCTATCCGGTCGATGACGCCACCGAATTCCTTAAGGTGATTGCGCAGAAATCGGCGCCGCTGTTCTCGTCGATGGAAACGCTGGTGCTGGTCAACCGGGAAGCGCTCGACGACAACTCCGACAAGGCGCAGCAGACCTACACGGTCGCCAGCGCCGACAACATCATGGAGCCGGATTCGCACACGATCGACGACCAGCTCGCCGATTTCCTCGACAGGCCGGGCGAGCATGACACCACGATCGTCTTCGTCGCCGGCCACGGCATCAACATCGACGAGGATTACTATTTTATCCCGACCGATGGCCGCAAACAGGACGCGGACCGCTGGAAGCGCTCCTCGCTGGTCGACTGGTCGGACATCCAGAAATCGGTCGAGCGGGCCAAGGGCATGCGCTTCATGCTGCTCGACACCTGCCACGCCGCCAACGCCTTCAACCCGCGCCTGGAAAAGGACGCGCAGGACGCGCGCATCGTTGTCTTCTCGGCAACCGCCGCCAACAACACCGCCGCCGAACTGCCCGAACTCGGCCACGGCGTTTTCACCTATTCGATCCTGGAAGGCCTGCGCGGCAAGGCAAGAACCTCGGATGGCGGCGTCACCCTGTTCGGCCTCGCCGATTTCATCTCGCGCGAGGTGGTGCGGCTGACGGCGTCGAAGCAGAAGCCGTTCTACTATGTCGGCGGTGTCGAGAACATCGTGTTGGCCGAGCCGTGAGGCCTCTGCGTCCAGGCACCCCTCTCTGTCCTGCCGGACATCTCCCCCGCAAGGGGGGAGATTGGCAGCTTCAGCGGATACGCCTACTTTCCAACGTTAGAAATTGGCGAAAACAGTGGCGACATCCGATCTCCCCCCTTGCGGGGGAGATGTCCGGCAGGACAGAGGGGGGTGCCTGGGCGCAAACCGGCATTGCGTTGATCTTCGCAGTTGCGCTCCTCCTCTCACCTAACCTCAGCTTCGCCGCTCCCGTCATCTGCCCGCCCGGCACCGAGAACTTCCCGCCCTTCTACGACGACGCGACACTGTTCAAGACATCCATCGCCGGCGTCGCCAACATCCAGCCGTCCAACCGGCGGCTGACGGGCATCACGGTGCCGCATCATCTGCTGGCCGCCGATCTGGTCGCACTCGGGTTCCACGCCGCGTCGGGCTTCCGCTACAAGCGCGTCGTCATCCTGTCGCCGGATCATTTCCACAAGACGCACAAGCTCTACGCCACGTCGCAGCGCGGTTTCGACACCGTGCTTGGCCCAGTGGCGGCCGATACCGATGCGGTGCGCCTGCTGGAAAAGAACAGCGGCATGGTCGAGGAGTCCTGTCTGTTCGACAAGGAGCATGGCGTGCGCGCCATGCTGCCATTCCTGCACCATTATTTCCCCGAGGCGAAGATCGTGCCGGTGGCGATGTCGGTGAAGGCCAAGCGCGGCGATTGGGATCGGCTGGCCGAAGCGTTGAAACCGATCGTCGACCAGGACACGTTGATCGTCGAATCCACCGACTTCTCGCATTACCTGCCGCAGCACGAAGCACGCCGTTTCGACCAGCAGTCGCTCAACATGCTGGCCGCCGGTTCGCTCGACGGCATCGCGGCCCTGCGCCAGCCCGATCACGCCGATTCCGTCGGCGCACTCTATATCCAGACCAGGCTGCAGCGCGAACTGTTCGGTGCCCAGCCACTGGTCGTCGCCAACGAGAACTCGCAGGAACACACATCAGACTATGTCGACCGCACCACCAGCTACGTGGTGGCGCTGTTCGGCGCCTTCGGCCCCGGCTTCAACAACCCGGCGCGACCAAAGGACAGGATCTACTATCTCGCCGGCGACGTGAATTTCGGCCGTGCCATGAAGAAGATCCTGCTGCGCGACGGGGTTGCCGACAGGATCGTCGACGCCATCCTCTCGCTGACCGGCGCACGGCCGCTGATCGTCAATCTCGAAGGCGTCATCCTGCCCAACGTGCCCGAGGCGATCGACGACATGACGCTGGCGATGCCGGAAGGCCTGGCCACCGACATGCTGAAGCGGCTGCATGTCGCCGGCGTCAGCCTTGCCAACAATCACGCCTATGACCTGGGACCTTCGGGTTATGCCGAGACGCTGCGCGCCCTGAAGGAAGCCGGCATTCCGCATTTCGGCCAGGGCGAGACGCTGGCGCTCGACGAGCTCGACCTTGTCGGCCTGACCGACATCGATACCAACGGCTCGAAGAACACCGACCTGCTCACCCCTGCCTTGCTCGACCGGCTTCTGCACGAGAATGCCGAGCGTCCGGTGGTCGCCTTCGTCCACTGGGGCCGCGAATACAAGACTGAGCCGTCGGCGCGTGAAGACATGCTGGCCGACCAGATGCGGCTGCGCGGCGTCTCGGCCATCGTCGGCGGCCATCCGCATGTCTCGAGCGAGGCGATCGTACCGCTCGCCGGCGGCGATGTGGCGGAAGTCTACTCGCTCGGCAATTTCCTGTTCGACCAGAAAGCCGAGCGCTCGTCCGGATCGATGCTGGAATTGCGCGTCTTTGCCCAGGGCACGATTTTCACACGCCTCATCCCGCTGCCCAACTATTTCGAGATGGGCCGTAAATAGTTTTTCGACCAACCGCTCGCAGGCCGGCCTTACCTGAATATCGATATACCTTAGCCGCAGCCCATCATCTGGCGGGGCAGATAGCACGCCGCCGGTTCGGTCCTGGTTTCGAACAATGACTGCTTCGGCCGGAAATAGAAGAAGCTGACCGGCTTGCTCTCGCGCACGCTACCGTCGGCGAAATGCGCGGCGATGCTGAAGCGATGGATCGACGACATGGCCGACCACATCTTCAGCCGTGCCGTGTAGGCGCTGACGGTCTTGTTGCCGCGCACCGGCATGGGGATGGTGTAGTCGTGTTTGCCGATCGGGAACTCGATGTTCTGGTAGCGCATGGCCTCGGGGCTGCCGCCGCCGCCGTCACCGCATTCGGCCATCGATTCGGGAACCTCGAACACCGCCATCGTCATCTGCACGCGAAATGGCTCGGTCTGCTGGTAGACATGCCCCTCATCGTCCGCCCAGGAATAATCGAATTTGCCGATCGCGTTCAGCGTCATGGCCTGATTGAAATTGCCGAGATAGTCCGCGACCTCGCCGAACTTGATCTTGTTGGTGAGCTGGCTGCGGCAGACATTGAGACTGTCGACGGAAGGACAGGGAAAACGCCCCGTCTCCAGGCTTGACGTGTCGACGCCGGCCTCATCGAGGACGCTCTTGATCGAAACGTCGACGCCGTCGCCGAAATCGCCGATATCCTTGGTGAACATCCGGCTCGGCTGCCCGGTCGGGTTGCCCTCCTCGTCCACCGTGGTGAACTGGATCGACATCTTCATGTCCTTGGCGTCGCCCCAGCCATTGTTGATGACCGAGAAGTCCGGCCGGAAGCCGATGCAGCCGAAATGCTCTGAGAGCGACAGCATCGGCTTGCGATAGGCGTCGCTGGCCGCGACCTTCATCTCCAGGCTGTCGAGCTTGACCTTGGACTGGTCGGTCGTGTTCAGGTTGACCTCGGCGAAGGCCGGCGTGTCTTCCCAGTTCGGACCTTCATAGACATTGTTCGTGTTGATCGTCCCGGTGCCGTTCCAGGCGTCGTTGTAGAGATTGTCTTCCGGATAGATCGCGATGTCCTCGTCGCGCACCAGATGCTGGTATTTGGTGTCGGCCTGCTGCGTCATGCGCTGGTCCACGATGACGCCGATCTCGACCTTGCCCGCATCGCCGCCGCCGGCCTGCGCCTTCAGGAGGCCGCCCACCCTGGCATCGGCCAGCACATCGGGCCGCGTGCCGCCGACCTCCTTGCCCATCGCCCATTGCGATGCATAAACGGTGCCGCCGGCAAGCCGGGTCTGGCCCTTGCCGTTCTTCAAGCCGCCGACAAATGAGCCGACGAATATTTCACCGGTCTTCGACAGCAGCCTGCCCAGGCCGTTTGGAATGCCGGCGACGAATTGCCCCTCATAGCGGTTGCCGTCGGCATCGATGTGGATACCTTTGCCGTTGAGTTCTCCGGCTAGCCAACGCCCTTCGAACACCTCGCCCGAGCGCAGCTCGAGCCGGCCTTGGCCGTCGGGGCGGCCATTCCTCATGTCGCCCAAATAGCTGGAATAGACGGTCTTCGGGTCATAGCTCGCCGAGCCGCGCACCCGCCACACCAGCTTGCCCTTTCCGTTGATCGTGCCGTCCTCGGCGATCGTCCTGTCAGGCGACTGCCCCGCGGCCGGCTCCCAGACGAAGTCGAGGTTCTTTTCCGGATGGAAATCCCAGACGCGCACCGCCCTGCGCAGCACCGAGCGCGTGTCCGCCTGATAGAGGATCTGCACCCGTTCCGACCAGGCACCGCCGGCAGGGGCGGCGGCCGGATCGGCGAACGCCGTCGAAAGCATCAGCATGGTCAGCGCCGATGCGGCCGCGACCCCGAACACTGCCCTTGCCCGCGCCATCCTTTGAGCCCTCTTGGATGCCTCAACCCCTTGGCAAATCGAGCGTAGTCGGCGAGCTGGCCGCGTGCAAGAGAAGCCGCGCAGGAAGCGTCGGCATGAAAAAGGCGGCGGAATTGACCCGCCGCCTTCGCATTCCGTTCGAACCCAGCCTGGATTATTTATAAAGGCTGTTGATCCACTGCACGTTGGCGGCGTTGAGGCGCACCGCGGTATTCGCTTCGGGGCTTTCCGCCACGTTGACGCCGGTGATGATGCGCTGTTTGGAATTGTTGTCATAGGCATAGACCGAGCTGCCGCTCGACCCCGGGAACGTATCGCAGTCGTACTGGAAATACTCCGGAGCGATGTTTTCGGCATGCACTTCGCAGCTGGCCTTCCACATCGTGCCCATCGGCTTGTCGCCGGGGTAGCCGACGAGATTGGCGGTGAAGTCGCCGAGATCGTCATAATTGGCGTAGCCCAGCCAGCCGAGGTTGGTGCCGACATCCTGCTTCAGCGTGATGATGCCGAGATCCCAGGGGATGACCGAGCCGTAATAGCCCTGATAATTGTCGATGAACCCCTGCAGCACATAGGCGCTCTCATAGCTGAAGGCGCCGAACGGAGCATCGTCGGCCGTGCTGCCGTTGAGGCCCGGCACGAACAGGTAGTCGGCCAGCCAGTCCTTGTCCTCATGGCTGTAGAGGCAGTGCGCCGCGG
Organism: Mesorhizobium comanense; assembly: GCF_005503535.1. Taxonomy (GTDB): domain Bacteria; phylum Pseudomonadota; class Alphaproteobacteria; order Rhizobiales; family Rhizobiaceae; genus Mesorhizobium; species Mesorhizobium comanense. The sequence continues at coordinate 36,863 of NZ_SCNN01000012.1, read as the reverse complement.
TGAGCACGGTGCGCGGGCCGATCAGCGTTGCCGAGCAGCTGCCATAGCTGCCGGTCTTCGGCGACTTGGCTTCGAGGTAGCCGATGGCCGAGAACGGATAGGTCTTGGTGTTCTTGACCTGCACGCGATCGTCGGTGCCGAAAACCTGGCGCCCGGCTTCGCCCTCGCCAAGGTCCGGATCTTCCGTCTTGCGCTGCGTTCCTTCCGGGCCGTCGGCCGGAGCGTTCAGCTGCTTGATGATCAGATCGCGCAGCGCTTCGCTCGGCTCGATCTTGATTTCCTTGCCATCCGCGGAACGCCCGATGATGCCATAGGACTTCACAGCCGTTGCCTCGTCGGTGAGCGGCGCCGCGCGGTTGTCTTCGTCGGTAAGCTTCGGCGGCGCGATAGGCTTTGCCCGCCCGGGCTTGAAGTCGCCCGAAGTAACGTCCCGCATGCTTTCCCCATTGCCGGCACTGGCGGAGCCAGGGTCTGCGGCGAAAGCTGGGACCGCCCACATTGCCGTGGAAAGCAATGCGGACGCAATGATGGTGTTTGTCAGTTTTGTCATGGTGAGACTCTCCCAAAAGTCAGCAAGGACTGGATCAAAATACAGAAATATTGTCGAGATCGTGGTGATGCCGAAAAATGAGTTTACTCACCGGCCTTCCCCCCGAGCGTTGTTCTAGGCTGTCATTTTCAAGGCCCCCGCCAAAAAAATTCTGCCGCTCTATACTGCCTAAAATAATCCAAGATTGGCAATGACAAATCGCTTCCACGTAGCCCGTGGGGGGCTATAGGGTTTTGTGCGGGTTTTGCTCGCGGGCACGGTTAGCAAAAGTGGGATTCGGTTTTGTGACCGATCGCGCCGGTTGGCGGCGCGCATCCGGTTCACTTGAGCCGACGTCGCCTCCTTGCGCAATGCCCGACGCCGAGCCCGCGCGGGAGAATTGTCTCAGGAGGTTCGGGTGCAGATAACAAATCGGTTCGGGCCGGTCGTTGCCGCTTCGCTGCTTGGCATCGCCGCCATCGTTACTTCAATCAGTATCAGCCGGGCCGAGGACGGCACGGTGAGGCCGGAAGCCGCGATCTCGCCGATGCAGCGGGTCAACGATGCCAGGGCCAAGGCGGCCGCGGAGAACCCCGATGGCGCCGATCGCGTCTATGGCGGCAACCAGGCCGAGAAGGGCGCCTATCCGTTCCAGGTCGCGCTGCTCACCACCGCCAGGCTCGACGAGAACCCGGCCTCCCAAGCCAATGCGCAATTCTGCGGCGGCAGCCTGATCGCGCCGCAATGGGTGCTGACGGCGGCGCACTGCCTCCACGACAAGGGCAAGCCGATCTCTGCGAATTCGGTCACCGTGCTGACCGGCGCCACGGATCTCAGCGAAGGCAAGCGCCACAAGGTCATCGAGGTCATCGTCAACGAAGGCTATAGCGAACAGACGCTCGACAACGACCTCGGCCTGCTCCGGCTCGCCGAACCGGCGGATGCGCCCACCATCAAGCTCACCCGCGATAAGACGCCCGACACGGGCAAGACCACGGTTACCGGCTGGGGCAAGATGCAGGACGGCACGTTCCCGACCACGCTGATGGTCGCCGACCTCGATCTGCATCCCAACAGCGCCTGCAACAGCGGCATCAAGGCCATCTACGCACATGATCTGAAGGAGGCTCTCGGCGATCTCTCCCACCGCATGCGCTATTCCGAGAAAGGCATCGATGCCGCCGCCAATGCGATCGCCGCCGACATGACCGATCCGCTCACCGCCAACATGATATGCGCCGGCACCACCAGCGGCGTGCGCGATGCCTGCAATGGCGACAGCGGTGGGCCCCTGTTCATGACCGGCGCCGGCGGCCCGGTTCAGATCGGCGTCGTCAGTTGGGGTGAAGGCCCGGCCGACGGCAGTGCCGCCTGTGGCCACAAGGACGCCTATGGCATCTACACGCGGCTGGCCAACTATACCGGCTGGATCGACGCGAAGATGAAGACGCCGGCTCCCGCGCCGGAGAAGCCCAAGCCCGGCCTGGGCACCGCCCAGAAGCCGAAAACGCCCTGAGGCGCGGCCTTTTGCCTTCACATAAAACGGCGGGACATGTCCCGCCGTTTGTTCACCGTCTTGCCGGCGCACTTACTTCCTAGGCGGTCCCTCGCGCTCAGCAGAAGCAGCCCACAGATTGATGTCGGATTCGCGCGCGTAAGTATCGATCTCGGCCAGTTCGGCATCGCTGAAATCCAGCGCCTTCAACGCGCCGACGCAGTCCTCGACCTGCTCGGGCCTGGACGCGCCGATCAGCGCCGACGTCACCTTGCCCCTGCGCAGCACCCACGCCAGCGCCATTTGCGCCAGGGTCTGGCCGCGTTTGCCGGCGATCGCGTCGAGGGCCTTGATGTTGGCGATTGTGCGATCGTTGATGAAATCCGTCTTCAGCGATTTTCCCTGGGAAGCCCGGCTGCCATCGGGGATGCCGCCGAGATACTTGTCGGTCAGCATGCCTTGCGCCAGCGGCGAGAACACGATGGAGCCGACGCCGAGCCCTTCCAGCGTATCGAGCAATCCGTCTTCCTCGACCCAGCGGTTCAGCATCGAATAGCTTGGCTGGTGGATGATGCAGGGTGTGCCGAGTTGCTTCAATATATCGGCGGCTTCCCGCGTCCGCTGGGAATTGTAGGAAGAGATGCCGGCATAAAGCGCCTTTCCCGAACGCACCGCATGGTCGAGCGCACCCATCGTTTCTTCCAATGGCGTGTCCGGATCGAAGCGATGCGAATAGAAGATGTCGACATAGTCGAGCCCCATCCGCTTCAGGCTCTGGTCGAGGCTGGCCAGCATGTATTTGCGGCCGCCCCATTCGCCGTAGGGGCCGGCCCACATTTCGTAGCCGGCCTTGGTCGAAATGATCATTTCGTCGCGATATCCCGCGAAATCGGTGCGCAGGATTTCGCCGAACGCGGTCTCGGCCGAGCCGGGCGGCGGGCCGTAATTGTTGGCGAGGTCGAAATGCGTGATGCCGAGGTCGAAGGCCCGGCGCACGATCGCCTGCTTGGTCTTGTGCGGCGTGTCGTTGCCGAAATTGTGCCAGAGTCCGAGCGAGATCGCCGGCAGTTTGAGGCCGGAGCGCCCACAACGGTTGTAGATCATTTTCTCATAGCGGTTTTCGGCGGCGACATAGGGCATGGACAAATCCTCGAAGTGGAATCAGGTGGGCGGCAAATCGCGAATGCGATGCCGGCCCTGCGCCACACCCTTAGCCTCTCCCCGGCGAAACGGGGAGAGGGATAAACGAAATTATCGATAATCCAGCCTACTTCTTCTTGGCCAGCAAATCCTTGGCTTCCTTGACACCGAGCGCGGCCGGCCGCTCGCACGTGGTCTGCATGGCGACGAACTTGCCGGTTTCGCCCGAACGCAGGATGCCGGTCATGACATCGACGGCATGCAGCGCCAGTTCCATCGAACAGCGGTGCGGCCGCCCCTCGACAATGGCCTGCGCCATGTCGGCAAGCCCTGCGGTGCGGTAGTTGGCCATCATGCCGTGGCCGTGCATTTCATTGGGCACGCCAAGCGGATGCTTCCATTTCGGCAGCTTCTTGACCGGCTTGCCCTCTTCGGTGAAGCGCACGTCGCCGCCGAAGAAGTTCGGATCGGGAACGAACACCGTGCCCGCCTCGCCATAGAGTTCCATCGGCGCATGTCCGTGCGCCCAGACGTCCCAGCTCGTATTCAGCGTCACCACCGCGCCGTTCTCGAACTCCAGCAGTCCATGGATGGTCGTCGGCGTATTGACCGGGATCTTCTCGCCCGCGCGGGGCTTCGAGGTGATGGTGCGTTCCTTGGCCGGGGTCGTCGCGAAGGCCGCGACCTGTTTCACCGGCCCGATCAGCTGGATCAGGTTGGTGATGTAGTACGGCCCGATATCGAGCACCGGCCCGGCCCCCGGCTGGAAGAAGAAGTCCGGATTGGGGTGCCAATGCTCCATGCCGTGGCCCATGACGTGGCAGGTGCCGCTGGTGATCTTGCCGAGCTTGCCCTCGTCGATCAGTTCCCGCACCAGCTGATGCGCGCCACCGAGGAAGGTGTCGGGTGCCGAGCCGATGCGCAGCCCCTTCTTTTCCGCTCGCGCCTTGAGGTCCTGGCCCTCCTTGAGCGACAGCACGAACGGCTTTTCCGAATAGACGTGCTTGCCGGCGTCGAGCACCTGCTTCGACACCTCGTAGTGCACGGCCGGGATGGTCAGATTGACGATGATGTCGATGTCATCGGCCTTGAGCAGGTCCTCGACCGTCTCGGCGCGCAGCTTGAATTCCTTCGCCCGCGCCCTGGCCGCGTCCATGTTGATGTCGGCGCAGGCGCGCATCTCGATACCGCGAAACAGCGGCGCCAGCGAAAAATACGCCTTCGAGATGTTGCCGCAGCCGATGACGCCAATACCCAGTTTCTTAGCCATTGTGATTGTTCCTAGTAGGTCTTGACGGTTGCGATCGAGCGGCGCGCGAAGCGCTCGATGTCGTTGGGATTGTCCTGCTCCATGACAAAGTATTTCGCCGCGCTTCTGGCCCGCAATACCTTGATCAGGCCGGCCCAGTCGATCGTGCCGTGGCCGACATCGGACCAACCGTCCTCATCGAGCCCCTCGCCCGGCTTCGCCATGTCCTTCACGTGCACTGCGACGATGCGCTTGCCGTGCCTCTCGATCCAGGGGAGCGGATCGGCGCCGCCGCGTATCACCCAGGCGACATCCATCTCCCAGCCGATGCCGGGCGCCGAGGACAGGATATGGTCCTGGGGCACCGAACCGTCTGCGAGTGCCTTGAACTCGAAATCATGATTGTGCCAGGCAAAGCCGTAGCCGGCCTTCGAGGCAGTGTCGCCGACCCTGGCCAGGCGTTCGCCGAAACCGCGCCAGCCGGCGGCATCCGATGGTCTGTCCTCGGCCATCAGGTAGGGGCAGATGAGAAGCTTGATGCCAAGCGTTTCGGCGATCTTGCGCACGCCGTCGAAATCATTTTCCAGCGCATCGATCGAGAAATGCCCGGTCGGCATGGAAAGGCCGTTCTTGTCGAGTTCGGCACGGAAGGCCTTGGGATTTTCGTAAACGCCGCCAAAACCCTCGACCTCGGTGTAGCCGAGCTTGCCGAGCGTGGCGAGCACGCCCTCCCAGGGCTGGAAATTGCGGGCGCTGTAGAGTTGGAATGACCAGTTCATCGTCTCTGTCCGTTCTGCTTGGGGGATGGTCTTGAAAGGGCTGGGGGTAAAGATGGCTCTTGGGGGCTACATTCGGTTGCCGGATTGGCTGTCGAACAGCGAGGCGCGGGCGGGATCGAAGCCGATCCGCACCGGATCGCCATTGCGCAGCGTCTTCTCCGCCTCGACGCGGAAGGAGAAATTGTGGGCGCCGAGCTTGGTCCACACCAGCGTATCGGATCCCATCGGCTCGACGATCTCGACGGCGGCATCGGTGGCGAAGGGCATCGAGTTCGCCGCCTCGCCAAAGGCGATGTGCTCGGGCCGGATTCCGAACACGCAAGCCCCGCTTTTGCTGCCCGCGCCGTCGAAAGCATAGCGGTCGAGCGGTATGGACACGCTTCCGCTCTTGAACAGTGCAGGCGCGCCCGCTTCCAGCTGCCCCTCGACGAAATTCATCGCCGGCGAGCCGAGGAATCCGGCGACGAAGCGGTTGACCGGCCGGTTGTAGATGGTCTGCGGGGCATCGAGCTGTTGGATGACGCCGCCCTTCATGACCGCGATGCGGTCGGCCAGCGTCATCGCCTCTATCTGGTCGTGCGTGACGTAGATCATCGTGTTCTGCAGCTTGCGGTGCAGGAGCTTGATCTCGACGCGCAGTTCGGAACGCAGCTTGGCGTCGAGGTTGGAAAGCGGCTCGTCGAACAGGAAGACGTCGACGTCGCGCACCAACGCGCGTCCGATCGCCACGCGCTGGCGCTGGCCGCCGGAAAGCGCGGCCGGCTTGCGTTGCAGCAACGGCTCGATCTGCAGGATCTCGGCCGCCCTCGCGATGCGTTTGGTGATCTCGTCCTTGGGCACGCCGGCGACCCGCAGGCCGAAGGACAGGTTCTTCTCCACCGTCATCTGCGGATAGAGCGCGTAGGACTGGAACACCATGCCGATGCCGCGGTCCTTGGGCTCTTCCCAGGTGACGTTCTTGCCCTTGATGAAGATGCGGCCTTCCGAAATGTCGAGCAGGCCGGCGATGCAGTTGAGCAAGGTCGACTTGCCGCAGCCCGAGGGGCCGAGCAGCACGATGAATTCGCCCTCGGCGACATCGAGGTTCAGCGTCTGCAGCACCGAGACCGCGCCGAAATTCAGCGACAGATCCTGGATCGATACGCTGGTGCCGTTCGCCGCCATCGCCATCACCCTTTCACCGCGCCGGCGGCAATGCCGCGCACGAACAATTTGCCGGAAATGAAATAGACGACCAGCGGCACCAGCCCGGTCAGGATGGTGGCGGCCATGTTGACGTTGTACTCCTTCACGCCCTGGACCGAATTGACGATGTTGTTGAGCTGCACCGTCATCGGATAGGTGTCGGGGCGGGTGTAGACGACGCCGAACAGAAAGTCGTTCCAGATGCCGGTCACCTGCAGGATGACGGCGACGACGAAAATCGGCAGCGACATCGGCAGCATGATGCGCAGGTAGATGCCCCAGAAGCCGGCGCCGTCGACACGCGCCGCGCGGAACAGTTCCTCCGGCATGGAGGTGAAGTAATTGCGGAACAGAAGCGTCAGGATCGGCATGCCGAAAATGGAGTGCACGATCACCAGGCCGCTGAGGCTGCCATAGAGGCCGATCTCGCGCAGGATGATGACGATCGGGTAGATCATCACCTGATAGGGAATGAAGGCGCCGACGATCAGGATGACGAAGAACGTATCGGCGCCCTTGAAGCGCCAGTTGGCCAGCGCATAGCCGTTCACCGAGGCGATGGCGATCGACAGGATCACCGACGGCACGGTGATGCGCACCGAATTCCAGAACCCGCGCGAAAGCCCGTCGCAGTTGAGACCTGTGCAGGCCTGAGACCATGCCTTGACCCAGGGCTCGAAGGTGATCTCCAGCGGCGGCGAGAAGATGTTGCCGAGGCGGATTTCCGGCATGCCCTTCAGCGAGGTGACGACCATCACATAGAGCGGCAGCAGGTAGTAGACGGCCACCACGATGAGCGTGCCATAGAGGAAGATGTTGCGGCGCGAGAACACGTGCCGCGGCTTCGGCCCGCTCGGTCCCGAAGCGTCGGCACGGGCGACGCCGGACGGCGTTGCGGCGGGAACGGCATGATCAGCCACGTTTCCGGCCTCCGAATTCGAGATAGGCCCACGGCACGATGACGATCATCACCGACAACAGCATCATGGTCGAAGCGGCGAAACCCTGGCCGAGATTCTGGGCGAAGAACATGTAGTCGTAGACGTATTTGGCCGGCACTTCGGAAGCGATGCCGGGCCCGCCGCTGGTCTGGGCGACGACCAGGTCGTAGACCTTGACGATGCCCGACGCGATGATCACCAGCGTGGTGATGAAGACCGGCCGCATCATCGGGATGATGATGAACAGATAGGTCTTCCAGGTCGGTATCCCGTCGACGCGCGCGGCCTTCCAGATGTCCTCGTCGATGCCGCGCAGGCCGGCCAGCATCAGGCACATGATCAGTCCCGTGCCCTGCCAGAGCGCGGCGATCAGGATGCCGTAGATGACGATGCTGGAATTGTAGAGCGGATCGAAGCTGAAGCTTGTCCAGCCAAGGGCGCGTACCACGCTCTGAACGCCGAAGTCGGGATTGAGCAGCCATTGCCAGACCAGGCCGGTGACAATGAAGGAGAGCGCGAAGGGATAGAGGAAAATGGTGCGGAACGTGTCCTCGAAGCGGATCTTCTGGTCGAGCAACGCGGCAAGCAGAAAGCCGATCACCAGCGAGAACACCAGCGACAGCACCCCGTAGATCAGCAGGTTCTCGATCGAGACCAGCCAGCGCGGCGTCGCCCACAGCCGGTAATACTGGTCGAGGCCGACGAAATTCAGCCTCGGCAGCAGCTTCGAATTGGTGAAGGAGTAAAGCACCGTCCACGCGGTGCCGCCGACGAAAACCACCAGCGCGGTGAGCACCATCGGGATCGAGGCGATCTTCGCGTTGAGATTGCGGAATATCTGGTTTGGACGTTCGCTCTTGCTCATCTCGGCAATCGGGCTGGGACAATGAGAAACATCACGCCCCCGACCCTCGACGGGAGGGCCGGGAGCCGGCGGGGGCGCCTGATATCAATCGGCCGAGGCGATGATATCGGCGAAGCGCTTCTGCGCCTCCTCCACCGTCATCTCGGGCTTGGCGAAGAACTCGGAGAACAAATCCTCCTTCTGCTTCTGGCTGTCCTGCGAAAGCAGCTGGTCCGTCCACGGAATGACGGCGCCCTTGGCAAGGATGGCGAGACCTTTCTTCATGCAGTCATTGGCCGAGTTCAGGTCGACGTCGCCGCGCACCGGCAGCGATCCCTTCTTGAGATTGAAGGCGACCTGGGTCTTGGGATCGAGCAAGGTCTCGGCCAGCACTTCCTGCGCCTTGGACTTGTCGGCATCCTTGAGCAGCGGGAAGTAGAAGGCGTCGCCGCCGGTGGCGATGACTTCGTTCAGGCCAAGCCCCGGAAGGCAGGTGTAATCCTTGCCGGCGACCTTGCCGGCCACCTGGAACTCGCCCTGCGCCCAGTCACCCATGATCTGGCCGCCGGCCTTGCCGGTGATGACCATGTTCGTGGCCTGGTTCCAGTCCTGCACATTGGTGTTCTTGGCCATCTTGCGCGCGTCGTCGGCGGCCTTGAACACCTTGCCGACTTCGGGACCGGCGGCGAACTTCGCATCCTTGTCCTTGTAGACCTTGAGGAAGGTATCGGTGCCACCGACGGCGGCAAGCAGCACGTCGAATGCGCCGGACGACTGCCAGGCCTGGCCGCCCACCGCCAGCGGAACGATTCCCGCCTTCTCCAGCGCCGGAGCCGCGGCGACGAATTCGTTCCAGTCCTTCGGCAGGGGGACGCCGGCCTTCTGGAAGGCTTCGTTCGACAGCCACAGCCACTGCCAGGAATGGATGTTGACCGGCACGCAATAGATCTTGCCGCCGATGGTACAGCTGTCGAGCAGGCTCTTCGGCCGCACGACCTCCGTCCATTTGCCCTTGGTGGCGACGTCGGTGAGGTCGCGCATCAGGCCCGCCTGCACCAGTTCCTCGGCCTGCCGGCCATGATTGAACTGAGTGGCGCCCATCGGGTCGCCGCCAGTGATGCGGCTGATCATGATTGGCCTTGCCGTGCCGCCGGATCCGGCAATGGCGCCGTCCACCCAGTGGTTGCCCGTCGCGTCGAATGCCTTGGCAAGTTCGGCGACCGCTGCCGCTTCGCCGCCTGAGGTCCACCAGTGGGTGACTTCGAGATCGGTCGCGGCCGCGGGCCCGGCAACGTTGAGCGCAACCGTCGCGGCAAAGGCGGCGGTCAGGACTTTGTATCGCATTTCGGCTTCCTCCCAGAAATCTGAAACGTTACAGATTTTCGATACGGCAATTGCGCCGATGGTGCAACCCCGGGCGCTTCGATGCATTCAGATTTTTTCGAGGCGCGAATAAATTCACATACCCAACCTTCCGTATTGCGCCGCAACACGCCTTCGTCGCACTGCAAAATAGCGATCTGCTAACAAAAGCCGGCAAGGCAATTGTAAAACGGCACTTCGCCTTGAATTCCTGAGGGAATTCGGCGACCGCCTCCCCTGGCGATATGGCAGGGCGATATCGCGGTATTGGCAACCTGTAACGTTTCAGTATATTGGCCCGGCACCGGGCCTGAAATCACATCATGTTGCGGAGTGCGGCGATTGCCGACCCGGCCTGTGGCTGCTATGCGCCTGACGGGCGGGACCAATGAACAGACAGCGCACTGAAATGGACGATGAAAGGTCGGCGCGGGAGCGGCCGACGTTGAAGACGCTTGCCTTCATGACCGGGCTCGGCGTCACCACGGTCTCGCGCGCCCTCAAGGATGCGCCCGAGATCGGCGCCGAGACCAAGCGCCGCGTCCAGCTCGTCGCCAAGCAGATCGGCTATCGGCCCAACCGCGCCGGCGTCCGTCTCAGGACCGGCAAGACCAATGTCATCAGCCTGGTGCTCAACACCGAGCACGAGCTGATGAGCTTCGTCTCGGACATCATCTATGGCGTTACCGCCGTGATTGCCGACACGCCTTACCACCTGATCGTCACGCCCTACTCGCGCTCGCAGGATCCGCTCGACCCGGTTCGCTATCTGGTGGAAACGGGTTCGGCCGACGGCATCATCATCTCACGCACGCAGCCCAACGATCCGCGCGCCCGTTACCTGCTGGAGCACGGCGTTCCTTTTGCCACCCACGGCCGCACCGACATGGGCCTGGTGCATCCCTATCACGACTTCGACAATTATGCCTTCGCCAGCGAAGCTGTGCGCTATTTGGCCGGCATCGGCCGACGCCGGCTTGCCTTGCTGGCGCCGCCCATCGGGCTGACTTATCATGGCCACACCGTCAACGGTTTTACCGACGCCTTGAGCGAGGTCGGCGCCAGCGAGGTGCCATTCAACACCGTCACCATCGACCAATCCATCGAGCAGATCCGGATGCGAACCGCGCAGCTGATGCGACGCAGCGACCGGCCGGACGGTTTCGTCAGCAGCGCCGCCGCGTCCACGCTTGCCATCGTGGCCGGCATCGAGGATGCCGGCCTGAAGCTCGGCCGCGATGTCGACGTGGTGTCGAAACAATCGTCGGAATTCCTGCATCTGTTCCGGCGGGAACTGCTCGTCGTCAACGAGAGTTTTCGCCTGGCCGGCTCCGAACTCGCCCGTGCGGTGCTGGGTTGGGTGGGCGGCGCGGAGCCCGGCTCGCTGCAGTCACTGAGCAAGCCGGGAGAGGTTCTGCCCTATCGGGGCTAGAGCAATCCAGGAAAAGTGCGTAGCGGTTTTCCGTCCGGAATTGCGTAAAAACAAAGGTTTAGAGCGGTTCGGCGTTTCCGTAAAACGCTGAACCGCTCTAGTGACCCGCGCCGCTGCCCCACGGTCCGTGGAACGCCCCCTGCTCGCCGATGCGCTCGAAGCCGTGCGCGCCGAAGAAATCGCGCTGCGCCTGGATGAGGTTCGAGGTGCCGCGGCCCTGGCGGTAGCTGTCGAAATAGGCGAGCGCGGAAGACAGCGCCGGCACCGGCGAACCGGCTTCGGAAGCCCTCGCCACGATGCGCCGCAGCGACGGATGTGCCTCCTGCATCAGGCTGATGAACGCCGGCGCCATCAGGAGATTGGTCGAGGCGCCGCCGCTGCTGAAGGCCTCGGCCATCGTATCCAGCATCTGCGAGCGGATGATGCAGCCCGCGCGCCATATCTTGGCGATCGTCGGCATGGGCAGGCTCCAGTTGAACTCCTTCGAAGCGCCGCTCATCACCGCGAAACCCTGCGCGTAAGCCGCGATCTTGCCGGCAAACAGCGCCAGTTCGAGATCTTTCAGCAGCGCCGCCCTGTCGCCCGAAATCTTCTCGACGGCGATGTTGCCGTACGCCTTCTCGGCAGCCTGCCGCTCGTCCTTGATCGACGACAGCACGCGCGCGGCGACCGCCGCTTCGATGGCGGTCGCAGGAATGCCGAGCTGCTGCGCCTCGATGACAGACCATTTGCCGGTGCCTTTCTGGCCGGCGCGGTCGAGGATGATGTCGACCACGGGCTTGCCGGTCTTCGGATCGTCGGCGGCCAGAACCTTGGCGGTGATCTCGATCAGGTAGGAGTTCAGCCTACCCTTGTTCCAGGTGTCGAAGACCTTGCCGATCTCCTTCGGCCCCATGCCAAGGCCGTCCCGCAGGATGCCGTAGATCTCGGCGATCATCTGCATGTCGGCATATTCGATGCCGTTATGGATGGTCTTGACGAAATGGCCGGCGCCGTCATGCCCGAGCCACGCCGCGCAGGGCTCGTCCTTGAACTTGGCGGAGATGGCGGTCAGCACCTTCTCGACACGCTTCCAGCTGTCTTCGGTGCCGCCGACCATGATCGACGGCCCGTGGCGCGCGCCTTCCTCGCCTCCGGACACGCCCATGCCGATGAAGGTCAGGCCGGAGCCGGAAAGCTCCGAGAAGCGCCGCATCGTATCGCGGAAATTGGCGTTGCCGGCATCGATGACGATGTCGTTGTTGGACAGGACGCCGCGCAGCGCTTCGATCTGCTCGTCGACCGGCTTGCCGGCCAGCACCATGATGATGATCGGGCGCGGCGGCCGGATCGCGGCGGCAAGCTCTTCGAGGCTGTAGCAGGGGACAACCATGTCCTTCAGGGCACCGGCATTTTCGACAAAGGCGTCCGTACGCGCCCTGCTGCGGTTGAAGACGGCGATGCGGTGCCCGTGCTCGGCGATGTTGAGCGCCAGATTGGAGCCCATCGTGCCAAGGCCGATCAGGCCGATTTCGGCTTTTTCCATCGTTTCTTCCCTGCTTCCGGATTTTGTTGTGGAGCTCGCGATTTGTCGGATGATTGACGAGCGTTCAGCGCCACGTCAACCGCCTCGCTTCGCAAGCGGCCATATAGACCATCACGGCCTGATGTCCACGGGCGCTTCGATCTTCACGATCTGGAAGTCCGAAACCAGGATGTCGATGCGCACCGTCCACCGCCCGGGCACGGGAATGACGAGGTTGTCGACGCGCCATGTTCCGTCGCCCGGCTTCGTCGCCGCCCGCTTCATCGGCTCGATGCCGGAATCGGGCTTCGACAGCACCAGCGTCACCTCCTTGGCGTCGAGCGGCCCGAAATCCCCGGTCATGATGATCATCGAGGCGGCGACCGGCCCGGCATGGCCGGGCGTGATGCTGAGATCGGCCATCGCCTGCAGCGCATGGATGTGGACCGAAACCGGCTGCGCGGCAGCGATCGCCAGCGCACGTGGCGGCGGCGTGAAGCGCCAGCCCGCGGCAATGCCGAAGATCGCCAGCACGATCAGCACCTCGACGGATATCGAACGCGTGAGCCTGCGCTGCACCTCGGTCGCGCCCGCCTCGGCCGAGGCCGTGAGCCTCCAGCGATTAACGGCGGCCAGCGTGAACAGGAAGACCAGCAGCGCGAGCTTGATCAGCAGCAGCCGGCCATAGGCCGTGCCGACAAGCGCCGAAGGCGTCTGCACCTGGATGACCGCCAGTACGATGCCGGCCGCGGCAAGCACCGCCACGACAGGCAGGATCGCCAAGGAGAAGCGGTGCAGGAAGGCAACGGCGCCGGCTGCTTGACGTTTCAGCGCCAGGCCGAGCGGCGCCAGGGCACCGGCCCAGAAGGCGATACCGACGCCGTGCAGGAACACCATCGGTCGCGTCAGCCATTGCGGCTCGGCCGCGCTGGCATGGCCGCTGGCGGCAAGTGCCGCGCCCACGCCGGCCATGGCGGCGAGCGCAAACGTCCTGGCCAGGGCACGCGGTCCGGCCAGCGACAGCAGGCCGAGCCCGAAGGCGATCAGGGCGGCGAGCACCGTCCAGCCGAAGCTGGTGCCAAGGCCGGTCCGCCAGACCACCGGCTGCGCCAGATGGGACAGCGGAGCTCCAAGCGCATCCAATCCCTGGAAACCCAACGACATTGGCGCCGCCGCCAGCCCGCACAAGATGGCGGCGATCACGAAGCGCTGGCCGTCACGGCCATTCCCCGCCAGCCAGGCAAGCGCAAAGGCACCGCCTATACCGAGGAAAAGCCCCGTGTAGAGAAGGATCTTGCCGATCCAGATCGCCGAGCGGAGCGGCCAGTCGACCGCTTCGGATACGGCGGGCGGCTCGCTTGGCGCACCGATCGAAAACAGCAAGGAGCCGCCGACCGGATGGCCGTCGGCGGAAATGACGCGCCAGCTCAACACATGCGTGCCGGATTTGAGCGCCTGGCGGTTGTCGATCTCGACGGTCTGGTCGCTGAGGCGGAAACTGGTCAGGGCGACAGGTGTCCCGTCGGGCTTCACCAAGGTCAGCACCAGCGGCGAGACAGGTTCGCTGAAGGTCAATGAAAACTGCGCCGGCGCCTGCGCCAGGACGGCACCGTCGGCCGGATCGGTCTTGATCAGCGCCGCATGGGCAAGGGCGTGGCCTGTCGAGGCCATGACCATCAGCCCCATGATCATGGCCAGCAACCCGCCTGCGGCCCAACCGCGGCGTCTGCGGGCCATGAAGGCCTTGTTGAATTCGAGCATCGCGTTCATGTCATCGCCGGAGAACTGGCGGCGCGCCGTTCGCAGCGGGCGCGCCGCCGGAAGATCATTTCTTGGGCGTCAGCTTGATGCCGGGCGCAGGCGTCTCCAGCGCGTCTTCATCCTGTCCGGCCGCGGGAATCTCGATCCAGCGCTCGGCCGCATCGCCGCATTCCTGCACCACCGGGAAGTAGAGCTTCTGGCCGACGGGCAGGTCCGCCGTCAGCGTCGCCCGGAAGACGAACTCGTCGTAGAACTCATCCGGCAGATTGCCGCCGCTCCAGTCGACCTCCTTGACCCCATCGGTCACCGCCTGGCCGTAAAGCTGGTAGGACTTTTCATATTTGCCCTTCTTGGTCTGCAGCGTCCAGCCCGGCTTCGGCATCGGCTTCACCGCGATCACCCCTTCCGGGATCTGCACGCGCACGGCGGTCGTCGCCTTGCCGTCGCAGCCGTGCGGCACGCGCAGCACCGCTTTGTAGGTCGAGCCGACCGCCGCTTCCTGGGTTTCGAGCGTGATATGCGCAAAGGCGGCATTGGTCCCCAGCACGAGAAGCGCGCCGGCCGTCAAAAGATACTTGTTCATGATGGTCCCTCTGATTTCAAAAATTGCGGGCTGGCGCGATCAGTTGGCGTGATCCATGTCCATGCCGCCCGTCTCACCCATGCCTTCGACGGCGAATTCGACATTGACTGTGCCGGCCTTCTCGAAGGTCAGCGTGGCCGCGAATTTTTCGCCTTGCTTGGGCTGCCGCTTCAGCCCGATGAACATCAGGTGATAGCTGCCGGGCGCCAGCGCCACCTTGCCGCCGGCGGGAATGTCCAGGCCGCCCTCGACCGGCCGCATGGTCATGACGCCATCCTTGACGCCCATCTGGTGCAGCTCGGCCTTCTCCGAAACATCGGAGGAAATCGACAGCAGCCGGTCCGGCGAACTGCCCTTGTTGATGATGGTGAAATAGCCGCCGGCCACCTTGGCGCCGACAGGCGTGGCGCGCGACCAGGGATGCTCGATCTCGAGATCACCGACCTTGAACTCATGCGCGGTGACCGAGTGGACGCCGACGAATGCCAGGGCAAGGGCCAGCGCGAAAGCGCCGAGGTGCTGAAAGCGGGACAGAAAACGGCCGAACATATTGCGTGCCGCCATAGAGGAAGAATGAGACATGGTTGCTCCATGAAATGACGATCGCGCCGTCGCCGGCCGCGAGACGTTTTGATCTTTGGATGGGTGCGCCCGTAAAAGGGTCCGCCGGGCGCGCCGGCTCAGGCCGCGAGCGGCGGCGCGCGCGGGTTCGACGGCGAACGTTCGCGCGCGAAGCCGAGATGGATGCTCGCCGGAAAGACGAAGGCGACCGTCTGGAAGGAAAAATTGCCCAGCGCGATCCCGGCATCGGGTGGCGGCGCGAAGGCCGATGAAAACATGCTGCAGCCAAGCGTGCAGCAGGCCGGCGGATGCGAGGGATGCTGGTCGCCGTCCGGAAGCTGGGTGGCGCCGTCGTGAGTGCAGATGACGTTGCCGAAAGCATCGAGCTGCGCCGCGTTCGGCACGCCGAAGGCGAAGGCGCCAAGGGTCGACTGGAGCAACAGCAAATAGGCCGCGACAAGTGCGGCCGGCATGCTCCAGCGTCTCCCCCGGCTTTTCAAACGATCGGCCTCTTCAAGCTACTGGCGCGATACTTATCACGCGAAAGGGAGGCGGAAAATCGCCAAATCGATGCTGCGGCAACGCGGCGCGATCAGGCGCGC
Organism: Mesorhizobium comanense; assembly: GCF_005503535.1. Classification (GTDB taxonomy): domain Bacteria; phylum Pseudomonadota; class Alphaproteobacteria; order Rhizobiales; family Rhizobiaceae; genus Mesorhizobium; species Mesorhizobium comanense. The sequence continues at coordinate 20,896 of NZ_SCNN01000012.1, read as the reverse complement.
GCCGGCTGCCTGCTCTCCGGGATCGAGGTCAGCAGCGTCTGGCGCGCCGACTTCAAATGCTTGCGGCAGGCGGCATCTACCTTGCCGAGGTCGCGCGACCTGAGCGCCTCGATATAGGCAAGATGCTCGCCGACCGCGACTTCGTTACGCTGGCGCTCCTGCGCCTTGTTCCATTGGTAGTGGTAATGGAAGATCATGGCGATGACGTCGTAGAAATCGACGATGAAGCGGTTGTGCGAGGCACGATGGATGAGCCTGTGGAAGCGCTCGTCCAGCTCGGAAAACTCGTTGAAGCGCGTGGCGATGTCGCGGGCCAGCTGGCGATGCTCATCCTCAAGCCGGTCGAGATCGGCCCAGACCGGGCTGTCCTGCGGCAGGGCCGCAAAGGCAGCCGCCGAGCGCAGCTCGAACATCTCGCGGATCTCGGTGAGTTCGAGCGCGAAGGCCCGGGTAAAGCCCTTCAGCACCCAATGACTGTTGCGGCGTTTCTCGATCAGGCCGAAGCGGGAGAACCGGATCAGGAATTCGCGCACGCTGGTGGTGCCGACGCCGATCTCGCGCGCCAGTTCGAGCTCGTTGATCTGCATGCCGGCCTCCGCGCCACCTGCGAGCAGCCGCCGCATGAAGGACCGCTCGATGATTTCGGCCAGCGTATCGGTCTCTTCCTCGGGGAAGAAGTCGTCGGGATGCGGATCGCGCAGCACCGTCTTGGCGCGCTTGTTCCAGGCGATGAGCCCGGTCTCCTCCATGCGCGCCAGGATGCTGCGCACCGTCGTGCGGCTGACGCCGAGCAGCGCGCCCAGTTCCGGTTCGGATGGCAGGCTGCGCGTCTCGTCAAGCAGCCTGAGGCACCTGTTGTAGGCATCCTTGTAGACGTTGTTGCTCTTCGACATCCCCTGCCCCATCCATGCCGGCGCTTGCGGCGGCCGGCTCGAAGCGCAATATGACGTTCCCATGCCCCTGAGAAGCAGGAATCGCTTTCGCCGGCCTGGTTCGTTGTCAGCAGCGCCGTCATGCCCGGGAGCACGCGCAACCGCCTGCGAAAAAACAATTGACGCAAAAATGTTTTTTCACGATAAAAGACATTAACTCTTAACAGGCGCGTGTCAATCCGCGCGCATCCCAGGATCACCCAGGAAACGCCCGTGAACGCCTCCAACACCATCCTCCTGTCCCCCGCCGACAATGTCGCCGTCGCCAACGGCCGCGTCGAGACCGGCACCGCGCTGCCGGGCGGCGCCACCGCCACGGCGGTCATCGAGCCCGGCCACAAGGTGGCGATCAAGCCGATCGCCGCGGGTGAAGCCGTGGTGAAGTACGCCCAGGCGATCGGCCGCGCCACGCAGGACATCGCGCCCGGCGAGCATGTCCACTCGCACAATCTGGTCTTCGAGGCCGGCCGCCTGCCGGTGGTGCCGCCGAGCGAAGCCGAGCACGCGACCGAGGCCGATCGCGCCCGCACCTTCATGGGCTATCGCCGCGCCGACGGCCGAGCCGGCACGCGCAACTTCATCGGCATCATCGCCAGCGTCAACTGTTCGGCCACCGTCTGCCATTCCATCGCCGACACGGCCAACCGGACCCTGCTGCCCAAATATCCCGGTATCGACGGCTTCGTGCCGATCGTCCACGGCCAGGGCTGCGGCATGAGCGGCACCGGCGACGGCATGATGGTGCTGCATCGCACGCTGGCTGGCTACGCCCGCCATCCGAATTTCGGCGGCGTGCTGATGGTCGGCCTCGGCTGCGAGGTCAACCAGCTCACCCTCTACGGCCAGAAGGGTGCCGCCGCCGGCAAACGCCACTTCAACATCCAGGACGCCGGCGGCTCGCGCAAATCGGTCGAGAAGGCGATGGGCGTGCTGGCCGAGATCGCCGAGGAGGTCGGCCAGTTGAAGCGCGAACCGATCCCGGTCAGCGAAATCGTCGTCGGCCTGCAGTGCGGCGGCTCCGACGGCATGTCGGGCATCACCGCCAATCCTGCACTCGGCGCGGCGGTCGACATCCTGGCCGGCGTCGGCGGCATCGGCATCCTTTCCGAGACGACTGAAATCTACGGTGCCGAGCACCTGCTCGCCTATCGCGCGGCGACGCCCGAAATCGCCAAGAAGCTCGATGGCTATGTGAAATGGTGGGAGGATCATGTCGCCAAGCACGGCGCCTCCATCGACAACAACCCCTCACCGGGCAACAAGCGCGGCGGGCTGACCACCATCCTCGAAAAGTCGCTGGGCGCCGTGGCCAAGGGTGGCCAGACCCCGCTCAACGGTGTGTTCGGCTATGCCGAGAAAGTCACCGGCAACGGACTGGTGTTCATGGACACGCCCGGCTACGACCCGGTCTCGGCCACCGGCCAGGTCGCCGGCGGCGCCAATGTCATCGTTTTCACCACCGGCCGCGGCTCCTGTTTCGGCTGCCGGCCGACGCCTTCGATCAAGGTCGCCACCAACTCGACCATGTACCACCAGATGGAAGAAGACATGGACGTCAATTGCGGCGTCATCGCCTCGGGCGAAAAGACCATCGCCGGCATGGGCCGCGAGATTTTCGAACTGATCGTCGAGACGGCTTCCGGCCGCAAGACCAAGAGCGAGGACTTTGGCTACGGCGACAACGAGTTCGTGCCCTGGCATCTCGGCGCGACGCTCTAAATACAACTGATATCTGGTAGAAAGGCCCGGCCGGAAAGCGGCTGGCAACGGGGAGGCTTTGCATGGAAAAACGCCGCATCGGCCAGACGGCGCTCGAAGTCACCGAAGTCAGTTTCGGCGGCGCCGCGATCGGCGGCCTCTACCGGGCCTGTCCGCGCGAGGCGGCGATGGAGACGCTGCAGGGCGCCTGGGATGCTGGCTTGCGCTACTTCGACACCGCTCCGTTCTACGGCTTTGGCCTGTCGGAGCGGCGCTTCGGCGATTTCCTGCGCTACAAGCCGCGCTCATCCTACGTGCTGTCGACCAAGGTCGGACGCCTGTTCCGCCCGGTGCCGGAAGACCAGGTGCCTGACCATTCCTATGTCGATCCGCTGCCCTTCACGCTCGATTACGACTATTCCTATGATGGCATCATGCGCTCGGTCGAGTTCAGCTATGCGCGGCTCGGCCTGAACCGGATCGATATCCTCTACGTCCACGATATCGGCGCCTACACACATGGCGTCGAGAAGACCAAGCTGCACTTTCGCCAGTTGATGGATGGCGGCCTCAAGGCGCTCGAGGAGCTGAAGCGCGCCGGCACGATCTCCGCCTACGGGCTGGGCGTCAACGAGGTCCGGATCTGCCTCGACGTGATGCGCCGCGCGCCGCTCGACTGTATCCTGCTCGCCAGCCGCTATTCCCTGCTCGACCGCAGCGCCGAAGCCGAACTGCTGCCGCTTTGCCGGGAGCGGCAGACCTCGCTGGTCATTGGCGGCGTCTTCAACTCCGGCATCCTGGCGACAGGCCCGGTCCAAGGCGCGCATTTCGATTACCAGCCCGCCAGCCGTGACATGCTCGACCGGGTCGACGCGATGGAGAAGATCGCCGGCGAAGGCGGCTATCCCCTGGCCGCCGCCGCATTCAAGTTCCCCTTGCGCGAGCCTGCCGTCGCCACCGTCCTGACCGGCACCGCAAAACTGGCGAACCTGACACGTAACCTGGAATTGCTCGACATAGACATACCGGCGACGGAGTACGCCAGATATCGTCCCTTCACGGTGGAGCAGGAATTGGGGTGAGGCGGAGATCGGCTTCACAAAAGCGCGATCCAAAAAAAGAATGAACATTCCATATTGACTAATTGGTGGAATTAACATTCCATTATCTTGTCGAACGGAACGGAAGTGTTGGCCACGGGCAAGGGAGGAGCAGCGCCGCGGACCCGTGAGGCCTCGAGAGGAGTGGCCCGAAACACCGCTTGCATCGGTTAGGCCGATGCACTATCAAAATACGGTAAATGTTTTTTATTGATAAAGTTCTGTTTGGGCCGCGCCTGACCGGACAGAGCTTCCGTAACGTTCACAGGGCGACTTAGGGAGGATCCTAATGAAATTCGTGACCAGCATTCTCAACCGCCGCGCCGTCATGGCACTCGCGGCTGCCTCTATGCTCACCGGCGTCATGCACACCGCACCGGTATCGGCGGCGGATGTGACGATCCCGATCATCGTCAAGGACACCACGTCCTTCTACTGGCAGATCGTTCTGGCCGGCGCCCGCAAGGCCGGCAAGGATCTCGGCGTCAACGTGCCGGAGCTCGGCGCCCAGGCTGAAACCGATGTCAACGGCCAGATCTCCATCCTCGAGAACGCCGTCGCCGGCAATCCGGCCGCCGTCGTCATCGCGCCGACCGAAGCCAAGGCGCTCGGCAAGCCGATCGACGAAGCCGCGGCCAAGGTCAAGATCATCGGCATCGACTCCAGCGCCGACTCCAAGGCCTTCACCTCGTTCCTGACCACCGACAACGTCCAGGGCGGCCGCGTCGCGGCGGACGGTCTCGCAGCGGCCATCGGCGCGGCCAATGGCGGCAAGGTCGAGGGCAAGGTTGCGCTCATCACCGCCCTTCCCGGCGCCGGTTCGCTCGAGCAGCGCGCCCAGGGCTTCAAGGAAGAGCTCAAGGCCAAATATCCCGGCCTCGAACTGATCGCCGACAAATATGCCGACGGCCAGGCCACCACCGGTCTCAACATCGCCACCGACCTGATCACCGCCAATCCGGACCTGAAGGGCATCTTCGCCTCCAACCTGATCATGGCGCAGGGCGTCGGCCAGGCGGTCGCCGAGAACAAGCTTGCCGGCAAGGTCGCGCTGATCGGCTTCGACAGCGACGAGAAGCTGATCAAGTTCCTCAATGACGGCGTCATCTCCGGCCTTGTCGTCCAGGATCCGTACCGGATGGGCTATGACGGCATCAAGACCGCGCTCGCCGCCTCGAAGGGCGAGAAGGTGGAGGCCAATGTCGACACCGGCGCCAATCTCGTCACCAAGGCCAACATGAAGGACCCCAAGATCGACGCCTTGCTCAACCCGAAGCTCAACTGAGCATCGTCGCGTCGCACGGTTTCCGGGGCCGCGTGCCCCGGAAACATCATATCGCTTGGAAATCCGGCGGTCTGGACTAGGCTGCCGGCAGGCGCCTCGAAAGCCTCGTCTTGGTGCCAAGTCGTGGCCAACTCGTGGGAGCCAAGCCGGGAGATCAATCTGGGAGGATTGTCATGACATCGACGGCGCAAGACCTGCATCCCGCCCCCGTGCTGGAGCCCGGCCGGACGATCCTCGAACTGCGCGGCCTGGAGAAGAAATATCCCGGCACCCATGCGCTGAAACCAGTGACGCTGGCCTTCAGGGCCGGCGAGATCCACGCCATCGTCGGCGAGAACGGCGCCGGCAAATCCACCCTCATAAAACTCCTGACCGGCGTCATGCCGCGGACCTCGGGCGAGGTTGTCTGGGAAGGCAGGCCCGCCGCGCTTGCGACCCCGCATGAGGCGATGGCGCTTGGCATCAACGCCGTTCACCAGGAGGTCGTGCTGTGCCGTCACCTGACGGTCGCCGCCAACATGTTCCTGGGCGAGGAGACTGCGCGCTTCGGCATCCTGCAGCAGCGCGCCATGGTCAGGCAGGCGCAGAAGATCATCGACGATCTCGGCTTCGACCTGCCCGCCCATGTCGTGCTCGGCGACCTCACCATCGGCCAGCAGCAGTTGATCGCCGCCGCCCGCGCCACCGTGCGCGGTACCAAATTCCTGATCTTCGACGAGCCGACGGCCTACCTTACCCGCAAGGAGGCCGACCAGCTCTTCACCCTGATCCGCCGGCTCAAGAGCGAAGGCGTGACGATCATCTACATCAGCCACCGCATGGAGGAAGTGTTCGAGCTCGCCGACCGTGTCTCCGTGCTGCGCGACGGCACGCTGGTCGGCACCAGGAACATCGCCGAGACCAACGACGCCGAACTGGTCAAGCTGATGATCAACCGTTCGATCGAGCAGGTCTACCACAAGGAGCACTTCACTCCGGGCGCCGCGATCGTGGAGGCCAGGAACCTGTCGGGCAAGGGCTTCGAGAATGTCTCCATGACGGTTCGCGCCGGCGAGATCGTCGGCCTCTATGGCCTGATCGGCGCCGGCCGCAGCGAGTTCGTCACCACACTGTACGGCCGCCACCGCAAATCGGCGGGCCAGATCCTGTGGCAGGGCAGCGAAGTCCAGGTCAATTCCGAGCATGACGCCATCAAGCTCGGCATGGCGCTGGCGCCGGAAAGCCGCCGCGATCAGGGCCTCTGCCTCAACCTGCCTGTCGGCCTCAACCTCAACCTGCCGATCTACAAGCGCATCTCCAACAATCTGCTGATCTCCGGCGCGCAGGAAAAGACGCAGGCCGACCGCCAGATCGCCGATCTCAGGATCAAGACGCCGACACGCAACGCACTGGCCTCCAGCCTGTCGGGCGGCAACCAGCAGAAGATCGTCATCGGCAAGTGGCTGGCGCATGGCGCCAAGCTCTTCATCTTCGACGAGCCGACGGTCGGCGTCGATGTTGGCACCAAGGCCGAGATCTACCGCCTGTTCGGCACTCTCCTGTCTAAGGGCGCCGGCATCATCCTGATCTCGTCCTACCTGCCCGAGGTCTATGAGCTCGCCGACACGCTGCATGTGTTCCGCCGCGGCAAGCTTGTGGCCACGCACGGCTTCCGCACCGCCGACCACGAGGAAATTCTCACACAGGCGCTGGCCGAGAAACAAGAAAAGCTGGGAGGAAAGACATGAGCATCGAGGCTATCCCCGCCGAAAAGCCGAAGCGCAATTACAACGCCCTGTTCGGACTGACTTTGCTGGCTTTGCTGGTGCTGCTCTGGGTCATCCTGTCGGTGGCGACGCCGAGCTTCGCTTCGGCCAACAACATCTCGAACCTTCTGCGGCAGGGATCGATGATCGCCATCCTGGCGGTCGGCCAGACCTTCGTCATCATCACCGGCGGCATCGATCTGTCCGTCGGCGCGGTCGTGGGCTTCGCCACCGTCATTGCCGCCATGCTGATCAATGCCGGCGTGCCGGTCTTCCTGGCCATCCTGCTCACGCTGCTGGTCGGTGTCGCCATCGGCCTGTTCCACGGCTTCGGCATCGTCAAGATGGGCCTGCCACCCTTCATCATCACACTGGCGACGCTGACCTCGCTGCGCGGCATCGGCCTGTTGATGACCAACGGCAATTCGATCTCGATCAACAACGACGCATTCCAGGAATTCTCGCGCAACTCCTTCCTCGGCGTCCCCAACCTGTTCTGGATGGTCATCCTGGTCGGCATTCCGGCCTATGTCTTCCTTCACCACAGCCGCTGGGGCCGCTATCTCTTTTCGGTCGGCTCCAACGCCGAGGCATCGCGCCTGTCCGGCGTCAATGTCCAGCGCACCATCTACATGGCCTACACGCTGTCGGGCCTGTGCGCCGCCTTCGTCGGCGTGCTGCTCGCCTCGCGCATCGGCATCGGCAACCCGACGCAGGCCGAGGGCTGGGAACTGCAGGCGATCGCCTCGTCGGTCATCGGCGGCACCTCGCTGTTCGGCGCGGTCGGCTCCGTGCACGGTCCGCTGCTTGGCGCCTTCATCCTGGCGACCATCAACAACGGCGCCAACCTGCTCAACGTCAACGCCTTCTGGCAGCGCATCATCACCGGCGTGCTGATCATCGTCATCGTCTATTTCGATGGCTTGCGCAGGCGCGGCGGCAAGTAGCCACCTCAAATCCATCACCCGTCCGCCACCTCATGCGGACCGGCGATTTCATGAACAGAACTGGATCGAACATGAAAGCCGTCGTCTGCCGTTCACCCGGCGACCTTGTCCTGGAAGACCGCCCCGCGCCCGGGTCGCCGCCCCACGGCTGGGCGCTGGTCGCGGTCAGCCATGTCGGCATCTGCGGCACCGACTACCACATCTTCGAAGGCAAGCATCCGTTCCTCGCCTACCCCCGCATCATGGGCCATGAAGTGTCGGGGACCGTCGTTGGGACCGGAGACGGCGTCGATCTCGCGATCGGTGAGCCTGTCATCATCAACCCCTACCTCGCCTGCGGCAGATGCATCGCCTGCCGGCACGGCAAGCCCAATTGCTGCGTCAGGATCGAGGTGCTGGGCGTGCATCGCGACGGCGCGATGTGCGACCAGATCCTGGTGCCGGCAGGCAATCTCTACCCGGCCAACGGCCTGTCGCTGGCCGACGCCGCGGCGGTCGAGTTCCTGGCCATCGGCGCGCATGCCGTGCGCCGCGCCCGCGCCGATCAAGGCGCCCGCACACTGGTCGTCGGCGCCGGTCCGATCGGGCTCGGCACCGCGATCTTCGCCCGCATTGCCGGGCTCGACGTGACACTCCTCGACATGAGCAGCGAAAGGTTGGACTTCGCGGCGGCTGAGCTCGGTTTCAACATCCTCGACGGCTCGCGCGCTGCCGCGCCCGACCTGGTCAGGGAGGCCACCGCGGGCGAAGGTTTCGACGTGGTCTTCGACGCCACCGGCAACACGCAGTCGGTGCAGTCGGCCTTTGCCCATGTGGCGCATGGCGGCACGCTGGTTCTGGTCAGCGTCGTCAAGGACGACATCGTCTTTTCCGATCCGGAATTCCACAAACGCGAGATGACGCTGGTCGGCAGTCGCAACGCCTTGCGCGCCGACTTCGACCACGTCGCCGCCTCGATCCGCAATGGCGCCGTGCCGCTGGACAAGCTCGTCACCCACCGCACCACGCTCGCTGGCGCGCCGCGCGACCTCGCCCGCTGGGCGCATGAGAAAGCCGGGCTGATCAAGGCTGTCATCGAAATCGGGGCATAACATGGCATGCGGTGACAACCAGCGTAGGTCGACCCCCACTCCGCCGAGCTTCGCTCGACACCTCTCCCCCGATCGACGGGGGAGAGGAAAGGCGCGAGCTTACTCCAGCTAGCTCGCTTCCTCTCCCTCCGGAGGGGGGAGAGGTGGCTCGGCGAAGCCGAGACGGAGTGGGGGGAAGCCGGTCCTCGAATGCGCCGTCGCTGACAAGTAAGTGCAACAGGGCTGGTCTGATATCAGCGTGAGTTCAGATAAACCACGGTCTCGTATGAGGCTGGCTCAGAGCGCTGACAGCTTCAACTCGATCCGCTCGGCCGGAAAGCGCGACTCCGAAAACTGGATCGGCTGGCCGTCCGGCGTGACGTTGACGGCGACCGTGACCAGCACGATGGCGCCCGGCTGCAGGTCGAGATCGGCCAGGTCGGACGCATCGGCATGGCGGGCCGACAGCACGGTCGATTGCCGGAGATAATCGTCTACACCCAGGCGGCTGAGCGACGCCGTGATCGATCCGGTCTCGGCCATCACCCTGTCGATGCCGGCGAAGCGCCTGGCATCGAACCACGCAGTGGCGCGCGATATCGGCCGCCCATCGGCCTCGCCGCGTGTCTCCAGTCTTATCACCTCGGTGCCCCGGGTCAGTCCCAGCCCCTCGGCGACCCGCTGGCCGGCCGGCTCGATCGATGAAGCGAGCAGCACGATGTGCCGTTCCGACGTCTGCCCTTGCAGGCCAGTCGAAAAGCGCGTTCGCGCGCCGATCGGATAGGAGAGCCGCTTGCGCGACAGAACGAAAGTACCGCGCCCCTGTTCGGCGCGCAGCACACCCTCCTGTACCAGTGCCGCAATGGCGCTGCGCACCGTGTGGCGGTTGACGCCATAGCGCTCGGCCAGCGCGATTTCCGGCGGCAGCGCTGCATTCTCGGCGAAGTCGCCGGTCGATATCGCATGCAGGATCTTGTCGGCGATCTGCCGCCACAGCGATACGCCGCTGCGCCTCTCGATGCTGTCCACGCCTTGCCGCCCGATCATGAATTGTCCCCGGCCTGTGCCGCCCCCGGCATTCCGCGCCTGTCATGCACCCGTCATGGACTCGCGCTACGTAGTATGTATAATTTGTATAGTTGTCTATATCAATAGACAAGTTTGGCAAAGAGGACGACAAGCGATGCGAGGACAGGAAGCCCGCGAACAGGCCGAGCGCAAGGCCGCGATGGCGACGCTGGCGCAATCCAGCGGCGACGACATCGTCCGGCTCTGGAACGAGGCCGGCCTGCCGGCGGAAGCCGAGCTGCTGCGCGGTCCCGAGACCGGGCTCGTGACGTTGCGCGGCCGTATCGGCGGCGGCGGCGCGCCCTTCAATGTTGGCGAGGCGACCGTCACCCGCGCCACGGTGCGCGTGCCGTCCGGACAGGTCGGCCACTGCTACGCGCTTGGCCGCGACTGGCAGAAGGCAAAGCTGGCGGCCATCGCCGACGCGTTGTGGCAGGACCCTGCCCGGCGCGCCCAGGTCGAAGCCGGGCTGATCGCGCCTTTGAGGTCGGCCCTGAGCTCGGCCCAGGAGAAGCGCCGCGCGGAAACGGCGGCCACGAAGGTGGACTTCTTCACCATGGTTCGCGGAGAGGATTGATGGATATCGCGGTACAATCGATCGAAGGCGGTTTCGCCGATCCGGTCTTCAACGCCCAGGCCGTGTTCCGCGCGGTCATGGACGCCATGGCGCGGCCAGGCAGCGTACAGCCCTTGCCCGCCCTCGCCCGACCGCCGGCGCCGCTTTCGGCCACATCGGGCGCCATCGCGCTCGCCCTTTGCGACAACGACGCGCCGGTGTGGCTCGACCCGGCCCTGCACGCCTCGGCCGCGGTCATCTCCTGGCTCGGCTTTCACTCCGGCGCGCCGCTGGCCAACACGCCCGCCGACGCGCATTTCGCGTTTGTCGCCACGCCCGCCGAGATGATGGCGCTGGACGGTTTTTCGCAGGGCACGCAGGACTATCCAGACCGCTCGACGACGCTGATCCTGCAGGTCGCCGATCTCACCTCGGGCACCCCGCTGCTGCTCGAAGGCCCGGGTATCGAAACCACGGCCACGATCGCGCCGGCACAGATGCCGCGTCACTTCGTCGAGCAGTGGAAGCAGAACAACAAGCGTTTTCCGCGCGGCGTGGACATCATCCTCGCCTCCCCAGAAGCGCTGGCCTGCCTGCCGCGCACCACGCGCATCAAGATGTTGGAGGCATAGAATGTATGTCGCGGTTAAAGGCGGCGAGGCCGCCATTGCCAACGCCCACAGCCTGCTTGCCGACCGCCGGCGTGGCGATCGCTCGGTGCCGGCGTTGCGCCTCGACCAGATCGTCGAGCAGCTGGCGCTCGGCGTCGACCGGGTGATGAGCGAAGGCTCGCTCTATGACCGGGAACTGGCGGCACTCGCCATCGTCCAGGCACGCGGCGACATGATCGAGGCGATCTTCCTCGTTCGCGCCTATCGCACCACGCTGCCGCGCTTCGGCTACACCAAGCCGATCGATACCGGCGCCATGCTGGTCGAACGGCGCGTGTCGGCGACCTACAAGGACCTGCCCGGCGGCCAGTTGCTTGGCCCAACCTTCGATTACACGCACCGCCTGCTCGACCCCGAGCTTGCCGCCGGCGCCGATGTCGCCGAACCCTTGCGGCGCGAGGCGGAAGCGCAGGCCATGCCCCGCGTCTCGGCGATCCTCGCCCGCGAAGGCCTGATCGAACCGGATGGCGAAATGCCCGGGGATCACGTCCCGGGCGATATCACCCGCGAGCCGCTGGAATTCCCGATGGCGCGCGATATCCGCCTGCAGGCGCTGTCGCGCGGCGACGAGGGCTTTCTCCTGGCGCTCGGCTATTCGACCCAGCGCGGCTATGCCCGCAACCACCCCTTTGTCGGCGAGATCCGCATCGGCGAGGTGGAACTGGAGCTCGACGTCCCCGAACTCCCCTTCGCGGTGCCGCTCGGCACGGTGCGGGTCACCGAATGCCAGATGGTCAACCAGTTCAAGGGCTCTGCCAAGGCGCCGCCACAATTCACCCGAGGTTATGGTCTCGTCTTCGGCCAGAGCGAGCGCAAGGCGATGGCCATGGCGCTGTGCGATCGGGCCCTTCGCGCCTCCGAACTCGGCGAGGACATCGTCGCCGCCGCCCAGGACGAGGAGTTCGTCATCTCGCACTCCGACAATGTCCAGGCGACCGGCTTCGTCGAGCACCTGAAGCTGCCGCACTATGTCGACTTCCAGGCCGAGCTCGACCTCGTGCGCCGCATGCGCGCCGAATACGAGGCCCGCGAGAATCTCCCCAAGGCGCAGGAAGAGCGGGAGGCCGCCGAATGATCGAGGGCCTGTCCCACATGACCTTCATCGTCCGCGACCTCGACCGGATGACCGAGATTTTGGAGGGCGTGTTCGACGCCCGCGAGGTCTATGCCAGCGACGCCACGCAATTCTCGCTGTCGCGTGAGAAATTCTTCCTGATCGGCGACATCTGGATCGCCATCATGGAGGGCGAGAGGCTTCCCGAGCGCAGCTACAACCACATCGCCTTCAAGATCGACGACGCCGATTTCGACCGCTACGCCGAGCGTGTCGCCAAGCTCGGGCTGGGCATGCGTCCGCCGCGTCCGCGCGTCGAGGGCGAAGGCAGATCAATCTATTTCTACGACGACGACAACCACATGTTCGAACTGCACACCGGCACGCTCGATGAGCGGCTGAAGCGCTACGCCAAGGGATTTGAGGTCGCATCATGACCGACATCGCCACCTACAACTTCGCCTATCTCGACGAACAGACCAAAAGGATGATCCGCCGCGCGATCCTCAAGGGCATCGCCATTCCCGGCTACCAGGTGCCGTTCGCCTCGCGCGAAATGCCGATGCCCTATGGCTGGGGTACCGGCGGCGTCCAGGTCACCGCCTCGATCATCGGTCCCGATGATGTGCTGAAGGTCATCGACCAGGGCGCCGACGACACCACCAACGCCGTCTCGATCCGCGCCTTCTTCAAGAAGGTCGCCAATGTCGCGGTGACCACCGACACCGCCACCGCCACCATCATCCAGACCCGCCACCGCATCCCCGAGCATCCGCTGACCGCTGGCCAGGTGCTGGTCTTCCAGGTGCCGATTCCCGAACCGCTGCGCTTCCTCGAACCGCGCGAGACCGAAACGCGCAAGATGCATGCGCTGGAAGAATACGGCCTCATGCATGTGAAACTCTACGAGGACATCGCCAAGCACGGCCGCATCGCCACCACCTACGCCTATCCGGTGAAGGTCGAGGGCCGCTATGTCATGGACCCTTCTCCAACGCCGAAATTCGACAATCCCAAGATGCACCGTTCGCCGGCCCTGCAGCTGTTCGGCGCCGGCCGCGAGAAGCGCATCTACGCCGTGCCGCCCTTCACCGATGTCGTCAGCCTCGACTTCGAGGACCACCCCTTCGAGGTCCAGACCTTCGACCAGCCCTGCGCGCTGTGCGCGGCCGAGAACGTCTATCTCGACGAGGTCATCCTCGACGACCATGGCGGCCACATGTTCGTCTGCTCCGACACCGATCATTGCGAGAAGCGGCGCGCCGACGGCCATCGCGGCCATCTTGCCCCTGATACCCATCCTGCCTCGGAAAACATGGAGCCGGCGCAATGACCGACGAACCGTTGCTGCGCGTCTCGGCGCTGTCGAAATTCTATGGCTCACGCGTCGGCTGCGACAACGTCTCGTTCGACCTGTGGCCGGGCGAAGTCCTGGCTGTGGTCGGCGAATCCGGCTCGGGAAAGACGACGCTGCTCAACTGCCTCTCGACGCGGCTGCTGCCTTCTTCCGGCACGGCAAGCTACCGCATGCGCGATGGCCAGTTCCGCGAGCTCTACCGGATGAGCGAGGCCGAACGCCGCTTCCTGATGCGCACCGACTGGGGCTTCGTCCACCAGAACCCGGCGGACGGCCTGCGCATGACCGTGTCGGCCGGCGCCAATGTCGGCGAACGGCTGATGGCGGTCGGCGACCGACACTACGGCAAGATCCGCGCCACCGCCGTCGACTGGCTGTCGCGCGTCGAGATCGAAGAGGACCGCATCGACGACGAGCCGCGCGCCTTCTCGGGCGGCATGCGCCAGCGCCTGCAGATCGCCCGCAACCTCGTCACCGGGCCGCGGCTGGTGTTCATGGACGAACCGACGGGCGGTCTCGACGTCTCGGTGCAGGCGCGCCTGCTCGACCTCTTGCGCGGACTGGTCACCGATCTCGGCCTCGCGGCCATCGTCGTCACCCACGACCTCGCCGTGGCGCGGCTTCTGTCGCAGCGCATGATGGTGATGAAGGATGGCCGCGTCGTCGAAAGCGGTCTCACCGACCGCGTGCTCGACGATCCGCGGGCGCCCTACACGCAATTGCTTGTTTCCTCGATCTTGCAGGTTTGACGATGCCGACCCCCCTCGTTGTTTCTGACGTCGCCAAGAGCTTCACCATGCATCTGCGCGACGGCATCAAGCTTCCTGTCGTGGCCGGCGTCTCCTTCTCGATCAAGGCCGGCGAATGCACGGTGCTCGGCGGCCCGTCCGGCGCCGGCAAGAGCTCGATCCTGAAGATGCTCTACGGCAATTACGCCGTCGACGAAGGCCAGATCATCGTCAAGCACGAGGACGGGCTTGTCGACCTCGCTCATGCCAGCCCACGCACGGTCCTTGCCATACGCCGGCAAACGATCGGCTATGTCAGCCAGTTCCTGCGCACCGTGCCGCGTGTCTCGGCGCTCGACGTCGTCGCCGAGCCTCTGGTGGAACGCGGCGAGGAGCGCGAGGCGGCGAGAGGCAAGGCGCGCGCCTTGCTGGCGCGGCTCAACCTGCCGGAAAAGCTTTGGGCGTTGCCGCCGGCGACCTTCTCCGGCGGCGAGCAGCAGCGCGTCAACATCGCGCGCGGCTTCATCACCGGGCACCCGATCCTGCTTCTCGACGAACCGACCGCCTCGCTCGACGCCACCAACCGCGACGTGGTGATCGAGCTCATCGCCGCCAAGAAAGCCGCCGGCGTCGCCCTGCTCGGTATCTTCCATGACCACGAGGTGCGCGAGGCGGTTGCCGACCGCGTCATCGACGTCACCGCCTTCGCACCGGGAAAACTCGCCGCATGACCAGGAAATTGTCCGAGACACCGCTGGTCCATCCGACGGCGGAGGTCCACAATTCGACGCTTGGCCGCTGGACCGAGATCGCCGACCGCAGCCGCGTTTCCGAAAGCGAGCTCGGCGACTATTCCTACATGATGCAGGACTGCGCCGTCTGGTGCGCGACGATCGGCAAGTTTTCCAACATCGCCGCAAGCGTGCGCCTCAACGCCACCAACCATCCGACCTGGCGGCCGACGCTGCACCATTTCACCTACCGCGCCTCGGACTACTGGGACGACGCCGAACACGAAAGCGAGTTCTTCGCTCAACGCCGCGCCAAGCGCGTCACCATCGGCCATGACACGTGGCTCGGCCACGGCTCGACTGTCCTGCCCGGCGTCACCGTCGGCGACGGCGCCGCGGTCGGTGCAGGGGCGGTGGTTTCGAAGGACGTGGCGCCCTACACGATCGTTGCGGGGGTGCCGGCCAAGCCGATCCGCGAACGCTTCGACCGCCGCACAGCCGAACGCTACCAGGCGCTCGCCTGGTGGGATTGGGACCATAACAGGCTGCGCGCTTCGCTCGATGATTTTCGCGAGCTTTCGGCGGAGGCGTTCCTGGAGAAGCACGCCGGATAGGCCCATTATGCCTGTCAGTGGGCAGTCTGTTTCATATCCCTGACACAGGACTCGGACAGGACGCCATCTCCCCAAGGAGATTGCCATGCCCGATGTAATCAAACCTTCGCTCGCCGGATTCTTTGCCGGGTCCAATCCGACCGCGCCGGTGCATCTCGGTACGCGTTACGACACTTCGGGCAATTTCCTGACCGAGCCGGGCAACACCGTCGTCAGCCACCTGGTCGGCGGTTCGCCGTCCGAGGCCGTGGTGCTTGCCGTGCGCGATCGGATGATGGCAATGCCCGATGCCGACCGGCTCGCCTTCACGCCCGTCTCCAGCCTGCACATGACGTTGTTCCAGGGCATTATCGAATACCGCCGCCGGCTGCCCTACTGGCCGCACGACGTGCCGCTGGATACCGGCATCGATGCCATGACGCGTCTCTATCTCAAGCGCCTCGAAGGTTTCCAGGGGGCCGGCCCCTTCAACATCAGGGTGGTGGAGGTCGTTCCGACCGGCCTCACCGTTGCCGGGGCGACCGATGAGGATGTGCGCATCATGCGCCAATGGCGCGATGCGCTCGCGGTGCCGTTCGGATACCGGCATCCCGATCACGATACCTACGTCTTCCACATCACCTTCGCCTACCAGATTCAGCGCCTTGCCGATGACAGGGCCGCCGCATGGCAGGCGCTGTTCGAGGATTGCCTGGCGCTTTTCCAGCGTCAGGCTCCTGTGATCGAGATCAAGGCACCCGCCTTCTGCGCTTTCCGCGACATGAAGCATTTCGAGGAACTGCTCGTGCTCGCATGACCGTTCGCAGGCGGGGTCCGCCGCGTCTGTGGAGCGTAACAAAACTGACACGCTCGCGACACGGCAGGTTCATGTGGCTGCGATAGGCGAGAAGCTGACGATCAATATGGTCCGGACTGGAACCTGCCTATGTCAGCAGCCTCTGCAACGCTCGAAATCCGCGGTGTCAGCCGACGATTTGGCAAGAACACTGCCGTCAGCGATGTCAACATCTCGATCCCGCAGGGTCAGATGGTCGGCGTCATCGGCCGTTCGGGCGCCGGCAAATCGACCCTTCTGCGCATGATCAATCGTCTCGTCGACCCCAGCCAGGGGTCGATTTTTTTTGACGGCGCCGAAGTTTCCCAGCTGCGCGGCTCGCCGTTGCGGCGCTGGCAGCGCGACTGCGCGATGATCTTCCAGCAGTTCAACCTGGTGCCGCGCCTCGACGTTCTGACCAACGTGCTGCTCGGCAAGCTGAACCACCGCTCGACCCTGTCCAACCTTCTCGGCATGTTTTCCCGCGCTGAATGCGCGGAAGCCGTCGCCGCCCTCGAGCGGCTCGACATCGCCCGCACGGCGCTTCAGCCCGCCGGCACGCTCTCGGGCGGGCAGCAGCAGCGCGTCGCCATCGCGCGCGCCATGATGCAGCAGCCCAAGGTGATCCTGGCCGACGAGCCGATCGCCTCGCTCGACCCGCTCAACGCCAAGGTGGTGATGGACTCGCTGCAGGACATCAACCTGCGCGAAGGCATCACCGTCGTCACCAATCTGCATACGCTCGATACCGCGCGCGCCTATTGCAACCGCATCATCGGCATGGCCGCCGGCAAGGTGGTCTTCGACGGACCGCCCGAAGCGCTCGACCGCGAGGCTGTGCGCCTCGTCTATGGCGCCGATGCCAGCGGCACCGACATTTCCGAGGCCATCACCTCCACCAGCGTTTCCTTCAAGCAGAAAATCGCCGCATCCGCCGGACCGCTCGAGCCCGCATTTCCGGGATACTGAGCCCGTATGGGCCGATAACGAGCAGCCTGGATCGTCCGCCCGCGTCAAGGGCAATCGTCAGGATCAAGAACGTCTCCGGCGCGGGGCCGGAACTTACAGGAGAGACATCAATGTTCAGGAAGATGGTATTGAGCGCCGTTTCGGTGCTCGCGATGGCCACCAGCATGGCCCACGCGGCCGACATGAAGGAATTCCGCGTCGGCATTCTCGGCGGCGAGAACGAATCCGACCGCCTGCGCAACTACCAGTGCCTGGCCGACCACCTGAAGGCCGAATTCGGCTTCGAGAAGGTCTCGCTGTTCCCGGCCGCCGACTATGACGGCGTCATCCAGGGTCTGCTTGGCGGCACGCTCGACTTCGCCGAACTCGGCGCCTCCGGCTACGCCAGCGTCTATCTCAAGGACCCGAAGGCGGTTACCCCGATCCTCACCACCAAGCAGACCGACGGCTCCACCGGCTATTATTCGATCGGCCTGGCGCTGAAGACCTCGGGCATCACCGACATCAAGTCGGCCAAGGGCAAGAAGCTCGGCTATGCCGATCCGGATTCGACCTCGGGCTACCTGATCCCGCTGACCCAGATTCCGAAGGACACCGGCGCCTCGAACGAGACCTTCTTCGCCTCGACCCAGTTCAACGGCGGCCATGAGAACAACATCCTGGCCGTGCGCGACGGCAAGGTCGACGTGGCGGTGGACGATTCCTCCGGCATCGGCGACTTCAAGAACGGCTTCACCTCCGGCACCTTCCACAAGGTCGTCGCCAAGGGCGCCGTCGACCCGAACGACTTCGTCGAAGTCTGGCGCTCGGGCCTGATCCCGAACGGCCCGCTGGTCGTGCGCACGGCGCTCGGCGAGGACATGACCGCCAAGCTCGCTGCCTTCTTCACCGAACTGCCCACCAAGGACAAGGCTTGCTTCGAAGGCGTCGAAGGCGGCGATTTTACCGGCTATGTGCCGGTGAAGCCAGACTTCTACAACGTCATCGTCGAAGCTCGTAAGGCAGCCATCGGCGGCTAACGGCGAAATCGCAAGGGGCGGTACCTGAGGTACCGCCCTTTTTGCATCTCCCATCATGACCCTTTCCGTGACAGCCCCCTCCGGCACCACTCATGAGATGGCCGATGCCTGGCGACGCCAGACGTCGCTGCGTCGCCTTTATACCGTGCTCGGCATCGGCCTGCTGCTCGCTGCCATGTTCGCCAGCATGTGGTTCGCCGACGAAGCCAATGCCGGCCATTTCTTCGACCGGCTGCCGCATATCCTGGATTTCCTGAGCTGGTTGGTCCCCAAGGACTGGAACGACGTCTGGCGGGCGCTGTTCGACATTGCCTCGCCGCATGACACCGGCACCCAGGAATACAATTTCCCGCTCGGGCGGGTTTATGTCTGGGGTGATTTCTACGTCCCCGAATATTTCGAGTTGATGCTGACCACGGTGAACGTGGCGCTGGTCTCGACCTTCATCGGCTTCACCTTCGCCGTGCCGTTTTCCTTCATCGCCGCGCGCAACCTGACGCCTCATCCGGCGCTGAGGCTCATCGTCAAACGTCTCATGGAACTGCTGCGCGCCTTTCCCGAGATCGTCATCGCCGGCCTTTTCGCTGCAATCGTCTCCATCGGCCCGATCGCGGCCATCATCGCCATCGGCCTGCATTCGATCGGCGCGCTCGGCAAGCTGTTCTACGAGATCAACGAGAACATCGACATGCGCGCCGAGGAAGGTCTGCGGGCGGTCGGCGCCAACTGGTTCGAGCGGGTGCGGTTCGCCGACCTACCGCAGGTGCTGCCCAATTTCATGTCCTACACGCTGCTGCGCGTCGAGATTAACGTCCGCGCCTCGACCATCATCGGCGCCGTCGGCGGCGGCGGCATCGGCGAGGAACTGAAACTGTCCATCTCGCGCGGCTTCGGCGCCAAGACGCTGGCGCTGGTGCTGCTGCTGTTCACGACCATCTTCATCATCGACCAGTTTTCCGCCTGGCTGCGCCGCAAACTGGTTGGCGAGCAAGCCTTCCTGATGAGTGCCTGACATGGCTTCGATGACCGCCGACGAGATCCTGTCGATCGAAGAGCGCTACCCGCAAGTGTTCCGGCGGCCGCTGTACAAGCGCTTCTCGCCGCTGCTCCTGTTTACCGGCATTCTGCTTTACCTCGTCTATGTCCTCTGGTTCTTCAACCTGCCCCAGGTGCTGCGGGAATCGCATTGGGAGCGCCTGCCGCTCTTCCTGACGCAGTGGATCAGCTACGACCTGCAGCCGGAATTCCGCCTCGACCAGCCGCAGATCACGCCGAAATATCCGCGCTTCTCGGCACTGGGCGAAAACCCGAACCCGGATTGGGTGATCAAGAACCCGGACGGCACCTTTACGATCCTGATCGACGGGCCGGCGAAATCCGTCGTCTTCGACAAGACGCAGGCGACGATCACCGCCAATGGCCAGACGGTTCCCGTCTCGCTGGCAAGCGGCAAGCCGCTCGTCCAGGGCCCGGTGCCGGACTGGGTCACCGCGCATGACGACGAGGTGGTCGCCAAGATGGGCTTCGTCGGCGAGGTCCGTGTCACCGTCGACCGCGTCAAGGTGCGCAAGCGCTTCCTCGGCTGGGCAAACTTCGTTTTCGACACCCGCTCGCCCTTCTTCGGCAAGCCGGCGGGCGAGGTGATCTCGCTGATCATGTCGGGCCCTGAACTCAAGCCGGGCACATCGAACCTCGCGCTCGCCGCCGACAACATCTGGAACAATGCCCAGTGGCAGCACGGCGACGTCTGGACGAAGCTTTTGCAGACCATCGTCATGGCGTTCCTCGGCACGCTGCTCGGCGGCATCGTCGCCTTTCCGCTCGCCTTCTTCGCCGCGCGCAACATCACGCCGAGCGGCGTGCTGAGCCAGGTGCTCAAGCGCTTCTTCGACTTCATGCGCTCGGTCGACATGTTGATCTGGGCGCTGTTCTTCACGCGCGCCTTCGGCCCCGGCCCGCTGGCGGGAAGCGCCGCGATCTTCTTCACCGAGATCGGCACGCTCGGCAAAACCTACTCGGAGGCGCTTGAGAACATCGACGACAAGCCACGCGAGGGCGTGCTTTCGACCGGCGCCAACGGCCTGTTGGTGCAGCGCTACGGCGTGATGCCCGAGGTGATCCCGATCTTCATCAGCCAGACGCTCTACCAGTGGGAATCCAACACCAGAGGCGCCACCATCATCGGCGCCGTCGGCGCCGGCGGCATCGGCCTGAAACTGTGGGAAGCCATGCGCACCAACTCCAACTGGGCCAACGTCTTCTACATGGTGCTTTTGATCCTGCTGGTCGTCTTCATCTTCGACAACATCTCCAGTTTCCTGCGCCGGAGGTTGAGCCGGACGATCCACGATTACAACAGGATCCAGGCCGAGCGGGGGTGACCTTGTGGCGTACGGGCGCGCACCGGCACCGTGTGGCGCAGCGCCGGTCGACCCCCACTCCGTCTCGGCTTCGCCGAGCCACCTCTCCCCCGATCGACGGGGGAGAGGAAAGGCACCTGGCTTTGAACTCGATGCTTGTCCAGGAAAGCTCCCTTCC
>NZ_SCNN01000011.1 GCF_005503535.1 Mesorhizobium comanense | reverse complement strand
CGCCAAGGTGGTTCTGCTTGGCTTCATCGTCTCTTCCGTGATCTCGGTGCCGCTGGGCCTGTGGATGGGAACCTATCGAGTGGTGCAGGCGCCGCTGGAGCCGCTGGTCAATTTCATCCGCTATCTGCCGGTGACCTCGTTCGTGCCGCTCTTCATCCTGTGGATCGGCATCGGCATCGAGCAGCGCATAGCGGTGATCTTCTTCGGCACCTTCTTCCAGCAGCTGGTGATGATTTCCGATTGCGCGCGGGGCGTGTCCAGGGACCTGGTCAATGCCTCTTACACTTTGGGCACCAAGCGCAGCGAAGCCGTGTGGCACGTCATTTTCCCCGCAGCACTTCCCGCGATCCTCGACACGCTTCGCGTCACTATGGGCTGGGCCTGGACCTATCTGGTCGTGGCGGAGCTCGTCGCCGCGTCGAGCGGGCTCGGCTATATCAGCCTCAAGGCAATGCGCGGCTTCCAGGTCGATGTCATCTTCATGGCCATCGCCGCCATCGGGCTCCTGGGCCTCATCACCGACACGGCGTTCCGCCTTATCCGAGCGAGGGTCGCGCCATGGGCACCCTGACTTTGAACGCAACCTCACAAACCGCAGCCGGATCAAGGGTAGTGATGACTGAAACCGTCAAGGCGAGCAATCCGGCAGGTACGGCCCCGGCAACCGGCGATGCGCATTCGGCAGGCATCACCATGGCCGTCGAAGACGTGACCTTGCGCTACGGCGAGGCCAACGGCGTGCTGGCGCTGGACGATGTATCGCTGAAAGTGGCCAGGAACGAATTCTGCGTCATCGTCGGACCTTCCGGCTGCGGCAAGTCCAGCCTGCTCTATCTCGCCGCCGGCCTCAATGACGCCACCTCCGGCAGCATCAAGGTCGATGGCAAGGAAGTCATCGAGCCCGGCGCCGACAGGGGCATGGTGTTCCAGAGCTACACGCTCTTTCCCTGGCTGACGGTGCGCGCCAACATCGAGTACGGCCCCAAGCGCAAGGGCCTGCCCGTGGAACAGCGCAAGCGGATCGTGGACCAGTATCTCGACGAGGTCGGCCTCGCATCTTTCGCCGACCATTATCCCGCCCAATTGTCCGGTGGCATGAAACAGCGTGTAGCGATCGCGCGCGCCCTTGCAAACGATCCGGCCGTGCTCTTGATGGACGAACCCTTCGGCGCCCTGGACAGCCAGACGCGCGGCACCATGCAGAAGCTGCTTTTGCGTGTGTGGGAGCGGCAGCAGAAGACGGTGCTCTTCGTTACCCACGACATCGACGAGGCGCTCGTGCTGGGCGATCGCGTGCTGGTGATGACGGCTAGGCCCGGCAGGATCAAGGCCGAGATCAAGGTCGACATCCCCCGGCCGCGCTCGATGGACGTGATCCTCGAACCCGAGTTCATCGCGTTGAAGCGCCGGATCCTTGGCCTCCTGCACGACGAGATCGACGAGGATCACTGAGGTATCGCGGAGGCGGAGGGTTCAAACGGGTACGCTTCGTGATTGACCATGCCGCCTTCGCCCCTACGAGGCCGCTTCGAACAACCGACACAGGCTGACCGAACGGACACGCAGTGGTCAGCCCAGCATCATCTCCGAAGCCTTCTGGCCGATCATCATGCTTGGCGCATTGGTGTTGCCGCCGATCAGTTTGGGCATCACCGAAGCATCCGCGACTCGCAAGCCTTCGATGCCCCGCACCTTCAATGTCGCGGGATCGACGACCGCCATCGCATCCGTTCCCATTTTGCAGGTTCCCACCGGATGGTAGACGGTCAGCGCCTCGGCGCGCAGATAGGCCAGGATCTCGTCATCGGTTCTGACATTCTTGCCCGGCAGCATCTCTTTGCCCCGTATCGCGTCGAACTCTGGCGAGGCAAAGATCTGGCGTGCGATCTTGATGCCCTCGACCAGCACCATCGCGTCGTCTTCATTGGAAAAGAAACGGTGGTCTATGAGGACGTCCCGGCGCGAACTGTCCCGTGATAGCGTGATCTCGCCCACGCTCTTCGGCCGCAGCACGCAGGTGTGGACGGCATAGCCGTGGCCATATTCGATCAGCCTGCCGCGATGGCTGCGATAGCCCGGCACGAAATGGAACTGGATGTCGGGAAGGCCGTTCGCGTGCCTGGTCCTGGCGAAGCCGCCGGCTTCGACATAGTTCGTGGTGAGCATGCCCTTGCGGCGCGCGAAATACTGGAAAGGCGCGGCGGTGATGCGTGGCAGGTTGGCGAGCGAAAGCCCAAGCGTCCTGTTGCTGCTCGAGCGCACGGTGATCATGCCGTCGACATGGTCTTGCAGGTTCTTGCCGACGCCCGGCAGGTCGACGACGGGCTCGATGCCGATCTGCTTGAGTTCGGCTGCTGGCCCGATACCTGATGTCATCAGGATCCTGGGCGAGTTGATGGCGCCTGCCGAAAGCACGATCTCGCGCCTGGCCGTAAGCGTCTTCTGGCCACCGTCATGGCGCACGCGCAGTCCTGTTGCGCGCCCCTCGGCGATGACAAGGTCGATCACCTCGCATTCGCTGAGCAGCGTCAGGTTCTTGCGGTCGAGCACCGGCCGCATGAAAGCGCTGAAGCTGCTGAAGCGCCGGCCGCGATCCTGGGTGACGTTGTAGATTCCGAGACCGAACTGGCTCTCGGCGTTGAAGTCGCTGTTGGCGGGCAGGCCGGCACTTTTGCCGGCCTTGACGAACATGTTTGAAAGGACGTTCGGATCACGCGGATTGTCGACCAGCAATTCTCCACGGGTCCCGTGATAGCGCGCGTCCTGGGCGAGCAGATTGCGCTCCAGCGCCCGGAACACCGGTAGTACATCGCCGTATGCCCAGCCGGCACAGCCGAGCGAGGCCCACTCATCATAGTCCTGCGCGGCGCCACGGATATAGACCATGGAGTTGATCGAGCTCGATCCGCCCAGCGCCTTGCCGCGATTGACCGGAATGCTGCGGTTGTTGAGGCGGGGCTGCGGCACACCGACGAAACAATAGTCGTAGTTCGGATTGCCGTAGAGCGACAGGATGCCCGCAGGCACCTTGACCCGCAAGCTGTCGTCACTGCCGCCCGCCTCGATCAGGCATACGCTGACCGATGGGTTGGCGCTCAGCCTGTTGGCGACCACGCAGCCGGCCGAACCCGCGCCGACGACGATATAGTCAAAGCTTTCAGCGTTCATCCTCGACCCCCAATGCAATGCCAGCGCCACGGCATCGGTGCCAACGCGATCGTTGCAAGTCTAGGTGCGCCAAGCGGACCCATAAATTCGGAAATGGTTACGCGTGACTTCGGAGATTCGTTATGGGCGCGCACCAACGCGTGCTGCTACTTGTAAGCGCAAATGGAGGAGGCCGGATGGCGCGACGGCGCATCCGGAAACGGCGGAATAGGCCGCGCCCGACTGCGCCTGGCGGACACCGGAAAGATGGTTTCCACCGTGCGCTCATAAGCTGTCGGATGGTCAGAAAAGGACTGGGCATGTCGGTCGAGGAAATAGACACGCTTGTCGTCGGCGGCGGCCAGGCAGGCGTGGCCATGAGCGAGCATCTGAGCAAATGCGGCGTGCCGCATCTCGTTCTCGAGCGCGGCCGCATTGCCGAGCGCTGGCGTTCGCAGCGATGGGATTCCCTGGTTGCCAACGGGCCAGCCTGGCATGACCGTTTCCCCGGCATGGAGTTTCCGAGGACCGGACCCGATGGCTTTCCCTCCAAGGAGGAGGTCGCCGATTATTTCGCCGCCTATGCAAGGCAGATCGATGCGCCGATCCGCTGTGGCGTCGAGGTGAAACTCGTGCAGCGGAATGTCGGACGGCCCGGCTTCCGGGTCGAAACCTCGCACGGCGCGATCGAAGCCAACAGCGTGGTCGCGGCAACCGGACCTTTCCAGGTTCCCGTCATTCCGCCTCTTGTTCCCGGCGGCGCCGGCCTTCTGCAGATCCATTCCAGCGCCT
Organism: Mesorhizobium comanense; assembly: GCF_005503535.1. Taxonomy (GTDB): domain Bacteria; phylum Pseudomonadota; class Alphaproteobacteria; order Rhizobiales; family Rhizobiaceae; genus Mesorhizobium; species Mesorhizobium comanense. The sequence goes on along the minus strand of NZ_SCNN01000011.1, from coordinate 238,536 downwards.
ACCGCAACCCCGCGCAGCTGCCGCAAGGCGCGGTCCTGGTGGTCGGAGCGGGATCGTCGGGCGTGCAGATCGCGGATGAGCTCCAGCGCTCGGGAAGGCGCGTCTACCTGTCGGTCGGTCCGCACGACCGGCCGCCGCGGGCCTACCGTGGGCGCGACTTCTGCTGGTGGCTCGGTGTCCTGGGCAAGTGGGACCTAGAAACGCCGGGGCCGGGCACGGAACATGTCACCATCGCGGTGAGCGGCGCGCGCGGCGGCGAAACGATCGATTTCCGCCGCCTGGCCGCGCAGGGCCTTACCCTTGTCGGCATGACGAAAACGTACCAGGACGGCGTGATGACCTTCGCGCCGGACCTTGCGAAGAACATTGCTCGAGGCGACGCCAACCTGATGTCGCTGCTGGACGAAGCCGACGCCTATGTCGCGCGCAACGGTCTGGATCTTCCGGAGGAGCCTGCCCTCCGCAAAATCGGCCCGGACCCGGAATGCCTGACCAATCCGATCCGCGAGCTCAATCTTGCGGAAGCAGGGATTTCGACGATCATCTGGGCGACAGGCTTTGCCGTCGACTACAGCTGGCTGAAGGTCGACGCTTTCGACGAGAAGGGCCGGCCGAGGCACCATCGCGGCGTGTCGGTCGAGCCGGGGATCTATTTCCTGGGTTTGCCCTGGCAGTCGCGAAGAGGTTCCAGCTTCATCTGGGGTGTCTGGCACGATGCAAAGCACGTGGCGGACCGTATTTCGACGCAGCGAAAATATCTCGCCTACCACGCCGCCGCGCGGCGCGAGACAGTGGGCGCCTGACCAACGCCGGCGACGCTGCCAGCCCGACCGATGGAGAACAACATGAAGCATACCCGAATCCGTACCTTCAACACGAAGGATACCTATCCCGAGCAGAAGCTCGACAACGATCTTTGCCAGGCGGTCGTCACGCGGGGCGGTCGGACCGTCTATCTGCGCGGTCAATGTCCGCAGGATCTCGACACGGCCAAGAACATCGATAGCCATGATCCCGTCGAGCAGACCCACAAAGTCATGCAGAACATCAAGCAGCTCATCGAGGAGTGCGGCGGGACGATGGAACACCTGGTGAAGGTGGTCGTCTACTTGACCGATGTCCGCCATCGCGAGGCCGTCTACCGGACGATGGGCGAATACATCAAAGGTGTGTATCCGGTTTCGACCGGGTTGGTCGTGTCGGCCCTGGCGCGGCCGGAATGGCTGGTCGAAATCGACGGCACCGCCGTCATCCCGGATGATGGCGCAGCCATCGTCCAGGGCTGAGCGCCATGACCTTCTCCATCGTCGCGCGATGCAAGCGCACCGGAATGTTCGGCGTGGCGGTCTCGTCATCATCCCCGGCGGTTGCAGCACGCTGCGCCTATGCGCAGGCTGGCGTCGGCGCCGTCGCCAGCCAGAATGTCACGGACCCGACGCTCGGGACGCGGGCGCTTGAGTTTATGGCGCGCGGCGCCTCCGCTGCCGAGGCTGTCGCGATCCTGAAGCGAACCGCCGCGCACAGCGAATACCGCCAGCTCCTTGCCGTCGACGCGGCCGGCGGCAGCGCCATTCATTCGGGGCCGAAAGCGCTTGGCATCTGGGCAGAGGCGCGCGGCGAGAATGTCGCCTGCGGCGGCAATCTGCTTGCCAATGACGGCGTCCCCCGTGCCATGGTCGACGCCTTCCTCGCTTCGGACGGCGAGCTCGGCGACCGGCTGATCGCCACGATGCGGGCCGCGCTCAAGGCTGGCGGCGAGGCTGGGCCTGTCCGTTCCGCCGGAATGAAGCTGGTGCGCGATGTGCCGTGGCCGGTCGCCGATCTGCGCTGCGACTGGACGGAAGCCTGTCCGGTCGAGCAACTGGCCGGGCTGTGGGAAATCTACAAGCCGCAACTGGACGCCTATGTGACGCGCGCCATCAATCCATCCGGTGCGCCGAGCTACGGCGTGCCCGGTGACGAGTGACTGAGACGGTCAGGAGCCAGTGATGAGCGAACTCAGCCACAAGGAATGGATCGCCAGGGCGTCCGAACTCCGTTTTCGCGACAAGGCCTTCATCGACGGCAAGGCTGTGCCGGCGCGCTCCGGCCGAACCTTCGCCAGCATCAATCCGGCCACGGGGGAAACCCTGGCCGAGGTCGCCTCCTGCGGGGAAGAAGACATCGACCTCGCCGTGGCGGCGGCGCGGCGCAGCTTCGAGGCCGGCGTGTGGTCACGAACAAGCCCGGCGCACCGCAAGGAGGTGCTGTTGCGGCTCGCGGACCTGCTGCGCGAGAACCTGCATGAGCTTGCGCTGCTCGAATCGATGGACATGGGCAAGCTGGTCAGGGACGCGGCCAGCATCGACGTGCCGGGCTCGGCGGCGATCTTCCAGTGGTATGGCGAGGCCATAGACAAGATCTACGACGAGGTGGCGCCCACGGGTCGGGGGGACCTCGCTCTGGTCCGGCGCGAGCCGCTCGGCGTGGTGGGCGCCGTGGTGCCCTGGAACTTTCCGCTCGACATGGCGACCTGGAAATGCGCGCCGGCGCTTGCCGCCGGCAATTCGGTGGTGCTGAAACCGGCCGAGCAGTCGCCTTTTTCGGCGCTCAGGCTGGCGGAACTCGCCATGGAAGCGGGACTGCCCGCCGGCGTGCTCAATGTGGTGCCCGGCCTCGGTGAGACCGCCGGCCAGGCGCTTGGCCGCCATATGGATGTCGACTGCCTTGCCTTCACCGGGTCCACTGCCGTCGGCAAGATGTTCCTGCAATATTCCGGCCAGTCGAACATGAAACAGGTCTGGCTGGAAACTGGCGGCAAGAGCCCCAATCTGGTCTTCGCCGACTGTGGCGACCTGGACGCGGCGGCCGACATGGCCGCGTTCGGCATCTTCTTCAACCAGGGCGAGGTTTGCTCGGCCAATTCCAGGCTGTTCGTCGAGCGCGGCATCAAGGATGCGCTCGTGGAGCGTCTGGTGCAGCGAGCAGCGGCAACCCAACCTGGCGATCCTCTCGACCCGGCCTCGAGAATGGGCGCGATGGTGGACGCGCGCCACGCCGCGAGCGTCTTGCGCTTCATCGAAGGTGGCAGGAAGTCGGCCCGACTGGTCACCGGGGGCGCCCAGCTTGCCGTCAACGGACGCGGCAGTTTCATACAGCCGACGATCTTCGACAACGTTTCGCACGACGATCCGCTTGCCCGCGACGAGATATTCGGTCCGGTGCTGTCGATCATCGCCTTCGACGGCGAGGAGGAGGCGCTGCGCCTGGCCAATGACAGCATCTACGGTCTGGCGGCCTCGGTCTGGACCGACAGCCTGTCGCGGGCGCACCGTGTCGCGGAACGGCTGCGCGTCGGCACGGTTTCCGTGAACACCGTCGACGCATTGAGCCCGATGACGCCTTTCGGCGGCTTCAAGCAATCGGGTTTCGGACGCGACCTATCGCTGCACGCGCTCGACAAGTACACGGCCCTGAAGACCACCTGGATAAAATATTGAGGAGCGACCACGGCTTGATTGCAGCAACCAAACAGGCATCATAGCTGCCCATGCCGCTCCGCTTCACGCTCAGACAACTCGAATATTTCGTCGCCGTCGGCGAAGCCGGTTCGATCGCCAAGGCTGCCGAGCAGGTGAACGTCTCGCCGCCGTCGATCTCGGCGTCGATCGCTCAGCTCGAAGCGGAGTTCGGTGTCCAGCTCTTCGTTCGCAAGCACTCGCACGCCCTGGCGCTCACGGCTGGCGGGCGCCTCTTCCTCAAGGAGGCAGCGCGGCTGCTCAACGATGCGGACGCGCTGCACGACATTGCCGGCGACATTGCCGAAAAGGTGCGCGGGCCGCTCGCCATCGGCTGCCTGCTCACCTTCGCGCAGATCGTGCTGCCGGCGCTTCGCCGGAAATTCGAGGATGCCTATCCGGATGTGCGCGTCAGGCAGTTCGAGCGCAATCAGGGTCAGCTGTTCGAGATGCTGCAACGCGGCGAAATAGACGCTGCGCTGACCTACGATCTCGAACTGTCGCAGGACATGACGTTCGAGCCGCTGATGCAGTTGCCAGCCTATGTGATGCTGCCGGCGGCGCATCGCCTGGCGGGAAAGGCGGGCATCACACCGGAGGAACTGGTGGACGAGCCGATGGTGCTGCTCGACCTGCCCTACAGCCGGGAGTATTTCCTGTCGGCCTTCCAGGCTAGGAGCCTGCGTCCCAACATCGTCGAGCGCACCGGCGACATCGCCGTGATGCGCTCGATGGTGGCCAACGGGTTCGGCTATGGCATTGCCAATATGCGGCCGCTGAACGCGATGTCGCCAGACGGCAAGCTGCTGGTCTTCGTGCCGTTGCTGGGGGACGTCAGGCCGCTGACCATGGGCATAGCATTGCCGAACGCCGAGCACCGCACGCTGACGGTGCAGGCATTCGTCGATCACTGCCGCCGTTTCGTGGTCGAGCAGGGCGTCTTCGGCACGGAGCGCATCGTGAAGTGAAGCGGCCAGCGGCGCTCACACGCCCTCGACGAGCCGCTGCAGCAGCCGCTCCAGCATGTCGTCGCAGCGCCGCATTTGTTCGACGCTGACATATTCGTCCGGCTTGTGTCCCTGCGCCATCGAGCCGGGGCCGCAGACCACCGTTGGCGTGCCGAGATCGCGGCTGAACAATCCGCCTTCCGTACCGAAGGCGACCTTTATCGTGCCGTTGGCGCCGGTCAGCGATTTTACGAACGCTACGGCCTGCGAATTGCCCGGCGTGTCCAGACCCGGATAGGTATTGGTGATCTCGATGTCGATCGCGGCTTCAGGAGCGATCGAAGCGGCGTCGCGGGCAATGCGCGCGGCTGCGCCGCGAAGCCGGTCGAGAATGGCGGCTGCGTTGTCCGCCGCGACGTTGCGGATCTCGAAATCGACCTGGCAGAGATTGGGCACGATGTTGAGCGCAACGCCGGCATTGATCTTGCCGACATGAACGGTGGTGTAGGGAATGTCGTAGTCGCCATCGCGGGCGCCGTCACGGGCCAGCTGGTCCTGCTCGTCGCGCAAGGCCCGCACGAAGTCGCAACCGAGATGGATGGCGTTGAGCGCCAGCGGCGCCAGCGCCGAGTGCCCCTCGCGCCCCCTGCAGATGGCCCGAGCCGCGAGCTTGCCCTTGTGCCCTGTCGCCACCTGCATGTCGGTCGGCTCGCCCACGATGCACAGCAGCGGGCGTTGCGGTGCGGCGCTCAGCATTTCGATCAGGTCGCGCACCCCCAGGCAGCCGACCTCCTCGTCGTAGGAGAGCGCCAGATACAGGGGCGTGCGAAGCGCCATCGTCGAGGCCCTCAGACACGCCGCCAGGGCGCAGGCGACAAAACCCTTCATGTCGGCCGCGCCGCGCCCGTAAAGCCTGCCGTCGCGCTCGGTCATCGCGAAGGGAGGCAGCGTCCAGTCCTGGCCCTCGACGGGAACGACGTCGGTATGGCCGGACAGCATGATGCCGGGCTTGCCGGCTGGTCCGATCGTGGCAAAGAGGTTGGCCTTGTGCCCGTCGGCGCTATGGATGAGGCGGCAGGCGATGCCGCTGGCTTCCAGCAGTTCCGTTGCATAGCCGATCAGCTCGAGGTTCGAGTCGCGGCTCACTGTCGGGAACGCGATCAGCCGGTCGAGAATCTTGATGCTGTCCATGTCTGAAGTCCATTGAGCTACAGGCGGTTTAGCATCGTCGCGCCGCGCCGCTGAAGTCGCATTTGGCTCCGCTTCGTTTCACCGCAAACTAACTCGCGAAACGCGCGATTAGGCCGGTCCTAACCCGCACGGAAGAAATCCATAGTTTTCCCGCGCCCGCTCCAACTTATGAGTAATCTCCAAAGCACCGGCAGCGCCACGCCATGGGAAGGAAAGACATGCGCGACCCACGCTACGATATTTTATTCGAACCGATGAAGATCGGTCCGGTCACGGCAAAGAACCGCTTCTACCAGGTCCCGCATTGCAACGGCGGCGGCTATCGCGATCCTTCCGCCGCCGCCGAGATGCGCCGCATGAAGTCGGAAGGTGGCTGGGGCGTGATCTTCACCGAGCAGACGGAGATGCATCACACGTCGGAGATCACGCCTTTCATCGAGCTCAGGCTGTGGGACGACGCCGACATTCCTGCGCTGGCCAGGATGGCCGAGGCCATGCACGAGCATGGCGCGCTGGCCGGCATCCAGCTCGCCTATTCCGGCATCAATGGTCCCAATCTCTATACCAAGGAAGTCCCGCGCGGGCCTTCGGCCCTGCCGATCCGCACTTTCACCAACGATCCGGTCCAGGCGCGCGCCATGGACAAGCGGGACATCCGGGATCTGCGCCGCTGGCATCGCAACGCCTTCAAGCGCGCGAAGCAGGCAGGCTTCGACCTGGTCTGCCTCTATGGCGCGCATGGCTTCGGCATCATCCAGCACTTTTTGTCCACGGCCACCAATCAGCGCAACGACGAATATGGCGGCTCGCTGGAAAACCGCTCGCGGCTGATGCGCGAACTGATCGAGGAAGGGCGCGACGCGATCGGCGAGACCTGCGGGCTGACGCTCAGGCTGTCGCTCGACGAGATGATTGGCGAACTCGGCTTCGCCAATTCGGAAGTCCGCGACATGATCGAGATGCATGCCGACCTGCCCGATCTCTGGGATCTCGCGCATGGTGCCTGGGAAGACTGCTCCGGGCCGTCGCGCTTCAAGGAAGAGGCGGCGCAGGAAAGCCTGGTCTCCGGCATCAAGACGCTGACCTCGAAGCCGGTCGTCGGCGTCGGTCGCTTCACCTCGCCTGATGTTATGGTCAGGATGATCAGGTCGGGCACGCTCGACTTCATCGGTTGCGCGCGACCGTCGATCGCCGACCCGTTCCTGCCGAGGAAGGTCGACGAAGGGCGCATCGAGGACATTCGCGAATGCATCGGCTGCAACATCTGCATCACCGGCGACATGACCATGTCGATCTCGCGCTGCACGCAGAACCCGACCTTCATGGAGGAATGGCGCAAGGGCTGGCACCCCGAACGCATGCAGGCCAAGGGTGACAGCGACAGCGTGCTGATCGTCGGCGCCGGACCGGCCGGCCTGGAGGCCGCCCGCGCGCTCGGCCTGCGCGGCTATCAGGTGGCCATTGCCGAAGCAGGCACCGAACTTGGCGGCCGCGTGGCGCGCGAGAGCAAATTGCCGGGTCTGTCCGCCTGGGGCAGGGTTCGCGACTATCGCCAGTATCAGCTCAGCCAGATGCCGAATGTCGATATCTATTTCGAGAGCCGGCTGTCGGCCGATGATATCCTGTCCTTCGGCTTCCAGAATGTCGCCATCGCCACCGGATCGAAATGGCGGCGCGATGGCGTCGCCCGCGCTCATGTCGTGCCGATGCCGATCGATGCGGCGATGCCGGTCTATACGCCCGACGACCTCATGGCCGGCAAGGTGCCTTCCGGCAGCGTCGTCCTGTTCGATGACGACCACTACTACATGGGTGGCGTGCTGGCCGAGCTGATGGCGCGGCAGGGCGCCAGGGTAACCCTGGTGACGCCGTCGGCCTATGTCTCGGACTGGACCCGCAACACGCTGGAGCAGGGGGCCATACACCGGCGTCTGGCGGAGCTTGGCGTGGACATCGTGCTCAACCGGACCGTCACCAGCGTTGCCGCCGGGGGTGTCGTGACGGCCTGCGTCTATACCGGTCAGCGACGGGATTTGACGGCCGACGCCGTCGTTCTCGTCACCTCCCGCGATCAGGACGACGGCGTTTGGCGCGCGCTAAAGGCCCGTCAAGACGAATGGGCCGAGAATGGCATCCGTTCGGTCAAGGTGATCGGCGACGCCGAGGCGCCGGGGCCGATCGCCTGGGCAACCTATGCCGGCCACCGCTTCGCCCGCGAACTGGACGAACCCGACATCGGCGACGCATTGCCGTTCCGGCGGGAAGTGACGGCGCTGGCGATGCAAGGAGCATGATCCGACAAACGCGCAACAAACCTCGCGTCGTCCGCTGATCCAACAGGGCTATCAAGCTCCGCTCCCCTGCAGCAGCTTCAATCCCGCTCGCTGGTGTCGTTTCGATGAGGGTAAGGTTGCGAGTGCCGGGATGGGCGGCTATGTCGGTCCGACAAATTCCGAACAGGGGCCGAGCCGATGAAAGTCCTTTCCACGTCCAAATCGCATGGCGGCGTCCAGGGCGTCTATTCCCATGCTTCGGATGCCTGCGCCTGCGACATGGTTTTTGCCGTCTTCGTGCCGCCTCAGGCCCGTGAAAAACCGTGCCCTGTTCTCTGGTACCTCTCAGGCCTGACCTGCACCCATGCCAATGTCATGGACAAAGGAGAATACAGGCGCATGGCCGCCGAGCTTGGCCTGATCGTCGTCTGCCCGGACACCAGTCCCCGCGGCGCCGACGTGCCAGACGAGAAGGAAAATTGGCAGTTCGGTTGCGGCGCCGGCTTCTATCTCGACGCGACCCAGGAACCCTACGCGAAGAACTATCGCATGTATTCCTATGTCACGCAGGAACTGCCGGCGCTGATTGCCGCCGAGTTTCCGGCCGACATGACGCGCCAGGCGATCTTTGGCCACTCCATGGGCGGCCATGGCGCGCTGACCATCGCGCTGAAGAACCCTGGGCGGTTCAAGAGCTGCTCGGCCTTCGCGCCGATCGTGCAGCCCAGCACCTCCGGCTGGTCGAAGCCGGCGCTCGAAAAATATCTCGGCGCGGATCACGCGGCATGGCGCGGCTACGATGCCACGCTGCTCATCGAGGATGGGCACCGCTTCCCCGAGCTTCTGGTCGATCAGGGAACGGCGGACGGCTTTCTCGATGAAGGGCTGAAACCCTGGCTGTTGGAAGAAGCCTGCGCCAAGGCCGGCATGACGCTGAGGCTGCGCATGCAGGAGGGCTACGACCACTCCTACTTCTTCATCTCGACCTTCATGGACGACCATCTGAGATGGCACGCGGAACGGCTGTCCGTGTAAGCGCATAGGATAAGCAGCCCGGCAATCGCCGGGCCGCGTCTCTCGCGTTCTTTGCGGTTTAGTCCCGCAGCAGATCGAACATCAGCTTGAAGAACCGGTCCGCGTCGACTTCGTGGGCGATGCGGGCATTGTCCTTCTCCCCGCGTTCGCTCCAGAAATCGGCGACGGTCGCGCCGAACGCATAGGTGCCGGACAGGTCGACGCCGATATGGGCCGGGCGCGTGCGAACCAGGGTCGGGTCGATTGCCAGCGCCAGCGCCAGCGGATCGTGCATGGCGCCGCCGACACCCATCGAGTTGCGGTGCAGCTTCTCGTAGAACAGCAGCCAGTCGTTGACGAGCTTGCCGAGCGGCGTGTCGATCGTAGCAAGCTCCGCATATTGCGGCGCCTCGATCAGCACCTGCATGGTGACGTCGAGGCCGACCATCAGGATCGGCACGCCGCTGTCCAGCACGATCTTCAAAGCTTCCGGGTCGCAGAAGGCATTGAACTCCGTCGGCGTGATGATCTCGCTCTTGCGGTAGAAGACACCGCCCATCCAGATCAGTTCCTTGATCTTGGGCAGCACGTCGCGATGCTTGAGGATCAGTAGACCGATGTTGGACAGGGGACCGGTGGCAACGATCAGGATCGGTTCGGGCGCCGCGCGCAATTTGTCGGCCAGGAAATCGACCGCATGCTGGTCGACAGGCTTGATCGTCGCCTGCGGCAGGTAGGGCGAGCCTTCCAGACCGCTCGGGCCGTCGGCGGTGCCAAGCACCAGCGGGCGCGCCAGCGGGCGGTGGCACCCTTGCGCGACCGGCACGTCGCCGGCGCCGATGTATTCCAGGATGCGCAGGGCGTTGGCGGTCGTCTTCTCGACTTCGGCGTTGCCGCACGTCGTGGTGACGCCGAGAAGTTTTATGGCGGGCGAGCGATGGGCCATCACCAGCGCGATGGCGTCGTCATGGCCGGGGTCGCAGTCGAACAGGATCGGAGTTGCTGTGGTCATTGTGTCGTTCCTCACGCCGCTTGTTCGTAGCGCGCGATGGTTTGCTTGAAGATGTTCAGGAAGCGGCGCCCGTCGAGGTCGGTGCAGATGCGCGTCGTCTTCGGCCCGCCGCCCGGCAGCAGCTGGCGGCCACGGTGGGCAACCGTCTGTCCGCGCGCCAGGCGCCCGTCGAGCACGACGTCGGCGAAGAGCGGTTCGGTCATCGTCGCAAGGCTGGGGTCGAAGGCCAGCGCCACAGTGATCACGTCATCCATCGGGAAGCCGACGAGATCGAAGAATTCGCGCCAGATATCGATGTAGATCGGGAAGGAGTCGGCGATCATGTCGAAGACGGGGTTGCTCTTCGCGGCCGACTGCATGTCGGCGATGTCGTCGCGCGTCAGCATGGAATCGGCGACGCGATTGTCCTCGCAGATGTCGAGCGGCACCAGGATCTTGTCGACCTCGGCATTGAGCACGATGCGCGAAGCCTCCGGGTCGGCCCAGATATTGTATTCCGACAGCGGCGTGATGTTGCCGGGCGTCTGGAAATTGCCGCCGAGCACGAGCAGCCGCTTGAGCGCGCCTGTCAGCCGCGGCTCCTGCAGGAGCGCCATCGCCGCATTGGTCAGCGGGCCGGTCGTGACCAGCGTAATCTCGCCGGGATTGGCCATGACCGTATCGATGATGAAGTCGACGGCATGTCCTGGTGTCGCCGGGCGTGAGGGGGGCGGCGCCGGCGGATTGAACTTCTTCAGCCTGTCGCCGAAGCGGGCGACGAGCCGCTTTTCGAAATGCACCGGCGCTTCCATGTCGGCCTTGGAATTGCCGACGATCGGCCGCCATGCGCCGGCGTGGACCGGGATGTCGTCGCGCCCGGCAAGCGTCAGCGTGTTGAGCACGACATTGGTGACCTGCTCGATCGGGCCTGCCGCTCCGGTTACGGTGGTGACGCCTTCGAGCCGGACATTCGGGTTCGCCGCGGCAAACAGCACGGCCAGAATGTCGTCGCCGGCAGAATCCACGTCGAGGATTATGCGTTCCATGGGAGTTCCTTCATTGGGGATTTTTGTCGGCGGGCGCGCTGGTCCGGTCGGTCGAAAGCAGCTTCTGCATCGACGCCAGCGTTTCCCTGATGATTTTTGGCCGCGCCCGATAGGACAGCGCGAACAGCGCTGCCAGGGCGACGACATAGGGTACGGTCAGCACCAGATAGGATGGAAAACCGAACGTCTGCAGGCGCAGCGAGAAGGCGTCGGCGAAGCCGAACAGCAGGCAGCCTGCCAGCACCTTCAGCGGGTCGCCGTTGGAGAAGATCAGGATCGCCACCGCCATGAAGCCGCGGCCCGACGACATGTTCTCCGTGAACATGGTGATGTAGCCGAGCGACAGATGCGCGCCGGCCAGTCCCGCCAGCAATCCGCACAGCAGCGAGGCGGTGTAGCGCACGCGGGTGATCGAGATGCCGAGCGCCTCGGCGGCCTCGGGCTTCTCACCGACGACGCGGATGTAAAGCCCGAGCCGGGTGCGGTTGTAGAACAGCACGAGCAGCGGCACCGCGATGAACGCGACATAGACGATCGGGGTGAAGCCCGAGATCAGCGGCGCCCACGAGCCGAGCAGTGCCTGCGCGCCCGGTATCTGCACCTTGGGCAGGCCGACGATGCCGTGACCGACGATCGATCCGCGTGTGCCGAAAATCGCCTTCATCAACGAGATCGTCATGCCGCCGGCAAGAATGTTGAGCGCCAGCCCGACCACCACCTCGTTGGCGCGGAACGTCACCACCAGCACGGCGAAGGCGAGCGCGAAGGCAAGCGCCGCTGCCACGCCGCAGGCAACGCCGGCGAGGGCCGAGCCTGTCCAGATCGAGCCGAGGACGGCAAAGAACGCGCCGGCCAGCATCTGGCCCTCGAGGCCGATATTGAAGATGCCAGCCTTGGTGGTGAACGATCCGCCAAGCGCCACCAGCAGAATGGGTGCGGTGGTGCGAAGCGTCGCCGCGACGAGCGCGATATTGATGAGCTTGTCTAGAATTTCCATCGACGCTCCCCCGCCTGGCTGTCGCCGCGGCGTCTGACCAGAACCTGCGCCGACACGCTGAGGATGATCAGCGCCTGGATCACGGTGATGATTTCGCGCGAGGCGGTGGTGTCGACCTCGAGCAGCAGCGATCCGCTGCGAAGCGCGCCGAAGAACAACGCCGTCACGATCGTGGCGACAGGCGAGCCATTGGCAAGCAAAGCGGCGATGAGCCCGTCGAAGCCGAAGCCGGGAGCAAAGCCCTCCATGAACCGGTGATGCACGCCCAGCGTCTCGACCCCTCCGGCCAGTCCGCCGACCGCGCCGGAAAGCAGCAGCACCACAAAGCCCTGCCGCTTCACGTTGACGCCGCCATACTCGGCGAATTTGGGCGCCGAGCCGACCATCGTCACGCCATAGCCCCAACTGGTGTAGCGGAAGACCAGCGCGACGCCGACCGCCAGCAGCAGGCCGATGAAAAGCCCCCAGTTCAGCCGCGAGAAGGAAAAGATTTCCGGCAGGTAGGCCGTCGCCAGGATCGGCGGCGTCTCCGACCAGCCGCCGGGCCGCTTGAACAGGAAGATTGTGAAGTAGGAGGTGAGCAGCACGGCGATGTAGTTCGACAGGATCGTCGAGACCACCTCGTTGGTGTTGTAGCGGGCACGGAAATAGGCCGGGATGGCGACCCAGGCGGCGCCGGCGGCGACCGCGAGCGCCAGCGCGGCAAGCGTATGGATGCCTGTGGGCAGCGAAAAGGTGAAGCCGACCCAGGCGGCGGCAAAGCCGCCGAGAAACAGCTGGCCCTCGATGCCGACGTTGAACATGCCGCCGCGCAGCCCGATGCAGGCGGCGACGCCGCAGATCAGGATCGGTGTCGTCTGCAGCAGGGTGCCGGCGATCTTTTCCTGATCGCCGAAAGCACCGCGCATCAGCGTCATGAAGACGTGGACCGGGCTCTCGCCCACCATCAGGATGATGATCGCACCCATCAGCAGGGCAACGCCCAGGGCGATGATCTGGCCGGAAACGGCCCGCAAACGCTCACTCATCAAACGGGCTCCGCCGCAGGTTCGGGCAATACGCCGGCCATCATCATGCCGATGCGGTCTTCGTCGGCGTTGTCGCCGGGAACCTCGCCCATGATGCGTCCGTTGAACATGACGAGGATGCGATCCGCGAGCGCGGCCAACTCGTCGAGCTGCACGGAAATCAGCAGGATCGCCCGGCCGGCCGCACGCTGGCGCATGATCTCGCTGTGAATGGCTTCCTGGGCGCCAATGTCGACGCCACGGGTGGGCTGATCGATCAGCAGGAAGTCGGCGCCGTTGGTGAATTCGCGCGCCAGCACCACCTTCTGGATATTGCCGCCCGAGAGTCGTTTGACGGGATCGCCTGATCCCTGTGCGCGGATATCGAAACTTTTGATCAGCGTCCCGGCATTTGCGGCAATCGCCTTCCAGTCGAGCACGCCGCTCCGGCTCCAGGGCGCGCGGTGCTGGCGGCCCATCAGCGTGTTGGCCGCGATCGACGCATTGCGATCGACGCCGCGAACCATGCGGTCGCCCGGCACATGGGCAAAGCCCGCCTCGCGTATGGCGGCGGGGCCAAGCGTGGTGAGATCCCGGCCTTTCAGCCATGCCTCGCCATGGCTTGCCGGCCGCAGGCCCGAAAGCACCTCCGCCAGCTCCGTCTGCCCATTTCCGGCCACGCCGGCAATGCCCACCACTTCACCGGCGCGGACGGTGAAACTGGCGCCGCGGACGGCCGGCAGCCGCCGGTCGTCGCGCGCCCACAAATCCCTCACGTCCAGCACGACATCGCCGTTCAGCGCCGCGCGCGGACGCCGGTCGAAACTGACCTCACGGCCCACCATCATACGCACCAGCTCGTCCTTGCTGAGTTCGCTCGTCGGGCGGGTCGCGACCTTGCGGCCGTTGCGCAGCACCGTCACCGTGTCGGACACTTCCATCACTTCTTCGAGGTGATGCGAGATGAAGATCACCGTCATGCCTTCGGCCACGAAGCTGCGCAGCGTCTGGAACAGTTCGCGGCTTTCCTGCGGCGTCAGCACGGCGGTCGGCTCGTCGAGGATGATGGTGCGGGCGCCGCGCACCAGCACCTTGAGGATTTCGATGCGCTGCTCGATGCCGACCGAAAGCAGGCCGACGCGCTCGGTCGGATCGACATGCAGGCCGAAGCGCTTCGACAACTCGTGCGTGCGGGCGACCTGCGCGGCGTGGTCGATCAGCCCGTGTCGCCGGATTTCCATGCCGAGAAAGACGTTGTCGGCGACCGAGAGCGACGGCACCAGCTTGAAGTGCTGGTGCACCATGCCGAGGCCGGCCTTGATGGCGACCGCCGGATCGGCCACCACGGTTGTCTCCCCATTCAGCCGGATCGAGCCTTCATCCGGCTGGAGCAGGCCGAACAGGATGTTCATCAGCGTCGTCTTCCCAGCGCCGTTCTCGCCGATGATGGCGTGGATTTCGCCCCGGCGCACCGCAAGGTCGATGCCGTCATTGGCGGTGAAGGCGCCAAAACGCTTGGTGATGGCAGTCAGTTCGACGGCCATTCCGACAGTGCTGTGAGGGGTCGGCGATCCCGGCGCGTTCGACACGATACTCTCGTAGATTGGGGGCTCTCGCAGATTGAAAACTGATCCGTCGCGGCAGGCCGCGGCGGATCAGTCTAGCGCTTTCTTGGGAGGGATGCGCTGGTGCTGGCTTACTTCGCCTTGGCGATCGTGATCTTGCCGTCGACGATCTCCTTCTTGATGTCGTCCAGCTTGCTGGTCACGTCAGCCGGCAGCTTGGAGGCGATGTCGTCGCAGACCTTCACCTCTACGCCGCCGGAGGCGAGATCGAAGGTGCGGGTGCCGGCGGTGACCTTACGGCCCTCGACCTCGTCCTTGATCAACGTGTAGACGGCGATGTCGCCGCGCTTCAGCATGCTGGCCAGAACGTTTCCGGGTGCCGAGCCGCACATGTCGATGTCGACGCCGATCGAATATTTGTCGACGGCCGCGCTGGCCTGCATCACGCCTTCGCCGGTCGGGCCGGCGACATTGTAGACGATGTCGTTGCCCTGGCCGTAAAGCGCCTGGGCAAGCTCGCTGCCCTTGGCCGGGTCGTCGAAGGTTCCGGCGAACACGGAGTTCACCTTGACGTCGGGCGCGGCATATTTGGCGCCTTGCTCGTAGCCGCCAAGGAAGTTGCGGATAACCGGAATGTCGCGACCGCCGACGAAGCCGATTGCCTTGCCGTCATCGATCTTGGGGAATTCGCTGCCCTTGGCCTCGATCATGCCGGCCAGCGCGCCGGCGACGAAGGAGCCCTGTTCCTCGGCGAAGTTGGCGTAGATCATCTTGGGATTGTCGAGCACACCGTCGATGAAGACGAAGCGCTGGTCGGGATATTCCTTGCTCACCTTCTGCAGGGAATCGACCAGTTCCCAGCCCATCACGAAGATCAGGTCGTACTGCTTGCCCTTGGCCAGGTTCTCGAACTGCTCCTGGTAATCCAGGGCGCGATTGCCGGTGTCGACCAGCTTCAGGTCGATGCCGAAATCGGTCTTTGCCTTGTTCAGGCCGTTGACGATGGAAACGCCGAAGCCCTGCGCGAAATATCCGGAAATCGCCGCCACCGAAACCTTGGTCTCCGCCGCGGCCGATCCCAACGAAAGGGCCAGCATCGTGCCGGCCAGAAACAAATTCTTGAGCGCCCTTTTCATGTCATTCCCCTTCAGCTTTTTCAGCTTTTCAAGCCACGCCTTGACCATCCCCGCATGTCGCCTCAACAGCAATAAGTTCGTTGATGGTCATATGAGTTTAGGAGCGGCCCGACAGGCTGTCAATCGTCATCGAGCACGGTTTTCTCAGCTCGTCGGTCCACGTCTCTCACCTCGGCGCTTGACAAACTTTGGCGATGCATAATTGTTGATACTCTAACGAATTCCCATGCGTGACAGGACGAAGGATACGAACAATGCCAGCTGTGGTGGTCAGGAAATTTCTGGTCCAGGTCGAGGAAATATTCCATGAGGGCGGGCCGCCCGCGGCACGCCCGCCCAAGCGTGGCGCGATCGTTGCCGTGATCGCCAACCCTTTTGCCGGGCGCTACGTGGAAGAGATCACCGGCTTCATGGAAGACCTGAAGCCGCTCGGCCTTGAGATGGCGCGGCGTCTGATCGACGCCATGGGGGAAGGGGTCGCCGCGATCGAGGGCTACGGCAAGGGCGCCATCGTCGGCGCCGCCGGTGAACTCGAACATGGCGCGCTCTGGCACAATCCGGGCGGTTATGCCATGCGCGAGCTTCTCGGCAACGCCAAGGCCATCGTGCCATCGACCAAGAAGGTCGGCGGTCCGGGAACGCGCATCGACATCCCGATCACGCACATCAACGCCTCCTATGTGCGCAGCCATTTCGACGCGATCGAGGTCGGTGTCGGCGATGCGCCGCGCAGCGACGAGATGGCGGTCATCCTGGCGATGACCACGGGAGCGCGTGTCCACGCGCGGGTCGGCGGCCTGGCGGCGGCGGACATCAAGGGCGAGGACGGCTTGCGATGAGCGTGGAAATCCGCCGCATCATCACCGTCGTCGAGGAAACCCGGACCGAAGGCGGCCGCCCTGTCGACCCGCCGACCCGGCGCGCCGCAGCCATCGCCGTGATCCGCAACCCCTATGCCGGCACGTTCGCCGAAGATTTGTCGGCACTGAGCGACATCGGCGAAGCGCTGGGCGAAATACTGCCCAAACGCGCCGTCGCAGCCCTCGGTATTGAGGGCGACAAGGTCGAAAGTTTCGGCAAGGCGGCCGCCGTCGGCGCCGACGGCGAGCTCGAACATGCTGCCGCCATCCTTCATCCGAAGCTCGGCGCCCCGTTTCGCGATGTGCTCGGCAAGGGTGCGGCGCTCATTCCGTCATCGAAGAAACGTGGCGGTCTCGGCGTGCCGCTCGATATTCCGCTCGGCCACAAGGACGCCGCGCGGGTGCGCAGCCATTTCGACGGCATGGAGGTTCGCGTTCCCGATGCGCCGCGCGCCGACGAGATCGTCGTCGCTATTGCCGTCACCGACTCCGGCAGGCCGCATCCGCGCGTCGGCGGGCTGACCAAGGACAAGATCGTCGGCAAGGACGGCGTAAGCTAGAGCAATCGCGGGCTGTGTCGCGCTCGCGATTGCGTGACAGGAGATGCGAATAGCAGGCCGCCGTCAGGCGGCCTTGACTTCCGGTACCCGCATCGCCGGCGGGGTGTTGCGGCTGCGGGCCGTGCGCACCTCGCCGTCGATGACAACCATGCCGATGCCAGGCAAATTGCCGAGCGACACGCTGTCGAGAAGGCCGTCACCGGCGCCGCCGATTGCCTGGTCGATGAAGATGAGGTCGGCGGCGCGGCCGACCTCGATGATGCCGCGGTCGGCCAGTCCGCGCACCCGCGCGGTGTTGCCGCTGGCAAAGCAGAACGCCACTTCCGGCGCGATCCCGCCCAGCGAAGCGAGCATGGTCAGCGTCCTCAGGATGCCGAGCGGCTGAACGCCCGATCCCGCCGGGCTGTCCGTGCCGAGGACGATGCGCGCAAGTTCGCCACGCTGCCTTGCCAGGTCGAGGACGAACAGTCCGGTGCGCAGGTTGCCGTTGTGGACGATTTCGAGCGCGCGCGTGCCGTTCTCGCAGATCCGGCGGATTTCGGCGTCGGGAAGCGCCGTCGGCCCGCCGTTGACGTGGGCGACGATATCGGCGTCGACCTCCAGCACCACATCGGCGCCGATGCGGCCGGAACCGGGCAGGGAAGGGCCGCCGGTGTGGGTCATCGAGGTCATGCCGTATTTGCGTGCCCAGGCGATCATCTGCCGGCCGGTCGGGCCATCCTTGACCCCGCCAAGCCCGACCTCGCCGATAAGCGTCACTCCAGCCTCTGCCAGGGTGCGGAAGTCATCTTCGACCAGGCCCGGCTCCAGTATCGGAGCGCCGGCAAGGATCTTCATGCCGTTGGGACGGAAATTGGAGAAGGTGCGCTGCGCCGCGATCGCCAGCGCCTTCAGCCCGACGAGGTCGCGCGGCCGGCCTGGCGTGTGGACCTCTCCCGCCGAAATGATCGTCGTGACGCCGCCATGGACGGTCGAATCCATCCAGCCGATCTGGTTTTGCCTGGGCGTCCAGTCACCCGCCACCGGATGAACATGGTTGTCGATCAGCCCCGGCGCCACCGCGCAGCCCATTGCATCGATGGTGGTCGCGGCGGGGTGGGCGTCAACATCGCCTGCCTTGCCGATGGCGGTGATGCGTCCGTCCGCCACGACGATGGTGTCGGCATCGAGGATCGGCCGGGCGAGGTCGCCGCTCAGCATGAGGCCGATATTGCGGACGACGAGCGTTTTGGCAGACGACTTGGGGTCGGACGACATCGGTTCTCACTTCTGCTGGTATGAAAATCTGGACGCGGCCTATTTGCCGCTGTCCCCATTCGACGGATCGTCGTCGTTGATGCGCTTGAGCAGGCGAAGCAATGTGGCTTGCTCCGAGGGCGAAAGCGGCGACAGGAAGCGGCGCCCGACCTCGACGCTGCGTGCGAGCCGCTCGAGCGTGTATTCGGTGCCCTTTTCGGTCAGCGCGATCATCGACAGGCGCTGGTCCGTCTGGGAAGCGCTGCGCGTGATCAGATCGTGCTTGAGCAATTTGCGCATGACGATGCTGATGGTCGACGGGTCCATCGCCGTCAGCCGGCCAAGATGGTTCTGCGAGACTTCGCCATGTTTGAGGATCGTTGCCAGTGCAGCGAACTGGGTCGGCGAAAGGTCTTCGCCGGCCATGACCTGCTGGAACCGCAGCGTCGCGCGCTGATGCGCCTTGCGGATGACGTGCGCCGGATGCTGGTCCAACGCGTATCCGGTCTCGGCGTATCGCTGAAGCACCCGCTCGCGGTCGAGAGACGCCGCCTCGCCGCGTTGCCGCTTCGAGGTCTCGTTCTTTCCGGATTTCTTTTCGGTCGTCAAACCGGACTCCTATTGTCTGTCTCGGATGCCGATTTCCTGGGTCAGGCCGCCACGCTGGCCGGCTGCAGCGCCGTCCCGTCCAGGATCGCCGCCACGACATCGGCCGAATCGCTGACCACGCCGAAATGCGTCGCTATGTCGTAAAGCGAGCTTTCCTGCTCTCGTGGACCCGTGGCCGCGCAGCAATCGCTCGGCACCACCACCTCGTAGCCCTGGAAGAAGGCGTCGTGGACGGTCGAGCGCACGCAGATGTTGGTGACCACGCCGAAGATGATCAACTGATCGATCTGCATGTCCTTGAGCGTCAGGTCGAGGTCGGTCTGAAAGAAGGCCGAGTAGCGCCGCTTGATGACATGGATCTCGTCGTCGCGGGCTCCGAGATCCTCGATGATCTCGGGCCCCCAGCTTCCTTCCACGCAATGCGGCGTGCGTTTCACCCATTCGCGTTCGCGGCGCATGCCCGGCCGGTGCGCATCGTGGACCCAGATCACCGGAACACCGCTTGCGCGCGCCGCGTCGATCACCGCCAGTTGCGGCGCGACCAGCGTCTCGTATCCGGGGAGCACCATGGCCCCGCCGGGCTTGCAGAATTCATTGACCATGTCGATGACGATGACCGCGGCGCGTCGTGGATCGAGACGCACCGCATCGTCATGCCGATGTGAGGAAAAAACGTCCACGGCCATGGCGGCCTCCTTTGGTCGATCGTTGATGCTCATACAAAAAACCCTGGTGAATGCCAAGTCAATCCCGTTCGACGCAAAGCTGCGATCGGCGGCCTTGCATATGCGGTTCACGCAACCGTATGCGCTATTTGTCGCCCGCGATATAAGCTTGACAAGGTCCTGCAATCATGTGCTCGATTTGTATGACCATCAATGATAATCAAGCCGCTGAACTTTTGCAGCCGAGGCCCTGATATGAAGACGATCGTCACCGGAGCCAGTGGCCTTCTTGGCCGTCACGTGGCCGAGGCTCTGCTGGCCGCCGGCCATGATGTGACGGGCATCGATACGGTGGCGCCTGTCGGGGCCGAATGGCGGCACGCCACCGCCGACCTGACCGATCTGGGATCGACCATGCAGCTGGTTCGCGATTGCGATGCAGTCTTGCATATCGCGGCCATCCCGCGGCCGACCGGGCGGGCCGGCGGCGAGGTGTTCAGGACGAACGTCGAGACGGCCTATAACGTGATCGAAGCCGCCGCCATGGCCGGCGTCAAGCGCTTCGTCTACGCCTCGTCCTTCAGCGTCTTCGGTTATCCCTTCTTCGAGAAGGCGGTCGTCCCGCCCTATCTTCCGGTCGACATGAACCAGCCGGTCGGTGCGCAGGATCCGTACGGCCTGTCGAAATGGCTGGGCGAGGAAATCGTCGATGCTGCTGTGCGGCGCGGCGCCTTTTCGGCCGTCAGCATCCGCATGCCGTGGATCCAGACGCCGCAATCCTTCTTCGCCGGCGTCGGTCCGCGCCGCGCCACGGCCGACAGCGCCCGCGACCTGTGGAGCTACCTCGACGCGCGCGATGCCGGCCAGGGTTTCCTGCGCGCACTCGAATGGCGGGGCGAAGGCCATCTGCGCGTCCTGCTCAGCGCCGCCGATACGTTCATGGAGGAAGAGACCGAAGCGCTGGTGCGCCGGGTCTATCCTGATGTCCCTCTGTCGCGACCGATCGCGGGTTTCGGGTCCGTGCTCGATACGGTCCATGCACGCGAGACAATAGGGTTCGCGCCGGAATATTCATGGCGTTCCTACCCAAAGCCGGAGACCAGGGGATGAAACGGTTCGACCACAAGAGGGTTCTCGTCACCGGTGGTGCCGGCGCCATCGGCGGCGCGGCGGTCCGGCGCTTCCTCGACGAGGGAGCCCGTGTCGCCATCGTCGACCGCAATGGCGCGGCGGCACGTGAGCTAGCCCGCTCGCTGGGCAAGGAAACCATTGCCATCGAAGCCGACGTCACCGACGAGAAGAGTGTGCGCGGCGCCGTTGAGACAACCGTCGAGACATTCGGCGGGCTGGATGCCGTTTTCAACAATGCCGGAATATCGGGCGTCGTCGCGCCAGTGCATGATCTGCCCGTCGAGGACTGGGACACCATCATCCGAATCAATCTGCGTGGCATCTTCCTGGTCCTGCAGGCCTCACTCCAGGCCATGATCAAGGCCGGCACCGGTGGCTCGATCGTCAATATGGGATCGTCCATGGCCGGATGGGACGTGCTTTCAGGCGGCGCCGGCTATGTCGCCTCCAAACATGGCGTGGTCGGGCTGACGCGGGTCGCCGCGCTTGATGCCGCTCCTTACGGCATACGCGTCAATGCCATCTGCCCCGGCGTGATCGAGACGACGCTTGGCGTGCCGGCTTCCGGTGACGGCGATTTCAAGAGCAGCGTCCAGCATTTCGCCGATCGCATCCCGTTGCGCCGCATCGGTCAGCCGGACGACGTCGCGGCCGCGGTCGCCTTCCTCGCCTCGGAGGAGGCAAGACACGTCACCGGCGTCGACTGGCTGATCGACGGTGGCCAGACGCTGCAGAGCTGGGCCAACGCGCCGGCAGGCAACACGTTTCCAAAGTATCGCTAGGTTACGATCTCGCGTTCCCGCTGGCGTCTCAAAGTTTCTTCGGCGGCATGGCCTGGATGATCCGGACCGCGAGGTCGAGATCGGCGAGACCGCCCGATAGCGGCGTGCGCGGTGTCGCTCCGGCCAGGATGCAATCGGCGAAGTGCTGCCATTCGCGTCGGAACGAGGTGTCGGGAATTCCAGGGATCACGCGCTCGGACGCGGCGTCGCCTGTTGCCTCGCGCAGGCGCACAATCGCCGAAGCATTGCGGAAATAGGGGTTCTGGAACTCGATCCGCACCTCGTCGCGCTCGCCATGCACGTGGATCCACTCGTCCCACCATTCATACTGGGCATGCGCCATGTCGAAGAGGCAGGGCACGCCGCCATAGTCGAGCACGGCCAGCAACTGGTTCGGGCCGGTCTGCTGCGCATGGATCACGCTGTCCGGTGTGCCGAAGGCGCCGCGCATGACGGCAAGGTCGTGGCTGCTGAGGCCGAGCAGCAAGAGATAGAGGTCGCGATAGCCGGCGTGATCGGCGCCGAGCGCCGCCTCCACGCGCCGCGCGACCGCGTCGCGTCCCGCCGCGAGCAAGTCGGCGGGCACGTCGCTGACGCGGGTCTGCGTGTAGAGCTTGCCGTAGCGGTCGAAGCGGCCGGCGAAATCATGGACATGGATCGATTTCGGTCGGCCGATGGCGGCGATGCGCTCCAGGCCGGTTTCGTAGCCGGGATCGTAGAATTTCATGTAGCCGACAAGGGCGACGAGGCCGCTCCGCTCGGCCTGCTCGACCAGCGGGCGTGCTTCCTCCGGCGTGAAGGCGAGCGGCTTCTCGACGATCAGGTGCTTGCCGGCACGGATCGCGTCGGCGACCATGTCGCCATGGTCGTAGGTGCAGATTACCGCCGCATCGACGTCCGGATCGGCGAGCAGGGCGCGATGGTCCGTGTATCTGGCCGTGACGCCATATTGCGCCGCGACCTTGTCGACCGTGCCGGGCGATATGTCGCACACAGCGGCGATGCTGAATGCCGGCAATTCCATGAGATACGGCAGATGCATCAGCTGGGCGATCTCGCCGCAACCGATGACGCCGACGCCAATCACGCGATCCTTCATGTCAACCCTTTACCGCGCCGGCCGTCAGGCCCGCGATGAACTGCCGTTGCATGGCGAGGAAGACGACGATCACGGGCAGTGTCGTGATCGTCAGCGCGGCGAAATAGAGCGTCCAGAGCGAATCGTACTGCTGGAAGAAGGAGACCAGACCGAGCGGGATGGTTTGCACCGAGGGGTCGCGCAGCAACAGGAAAGCGAGGAAGAAATCGTTCCAGATCTCGATGAAGCCGAAGATCAGGATGAGTGCCACGCCCGGCCGGACCAGCGGCAGCATGATGTGGATCAGGATTTCGAGCCGGCTCGCGCCGTCGATGCGCGCCGCGTCTTCCAGATCGGCGGGCAAGGTGACGAAGAAGCTGCGCAGAATGAAGACCGACAACGGCAGTGACGTCGCCGCATAGACAAAGGCGATGCCGAGCCGGTTGTTGATCAGGCCAAGGTCGCGCGCCACCATGAAGAGGGGAATGGCCATCACCTGTGGCGGCACCAGCATGGCAGCCACCGTCATTGCCATCACCAGGCCGCGCCCGGGAAACCGCAGGCGCGCCAGGGCATAGGCGCAGGGCGTTGCCACCGCGACCAGGATGATCAGCGCCGAGCCGGTGACGAGGACGCTGCTGACGATGCGCGATCCCATGCCGGCGATGCGCCAGGCGTCGGCATAGTTCTGGAACACGAGGCTCGACGGCGGGCCCCAGATATTGCTTAGCATCTCTTCCTTGGTCTTGAGCGAGCCGAACAACACCCAAAACAGCGGATAAAGCGTCTCGACGAGCACCAGGGCGAGTGCCGCGTAGATGCCGATGATTTCGAGCAGGCCGCTCAGGCCGAGGCGCCGTGGCCGGCGCGGGGCGCTATCGTCCGGGACAGGCAAGGATTTGGCCGCGCCGCTCATCAGATGTCCAGCCTCTGCCGCCGCATCAGGGCAAGCAGGCCGACGCTCGCAAGCCCGACGATCAGGAACAGCACATAGCCGATCGCCGCCGCATAGCTCATGGCGCCGTCCTGGAAGGCCTTGCTCATCATGTAGGTGAGGACGACTTCGGTGGCGTGGTTGGGGCCACCCTTGGTCAGCACATAGACGATGTCGAAATTGCGCACGAAGGCGCCCGAAAGGCCCAGGATGGTGTTGATGAAGATGATCGGCATCATCATCGGAATGGTGACGTGCCGGAAGCGCTGTAGTGGACCGGCGCCGTCCATCTTAGCCGATTCATAGAGTTCCGATGGGATCGTCTGCAGCCCCGCGAGATAGATCACGGCATGAAAGCCGAGCCATTTCCAAACGTCGACGACGATAATCGAGTAGAGCGCGATGTCGGCGTCGCCGAGCCATGACCGTTTCAGCCCGCCGATGCCGAACAGATCGAGGGCGCCGTTGAGCAGGCCGAACACAGGATTGTAGATCCAGGACCAGAGCAGTCCGACGGCGACGAAGGACATCGTCACCGGAACGAAGGCGGCGGCACGAAAGAAGGCGCGGCCGACCAGCGCCCGGTCGAGCAGCAACGCCAGCCCGAGGCCAAGCACGTTCTTCAGGATGACGACGGCAACGACGAAGATCAGGTTGTTGCGCAGCGCGCCGAGGAAGATGCGGTCGTGCAAGAGGCGTTGATAGTTGGAAAAGCCGGCCCAGGTCGGATCGGAAAACCCGTCCCAATTGTGCAGGCTGAGCCAGAACCCGTTGACGAACGGCCACAGGTAGAAGAGGCAAAACAGGATCGCGGCTGGCAGGATCATCAAGAAGGCCACGGCACCGTCCCCGGCAAGAAAGCGCCAGGGATCGGAACGGCCGGAAGCAGCAGCCTCTTGTGATCGCGCGGTCATGCGGCCTTCGCGCCCTGTGGCGTCAACGCCAGCCCGAGCGTATCCCTGATATAGGCAATGCTTTCGAGCGTGCTTTGCTCCGCCGTCTTCTTCGACGCATCCAGTTCGATGATGGCAAGGCCGTCGTAGTCTGCGTCGAGCAGCACATCGACGATCCCGGCAAGATCGACGACCCCGGCGCCGAGTTCGCAAAAGGCGCCATAGCGGTCATAGCCCTTCAGGGCGGGATCCACCCTTGTATCCTTGAAGTGCATGTAGCGCACCGCCGACATGTAGGTCCGGACCGCGTCGACCGGATCGGAATTGGTGTGGGCAAGATGCGCCGGATCGATGCACAGGCCAGCCAGGCCTGTGTCGAGCTCGTCCATCATGCGGTCGAGCTGGTCGCGGCGCTCGATGAAGGTGTCGAGATGCGGGTGATAGACCGTCTCGATGCCGAGGTCTTTCGTCCGCCTGCCGATATCCTCGAGGGCCCGGCAGAAGGCGCGGTAGTCGTCGGCCGTGTGAGGCCCGGCGATCGCTTCCGAGGGGCCACCGCCGAGAACCAGCACCGGTGAACCGAACCCCTTCAGCATCCGGGTCAGCGCCACCAGCACGTCGCGTTCATAAGGCCATGCGACGGGGTTGGTGAAGATCGCGTTGACGTAGAAGGAGGAGAGCTTGATGCCATGCTCACTCTGGCCTTCCGAGAGCAGCGCGTAGCGGCGCAATATGTCGGTGTCGGTGGTAACTCCCATCGGCGGCTGATTGCCGAGCTGCATGTATTTGCGGGCGTACTGGTCCGACAGGCTGGTGAAGGCGAGGATTTCGAACCATTCAAAGCCTTGTTCGGCCAGGAACTTGATGGCTGGCCTGAGCGGCAGGCCGGTCAGGTCCCAACTGTTCAGGTGATAGCCGATCGAAAAGCGCTGCCGTTCGGCACGGGTCTGCGTCATGTGGTCTCTCCGATTGATGAGGCTGCCCCGGAACGGGCGGCCTCTGTTTTTGGTGCCGGCCAGTGGCCCGGCAGGACATGCGCCTAGTCGAGCCTATTTGGGCGGCCAGTTGCCCTGGGCCTTGAGGTCGTCGAAAGTGGTCTGGATCGAGGCTGCGGCATCCTCGGGCGTGGTCGTGCCGCCGACGATGCCGGCGATGGCCGAAGCCGTGGCTGTTGCGACTTCCGAGGGCCAGATCCAGTCCAAAAACTTGATCGTGTTCGGGAAGGCCTGCTTGCGCAGTTCCACGGCATAGGCGTCGTCGACCTGCGGCACGCCCTTGATGGAGGCAGCGATCGGCTGCTCCGGCGCGAGGTAGAGAGTCGCCACTTCAGGCCGGGTCAGGTACTCGATGAACTTGACCGCGGCGTCGAGCTTTTCTGGAGGGATGGACGAGGAGACGCACATGCCGTTGTCGGCCCCGCCGCCATGGCCCGGCGCGCCCGGCGTTCCGTCCATTTTCGGAAAGGCGAAGACGCCCCATTTGAACGTCTTAACGCTGGTCTGGAGCGATGGGATTTCCCAGGTTCCGCCATAATACATGGCGCTCTTGCCGGCGGCGAAGGCGGCGCGCATTCCGTCCTGGTCGACCGAAAGCGAATCCTTCGACAGGATGCCGTCGTCCACCCACTGCTTGATCAGCTTGAACCCCTCGACATCGGGCGCGTCGGTGAACTTCGCCGTGCCTTCGAGGTTCTTCTGGGTTTTGCCGATAGCGTCGCCCGAAGCCTGCGAGAAGGTCTCGAAATACCACATCGGCCACATCACGGTGTTCGAACCCTGATGCAGAAGCGGGATGACACCCTCGGCCTTGAACTTCGGCACGGCTGCCTTGAGGTCGTCATAGGTCGGCGGCGTGGGGATGCCGAGCTTCTGGAAAAGGTCGACATTGTAGAAGATCGTCGATGTCGAGAGCGTCGAGATCGGCACGCCGTAGACCTGGCCGCTGATGGTGAAGGCACCGAGTGCCGCGGCGTCGATCCGGTCCTGGAAGGGCTTGATCTTGTCGGTGATCGGCATGACCAGCTTGCGCCTGGCATAGGCGCCATTGGTGTAGAAGGCCGGGCAGGCGATCAGGTCCATCTCCTGGTTGGCAAGCTTGGCGGTCATCAGCCGCTGGATCGAATCGGTCTGCGGCCCCTGCGCATCCCACTCGACGGCGGTGACGTCGGGATTGGCCTTGAGGAAGCCGTCGATGACCTGCTTCTGGATCTTCTTCTGCTCGTCCGGCGGTTGACGCGGCGCGAGTTCGTCAAGGGCGGAGCCGCCGAAGACCTTGAGCGTGATGCCATCGGCGTGGCCGATGCCGGGCACCGTGATCAGGCCGAGGCCTAGCAGCGCGGTGGCAAGGATGGAGCTGGCTGGGCTTTTTGTCGAACGATGGGTCACTCTCTGCTGAACGGGCATCTGGCTTCTCCTTTCGCCAATGCCGAGGGGCAACCTCGGGACCAATATCGTTGATGGTCATATGATCTTGGTCGCCTGTTATGAATTTTGTCAATCGGCAAGTGTGCCTATAATTTGATCGGTCTCGGCAGAGCCCTGCAGGTGCTGAAATGGGCTCGCGATCGCGTTCGAGAATGCCGGGATCGCCAGAGCAAAAGTGCTGACGGTTGCGCCGGGCTCCGCCATTCTTCGCGGACGCCGCCTGCAAGGAAGCTTGTCTCGGCTCCTGCTTGAAACAAGCGGCAGCCCGGGCTGTTTGTGAGATGTCTCTGCCGAAAAAACCGCCAGGCGATCGGCTCCTGTGCATGGACTTGCGGCGGTCCTCAGAGACCCAGCCGGTCCTTCACGCGCCCCGAAAGGATCGCCGCCTTGACGCCTATCGGCCAGAAGCGGTGGAAGCGGATTGGACGGAGCGGCGAGATCGGCATTGGAAATGGTGGCGTCTCGTTGCCCCGCAGGCGCCGCGCCAGGGCAGCGCCCATCGCCGAGGCCATGGCAACGCCACGCCCGTTATAGCCAAGGCAGATCAGAATGCCGTCTTCCGGCTCGTGAATGTGCGGAAGATGATCCTTGGTGATCGCGACACGGCCATTCCAGCCATGAGTCCAGCGTGTTCCGGCAAGTGCCGGCCAGAGCCGCAGCGCATAGTCGGTAAGGTAGCGGATGGCGGCGGCATCGCCGATCGGTCTCATCGGTCCCCGGCCCCCCATGAGAAGCCGATTCTGCGCGTCGACGCGGTAGTATACGGTGATGTTGCCCGCTTCGTAGACGACCGGCCTGTCGGGGAGGATCGTGGCTGCTACGGACGCCGGCAGCGGTTCGGTCGCCGCGATCGCGCTGAACACCGGAACCAGCGACTGCTCCAGGCCCGGCCACAGGCTTCCGGTGTAGCCGTTGGTCGCGACAAGGACCTTTTCGGCGCTGAGCGAGCCGTTTGCCGTCTTGAGGATCCATCGTCCTGCCTCCCGGCCGAGCGAGAGGACTTCGCTGTCGCCGAATATCCGCGCGCCGGCTTTCTGGGCGGCGGCCGCCAGGCCAAGCGTATATTTCAGCGGATGCAGATCGCCGCCACGGGCGTCGAACAGGCCGGATATATAGCGGTCGGTTCCGGTTCGCGCGGCCATTGCCTGGGTGTCCAGCATGCTGACCGGCATTCCCCGCTGTTGGCATTGTGCCGCCGTTGCGTGCACGGCGGCTTCCGGCTTCGGCCGTATGGCGGCGCGTATGGTTCCGTTCTGCCGGGCACCACAGGCGATGGACAGGCGCCTGATCAAGCCGAAGGTGAAATCCGGCGCGCCATAGGAGAAGTCGATCATCCGCGGCCCGAGGTCAGGACCGAACATCGCCTCGATCGTGTCGGGATCGTATTTCAGGCCGGGATTGACCTGGCCGCCATTTCTGCCCGAGGCGCCCCAGCCTGGCTGATGGGCTTCCAGCACCGCGACGTCGTCGCCAGCCTCCGCCAGATGCAAGGCGGTCGACAGGCCCGTGAAGCCGCCGCCGACAATCGCGACCCGCGCCCGCTGCGCGCCGGCAAACGGTGGATAGTCGCCGGTGCCGCCCGCCGTATCGCGGTAGAGGCTCCTGGGTGGATTGCTTCCGGACATGTGGCAAGGCTCTTAAGGCAGGCGGCTCAACGGGCGTGACCGCGCACAACGAGAAATCTCGTGCGGAACGGCTGGCCTTCCGGACATCGGGGGAGATGCCCGGGGCAATTCTGCATGGCTTTGCGGAAATCACAACAACTGCGAGAGGGCTGCCATGAAATGGTCGTTCTCGGACGGTGAGCCGATGCTGACCCGCACATAGGTGTCGAAGCCTTCCTGCTTCCACGGTTTGACGATGACGCCCTGGCGCAACAGGCCCTCGACAAAGGCCGATGCATTCTGCCGGCAGTTGAAGAACAGGAAATTGCCTCTGGACGGGGCCACTTCCAGCCGCTTGTCCATAAGGAAATTCGCAACACGCGCGCGCTCCTTCCTGGCCAAAGCGACCACCCTGGCGAGGTGGTCCTCATCCGCGAGCGCCGCCAGCGCGGCGGCCTGGGCCATGCCGTTGACGTTGAAGGGCGTGCGCACCCTGTCGAGCAATCCGCGCAACTCCGGGTCGCAGGCAATGCCGAAGCCGATCCGCAGCCCTGCCAGGCCGAACGCCTTGGAGAACGTCCGCAGCACCATCCAGGGCCGATCGGTCCTGCCCAGCAAGGGCAGGGACGAGACATAGTCCTCCCCCTCGGCATATTCGGCGTAGGCTTCATCCACGACGATCAGCGTCTCGTCGCCGGTTGCGTCCAGAACCCTCGACAGGTCGCCTTCCGACAGCCAACTGCCGACCGGGTTCATGGGATTCGAGAACAGCAGCATGCGAGGCCTTTCGCGCACGGCCTTGGTCAGAGCGTCGACGTCTATGCTGAGATCGCTTTTGACGCCGACGCGTTTGACGCTGGCGCCCATCAGCGTTGCATAGTCTTCGTGCAGCGGGAATGACGGATAAAGCGTCACCACGGCATCGCCGGGCCGCAGCACGGCGCGGCTGATCACCGACAGAAGGTCTTCCGAGCCGTTGCCGAGGATGATCTGGTCCTCCTCGACTTCATGTCTGGCCGCGATGGCCTGGCGAAGTTCGCGCCCCGACGGGTCCGGATACAGACGAAACATTTCCGAGCCGCCCTGCATCATCCTGACCAGGGTTGGGCTCGGGCCGATAGGATTTTCATTCGAGCCCAGCTTGGCGATCCTGGCGGGAGCGTATCGCCGCATGACCTCGCCGATGGTCAGCCCGGAATTGTAGGGCGACAGGCGCGTGACTTCGGTGCGGACCATATCCAGCGATTTCGACATGGGCGGGCTCCTCCTGGGCGGCCGACGGACACCTGTCGCCGGCCGGCTTTTCAAACGCCGGGTTCCGCTGCATCCTGCCCGGAGCAGGCCGGCCGCCGATGGGCGCCTCTACCGCGGAGGATGTCACAAATAGCCTAGCCGAAGCAGTTTGTATATGCTTGTATATGTAACCTGATCTGTTAGTCTCGGCCTGTTGGGGGCGCGGCTGCCAAGGAGGATTACATGCGCAACGCTTCTCTCTTTGACCTGTCCGGGAGGAAGGCGCTCGTCACCGGCGCCAGCCGCGGCATCGGGCGTGGCATCGCCGAAGCGCTGAGCGCTGCCGGCGCCGAGGTCGCTGTCACCGCGCGCAGCCTGGCTTCCCTGGAGGAAACGGCAGGGGTTATTCGTGCGGCCGGCGGCGTTGCGCATGCCGTTGCTCTCGACGTCACCGATGTCGCAAGGTGCCGGGCGGCCACCGCAGAGGCGGCACGCCTGCTCGGCGGTCTCGACATTCTCGTCAACAATGCCGGGATGGAAGAAGTCCGCCCCTCGCTCGATGTCGACGAAGCGCTGTGGGATCGGATCGTCGACACCAATCTCAAGGGGGCCTTCTTCTGCGCCCAGGCGGCGGCCCGGCAGATGCGCGACGCCGGGCGGCCGGGCGCCATCATCAATCTCTGTTCACTGACGTCGCAGGTCGGCATCCCCACGGCGGTGCCATACGGCTCGTCGAAGTCGGGCCTGCTCGGCATGACGCGGGCGCTGGCGGCGGAGTGGGCGGAGCTGGGCATCAGGGTCAACGCCATCGCTCCGGGCTATTTCCGGACTGACATGACCGATGTCTTCTACAGCAACGAGGCATGGCAGCAGTCCATGCTCGCCAAGATCCCGCAGCGCCGTTTCGGCGACCTCCGTGACCTGCACGGCATCGCCGTGTTCCTGGCATCGGATGCGGCAGCCTACATCACCGGCCAGTCCATTCCGGTGGATGGCGGTTTTCTCGCGTCGATCTGAGGCGGCTCGCCGATGGTTCGAATTGAACATATTGCGCATGTGTGGCCGGCCGGCGCATCGCTCTGAACAGAAGGAAAATCCATGTCCGACATCAGCTTCCATGACCTGTCATCCCTCGATGCCACCCAGCGGGCCGGCCTGCTCAAGCGCGCCGAGAGCGATCTGTCGGTTTTCGTCGAGAAGGTCCGCCCGATCATCCAGGCCGTCAGGGACGAGGGTGATGCCGCCCTTGTCCGTTTCGCCCGGGAACTCGACAAGGCCAATGTGGCTGAGGGCGGACTGAAGGTCACGGAAGCCGAGTTCGACGCGGCATTCGACAAGGTCGAAAAGGACGTCGTGGAAAGCATCGCCTTCGGCATCGAGAACATCAAGCATTTCCATGAGGAGCAGAAGCCCGAAACGATGTGGCTGAAGGAAGTCCGTCCCGGAGCCTATGCCGGCGACAGATACACGCCGATCGCTTCCGTCGCGCTCTATGTGCCGCGCGGCAAGGGGGCTTTTCCTTCGGTGACGATGATGACGTCGGTCCCGGCCGTCATCGCCGGCGTGCCGCAGATCGCCATCGTGACGCCGCCGACGGCGGATGGTTCGGTGGATGCGGCCACGCTGGTCGCCGCCCGCCTTGCCGGGGTTAATACCGTCTACAAATGCGGCGGCGCCCAGGCGGTGGCGGCCGTCGCCTATGGCACCGAGACGGTGAAGCCGGCGCTCAAGATCGTCGGCCCCGGCAGTCCGTGGGTGGTGGCCGCCAAGAGTGTCCTGTCGTCGATCATCGACACCGGTCTGCCCGCCGGCCCCTCCGAAGCAGTCATCTTTGCCGATGACAGCGTCGATGGCGGCCTTGCGGCGCTCGACCTTCTGATCGAGGCCGAACATGGCCCGGATTCCTCGGCCTATCTTGTGACGCACAGCCGCAAGGTCGCCGAAGCCGCCCTTGCGGCGATCCCGCAGCACTGGTCGGGCATGACCGAGCAACGCGTGGAGTTTTCGCGCGCGGTGCTGACAGGCAAGCGCGGTGGCATCGTGTTGACGGGTTCGGTCGAAGACTCCTACCGTTTCATCAACGACTATGCGCCGGAGCATCTCGAAATCCTGTCCAAGGAGCCATTCGCGCATCTCGGGCACATCACCGAAGCGGCCGAAATCCTGATGGGCCCGCACACGCCGGTTACCCTTGCAAACTTCGTCCTCGGGCCGAACGCCGTGCTGCCGACCAGCCGCTGGGCGCGGACTTACGGGCCGCTCTCGGTGACGGATTTCGTCAAGCGCTCGTCGGTCGGCTACGTCACTTCGGCAGCCTATCCGGAACTCGCCAAGCATGCCCGCAGGCTCGCCCGCTACGAGGGTTTCAGCTCCCACGAAAACGCGGTCTCGGAAATTCGCGACCGCTATCTCGCCGGCTGAGCGGAGACGATCGCGATGAAGGCGGCACGGCTTTACGGACCTGGCGATCTGCGCGTGGAGGAGATCGAAGCGCCAGGCCTTCCGGAGGCGGACTGGGTGAAGCTCAGGATCGATGCCGCCGGCATCTGCGGTTCCGATCTGCACAATTTCCGTACCGGCCAATGGATAAGCCGGTCGCCTTCGACAGCCGGCCATGAGTTGACGGGGACGGTGGTCGCACTCGGTGAGGGCGTCGATACCGTTGCCGTTGGCGACCGGGTGATTGCCGATTCCCGCTTCTGGTGCGCAGAGTGCGCGCAGTGTCGTGCGGGCAGGCGGCATCTGTGCGCCGCACTGGGCTTCGTCGGCGAGATATGCGACGGCGGCTTCGCCGAGCAAGCCGTGCTGCCGGCACGCCTGCTGCATGTCATCGATGCCGCGCTGGATGAACGGGTGGCCGCCATGGCCGAACCGCTCGCAGTGGCGCTGCACGCGGTGCAGCGCCTGCCGAAGACGGCCGGCTCGGTGCTTGTGGTCGGCTGCGGGCCGATCGGCGGCCTTGCCGCGCTGCTGCTTTCCCGGACCTTTCCCGGCACGGTTCTTGTCGCCGACCGCAATCAGGCGCGCTGCGCCCGCGTGGCGCGGGTGACCGGCGCCACGATTGTCGATCTGGACCGCGATGCCATTGCCGCCGCTACCGCCAATGCGCCGCTCCTTGCAGCTGTCGAGGCGACCGGCAGCATCGCCGCATTCACTCAGTTGCTCGGCGTTCTTGATTCCGGCAGCGCGGTGGCGATGGTCGGCATTTTCCATGGTCGTCTCGACATCGACCCCAACCTCCTGGTCGAACGCGAGATCGCATTGCTGGGATGCCATGCCTTCGCCGACGAACTGCCCGACGCCGTGCGGATGCTGGGCGAATTGAGCGACCCGCTGCTCGCCCTGATCGATCGCGAGATCGGTCTCGACGACATTCCGGCCGCCTATCAGCGGCTGTTGGCGGGGGAGAGCGACGGCTTGAAAACAATCATCCGCATGCGGCAACCTGTTGAGCCGGCGTGATTTCCGATAAATTGCCGGAAAGGATTTTTGAAATGATCGATTTGCCCGATACGGCGAGCCCCCTTTACGAGAAGGTGAAGGACTACATCCTGTCCAACATCGGTACGGGCCGGTGGGGCAAGGACCGCAAGCTGCCGTCCGAGAACGAGCTGGTGGTCTCCCTTGGTGTTTCGCGCATGACCGTCCATCGCGCCTTGCGGGAACTGACCGCGGCCGGCTTCCTGATCCGGTTGCAAGGCGTCGGCACGTTCATCGCGCCGCCCCGGCCGCAATCGACGCTGATCGAGATCAACAACATCGCGGTGGAGATCGTCGAGCGCGGCAACAGGCACCGTTCCGAAGTCCTGATCCTGGAAACGATCACGCCGACGAAGGAACTCGCCCTGTCGTTCGAACTCGCCAAAAAGAGTTCGATCTATCATTCGGTCGTTGTCAATTTCGAGAACGACCTGCCGGTGCAACTGGAGGAGCGTTTCGTCAATCCGGGGCTGATACCGGACTACGACAAGCAGGATTTTTCAAAGACGGCGACCTACGACTACCTCATGCAGAAGACGCCGGTGACCGAGGTCGAGCACATCATTTCCGCCGTACCGGCGGACGCCGAGACGGCCCGGCACCTGAACATAGATGTCGGCAGTTGCTGCCTGTTCCTGCATCGCCGGACATGGACGGGCGCGGTCGTGGCCACGATCAGCAAGCTGACCTATGCCGGCAGCCGCTACTCGCTCGGCAGCCGGTATTCCCCTTCCAGAGCAAGCTGACAGGACGAGCAAGGCGAAACGCAGAGGCTTCATTGCAAATGTATGTACATGTATTGATGATGGTAGTTCGGCCGTCGGCGGTCTGCTCCGCCGGAAGGACCGACCCATGACGCCCACTTCGAGCCGCACGGCGCGGATCCGGGCTCTCGCGCAGCATGATGTTGCGGAGGCGCAGCGCGCGCTTTCAGCATTGTTGGGCGACCTGTTCGGGATGAATCCGGACAACGTCCGCATCAACTTCGACAAGTACAGCCTCAATTCGCTGAATGGGTTCTTCGACAGCGACGGCAAGGCCTACTTCTTCAAGTTCCATCAGGAGGAGCGGGAAGAGGCGATGGCGGGGGAGTATTACCGGGCCGAGATACTGACGAGCGCCGGCCTGCCGGTCGACCAGCCGGTCCATATGTCCACCGAGCCGGGCGAACAGATTCTCGTCTATGACAGACGCACGGATCCCAGATTTTCGGATGTGCTGTTTGCGCTGGATGCCGAGGATGATCCCGAAAAGCGGCGCCAGGCGGTGCTTGCCGAACGCGATCTCTGCGCCAAACTGCTCGATGTCTATCGAGAGACGCTGCATCCGGTGACCATCGCGCAAGTGTCGGCGGAGCCGATCCACAGGCTCTTCCACGAGCGGCTGATCGATGCCGATACGCGCGCGTCGCCCGGTGGCCGCCTCGCCGATTTCTATATCGGCAAACGGTTCATCTTTCCGGATGTCGAACTCGACTGGGGTCGGCTCTGCCGGTTGAAATTCGTCGTCAATGGCCGGCCTTATCAGAGCAGTATCGGCGAACTCTTCGACGCGGCGGCGACAAGGCTGCGGCCGGAAAGGCTGGCCGATGCCGGCGGCGTGGTCGCGCATGGTGATGCCCACAACGCCAATGTCTGGTACGTCGAGAGAGCGGGAAGGGCGCAACTGTCCTTCTTCGATCCGGCCTTTGCCGGCTCGCATGTCCCCACGCTGCTGGCTGAGGTGAAGGCGACGTTCCACAACATCTTTGCTCATCCGTTCTGGCTCTACGATCCGGTTGCCGCGACGCAGGCTTTTCGCGCCCAGGCGCGGCTGGAGGGCGATCATCTTCATGTCGACACGGATTGGGATCTCAGTCCTGTCCGGCGCGATCTGCTGGAGGTCAAGGCGACGGCGTTGTGGCGACCCCTGCTATTGGAGCTCAAACGTCGTGACATGCTTCCAGCCGACTGGCGAACGGTGTTGCGCCTAGGACTTTTCCTGTCGCCGACCCTGGTGATGAACCTGAGGGCAGGCGCGCGCAGCCACACGCCGGTTTCCTCGCTCATTGCCTTTTCGGTCGCGGTCATGGTCGGCAGCGAACCCGATGGCGGAGCCGACCGGATGACCGATTTTCTCGATCGGATAGATCCTGAAAGAGCGTGAACCGGTACCACGCAAGGCGGGGCGATGCATCAGGTCGGGCGGGAAAAGAAGGTCACCTTAACTTGTATATGCATGTATGTATTTTAGCCTTGACATCCGCTGTCGCTGACGCTGAAATATCCCTGCATTTCACCATGAAGTGGCGGGCAAGACGCCGAGGCACAGTGCCGCAAGAGCTGAAACCCGCATTCTCACCAGACCGCGCGCCTGGGTAAAAAGCGGTCCGATCATCAAGGGGAACTAGAGATGACGCTTAACCTGACAGGACAATTCCGCGCGTTCGTAATGGCCGCCGCCATTGGGCTCGCCGCCGCGCCGGCGGCTCGCGCGGCCGATGCGGCCATTCCCACCACGCCAGAGGCCGGGTCGTTCAAGATCGGCATCGAGCCCTGGCTTGGATATGGCCAATGGCACGTCGCCGACGCCAAGGGACTGTTCAAGGCCAACGGCCTTTCGGACGTCCAGATCGTCAATTTCGCCGAGGACAAGGACATCAACGCCGCGCTTGCGAGCGGCCAGCTCGACGCCGCCAACATCGCCACCCACACCGCGATGGGCATGGTCGCCGCCGGACTGCCGGTGAAGATCGTGCTCCTGCTCGATGTCTCCATGACGGCTGATGCCATCATCGCCGGCAAGGACGTCACGTCCATCGCCGACCTCAAGGGCAAGCAGGTCGCCTTCGAGGAAGGAACGACGAGCGACATCCTGCTCAAATACGCGCTCGCGAAAAACGGCATGTCGGTCGCCGACGTCCAGCCGGTCCCGATGCCCGCCGCCGATGCGGGCGGCGCCTTGATCGCCGGCCGCGTGCCGGTCGCCGTCACCTACGAGCCGTACCTCACGGTCGCCATGGCGCAGAACAAGGACGTCAAGCTGCTCTTCACCGCCGGTGAGGATCCCGGCCTGATCAGTGACGTGCTGGTGGTGCGCGATGACGTGATCAAGTCGAAGCCCGGCCAGGTTCTGGCCATGATCAAGAGCTGGGACGCCGCGCTCAAGGACTATAACGCCGACACCGCGGGAGGCCGCGCCATCATCGCCAAGGCGGTCGGCTCCGACGTCAAGGACCTCAACACCGCTTTCGACGGCGTGCGCTACTACTCGCTTGCCGAAAACAAGACCGCGCTCACCGGCGAGTTCACCACCAAGACCTTCGGCGACGTCGAGGCGGCCGCGAAGAACGCCAAGCTGCTCCAGGCCGACGTGACGCCGGAGCAGATGATCGACCCGTCTTTCGTCAAGGCGGCGCAATGACAAGGCCGGATCGGGGTGGTAACGCAGATGTCCGCTGAACACCCCGCGAAAGCCGGCCCGGCGCCTTCTTCGCCGAGCCCGGTGGCCGGCAAGGCCACCCGCCGCCGATCCTCCGGGATCGGCGTGCCGATCTCAAGGTCCCGCTTCCTGATGATAGCGGTGGCTGTCTTTGTCGGCCTCGGCCTTGCCTGGTGGGCGGCGACCGGGTTCGAATGGGTAAAGCCCATCTTCCTGCCGTCGCCGGGCAGCGTCGCGGCCCAGATCGCCAAGCTCGCAACCGATGGCACCTTGCTGCTGGACCTTCAGGCCTCGATCTACCGCATCTCGATCGGCTTCCTTCTCGCCTCGGCACTCTCCATACCGATCGGTGTGCTGATCGGCAGTTTCCGTACCTGGGAAGCCGCCATCGAGCCGTTGGTGGATTTCATCCGCTACATGCCGGTCGTTGCTTTCGTGCCGCTTTCCATCCTTTGGGCCGGCACCGGCGACACGCAGAAATTCCTCATCATCTTCATCGGCACCTTCTTCCAGCAGGTGCTGATGGTCATGGACAATGTGAAGCGTGTGCCCGCCGATTTCATAGGCCTTGGCCGCACGCTCGGCCTGCCTGACCGCAAGATCCTGACGCGCATCGTCGTACCCAGCGCCCTGCCGGGTATCTGGGATACGCTGCGCATCAGCCTCGGCTGGGCATGGACCTGGCTTGTGCTGGCCGAACTTGTCGCGGCGACGTCCGGGTTGGGCTATCGCATCACCGTGTCGCAGCGCTATTTCCAGACAAACACCATCATCGGCTACATCCTGCTGCTCGGCATGCTCGGCCTCATCACCGACCAGGTCATGAAGGCCCTGGAAAAGATACTGTTCCGGCAGGAAGGCCACTCGCAATGAGGACCAGCCGATGAATGCTCCCAAGTTGCGCATCGCCGGCCTCCACAAGAGCTTCGGCACGGGAGAGCGCCGCACCGAAGTGCTGCGCGACATCAATCTCGACCTCGCCGACAATGAGTTCGTCTCGCTCGTCGGCACGTCGGGCTGCGGCAAGAGCACGCTCTTGTCGATCGTCGCCGGGCTGCAGGATTTCGACGCCGGCGAACTCAGCATCGATGGCGCGCCGATCCTGCAGCCGGGCCTCGACCGCGGCGTCGTCTTCCAGTCCTACACGCTGCTTCCGTGGCTGACGGCGCGGCAGAACATCGAGTTCGCCCTCAAGGCCGCGGGCTATGATCGCTCCGCCTGCCGCGAAATCGCGCTGGAGCATCTCGACCTCGTCAAGCTGTCGCACAGCGCCGACCGCTTCCCGTCTGAACTTTCAGGCGGCATGAAACAGCGCGTCGCCATCGCGCGTGCGCTGTCCTATCGCCCCAAGATGCTGCTGATGGACGAGCCCTTTGGCGCGCTCGATGCCCTGACCCGGCACCAGATGCAGGAACTGCTGACCCAGATCTGGGAAGAGCACAGGCTGACCGTGCTGTTCGTCACCCATGACGTGGAGGAGGCCGTCTACCTGTCGGACCGCATCGTCGTCATGGGTATCGGCCCGGGGCGCATCATGCGGACCTTCAACGTCGGCATCGAGCGTCCGCGCCGGGAAGAGGTGATGGAAACCCCGGCCTTCATGGATTTGCAGCGCGACGTTCACAAGGCCATCCGCGAAGCCTCGAAGCGTCCCGAAATGGCGTAGAGCAATTCCAGCCTCCGGGCGATCAAGGCCTGCCGGTCCCATCGGCCATGGTGCTTGACTAGGCGACCATGGCCGGACAGGGATTACAGTATTCCGAACGGGCCATAATAGGGCCGGTAGGGGACGCAGAGCCCGAGCGCCAGTTGAACAGGCCCGCAATAGTCGTAGTAGCCGCCGTAGTAACCGCCGCCCCTCCAGCCGCCGCCAGCCCAGTGCCGGTGACCGTAGCCACGACGATAGGCATATCGATGCCCGCCATTGAAATGGTTGCCGCGGAAATGGTTCATGGCGTGACCGCCGCCATTATGCCGGAAGACGGCGGCGTCGGCGGAGGTGGTGGATGACGTCGCGCCGGCAGCCAATGCCAGTACGAACGAGCTTGCCAGGATCAATTGCCGTTTCATGAGCTTTACTCCACTTGTTTGCGATGTCTCGCATGGGAGAAAAACGGCCTCGTCAGGGCACACGTTCCTTCACGAAATCGGGACGGGGATGGAAGAGCGGCACGAAATCACGGGGAGCGGCCCGGCAACTTGCCGAGCGGCCGCCCCGGAGCAGTGCTGTGAAAAACGTGTAACGGGTCCCCTGGGGAAATGCCTAAAAAACAAAGCGTTGGAGCCGTCCAGAAATCCCTGGAACGCTGAACGTTGACAACCTGGCGGACGTCAGGCAGTCGGCAATCACGGGCCGTGAGGACCACAGAACCCGATCGTCCATTCGATGGTTCCGCAGATATCGCCCGGCTGGCCGCGATAGCTGCCATAGCCGTTGTAGTAGCTGCCCATCCATCCCTGGTCGCCGGTAGAATTCTCCGCGGTCCAGCCACCCAACCAGCCGCCGCGGCGTTCGTGCCCACGGTGAGAGGCGTCCGTATAGCCCGCTCCTTCACGGGCGGAAGCGCCGACAAGATGGTGCCTGTTGTGTTTGATGACGGCTGCATTGGCGCTGGTGGCGAGCGGGCTGGCGCCGGCAACCAGCATCAAGGCGATGGAACCAAGAAATACGCTTTGCCTTTTCATGAGCATGTCTCCTCTGCGTTCAGAATATATGGGAAGGAGCCTGCGGTCTGGCCTCACACTTTCCATCACAAAATCGGGACGGCGGGAACTCGGGCGTAAAGGTGCTCCCGGACACCTCGTGACCTCGACGCCGGGATGTGCCCTGCAGTCGCCAGCGCCGGTCAAGATTAGTTGACTTCCACCGAGATGGAAAAACCTACTCCTGGCCTATTTGTCGGACCATAAGACGACCGCATGATGATCTCGGACCTCGGCTGACACAGCCAGGGCACTTCCTGCCCTCGAACCAGGGCACCTCGGCTGGAAAACATAAGCTATTTGCATGACGGAACTGGCTACAGCATTGGAACAGCCGCAATTTGCCACCGATCGCGACCCGAGGCTGCGGCTGATCATTCCGATCATCGTCGCCATCGCCTTTCTGATGGAGCAGCTCGATTCCACCATCATCACCACCGCGATCCCGGCCATCGCGCAAAGCCTCGATACGACGCCGGTCCGGCTGAACCTCGCAATCACCACCTATATCCTGACGCTTGCCGTGTTCATTCCCGTCAGCGGCTGGTTCGCCGACAGGTTCGGCGCGCGCAGGGTTTTCGCGCTGGCGCTTTTCACCTTCACCCTTGGCTCGGCGCTGTGCGGCATGGCCGACAGTTTCGGCATGCTCCTGGTCATGCGCGGCCTGCAGGGGCTGGGCGGCGCGATGATGACGCCGGTCGGTCGGCTGATCCTGTTGCGCAGCTTTCCGCGCAGCGGGCTGATCACCGCAATGACCTACATGACCCTGCCGGCCATCATGGGACCGGTCATCGGGCCGCTGCTCGGCGGACTGCTGACCACCTACGCGTCCTGGCGCTGGATATTCTACGTCAACGTGCCGTTTGGCTGTATCGGCATTCTGGCGGCGCTGCGCTTCGTCGATGATTTCCATGGCGAGGCAGTGCAACGCTTCGATATCCCCGGTTTCCTGATGGTGGGGATCGGCGTGGCGCTTCTCCAGTTCGGATTGGAAAACATCGGCCGGCCGATCATCCCTTCCTATGCGACGCTGATCGTGCTGGCCGCCGCCGTCTTGCTGTTGCTCGCCTTCGGCCGCTACGCGCGCCGCGTCGCGGCGCCGGCGGTCGACCTGACGCTTTTCCGGTTCAGATCCTTCTGGGTCGGCACACTGGCGGGAGGCCTGTGCCGCGTCGGCCTCAACGGCGTGCCGTTTCTCGTGCCACTGATGTTGCAGGTCGGCTTCGGCATGAACCCGGTCACCTCGGGTTCCCTGACATTCGTCGGCAGTTTTGGGGCGTTGCTCATGCGCCCGCTGCTGTCGCCGCTGCTGCGGCGCTTCGGTTTCAGCGTCGTGCTGATCGGCAGCGCGGTGGTCGGTTCGGCGACCGTTGCTGGCTTCGCCCTGATGAGCGCCGACACGCCGCACTGGCTGATCGGCTTCTATGTCTTCCTGTTCGGCATCGTCCGGTCGGCGCAGTTCATGACCTCAAACACCCTGTCTTATGCCGATCTGCCGGCCGACAGGCTCAGCCGCGCCACCAGCCTGGGCGGCGTGCTGCAGCAGCTCAGCGTTTCGCTTGGCGTTTCGATTGCCGCCATGCTGCTCGGCCTGATCGCGGGCGAGGGCCATGTACTCACGCCGGAGCGCTTTCACCAGGTATTCCTGCTGACCGCGGTCATTCCCCTGCTTTCCATCCCAGGGTTCCTGTTCCTGCATGTGGAGGACGGTGCGCAGGTCAGCGGCCATGCCAGACGGCCAGGACAAAGCCAGGACTGAGCGGCAGGCGGTCCGCTGCCGCACCTTGCCCGCATGTCACGTCGCTTTGCCGACCGCCGCATCCATCCCGATCTCCTCCTCGGAAATGTCGTCGAAGGACGCGTAGTTCATGTTGTAGAGACGGGCGTAAAGGCCCTTTCTTTCCATGAGCTGTTCGTGGTTTCCGCTCTCGACGATCTCGCCATTCTGCAGGACGATGATGCGGTCCGCGCCGCGTATTGTGGCCAGGCGATGCGCGATGACGAGACCGGTGCGGCCTTCCAGCAAGGTCACCAGCGCCTTCTGGATCAACATCTCCGTGTAGGAATCGATGCTGGCGGTGGCTTCGTCCAGCACCAGGATCTTGGCGTCTGCCACGAGCGCCCGCGCGAAGCTGATCAACTG
Organism: Mesorhizobium comanense; assembly: GCF_005503535.1. Taxonomy (GTDB): domain Bacteria; phylum Pseudomonadota; class Alphaproteobacteria; order Rhizobiales; family Rhizobiaceae; genus Mesorhizobium; species Mesorhizobium comanense. Next base: position 197,118 of record NZ_SCNN01000011.1, on the reverse strand, counting down.
GCGCTGGCCAAGCGAGAGATTGCCGCCGCGCTGCTCGAGCTCGGTATCGTAGCCGTGGGACAGCTGTTCGATGAAGTCATGGGCGCCGACGGCCTGTGCCGCGCGCATCACCTCTTCGCGACTTGCACCGGTCTTGTGGTAGCGGATGTTCTCAAGCACCGTGCCCGAAAACAGGAAAGGCTCCTGCAGCACCATGGCCACCTGGTCGCCGAGCGAATCCTGTGTCAGGTCGCGCACGTCATGGCCGCCGACCAGCACCTCGCCTGACCAGACATCGTAGAAGCGGTGTACAAGCGCCATCGAGCTCGATTTGCCGGATCCGGTCGGCCCGACGAGCGCCACCGTCTCGCCCGGATTGACCCGGAATGAGATGTTCTTCAGCACCGGCTGGTTCGGCCGGTAGCCGAAGGTGACGTTCCTGAACTCGACCGAACCGTCCATGTCGCGCGACAGCGCCACCGCGTTCTCCTTGTCGCTGACATCCACCGGCACGTCGAGCACTTCGGAGATGCGCTGGCCCGAAGCCATGGCGCGCTGCATCACGCTGTACTGCATGGTGAGCGAGCGGATCGGGTCGAAGAAGCGCTGGATGTAGAACAGGAACGCCACCATGACGCCGACATCGAGGCTGTGCGACAGCACCATTGAGCCGCCGACGACGATGACGGTCGCCATGGCGATGCCTGTCAGCGTGTCGACGATCGGCACCATAACCTGCGCGTATTTCGCCGACCGCAGATGCGCGTTGAGATTGGCCAGCACCTTCTCGTCATAGAGGTCGAAATTGACATGCTGACGCTCCAGGCTCTGGACCGTGCGCACGCCGTGAATGCCTTCGGCCAATGCGCCGTTGGCGATCGAGTTGGTCTCGTGGGCGGCCATGAAGGCGACCTTGGCGCGCGGCAGCCAGAACAGGCGCACGACGAACAGCATCGGCATGGTCGACAAGGTGAGCAGCCCGAGCCGGAAGTCGAGCCACAAAAGCACGGTGACGATGCCGAACAGGAGCACTATGTCGCCCACCGACATGACGGAGGTTTCGAGGAACTCCTGCATCGAATTGACATCGCCCTGCAGGCGCGACATCAGCCGGCCGACCTCGGTCTTGTCCATGAAGCTGAGCGAGACGCGTTGCAGATGGCTGAACATGGCGCGGCGCAGGTCGGACAGCACGTTCTCGGCCACCTTGCCGACGACGCTTTCCTGCACATGGCTGGCGGCGTAGTTGATGAGGATGATCGCGGTGAAAGAGACAATCGACCAGATCATGACCGAGCGGTCGAGCCTGCCGGGCGCCATGCCGTGGTCGATGGCGTAACGGATGACCAGCGGTATCGCCAGCTGCGTCAGCGTGAACACCAGCACCGCCGCGACCGAGACGAAGATCCGGGCCTGGTAAGGTTTGACGAAGCTCCAGATGCGCCGCACGATGCGTGGATCATAGGCCTTGCCGAAGACCTCTTCCTCGTCGCGATGCGAACCGACGACAGCCCTTGTCGGCCGCCCGCTTTTGTCTTCCTTGTCGTCGTCGTCCTGCGTCGACATCATGCGGCTCCCTCGAGCCGATCTTCGTCCGGCCGCAGCTGCAGGTCGTAGAGCGCGCGGTAACGTCCGCCGAGCGCCAGCAGTTCTTCATGCGTGCCGCGCTCGACGATCTGCCCGCCTTCGACGAACAGGATCTGGTCGGCATGCATCAGCGAACTCAGCCGGTGCGAGATGATCAGCGTCACACGATCCCTGGCAAAACGCTTCATCGCCGCGCGGATACGCTGCTCGGTGCCGGCGTCGACGGCCGCCGTGGAATCGTCGAACACCAGCACCGACGGCCGCAGCATCAGGCTGCGCGCGATGGTCAGGCGCTGCCGCTGGCCGCCGGAGAGCGACGCGCCGCGTTCACCGACGACCGTCGTGTAGCCCGCCGGAAGCCCGATGATGTAATTGTGCAGTTGGGCGTATTCGGCGGCCTGGCCGATGCGGGTCTCGCGCGCCCATGGATTGCCGTAGGCGATGTTGTTCTCGATCGAGGTGGTGAACAGGAACGCATCCTGCTGCACCACGCCGACCGTCTTGCGCAGCGATTGCAGCGTGACGGTGCGAATGTCCTGTCCGTCTATGGTGATCGCGCCCGAGGTCACGTCGTAGAAGCGCGGGATCAGATGCGCGATGGTCGACTTGCCGCTTCCGGGCGGACCGACGATGCCGACGGTCTCGCCGGGCCTGGCTTCGAACGAAATGCCCGACAGCGCCGGCCTGCCGCCCGCGCCTTCATAAGTGAAGCCGACATTATCGAAGCGCAGCACACCTGAGGTGACGATGAGCTCCCTGGCATCGGGCGCGTCCTCGATATCGAGTTCGGCGTCGAGCAGTTCGAACAGCCGCGTGCCGCAGGTCGAGGCGCGCGCGAACGAATTGACCATGAGGCCGAGCTGGCGCACCGGCATCTGCAGGATGGTCATGAAGGTGAGGAACTGCGCCAGCGTGCCGACGCTGATCTGGCCGACGATAACCTTTTGGCCGCCGAACCACAGAACCAGCCCCATGGCGGCCAGGAAGGAAAAATTCATGGCGCTGGTGTTGGAGACGCGGATGTCGACGCGTTCATTGGCCAGCTCCAGCGCAGCCTGCTTGGCGCGATCGAATTTGGCCAGCTCATGCAGTTGGGCAGCGAAGGCGCGCACGACGCGGATGCCGCCAAGGTTCTCGTCCATCACCCGGCTCAGCACCGACAGGCGCTCCTGCAGGGTCAGCCAGGTGCTGCGCAGCCTGAGCTGGGTCACCGAGGAGCGCCAGGCGACGAACGGCACGAAGCTCAGGCTGAGCAGGCCGAGCACGGGATCGGTGCTGATCAGCAGGTAGGCGCCGACGCCGATCAAAACGCCGAGCAGCACCACGCGCAGGATGCCGGTGGAAAAGAACATGCGCACGCCGTCGAGATCGAGCAGACCGAGCGTGATGAGATCACCCGTATGGACGCGGTCGTGGAAGGAGAAGCTCAGCCGCTGGATCTTCTCGTAGAAGGCGAGCCGCAACTCATAGCCGGTCCGGTGGCCGACGGCCTCGCCATAATAATTCTGCGCCATCGTGAAGAGACCGCGCAGGATGCTGACGACCAGCAGCGTCAGCGCCGTGTTCCACAGCGCCTGCTCGGCGGCCGTGCCGGCGCCGGCGGTCATGACGCCCTGCGCCTGGTCGATGGCGCGTCCGAGCAGTCGCGGAATGAAAAGCTGCAGCGTCGCGGCGATGAAGGTCGAGACGAGCGTGATGGCGACCTGCCAGGGATGGCGCAGCGTCATGCGCACGATGCGCAGCAACGTGCTGAGGCCCTTGCCCCAGGAGGCTTCGGCCACATGGGCAAACGATTTGCCGCGCTTCTGCGCGCTGCTGGTTGCATCCGTTTGCAAGGAAAACGTCCAGACCAATCCGGACATTAGTCCGGATGAATGTAGCAGACTCAACGAGATAGCCGATGTTACGCGTGTCTTGCCAGCTCGTTCAAGGGGCCAATGGCGGCATCGCACTGTACCTGAAAGGCAGTGCCGCCATTGGTTCTCACATGCGAAGGGAATGCAGCCCTTCGGGACGTCCTACATCTCGGTCACGAATTTCGTGCGCAGATAGGCGTCGAGCCCTTCGATCCCGCTCTCCGAACCGTAGCCGGACTCGTTGACGCCGCCGAACGGCGTTTCCGGTGTCGATACCATCATGTGGTTGACGCCGACCATGCCGGCTTCCAGCGCCGCCTCGGTCTTCTGCGCGAGGCTGAGATCGCGGGTGAAGACGAAGGAGGCCAGGCCGTAAGGCAGCGCGTTCGCCCGCTCGATCATCTCGTCGAAGGTCGAGAAGGTGGTCGTCGGGGCAATTGGACCGAACGGCTCCTCCGACATGATACGCGCCGTGTCTGGCACGTCCTTCAGCAAGGTCGGCGCGTAGAAATAGCCCTTGTTGCCGATCCGCTTGCCGCCGGTGACGACAACAGCGCCTTTCGCCGTCGCATCGCTGACGAAACCGTCCATGGCGTCGAGACGCCGCGGCGCGATCATCGGGCCCATCTGCGTGCTCGTGTCGAGGCCGTCCCCGATCCTGAGCTTTTCGGCGCGCGAGGCGAAGCCGTCGATGAAGCGGTCGTAGACAGCCTCATGCACGTAGAAGCGGGTCGGCGAGGTGCAGACCTGGCCGGCATTGCGGAACTTGAAGGTGACGACCGTATCGAGCGTCTTGTCGAGATCGGCGTCCTCGTAGACGATGACGGGAGCGTGGCCGCCCAGTTCCATGGTGCAGCGCTTCAACGTGTCCGCTGCCTGCTTCTGCAACAGCTTGCCAACCGCCGTGGAGCCGGTCAGCGAGACCTTCTTCGGGATCGGCGATGCGATCAGGTAGGATGACACCTCAGCCGGCGCGCCGAACACGATGTTGAGCACGCCCGCTGGCAGTCCGGCGTCCTGGAAGCAGCGGGCGATGGCGACCGCTGTTCCCGGCGTTTCCTCCGCCGGCTTCAGGATGATCGAGCAGCCGGCGCCGAGCGCGCCAGAAATCTTGCGGATGACATTGCTGGCCGGAAAATTCCAGGCGGCGAAGGCGACGACCGGCCCGACCGGTTCCTTGAACACCATCTGCCGCACGCCGGGCAACCGGGCAGGGACGATGCGGCCATAGGCGCGCTTGCCTTCCTCGGCATACCAGCGGGTTGCGTCGGCGGCGAACTGCACCTCTCCGGTAGCCTCGGCCAGCGCCTTGCCGTTTTCCATCGTCAGTGTGCGGGCGATTGTCTCCTTGCGTTGCTCGATCAGGTCGGCGGCCTTGGCCATGATCGCCCAGCGCTGCATGGCGGTCATCGTCTTCCAGAGCTTGAAGCCCTTGAGCGAGGCGGCCAGCGCGCGGTCGAGGTCGGCCTGCGTGGCGTGCGGCACGGTTGCCAGCACCTCCTCGGTGGCGGGATTGATCAATGGTTCGGACCTGCCGTCCGACCCCTGGCACCACACCCCGTCAATCAGCAGCTCGATCGTCTCTGGATACATGTCCTGGCCCTTTTCCGACCCGGCGGTCCGCGGAATGCCGCCGGCAGATTGCACGTCACAAGAAAGTTTCCGCGATGGCTTGACCTGTATATTGTATACAGTATGGTGTCGACATGATTTTAGCGCGCATCCAGAAATTGTCGGTCGCCATCCCGGAGAATCTCGCCGAGATGCTCGAGGAGGAGATCATCTTCGGTCGCCTCAAGTCGCGGGAGCGGCTGACGGAGGAGATGGTCGCAGCTCGCTACGGTGTCAGCCGCTCGCCGGTGCGCGAGGCGCTGAGGTTGCTGGAGCGCGACGGTCTGGTGATGCGCGAGGCGAGGCGCGGCATCTGGGTCTCGCCGATGTCGCAGCGCGATTTCGACGAGGTCTACACCTGCCGCATCGAGCTCGAAGGGCTGGTCGCCAAGCAGGCGGCGGAATCCGCCGACATCGAAAAGAAGGCCGAGTTCAAGAACCTCTTGTCGGAGCTGAAGCAGGCCCAGGCCAGGAACGATGCCAGGCAGTTCTTCATCGTCGACGTGCGCGGCTCTTTCCTGACCTACACGCTTGCCGGCAACAAGACCCTGACGCGCCTGCTCGGCGGCCTGGAAAAGCAGGCCTTGCGCTACCGCTATCACGCCTATGAACAGGATCCCAAGATCATCCAGCTGTCGCTCGACGACACGGCCCGCATCTATGATGCGATCACCGCGGGCGATGGCGAAAGCGCCAAGGCGATGACAGAAAACCTGATCCGGGAAATCTGGCAGAGCATGCGGGCCGGCATTCGCGACGCCTTCGGCGAGGGCTAGTTCGTGTCCACCTTCTCGTCAGCGTTCAGCGTCATCGATTCTCATACAGCAGGCCATCCGACGCGCGTCATCCTCAGCGGTATCCCGCAACTTTCCGGCTCCAGTGTGCGGGAGAAGCGCGACCATTTCCGCCAGCACCTTGATCACTTGCGCCCGGCGCTGCTGCATGAGCCGCGCGGCCATGCGGCCATGGTCGGTCTCGTGCCGGTCGGCTCCGATGTTGCCGACTATGGCGCGTTCTTCATCTCGTCCTATGTCTATCTCGACATGTGCGGTCATGGCACGATCGGCTTTGCCAGGACGCTGGCCTTTACCGGCCAGATCTCCGTCGAAACGGGCGACAGCTTCACGCTGGAAACGCCGGCCGGAGTGGTGACTGTCCATCTTATCTGGAGCGAAGACGGCTCATTGGACCGGGTGCGGCTGGCCAATGTGCCGAGCTATGTCGGGCTCGATCACCTGAGCGTTTCCGTCGAAGGCATAGGCAAGGTCGACGCCGCGATCGTCTATGCCGGCATGTGGTATGCGCTGGTGGACGCGACCTCTCTCGGGTTCAGGCTGGTCCCGGACAATGCGTCGGCCCTGATGCAGGCCGGCGCCAGGATCAAGGACGCGATCAAGGCGGCGACGAAGGATTTGCCGCTGCTGGCGGGCGCGGCGGCGCCGAGCGTGCTTTTCCACCATGCCGAAAGCGAGACGTCGGCGACGCATTTTCTCGTCCTGGAATCGAACAAGTACGACCGCTCGCCCTGCGGCACCGGAACCTCGGCGCGCCTGACCTATCTGCTCGGCAAAGGGCTGATCGGCCCTGACCAGACCTATCACGCAAAAAACATCTTCGGCATTCCGTTCGAGGCGCGCCTGCAAAGGCGCGTCGAGGAGCAAGGCCGCGAGGCGATGATCATCGAGATCGAAGGCTCGGCCTTCATCACCTCGACCCAGACGATCTACTTCGAGAAGAGCGACCCTCTCTCGAAGGGATTTCTAGCCCGGTAACCATCAAGAAACTCAGAAAGGGGAATGACATGAAATTCAAAGTGATGCGTACGCTCATGGCCGCTTTGACCATTGGCCTCGGCCTGCTCGCCGCACCGATCGCGGCTTCGGCCGACGACAATCCATCCGCCGTCATCGACCAGATCCGCGCCAGCGGCGTGCTCAAGGTTCCGGTGATGACCGGCGAGGAGCCCGGCTACATCAAGGACCCGGCCACCGGCCAGTGGAGCGGCTTCTACTACGAATTCCTGGGCGAGATCGCGACCCAACTCGGCGTCAAGCTCGAGCCCGTCGAGACGACCTGGGGCAACCTGGCCGCCGACTTCCAGTCCAACAAGATCGACATCGCCATCGGCGTCAATCCGAACCCGAAGCGTGGCCTTGTGGTCGACTATCTCTGGGAGCCGCTGTTTACCGACGCCTGGGCCGTGCTGACGCCTCCCGGCAAGCCGGTCAAGACCTGGGCCGAGCTCAACACGCCCGACAAGACCGTCGTCGTCCAGAAAGGCAGCACCATGCAGGTGGTCGCCGAAGCGCTGCTGCCGAAGGCCAAGATCACGCCGGTGGAAGATCGCGGCCTGGCGCTGATGGAACTGCAGGCCGGCCGCGCCGATGGCGTCGTGCTGTCCATCTTCGACGCGCTGCAGATCACCAACCAGAAGATCGGCAACGTCTCGTTGCCTGAGCCGATCCTGCGCAATCCGGCAACGCTCGCTGTCGCGCGCAAGCCCGGCAATGCCGGCTACATCAACTTCCTGACCAACTGGATCCTGCAGGAGCGTTCGCTCGGCCTCGCCCAGGGCAAGCTTGCCCGCTCCTGGGAAGCCCGCGGCATCGACCTGTCGATCCTTCCGGCAGGTTTCTCCTTCTGATCGCAACAGCCTGACCGCCGCCTGGCGCGGCGGTCAGGCCACCACTGGACGTGCATCGAACCAGTGAGGACGCCATGTTCGACTACACAGTCATAACCAACAATATCGGCCTGCTCTGGCAGGGCCTGCTGATGACGCTCTACTTCACCGTCATCACCATCGGCGCCGGTATGCTGATCGGCCTGTTCATCGGGCTTATCCAGCTGAGCACGTTCAAGCCGCTGGTCATCCTCGGCCAGATCTATGTCGAGTTCTTCCGCAACATTCCGCTGCTCGTCACGCTTCTGTGGGTCTACTACGCCTTCCCGATCTTCGCCGGCATCAACGTCACCAAATTCTGGGCCGGGTTCATTGGGCTGAGCTGCTATGTCGGCTCCTTCTACGCCGAAATCCTGCGCGCCGGCGTCCAGTCGGTCGATCCCGGCCAGATCGACGCGGCGACCGCCATCGGCATGTCCTACGGCCAGCGCATGCGCCGGATCATCCTGCCGCAGGCCTTCCGCAAGATGATCCCGCCGCTCGCCGGCCAGTCGATCATCCAGATGAAGAACACCACGCTGCTGTCGATGATAACGGTTCCCGACCTGCTCTATCAGGCGAGCTATATCTCGAGCTTCACCTATCGGCCGATGGAAGTTTACACCGCCGTTGGCGTCATCTTCCTGATCATCCTGGTGCCGCTGACGCTGCTGTCCCGGAAACTCGAAAAGAGCGGAGCCAGCGCAAGATGAGCACCATCCAAACAAACAATGCCGTGCCGGACAAAAGCGGCAAGCCCGTGCTGCGGCTGGACCGCATCTGTCTGAAGTTCGGTGACAAGCGCGTGCTGAACGGCATCGATCTGTCGGTCGTCGAGGGCGAGGTGGTCGTGCTGATCGGCGCCAGCGGTTCGGGCAAGACGTCGCTGCTACGCTGCATCAACCTGCTCAACGTGCCGAGCAGCGGCAGCATCGTCATCGACGAAGAGACGCTGTTCGACAGGCAGGTCGATGGCAAAGGGGCCCAGATACCGGTCCCCGAAGTCAACCGCATCCGCTCCAAGACCGGCATGGTCTTCCAGCAGTTCAATCTGTTCCCGCACATGACGGCGCTCGAAAATGTCATGGAAGGTCCGGTCATCGTCAAAAGGGAGCCGAAGGAGCAGGCACGTCAGAAGGCGCTGCAACTGCTCGACCTCATGGGGCTGGCGCAGCACGTGGAAAAATATCCGCGCCAGCTCTCGGGTGGCCAGCAACAGCGCGTCGCGATCGCCAGGGCCATGGCCATGCAGCCGAAGGTGATGCTGTTCGACGAGCCGACCTCGGCGCTCGATCCCGAACTGGTCGGCGAAGTCATGAAGGCGATGGTCGAACTGGCCAAGAGCGGCATGACCATGGTGATCGTCACCCACGAACTGGGTTTTGCCTTCGAGGTCGCCGATCGCGTCGTGTTTCTCGATCAGGGGCTCGTTGCGGAGCAGGGGCCGCCCGCCAGGATACTGCTGCATCCCGAACATCCGCGTCTGAAGACATTTGTCGGACGCTTTCATGAATCGGCGGATCTGCTTCGCCCGTTCCTCGAAGCGCGTGAAGCCGGGAAAACGTGCTGACAGGGCACCGCTTCACGCAAACAGTCAGGTAGCCACAGCCGGCTAGGACCGCGCCGTTGGCGCGGTTCGCTCGATCTGGCCGCAGAAGGAAGAGTATCAATGACGCTGAGTTTTGATCCCGCCACGATCGCCGTCCCGAAGGGGCATCACATAGGCGGCCAGTTCGTCGAGTTGCCCGGCACGGAAATCGAGGTGTTGAGGCCGTCCGATCTCCAGCCCATGGGCATCATCACCGACGGTGGCGAAGCCGCGGTGCAGCAGGCTGTCGATGCCGCGAAGAGGGCGCTGGCGCAGAGTCGCTGGGCGAAGGTCGCGCCGCGCGAACGGGCCGCCTTGCTGATGCGCTTCGCGGCGTTGATCGAGGAGAACGCCGTCTATCTCGGACAGCTGGAGGCGATGGGATCGAGCCGGCTGATCTCTATGACGATTGTCCGCGACGCGGTCCGTACCGCCGGCGTCGTGCGCTACTACGCCGAGTTCTGCGACAAGATCGAAGGCACGGTCACCGCGACCGAAGCGAATGCGCTGAGCATCGTCAGGCACGAGCCCTATGGCATCGTCGGCACGATCGTTCCCTGGAATTTCCCGATGATCACCGCGGCCTGGAAATTCGCCCCCGCGCTGGCCGCCGGCAATGCGGTGGTGATGAAGACATCGGAACTGACCCCGCACAGCCTTCTGGCGCTGGCCGATCTTGCCGCCAAAGCCGGCGTTCCGGCCGGCCTGTTCAATGTCGTGAACGGCTACGGTCACACGACGGGCGCGGCGATCGTGCGCCATCCGGACATCCTCAAGATATCCTTCACCGGCTCGACGCAGACGGGTGCGGCCATCATGACGCTGGCCGCCCAGTCCGGCATCAAGCCGGTCACGCTTGAACTCGGCGGCAAAAGCCCGCAGCTCGTGCTGGCCGATGCCGGCGATATCGACGTGGTGGCCGGTCGTGTCGCCGCGGCCTTCATGGACAATGCCGGCCAGGTCTGCACGGCGGGGTCGCGGCTGATCGTCGAGGACAAGATCGCGGACCAGCTTGTCGAGCGCGTCATCGCTCGCGCCAAGGCGATCAAGGCGGGCCCGACCTGGGACGAGACGACCACCTTCGCGCCGATCATCAGCCGCAAGCAGCTCGAGCGCATCGACACGATGGTGCGCGAAAGCATCAGCCAGGGCGCTTCGGCCGTCACCGGTGGCACGGTTCTGGAAGGCCGCAACGAAGGCAGCTTCTACGCGCCGACGATCCTGGAGAATGTTTCCGACGACAATATCGGGTTCAAGGACGAGTTCTTCGGCCCGGTGCTGACGGTGCGCAGCTTCACGGACCTGGAAGAGGGTCTCGCCATGGCCGCCCATCCGGTCTACGGGCTCGCCGCCAGCGTCCACACCACGGATTTGAAGAAGGCTCTCAAGGCGGCTGAAGCAATCGAGGCCGGCATGGTCTGGATCAACCAGCACGGGCGCGGCCCTGAGTTCACCTATCCGGCCGGCGGCTACAAGGGCTCCGGCTTCGGCAAGGATATGGGCCGGGCCGGCATCGAGGCGTTCCTGCGCCAGAAGGCCATCTGGGCCAATTACGCCTGAGCGAGCACAAGCACATGCAATTCGACTACATCATTGTCGGCGGCGGCTCGGCGGGCGCCGTGCTCGCCAGCCGTCTCTCGGAAAGCGGTACCAGGCAGGTGGCGCTTTTCGAAGCCGGTCCCGACACGCCGCCGGACGACGTTCCCGACGTGATCGCCGACAGCTATCCCGGCCTTTCCTATTTCGATCCGAAATATCACTGGACGGAACTGCGCGTCTTCAACCGCTCGCCGAAGCAGAACGCGCAGGCGGTCAAGACAGCCAAGCTCGAACAGGCCAAGGTGATGGGTGGCGGCTCCAGCATCAACGGCCAGTTCGCGGTGCGCGGCCTGCCGCACGATTATGACGAATGGGAAGGGCTCGGCCTCAGGGGATGGGGCTGGGACGGCATGCTGCCATATCTCAAGAAGCTCGAGCGCGATCTCGATTTCGACGGCGATCTCCACAACAAGACCGGGCGGATCCCGATTCGCCGCGTCTTTCCGCAGGACTGGGCAGGATTCACCAGATCCGTCCTCAAGGTGACGGACAGCGAATACCCCTACCGCCCGGACTACAACGCCAGCTTCGAGGACGGCTCATTTCCGCTGCCGCTGTCGAACGAGAACGACCGCCGCGTCTCGACGGCGATCGGTTACCTCGACAGCGAAGTGCGCACCCGCAAGAACCTGCACATCTTCGCCAATGCCTTCGTCGAGAGACTGGTGACCAAGGGAACGCGCATCACCGGCGTCGAGGTCACCATCGATGGCCAGACAAAGACTTATAGTGCCGGCGAGACGATCGTTTCGGCCGGTGCCTTGCACTCGCCGGCCATCCTGCTTCGCGCCGGCATCGGGCCTGTCGCGCAGCTGAGGCGGCTGGGCATCGAGGTCATCGCCGACCGTCCCGGCGTCGGCGAGAACCTGACCGACCATCCGCATCTGGCGGTCGGCGCGCATTTCAAGAAGTCGGCGCGGTTGAAGCCCGGCCAGCGGCGCCACATTTTTCTCGGCGTCAGATATTCCTCGAACTATGCCGACTGCCATCCCGGCGACATGCTGCTGATGCCCGTCAACCGCGCCGGCTGGCACCCGCTCGGCAAGGCGATGGGCGCACTCAATGTCTGTGTCAACAAATCCTATTCGCGCGGCACCGTGACATTGAAGTCTGCGGTCCAGACCGATGAGCCGATCGTCGATCTGAACATGGCGTCCGACGGCCGTGACCTGATGCGCCTTGTCGACGGCTTCAAGCGCATTTGCAGGATCATGCAGTCGCCCGAGGTCCAGCAGCACGTCAACACCTGGTTCTTGGCCGGCTACAGCGACGAGGCGCGCGCGCTCAGCGTGCGCAAGCCATCCAACTGGATCAAGACCGCGACGGCCGCATATCTGTTCGACTACGCGCCGTTCTTCCGCGAAACCTTGCTCAAGCGCAAATTCGGCACGACAGACCGTATCCAGGCGATGCTGGCCAACGAGGACCTGATCGCCGATTGGGTCAGGCAATCCGTCTGGTCGGGTTGGCATGTCTCTGGCACCTGCAAGATGGGCGCCGACGGCGATCCGCTGGCGGTGCTCGACGCCGAATGCCGCGTGCGCGGCGTGCAGGGGCTGCGCGTCGTCGATGCCTCGGTCATGCCGACGATCATCGCCGCCAACACCAACATCACGACCATCGCCATCGCTGAGAAAGCGGCGGACCTGATTTTGAATTCCCGACAATAGCAAAGGACTAGACTCCCATGCGTAAGAACAAGGTGAAGGACATCTGGGCCGCCGGCGGCGAAGTGGTGACGGGCTGGCTCGGCATTCCGTCGTCGATCTCGGCGGAGCTGATGGCCCAGCAGGGCTGGGACGCGCTGACCGTCGACCTGCAGCACGGCGCCACCGACTATGTCGACGCGGTTCCCATGCTGCAGGCGATCTCGACGACGGATACGACGCCGATGGTGCGCGTGCCGTGGAACGATCCGGCCATCATCGGCAAGGTGCTCGATGCCGGCGCCTATGGCGTGATCTGCCCGATGGTCAACACGGCGCAAGAAGCCGATGCCTTCGTCAAGGCCTGCCGCTACTTCCCCAAGGGCGGGCGCAGCGTTGGCCCGCTGCGCGCCTCGCTCTATGCCGGCGCGGACTATTTCCAGCACGCCAACGACACCATCATCACCATGGCGATGATCGAGAGCGAACAGGCGGTGAAGAACCTGGAGGACATACTGAAGACGCCGAACCTCGACGCCATCTTCGTCGGCCCGTCGGACCTCGCGGTGACCATGGGCGAGGCGCCCGGTTTCGATCCGCGCTATCCCGCGGTCTACGAGGCGATCGAATACATCGCCGCCAAATGCAAGGAAGCCGGCGTCATACCGGGCATCCATTGCGGCTCGGTCGCCTATGGCGTCGACATGCGCAGGATGGGCTACCGCTTCATGGCCTACCTCTCCGACTTCCGCATGCTGCAGCAGATGGTGTCGCGCTCGTTGCCGGCCTTCCGTGCCGGAACGCCGAGCGCGATCGCACCCTGATCGCCATACCCGGATCGATCGCCATGACATCGACAGGCATGCCGCGCGGCAAGGTGACGGTCATCGGCGCCGGCATCATCGGCGTCTGCACCGCCAACTATCTGCTCGAGCAAGGCTTTGCCGTCGAGGTGGTGGATCCGGCCTTGCCGGGCTCGGAGGAGCAATGCTCCTTCGGCAATGCCGGCGGCATCTGTCCGGGATCGTGCATTCCGAACTCCATGCCGGGGGTGCTGCGCAATGTGCCGAAATGGCTGATGGACCCGGAAGGTCCCTTGATCGTGCGGCTGGCCTATCTGCCGCACGCTCTGCCCTGGCTGTTGCGTTTTCTCGCCGCCAGCCGCAAGCCGCGCGTGGAAGAGATATCCACGGCGATGCGTTCGCTGCACCGCTACACATTCGAGTGCTACGAACCGCTGATCAGGGCAGCCGGCTGCGAGGACCTGTTGCAGAAACGCGGCCAGCTCTTCGTTCATGAAACGGCCGATGGCCCTTCAAAGGGCGCCTATGGCCTCGGGTTGCGGCGCGAGCACGGCGTCAGGGTCGACATCCTCGATGCCGACGAAATCCGCCAGCTCGAACCCGCCTTGGCGCCGATCTTCAAGAGCGCGGTTTATCTCCCCGAACAGGGGCAGTGTCCCAATCCCGGTCGGCTTGTCGCCAGGCTCGCCGAACACGCGGCGCGCCAGGGGGCTCGCTTCGTGAGGGCAAGGGTGGTCGGCTTCGACATGGGAGCCAACGGTCCCTCGGCGTTGCGGCTCGAAGACGGCGGGCGCATGCCGGTCGAGACCGTGGTGCTGTGCGCCGGCGCCTGGTCGGGCGATCTCGCCCGCCAGCTTGGCGACCGCATCCCTATCGAGACCGAGCGCGGCTACCACATCATGGCCAGGGGCGCCGATACCGGCCTGCGCATCCAGACCATCTCGGCCGACCGCAAGTTCGTCGCCTCGCCGATGGAGGATGGCCTGCGGATCGCCGGCAATGTCGAATTCGCCGGCCTGAAGGCGCCGGCAAACATGAACCGGGCGGACGTTCTCCTGAAGCAGGCGCGGCCGATGTTCAGAAGACTTGAGGTCGGAGAGGTCACGCGCTGGATGGGGCATCGGCCGGGCACGCCCGACAGCATTCCGGTGATCGACCGGGCATCCCAAGCGAAAAACGTCATCTACGCCTTCGGCCACGGCCATCAGGGTCTCATCGGCGGCGCCGTCACCGGCAAGATCGTGTCGCAACTTGCCGCCGGTTTGCCGCCGGTAATCGATCTGACGCCGTTCCGGGCGGATAGGTTCTGATTATCCAGGACACCTCCCTGGTGTCGCAGCAGGCCTTGCATGGGGGAAACGACGTGACCGCAAACACCAGCGCACAGGCCGTGGAGCCGATCGACCCGGAAAGCGTCTATACCGTCCTGATCTGTGATCTGGTCGGCCTGCGCTTCGGACCTGACGGCAGGCCCGATCCGAACGAAGTGCGCGCCCATATCGAGGCCAAGGGCGGCCGCTTCCACGCGGCAGCGCTTGGCGACAAGGCAGGTCTCGAGCGAGGCCGGGTGCATTTCTTCTACCAGCCGGAACTCAGCGCAAGAGAAGAACTGATCGAAGCCGCTGGCGATGGACGCTACGACGCCGTCATTGCGGCCGCGACCTTCCTGCCGGCCGAGACCGTCTTCCCGCTGGCCGGCGTGCGGATCGGCGCCGGCACCGGCAATATGGGCTCGCTGTCGTGGGGCGGCGGCAGCGGCGAGGGCGGCACCGCCGTGCTGATGAACACACCAGGCATCAACAGCCGCGCGACCGCGCAGATGGTGATGAAGGCAATCCTCAAGGTGCTGCCCGACCTTCCGGTCGGCGAGCTTCACGATCGCGTGGCGCGCGGCGCTTTCGACACCGGCAGGGAACTGCGCGATTTCCCTACCGAAAAGCTCGAAGGCAAGACGATTGCCCTCATCGGCTACGGCAATATCGGCCGCGAGGTTGCCAAACTCGCCCGCGCCTTTGGCATGCGCGTGGTGATCCATGCGCGGCCCCGACATCGCGAATGGATCGAAGCCGAGGGCTTTGTCTATGCGGCTGATCTTGCCGACGCGGCCGACGGCGCCAATGTGCTCAGCATTCATGTCGGCCTCGGCAAGCAGGACGCGCAGAGCGGGCGCTACGCCAATGCCGGGCTGGTCGGCGCGGACGTCTTGTCCCGGCTGAACAGGGGCGCGGTGCTGGTCAATTACGACCGTGGCGAACTCGTCGATGTTGCCGCGCTCGCTCATGCGCTGGACGTCGGGCAGGTGCGCCACGCGGCCATCGATGCCGACCTCTTCAGCAATGCCTCGACCGGCAGTCTGTCCGGCCCCATGCTGCCCTATCTCGCTCTCGTCGAAAGACATGGCGGCAGGCTTGAACTTCTGCCGCACGCCGCCGCCGATACTGATCATCCGTCACGCGTTGCCGGCGCCAGGCAGGCCGTCGACCAGATATTCGATGTCATACTGCGCAAACGGGTGGTCAACGCCAAAGGCACCGTGCCGCCCGGCTATGTCTCGATGGGAGCGAGCACGCCGCCGGGTATCGGACCGGTGACGGCAAGCGATCTGCTGAAACTGACCGCCGACCAATATTCGGCACTGGCGGATATTTGCGAGCAGCAAGCCGGTCTTTGGCGGGGGCTCTCGGACGCGCAGCCCGCTGCGCAGAGCAAGATCGTCGCTGAAAAGGGTGAGCAGCTCGTCAGGCTGATCGACAGCTTCTGCCTTCTGGCCGAGAAACTGAATCTCAGAGGCCCTTACCAATAGGATGACGCGGCGGCTTTTCAGCCGCGTACATCATTTCAGGTCGCTTCCTGTTCGCTGCGTTTCGAGGCTAGCCTCGACAGAAGATGGACGGTCAAGACTACAGCGAGGCCGGAAACAAGCGTGGCGGCGAAGAAGAGTACGGAATAGCCGACGCGGTCGGCAATCGCGCCGGCCATCATCGAGCCGACCAGATAGATGATGATCTGGGCGCAGGACAGGATGGTGAAGTCTGTTCCAGGCTGGTCCTTGGAAGATACCGCCATGAACAGGCTGTAGAGCGCCACGATCTCCATGTAGCGGATCAGGGTCTGAAATCCGGCCGCGCCAAGCAGCGTCCACATGCCTGTCACCTGGCCCGCCGCGTGCAGCGCGAAAAGCAGGAAGCAGACGGTGCGCAGCGCGCCAAGCAGAAGCAGTGTTCCGCCAGCTCCCGAGCGCCGGACGAGCAGCGCCGCGATGAAGGATCCGGCTATGCCGGCGGTCGCCGCCGAGATGCCGCTCAGATATCCGATCGCCGACAACGGCAAACCGGCGTCGACCAGATAGGAGCCTTCCATGGATTTCACCAGCCCTTCGCTCGCGCGATAGGTCAGGGCGATCATCAGCACGGTGACGGCCTCCGGCCGTTTCAGGAAACTGGAAAGCGAGGGCCTTGCCTTCATTTCCGCGCTTCTCGTGGATATGTCTTCCGGCATGAAGGCGATTGCGATCAGAGGCAATGCCGAGATCGCTGCGATCGTCAGCACCATCGCCTGCCAGCCGACCCAGCCATAGAGCAGCAGCGAAACCGTGCCGCCGATGATGACGCTGAAAGCGACTGCTCCGCCCTGGATGGCATTGCCCATGGCGCGGTCCTCTTGCCGTAGCGCCAGCGTGGCATAACCGTCGGTGGCGATATCCTGCGTCGATGTCAGTATGGCGATCACCAGGCCTATCGCGAATATCGCTTTCAGGTCGGTCGGATCGACCAGGGCGAGGGCCGCGATGGCGAGCGCGGTGCCGATCTGCGTCGGCAGGATCCAGCCGCGGCGATGCCCGATCGCCATTGGCCTGATCCGGTCGACGAGCGGCGCCCAGAGAAATTTCACCGTCAGTGGGATCATCAGTACGGCAAGCATGCCGATGGCGGTCCGCGATACGCCGAGTTCACGCATGATCGGCGGCACGGCGGCAACCAGGAGGTAGCCCGGAATGCCCTGGGCGAGATAGAGGCCGGCCAGCACGGCGAACAGGCGCAGTCGCCCGGAATCGCGCCGGCCGATGGGTACTCCCGAGGCCTGTGATGCCAGATCGGTCATGGTCGGCCCGCCGTATTGAGGTGGCTGGCTACGAACTGGCGTGCTTCTTCGCGGTCGCGGGTGACGTGCACCGGAATCGACCACAGGCGCTCGAAGGATTGGCGCGACCTCGGATTGGGATTTTCCCGCACCAGTGCCAGGGCCCGGCATGAAGTCGAGATGCGCTGCCGTGTCGCCTTTGCCCATGCCGCCTGACGGATTTCGCCCTCGCGGGAAAGGTGGGAGCCACCGGCAATGTCGACAACGATGGCGTAGGGACCATCGAGACGGCCGATGCGATCGAGCGCCGCGAGATAGTCGGCCTCATCGGTCTCCGCATGCGGAGGGTAAAGCCTGAGATCGACGATCCCGCTCTCATGCATTTCGAAGCTGACCATCTCAGAAGGTGACCTTGTAGCCGAGCGAGACCGTGCGGCCGAAACCGTTGACGACGTTGTTGCGCGTCGCGCTCGCCGTCGGGTTCATGTAGTCGGTGTCGAACAGGTTCTCGACGCCGAAGCTGAGATCGCCCTTGCCGACCTTGTAGCTGGCCAGGATGTTGACCAGCGCCGCGCCCTTGATCTCCGGCACCGTCGTGATCTTGTCGCGGCCAGCGAAGAACTGGACCTCGCCGCGAAGATTGAGCCCATTGTCGAAGACGTAGGTTCCATAGACGGTGCCGTGCACCGGCGTGGCTATCCTGTTGTTGGGCAGCCATGCGTCGATCTTCCCGTCGCCGTCCTTGTCGTAGCGGCCCTCGGTGTAGCCGACGAGACCTCCGACGGTCAGGTTGCCGGTCAGGTTCCACCAGGCCGTCGCCTCGACACCCCAGATTTCCTCCTTCTGCTGCGACACGCGATTGGACGCGATGTCGTAATTGACGCCCTGGTCGGAAGTGGAAAGGAATGCCGAAAGCGACCCGCCATAGTCGGCTTCGCCGCCGCGAATGCCGATCTCGTAATTGTTGACCACCTGCGGGCTGGGCGCGATGTCGGCGTAGCTCACCGTGAAGTCCGGCGCGCCGGCCCCCGGGCATGCCAATGATCCGTAAGCGTCGCACAGTTCGGCGCTGCTGTTGGCGCCGGCCCGGCGCGTGAAGCTGCCGATGTCGGTCAGCGAGAACCCTTGCGAGAAGCCGCCATAGAGCTGGACGTCCGGCGTCAGGTCGAGCGTACCGCCGATGTTGAATGTCCAGTTGTCGTAGTCGAACGAGCCGCCAATGACGTTGATCGCCGGATAGGGTCTGTTGATGTAGAAGATGGCGGGACGGTTGAAATCCTCGATGTCGAGGAAGTAGCGCTCGTAGCGCAACCCGCCCTGAAGGCGCAGCCGGTCGGTCACCGGAACCTGCAGCTGGGCGAAGCCGGCGACTGAATTCTGCTTCATCGGGCTGATGACGTCCCAGCCATTCGCCAGTTTCTGGAAGGTGTTGTCGTGGACGAAGTCCAGACCCCAGGTCAGCGTGGAACCCTGCAGCAGGACGTCGAGCGGGGTTTCGACGGTTGCGGTGACTCCCGCACGCTTGCTGAAGAGTGTGGTCTGGGCAAAGCTGGCCTGAGGGTTCAGCGGATTGCCTGAATAGTAGACCTGGTTGTTCACGAACGGATCGAAGCGCGAGAACGGGAAGCGCTTCTCCATGTCGTTGTAGAAGGATTTCACTTCGAGCGACCCGAGCGCGAAGGCCGTGTCCGTGTAGCGCGCCGTGAAGTACTTTGAATTCTCCATGACGGAATCGCCGGTATAGGGCGCGGTGAAGTCCGGCACCGCGGGCGAGGCCAGGAAATTGGAGAACCAGTCCGGGTTCTGGTCCATGCGCACCAGTTCGCCCGACACTTCGAAGCGGCGCGGGCCGTCCTCATACCCAAGTCTTGCGTACAGATTGCCGAAGTCGGTGCGATCGCCGCCGCCTTGGCCGAGCATCGCGTCGGAAGGCAGTTCGCGGCCCGCTCCGTCATAGGTCCGTTGCGTGCGCTGTCCGCTGGCAGAGAACAGATAATCGAACTTGCCGATCTTCTGCGTGGCCGAAACCGAAACTTCCGGTGCGGCCGACTTGCCTATGTTGGCGGTGAATGCCTTGACCTTTGTCTCGACCGTGACCGTCGGCTTTTCGGACGCGTCGCGGCGCGTGATGAAGTTGATGGTGCCGCCGGTCGCGCCGGAGCCGTAGAGACTGCTTGCCCCGTTGACCACTTCGATGCGCTCGACCTTGCCGAGATCGATCAGGGAAAGCGTGCGCGAAACATCGCGCAGCGGCGTGTTGCGAGGAATGCCGTCGACCAGCACGAGCACGCCGCGTCCGCGAAAGCCTTCCGATGCACCCGAAATCGTCTGGTTGGCGATCGAGAAACCTGGGACCAGCTTCGAGATCAGCGTTGCTGCGTCGCTCGTCATCTTGAGCTGGGCGGCGAGTTCATCGCCTTCGATGACCTGGACCGAACCGGGGATGCTGGAGATCGGTTGCTCTGTCCGCCCTGCCGTCACCAGGATCGTCTTCAGTTGTGTCGTGGACGCGTCTTCGGCCTGATCCTGGGCTCGCGCCGGCAGCGTGATGAAAACAAGTGGAAGCACTGCGAGGCAGGTCCCCGCGAGCAGCTTGCGATTCATAGTGGCACCCCCAATTTGCCATCCGCAATGAACGGGCCACAAATCGCTGGCCCGTTCATTCCGGATCGAATAAACATGTCTCAATTACTCATGTTATTGACCAGGGGTGGTGGAGCGCTTGGGGGGAAGCGAAACCGGCACTGCTGAAAACGAACTCAGACAGTCCAGATCGAGAATGTTGCAGTTATATCACACGCCTGCGAACGCCAGCGGCGCCAGCCCGGTCAGCTTCGACATGGCCGGCCACGACGACGCGGAGGCGCGGCGGCTATGCGCCGCTCATTTCTCTCCGATTATCGGAGGCGCCACGGTCGAGGTGGAAAGAGGCGTGCTTTCCGGCATGCATGGAATCAGGTGCGGCCTGGCCGGTTTGAGTGTCATGACATGCTTCTTCCCGTCGTCGCCGCTGCGCCTGAAGGCCTCGGGCACGCCAGGCTCGGGCAGGGTGCTGATGCTGAGAAGCATGGAAGGCCCCTTGATCGTCGCGCAGGACGGACGAACGATAGAAGCCGAGCCTGGCGATTTTCTCTTTGTCTCAGGCGAGTTGCCGTATGACTGGTACCTGCCCGAGGGCGGCCGTCTTGATTGCGGCAGTCTGCCCGCGGGTGCCTTCCGCGTTCCAGGCGCCACGCTTTCCAGGCTGATGCTGCGGCCGATCCCGAGAACATTCCCGCCGCTCCAGCTTCTGATCACCTACGGCGCCTATCTGCTGATGCGCGGTCCGCATTCCGCGGGAGAGGCCGAGATGGCGAATGCCCATTTCAACGAAATCCTGCCGCTTGTGGTCGCTTATCTGGAAGCCCCGCCGGCGCCGGATCGCGATCGGCTGCTGCCTGTAAAGCGCTACATCGACGATCACCTGCGCGACGGCGACCTCGACGTCTCCAGGGTGGCTGGCGTGCTCAATGTGACGCCGAGATATGTCCAGAAACTGTTTCAGCGCGAGGGCACCACCTTTTCGAAATATCTTCTTGAGCGCCGCCTTGCCGAGGCGCGCAAGCTGCTGTTGCGCAACGGACCCGCCCGTCCGATCGGCGCCACTGCCTACGATGTCGGTTTCGGGGATATTTCCTACTTCAATCGCACCTTCAGGAAGCGTTATGGCGTGGCGCCCTCCGCCGTCAGGGAAAGAGCGGAGAGCATTTCCACGGCGGATGGCTGAAGGAAGCCCACCCGGCGTCCTTATCTGCTCAATCCCGGGCTCCGGAAACCATTCGCGCCATCCGCGTCATGTCGGTGCTCATCTCGCGGTCGTCGTCGAGCGGGGCGACGAGTGAGCGCACGGCGGCAAAGGTGCGCTTCGGCCCTTCACCCATACTGTCGACCACGCCGCGCAGTTCCACGCCGGTTGCCGCGAAGATCAGTTCCATAGCAACGAGGTAGCGCATCCGCTCGATGATCTCGGCGGTCTTGGCAACCACCCGCGGCGCCATTGACGACTGATCCTCGATGCCGTCGGAAACGGCGAGCGGGCTGAGCGACATCGGATTGGCCAGGTGCCGGATTTCGGCTTCCAGCGCCGCGAGCGGCTTCTGCAACTCCGCATAGCCCTGGCGACTGCCACCCCTTGCCGACAGGAAGCGCGGCAGCTCCGCCGTGATCGGCGACATCAGCTTCATGCAGCGGTTGGCGGTGCCGACCGCGCAATGCGCCAGCGCCTGGCCAAGCTGCTCCCAGGCGAGCGTCATCGCGGTGAGGTCGAAATTGCCGTTCGAGACGACGCGCTCGGCGTCGGGCAGGATCACCGGGTTGTCGCCCGAATGGGTCAGTTCGATGTCGGTCGCCAGCCTTGCCTGTTCGAATGCGTTGAGCAGGCCGCCCCACACCTGGGGCACGCAGCGGTAACTGAGTGGATCCTGCAGGCGCCGCGCCGCCTTGTCCTTCCAAAGGCCGCTGCCGGCGAGCTCGGTGCGCAGCCTTGCGCCGATCTCCTGCTGGCCGAAGGCCGGCCGCGCGGCGAGCGCATCGGCGTCGATGGCGCTGAGCGAGGAGCGGAACGCTTCGTAGTTGAGCGCCACCGCGGCGAGCGCCCAGTCGATGAGGTTGGCGATGTCTTCAAGGCAAAGGCAGGCCGTGCCGGTCGACAGGCTGTTGGCGACGATAATGGCGTGGCCGTCCTTCTCGCGCAGGTCGAGCGGTTCGAGCCCGGCAAGGGAGAGCGCCTCGGGGGAGGGCATGATCCTGCCCTGGAACTCGCATTCGCCGTCACCGCGCAGCGCCCTTGCCATATGGCCGAGATGGGCGAGATCCGCCGCGCCGACCGATCCCCATGTGGGGATCACCGGGTGAACGCCTGCATTGAGTGCTGCCACCAGACCCATCACCACGCGTTCCGAGGTGCCGGTACCGCCGGCAGCCATGCCGGAGATTCGCGCGGTCATCAGCGCCCGCACCGCCTCGATCGGCAAGGCCGGGCCGATGCCCATGCTGTGGCTGAGCGGCACGCTGTGCTGGAAGGCGATGAGGTCGGCCTGCGCCAGCGGTGTGTCGACGCAGGCGCCGAGACCCGTCGTGACGCCGTACATTGGCTTGCCGAGCCCCGTCAGGTGCTCGATGAGCGAGCGGCTCGCGCGAATCCGTCGCATCGCCTCCTCGCCCAGCATCAGCCGGGCTTTGCGCCGTGCGATCTCGGCGACGTCGCCGACGCCAAGCGGCTTGGCGTCGAGCAGTATCATCCGGCTTGTCATGTCCTGCCTTAATCCTGTGACCCAGTTCCGCCGGCCTCGCGGCTTGGATCACAGTTTGTGGCGGCTTGCAGCCTGGACTGCAAGCCATTCCGATTATGACAGCCACGGGAGGGCCGCAGGCCGAACGCTCCGGCTTTCGGACTGATTGCTCGAGGCCAGGCTCAGAGGCTGGAGAACACGCTCTTTACCGCATCGGCTGTCTTGGCCACCACGATATCGGCCTCCTCACGGCTCAGGCACAGCGGCGGCGCGAAACCGAGAATGTCGCCCTGCGGCATGGCGCGGCCGATGACGCCGCTCGCCGCGAGCGCGGTGGCCACCTGGGGACCGATCTTCAGCGACGGATCGAAGAACACGCGGTCGTCGCGGTCCCTGACGAACTCGACCGCCGCCAGCATGCCATCGCCGCGAACTTCGCCGACGTGCTTGTGGCCTCCGAGCGCCTTCGCCAGTTCGGCGCGGAAGTAAGCGCCGGTCTCGCCGGCATTCTTGACCAGATCCATCTCGTCGATCAGCTCGAGGTTGGCCACGCCCGCGGCAACGCAGATCGGATGCGCCGAATAGGTCCAGCCATGGCCGAGCGAGCCGAGTTTGTCCGATCCCTGCACCAGAACCTGCCATACTTTGTCGGCGACGATGACGCCGGACAGCGGCGCATAGGCCGAGGTCAGGCCCTTGGCGATGGTGATCAGGTCCGGCTTGATGCCGTGATGGTCGGAGCCGAACATGGTGCCCAGTCGGCCGAAGCCCGTCACGACCTCGTCGGCGACCAGCAGCACGTCGTACTTCTTCAGGACGGCCTGGATTTTGTCCCAATAGCCGGCCGGCGGCGGCACGATGCCGCCTGTGCCGAGGATCGGTTCGCCGATGAAGGCTGCCACCGTCTCGGGGCCTTCGGCGAGAATCATCTCTTCAAGCTTGTCGGCGCAATGCTGCGAAAACTGCTCCTCGCTCATCGAGCGGTCGGCACGGCGGAAATAATAGGGTGCTTCGGTGTGCAGCACCGGCGCGCGTGGCAGGTCGAAGGCATTGTGGAACAGTTCGAGACCGGTCAGCGAGCCGGTCATCACGCCCGACCCGTGATAGCCGCGCCAGCGCGAGATGATCTTCTTCTTCTCGGGCCGGCCGAGCACATTGTTGTAGTACCAGATCAGCTTGATGTTGGTCTCGTTGGCGTCCGAGCCGGAGAGGCCGAAATAGACCCGGCTCATGCCCTTCGGCGCGCGGTCGATGATCATCTTGGAAAGCGTGATCGAGGCCTCGGTGCCGTGCCCGACATAGGCATGGTAATAGGCGAGGTTCTTTGCCTGTTCGGCAATGGCATCTGATATCTTTTGGCGGCCGTATCCGACATTGACGCAATAGAGGCCGGCGAAGGCATCGATGCTCTTCCTGC
This sequence comes from Mesorhizobium comanense, assembly GCF_005503535.1. Classification (GTDB taxonomy): domain Bacteria; phylum Pseudomonadota; class Alphaproteobacteria; order Rhizobiales; family Rhizobiaceae; genus Mesorhizobium; species Mesorhizobium comanense. The sequence continues at coordinate 173,020 of NZ_SCNN01000011.1, read as the reverse complement.
CGTTGTTGTCCCAGACGGTGACGCCTTCGCCGCCGGCCATGATCCGCGTCGGCGATTCTCCCCGCGCGTGGGTGCCCATATGCGTCGAGGGGTGAAAGAAATGGTCGCGATCCCAGGCGTTGAGTTCGTTGGATTGGTCGAGCATTTTTGGACTCCTTGAAAGACAGACCCGGCGCGGGCTTAAGCCACATCCAGGCAGAGATATTTGAGATCGGTGAAAGCCTCCAGCCCATGGCGCGAGCCCTCACGGCCGATGCCGGACTGCTTGACGCCGCCGAAGGGGATCGGCGCGCCGGTGATCTTCACACGATTGATCGCCACCATGCCATAGTCCAGCGCCCGGCCCATGCGTTGCTGGCGCGCGCCATTCTCGGTCACGACATAGGCGACAAGGCCGTATTCGGTGGCGTTGGCGCGGGCGATCACCTCGGCCTCATTGTCGAACGGTGTTACGGCGGCGACCGGACCGAACGTCTCTTCGCGCATGATCAGCGCATCGTCCGGCACGTCCACGAGCAGCGTCGGCTGATAGAACAGCGGCCCGGCGGAATGGCGCCTGCCGCCGGCCAGGCAACGCGCGCCGAGGGCGAGCGCATCCGCCACCTGTTCCTCGACCTTCTTGATGGCGCGCTCATGCATCAGCGGGCCGATGTCGATGTCGCCGGAAAGGCCGTTACCGGTGCGAAGCTGTTCGATGCGGCGGCCGAAAGCGGCACATAAACGGTCGTAGACCGGGCGCTGCACATAGATGCGGTTGGCGGCAAGGCAGTCCTGGCCCGACGTGGCGAACTTGGCGTCGATGGCGATGGTCACCGCCTTGTCGAGATCAGCGTCGGCAAACACGATCAGCGGGGCGTGGCCGCCAAGCTCCATCACCAGCCGCTTCATGGTCGGCGCGCTCTGTGCGGCGATCAGCCTGCCGACCTCGGTAGAACCGGTGAAGCTCATGGCACGGACGCGCGCGTCCTCGCACATGCGGCCGACGATTGTCGCGGCATTGCCGGTGACGATGTTGAAGACGCCGGCGGGCAGGCCGGCGCGTTCGCCGAGTTCGGCCAGCGCCAGCGCCGACAGCGGCGTCTCGGAAGACGGATGCGCAACGATGGTGCAGCCGGCGGCAAGGGCGGCCGCCGCCTTGCGGGTCAGCATCGCCGAGGGAAAATTCCATGGGGTGACGATGCCGACGACGCCGAGCGGCTCACGCCGCACCATCATTTCCGCGTCGGGCAGATGGCTGGTGACGCTTTCGGCATTGAGGCGTTTTGCGTCCTCGGCATACCATTCGACGAAGGAGGCGGCGTAGTCGATCTCGCCCAGCGACTCCTGCAGCGGCTTGCCCTGTTCGAGCGTCATCAGCAGCGCGAGATCGTCCTTCGCCGCGACGATCAGCTCGAACCATTTTCGCAGAATTCCTGATCGCTCCTGCGGCAGCAGCGATCGCCAGCCGGCGAAGGCACGCGCGGCGGCATCGATCGCCTTTGTCGTCTGGCGCGCGTCGAGCGCGGCGACGAAAGCGACAGTGTCGCCGGTTGCCGGATCGGTGACCTCGAAACTCTCGGCCGTCTCGCTCGCTGTCCAATGGCCGTCGATATAGGCGAGCTCGCGCAGCAGGCGGCGGTCGGCGAGCCGCTCGAGCGCCTGGTGGCGATGCGGGCGGGCGAAATGCGCGGACATGGTCGAAGCCTCCCGTTCAAAAATGGATGTCGGGAGATTATCCATCGCGGGCGGACAGAGAGGCTGTTTGGATGCTCGCCGATAGAGAGAATCTCTCTATTGCGTCGATCGCCAAGACGATCTCTCCGGCTCGATGTCGCCGCCGCCAGCAGAACAGCGAGTGACGGGCGAAGTCGTTCTTCACAGGCTTGATGACGGATTTCCGCACCCAGCGCGGTTCGTACACGAGGATACGCATATCCAGCCTGTTCGTTTTCCTCTACGCTGAGGCTGCGTGGTGGAGGGAGCATAGGGTGCGCGGATTCACGGAAGGGCTGATCGACAGGCCGCTGACGGTCGCCGAGCAGGTCGCCAATGTCCTGCGCGAGGCGATAGCCAGCGGCGCTCTCAAGGCCGGCATCGCTCTGCGTCAGGATGATCTGGCCGAACGGTTCGGCTTCAGCCGCATGCCGATCCGCGATGCGCTTCGCCAGTTGGAGGCCGAGGGCATTGTTTCCATTCATCCGACAAAGGGCGCCCATGTCGCTAAAATAGACGGCGCCGAGATCGCCGAAATCTACGCGGTGCGCGAATTGCTCGAATGCGAAGCGCTCCGGCTGTCCGTGCCCGCCTTGGCCGACGCCAGGCTTGAAGAGGCCGAACAGGCCCTCGACCAGATCGACGCGGAGCGTGATGTCGGCCGCTGGGGCGTGCTGAACCGCGTCTTTCACTTGGCGCTTTACGATGGCTGCGGCAATCGCCGCCTGCTCGGCCTGATCGAAGCGCATCATAACGCGGCCGACCGGTATGTTCGCATCCTTCTGTCTAACCTCGATTATCGCAGCCGCTCGCAGAACGAGCACCGTGACTTGCTCGCCGCCTGCCGCCTGCATGACGGCGAAAAGGCCGTGAGCGTCTTGAGGAGGCATCTTCGCGAGGGAAGCGGAAAGCTCGTCAATGCGATAGAGCGGGGAGGGCTGTCGCGCAAATCCTAGCGCCGTTCAGCGCGTCACGGCATCGCTGACTGCCTCCGGCATTGTCGGCAGCCGTTCGAGGCCACCATACGGCTTTTGCTTCAGCTTGCCTTGCTGGTGCCCGTCCAGCCGCAGCTTTCGCGAATGACCAGGCGCGGCGAGATCAGTTTCATGCCGAAGGTGCGTTCGATCCTGCCTTCGACGAGTCCGGTCAGATGCCGGGTCGCGAGCCTGCCCAGTTCCTCGGTGGGTTGCGCGATCGTCGTTAGTCGCGGCGTCGCATAGAGCCCTTCCTGAATGTTGTCGTATCCGATCACCGCCATCTCGGTGGGGATGCGCATGCCGCAGTCGGCCGCCGCACGCAGCACGCTGATGCCGGCGAGATCGAACGTGGCAAAGAGCCCGCTCGGCCGGTCGCTTCGCCCCAGAATGTCCCTGGCCAGATCATAGGTGGATTGCCGATCGAAATCGGCACTATGGTAGAGGACCGGCTCGAGGCCCGCCTGGCCCATCGCCTGAATGTAACCCTTGGCGCGTTCGCTCGGCATTTTCGAAGGGCCGCACAGCGCCGCGATGCGCCGGTGGCCGAGCGATAGCAGGTGGTTCGTCGCCATCACCGCCCCGGCAATGCCGTCGGTCGCCAGCAGATACGCATTGGGTGCGTAGTTGATGCGCCGGTCGAGAAGGATGAAGGGCACCGCGATCTCCGAAAACAGCGCCATCAATTCCTCGGAGCTCGAGCCGCTGATCAGGAACAGGCCGTCGACCTGGCGGTCGAGGAAGGTGCGGACATAGCGCAATTCGCGCTGCGCATCCTGCTCGCTGTTGCCGAGCACAAGCGTGTAGCCGTCGAGATCGGCGCAGTTTTCGATGACGCGTGCAAGTTCGGCGTAAAACGGATTGGAGATGTCGGGCACGATCAGCCCGAGAACGCGCGACCGTTGGCCGCGCAGGGCCTGCGCGACGCGGTTCGGCCTATAGCCAAGTTCGGCGATTGCCTCGAGCACGCGACGGCGCGTTTCAGCGGCCACCGGTCGAGGGCCGTCATTGACGACGTAGCTGACGACGGCGGTCGATGTTCCAGCCCTGTTCGCGACGTCGGCTCGGGTGACCATGCAAGGTTTCCTTATCGGATGAGCGAGCCGATTGCCAATGCCGGGCGGCTCGCCGGGGCAGCTACTTCCAGCATCGGCGCATGTGGTCCATCACCACTTTCAGGAAGCCGCTGCCCGCGTCGGCGAAGCCGCTGATGACTGTGTAGTGGTTGCGGCCTTCCTGCGGATGCAGTGTCAAGCCGTTTCCCTTGGCTTGCCATTCGGCGCCGAAGGCTTCCGACTGCCGCCAGAATTCAGAGCTTTCCTCGGTGCCCCAGCTGACGAGGAGCGGCGGTGCTCCCGCCGGCACATGCAGGATCGGGCTGTTGCGGCGGATCTGCTGGCCATTGAGCTGGATCTTCGGCTGAAGCCATGTGTACTGAAACGGTTCTAGGTCATAGAGGCCGCTGATCGGGCAGGCCCCCTTGATGACATCGGCCGGCAAGGCGTAGTCCTCCACCCAGTCGGTGACGGCCATCATCGCCGCCAGATGGCCGCCGGCGGAGTTTCCGGTAACATACAGCCGTTCCCTGTCGCCGCCGAATGTGTGCGCGTTCGCGTAAACCCATGCGACGGCGGCGCGGCACTGGCGCACGATTTCGTCGACGGTCACCTTGGGACAGACATCATAGTCGATGATGACGGTGGTGACGCCGCTGTTGGTAAACCCCTTCGCCACCCAGATGTAGTTCTCCTTCTTCAGCCGTCCGTCGAACCAGTAGCCGCCGTGGATGAAGATGACGATCGGCGCGCCGGCTTGCGCGGCCAGATAGATGTCGAGCTTCTCCATGCGTGTCGGCCCGTAGGGCACGTCGGCCGTCCGCGTCAGGACTTTCCGCGCTTCGTTGGCCTCAGCGATCCGCCCGGCGATGATTTTCTCGAATGCCTCGGGATCGTCGATCCGCGCCTCGGGCCGGTATTCCCAGTCGAGTTCTTCCTGGGTGTTGAACTGGCGGTAGAGCGGCATCGTGGGGCTCCCGGGTCTGACATGACACTTCTATCGGTAGATCGCTCTGGCTGTTTTCCGCAACATCGCTGTGAGGCGAATGTCGGCGGAAAGTCAGCCAATTCCTTCTTGCAAGGTGAAATCTACTCGTGTAGATAGGCTGAAACTGGCGTATCGCGCATTTCGCCGAATGTCCAGTCCGGGAACGCAAACGCGCAAAAATCCGCAGCGGATCGGCTTGGCGGCAGCCTGGCCGGGACGGAGACGTCCATCCTTTGCCGAGTCATGGGGAGCATCATGGGCAACAGAATTCTCATCGTCGGCGAAACCTGGTTCACCACCGCGACCCATACGAAGGGTTTCGATTCCTTCACCACGACAACCTTCGGCGAGGGCTATTCCTATCTGAAGGCGGCGCTTGAAGGGTCGGGCTTCGAGGTCGATGTGATCGAGAACCATGTCGCGCCGACGCATTTCCCCGACAGCGTCGCGGCGCTGAAGAAATATGACACCGTCATTCTCAGCGACATCGGCGCCAACACGCTGCTGCTGCACCCGAATACGTGGCTGAAGGCGCAGTCTTCGGTCAACAAGCTCGACATCATCGCCGACTATGTCAAAGGCGGCGGCGGCCTGATCATGGTTGGCGGCTACCTGACCTTCACCGGCATCGAGGCCAAGGGCTGCTGGAAGGATACCGTCGTCGAGGCGTGCCTGCCTGTCAGGCTGATGGCAACCGACGACCGGCGCGAACATCCTGAAGGCATCGTCGGCGCCGTGACCAGGCCCGACCACCCGGTGATGCAGGGTGTCACGGGGCCGCTTCCGGCTGTCCTCGGCTACAACCGCGTCACGCTTGCCGACGGCGCCGAGCTGATCGCCACGATCGGCAACGATCCGCTGCTTGCCGTGGCCGAAGTCGGCGCGGGCCGCAGCGCGGCGTTCATGTCGGATTGCAGCCCGCACTGGTGTCCGGTCGATTTCGTCAACTGGCCCGGCTATCGCACGATGTGGTCGAACCTCTGTGCCTGGACCGGAAGGGCGCGCGGCCTGTGATAGATCTTCTTCACGACTGCGATCCCGGCAACGACGACGCCGTCGCCATCCTGGCGGCGCTTGGCCATCCTGCCGTCAACCTGCTCGCGGTGACCACGGGCGCCGGCCATCTGGCAGGGGAGCGAACGGCGGTCAATGCGGCGATCACCGTGGCCGCCGCCAGCCCGCGCAAAGTGCCGGTGTCGGCAGGCGCCACCGGGCCGTTGCTGCGCGAGCGGCTGATTGCCCGCATCCTCGACATGGACAATGGCCTCGACCCGGTGCGCGACGATCTGGAGCGGATCGCGCTCGACGAGCTCCATTCCGTCGAGCGGATCGCAGCCGAGGTGGCGTCGCATCCGGGGCTGACGATCGTGACGACCGGTCCGCTGACCAATCTGGCGCTGGCCTTGCGGCGGCATCCCGAGATCGCGGACAAGATCGGCCGGATCGTCACCTTGAGCGGCGCCTGGGGGCTGGGCACGAAATCGGCGGCGGCCGAATGGAACATCCTGTGTGACCCGGAAGCCGCGGCAATCGTCTACGACGCCGGCATTCCGCTGACCATGGTCCCTGTCGACGCCAGCGCGACGGTGCCGATCAGCGCGGCCCTCATCGATCGCATAGCGGGCCTGCCCGGCCGGGCCGCCGCATTGGCCGCCGAACTGCTGGCATCGCTGGTGACGACCCACAGGCCTGGCGTCTTCGCGCCGCCGGAAATGCCGCTTCACGATCCCTGCGCCATACTGGTCGCTGCCGCTCCCGAGATCGCCAGGACGGTTCCGGCGCGCGTCGACGTCGAAACGACGAAGGGACTGAACTACGGCCGCACCGTCGTCGATTTCGCCGCGCGGTCGGATCGCCCTGTCAACTGCGACGTGGTGATTTCGTTCGATGTCGCCGCCACGCACGAAGCGCTGTTCCTGGCGCTGTCGACCTTGTCACAAGAGCAGGCGCGGATGTGAGGGATTGCCGCGCACGCGATCGCGGCCGGGCACCATTACCAGGAGAGACCGCCCCGGCTTTCAGGGCGGAACGCAAACAAGAAAGAAGGGAACAAGATCATGAAACTGATTTCGAAAGGCATGTTGGGCGTCGTCGCCGGCTTTGTCGGCATGCTGGCGATGGCGGGAACCGCGCCGGCGCAGGACCCGTTCAGCGCCGTCTATGTCATGAGCGACAATCTTGGCGACATGGGTTTCAACGACAATGCCAAGACAGGCTTCGACCGGGCGCAGAAGGATGGGGTACGCACCCGCCTGCTGCAGGCCTCGCCGACCGACCCGCAATTGTGGCGCCAGAATCTCGAGGCCGTTTCCAATTCGGGAGAGTGGAACGTCATCTTCACCGGTCCGAACATGCATGACAATCTCGCGGCCGTCGCGCCGCAGCATCCCGACCAGAAATATGTCTTCTTCGACGACCAGCTCGACCTGCCCAATGTTCTTTCGGTCAAGTACGCGCAGAACGAAGGTTCCTATCTCGCCGGCGTGCTGGCCGCTGTTGCCGCCACCGACAAGGCGAGCTTCCCGCTCTCATCGGGTGAGCCGAAGATCGCGGTTGTCGCCGGCATGGACCTGCCGGTCATCCAGGACTTCATTGTCGGCTTCAAGCAGGGAGCCGCGACCGTGGTTCCGGACATCCAGGTGCAGGTGATCTTCATCGGCAATTTCAACGACGCCCAGAAAGCCTACGACCTCACCAAGACGGCGATAGAGAATGGCGCAAACGTCGTCTACAACGTCGCCGGTCCAGCCGGCCTCGGTATCCTCAAGGGCGCGGCCGATGCCAACAAATATGCGATCGGCGTCGATTCCGATCAGAATGGCCTGCATCCGAAGAACGTGCTGGCTTCCATGCTGAAGCAGATCGGCAACTCGATCTACGATTCCATCGGCCAGGTCCGCGCCGGCAAGGCCGAGTTCGGAAAACTGAAGATCTACGGCCTCGCCAATGATGGCGTCGGCCTTGTCTACAACGACGCCCTCGTGCCTGCGGCGGTCAAGGAAAAGGTCGACGCAGCCAAGGCCAAGGTGGTCGGTGGGCAATTGAAGGTCGAGACCGCCTTCAAATAATGTCGGCTTCCGGCGGGGCGGAACGGTTCCGTCCCGCCTGCCTCCCTTGAGCGGAATCGCCGTGAACGACCAGGACGAAATTCTCAAACTGTCGGCAATCGCCAAGATGTTTGGCGACAAGGCCGCGCTGAAACATGTCGACATCCGCGTCAGACGTGGCGAGGTCCATGTCATCTGCGGCGAAAACGGCGCCGGCAAGTCGACGCTGATGAATATTCTCGCCGGCATCCATCAGCCGGACGCGGGAACCATCAACCTCAATGGCAAGGATGTGACGATCGCCGATCCGATCGCGGCCAGCCGGTTGGGTATCGGCATGGTGCATCAGCATTTCGCGCTGGTTCCCTCGATGAGCGTGGCCGAGAACGTGTTTCTCGGCCGGCATCCGCGCCGGTTTGGCCTGTTTTCAGACAGGCATGCCATGGTCGAGCGCACCCGCGAACTCATCGACCGCTACGGTTTCGGTCTCGATCCCGAAACGCCGGTGCGCAACCTTTCGGTGGGGCAGCGGCAGCGTGTCGAAATCCTCAAGGCGCTCGCCTTCGATGCCGAGCTGCTCATCCTGGATGAGCCGACGGCCGTTCTCACGCCCCCGGAGGTCGATGAGCTGATCGAGGTGATCGCGGGATTGCGCCAACGCGGCCGTACCATCCTGTTCATCACTCACAAGCTGCGTGAGGTCAAAGCCGTATCTGACCGCGTCACGGTGATCCGGCATGGGGAGAGCATATCGACCTATCCGACGGCGACCGTCAGCGAGGCCGACATCGCTCGCGACATGGTCGGCCGCAACGTCTTCCTGGTTGGGCGCGGCAACGAGGGCAGGCCGCGCGACTTCGGCGCTCCTGTGCTCAGCCTGAACAATGTCAGTGTTACCGATGCGTCCGGCAGGCTGCTGCTCAACGACGTCTCGTTTGCGGTCAGGGCCGGCGAGATCGTCGGCATCGCCGGCGTCGACGGCAATGGCCAGACCGAACTGGCGGAGGCGATCGTCGGTCTCATCGACATCCAGGCCGGCACCATCGAGCTTGCCGGCAAGGATATCACCACGGCCACCGTCCCCGTTCGCCAGCAGGCCGGAATGGGCTTCGTGCCGGAAGATCGGCTCGACCGCGGGCTGAGCGTCACGATGTCGATCGCCGAAAACCTTGCCGCCAGCAATTATCAGCGCGCCGGGCTCGAAAGCCACGGGCTTGTCGTCAAGAGCCGCTGCACGGCCTTTGCCGAGGAAAAGATCGCCGAGTTCGACGTGCGCGGCGCCAGGCCAGCCATGCCCGTCGGCTGGCTGTCCGGCGGCAACATGCAGAAGGTGGTGATCGCGCGCGAACTCAATCGCGATCCGGCCTTGCTGGTCATCTGCCAGCCGACACGCGGTCTCGACATCGGCGCCGCCGAATTCATCTATGCCCGGATCATGGCCGCGGCCGACCGCGGCCGCGCGGTGCTGCTGATCTCGTCGGAACTGTCGGAGATCTTCGCCTTGTCCGACCGGATCGGCGTCATGTATTCGGGCCAGCTTCTCGACATGCTTGAACGGACCAGGGCCGACGAGGTCACAATAGGCGCGCTGATGAACGGCGCCAGGATCGAGGCTGCGTGATGCGTGAGCTGGTGCTTGATTGCCTGCGTGCCGTGCGGGCTCCACTCACTGCGATCCTGCTGACATTGGCGCTGGGCTTCGTGCTGGTCTCGGCCATCGCCGACGATCCCGTGCGAGCCTATCGCGACCTGCTGTTGGCCAATTTCGATTCGCTGGGCAATTTCGCACTCTTCCTCAATCGCGCGACGCCGCTGACGCTCATCGCGCTCGGCGTCATCTTCTCGTTCCGCGCCGGTATCTTCAATGTCGGCGGCGAGGGCCAGCTCTATGCCGGCGCCATCGCCACCACGATCGTCGGCGTCACCTTCACCAGCCTGCCGGCACTGCTGTTGTTTCCGCTGGCATTGATCGCGGGCATCCTGGCCGGCGCCTTGCTCGGCTGGATCCCGGCGGTGCTCAAGGTTCGCTTCGCTGTCGACGAGGTGGTCACGACGCTGATGCTGAACATCATCGTGCTGCTGTTCACCTCCTACCTCGCCAACCAGGTGATCCGCGACCCGACCAGCTACGGCGCGGTCAGCCGGGTTCTGCCCGAGGCCATCTGGTTGCCGGCGCTGCCCGGCATGCGCGGCGCCACCAGCGGCATCGTCATCGCGGTCGTGCTGGCCTGCCTCACCTGGGTCGTGCTGTTCCGCACCGAATGGGGCGCGCAGTTGCGGGCGGCCGGCACCAACCTGCGCTTCGCCCGGTCCGTGGGCATCCCCGCCGACCGCCGCATCATCACCGCCATGCTGATCGCCGGCGGCTTCGGCGGCCTGGCCGGCACGCTCTATGTGCTCGGCATCGGGCACCGCTTCGAGCAGAATTTTTCACCCGATTACGGGCTGGTCGGCCTCACTTGCGCGCTGCTTGCGCGCATCCATCCGATCGGCGCGCTGGCGACGGCCATCTTCTATGCGATGATGATCAACGGCTCCGCCTATATGCAGATATCGACGGATGTGCCGCGCTCGCTCGTCGATCTTCTGACCGGCCTTCTCGTGCTGCTGATGACGGCAAGGCTGACGCGCAAAGGGCAGCGCGCATGACCGCCGTTTCGCTGCTTTCCTCCGTACTGGAGCAATCCGCGCCGATTGTGCTCGCCGCGCTTGCCGCGATGATCACGTTGCGCGCCAACATCCTGAACGTTGCTGTCGAGGGCATGATGCTGGTCGGCGCTTTCGTCGCCATCGCGGTCGGCGACGCCTCCGGCAGCGCGCCGCTTGCCTTCGTTGCAGCGCTTGTCGCCTCGGTCGCCATGTCCCAGCTTCTTGCCCTGATGACGCTGCGCTTCTCGGCCGACTTCATCGTCGCCGGACTGGGGATCAATCTCCTCGCCGCCGGCGGCAGCCTGTTTGCGCTCGAATGGTTTTATCGCAGTCCGGGCGGATTGCGGCCGGTGAGTTTTCCAGACCTTTGGCACGTTCCGGCCGGCAGTCTGTCTTTCATCCCGGTTCTCGGTCCGGCGATCGAAGGGCAGAGCATCGTGGTCCTGCTTGCTTTCCTGGCGATACCCGCCTGCGCGGTCTTCCTCTATCGCACGCCGACCGGCGCCTATCTGCGCGCCGCCGGCGAAGACGAGCACGCCGCCCGCTCCGCCGGCATCAAGGTCGGCCAGATGAAGGCCTTGTCGCTGGCGATCAGCGGATTGCTGGCCGGGCTCGCGGGAGCGCAGCTGTCGATGGACAAGCTGCATTTCTTCCTTCCCGACATGACCAGCGGTCGCGGCTTCATCGGCCTGGCGGCAACATTGTTCGGCGGTGGCCAGCCCTGGATAACGGCGGCCGCGTCGGTGCTTTTCGGTTTCTTCGGCGCGCTGGGCGATCGTCTTCAGGCGTTCGCCATCCCGTCGCAGTTTGTCCTGATGCTGCCCTATGTCGCCGCCATCGTCGGCCTGACAGCGGCCCGCTGGCGGGTCCATGTCCGCAACCGCCCGGCCAGGATGGCCAGGCCGAAGGAGACCTGATCCGTGCTTTTGGCTTTCTCATCCCCGACAGGCTGCTATTCCGGAGCTTCGCAATGACTTCGACCGGCGATGGCGATTTCGTTTTCCATCTCGGCGGCCACACGCCGCGGCTCACCGTGCCGTTGTCCAAGGCAGCCACCGTTTTCACCGAGGACTGTTTCTCCGGCAAACTGACCAGCAGCGAGGGCCGGCCGCGCGAGGTGGCGCCCTATCCCAAGGTCAATCCGTTGACCGGTCCGATCCATGTCGAGGGGGTGAAGGCAGGCGATATCGTCGCCATCCATCTTCTGTCGCTTGAGCCGGCCCGCGACTGGGGCGTGGCGACGATCTCTCCGGATTTTGGGCTGCTCTCCGGCACTCGGGGAAATCCCAATCTGCAGCCCGCGCAGGACGAACGCGTCTGGATATGGCGCTTTGGCCCCGACCGGCGAACGCTGGTCACGCAAGCGGCGAATGGCCAAACGATAAGCGTGCCCTACCGGCCGTTTCACGGCACGCTCGGCGTTGCTCCTGCCCATGGTGAAGTGCGGCTGGGTGTGGTTCCCGGCGATTTCGGCGGCAATCTCGATATTCCCGATCTTGGCCCCGGCGCGACGCTTTATCTGCGCGCCAATCTCGACGGCGCCCATGTCTATATAGGCGACGGCCACTATGCGCAGGGCGACGGAGAGATCGCCGGCACGGCGGTGGAGGGAGCCTTCCATACGACCTTTGCCTGCGAAAGACTGGCGGCGACGGACGATTTCGACTGGCCCCGGCTGGAGACGGATACCCATATCGGCGTCATAGGCTGCACCCGGCCTGTCGACGACGCCTGCCGCATCGCCGTGGCTGGCCTCGTTCGCTGGGTAGGGGCGATCACCGGCCTGCCGCTGATGGATGCGCATCAACTCGTAAGCCAGGCTTGCCGTTTGCGCATCGGCAATCTCGTCAATCCGGCTTTCAGCGTCCTGTGCTCGATCGACAAGAGCCTGTTGGGGGTCTCCAAGCTCAATGAGGGCGCTCACGACCGGCTTCGAGCTCTCGGCGACGGCGATCCCATTCCCGGCTGAGCCGAAGCTGCCGGAGTTGCGGATGTCTAATCCGCCGACAACGATCTCGCCATGTCGAGGAAGGCGCGCACCAGTTTGCCGCCGCTTCGCTCGCGCAGGCAGATCAGCGCCTCGTCCATCAGGGTCTCCGGCGCGTCGATGGTGATCGGCACCAGTCGTGAATCGTGGCCGAACTCGGCCGCCGAGACAAAACCGATGCCGGCGCCGGAGGCGACGATCTCGCGCACGGCTTCGCGGCCCTCGGCCTCGATCACCGGCCGCAGTTCGACCTTCGCGGCAGCGGCCAGCTCCTCGAGCTTCTGACGCGTTTTAGAGCCACGCTCGCGCATGACGAGCGATTCCTGCCCCAACTGCTTCAGCGTCAACGATGTCTTGCCCGATAGCGGATGGTCGATGGAGGTGAAGGCGATGATCGGGGTGGAGTTCAACTTCAGCACCTCGAAATCGCGTCCGGCCGGCAGCTCGCCCAGCACGCCGATGTCGGCATCGTAGCTGTAGAGGCTGCTGATCACCGTCTCCGTGTTCCCCGCGCGCACCGAAACCTGCACGCCGGGATAGCGGGCGCGAAAACTGCCGAGTATGTGAAGCAGATGGTGCGCCGCGTCGGCGACGATGCGCAGCGTGCCAGAGCGCAAGGCGCGCGACTCCGTCAGCAACTCAAGCGCCTGCTGCTCGGTGTCGAACATGCGGTGCGTTATCTCGAGCAGCTTCTGGCCCGAATGGGTTAGCGTGACCTGCTTCTTGTTGCGGTTGAACAGCAGTACGTCATACTCTTCCTCAAGCTTGCGCACCTGGTCCGATATGGCCGGCTGGGTCAGGAACAAAGCCTCCGCCGCGCGCGAAAAACCGCCTGATATCGCTACCTGGTGGAATGCCCGCAACTGGACATAGCGCATCTTTCTACCCTTCCGGCTTGCTCGGACTGCCAGGACCCTATCATAAGCCCTGCTGCTTTAAATGCGTGATCGAACGATTTCGGCGATGTTTCCGATGGCAGGTCCGCACAGCTTCACAAGCATGTCATGCCCGACAGGCAGCATGCGTTCCCGAGTCGAAGTCGTTGTATCGTGCAAATCGATACTTCGATACAAAATAACGATTTTACAAATATGTCTCCGGCACCAACAATGGCGGCATATCCAAAAAGCAGCGACCTGTCGGAGGACACCATGCTCGCCGAGACGAAATTTGCCGCCGAGCCGTTACCCAGTCCGGCGCTGGGCGAGCCCTATCTCCTGACCCCGGGGCCGTTGACCACGGCCTATTCGGTCAAGCAGGCGATGCTGCGCGACTGGGGATCGTGGGATGGCGACTTCCGTGCCATGACCGCCGAGATGCGCGCACGCCTGCTGGCGCTGACCGGGGACACGAAGGACGAATTCGACTGTGTGCCGATGCAGGGGTCGGGCTCGTTCTGCGTCGAGGCGATGCTTGGCTCCTTCGTGCCGAAAGACGGCAAGGTCCTGGTTCTTGCCAATGGCGCCTACGGCCTGCGTGCCGCGCAGACCATGCAATATCTCGGCCGCGCCTATACGCTGATCGACAAGGGCGACTACCTGCCGCCGCGCGGCGACGAGGTGGCCGCAGCCCTCGATGCCGATCCTGCGATCACCCATGTCATTGCCATTCATTGCGAGACCAGTTCCGGCATTTTGAATCCGGTCGCTGAGATCGCCGAAGCGGTCCAGGCCAAGGGCCGCAAGCTGCTCGTCGATTCGATGAGCGCATTCGGTGCCGTGGCGCTCGACGTCAACGAGATCCGCTACGAGGCGATGGTTTCGTCGGCCAACAAATGCATTGAGGGCGTGCCCGGCTTCGGCTTCATCATTGCCCGTAAGAGTGAACTCGAGGCCGCCAAGGGCCGCAGCCATTCGCTGTCGCTCGATGTTCATGCGCAGTGGGCCAACATGAACAAGACGGGCCAGTGGCGCTACACGCCGCCGACGCATGTCGTCGCCGCCTTCCTCGAAGCGCTGCGCCAGCACGAGGCCGAAGGCGGCGTCGCCGGCCGTGGCGCCCGCTACACCAGGAACCGCGACGTCATGGTGGCCGGCATGCGCGCGCTCGGCTTCGAGACCTTGCTGAAGGACCGCTGGCTGTCGCCGATCATCGTCACCTTCTTCAACCCGGCCCATGCGAATTTCGCCTTTGACCGCTTCTACGAGCTGATGAAGGACAAGGGCTTCATCATCTATCCGGGCAAGCTGACGGTCGTGGATTCCTTCCGCGTCGGCTGCATCGGCCAGATGGACGAGCATGTCATGCGCCGCGTCGTCGAGGCGGCCGCGCAATCGCTTGATGAAATGGGCGTCGACACCGCCGCCCCGCCCGCCGCGGCAATCGCCGAGCGCGCCAAACTCGCCGCCTGACGCGGCATATCAGAGGATTTCGGATGAACCAGATGTCTCCCATCAATGTCGCGGTCAACGGCCGCACCTACGCCTGGCCACGCGTGCCGGCGATCGCCATCTGCCTTGACGGTTGCGAGCCGGCCTATCTCGACGAGGCGATCAAGGCCGGGCTGATGCCAGCTCTGGTTCGGATCAAGCAGAAGGGCACGGTACGCTTTGCGCACTCGGTTATCCCGAGCTTCACCAATCCCAACAATCTGTCGATCGCCACCGGCCGGCCGCCGTCGGTGCACGGCATCTGCGGCAACTATCTCTATGAGCGCGAGACCGGCAAGGAAGTGATGATGAACGACCCGCGCTTCCTGCGCGCGCCGACCATTTTCCAGGCCTTCTACGACGCCGGCGCCAAGGTCGCAGTGGTGACCGCCAAGGACAAGTTGCGCGCGCTGCTGGGCAAGGGCCTCGCGTTCGACGAGGGCCGCGCGCTGTGCTTCTCGGCCGAGAAGTCGGACACCACGACCAAGGCCGAGCACGGCATCGACAATGCCTCGAAGCATTTCGGACTACCGGTTCCGGAAGTCTATTCGGCTGAACTGTCGGAGTTCGTCTTCGCCGCCGGCGTCCAGTTGCTGAAGGAGTTCCGTCCCGACATCATGTACCTGACGACGACGGACTATGTGCAGCACAAATACGCGCCCGGCGTGCCGCAGGCCAACGCCTTCTACGAGATGTTCGACAAGTACCTGACCGAGCTCGATGCGCTGGGTGCGGCGATCGTCGTCACCGCCGATCATGGCATGAAGCCCAAGCACAAGGCGGACGGCTCGCCCGCGGTGGTCTACGTTCAGGACCTCCTGGACGAATGGCTGGGCAAGGATGCCGCCCGCGTCATCCTGCCGATCACCGATCCCTATGTCGTCCACCATGGCGCGCTCGGCTCTTTCGCCACAGCCTATCTACCGGCGGACGCCGATCAGTCTGACATCATGGCGCGGCTGGCTAGGACCGACGGCATCATGCTTGTTGTCGACAGCCCGACGGCTTGCGAGCGCTTCGAGCTGCCGGCCGACCGCATCGGCGACATCGTGCTGATCTCGACCGAGAACATGACGATCGGCACGTCGGAACATCGTCACGATCTGGCGGCGCTGAACGAACCGCTGCGCTCGCATGGCGGCCTGACCGAACAGGAAGTGCCGTTCATCGTCAACCGTGTGCTGCCGGACCTGCCCAACGAGCCGATCCTGCGCAATTTCGACGCCTTCTACTACGCCACGATGGCGGCCGCGCTGGCTTGATGGCTGAGTTGGGCGCCGGCAGGCGTGTAGCCATCCATGATAGCGCTCTGGTCGACCCCCACTCCGTCGAGCTTCGCTCGACACCTCTCCCCCGATCGACGAGGGAGAGGAAAGGCGCCAAGGCTAGCCGCGGCTTCGCCTGCCAACGTTGAGGCGCCGACTTCGCCTGATTTCCTCTCCCCCGTCGATCGGGGGAGAGGTGGCCCGAAGGGCCGGAGTGGGGGTCGATCCTCCGCCGCGACGTACCCAAGAATCTGCTGGAGCAGAGCATATGACCCAACTTGACCCCTCCATCAAAGTTCGCCACGAGCCGATGCGCATTGCCGGCAAGAAGGTCGATGCCGATGGCGTCGTCGAGGTGCGCTACCCCTGGAACGACACCGTTATCGGCACCGTTCCGGCCGGCCGCGCCGAGCATGCGCAGAAGGCTTTCGAGATCGCGGCCGGCTACCGGTCGAAGCTGACGCGCTATGAACGCCAGCAGATACTCTTCCGCACAGCCGAGGCGCTGGCTGCCCGCAAGGAGGAAATCTCCGACCTCATCACGCTGGAGCTTGGCATCTCGAAGGCGGACTCGCTTTATGAAGTCGGCCGCGCCTATGACGTGTTCACCCTGTCGGCGCAGATGTGCATCCAGGATGACGGCCAGATCTTTTCCTGCGACCTCACCCCGCATGGCAAGGCCCGCAAGATTTTCACCACGCGTGAACCGCTGAAGGCGATCTCGGCGATCACGCCGTTCAACCATCCGCTCAACATGGTCTCGCACAAGGTGGCGCCGGCGATCGCCACCAACAATTGCGTGGTGGTCAAGCCGACCGAACTGACGCCGATGACGGCGCTGCTTTTGGCGGACATCCTCTACGAAGCCGGCCTGCCGCCGGAAATGCTGTCGGTCGTGACAGGCTGGCCGGCCGACATCGGCAACGAGATGATCACCAACGACAATATCGACCTCATCACCTTCACCGGCGGCGTTCCGGTCGGCAAGATGATCGCCCGCACCGCCGGCTACAGGCGCCAGGTGCTGGAACTTGGCGGCAATGATCCGCTCATCATCCTCAACGATCTCTCCGACGAGGATCTGGCCAGGGCGGCCGACCTCGCCGTCGCCGGGGCGACCAAGAATTCCGGCCAGCGCTGCACGGCGGTCAAGCGCATCCTCGTCCAGGAAAGCGTCGCCGACCGCTTCGTGCCGCTGGTGCTGGAGCGGGCGAAAAAAATCCGCTTCGGCGACCCGATGGACCGCGCGACCGACCTCGGCACCGTCGTGCATGAAAAGGCGGCCACGCTCTTCGAGGCCCGCGTGCATATGGCCGCCGAGCAAGGCGCCGAAATCCTCTACAATCCCGGCCGCCGGGGCGCGCTGCTGCCGCCGATCGTCGTCGACCGCGTGCCGCACACATCCGAACTCGTCATGGAAGAAACCTTCGGGCCGATCATCCCGATCGTGCGCGCGCCTGACAATGACGAGGCGCTGATCGCACTCTCCAACTCGACCGCCTTCGGCCTGTCGTCGGGCGTCTGCACCAACTCCTTCCCCCGCATGCAGAAATACATTGCCGGTCTTCAGGTCGGCACCGTCAACATCTGGGAGGTGCCGGGCTACCGCATAGAGATGTCGCCCTTCGGCGGCATCAAGGATTCGGGCAATGGCTACAAGGAAGGCGTCATCGAGGCGATGAAAAGCTACACCAACGTCAAGACGTTTTCGTTGCCATGGTAGGGCAGATGGACCGCTACGATCTCGCTGTCGTCGGCTCGGGCATCCTCGGACTGGCGCATGCGCTGGCGGCAGCGCGGCGCGGGCTGCGTGTCGTCGTCATCGACCGCGACCAGAAGGCGAATGGCGCCTCGATTCGAAATTTCGGCCTGGTCGTCGTCACGGGCCAGGATACCGGCCCGTCGCGCCGGCGTGCGGAGCGCAGCCGCCAGATCTGGCTCGACCTTGCCGACGAGGCAGGGGTGCAAATCATCCAGCGCGGCAAGCTGGTGGCTGCGCAGCGACCGGAAGCGCTGGCGCTGCTCGAGGCCTTCAAGGCTGGCCCGGACGGCAGCGATTGCGAACTGCTGACGGCACGCGAGGCGGCCGCCCGTCTCGATGGCCTCGACGAGAAGGCGCTTGTCGGCGGGCTCTACAGCCCGCTCGAGTTGCGGGTCGAATCGCGCGAGGTTCTGCCCAGGCTGACATCGTTCCTGGCCGAAAGGCACGGCGTCGAATTTCGCAACGGCATCTCGGTCACATCGGTCGCCGCGCCTGTCGTCGAGACCAGTGCGGGTCGTCTGCATGCCAAAAAGATCGTGGTCTGCCCCGGCGACGACTTCGCCTCGCTCTATCCCGAGCGAATGGGTCAATATGGCATCAGGCGCTGCAAACTTCAGATGCTGCGGCTTGCCGACCCGGGACGCCGGTTCCCGTCGGCGCTGACGTCCGATCTCAGCCTGTTGCGGTACGGCGGTTTCTCCAGCCTGCCGCAGGCAGGTGCCTTGCGAGAAAGATTGACCGGCGAGTGTGGCACCGCGCTGGAAAACGGCGTTCACCTGATCGTGGTGCAAAGCGCTGACGGCTCGCTCGTCATCGGCGATTCCCATCATTACGGCATGACGCTCGATCCATTCGGATCGGACATGGTCGACCGGCTGATCCTCGATGAATTCAAGGTACTGTTCGGTGGCAACGCGCCCGAGGTGACGGCACGGTGGACGGGCACCTATGCGTCGGCGGGCCATGCGATGATCCGCGATGCTCCGCATGACGACGTGCGGCTCGTCATAGTCACCAGCGGTACCGGCGCCAGCACCGGGTTCGCCATTGGCGAAGAGACCATCGCGGAACTGTTTGGATGATGACCTGCAAGGCGCGGCAACCCTGTGAGGAACAATGAACCTCGTCCATACCGAAGGTGAATCGAACAGTTCGGCCGCGCGTGGTGAATGGGCGGCAAGGCAGGATGACGCGGCAACGCGCCGGCTGCTTGCGCGCGATGCCGCCGCCTTCCTGCACCAGAGCCTGTCCAGCCCCTGTGTCTCGGCCATCGCCAGGGCCGAAGGCATCTGGATCGAGGACACCGCTGGGCGCCGCTACATGGATTTCCACGGCAACAGCGTGCACCACATCGGCTACGGCCATCCGCGGCTCAAGGAAGCGATCCGTGCGCAGATGGATGCGTTGCCCTTCGCGCCGCGGCGCTTCGCCTGCGAGCCGGCGGTCGAGCTTGCCGAGACCCTCGGCGAACTGGCGCCGGGCAATCTCGGCAAGGTGCTGTTCACCACCGGCGGCTCCGATGCGATCGAAGTGGCGCTGAAGCTGGCGCGTGCCGCCACCGGCCGTTTCAAGACGCTGTCCTTCTGGGATGCCTTTCATGGCGCCGGCTTCGGCGCGTCGAGCGTCGGTGGTGAGGCGACCTTCCGGTCGGGCATTGCCGGGCCGCTTCTGCCCGGCGCCGAGCATGTCGCGCCCTGGGCGCCGCACAATTGTCCCTATGGCACCAATTCGCTGGAGGAGTCGGCGCGCGCCTGCGCGAGCGTGATTTCCTACGTGCTTGGCCGCGAGGGTGACTTCGCCGCCTTCATCGCCGAGCCGATGCGGGCGACGCCGCTCGTTCCGGCGCCTGGCTTCTGGAAAGCGGTGCGCGAGGCCTGCGACCGTCACGGCACGCTGCTCATCTTCGACGAGATACCGACCGGCCTCGGCAAGACCGGAAAGTTCTTCGCCTCCGAGCATGACGGCGTCACACCCGACATCATCGTGCTCGGCAAGTCGCTCGGTGGCGGCATCCTGCCCATCGCCTCGGTCATCGCGCGACGCGATCTCGACGTTGCCGGCGACTACGCGATCGGCCATTACACGCACGAGAAGAACCCTGTCACCGCGCGTGCCGCGCTGACCACAATCTCCATCGTGCGTGAGGAGGGGCTGGCCGAGCGTGCCGCCGAACTCGGCGCCCACGCGATGGCGCGTATGAACGATCTCATGCAGCGTTCGCCCTTTGTCGGCGACGTCAGGGGCAGGGGGCTGTTGTTCGGTGTCGAGATGGTCGAGGACAAGGCAAGCCGCGCGCCGGCCCGCGCTCTTGCCGAGAAGATCTATTATCGCTGCCTCGAACACGGGCTGAGCTTCAAGATCAGCCAGGGCAATGTGCTGACCCTTTCACCGCCGCTGGTGATCGCGCGCGCCGATCTCGACCGCGCGCTCGATATTGTCGAGGCCGCAGTGCTGGCGGGCTGAGCCGCGGAACGGGTGGTTGAACGATGAAAGCAGTCCGCACCGACCGTGAACTCGAATGCCCTGAAATCGATGCGGGCCTGCGGGCAAGGGGCGTCGACCTGGTGACGCTGCCGGACGGCATTGCCGAGGCCGATCTGATAGGAGCCGTCGCCGACGCC
Organism: Mesorhizobium comanense; assembly: GCF_005503535.1. GTDB lineage: Bacteria > Pseudomonadota > Alphaproteobacteria > Rhizobiales > Rhizobiaceae > Mesorhizobium > Mesorhizobium comanense. Next base: position 152,611 of record NZ_SCNN01000011.1, on the reverse strand, counting down.
GACCTGCTGCTGATGTGCTACACGCCGGTCACCGCGCGGGTCATCGAGTCGGCGCCGAGACTGAAGGGCATCGTCAAATATGGCGTCGGCATCGACGCCATCGACATCCCGGCCGCGATGCGGCGCGGCATTCCCGTCGTCAACGTTCCCGAATATGCCGAGGAAACCGTCGCGGAAGGCGCTTTCGCGCTGATGATCGCGTTGGCCAAACGGCTGCCCGAAATAAGCGCGGCGGTTTCGCGCGACGGCTGGATCTGGCCCGCGCAGCGCTGGCTCGGGCGCGACATATCGGGCGCCACGCTCGGCCTTGTCGGCTGCGGCAGGATCGGCCGCAGCATGGCGCGCATGGCCGGCCAGGGGTTTCGTGCCCGCGTCCTCGGCTTCGACCCCGGTGTCGATGCCGCCGCCATGCGGGCCGCGGGCATCGAGAAGGTCGACGACCTCCACGAAATGCTGCGGTCCTGCGACTTCGTTTCCCTCCATTGTGTCCTGAATGACCAGACACGCGGCCTTGTCGGCAATGCGGAACTTGCCTGCCTGAAACCTTCCGCCATCATCATCAATGTCTCGCGCGGCGCGCTGATCGACGAAGCGGCGCTTGTCGAGGCCATCGTTGCCGGACGCATCGGCGGCGCCGGGCTCGACGTCTATTCCGTCGAGCCGCTGGCCAGGTCGGGCCATCCCCTGAGCCCGCTGTTCGGTCGCGACAATGTGATCCTGTTTCCGCATCTCACCTTCTTCACGCAAGAGGCGATGCACCGGCTGGAAGAGGATACGCTCGCGCGCTGCTTCGAGATACTTGACGGCCGGCCGGTGACCATCCGCTCCTCCGACCCGCGATTGCGGGCGCAGGCCTCCGGCGTCTCGTTCGGCTGATAATCCAGGTTTTTCAAGTAAATAGCCGCGTTCAGCGCAGTCCTGAACGCGCCCAAGACAGCGATGCGACAGTTCTGTGACAAATATCAGGAGAAGCTTGGCTGTCATAAAATAAATAGATTTTACTTATCGATCGCCGATCCGCAGAGTTGTCACAACGACGACATCCAACCGGCTCAACGTTGATCAAAGACCGAAGCCGGCTGGTCCGAGTGCATCGCAGAATGTGCCTTCAATCAAAGGGGAACCCGCTATGAAATCACGAAATGCAACCATGGTCGCCGCCTTCGCCGCACTGCTCGCGTCGTCGGCTCTCGTCGGGCCGGCGCTCGCCGACGGCGTCGTCACCATCTATTCCGCCGACGGCCTGCATGACGGCAACGGCAGCTGGTTCGAGACCGAATTCGCCGCCTTCACCAAGGCCACCGGCATCACCGTGCAGTATATCGAGGCAGGCTCGGGCGGTGTCGTCGAGCGCGTCGCCAAGGAAAAATCGAACCCGCAGGCCGACGTTCTGGTCACCTTGCCGCCTTTCATCCAGCGCGCGGCGGCCGATGGGCTGCTGCAGGACTACAAGCCCGAGGCAGCGTCGCAGATCGATGGCGGCACCGACAAGTACCGGCCGCTGGTCAACAACTACATGAATTTCATCTACAACAGCGCCGTGCTGTCGGAAGCGCCCAAGAGCTACAACGACCTGCTCGATCCCAAATTCAAGGGCAAGATCCAGTATTCGACGCCCGGCCAGGCGGGTGACGGCACCGCCGTCATGCTGCAGATCATCCATGCCTTCGGCGGCGAGGATGCCGGCTTCGCGTTCATGAAGAAGCTGCAGGACAACAATGTCGGTCCCTCTGCCTCGACCGGCAAGCTGACCGCGCTCGTCAACAAGGGCGAACTGCATGTCGCCAATGGCGACCTGCAGATGAACATGTCGCAGATGGCCGACAATCCCAACATCAAGGTGTTCTGGCCAGCCGGCCCGGATGGCACTCGCTCGACCTTCGCGCTTCCCTATGAGATCGGTCTGGTCACCGGTGCTCCCAATGGCGACAACGGCAAGAAGCTGATCGACTTCCTGCTGTCCAAGGAGGCCCAGTCGACCGTGAGCTCGATCGCCATCGGCATGCCGGCCCGCAAGGACGTGACGCCTTCGGACGCCAACTACGCCAAGCTGCAGGAAGCGATGAAGGGCCTGACAATCTGGTCGCCGAATTGGGACGACGCGCTCGCCAAGCTGCCCGGCTACGTCAAGAAGTGGAACGAAGCGACCGGAAGTTGATCCGTCAAGGAAACGATCCGGAGAACAAAGCCATGTCGGCAGCCGCCTTCACGGGTTCTGGAGTCACGGATATCGACGCCGCGAAGGTTCGCGGCGCCGGTTCCAACGTCCACTTCGACAAGGTTGTCGTCGCCTATGGCTCGCACGTCGTTCTTCATCCGCTGACCCTCGACATCGCGCCCGGCGAAATCCTGGCGATGATCGGCCCGTCCGGTTCCGGCAAGACGACCGCCTTGCGGGCGGTGGCCGGTTTCGTGCGGCCGGCGAGCGGGCGCATCCGCATCGGCGCCACCGATGTGACCGACCTGCCGCCCTACGAGCGTGGACTGGGGATGGTGGTGCAGAACTATGCACTCTTCCCGCATATGCGGGTCGAGGACAATGTCGCCTTTGGCCTGAGGGCGCAGGGTGCCGACAAGGCGCTCATCGCCGAGCGGGTCAAGGATGCGCTGGGCACAGTCGGCATGTCGGCCTATGCCGGACGCTATCCGCGCGAGCTCTCCGGCGGCCAGCAGCAGCGTGTCGCCATTGCCCGCGCGCTGGCGGTGCGCCCCCGTGTGCTCCTGCTCGACGAGCCGCTCTCGGCGCTCGACGCTCAGATCCGCCGCAACATGGTCGAGGAGATCGCCCGCCTCCACCGCAGCCTGCCGGGCCTGACGATCCTCTATGTCACCCACGACCAGACCGAGGCCCTGACCCTTGCCGACAAGATCGCCATCATGCGCGATGGCAGGGTCTGTTCGCATGGGCCGACGACGGAACTCTACCGGCGTCCGCCGAACCGGTTCACCGCCGAGTTCCTGGGCCGTGCCAATCTGCTGCCGGTGACGGTCGCCGAACCCGTGGGGTCGAACGGCTTTGCCACCGCAAGGCATGGCGAAGCCGTGCTCGCGGGTGCCGCCCGCGACGAGAGGGCAGGCGACAAGAGCCTGCTCTGCATCCGGCCACAGCATCTCAGCCTGACGGCCGACGCGGAGCACACCAACCGCATCGTCGGCACGCTCAGGGAGGTGCACTGGCAGGGCGAACTCACTCATCTCGTGCTCGATGTCGACGGCACGCCGATGCGCGTCTCGGCGACCAAACTGCCCGTCGCTCTGCCTGAACCGGGGGCGAGCGTGCCTCTGTACTTCTCGCCCGCCGACACGTCGCTGCTGCCGGAAGACGCCGGTGTCTGAGGCGATTGCCCTTCATCCGCCGGCGAGCAGGAAAGAACCCGGCCGGTTGTGGATCGTGCCGCCGGCGGCGCTGCTCGCCCTGCTGTTCTTCTATCCTCTGGCGCTTATCGTCAGGCAGGCTTTCCTCGATGATGGCGGCGTCGCCAATGCAGGCGAAATCATAAATGTTCTCCACTCGCGGTTTTTCCTCAACGCGCTGATGAACACCGTGACGATCTCGGTAGCCGCCACGGCCGGATGCCTGATCGTTGGCCTCTTGCTGGCGCTGATCCTTGCCTTCGTGCCGTTTCCCGGCAGCGGCTTCATCGCCAGGCTCATCGACACGTTTATCGCGTTGCCGACCTTCCTGGTCACGCTTGCCTTCACCTTCCTCTATGGTTCGGCGGGCATGCTCAACTCAGGACTGATGGAAGTCTTCTCCTTGCCGCTGCCGCCGGTCGATTTCCTCTATTCGACCTGGGGTGTGGTGCTGGCCGAAGTGACGGTCTACACGCCCTTCATCCTGCGGCCGCTGCTCGCCGCCTTTTCGCTGGTCGACCGTGCCCAGATCGAAGCGGCAAGCGTGCTTGGCGCACGTCCCTTGCGCATCGTGCGCCAGATCATCCTGCCGGCGGCAGTTCCCGCACTCATCGCCGGCGGCAGCCTCTGCCTGTTGCTCACCGTCAACGAATTCGGCATCGTGCTGTTCATCGGCGCCAAGGGCGTCATCACGCTGCCCCTGCTGATCTACGGCAAGGCGATCCAGGAATCGGCCTATCAGGTCGCCTGCATCATCGCCACGGTCAATATCGCGCTGTCGCTCGGCCTGTTCGGGCTCTACCGCTTCGCCGCCAGCCGGTTGGGAGCCTAGCCATGCTGGTCTGGTCGCGATCCGGTCGCCTGCTGATCTGGCTGTTCTTCGCATTGATCTTCGGCGTGCTGTTCCTGGCGCCGCTGGCGGTCATTCTCCTGTCCAGCCTTGCCGATCAGTGGAATGGTGTTTTGCCCAACGGGCTGACGACAGAGCACTACACCGACGTCGCCAGGGGCGCTGCGTGGAACTCCGTGAAGGCAAGCTTCATCACCGGCTTCCTGGCGAGTGCCCTGGCGCTGGTCAGCGGCACCTGGGCGGCGCTGTCGCTGCGCCTTCAGGGCCAGTCCCTGAAGCGCTTGCTCGGCCTGCTGTTCTTCATCCCCAGCGCCGTGCCTTCGGTGTCGGTCGGCCTCGGCCTGCTGGTTGCCTTCAGCCACCCGCCGCTGCTCCTGAACGGCACGATCGCCATCGTCATGATCGCGCATTTCGTGCTGATTTCGGCCTTCACCTTCGGCAATGTCTCGGCCGGCCTGGCGCGGCTGTCGCCTGATTTCGAGCAGGTGGCGTCGAGCCTCGGCGCGCGTCCCGCCTACCGGCTCTGGCATGTTACGTTGCCGCTGCTCGCGCCTTACCTCGTCGCCGCCTTCGGCCTCAGCTTCGCGCTGTCCATGGGCGAGCTCGGCGCCACCGTCATGGTCTATCCGCCGGGCTGGGTGACGCTGCCGGTGTCGATCTTCAGCCTCACCGATCGCGGTGACATCTTTGCCGGAGCGGCACTGACCATGATCCTGGTGGCGGCGACCCTGATCCTGCTGCTCGGCCTTGAACGCATCACCGCCCGCGCCACCGGCTCGTGACGCCGGGCCGCCTAGGCCGGCTTGCGTTCGACGATGTAGATGTGATCGGCAGCCAGCACCACCTCGCCACGCTGGTTGATCACTTCGCAGCGCTCGATCACGCGGCCCGAGCCCGGTCGCTTCGGATCGTCCTCTTTGGCCGCGATGGTGGTGCGTGTGCGGATCGTGTCGCCGATGAATACGGGCTTGATGAAGCGAAGCCGGTCATAGCCATAGGAAAAGGCAACCGGATTGACGATAGCAGCCGTCAAGCCGATGCCGACCGAGAACACCAGCGTGCCATGCGCGATGCGCTGGCCGAACGGCGTCGTCTTCATGTACTCGGCGTCCATATGGTGCGGGAAGAAATCGCCGGTGTGCCCGGCATGGACGATGAAGTCTGTCTCGGTGATGGTGCGGCCGCTGGTCAGCCGCGTCGAGCCGATCTCGTAGTCCTCGAAATAGGTGATCTGTTCCATGTCCTGCCTTACGGCCTTTCGGCGAGCGGCGTTGCCGGCGCCGCGCTTGATTTATAGGCGGCCTCGACCAGGGCCATCGTGTTCCAGGCGTCCTCGACCGAGCTGATCAATTCCGCATCCTCGCCCGATGCAAAGCGCTGGACATTGGCCATGCGGCCGACGAATGCGTCGGGGAACCATTCGCCGGCCAAGGGCACGGCGATCCAGTCCTGGCCGCCTTTCGGATGGATCTCCAGAATGTCGGGCTCGCCACGGGGATAATCGAGATTGAGGCCGAGCTTGAGATAGGCCGCGCCCTCGGTGCCGCAGATACGGAACTCGCAGGCCTGATGCCGCCGGCCGAATTTATGATCGTGGTTGATCGACAGCGCGCAACGCACGGTGTCGCCATAGTCGAGAATGGCGCTGGTGCGCGTCTGCGCCACCGTGTGGTTGGGATGGCCGAGTGTCTTGGCGTGCACGCCCCTGGGGTCGCCGAGCAACTGCCTGACGAGATCGAGATAGTGGATGGAATGCATGGCGATCTCGACGCGCGGCGCCTTGAGCAGGAACTCCCACAACTGCCAGGGCGTCGCCAGCGCCAGCCATGCATCGAAGTCGACGACCTCGCCGAGCCAGCCCTTGGCGATGGCGTCCTTCAGCGCCAGCATCATCGGTGCGAAGCGCAGTTGAAAATTCACAGCCGCTTGGAGGTGCCTGGAGCGGCAGATTTCCAGGATTTCGGTCGCCTCGCCGAGATAGTTGCCCATCGGCTTTTGGATCAATGCCACCGCACCATCGGGCAGCGCCTTCAGGATCTCGGCGTGCCGGCTCGGCGGCGTCGCCAGATCGAAGATGGCGTCGGGCACGGCGGCGGCTTCTTCTGGCGAGCGAAAGGCGGCGACGCTCCATTTCTCCGCAAGGGCCTGCGCCTTGGCCTGATCGGGATCATAGAGGCCCACAACCGGGAAGTCGGCTTTCCGGTAGGCTGGAAAATGCGCGTCGCCGACGATCGATCCCGCGCCGAAGGTCACGATCGGCCGGGGCTTCGAAGGTCTTGGCCAGGACTGGACGAGCGAGGCAGGGTCGAACCCGGCCTCAGTCATGATGGAAGACCTCGTCCATCGAAGCCCACCATTCGCCTTCCCTGCGGGTCGCCAGCGGCTCCTGGCAGGGCATGCAGAAGGACCACCACTCCTGCGTCTTCGGGTCGGCCGCCATCCTGGCCATGTCGGCCGCGTAATCGGTGCCGTGATACTCGAAATAGGAAAACAGCAGGTTCTCCGGCCGCTTCAGGTAGATGGAGTAGTTCTTGATGTTGCAGGCCGAGATCATCGTCAGCACATCGGGCCAGACCGCGGCATGGAGGCGGACATACTCCTCGACCTTCTCCGGCTTCAGCCCCAAGATCATACCCATCCGCTGCATGTCGTTCCCCTATCTGGTGATCGCCGTGGTGAATTCGGCGATGCTCATGGCCTTGACCGCGTCCCAATCCCAATCGATGCCGATACCCGGCTCGTCGGGCGCAAGCGCGTGCCCATCCTCGATGCGCATATGCTTGCCGGTCAACTGGTCGAGCTGCGGAATGTACTCGACATAGCGGCCGTTCTGAACAGCGCAGGTCAGGCTGACATGAAGCTCCATCAGGAAGTGCGGGCAGACCGGGATGTCGAAAGCTTCGGCCGCATGCGCGATCTTGAGCCAGGGCGTGATGCCGCCGATGCGGCCGACATCAACCTGCACGATCGAGCAAGCGCCCTTCTGCATGTATTCGCGGAAGTGGCGCATGGAGTAGAGCGACTCGCCGATGGCGATCGGCGTCGGCGTTGAATTGGATAGCCGCACATGGCCGTCTATGTCGTCGGCGGGCAGCGGCTCCTCGATCCAGGCGAGGTCGAGTTCACGCAGCTTCGCCGCGCGCCGGATCGCCTCGTCGACGAAAAAACCCTGGTTGGCATCGGTCATGATCTCGTAGCCGTCGCCAACGGCCTTGCGGACCGCCGACAGGCGCGCGAGATCCTCCGACCCATGCGGCTTGCCGATCTTCACCTTGGAACCACGAAAGCCCTTGGCCTTGGCGGCCAGTGCGTCGTCGACCAGCGCCTGCGTCTCGATATGCAGCCATCCGCCCTCGGTCGTGTAGAGCGGACAGCGGTCCTTGGCGCCGCCAGCAAGTTTCCACAGCGGCAGGTTCTGCTTTCTTGCCCTCAGGTCCCAAAGTGCGGTGTCGATCGCGGCGATGGCGATTGCCGTGATGGCGCCGATCGTGGTGGCATGGGTGGCGAATTCGAGATCGTGCCAGATCGCCTCGATCATGTCGGGGTCGCGGCCGATCAGGCGCGGAGCCAGGTGATCCGACAGAAGCCGCATCACCGACGAACCGCCGGTGCCGATCGTGTAGCTGTAGCCTGTGCCGACCGCGCCGTCGGAATCGGTGATGGTGACGATCGGCGTCTCCTGGCTGACGAAGCTCTGTATGGCGTCGGTGCGCTTGACCTTGGGCACAAGGTCCACCATCCGCAGTTCGATTTTCTCGATCCTGGCCATGTCGATCAGCTCCGCAAGGTCTTGCCGGTGTCGGTGGCGAACAGATGCGCCTGCGACAGGTCGAGGCTCATGGCGACGCGCTCGCCCGAACGCAGGGGCCTCGGATTGAGCATCCGCGAAACCCAGTCGCTGCCGTTGAACTCGACGAACACCAGCGTCTCGTTGCCGAGCGGTTCGGTAACCGTGATCGGCAGCTCGATCTGGTGCACAGCGGTCGCATCGCCGGAACTCAGCCCGTGGCCGGTGGGATAGATGTCGTCGGGCCGCAACCCGAACACCACTTTGTCGCCGGCCGTGACATTGGCCTTGAACTGGGCGGGCAGGGGCAGCCTCGCGCCGCTGGCGAAGACCAGTTGGCCGCCATCGACCGTCGCCTCGTTGAGGTTCATCGGCGGCGAACCGATGAAGCCGGCGACGAAGCGGGTCGCCGGCCGCCGGAAAACTTCGTCCGGCGTGCCGACCTGTTCGATGTAGCCGTCGCGCATGATGACGATGCGGTCGGCCAGCGTCATCGCCTCGACCTGGTCATGGGTAACGTAGATCACGGTCGACTGCACCTTGGCGTGCAGCTTCTTGATTTCGGTGCGCATCTGGGTGCGCAGCTTGGCGTCGAGGTTGGAGAGCGGCTCGTCGAACAGGAACACATCGGGGTCGCGCACGATGGCGCGGCCCATGGCGACGCGCTGGCGCTGGCCGCCCGACAGCTGCGAGGGGCGGCGATCGAGCAGCGCGTCGAGGCCGAGGATCGCAGAGGCCTCGGCGACGCGGCGGTCCATTTCGTCCTTGGCGGCGCCGGCGATCTTCAGGGAGAAGCCGAGATTCTCGCGCACCGTCATGTGCGGGTAGAGCGCGTAGGACTGGAACACCATCGAGATGTTGCGCGAGCGCGGCGGCAGATCGTTGACGACACGGCCGCCGATCCCGATCGAACCGGCGCTGATCTCCTCCAGCCCGGCGATCATGCGCAAGGTGGTCGACTTGCCGCATCCGGAAGGCCCGACCAGCGCGATGAATTCACGGTCGGCGATGTCGAGGTCGATGCCATGCACGATCTCGATACTGCCGTAGCGCTTGGTCAGTTTTTTCAGGGAAACCGTTGCCATGAGATCAGCCTTTCACCGCGCCGGAGGTCAGGCCGCCGACAAGGTGCTTCTGGACGATGTAGGTGAGGGTGAGCGCCGGAATGATCATCACAACGGCCAGCGCGCACATGCCGCGCCAGTCGATGGTGAACTCGGCCGTATAGTCGAGCAGGCCGACCGGCAGCGTCTTGGCGCTGACCGAGCGGGTCAATTGCGAGGCCAGCGCGAACTCGTTCCAGCACGTCAGGAAGGCGAAGATCGCGGCAGACGCGATGCCCGGCCCGGCAAGCGGGAATTCGACCTGCCAGAAGGCCTGCCAGCGCGTGCAACCGTCGATCTGCGCGGCTTCGGCGAGATCCTTCGGCACCTGGCGGAAGAAGCCGTCGATCAGCCAGATGGTGAACGGCACGTTGAGCGCGACATAGGCCAGGATAAGCCCGAAATGCGTATCGATGATGCCGAGCCGCACATAGAGGAAAAACAAGGGTAACGACAGCGCGATGCCAGGCACGGTGCGCGTCAGCATCAGGCCAAGAAAGACGCCCGACTTGCCACGGAAGCGATAGCGGGCGAAGGCATAGCCGCCGGCCATGCCGATGGCGACCGCAATGACCGTCGACGTCACCGAGATGATCAGCGAATTGCGGAAATACTCGATGACCGGGATGCCGCCCTTGCCGATGCCCGAGAACATCGCGACATAGGCGTCGAACGAGATCTGTTGCGGGATCCACACCGGCGGCTTGGCCATGATCTCGACGGTGGGCCGCAGCGACGAAAGAACGATCCACAGGCCGGGCAGGCAGATGGTCAGCATCGCCAGGAACAGGCCGATGCGGTAGACGATGCCAAGCAGCCGGCGCTTCAGGCGGGCGGAAGAATTCTCGTCCATCACCACTCCGCGCCGATCTGGGTGCGCGCCGCGGCGAGCTTGTTGAAGAAATAGACGGTGAAGGCGATCGACAGCAGGATCGAGAAATAAGCCATGGCGTTGGCCGCGCCCATGCGCCCGTCGCTGTAGGCCGTGCGCGCCACCAATGTCCACAGGAGCTCGGTACGGCCGGCGGGTCCGCCATCGGTCATGATCTTGACGATGTCATAGGCGCGCGCGACGTCGAGCGAACGGATGGTCATGGCGATATAGGCGAACGGCATGACGAACGGCCAGGTCACATAGCGGAAGGTCTGCCACGGCGTGCAGCCGTCGACGCGCGCCGCCTCGATCGGCTCCTTGGGCATGGCGAGCAGGCCGGCGAGAATGAGGATGGCGAAGATCGCCGTTGACGACCAAATCTCGGCGATAGAAATGGCGATGAAGGCGAGGTGGCTTTCGATAAGCCACGGAATTGCGTCCTGCGAGATGCCGAGCGACTGCAAGGCATTGTTCACCAGTCCGATATTGTCGTTGAACATGAATTTGAACTGGAAGCCGACCAGGATCGGCGAGAACATCATCGGAAACATCATCAGCGTGCGCAGCAGGCGCTGGCCGCGCGTCGCCTTCTCGACCAGCATGGCGAGACCGAGGCCGAGCAGCATTTCGAGATTGAGTGCGATGGTCAGCAGCAGCACGGTGCGGCCGAACGCCCACCAGAAATCGGTATTGGACAGGATCGCGACATAGTTTCGGAAGCCGACGAACACGAAGAAGGTCTCGGGCTTGGTCAGGCGGAACGGCGTGAAGCTGGAATAGAGCGACAGGATCAGAGGCACCACGACGACCGCGGCCAGCACGATGATGGCCGGAAGCAGCAGCAGGAACGGCGCGGATGGCTTCAAGCCCTTCATCAGGATCCCATGGGGGTTTGCGTTCAAATTCCGGCCCGCCCGCCGAGTGACACCCGGCCAAGGGAGGGAAAAGGATCGTCAACACTGGCTGGACGCGATCGCCTCCCCCATCAGGAATGGGGGAGGCGGCTTGGGAGCGATCGTTAGAGCTTGCCGGCGTCCTGCAGGATCTGCGTCGCCTTGGCGGCGGCTTCGTCCAGGGCCTGCTTGGAGGTCTTGTCGCCAAGGATCGCCGCCTGCAGTTCCGGATAGACGGCGTTCGAGATTTCGATCCATTCAGGCGTCTGCGGCACGGCGAAGGCGTGCTTGGCTTCTTCCTGGAAGGCCGAGAGGACCTCCTTCTTGTAAGGATCGTTCTCCGCCTGCTTCAGGTCCCAGTCCCAGACCGCGGTGCGGGTCGGCAACGGGCCGGCGGCGGCTTCGAGCTTCTGGCTGTCCTCGTTGGTCAGCCACCATACGAGCGAGGCCGCGGCCTCCTTGTTGGGGCAGTTCTCGGTCACCGAGAAACCATGGAAACCGGACCAGCCGGTGCGCTTGCCGGAAGAGCCCTTCGGCGCAACCTTGACGCCGACATTGCCGGCAACCTTCGACGATTTCGGATCGTTGAAGAAGCCAGCCCAGCCCGGCCAGTCGAGATTGATGGCGACCGTGCCAGAGGCAAAGCCCTGGCCGAGATCGTCCCAGAGATAGTTGGTGGTTCCGGCGGGCACTGCCTTGGCCTTGTAGAGGTTGACGAACCAGTCGAGCGCCCGGATGCCGGCCTCGGAGTTGAAGACCGGCTTGCCGTCCTTGTCGAGATATTCGCCGCCCTCGGCGACCACCATTTCGTAGAACCGGCCGTTGATCGCCTCTTCCTTGCCGGCGAACTGCGTGCCGTAGAAATTCGGCGGGTTGGCGAAGAACTCGGCCTGGTCGGTGACTTCCTTCCAGGTGTCCGGCGGCACCAGGTCATAGCCGTATTTCGCCTTGAACTTGGTCTTGTTGTCGGCGTTGTCGTAGAGGCTCTTCTGGTAGTAGAGCGCCGAAACGTCGAACTGCGCGCGCGGCAGCATTTCCAGCTTGCCGTCTATGGTTGCCGATTTGATCGTCGACGGCACAAAGGCATCGATCTCTTCCTTGGGCAGAAGCTTGCTGAGGTCGGTGTAGAGACCGGTATATTGCGGCGCGAAGGACGAATGGTTCCAGCCGACGCACCAGTTGGTGCTGCCCGAGGCGATGTCGGACTTGAGCTCCTTGTCGATGTCGAAGCCGTTCTTCTTGGTCAGGATGTTGACCTTTGCGCCGGTCGCCTTCTCCCATTCGGGAATGCGCTCGTAGAGCTTCTCGTATTGCTGTCCGCCGATCAGCTTCACGTCGACGGTGACGCCTGGAAATTTGCCGGGCAGATCGGCCGCAAGCGCAGCGCCGCTCAGCGCCAGCCCGGCCAGGCCGGTGGTTATGCCTAGTAGCAGTCTCGTCATGTTCTCCTCCCATGGACCCGGCAAGGCGGCCCCGCGATATGCGGCGTCGCCGTGTCGGCTTCATTCATATGCAAATAGCATTTTCATTCCCGGGTCAAGCCGATTGTGCTTTGAGCGGAGGAGGCTTTATGCATATATGGAGTTCGAAATTCACTGGAGAGACACTTGGCCGAAGACGAAGAGGGCGACCGTTACCGCGCGCCGGCACTGGACAAGGGCCTCGACATTCTCGAACTGCTGTCGAGCGTGGATGGCGGGCTGACCCAGGCGGAGATCGCCAAGCGGCTCGATCGCAGCCCGAACGAATTCTACCGGATGCTCGACCGTCTTGTGCGGCGCGGCTACGTCACCAAGATCGACGGTGATCGCTATTCGCTGACGCTGAAGCTTTTCGGGCTGGCGCAACTGCATGCGCCGGTGCGCAGGCTCGTCTCCTACGCCACGCCCATCATGCGCGAACTGGCCGAGACCTCATGGCAGGCTAACCAGCTCGTCGTCTTCGACCGGGGTGCGGCCGTGGTCATCTCGCAGCAGGAAGCCCCGCGCTACTGGGGTATTTCGATCCGTGTGGGTTCGCATATCAGCCTTTTCGACACTGGCTCCGGTCATGTTCTGCTGGCCTTCCGCTCGCCGGAGGAGCGGGAAATGATGATCTCCGAGCATTTGCAAAGTACCGAGGAGTTCGCGCTGACGCCGGAGTTCTTCGCCCGGCTCGACCAGGTGCGTGACCGCGGCTACGAGATGATGGCCTCGCTGCAGACGGCCGGCGTCTACAATCTTTCGACGCCGGTGCTGGGACCGGACGGCCGCGCCATCGCGGCGCTCACCATTCCCTACATTACCCTCGTCAACGCGGCGGCCGCGCCCGACATCACGCTGACGATCCAGCTTTTGCGGGATGCCGCGGCCCGGCTGTCGAGACTGGCGGGTTCCGATGTGCCTCAGTCCTCGTAATTTCTTATTTGAATAATCGATTTTTCAGCGAGATAGTGTTGCGCACCATGGAGGACACGCGGCGATGATCATCGACACCCACCTGCATCTCATCGATCGCTCGGCCTTGCGCTATCCCTGGCTGACGGGCGCGCCGGCGCTGAACCGCGATTTCTCCTATGAGGAGTATGCCGCCGAGGCGCAACGTGTCGGTGTGGAGCGCGTGCTGCACATGGAGGTCGATGTCGACGCCGCCGACATCGAGGCTGAGACCGCCCACGTCGAGAGGTTGTCGCGGCAGTCCGGCAGCATGCTGGCCGGGGCGATCGCATCCTGCCGTCCGGAGGAGGCTGATTTTACCCCCTATCTCGAACGGCAGCAGGCCAATCCCTTCGTCAAGGGTTTCCGCCGCGTCCTCCACGTCATGCCGGACGAACTGTCGGAAGCCGCGCTGTTCCGGGACAACATCAAGCGGCTCGGTGGAACCGGCCTGACCTTCGACCTCGTCGTGCTGCCGCACCAGATTCCCAAGGCGATCGCGCTGGCCGATCTTGCGCCTGACGTCCAGTTCGTCCTCGACCATTGCGGTGTGCCCGATATCAAGGCCGGAGCCGAACATCCCTGGCGCGATCATATGAGCGAGATCGCCCGGCGCCCGAACGTCGTGGCCAAGATCTCCGGCGTCGTCGCCTATGCCGATCCCGGCAACTGGACCGTCGAGACACTTCGTCCCTATGTCGAGCACACGATCGGCTCGTTCGGCTGGGACCGCGTCGTCTGGGGCAGCGACTGGCCGGTCTGCACGCTGGGTGGCGGGCTCTCGACCTGGGTGGCCGCGACGCATGCCTTGCTCTCCGGCAGCAGCGTCGCCGAGCGCGACGCGCTGTTGTCGGGCAATGCCCGAAAGCTGTGGCGTCTCGACTGACTTCGCCCGATCTCTGGTCAGATCGTGGCCGAGACGTGCCGCTCCCGGCCGTAGAGCGAGACCAGCAGCACGATGATGAACCCCAGTGCTGCCTGCACGGCCGAAGGCTGGAAGCCGAGGCCGATCAGCAGCGTGTTGATTTCTGTGAGCACCAGCACGCCGGCGATGGTGCCGAGATAGCTGCCGCGTCCGCCGACCAGCGCGGCGCCGCCCACGACGACTGCGGCGATGGTCTGGAACAGGTAGGGCTGGCCAACATCGCCATAGGCCGAGCCGGTGAAGCCGAGCAGAAGCACACCCGCCACGGCGGCGAAGAAGGCGCTGGCCGCATAGGTAATCATCCACATGCCAACCGGATCGATCAGCGCCAGAGGTGCTGCGCCCGGATTGCTGCCCAGCGCATAGAGCCGGCGCCCGTAAGGCGTCCGTTCCAGCACCAGCACCACCAGTGCTGCCAGGACGATCAGGCTCGGCACCAGCCATGGCACCGGCAGAGGCCCGGCCGAGCCGCCGATCGAGACGAAAGAGGAAACCGCTTGCGGCGCCGAGCCTGACGGGAAGCCGGCCGTCCATAAGAGCACCAGCCCCTGCACCACCATGCCGATGCCCAGCGTGACGATCAGCGGCTGGATGTCGAGACTGCGCGCGATCAGCCCGTTCAGTCCGCCGATGGCGAGCGCCAGCACGCCGACGAGCGCGCAGACCAGGAAGAAGTTCCAGCCGTCGCCGTAGAGTTGTGCCGCCACGACATTGGCGAAGCCGATGACGAACGGGATGGACAGGTCGATGCCGCCCATGATCACCACCAGCGTCTGCCCGATCGAGGCGACCGCGAGCAGCGAGGCGAGCACCAGCATGGCGCGCACGGCAAATGGCGAGGAATAGCCGGGGATGAGAAGCGTTCCGGCGAGATGCAGGAGCGCGGCGACGCAGAAGGCGCCGATGACGCGGGCATTGGTCGTCGCGAACAGGTTTCTGCGTGCGGCCATGTCAGCGCCCCCTCATGGCCAGGCGTTCCTGCATGGCGGTCAACATCACCGCCAGCACCAGTATGGCGCCATAGGCGATCTGCAGCACGAAGGTCGAGACGTTGAACGTCGTCAGCACGCTCTGCAGCAGGAAGATATCGATGGCGCCGATCGCCGCGCCCGCGACGCCGCCTCGTCCACCGGCAAGGCTGACGCCGCCCAGGGCGACCGCGGCGATGGCGATCAGCGTGTAGGTCGGCCCGATATTGGGATCGGCCGACCCGATCAGTGCCGTCAGCATCAGCCCGGCGCAGCCGCCGAGGATTCCCGTCATGACATAGGCGATGAACCGCACGCGCGTGACATCGACGCCGGCGGTGTAGGCGGCCCGGTCGTCGCTGCCCACCGCCATCAACTGGTCGTAATACGGAAGCCGCCGCACCTGCCACCAGCCAAGGAAGATTGCCGCCAGCGGCAGCATCGACCAGGGACCCGCAAGGGCCTTGAGCCAGGCCGGAGCCGGACCGATCGGCGCCGGCAGGATCGTCAGCGTCACGCCGGTCAGGATCAGATAGGTGCCGAGCGTGGCGACGATCGGCTGGATCCGCACGATGGTCGCGAGAAACCCGTTCGCAGCGCCGACAAGGCCGCCGACGAGGAGGGCTGCCGGCACAACAAGCAGCGGCGACGCGATGCCGGCCTTGAGGAACAGAACCTGGATCAGCATGGCATTGACGAAGCCCATCAGCGGCCCGACCGAGATGTCGATGCCGCCACGTCCGGCAAGGATAACCGGCGTCGAGGCGATTGCGGCGCCGACCAGCGGTGCGGCCAGCCCGATCAGCGCGCCCCACGAACCCGGCTGGAACCGTGCCGGATTCAGCACGAGATTGATGGTCAGGAGGACGATGAGCAGCACGACGGCAAAACCGATGCTGCGCGCAAGCGACATGAGGCGAGAGATATGGTTCATGCCGCGCGTCCAAACATCGCCGCGATGACGGTTTCGGTGTTCATCTCCTCTCCGGCGATCTCCGCCGCGACTTCGTTCTCCCGGAACACCAGCACGCGATGGCAAAGCAGGAGAATCTCCTCGATCTCGCTGGACAGGATGACGAGAGCCATGCCGTCGCCGGCAAGCCCGCGAAACACATCGTAGAGAACATGCCGCGTCGCCACGTCGACGCCGCGCGTCGGGTCGTTGAGGAGCAGGATCGCAGGCTGGAGCGCCAAGGCTCTTGCCAGCAGCACCTTCTGCTGGTTGCCGCCCGACAGCGTGGTTATCGGCGCATCGGGTCGGGGCGCCACGATCGACAGCTTTTCGCGATAGCTCTCGTAGCGCGCTCTGCGCGCCGCGGGACTGATCAGGCCGAGGCGCGTGTCGCGCGCGAGCGTCGAAATGGCGAAATTGTCGAGCACCGACTGTGTAGGAAAAATACCGCTCGCACGCCGGTCGCGGGGCAGGTAGGCGATGCCGCTGGAGACCGCCTTGCGGAATCCGGTGATCTGACGTGGCCCGGCGGGCAGGTCGAGCGCGATCGAGCCGCCTAGCGGCGGATCGAGGCCGGCCAGCATTTTCAGGAACGGCTCCTGGCCGTGGCCATCGAGCCCGGCAAGGCCGACGATTTCGCCCGGAGCTATCCGCTTCGCGATCGGACTGGCGCCCGGCGCGATGACGAGGTCATGGACGATCAGGCCACGAAAATCGGAGGCGCGATCAGCCATGGGCAAGCTCCGCCGCTGTGCGCGGCGCCATGGCCTTGAGCAGTTCGGCGGGCGTCGAGGCGCCGCGTTCTTCGGTGCTCACGACGGTGCCACCGCGCAGGACCGAAATGCGATCCGACAGCGACATCACCTCATCCATCCGGTGCGTGATGAACAGGATGAGGCAACCCTCGCCGGCAAGGGCACGCATCAGCGAGAAGACGGATTCGCGGTCGGCGAAATCGAGCGCGGCGGTCACCTCGTCGAGGATCAGGATCTTCGGGTTGCGCACGACGGCACGGGCGAGGACGACCAGTTGCTGGGCCGCGAGCGGCAACAACCCGGCAGGCGTGTCGAGGGGAACGCTCGTGACGGCGAAGCGGTTCAACGCAGCGGCTGCCCTGTCGCGGCGCTCGTTGCGCGGCACGGTACGCCGGATGAGCCCGTCGAGGCCGAGCAGGATGTTGTCGGTCACGCTGCGGTCCGGTGCGATCAGCACTTCCTGAAACACCGTGGCGAAGCCTCGCACCTGGAAGGCCGAGGGCTTCGTGCCTGAGAACGGCTTGCCCTCGAGCAGGATGGCGCCGCTGTCCGGCTGGACGATGCCGGACAGAAGCTTCACCATGGTACTCTTGCCCGAGCCGTTCTCGCCAAGGATCGTGTGGATCGTCCCCGCCCGGAAGGCGATGGAGGCGTCCGCGAGCGCGACTGTCTCGCCATAGCGTTTGGATATGGTCTTGATTTCAAGCATGCCGTTTTCGAAGCTGGCCCGTGTTTCGAAGCTCGCAAGCCGGCTCCACGAAGAGCCGGCTTGCTGGTCTGCCGTTGGCCTTACTTCGCGCAGGCGTCGGGAACCTTCGAGTAGTCCCAGCCCTTGGTCGGGGCGGGGTTCGAGAAATAGGCGTCAAGCCATTCCTCCGGCATCGGATCCTTCGGCGGCACCGGGAAGATCGAGACGGCATCGGTCGTCATGCAGTCCTTGTACCAGGAACCGAGATCGGCGTTGTGAACCGCCGGGATCGGGATCAGCAGCGTGTTCAGCTTCGGCTTCTGGCCGTCCAGCATGCGCACGCCGACGCGGAACAGCGTCTCGGCGGTCCAGTGCGGCAGCACCGCATGGCCCTCGAAACGGTACTTGTCGGGATTGGCCTTCCAGTAGCCCAGCGCATCGCCGGTGATCGAACCGGTGATCAGCGGCGCCGGGCGGCCGGCCTCGGCGAAGGCCTCGGCAACGACGCGGCTTTCGCTGCCCGTCGTCCACACCGCGTCGATCGGCGCCGGGTTCGTGGCGATCGCCTGCAGCACCACTGTCTTGGTGACGTTGGCCGTCCAGTTGCCGTTGACGGTGCGCGAAATCTTCAGCTTCGGGTTCTCGGCCAGCGCCTTGTCCGCACCCTGGCGCTCCTGCACCACGATGGGGTGACCGGCAATGCCTTCGACCAGCAGGATGCTGGCGCCGTCCGGATCGGCCTTGCCGATCGCCGTCATCATGTCATAGCCCCAACGCGCATAGTTGGAATCGACATTGATCGCGTTCGGGCTGGTCACCGAACCGGCCGCGGTGATGAAGGGAATTCCGGCCTTCGCGGCGGCATCGATGGCATCGTCGAGCGCCGTCGCCGAACCCGGGATCGAGGTGATGATCGAGCACTTCTTGTCGATGAAGGCGCGGATCTGGTTGATCTGCTGGCTGGC
Source organism: Mesorhizobium comanense (assembly GCF_005503535.1). Classification (GTDB taxonomy): domain Bacteria; phylum Pseudomonadota; class Alphaproteobacteria; order Rhizobiales; family Rhizobiaceae; genus Mesorhizobium; species Mesorhizobium comanense. The sequence goes on along the minus strand of NZ_SCNN01000011.1, from coordinate 134,083 downwards.
GTCGTTGTTGGAATCCGACACCTCGAAGCTGGAAACCGTGCCGTCGGCGATCAACCCGTCGACAAGACGCTTCAACTCCTTGGTCACCGTGACGCGCCACGGGTTGCCCTGGTAGGATTCCGAATGGCACCATTTCCATGGCTTCGGCGGCGGGGTGAAGTTGTCCCAGGCCGACGGCAGCACCTTCTGCGGCGCGCCTTCATATTGCGCCTTGAGTTCGCCCGGCAGCCCGCCGATGACGCCCTGTACATCCTGGGCAAGGGCAGTCGTGGCAAGCGAGGCAAATGCGGTTGCGGCCAGCAGGCCGCTTGTCATGTTCTTCATTGTTCTCCTCCGTTCGGTTTGGGTCAGGCTCTTCCACCGGCAGCGCCGGACACCTGTGCCGGGCTACCCTCCCGGAACAGGCGATTTAAATCGGCAACGACCTGGCCGGCCCGATGGCCTGATGTCATGCCCGAATTGATGCGATCGGACGCCGCCTGCTGGAACGCCATGTAGCCGTCGTGGCGCGGCCGCACCCAGGCTCCCTCCAGTGTCGCCCGGGTATCGCGATAGAAATTGCCGGTCGCGGCGTTGACCGCCTGGTCTTCCCATGCTGCGGCATGGCCGGGCTGTCCGCCGGCGGCGGCATAGGGTCCGCGCTGGACGTCGCCGCTGGCGACCCAGTAGGCGAAGTCGATCGCGGCATCGCTGGCCTTGGAAAACGCCGATACCGCGATCCCGGTGCCCCCAAGCGCCGACCCGACAGGCCCGCCCGAACCGATGGCCGGAATGTCGGCGAACGCCAGCCGGTGCGGGCGAAATCCCGATGTCGCATAAGACACGTAGCCATAGATCAGCGGCGCGCAGACAATGCCGGAGCCGGGTTCGGCCATGCATTCGGAAACCGCGATCGGATCCATCCCGAAACAGGCGGGATCGACCAGCGCCGCGATCTCGCGCATGGCCTCGAAGACTTCAACGCCTGTTTCCCTATCGATGAGATCGCCGGCCGGATCGGTAGCGCAGGCACGGCCCAGATTGCCGGCAAGCGTGTAAAACACCATCAGCACGTGCGGTGGCCGCAGGGGCAAAAGCACGCGACCCTGCCGGGCAAGGTCGAGTACCTCGCTCCAGCGCGCCGGCGGCGCGTCGAGCGCGTCCGGCCGCCAGGCCTGCACCTGCGTCGCGGCATCGATGGGGAAGGCCCACTGCCGCCCCTGCCAACCATAGCTCGGATAGGATTGGCCGACGCTGCCGGAGGCAAGCGCGGCGCGCTCGGCTTCGCGGCCGGCAATGTCCAGGGGGGCAAGGCAGCGCTCCGCCGTGATCTGGCCGACATGCGGGTGGTCGATGACGATCAGGTCATAGGCGCGCGCCAGATCCTCGACGGGGTAGGATTCGAAATCCTGCAGCGAACGCTTGTCCCACTCGATCATGACGCCGGTGCGTTCCCGCCACAAAGCGGAGCAGGCGACCATCGGGTCGTAGCCGCGCGGATGGCTCCATGTCATGCCCTTGAGCGTGGTCACAGGCCGAACTCCTTACGGATTGCGGCGCTGTGTTCGCCAATGCGCGGCGCGGCGCGGTCGACCTTCGCCCTGATGCCGTCGACCCGCAGCGGCGAACTTGTGGTGAGGATCGACACGTCGTCCTCACGCGTCACCGTCTGCAGCATGTCGAGCGCCTGGAAGCCTTCGCTTGCCAGCATCTCGGGCCAGGTCAGCACCTTGGCGCACCAGATATCGGCGGGTTCGAGAATGGAGAGCCATTCGTCGATGGTTCTGGTTGCGATCCGCTGCGCGATGATTGCCTTGATGTCGTCGCGCGCGGTGAACCAGGTCGCCGGCTTGTCGCGGTAGGGTGCCAGCTCGTCGAGCGACAGAAGGTCAGCCAGTTTGGGGATCGGCGTCATGGCGATGGCCAGATAGCCGTCCTTGGCCGGATAGACGCCGTATGGCGCCGACAGATAGGCGTGCGCGCTGCGGAAGCTGGAGCGGCGGGGCAGGCGGCGGCCATCGTTGAGGTGCGTGGTCAGCACCTCGAACTGGAAATCGACAAGCGCTTCCAGCAGGCTGGTCTCGATATGGCTGCCCTGGCCGGTGATGCCGCGCCGGACCAGCGCGGCCAATACGCCTTGCGCGCAGGCTGCGCCCGCCAGCATGTCGCCGATGGCAAGGCCGAACGGCACCGGCCCCTGGTCCTCGTCGCCGTTCAGCCACATGACGCCGGACCGCGACTGCGCCAGGAGATCCTGGCCGGGACGTTTCACCCAAGGGCCGTCCTCGCCATAGCCGCTGATCGACGCATAGACCAGCCGAGGGTTGATCTTGCGCACCGCCTCGTAGTCGAGGCCGAGCCGCTCGATGACCCCTGGCCGAAAATTCTGGATCAGCACATCGGCCTTTGTCAGCAGGCCGCGCAACGCTTCGACATCGGCCTCGTTCTTGAGGTCGATGGCAAGGCTCTCCTTGGCCCGGTTGATGGCATGGAAGATGGTGGAATCGCCGCCGATCTCAGTGTCGCTGAGATAGAGCCGGCGCGACAGGTCGCCGCCGTCGGGGCGCTCGATCTTGATCACCCGCGCTCCGAGGTCGAGCAGCCTGAGCGAGCAGTAGGGCCCGGACAGGAACTGGCTCATATCGACGACAACGAGGCCGGCAAGCGGTAATTCGGCTGCTGCCGGCATTCCTATTTCTCCGTCTTGCCGATGAAATCGGCGGGGTTGCGGTACTTTACCGTCTGCAGATGCTCGCAATAGAGAACGAGCTCGCCTTCACCCTTGAACACTTCGTAGCTGGCACGGATCAGCCCCATCTCCTTGTAGCGCGGCTTCTTGTCGAGGTTGGAACGGATCGAATAGATCGTGTCGCCGATGAAGACAGGCTTTATGAAGCGGAGCTTGTCGTAGCCATAGGAAAAGGCGTTGACGCAGTTGGTGGCGACCAGCCCCAGCCCCGCCGAAAAGACGAAGGCGCCGGCGATCAGCCGCTTGCCGAAAATGCCTTCGCTTTCGGCAAACATCTGGTCCTGCACATAGGGGTGGATGTCGAGCACAAGCGTGTTGAAGAGGTGGCTGTCCCCTTCCGCCATCGTGCGGCGCAATGAGCGGATCTTCTGGCCGACGGGCCAGTCTTCATAAAACCAGTTCTCGGCGTTCCACACCGGCAGGGCGGCGTGATCCTCCGGCATGTTCCTGGGATGGGTGGAGGCGACGCCGACCGTGGGCGCGAAGCCGTTCATGGCCGGATCCGCCGATGCAGCGGGACGCCCCGGACAACCATTTGACCACGCGTCGCACCGCTCGATTGCACGATCTCTCCTCCCGTCAATCTTCTTTTATAAATACTATTTTCACATATGGGGTTGCGTTGCAAGCGAGGACAGGCGAAATTTTGGGTCGCCTCGCCGCACCGAACGCCGGCGGGCAAGGGAGGAAAAACATGAGCGATGCCTGTCTGGTCTTTGTCGGAAGCCTGAATCGCGAGGCGCCGTATTTCCAGGGCGCGCGTGGCGTCGGCCTTGGCGTTTACAGCTTCGACGAGCAGACGCTGGAGATCAGGAAACTGGCCGAGACCGGGGACGTGGATAATCCGACGTTCCTGTCGGTCACATCAGACGGTTCGCGCATCTATGCCAATTCGGAAGTGTTTGCCTGGCGCGAGGGGACGGTCTCGGCCTATAGCTTCGATCGTGGTTCGGGCGCGCTCACCTATCTGAACAAGCAGCCGTCGCTGGGCAGCATCACCGCCCATAGCACCATCACCCGCGACGGCACGAAACTGCTGGTCGCCAACTACGGCATGGGCGAGAGTGGCCCGGACCAGGCTGTGGCGGTCTATGGTTTCCACAAGGACGGCGCCTTGTCGGCCCCGCTGTCAAGCGTCGCGCACCAGGGCACCGGTCCCAACGCCGCGCGGCAGGAGCGCTCCCACGCCCACAGCGTCACCGAGACCGTCGCGGGGGGAATGGCCGTTGTCGCCGACCTCGGCATCGACCGGCTGGTGTCGTATCGGATCGGGCGGGATGGCGGCCTGGCCAAGCTGGCGGAATCCGCGCTGGCGCCGGGCGCGGGTCCGCGCCATCTCGCTTTGCATCCGAACGGCCGGTTCGTCTTCGTCATGAATGAGCTGGATTCGACGGTCGTGTCGATGGCGCTGGAGGAATCCACCGGCAAGCTGTCGGTTCTCGACATCAATCCGGCGGTGCCGGCCGAGGCGCGCGACAGCAATCATTGCGCCGATATCCAGATCTCGCCGGACGGCCGTTTCCTCTACGGCTCCAACCGCGGCCACGACAGCGTCGTCATCATGGCCGTCGATCAGGAGACAGGCGCGTTGAGCCTTCTCGGCTACGTCCCTTGCGGAGGCGCCACGCCGCGCAACCTGGCGCTGACGCCGTCAGGTGGCCATCTGTTCTCGGCCAACCAGAATGCCGACAGCATCTCGATCTTCGCACGGGACGCCGGCAGCGGCATGCTGGCCGACACCGGACGGAGCATCGAGATCGGCACGCCGATGTGCGTCAAGATCGTGCGATGATTGTCGGCTGTGCCGGCAATCATTGTCGTCACAGCGCCGGCCGAAGCCGCTTGATGCTTAGGCCTGCTGGATTGCCGATAGCTTCCAGTCCGAGCCATTCTTGCGCGTGAACGTCCACAGCTCCGTCGTCTCGGTCGGATGGTCCTCGTCGCCCTCGACGACCTTGCCGCTGGCCCGTTCGCGCGTCACGTCGCGGGATTCGTAGCGCAGTGCCGCCGTGGCGTAGTCGCGGTCGTCCTCGCGCCAGCTCTCCGCGATATCTGCCTGCAGCAGCGTGATATCAGACACTTCGTTGCGCAGGCCCTTCTGGGCGTTGTCGGCCAGCTCTTCCGACAGATAGGACACCATCTCCGGCGTCACCGCCCGGCGCAGCGCCGCATGGTCCTCGCGCCCGAACGCTTCCTGCACGTCGGTCAGCAACCGCTGGAATGCATCGAGGTCGCTCTGGGCCAGCGTGATCTCTTCGGTGTCGGCAACCGGAGCGCCGCCGCCCGAACCGCCGCCGAAACCAGGAATCTTGAAGGAGCCCGCGGTGCTCGTCTCCGGCTGCGCCGCGGGACGGTTCTCGAATCGCGAAGCCTGGCCGATGCCGGCGCCGGCGAGCGCGGGTTCAGCGCCGCGCGCGGATTGCGAACGGAAGAAGCGGATGGCCAGCATGATCGCACCACCGATAAGCAGCGCCTGCAGCAGAAAGCCGAACATCCCGGCCAGACCGCCGAAGCCCTGGCCCAGGAGCAGGCCGATCAGACCGCCGATCAGCAGCCCGCGCATCATGGTGCCGCCAAAACCGCTCATGAAGCCGGGCCTTTGCGGGCTGGCCTGTGGCTGCCGGGCGGCGGAGTTCACACCGGTGTTGGGCGTCATCGAGCGCTCGACCGGAGCGGTCGGCGCCGGCGCGGTCCGGGTCGGCGGCGCCGACTGGAAGGTGCGCGTGCCGCGGCTGCCGAAGCTGCCGCCGCGCCGCGCCTCCGCATGATCGATCGCCACCATGGAGAACGCCAGGAACAGCCCTGCGAAGAGGGTGGCAAATCGGCTTGTGCGGGAAAGCATGGGAGATTGACCTTTATCGGCTGTGGTTTCGGAATTCTCGACAGGCGCTGGCCCGTTGCCGGGCATCACACCGTCAATCGAACAGCTCTTCGAAGAATGATTTCTTCCGCTTTGGATAGCGCTGGCCATGCGAGCGCGAATAGTCGTCGTCGCGGCCGCGACCCTGGTGCGGCTGGGCGTATGCTGGCGGCGGTGCCTGCGGAGCGGGCGGCGCTTCCTTGGCCGAGCGCTCGATGATCTTGTCGAGCTCGCCTCGATCGAGCCAGACGCCACGGCATTGCGGGCAGTAGTCGATCTCGATGCCCTGGCGTTCGCTCATGACGAGCGCGACGCGGCAAGAGGGACAAACCAGACCAAGCAGGGAAGATGTCATGCGGGGCTCCAAACCAGAATGTGAGCCCGCCTGACCGAAAAAACGATGGAAACGGGCCCGTTATAGCGGTCCGACATCACGGCCGCCCGAAGGCGACAGTCAGAGGGGCCCGGCCCGCACCCCAGACTTAGGAATGCGAAGCCGAGCCTTCAAGGGCGATATTGGCGGCATGAATTATTTGTTGCTCAAAACGTCACCACGATCTCGGATCGTCACCACGATCTCAGATCGTCACTACGATCTTGCCGAACTGCTCGTTCGATTCGAGATAACGATGCGCCTCGACGATCTGGTCGAAGGTGAAAGTCCTGTCGATGACCGGTTTCAGCATGCCGGCCTCAAGGCCCTCCAGGATAAACGCCTTGGCGGCCTCCAGCTTCGCCGGATCGCCGGTGATCTCGTGGACGAGATAGCCGCGCAGCGTCAGCGTCTTGGCGAGGACGGCGCCCAACGGGAATGGCGTCGGTTCGTGGCTGAGGCCGCCATACTCGATCAGAATGCCGCCGCGAGACATTGCCGCCGCCAACGGCTCGAAGATCGGACCGCCGACCGCGTCCAGCACGACGCGCGCGCCTCGCTCCCCGGTGATTTCACCCAGCCTTGCTGCGAGATCCTCCTCGGCCAGAACCACGACTTCGCCAGCGCCAGCATCGAGCAAGGCCTGCTTCTTCGCCGATGTCCGTGTCACCGCGATCGCTGTCGCGCCGATACGGTTGGCAATCTGGATCGCGGCGAGCCCGACGCTGCTCGAGGCCGCGGTGATGACGACGAAATCCTCTCTGCGCAGCCCGGCTATGTCGACCAGCGCGCCGTAGGCGGTAAGATATTGCATCCAGGATGCCGCGGCGGCCTGCCAGCCGAGCGAGCGCGGATGCTTGACGGCGAGACCGGATGGGACGGTGACAAGCTCGCCATAGGTCGGCCAGCGCGCCATCGATTGCGGCGGGATGATGCTGACGGCATCGCCGGTCGACAGACCCACAACCCCTTCGCCGACCAACTCGACGACACCAGCCGCTTCCAGACCCAGGCCGGAGGGAAGGGCGGGGGTCTCGATGTAGGCGCCCGCGCGCAACAGCGCCTCGGCGCGATTGAGACCGAGCGCCTTGACGCGAATCTGGACCTCGCCCGGACCGGGCCGGGGAAGGTCGACATGCTCGATGCGCAAAACCTCGGGACCACCATGCTGATGGAAGCGGACCACTCGTGTCATCGGGATTACTCCAAATCAATTGAACCGAGTGATCTATGAATCTGATGTAATCGAGGATAAATGCTACTATTGGCAAAACACTAGAAACCAATGGTTTTGAATATGGATCGGCTTGAAAGCATGGCCGTGTTTGTCCGGGCCGTCGATCTCGGCTCTTTCGCCGCGGCGGCCGCAGCGCTCGATCTGTCCGGGCCGATGGTCGGCAAGCATGTGCGGTTCCTCGAGGAGCGGCTCGGCGTGCGGCTCCTCAATCGCACCACGCGTCGCCAGAGCCTGACTGACTTCGGGCGCGCCTACTATGAACGCTGCAGGATCGTGCTGGCCGAGGCCGATGCCGCCGACGCCCTTGCCGCCGATCAGCTGTCGCAGCCAAGGGGAAAATTGCGCGTGACCATGCCGGCGCATTTCGGCCGCCACTGTGTCGCGCCGGTGCTGCTGAAGCTCGCACGGCAATATCCGATGCTGGAACTGGATTTGTCGCTCAGCGACCGCTTCGCCGATCTCGCCGAGGACGGCTTTGACCTCGCCATCCGCACCGGTGATCTGGAGGACAAGGCCGGTCTCATCGTGCGAAGCGTTGCGCGCCAGGACATGGTCGTCTGCGCCGCGCCTGCTTACGTGAAAGTCCATGGGGAGCCACGGCAAGTCGAAGACCTCGCCGATCATCACGCCATCGTCTATCGCCGGCTGGGCCAGATCGTTCAGCCCTGGCTATTTCCCGGGGAGGGCCAGGCGGTGTGCCAGTTCGCTCCCGAGGGGCGCCTTCGGCTCGACGACCTTGACGCGATCGCCGATGCCGCTTCTGACGGCATGGGTATCGCCTGGCTGCCCTGGTGGCTGGTTCGCGAGCGCGTCAAGGCCGGTGCGCTGGTGACGCTCTTGCCGGACCATGCGCGCTATCCCTACGACTGCCACGCGCTGTGGCTGCGGACGCCTCACCTGCCGCTCAAGGTTCGGCTGGCGGTCGATGCGCTGGCTGCCGCCTTGCCGAAAATGATGGCGTGACGCCGCCTTCTCAGTTCAGATCGCGAGGGTATTCCTTGACCTCGGCGCGATCGATGATGACCACGTCACCATCATGCGCGGTCAGATGCGTTTCGATCCGCCAGACATCGTGCAGCGCGCGCACCGTCGCCTTGACCGAAACACGCGTCTGCCAGCCGCCCCGGCCAAAGGATTTCTCCCAGGTGCAGGTGCCGACCGCCGAATTCGGATCGTCGGGGTGGATGGTGAACCGGTCGACATGCCTCGCCGAGAGCACCATTCCGGTATGCGGATGGCGTACCGTGCCTGCGTCGTTGACGACCTGGTAGACGGTCTCGCCGGTGATTTGATCGGTCGAAACCGAGCGCTGGAAGCCATCGCCCTTGGCGAGCACCTCCTGTTCCATGGGCATGGCGCTTTCCGCACCCAGGAAAGCCCCCAGCGTATCGTCCAGTTCCTGCGGCGCGCGCACCGGCAGGATCAGCCGGCTGTCGCCGCAATGGATGGACAGCGTCGCCTGCTCGGCCGTCGGGAAGACGATCGGCCAGTGCGATGTCGCCAGCGCCAGCCGGATGCGCTCGCCGGCTTCGAAACGCTGTCCGCAGCAGCGCAACTTGATACGAACCGTCTCCGGCTTGCCGGGAACCATCGGCTCGATGTCCAGGTCGCCGTTGCGATGGCTGAGGTTGAGGATGCCGTAGCTGACGCGCGAGGCGGCACCTTCGGGAAACACCTGCGACAGTGTGGCGGAGAGAAGGGCGACCGGCTTGTCGGAAGACAGCCTGACCTCGAATTCCGGGAAACCGAGAATCTCGATCGCCTCGGTCAACGGCGCCGTCTCGAAAATAAGCGCGTTGCCTTCTTCGGTCCGCTGGTCGACCGGCAAGGTCGGCATGACGCCATAGCCGCACCAGGCACCGGACGACAGGCCTGCCGTCTGCGGTGAGGAAATGGTGAGCACCACGTTTTCGCCCCCGGTCTCCCTCAGCTCATGCGGCGCAAGGTTCAGCACCTTTTCCCCCACGCCGGGGCCGGGCCAGGAGGGCTCGGCCACCCATTTGCCGGGACGTTCGTCGTAGATCGCCGCCGGCCGCGCCGGATCCTGGATCCAGGCGCGCAGCATCGGCTCGTCGGCAATGCCGGTGTCGATGCCCTTGAGGTATTGATCCCACCAGCGCAGGCATTCCTGCAGGAAACCCATGCGCGGGCCGGGCATGGCGAAGTGCGGGTATTTGTGGCCCCATGGCCCGATCAGGCCCTTGCGCGGTCCGGGCAGCTTTTCCAGCATCCGGAAGATCGGGTTGGGATAGCCGTCGGCCCAGCCGCCGACCGCATAGACCGGGATGTCGACATCGGCGTAATCCTCGCAGATCGAGCCGTGCTTGTAGAAATCGTCGCGGCGCTGGTGCTCGAACCATTCCTGCATCCAGATGCCGTTGCCGTTCAGCCGTTGCTCCCAGAGATCGCGCCAACGGTCGCCGACGATCGCTGGATCGGGCGGCGTCATCGCAATCGCCCAGGCGGTCGTCCCCCACATCAGATTGTCGCACATCATCGCGCCGCCGAGGTAATGGACGTCGTCATTGTAGCGGTCGTCCGTCGAGCACAGCGAGATGACGGCCTTCAGCGCCGGCGGCCGCCGGGCGGCGACCTGCAGCCCGTTGAAGCCGCCCCAGCTGATGCCGATCATGCCGACGCTTCCCGAACACCAGGGTTGCGCCGCCAGCCATTCGATGACGGCAAGGCAGTCGTCCTGCTCCTGCTTGAGATATTCGCCCTTGCACAGCCCCTCGCTGTCGCCCGAGCCGCGCATGTCGACCCGCACGCCCGCATAGCCGTGACCGGCGAAGTAGGGATGGGTCAGCGCATCGCGCTCCACCGTGCCGTCGCGCTTGCGATAGGGCAGGTATTCGAGGATGGCCGGCACCGGATCGCTGTCGGCGTCTTCCGGCAGCCAGACGCGCGCCGCGAGCTTCACGCCATCAGGCATGGGTATCCACAGATTCTCGATCTCGCGCACCTTGCGCGGAAAATCGGTGACAACGCGGATATCTTGCATGGTGGCTCCTCTCGACGCGCCGGCCGCGACAGGGGCCGGTGCGATCCTCAGATGTTCAGCGGGAAATGGCAGGTCAGCCTGGTGTCGCCGACGGTCGCTGGGGCAGGGGCGTCCACGGAGCAGCGCGCCTGTGCCTGTTGGCAGCGTGTGTGGAATTCGCATCCAGTGGGCCGCGCCAGCAGGGACGGCACATCCGCCGGCAGCGTGATGCGTTCGTGCACCTTGTCGGGATCAGGCTCGGGATTGGCCGACAGCAGCGCCGCCGTATAGGGGTGATGCGGCGTCCGGAAGATCGCCTCCGTCTCGCCTTGCTCGACGAAGCGGCCGAGATACATCACCGCCATGCGGTCGGCGATCTGGCGCACGACGTGCAGATTGTGGGTGATGATCAGCATCGACAGGCCCATGCGGTCGCGCAGGTCGTTGAGCAGGTTCAGCACTTCGCCCTGCACCGAAACGTCGAGGCCGGCGGTCGGCTCGTCGGCGACCACCAACACAGGATCGAGCGCGATTGCCCGCGCCACGCCGACGCGGCGTGCCTGGCCGCCGGACAACTGGTGTGGATAGCGGTCGGCGAAGTCGCGCGGCAGGCCGACCAGCGCAAGCAGCCGCGTCACTTCGGCATTGAGATCGCGGCTGGACAGGCCGTGGATGATGAAAGGCTCCGACAGCAGCGACCGCACGCTGAGCCGTGGCGACAGCGAGCCGACGGGATCCTGGAACATCATCGGCATGCGCCGCCGCACCGGCTTCATCCGGGCATCGGAAAGGCCTTGCAATTCCTGCCCCTCGAACAGGATCGTACCCGCCTTGACGGGTTGAAGGCCGTTGAGCGTGCGCGCCAGCGTCGTCTTGCCCGAGCCGGATTCGCCGACGAGTGCGAAAGTCGTGCCGCGCTGCAGGTCGAAGCTGACGCCGGACACCGCCTCGATCTCTGTGGCGCGTCCGGCCAGCCTCGCGGGCAGGCCGCCGACCCGGAACGAGACATGCAGGTCGCGAACGCTGAGCAAGTCCTGCGAGCTCATGCGCTCACTCCCAGCGGAATGTCCGCATGCCAGCAGCGGGCGATATGGGAGCCGCCGATTGAAGCACCGGGTGGCACATCGAGGCATTGCGCATCGGCACGGTCGCAGCGCGGCTGGAAGACGCAGCCGCTTGGCCGCCGACGCAGGTCCGGCAAGGTTCCGGCGATCGTCGGCAACCGCGGCACGCGCCGGGACAGTCGCGCCGGATCGCAGGCGAGCAGCTTTTGCGTATAGGGATGGCGGGCGTCGTGGAAGATTTCGCGGGTGGTGCCGCTCTCCACCACTTCGCCGGCATACATCACGATCATCTCGTCGCAGAGTTCGGCAATGACCCCCAGATGGTGCGAGATGAACAGCACCGAACAGCCGATTTCGCGTTGCAGGTCCTTGAGCAACTCGATCGTGGCCACCTCCAGCGTCGCGTCGAGCGCCGTGGTCGGCTCGTCGGCGATCAGCAGCGCCGGCTCCATCATCAGTGCCATGGCGATGGCGATGCGCTGTTTCATGCCGCCGGAGAATTCGTGCGGAAATTGCGCCAGCCGGCTCTCCGGATCGGGAATGCGCACTTTGCGCAGCATGGCGACCGAGCGCGCGTCCTTGTCGCGCTTCGACAGGCCGGAGCGATACTGGATGTCGCGCATCTGCCGCCCGACGGACAGCACCGGGTTAAGCGCGCCCATCGGATCCTGGAACACGGTGGCGATGCGTTGGCCGCGCAGATTGCGCATCGCGGCTGCGTCGAGCCGCGTGAGGTCCTTGTCGCCTTCGAAGACGATCTCGCCGGCAGAGATCTCGCCATTGTCGGCAAGCAGGCCGAGAATGGCGTTGATGAGCGTGGATTTCCCGCAGCCGGATTCGCCGACCACGCCGACGCTGCGGTTGGCAGGCACCTTGAAGCTGACGTCCTTCAGCGCTTCCAGCCGGCCGCTCTCGGTGTGGAACGCAACGCTCAAATTCTTGACCGCCAGAACCGTCATCACCGCCCCTTCAGCCTGGGATCGAAGAGGTCACGCAAGGTCTCGCCGAAGAAGGTGAAGCCGAGTGTCGTCAGCACGATCGGAAGACCGCCGGCGATCACGATCCAGTAGGAATCGCGGATGTTGGCGAAGCCGTCATTGAGGATCGCGCCCCAGCTGGGCGTGGGCGGACGCACGCCCAGCCCGAGGAAGCTCATGCCCGCCTCGATCGCCACCACGACGGGAATGTCCATCGACACCAGGATCAGGATCGGACCGATGATGTTGGGCAGGATATGGACGCGCAGGATGCGGCCGGCGCTTGCACCCATGGAGCGCGCCGCCATGACGTGTTCGGCGGATTTCAACACCAGCGTCTGCGTCCGGATGATGCGCGCATAGCCTGGCACGTTGACCAGCATCACCACGACAACCACCGCATAGAGCGAAGGGCCGAAAAGGGTGACAAGGGTCAGCGCCAGCATGACGGTCGGAAAGCTCTTCACGGCGTCGAAGACGAGCAGCAAAATGTTGTCGAGCCAGCGCGGCCCATAGCCGGCGATCAGCCCCAGCACGACGCCGACGATCAGCGACACAAGGGTCGAACCGAGCGCGATCATCAAGGCCACGCGTCCGCCGTAGAGTACGCGGGTGAAAAGATCGCGGCCGAGATGGTCGGTGCCGAGCACATGCAGGAGGCTCGGCGAGGCGAAGCGCTCGGTCGGCGAAATCTTGCTCGGTGCGTAACTGGTCAACACGCCGGCGAAGATCGCCGACAGCACCACCACCGCCACGAGCGTCAGGCCGATGGCGCCGAGCGGTTCGCGCATGATGCGCCGGACCGTGCGCCACGCGCCGCCGAGGCGACTGCTCCGGAAGGACAGCTCAGTTGAAGCTTGATCTGACACGGGGATCCAGGAGGCCGACCAGTATGTCGGCGGCTACGTTGACGAGGACGAAGAAGACGGTGGTGACCAGCACGGCGCCGGATACGATCGGGTAGTTGCGCACCGAAATCGCCTCGTAGACCAGCTTGCCGATGCCGGGACGGGCGAAGACGATTTCGGCGAAGACCGAGGACGACAGCATGTGGCCGATGCCGACGCCGAGCAGGGTGATCGTCGGCAGCACGGCGATGCGCAGCGCGTAGGTGTAGATGATGCGATGCTCGGGCAGGCCGAAGGCGCGCGCGGTGCGGATGTGGCTCGCCTCAAGCGTCTCCAGCATCGAGGCGCGCACCATGCGCGAGATGTAGCCGATCCAGCCAAGGCCGACCGCCAGCGACGGCAAGATGAGATGCTGAAGCTGGCTGGCGATGTTTCCGGGCTCGCCGGCGCCGATCGCGGGCAACCATTGCAGGGCCACGGCGAAGACCAGCAGCGAATAGATGGCGACGACGAAGGACGGCACCGCGATCATCGCCACCGACAGAACGCCGATCACCTGGTCGACGAAGCCGCCGCGCCGCACCGCCGCGATGCAGCCAAGCGGGATGCCGAGCGCCACCGACCAGACGATGCCGCCGACAATGAGCGCCAGCGTGAACGGCAATTGCTCCATCACCACGTTCAACACCGGCCGGTTGGACAGGACCTCCGTGCCGAGGTCGCCATGCAGGGCCGATCCGTAGAAGTTCGTGAATTGACGCCAGACTGGCTGATCCAGCCCCATGCGCTCGCGCAGCGCCTCCTTCATCTCCGGCGTCGCGCGCGGCCCCAGCGCCACGGAGGCGGGGTCGCCAGGGATGAGGTAGACCATGGCGAACATCATCATCAGCGCGAAGCTGATGATGATGGCGCCTAGCCACAGACGCTTGATTGCGTAGCGGATCATTTCAATACCTGCCGAAAGGGCGGGGCTGGCACCCCGCGGGCAGAAATCATGCCGGTTTGAAGTCGGTGAACACGGGTTCCCCGTTCGGCTTCAGCCCGGCCGCGACGGAGTCGCGATACATGACGCCGGTCACCTCATGGGTCAGGAAGACATAGTTGCCGTTTTCCTCCATGAGGTCCTGCAGCTTCTTGTAGATGACGTCGCGCTTGGCCGGGTCGAGCTCGACCATACCTTCGGCATTGAGCTTGTCGAATTCCTCGCTGGAAAAGCGCTCCCAGTTCCAGACGCCGATCTGGTCGCGCGTGAACCAGGCGGTTGCCCAGCTCGGATCAGGCTGCATGGAGAAGCGGCTGATGATCATCTGCAGCTTGTTCCAGTAGTCGCCTTCCTTGGCGCCGAGCGTCCAGAACGTGCCGCTGTCGTTCTGCTTGATCTCGACGTTCAAGCCGACATCCTGCAGGTTCGACTGCACCACCTGCGCGGCGGTGAGGCGCTCCGTCTTGTTGAGGATGTCGAGCGTGATCGTGGCGCCGGCGACGCCTTCCTTGGCGAGCATGTCGCGGGCGCGGTCCGGGTCGAAGTCGTAGAGGTTTTTCTCGCGGTGGCCCGGCAGGCCGGGCGCGATGATGCCGGTGGCCGTGGCGGCGGCTCCGAAATAGGCGGCGTCGACCACGGCCTTGCGATCCACGGCGTACTGAACCGCGCGGCGCACGTTCGGATTGTTGAAGGGCGCGACATCCTGGTTCATGCCGAGCCAGACAAAGGCCAGCGACGGCTTCTCCACCACCTTGGTCTTGGGTGGCGGCGTCTGCTTCAGCCGCGAGATCGAGGAGACCGCGGTCCAGGTGTAGTCGAGGTCGCCGGCCTCATAGCCGAGTTCGCCGGTCTTCTCGTCCTCGATCGGGTGGATGTGGATTTCGGCGAAGCCGCCCGGCTCGTATTTCCAGTCGGGATTGCGCACCAGCACGGTGCGCTGCTTCGGCAGCCATTCCTTCAGGATATAGGGACCGGACTGCGCGACCGGCTTGACGCCAAGCTTGCCGCCGAGTTCCGTGATGGCCTTCTTCGACAGGATGGTACCGGACGGCGTCGGCAAGGTCGATGTCCACAGCGGCGCGAAGGCCTGCTTGAGATGGATGATGCCCGACAGCTTGTCCTTGACCTCGACCTCCTTGAGCGTCGCCCAGTCACCGGCATAGGGGCTCTTGTTGGCGGGGTCGGCGATGCGCTCTATGGAGAACTTGACGTCCTCCGCCGTCATCTGGCCGTAACCGTCGGTGAAGCCGATATTGTCGCGCAGCTTGAAGGCCACGGTCAGCGGATCGAGCTGCGTGATCGTTTCCGCCGCCATCGGCCGCCAGCCCCAGCTGTCGCCGGGCGTGGTGACGACGAGGCCGGCGAAGATCACGCTGGTGATGTCGCCTTCGGGAGCGGCCAGCCGGAAGCAGGGATCCAGTGTCTGGATGTCGGCGTAGGAACGCACTTTCAGGATTGGTCCGTCGGCCGACCAGGAGATCTTTGGATTGACCATGGAGGCAAGACCGAAGGCTCCGGCTCCAGCCAGCAGGCTGCGCCGCGAAACCCTGGTGTCGGTTAAAATGGACATGCTCTACCCCTCAGCTGTTTTCGTTGCCGGCTTTGAATGGCTGGCCTTTTCAGACCGTGCCGAATTTATCGGTCGGCTAAAACTGCTAGGTATAGACATACATGTCTAGCGAAAATTTTGCTGGCAGGGCCGAATCTTGAACACGGTCGCTCTTGCAGAAAAAACGCAGATCCGACTCGCCCTTGCCGATGCCCGGCAGGCGTGCCGAAATCATTGCCAGCCCCTGTGCCGGGCTGGCCCGTCATTCGTCGCGGGGTGGATCAACTGTGCAAGAGCCGGCTGTCTTCCCGCTAGCTCCAGATTTCGGCGGCCAGCCGCATGAAATTGCCGCCCATGATATCGCGCACCGCGCCCTCGGATTGGCCCCGACGCAACAGCACCTCGGCCAGTTCGCGCATCTGGCCGGGGGCCGAGTAGGTGGTCGCGCCCTCCGGATATTCGTTCTTCGGCCAGAATTGCGGGTTGTCGGAGATGATGCGGTCGATGCCCTTGACGTCGACGGGAAAGGCATAGTCCAGGCCGATGCCGACATGGCGCGGGCCGATCAGGTCGACAAGATAGTCGATGTGATCGGCCAGCCTTTCGGAGTCCGTCCGGTTTTCGCCCAGGAACCTGTTCAGCCCGACAATGGCGACAATGCCGCCGGTGCGCGCGCAAGCCTTGATCTGGTCGTCGGTGATATTGCGGCCGTGGCCGCACAGCGCCTTGGGATTGGAATGCGAGAAGATCACCGGCCGGTTGGAATACTCCATCACTTCCATCGATGTGCGGTAGCCGGTGTGGGTGACGTCGACGAACATGCCGAGGCGGTTCATCTCGTCGATGACTTCGCGGCCGAAATTCGTCAGGCCGGTCTCGACGTCATGGCAGCCGCCGCCGGCCAGGTTGTTCCTGTTGTAGGCGAACAGGATCTGGCGCACGCCGAGCTGGTGATAGAACTCCACCATCTCGATGCGGCCGTCGAGCGCGTTCATGCCCTCGATGTCGAAGGTGATCGCCAGTTTGCCTTCGGTCTTGGCCTTGCGGATTTCAGCAACGGAAGAGACCAGCGTGTAGTGCTGGGGATTGGAAAGGATCCAGTGGCGGAAGTTTGCGAGCGTCCGCACCGTCTGCTCCCAGGGCAGCAGATCGAAGCCGACGTCGATCGAAAGGTAATCGATGCCCGCGTCCCGCCAGATCTGCAGATTGTTCAGGTCCGCCGCCGGGTCGGGCATGAAGCCGGAATGCGCGTCCCATATGATTTCGCTGTCGAAAATGGCCCGGGCGGTATTTGAAACGTCCACTTTTTCCTCGCTCTCTCGGCAATGCCAGCGCCACGAATGCCGGATCAAAGGGGCGTTCCGGACGCTTGAACCAGATGCAGTGCGTATCAACTATCAGGCCACAGACACATGTGTCTAGACAGCTCCGATTGAGCCTGTATGGTCGCCGTCGCCGCTATCGGGACGTGGTGGCGCGGCTCCGTTCGAGAGATGCGCGGCGGATCCGGAACGCTTATTGCGGGGAGTGTCCGATGCAACGGGATTTTCGCTCGTCGACGGAATTCGAAGCCGTTCACGGGTTCTACGGCGCTCTTCTGGGTGCCCCGGGCCACGTCTTCGCCGCTCGCTCCCTCTGTGGCCACCACAGCGCAAGTCACCTCTATTTCATGGGTCAGAGTTTTGAAGGACCGATCGAGGCCGGACCCGCTGTAAGGCTATACCGGGTCGAGCGCAGTGGCGGTGCACCCGAGCGGCTGAGCGAAAGGGAAGCGCGCCAGATCCGCCTGTCTCCAGACGGCAAATTGCTGGCATTCGCCCGCCAGGGCGACGATCCTGCGGCAGACGTGATAGAGATACGGTCTGACGGCGCCGTCGTCGCCAGCGCCGCCTTGAGCGGACGCATCGAACAGCTCGACTGGTCTCCCGATGGCAGGAAACTTCTCCTGGTGGTTGCCGGCACCGCCGCCGATCTCGCCGGCATCCATGGTGGCTATGCTCAGAAACAGAGCCCCGAAGCGGCTGTCTGGCTGCCTGAAGTGCGGCTGGGCGAGGGCGACGATCTGTGGCGCCGCCTATGGGTCTGGAACCTCGAAGGCGCCGTGCGGGCGCTGACGGCGCCGCCCCTGAATGTCTGGGAAGCGAGCTGGTCCGGCAATGACGGCATCGCCGCATTGGTCAGCGACGATCACAGCGAGGGCAGTTGGTATCGGGCGCGGCTTGCGCTGGTCGATGCTGCCTCGGGCGCCGCGCGAACCATCCATACGCCCGCCGACCAGATCGGCTGCGTGCGGGGCAGCTCCGGGGGAGACGAGGTCGCCTTCATCCAGGCGTTCTGCAGCGATCGGGGCCTGGTCGCCGGCCTTCTTTCGATCCTCGACCTGAAGACCGGCGGGGTCACGACCGCCGAGACCTTGGGCGTCGATGTCACATCGATCGAATGGCGCACGTCAACGACGGTCCATTTCGCCGGCGCACGTGGGCCCGAAACGGTGACCGGCGATTTCACGGTCGGCGCCGCGACCGCGACGCAACATTGGGCATCGCGCGAATTGACCCACGGCGAGTGGGTGCCTGCTTCCCACCCGATCGGAGACAAGGGGTCGCTGTTTATCGCCGAATCCTGGTCGCGCGCGCCGTTCCTGGCTGAAGAAACGGACGGCAGAGTCGTTGAAGTGGCTTCGCTGGCGGCGCCCAGTGCCGCCGGCGTGATGGCGCGATGCGGCACTGTCGAAGCCTTCGAATGGACGGCGCCTGACGGGCTGAACATCCAGGGCTGGCTGGTGCGCCCCTCCGGCGCGACCGCCCCTACGCCGCTGCTGGTCGACGTGCATGGCGGGCCGGTCTCGGCGCATCGCAACCGCTGGCTTGGCCGCTCGCGCGCCGGCGCCATTCTTGCCAGCCGTGGCTGGACGGTCCTGTTCCCGAATCCGCGCGGCAGCACGGGGCGGGGCGACGGTTTCGCCCGCGCGGTCAAGGACGATATGGGCGGCGCCGACGCGCAGGACATCATCAGCGGGGTTGATGCCCTGATCGGGCAAGGCATCGTCGATGCCGCGCGCGTTGCGGTCACCGGCACCAGCTATGGCGGTTTCATGTCTGCCTGGCTGCCCTCGCAGACTGATCGCTTTGCCGTTGCGGTGCCGATCTCTCCGGTCGGCGACTGGTACAGCCAGCATCGCACGTCGCAAATTCCCGAATTCGACGAGATCATGCTGGCGACATCGCCGTGGCAGTCCGGCGGCGACTATTTTTCGCGCAGCCCGGCCTTCCACAAGCAGAAGAAGGTCGTACCTTCGTTGATCATGGCTGGCGCCATCGACAAGAGCACGCCGCCGGGGCAGGCGGAAGAATGCCATTTCGCGGCCCTGAGGTCCGGAGCGCCAAGCGCCCTCGTGGTCTATCCGAATGCCGGCCACAGCCTGCGCGGCTACCCCGAATACATCGACAGTGCCGCGCGCATTCTGTGGTGGCTGGACAGATACATCGCCAAGGTCGGCGGGGCAGGGCCGTCGCAGAAAAAGGGAGAACAGCAAAGATGAGTGCAAACGGCAACCACGGTGGAGATAACCGGCATATCGCAGTGATCGGCGGCGGCATCATCGGCTGCAGCGCGGCTCTGCATCTGCTGCGGTCCGGCGTGCGCCAGGTGACGGTCATCGATGCGGGCCAGCCGGGCGCGGCGACCACCGGCGCCGGCGCGGGTTTCGTCTCCCACTGGTCCGCCGGCATGATCCCGCTTGGCGAGGAAGGGTTCCAGCTGCAGCAATACGGCCTCGATTTCTATCGCCGGCTGCACGAGGTCGGCGTCGAGATAGGCTACCGGCCGAACGGCACCCTGATCATGGCGCTGACCGAGGACGGGCGCGAGCGCTTCGTGCGCCCGGTCTTGGAATCTCCCTACGCGCCGCCGGAAATGCAGGATCTGAACGCTGCCCAGATCGGGCACAGGATGCAGGGTCTCATCGATCCGGCGCGCGTCCACTCGGCGGCCTACAATCCGCACGGCATCCAGGTCGACACCTCGCTGGCGATGAAGGTGCTGACAGGCCAGATCGGCGAGCTCGGCGGCGTCTTCCGAAACGGGACGCGCGTCACTGCCGTCCATGATGCGGGCGGCCGGGTGACGATCGAAACCGACAGCGGCCGCATCGAGGCCGATGGCGCTATCGCCGCCGCCGGTGCCTGGAACAACCAGGTGATTTCAAGTCTCGGCTGGCGGCTGCCGCTGCTGCGGGTGGTGGCGACACGCATCGTCACCGATGACAGAGGATTGCCGTCCACGATCCCGACGGTCCAGTGCCGCGAGTTGCGGCTGTGGCTGCGCGAGACCTTCGGCGCTGTCATGTGGGGCACGGGCAGGCACTACAAGCCCCTGTACAAAACCGGCGACAGCGAGATCGAGCCGGGCCAGCCGCACAATGTCGATCTGATGCGGGAGACGTTCGACGAGGAACTGGCAGAGTTGCAGGCCATCTTCCCGCCGCTGCGCGGCTCGAAACTCGAGAGCTGGGCGCAAGGCGTGCCGTGCTACACGCCCGACAATGGCCTTGTCGTCGGCAAGGTGCCCGGCAGCGACAATGTCGTCGTCGCCGGCGGCGACAATGAGAGCGGCGTCACCCATGGTCCGGGCCTCGGCCGGCTGGCGTCGGAACTCGTGCTCGGACAGCAGCCGTTCGTTGCTCCGGCGCGATTCCGTGTCGACCGCTACGCATCCGATGCCTTCGGATCGGAAGCCGAGGTCGAGGCCGCCATGCCGGCTTGGGGTGCCCGTCACGACGCGTCCCGGTTTGGGCGCGAAGCCTGATCTTTCAGGTGGCGCCGACGCTGCCGAACAGCGCCTGCGCCACCGTCCTGACGGTCGGGCCGGCATTCCTTCTCGTCACCACGTGGAAGGAGCCGGCGTGGCGGCGTGAGGCCCTGGTCAGCCGCACGAGCTGGCCGCGCCGCAGCTGTTCGTCGGCGAAGCCCGCCCAGGCAAGGGCCGCGCCGCGCCCGGCGATGGTCTCGTGTATCATCGACATATAGCTGGTGAACCGCGGGCCCTCGAGTTTCCGGCCGGTTCCGATCCAGGATTGCCAGCTGTCGATCGCTCCCGGCGGCGTCGCCTGATGCAGCAGCGGCACGCCGAGAAAAGCCTCGGGCACTTCCGTCGCAAGCGCAGGATAGCGCGCCAGGAAGGCCGGCGCGCAGACCGGGAACCACTCGCCGTCGAACAGCTTTTCGGCAACGAGACCAGGCCATTGTTCGGCTTCGCCGAAGCGGATCGACAGGGCCACCTCCGGCTGGTCGAAATCCCTGTAGTCGTTCGACGTCTGCAGCAGCACCCGGCCATTTGCGACGAGCGAGGTGACGAGGCTGAAGCGCGGCATCAGCCATGCCTGCGCGAGATCATGGCTGCAGCCGATGACGAACGTATCGCTGTCGCGCTCGGTCAGTTCCTCGACCGCCTGGCGGATCGTCGTCAGCCCGTCGCGGATCGCTCCCGCCAGCGCCGTGCCGGCCCCGGTTATGGCGACTCGGTTGCCCTTGCGGACAAAAAGCGCGACCGACAATTGCCGCTCGAGATTGGCGACATGCCGGCTGACCGCCGATTGCGCGATGTTGAGTTCCTGGGCGGCAGGCGTCAGTCCGCCATGCCGCGCGGCGGCCTCGAAGACGACCATGGCATTGAGAAGCGGTAGCGATGTCTTGAGCGTCTTCATGGTGAGCCTTCATGCTTTTTCGATATGAAGGTCTATCATTTCTGTATTTGCCGCAAGCGTTTCCGCATCGCAAACTCTATCGAAACATCATCCTAGCGCCAGCGTGCAGAAAGGTGTCCGCCGTGCAGGCCTACACACCGAACAGCCAGCCAATCGACACGAACGGGATCGTCCGCCTGATAGACCGCCAGCGTCAGGACTGGTCGCTCGACCAGGCATTCTATGCCGACCCGGCGATCTTCGCGCTGGAGCGGGAGCTGTGGTTTCCACGCCAATGGGTGCTCGTCGCCCATGCCAGCGAGGTGCCTGAGAAGGGGCGCTACATCGTGCGTCAACTGTTCGACGAGGAGATCATCGTCGTGCGTTTCGGCGACGGCGAAGAGGATATCGCCGCCTACTACAATGTCTGCACCCATCGCGGTTCGCGACTCTGCACCAAGGATGGGCGCGGCAAGCTTCTGGTCTGCCCCTATCACGCCTGGTCGTTCAGACTGACGGGCGAGTTGCAGTCGCGTCAGGATCTTCCGCCAAGCGTCGATCCAGAGGCGTTGGGGCTGCACCGCGTGCCTTCGAAATGTTTCGGCGGGCTGGTGCTCTGCGGCCTCGATGCCAAGTCCTTGCCCGACATCCAGCCGGTCGCGGACGGGCTGACCAGCGGATTGCTGGAGAACGGTCTCGACCGCGCGCGCATCGTTGCGCGCAAGAATTACCTGACCAAGGCGAATTGGAAGCTGGTGCTCGAGAACTTCCTCGAATGCTACCACTGCCGGCCGGCGCATCCCGAATATTATCGGGTCAACGGCCACGTGAAAGTCACCGCGACCCGTGACGCCGACAAGGCGGTCGAGTGGAAGGAAGAGATCGAGGCTTGGCACAGCGTCATCGGCGATGCCGAATTCCACAAGGGCGCGTGGCAGCCCGGCGACCTCGACACCATGCCGTTCGCCATGCACCGCAAGCCGATCGGCTCGGGCCGCAAAACCCTGTCCGACACCGGTGAGGCGGTCTCCTGCCTGATGGGCGGCCGCAACGCCTATGATGGCGGCGAAAGCGGCTTCCGCATAGGCAGGCTGTCCTTTGCCAGTGCCGCCAACGACTATGTCACCCTCTTCCAGATGATACCGCGCAACGCGATGGAAACCGATGTCGTCCTGACCTGGCTTGTCGACAAGGACGCCGATCGGGATGTCGATGCCGACGCCGTCAGCTGGATGTGGGACGTCACCACCGTGCAGGACAAGAAGATCACCGAGGACAATGCCGACGGCATCATGTCGCGCGCCTATCGGCCCGGCCCCTATACGCCGCTTGAAAGCCAGACCTCGTTCTTCGTGCAGACCTATCTGTCGGAACTGCGTTCGCTGATCACCGGCACGCGCGGCGCGCCGGCCAGCCAATGGTCCGCGCCGTCGCAGCTCTTCGCTTCGCCCAAGGCAGCGGGCTGCAACACGCGGCTTTGACCCGAGGTCGAAGACTGCCTCTTTGAGGCGTCGCATTCCAGTGCCATATGAAGGTGGCTGACGGAATGGACGCATTGCAGGAGACGGTTGATGACCAAAGGTTCGGATCTGTTCGTGGCGGCCCTGGAGAATGAAGGGGTCGACCGGATATTCGGTATCCCGGGCGAGGAAAATCTGGACATCGTCGAATCGATCCGCCGTTCGTCGATCCAGCTGATCCTCACCCGTCACGAACAGGCGGCGGCTTTCATGGCCGCCACCTATGGCAGGCTCACCGGCAAGCCGGGCGTGTGCATCACCACGCTCGGGCCCGGCGCGCTCAATCTGACGACAGGTGCCGCCTATGCGCTGCTCGGCGCCATGCCGATGATCATGCTCACCGGCCAGAAGGGCATATTGTCATCGCGGCAGGCGCGCTTCCAGATCGTCGACATCGTTGCGGCGATGAAGCCGCTGACCAAGCTGTCGCGCCAGATCGTCTCGCCCCGGATGATCCCTTCGCTGGTGCGCGAAGCCTTCCGCGTCGCGCAGGAGGAGCGCCCGGGTCCCGTGCATCTGGAACTGCCGGAAGATATCGCCGCGGCGGAGTGCGAACCGGTCGCTCTGGTGCCGACGCATCCGGTCGACCTGCCGATCGCCGGTGCGGACGCGCTCGACCGCGCCGCCCGCATGGTCATGGAGGCCAAGCGCCCGCTGCTGATGTTCGGCGCGGCTGCGTCGCGCCCGCGCGTGACGCCCGACATCGCCCAGTTCGTGCTGCGCACGCAGATCCCTTATTTCACCACGCAGATGGGCAAGGGCACCGTGCCCGGCGGCACCGAACTCTATATGGGCACGGCAGCCCTTTCGGAACGCGACTATGTGCATGAGGCGATAGAGCAGGCCGACCTGATCATCACGATAGGCCATGACACGGTCGAGAAGCCGCCCTTCATCATGGGGCCTGAGGGACCGAAGGTCATCCATGTCGGCTACCACTCCGCTGACGTGGAGCAGGTCTATTTTCCGCAGGCCGAGATCGTCGGTGACCTTGGCCCATCGCTGGCGCTGCTGGCCGACCGCGTCGAGGGCAGGATTCCCAATGCGCAGACCCTGCTGCCACTTCGCGAAGGCATATTGAGCCGCATCGCGGCGCGGGCCACCGAGGATCGCTTCACCCCGCAGCGCATCGTGCACGACGTGCGTGCCGTGATGCCGGCCGACGGCATCCTGGCGCTCGACAACGGCATGTACAAGATCTGGTTCGCGCGCAACTACCGCACGCGCATGGCAAACACGCTGCTGCTCGACAATGCGCTGGCCACCATGGGCGCCGGCCTGCCGTCGGCGATGATGGCGGCGCTGCTCTATCCCCAGCGCCGCGTGATGGCCATCTGCGGCGATGGCGGATTCATGATGAACAGCCAGGAACTGGAGACCGCCGTCAGGCTCAAGCTCAACCTCGTCGTGCTTCTTCTCGAAGACCACGCCTATGGCATGATCCGCTGGAAGCAGGCGGTCGACGAGTTTCCGGATTTCGGCATGACCTTCGGCAATCCGGATTTCGTCAGATATGCCGAGGCTTATGGCGCCAGGGGAACCAGGGTCCGGGAGATCGGCGAATTGCGGCCGGCACTGGAACAGGCCTTCGCCGATGGCGGCGTGCATCTCGTGGTGGTGCCCATCGACTATTCAGAGAACACCCGGGTGCTCGTCGATGAATTGCGCGAACGGTTGCCGGCGCCAAAGGCGACCTGACGGCGGCGAAACCGCCGTCAGGATTGGTTCATATCCTAGATCTTGCAGTAGGGCGTGACCGGCGCGATGGTGCCGAAATCCTTGGCGATCTCGTAGCTGATGCCGTCGGCCGCCGCCTTGCCGACATAGGAGTGGCAGAGCGTGTGGTTGTTGGAGGCATCGACACGGATCTTGCCTTGCGGCGCGTCGAACTCGATGGTCGGCAGCGCCTTGAGCACGTCGTCGTCCTTCAGCGACCCGGCCTTCTCCGCGGCAAGCGCATAGAGGTGCAGACCGTTGTAGCCGGCCTCGCCGATGCCGTTGACCATCTTCTCCTGGCCGAACTTTTCGCGGAAGCTCGCGATGAACTTCTTGTTGACCGGATTGTCGAGCGCCATCCAGTAGGGTTGCGGCGCATAGGTGCCGGCGGCAACGCCCGGCGGCAGCGCGTCCTTGTTGAAGACCTCGTCGAGCGGCGCGATCAGCGGCTGCTTGACGTCGAAGCTGCGATACTGCTTGAGCTGCGTGACGGCGTCGTTGCCGACCACCATCGACCAGACGACATCGGGCTTCAGCGACTTGATCTTCTGGAAGGCCGGGCCGAAATCGGTGGTGCCGAAGGGGTAGTAGTCGGCGCCGATGATCTTGCCGCCGGCCTTCTCATAGGCCGCCGTGATCGCTTCGGTCATCTTCTGCGGCCAGGCGTAGTCGGACGCCATGATGTAGATGGTCTTGCCGAGATTCTCGGCCACCCAGGGCATCATCGGATCGACCTGCTGCATCGGGATCGGGCCGGTGGCGACGAAGTAGCGGTTGCATTCGCCGCCCTCGAAATTGGTCGGATAGAAGAAAAGCTTCTTGGCCTTCGATGTCACCGACAGCGTGGCGCTGCGCTCGGGCGATATGATCGTTCCCATCACAACGTCGACCTTGTCTTCGTTGATGAGCTTGCGCGCCTTGTCGATCGAACCCTTGGTCGTGGTCTGGTTGTCCTCGATGAAGAGTTCGACCTGGCGGCCGCCAATGCCGTTGGCGGCGTTGAGTTCGGCGGCGGCGAGCTTGTAGCAATTGAGCAGCGTCTCGCCGAGGATCGCCTGCAGTCCGGTGATCGGGATCGACAGGCCGACCTTGACGGTGTCGGCGGCGCGCAGGATCGACGGCGCGCCCACCATGGCGAAGGCGGCCGCGGCGCCGCCGGATTTCAAGACAGTTCTTCTGCTTATCATTTTTGTGTTCCCTTCCAATCCCAGACGCGCCCCATGCGCGTCTTACAAGTCAACAGGTCCAGGCGCGGCAGGGCGCGCATCATAGGGCCAAGAGGTCCTTCAGCAGGCTCTCGTCGGCGAATGCTTCAGGCGTGCCCTCGTGCACGATCCTGCCTTTCTCCATCACCAGGCAGCGGTCGGCTGCCTTCAGAACGAGATCGAGATTTTGCTCGACAAGGATGATCGCGATGCCGCGTTCCCGGGCGATGCGCGGCACCAGCTCGGCGATCGATTGCACGATGTTCGGCTGGATGCCTTCCGAAGGCTCGTCGAGCAGCAGCACCGACGGCAGCCCGCACAGCGCGCGGCCGATCGCCAGCATCTGCTGCTGGCCGCCCGAGAGCGTGCCGGCGACCTGCGCTTCGCGTTCACGCAGGATCGGGAAATAGCCGAATATGTCGTCCGGAATGCCGCCGTCGCCCCGGTCACGGGCGGCCCGGGTGCCGACTTCGAGGTTCTGTCTGACGGTGAGCTGATTGAAGATGCCGCGGCCTTGCGGCACGTGCGCGATGCCCGCTCGCGCGCGGCGGAAAGCCGGCGCGTTGGTGAGGTTCTGGTCGCCCAGCACCACGGCTCCGCCGCTCACCTTCAAACCGCCGGCGATGACGCGCAGAAGCGTCGTCTTGCCGGCGCCGTTGCGGCCGAGCAGGCCGACGACCTCGCCGGATGACACGCTGAGGTCGATTCCGTTCAGCACCGGGAGCATGCCGTAGCCGGCCGAGACCGCCATTGTGCGCAGCATGGTCACCGCCTCCCCAGATAGACGTCGCGGACCATCTCGTCGGCCTCGATGTCGTGGAAGGGGCCGCTGCGCAGCCGGCGACCCTGATGCAGCACCAGCGTCTCGCAATTCAGCGCCCGCACGAAGCGTATGTCGTGCTCGACGGCGACGATCGAGAATTCGCCCTTGAGCCGCAACAGCATTTCCGCGGTCGCCATCGTCTCCTGCGGCGTCATCCCGGCAGTGGGTTCGTCGAGCAGCAGCAGACGCGGTTCGATGGCCAGCGCCATGCCGATCTCCAGCCACTGCTTCTGGCCGTGCGCGAGCCCGCCCGCCAGCGTGGCGGCGCGGTTGCCGAGCGCGACCAGGTCCAGGAGTTCACCGATCGGCCGCGCAGGCGAGGGCGCGCCCCAGCGCGCCACCTTGAGATTGTCCTCCACCGACAGGCTCGGGAAGACCGACGGAATCTGGAACTTGCGGGCGATGCCCAGGCGCGCGATGCGGTGGAGGGGCAGCCCGCCTATGTCGTGGCCGAGGAAGCGCACGCTGCCGGTGGTCGGGCGAAGCGTACCGGTCAGCACGTTGAGGAAGGTGCTCTTGCCAGCGCCGTTCGGCCCGATGATGCAGCACAGTTCCTTGTCGTGCACCGTCAGGTTCAGCGCTTCCAACGCCTGCAGGCCGCCGAAGCGTATGCCGACATTCTCGGCCCGGAGCAGGACATCGCTCATTGCGCCTGCCTCCCACCTTTGAAGAGGCTCTTGAGCCGCGCGTAGATCGAGAGGATGCCGTCCGGCAGCACGAAGACGATGATGACGAAGACGCAGCCGAGCAGAAGCGGCCACAGGCTTGGATTGAAGCTTGAGATCGTCTGTTGCGCGCGTTGGATGGCGATGGCGCCCAGCACAGGACCAAGCAGGGTGCCGCGTCCGCCGACGGCCACCCAGACGATGACCTCGGTCGAAAGAAGCAGTCCCGAAAGATCCGGAGCGACCAGCCCGGCCATGCAGACATAGAGCGCGCCGGCAAGCCCCGCGATCGCCGCCGAAAGCACGAAAGTGACGAGCAGGCGCAGCGGCGCATTGTGACCAAGGGCCGCCGCCCGGACCTCATTGTCCTGGATCGCGGTCAGCACCGTGCCCCAGCGGCCACGGCTGATCGACCACAACGCCAGAACGACTACCGCGACGATGGACGCGACGAAGATGTAGCTCGGCAGGTCCTGGCTGAGGTCGACATGCGTTCCACCGAGATCGAATTCGATCGGCGGGATGCCGATCAGCCCGCTATCGCCGCCGGTGACCGAACTCCAGGAGATCGCGGCCTGCTGGCAGATCACGCCCATCGCCAGCGTGACGATGGTGAAGTAGCTGCCGCGTATGCCGCCGAAGAACAGGAAGTAGCCGATGATCGCGGCGACGAAGGCGGCGCCCGCGATGGCGCCGGCGATGCCGAGCAGGCTGCCGAAGGGAATGGCATCGTTGAGCGTGACCAGCGCCATGATGTAGCCGCCGATGCCGAAGAAGGCGGCATGGCCGAAACACAATATGCCGGTGCGGCCCCAGAAGAAGTCGAGGCTCGCCGCGAACAGGCCGAAGATCAGCGCGTCGCGAATGACGGTCAGCTGGTAGCCGTCGGCGAAGAGGGGATAGACGATCGCGAGCGCCGCGCAAACGGCGAACACCAGCAACCAGTTGCGGTCGCGCGCGATCATCGCGACGCTCCGTTGAACAGGCCGTTGGGCCGCAGCCGCACCGCAACGATCGCGGCCAGCAGCACGATCGCCTGTGCCAGCGACGGCGAGATCTGGTAATTGAGCACGCTGGTCAGGCCGCCGACGAAGACGCTGCCCGCGACCAGTCCGCCGATCGAGCCGACGCCGCCGACGATGACGACGAAGAAGGCGTTGGCGAGGTAGTTCACCCCCATCTGCGGCAGCACGATTGCCAGCGGCGCGACCAGGCCGCCGGCAAGCCCGGCGATGGCTGCGCCGAAGGTAAAGGCGATGGCGTAGGTGCGCCGCGTGTTGATGCCGACGCCTTCCGCCATCTCACGGTTCTGGATGACGGTTCGGATGTCGAGCCCGAAGGAGGTCCGGCTGATGAGCAGGATGACGCCGAGCAGGGTTGCCGTGGCGATGCCGATCAGGATCAGCCGGTAGGCCGGATAGGCGGTGAAGAACAGGTCCAGCGTGCCGTCGATCGGTGGCGTCACCGGCTTGGCGCCGAGGCCGAAGGTCAGTTCCAGCCCTTGCTGCAGGATCAGGCTGACGCCCCAGGTCGCGAGTACGGTCGAGACCGGGCGCGAATAGAGGTGTCGGATGATGGCGAACTCCAGGATGCAGCCGACCACCGCGCCGGCGATCGGGGCGGCGGCCAGGCCCAGCCAGAAGGAGCCGCCGATGCTCTGGACGAAATAGACCGCGAAGGCGCCGACGGTGACGAACTCGCCATGCGCCAGGTTGGTGACGTTCATCAGGCCGAAGCTGATCGCCAGCCCGAGCCCGACCAGCATCAGGATGCTGATCAGCGTCAGTGCATTGAGGAGCGTGGTGACGATAAAATCCATCGCGTCAGGCAGCACTTGCGAGGCGTTGGCGCAAGCCCGCGAGCAGGCTTTCGGCGGCATCGATCACGGCAGCCTGATGCGGCTGCAAATCCTGTCCCGCCCATTCGTCGATATGGTCGGACAGCGGATCGACGACTTCGGTGCGATGGTTGGCCAGCGTTTCGATGACGGCGTGGCCGCAGAACGGCACGTAGCCTTCGGAATAGCCGCCCTCATGGGTCATCATCAGGCGTCCGCCGGACACCTCGGCGGACAGCGCCACCATGCGCGCGGCGAGCCGCCGGAAGCATTCGCTGTTGAGCATCATGCGGCCGAGCGGATCGAAGCCGGAAGCGTCGAATCCGGAGGCGACGATGACGAGATCCGGTTTGAAGGCGCGCAACGCCGGGGCGACGACACGGTCGAACGTCGCTTCATAGGCGCCCGTACCGCTGCCCGCCGGCAGCGGCACATTGATGTTGTAGCCTTCGCCCGCGCCCTTGCCATTGTCGGCCAGCGCGCCGCGTCCGGTCGGATAGAGATTGTCCTGATGCAGTGAAATGGTCAGCACCGACGGGTCGGAATAGAATACCGTCTCGGTGCCGTTGCCGTGATGCACGTCCCAGTCGACGATCGCCGCGCGGCCAAGCAGGCCCTCGTGCTGCAGCCGGCGCACGGCGACGCCGATGTTGGAGAACAGGCAATTGCCCATCGCCTGGTCGGGCTCGGCATGATGCCCAGGCGGCCGCGCCAGGGCATAGGCATTGTCGACACGGCCGGTCAGCACCGCGCGCATGGCGGCGTAGGTGGTGCCGGCCGACAACAGGGCGATGTCGAAACTGTTGAGGCCGATCGGCGCCTGCGGACCGGCGAAGCCGGAGCCCCGCTCGCTGAGCTGCCTGATATCGTCGACGTGGCGTTGGGTGTGGACACGCAGCAGGTCCTCGACGCTCACCGGCTCGGCGATGATCGGCACCAGATGACGCGCCAGGCCGCTGACCTGGATGAGGTTGTTGAGCCTGCGTTTCGATCCGGGGGATTCCAGATGGCGACCGGGCTCCACGAAACGGCCGGGAGGCATCATGTCGGCGCTGGAGCCGGTGTCATGCCACATAAGCTGTTCGTGAAAAACGTACCCTGTCGCCATCCGCAGCGTCCTCTACCAACCAGATGACGCTAGCAGGCTAACGATCGCATGGCCCGACCCGAAAGAGGGGCTGTGCCGGATGTTCTATGCCCCTCCTTTCGGAGGGGTGCGCAGGTTCAAGGCGGCCGGTGCGGCGCGCACGGCCTGCACGCGGTTCGAGACCGAGAGCTTGCCGAAAATGTTCTTCAAATGCCATTTCACCGTCGTCTCGCTGACCGACAGCGCGACCGCGATATCCCTGTTGGACATTCCCTCCGCCAGGCAGCGCAGCATTTCGGATTCGCGCTGTGTGAGCTGTTCTCCATCGGTCGCCGCTGCGGCCGGTCTGCGTGTCGCGGCAGGCATTGCCTGCGCGGCATCGATGATGCGTGTTGCGTAGGCCGACAGTGCCGGGTCGGTCTTTGCCAGCGCGGCGCGCAGCCGCAGCAGGCTTTCAACGACCGGTCTGCCCTCATCGACGAAGGAGCGTATGAAGCCGGAGGGTTGGGCCAGGCGCAATGCCTCCAGGAGGTATCGGTCGGCCTCGCGCCGGTCCTGGCCGGCGTTCTTGGCAGACAGGATGAGCGCCAGTATGTGGCGGCGCATGCGTCCGCTGCGTTTCGTGCGTTCCAGCAGGGTGTCGAAGATCGCCGCCGCTCCGGCATGGGATTTTTCCGCCGTCAGCAACCTGCCTTCGGCGAAGTATTCGAACTCGTTGGCCACGCTCGGTGCCGCTTGGCTGCGTTCGCGGCGGTGCTCGTCCAGCAGCGCGCGAGCCTCGGTGGTTCGGTCCTGGTCGAGCAGCAGCCGGATGCGGTCATGCACCAGCACCGAGGCGAGGCGGCGATAGACGGAACCGCGCACGCGCTGGTAGACGCGCTCCAGCATGTCGAGTGCGGCGTCGCCGCAGCCGGCAAGCTGCAGCACGCGGGCATAGGTCGGCACGCTGGCCAGTGGATAGACGATGACGGCGGCGCCCTCGATCAGCGGCCCGAGATTCTCGACCAGCGTCAGCGCTTCGCCGGACGCGTTGGTCTCATAGGCGAGTTCGGCAAGCAACGTTCCGGCGAGCGCCTCGGCATAGGAGTTCGCGCCGATCCGTGTCCTGGCCTCGATGATGGCGTTGCGCAGCAGCCGTTCGGCGGCGGGGAGGCGGCCTGCCGAACGCTCGATGACCGCCATGTAGCAATTGGCGATCGTGACGCCGAGCAGGCTGCCACTGCGCTCATGCGCCTTTCGCGCGGCGTCCACCGCCGAACGTGCCCCTTCGAGGTCGCCCAGCGCGTAGAGATTGTAGCCGATGACATTGGCGGTCGCCCCTTCCATGAACCAGGCATCGGGCGCGATGATGCGCAGAGCCGCCAGCGCGGTGTCGCGCGCGTCCTCGAACTGCTCCAGCGTGCTGTGAACGGCGGCTGCAAGGACTTCGAGCTCGGCCTCGATCGTGGTCCCCGTCAGCGTGCCCGGATCACTGATTTCCGTCGGGCCGGTTACGGTGAGCTTGCGCGCATTGGCGAGCGTGTGCTGGGCGATCTCCGGCTGGCTCGAATGCACCGCCAGCCACAGCACGACGAGCTGCAGCCGGATGCGCTGATCGATGAGGTTCTTGGGCAACAGCGCGAGCAACTGGCGCACATAAAGCAGCTGGCACTGTGCGATGAGCTCCAGCGCATTGTTCTCGACGAACACCGCCGCGCGCGCCTGGTCGCCGGCGGCCAGCGCATGGCCGATGGCTTCGGTCAGCATTTTGCGTTCGCCGAACCATTCCGAGGCCGCCAGATGCAGCGGTGCGATCATCTCCGGTTCGCGCCGTTCCATCTCGCGGCCGAGGAAGTCGCGGAACAGGTGATGATAGCGGAACCAGCGCCGCTCCTCGTCGAGCGGCACCAGGAAGAGGTTGCGGGTCTCGATTTCGGTGATTGCCGCCTCGGCGTCGGCCGCGCGCATCACCGCCCGGCAGGCCTCGGCGCTGAAACGTTCGAAGACCGAGGAGTGGAGAAGGAACTTCGCCAGCGCCGGCGGCAATCCCAGAAACACTTCTCCCATCAGGAAGTCCGCGACGTTGCGGTTGGCGCCGGTGAAATTGCCGATGACGGTTTCAGGTGCTTGCGCGGCGCTGAGCGACAGTGAGGCAAGTTGCAGGCCGGCGGCCCAGCCTTCGGTCCGCGAGCACAAGGTCTCGACCGTACCGCTGCTGACGCTGAGGCCCAGCTTGTCGTTGAAGAAAGCTTCGGCTTCGGAGGAGGCGAAGCGCAGATCGTCCGGCCCGATTTCAAAGACGTCGCCGAGCACCCTGAGCTTGCCAAGCTGCAGGTCGGGCAGGTTGCGCGAGCCGATGACGAAGACGATGTTGGCGGGTGCCTGTCGGGTCAAGCGCTCCATGAACCGCTTCACCGTCGCTGTTTCGATGGCGTGGTAGTCGTCGAAGAACAGGGTGATCTCGGCATCGCGCGCGGCAAAGCCCGCGACAAGGGCCGCAAGGACCACGTCGAGCTGCGGGATCGGGCTTGATTGGAAGGCGAGATCCAGATCGGCCGGACTGTGCACGAGATGGCGCACCGCACCCACCAGATGCGACAGGAAGGCGCCCTCGTCATTGTCCGTCGCCTCGCAGGAAAACCAGGCGGTCAGCCGCCCGTGCCGTGCGACCTCGGCCGCCCATTGCGCCATCGTCGTCGACTTGCCGAAGCCGGCGGGCGCGGCGAACAGCACGATGCGCCTGTCGATCTGCCGCTCCAGCCTCGACAGGATGCTCTCGCGCTTCACCCAGCGGCGGTGATGCGGCGATGCCTGGCCGGTCGGCTGCGAGGACGGTCTCATCGGGAGCCAGGCACCCATTCGGTCTCGATCAGCGGGATTTGCGGCGCCGCGTCGCGCGGCAGGGTCCCCTTGATCCGGGGATCGTCGGTGATCTCGAAACCGGCCGCAAAGGGCTCGAACCCGCAGGCTCTGTAGAAGCCGATGACGCTGTGATGATCGATGCTGCTGGTATGCAGCCAGATGCGCGCGGGGTTGAGGCGCCATGCCTCGTCGAGCGCGCCGGCCATCAGCCGCTTGCCGAGGCCGCGGCCGGTCAAGGAGGGGAAGAGGCCGAAATAAGTGATCTCGATCTCATCGCCGGTCACGGAGAATTCGACCATGCCGACATGGTCTCCGCTCTCATCATGGCCGTAATAGAGATGGTGTCGATGGTCGGCGAAATGGGCAGCGATTTCTGCATCAGACATTTCGGCGGCGCGGTCCCACAGCCATGGCGCGCCGATCTCGACAAAGGTCGCGCGGTAGGAGGCGCAATCGGGCTTGTTGATCCGGGTCATCGCAAGCGGTCGCGCGAGACTTGGCACCCGGGCGCGCGCTTCCATCCATGTCACCGCGTTGATGATCTTGCCCGCCGGCACGCGCCGGTAACCGGACGTGAGATCGGTGACTTCATCCGGCAATGCGCCTTCGGTGACCTGCATTTGTCCTCGATCTTTCACCGCGCAAGCTTGCGGCATCGGCCAAGCTGATGCCAACTCCACGCCCGCCTGCCAAGGGCTTATGACGGTGGGCCATGATTTTGGCTCGCCTGTCTTCTTGCCTTTCCCGGAAATGGCATATGAGATATGATACACCATTCACGGGAAAGCGGAATATCATGCCTGAGCGGGTAGCTGACGAAGCCATTTTGCGCGCGGTCGACGCCGGTTTCGACCGCCAGCTCGCCTTTCTCGCCGATCTCGTGCGCTTTCCCTCGCAGCGCGGCGAGGAACACGCGGCGCAGTCCTTCATGGCCGCCGCTTACGAGGCCGATGGCTACGCGGTCGACATGTGGCGCGTCGATGTCGATGCGATCCGCGGTCTTCCGGGTTTTTCGCCTGTCGCGGTCTCCTATGACGACGCCTTCAACGTGGTTGCCACCCACACGCCGCGCAATGCTACCGGCCGTTCGCTGATCCTCAACGGCCATATCGACGTGGTACCGACCGGACCGCTCGACCGCTGGGTGCGCGATCCCTATGACCCCGTCATCGAGGACGGCTGGATGCACGGACGCGGCGCCGGCGACATGAAGGCCGGCCTGTCGGCCTGTCTCTATGCGCTCGCCGCCCTGCGCGGCCTCGGCTATCAGCCGGCCGCGAATGTCTATCTCCAGTCCGTGGTCGAAGAGGAGTGCACCGGCAACGGCGCGCTCGCCTGCCTGCAGCGGGGCTATCGTGCGGATGCCGCCTTCATTCCCGAGCCGCTGGAGCCGAGGCTGATGCGGGCCCAGGTCGGTCCGATCTGGTTCAGGGTCGAGGTCGACGGCGACCCGCAGCATGCATCGGGTGCCTTCTCCGCTGGCGCCAACGCCATCGAGAAGGCCTTCCTCATCATCCAGGCGCTGAAGCGGCTCGAAATCGTGTGGAACGAACGCAAGGTCGACGACAGGCACTTCTGCAATCATCCGCACCCGATCCGTTTCAATCTCGGCAAGATCGAAGGCGGCGAGTGGACGTCGAGCGTTCCGGCGCGCTGCGTGTTCGAGATGCGCGTCGCCACCTATCCCGGGCAGAAACTGGAGGATGCAAGGGCGGAACTCGAGGCCTGCATCGCCGATGCGGCGCGCGCCGATCCTTTCCTGGCCAACCGCCCGCCCAAGATGACCTACAATGGCTTCATGGCAGAGGGCTACGTGCTGGAGGGCGCCGACGAGATGGAAGCCGTGCTGCGCCGCAGCCACACGGCCGTATGGGGCGAGCCGCTGACCGAGCATGTCACCTCCGCGACGACCGATGCGCGCTTCTTCGGCCTCTATGCCGACACGCCGGCGATCGTTTATGGCCCGATCTGCCGCATGCCGCATGGCTATGACGAGGCCGTCGATCTCGATTCGGTACGCAAGGTCACCCAGACGATCGCGCTGTTCATCGCCGACTGGTGCGGGCTCGAGCCCATCGATCCGGGGATGAGCTCATGAATGCATCCGTGACCGATGCTTTTGGCGAAACGCTCGCCGAGGATGCGCCCGATGTTTCGATCGCCGACGCGCTTGGCATCCTGCGCCAACACTATGGCCTGACCGGCAGCGCGCGCCCGCTGCCGGGCGAACGCGATCACAATTTCCACGTCCAGACGGAAGGCCATGGCGAGTTCGTCCTCAAGGTTTCCCACCCGGCGGAAGAGGCAGGCTTCACCGATTTCCAGAACCGGGCGCTCGATCACATACTGGCCGTCGACCCGGCCTTGCCGGTTCCCTCGGTGCGCAAGAGCTTGGACGGCGACGCCCAGTTCACGGTCAGTGTCGGCGGGTCGCCGCCGCGCATTGTCCGGCTGGTGACCTATCTGCCCGGCCAGTTGCTTTCACGCTCGCCGGCATCGGCTGCACAGGACCGCAATCTCGGCATCTTCCTGGCCCGGCTTGGCCGCGCACTGCGCGGCTTCTTTCATCCGGCCGCCGGCAGCGACCTGCTATGGGACATCCGCAAGGTCGCCAAGACACGGCCCATGCTGGCTGACATCGCCGATGCCGGCCACCGCGCCATGGTCGAACGCGTCATCGACGCTTTCGAGGAACATGCTGCGCCGGTCATTCCCGGCCTGCGCGCGCAGATCGTTCACAACGACATGAATTCCTACAATGTCGTCATGGATGCCTCGCGGCCGGAAATCGTCAGCGGCATCCTCGATTTCGGCGACATGATCCATTCGCCGCTGATCTGCGACCTTGCCATCGGTGCCGTCTATCGCTGGCCGGCAGACGGCCATCCGCTGGCTCCGGCCGCGCGCTTTGTCGCCGGCTATCAGTCGGTACAGCCGCTCGAGGCCGAGGAGATCGGCATCCTGTTCGACCTGATCCGTGCCCGCCTTGCCCTCATCGCCAACATTGCGAGCTGGCAGGCGGAGCGGTTCCCGGCCAAGCGCGACTACGTGCTGCGCCTCATCACCGAGGTCTGGGCATCCCTCGAACGGCTGGACGCCCTGTCGTCCGCCGACGCCCGCCGCTATTTTCTCGATCATTCCAAGCCGGAGTAGATGCCGTGTCCCAGTCCTCACCCGTGAATGCCGTTGCCGGCGCCGGCACGTCCGCATCCGAGCAAGCCTTGCTCGAACGCCGCGCCAGGCTGCTTGGGCCGACCTACCGCGCCTTCTACCGCAACCCGATCCATCTGGTGCGTGGCAGCGGTGTCTGGCTCTACGATGCGGGAGGCCGCAGATATCTCGACGCCTACAACAATGTCGCTTCGGTCGGGCACTGCCATCCGCGCGTCGTCGAGGCGCTTTCGGGCCAGGCCGCCACGCTCAACACCCATACACGCTACCTCAGCGAGATCATCCTCGACTACGCGGAAAAGCTGCTCGGCACCCTTCCGTCTCATCTCGGCCACGCCATGTTCACCTGCACCGGCAGCGAGGCCAATGATCTAGCCGTCCGCATCGCCCAGCATTCCACCGGCAACACCGGCGTGATCATCACCGATTTCGCCTATCACGGCGCCACCATCGCCACCGCACAGCTGTCGCCGGCGGCCACGGGCGCGAAAGGCGTGCCCTCGCATCACCGGACGGTGGCCGCGCCGGACACGTTCCGCGGGCATGGCGCCGCCGCTGGTGGCTTCGCCAGGAATGTCGCAGCCGCCATCGAGGACATGCGCGCGCATGGCATCCGCCCGGCGGCGCTGCTTGTCGACTCGGCATTTTCCAGCGACGGCATTTTCTTCCCTGATGCGGCTGTCATGCGTGAGGCGGCCGATCACGTCCGCAAGGCCGGCGGCATCCTCATCGCCGATGAGGTCCAGTCGGGTTTTGGCCGTCTCGGCCAGGGCATGTGGGGCTTCGCCAATTACCGCCTCGAGCCCGACATCGTCACCATGGGCAAGCCGATCGGCGACGGGCATCCGATGGGCGCGGTCATCGTGCGGCCGAAGCTGGTTTCCTCCTTCGGTTCCAATACCGGCTACTTCAATACGTTCGGCGGCAACCCGGTCGCGGCCGCCGTCGGCCTTGCCGTGCTCGAAGTGATCGAGGGCGAGGGGCTGATCGAGAATGCGCGCACTGTCGGCGCCTATACCGGCGAACTGCTGAGCGCGCTTCAAAGCCGCCACGGCATGGTCGCCGATGTCAGGCACAACGGGCTCTATTTCGGGGTCGAGCTGGTGGCGCAGGACGAGGCCACGGCCGCCGCCAGGACTTCTGCGGTCGTGGAAGCCATGCGCGAGGATGGGGTGCTGATCTCCTCCTGCGGGCCGCGCGGCAATGTCCTGAAGATACGGCCGCCCTTGCCGTTCGCCAGGGACAATGCCGAGCAGCTGGCCGAGACGCTCGACCGCGCATTGTCGCAATGGTGAGCGGAGCGGGCCGCTGATGCTGAAGCTCGAACATCAAACCCTGAACGACCGCGCCTACGGCGCGCTCAAGCAGGAATTGATTTCGGGCGGCTTCAGCCCCGGCCAGTCCCTGGTCATCCGCAAACTCGCCGAGACCTTCGGCATCTCGACCACGCCGATCCGCGAAGCGCTGCAGAGGCTGGTCGCCGAGCGGCTTCTGGAAATGCGCAACAACCGCTCGATCATCGTGCCGCTGCTGTCGGCGCCCGCCTTCGAGGAACTGACCCGCATCCGCATCGCCGTCGAAGGACTGGCGGGGGAAATGGCGGCCTCGCGCATCGGCGAAAGCGGGCTCGTCGACATCCAGGTCACGCTGGCCGGCATGCAGCGCGCCATCGAGGCCGATGACGCCCGCGCCTATCTGTCGCTCAACGAGGCCTTCCACTTTGCCATCTACCAGCAGGCTGGCGCGCCGATCCTGCTCAACATGATCCGTGACCTCTGGGGTCGGGTCGGGCCCTATCTGAAGCTCCTGATGCAGGCCGACCGCTACATCCCGCGGTCCAACGACGCCCATCGCAAGATCGTCGCCGCGCTGGAAGAGGGCGACGGCTCCGCCGTGAGGGCGTCCATCGAGCAGGACATAGCCGCGGCGGCCGCCGTACTCTCCCAAAATCTTCGCTCACCGGACTGATCTGGGGTAGGAATGGCCGATGTCGCCTGAAACACAAAGACTTCTTTCGGCACTTGGTGAACGGCTGGGCGCCGGCGGCGTGCTCGCCGGCTCCGATGTCGACCAGCGCTATCGCGACGATCCCGACGGCAAGCTCGGCGTGCTTCCCGAAGTGGTGCTGCGCCCGCGCGATACCGTTGGTGTCGCGGCGATACTCGCCGGCTGCAACGCGGTCGGCCAGCCGATCGTCGTCCAGGGCGGCCGCACCGGACTGGCCGGCGCAGCGCGCGCCCAGCCAGGCGAGATCGTGCTGTCGCTGGAGCGCATGACCGGGCTTGCCGTCCCCGACACTGAAGCCGCCACGATCGTCGCCGAAGCCGGCGCGACATTGCAGGCGGTCCAGGAGGCGGCCGACGGCGCCGGGCTGATGTTCGGTGTCGATATCGGCGCGCGCGGCTCGGCGACCGTGGGCGGTAACATTGCCACCAACGCCGGCGGCATCCGCGTTCTGCGTTATGGAATGTACAGAGCGCAGGTGCTGGGGCTGGAGGCGGTTCTGGCCGACGGCAGCGTGCTGACGTCGCTGAAGGGCCTGCCCAAGGACAATTCCGGCTATGATCTGGGCCAACTCTTCATCGGCACCGAGGGAACTCTCGGCGTCGTCACCCACGCGGCGCTCAGGCTGCATCCCAAACCGGCCTCCGAGGTGAACGCTTTCTGCGCGCTTTCCTCGCTCGATGCGGCGATCGCCCTGCTTGCCCTGCTGCGGCAAAAGCTTGGGCCGTTGTTGTCCGCCTACGAGGTCAACTTCGCGCCGCTCTATGATGTCATGGTGGCAAGCATGGCCATGTCAGCACCATTGCCTACCGGCTCACCCGTCTATGTCCTGGCCGAGATCCAGGGCAACGAGCCCGAACGCGACAGCGAGCGCTTTGCCGAGGTTCTGATGCAGGCGGTCGAGGACGGGGTCGTCGATGATGTCGTCGTCTCGCAGTCGCCGCGCGAGTTTCGTGCCTTGTGGGACGTGCGCGAGGATGCCAACCGTATCCTGTTTGCAATGAAGGGCCTTGTCGGCGTCGACATCAGCATTCCGCTGGCGCGCATGGGAGCTTTCCTGCGCGAAGCTGACGCTGCCATCCACGCCGTCGATCGATCCGCGGAAATCTATGTCTTCGGCCATCTCGGCGACGGCAATCTGCATTACCAGGTCCTCACCGCCGATCCCGAGGCGGCATA
The DNA here is from genome assembly GCF_005503535.1 of Mesorhizobium comanense. Classification (GTDB taxonomy): domain Bacteria; phylum Pseudomonadota; class Alphaproteobacteria; order Rhizobiales; family Rhizobiaceae; genus Mesorhizobium; species Mesorhizobium comanense. The sequence goes on along the minus strand of NZ_SCNN01000011.1, from coordinate 94,754 downwards.
CGGCATCATCTATCGCGGCGTGGCCGCCGCCGGAGGCGGCGTTTCGGCCGAGCATGGCATCGGCCTCGACAAGAAAAAGTGGCTGCATCTGGTGCGAGGCGATGCGGAAATCGCCACGATGCGGCGGTTGAAGGCGGCGCTCGACCCGAAGAACATCCTCAACCGCGGGCGTGTCTTCGACCTCGATCCAACAGGCCTCGCAAGATGACAGGCGTCCGGTAGCTCAGCTCCGTTCCGCCGCCATCTGCCTTGGGATGAGAAAACGGGCGGCGAGCACGCAAAGCAGCACCGTGAACATCAGGATCAGCGCCACGAGCGCGTTGATGTCCGGTGAGAAGCCGAGCCGCATCATCGCCCACAGCCTGACCGGCAGCGTGCTTTGCGTGCCGGTGACCAGGATGGTGATCATGGTCTCGTCGAAAGACAGCGCGAAGGCCAGGATGGCGCCGCCGACCATCGCGCTCGACAGGTTGGGCAGGATGATGCGCCAGAATGTCTGCCAACCGGTGGCGCCTAGGTCGTAGGAGGCTTCGACCAGCGTGCGGCTCATCGACTGCAGCCGCGTCAGCACCGTGCGGTAGACGATCGCCAGCACGAACACCGTATGGCCGATGACGACGGTCAGCAGCGAGCGCTCAAGGCCGATTTCGCGAAAGAAGATCAGCAGCGCCAGGCCGCTGATGATCGGCGGCATCAGGAACGGCAGGAAGATGATGAACTGCAGGAAGGAGCGTCCAGCGCGGCGGCCGTGATAGTAGAGCGCCAGCAGCGTTCCGCTGACCACGGAGAGCACGACCGTGCACAGGCCGACGATCAGCGTGGTGCGAAGGGCCGCCAGTATGTCGTGGTTTTGAGCCAGCGACACATAGGTCGAGAGGGTCGGCGACGACCAGTCGACATTGCCTTGCGAAAGAGGAAAGAAGGACGACACGATCGGCACGAAGAGCGGACTGTAGAGCAGTGCCGCGACCAGTGTCGTGATGGCCGCCAGGAAGATCGTGGAAAAGCGGGGCAGGGTGCTCATACCGAGGATCCCCGGTTGCGCCCGAAGCGCTCGCCGATGAGGATGGCCAGGATCACGACGATGGCAAGCGCCACCGAAAGTGCTGCGCCGAAGGGCCAGTTATAGGCGGTTCCGAATTGGCTGTAGAGGATGCGGCCGAAGGTGAAGCCGCTGATGCCGCCCACCATCTGCGGCGTCAGGAAGTCGCCGATCGCCAGCACGAAGACGAAGCTCGCCGCCGAGGCGACGCCGGGCAGGCTGAGCGGCAAGGTGATGCGCAGGAACGTCTGCAGCCCGCTCGCGCCAAGGTCGTCGGAGGCGCGCAGCAAGGTCTGCGGAATGCGCTCCAGCGACAGGAAGATCGGCAGGATGGCGAAGGGGATCAGCAGCAGCGTCAGCGTCAGCAGGATGGCGTTCATGTTGAAAACGAAAAGCGTCGACGGCTGGTCCAGAATGCCGAGCGCCACCAGCGCCTTGTTGAGGAAACCGTTGAGGCCGAGGATGCTGCGGATGGCATAGATCTTGATGACGTAGCTCATCAACAGCGGCACCAGCAGCAGCATCAACAGCGCGTAGCGCCAACGGCCCTTGAGCGTGGTTAGAAAATACGCCGTGGGATAGGCAAGCAGGATGCAGATCACCGCGACCGACAGACACAGGATGATGGTGTTCCAGAACACCGGCAGGAAGATCGGGTCGGTGAAGAACCTGATGTAATTGCCGAGCGTCGGCGCATAGACGATCGTGCCCTGGTCGACGCTGAAGAAACTGTAGACGAGGAAGATCGCCAGCGGCACCAGCACGAAGATCACCGGCATGGCGTAAGCCAGCACCGTCACCAGCAGCGACAATCGCCTTTCCCCGGCCTGCATGGAGGCGGCGCTTCTCATGCCAGCACCAGATGGCCTTCATGCGGCGCGAAAGAGAGCGAGACCGGCTCGCCGGATTTGAGCGCGCTGCCGTCGATCCGGCTCGGCATGCGAAGCCGCAGGCGTTGTGCCGCGCTGTCCGGGCCGGCCGTGATCGTGGCGACGGTGGACGAGCCGGCGAAAGCCAGATCGGCGATGGTGCCGCCAAAGTGGTTGTCGCTATCTCTGGTATCCGCGAGGCGCAAGGCTTCGGGACGGAACGCCGCGAAGGCGCCGGCGCCATCCGGCGCTGCCTTGAGGTGAGGCTGGTCACTGACCGAGCAGACCAGCCGTCCCAGCGCGGTCTCGATGGAACGCTGTTCGCCCTGCACGGTTCCGAGCTTGCCGGCCACCAGATTGTTCTCGCCGAAGAAGCGCGCGACGAACTCGCAATTCGGCCGGTAGTAAAGCTCGTGCGGCGTGCCGAGCTGGCGGATATGGCCGGCCTGCATGACGCAGATCCGGTCGGCCATGCCGATGGCTTCCTCCTGGTCGTGGGTGACGAACAGGAAGGTGGTCTTGATCTCGCGCTGGATGGATTTCAGGAACTCCTGCATCTGCCGGCGCAGTTCGAGATCGAGCGCGGCAAGCGGTTCGTCGAGCAGGATCAGCCGTGGCTGGCAGATCAGCGCCCGGGCAAGTGCCACACGCTGGCGCTGGCCGCCGGAAAGCTGAGCCGGAAACCGGTCGGCGAAACGGCCGAGCTGCACCAGATCAAGCGCCTTCGCGACCCGGCTTGCGATCTCCTTGCGCTTGATATGACGCACCGACAGGCCGTAGCCGACATTGCCGGAAACGGTCATGTGCGGGAACAGCGCATAATCCTGGAAAACGGTGTTGAAGGGCCGCCGGTTGATCGGCATGCGGCTGATGTCGTGGCCATCGAGGCGAATCTCGCCCGAGGACAGCGGCTCCAGACCGCCGATCAGCCGCAGCACCGTGGTTTTGCCCGAACCCGATGGTCCCAGGACGGTCAGGAATTCGCCGTCACGGATCGAAAGGTCGATGCCGTGCAGCACCGGCACCTTGCCGTAGGATTTCGAAACGGACCGCAGCGTCAGCAGGTCGGTATTCTGGCTCATGGGATATTCTCGCATACGCTTCGGCGGTCCGGAACGTCCGGACCGCCGGTCCTTCGAAACCGTCAGATGAAGATCAGGGCGTAGCCTTGATCTCGTTCCACATGTCCGAGCGCTTCAGCGGGTCCTCGACATTGTTGAGCCAGACCAGCTTGTCGTTGCTGCCGGCGCTGCTCGACTCGACCACGGTGTTCCCAAAGCCGGTGCGCTCGGAAAGCTCGCCGCTGACCTTCTTGGTCAGCATGAAGTCGATCCACTTTTCGGCGGCCGCGTTGTCGCGCACGCCCTTGGAGATGACCCAGTTGTCGAGCCAGGCGAGCGCGCCTTCGCTGGGATTGATATAGGCGACATGGGCGCCGATCTTCTGCAGGGCCTTGACCTGCTGCTGGCCGTAGTTGGCCCAGATCAGCGCGACATCGTTGTTCTGGTAGATCTGCTGCGCTTCGTCGGCCGTTGTGTAGAAGCTCAGCACATTGCGCTTGAGCTCGACCAGCTTGGCCTTGACCGCCGCCATCTGCTCGGCGCTGAGGTTGAAGGGATCCTTGTAGCCGAGGGTGAGCGCGGTGAACGAGAAGTTATGCTCGCCATTGTCATAGGCCAGGATCTTGCCCTTGTAGGCCGGATCCCAGAGGACGGACATCGAGGTCGGCGCCGGCTTGACCTTGTCGGTGTCGTAGATCAGGCCGATGGAATCGAAGCAGAACGGAATACCGTACACCTTGCCGTCCTTGGTGTCGCCGCTGACCTGCGACAGGTCGCGGAAACGCGGCAGTACTTCCTTCTGGTTCGGCAGCTTCGTGATGTCGATCGGCGCGACGAGGTCGGCCTTGATGTAGCGCTGCAGCTGCGCGGTGTTGACGGCGAAGACGTCGAAGTCCTGGCCTTCGCTGCCCTTGATCTTGGCCCAGATCTCGTCATCGCTGCCGATGAAGACGACATCGACGCCGATGCCGGTCGCCGCGGTGAAGTCCTTCACCCAGTCCGGGTCGGCATAGCCGTCCCAGGCCAGCACGCGAAGGTTCGCGGCCAGCGCCGCCGACGTCATCAGGCCGATGCCGAGCCCGATTGCCGCAAGTTTTAGAAATGCTCTCTTCAGTCCCATTTTTGATCTCCCATTTTCGTTCTGATGGACCGCATTCTGCGGGACCCCTGCCGTCACAGTTGGGTGACGGTGACAAGTCCCTCGTCCGGCACCGCCACCATCCGGTTGCGCAGGGGCTTGCCGAATGTCCGTGCCTGGATTTCATACTCGTCGCCGGCAGCCGTCTTGATGCCGGAGGCGTAGCTCATCACCGCCGCGCCGAAGAAATAGGCGTGCAGGTCGCCCGCCCGGCGGTGCATCGGGTAGCGGAAGTGGAAGTGCTCGAGATTGGCGACCGAGTGCGACATGTGGGCCTCGCCGGAGAGGAATTCCTGCTCCCACACGACGGCGCCGTTGCGCAGGATGCGGGAATGGCCGCGCACTTCGTTCGGCAGGTCGCCAACCAGCAATTCGGGGCCGATCGAGCAGGAGCGAAGCTTGGAATGGGCGAGATAGAGGTAGTTCTCGCCCTCGGTGACATGGTCGGAATACTCGTTTCCGAGCGCGTAGCCGATGCGATGGGGATGGCCGTCCGGCCCGTTGAGATAAAGCCCGACGATCTCGGCTTCCTCGGCCCCCGCCTTCGCGAAGGCGGGCATGGGCAGATCGGCGCCGGGCGCCACCACGCAGGTGCCGACGCCCTTGAAGAACCATTCGGGCTGGATGCCGATCTTGCCGGCGCCGGGCTTGCCGCCCTCCAACCCCATGCGGAAGATTTTCAAGGAATCGGATTCGTCCCCACCTTCGCCATGCGTCAGCACATGCATCTGGTTTCGCGCGGCCGCGCTTCCCGTGTGGGTCAGGCCGGTACCCGTGACCAGGAAGCGCGCCGGCTCGGGATGATCAACGGGGGCGAGCACGCGGCCTTCGCGCAGCAATTCGTCATAGTTCATAGTAGCCGCGCCCGTGCGCTGCTCGACCAGTGACGCAATGGACGTGCCTTGCGCGATCGCGGCTTCGGCGAGTTCCAGCACCGTGCCGGTGTTGTCCAGTGGATGCAGGTGATTGCCATCGTCTGAGACACGGCCGACACGCCTGCCGCCATCGGGCGTTGTGTACTGAACGAGACGCATGAAATACCCTTCTTCCCTTGAAGTCCTGCGGGTCACACCCAGCCCGCATCGACGATGAATTGCTGGCTCGTGCACATCAGGCTGTCGTCGGCGGCGAGAAACAGAGCCATGCGCGCGATATCGGAGGGTTGCAGCCGGTCCGGCAGGCACTGCCTTTCCGCGATCTGGCGTTCGCCGGCCGGGTTCAGCCACAGCCGCACCTGGCGCTCGGTCATCACCCAGCCCGGCACCATGCAGTTGACGCGGATGCGCTCGGGACCGAGTTCGCGGGCCAGTGCCCGCGTCATGCCATAGACCGCCGCCTTGGCCGTGACATAGGCCGGGCAGTCCGGATCGCCGACCATCCAGGTGATGGAGCCGAAATTGATGATCGAACCGCCGCCCAGCGCGCTCATCTGCGGGCGCACCGCCTGCGCCGCGAAGAACTGGTGGCGCAGGTTGACCGCCATGCGGTCATCCCAATAGGCGGCGGTAACATCCTTTGTCTGGTGACGATCGTCATTGCCGGCATTGTTGCAGAGCGCCTGGATAGGGCCGTTGTGGAGCGCTGCTTTTTCAGTGGCCGCGCGCAGCTCGTCCACGTCGCGCAGGTCGCACGGGATGAACAAGGGCGCGGCATGGCCCTCGGCCGCGATCGCATCGACGAGGCGTTGTGAAGGCTCCTGCGCCAGGTCGACAAAGGCGACGCGGCTGCCTTGCGCGCAGAAATGGCGCACCAGGCTTTCGCCGATGCCGCTGCCGCCGCCGGTGATGAACACGCTGCGGCCCTTGAGGCTGGGATAGGTTGCGTAGCCGCCGGTCTGATCCGTCATCGCGCGCCTCCTAATGCGAGTGCCGGGGAATGCCGGCATCGCGCCGGCCGACGAGAAAGTCGAAATCGCAGCCCTTGTCGGCCTGCAGCACCCGCTCGACATAGAGGCTCTGGTAGCCACCTTCGGGTGGCGCCGGCGGCTTCCAGTCGCGGCGGCGGATCGCCAGTTCTTCGTCCGACACCAGGAGCTCCAGGCGGCGGCCTGCGACATCGAGCTCGATGAGGTCGCCGTCACGCACCAAAGCAAGCGCGCCGCCGGCCGCGGCCTCCGGCGCCACATGCAGCACCACGGTGCCGTAGGCGGTGCCGCTCATGCGCGCATCCGAAATGCGCACCATGTCGGAGACGCCCTGTTTGAGCAGCTTCGCCGGCAGCGGCATGTTGCCGACCTCTGCCATGCCGGGATAGCCGCGCGGCCCGCAGTTCTTCAGCACCATCACCGACGATGCGTCGATGTCCAGGTCTGGATCGTCGATGCGGGCGTAGTAATGTTCGATGTTCTCGAAGACGACGGCCTTGCCGCGATGCTGCATAAGCTCGGGCGTTGCCGCCGACGGCTTGATGACCGCCCCGTTGGGCGCCAGATTGCCGCGCAGGATCGAGATGCCGCCCTCCTTGGTCAGCGGTTCGCTCAGCGGCCGGATGACTTCGCGATTGTAATTGGGGGCGCCGTCGATCAACTCTCCGATGGTCTTGTCGCTGACGGTCATGACGTCGCGATGAAGAAGCCCCACTTCATCAAGCGACGCCATGACCGCAGCCAGCCCCCCGGCATAGTAGAAATCTTCCATCAGGAACCGGCCCGACGGCATCAGGTCGACGATGGTCGGAACATCGCGGCCGAGACGGTCCCAGTCGTCGAGGCTGAGATCGACGCCGACCCGGTTGGCGATGGCGATCAGATGCAGCACCGCATTGGTCGAGCCGCCGATAGCGCCATTGACGCGGATGGCGTTCTCGAAGGCCTGCTTGGTGAGGATCTGTGAAATCGTCACGTCGCGATGGACCAGGTTGACGATCTGGCGCCCCGCCATCTGGGCAAGTACGCCGCGACGCGAATCCACGGCCGGGATCGCGGCATTGTCGGGCATGCCGATGCCGAGCGCCTCGACCATGCTGGCCATTGTCGAGGCCGTGCCCATCGTCATGCAACTGCCGGCCGACCGGCTCTGTCCCTGTTCTGCGGCGAGGAAGTCGGCGACCGGCATGCGTCCGGCCTTCACCTCCTCGGCGAATTTCCACACATGCGTTCCCGAGCCGATATCCTGTCCGCGGAACTTGCCGTTGAGCATCGGCCCGCCCGAGACGGTGATGGTCGGCAGGTTGCAGGAGGCCGCGCCCATCATCAGCGCCGGCGTGGTCTTGTCGCAGCCGACCAGCAAGATGACGCCGTCGATCGGGTTGCCGCGGATCGATTCCTCGACATCCATGCTGGCCAGGTTGCGGAACAGCATGGCCGTCGGGCGCATGTTGCTTTCGCCGAGCGACATCACCGGAAACTCCAGCGGCAGGCCGCCGGCTTCGTAGACACCGCGCTTGACGTGATCGGCGAGCGCCCGCAGATGCGCGTTGCACGGGGTCAGTTCCGACCAGGTGTTGCAGATGCCGATCACCGGGCGCCCGTCGAAGGCGTCGGCGGGAATGCCCTGGTTCTTCATCCAGCTGCGGTGCATGAAGGCGTTCTTGCCTTCACCGCCGAACCAGGATTCGGACCGCAGTTTGCGTCTTTTCTCGGTCACGATGTCTGATCCCGGTCCTGGCGGCGCTTGTTGCGGTTCTCGACGCTGCGGCGCACGTCGTCCTCCGCATTGTCTATGAGCACCAGAAGCGCCTTCTGCGCACCGGCAGCGTCGCCGCTGGCGATCTTCTCGGCAACTTCGCGATGCAGCGGCAGCGAATGACGTTGCCCTTCCGGATTGTCGTTGGAGAGCCGGAAGCTCATCACCAGCGCCGTTTCGACCAGGGCCGCCAGAGAGCCGATCAACTCGTTGCCGGTCATCCGCAGGATGGTCTGGTGGAACACGAGGTCCGGTTTGGCGAAGCGGTCCCCGTCATCGACAACCGCTTCCATCTCGGTCAGCGCGGCATTGATCTCGGCAATCTGCTCGGGCGTCGCGCGTTTCGCGGCAAGCGCGGCCGACATCGGCTCGATGGCGCGGCGCAATTCGAACAGGGCGCGGACATCCTCGGTGCTGACGCCGGCGGCATAGCGCCAGGACAGGACATCGGGGTCGAGGAAATTCCAGTCGGCGCGTGGACGCACCCGCGTGCCCGTCTTCGGCCGCGATTCGACCAGCCCCTTGCCGGCCAGCACCTTCAGCGCCTCACGCAGCACCGTGCGGCTCACTCCCAGCATTTCGCTGGAATCATCGGCGTTGGGCAGCGCCTCGCCAGGCAGGAAGTCGCCTTGGACGATACGCAGGCCGATCTGCTCGACGACAGTTGCATGCAGCGCGGTCGAGCCGCTGGATACAGCCACGGTAACCCTCGACGTCCGGGCCGTGCTGAAGGATTTTTTATTCTTCATACTATTCATATGATATGTCTTATCGCTATGGTGGTCGGAGTCAAGGGAGGGGGACGTGCCGATGACAAAGAATTCCGCTGCGATGGCCAAGCCACGCACCGAACTGGTTTCGATCAGCGACGGCATCGCGGCCGTTGAGGTGGCTCCCGCTGCCGGCGGTGCCGTGGCGTCGTATCGTTGGCTGCATGACGGCGCTGCCCTGGATTGGCTGCGCCCGGCGGATCAGGCGGCGATCGACCGTTGCGACGCGAGCGCCATGGCCTGCTTCCCGCTCGTTCCCTATTCCAATCGCATAAGGGGTGGCCGCTTCGAATTTGCCGGGCGCGCCATCGAACTGCCCAGCCGACCTGACGATCCGCACCATGAACATGGCCATGGCTGGCGCAGGCCATGGACAATCGCGCGGCAGGAAGCCAGCGCCGTCGTCTTGCGCTATCGCCATATCGCCGATTCCTGGCCGTGGAGTTATGAGGCCGAACAGGCAATCTCGCTGGCTGATGACAGCCTGTGCATCACCATTTCGATACGCAATCTCTCAGGCGCGCCTATGCCGGCCGGCTTCGGCCTGCATCCTTATTTCCCGTCGACGCCGTGGACGCACGTCCAGGCGCAGGTATCAGGCATGTGGGAAACCGATGCGGATGTCCTGCCCACCCGGCACGTCCTGCCGCTGGCCGGGGCCGACCCGTCCATCGGCGTTGACGTGCCGGAGGTGAATTTCGACACGGTTTTCACCGGATGGAAGCGCCGCGCCCGGATCGCCTGGCCCGAACAGGGAAGGCGACTGGACATCGAGGCCGAGGCGCCGCTCGACTTCCTCGTACTCTACACGCCGCCAAATGAGCCGTTCTTTTGCGCCGAGCCGGTCAGCAACATTACCGACGCCTTCAACCGGATGGACGACAAGACGACCAGGACCGGAAGCATCGTGCTGGCGCCCGGTCAAACGCGATCCGCCAGCGTTCGCTTCAAACCGTCATTGGATATCTGATCTCATTTGCCGGCCGTCGCAGGAAGCCGGTTCAGAACGGATAATGCTGGCCGGGATCCTCGATCGTCACCCAGCGCAGGTCGGTGAACTCGGCGATCGAGGCCTTGCCGCCGAAGCGGCCGTAACCCGATCCCTTGACGCCGCCGAACGGCATCTGCGCCTCGTCGCCGACCGTCGGCCCGTTAATGTGGCAGATGCCGGACTGGATGCGGGCGGCGACCGCCATGGCGCGGCGGATGTCGCGGCTGAACACGGCTGACGAGAGGCCGTACTCGGTGTCGTTGGCGACGCGCACGGCCTCGTCTTCTCCCTTGACGCGGATCACCGGCTTGACCGGTCCGAAGGATTCTTCCGAATAGACGCGCATCGCCGGCGTCACATGATCGAGCAGCGTCGCCTCGACCACCGTGCCGCTGCGCTTGCCGCCGGCGGCAAGCCTGGCACCCTTGGCGACGGCATCGGTGACCAGTTCTTCCATCTTGTCGGCGGCCTGGCTGCTGATCAGCGAGCCCAGCACGACATGTCCGCGCGGATCGCCCGCCGGCAGTTGCGAGGCGCGGGCCGCGAGCTTGGCGACAAACTCGTCGGCGATCGCCTCATCGACAATGAGGCGCTCCGTCGACATGCAGATCTGGCCCTGGTGCATGAAGGCGCCGAAGGTCGCCGCATTGACCGCCGCATCGATGTCGGCGTCGTCGAGCACGATCAGCGGCGCCTTGCCGCCGAGTTCCAGCAGCGCCGGCTTCAGGTGCCGGCCGGCGAGCTCGGCGATGATCCGGCCGACCTTGGTCGAACCTGTGAAGTTGACGCGCTTGACCGAGGGGTGCGCGACCAGCGTCTCGACGATCGCTGCGGCATCCCTGGGATCGTTGGTGACGACATTGATGACGCCCTTGGGCAGGCCGGCCTCGACCAGCGCTTGGCCGATCAGCCGGTGTGTGCCGGGGCATAGTTCGGAGGCTTTCAGCACCACCGTGTTGCCGCAGGCGATCGGCATCGCCACGGCCCGCGTGCCGAGGATGACCGGCGCATTCCATGGCGCGATGCCCAGGCAAACGCCGGCCGGCTGGCGGATCGCCATGGCGAGCGTTCCCGGCTTGTCGGACGGGATGACCTCGCCCGAAATCTGCGTCGTCATCGCCGCCGCTTCGCGCAGCATGTTGGCCGCCAGCATGACGTTGAAGCCGGCCCAGGGACCTGTCGCGCCGGTCTCCTCCATCATCAGCCTGGTGAATTCACCGACCTTCGAGGCCATCACATCGGCTGCCTTCAGGAGCAGCGTGCGGCGCTCGCCGGGGCCGGTCTTCGACCAGGCGGGGAAGGCTGCTGCAGCCGCTTCGGCCGCCACGTTGGCGTCGGCGATGCTGGCCGCGGCGGCGCGGGTCGCAAGCTTGCCGGTGAAGGGATCGAGCCGCTCGTAGGAGGCCTTGCCGGTGGCCGCCCGTTCGTCGCCGTCGATCAGAAGTCCGATGTCCATGGGTTTCTCCCTCACTCCCGCTGGAGCGTTGCAGATTGCATTTTAGAAGCCGAGCACTTCGGCATTGATCGATGCTTCGAGGCCGCCGTCAACCGGCACGTTGGCGCCGTTGATCCAGCGCGCGCCGTCGGAGCACAGGAACAGCACGACCGGGGCGATATCTCCCGATGTGCCCGCGCGCCCGACCCTGGCGATGTCGCTGTCGACACGCGCGTCGCCAAGCACGGTGCGGAACTGCTTCAGGATCGGCGTTTCGACCGGGCCGGGGCTGACGGCATTGACGCGGATGCCCCGGCTCTTGAACTGATCCTGATGCGCGGCGCGCATTGTCCACAAAAGCAGCAGTTCCTTGGAGACGGGATAGCCTTCCTCGTTCTTCACCGCGTGCTCCGCAACGACCTTGGCGACATCGGGAAAGCCTTCGATGCTCGCCATCGAGGCGGCGCGGTTGAGATTGGCACGCCAGCCATAGCCGGCGATCGAGGCGACATTGATGATGGCGCCGCCCTCGCGGAGCTTTGGCGCCAGGCCCTCCGAAAGGGCCCGCAGCCCGAAGAAATTGACGGCCAGCGTCGACACCGCTCCCGTATTGCCGGAGAGCCCGGCGACATTGCACAACGCATCGATGCGGTGCGGCAGGCGCGCCACGAGATCGTCGACGCCCGCCTTCGAGGAAATATCGGCCTTGACGAAGCTGCCGGCCGGTGCGGCCGGCTCGCGCACATCGACGCCGATCACGTCGGCGCCAAGCTGGCCGGCGAGTTCGGCCGTGCGCGCACCGATGCCGGAGGCGACGCCGGTAATGAGGATCGTCTTGCCGAAAAGCATGGTCATGCCGTCTCCCGATTTGTTGTCGTCATCTCTGGGTGCACGCCGTTGCCGGCCGGATCCGCCGCATCCTCGGCAAGCCTTACGCGATAGCCGACCGGCAGCAGGCGCAGCCCGAAGCGTTCCTCGATCGTCCCCCACAGGCCGCGCGGCAGGAAGAGCGAGAACAGCACGGCCGCGGCGCCAAGGCCGACGAGGTACCAGACGCCGGTACCGCCGAACCATGTCTCGATGAGGAAGAATACGACGGCTCCCAGAATGGCGCCTTCGAATGTGCCGATGCCGCCGACCAGCACCATGAAGATCATGTAGGCGGTCCACTGCACGTTGAAGTAGGTCTTCGGCTGGAAGGTGATCGATGTCGCCAGCCACAGCGCGCCGGCAACGCCGATGCCGAAGGCGGCGAGCACGAACAGGAGCCGCTTGGTGCCGGTGACGCGCACACCGACCGAGGCGGCGGCGTCCTCATTGTCACGGATGGCGCGGATGGCGGCGCCCGTGCTGCCGCGCAGCAGGCCAAACAGTATGGCGAGCAGCGCGGTCATCGAGGCCAGCGCCAGCCAGTATATCGTCACCCGCCGGGTGCCGGCATCGTAGACGTTGAGCGAGATCAGCGAGGTGCCGGTTTCGCCCTGCACAAGCCGGTCGAGATTGACCAGCAGATGCGTCAGGGCCGCGATCACCCACATGCCGATGGCGAACTCGCCGTTCTTGAGGCGCAGCATGACCAGCGAGAGCGGCCACGAGACCAGGCCGACGATGATGGCGGAGGCAAACAGCGCCACGAACGGGTTGAGGCCCGCATCGGCGAGGCGGATGGCGAAATAGGCGCCGAGCCCGAAGAACACCTGCTGCCCGACCGAGACCAGCCCGCCGAAGCCGGCCAGTGCGTTCCACATGGCGGCCAGGATCACGTAGATGAACAGCGTCGTCATGCGGTCGACGACACCGGCGGAAAGGAATTGCGGAGCGATCGCCAGCAACGCGATGATGACGGCCACGGCAATGGCGGCAATGCGCGATGTCGCCGTGCCGCGCTCGATGATGGGCGTGGTCGAAGCAGCACTCATGAGGCGCTCCGCGAAGGCCGATGGAGAAGTCCACGCAGGCTGAAGCCGGACATCGACAGCCGCACGAACAGCACGATGAGGAACGCGGCGTGGCCGCCGATCAGGAAACCTTGCGGGTGCACCTGGGCGCCGAGCGTCTGGGCCAGCGCCAGCACGATGCCGCCGATCAGCGTGCCCCACAGTGACCCGGCCCCGCCGATGACGGCGGCCTCGAAGGCAAACAGCAATTGCGGCGCGCCGGCATAGGGATCGAAGGTGGCGCGCATGCCGAGAAACGCGCCGGCCAGCCCGACCGTAACCATGGCGATGGCCGCGGCGACGGCGTTGGCGCGGCGCGCGTCGACACCCACCAGGCCTGACGTGTCGGGGTCCTCCGACGTGGCGCGTATCGCTCGGCCGAGCCCGGTGCGGCTGAGAAACAGTTGCAGCCCGCCAAGCAGCGCGACGGCGATGAGAAAGATGATGACCGCCAGCTTGCCGACATAGATGCTGCCCGGCCATTCCCAGGAATCGTAGGAAAGGCTGCCGATGAACGGCGCCAGCGAGCGCGTGTCGGCGCCAAACTGCTCGAACAGCATGTTGTCGATGACGATGGCGAGGCCGAATGTGGTGAGGATCGGCAACAGGGCGCCGCCCCGCGCGCTTCGCTCCAGCAGGAAGCGCTGCAGCGCCCAGCCGATCGCAGCCATCAGCGGCAGCACGATGAGCAGCCCGGCAAAGGGCGGAATGTGGAAGCGGGAGGCCAGCCACCACAGCGCATAAGCCGACAGCACGGCCAGGCTGCCATGGGCGAGGTTGATGATGCGCATCACCGAGAACATGAAGGACAGGCCGCAGGCGATGAGCGCGTAGTAGCCGCCGAGTAGCACGCCCTGGATGATCTGGTTGCTCATGCCGGTTCGGCCTTCTGCCTGTGCAGGCCGAAATAGGCTTTCGTCACCTCGTCGCGCGAAACGCTCCGGCTGTCCGCCGCGAGCGCTACCCTGCCTTCCAGCATGCAGATCACCTTGTCGGAGACCGAGAGTGCGCGGTTGAGATCCTGCTCGACCAGGATGATGGTGGTTCCGGAATTGATGAGGCCTTGCAGCGCGGCATAGACGCGGTCGACGATCAGTGGCGACAGGCCGAGCGACACCTCGTCGAGCAGCAGCACGTCAGGATTGCTCATCAGCGCCCGGCCGATCGCCGTCGCCTGTTGTTCACCGCCCGAGAGATGGCCTGTCCTGGCGTGTCGGCGCGGCTTCAGGTTCGGGAACATCTCGAGCACCTTGTCGACGCTCCAGTCGCCCGGCCGCCCGGCGGTCTTGCCGAGCAGCAGGTTTTCCTCGACGCTCATGCGCACGAACAGCTTTCGTCCCTCGGGCACAAGCGCGATGCCCATGGCGACGCGCCGGTGCGACGGCACGCCGGTGAGGTCGGCGCCGTCCAGCATAACGCGGCCGGCGGAAGGCAGGTGTGCGCCGGCGATTGCCCTGAGAAGCGTCGTCTTGCCGGCGCCATTGGCGCCGACCAGCGCCAGGGTCTCGCCGCGCCCAACGCTGAATGTCACGCCGCGCACCGCCTGCAGCAGGCCATGCCGCACGACCAGGTCCTCGACCGCCAGAAAGCTCATTTCGGGCCTCCGCCGAGATAGGCGCGGATCACCTGCGGATCGGCCATGACCGCCCGTGGCTCGCCGTCGGCGATGATCTTCCCCGCATCCATGCAGATCAGCCGCTCCGCCACTTGCAGGAGGATATGCACGATGTGCTCGATCCAGACGATGCCGATCTTGCGGCGGCGCAATTCCTTGATGGTGCCGACGAGCTCGCTCGCCTCGCCATCGGTCAAGCCGCCGCCGATCTCGTCCAGCAAAAGCAGCGTCGGGCGCGCCGCCAGCGCCCGCGCCAGCTCCAGGCGTTTGCGATCGAGCAGGCCGAGCGTCTCGGCGCGCCGGTTGGCGACGCCAATCATGCCGCACAGTTTCAGCGAGCCCAGCGCTTCCTCATAGGCCTCGTCGCGGCCAAGACCCGCGCCATGCGAGGCGGCGACGAAGACGTTCTCGAACGTGGTCATGCCGCCGAACGGTTTCGGGACCTGATGCGTGCGCACCAGCCCAAGCCGGCAGCGCTGCGTCGCGGGCAGCGCGGTCACGTCATCGCCCTTGAAGGCGATGCTGCCGGAGCTCGGCGGGAATGCGCCGGAAAGCACGCTGAGCAGCGTGGTCTTGCCGGCGCCGTTCGGGCCGACGATGCCGACCGCCTCGTCCTCGCCCATGGCGAAGTCGATATCGTCCAGCACCACAAGCGCGCCGAAACGCTTGTGGACGCCGGCGGCGCTGAGGATCGCGGCGTCGGTTGGGCTGGTCACGGTGCGATCTCCGTCGCCGGTCCGTCAGCCGTTATACGGCTGAAGCTTGGCCTCGACCGGCACTTTCGGGTCGGTGGCGTTCTCGGTCACGACGTAGTCGAGCGGGAATTTGCTGCCTTCCTTGGCTGCCACCCATTGCGTGCCGATGATGGGACCTGGCGAGACATTGGCCACCGGGCCGCTGGTGAAGTCGACCTTGCCGATCATCGTTTCGGTCTTGAGGGTGCTCAGCGCCTTGGCGACCGAGGCCTTGTCCTTGGCGTCGGCGCTTGCCTTCAGCGCCTCGAAGCCGGCGTCGAGAAGCGACATGGAGGCGCCGAGCTGCTGCGTCCATTGCTTGCCGCTCGCCGCCTCATAACCATCGGCGAGCTCGGTGCCCGAGACACCGGTCAGCGGCGACTTGTAAGGGAAGGCCTTGTGCCAGTACGCGGCGCTGGAAATCTTCATGCCGAGATCGCCGAGCGCTTCGATGTCCGAGGGGAACAGGCCGGTCTTGGCGACCTGGCAGATCTTGATCTGCTTGATCAGCCCCTGCTGTGCCGCTTGCCGCCAGAAAGCCGCGAAATCAGGCGGGATCGGGAAGGAATTGAAGATCTCGACGCCTTCCTGCTTGAACAGCGCGATCTGCGAGGAATAGTCGGTGGTGCCGGTTTCGTAAGCGCCCGGATCGACGATCGTAAAGCCCTGCTTGGCCAGCAGCGGCGCCAGATTGGCGCGGATGGCGTTGCCGTCGGCGTCGTTGGGATACATGACGCCGACCTTCTTGTTGGTCTCGATCAGGTTCCATTGCGAAATGTAGGTCTTGAAGAATTCGCCGACGCCGAAGCCGAAATGATAGGTCCACTTGAACGGCGAGGGCGCGCCCGGCTTGGCGCCACGGCCGAAATACCAGGCCTCCCAGGGCATGACGGTCGACAGGCAGGGCACGCCGGCGGCTTCGCAGGCGTCGGCCACCGGATTGATCACCTCCGGCGTGGACACGGCCAGCATCAGGTCGATGGCCTGGTTGTTGATCAGGTCCTTGGCGAGCTGGCCGGCGCGTGACGGATCGGACTGGGTGTCCTGGTCGAGGATCTCGACATTGTATGTCTTGCCGCCGAGCTGGATGCCGTTGGCCAGCGCCTTGCGGGCGAGGTCGAGCACGTAGCCGTCGGTCTGGCCGAAGCCGGCCAACGGCCCGGTGCGCGGACTGACGAAGCCGACCTTCAGTGTATCGCCGGCCGCGAAAGCCTTGCGGCCGCCAAGCGCGAGCGCGGTGCCGCCGGCGACCGAGGTGGCGATGAACTGGCGTCGCGAAATGCCGCGGGCACTGTATTTGCTGCCGATAGAATGGGTCATGCTTTCCTCCCTCCAATCTCCTCTGCGGCCACAGTGCACCAGCGATTTGGTTCGGTAAAATGATATTTTGCGGTGTTTTATTAACCCTGGGGTTAGTGGATCAGCCGCCTTGCCGCGCCGCCTCGCGGACCGTCTGCAACAGGATGGAGAAGGCCGGCGAGGGTGCGGTGTCGGTGCGCATCGTCAGGCCGACCGGCCCCTTGGTTTCTTCGGTGTCGACCGGCAGGGCGACGAAGGCGCCGCTCGCGATCTCGTTCGCCACCACCCCGGCTGAAATGATCCACACCGCGTTGCTCTGTCGCATGAAGGAGCGGCCGAAGGAATCCGAGACGGTCTCGATTTCGGTTGCGGGCGCGGTCATGCCGTTGGTTATGAACAGGCGGTCGACAAAGGGCCGGATGACGGATTCCCGGGTCGGCATCAGCACCGGGAATTCGTCGAGCCTGGCGAAGATGTCGGCGCCAGGCTCCAGCAATGGATGTCCCGCCCGCACCACGAACAGCACCTGCTCGGAATAGAGGTGCTCGAAGAAGAAGCCGGTCATGTTCTCGGGCGCCGCCAGCCGCCCGACCACGAGATCGAGCGCGCCGGTGCGCAATTGTTCGAGCAATACGGCATTTTCGCCGGTGACGATCTTGATCGCCGCGCCGGTGTTTTCCTTGAGGAACAGGCTCATGGCCTGCGGCATGACCTTGGCCGACACCGTCGGCAGCGCGCCGATGCGGATCGGATGCCGGTTGATGGCGCCGTCCTGGCGCACGGAATCGATGCCGCGCTTCAGCGCTGTGATCGCCGAACCGGCATGGTCCAGAAAAATCTCGCCAAGCCTGGTGACGCGGATGCCGCGCCCGTCGCGTTCGACGACCGCGACCCCTAGGGCCTCTTCCAGTTCGCGCAGGGTCTTGGTCACCGCCGGCGCACTGACATGGAGAAAATCGGCAGCGCGAGCCACGCTTCCCTGCCGTGCGACCTCGAGGAATGCCTGCAGGTGACGGAACCGGATTCGGCTCTCGGACATGATTTTGATAACCCCAGAGTTAATGAAACTGGCGAAAATATCATTTTACCCAACCAAATGCCTTGTGCAATGTGGAGTTGGAGGACCGATAACCGTGTCATTCGTCACCCTTGGCGGCATCACGCTGCACCACCGATATGTCGATGCGAACGGCAAGGCGGTTCCGCTTGTTTTAATCAATTCCCTCGGCACTGACTTCCGCATCTGGGACGATGTTGTGGCGCGGCTGGCGGGCGAGCGGCCCCTGCTGCTCTACGACAAGCGTGGCCATGGCCTGTCCGGCACGGGCAGCGGCGTGCGCTCCATCGACGATCACGCCGACGATCTGAGCGCCCTGATCGACCATTTCGGTTTGGGCAGGGTCGTGCTGGTGGGCCTCTCGATCGGCGGCATGGTCGCGCAGCGGCTCTATGCGCGCCGGCCTGAGATCGTGGAGGCGCTCGTCCTGAGCGACACGGCCCACAGGATCGGGACGGCCGAGAGCTGGAATGCCCGCATCGCGACCGTCGGGCGCGACGGCATCGAGGCAATCGCCGACGGCGTGATGAAGGTGTGGTTCACGCCCGATTTTCATGCCGGCCGCGCGGCCGACCTTGCCGGCTGCCGAACCATGCTGACCAGGCAGGAACTGTCAGGCTATATCGGCAGCTGCATGGCGGTCCGCGATGCCGATTTCACCGTGAGCGCGACCCATATCGCCGTGCCGACGCTTTGCGTGGTCGGCGACCAGGACGGCTCCACGCCTCCGGATCTCGTCCGCTCGCTGGCAGGCCTCATTCCCGGCGCCCGCTTCGAGATCATCCGCGGCGCCGGACATATTCCCTGTATCGAGCAGCCCGAGGCGCTCGTCGCCCTGATCCGCGATTTCCTCGCATCGCTTTCCCCTGGAGCAGAAACCCATGGATGAAGTCCCCGCCAACGCAACCAGATACCGCACCGGCGTCGCGGTACGGCGCTCCGTGCTTGGCGACCCGCATGTCGACCGGGCCGAGGTCTCCGCCACCGATTTCGACCAGCCCTTCCAGGAAATGATCACGGAGGCCGCGTGGGGAACTGTTTGGGCACGTCCCGGCATCAGCAAGCGCGAGCGCTCGATGATCACGCTGGCGCTGCTGGCAGCACTTGGCCATCATGAGGAACTGGCCCTGCATTTGCGCGCCACGGTCAACACGGGTGCGTCTCGCGAAGACATTCGCGAAGCTTTCCTGCATGTCGCAATCTATGCCGGCGTGCCGGCGGCCAATAGCGCCTTCAGGGTTGCCAAGGAGGTGTTTTCGGAAATGGACGGAGCAAAGGATGTCCTCTGATCCCGGTTCCAACCGGACGCCCGAAACCGGAGCCTTCTTCCAGCGCGACCGGACGTGGCATCCGCCCGCGCTGACGCCAGGCTACAAGAGTTCGGTGCTGCGCTCGCCGCAGAAGGCTTTGCTGTCGTTCGACAACACACTGTCGGAAATATCCGGCCCGGTCTTCGGCCATGCGATGCTCGGCGAACTCGACAACGATCTGATCCACAATTTCGCCAGGCCGGGCGAAAGTGCCATCGGCGAGCGCATCATCGTCCACGGGCGCGTGCTCGACGAGCGTGGCGTCGGCGTGTCCGGCGTGCTCGTCGAATTCTGGCAGGCCAATGCCGGCGGCCGCTACCGTCACAAGAAGGACGGCTACCTTGCCCCGCTCGACCCGAATTTCGGCGGCTGCGGCCGCACCATCACGGGCGAGGGCGGTTTCTATGCGTTCCGCACCGTCAAGCCCGGGCCTTATCCCTGGCCGAACGGGCCCAACGACTGGCGCCCGGCGCATATCCATTTCTCGGTGTTCGGCCATGGTTTCGCCCAGCGGCTGATCACGCAGATGTATTTCGAGGGCGACCCGCTGATCTGGAAATGCCCGATCGTGCGCGGCATCGCCGACAGGGCGGCCATCGAAGCGCTGACGGCGATCCTCGATACGCAGGCGACGATCCCGATGGATGCGCTTGCCTACAAGTTCGACATCGTGCTGCGCGGACGCCGCTCCTCGCTGTTCGAAAACAGGCTGGAGGGCAATTGATGGCCCAGTCGCTCGACCGGTTGAAGGAGAGCCCTTCGCAGACCGCGGGACCTTACGTCCATATCGGGTTGACGCCGAATTTTTGTGGCATCGGCGGCGTCTATGCCACCGATCTCGGTGCGACCATGGTCAACGACAAGACGAAAGGCGAGCGCATCGGTCTCAAGATCCGGGTATTCGACGGCACCGGCTCGCCGCTCAGGGACGCGCTGATCGAAATCTGGCAGGCGGATGCCGACGGGCTTTACAACTCGCCGGCGGAGATGCGCGGTGCGGCCGATCCGAACTTTTTCGGCTGGGGCCGCTGCCCGACCGATATGGAAACGGGCGTCTGTGCCTTCGAGACGATCAAGCCGGGCCGTGTGCCTTTAGCCGATGGCCGCCTGATGGCGCCGCACATCACGTTGTGGATCGTTGCGCGCGGCATCAATCTCGGTTTGCATACGCGGCTCTATTTCTCGGATGAGGAAAAGGCCAATGCCGAGGATCCGATCCTAGCGCGCATCGAGCACCGTATCCGTGTGCCGACGCTGATCGCCGAACGCCAGGGCGACACCTACATTTTCGACGTCCATCTCCAAGGGGAGAAGGAAACGGTCTTCTTCGACAGCTAGGAGATCCGTGACATGACCGTATCACCCTTCGATCATCCACTGCTTTCGGCCCTCCTCGGCGACGAGGAGGCATCGAGGCATTTCTCCGTCGAGGCGGAAATCGATGCAATGCTTGAATTCGAGAGCGCGCTGGCGGAGGCGGAGGCCCAGAACGGGATCATCGCCAGGGATGCCGCGGCAGCGATCGTGACGGCACTGGCCTCGTTCCGGCCGGACACCGCCTTGCTCAGGGCAGGCGTCGCCAAGGACGGCGTCGCGGTTCCGGAACTGGTGCGGCAGATCAGGGTGGCGGTCGGCGAACCGCACGGCGACAAGGTGCACTTTGGCGCGACCAGCCAGGACGTTATCGACACGAGCCTTGTGCTTCGGCTGAAAGCGACCGTCGAGCACGTCAGCCTGCTGCTGACCGAGACCATCATTCGCCTTACCTCGCTTGAAGAGCACTTCGGGGACAGGGCGCTGACCGGCATGACACGCATGCAGCCGGCTATTCCGATCAAGGTTTCGGATCGCGTGACATCGTGGCGGGCGCCACTGCAGCGGCACCAGGAGAGGCTGTCGGAACAATCCTCGCGCCTGCTTGTCGTGCAATTCGGCGGTGCCGCCGGCACGCTGGAAAAGCAGGGCGGCAAGGGGCCAGCGGTGCGCGCCGCGCTTGCCGCAAAACTCGGCCTCGCCGACGCGCCGCAATGGCAGAGCCAGCGCGATGCGCTCGCGGACTTCGCCGGTTGGCTGTCATTGGTAACTGGCAGTCTCGGCAAATTCGGCCAGGACATCGCGCTGATGGCACAGGGCGGCACCGACATCGCGCTTTCCGGCGGCGGCGGCTCATCGGCCATGCCGCACAAGCAGAACCCGGTGAAGGCCGAGGCGCTGGTGGCGCTTGCCCGTTTCAACGCCGCGCAACTCTCCGGCATGCACCAGGCGCTCATACATGAGCAGGAACGCTCCGGTGCTGCCTGGACGCTGGAATGGCTGCTGTTGCCGCAGATGGTGGTGGCAACCGCCGCCGCGCTGCGGCTCGCGGCCGAACTTGCCGGGCAGATCGAGAGCCTGGGGCACTGATGCGCACGCAGGTCGCCATCATCGGGTCCGGGCCCTCCGGCCTGCTGCTCGGGCAGCTTCTGGCCGGCATCGGCGTCGAGACGATCATCCTGGAACGCTCGAGCCGCGAGCATGTGCTGGGCCGCGTGCGGGCAGGGGTGCTGGAGCAGGGCACGGTCGAACTGCTCGAGCAGGCGGGGGCGGCGGCGAGGCTGCATGCCGAAGGTCTGCCGCATGCCGGCTTTTCACTGGCGTTCAAGGACAGGCTTCATCGTATCGACCTCGATGGGCTCACCGGCGGCAGGCATGTCACCGTCTACGGCCAGACCGAGGTCACCCATGATCTCATGGACAGGCGCGATGCGGCCGGCCTGACCACGATTTACGAAGCGGACAATGTCGCGCTGCACGATTTCGACGGCATCGACCCGTTCGTCACCTACGAGAAGGACGGCGTCACGCACCGGGTCGATTGCGACTTCATCGCCGGTTGCGACGGCTATCATGGCGTCAGCCGCAAATCCGTTCCGGACGGCGCGCTGAAGACCTTCGAGCGGCAGTATCCGTTCGGCTGGCTGGGCGTCCTGGCTGAGGTGCCGCCCGCCGATCATGAGCTGGTCTACGCCAACCACGAGCGCGGCTTTGCGCTGTGCTCGATGCGCTCGACGCATCGCAGCCGCTACTATGTCCAGTGCCCGCAGGACGACCGTGTCGAGGCTTGGTCCGACGACCGCTTCTGGGACGAACTGCGCCGCCGCTTGCCGGAGCGGATAGCGGCAAGCGTCACCACCGGGCCCTCCTTCGAGAAGTCCATCGCGCCGCTGCGTTCCTTCGTCGCCGAGCCCATGCGCTTCGGCCGGCTGTTCCTGGTCGGCGACGCCGCCCATATTGTGCCGCCGACCGGCGCCAAGGGCCTCAACCTCGCCGCCAGCGACGTGCGCTATCTCTTCACCGGCCTGCATGACTTCTACGCCGAGAAATCACCGGCCGGCATCGACGCCTATTCCGGCAAGGCGCTGGCGCGGGTGTGGAAGGCTGTGCGTTTTTCCTGGTGGATGACCACCATGCTGCACCGCTTCCCCGATACGGGCGACTTCGGCCAGCGCATCCAGGAGGCCGAGCTCGACTATCTCGTGCAGTCGCGCGCGGCCTCGACGGCGCTCGCCGAGAATTATGTCGGCCTGCCCTGGTAGGGTTTCATTCGATGACGCACTTCCCTAGGGAAAACCGCGCGACACTCTTCCCGGAATTGCTCTATCCCTTGATCGCCGAGCCGACGATGGAATCGACGAAGAAGCGCTGAAGGAAGACGAAGAGGATGAGCGGCGGCAGAACGGCCAGCGTGGCGCCGGCCATCACCAGGCCGGTATTCATCGCACCCCTGTTGTAGCTGAGCAGACGGCTGAGGCTGATGACGATCGGATAGGCGTCGGCATTGCCCTGCAGCACGGTGAGCGGCCACAGATAGCTGTTCCAGTGATAGACGAAGGCGAACAGCGCCAGCGCCGCGATGGCCGGAGCGACGCTGGGCGCCACGATCTTGTAGAGGATCAGCAGTTCGGACGCCCCGTCCATGCGGGCGGCGTCGATCAGATCGTCCGGAACGCCCGCTATGAACTGCCGCATCAGGAAGATGCCGAAGGCGTTGGCGAGGTTGGGCACGATGATGCCGGCGAGGCTGGCATTGAGGCCGATGGAACCGACCAGGCGGTAGAGCGGGATCAGCGTCACGATCGGCGGCAGGAACATGGTGGCGATCAGCGCCGAGAACAGAAGCGAGCGGCCCGGGAAGTGGTATTTGGCGAAGGCGTAGCCTGCCATCATGCTGGTGATCAGGATGCCTGCGGTGGTGATCGAGGCGATGACCAGGGAGTTCCACATCGAGCGGCCTACATTAACCACGCTTGACACCTTCTCATAGGCATCGAGGCTCGGCGTGTGCGGTATCCAGACCGGCGGCACCTGCATGCTCTCGGCCGGCGTCTTGAGACTGGAGAGCACCATCCAAACCAGCGGGAAGGCCGAGGCGACGGCCACGACCAGCATCAGCGTGGCGAGCAACGCCTTGCGCCCGGATGGACGCCTGCGCTGCAGGCGGCTCGATGAACCTGAAAGCTTGCCGGCGCTCATTCCTGGTCCTTCCGGTTGGCGAGCGCGAACAGCGCGCAGACCACGACGATCAAGGACAGCATCAGCATGACGGCCATGGCCGAGCCCAGCCCGCCCTGCGCGCGCTCGATGCCGACGCGGCGGATGTGGTAGGTCAGCACACTGGTCGAGCCGACCGGCCCGCCTTGCGTGATCAATGCTACCGGCTCGAACACCTGCACCGCATTGATGATGGCGATGACGGCACTGAACAAAAGCGTGCGCCGCATCAGCGGCAGGGTGATGAAGCGGAACTGCTCGAAGCGGTTGGCGCCGTCAAGCTTGGCTGCCTCGTAGAGGCTGCCGGGGATCTGCGTCAGCCCGGCGATCGCCAGCACGGTGAAATAGCCGACCTGTTGCCAGACGTTGAGGAAGACGATCGAGATCAGCGCCGAGCGCGGCGACGACAGAAAGGGCTGTGGGCCGATGCCGATGATGCCGAGCATCTGGTTGAGCGGCCCTTCTCCGGGCGCGTAGAGCTTCGACCAGACCAGGGCGACCGCAATCATCGGCACCATGTAGGTGGAGAACAGCGCGGTGCGTAGCGCGGTGCCGCCGGGCACGTCATGCTGGTAGACCATCAGCCCGAACGCCACCGACAGCGGCAGGATGAGGACTACGGAAAGCGCGGTGTAGATGGCGGTGTTGGCGAGCGCTGCCTTGAAGTCGCGCCCGATCGAGGTCGGCCCGAAGATCTCGCGGAAATTGTCGAGCCCGATGAACGAGGCGCTGGCAAACGGCGTCTGCGTCGACCAGTCCTGGAAGGACAGCCAGACTGTGAGCATCATCGGCACAAGGATGAAGATGCCGATCAGCGTCACGGCGGGCGCCAGCATGATGCCCGCCGAGGCACGGTACCTCTGAATCATTATTTGGCGGCGCGCTCCAGGATCGAAGTGGCGTCGGCCTGCGCCGTCGCCTGCACATCCTTGGCCGAGACCTGGCCATACTGCAACGCCTCGAGCGTCTGCTGCAGGGATTCGGAGAATTCCTGTCCGCCCGGCACGACCGGGAAGGGCTTGGCGTCGGCGAGCACGCTGACATAGCCCGACAGGAAGTCCGAGCCGAGCTTGTCCTTGTGCGCCTCGATGTCGGAGGTGCGCGAGGGCAGGATGCCCATCGACATCAATATGTCCGACATGGCGGAAGCACCGTTCTTGCCGGACTTCGGATTGTTCAGCCAGGCGAGGAAATCCCAGGCGGCTTTCTGCTCGGCTTCTCCCGCATTGGCGTTGACCACCGTCATCCAGGAATAGGAGATCGAATGCGGCTTGTCGCCGCTCGGGCCGACCGGGATCGGCGCCGTGGCGATGTCGGCGAACTTGTCGCCCATGCCGGTCCTCAGCGCGCTCTCCCACCAGTTGGCCATGATGATCATGCCGGTCTTGCCGGAGACGAAATTGTCGAGGAAGGGGCCCGTGGTGTTGGCGTCGGCCGTGGCCATGGCCGGCACGCTGGCTCCGGACTTGATGAGCTCCTCGTAGAGCTCGAAGGTCTCGCCGGCCTGCTTGCTGTCGAGCGCCGGCTTGCCGTCCCTGACCAGCTCGCCGCCATTGGAAACCAGCAGCGAGGCGAAGGGGTGGACGACGCCGGCGGCCCAGCTGTTGATCATGCCGAACCCCTGCTGGCCGGCGTCCTTGTTGGTCAGTTTCTTCGCCGCGTCCTTGAACTCGTCCCAGGTCTTCGGCGCCGCCGCGATGCCGGCCTGCTTGAACAGCGCCTTGTTGTAGTTCAGCGCGTAGACGTCGATCTCGTTGGGAATGCCGTAGAGCTTGCCGCCGACCGAGGCCGCGCTGGCGACACCCGCCGGCCATGAGGCTTTCACCTCCGAGGCGACAGCGTCGGGAGCTGGAGCGACCAGCTTGTCACGGGCAAGCTCCGGCAGCCATAGGTCGTAGATGCCGCCGATCGTAGGACCGTCCGAACCGCCGCCCTGGGAGCGAAGCGTGGTCAGAAGATCGCCGAAGGGGACGGCGCGCACGGTCACGCTCACATCCGGATTGGTCTTGGCATAATCCTTCGCGGCGGCTTCCAGCAGCGCGACGGTCTCGGGCGACCAGTGAGTCAGGTAGGAAATGTTGACCGCTTGCGCCCAACTCGTGACGGGCAGGATGGCAAGGCTCGCGGCCAACGCCAGTTTCGAAGTCCAGGCAAACGACATTCCTCATCCTCCCTCGGGCCTATCGATCACAATGACGTTATGACAAGTTCAGGTGATGGCGCAAGGGCCTGTTGGAGAAAATCCGTCCTATAGAAGGATTTCAGATTTCTTCATTCGTCGAGACAGAAGGATTTATCGTTGAAAAACAATATTTTATACACTTTCAGCTGCCGCTTCTCCCCTGCTGTCGCCACTCTGGAGTCGCATCAGACCTATTGCGAATGCTGCTATGTCGTTATAATGACTATTCCGAGCGAATGACTCTCCCGCCACGCCGACGCGGCGCGGGACGCCAAGCACAGAAAACAATGGGAGACTGGCAATGAGCATGCTTTCACTTCACCGTCGCGCGGCGCTTGGCCTGATCGGCGGCCTGGCCGCTGCTTTCGCCGGGGCCTTCACAACCTTGCCTGCAAGGGCCGACAGCACGGTGACGCTGTGGAGTTGGCGCACCGAGGACGAGGCCGCGATGCGCCGCATCTTCGATGCCTTCGAAGCCAAGAACCCGGGCATCAAGGTCAACATCCAGTTCACGCCCGATGCCGACTACCAGAACCGGCTGAGCACGGCGCTGCGTGGCGGGCGCGGACCTGACATCGCCCAGCTCAAGGCCTATGGCGAATTGCAGCCTTTCGTCGATGCAGGCTATCTCGACGTGCTCGACGACAGCGTGCCGGAACTGAAGAACATGCCGGACGCCGCCCTTGGCGGCGCGCGCGGCCGCACCGACGGCAAGGTCTACGGCGTGCCCTATTCGGTGCCGATGATGGGCGTCTTCTACAACCAGGATATCTTCGCGGCGCAAGGCATCGGCATTCCGAAGACCTACAAGGATTTCGTCACCGCCTGCGACAAGCTGAAGGCGGCCGGCATCACGCCGATCGCCACCGGCGGCGCCAACGGTTCGGCCTGGGAGCTGGAGATCGGCGTCGGCGTCGTCGGCCCGACCGTTTACGGTCCTGATTTCTACGACGAGATGATGACGGGCAAAGCGACTTTCGAGGACCCGCGCTATGTCGCGGCGCTGAAACGCTTCGCCGAACTGAAGCCTTATTTCCCGGACGGCTTCGCCGGCATCGACTACACCACCGCCACGCAGCAGTTCATCGGCGGCAAGGCGGCGATGTTCCTCGGCGGCTCGTTCGAGAACGGCAGCTTCAAGGCGCAGAACCCGAAGCTGAAATTCTCGATCTTCCCGTTCCCCGGCGATGACGCCGGCGCGAAGGTCTACACCTCGGCCTTTTCGGATGGTTCCTATGGCCTCGTCTCGGAGAGCGCCAACAAGGAAGCCGCCACCAAGGTATTGAACTTCATGGCCTCGGCCGAATTCGCGCAGATGTTCGCCGACGAACTCGGCTGGCCGCCGGCGCGCACCGACGTGACGGTGAAGGATCCGGTGCTGGCCGAGATGATGGAGATGTCGAAGAACTCGACGCCCTACCTGACGCTGGTCGGCTTCCGCTGGCAGTCGCCCACCGCCTCCTCGGTGCTGCAGTCGGAAATCATCGACATGGTCGAAGGCAACATCGCGCCGGAGAAGCTGGCGGCCGACATGCAGGCCGCCGTCGCCACCTGGTTCAAGCCCAAGCAGTAGCAAGCCCGGGCCGGCCGCATCGCGGCCGGCCCTTCGCCGGACAGAACACCGCATGGCCAACCTCAGCCGCACAAGCAGCCTGAAGCGCACGCAGCAGCGCATGGCCGTGCTTTTCATCCTGCCGGCGCTGGCGGTCTACGCGCTCTTCGTCCTCTATCCCCTGGCGATGTCGCTGTGGGGCAGCTTCTTCCTCTGGAAGGGGCTGCGCATGGGCGAATTCGCCGGCCTGTCGAATTTTGCCCGTCTCTTCGTTTTCCCAAGCGATGCCAGGCTCTACGGCGCGCTGTGGCACAACGCCTCCTGGTTCTTCGGCATCATGCTCTTCCAGAATGGCATCGGGCTCCTGTTCGCCTGGCTGCTGTTCCTGCGCGACAGGGGAGCAGCCTTCTTCCAGTCGGTGTTCTTCTTCCCGGCGGTGCTGAGCCCGGTCATCGTCGGCGCGCTCTGGCGCCTGCTGCTGGCGCCGGGCGGCGTTGTCGAATGGGCGCTCAACGGGCTCGGCCTGCACCAGGGCAGCCTGACCGTGCTCGGCAACAGCCACACCGCGCTCTGGGTGCTGATCGCCGTCGACGCCTGGAACTGGATGGGCCTGCCGGTGCTGATCTACACGGCGGGCCTGCGCCAGATATCGGGCCAGATCTTCGAGGCCGCCAGGCTCGACGGTGCCGGCAATGCGCGCATGCTGTTCTCCGTTGCGCTGCCGTTGCTGATGCCGGCGCTGGGCACGCTGACCACGCTGTCCTTCATCAACACCTTCAACCAGTTCGACATCGTCTATGTCATGCAGGGCGTGCAGGGCAATCCGAGCTACGCGACCGACACGCTGGTGACTTATTTCTACCGGCTCGCCTTCGGCGCGGAGGGCGCCGTCGGCATCACCGACATTGGCCTGGCGCTGGCGCTGGGCACTATGCTGTTCCTGATCCTGAGCATCGGCACGCTGCTGATGCTGCGCTTCTTCGACCGCCGCACGGTGCAGCTATGAGCGCGCTGGCAATCCCCAACAGGCCCGCCCTGTCGCGGCAGCTTGCCCGGCTGCCGGGCTGGATCGTGCTGGTCGTGTGGACGGCGGCGGTGCTCTTGCCGCTCTACATTCTCGTTGTCTCCTGCTTCAAGACCACCGCCGAGATCTACGACAACCGGCTCGGCCTGCCGGCGCGCTTTGCCTTCGACAATTTCGTCAACGCCTGGACGCGCGCCGATCTCGGCCACAACTTCTTGAACAGCCTGATCGTCACCGGCGGTGCCGTCACCCTGACCATCGTCGTCTCGGCCATGGCCGCCTATCCCCTCAGCCGCTACCGGCTCGGCTGGAATGCCATCATGCTCGGCCTTTTCCTGTCCGGCATCATGCTGCCGATCCGGCTGGCATCGGTCGAATTGTTCACGCTGATGCGCAATCTTGGCCTCCTGGATTCGCTGACCGGGCTGATCCTGGTCTACTCGGCCATCCGCATTCCCTTCGCCGTCTTCATCTTCGCCAATTTCATGCGCGTGCTGCCCTCCGAGCTCGACGAGGCGGCGCGCATGGACGGCGCCGGCGAAGTCCGTATCCTGTTCCAGATCATCCTGCCCATGGTGAAGCCGGCGGTGTCGATCGTCGCCATCTTCACGGCCATCGCCGTCTGGAACGATTTCTTCTTCCCGCTGATCTTCATCTTCGACGACCGCTACAAGACCGTGCCGCTGGCGATCAGCGTCTTCGTCGGCCAGTTCCGTACCGACTGGGGCCTGGTCTTCGCCTCGCTGGCCATCTCCATGGCGCCGATCCTGATCATGTATTGTCTGCTCGCCCGCCAGATTCGCGAGGGCGTCGGCGCCCAGGGAGGCATGAAATGATCGAGGACAAGGTCTACGCCGCAAGCTCCATCCTGGTCGTCGGCGCGCATGCCTTCGATGCCGAGGTCATCGCGGGACCGCTTGCGGCCGCTGCCGTCAAGCGCGGCGCCTCGGTCACCTTCCTGCATCTGACCATGGGCGAGCAGGGCCATCCCTGTCTCGTCCCCGCGCATTACTGCGTGCAGAAGGAAGAGGAAGCGGGCAGGGCGGCCGGGCGCCTTGGAGTGACGCTGCGAAGCCTCGGCCTGCATGACGCCTTCCTGCCTTCCGACGACGAGACGGCGTTGAAGGTCTGCGATGTCGTCCGCGAGCTGAAACCGGAGGTGGTCATAACCCACTGGCATGGCAGCTGGCACAAGGACCATCGTGCCGCCGCCCATCTGACGCAGACAGGCATCTTCTTCGCCGCTCTGCCGACCATTGCCCGCGACCACGCCGCGCACACGCCGTCCCTGCTGCTGTTCGGCGAAAACTGGGAAGATGATGACGGCTTCCGCCCCGAGCATCTCGTCGATGTCAGTGATGGTTTCGATGCCTGGACCGAGGCGGTTCGGGAGTACGAGCTGGCGCGGGGGCTGAGCAGCTTTCCCTATGTCGACTATTACAGCGCGCTCTACCGGTTGCGCGGCTGCCTGCGTGGCACGCGCCACGCCCAGGCTTTCGCGGCGGCTTCGCATTCCTGGAACGCCGGCAGCGGCCTGTTCGCGCCGCCGGCCGGCAAAGGATCCAGCCGATGACGCGGGTTCTGGCCATCGATCTCGGCGGCACCAATCTGCGCGCCGCTATCTTCACCGGCGACATCGCTGCCCTGGAAATGCCGAACCGGGAGCCGGCTCCAGCCGGCCTCGACGCCTTCGTTGCCCGCATCAACGCTCTACGCGCGGAGGCCGGAACGGTCGATGCGCTCGGCATCGCGGTGCCGGGCCTGGTCGAGGGCCCTGTCTGCCGCTGGATTCCGAACCTGCCTTTCCTCGACGGCGTCGATCTCCAGGCCCTGTTTCCGGACCTGCCCATCGCGCTCGGCAATGACGCGCAGATCGCGTTGCTGGCCGAAGCCGTCGAAGGCAGCGCGAAAGGCATGTCCGACGCGATCCTGCTGGCGATCGGCACCGGCATCGGCTCCGCAGTGCTGGCCAATGGCCGCATCGTTGCCGGTGCGCAGGGCGGCGCCTGTTCCTTCGGCTGGGCCTGCGCCGACATCAAGGACGATGGCGAGGAGCGCAGCGGCTGGCTGGAGCGGATGGCTTCGGGCCGGGCGCTCGACGCGCTTGCCGGCCGGATCGGGCTCGCCGGCGGCCGCCAGCTGATCGCGGCGGCACATGCCGGCGAACTGGCCGCGCTGACCTTGCTCGAAGTGCCAGCGCGCCAGCTCGGCACCGCGCTTGCCGGCGCGGTGGCGCTGCTCGATCCGCAGGCGGTGCTGGTGTCGGGAGGACTGGCCGAGGCGCTCGACGTGATGCGGCCGCCATTGCTGGCGGCGCTGCGGCGCCAACTGCCGTCGCATTTGCGCGGCGTTGAGATCCGGTCCGGCCGCTTCGGCGCGGGGGCGGGGCTTGCCGGCGCGGCACTGGCCGGCCGCGCGGGAGAAAAGTGGAGACAGGTGCGATGAGCCAGGCGAGCTTTCAGCAACCGGACCGCAGACGACCCGAACCGCTCTGGTACCAGGTGGAGGAAGCGATCCGCGCCATCGTCAAGAGCGGCGAGTGGGCGACCGGCGACCAGATCCCGGCGGAGGATCGCCTGTGTGCCCTGTTCGGCGTCAGCCGCATCACGCTGCGCCACGCCTTGCGCAATCTGGAGGAAGGCGGCCTGCTGCGCCGCGAGCACGGCCGCGGCACCTTCGTGCGCTCCACCACGCTCGTGGCGGGAACGCGCGAACTGACCAGCTTCACCCAGGAAATGGGCAATATGGGCGTCGTCGCCGGCTCGCGGCTGCTCGATTGCAGCCTGACCACGGCCAATGCGGCGGCCGCCGGCGCGCTGGAGATCGAGGAGGGCGACCCGGTCGTGCGCATCCGGCGCCTGCGGCTCGGCAACAGCGAGCCGATCGGCATCCAGACGGCACAGCTTTCCGCCGCGCGCGTCCCGGGTTTCCTCGACGCAGGCTTGCTGCAGGGCTCGCTCTACGAGGCGCTGGAGCGCCATTACGGCATCGTGCCGGTGGCGGCACGGGAAAACTACCGCGTCGGCGCCGTCGGCGCCGCCGATGCCGAGTTGCTCGACCTGCCCGCCGGCAGTCCCGCCTTCATCGTCGAGCGCATCACCACCGACGAGCGCGGCCCGTTCGAATTCACCGTCTCCATCATGCGCGGCGACCGCTACGAAATCCGCTCGACGCTGCGCGCCGGACGCGTGCCGCTGAACCCGCGAAGCTGATCCACCCTCCCAGGCAGACACTTGAAAACAGGAGTATCCACGTGTCCGATCTCTATATCCATCGCCTTGCCGCTCTCATCGACAAGGCCGCGAAAACCAACGAAGAGGCCTTCGGCCAGGCGGCCAGCCGCTTCGCCGACTCGCTGCAAGGGGGCGGCCTCGTCCATCTCTTCGGTTCCGGCCATTCGGTGCTGCCGGTGCAGGAGGTGTTCCCGCGCTACGGCAGCTATGTCGGCTTCAATCCGCTGACCGACCCGCGCGTGATGTGGCACAATGTGCTGGGCGCCGGCGGCGTGCGCGAATTGCTGTGGCTGGAGCGGACCGAGAAATACGCCGAGAAATTCCTCGACCATCAGCCGCTCAACAAGGGCGATTCCATCATCATCTTCGGCCATAGCGGCCGCAACGCGTCCGGCATCGACACCGCCCTCTATGCCAAGAAGCGCGGTATCTTCGTCGTCGCCGTCACCAGCAAGAACAATCTCGACAAGCCTGCCACGCATTCCTCCGGCAAGCGGCTGGCCGATGCCGCCGACCTCGTCATCGACACCTGCTCGCCGATCGAGGACGCGATCGTCCCGGTCGAGGGCTGGAGCCGTCCGGTCTCCGGCTCCTCGACCGTGCTCGCCATGATCATGGCCCACGAGCTGATCGCGCGCACCGCCGAGCAGCTCGCCAAGCGCGGCATCGAACTGCCGGTCTTTGCCTCGCCGACCATTGCCGGCGTGACGCTGCACGACACCGACGTCATCTACGGCGTCTACCGCGAGCGCATGCTGGAAGCGCAAAAGAAGCATCTGCCGACCTTCCAGGCGACGATGCGCGGCGAGTGATATCTGGTGCCGGGGAGGCGTGGCCCTCACGCCTTTCCGGTCCTGGACCCCGTGCCGGAGCGTGATCTTTCCCGAAAACCGGTTCCCGCTTTTCGGGATTCCGCTCTACCGTCCCAGCAGATTGCGCTGGACGGTCTTGAGATGCGCCAGCATGGCTTGGCTGGCGCTCTCCGGATCGCGGCGCAGCAGCGCGTCGAGAACCGCCTGATGCTCCTCGCAATAGATGGAGCGGCGTTCCTCCGAAAAGGAGCGCTTCTTCATCTCGAACCACGGCGCCTGATTGCGCAGGATGCGCATCAGATTGTGGATCTCTTTCAGGAACTCGTTGCGCGAGCAGGCGAAGATGCGGTGGTGAAACTCCGCGTCCCAGTGCTCGAAGGTCGGCATGTCCTGCGATTCCGAGGCGATCCTGTGCGCCTCGCGCACGGCGTTGAGTTCCATGGCGCTGGCGTTGGTGGCGGCGAAGGAGGCCGCGGCCGGTTCCAGCAATTGCCTGATCTCCATCATGTCGGCAGGGCTGGTGCCCTCCATCCGGCCGACGACGGCCGCCATCGAGGCCGGATTGGCGGCGGTCAGGAAGGTGCCGCGCCCGACATGGCGCACCACGGTGCCATCATCCTCGAGGAAGGACACGGCGCGCCGCATCGTGTTGCGCGCCACGCCGAATTCGCTCGCCAGGTCGCGCTCCGGCGGGATGCGGCCATTCTCGACCCACTCGCCGGAAGATATTCGCTTCTTCAGCGCGGTGGCGATGTCGCTGGCGACAAGCTTCGGCATTTGGGTCGCTTTTATCTGATCCAATATTAAACCATTGATAGCAGCTTCCGGCATCACAGTCCATCGCCGGGCTGGTTCATGCTAGCGTGCCGTTTGCGGGCTCGCCACGAATTCTTTTCGGTATGCTCAGTTCAGATTCCCCCTTGCGGCCTAAACCAATCGGCGCTAGCGTGTAACAAAAGAGCGAAGAATTGGCTCAATATTGGTTCAGGGAGGAACTGGATGCGGGTCGCGACTTTCTCGATCGCAGGCGAACGTCGCGTTGGCCTTGTCGATCTCGACGCCCAGACGGTCGCACCTTTCGATTTTCCTGTCGAGCAGGCGCGTTCGGGAATCCTTGCGCTGATCGAGCGCAATGGCGCGGGTATTCCCCGGACCTTGTCGCCGATCCCCTTGGCGCAGGTGGAGGTCGAGGCGCCGATCCCGCAGCCGCGCCGCAACATTTTCTGCGTTGGCAAGAACTATCACGAGCACGCGCATGAGTTCGCCCGCTCGGGCTTCGATTCCAGCGCCGGTGCCGGCGCGATCCCCAAGCACCCGATCATCTTTTCCAAAGTGCCTGAATCGGTGGTCGCCAACCATGCCAGCGTGCTGATCGATCCCTCCGTCTCGACGGCCATCGATTACGAAGCCGAACTGGCCGTCATCATCGGCAAGGGTGGGCGCGGCATCTCCAAGGAGAACGCGCTCGACCATGTCTGGGGCTACACCATCGTCAACGATGTCACCGCGCGCGACCTGCAAGGCAAGTACAGCCAATGGCTGATCGGCAAGTCTCAGGACACGTTCTGCCCGATGGGCCCATGGGCGGTGACCAGGGACGAACTCGACCTTGCGACCGCCGGCATCAGGTGTTTCGTCAACGAGGATCTGCGCCAGGATTCCCGCATCGCGCTGCTGATCTTCGACATCCCGACCATCATCGCCACGCTGTCGCAGGGCATCACGCTGAAGCCCGGTGACATCATCGCCACCGGCACGCCGGTCGGCGTCGGTATCGGCTTCGATCCGCCGAAATACCTGAAAGCCGGCGACGTCGTGCGTATCGAGATCGACGGCATCGGCACGCTGGAAAACCGCTTCGCGGAGCACGCGCCATGACCACCGTGACAGTTGGCAATGTGGTCGCCGAAACCGTCGGCGAGGGTGCCGCCGTCGTGATGATCCATGGTCTCGGCGGCACGTCCAACATGTACCAGCCGCAGATGGCGGCCCTGTCTGGCCACCGTGTCATCCGGCTCGACCTGCCGGGCTCGGGCCGTTCGCCGCGCCCGATCGAGCCGCTCACCATTGAAGGGATGAGCGAGGCCGTCATCCGTGCCATGGCTGGCATGGGGGTCGGTGGCGCGCACTTCGTCGGCCATTCGATGGGCACCATCGTGTGCCAGCAGATCGCCGCCACGCAGCCCGCGCTGGTCAGGTCGCTGACGCTGTTCGGCGCTCTGGCCGAGCCGGCGGAAGCAACACGCCAGGGTCTTGGCAACCGCGCCCGGCTGGCGCGTTCGGGCGGCATGTCTGAGATAGCCGACCAGATCGTCGCCAACGCGATTTCCGCGCACACAAGGGAGACCTCCGCGGCGGCCGTCGCCTTCGTGCGGGAATCGATCACCAGGCAGGATCCTGAATCCTATGCCCGCACCTGCGAGGCGTTGGCGAAGGCGACGGCGGTCGATGCCAGGAAAATCTCGGCGCCGACGCTGCTGGTCACCGGCGATGCCGATACCGTCAATCCGCCCGGCGTCGCACAGGCGCTTGCCGACAGGATCAAGGGAGCCGTATTCTCTTCGCTCGATCGGTGCGGACACTGGGCGACGGTGGAGAGCCCGCGCGAAAGCAGCCAGAAGCTGGTCGATTTTTTGAGACGGGTTGATAGGTGAGGAATTTTGATCGAGCGTAGAACTCGTGCGCTCGGCAAGTTGGGAGGCTTGTGATGGCAGACGACAGCTGGAACGGAAACGGTTCGGGCGGCACGCTGTTCACCAATGTGCGCGTGCTCGATGCCACGGGTGAATATCCCTATACCGGCGAGGTGCTGGTGCAGGGCAACCGCATCAAGCAGATCACCAAGGGCTCGTCCCGCTACGGTTCGTCGTCCTCCTCCTACAGCGGTGGCGCAACGGTGATCGACGGCATGGGCGCGACGCTGATGCCCGGCATGATCGACGCGCACCTGCATCTGTCCTGGAACAATGCGCCCGGCATCGACCCCATCCAGATGATGGAGGTCGAGGAGCACATGCTGGTCACCATGGAGATGGCCAAGCTGGTGCTGGACGCCGGCTTCACCGCCGGCCGCGGTGCCGCCGCCGCCAAGCCGCGCCTCGATGTCGTGGCCAAGAAATTCATCAACCAGGGGCGCTTTCCCGGCCCTCGCTATCTCGCGGCCGGACCCGAGATCACCACGGTCGGCGGCCTCGGCGATTCCTCGCCATCGCACATTCCGCATGAGGGGTTGAACCTAGGCCTCGTCGTTTCCGGTCCGGAGGAAATCCGCCGCACGGTGCGCCAGCTGATCAAATACGGCGTCGATTCCATCAAGCTCAATCTGTCCGGCGAGAGCATCACCGGCATGGGTGCGGAGGAGACGCCGATGTCGGAAGAGGAGGTCGCCATGGCCGCCTCCGAGGCGCGCTGCCGCAACAAGGTGCTGTCGGCGCATGCCCGCTCGTCCGGTTCGGTCAAGCAGTGCGTGCGCCACGGAATCCAGAACATCTACCACGCCTCCTTCGCCGACGAGGAAGCGCTTGATATGCTCGAGGCGGTCAAGGACAAGCACTTCGTCGCGCCCGGCATTGCCTGGCTGATCAACACCGCGCGCCATGCCGAGCAATGGGGCATCAAGCCCGGCTCCCCGCTGTCGCTCGAATATGAGCGCGAGCTCGAAATGTGCATCGACACGATGAAGAAGATGCACCGTCGCGGCATCCGCGTCCTGATCGGCGGCGACTACGGCTTTGCCTGGACGCCGCAAGGCACCAATGCCAAGGACATCCAGACCTTCGTCGAGATGCTAGGCTTCTCGCCCATGGAGGCCATCCAGGCCGGCACGAAGTATGGCGGCCAGATCATGGGCATGGGCGACGAGCTCGGCCTGATCAAGGAAGGCTACCTCGCCGATATCCTCTTGATCGATGGCGACCCGATCTCCGACGTGCGCATCCTGCAGGACAAGAACCGCATCCTCGCCATCATGAAGGACGGCAAGTTCCACAAGGCTCCGCGCATGAACGAGCAGCGCCGGCGGCTGACTGCATGAGCCTGCTCGACCGGCCATCTCAGGCGCTCTCAAGCGGCGGCATGACACTCAGGCAGGCCTGGGGTCTCGCCGGTCTGCTTGCCGCCGCCGTCCTGGCATGGCTGGTTTTCGCCGCGTGGCCGGATTGGCTGAACGCGATCCTGATCTCGAAGAAAGCCTTCGTCAGCGCCATCCTCAACGGCATCACGCTGGCCGGCCTCTATTTCCTCGTCGCCAGCGGCTTCACCTTGATCTTCGGCCTGATGCGCAACGTCAATCTGGCGCATGGCTCGCTCTACCTGCTCGGCGCCTATATCGGCTACGAGGTGACCAACCGCACCGGCTACTGGCTGCTTGGCGTCGCCGCCGGTTTTGCCGTGCTGGCCATCGTCGGCGTCATCATGCAGGTCTTCGTCTTCCGGCGCCTGGAGGGGGATGATCTGCGCCAGACCCTTGTTTCGATCGGCATTTCGATCGTCGCCGCGGACCTGATGCTGGCGGTGTGGGCCGGCGGCACCTACCAGATATCAACGCCGGAATGGCTGGACGGCGCACTGACCTTGCCGGTCATCACTGCCGTGCGCTCCAATGGCGCTTCGGTCTTCCTCACCTATCCGCTCTACCGCGTCGTCGTGCTGGCGGCGGCGATCGTGATCGGCGTCGGCCTCTGGCTGATGCTGCACAAGACCCGTGTCGGCATGATGATCCGCGCCGGCGTCGACGACCGCGCCATGCTGCAGGCCTCGGGCGTCAACGTGCACGCGGTGTTCGCCATCGTCTTTGCCGTCGGCGCCGGGCTTGCCGGCTTTGCTGGTGTCGTCGGCGGTTCGGCGCTGTCCGTCGCGCCCGGCGAGGACGTACGTTATCTCCTGGCCTCCCTGGTCGTGGTCATTGTCGGCGGCATGGGCTCGATTACGGGCGCCGCCATCGGCGCGCTGCTGATCGGGCTGGCCGAGCAGATCGGCCTCGTCTATTTCCCGACCTACGGCATCGTGCTGACCTTCGTCATCATGGTGGTGACGCTGGCGATCCGGCCGCAGGGCATCATGGGGAAGGCAAGATGAGCCTCGCCATCTCCACCCCCGGCGCAACGCAGCAGAACTGGCTGGAGAAGCTTGGCGCTGGCCACATCATCCTTGGCACGGCGCTCGTGCTTTATCCCTTGGTGGCATCGGATTTCTTCCTGACCCAGATCGGCGGCTATTCGCTGATCTTCGGCATGCTCGGCCTCTCGCTGATGCTGCTCGCCGGCTATGGCGGCATGGTCAGCCTGGCGCAGATCACGGTCGCCGGCATATCAGCCTATGCCATCGCCATCCTCGGCAACAACAATTCCAATGTGCTGGGCTTCGGCTGGCCATGGTGGTTGGCGGTGCCTTTTGCTGTGCTGGCCGCCGCGCTGGCATCGGCGCTGATAGGCTGGATCTCGGTGCGCACCGAGGGCATCTACACCATCATGATCACGCTGGCGATCGCCACCGCGACCTACTATTTCGCGCAGCAGAACTACGCCATCTTCAACGGCCACTCCGGCTACGCCGGCATTCGCGCGCCGGCCTTCTGGGGCATCAGCTGGCGTGACGCGAAGCCTTTCTACTATCTGTGCCTCGGTTTGGCGGTGCTGTCCTACGCGGCGGTGCTCTACGGCTCACGCTCGACCTTCGGCATGACCTTGCAGGCGATCCGCGACAATCCGCGCCGCATGCGCGCATTGGGCTATCACGTCACCGCGCACAAGGTCTTCGCCTGGCTGCTCGCCGGCGTCATCGCCGGACTGGCGGGCGTGCTGCTGGTCTGGTTCAACGGCCGCGTGTCGCCCGGCACCATCGGAGTCGATGCGGCGATCGACGTGCTGATCATTGCCGTCATCGGTGGCATTCGTCATCCGATCGGGCCGTTTCTCGGCGCGCTCGTCGTCGTCCTGATGCAGACCTTCGCCATCGACATCGTTGGCGCCGAGCGTTTCAACACGCTGATCGGCATGGTGTTCCTGGTGATCGTCTTCGTCTCGCCGGATGGAATTCTTGGGTTGTGGGGGAGGATCAAGCCACATCTTGCCCAGGAGGCCTTGCGTCCAGGCCCGTAGAAGCCGGGACGGAATGAACTGCAAAACCAAATCAACGGGAGGAAAACCATGAGGATGCATAGACGTACAGTGCTGGCGCTGGCGGTGTTCACCGGGCTGACCGCGCCCTCGATGGCGCTGGCTGCCGACGACACCATCAAGATCGGCCTGCTCGCCACCTTCGAGGGACCGTTCACGGTGCTCGGCGAAGACGGTGAGCGTGGCGCCATGACCGCGGTCGCCGAGATGAACGGCACCGTGGCCGGCAAGAAGATCGAAATCGTCAAGGGTTCGTCCGACGCTTCGCCCGACAGCGCCGTGCGCGCCGCGCGCAAGCTGGTCGAGCAGGACGGCGTCAAGGTGCTGGTCGGTCCGCTTTCGGGCGACGAAGGCATCGCCGTCAAGGACTACGCCAAGACGCAGCCCAACGTGACCTTCATCAACGGCACCTCGGCGGCGCAGGACACCACGCTGCGCAATCCCGCCGAAAACTTCTTCCGCTTCTCCACCGACGGCGCGCAGTGGATGGCCGGTCTCGGCACCTATGCCTTCAAGGACAAGGGCTACAAGAAGGTCGCCACTGTCGCCGAGGATTATTCCTTCCCCTACACGCAGGTCTTCGGCTTCATGGCCGAGTTCTGCAAGGCTGGCGGCCATGTGCCGTCAAAATCCTGGGTGCCGATCGGCAACAAGGACTTTTCGTCGGTCATCGCCGCCATTCCTGAAGGCGTCGATGCCATCTATGTCGCGCTCGGCGGCGCTGATGCGGTCAACTTCCTGACCCAGTACCAGCAGAGTGGCGGCACCGCGCCGCTGATCGGCGGTTCGATCACCGTCGACCAGACCGTGCTGACCTCGAAGGGTAAGCTGAAGGATGTGCTGAAGGGCACGCCGTCCGCCGGCCCGACCGCCGACACCAACGATGCGCCGGCCTGGAAGGCCTTCGTCGAGGCCTACAAGAAGCAGCCGGGCGCGTTTCCGTCGCCCTCGCTCTTCGCTCATGGCTACTATGTCGACATGAAGGCGACGCTGCTCGGTCTCGACAAGGTCGGCGGCGATGTCTCCGACGGCGGCAAGAAGCTGCGCGAGGCGCTGTCGAGCCTCTCCTTCGACACGCCGACCGGCAAGGTGTCGCTCGACAAGAACCGCAACGCCATCGCCGACATCTTCCTGACCGAGGTCACCGAGGGTTCGGACGGCAATCTCCTGAACAAGCTGGTCAAGGTCGTGCCGCAGGTCAATCAGACGCTCGGCATTCCCGAAGACGAGTTCATGAAGCTCGGCGCGGTCAACCGCGACAATCCGAGCTGCCCGTAAGCTGAACTGAAGTGCAGCCGCCAGTGACTGAAAGCCTCGCAGCAAACCGTCTCCAGAGCACCGGCGCCTATGCGCTGGAGCTCGATGGCGTGGCGCGGCATTTCGGGGCGCTGGTGGCGCTCTCGGGCATCAACATGAGGATCGCGGCCGGCGAACGGCGCGCGGTCCTCGGCTCCAACGGCGCCGGCAAGACGACGCTGTTCAACGCCGTGACCGGCGACTTCATGCCGACGGCGGGGCGCATCCGCTTCTTCGGCGAGGACATCACCGACCTGCCGCCGCATGAGCGCATCCGGCGCGGCCTGCGCCGCACCTATCAGATATCGCAACTGTTCAAGGGCCTGTCCGTCCTCGATTCCATCTTTCTCGCCTGCCGCGGCGTCTCGCGCCGGCGCTTCTCGCTGCTGCGCCCGGCGACATCGGACGTCAACATGGTGCAGGCGGAATCGATCCTCAACGCCGTGCATCTGGAAGCTTACCGCGACACGCTGGTGGCGACCCTGAGCCATGGCCAGCAGCGCCAGCTGGAGATCGCGCTGGCGCTGGCCGGCGCGCCGCGCTTCATCCTGTTCGACGAGCCGGCGGCCGGCCTGTCGCCGACCGAGCGCCGCGACCTCGTCGCCATCCTCAACGCGCTGCCCAGGCACATCGGCTACATCATCATCGAGCACGATCTCGACGTGGCGCTGCGCGTCTCGGAATATGTCTCGATGATGCACAATGGCCGGCTGTTCAAGGAAGGCACGCCGCAGGAGATCGAGGCCGATCCGGAAGTCCAGGAGATCTATCTCGGGGGCAAGCATGGCTGAGCGTCCCGGAAAAGTCGCCAGGGCAATGCTGCGCATCGACGACCTTCAGGTCTTCTACGGCGAAAGCCATGCGCTGCAGGGCGTGTCGCTGACGCTGGAAAGCGGCGTCCTTTCCGTGGTTGGCCGAAACGGCATGGGCAAGTCGACGCTCTGCAACACCATTGTCGGCCTGAAGCGGGCGAAGTCCGGCTCGATCCGCGTCGATGGCCGCGAGATATCGGCGCTCGAGCCGCATGAGATCCATCGTCTCGGCGTCGGTTATGTCCCGCAAGGCCGTCGCGTCTGGCCGAGCCTGAGCGTCGACGAGCATCTGCGTCTGGCCGCCGGCAACAGGCGTGACGCCTCCTGGACGGTCGAGCGCGTCTATCAGACCTTTCCGCGCCTGGCCGAGCGCCGCGCCAATGGCGGCTCGCAGCTGTCGGGTGGCGAACAGCAGATGCTGGCGATTTCGCGTGCGTTGCTCAGCGACCCCAAGCTTTTGGTCATGGACGAACCGACCGAAGGCCTGGCGCCGGTCATCGTCGACCAGGTCGAGCAAATGCTGATCGACCTCGCTGCCGAGGGCGAGATGGCGGTGCTTGTCATCGAGCAGAACATCGGCGTGGCGACCGCCGTGTCGAACCAGGTCGCCATCATGGTCAATGGCCGCATCAACCGGCTGATGGACGCCAGGGCACTCGCTGCCGATCGCGAGCTCCAGCAGCGGCTGCTTGGTGTCGGCCGCCATGCGGAAGAGGCGCCTGTCACGCCGGCCGAGGCGGCGCAGGCCAGGGACCAACTTGCGGAGGTTTATCGCGTCGATCGAACCGGCACCGGCTCTGCCGAACCACAGCCGCAGAACGGCGTCTATCGTCCGGTCACCGAACTGCCAAACCGCTGGAATGTGCCGGTCACCGAACTGCGCCAGACGGCAGTCGATAAAACAGCGTCGCGGGACGATCCGAAGAAGGTCTTCGCCATCCCGTTTGCCGAGCGCATCGGCAGGACTGTGCTGGTCGCCGGCACTTTCGACACCAAGGGCAAGGAATTGCGTTTCGTCGCCGACCGGCTGAAGGCGCTCGGCCTGCCGGTCCGCACCGTTGACCTGTCCACCTCGGGAAAACCGACAAGCGCCGATGTGCCTGCCATGCAGGTGGCGGGGATGCATGCTCGAGGCTCGTCCGCCGTTTTCACCAATGATCGCGGCGGTTCGGTCAGCGCCATGGCGGACGCCTTTGCGCGCTGGATCGAGCGCGAGCCGCGCATCGGCGGTGTAATTTCCGCCGGCGGCTCCGGCGGCACCACGCTGGCGACGGCGGGCATGCGGGCGCTGCCTGTCGGCATCCCGAAGCTGATGGTGTCCACGGTGGCGGCCGGCGACGTCGCCAAATATGTCGGCGGCGCCGACATCATGATGTTCCATTCGGTCGCCGACGTGCAGGGGCTGAACTCGATCACCGAACAGGTGCTCTCCAATGCGGCGCACGCCATGGCCGGCATGGTCGCGCAATTGCCCAATGCCGAGGCGTGGGAAGCAAGACGCAAGCTGGCGCGTCCCGCCGTCGGCATCACCATGTTCGGCGTTACCACGCCGCTGGTGCAAGCAGTGACCAAACGGCTGGAGGCCGATTATGACTGTCTCGTTTTCCATGCCACCGGCATTGGCGGGCGCGCCATGGAGCATCTCGGCGATTCCCGGCTGCTCTCTGCCTTCCTCGATCTGACCACGACTGAAGTGGCCGACATGATCGTTGGCGGCGTGTTCCCGGCAACCGAAGATCGCTTCGGCGCCGCGATCCGCACAGGACTGCCCTATGTCGGCTCGACCGGCGCGCTCGACATGGTCAATTTCGGTCCGCGCGACAGCGTTCCGGAGAAGTTCCGGAGCCGCAAATTCGTCGTTCACAATCCGAACGTGACGCTGATGCGCACAACCCGCGACGAGAACCGCGCCATCGGTGAATGGATCGGCGCGCGGCTAAACGCCATGAACGGGCCGGTGCGCTTCCTGCTGCCCGAAGGCGGCGTCTCGATGCTCGACGCGCCAGGCCAACCGTTTCACGATCCGGAAGCCGACAACGTGTTGTTCGAGGCGATCGAGAAGACGGTTCGCCGCACGCCGCTGCGCCAGGTCGAGCGCGTCCGCGCCAACATCACTGACGCAGCCTTTGTCGACGCGGTGATCGCGGCGTTCCACGCCATTGGCCCGAAGCTGCAGAGGCGGGCATGAAGAATTGGACTTCGCCACCGTGCGGGTGGATGTTTGAATTTGCTGTCGGTCGCCTGGCGCCGGCCGCAATGTCTTGGGGAGGATAGATCATGGACGCGCAGACCTTTGGCGCATTCCTGTTGTGGCTGATCGTTGCCGCGGTCGTCGTGGTGATCGCCGTCTACATCTTGCGCTGGCTTTATCGCCGCTCGACCAAGGAGACGGCGTTCGTGCGCACCGGTTTCATGGGCG
Organism: Mesorhizobium comanense; assembly: GCF_005503535.1. Taxonomy (GTDB): domain Bacteria; phylum Pseudomonadota; class Alphaproteobacteria; order Rhizobiales; family Rhizobiaceae; genus Mesorhizobium; species Mesorhizobium comanense. Next base: position 51,897 of record NZ_SCNN01000011.1, on the reverse strand, counting down.
AGAAGGTGGTGGTCAATGGCGGCGCCTTCGTCATTCCCGTGCTGCACGAGATCACCCCGGTCAACATGAACGTGCTGCGCATCGAGGTGCGCCGCGAGGATTCGCTGGCGCTGATCACCCGGAATCGCATGCGCGTCGACCTGATCGCCGAGTTCTTCGTGCGCGTCGGTGCCAGTCGCGAGCTGGTCGCCGCCGCCGCGCAGACGCTTGGCCGGCGCACGCTCCAGCCCGACAGCCTGCGCGAACTGCTGGAAGGCAAGTTCGCCGGTGCGCTGCGCACCGTTGCCGCGCAGATGACGCTGGAGGAAATGCACGAATTGCGCGGCGACTATGCCGCCAAGGTGCGCCGGCTCGCCGAGGAGTCGCTCGCCGCCAACGGTCTTGAACTGGAAAGCGTCGCCATCGTCGACCTCGATCAGACCAGCCTCGAATACTTCGATCCGTCCAATGCCTTCGACGCGGAAGGTCTGACGCAGCTGACGGAATCGATCGAGACCCGCCGCCGCATGCGCAACGAGATCGAACAGCGCACGCTGGTCGATATCCGCAACCAGAACCTCGACACCCAGCGCAAGGTGCTGGAGATCGACCGCGACACCGAATATGCGCGCCTGGAACAGGAGCGCGAGGTCGAGGTCCGCCGCGCCGCGCAACGGTCCGAACTCGCCATCGAGCGCGCGCTCCGCGACCAGGAATCCGAGCAGGCACAGCTCTCCTCGCGCGAAGCGGTCGAGAAATCTCGGCTCAATCAGGAACGCAACATCACCCAGGAGCGCATCAAGAGCGAGGAAGAGACGCAGCGCCGCGAGATCGCGCGCCGCCGTTCGCTCGACGAGACCGAGATGAAGATGCGCGAACTGACCGAGCGCGAGCAGATCGCGCTCGAACTGTCGCTGGAAAAGGCCCGCATCGAGCGCGAGGGGGCGCAGCGTGAACTCGAAATCCAGCGCAAGAAGCTGTTGGAGGTCGCCGAGCTCGAACGCCAGATCGCGCTGGCCGAGAAGGCGCTGGAGGTGACCCGGGCCGAAGCGGAGAAGCGCCGCGCCGAGATCGTCGAGAACCAGGCCACCGAGACGGCGCGCATTGCCCAGGAGCGTGTGGTCGACGAGGTCCGCATCGAGCGCGAACGCCACCTGGAAGCGCTGCAGATCGCCAAGCGTCAGGCCTTCGAGGAGGCCGAGATTTCAGCAAGCGAAGAGGTCGAGCGCGCCCGCATCACCACCGAGCGCGGCATCGAGGAAGCGCGCCTCATCAAGGACCGCGACATCAGGCAAATGGGTGTCGACCGCGACCAGAAGATCGAGATCGCAGAAATCCAGAAGGCGATCGACATCGCCAAGAAGACGCAGGAGCGCTCCTCGGCGATCGCCGCTTCCGAAGCCGTCCGCGCCAAGGCCGTCCAGGCCGAGGAACAGGCCTTCACCGCCCGCGAACGCGAGATCGCCGAACGTCGCAAGCTGACCGACCTGATCGGCGCGCAGCGCGAGGCCGAGCGCGAGGCGCTGCGCATTACATCGGCGGCTGATGCCGAGATGAAGGCAGCGAAGAGCCTGGCCGAAGCGCAGAAGATCGCCGCGGTGGCTTCGGCCGAGGCGGAGAAAATCCACGCCCTTGCCGCCGCCCAGCGCTACGAAGTCGACGCGGCTGGCCATCGCCAGCTCAACGAAGCCGAGAATCTGCTGTCCGATGAAGCCCGCGCCGGGCGCCTGCGCGGAAAACTGCTCGATCACATGGAAGGCATCATCCGCGAAAGCGTCAAGCCGATGGAGAAGATCGACGGCATCAAGATCCTGCATGTCGACGGCATCAATGGCGGCACCGGCGGCAACCGCAATGTCACCGACGAGGTGATCGATTCCGCCCTGCGCTACCGTGTGCAGGCGCCGATGATCGACAATCTGATGAAGGAGATCGGCATCGAGGGCGGTTCGCTCGGCCGCATGACCGACGTGCTGCGCGACGCCAAGGACATTTCCAGCCTGACCCGCGACAAGAAGGGCAAGGGCAAGGCCGCCAAGGACGACGATGACGACCGCGATCATTGAGGTGAACGTCTGCGCCGCCCCTCACCTGCCTGCCGGCATCCTCTCCCCTTATGGGGACGGGGAGAAGGTCGCGGTCATTGATGGTTTCGCAAGTCGCCAGCGTTGCAAGGTTGGCGCCGAGGTCGCGGCCAGCCCCTTTCTCCCCGTCTCTATACGGGGAGAAATGTCCGGCAGGACAATGAGGGGCGGCGCTGGCGGCGACAGGAATATCCCTCAGCGCAACCTCCACCGCATCGTCCTCGGCCAGCACGCATGACCAAAGTCTACGTCTCCTCGGTCATCCCCGCGCCCGCTGCCGAAGTCTGGAAGCTCATCCGCAATTTCAACGGCCTGCCCGGTTGGGCGCCGTTCGTCGCTGAAAGCCGCATCGAGCAGAATGCACAGGCCGACCAGATCGGCTGCATCAGAAATTTTACGCTCAAGGACGGCGGGCGCATCCGCGAAAGGCTGCTGGCGCTGTCCGACTACGACCTGTCGTGCAGCTATGCGATCCTCGAAAGCCCGATGGCGGTGGAGAACTATATCGCCACATTGTCGCTGACGCCGGTCACCGACGGCAATCTGACGCTCGCCGAGTGGCAGGCGGAGTTCGATTGCGCGCCCGACCGCGAAGCAGCCTTGATGCAGCAGATCGGCAGCGGCGTGTTCCAGACCGCCCTGACCGCGCTGAAGCAGCGGTTTGGACGCTGAACCCGGCCGATGGTCAAGGTCTGCCAGAGCACCATCATCGATGCGCCGGTCGACGAGGTCTGGGCGATCCTGCGCGATTTCAACGGCCATGACCGCTGGCATCCTGCGATCGCCTTCAGCGAGATCGAAGGCGGTGACCCGGTCGATGCGGTTGGCTCGGTGCGCCATTTCCGGCTGAACGATGGCGGTGAATTGCGCGAGCAGTTGCTGGCGCTGTCGGACAAGGACCGGCGGCTGAGCTATTGCCTGCTCGAAGCGCCATTGCCGCTCATGGGTTATGTCGCCTCGCTCAGGCTGAAGCCGGTGACCGACGTCGACGCCACCTTCTGGGAATGGCGCTCCGAGTTCAGTCCACCGGCCCATCGCCGCGACGAACTGGTCAAGCTGGTCACCGAAGGCATCTATCGGGCCGGCTTCACGGCGGTGCGCAATCTGCTGCGGCGCCGCAACGCCGGCTTGCTGGCGAGAGCCGAAGCATCCCGGGCGGTTGCCGCCCCGGTGCTGCGCGCGGACGTGCCTCAGGCCTTGCCGGTACGCTCCCAGAATCCTTCCGCAACGACCCGGGCAATCGTCGTCGAGCGCTACGGCGGACCGGAGGAGTTGCGGCTGAGGGATATCGCCCTGCCGCCGCCGGCGCCGGATGAGGTGCGGATCCGCCACACGGTGATCGGCGTCAATTTCATCGACGTCTACTGCCGCAGCGGTTTCTTCGATCTGCTGCGGCCGCCCGGCGTGCCCGGCATGGAAGCGGCCGGCGTCATCGAGGCGGCCGGGTCGGCGGTGTCGGGTTTTTCGGCCGGCGACCGCGTCGCCTATGCCTGTCCGCCGGTCGGCGCCTATAGCGAGCGGCGCAACATGGCGCCCGACCTGCTGGTCCGCCTGTCCGACGACATCTCGGACGAGATCGCCGCCGCCGGCCTGCTCAAGGGCGTCAGCGCGAGCTTCCTGCTGCATGATGTCCATGCCGTGAAGCCGGGCGATATCGTCCTCATCCACGCGGCGGCCGGCGGCATCGGCCAGTTGCTGGTGCAGTGGGCCCGCCATCTCGGTGCCACGGTGATTGCGACGGTGTCTAGCGACGACAAGGCGCGCGTCGTCGAACGGCTCGGCGCGCATCATGTGATCGTCTATTCCAGCGAGAATTTCGCCGATGCGGTCATGCGTCTGACTGGGGGCAGGGGCGTCGATGTCGCCTATGACGCGGTCGGCAACGATACTTTCGCCGGGTCGCTCGCCTCCCTTGCCGTGCGCGGCCATCTCGTCAGTTTCGGCCAGGCCTCGGGTCCGGTCGGCGATTGGGATATCGGCCGCTTCGCCTCCAAGTCACTCACCATCTCGCGGCCGAACTACGCCCACTACACCGACACGCCGGAAAAACTCAGCCCCCACGTCGCCAGGTTCTTCCAGGCGTTGCGGGAAGGCGTGATCAAGGCTGAGGCGCCGACGCGCTACGATCTCGCCAACGCCGCCGACGCGCATCGTGATCTGGAAGCCCGGCGCACGACGGGGGCCCTGGTTCTCGTGCCCGGATCGTAATGGTCAGCCGGTCGCGTTGGCGTAGATGTCGAGAACCTCTGTCACGCCGCCGATCAGCAAATCCCTGGCCTTTGGCCTGACGGAGCCGCTCGCCACCGCGCCGCTGAGGTGACCGAGAAACTGGCTGATGAGGGGTAAAGGAATGTCGCGCTCGCCCAGCGCCTGCATCAATGCGTTAACTGCCTGCTGGGCTGCCGGCATTGGCCAATAATAGCGGATGCGGTCGCTATAGGAAAAATGCCGTTCGATGCGCTGCTCGGCCTCGCTGCCGTGATAGTAGTTCTTCCAGTTGCCGGGTGCCGCCTGCATGACGCGTTCCATCGCCTCCGGCAGGGTTTCGCGCGCGGGGTCGGGAGCTAGAATGTCGGCGATGTGGCTCAGCCCGTAGAGCGCCTCGCGCAGCGCGAAGGTCAGCCACGGGCCGACCTTGAGGATGGCAAAGCCATCATCGACCAGCGCCGATAGCGCCGCGACCGGCTGGTAATCGGTAGAATGCGCCTCGAAGACGAATTGCGGCAGGTCCCGCAACGTGCCGGTCAATGCGCGGGCCTGTTCGGGCCGGTAGGTGATGACGTCGGCATTGCCGAACTCGACACCCGGCTGCACGACGACGCCGATCGCGCGCGAAAAGGCCTTGTCGAGACCACGCCGGCCGAAGGCATCGTGGTGGATGCGCACCGTCTCGCGCGCCGCCTCCGGTGTCGTCACCGCAAGATGGTCCATCGCCTCCTGCGCGCCTCCCGGCACCGGCACTTCCGTGCCGATGACGTAGACGGGCCTGGCGCCGCCGGTTCGTTCGGCAGCTGCTTCCGCCGCTGCCGCAAGCTCCGCGGCGCGCGCCGCGATCGTTTGGTCCGGCGGGGCCGCGCCTTCGCCGGCACAGCCCATGCTGGCATCCAGGTGGATCTTGGTGAAGCCGGCTTCGGCATAGGCATCGACCATGCGTACGGCTTTGGCCATGGCCTCGGCCGCCGGCAGATGTTTCCACGGATTGGGACCGAGATGGTCGCCGCCGAGCACCAGTCGGTCCAGCGGGAACGAGACCTCGCCGGCGATCGCCTCGACGAAGCGGCGGAAATCGCCAGGCGTCATGCCGGTGTAGCCGCCCTCGTGATTCACCTGGTTGCAGGTGGCTTCGATCAGCACGTCGGCGCCGCGAGCCTTGCCGTGGCGCAAGGCAGCTTCGATGACGATCGGATGGGCCGAGCAGATCGAGGCGATGCCGGCGCGCTCGCCAGCCGCCCGGCGCCTGGCGATGGCGGCCAGCCTGTCCGTTGCGTGGCTCATGCCGTCGCCCCGGTCCGGGTCGTGCCGATGAACGCCTCGACTTGCGCCAGCGAGGCGATGCCTTCCATGGGGCCTTTCTTCGTCACCGCCAGGGCGCCACAGCCATTGGCGATCTCGAGCGCTTTTGTCGGTGCTTCTCCGCGCAACCAGAAGGAGACGAAGGCGGCGGCGAAGCAGTCTCCGGCGCCGGTCGGATCGATTTCGTCGACGATGAAGCCTGGCGATTCGGTCCGCCCGGTCCGATCGTAATGAACGGCGCCCTGCGCGCCTTTCTTGATGACCACCGTCGAGATGCCACGGTTCAACATCTCGCGCACCGCGCTTTCCTCGTCGGTTGCCTCGGCGAAGATGTAGAGCTCAGGCCCGCTCGGCAGGAAGACGTCTGTCTTGGCGAGCACGAAGTGCAGGGCGTCGCGCATGCCCGGCAGGTCGAGCATCTCCTTGCGGATGTTCGGGTCGAAGGAGACCGTGCCGCCACGCGCCTTGACGGCTTCGATCCCTTTGCGGGCGACCTCGATCACCTCCGGCGAGAACAGCGAGGTGCCCATCACATGGAAATGATCGGCGCCGGCCAGCAGCGCGCGGGCTTCCGCGCCGATCTCGACAAGGCCGGCGGCACTATGCTTGATGTTGTAGACGAAGTGCCGGCTGCCGTCGGTCTCATAGGTCACGAAGGCTGTGCCGGTCGCGGCACCGCTGTGGACCTTGATGGCCGAAATGTCGGCGCCGTCGGCGCGCAGGCGCTCGATGTTCAAATGGCCGAAATCGTCATCGCCGACGGCTGCGATCAGTCCTGCAGGCTGGCCGAGCCGGGCCGCCTGATCGATGAAGATCGCCGGCGCGCCGGATGGAAACGGGCCGACCAGCGGGCCGGGAGCGCGAAAACTTTGGCCGATCCGCTCGGCCATGATCTCGACCAGAACCTCGCCCGCACAAACCAGTTTCTTCATGTCCTCACCATCCGTCGGCTGGCCAGCGGCCCGGCGCTCCCTTGATGTCCGTGCGAGAGCAAAACCTAGGTTGCGCTTTTAGGAGCGTCAATAAATAATTTGACGCGCGTAATTCTTTTGCATTGTATTGGAAACGCGAAAATTTGACTGAATAAGTTCGGCCAAGCATTGCGGCCCTGCGGCCGCCGCCGCAAGACTGATTCTGGCTGAACCGGAAGGATCGGCGAGCAAGGGCAAAGGGGCTCGGAATATCGATGGCGGAGAAGACTCACCGCACGATGGATGACTTCGCCAGGGCGTCTGGCGTGTCGCGGCCGACCCTGTCGAAGTATTTCGACGATCCCGCCAGCGTGAAGCCGGCGACACGGGCGCGCATCGAGGCGGCGCTTCGCTCCTCCGACTATCAGCCCAATGTTTTCGCACGCAATCTGAACCGCAAGCGCACCCGCAATGTCGGCATCGTCGTGCCGGCGATCACCGATCCTTTCTATGCCGAAATGGTCAGCCGCATCGAATTGCGCTGCCGCGACGAAGGATTCTGGCCGATCGTCATCTCCTCGCACGGTTCGCCGAAGCTGGAGGCCGAATCGGTCAGCACGCTGATGTCGTTGAAAGTCGCCGGCGCCATCGTCGCTCCCCTGGGCTCGGTCTCCGAACCGGGCGTCTTCGAGCGGATGAGCGAAAACATTCCGATCGTCTATTTCGATACCTACATCGAGGGCGATACGCCTTTCGTCGGCAACGACAACCACCAGAGCACGTCGACCATCGTCGACTATCTCTGCCGGTCCGGCGAGCCGCCGGTCTATGTCGACATCCCGCACGTCAACCACAATTCGGGCGAACGCCTGCAGAGCTATATCGACACCATGCAGGCCGCCGGTCTCGAACCTGTCGTCCTCAAGTCGGCGGGCGAATACAACTGGGATTTCGAGCGCATCGGCCATGAATGGATGGACAGGACGCTGGAGAGGGGCGGCCTGCCGGCCCGCACGCTGTTGTGCGCCAACGACCGTCTGGCTTTCGGCGTCATGTCGGCTGCTTTCTCGCGCGGATTGAAGATCGGCCGCCGGGCGGATTGCGACTTCCGGGTCGCTGCCCATGACGATCATCCGCTGAGCCGCTACACCTGTCCGGCGTTGACCACCATGGCACAGGATTTCGCCGCCATGGCCGGCCGCAGCGTCGAGATATTGCTGGCCCTGCTGGACGAGGCCGAGTCCCCCAGACCGGACCTGGCCCGCAACGTCAAACTCGGCGCCACCCTGGTGATGCGTCAGTCGGCTTGAATCCGCGTCTGCTGATGCAGCCAGGAAGCCGCCTCGCTGATCGCCTGACGCGAGGCCAGCATATGGCGGCCCATCGAGACGAAGCCGTGGATCTGTCCCGGCCAGTGGCGCAGCACGACAGGTACTCCGTCGGCCCTCAGGCGCTCGGCATAGGCCGTGCCCTCGTCGGCGAGAATGTCGTGGCCGGCGATCGCGACAAAGGCCGGCGCGACGGCGGCAAGATCTGATGCAAGCAGCGGCGAAACCCGCCAGTCCGTGATGTCGTCGGGTGTCCGCACATAGTGGTCGCGGAACCAGGCCATGGTGGCGGCGGTGAGGCCGAAGCCTTGGCCGAAACGTCTGTAGCTGTCCGCGCCCTGGCCGGCATCGGTGTTGGGGTAGATCAGGATCTGGGCGGCAAGCGCCGGGGCCAGCCCGTCACGGGCAAGCAATGCCAGAACGGCGGCGAGGTTGCCGCCGGCACTGTCGCCGGCGGCAGCAATGCGGGCGGGGTCGATGCCGAGCTCGCTGGCATGGTCCGCCATGAAGCGAAGCGCTGCGGTGCAATCCTCCAGCCCGGCAGGAAATTTGTGCTCGGGCGCCAGGCGGTAGTCTGGGCAGACGACGACGGCGTTGCCGAGATTGGCCAGCCAGCGGCAGATCTCGTCGTGTGAATCGAGGTTGCCGATGACCCAGCCGCCGCCATGCAGATAGAGCACGGCGCGCGCGCCTGTCCGGGGCGCGCCGATGCCGCGATGGATGCGGATCGTGACCGGGCCGTTCGGTCCGTCGATCTGCCGTTGCGACGTCGCCGCGACCGGCTCGTGTTCGCCTTGAAGCGTCGGGAACGAAGCGACGTAGGCGGCCCGCGCCGCAGTCACGCAGCCGTTCTCGAACGGCTCGCCGCCGGCGGCGCGGCCGATTTCCAGGGCGTGCAGGGCATCCGGGTCCAGTGTCATCGCCGTCTCCGTCCGACCTTTAGGCGAGCAGCCCGCGCGCCTCGTCTTCGCTCAGCAGCGCCGGCTGGACGACATCGCCTGTTATGGCGACCGAGCCTTTCGTCTCGCCCGAATGCAGGATCGCTTCCATGATCTCCAGCACGTGCAGCGCCAGATTGCCGGAAGCGCGGGGCGTTGCCCCCGTCGTCAGAGAACGCACCAGATCGGCGACACCGAGCATGCGGTAATTGGCGCGGTCCGGCGCGGCATAAGGCCAGTTGCGAGCGCCATAGAGTTCGCCCTCGCTGGCGAAATCCTTCCACTCCGCGCCGCGTTCGGAGAGCGACACGGTGCCGCCGAACGTATCGGGATCGGGCAGGCGCAGCGAGCCTTCCGTGCCGTGCAGTTCGATCGGATGGTTGGAATGCCTGAAGACATCCCAGGAGGCGCCGAAGGTGACGGTCGCGCCCGAGCGGAATTCGAGCAGGGACAGCACATTGGTCGGCGTGCCGACCTTGAAGGTCGTGTTCTTGAATGGCCCCTCCGCCGTGATCAGGCGTTCCTCCTGGCCGCGCGTCGCCATCGCCATGACGCGGGAAACCGGGCCGAGGAGATTGACCAGCATCGTCAGATAATAGGGGCCCATGTCGAACACCGGGCCGCCGCCGGGCTGATAGTAGAATTGCGGATTGGGATGCCAATGTTCCATGCCGCGCCCCATCATGAAGGCGGTCCCGGTGACCGGGCGGCCGATGGCGCCTTCATCCATCAGGCGACGCGCCCGTCGCCCGGCAGCGCCCAGGAAGGTGTCGGGAGCCGAGCCCAGCAAGACGCCGCGCCTGGCCGCCTCCGTCACCAGGCGACGGCCGTCACTGGCCGAGGTCGCGAGCGGCTTCTCGGTGAAAACGTGCTTTCCAGCCGAAAGCGCCGAGAACGAAATATCGAAATGCGCCGCCGGAATGGTCAGGTTGAGGACGAGATCGATCTCCGGGTCGGCCAGCAGCGCATCGACGCCGAGCGCCCGGATGCCGTACTCCTTCGCCCGCAGCGTCGCCATGTCGGCCGAAATGTCGGCGCAGGCGCGCAGTTCGATGCCGCCGAAGAGAGCGGCATTGCGCAGGTAGGTCATCGAGATGTTGCCGCAGCCGATGACGCCGATGCCAAGCCTGGCTTGTGATTTTGCCTGCATTTCCTTGTCTACCTCCCAATTCGGTCACGGTCTGCCTGATCCGTCGCGACGGCGACGGATCGATTTCGAAAGGCGCTATACAACATTTTAAATCTTGACGCGCGTAAAATTTTTATAGACCATGCGAAAATGCTGGCGCAACATCGGGAGGCTGCCAGCCCTAGGAGGAGAAGATGACAGACATGAAAAAACGGCCGGGCGCCGATACCAAGCCCGTGGGTCATGTAACGATCGCCGATCGCCGGCAATTTCTGATCGGCGCCGGCACGATGGGTGCCGCGGCGCTCGCCCTCGGCACTGGTCTGGGCATCCGCAAGGCCCGCGCCCAGTCGCGCGCCGAGATCAGCTTCGCCAGTGCCGCGTTCTTCGGCAAGGAGACCTTCGGCGACCTGATCAAGGCCTTCAACGAATCGCAGGACCGCATCCTGGTCAAGAACATCGAACTGCCGCCGCCGAGCTCTTCGACCGAAGTCTATCAGGGGCTTGTCCAGCAGCTTGCCCGCCGCAACGGCACACCCGACGTTTTCAGCCAGGACGTGATCTGGATCGCCGGCTTCGCCGCCGCCGGATGGGCGTTGCCGCTGGATGAATATTTCCCCGCCGACAAGCGCAGTGCCTACTTCACCGGCACTCTCAACGCCTGTACCTATGGCGGCAAGCTCACGGCCCTTCCCTGGTTCATGGATTCGGGCATGTTCTACTACCGCAAGGATGTGCTGGAAAAGCATGGCGGCAAGGTGCCGGAAACCTGGGCCGACATGGCGACAATCGCCGCGGCTGCGCAGAAGGCCGGCGACATCGATTTCGGTTATCTCTGGCAGGGCAAGCAGGCCGAGGTCCTGGTCTGCGACGCGGTCGAGATCATCACTTCCAACAATGGCGCGATCCTGGCGCCGGACGGCAAGTCGTCGCTGATCAATCAGAAGGGCGCGGTGGAAGCCATCCAGTTCCTGCACGACACCATCGCCACCACCAAGATCAGCCCACAGGACGTGCTCTCCTGGGACGAGGAACCCTCGCGCCAGCCCTTCACGTCGGGCAAGGCGATGTTCATGCGCAACTGGTCCTATGTCTGGCCGATCGCGCAGGACGCCAAGGCCTCGCAGGTCGTCGACAAGGTTGGCGTGGCACCGCTGCCGTCCTTCCCGGGCGGCAAGAGCTCTGCCTGCCTCGGCGGCTACCAGCTCGGCGTCAACGCCAACTCCAAGCAGCGTGAAGCCGCGATCGAACTTCTGACCTGGCTGTCTTCGACCGAGACCCAGCAGCGCATCGCGCTGAACTTCGGCCTGGCCCCGACACGCCCGGCCCTGTTCCAGGACGAGAAGGTCAAGAAGGAACAGCCCTTCATGGCAAGCCTGGAGAAGGTCTTCACCGGAGCCACCGCGCGCCCGATCACGCCCGAATACGCCAAGGTGACCCTGGCGTTGCAGTCCGGCATCTCCAAGGCTCTGGTTTCGGGCAATGTCCAGGCCGAGATGGATGCGCTCGCCGGCCAGATCAACAAGATCGTCGGCTAACCCATGACCGCGGCCGCCACACTTCCTGGCGCTGGCCGGCCGCGGCGGCTTGGCAAGGCGCTTCCCGGCGCCTTCTGGGCCCTCATCCTGCTGACGCCGGCCTTCGTGTCGCTGGCGTCGGTCTCTTTCTACCCGATCGTCAATGGGCTCTATCTTTCGCTCACCAACACGTCGCTGATCACGCAGGACCAGGATTTCACCGGCTTCGCCAACTACGTGCAGCTCTGGGGCGATGCGCAGTTCTGGAATGCCTGGTGGCACACGATCTGGTTCACCGCCGCCTCGACTGTCCTGGAGACGGTGATCGGGCTCGGCATGGCGCTGATCCTGTGCGAGGCCTTCAAGGGCCGCGGGCTCGTGCGCGCGGCCATGCTTGTTCCCTGGGCGATGCCGACCGTTGTCACCTCGAAAATGTTCGGCTGGCTGTTCGACGGCCAGAACGGCATCATCAACTATCTTCTGCTGCATGCCGGCCTGATCGACCAGAACGTCAACTGGTATGGCTCCCCGAACACGGCGATGATCACTATCATCATCGCCGATGTCTGGAAGACCACGCCCTTCATGGCGCTGCTTTTGCTGACCGGCCTCCAGACCGTGCCCAATTCGCTGATCGAAGCGGCGCGCATGGACGGCGCCAAGGGCTGGATCACCTTCTGGTATATCCGCCTGCCGCTCCTGATGCCGACCTTGCTGATCGCCGGCCTGTTCCGGGCGCTCGACGCCTTCCGCGTCTTCGATCTGGTCTATGTGCTGACCGGCGGCGGCCCGGCCGATTCGACAGAGACCCTGTCGACGCTCTCCTACAAGGTGCTCTTTTCGACGCTGCAGTTCGGCTACGGCTCGGCCGTGTCGACGGCAATGTTCATCACCGAAGGCATCATCGCGTTGGTCTTCGTCGTCTACCTCATACGCCAGATCAGGAGGGCGCAATGAACGAGAGGCGCTCGCCGCTGCAGAGCTTCGTCATCTATCTCGGCGCCTTGCTGATCCTCGTATGGTCGGGCGGTCCGTTCATCTGGCAGTTCTCGACCTCGTTCCAGCTCGACAAGATGCTGACCTCGGGTTCGCCCTCGCTCATCCCGCATCCCTTCACGCTGGAGCATTACTACAACGCCTTCGTCGAGAAGCAGCTTCACCGCTATGTCTGGAACTCGCTGGTGGTCTCGCTGGCCACCACCTTCCTGTGCCTGTTCGTCGGCTCGCTGGCCGCCTTCGCCCTGTCGCGGCTCAACGTCAAGGGGCGCTTCGGCATCCTTATGGTGATCCTGTCGGTGTCGATGTTCCCGCAGATCGCGCTGGTCGGGCCGCTTTATCTGGTGGCCACCAATCTCGGCCTGCTCGATACCTACACGGCGCTGATCATCACCTATCTGGCGCTCGGCCTGCCGCTCGTCACCTGGGTGCTGTTCGGCTATTTCGAGACGCTGCCGCGCGAGATCGACGAGGCCGCGCGCATGGACGGCGTCAGCGTGCCGGGCCTGCTGTGGCGCATCATCCTGCCGATGTCGTTACCGAGCCTGGTGACGACGGGCCTGCTCGCCTTCATCACCGCGTGGAACGAATTCCTGTTCGCGCTCGCCTTCACCTCCAACATCGACCGGCAGACCATTCCGGTCGGCATCGCCAACTTCACCAACCTCTACTACGTCCCCTGGGGCGACATCGCCGCGGCTTCCGCCGTGGTGACCGTGCCCCTGATCCTTCTTGTGCTGTTCTTCCAACGCCACATCATCGAAGGATTGACCCAGGGCGGCGTCAAGGAATGATCGACATGACGAAAACGAAGCTCAAGGTCGGCTGCCAGACCTTCACCTGGGAAATGCTGGGCAAGGCCTGGACCGGAGGCCCCGACGACCTCCTGAAGGCGATCGCCGATGGCGGCTATGCTGGCATCGAGATCACCGACACCATGATCGGCCGCTATGCCGGCAAGCCGGCGGAATTCGCCCGGGCCCTCGAGGCATCGGGGCTGACGCTTGTTTCCTTCGCCTTCGGCTCGGACAGCGGCTTCACGCTGAAGGAGGCCGTCGGCAAGGATCTTGAGACGGCCCAGCGCTGGATCGACTTCGCCGCCGCCTTTCCAGGCGCCCTGGTTTCGATGGGCTCGGCGACAGTGGTGTCCGATGGACCGCGCGACGGCAAGTTCGCCATTGCGGCGGAAGTCTACAACAAGGCCGGCGAACTCGGCCGCAAGGCCGGCGTCCAGGTCGCGGTGCATCCGAGTTCACACCACAACACGCTGCTGTTCGACCGTGCCGACTATGACGCGATCTTCGCCTTGCTCGACCCCGAGCTGGTCGGCTGGGTGCCGGATACCGGGCACATCCTGCGCGGCCACAAGGACATGGCGGACACGCTCACCACCTACCGAGACCGCATCCGCTACATCCACCTGAAGGATGTCGACGCCCAGGGCACCTGGGCGATGCTCGGCAAGGGCGTCTGCGATACCGCCGAGGTGATCGAGATCGCCGGTACCGCGCCGAACTTCAACGGCTGGCTGGTGTTGGAGGAGGAATCCGAAACAGCCGCCGCCGATCCCGCCGGCGCGGTCAAGACCAACCGCCACACCATGCGCGGCTACGGGGCCTGAGACGATGATCAGGAAACAGGACAGGCGCCTCAGGGTCGGTGTGCTCGGCTGCGGCCCGATCGCGCAATTCGCGCATCTGGAATCCTGCGTGAAGGCTGGCAATGCCGACCTTTACGCCATCTGCGACGCGGCGCCCGACCTGCTCGCCCGCATGGGCGCCACCTACGAGCCGCAGAAGATGTACGCCGACTATGATGCGATGCTCGCCGATCCGGAGCTGGAGGCGGTGATCGTCGCCACCTCGGATGCCTATCACGTGCCGATGTCGATCAAGGCGCTCGACGCCGGCAAGCATGTCCTGTGCGAAAAGCCGATCGGCACCTCGGTCGAGGAGGGCGAGGCGCTGGCCGCCGCGGTCAAGCGCTCCGGCAAGCTCTTGCAGGTCGGCCACATGAAGCGCTTCGACCCGGCGCTGGAGGCGGCGCGCGACTTCGTGCGCGACCAGATGGGCGAGGTGCTGGCGCTGAAGGCCTGGTATTGCGATTCCACCCACCGCTACACCAACACCGACGCCGTGCAGCCGCTGCCGGTCACCAGCAAGCTGGCGAGAAAGCCGGGCGGCAACCCCAAGGCTGATCTCAGGCAGTATTTCATGCTGGCGCATGGCTCGCATCTGGTCGACACCGCGCGCTTCCTCTGCGGCGAGATCACGGCCGTGCGTGCCCGTCTCAATGAGCGCTTCGGCGCCTATTGCTGGTTCGTCGAGACCGAATTCGCCAGCGGCGCTCTCGGCCATCTCGATCTGACCGTCGCCGTGCGCATGGACTGGCACGAGGGTTTCCAGCTCTATGGCGAGAACGGTTCCGTCATCGCGAAAACCTTCAATCCCTGGTATTTCCGCGCCAGCGAAGTCGACATTTTCCATGAGAAGGACGCGACTTCGCGAAAGCCGCTCGGCGCCGACGGCCATTTCTTCCGCCGTCAGCTCGAAGGCCTCGCCGACGCCGCGCTCACCGGCGCGCCGATGCGCGGCGCCAATGTCGAGGACGGCATCGCCTCGATCCGCGCCATGGTGGCGATCGCTCGTTCGGTGGAGAGTGGCGAACGGGTCGAACTCGCTTCGGTCTCGGGTGCGGTCTGATGCGTCTGGGCATTTTCGCCAAGACCTTTCCCGGCACCGATCCGGCCGCTGTGCTGGCGGCGGTCAAGGAGGCCGGATACGAGACGACGCAGTTCAATCTCGCCTGCGCCGGCTTGCCATCGATGCCGGATGCCGTGCCGGCAGACGCCGTCGCGGCCATCCGTGCCGCCGCGCGATCATCGGGTGTTTCGCTCGCCGCGCTGTCAGGCACCTACAACATGGCACATCCCGACAGTGTGGTGCGCGATGATGGCCTGAAGCGTCTGGTGGTCGTGGTCGACGCGGCCGCTGCGCTCGGCATTCCGCTGGTCACGTTGTGCACCGGCTCGCGCAACGCCGCGGATCAATGGGCCTATCACCCCGACAATGCCACGCCGGCGGCATGGTCCGACATGGCCACCGAGATGGAGAAGGCCCTGGCTCTCGCCGAAAGGGCCGGCGTCGATCTCGGCATCGAGCCCGAGCAGGCCAACATCGTCACCTCGGCCGCGGATGCCACCCGCCTCATTGCCGCGATGGGCTCGAAGCATCTGAAGATCGTACTCGACCCGGCCAATCTCTTCGAGCATGCGACGCCGGACGAGGCGCGCGCCATCGTTGCCGCCGCGATCGATGAATCCGCCGGCCATATCGCGATGGCGCACGCCAAGGACCGGCATGGCGATGGTCGCTTCGCCACGGCCGGACAGGGCATCGTCGACTTTCCTGATTTCGTGGCGCGGCTAAAGGCTGCGGGTTTCGAGGGTGCGCTTGTCACCCATGGTCTTTCCGCTGACGAAGCGCCTGGCGTCGCCACCTTCCTGCGAGGGCTCGGCTAATGGCTCTGGCCCCGACAATCATGCTGCGGGATGACGCCGCGCTCCATGTCTTCGACACGGGGCAGGGCCGCACTCCTGTCGTCTTCCAGCATGGTCTCGGCGGCGATGCAGGCCAGGTGGCGCAGAATTTCCCCGACAATCCGTCGCGCCGCCGGCTGACCGTCGAATGCCGCGCGCAAGGTGCTTCGGACGCAGGCCGCAAGCGTCCGTTCTCGATCGCCATGTTCGCTGACGATGTATTGGCCGCCGCCGATGCGGCCGGGCTCGACCGTTTTGTCGCCGCCGGCATTTCGATGGGTGCGGCCATCGCACTGCATCTGGCGGTTCGCCATCCGCATCGTGTTTGCGGCCTCGTGCTGGTCCGTCCGGCCTGGACATTCGACGCGGGGCCGCAAAACATGCGCCCTTACGTGGAGGCGGCGGACCTCATCCTGAGCCGCCCGCTCAGCGAAGCGCGCGAGGCCTTCGCTTCGTCCGCGACATCCACTTTCTTTCGTAGCCAGGCTCCGGACAATCTCGCCTCGCTGCTCGGCTTCTTCGAACGCGCCAACGCGGCTGTCTTCGCCGAGGTGATGCGGGCGATTGCGAATGACGGCCCCGGCGTCACCAGGGCCGAAGCCGCCGGATTGACAATTCCGGCACTGATCGTCGGCTGCGGCATCGATCTCGTCCACCCTCTGGAGATCGCCCGCGAGCTTGCCACGGCCATCCCGCGCGCGGTCTTCACCGAGGTCACGCCGAAGGCCACCGACAAGGATCGCCACTTCGCCGAAATCCGCGCCGCCATCGGCGGCTTTCTCGACAGAAATTTCAACAACCAGGACCAGTCATGACCTCGAAGCCCCTCAAAGGCCCGGCCGCCATAGCCGCCTTGCCACGTGATCGTCTGATCGCCGAATTCTCATCCTGGTCGGCCAATCTCGCCAATTTCGAAAGCGATCTGCAACGCATCGAGCCCTATGTCGACCTGCATCACATCGATGTCGCGGACGGCCACTTCGCGCCGTCCTTCCTGTTCTTCCCCGATCTCGTCGCGCGTATCGCCGGCCTGACGGCCAAACCCATCCACGTTCATCTGATGGTCGATGCGGCAATCGTCGAGGCGCAGACGCGCCAGTTCATCGAGGCCGGCGCCGACATGATCAGCGTCCATGCCGAGAACGGCGAGGCGGGATTGCGGGCCGTGCGGCTGGCGCGCGAGCTTGGCGCGCAGGCCGGCGTCGTGCTGCGGCTGGAAACGCCGGTCGAAGCGGTGACCCCTTTCGTCTCCGAGGTCGCCTTCGTGACGCTTCTTGGAACCGCGATCGGCGTCAAGGGGCAGGGCCTTTCGGAAAAGGCCTGCGACAGGCTGGTCGAGGCGCGCGCCATCCTGCGAAAGGCCGGCCGCGAGGCGGCCGTCGTGCTGGCAGCCGACGGGGGCATCCGCCATGAGACGGTGCCGTTGCTGCGTGCGGCCGGAGCCGAAACCGTGGTGCTCGGTTCGCTTGCCTTCGGCGACAAGGATCTCGCCGGCCGCATTGCCTGGCTGCATGGGCTGAAGGTCGCGGCATGACAAGCCAAGCCGCCCTTGCGATCGATCTTGGTGGCACCGAGCTTCGGGCCGCCCTGGTCGACCGCGACGGCAAGATACTGGCTTTCGCGGCGGTGCCGACGCAGGCGCAGGCCGGCCCCGAAGTGGTGATCGGCCAGATCGAAGCGCTGGCGACGAAGGTCCATGCCGAAGCTCCGGGGCTCGCCCTTGTCGGCGTTGGCGTCGGCGCGCCGGGGCCGCTCGATCCGCTGGCCGGCATTGCTGTCGGCCCGCCGACGCTCGCTGGTTGGCAGGACGTGCCGCTGGCCGATATTCTGGAGCGGAGGCTCGGCCTGCCGGTGCGGCTGGAGAACGACGCCAATGCGGCGGCGCTCGGCGAATGGCGCTTCGGCGCCGGCCATGGCGCCCGCTCGCTGGTCTTCGTCACCGTTTCGACCGGCATCGGCGGCGGTGTTGTCGCCGACGGGCGCATCCTGCACGGACGCCGCGGTCTGGCCGCCGAGATCGGCCATATGACCATCACCAATGAAGGCGAGCGCTGTATGTGCGGCGTCGTCGGCTGCTTCGAGGCGATCGCCTCCGGCACCGCGCTTGGCCGTCGCGCCAATGCCGCGACGTCGCCCCTGGATGGCTCGACGTTGCGTCGCCTGTCGGCCAATGGCGAGGTGACCGGCCGCCATGTTGTCGAGGCGGCCCGGCTGCAGGATGACCTCGCGCTGGCCCTGCTCGAGGAGGAGGCGCGGTGGCTTGGCGTAGGCTTCACCAATCTCCTTCATCTCTATTCGCCCGATGTGCTGGTCGTCGGCGGCGGCATTGCCAATGGTCTCGACCTGATGGCGCCTGTCATCGAGGCGACCATCCGCGAACGGGCCATGCGCGCCTATCGCGACGTGCCGGTGGTTCAGGCTCAGCTTGGGCGCCATGCCGGACTGGTCGGCGCGGCGAGCCTGGTGCTGTTCGACGATGGCGGCACGTTGGCCGCCCCCATGCCAGTCGGCCCAAGCACATATCCGGACAAGAGGAGGGACTTCAATGGCTGAGCTCAAGCTGCGCGGCCTGCGCAAGTCTTATGGCAATGCCGAAGTGATCAAGGGCGTCGACCTCGATGTCGGCGACCGCGAATTCGTCGTCTTCGTCGGCCCTTCGGGCTGCGGGAAGTCGACGCTGTTGCGCATGATCGCGGGCCTGGAGAAGATCACGGCCGGCGAACTCCAGCTCGATGGCGTGCGCATCAACGAGGTCGACCCGTCCGAGCGCGGGCTTGCGATGGTGTTTCAGTCCTATGCGCTCTACCCGCATATGACGGTCGCGGAAAACATGGGCTTTGCGCTGAAGATATCAGGGTTGCCGGTGGCCGAGCGCGACGCCAAGGTCAAGGCGGCGGCCGAGGTGCTGCAATTGTCGCATCTGCTCGACCGTCGGCCGAAGGCATTGTCCGGCGGCCAGCGCCAGCGCGTCGCCATCGGTCGCGCCATCGTGCGCCAGCCGAAGGTGTTTCTGTTCGACGAGCCGCTGTCGAACCTCGACGCGGCGTTGCGCGTCAACATGCGCCTGGAGCTCATGCAACTGCACGAGCGCCTTGCCGCGACAATCGTCTATGTCACGCACGACCAGACCGAGGCGATGACCATGGCCGACAAGATCGTCGTCCTCAATGCCGGTACGATCGAACAGGTCGGCTCGCCGCTTGATCTCTACAACAGGCCGGCCAATGTCTTCGTCGCCGGCTTCATCGGCTCGCCGAAGATGAACATGCTGCCGGTCAAGGTGCTGTCGGCCGACGGCAGTGGGGTCTCCGTGTCCCTGCCGGGAGGATCGAGCGTCACGGTGCCGGTGGAGGCCGGATCGCAAACACCTGGCAGCGACGTGCTGCTTGGCATCAGGCCCGAACATATCCGCATCGCCAGTGGCGGCCAGTTCAAGGGTGAAGCCGTGCTGGCCGAACGGCTCGGCGGCCTGACCATCCTTCACGCCGACATCGGCGAGAAGGCAAGGCTGGTCGTGCAGACCGAGGGCACCGACACCACGCCGCTGCACAGCCCCATCGCCATGCAGGTCGATCCGGGCCATTGCCATCTCTTCGGCGCCGACGGCAAGGCGCTGGCCCCGCTTGCAGGAGCCCGCGTCGCCTGATCCGCTCCACGCATGAGAAAAAACGGCCGGAGACATCACTGCCTCCGGCCTTTTTCTCATGCTGCGCGATCGCAAGGCTCACTCGGCGGGAACGACGTCCGCCGGCAGGCTGTCATCGGCCGTGCCCGCGAGCGCCTTTGCCAGCTTGGCCTCGTCGAGTTCGCCTTCCCAGCGCGCCACCACCAGCGTGGCCACCGCGTTGCCGACAAAGTTGGTCAGTGCCCGGCACTCCGACATGAAGCGGTCGACGCCGAGGATCAGCGCCATGCCGGCGACCGGCACCGAGGGAACCACCGAGAGCGTCGCCGCCAAGGTGATGAAGCCCGCCCCGGTAATGCCGGCGGCGCCTTTGGAGGACAGCATCGCCACCAGTAGCAGCAGGATCTGGTCGCCGAAGGAAAGGTGGATGTTGGTCGCCTGCGCGATGAACAGCGCGGCGAGAGTCATGTAGATGTTGGTGCCGTCGAGGTTGAAGGAATAGCCGGTCGGGATGACCAGGCCAACCACCGAGCGCTTGGCGCCGGCCTTCTCCATCTTCTCCATCAGCGAGGGCAGGGCGGCTTCCGACGACGATGTGCCCAGCACCAGCAGCAGCTCTTCCTTGATGTAGCGGATCAGCGACAGGATGGAGAAGCCATTATAGCGGCAGACGGCGCCGAGAACGACGAACACGAACAGGAACGACGTCGCATAGAAGGTGCCGACCAGCATGGCGAGGTTGATCACCGAGCCGATGCCGTATTTGCCGATGGTGAAGGCCATGGCGCCGAACGCGCCGATCGGGGCGGCCTTCATCAGCACGCCGACCAGCTTGAACATCGGCGCCATCAGCGCCTGCAGGAAGTTGAGCACCGGCGCGCCCTTGTCGCCGACCAGCGCCAGCGCGACGCCAAACAGCACCGAGAAGAACAGCACCTGCAATATGTCGCCATCGGCGAAGGCGCCGACGATCGTTCCGGGGATGATGTTCATCAGGAAGCCGGTCACAGACTGGTCATGCGCCTTGGCGGCGTAGGTGTTGACGGTCGAGGCGTCGAGCGTTGCCGGATCGATGTTGAAGCCGGCGCCCGGCTGCACGACATTGGCCACCACGAGGCCGACGATGAGCGCCAGCGTCGAGAAGGTGAGGAAATAGAGCATCGCCTTGCCGGCGACACGGCCGACCTTCTGCAGGTCGCTCATGCCGGCGATGCCGGTCGCCACTGTCAGGAAGATGACCGGCGCGATGATCATCTTGACCAGCTTGATGAAGGCATCGCCCAGCGGCTTCATGCTTTCGCCGATCGACGGGTAGTAATGGCCGAGCAGGATGCCGACGGTGATCGCCACCAGCACCTGCACGTAGAGCTGGGCATAGAGGGGCTTGCGCTGCGCGGCGGGCGCGGCTGATTGGTCTGCGATATGCATCGAACTCTCCCTGGCCGGATGGGGCGGCTAGCGCGCCCTGCTAGGCTTCTCCCATCGCGGCGCTCCGGTCGCCCGCCGCTGCGAATGGGTTTGCAAGCGCCGTGCCAGATCGTGGCAGGGCCGGATTCCCCGGATTTCCGCCATTCTCGATAGTTTCTTGGCGAGCTCTGTGCGGATTTCCGCACAGGCCTTGTTTGCCTGGGCGGAATTTCGCATTACACTGCCGGCAAAGGGAGAGGACAGACGCCACAAGCAAGCACCCACAGCGAAACCGCCGGGTTTGCCGGTCGCGGCCTGTTGCGTGAAGCGGTGGCGCGCCTGCGCGACGGGCGCTGGCTGATCCTGGCCATCGCGCTGGCGCTGCTGGCCGGCGCCGTGGCCATCGCGGGACGCATCGCCCGGGACCAGGCCGCGGGCGACCTGCGCGATGGGGCGATGGCCGCCTTGCCGCTGGCGGCCGGGACTTTGACCGGCGAGATCGAGAAACAGCGCCTCGTGCCGCTGGTGCTGGCGCGCGATGACGCCGTGCGCGACGCACTTCGGCGCGCCGGAAAGGTCGAAGAGACGGCGCTCGATGCCAAGCTGCGGGCCATAGGCAGCGATGCCTCGGCGTCGGCCATCTATGTGATCGACACTGCCGGCATCGCCATATCAGCCAGCAATGCCGGCCAGCCGGACAGCTTTGTCGGCATCGACTACAATTTCCGGCACTATTTTCAGGAGGCAATGGCCAATGGCGCCGCCAGCCAGTACGGCCTGGGCACCATCAGCGGCCGGCCTGGGCTCTATCTGGCCAGCCGCGTCGACGACGGCGGCAAGCCGCTTGGCGTCGTCGTGCTGAAGGTTGAACTCGGTGGCGTGGAGGCGAGCTGGCGCTCGAGCGGCTTCCTCGTCTTCGTCACCGACGAACGCGGCGTGGTGCTCGCCACCAGCCAGCCCGACTGGCGTTTCCGTGCGCTGGCGCCGCTCTCGGCGCAAGATACTGCGCTTGCCCATGAGCGACTGCAATTGAACGACGCCGCCTTCGAACCGCTGCCGATGGAGCGCGGCGGCGGCGATGGCCTGACGACGATCGACGGTTCGGGAAGGCCGCGCCAGTTCGTCGAGGTGGTGCAAGACCTGCCGGGCGCCGTTCCAGGGTGGCGGTTGTGGCTGCTGACGCCGGCGGACGCCGCGCTCTCTTCCGCTGCCAATACGGCGCGCCTGACGACACTGATGGGCCTGCTGCTGATGGGTCTCCTTGCCTATGTGCTCACCCGCCGGCGCCGCGCACGCCGGCTGCGCCAGGAAGCGCTGGCGCGCATGAATGCCGAGCTGGAAAGCCGCGTCAGCACCCGAACGGCGGAGCTCACAAGTTCCAACGCCGCGCTCGCTGGCGAAATCGCCGAACGCGAAAATGCCGAGGCCAAGGTGCGCCGGCTGCGCGACGATCTGGCCCAAGCCAACCGGCTTTCGATCCTCGGCCAGATCGCAGCCGGCGTTGCTCATGAGATCAACCAGCCGGTTGCCGCCATCCGCACCTATGCCGAGAATGCCGGCCGGTTCATCGAGAGCGGCAGGGCAGAAACCGCGAGCGGCAATCTGACGTCGATCGTCTCGATGACCGAACGTATCGGCGCCATCACCGGAACGCTGCGCACCTTCGCCCGCCGGCCCGGCCTTGCCGCTTCTCCGTTGCCGGTACGCGAGGCGATCGACGGCGCGCTGTCTCTCCTGTCCGGCCGCATCCGCGATTCCGGCGTCACCATCGTCAAGCCGCACGGCAGCCCGTCACCCTCGGTGATGGCGAGCCGCATCCGGCTGGAGCAGATCCTGGTCAACCTCTTGCAGAACGCGCTGGACGCCATGAAGGACCGGCCCGATCCCCGCATCGAGATCGAACTGGCCGAGCGCGGCGACCGCGTGCTGATTTCTGTGCGCGACAACGGTCCCGGCCTCGGGCCGGAAGCGGCCGCCAACCTGTTCATGCCGTTCCAGACCACCAAGGAGAAGGGGCTGGGCCTTGGACTGGTGATCTCGCAGGAGATCGCACAGGAACTGGGCGGCACGCTGCGGCATGACCCCGGCCATGCCGGCGGCGCATCCTTCACTCTCGACTTGAGGCGGATCGAATGACGCAGGGACCGGGCCTTGTGGCGCTCGTCGAGGACGACGTCGACCTTCTGCACGCCACCACGCAATTGCTCGAACTCGCCGGCTTCAGCGTGGCCGCATTCAATGCCGCCGAGGCTGCGCTTGGCGCCGTCGACACGAATTTCGATGGTGTGGTCGTCAGCGACATCCGAATGCCCGGCATGAACGGCTTGCAGCTGTTCGATCGCATCAAGGCCGTCGACGCCGACTTGCCCGTGATCCTGGTGACCGGACATGGCGATGTCGATCTTGCGGTGGCCGCGCTCAAGGACGGGGTCTACGATTTCATCCCGAAACCCTATGCCGGCGAGCGGCTGGTCGAAGCCCTGAAGCGGGCCTCCGAGAAACGGCGGCTGGTGATGGAGAACAGGCGCTTGCGGGAAGCCGCCGCGCTGGCGGCCGACGGCATGCCGCTGATCGGCGAGGCGCCGGCCATGCGGCGGCTGCGCGAGACCTTGCGCCAGATCGCCGACATGGATGTCGACGTGCTGGTGGAGGGCGAGACGGGAACCGGCAAGGAGGTGGTGGCCGATCTTCTGCACCGCTGGGGCCGGCGCCGCGCGAAGCCTTTCGTGGCGCTGAACTGCGGCGCTCTGCCGGAGACCGTCATCGAGAGCGAACTGTTCGGCCATGAGGTGGGCGCCTTCACCGGCGCGCAGCGGCGGCGGATCGGCAGCGTCGAGCATTCCAGCGGCGGTACGCTGTTCCTGGACGAGATCGAATCCATGCCGCCGGCCCTCCAGGTCAAGCTCTTGCGGGTGCTGGAGACGCGCAGCCTCACGCCGCTCGGCTCGAACGAGACAAGGCGCCTCGATCTCAGGGTCGTTGCGGCGACCAAGGTCGATCTCGCACGGCCGGATCAGCGCGGCGATTTCCGCGAGGACCTCTATTTCCGCCTCAACGTGGTGACACTGCGCATCCCGCCTCTGCGCGAACGGCGCGGCGATATACCGATGCTGTTCGGCCATTTCCTGGCCAGGGCGGCGGAGCGCTTCGGCCGGCCTGCCGCGGCGGTGAATGCCGCGGTGAGCGGTTATCTCCAGTCGCATGACTGGCCGGGCAATGTGCGCGAACTCGTGCATTTCGCCGATCGTGTGGCGCTCGGCCTCGGCCCTGAGGATCAAACCAGCACGGCAATCGCACGGGAGCCTTCGGCGGCATTGCCCGAGCGGGTCGGGCTGTATGAGGCGCAGCTGATCCGCGAAGCGTTGCGCGATCATGGCGGCGACGTGCGCGGCGCCATCGAGGCGCTCGGCGTGCCGCGTAAAACCTTCTACGACAAGCTCAAGCGCTACGGTATTTCCGCATCCGAATTCCGCAATGGCGGCGATCCGGACCTGCAACCTGTTCGGGCGCGCACATAGCCGTTGCGCAAGCGCTCCGCCCTTCGTAACGCTTGGTCCGTGCCGCATTCCGGGAAGAGCCATGAACACGACACTCGAAACAACCGCAAACCCGTCGCCGGAAGACCTCGCCTTCCTCGGTGAGCGCCTGACGGCGTTCAACGATGGCGATGTCGGTGCGTCCGAGAGGAAGGCGCTCGCGGTGTTCGTGCGCGGCGAGGAAGGCGCGGTCGTCGCCGGCATTTCGGGCTACACCGCCTGGGGCTGGCTTTACGTGCAATGGCTGTGGGTCGACGAGAGCCTGCGCGGCCAACATATGGCAGGCCGGATGCTGGACGCGGCGGAGCAGGAGGCCATGGCGCGTGGCTGCAGGAATGCGTGGATCGACACATTCAGCCCCATCGCCGCCAAGGTCTACCAGCGCCAGGGTTATCAGCCCTTCGGCACGCTGGCTGATTTTCCCGTCGGCCGCAGCCGCGTCTTCCTGCAGAAGAAACTGTCGCCCACCTAATCAGCCGGCGAGTTTGCCGCCGCGCATCGGCTGCGGTGCGCCTGTCGTGCTTGGAAAGCTGATCGGCAGGCCGCGCAGCACACGCACCGCGAGGAAGGCGAAACACTCGGCCTCCACCGCGTCGCCGCTCCAGCCGAGGCTCTCGGCCAGCACGACTTCGACGCCGGCGCGGCTGGCGAGCATTGCCATCATCGTCGGGTTGTGACGGCCGCCGCCGCTGACCACCAGTCTCTTCGGCCGGCTCGGCAAGAGGTCAAGCGCCTTGCCGACGGCGGCCGCGGTGAAGGCGGTGAGCAGGGCCGCCCCATCCTCGGCGCTCAATCCGTCGGCCATGGCCGCGCCGAAGTCGAAACGGTCGAGCGATTTCGGATAGGGCTTTGTCAGGTAGGGATGCTGCAACAGTTCGGCGAGACGCGCCTCGTCCACCTTGCCTTTACGGCCCAGCGCGCCGTCGCGGTCCATTTCGCCAAGCCCTTTAGACTTGATGAAGTCGTTGAGCGGCGCGTTGGCGGGCCCGGTGTCGAAGGCGACGACATTGTCGGCGCCGTCCCACCAGGTGATGTTGGCGACGCCGCCGAGATTAAGCACGGCAACCTCGCCGCTGGCGCCGGCGCTGCGCATCAGCGCCGTGTGATAGGCCGCGGCGAGCGGCGCGCCTTGTCCGCCGGCGCGCATGTCGGCCGAGCGGAAATCATAGGCAACCTTGGTGCCGAGGATCTCGTGCATCAATTCGCCGTCGCCCAATTGGCGGGTCTGACCGAGCCGGCCGACCTGCGGCGCGCGATGCAGGACGGTCTGGCCGTGGAAGCCGACGACGCCGATATCGGCCATCGTCATGCCGTTGCCTTCGACCAATTCCTTGACTGCGGCCGACTGCGCGCGGGTCAACGCTTCCTCGGCCTTGCGGAAGATCGCCGGTTCGGGGCCGACGAAATTCCAGGCGCGCGCGGCCGTCAGCGTCTCTTCCAGCAAGGCTCGGATCGAGGCGGGGTAGGGCATCAGCCTGTAGGTGCCGAAATCCTCGATCCGCTCGCCGTCGGTCTTGATCAGCGCGACATCGATGTTGCCGTCAAGCACGGTCCCGGTCATCAGGCCAACGGCCCAGATTGGTTCCATCATTGAGCTCCTAGGGTGCATTGACGAGATCGCCGACCGCCTGCCGAAGCTGGACGATTCCACTGTCGAAATGACGTGTCGGATGAATACGGTTGGTGAGCAAGGTCCACGCCTTGCCCCTGTCGAAGTCGATCCACAGGCCGGTACCGGTGAAGCCGGTATGGCCGATGGTGTCCGGGCCGCACAGCGCACCGCCCGACCAGCCGTCATAAGGGCGCTCCCAGCCATGGGTGCGGGTGGCCGACAGCGGTGTTCGCATCAGCGCGATCGATCCTTCGCAGGCGCCGCTGCCGCTGAGCAGCCCCAGCGCGAAATCGAGCACCGCCCCCGCTGTTCCGAACAGCCCGGCATGCCCGGCGCCCTGCAGCGCCGAGCAATTGTCGTCATGCACCTCGCCGGACAGCACGCGATGGCGCCAGGTGCAATCCTCGGTCGCGGCCGAAGCATCCGGCTCCGCTGACCAGGCGAAGCCGGGACCCGGATCCATATCGCGGATCGTCTTGCCCGACAGCCGTTCGAGCGCGAAGCCGAGCAGGATGAAGTTGATGTCGGAATAGACGGGATCACGCGCCCGCCACGCGCGTTGCAGGATAAAGGCGCGCAACAGGTCGGGATCGCGACCGTAAGTGTAGATCGGCTCGACGGCGGGGAAGGGCGTGCGGTGGCCGAGGCACTGGCGAAACGTCACCTTCCGCTCCCAGGCGTCAGCATCATACTGGCGAAGGTCGGGCAAGGCCGAGACCAATGGCGCATCGAGATCGATGACGCCACCTTCCGCCAGCGCCAGAATGCGCGGCGTGGTGAAGACGACTTTGGTCAGCGACGCCAGGTCGAACCAGGTTTCCGCATGCATGGGGCGTTGCTTCGGCACGAGTTGCGCGGAACCGATCGCGCGGACGATGCGTTCGCCGTTTTGGTCTACAATGCCAAGCACGCCGCCGGGAATGCGCTTTGCCTCCACCGCCGCCGCGAGCGGTTGGAAGGCGCGGTTGAAGGTCTGGTCGAGGCCGCTCAATGCAAACTTCCATCTGAAAGGTCGCGCTCCGTCCCACCCCCCTCTGTCCTGCCGGACATCTCCCCCGCAAGGGGGGAGATCGGCAGTTCATATGTGTCGGCAGCTTTCCGACGTTCGAGATTGGCGAAAGCCGGCGGGACATCTGATCTCCCCCCTTGCGGGGGAGATGTCCGGCAGGACAGAGAGGGGTGCTGTCCCACCAAGCTTCGAAATGTCTGCGCGACAGCAATCAACCTTCCACCCTCACCATATGATCCTCACCAAACGCCTCCCATCGCGCCGGTGCCGGTTCGAACCCTTGCGGGCGTACCAGCGAAGGCATCTGACGCGTGTCGAGCTCGAAACGCTCTCGCCGCCGGTCGATGGTCGGAACGGCCGCAATCAGCTTCTTCGTATAGGAATGCCTCGGCTGCGACAGCACCGAGGCCGCCTTGCCGATTTCGACGATCTGGCCGGCGTAGATAACCGCGATCCGGTGCGCGATGCGCTCGACGACCGCCATGTCATGCGAGATGAATAGATAGGCAAGCCCGAACTCGCGCTGCAGGTCGACCAGAAGCTCCAGCACCTTGGCCTGCACCGAAACATCGAGCGCCGAGACCGCTTCGTCGAGAACGACGACGGAAGGGTTGAGCATCAGCGCGCGGGCGATGCACAGCCTTTGCCGCTGGCCGCCCGAGAACTCATGCGGATAGCGTTGCAGGCTGTTCGCGGGCAGGCCGACCCGTTCCAGAAGGCTTGCCATCGCAGCCTTTGTTCCGGCGTCGACACGGCCACCCGTGGCGATCACCGGTTCGGCCAGGATGCTCTCGATCGTCAGCCTCGGGTTGAGCGAGGCATAGGGGTTCTGGAACACCATCTGCACCGGCCTGGCGCTGCGCGCGGCTGAATTCGTCTCGATGGAGAAGCTGCCGCGCGTCGAGCGCACCAGGCCGAGCACCGCTTTCGCCGTGGTCGATTTTCCCGAACCGCTCTCGCCGACGATGGCCAGCGTCTCGCCTGGCATCAGGTCGAAATCGATGCCGTCGACGGCGTGCACCGCGCCGGTGGCGCGGCTGAAGACGTTGCTCTTGAGCGGGAAACGCACAACGAGCCCGTCGACCTTCAAGGCCGGGTTCATCCCGGCGTTCTCGTCACGTTTTCCGTCCGCGCGCGTCGCACGGCCATTGGCGAAATGCGGCACGTCCCGCAGGAGATGCCGTGTATAGGGATGGCCGGGACGATCAAGCAACTGGTTCAGTTCGCCCTGTTCGACGGCCTGGCCATTCTGCATCACCATCACCTTGTCGGCGATGCCTGCGACCAGGCCGATATCGTGGGTGATGAAGATGACGGACATGCCCGTTTCGCGCTTCAGCTCGCCAAGCAGCGCCATGATCTGCGCCTGCACGGTGACATCGAGCGCCGTCGTCGGCTCGTCGGCGATCAGCAGGCGCGGATTGCAGGCGAGCGCGATGGCGATCATCACCCGCTGCAGCATGCCGCCGGACAGCTGGTTGGGCGTGTATTTCAGCCGCCTTGCGGCATCGGGAATGCGCACGCGGTCGAGCGCGTCCTTCGCTGCCGACGTCGCCTGACGGCCGGTCAGGCCGCGATGCAGCCGGAACGATTCCTCGATCTGGGCGCCGATGGTCAGCACCGGATTGAGCGATGTCATCGGCTCCTGGAAGATCATGCCGATCTCCGCGCCGCGAATGCCCGTCATCTGCGGTTCGCTCGCCTTTGTCAGGTCGAAGAGGCTCCCATCCGCCCGCTTGAGCTTCATCGAGCCGCCAGTGATGCGCCCGCCGCTGAAATCGATCAGCCGGTTGATCGACAGCGCGGTGACCGACTTGCCCGAGCCGCTTTCGCCGACGATGGCCAGCGTTTCGCCATCCGCCAGATCGAAGCTTATGCCGCGCACCACCTCATTGGCGCGTGGATCACGGCCGAAGCCGACGCGCAGGCCGGAAACGGAAAGCAGCGGGATCATGCCGGCGCCCGCCGCGTCTTCGGGTCGAGCACGTCGCGCAAGGCGTCGCCCAAAAGATTGAAGCCGAGGATGCTGATCATGATCGCGAGGCCCGGAAAGATCATCAGCCAGGGCGCGGTCTCCATCAGGTTGCGGCTGTCGCTCAGCATCAGGCCGAGCGAGGCGGCAGGCGGCTGCGTGCCGAGCCCGAGGAAACTGAGGCCCGCCTCGGTCAGCAGTGCCCAGGCCAGCGCCAGCGTCACCTGCACGGTCAGCGGCGCCACGAGGTTGAGCAGCAGGTGGCGGGTGACGATGTAGGAGGAACTGCTGCCGAAGGTGCGCGCGGCGTCGACGAATTCGCGCGCCTTTAGTGACAGGGCCGGGCCGCGCACCACGCGCGTGAAGATCGGCGTGTAGACGATGCCGATGGCAATGACGCTTGTCCATGTGCCAGGGCCGGCCACGGTGACGATGAGCAGGGCCAGGAGGATCGCGGGAAAGGCCAGCAGCACGTCCATGATGCGCATGACCACGCCGTCCCAGCGCCGCCCGAGCCATGCGGCGGCAAGTCCCAGCACCGTGCCGGCGAGAGTGGCGAAGGCCACCGAGAAGAAGGCCACCGTGAAGGACTGCCCGATGCCCGCCATCAGCCGGCTGGCCACGTCCCGGCCGAACAGGTCGGTGCCCATCCAGTAGGCGGCGCTGGGCGCGTGCAGCCTGTCTATCCGGTACTGGGTGATCGGATTGTGCGGCGTCAGCCCCAGCAGCCCAAGGATCGCCAGCAGCAGATAAACAGCGACGATGCAGCCGCCGATGCGGCCGCTGCCATGGCCGAAGATGGCGCGCAGGATGCGCATCACTGCTCTCCCAGCCGGATGCGCGGATCGAGCGCGACATAGGCGAGGTCGACCAGGAGATTGACGATCATGAAGTTGAAGGCGATGAACAGCACGCTTCCCTGCACCAGCGCGTAGTCGCGCTGCAGGATGGCGTCGAGCACCATGCGCCCGAGGCCGGGGAGCGCATAGATCTGCTCGACGATGACGGCGCCGCCCAGGAGATAGCCGAACTCGATGCCGCTCAGCGTCACCACCGGGATCAGCGCGTTCGGCAAAGCGTGCCGCCAGATGACGCTGCGCGCCGAGGCGCCCTTGCTGCGCGCGGTTCTGACATAGTCGTCGCTCAGCACGTCGAGCATGGCCGAGCGCGCTATGCGGGTGACAGAGGCGGCGAAGGCGAACCCCAGCGTGACGGCGGGCAGGATCAACTGGCTGAGATTGCGTAAGGGATCCTGCCAGAGCGGCGCGAATTCGCCCATCGCCGGCAACACGCCGAAGCCGGCCGAGAGCGTGTAGATGATGAGCAGGCCAAGCACGAAGCTCGGCGTCGACTGGCCGATCATGGCGATGACACGCACACCGAGGTCGGATGGCTTTTCGCTATGCGTGGCGGCGTAGATGCCCGCCGGCATGCCGACGGCGAGCGCGATAATCATCGACAGCACGGCCAGTTCAAGCGTCAGCGGAAAGCGTTCGAGGACGACGTCCAGCACCGGCCGGCCATAGGTGACGGAGATGCCGAAATTGCCGCGCAGGATGCCGCCGATCCAGCGCCAGTACTGGACGAACCAGGGCTGGTCGATGCCGAAATAAGCGGCGAGCGCGTCCCGCTGCGCCGGCGTCAGCAGGCCTGCCTCGGTGCCCAGCATCGCCGTGATCGAATCGCCGGGCACCATCCGGATCGCCACGAAGACCAGGACCGACACGCCAAGCAGGACGAGAGGAAACGTCGCCAGCCGTCGCAAGAGATAGTTCACGCGCAGAAGACCTCTCGTCCCGTTGCCGAAGCCGGCGTTAGAGCCGTTCAGCGTTTCATGGAAACGCTGAACGGCTCTAACTCTTTGTTTTTACGCAATTCCGGACGGAAAACCGTTTCACACTTTTCCTGGAATTGCTCTACTGGATCGTCACCTTGCTCAGGCTGAACAGCGTTCCCGTCGGCGTCGGCACGAAGCCGGAGATGTTCTTCTGCTGCGCCGTATAGCTGTAGGAGGTGTAGAGCCAGATCCAAGGCGACATCTCGGCGAGGTGCTTCTCGAACGCGGTGAAGATCGCCTTGCGCTTTTCCGGATCGGTTTCGGCGCGGCCTTTCTGCATCTCGCTGTCCAGCGTATCGTCGATGTAATTGGCCACCTTCTGCAGGTTGCCGGCCTTGGTCCAGTAGCGGTTATACATGGTGTAGGGGTCGGCGCGGCCGCCATTGAGCGCGATCGCCATGTCGAAGTCGCCTTTCAGCCACGCGTCGACATAGACGTTGAGCTCCATCATCTTGATGTCGAGCTTGATGCCGATTTCGGCGAGCTGCGACTGGATGACCTGGGCTTCCGCGGCTGCCGTCGGCGGCTCGCCGGTGGCGCCGATCACGGTCGCAGAAAAGCCGTCGGCGAGCCCGGCTTCCTTCATCAGCGCCTTCGCTTTCTCGACATCGCGCTTGTAGCAGAACAGCTGGCTCGGATCGGTCGCCAGCGCCGGGATGGTCAGCGGTCCCGTGACCTTGCCTTCGCCCAGCGAGGCCGTGTCCAGCACCTCCTGCCGGTCGATGGCGCAGGAGATCGCCTGGCGCACCTTGAGCTCGGTCATCGGCTTGCGCGACGGGTTGAGCTGCAGCACGTGATAGGCCAGCACCGGCACGCGGTTGAGCTGCAGGCTGGCTTCCTTCGGCACCAGCGTGGCGACCAGCGGATCGTTGAGCAGCGCGAAATCGACCTGCTTGGTGCGCATGGCGGCGAGGATCGCCGCCTCGTCCGGCAGCACGCTGATCTCGATGCCGTCGACACCGGTCGGACCGCCGGCCCAGTCCTTGTTGGCGCTCAGCACCTCCTTGGCGTTCGGATCCCATTTGTCGAGCTTGAACGGGCCTGAACCCACGGCCTTGGTGCCGATCGATCCGGCCTTGATCTCGGCCGCGGGGACGATGGCCGCGTTGACGTCGCTCATCGCCGTCAGGATCGGCGCGTCGGGCTGCGACAGGTGGAACACGACGGTCGCCGCATCCGGCGTATCGATGCCGGCGATCGAGAGGAAATTGGCGCGCGCGGCAGCTCCGGTCTTCTCGTCCAGGATGCGCTCGAAGGACGCCTTGACGTCGGCCGAGGTCACGGCGGCGCCGTCCTGGAATTTCGCCTTGGGATCGAGCTTGAAGGTCAGCTCCTTGCCGTCCTTGGAAAACTCCCAGGAGGTGGCGATTGCCGGAACGATCCGCAGGCTGGCATCGACACGCACCAGCGGTTCATAGATCAGTTCGAGCAGCCGCAGCGACGAAAAAGCCGTCTGCTTGTGCGGGTCGAGCCCGGTGGCGTCCTGCGACCAGGCCATGTGCAGCGTCGCCGCCTGCGACGAAACCGTCGCGATGCCCAGCATCGCCGCAAGCGTGATACCCGAAAGCAGCCTTCCTGTAAGATTGATCATTCCCATCTCCCATTCTTGAACCGATGCCTTGCAGTTTCTGTCGGCCGCTTCCAAGGCACACATGCTTTGGAGTATCGGCCCAGTCTATGCGGCTTTGCACCGTCTTGTCTCATGCGGCCTCAGGCGGCCGCGTCGCGGATCGCCTTTCTCAGAAATCCGCTGGCCTTGGCGAGCGCGGTTCGCGCCGCCTCGATGTCGAGGCCGGTGATCACCACCAGGATCGCCAGCTTCACGTCATTGCCGGTCCGGTCGAGCGCCTGCCTGGCCTGCTGCGCGCTGCAGCCGGCCGTCTGCATGACGATCCGGATCGCCCTGGCCACCAGCTTCCTGTTCGACGGGTTCAGGTCGACCATCAGGTTCTCATAGCTCTTGCCGATGCGGATCATCGAGGCGGTGCTCAGCATGTTGAGCACCAGCTTCTGCGCGGTTCCCGACTTCAGCCGGGTCGAGCCGGTCAGCACTTCCGGGCCGACGACAGGCGAGATGGCGATGTCGGCGATGCCGGCAATGGTCGATGCCGGATTGCAGGAGAGCGCGATTGTCGTCGCGCCGACCTGCTTCGCATAGTTCAATCCGCCGATGACATAGGGGGTGCGCCCGCTGACCGCGATGCCGACCACCACGTCGTCCGCTCCAAGCCCGATATCCCGCAGAGCCTTCGCCCCCATCTTAGGATCGTCCTCGGCGCCCTCCGTCGACCGCACCAGCGCATCCGGACCGCCGGCGATCAGGCCGACCACCATGTCGTCGGGCACGCCGAAGGTCGGCGGGCATTCCGAAGCATCGAGAACGCCGAGCCGGCCGCTGGTGCCGGCGCCGATATAGATCAGGCGCGCCCCTTTCTGGAAGGCGAGTACGATGCGGTCTACCGCGGCGGCGATCGCGGGCAGCACCTTTTCGACCGCCGCCGGGACCAGCCTGTCCTCGTCGTTGATCTTGCGCAGCACGTCGATGGTGGCCAGCAGGTCGATGTCGACGGTCCTCGGGTTCCGGCCTTCGGAAACCAGCCGGTCCAGTTCAGACATCAACCCTTGTTCGGTCATCCCGTCGCCTTCGCCGCCGCTGCTCTTTGTTAACTTTTAGAATTGGATATTCGAGTGGTCAACAGAAATATGGAATAAAATATTCCTTCTGAGGATATAGTCTAACCACTGGCCAACGACCGCCTGGCAAGGATGATGGCTCCCGACACGGCGTCGCCGTCAGCCGGCTTCAGGCGTCGCCGGACATCGGGAGAGAGCCAGGGTTCGAGCGGGCTGGCGAGGCCGCCCAGCAAGGTCACGCGCGGCGCGCCTTTCTCGAACAGAACCCGCACCAGCGTGTCGATCTGCTCGGCCGCGCCCTGCACGATGCGCCGTCCCGCCGGATCGCCCTGATCGGCATGGCGCATCACCATCGGCGCCAGTGCCGCATAGTCCGTGGCGCTGGCGCGGTCCATCCAGGCGACGGCTTCCATAGGGTCGCCCTCGAAGCGCTGCATGACCTCCGCCAGCAGCGCGGTCCGTTCGTGGCGGCCGTCATGGGCGCGCAGCGCCAGTTGCACCGCTTTCAGCCCGAGATCGGCGCCGCTGCCTTCGTCGGAGATCGGAAAGCCGTAGCCGCCGGCGCGCAGGTCGCGGCCCTCCACGAAGCCGAGGCCGATCGAACCCGTGCCGGCAATGACGATGGCGCCGTCATGGCCCGAATGCGCGCCGAGGCAAGCGCCCACGCCGTCGCTGACGAAGGCGATGCTGGCGAAGGGATGCGCGATCGCCCGCAGCGCCTCCAGCGCGCCCTTGCGGCCAATCCCGGCAAGGCCGATGCCGGTATGGATGCGGACAATCTCCGCCGGGCCGAATCCCGCTTCCTCGATCGCCGCCCCGAAGGCTTTCGACACCGAGGCCCAGGCAGCTTCTATGCCGAGCCGTGTCGAAGCGGGACCGGAGAGGCCCTGTCCGAGCACGACCCCTCGCGCATCCTCGATGCGGGCCCGGCAGCCGGTGCCGCCCCCGTCGACGCCGAGGAAATAGTCCGCGCCGCTCATGCGCTCAGCCGCTCGATGTCGGCGCCGCAAAGGCGCAGCTTGCGGTCCAGTTGCTCATAGCCTCGATCAAGGTGATAGACGCGGTTGATTGTCGTCTCGCCCTGGCAGACGAGTGCCGCCAGCACCAGCGATACCGAAGCACGCAGGTCGGTGGCCATGACCTGCGCGCCATGCAACCTCTCGCCGCCGCGCACCAGGGCCATGGTGCCCTGCAGTTTGATGTTGGCGCCGAGCCGCATCAGTTCGGGCACATGCATGAAGCGGTTCTCGAAGATCGTCTCGCGCAGCAGCGATGCGCCGTCCGCGCAGCACATCAGCGCCATGAACTGCGCCTGCAGGTCGGTCGGAAAGCCCGGATAGGGTTCCGTGGTGAGGTCGGCGGCCTTGAGCGGCCGGTCGCGCGACACGATGAGCCCGCGGTCGCCCGGCCAGACGCTGACGCCCGTGGCCTCCAGCAACTGCACCACCGAGGCCATGTGCTCGAGCCGCGCGTGGGTGAGCTCAAGCTGGCCGCCGGTGATGGCGGCGGCAATGGCATAGGTGCCGGCCTCGATCCGGTCGGGGATGATGTCGTGCGTGGCCGCCTGCCAGACTGTGTCGCCGGCGATCAGGATGCGGTGCGTGCCGGCGCCTTCTATGCGAGCGCCCATGGCATTGAGGCAGGCGGCGAGGTCGGCCACTTCCGGTTCGCGAGCCGCGTTGAGGATCTCGGTCTCGCCCCTGGCCGTGGTCGCCGCCATCATCGCTGTCTCGGTCGCCCCGACAGACGGCGAGCTGAGCACGATGCGCGTGCCGGTCAGCCCGTTCGGCGCCGAGGCGACGATCAGCCCGTTCTCGATGGCGATCCGGGCGCCGAGTGCCGCAAGGGCCGAGACATGCATGTCGACCGGCCGCGCGCCGATGGCGCAGCCGCCCGGCAGCGAAACCCGGGCATGGCCGAACCGTGCCAGCAGTGGCGCGAGCACAAGCACCGTCGCGCGCATCTTGCGCACCGTGTCGTAGGAGGTCTCCTTGGACACGGCCGCACTGGTGTCGATCGCGGCGGCATGGGCCGAGCGCGTCACCTCGGCGCCATGAAGCCGCACCACGCCGAGCATGTTCTGGACATCGGTGACATCGGGCAGATTGGTCAGTTCAAGCGGGTAGGGGCTCAGCAACGCCGCCGCGATCTGCGGCAGCGCCGCGTTCTTGGCGCCGGATATGGTGACAGCCCCTTCCAGTCTTCGTCCGCCGACGATCCGCAATCTGTCCATGGCTGAAACCTTCTGCGACGAAAGCCGGCCGCGTCACTCGCGATCTGTTCCGATTCCGGATTTCGGCTGGTGCTGGTTCGACAATTAATTCTGCGTTCTTGGCTGTCAATCGAAATTGGAATAATTTATTCCTGTGTCGGCACGCCGTCAGTATGGCCTGCGGGCCGAAAGCGCGAGGAAGCCGGTGTCCGTCTTGAACATGATCAGTGCGAAGCTCGACGGCATGGCTCCCGGCGACCGCGAGATCGGGCAATACATCGTCGACAATCCCGACCAGATGCTGCGCTTGTCGACGGCCGCGCTGGCAGCCGAGATCGGCCGCAGCCAGTCGAGCGTCGTCAAGTTCAGCCAGAAGCTCGGCTACGCCAGCTATCAGGAGCTCAAGCTCGCCGTCAGCGAGGCCAGGGCGCAGGACTGGCGGGTGCCGGCGGGGGTGATCCATGGCTCGATCGAGCTCGGCGACGCCTTTCCCGTGATCCTCAAGAAGCTGATCGGCAGCAAGCTCCTGTCGATGCAGCGGACCGTCGCCGGCAACAGCGAGCGCATCATTTCCCGCACGCTGGACCTGCTGGACGGCGCGCGCCGCATCCATCTGGTCGGCGTCGGCGCCTCCTCGCTGGTGGCGCGCGATTTCTCCTACAAGCTGATGAAGCTCGGCCGCAACGTGCTTCACGACAGCGACAGCCACATCCAGATGGCCAACGCCTCGACGCTGGGGCCTGGCGACGTCCTGTTCGCGCTCTCGCATTCCGGCGCCAGCATCGAAACCCTGCGCATCGCCGAGCTTGCCAGCAAGCGCGGCTCGATGGTCATCGCCGTCACCGGCGTGCACGACAATCCGCTGAGCCGTGTCGCCGACATACGCCTCTACACCATCGCCGACGAGGAACGTGCACGCTCGTCCTCGATCACCGCGCGTGACGCGCAACTGACGCTGACCGACCTGTTGTTCCTCCTGCTGGTGCAGAGGCAGCCCGATGCGAACGACTACGTCCACAACAGCGAGGCGGCGGTCTCGGTGCTGAAGGCCGAGCGCTCCTCCTAGAAGCCGCCCCCTCAGCCCTGGCGCGGCGTGCCCCTGGCCAGAAGATGGACCAGATACGGTCCGCCGAGCAGCGAGGCAAACAGGCCGGCCGGCAGTTCATAGGGAAAGGCGGCCATGCGCGACAGCCAGTCCGACACGATCATCAGCAAGGCACCCAGGAACATGGCGGCCGCGAGATGAACGCGCGCGCGTGAAAAGCCGGCGAGCCGGGCAAGGTGCGGCGCGATCAGGCCGACGAAACTCAATGGCCCGACGACCATGGCGGCCAGCGCGGTCAGAAGCGCGGCGGCGACGATCAGCATAAGTCGTCCGGCGGCAACCGGCACGCCCAGGCTGCGGGCGCCGTCCGTGCCCAGCGGCAGGATGTCGAGCCATCGCGCAGCGAGAAACACCGGCAACGTCAAAGGCAGCAGGCAGGCCAATGCGACCCAGGCATCCAGCCCGGTCGCCTCGCCGGTCGAGCCGCTCAACCAGCGCAGCAAAATGTACGACTGCGCGTTGCCCATCGCGATCGTCGCGGTGATGACGGCGCTGCACAGCGCGCTCATGGCGACACCGGCAAGGAGCAGCCTGTCGGTGCCGAATTTCGCCCTCGCGGCGATCGCAAGCATGGCGATCAATGCGGCAAGCGAGCCCAGCGCCGAACCGGCCAGCTGCCAGCCGAGCCCGGCCGTGGCGCTGATCGTCAGCACGGCGGTCAGGCCGGCGCCCGCGCCGGTGCCGACGCCGAGCACTTCGGGGCTTGCCAGCGGATTGCCGGTGACCCGCTGAATGACGACGCCGGCAGCCGCGAGCATGGCGCCGGCTGCGGCGGCCACGGCGATGCGTGGCGCACGCCAGGCGGCGAGATCGCGGAGCAGGTCGCCGCTGGCGAATGACCAGCCTGCGGGACCGTGACCGACAACAAGAGCCAGGGCGGCGGCGATGAGTGTCAGCGCGAGCAGCAACAGAATGAGAAGCCAGGGCCTGCTGGCCTTGCGCGGCGAGGTCCCGTCCGGGCCAAGGCGCGGCCATTCGAACATGCGCAGCCGCGGCAGAAGCCACAGCAGCAGCGGACCGCCCAGAAGCGCCGTGCCGGCGCCGGTCGGAATGCGCTCGCCGCCGGAACCGGCGGCCAGTTGCACCAGCCCGTCCGTCAGCCACAGCAGGATCGCGCCGAGCAGCGGTGCGGCGATCATCTTCTGCCGCAAGGTGCGCGCGCCGGAAAGCGTGGCCAGGGCCGGCGCGGCGAGGCCGATGAAGCCGATGACGCCGACCTCGGCCGCGACCGTGGTCGCCATCCACACCGCGAGCGCGACGACGAGGAAGCGGCTGGTGTGGCGGGCAACGCCCAGGCCGCGCGCGGAGGCGTCGTCGAGGCCAAGGATGGTCAGCGGCCGCAGCAGCATCAGCGCCGCAATGGCCCCGGCCGCCAACCGGACGGCGAGCGCGAGGGCCGGTCCCCAATCCTGCTGGACCAGCGATCCGCCGCCCCAGATGAACAGCGAGAACAGATAGTCGCCATTGGCGAGGATCAGGGCGGCGCTGACCGAACTCGCCGTCAGCGCCACCATCATGCCGGCGAGCACGACGGACACCGGCT
The DNA here is from genome assembly GCF_005503535.1 of Mesorhizobium comanense. GTDB lineage: Bacteria > Pseudomonadota > Alphaproteobacteria > Rhizobiales > Rhizobiaceae > Mesorhizobium > Mesorhizobium comanense. The sequence continues at coordinate 13,472 of NZ_SCNN01000011.1, read as the reverse complement.
CGAGCCCACGCCGCCAGGTCAGGGCCAGCACCAGCAGCACCGCGGCCGTGCCTCCGGCGAAGGCGACCAGACCTTGCGAGCGCTCCATCAGCAGGGGGGCGTTAAGCGACGCGACCGTCATGGCCAGTTGGGCACCGGCCGAAATGCCGAGCGTCGAGGGTTCGGCCAGCGGATTGCGCAGCACATGCTGCAGCAGCAGGCCGGAGAGGCCGAGCACGGCGCCCGCAAGCACCGCCACGGCGGCGCGCGGCAGCGTGCTGTAGAACAGGATGACATCGCCGAGATCGGTGCCGTCGCCCGGCAGCGTTGCCGCCCACTGCATGCCGACGCGCCATGCGAACAGGAAAGCCGCCGCCGCTGCCAGAACGCTCCACAGGGCGAAGGGCGACAGGGCACGCTGCACCCTGAGAGGGCCCGTTGCGAGGCGGTCCGTCATGAAGCGTGTCCGGCAAGTGCCGCAGCCGCCAGGCGCGCGAAGCGGCGGGCCGACGGCAGGCAACCGAAATGGTTGATGGGATCGAGCACCGCGACGCGGTTTCCGCGCACGGCCGGCAGCGCGTTCCACAAGGCATTCGTCGGCAGCGAGCGTCCGACATCCGCCGGCAGCGGCGAGACGATCAGGATCGACGCCTCGGGCACGCGTGCCAGGGCCTCCAGCCCGACAGGTGCCGCCGCGCTGTAGCTGGTCTCGTCGGTCCAGGCATTTTCGATGCCGAGGCGCGACAGCACGTCGCCGAACATCGCGTCTCGGCCGAAGGCGCGGAAATGCCTGCTGTCGCCGAGGCTGATGATGAAGACCGGCCGCGCCGATGATCGTGGCAGGCTGGCGCGAAGCCGCGCGATTTCGCCTGATGTATCGTCGAGATAGCGCCTCGCCTCAGCCTGCCGCCCAAGTCTTTCACCGAGAGCGAGCGTTGCGGCCTCGGCGAGCGCATAGGGCGCGACGCCGGCCTCGTAGACCGGCCGCGCGAACACCGGCGCGATGCGTTCGAGCATGGGCCGCTGGTATTCGTAGAAATTGGAGATGACGATGAGATCGGGCGCAATGATGCGCAGCAGCTCGTAATTCGTCGAGCCACGCAGGCCGAGATCGGTTACCGGTCGCGGCACGGCCGGTTCGACCGCGATCCTGCGGAACTGGATCAGTTCGCTCGCCGCCGCCGGCACGATGCCGAGCGCCAGCAACGTCTCCAGCATGCCCCAGTCGATCGCGGCGACGCGCATCGCCGCCGCCCTGGCGGCGACAGGCGGCAGCAAGGCCGCCGCCGCCAATGCCAGTACCTGCCGTCTGTTGGGCGGATGCATCACTGGCCGATGGACCAGTGGCTTGTCCGGCAAGGTGCAACCAGGTGGATGACTACCAAGTCGTGTGAACCTTCAGCTTGAAGGAGCGGCCTTCGCCGTAGGAGCATGTCAGCGTCGTCTGGCAACTGGCGACGTAGGTCTTGTCGAACAGGTTGGTGACGTTGAGATCGACGCCCCAGTTTTCTTTCCCGTAGCCGAGTTTGAGGTCGGCGAGCGTAACAGCGGGAACCTTGTGCGTGTTGTCGTTGTCGGCCCATGAGGAGCCGAGATAGCGCAGCCCGCCGCCAATCGAGATGCCGTCATACCAGTCGCCACGGAACGTGTAGTCGACCGATGCGGAAGCCATCACTTCAGGCGCGATGAAGGGCGTCTTGCCCACATATGTGGGTTCCTTGTCCTTCGTGATCTTGAGATCGTATGCGGTGAACGCGCCCGTGATGCGGAGATCGTCGGTGATGTTCACTTTGCCTTCCAGTTCCACGCCGCGTGACCGCACCTCGCCGGTCTGAACCTGGGCGAACGGATTGGCGGCGGTTGCGGTAGCCACGTTTTGGCGCGTGAGGTCGAACAGCGACACGGTGAACAGGCCATCGACAAAGGTTGGCACATATTTGACGCCGATCTCGTATTGCTGGCCCGTCTCCGGAGAGAACAGGTTGCCGCTGGCGTCGGTGCCGATGATCGGGTTGAAGAAGGTGGCGACGCTCGCATAGGGAGTTACGCCGTTGGCGAGCTCATAAGCAAGGCCGGCGCGGCCTGAAAAATCGCCGACGGTCTGGCTCTGATCGATGACCGGCGTGTTGAAGAGTTCCGAATAGTAGTTTGGGCGATTATCGGCACTGAGCCAGCCGCGGTCATAGCGCCCATTCAGCGTCACCAGCCAGCCATCGCCGAAGCGTAGCTGGTCCTGCGCGTAGACACCGAGCTGCTGCTGGGTCAGGTTCTGGCTGAGATAGCTGACACGGGGCGTCAACGGCGAGCCGTAGACGGGGTTGAAGGCATCGATAGGCGGCGTCGTACCGAACAGGGCCGACGACTGCACCTGGTCGATGTTGTAGTATTTGTAGTCGATGCCGGCCAGCAAAGTGTGCTCCACCGCGCCGGTTTGCACTTTGCCCTCGATCTGCAGGTCCGACAGGAATGTGGTGGCGTCGGTGTCGTGGCCGAAATTGATGCGGTTGAGCTGCGTCGATGTGGGGCTTACCCAGCCATTGGGATAGACGCTGACTTCCTGGATGTTTGCAGCCGTGAAACGTGTGTTGGAGCGCACCGTCCAGTCATTGTCGAACGTGTGCTCGAACTCGTATCCGATCGACCCCTGCTCACGCTTGTAGAGATCGACGCTCGGTTCGGTAAAGTTCGCATCGGGGTCGATACGGCCATAGTTCACACCGTCGACGATCCGGTCCGTCACTGTGCCTGCATAAGGCAAAAAGCTGCCGCCTCCATGGTTCTCGTCGATGTGGGAATAGTTGGCCAGGATGGTCAGCGTCGTGGCTTCGTCCGGCTTCCAGGTGATGCTGGGCGAGATGAAGCCGCGCCAGCCATTCTGCAGGTCGCTGTAAGTGTCGCCTCCTGCGACCTTGCCGTTGATGCGATAGCTCACCGCGCCGTTGTTGGCCACGTCGCCGATGTCGAAGCCGAGATAGACGTTGCCCGCATCATTGACGCCGGTCTCGACATAGCGCTTGCGTTCGAACTCCGGCCGCTTGCTGACATAGTTGACCATGCCACCGGGATTGCTGCCGCCGTAAAGCACGGAAGCCGGTCCCTTCAGCACCTCGATGCGCTCGAGCCCGAAACTGTCGACATAGAACCCGCCGAAACCGTAGCTGAACAGCTGCAGCCCATCCATGTAGGTGCCGGTGGCGGTGGCCTGGAAACCTCGGATGAACAGCCAGTTGGTATCGCTGTCGGGACCGAAGGGCTGCGCGAAAACGCCTGCCGTGTAGCGCAGCGCCTCGTCGACCTTCTGCGCGCCCTGATCATCGATCTCCTGCCGGCCGACCACGGAGACGGATTGCGGAATGTCCTTGATGTCGGTCGCGCTCTTGGAGCCGGTCGTGGTCTTCCTGGCGACGACGCCTTTGACCGGGCCCGTGGCGCTGTCACCGGCTTCGCCCTCGACGACAACGGGAGCAAGCTGTGTCCCTGTCTGCGCGCTCTGCGCGAAGGCGGCCATCGGCGGGATCATCGCCACAGCGGCCACGCCGCCCGCCAGAAGCGCCTTCATCCGGTAGAATCTGCTCATCAGGAAAGTCCCCGCCTGCTGTCGTTGAGATACTTGATCATTTATCTCAACTTATCTGCGGGTCATTGGATGGATTTGAACGGCTTGGCTGTTCTTGTCCAAACGACTGACAACGCGCCGTCATGTTGCGCAAATGTCACTGGCGGTCTTGGCCCATGCGCTAGGCGTCACGCCGACGATCGACTTGAACACGCGCGTCAGATGGGCCTGGTCGAAGAAGCCGGTCGCCTCGGCGATATCGCCGAGCGAAGCGGCGTCCTGCGCCATCATCGCCTTGGCCCTGTCGATGCGCGCCTGCATCTGCCAGCGGTGCGGCGGCACGCCCGTCGCCGCCTTGAAGGCGTGGCTAAAAGCCGTCTCGGACAGGCCGGTCAGCGCGGCAAGATCGGCAAGCCGGATCCTGTCCAGGCAGTGCTCGCCCATATAGTCGGTGACAAGGCGAAGCTTGCGGCGTGACAGCGGAGAGCGGCGCCTGGTGCTTGGCTGCTCGATCTGGAAAAGGCTCGCAAACAGCGCATTGAGGAGACCCTCGCCATAGAGGTCATGCAAGGGCTGGTCGTTGCCGCACTCGGCGGCGATCAGGCCGGCCAGCATGGCGACGCGTTCGTCGCGGAACTGGAAGCGTGAGATGCGCAACGCCTCGTGGTCGAGGCTGCGGCCGAAGCGACGCGTCAGCGTCGCCGCGTCGAAATGCAGGTCGAGGTGCCTGATGCGGCGTAGCCCCTCGACGCGCCCGCGGATCGGCACCCCGGCCGGAATGTAGGCCATGGAAAGGGGCTGGTGGTGGCGGCGGAACTCGCCCTTGGCACCCTCGACGAAGAAGCCGCCGTCACCCTCCACGTCGAGCGCGACAAAGAGCCGGGGATCGGGCGAGACATAATAGCCCTGCGCGCTGTCGCCGCACGAAACATCCCAGAGGTCGGCGACCACGCCGTCCCAGACATGCCATTTCAGGTCGCCGATGACCGAAAAGCCCTCGATCCGGCTTTCCATGCGCGCAACGAAGGTCAAGTCCCGTCAGTCTCCGGATATAATACATGACAAAAATTATCATGTTTATGCCCGGTCGACGCCGAATTCGCAAGCCCTTGCGTCGCGGCCCCTAGAGCCACGCGCACGAAACCCGCCGTTGCGTCAGTCGCGACTACACGCTTTCGAGATAGGTCTCGATCTCGAAATCGCTGACATTGAGGGCGAAGGTGTTCAGCTCCTGGCGTTTGCAGGCCATGAAGGAGTCGCGCAGGATCGCCGGGAAGATTTCCGCCACATGGGTGCCGCTCTCGAAAGCCGCGATCGCCGAGGCCCAGTCCGGCGGCAGCTTGGCCGGAGCAACGCCTTGGCCGTCGCTGCCGGCCGGGTCGCCTGGGGACATCTGCCTTTCGATGCCGATCAGCGCCGCGCCCAGTATGGCGGCAAGCACGAGATAGGGATTGGCATCGGCTCCGGACACGCGATGCTCGATGCGCCGCGCCGCGCTCGGACCGCCGGGAATGCGGATCGCCACCATGCGGTTCTCATAGCCCCAGGCGACGGCCGTCGGCGCGTAGGAGCGTGGTCTGAGCCTGCGGTAGGAATTGAAGTGCGGCGCGAACACCAGCGTGCTCTCGGCCATCGCGGCCAGCAGCCCTCCGACCGCGTGACGCATCGTATCGGAGCCCTGATCCGTGCCGTCGTTGAAGATGTTGCGGCCATCGGCGTCGACAAGGCTGAAATGGACGTGGAAGCCGTTGCCGGCACGGTCGCCATAAGGCTTGGCCATGAAACAGGCGGCGAAGCCGTGCTTGCGGGCAATGCCCTTGACGGTGCGCTTGAACAGCACGGCATCGTCGGCTGCCCGCAAGGCATCGGCGACATGGTTCAGGTTGATCTCGAACTGGCCGACGCCGTTCTCGGCGATCGCCGTGTCGACGGGAATGCCTTGCGCCCGGCAGGCTTCGTAGACGTCATGGATGAAGGCTTCGAAATCGTCGATCTCGTCGATCGACAGCGCCGCGTCGGAATCGAGACGTCGCCCCGTGACCGGCGAGACAGGGCCGACCGGCCGCTGCGACTGCGGATCGACCAGGTAGAATTCGAGCTCCGTGGCTGCGACAGGGGTCAGTCCCAGCGCCTTGTAGCGGTCGAGGATGCGGGCCAGCGCCCGGCGCGGATCGCCCAGATACGGCGCGCCGCTTTCGTCGGCCAGCCAGAGCGGCACCAGTGCTGTGGGATGCGCCGTCCAGTCCACGGGCAGGATGCCGCGTCCCGTCCATTGGCAAAGCCCGTCCGCGTCGCCGGTCGAAAACACCAGGCTGTTGCCTTCGATATCCTCGCCCCAGATGTCGAGCCCGATCAGCGAGTAGGGCATGCGCAGCTTGCCTTCCAGCGCCTTGCGCGCCTGCTCGACCGGGATGCGCTTTCCGCGCATGACACCGTTGAGGTCGCATACAGCGGCCCTCAGGCTCTGGATGTCGGTTCTGCTTTCAAGCCAGTTCAGGACGTCCGCAATTGCATCGCTCAATTTGAAACCTCTGGTTTTGGAAGGTGCCCGAGCCCTGTGGGTCGCGCTATCCCTGGTAAAAATGCTTGTGAGTTTTCGGGAACCATATCCGGCCAATCGCGGATATTTTTCCTTATTTTTTCAAGTCACTAGCCGGGATGTCGGGAGGCATTTCAAAACCAATTTCGCGATCTGCGATCGCAACATAGAGGCAAGATGACGGAAAGCCAAGTGGCATTTAGCTGCTATATAGGCCCTCAACTCTTGGGCCGATGTCCCTGGTCCTCCCGAGAGAAAGTCTCGCAGGGTCGCTTGGTTGACGGATCGCCTGCCTTGGCGATAGGCGGAACTATCCATCGCGTCGTCATCCTGGGGCGTAGCAAGGAGCGCAGCGACGCAGCGCAGACCCCAGGATCCATGCCGGGACTCCCGAGCGTCACTGCAGTTCAGAATTCTGCTCCGCTGCACCTGTCGGCAAGGTCGCGGCATGGATCCCAGGGTCTCCGCGACGGAGCTTCGCTCCTGCTTCGCCCTGGGATGACGAAGGAGGGAAGCTTCAGCCCATCTTCAACGCGAAAAGAACCCTAAGCCCAATCCTAGCGTCTCGCACCCGGGAAGCTGGCTTGCCGCAAGATGTGCGCCGCACCTTCGTCAATGTCGCGAACGATGGCGGCGCGTGCCCGCGCGCCGTCCTGGGCTTCGATCGCCGCCACGACTTCCTCATGATAGTCGATGTCGAGAATGGAGGAGAGGTCATCCTCGAACCCCATTGCGAGGTTCCTCAGGAAAGGGCCGACCTGCATCCAGACGGTCTCGATCAGGAAGATCATCTGCTCGTTGCCGCAGTGGCGGTAGATCGAGAACTTGAAAGCGTAGTTCTTCCGGAGATAGTCGCCGATGTCACCCGCGCGCGCCGCCAGCGTCAGTTCGGTGCTGTGGCGGCGGATCGTCCGCAGATTGTTGCCGTTGACACGCGTCGTCGCAAGTTCGGTCGCCGAGCCCTCGAGGATCGTGCGCACCGCCGTCAGTTGCGAGAAACGGTCGGCCGAGATCACCGGCACCTCGACGCTGCCGCTCGGCATCGGGCTCAGCGCCCGCAGCGCCTGCAGCCGCATGAAGGCGCTGCGCACCGGCATGTCGCTGGTGCCGAGTTCCTTGGCGAGCTTGCGCGAGGTCAGCTTCTGGCCCGGCGTGAACTGGCCCGACATAAGCGCCCGCACCAGCTCCAGATAGACCTTCTCATGCAGGGGAACGGTGTCGATGGCGCTCAACCCGAAATGTGCTCTGCCGGCCATTGGTGGTGCGTTACTTCACTTCTTCTGAAAGGTAGGCTCAGCAAGATGCCGCGCTGTGGTTGGCTGGCGGCAACGCCCGCTCCGTGAACGCCCACCATAGACATTTCCATGAAGACGCCGCAAGCGGCGGCCCTGCGGGTCTGGCAATCAGGTCTGCAATGTGCCTGCTTTACCGCGCCAGGGCTGCCTTCGCGGCCGCTTGGGCGACAGCCTCGTCCATCGCCAGTTCATAGCGCGTGAAGGTACGGTTCTCGGCAGGCAGCGGGGCGATTTCCATGATGCCGCTGGCCGGCTCGAAGATGATCATGGCAACCGTCGCCGAAAGGTTGCCGCCGTCCTCGGGGATTGCCGGGCGGCAGACGCTGAACGGAGCGGCAAAATCGTCGAACAGGGACTGCTTGAGGTCATCCACGGTGATCGTCCCACGCCGCGCGGCAAGATGCCGGCGCACGCGGTAGTCGCGGTACAGGCTGTCCGGCACCTCGCCGAGCCCGGTTTCGCGCAGCTTCGACAGCGCGACCGGGCTTTGCCAGTGGTTGGCGTGCACGATCAGTCCGTCATCGGGATAGATCGGGAAGGCTTCGTCTGGTGCGCATTCGAGGTCGACCGCGAACCCTTCTGCCGTGCTCAGGATCATGTTGTTGGAACAGGATTTGGGCGTCGTCGCCACCACCTTGATGGCGTGAGCGAAATGCCTTGCCTCGAGCACGCGGCGGCGGATGAAGGGCAACGGGATACCCATGTCGCGATAGTCGCGGTCCGATTCCAGGTAGTTCGCGGTGATGCCGATGCCGGCCGAATTGAAACCGCTGCGGGCGAGGCCGCCGGCCTCCGTGAAGGTGATGAGATCCGGCCCGTCCTCACGCCGCACCCGCAGCACGATCGAGGTCTCGGCGCACTCAGCGCGCCAGTCCCAGTTCTGGCCATGGATCAACCGGCCGGCCTTCGTGGCCTCCGGCAGGATCACCGCGCCGGTGCAGCCATCCGGCTCGTCGTCGGAAACGCCTTTCTCGCGCTTGGCCAGCTGCAGGATTTCGGTGCGGGCGTTGACGAGCAGGACCGCGGACAGGGCGACATCGGCGCCGGCCGCGATCCCTTCCATCTCCTCGACAAGATCGGGCGCCCATTGGCGCAGGCGAGGCAGGAACAGGCCGCCGAAGCGCTCGACATCGTCGCCTGTGAAGCCGAGCCGCTCAAGCTGGGTGGCGTACAAGGCCATCGATGCGTGGATGCGGTCGCGTGCCTGCTCGCCATAGGCCTCGCCACGCCGGGCGGGAGCTCCGCTCACCTCGACGAGCGGAAACGGCTGGACTGCGGTCATGAAGAGATGCCTCGAATTAGCTGACGAGCCCGACGATAGTGCATTTCACCGGACGCCGGAATCCGTACCCGGCGTAAATCTCCGTGATCGCGACCGAGCGCGCGTTCAGTCGAACTCCACGCGGCGGGTCTCTTCGCGGATGGACTTCAGCACTCGCGCCTGAAGCTCAAGGGTTTCGCGGTCGTGCTGGATGCCGGTCGGCCTTGGCCTTGCGCTGGATACCTCGATGCACTCCTTGATACGTCCCGGGTTGAGGCCCATGACGAAGATGCGGTCGGACAGATAGACCGCTTCCTCGACATCGTGGGTGACGAAGATCACGGTCAGGCGATGCTCCTGCCAGATCTGCATCAAGAGTTCCTGCATCTGGCCACGGGTCAGCGCATCGAGCGCGCCGAACGGCTCGTCCATCAGCAGCATCTTGGGCCGGTATGAGAGCGCGCGCGCTATGGCGACGCGCTGCTTCATGCCACCGGAAAGCTGGCTTGGAAAACTGTCGGCGAAGCGCGAGAGCTTGACCAGTTCCAGATGCCGGTGCGCCACCTCGGTGATGTCCTTTGCCTCATGTCCGGTCTCGCGCAGGGCGAATTCGACATTCTGCAGCGCCGTCAGCCATGGCAGCAATGTGTAGGACTGGAAGACGACGCCGCGGTCGCGGCCCGGTCCGTTGATCGGGCTGCCGTCGACCAGCATTTCGCCCTGCTCATGGTCCTGCAGGCCGGCTATGATCGACAGCAGCGTGCTCTTGCCGCAGCCCGACGCGCCGACCAGCGAGACGAACTCGTTGTCGCCGACTTCGAGGTTGATGTCGTCGAGCACCTGCACCGGCGAACGCCCGTTGGCGAACGACTTCTGCAGGTGCGAAATCTTGAGCTTGGGATGCGCCTGCATGTCAGGACTTCCTCTCATATTTGAAGAAATGCCGGCCAAGCAGTCGCATGATCTGGTCCGTCGCCAGGCCCAGTACGCCGAGCACCAGTATGTAGCCGATCGCCATGTCGGTTTGCAGGTAGCGCTGGGCGACCGTGATCCGGTAGCCGAGCCCCGAATTGGCGGCGACCAGTTCGGCCAGCGTCACCCAGGTCCAGGCCCAGCCCAGCGAGATGCGCAGCGTGTCCCATATCTGCGGCATCGCCGAGGGCACCACGATGCGCATCAAGACGCGCAGGTCGCTCATGCCCAGCGTGCGTCCAAATCCGATGAAGTCGGAAGGAACGCGCTTGATGTTGTCCTTGAACATCAGCGCCTGCTGGAAATAGGTGCCGATCCAGATGATCAGGAATTTCTGGATGTCGCCCGTGCCGCTCCACAGGATGGTCAGCGGCACGAAAGCCACCACCGGCATGTAGCGCACGAAGTCGAGGAACGGCTCGATCGCCGCCTCCCAGAAGCGGTAGGCGCCGATCAGGATCGCCGTCGCCAGCGCCATGACCGAGGCAATCAGGAAGCCGACCATGATGCGATAGACGCTGTTGCCGACATCGCTGGCCAGCGTGCCATCGGCGGCGAGCTTTGCGAGCTTGGCGATCACGCCAAGGGGCGAGGGCAGGAAGATCGGCTTGGCCACGCCAAGCCCGGTCGCCAGGAACCATCCCGCGATGAACAGCAGGAAGGCGCAGATCGCGATCAGAAGATAGGCCGGCCCGGAAATCTCGGCCGCCATGCTCAGCAACGGCTTGCGCCGGGGGCGTCGCGTGGTCTGCTTCGGGACGGCTGTGTCGGTCTGTAGGGTCATCGTCATCTCGTTCACGGACCGGTGGCAGGAGTATTGGTCGACAGGATGCGGTCGCGGATGTCCGAAACCGAATTCGCGTGCGCCATGAAGCCTTCATATCGGGCGAAGGTGCGGGCGGCCGGCGCCAGCCGGCGATAGGCGGCCTGCGACAGGTAGGCGATCGAGGAACGCTTCAGGAAATCGAAGACGGAGAGCGGCGACGCCGTGTTGGCGCGGCCGCCCGTCGGCAGGACATGGCTCGGTCCAAGCACGAAGTTCGCGATGGGAATTGCCGAGTGCGGACCAAGCAGGATTTCGCCCGCGTTCCTGATCCTGGGCAGCAATTCGAAAGCCGATGTCGACAGCACGGCCAAGTGTTCGGCCGCGTAGTCGTTGATGAAGTCGAAGGCCGCTTCGATCGACGGCGCCAGCACGATGCCGCCATTCCCGCCGTTGAGCACGGTGCGCGAAAAATCGGCCCGGTATTCTCCCATCGCTTCCCAGAACCGGGGCACCTCGGCGGCGATGGCTTCCGCCAGCGCACGGTCGGCGGTGACGACAAAGGCGGACGAGTCCGGGCCATGCTCGGATTCGACGGTCAGTTCCAGCGCGGCAAGTGCTGCCGGGATGGAGCTGTCGGCATAGACCAGCAACTCGCTCGGACCGGCCGGGCTGCCCGGATCGATCCGGTTCGACAGGAGCTGGCGCGCTGCGCTCACCCATGGACTGCCGGGGCCGACGATCTTGGCGCATTTCGGCACGGTCCCCGTGCCGTAGGCGACCGCCGCCACCGCTTGCGCGCCGCCGCAGAGATAGATTTCCTCGACGCCGATCAGCGAAGCGATGAAACGCGTGGCGGCGTCGGCGGTGCCGTCAGGCCCCGGCGGCGTCACGATGACCACCCTTGGCACGCCGGCCACGATGGCCGGCACCGCTGTCATGATCGCGCTCGACGGGAAGTAACCCTTGCCGCGCGGCACGTAGCAGGCGACGGAATCGATCGACGTCCATCGGTCGCCGATCAGCGCGCCCTCGGTTTCCTCGCTCAGCCACAGATTGTCGGGCATCTGCGCTTCGTGGAAGCGCCTGACCTGCGCCACCGAAAGCCGGATCGCTGCGACGATTTCGGGATCGAGTTCCTTTTCGGCCCCGGCGATCTGGCTGGCGGACACCTTCAGCGCCGAGTGGTCCAGGGTCACGCCGTCGAAGCGGGCGGCAAGTTCGATCAGCGCGTCGTCCCCTTTCGTGCGGACGGAAGCGATGATCGGCTCGACCTTCCTGATGATCTCGGAGAGGTCCGCCTCGGTCCGCTCCAGCAGGCTGGTGCGTGCTTCCGCCGACATGCCGGCCAGGTCGTGTATTGCTACGGGTGACATTTTGTTTCCTTCGTACTGTCGAAAATGCCCGGTCATGGGGCGACGCGCGCGGCAAGCCATCCGCCGTCGATGTTCAGGATATGGCCGGTGATGAATTGCGCGTCGGGGCCGCACAGGAACAGGATGCCGCCGGCGACATCGTCGGCCGTGCCGATGCGCCGGATCGGCGTGGTGTCGATCATCGCACGCCGGTACCAGGCATCCGAGGCGATCCGCTCGGCGACGATGGGTGTGTTGATGACGCCGGGCGCCACCGCGTTGACGCGGATTCCGTCTGCCGACAGATCCGCGGCGAGCTGTCGCGTCAGTTGCGACAGCGCTCCCTTGGACGCGGCATAGGGTGCGGTGTCGGGGAACCCGACTTCTCCGAAAACCGAGCAGACATTGACGATGGAGCCGCCGGGTCTCGCCAGATGCGCAAGCATGTCGCGTGTCAGCCGCATGGCGGCGCGCACATTGATGCCCATGACGTGATCGATCAACGCGTCGCTGCTGTCGGCGAGCGCCTTCGGTCCGGCAACGCCGGCATTGTTGATCAGGATGTCGATGGTGCCGAATTCCGCCTTCGCGGTCGCGACGATCCGGGCCGGGGCATCGTCCGCGGCCAGGTCGATCGTCAGTTTCGGCGCGGTGCAGTCGGCCAGATAGTCGGAATTCCAGTCGACCGACAGCACCGCGGCGCCTTCGGCCTGCAGGCGTCTGGCCGTGGCGAGGCCGATGCCATTGCCGGCGCCGGTCACCACGGCGGTCTTGCCTTGAAATCGCTTTTCCATCGCCAGCCTCCGGGCAATCTCTGGTTGCGCTAGATCGTCTGCCCGCCGTCGATCGTGAACTCGGATCCGGTGATGTATTCGCTGCCGGGCGAGACCAGGAACGCCACGAGGTGGGCCACCTCCTTCGGGCTGGCGAGCCGGTTGAGCGGCACGGAGGCGGTCATCCCCGCCAGGTTCTCAGCCGTGTTCTCGCTGAGCATCGGCGTGTCGACCAGGCCGGGATGCACGGCGTTGACGCGGATGTTGCGATGGGCCAGTTCGCGCGCCGCGACCTTGGTCATGCCGCGGATCGCCCATTTCGAAGTCGAATAGGCGAACGCGCCGCTGAACCCTCTCAACCCGCCGGTCGAGCAGACATTGACGATCGAGCCGCCGCGCGCCGGCATCAGTTTGGCGGCCGCTCGCATGCCGAGAAAAGTGCCCAACTGGTTGACGTCGGTCACGGCCTGGAATCCGGCGACGCTTTCGTCGAGGAAAGGCACCGGATTGAAGATCGCCGCATTGTTGACCAGCGCATCGATATGGCCGAACCGCCTGGCCGCCATGTCGCAAATGCCGGCCCATTCGGCTTCATTGGTGACATTGAAGGCCGCCGACAGGATGTGGCCCGTGGCCGTGGCCTGTTCGCTGACGCCGGTGAACGACCGGTCGAGCGCGATCACGGTGGCGCCCGATGACGCAAGCAGCGTCGCGATTGCCGCGCCGATCCCGCCGGCGGCGCCGGTAACGATTGCCGTCTTCATCTGGCCAGCCTGTTGTCGCCGGCGTCGGCGGGCAGGGACGGGGAGCGGCCCTCACGCCAGCGCCGCACATAGTCGCGGCATGTCGTGAAGCCGGCGCGCTCATGCGAGGCGACATGACGGATGAAGTCCTCCAGCATCAGCAGCCGATGGCCACGCCCCATGATCTGCGGATGCATGGTCACCACCATCACGCCGCTGCCGATGCGGTGGTAGAG
>NZ_SCNN01000010.1 GCF_005503535.1 Mesorhizobium comanense | reverse complement strand
CCTCAACCTTTCCCCTCATCGCCCCCTCCAGCCCCTCCACCGGCAGCAGCCGCTCATGATTCCCGGTCCGCAGCCGCACGAAGGGATGCAAGCGGTAGGACGCAACAACACCCCGCGTCTCAGCATCGGCGCTGACATCCACCACGAAAATCACGCCGATGCGGCCCGGCCATGGCTGGCGGGCAAGCGCGGTGCCGAGGAAGTCGCCGAGCCCGTAGGCGACGACAGTGCCGCCGATCCGCTCCACCGGCTGCACGACATGCGCGTGATGGCCGGCGATCAACCCGACGCCCTGCCCGGCCAGCCGCCTGGCCAGCGCGCGTGTTGCGGCACGCGGAAAATGGCGGAATTCCCAATCCCAATGCGGCACGGCGCACAGAAGATCGAAAGCGTCACGCGAGCAGGCCGCCAACTCGCCGTCCGTAGATACACGGCCGGCGAACAGGTTCTCGCCGGCATTGCGCCACAGCGTGAATGCGGCGAAGCCGAAGCGCAGCGGCCCGGCCTCGACCGCTTGCACCGGACCATCGGCGGCGAGCCCGATGGTGCGGATGCCCAGCCGCTTCAGCGCCGCCACCGTCTCGTCGAAACCGGCAATGCCCTGGTCGAGCACGTGGTTGTTGGCCAGCGACAGCACGAGTTTTTCACGCTCGATGCCGGTCGCGGCAAGCGCCTCGGCCAGAAAGCCCGGGGTCATCGCATGATGCGTGCCGAGCTTGGTGCCAAGCACCGCGCTTGGCCTGGTCACGATGGGGCTCTCGCAATTGCCGATCACGAGGTCGGCAGAACCAAGCAGCGCCTTGATTGCCGCATCACAGTCCGGCGCACTGCCGTTGGCAACCGCCGAGATGTCGCCGATGAAGGCCAGCCGCACGGTTCGTCCAGGCGGTGGCCTCATTGCCGTTGCCGCTATCGGCGCAAACCCTGCGGCATCGCCCTCGAGCGACGGCTTCAGGAAACGCGGCAGCCAGGACAGTTTGTAGGAAAGCGGATAGTTCGACACGGCGCACCAGTTGTTTGCCTTCTGTAAACCGTCCGCCGGTCCGGTTGAAGCGCGCCCGTCGACAATCATGCAAGGGTGCTGGCCAGGGCCGGCAGGCGGGTCAGGACAAATCCGTGTATGGTCGACCGCAATCTCTGCCCGGGAGGAAAAGATGACACGAGTTGCAAGCCTGCTGGCAAGCGCCTTCATGGTGCTCCTGCCCTTGTCTTCCGCGGGCGCGGCCATGCCCGAAGCGGCAACCGCCTTGTTCGAGGCAAAGACCGTGGCCGCGCGCGACAGCGCTCTCGCGACATTGGAGACGGCCGCGCCGCAAGACCCGGCAGCGGCCTACGCCGCGGGCGCCGGCGAATTCTTCACGGCGCTGGAACTGCTGGCCGGCGGCCTGCATCGCCACGGCTTCGAAAGCCCGCAATCCTTCATGCTGCCGCTGATGCAATTGCCGGTGCCGGCCAATCCCGATCCCGAGCCGCTGACCTACGAACAGTTCCGCGCCATACTCGTGGCCTTCCGCGACCGGCTGGAGAAATCGGCGGCGACGCTGGGCTCCGTGCCGGCCGATGCCGATATCGGCATGGTCATCGACCTCACCCATGTCGGCATCGACCTGAACGAGGACGGCGCCATCGCACCCGACGAAAGCATGGCCGCCATCATGGCCGCGCTGTCGCGCGGCAGCGTTGCCGTTGGCGCGGACGCCCCCGCGCTGACCTTCCGCTTCGACCGCGCCGACGGCTACTGGCTTCAGGGCTATGCCGAGTTCCTGATGGCGCAGGCCGATTTCTGGCTGGCGCATGATTTCAGGAGCACTTTCGACGGCTCCTTCCACATGCTGTTCCCGCGCGCAAAACTGCCTTTACAGGACATTCTCGTTCCCCCGCCCAGCGAGATGGGCTCGAACATCTTTTCCTCGGAATGGCGCATCGCCGATTTCATCTCGATGGTGCACATGATCAACTGGCCGGTGGTCGAGCCAGAGCGGCGCAAGGCCGCGCGCCGCGAACTGCTCGAAATGATCCGGCTGTCTCGCGAGGACTGGAAGGCGATCCGCGCCGAGACCGACAATGACCGGGAATGGCTGCCCGGCCCCCAGCAAAAGGGCGAGAACCCGCTCACCGGTCTCGAAGTCGGCGAAGCGCAGGTCCAGGCCTGGCTCGCCACCCTGGCCATGGCCGAGGATTTGCTGGAAGGCCGCGTGCTGCTGCCGCACTTCCGCATCACCGGGAAGGGCATCAACATGAAGCGCTTCTTCGACGAGCCGAAGCCCTTCGACCTCGTGCTGTCGATCACCGGCCCGGGCATCGCGCCCTATCTGGAGAGCGGCCGGATCCTGACCAGCGAGGATTTCGACCAGATCCAGCGCGAGTTCGGCGGCGGCGGGTTTTTGACATTCGCGCTTTGGTTCAATTGAGCGGCCTATCAGAATTTGGGTTCCTCGCCCCCGCAAAGCGGGGGAGAGGTGGCCGCGGAGCGGTCGGAGAGGGGGCTGCGGCGCTGGCAAGTTTGCTCTGATTGTTCAAAGCCGCGCTGCCCCCCTCTCCGTCTCGGCTTCGCCGAGCCACCTCTCCCCCACTCCCGTTGGGGGCGAGGAACCACTTCCACTAAGCCCTCAGAAAATCGCCCCCTGATACAGCACCGCCTCCGCCTCCTCCGGCGCAAAGCGTCTGGCCAGCGACCGAAACGCGCTGTGCACGCCGTCGCGATCGATGTTGCAGCTTCTGAGGTGCCTGACGGCAAGTGTCGGGTCGAACGCCGTGCGGCCGTGCAGGACGCGCTGGTTGTCGAACACCAGCGCCTCGCCGGGCTGCAGCTGGTGCTGGAACTGGTTTTGCGGATCGCAGATCAGCCGCGTCAGTTCGGCCAGCGCCTCGATCAGGCCGTCGACCTGGTCGAGCGGCGCCCATTGCGGCGCCAGGCAGCGGTCGTTGTAGCGGATACCGGTGACGGCGCCCGCCGCATCGAGGCTAATGACATGCGCCTCGGCACTGAAGAACACCTCGCCTTGATGCTCGCGGTGAAAGGTGACGCCATACCGCGTCAAAAGCTCGAAGAGATCGGGCGTTTGCGCCCGCATCATTTCGGCGACATGGAAACCGTCGACCATCAGCGACGTGCCACCGCTGCCCGCGCCGGTGCGGATGGCGTGGAAGAAGATGAAGCCGGGCGGTGCGTAGCGGAACGGCTCGTCCGTATGCGGTATCTGTGCCCGCGCCGTCTCGCCCGCCACCCGCGCATCCGGCCGCGAGATGAGATCGAACACCTTGCCATAGCTGGTCTCGCGGATCGGCCCGTAGCGCCCGGCGATCCGCGCCGTCGCCTCGGTTTCCGCCGGAACGCCGGTCAGCATGGCAATGCCGTGGTCGCGAAGAGCCCTGAGGGAGGAAAACAGCGCGGCGTCATCCGTCACCACCGCATCGAAGGCGAAGCGGCCGAGCCGTTCGGACAGGTCGCTGCCCCAGAGCTTTGGCTGGAACCGGGTGGCATGCGGACTGTCGATCCGGGCCGCCAGATCGGCGGCATCGTAGCGCGAGACGTGCCCGTCCTGCCAGATGACCGTGACCTCGCCGGGCACGGAGACATCGAAACTTTCCGCATGGATCGCCTTGCCGACATCGGCGGGCGTCAGCCATCTCTTGCCCGAGGCGGTATCGCCGCAGATCTCGCACTCGCAGGCCAGCCGTAGCCAGCGCGTGGAAAGTTTCCCGCTACGCCCGTCCGCGAGTTCTACCGCCACTTCCGGACCCTGCGCGCGCATGGTCCGGATCGGCGCCGGCAGCGCCGCGGCGGCTGTGGGTCGGATTGCATGTTTCGGTGTGTCGAGCATATGACTTCCCCGTCGATTGAATTCTTCTGACAGGCTATGTCTGAGAAACCCACGATTCAAACGAGTTCGTTTCGACAACATTTGAGGTGGATTCAAAATATGACCACGTTGAGAGATTTGCCGTTGTCCGGCCTGAGGGCGCTGGTGGCGGCGGCCCGGACGGGCAGCCTGACGCGTGCCGCCGAGGAACTGGGTGTCACGCCGGGCGCCATCGGCCATCAGATCCGGCAACTGGAGGAGCGGCTCGGCGCCAGGCTGGCCCGGCGCGAGGGCAATGGCATCGTGCTGACGCGCGCCGCCGAGGCCGCCTTGCCCGACATCGATCGCGGCTTCGATGCGCTGGCGTCGGGCATGCGCAGGCTTCGCTTCGAGCGGCAGGCCGAGACTTTCACCATCTCGGCCGATCCGTCTTTCGCTTCCCTGTGGCTGGCACCGCGACTGGCGATGGTCCGGACGGCCCTGGGGCGGCTGGAAGTCCGCATCGTCACATCCGTTGCCCTCGACGCGATGGCGGACGAAGGCGTCGACCTCGCCATCAGCTATCGCAAGGGATCGGCCTCGGACATCCAGGCGCTCGATCTGTTCGAAGAGCGGGTAATTCCAGCCTGCGCTCCTGCACTGATCAAGGGAGACGCCAGGCCGGACAGGACCGAGGTACTGGACAAACTGCCGCTTCTGCATATCGACCCGATGATGGGCGACGACGTCTATCCGACCTGGCACGACTGGTTCGTCGCGGCGGCGCGGCAAAGGAAAGATATCGACCAGGGTCCGCGCTTCGGGCTGACCATCGTTGCGGCGCAGGCAGCCATTGCCGGCATCGGTGCGCTGCTGGCCAGCGAACTTGTGCTGCGCCGGCATCTCGAAGCCGGTCACCTTGTCGAGATCGCCCGCGACATACCGGCGCTCACCATCAAACGCCGTATCGTCTGGCCTGAACGCGGCCTCAAGGCGCGCCGCGCCGCTGCGGTCGCGGCGGCTCTGGCGGATGCGGCCGGCGCCAGGATCGACGGCGCCCTGCCGCGCTGAGAGCGAGGCGGTGCTAGAAGAACCGGCGCTGCAGGCGCAGCAGTCCCGCCAGGGCCCCGGCTATCAGCGCGTTCGAGATCACGCCGACCGCCGCGCTCATCCAGCCTATGTCGCCGGTCTGGCCGAGGATCACGAAGGGGAACAGAGCGGCGATGACGAAGATCGCCGCCAGCAATCCAAGCCACCCCAGTCGTGGCCGGGTCACCCGCAGGCTGAGAAAATAGGCGATCCCGACCAGCAGGATTCGCAACGGGTCCAGTATTTGCGTGACGACAATGGCGATCAAAAGCATGGACTGGCACTAAGCCTCAAAGACCGGGCCTTTCAAGGTCAAAGGGCACGGAATTCGGTTCGGCCTCTCCACACGGTATCAGCGTGGAAATCCGTGCAGGCGGCCCAGCAGCCACTGCAGTGGATTGTTGACGAAGGCCTTGGTGACGAAGCTGTCATGGGCGGCGTCCGCCGTAAGGAAGGCGATGGTGCCGGCTTCCAGCCGTTTGGGCGGATCGGCGCTCGCATTGATCCCCTTTTGCGCCAGCAATTGCTGGATCTCGGCATTGCCGGAGGCCGAGGACTTGCCATAGGCGCTGACGAAAAAACTCTTGCGGTGACGCGCGATCCAGTCGGCGAAGATGTCGGCCTCGTCGAAAACGGCGTCGAGCAGGATGACGCCGAGCAGCCTTGCGCCGATGTCGCCATTCCCAAGGATGAAGGCGGCCGGATTGTAGCCGCCGCTATAGGCGGCGAGCACCACCGGCATCGTTTCGAACTTGGCGGCCCTGGCGCCGGTCAGCTTGGCCAGGCCTTGCGCTGCTTCCGACATGAACTTCGCGAAATAGCCCGGCGTCCAGAAATTGCCGGCGCTGGAATCCTGCGCGTCGCGGGCGAATTGCGGCGCCACCAGCACGGCGTTGAGGTTGGATGCCTCGACCTGCGCGACGACCCGCTGGCGGCCGACGACGTCGCGCTGCAAGGTCGCGCCATTGCCATGCAGGAACACGACGATGACGGCCGGCTTGGCCGGATCGAATCCCTTGGGAGCCGCCAGCAGCGTCGAGCGGTCGCTATAGGTTTCATCTTCCCAGTAGATGCCGCCGCGTGGCGAGGTATGGCCGCGCCTGCCATCCGCCCCGGTGACGTCGAGAAAGGCCGCGGAGCCGTCCGGCAGTCTGCCCCGATAGGGAAAGGGCGAGGCCTTGAACGGAACGATGGTCGACATGGCCTTGTGCAAGCGCGCCCCCAGACCCGCCACCGGAAACGCCACCGTGGCCAGCAGCCCCGCGACGATGGCGCGCCGGTCAGGCATGAGCCGCCTGTCCGATGGGCACGACCTTCGAAGGCAGCAGCACGGCGAAGAACGCCGGGATGGCGATGAGGTAGGCGATCGCCGACCATTGCAGCACGGCGCTCAGCCCGAAGCTGGTGGCCACGATCGGCACCGCGGCCGAGCCGATGACCGAGAAACAGCCATTGATGCCCCAGGCCCAGACGAACAGATGCTCTTTGCCGAGCCTGGCCAGCCAGGTCATGGCCGTGGCCATCGGCATGCCCATCAGGAAGGCCGGCGGCGACACCAGCAGGAAGCACAGCAGCAGCCGCACCGCGTAGGGATAGGCGCCGATCCAGTCGAGCACCGGCGACAGATAGTAGCCGTAGAGGAAGAGTAGCGCCCCGATCGCCAGCAGCAGGGCGGGAAGCAGCGTCCTGGCGCGGTCGAAGATGCGTTCGGCGAACAGGCTGCCGAGGCCGGAAAACACCAGCATCGACGAAATCAGCACCGATGCCGAAACGGTCGGATTGGCCAGCGCCACGGTGAAGCGGCTGATCAGCCCGACCTCGACCATGATGTAGCCGAGGCCGAGGCAGGCGAAATAAAGGATGGTGCCGAGCTTGCCGCGTGAACGCGAGAACACGATGCGCCAGCCGAAGATCATGGGCAGCAGCACCAGCGAAGCCGCCGTGATGCAGGCGATGCCGAGCGTGGCCCAGATCAGCAGGTACCCCCAGTCGTCCTGGAACAGGTCGAGCCGGTCGAGCGTCTTGCCGAGGTCGGCGACCTTCACATAGGCCGCGAAATACGGCTGGTCGTTGCTGAGTGGCCGTGCGTCGAACACATAGTCGGCGGCCAGTTTCTCCCAGCCGCCGGTCAGCAGCGCGTGCCAGGTCATGCGCTGCAATTCCGTCGCCGGCAACACCTGCGGGCCGGCATTGCCGCCGGCGCAGGCGTCGAGCGTCGGGTCGGCGGGCGCCGTGGGGTCGCAATCTGGATTGGCAGGCGCGGTCGGATCGACGGGCGCAGTCGCATCGGCGGCGGGCTGTGTCAACGTCGCATCCTGGCCGTTGCCGAAGATCGAGGCGCGATAATCGTCGAGCACTTTCTGCGCGCCCGAGCCGTCATAGGCCATCCCCGGATAGTAGATCTCTTCCCACGACATGGATTTGGTGTAGTCGCGCAGCGTCTTGATCTCGGCCTCGCTGAAGCCGCCGCGCTTGAACAGAACCGTTGTCGTCGAGAGATAGCTCGACACGGCGAAGATATCGTTGGCCGCGCCCTGGGGGTCGAATGCCTTCGCCGCCTCGGCGATGGTCGAATAGAGCTTGAGCACCGATTTCGGCGGCTCTTCCTTGTTCCACAAGGTCACCGACAGCACGCCGCCATCGGCGAGCGCGTGCATGTAGCTCAGCATTGCCTCATGCGTGTAGGCGTATTTCTCTGAAATGGCGAAGCCGCCGGGATTGGACAGGCCGACGCTGTCGGCGAGGCTGAGGTCGATGACGTCGTAGCGCTCCGTCGTGTTGGCGAGGAACAGCCGCCCGTCATAGTCGATGACCTTCAGCCTGGGCTGGGCCAGTATGTCGCCGGTGACGTCCTTCAGGACGGGATCGCGGAACGCCCGCAATGTCATCGGGTTGCTCTCGGCGACGGTCACCGAGGTCGAGCCGGCATTGAGCGCGGCTTGCGTTGAGATGCCGCCGCCGAACTGCACGACGAATGTCTTGGGCTTGTCCTTGATGACATAGGGATAGTGCATCGGCAGGTAGCGGAAATAGACCTGCTCGGCGGGCGCCAGGTTGCGCATGATGCCTTCCGGCCCGTCGCCGTCGCGATACATGCCGACATAAGTGTTGGCCGGCACTTCGGGCATGCCGAAGGCCGCGTTGTCGCTCAGGCCCGGCGCGAAATGCATGTAGGAGCTGGCATAGACCTGCAGGTCGCCGAACGGCGAGATGCTGCGGTAGATGCGTTTGCCGTCCGGGAAGTTGCGGGCATAGGCGACGCCCTTGTACTGCGACACCGCGATGTCGGGAATGCCGAGCCAGCCTGGCAGCATGAGGTAGGCCGCGATCGACAGCCCCGCCACGACAATGCCCGCGACGACACTCTTCCAGGCGCCGAACGCCATGAACCACAGGATCGAGCCGGCGGCCCACAAAAGCAGCGGTACGACGATGATCGTCTCCGGCGCGAACAGGTAGAGCGACACCAGCACGACGAGGCCGGCGAGCCCGGAGCCGGTAAGGTCGGCGAAATAGACTCGGCCGAAGGCAGTCCGGCTTTTCAGGAAGACGATGCCGAGGAAGAACGCGCCGGCCAGGAACGGCAGGAGATAGAGCAGGAAATTGGCGAGCAGGCGCCATTTCTGCATGGGGTCGGACACCAGGAAGATGGCGTTGAACGGCAACGTTTGCGCGATCAGGTTGGCGCCCACGGCGAGCGGTCCGATCAGCAGCAGGGCGGCCGTCGCCGCCCCTTGCCAGTGCCGGTCGAACCAGCCCTTGCCGGCGAAGATCACGACGCTCGACAACGAGAAGCCGAGCATGGCCAGGCTCACCACCAGCGAGCCGAAATGCGACCAGCTGCCGACCGCGAACACCCGCATGACGGCGATCTGCAGCGCGATGATGGCGCCGGCGATCAGCCCGACCGCGAGATAGTGCGGAACGCGAGGCGCCTCCAGCGACAGGACTGCAGGGCGGGAATTCGATGCGACGGCTGCCATTCGGCTCCCTTGATGCGATGGTTAGGCAGGGCCGGTGCGGCGGTGTTCAGCCGTTATGCGTGCCCACGATCTGGTCGCCTTCCAGCTTGGTGAACGGCACGAACGGCACCACCTTGCCATTGTAGATGTCCGAACGGACGATGTTGAACGTGCCGTCGGCGAGTTGCTGCTTGATCACCTTGAGCACATGCTGGGCGCCGGGCGGCCCGACCGGGATGACCATGACGCCGTTGGGCTTGAGCTGCTGCAGCAGCGACGGCGGGATGTGGTCGATGCCGCAGGTGACGATGATCTTGTCGAACGGACCGACGCTTTCCCAGCCATAGTAGCCATCGGCGTTGCGGCTGGTGACGGAACCGAATTCCGAGTAGCCGCGCTCGACCAGGCCGTCATAGGTACGGCGGGTGCGCTGCGCCAGCGGGCTGATGATCTCGATCGTGTGCACCTTGTCGGTGAGGTTGGCGAGATAGGCCGACTGGTAGCCGGAACCGGTGCCGATCTCGAGCACGGATTCGCCGAACTGCACATCGATGGACGTCGTCATGCGCCCGACGAGATGAGGGCCGGAAATCGTCACGCCATAGCCGATGTCGAGGAAGGCATGGTCATAGGCGCGGCCGAGATTTTGCGGCAGCACGAATTCCTCGCGCGGCGTCAGCAGGAAGGCGCGCTTGTTGCGGTCGTCAAGCACGTCCTTGTTGTAGACCATGATCTGGAAGCGATCGAATCGCTCCGCCAGGAACTTCGGATCCTCGCCGCGATTGGCCACCATCCAGTCGATGAACGACTTCTTGTCCTTGAACGGCACTTCGGCGTTGCGGTCATAGGGAACGGGCACGTTGGCCCGGACCACAGCCGGAAGAATGGAAAACGCCGCCGCACCCGCCGACAGCGCCAAGAAATCCCGACGCTTCATGGAAAAAGCCTCCAAAAGTGGCCTTTGCCACCCCAAAACCAACCACCTGATCCGGATTGCACCGACCCCCAAAACGAGTCAATGGCCGTCGGCGCAGGGCGGTCCGGGCCGAAAAATTGTGGCAGGACAGCAACAGTTTTTACGGCGTGGATCAGGGATTTCGGCAATGTGGACCAATATCAGCAGGCTGCCTCATTGCCGCATCGACCCGCGGATGACTCCTGGCAAAGATTAGCAAGGGCTGTTTTGCTTGACTTGGCAGGCAAAAACAGGCAGCAAACCACCCTCGGAAGGGCTGCAATACCGCGTGTATCGTCGTGGACAGGCCTCGTTCGGCACAAAGTCCGCGTCTCTCGGTTGGTTTGAGAGGGATTGGTTAACCAACTTTGTCCATATTTTGAAGCGATCGGCAACTAACGACAGGCGCGGCAAACGCGTCGGGGACCACCTGGGATCACTCACAGAATGGTCGTCGCGGCTATCCCGGCCGCGGACGTGGGAGCCGATTGGAGCAAGATTGGTTGCATGGCGTTCTTGAGTAATAAAATCATCGGGGACAGGCGTTGGGACGGCGAGACCGTCCTCGACGCGGCGCGTTCTCCCTCCTTCAACCCCGAAAAGCTCGTCCGCTGGGTCGCGGTGCCTGGTGTCAGCGCTGCCGTTGGCCTTTGGCTGATCGGGACCATGGTTGGCCTCAGTTCCGTCGGCGCCTCGCTGTCGTCGACGTCGAGCGGCCTGCCGCAGACCTTGTCGATGCCGGGCTCGCTCGCGCTCGCCGATCCGCTGAAGGAGCATTTCCTCAGCTCTTCGGCACCGTTCGTGCTGGCCAATGCCCATGGCGGCGCGCACGCATTGCAGAATCATGCCGTGCAATGCGGCGCCGGCTGCTTCAAGCTGGCCGCCGTCAGCCCCCAGGCGGAAAAGTCCGCGCGCCTTGTGGCCCAGGCAAAGCCGGCGCCGGTGGCGAAGTCGAAATCCCAGCAGCGCTTCGAACTCATGGAAGCGTCCTTGTCGCCGACAAAGCTCGCCGCCGCTTTTGCCAGCGCCGGAAAACCTGCCGCCACGGCCGATGCGCGGCCCGTCATTTCCACCTCGCCTGAGGTCACCACGGCTTCGCTCGCCCCCGCATCCACGCTCGTGGCCAGCCTGACGAATGACATGCCGGCTCCGGCGGCCGAACGCTTCGCTCACACCGATACCGGGTCCGCCGTCGTGCAGACCGCGCCTGCACCGCAGGGCTTTGCCCAGTCGCAGACGCCCGACAACACGCAGCTGGCGCTGGCCCTCGTCCGGTCGATGCCGGTCGACGACGAGGCTTTCGCATCGCCGTTGCCGATGACCGAATCCTCGGCCGATGTTGCCGTGGCGCCTGTCGAGACCCAGCCGGAACAGCCCGGCGACGCGGCCTCGCTGCCGGACGCGCTCACCGACGACGTGCCGCTGCCGACCCGCCGGCCGCAATATGATATGCCGCAGCCCAAGGTGGTGGAGCAGGACAAGCCGGCTCCGCAGCAGAAGGTATTGCCGCAGAAGCCCGCGCCCCAGGCAAAGCCGGTGCAGGTGGCCCGGCAGCCTGCCCGCCAGGGCCGGTCCGGCGAAAACGGCGACGTGCTGGCCTATGCCAAGCCCGACACGCCTTCCGGCGGCCTCGGCCAGGCCTTCAGGAACCTGTTCAACGGGCCAGGTGGCAGCAGCGGCGCCGGCCACGGCGTTGCCGTCTACGACATCAGCGCCAAGACCGTCTACATGCCGGATGGCCAGCGGCTCGAAGCGCATTCCGGCCTCGGCGCCATGGTCGACCAGCCGCGCTATGTCCATGTCAAGGATCGCGGACCGACGCCGCCCAACACCTACAATCTGTCGCTGCGCGAATCGCGCTTCCATGGCGTCGAGGCCCTGCGCCTGACCCCTGTGAACGGCGGCAACAAGTACAACCGCAACGGCCTGCTCGCCCACACCTACATGCTGCGTGGCGGCCGCGCCGAGTCCAACGGCTGCGTGGTGTTCAGGGATTACGCCCGCTTCCTCGCCGCCTTCAAGAAGGGCAAGGTCACGCGCCTCGTCGTGGTGCCGCGCCTGAACGGCTCGCCGACCCAGGTTGCGACGGACAACGCGCGCGGCGCCTGACCGCAATGCGCGCGTATTGCCCGGCACCTGCCTCCTCCTGACAGCCTTCTGTCAGGAGCCGCGTCCCGGCATTCGCATCGCCGCATCGCGCTCTTTCCATTTTGCCCGAGTCCTCCCATATTCGGGACATGGCCAAATCCCCGGACAAGAAAACGCCCTCGACGGCGAATGACGAGCGCGCCGCACCGAAGCGGCGCAGCCCGCTGACCGATTTCCTCGACGCCTCGGAGCCGCTGCACAGAGGCGGCTTCGCCGAAATGCCGCAGCCCGGCCTGTCGGGCACGCCGCTGACCGGCTCGATCTCGGACTGGGCCGAACAGATCGAGCAGGAGGCCGAGCGCGAAGGGCGTCAGATCGGCAAAGGCGACGGTGGGAAGGGCGACGGCGGCAAGACGCCCAAACCGTCGAAGAAGATCCCCGAGCGCTCCACCGCTCCGGGCCGCAGCTCACGCGGCACCTCGATGGGTGGCGCGGCGACCGCCAGGGAACGCACCGCCGCCGGCCTCAACCCGGTCGCCGGCCTAGACATCTCGCTCGAAGAAGCCGAGACGATGACGTCGAGCGGCGTTACCGCTACCGTGGCCGCGCTCTCGGCGCTGATCGAATCCGGCAATCCGCTGCACAAGGATGGCGTGCTGTGGACGCCACACCGCCCGGCCCGGCCAGAGAAGTCCGAAGGCGGCATCGCCATCAAGATGGTGTCGGACTTCCAGCCCGCCGGCGATCAGCCCACCGCGATCAAGGACCTGGTCGAAGGCGTCGACAACAGCGACCGCACCCAGGTGCTGCTCGGCGTCACCGGCTCGGGCAAGACCTTCACCATGGCCAAGGTGATCGAGGAGACGCAGCGCCCTGCCCTGATCCTGGCGCCGAACAAGACGCTTGCCGCGCAGCTCTATTCCGAGTTCAAGAAATTCTTCCCCGACAATGCGGTGGAGTATTTCGTCTCCTACTACGACTATTACCAGCCGGAAGCCTACGTTCCGCGCACCGACACCTTCATCGAGAAGGAATCCTCCATCAACGAGCAGATCGACCGTATGCGCCACTCGGCGACGCGCTCGCTGCTCGAACGCGACGACGTCATCATCGTCGCATCCGTGTCCTGCATCTACGGTATCGGCTCTGTCGAGACCTACACGGCGATGACCTTCCAGATGCAGATCGGCGACCGGCTCGACCAGCGCGCGCTACTCGCCGACCTCGTCGCCCAGCAGTACAAGCGCCAGGACATCAATTTCGTGCGCGGCTCGTTTCGCGTGCGCGGCGATACGATCGAGATCTTTCCGGCCCACCTTGAGGACCGCGCCTGGCGCATCTCCATGTTCGGCGACGAGATCGAGCAGATCACCGAGTTCGACCCGCTGACCGGCCAGAAGACCGGGGAGCTGAAAAGCGTCAAGATCTACGCCAACTCGCACTATGTGACACCGCGTCCGACGCTGAACCAGGCGATCAAGTCGATCAAGGAAGAACTGAAGAACCGGCTGGTCGAGTTGGAGCGCGCCGGCCGCCTGCTCGAGGCGCAGCGGCTGGAGCAGCGCACCCGCTTCGACCTGGAGATGCTGGAAGCCACCGGCTCCTGCGCCGGAATCGAGAACTATTCGCGCTACCTCACGGGCCGCCAGCCGGGCGATCCGCCGCCGACGCTGTTCGAATACATTCCCGACAACGCGCTGGTCTTCATCGACGAAAGCCATGTCACCGTGCCGCAGATCGGCGGCATGTATCGCGGCGACTTCCGGCGCAAGGCGACGCTGGCCGAATACGGCTTCCGCTTGCCTTCCTGCATGGACAACCGGCCGCTCCGTTTCGAGGAATGGGACGCCATGCGTCCGCTCTCGGTCGCGGTTTCGGCCACGCCCGGCGGCTGGGAGATGGACCAGTCGGGCGGTGTCTTCGCCGAGCAGGTCATCCGCCCGACCGGCCTGATCGACCCGCCGGTCGAAGTGCGCCCGGCCAAGAGCCAGGTCGACGATGTCGTCGGTGAGATCCGTGACACCACGGCCGCCGGCTATCGCACGCTGGTCACCGTGCTGACCAAGCGCATGGCCGAGGATCTGACCGAGTATCTGCACGAACAGGGCGTGCGCGTGCGCTACATGCACTCCGACATCGACACGCTGGAGCGCATCGAGATCCTGCGCGACCTGCGGCTTGGCGCCTTCGACGTGCTGGTCGGCATCAACCTTCTGCGCGAGGGCCTCGACATTCCCGAATGCGGCTTCGTCGCCATTCTCGATGCCGACAAGGAAGGTTTCCTGCGCTCGGAGACATCGCTGATCCAGACGATCGGCCGCGCCGCCCGCAACGTCGACGGCAAGGTCATCCTCTATGCCGACCAGGTCACCGGCTCGATGGAACGCGCGATGGCCGAGACCAACCGCCGCCGCGAGAAGCAGATGGAGTGGAACGCCGCCAACGGCATCACCCCGGAATCGGTGAAGTCGCGCATCTCGGACATCCTGGATTCGGTCTACGAGAAGGACTACGTCCGCGCCGACATCTCACAGTTCACCGACAGCGCCGGCGCCATGATGGGCAACAACTTCAAGGCCCATCTCGACGCGCTGGACAAGCAGATGCGCGACGCCGCCGCCAATCTCGACTTCGAGAAGGCCGCCCGCATCCGCGACGAGATCAAGCGCCTGCGCGAGATGGAACTGTCGATCTCCGACGATCCGCTGGCGCGCGAAGTGGAGGGCCAAAGCCCCGCCTCGGGCCGGGAAAAAGGCAAGCACAACAAGGGTGTGGCCAAGCATCGTACGGCAGAGGAACAGGAGCGTTTCCGCAAGCTCGACGCAGCCCGCGCCGCCGAAGAGGCGGCCAAGGCCGCCCGGCCCAACCTCTTCCGCAAGCCTGACCTCGACGAGATGGGCGCCGATGGCGCCGTGCCGGTTAAGAAGCCCCTGTTCGCCAAGCCTTCGATCGACGATATGGGGCCAGGGACCGACATGACGACTCCCGCGGGCGCGGTCTCGCGTTCGCTGTTCAAGAAACAGTCGGCGGCCGAGGCGCACGGCTCCGATTTCGGCATTCCCGGCGAACCGGTCAAACCGCTGTTCAAGAAGAACTCGCTCGACGAGATGACGGTTCGCAGAACCGAGAAGCCGGTCGAGGGCAAGAAGCCAAGCAAGCCCCAGCCAATCTCCCCCCAAGTGGGGGAGATGTCCGGCAGGACAGAGGGGGGCGCGACGGATCACGGCGCCAAACCAATCGTCCGCCAGCGCGCCGGCATCGGTTCTTACGAAGATCCGGGCGACGCCCGCCGTGAAAAGCGCCGGCCGAGCAAGACGGGCAGGCCAGGGAAATAGCGTCCTTCCCTTCTCCCCTTGCGGCAGAAGGGAAAGCAATCCGTCCGGGCGCACGCTGACATCCTTCCTCGGCGAACCGGAACAACCTCTGGACTATGCGCTCGCGCTTGCGGCCAGCCGACGGAAACGATAGGCGGTTGCAATTCTGCCTCCGCACACAAGCTTCCGCCGGCCCATCCATGAAACCCAGGGACATCGCCGCTTACATCTTCCTGGCCGTCACTTGGGGCCTGTCCTTCCTTGTCCTGCTCCGGGTGGTGCATGCCTTTGGCTGGGTCGGCGCGGTGACCTTGCGGTCGCTGCTTGCCGGCGTCACGCTCTTCATCCTTGCCGCGGCGACACGGCGCCGGCTCGATTTCAGCGCCGGCTGGCGGCTTTTCGCCGTGGTCGGCGCGACGACGGTCGCCGCGCAATTGGTCGGTCTCTCCTACGCTACTCCGCGCATCGGCACGGCGATGGCGGCGATCCTGGTTGCCGCGATCCCGCTGTTCTCGATGATCCTCGGCCAGGTGTGGGGACTGGAGCGGATCACGCCGCGCGGGCTCGCCGGACTGCTGCTCGGCGCCGCCGGCATCGTCGTCCTGGTCGGCTTTCCCGCCGTTCCGATCACAGCATCCTTCGCGCTGGGCTGCGCCGCATCGCTGTTCAGCTCCTTCGCCGCCGCCTTCGGCAGCAATTATGCCAACCGCCATCTGCGTTCGGCCGGTTCCTTCGAGCTCACCGGCGCCGCCTTCCTGTTCGGCGGCCTGATGACGCTGCCGCTGCTTTTCGCCGTGCCGGTGCCGGCCATGCCGAGCCTTGTCGATTTCCTCGATCTCGCCATCCTCGCCTGCGTGATGAGCGCGCTGACTTATGTCGTCTATTTCCAGCTGGTGGCCAGCATCGGCGCGACCCGGACGATCAGCGTCGAATTCGCCGTGACCACCATCGCGGTGCTGGTCGGCACGCTCATGCTTGGCGAGTCGCTGAGCGCCATCCAGATCTGTGGCGCGGTGGCGATCATCGGCGGCTGCATTCTCGTGCTGGACCCGTTCCCGCGCCGGGCAAAGGCCGAAGCCTTGCCATCGACCCCGCCCCTGGTGTAACCAGCATCAACACTCGAACGTCTTGAAAGGAGGGCTCACGTGTTCACATTCTATCGTCATCACCGTCAGCGTGGCCCGATTTCCGCCCTGCAGGCGAGCTTGCAGGGCTGACCAGGACGGTCCGGGTTTTTCCCGCTTCGATTTTTTGGTCTGCCCTTCGTGGTGCGCGATGCCTGTTTTGATGGCGCGCACCGTCAAAGTGCATTGAGCCGCTAGAGCATGATCCCGAAAAGTGGGAACCGGTTTTCGGGATCATGCTCCGAGAAATAGTCGGCCAAGACCAGAGAAATCAAAATGGCCCTCCTCAGCCTCAAATCCCTCGGCGTCACCATGAGTGCGCCGCTGTTTTCCAACCTCGATCTCACCATCGGCGCCGGCGACCGGCTTGGCATCGTCGCCGCCAATGGCCGCGGCAAGTCGACCTTGCTCAAGTGCCTGACCGGCGAAATGGAGCCGACCTCGGGCGACATCACCCGCACGCGCGGCCTGCGCATCGGCCATGTCGAACAGTCGGTTCCCCCTGCCCTTCTCGGCCGCACCTTCTATCAGGTGGTTGCTGACGCGCTGCCGCCCGAGCAGGCCGGCAGCGAGATGTGGCGCGTCGACGTGGTGCTGGATTCGCTCGACGTGCCCGAAGCCATGCGTGAGCGTGAAATGCAGGCGTTGAGCGGCGGCTGGCAGCGGCTGGCGCTCATCGCCCGGGTCTGGGTCACCGACCCGGACATGCTGCTGCTGGACGAACCGACCAACCATCTCGACCTCGCCAGGATCAGCCAGCTGGAGACCTGGCTGAACGCGCTGCCGCGCGAAGTGCCTGTCGTCATCGCCAGCCATGACCGCGCCTTCCTCGACGCCACCACCAACCGCACGCTGTTCCTGCGCCCGGAACAATCGCCGGTGTTTGCCCTGCCCTACTCGCGCGCCAGGCAGGCACTCGACGAGGTGGATGCGTCGGCGGCGCGCAAGTTCGAGCGCGACATGAAGGTCGCCCAGCAACTGCGCAAGCAGGCCGCCAAGCTCAACAATATCGGCATCAATTCCGGCAGCGACCTGCTCACGATCAAGACCAAGCAGCTCAAGGAACGGGCCGACAGGCTGGAGGAGGCAGCGCTGCCCGCGCATCGCGAACGGTCGGCGGGTGCGATCCGCCTGGCCAATCGCGGCACCCACGCCAAGGTGCTGATCACGCTTGAAGACGCGGCGGTGGAAACGCCCGACGGCACGCTGCTGTTTCGCACCGGCAAGCGCCACATCTGCCAGGGCGACCGCATCGTGCTGCTCGGCCGCAACGGTGTCGGCAAGTCGCGCTTCGTCAATCTGATCCGCAACGCCATCCTCGAGCCGGATACGGTCGGGAATGTGAAGGTGACGCCGTCGACGGTGCTCGGCTACAGCGACCAGGCGCTGTCGGGCATCAGCGGTGACGACACGCCGCTGGCCATGGTTTCGCGACGATTCGATGTCGGCGAGCAGCGCGCCCGTTCGCTGCTTGCCGGCGCCGGCGTGGTCATCGAGATGCAGGAAAGAAAGATCGGCGCGTTGTCCGGCGGCCAGAAGGCGCGGCTGATGATGCTGGCGCTGAGGCTAGCCAATCCCAACTTCTATCTGCTCGACGAGCCGACCAATCACCTGGACATAGACGGCCAGGAGGTGCTGGAGGAGGAATTGCTGAAGCACCAGGCAAGCTGCCTGCTGGCCTCACACGACCGCTCCTTCATCCGCGCCGTCGGCAACCGGTTCTGGCTGATCGAGAAGAGGCGCCTGACCGAGGTGGAGGACCCCGAAGGCTTTTTCCGTGAGGTGGCCGAAACAGGCGGTTGAAGAAAGCCACGCTTTCGCCGGGCCGGCATTCGAGGGCTGCCGGCCCGCACTTTCCCGTCGGCCGGAAAAGGCGCATCCTGAAGGTTCAGCAAACCGAGGGAGGAAGCCGGTCATGCGCGGGGTGGACATCGTCAAGAACCTTTATGATGCCTATGCAAAACGCGACATCGTGGGTGCGCTGGGCCACTGCTCCGACGATGTCGTCTTCCGCTGGATCGCCGAACCGCAGTCGCCGTACATAGGGACCGGCAACGGCAAGCAGGAGTTCCTTGCCCGTCTCATGTCGCTGGACAATGATTTCGAATACCGGCGCTTCATTCCGGTGGACATCGTCGATGGTGGAGACAAGATCGCGGCACAGGTCGAAATCCATCTGACACGCAGAACCACCGGCCAGGAGCTTGTCATGCGCATCGCCGATTTTTGGACGATACGCGATGGCAAGGTCATCGAGATGGTCGAGTATTACGACACGGCTCTCGCCGCCTCGGTCCTCTGAAACAATTTCGACGACCTGTCGGATCGTCTGAACCTGCCTCGTCCTTGGGATGCCGACACGATGATGCCGGCATCAACCCAGGGAGAACCCGTCATGTCCGTCCTTTCATCCATCGGCCGCATCGCAACGCGCTATGCCGCCGCACGTGCCCGCCATCGCAGCGAACGCATCCTGCTTTCGCTGCCCGCCGAACTGCGCAAGGATATCGGTTTTCCCGAAATCCTCGACGCACGCGAAACCCGCCGCGCGGCCACCTTCTCGGCCAAGACCATATGACCATGGCTCGCTCAGCCATGCGCCTGTCATGCGAGCCGTTCGGCCGGCGGGCCTGCTTCGGGCCGGCCCGCCAAAAAATTTTCGACGCCATGTAGGATCGCCGTCATCTCGCGCGTCCTATGGTCGGCAAGGCCAAACGCAAAGAGGAGCAAGAGATGAACGACCAGACCCAAGATCAGCCCAGGGCGGAAGTGCTTGGCGGATTGACCCCCTATCTGCAGGTGGACGGCGCCTTCAAGGCCGCCGAATTCTACAAGAAGGCCTTCGGCGCGGAGCAGGTCTTTGCCTATCCGGCGGACGAAAAAGGCCGCACCATGCACATCCATCTCCACATCAACGGCTCGACGCTGATGCTGGGCGACGCCTTCCCCGAACACGGTCATCCGCACAAGGAAGCGCAGGGCTATACGCTGCAGCTGCATCTCGACAATGGCGACATCGATGCCTGGTGGAAGCGCGCGGTCGACGCCGGCTGCGAGGTCGTGACGCCGCTGCAGGTGATGTTCTGGGGTGACCGCTGGGGCCAGGTGAAGGACCCCTTCGGCGTCGCCTGGGCAATGAACGCACCGGTCAAGTAAGTCGGCGGGCAGCAGCGCCCTTTCCCCGAGGGCGTCATGCGCTCGCCTGCGCCGGGTTGGACCCCTGCCCGCCCGGCGCCCGAATTCAGTGGAGGAACACAATGTCCTATGTCGATGGTTTCGTGCTTGCCGTACCGAAGGCGAGGCTCGACGACTACAAGAAACTGGCCAATCTCACCGGCCCCATATGGATGGAGCATGGCGCGCTCGCCTATGTCGAATGCATCGGCGACGACGTGCCCTATGGCGAGTTGACCTCGTTTCCCCGCGCCGTCCAGGCCAAGGACGACGAGATCGTCATCTTCGCCTGGGCCGTCTACAAATCCCGGCAGGACCGCGACACGGTGATGGCCAAGGTGATGGCCGATCCGCGTCTGAAACCCGATTGGGGGACCATGCCCTTCGACGCCAAGCGCATGATCTTCGGCGGCTTCCAGCCATTCATGGAGCTCTGAGGAACTCGACCCCGAGCTAGGCTGAGATTGAGGTCAGGCCGAGTCGAGAATGGTGGTTCCTGAGAACCGGAGCGGAGCGTACTTAAAGTACGTGAGCACAGTTCTACTGCGACGCAGTAGAACGGGGAAGCGCAGGGAACCGCCTTTCGCAGGCCGGCCTCACCTCAATATCAGCCTAGCTTGTCCAGCAGCGGCTTCAGCCGGTCTCCATAGCGCTTCCACAAATCGACCGATCCCTGGTACATCGGCTGGCGCACTTGCGCCGCCGACGCGGTACGCACCGGCCGGTCGGTCTCGTGGAACGACAAAACGGCATCGTTCCAGGGCAGGCCGAGATAGTCGATGAGCGCGCGGCTCTGCCCCTGCTGGTCGGCGACGAAATCCTCGTAGCGCACATCGTGCACGACACCAGGCAGAACCTTGTGCCAGTGCGCCATGATATCGGTGTAGAGATTGTGGAAGTCGGCGAGTTCGCCGAGGTCGTAGCCATAGCGGTGGGTGTCGCCGCGGAAATGCACCTTGTAGATCGACAGGCAGGTCGCGACCGCGTCACGGGCGCAATGGATAATCCTCGCCTTCGGCATCATCATGTGGATGAAGCCGATCAGCAGGAAGTTGCCCGGCATCTTGTCGGTGACGTGGCGCATGTGCGGATAGCGGGCATGCAGCATGTCGAGATAGGCCTGGCCGGCCTCGGTAAAGTCCGCGTCATCCGTGTCGGCCACACCCCAGGGGAAGCCACCCGGCATGGTCGACGGGAACTGCCTGCCCACCGCCGTCTTCAGGATGCTGAGCTCGCCCGCGCCGTAGACATCGGGATGGCTGGCGATGATCTGCTCGACCAGCGTCGTGCCTGAGCGCGGCATGCCGACGATGAAGATCGGCGCGTCGTCGGTGATCGGGCTCGGCCTGTGCTTCTCGAAGAAGCCTGCATCGAACACCGTCTTCATCGCCTCGAATTCGGCGCGCGTGCGGATGGGGTCGTAGTTGATGGCCCTGCGGCGGATCGCATTGCCTTCGGCAAAATAGTCGAAGGCCCTGTTGTAATCCTTCAGATCGTCATTGGCCTTGCCGAGGCCGAAGGCGAGCTGCATGCGCTCCAGGCTGTATTGCGGAGTTTTCGCGTGCTGGGCCTCCATCCTGGTCAGTTCGGCGTCGCGTTCCTTCTGGCGCTTGACCTGCGTCAGCATCAGCCAGGCTCGCGCCATGCCGGGTTGGATCGCCACCGCCTGCCGGAACAGGTCGGCCGCCTCGTCGAGCTTGCCCTTCTCCATCAGCCCGACGCCAAGTCCGTGCAGGAGCTCGGCATCCTTGGGCCGGATCGACAGCGCTTCGCGGAACACGGCCAGCGCCTCGTCCAGACGCCCGGCCTCCTGCAGCGTTTCGGCAAGCCCGATGCGGGCGCGCGCGTGAAACGGATTGCGCTGCACGGTGCCGCGATAGATCTCTTCGGCCTCCTCGAACTGGCCGAGCTGCGTTAGCGACGAGCCGAGATTGTCGCGCGCCGCGAGCTGCTCGGGCCGCAGATCCACCGCGCCGCGGAAGAAGTCGATCGCTGCGGCGACGCGGCCAAGGTCGCGCATCACCGTGCCGAAATTGTTGAGGAAATCCGCATTGGTCGGCTGCAGGCTTACCGATTGCTCGAGCAACTCCAGGCCTTCTTCGCTGCGCCCGGTCTGATGCAGCAGCAGCCCCAGGAAATGTGCCGCGGCCGCGTGGTTGGGCTGACGCGCCAGCACCTGCCTGTAGATCGCCTCGGCCTCCTGCCGGCGGCCGGCTTGATGCAGTTGCAAGGCCTGCTGCACATATTGGTCAAGGCCCAGCGGCGGCTGTCCGCCCCCGCTAGCCCTGGCGCCCGCGCCCGCCGCTCGTCTCTGATCTCGGTTGATGGGACACCTGCCGTATTTTTTCGCCCTGCCGCGATCTAGGCCATTGCCGCGGCAGGTTCAAGGCTTTGCTTGCCGGTCAGGGGCTTGCAACAACCACAAGCGACCGGCCCCGCAAGCGGCGCCGGCCTTCTTGCCTTGTCAGCACGGCCCGTCGCCGACGATGCGGTAGTCCGAGGCACGCGCCTCGCAGGCATTGGGGAAGGTGCGCATATCGCCATGGCGGCGGGCGCAGACGGGGGCATATTCGCGGGTACAGAAGGTCTGCTCTCCGCCGCCACCGCCTCCTCCACCACCATCGCGGCAGGGGCCGTCACGCACGATCCGGTAACCGGCGCGCTCGGCAAGACAGCCATTGGCGAAGGTCTGGCGGTCGCCGCCGCGCCGTGCGCAGACCGGCTGGTATTCCTTGGTGCAGAATTGCGGTTCGGGGCGCGGCGGACGCGGGCGCGGTCCCGGCCCGTCATCGACGACGACGGTGCAGGCGGCAAGAATTGCCGACAGGAACAGGACGGCAAAACCTTGCCGTGAGAAGATTGCCGCAAGAAACCTCATGATCGTCTCTCCCTCCATCCCGTCACGGTCCGTTCCGCTCAAGAATGCGCACCGGTCGCACGCAATGATATCCAGCAAAAGGTAAAGCTTAAATCGCGGACTATGGTTCGATCCTCGCCATTCCACCGCCAATTGCAAGCCCCTGTTTTACCGTTTCATCCACGAACATCCGGATCCATCTCGACTGCGTCGCCGACACCGGCCGCGATTGCTGCTCTGGCCCATGCATGACCGCACCTGTGGGCCGATGACCCCTCGAACAACGAAGCCTATTTGCGCCCGATCGACGTTTGAACTGTCGATTCCATGCGTCGGGATGCGCCCAGGGTGGCGGCCCGCGGCGCTATCTTGCAACCTTCACGTTTCCGTGCGATAAATTCTGTGTTCGGGCATTTGCGACCCGGAGAGCGGAACGTTTTGGACGACCTTTCCCCGATACTGTGAATCTCTGACGGCCCCGTTTTTCGGCGGGGGGTTTGACCATGCGCCAATGCATGACTGCCGAAAGCAACCACCGGGAACTGCCCTCGACGCCAGGTGGCGGGCAGGACCACCAAGACTGAACGGGTGAAGGAGTTTCCCCAATGGCCCAGACCGGCACCGTTAAATTCTTCAATGCGACCAAAGGCTTCGGTTTCATCACGCCCGACGGCGGCGCCAAGGACGTGTTCGTCCACATTTCCGCGATCGAGGCCTCCGGCCTGCGCACCCTCGTCGATGGCCAGAAGGTCACCTTCGACGTCGAGCCGGACCGCATGGGCAAGGGCCCGAAGGCGGTCAACCTCCGCGCGGCCTGATCCATCGGCGCGCCGCGCATTCCCAAAGGATGCGCGACCGGGGCTCGAAAAAGCCTGACCAGCACCTGGCAGGCACACAGTTTCTTGAAAGGCGCGGCGGTTTTCGCCGCGCCTTTCTCATGCCGGCAACGTAATCCGGAAAGGCATGCCGCCCGAAAGCGGAGCGGGTTTGGCGTCGACGACATGCATCATAACAAAGACTTAAAGCGAGAACGCTTTAAGTCCCCGCAAAACTTTCTCTTGCCGATGGCGCTAAAATAAAGGACAAATTTCCTCTCGGGCATTTGCCGGCCCGAGACTGGAGTTTATGGGATCAAAGGAGCTTCCCATGCCGCAGACCGGCACCGTCAAATTCTTCAACCATGCCAAGGGCTTCGGCTTCATCACACCGGATGATGGCGCGAAGGATGTCTTCGTGCATATTTCGGCCGTGCAGGCGTCGGGTCTTCCCGGTCTCGAGGATGGGCAGAAAGTGACATTCGACACCGAGCCCGACAAGCGCGGCAAGGGTCCGAAGGCCGTCAACCTGTCGATCGGCTGAGCCGACCCCAAGCCGAACGCCGCTCCGGCAGGCCAGCTCCGCGTCTTGAAGGCGCGGTTTTGATGCCGTGAGCAATGCCGGCGGTCAAATTTCCGTTCAGCCCCCGTTCAGCCACGGTCGCATATTAGTCTTTGGTAAAGCCGGACCGCATCCCCTGCATGAACTGCACGGCCCGGCGCGAAGGAGACCGAGATGAACCGCATTTTCAAGACAGCCGTGCTGTCCGCAGCCGTGGTCGCCACCACGCTCGGGACATTTTCGGCGGCCAACGCCGATGGCTGGAATCGTTGGCATCATCATGACCGGGGCGGCCATGGCCGTGGCGACGCTGTCGCGGCAGGCGTTCTCGGCCTCGCCGCCGGCGCGCTGATCGTCGGCGCGCTTGCAAACCAGCAGCCGCCGCCCCCGGACTATGATTACGATTACTACGACCGCGACGTGCGCGTGCGCCCGGCCCCGATCCGCCGCTACTACGCGGAGCCGCAGGTCGTCTATGCCGACCGTTATGCCGAACCGTGGACGCGCGGCTGGTACGAATACTGCTCGGACCGCTACCGCACCTTCAATTCCCGCACCGGAACCTTCACCGGCAACGACGGCGAACAGCATTTCTGCACTGCAAACTGAGGCTTCCCTGCCCCAAACAGAAAGCGCCGGCCGCAAGGCCGGCGTTTTTTGTTTGCCGGGCCTTCGAGACCGGTCAGGTCCGGTTCACGTCAGGAACGGATTGGTCCTGCGCTCCTCGCCAAAACGACCGCCGGGGCCGTGGCCGCAGATGAAGCCGATGTCGTCGCCGAGCGGCAGCAGCTTGTCCTTGATCGACGAGATCAGCGTGGCATGGTCGCCGCCGGGCAGGTCGGTGCGGCCGACCGAACCACGAAACAACACATCGCCGACATGCGCGAACTTGGCCGCGCGGTTGTAGTAGACGACATGGCCTGGCGCGTGGCCGGGGCAGTGCAGCACTTCGAAGACATGCGAGCCGAACGATACGGTCTCGCCTTCGGTGAGAAAGCGGTCGGGCACGCAGTTGCGCGATCCGGCGATGCCATAACGCCTGCCCTGGTTTTCCAGATTGTCGAGCAACGGCTTGTCGGCGGCATGCGGGCCGATAATGTCGACGCCAAGGGCCTCCTTGAGTTCCATGGCGCCGCCGGCATGGTCGATATGGCCATGCGTGATCCAGATCGCCCCGGCCGTGATCGCATTGTCCTTGAGCACCGCCAGCACCTTGTCGATATCGCCGCCGGGATCGACGACGACACCATGCTTGTCGTCCATGTCGAACAGGATCGTGCAGTTCTGCTGGAACGGTGTCACCGGCACGATGCCGGCATTGAGCTGACCCATGATCGTCCTTTCGTTGGAGCGCTCCACATCCCTTCGCTCAGGCGGGGCGCTCCGCGTCCTTGAACCAGGCGGAGATGTAGAGGCGGGCGCCCGGAGCGTCCAGTCCTGCAAACAGGGACAGTCAGTCGCTTCCAAATAGAAATGGGCGGCCGAAGCCGCCCATTCTGCTTGCCCGAGATCGCAGGCTTACTTCTTCATGGCGCCCATGACCGCGCCCAGAATGCCGGTCAGGATCGCGCCGCCGCCGGCGCCGCCGACGATGTTGTTGAGGTTGAGCGCGCTGCCGAGGCCGCTCGTCGCCGCAGCGGCTGCCGCCGGATCGACCGCGCCGCCACCGAGCAGGCTGCCCAGGATCGCCGCGCCTCCGACGCCGCCAATGGCGCCGCCCAGGATTTTGGGAAGCTGCCCCATCGCCGCCGTCTTGATCGCCGCGCCGACCGCCTGACCACCGATGATGCCTGTAATGATCTGAATGATGATCGGAAGAAGCGTGTTCATGTCCATATGATTAGTCCCTCCATAGCTGCCAGCCTCCCGGGCCGACACCATCATGAGACGCCGAATTGGGGGAAAGTCAAATGCAGAAGCGCTGAAATAAAAGGGGCGGCTCGAAAACCGCCCCTGCTTGCGCGAAAAGCTGTGACTATCGTTATTCCGCGGCGATCGCGCGCTTCGGCTGCACCGCGGCAGAGTAGTCGTTCATAAGGTTCTTGGCGATTTCGCCGACCTCGAATCGGTAGGGACCTATCTCCGAAACCGGCGTTACTTCCGCCGCCGTCCCGGTCAGGAAGCATTGCTCGAAACCCTCGAGTTCTTCCGGCATGATGGCGCGTTCAATGACTTCCAGGCCGCGATCCCTGGCGAGGCCGATCACGGTGCGGCGGGTGATGCCGTCGAGGAAGCAATCCGGCTTCGGCGTGTGGATCTTGCCGTCCTTGACGAAGAAGATGTTGGCGCCCGTTGCTTCCGCGACTTGCCCACGCCAGTCCAGCATCATGGCGTCGGCGTAGCCCTTGGCTTCCGCGGCATGCTTGGACATGGTGCAGATCATGTAGAGGCCGGCGGCCTTCGACCGCGAAGGCGCGGTTCGCGGGTCGGGCCGGCGCCATTCCGCCACGTCGAGGCGAATGCCCTTCAGCTTCTGTGCCGGGTCGAAATAGCTCGGCCACTGCCAGATGGCGATGGCGACGTTGATGCGGTTGTTCTGTGCCGAGACACCCATCTGCTCGCTGCCGCGCCAGGCGATCGGACGGACATAGGCATCCTGGAAACCCTGCTTCTTCAGAAGCGTGGTCGAGGCGTCGTTGAGTTCGGCCACCGAATAGGGAATCTTGAAGCCGAGCAGGCGGGCCGATTCATGCAGGCGCTCGGTGTGCTCGTTGAGCTTGAAGATCTCGCCGCCATAGGCGCGCTCGCCCTCGAAGACGGCGCTGGCGTAATGCAGCCCGTGGGTCAGCACATGGATCTTGGCCTCGCCCCACGGAACGAACTCGCCGTTCATCCAGATGAAACCGTCCAGCTGATCGAAGGGAACGGATGCCATTGTAACCTCCCGCGAGCCGCGGCCCGCATATCGTTGGTGTCGTTGCGTGTTCTTCTTGGCCGCGTCGTGAAACTGGAGACGCCGGCCGGTGTCCGGAAGCGTAGGCGGATAATCGCGCTCTGGCAAACTCAGGAAGTTCCGGAAAAACCGGCTGGCCTTGCCTTTTCGTTCGCAATCCGTCCAAAAGCTTGTCAAAAATTACCATTGCAGGGAAATTACGTCAATAGTACTGACATAATCTTCCTGCCCATGGAGAAATGATGACGGATCGAAACCCAGCCGCCGGCAAACCGGTCAGGACCGCAATGTCAGTCGAGGACGGCATCGACTTCGCCATCATCGAACTCTTCTTCTTCGCCTATCGCGACTTCACCTCCGATCCCGATCAGATCCTGGCCGACTACGGCTTCGGCCGCGCCCATCACCGGGTGCTGCATTTCGTCAACCGCCGCCCTGGCCTCACCGTCGCCGAACTGCTCGATGTACTGAAGATCACCAAACAAAGCCTGGCGCGCGTGCTCAAGCAGTTGATCGACACCGACCATGTCGTGCAGCTGCAGGGCCCGCGCGACCGCCGCCAGCGCGAGCTATATCCGACAGCGAAAGGCCGCGCCCTGGCCCTGGCGCTAGCGCGGCCACAGTCGCGCCGCATCCATGCTGCATTGCAGGATTCCGGCACCACCGAACGGACCATGGTGGAACGCTTCCTCGAAGCGATGGTCAATCCGGAACTGAGAGCTCAGATCGACGTTGGGTCCGCAAAAATGTCAGGGAAAAGCCATGGAGAGCACTGAGAGGGTCGACCAGGCGGCCGCACCGGACGACGATGCGCCGCATCTGCTCGTGGTCGACGACGACACCCGCATCCGCAATCTTCTCAAGCAGTATCTGACCGAAAACGGCTTCCGCGTCACGGTCGCTGGCAATGCCGGCGAAGCCAGGCGCAAGCTCGCCGGCCTCGATTTCGACCTGCTCGTGCTCGACGTCATGATGCCGGGCGAAACCGGCGTCGACCTCACCAAATCGCTGCGCGCCGAAAAGAACGTGCCGATCCTGATGCTGACGGCGCTGTCGGAAACCGACAGCCGCATCTCGGGCCTCGAGGCCGGCGCCGACGATTATCTGCCGAAGCCCTTCGACCCGCGCGAACTGATCCTGCGCATCAACAACATCCTGCGCCGCGGCGGCCCCGCCGCCACGCCCAAGGTCGAGCAGTTGGTCTTCGGCCCCTACACCTTCCAGATCGCCAGGCGCGAACTGAAGCGCGGCGGCGAGGCGTTGAAGCTGACCGACCGCGAGCAGGAGATCCTGGCGATCTTCGCCGCACGCGCCGGTGAGACGATCCCGCGCCACGAGCTTGTCGGCGACGATTCGGAGGTCGGCGAGCGCACCATCGACGTCCAGATCAACCGCTTGCGCCGCAAGATCGAGCGCGACCCGTCCAATCCGGTCTGGCTGCAGACCGTGCGCGGTATTGGGTATCGGCTCAGCGTGGAATAGAATACCGGTCGAGGCCCCCGGTGCATGATCCCGAAAAGCGAAAGCCGGTTTTCGGAAGCTCTTGATCGAGGCGCCGTCGACGGATGAAAAGAGCCCATGGCGACCACGGAACTGGAACAGCCGGGAAATGACGGCTTGAGCGCACGCGCGACGCGGACGCTCAAGGCGGTGCCGCGCGTCTGGAACCGGTTCTGGCGTCTGGTTTCGCTCTACATGCCCAAGC
Organism: Mesorhizobium comanense; assembly: GCF_005503535.1. Classification (GTDB taxonomy): domain Bacteria; phylum Pseudomonadota; class Alphaproteobacteria; order Rhizobiales; family Rhizobiaceae; genus Mesorhizobium; species Mesorhizobium comanense. Next base: position 220,381 of record NZ_SCNN01000010.1, on the reverse strand, counting down.
GCCTCTACGCGCGCTCGCTGATCATCGTCATCGCGCCGATGATCCTGCTACAGTCGGTGGTCGCCTTCGTCTTCATGGAGCGCCACTGGGCAACGGTGACGCAGCGCCTGTCGCAGGCCACCGTGCGCGACATCGCCGCCATCATCGACCTGATCGAGACCTATCCGCACGACGCCGACTACGCCAACATCATCCGCATCGCGCAGGACCGCATGCAGCTGAAGGTCGACCTGCTGCCGCCCGACCCGCTGCCGCCGCCCGGTCCAAAGCCGTTCTTCTCGATCCTGGACGACGTTCTCTCCGCCGAGATCACCCGCCAGATCAACCGCCCCTTCTGGATCGACACAGTCGGCAACTCCAACATTGTCGAGGTGCGCGTCCAGTTGGAGAACAAGGTGCTGCGCGTCTTTGTGCGCCGCAGCCAGGCCTATGCCTCCAACACCCACATCTTCCTGATCTGGATGGTCGGCACCTCGCTGGTGCTCTTGATGATCGCCATCCCCTTCCTGCGCAACCAGATCCGGCCGATCCTGACGCTCGCCGAGGCCGCCGAAAGCTTCGGCAAGGGCCGGCCGGCGCCGCGCGATTTCCGGCCGCGCGGCGCGGAGGAGGTCCGCCGCGCCGGATTCGCCTTCATCCAGATGCGCGAGCGCATCGAGCGCCAGATCGAGCAGCGCACCGCCATGCTGACAGGCGTCAGCCATGATCTCAGAACCATCCTCACCCGCTTCAAGCTGCAGCTTGCGCTGGCCGGCGGCAAGGCCGAGACGAAGGCTGCCCTCAACCAGGACATCGACGACATGCAGTCGATGCTGGAAGGCTATCTCGCTTTCGCCCGCGGCGAAGCCTCGGAGGATGCGGGCCGCTTCGATCTGGAGGCCTATTTCCAGAAACTCGGCGACGAAGCGACCCTGCGCAAATGCAAGCTGTCGACGACGCTTTCGGGCGATCCGACCGTGCATGTCAGGCCGAACGCCTTCGCGCGGCTGCTGTCGAACGTGATCGGCAACGCCTTCCGCTATGCCAACACGGTGAAGGTCACCGCCAACCACGGCCGCGGCTCGCTCGTGGTCACCGTCGACGACGATGGCCCCGGCATTCCGCTCGACCGGCGCGAGGATGTGTTCAAACCCTTCGTGCGGCTCGACGAAGCCCGCAACCTCGATGCCAGCGGCACCGGCCTCGGCCTGTCGATCGCGCGCGACATCGCCCGCAGCCATGGCGGCGACATCACGCTCGACAACAGTCCGCTTGGCGGCTTGCGGGCGGTGATCAAGGTTCCCGCCTGACAGGAACAGAGCTGGGCTGTCGCCGATCAAATAAAAGGTCGCGCCGGTAAGCTGTTCTTCTTGCTTGGTCACCATGTCTTCATGGATCCGATGCCTGCTTCTCGCGGGTTTGGGCGGGTCTTCATCCGCCCGTCATGAAACCATGATCAAGAGCGCGCATGAAACGCGCGACGTCAATCGATTGGCTCCGTCGCCTCACTTCGAGCCTGTGCCCGCCCGGGTGCGCTGGAGCGAAGCGAGGGCCGCCGGCTGGTCGCCGTTCCGGCATCGCGATCATTCCGGCAAGGGGCCGCCATGCGCATACTGATGGTCACCGACGCCTGGCGCCCGCAGGTCAACGGCGTGGTCCACACGCTGGAGCGGCTTACCGAGACGCTGAAATCCTACGACGTGGCGGTCGAGTTCCTGACGCCGAACATCTTTCGCACCTTGCCCTTGCCGACCTATCCCGACATCCGCCTGGCGCTGACCACGCCCGGCCATGTCGCGCGCCTGATAGACGCCTACAAGGCCGACCATATCCACATCGTCACCGAGGGCCCGCTCGGCATCATGGCGCGGCGCTACTGCCGCAACGCCGGCCGGCCCTTCACCACCAGCTATCACACGCGCTTTCCCGAATATCTCAGCGCCCGCCTGCCGGTGCCGGAGAGCTGGGCCTATCGCTGGTTGCGCGATTTCCACAATTCCGGCCAGGGCACGCTGGTGGCCACGCAATCGCTGGCCGACGACCTCACGGCGCGCGGCTTCAACAAGCTGCGGCCCTGGACACGCGGCGTCGACACCGATCATTTCCGGCCCGACAAGAGGAAGGACCTCGGCTTCCCCGGGCCGGTCTTCCTCTGCGTCGGTCGCGTCGCCATCGAAAAGAATCTCTCGGCCTTCCTCGACCTCGACCTGCCCGGCAGCAAGGTGGTCGTCGGCGAAGGCCCAGAACTGGCAAAGCTCAAGGCGCGCTACCCCAACGCCCATTTCCTTGGCCATCGCCCGAACGACGAGCTGGCCGAGATTTATGCCTCGTCCGACGTCTTCGTCTTTCCCAGCCGCACCGACACGTTCGGCAATGTCATCATCGAGGCGCTGGCCAGCGGCACGCCCGTGGCCGCCTATCCTGTGACCGGACCGATCGACATTGTCGGCGACGGCGTTGGCGGCGCGGTCTCGAACGATCTGCGCGAAGCCTCGCTCGCAGCGCTCAATGTCAGCCGCGATCAGGCTCGCGAACGCGCCATGCGCTACAGCTGGAAAGCCTGCGCGGAGATGTTTCTCGACACGGTCGAGGAAGCGTTGGGCACACCGCGCAAGCTGGCGGCCTAGGACCGCCATCGACCTGAAACGCAGCGGGACAGCACCCCACTCTGTCCTGTCGGACACCTCCCCCTCACGGGGGGGGAGATTGGATGTCGTGACTGCCTTCGCCAATTTTCTACGCTGCAAAAGAGGCGGCGGAGACGAAGCTGCTGATCTCCCTATCGAGGGGGGATGTCCGGCAGGACAGAGGGGGCCGTCAAGGAACGCGGCGTGCCTCTCTAGAACAGCCGCCCGCCGTCCGGCACCTTGCGCTCGATCGCGCCGAGCACCACGGCGCCCTCTTCGTCGGGAAAACCCAGCGTCAGGACTTCCGACATGAACGGGCCGATCTGGCGCGGTGGGAAGTTGACCACCGCGAACACCTGCCGGCCGATCAGCGTCTGCGGCGTATAGTATTTGGTGATCTGAGCCGAGGATTTCTTGATGCCGATGCCAGGTCCGAAATCGATCCTGAGCTTGAAGGCGGGCTTGCGCGCTTCCGGAAACGGTTCCGCCTCGACGATCGTGCCGGCACGGATGTCGACACGATCGAAATCGGCGAAGCTGATCTCGGGCTTGCGCTCGCTGCTCGAACTCATCCTGTCTCGACCTCAGGCGTTTCCGAAGGTCTCGAACAGCACGCCCGCCAGCGCGTCCTTGGCCGAGGTTCCCGACCAGACGACGAACTGGAAAGCCTGGAAATAGCACTCGCAGGCTTCCAGCGCCGACGACAGCAGCACCTCGACCTGCTGGCTCGAGGGTTCGACCCCGCCGGCCAGAAGCAGCGACTGGCGGAACATGATCGCGCCTTCCTGCTCCCAGAGATCGAAATGACCGAACAGCATCTGCTCGTTGATCAGCGACAACAGCCGCATCACTTCCAGCGCGCGCGCTTCGGGCACCTTGATGTCGAAGGCGCAGGCCAGGTGCAGCGCCTCGAAATCCTCCATCCAGGAGAAGGACACGTGATAATCGGTCCAGCTTCCGGCAACCGAGATCGAAATTTCATCGTCGCCGGCCCGTTCGAAGGACCAGTCATTGTTGTGGGCCACCTGCTCGATCACATCCACCGGATGGATTTCGCGGGACAATTCGAGTTCGAGAAGTTCCATGGAATGCTTCCTGTGTTCAGGGGAGCGCCACACGCTCCGCGGGGCACACACGACGAACAATCTTGTCTAGAACTCGGACGGCCGGGGGCTCTCGACGCAAAGACCCCAGACCGGACCCCACCGCCCGGCGCATGACCCTGCTCCGAATCATGCAACAAATTCAGTCTATTGATCGGGAGTCGCGTGAACAGCCCAATTTTTCGCACTGCGTCATTCGCATGTGGAAAGGTGGCTGTCACAAAGAGTCACGCAATGCCGGTAAGCGATTCACGGCAAAGCGATTTTCAGGCTGGTGCTTTGTGGAAAAGTTTAACGAATTATTTTTTCGGCTTTGGCTTGGCCGAGGCCGCAGGTGTGGCCTGCCCGGTCAGTTCGGCGATCCTGGCCTCGAGCGCTTCGATGCGTTCGGCAAGCTTGCCGTTCTCTTCCCTCGCCTTGGCCGCCATCTCGCGCGCGGCCTCGAACTCTTCACGCTGCACCACGTCCATGGAGTTCAGGATGCGCTCGGCCTGGCCCTTGAAGGCCGTCTCCACCTCGCGCCGCACGCCCTGCGCGGCACCGGCGGCGTCGGTCATCAGCTTGGCGAATTCATCGAGAATGCGGTTCGGTCCGGTCGACATGGCAGATCCTCGCTTGCTCGAAATGACGTAGTGGCGCGCGCCGAGGAATGCAAGAACGTTGAAGCCTGGTGCGGCATCAAGTCGAACCTGCTAAAAGTCGCTGGCAGGCCGAACCAATAACTATTATTGTGTTGGAATGTTTTTTTAGGAGCGCACCGTCATGGCCATTAGCGCAGACTTGGGAGCCCGTCTCGAAGATATCGTCAACCAGCTTGTCAGCACCGGCCGCTACAATTCGAAAAGCGAAGTGTTGCGCGAGGGCGTTCGCTTGGTCGAAGAACGAGAGAAGCGTCTTGCCGCCCTCGATGCGGCCCTCGCCAAAGGCATTGCGGATGCTGATGCGGGCAGAGTTAAGGCTGGCGGTGAAGTGCTGGATAGGCTTGAGGCCAAATACAAGACAATGGCAGCCAAAGCCAAGTGAAGCGGCTGGTCTTTACAGATCAGGCTGAGGCAGACCTCGAAGCCATTGGCGACCACATCGCGCTCGACAGCCCATTTCGAGCGGTCACGTTCATCCAGGAGTTGCGCAGCGATTGTATGGAGTTGCGCACTATGCCCGAGCGATATCCGCTCTTTGAGCGGCATCGATCGTCAGGCATCCGCCGACGCGTTCACGGCAACTATCTGATTTTCTATCGCACTGGCGCCGACGCCGTGGAGATACTGCACATATTACACGGTGCGATGGACCTGGAGGCGATTTTGTTTCCCGAAAATTGACGACATGACGGCGACCTGTACGAAATGGTGCCAAGTCGCCTATATGGCGGTTCCATCGCGACTTGCATCAAGCATGAGTCGCCTCCAATCAGGATCAACCAATGGCAACGCCCCCGCGCCGACCGACAAATCCGTTCGCTGCCGCCGAAGCTGTCTTCAAGCCGGTCAAGAAGCCGGTTGAAGCTCCGCCTCGCCAGCCATCGGCTGCCCCGAATGTCCGCGAACTCGTCTCGATCAAGATCGACCGGGCCGTGCTAGACCATTTCCAGGAAGACGGTCCGGGCTGGCAGGACAGGATCAATGACGCATTGCGCCAGTTGGTGGCCGACAAGACCCGTGACTAGCCGGGCCGCCGGCGCCCGGCGCCGCGCGCCTGGAGCGACCTCGATCTCCGGCGGGCGACGAGCGTCACCTTGCCTTGACCCTGCCAAAACCCTGCCGCATGGTCCGCGCCGATCGCAACCGAGAGCTCCCCGTTGAACGAATATTTCCTGCTGCCGCTGGCTTCGCTGCCTTTCCCCAACATCAACCCGATCCTGATCCAGATCGGGCCGCTGGCGGTGCACTGGTACGGCGTCGGCTATATCGTCGGCATCCTGTTCGCCTGGTGGTACGCCAAGCGGCTGGCCGCGAACCCGAAGCTTTGGCCTGATGGCGTTCTGCCGATGAAGCCCGAGGATCTCGACGACTTCATCGTCTGGGCCGCTATCGGCGTCGTGCTGGGCGGGCGCACCGGCTACGTGCTCTTCTACGATCTGGCGCGCTATATCGCCCACCCGCTCGATATCTTCGCCGTCTGGCAGGGCGGCATGTCCTTCCATGGCGGCCTGCTCGGCGTCATCCTGGCCATGACGCTGTTTTCCATCAGGCGTGGCATCCGTACCTGGTCGCTGTTCGATGTCGTCGCCGCCGGCGTGCCGGTCGGGCTCGGCCTCGTGCGCGTCGCCAACTTCATCAACTCCGAACTCTGGGGCCGGCCGACAGATGTGCCGTGGGCGATCGAATTCCCCAATGGCGGCCCCTTCACCCGCCATCCCAGCCAGCTTTATGAAGCCCTGCTCGAAGGCGTGGTGCTGTTCCTCGTTCTGCGAATCCTCACCCATTCGCGTCTGAAGCTGAAGACGCCGCGCTTCGTCGGCGGCGCCTTCATCTGCGGCTATGGCCTGTCGCGCATCTTCGTGGAGTTCTTCCGCGAGCCCGACCAGCAGCTCGGCTATCTCCTCGGCACCAACTGGCTGACCATGGGCATGATCCTGTCGACGCCGATGGTGCTGGCCGGCATCTGGGCGATGGCGACGGCCAAGCCGGTGCAGCAGGCGCAGCCACAGGCGACATGACGCGGCTGAAGACCCGCATCGTCGACCTGATCGAGGCGGTCGGACCGCTTCCCGTCAACGAATACATGGCGCTCTGCCTGTTCGATCCAGACGACGGCTACTACACGACGCGCGAGCCCTTTGGCGTGGCCGGCGACTTCATCACCGCGCCGGAGATCAGCCAGATGTTCGGCGAACTCGTCGCCGTCTGGCTCTACCAGGCCTGGGCGGCGGTCGGCCGGCCGATGCCGGTCACCGTCGCCGAGATCGGCCCCGGCCGCGGCACGCTGATGAAGGACATGCTGCGCACCTTGTCGCGGCTCGACCCGACACTGGCCAATGCCGCCGGCTTCGCCATGATCGAGACCAGCCCGCGCCTGGCCGAAATCCAGAAGCAGACGCTCGGCACGACGCCGTTCGCGGTCCGCTGGCACGAAACCATCGAGACGCTGCCCGATCAGCCGCTGCTCATCGTCGGCAACGAGTTGTTCGATGCGGTTCCTATCCGGCAGTTCGTGCGCGTGGGCCTGGGCTGGCGCGAACGCATGGTCGGTCTCGACGACAAGGACGCCCTCTGCTTCTTCGCCGGCGCCGGCTCGGTCGATCCAACGCTGCTGCCGGCGGATGCCGACGATGCACCGCAAGGTGCGGTCGCCGAGCTGGCGCCGGCGCGCACGGCCCTGATGGCCGCCATCGCCGGGCGGATAGCCCGCCATGGCGGCGCCGGGCTGTTCCTCGACTACGGCCACCTCCAGCCGGGCATAGGCGACACACTGCAGGCCTTGCGCCGGCACGGTCATGAAGATGTGCTGGCCAATCCCGGCGAAGCCGACCTCACCTCCCATGTCGATTTCGCCGCCCTGGCCGCGACCGTGCGCGCGCACGGGCTCGACCTCCATCTGTCGACGCAGGGCAGTTTCCTGCTCGGCATGGGCATTCTCGAGCGCGCCGGCCGGCTTGGCGCGGACGCTGATCAGGCGGCGCGTGACAAGATCAGCGCCGATGTCGAACGCCTCGCGGGACCGCAGGCCATGGGCGACCTGTTCAAGGTGCTTGCCGTCATGCCGCGCGGCGTGGCCGCCAGGCTCTCCGCGACGACTCACTTCGCGACGGCGGATTGACTTTTCACCGTCGCCCCTCCCAATCTCCCGTCCGGTAAAGAGCGGCCGCCTCGCCGGCCGGTTCTTCTTGACGAAACCGCCGACACGGACAACAACGCCCGCATGCTCAATCAGACCAAACCGGATCCCGTTCGGTCGCCGCTGCTGGACAAGGCCCGGGCACAAGGCATCCGCCACGGCTATTTCACCCGCACGGGCGGCGTCTCCACCGGCATCTACCAGGGCCTCAACATCGGCTCCGGATCGGATGACGACAAGGCGCTGGTGGCCGAGAACCGCCGCCGCGTCGCTGCCTGGATGGGCGTGCCGGCAAGCCATCTGCTGACCGCCTGGCAGATCCATTCTCCAGACGTCATCGTCGCCCGCGAGCCCTTTGCCGGCGAGCGGCCCAAGGCCGACGCCATCGTCACCGACCGGCCCGGCATCGCGATCGGCGCATCGACCGCCGATTGCGGTCCGGTCCTGTTCGCCGATGCTAGGGCGCGCATCATCGGCGCGGCGCATGCCGGCTGGAAAGGCGCGTTCACGGGCGTGCTTGAAAACACCATCGCCGCCATGGAAAGCCTCGGCGCCCGCCGTGACAACATCGTTGCCGTGCTCGGCCCTTCGATCAGCCCGGACAATTACGAGGTCGGGCCGGAATTCGTGACCCGCTTCGTCGAGGCGGACGACCGCAACGAACGGTACTTCGCGCCTTCGGCGAAGGCCGGCCATTCGATGTTCGACCTCAACCGCTACACGGTCGACCGGCTCCTCAAGGCCGGCGTCGGCGCCGAGGGTCTCGGCCGCTGCACCTATGCCGAAGAAGATCTTTTCTACTCCTACCGGCGCACCACGCACCGCGGGGAACCCGATTATGGCCGGCAGGTTTCGGCAATTGTTTTGGAGAATGAATAATGGCGCTGCATTTTGAAAGATCCGAATTCGACGCGCGGCGCGATCGGCTGATGATCGAGATGGCCGAGAAGAAGCTCGATGCCATCCTGCTGTTCGCGCAGGAAAGCATGTACTGGCTGACCGGCTACGACACGTTCGGCTTCTGCTTCTTCCAGTGCCTGGTGGTGAAGGCCGACGGGTCGATGGTGCTTCTGACCCGTTCGGCCGACCTGCGCCAGGCGCGCCAGACCTCGATCATCGACAACATCGTGCTGTGGACCGACCGCGACGGCGCCAACCCGGCGGTCGACCTGCGCAACCTGCTCAACGAACTCGACCTGCTCGGCGCCCGCATCGGCGTCGAGTACGACACGCACGGCCTGACCGCCTACAATGGCCGCCGCCTGGACGAGCAATTGCAGACCTTCGGCCAGATCGCCGACGCTTCCGGCATCGTCGGGCGGCTGCGCCTGTTCAAGAGCCCGGCGGAGGTCGCCAAGGCGGAGAAAGCCGCCAGCCTCTCCGACGACGCGCTCGACGCGGCGCTCCCGCTGATCAAGCAGGGCGGCGACGAGGCGCTTATCCTGGCCGCCATGCAAGGTGCGGTCTTTGCCGGCGGCGGCGATTATCCGGCCAACGAGTTCATCATCGGCTCCGGTGTCGACGCCCTGCTTTGCCGCTACAAGGCCGGCCGCCGCAAGCTCACCAAGAACGACCAGCTGACGCTCGAATGGGCCGGCGTCTTCCATCACTACCATGCGCCGATGATGCGCACGGTGCTGACCGGCAAGGTTTCCAAACGCCATCAGGAGCTGTTCGATGCCGCACGCGCGGCACTTCTTTCCGTCGAGAAGGCGATGACGCCGGGCAACACTTTCGGCGACGTCTTCGACGCGCATGCCCGCACCATGGAGGCGCATGGCCTGACCAAGCACCGGCTGAACGCCTGCGGCTATTCGGTCGGCGCCCGCTTCACGCCGTCCTGGATGGACATGCCGATGTTCTACCAGGGCAATCCCGAGCCGATCGCGCCGAACATGACGCTGTTCGCCCACATGATCATCATGGATTCCGAGACCGAGACGGCAATGACGCTTGGCCGCACCTACCTGACCACCGAATCCCAGCCGAAGCCGCTTTCCCGCCATGATCTCGACTTGATCGTGCAGTGAATCCATAATGGGAGGCGTTCTTCGCCAAGGAGTTAGAAGGCAAATGAGACGATCGCATGTGACGACCGTGTCATTGCTCGTGGCATTGGCGCTTGGCGCCTGCACCAACGCAAAAGACGTTCTCGAACCCTCAGCCATCACGCCGCCGGCGGCCTCGGCGACGCCCGCGCCAGCCACTCAGGGCAGTGTCGGAACGGTTCCCGCCCCTGCCACGACGACGGCGGGCGCCCCTGCCGCCGCCACCGCGCCTGCCCCGACCGCGGCGGTCCTTGCCAAGACGCGGCTGCAGATCGCGCCGATCGTCGGCGCTTCGGTGGAAGCCGCCACGCCGCTGACGGCGGAGTTGCAGGCGCGCGCCAAACAGCGCGGCATCACGCTCGCCGGCAGCCAGGACCAGACCGCGACGCATGTGCTGAAGGGCTATTTTTCGACCATGTCCGAAGGCAAGGACACCACGGTCATCTATGTCTGGGACGTCTATGATCCCTCGGGCAACCGGCTGCACCGCATCAACGGCCAGATGAAGGCGCCTTCGGTGAATTCCGGCGCCGGCGCGGGCGCCGACAGCTGGAAGGCCGTGGCACCGGCGACCATGCAGGCGATCGCCGACCAGACCATCGACCAGTTCGCGGCGTTTCTCGGCGGGAGCGCCGGCTGAGGTGTTGCCCGCCGGCGACGGAAAGCTTTCTTGCGATTAGCCGGCGGATTCCCGCTTGCAATACCGGCGCGGGCCGCTAAAAGCCCGGTTAAAGGGCGCAGGCGAGTCTGTTGGGGCTCTCCATCCTCCACCAGGAACGGTGCATGAAACTCTTCGCAGGCAATTCCAACAGGGTGCTGGCTGAAGCGGTCGCCCGCTATCTCAACATCCCGCTGGGCAAGGCCAGTGTCAGGCGCTTCGCCGACCAGGAAATCTTCGTCGAGATCCAGGAAAACGTGCGCGGCGAGGATGTCTTCGTCCTCCAGTCGACCTCGTTCCCGACCAACGACCATCTGATGGAACTGCTCATCATGGTCGACGCCTTCATGCGTTCCTCGGCCAGGCGCATCACCGCCGTCATCCCCTATTTCGGCTACGCAAGGCAGGATCGCCGGGCGTCGGGCCGCACGCCGATCTCGGCCAAGCTGGTCGCCAACATGATCGCGCGGGCTGGCGTCAACCGCGTCCTGACGCTCGACCTGCATGCCGGCCAGATCCAGGGTTTCTTCGACATTCCGACCGACAATCTGTTCTCGGTGCCGGTCATGGCCCGCGACGTGAAGGCCAAGTACAAGCAACTCGGCAACGTCGTGGTCGTGTCGCCCGACATCGGCGGCGTGGTGCGGGCGCGCGCGCTCGCCAAGCGCTTCGACGCCCAGCTCGCCATCGTCGACAAGCGCCGTGAGCGCCCCGGCGAATCGGAAGTCATGAACATCATCGGCGCGGTCGCCGGCAAGGACTGCCTGCTGATCGACGACATCGTCGATTCCGGCGGCACGCTCTGCAACGCCGCCGATGCGCTGCTGGCCAACGGTGCCACCAGCGTCACCGCCTACATCACCCATGGCGTGCTGTCGGGCGGAGCGGCCGCCCGCATCAGCGGCTCGAAGCTGCAGGAACTGGTGATCACCGATTCCATCCAGCCGACGCAAAGCGTGCTCGACGCGCCCAACATCCGCGTCATCTCGATCGCCGACCTGATGGGCGAAGCCATTTCGCGCACGGCGACCGAGGAATCGGTGTCGAGCCTGTTCGACTAACCTCCCGACGGCAACAATCTGGTTCCCGCATCCAGCGTTGGACGTCGCGGGCCGTCCGTGCTGTCGCGCGCGCCGCGCATGTAGCCGCGCGGCGATGAGCCGAGCATGCGCTTGAACATGGTGATGAAGGCCGGCACGCTGTCATAGCCGAGATCGAGCGCGACCCTGGTGATCGGTTCGCCGTCGGCGAGCCTAGGCAGGGCGGCGAACAGGCAGGCCTGCTGGCGCCATGTCGACAGCGACAGGCCGGTCTGGCGCTGGAAGGCGCGCGTGAAGGAACGGCGGCTCATGCCGGCGGCATCGGCCCATTCGTCGATCGTGGCATGTGGCGAGGGTGCCGCGACGAAGCGCCGGCAGAGTGCCGCCAGCTTGGGATCGGACGGGAACGGCAGACCGAGCGGCCGTTCCGGCAAGGTCGGGATTTCATGCAGCAGCAGGTTCATGATCAACCCGCCACGGCCTTCCAGCTCGCCGCCTTGCGGCAGTTTCTCCGATTCAACGATCAGGCTGTGCATCAGCTCGGTAACGCCGACCACACGCAGGCCTTCCGGCAGCCCCGGGATCGCGCCCGGCATGACATAGACCGAGCGCATCGAGACATCGCCCAGCATCTCGACGGAATGCTCGGTGCCTGCCGGAATCCACATCGCATGGTCAGGCGGCACCATCCAGCGTCCGTGCCGGGTCGTCACAAGCACGACGCCGACCAATGCATGCAAGAGCTGGCTGCGGCTGTGGCGGTGCCGGGGTACGAGATAGCCGTCCGGATACTCGGTCGGCAAAGCCACGGCCGGACCGGCCACTTCCTCCAGCCATTGCCAGCGGCTCTCGTGCAATTGACCGAGATTGCCATTGCCGGCGCGAAAGATTTCCCTGCCATGCGGCATCGGCTATGGCCCACTTGCGAAACTATTGGACCAAACCACGAAAGAAGTCGCCCTGCAAGCAGCTTATAAGGCAATCGTCTCGAAGGCGGCCGCAAGAGCGTCCGCCAGACTGCCCTGCGGGCATGCCCGCCAAAAAGACCACGGAGCCTATCTTGACCGATACGACAGCAAGCAGCGTCGCGGCGCCCGCGAGCGCCAGTCACGTTTCAGCCCAGGCAACGGCCTTCACCGTCATTCTGGCGGTAAGCCTGTGCCACTGCATTAACGACATCATGCAGTCGCTGCTATCGGCCATCTATCCCCTGCTCAAGGACAATTACGGCCTCGATTTCTGGCAGATCGGCCTGTTGACCTTCACCTTCCAGGTGACGGCGTCGCTGCTGCAACCCCTGATCGGCATGGTCACCGACAAGCGGCCCATGCCCTACTCCCTGCCGTGGGGCATGGCCTCGTCGCTGATCGGCCTGGTCGTGCTCGCCTATGCTGGACACTACTACCTGCTGTTGATCGGCGCCTCGCTGATCGGCATCGGCTCGGCGATCTTCCATCCCGAATCCTCGCGCATCGCCCGCTTCGCCTCCGGCGGCCGGTTCGGCCTGGCGCAGTCGCTGTTCCAGGTCGGCGGCAATTTCGGCCAGTCGCTGGGGCCGTTGCTGGCCGCCTTCATCGTCGTGCCTTTTGGCCAGACCAGCATTGCCTGGTTTGCCATCGGCTCGCTGATCGGCATCTTCATCCTGTGGCGGGTCGGCGGCTGGTACAGCCGGCTGCGCGCCGCGCAAAGCAGCCGCAAGGCCGTCAGCCACGTCTCGCCCTTCTCGCGCCGCAAGGTCATGGGCGCGCTGGTGGTGCTGACGCTTCTGGTGCTGAGCAAGAACGCCTACATCTCCAGCCTCGCCAGCTACTACACCTTCTATTCCATGCATAAGTTCGGCGTTTCGGTGCAGATGTCGCAGGTGATGCTGTTCCTGTTCCTCGGCGCCTCGGCGCTGGGCATCCTGCTTGGCGGGCCGTTCGGCGACCGTTACGGACAGAAGGCCATGATCTGGTTCTCGATCGTCGGCGTGCTGCCCTTCACGCTGGCGCTCCCCTATGCCAACCTGGAATGGACGATGGTGCTGACGGTGCTGATCGGGCTGATCCTGTCCTCGGCCTTCTCCAACATCGTCGTCTTCGCGCAGGAACTGGTGCCGGGCCGCGTCGGCATGATCGCCGGCATCTTCTTCGGCTTCGCCTTCGGCATGGGCGGCATCGCGGCCGCCGTGCTTGGCGTCGTCGCCGACATGAAGGGCATCGACTTCGTCTTCCAGATCTGCTCGTACCTGCCGTTCCTGGGACTGCTGACGGTGTTCCTGCCCAACATGAAGGAAGCCAGGAAGGCGCAGGCCGCCTGAACATCCGAAATCAACCGACGACAAGGCACCCGCAATGTTGCGGGTGCCTTTTCTGTTTCAGCCCGAAGCCTCCTACGCCTTGAAGAAGGCCAGAAGGTCGGCGTTGATGACATCGGCATGGGTCGTGGCCATGCCATGCGGAAAGCCCTTGTAGACCTTGAGTTCGCCCTTCTTGAGCAGCTTGATCGCCAGCAGCGCCGAGTCCGCGATCGGCACGATCTGGTCGTCGTCGCCATGCATCACCAGCACCGGTACCTCGATCTTCTTCAAATCCTCGGTGAAGTCGGTTTCCGAGAAAGCCTTGATGCAGTCGAAATGCGCCTTGGTGCCGCCCATCATGCCCTGGCGCCACCAATTGTCGATGACCCCCTGAGACACCTCTGCGCCCGGACGGTTGAACCCGTAGAACGGCCCGGACGGAACGTCCCGGAAGAACTGCGCGCGGTTGGCCGCCTGGGCCGAGCGGAAGCCGTCGAACACTTCGATCGGCAGGCCGCCTGGGTTGGCCGGGGTCTTCAGCATGATCGGCGGCACGGCGCCGATGAGCACAGCCTTGGCGACCCGGCCGCCCGAACCATATTGCGCGACGTAGCGCGCCACTTCGCCGCCGCCGGTCGAATGGCCGACATGGATGGCGTCCTTGAGGTCGAGATGCGCGACAAGCGCCGCTACGTCGGCGGCGTATGTGTCCATCTCGTTGCCGGTATCGGTCTGGGTCGAGCGGCCATGGCCGCGCCGGTCATGCGCGATGACGCGGTAGCCCTTGGAGAGGAAGAACAGCATCTGGGCATCCCAGTCGTCGCCGCTCAGCGGCCAGCCGTGATGAAAGACGACGGGCTGACCGGTCCCCCAGTCCTTGTAGTAGATCTGCGTTCCGTCGCTGGTGGTGATCGTGCCGCTGCCTGAACCTGGCTTGGTCTGCGAGGTCATCTCAATCTCCTTCAGTTTGATTTCGCAATAAATGATATCGCGATAACAATATGGCTAACGCAAGCCGGATCGCCTGTCCATGAAAATATGTATCGCGATATCATTTTTTGCGGTATGGAATGCCGGATAACAGGCAAAAAGGAAATGCGCCGTGCCTCTCCCGCTGGACAATCAGCTCTGTTTCACCCTCTACGCCACCTCGATGGCGATCAATCGCACTTACAAGCCCATGCTGGACGAGATGGGCATCACCTATCCGCAATATCTGGTACTGAACGCCTTGGGAGAGGCGGACGGCATGTCGGTTGGCGCCATCGCGCACCGGCTCGCCCTGGAATCGAGCACCATCACGCCGCTGGTCAAGCGCATGGAGCAGGCTGGCCTCGTCACCCGCCAGCGCAGCCAGGCCGACGAGCGCCAGGTTCAGGTCGAACTGACATCAGCCGGCCGCAAGCTGCTGGTCCAGTGCAACTGCCTGAACGAAACCCTGGTCGAACGGTCGGGCATGACGCTAGCCGAACTCGATGGCCTCAACCGCCAGGTCCAGACATTGCGGGACGCGCTGAGCGGGGGGCGGTAGGCAACCCTCCGGCCACGGCTTGCACGTCCGCCCGCCTTCCGCTATAGAGCCGCCACCCGCGTAGACACCCTTGGAGGCAACGCGGCGGAAGGCTGCCTTCCCCCTTGTGATCCCGAACAAGCTCCGTTTCAGGCGGCGCCCTCATCCGGGTATCGAGGTCCGGCGGCTTTCGACGTTTACGGTCGGGCCCGTGCCTTTCCGCAAACGCTCCATAACACGCGAAAGGAAAAACCATGAGCCACGATACTTACGAGCTCAAGGCCGAAGCGCGCGAACAGGTCGGTAAGGGGTCCGCCCGTGCAGTTCGCCGCGAAGGTAAAGTGCCTGCAGTGATTTACGGCGACAAGCAGCCTCCCCTGGCGATTGCGCTGAACTACAAGGACGTCTACTACAAGATCCACGGCGGCGGGTTCCTGACCACGGTCGCCACGATCGATGTCGGCGGCAAGAAGATCCAGGTTCTGCCGAAGGACTTCCAGCTCGACCCGGTCAAGGATTTCCCTGTCCATGTCGACTTCCTGCGCATCGGCAAGGACACCGAAGTCAACGTCGACGTGCCTGTCCACTTCATCAATGAAGACAAGTCGCCCGGCATCAAGCGCGGCGGCGTGCTCAACATCGTGCGTCACGAAGTCGAGTTCCACTGCCCGGCCAATGCGATCCCGGAATTCATCACCGTCGATCTCGCCGGCGCCGACATCGGCGATTCGATCCACATCTCGGCGGTCAAGCTGCCGGCCGGCGTCAAGCCGGTGATCTCCGATCGCGACTTCACCATCGCGACCATTGCCGGTTCCGCGGCGATGAAGCCGGAGACGGAAGAGACGGCCGAGGCCACGACCGAAGCGGCTCCGGCCGCCGAAGAGAAGTAACTCTTTCCCGCCCGGAGCTGAACGATGCTTGTTTTTGCAGGCCTCGGCAATCCGGGCGCGAAATACGCTGAAAACCGGCACAATGTCGGCTTCATGGCGGCGGACGCTATCGCCCGCCGCCATTCCTTTTCGCCTTGGTCGAAGAAGTTCCAGGGCCTGATCTGCGAAGGCATGCTCGGCGGTGAGAAGGTTATCCTGATCAAGCCGCAGACCTTCATGAACCTTTCCGGCCAGTCTGTCGGCGAAGCCTTGCGCTTCTACAAACTCGAATCCTCCGCTCTGACCGTTTTCTACGACGAGATCGATCTCGCCGAAGGCAAGCTGCGCATCAAGACCGGCGGCGGCGCCGGCGGCCACAACGGCATCCGATCCATCGACGGCCATGTCGGCAACACCTATCGCCGCGTGCGCATCGGCGTCGGACACCCCGGCGTCAAGGAAATGGTCCAGCATCATGTGCTCGGCGACTTCGCCAAGGCCGACCGCGAATGGCTCGACCCCTTGCTCGATGCGATCGCCGACAACGCCGCCATGATCGTCAAGGGCGATGAATCCGGCTTCATGAACAAGGCAGCACTTGCTCTCCAGGGCAAGACGATAGCCGAGCTGGAAAAGCCGGTGCCGAAGCAGCAGCCCAAACAACAGAGCCACATCCGCCAGGCTCGTGCCCAGCAGGCGCCCGCCAAGCTGCCGGAGACCGGCCCGATGGCCGCCATGCTGAAGAAGCTGTTCGGTAAAGACTGAGGCGGCCGGCGCGACCTGACCACGCAGGCAACGCCGGCCGCACGGAACTACATCGCGCCGACGGCCATGCCCTTGGTCGTCTCGTCGATGGCGTCCTTCACCAACGCCATGGCCTTGATCCGATGACCGCCCTTGTCCGGCAGCGCCGCCTGAAGCTGGTTGAGCGCCGCCTGGAGATCATTCAGCGCCTTGCTCATATGCGGTTGCGCGGCATCGGCCGGCCCTGCGGAAAGCACTCCGGAAGCGGCAGCGGCTCCGGCGACGCCGAGAATGGCAATGTTACGCAGGCTGTCACGACGGGAAAGCTTGAATGCGCTCATGTCAGGACTCCCTCTCTGGTGAACATGTCGTCTTGCGACATCGCTAATTTAGCGCCGACGCACAATCACGCCGTAGTGACGAAGGCGTGATTGGCTTAGCACTGCAAGCCTTGCCGACGGCTCGCAAGGCGCGCTAGCAAATGCCGGCCAAGACCACAGGTGAGACCGGCATGTCTGACAGTGTTTCGGATCTGGTTGGGCAAGCCAGGCGGCTTGGCCTGGCCGGTGACTTCGCCGCAGGCCATGCGCTGATCGATCAGGCTGAGCGGCTGGCCGGTCACGATCCGCACGCCCGCGCCCTTTGCGCCGTCGAGCGCGGCCGCCTCTGCAATTCCGCCGGCGAGCGCGACAAGGCGCGGCCGTTTTTCGAACAAGCCTGGCAATTGGCGCGGCAGGCCGCGGCCCATGCGCTGGCCGTGGATGCAGCACATATGATGGCGGTTGTCGGGTCCCTGGGCGATGCCGTGCAATGGACCGCCGCCGCGCTTGCCTATATCGACGACCATCCGCAGGCAGCGTTCTGGCGCGCGGCGTTGCTCAACAATCTCGGCTGGTCTTATTTCGATGCCGGTCGGTTCGCGGATGCATTGGCAATCTTCGAGCAGGCGGTCGAGCTGCGCAGCTTGGCGGGTGAAAGACGCGAGCTGCGCATCGCGCGCTACGCCGTCATCCGGACGTTGCGCGCGCTGGATCGCCTGGAAGAAGCCAGGCGGCTTGCTGAAGCAACAGCCGGTGCAGCGGCCGCAGACGGCGAGCAGGCACCTTTCGTGCAGGAGGAACTCGCCGAATGCTGCGCCCGCCTCGGCGAGTTCGATCGTGCCCGCGACAGCGCCCGGCAGGCGCTTGCGGTGCTGGAGCACGACGAGGCCTTCGTCGACAGCCAACCGCGTCGTCTCGCCAGATTGCGCTGGCTTGCGCGATGATCCCGCGACAATGACATCATCCGCGGCGGACCGGCTCGGCCGATCGGGGCTTGACGTTGATCGTCCCTTTCGCCCATAGCCCTCATCAAATTTCGCTTTTCCCGATAGGACCGGACGAACATGGGTTTCAAATGTGGCATTGTTGGCTTGCCCAACGTCGGCAAGTCGACGCTGTTCAATGCCTTGACCAGGACGGCTGCCGCGCAGGCCGCCAACTATCCTTTCTGCACCATCGAACCGAACACCGGCGAAGTGGCGGTGCCGGATCCCCGGCTGCAGAAGATCGCGGCAATCGCCAAGTCCAAGGAGATCATCCCGACCCGCATCTCCTTCGTCGACATTGCCGGCCTGGTGCGCGGCGCCTCCAAGGGCGAAGGGCTGGGCAACCAGTTCCTCGCCAACATCCGCGAGGTCGACGCCATCGTGCACGTGCTGCGCTGCTTCGAGGATGACGACATCACCCATGTCGAGGGCCGCATCGACCCCGTCGCCGACGCCGAGACCGTCGAGACCGAGCTGATGCTCGCCGACCTCGACAGCCTTGAGCGCCGCATCGTCCAGATCCGCAAGCGCGCCGGCTCGAAGGACAAGGAAGCAACCACCGTGCTGCCCATGATGGAAGCGGCGCTCGAGCTGCTGCAGGCCGGCAAGCCGACCCGCATCCTGCTAAAAGGCATCTCCGCCGAGGATCTGCGCATCCTGCAGGGGCTGAACCTCTTGACCTCGCACCCCGTGCTCTATGTCTGCAACGTCGCCGAGGCCGACGCGGCCACCGGCAATGAGCACAGCAAGGCGGTGGAAAAGATGGCCACCGCGCAGGGCGCTGGCACAGTGGTGATCTCGGCGGCGATCGAGGCCGAAGTCGCCCAGCTCTCGGACGAGGAAGAGATGGAATTCCTGTCCTCGCTCGGCCTCGACGAGCCCGGCCTGAACAAGGTCATCCGCGCCGGCTACGATCTGCTACACCTCATCACCTATTTCACCGCCGGGCCGAAGGAAACGCGCGCCTGGACCATCCACAAAGGCGACAAGGCCCCGCAGGCGGCCGGCGTCATCCACACCGACTTCGAACGCGGCTTCATCCGCGCCCAGACCATCGCCTATATCGATTACATCACGCTGGGCGGCGAAGTGGCGGCCAAGGAAGCCGGCAAGGCGCGCGACGAAGGCAAGGAATACGTCGTGCAGGATGGCGACGTCCTGCTGTTCAAGTTCAACACCTGACGACGTCTGGAGCCGGGCGCCTACCTTCCCTCAGTTGGACAGCACCATGCTTGCAGCACGGCTGGGCCGCGTTGCATTGAAAACCCCGCGCCTCCAGGCCTCGATCGAGGCCCGGTCCGGCTTGATGAAGGCGGCTTGCGGGGCAAAGCGCTGCCAGGCGTAGTGATGTTTGGGCGCGACCGACGTCAGCAAGGGTTTGCCTGATCTGATAGCCGCCTCGAATGCCTCGAACAGGCCGCTGCCCACCGCTTCGACCTTGCCGAACTTGCTCAGCACGACGAGATCGCTCGCCGCGACATGGTCGATGATGCTCGCGCAGGCATCGACCACGCCCATCTCGTCGAGATGGCACGATGTGTGGGCCGGCGGCTCGTCCAGATACATGGCGAAGACGTTGCCGGTCTGGACGTTGCGCAAAAAGCCGGAACTGCAGGAGCGGCCTGTCAGGCCGTGCGCTTCTTCCACGACGCCGCAGACCTGCAAGCCCGACCGCCGCCAATCCGAAACGGCCTCGGCCAGAAGCTTCTGGATCACCGTGCTTTCCGCCCCGACGATTGCCGCGATCAGGTTCCCGGTCATGTGCTTGCCCTGCCGTTCAACGCGTCCATCATCATAGCATGACGCGCGATCGTGCCAATTTTGCGCAATCGCCCGAAATTTTGAAAGTGTTTAAAGCCAAATGGGTCGGCTGGCTCACCGTCGCGCTACTCCCCCGCCACCATCCTGCCGCTCACCCAGACGCTGGTGATATTGGCCCGCGCCGCGTTGAGCACGATTTTCTGGAAGGCATCCTCGAGCGTGTCGCCCTCAGCGTCGATGTGGATGTTCGAGGCCTTGGCCCGGGTGTCGATCAGCAGCGCGTCGAACTCATGCCCGACGCGGAAACTGCCGGTCGGCAGGTCGAGCGCTTCCGCGCCGCCTGCGGTGGCAAGCCAGAACGCCTCCTGATGGGTGATGGGCTCGCCCGGCGCGCCGCGCGCGTCGGCCTTCAGATGGGCATGGACGCCGCTCTGCACCATCCTCGATGCCGACAGCGCGTGCCGGCAGCCATCGAACAGCGACGGGCTGTAGCCGCCCGAAATATCGGTGCCGAGGCCGACATGCATATGCCGGTCGAGCGCTTCGCGCAGCGGAAACACCGCATTGGCGAAATAGACATTGGACAGCGGGCAATGGGCAACGCCCGCGCCCTTCTCCTTGATGAGGTCCATGTCCCGGCGATCGATGAAGTTCGAATGCGCCAGGATGGTATGGCGCGTCAGCAGGCCGAACCCGTCGAGACTTGCCGCGTCGGTCCGGCCGAAACGCTCCTCCACGAAAGCCTTGGCCCAGTCACTCTCCGAACAATGCGTCTGCACATGGCAGCCGAATTCATCGGCGAGATCGCCGAGACCTTGCAGCGCCGCGTCGGTGCAACTGGGAATGAAGCGCGGCGTGATCACCGGCTGGACAAGCGGCCTTTCACCCGAAGCCATGTTGCGCACGGCCTCGATGAAACGTCTGGTATCGGCAACCGCGCTCGCCGCGTCGGCATCGCGGTAGAAGGGCGGACACTGCTGCGGATCGTCCATCACCACCTTGCCGACCAGCGCGCGCTGGCCTTTCTCGAGGCAGATGCCGGCCAGAGCCAGGCTGGCCTCGACATGGACGGTGGCGAAATAGAGCGCCGTGGTGGTGCCGTTGGCGAGCAGATTGTCGACCAGCCCGGCATAGACCTCCCTGGCATAGCCCACATCGGCGTATCGCGCCTCGAGCGGAAACGTGTATTTCTGCAGCCAGACTTCGAGCGGCACGTCGAGCGCCTTGCCCATCTGCGGCCATTGCGGCGCATGGATGTGCAGGTCGACCAGCCCTGGCAACAGGAATTGTCCCGCGCCGAGTTCCACGAGTGTTCCCGCCTCGCGGGCATCACTCGCGCGCGCCGCGTAGTCGGGATGACCCGGCGCCAGAATCTCGGCGATCCGCCCCTGGTCATCGATGCCGAACAGGTGATCCTCCAGCGTCTCCAGCCTGCCGCGCTCGGGTGTATGGAAGGCGGTGCCGAGCAGGGTGAAATGGGTTGCCGTCATGGGGTCGCTCCGTCCTGCTGGAGCGTGAAACCGCCCCTGCGTGGCCTAGAAGAAAACAGTTGGCAATCATTTCCGCCGCTGTCTTTCGCCGCCGACTGATCCCATGATCGACCGGGGATTTCCAGAGGGGACATCATGGAACGCGTTGCACCAGAAATCACATTGATCGCCCAGCCGGACGATCCGTTGCCGCTGGGTAAGGCCGCTCTGCTCGGCCTCCAGCATGTGCTGGCGATGGACGTCTACATCGTGCCGTTCATCATCGCTTCCGTGCTTGCCTTCAGCGTCGGCGATGCCGGCGCCTTCATCCAGTCGGCTTTCGTGGCGGCAGGGGTCGCGACCTTGATCCAGTCCCAGCTTCTGATGCGGCTGCCGGTCGTCCAGGGACCGTCCTTCGTGCCGATCGGCGCCGTACTGGCGATCGCCTTCGGCGCCGGCGGCGGTATTGGCGGGCTTTCGGCCGTGATCGGCGCGCTGATACCGGGCGCCATTCTCGTCATGCTTTTGGGATCGCCGACCAAACTCTTCCACCGCCTCGTCAACCGCTTCGTGCCGCCGATCGTCGGCGGCGCCATCATCATCGTCGTCGGCGTCGCGCTGATGCCGGTGGCACTGAAGGAAAGCGTGTTCGCCGTCCATGGCACGGCCACCGTCGGCGGCAACATCATCCTGGCCTTCATCGCCGCGGCGGTCCTCGTCGGCTGCATGCTGGCCGGCATGGCGCTTGGCGCCAAAGGCAACTGGCTGCGCCTGCTGTCGGTGATCATCGCGCTTCTGGCCGGCAGCCTGGCCGCCGCCTTCATGGGCCAGCTCGACATGTCGGGTGTTTCCGCCGCGACCTGGTTTTCCCTGCCGCGCATCGCCTTCCTCAACCTCGACGTGACCTTCTCGCTGTCGGCGATGCTGACGATGCTGATCGTCTACATCGTCGTCCTGGCCGAAACCACCGGCACATGGTTCGCTGTCGGCGCCGTCATCGACAGGCCGCTGTCGGATGAGCAGCTCGACAAGGGTGCCACCGGCGAAGGGCTCGGCTGCCTGATCAGCGCGCTGCTCTGCAGCACGCCGGTCACCGGCTATTCGTCGAATGCCGGCATCATCGCCATCACCGGCATCGCCAGCCGCGCCGCCTTTGCCGCCGCCGGCATCTTCCTGGTGCTGTTCGGGCTGATCGGCAAACTGTCGGCGGTCATCGCCTCGATCCCCGGACCGGTCATCGGCGGCGTCTTCGGCGTGCTCTGCGTCGTCATCGCCATGAACGGCTTTCGCGTGGTGCGCGGCACACCGCTGACGGAGCGCAACATGCTGGTCATCGGCCTGCCGATCCTGATGGCGCTGTTCGCCACGCTGGCGCCGCCGGACTTCGTCAAGACGCTGCCCGACATCGTGCAGTACATACTGGGCTCGTCGATCGCTTTCGGCGCCGTCTGGGCGATCATCCTGCACCAGATCCTGCCGAACGCCCGGTAGAGACATTGGAGGCCGGACACCAGCATCCCGGCCTCCCCCCACAGCAAAGCCTGATATGCTTGTCGATGACGCTCGACCACGAGAATGAGCTGCCGCGAGGGTTCAGGGACAGGCTCTCCGCCTATGCCTGGCATCGCCAGACGATCGGCCAGTCACAGGCCGGCGTCTTCCGGCTGGTGGCTGACGGCAAGCCGACCCTGTTCCTGAAGTGCGAGCAGAGCGGTCCCTTTGCCGAGCTTGCCGATGAGGCTGCACGGCTGCGCTGGCTTGCCGGACAAGGCGTGGCCTGCCCCGATGTGATCGACCTGGAAAGCCATGCCGGTCACGACTGGCTGCTGATGTCGGCGGTCGCCGGCGAGGATCTGGCGTCGGCGGTGATCGATCCGGCTGACGTCGTCGAAATCATGGTAGGCGCGCTTCGCGAGCTACACGCCCTCGACACCAGCGCCTGCCCCTTCGATCATCGCATCGAAGGCCGTATCGCCACGGCCCGCGCGCGCATGGAGGCCGGCGAAGTCGACGAGAGCGACTTCGACGACGAACGGCAGGGGCGGACGGCCGCCGATGCCTTCGCCGAACTCATCGCCCTTCGACCGCAGGCGGAAGATCTCGTCGTCACCCATGGCGATGCCTGCCTGCCGAACTTCATGGCCGCCGAAGGCCGCTTCAGCGGCTTCATCGATTGCGGCCGGCTGGGCGTCGCCGATCGCCACCAGGATCTGGCCCTGGCTTGCCGCAGCATCCGCCACAATCTGGGCGAAGCCTGGGTGAAACCCTTTATGGAACGCTATGGACTACCGCAGGCAGAGCCGGCAAAGCTTTCCTGGTATCGGCTTCTCGACGAGTTCTTCTGACCGGCGCGGGCTGGCTTCGGGGCCGGGCCTGTCTTGATTTTGTCATGTGCGGGGTCTAAGCGGCGGGCGCACGCGACGAAGAGCCGTGCAATCCGAGCACATGGTCCGGTAAGGGAGATCAGGCGATGATCAAGGCTTTCGTCGTGGACAATGACCGCCTGCGCCTCACCGAGGATCTGCTGGCCGATGGCGACAAGGTCGTCTGGGCCGATCTCGTCAATCCGACCAAGGAGGAAGAGGCCTCCATCGAAAGCTGGCTCGGCATCGCCATCCCGACCCGCGAGGAAATGGAGGAGATCGAGATATCCAGCCGCCTCTATGTCGAGGACGGCGCCTATTTCATGACCGCCGCCCTGCCGGCGCAGACCGAATTAGACGACCCCTTGATGTCGCCGGTTACCTTCGCGCTGTCCGGCAACAGACTGATCACCGTGCGCTATCACGAGCCGAAGGCCTTCAAGACCTTTCCCATGCGCGCCGAGAAGGTGGCGATGGGCTGCACCAGCGGCGACACCATCCTGATCGGCCTGCTGGAGGCGATCGTCGACCGCCTCGCCGATATACTGGAGCGCGCCGGCCGCGACGTCGAGACGATCTCGCGCGACATTTTCGAAGCGCGATCTACCAAGGTCTCGAAGCGCAACCGCGATTTCCAGGAACTGCTGAAGGCCATCGGCCGCAAGGAGGACATCGCGTCTTCCGTGCGCGACAGCCTGATTTCCCTGCAGCGCCTTGCCGGCTTCCTCGCCCATGTCGCCACCCAGACCCGGATGAGCAAGGATGTCCGCGCCCGCATCAAGACCCTGTCGCGCGACGTGCTCTCGCTTGCCGATCACGCCACCTTCCTGTCGCAGAAGATCTCCTTCCTGCTCGATGCCACGCTTGGCATGATCTCGATCGAACAGAACGCCATCATCAAGATCTTCTCGGTCGCCGCCGTCATCTTCCTGCCGCCGACGCTGGTCGCCTCCATCTACGGCATGAATTTCGACATCATTCCCGAACTGAAATGGCAGCTCGGCTATCCCTTCGCCATCGGCTTGATGATCGTGTCGGCGATCCTGCCCTTCTGGTATTTCCGCCGCCGCGGCTGGCTCTGAGCGCTGCCGCGTCTGGCGGCCGAGACAGGCTGGCTTACCAGAAAAAACTTGACCTGACGGCTTCCGGCCTGCATCCGGGAAACCCCGATCCGTGGGGATCGCGTGTTGCGCAGCCGGATTCGAAACCATGACCGGAAAGACTTCCATTGCCGGAAAGACCTGGACCTACGACGACTTCGTCGAGGGCACGTCGCTCGACCTCGGCACCAAGCTGGTGAGTGCGCAAGAGATCATCGAATTCGCCGCGGAGTTCGATCCCCAGCCCATGCATCTCGACGAAGAGGCCGGCAAGGCCAGCATTCTCGGCGGACTGGCGGCCTCCGGCTGGCACACCTGCGCCATGTTCATGCGCATGTGGTGCGATGCCTTCCTGCTGGATTCGACGTCGCAGGGGTCGCCCGGCATCGATTATGTCAAATGGAAGAAGCCGGTGCTGGCTGGCGACATGCTGAGCGGCCACAGCACCATCATCGCCAAGCGCCTGTCCAAATCGCGGCCCCAGCTCGGCCTTGTCACCATGCGTGCCGAGCTTTTCAACCAGCGTGGCGAAAGTGTTTTCGAGCTAGAAAATACCGGCATGTTCCTGACCCGCGAGGCCATTGCATGACCCTCGACGAGTTCTTCCGTATCGGCACCACGGTCACGCTCGGCTCGCATGTCTTCGAACCCGAAGAGATCAAGCTTTTCGCGCGCAAATACGACCCACAGGTGTTCCACGTCGACGAGGAGGCGGCGAGATCGAGCGTGCTCGGCGGGCTCTGCGCCTCCGGCTGGCACACCGCCGCGACCTGGATGAAATACAATCTCGAGGCCCGCATGGACGCCGGAGGCTGGACCGGCACCGGTCCAGCGCCCGAATTCGGCCCCTCGCCCGGCTTCAAGAACCTGAAATGGCTGAAGCCGGTCTATGCCGGCGAGACGGTAACCTTCACCCGCACCGCTGTCTCCCATCGCCCCATCGCTTCGCGCCCCGGCTGGCGGCTCCTGACGCTGCGCGCGGACGCCTTCGATTCGACCGGCGACAAGGTGCTGGAGTTCGAGAGCGCCGTGCTGGTGAAGGTTGATTAGGTTCTTCCTTCTCCCCCTGTGGGAGAAGGTGGATTGCCGCGAAGCGGCAAGACGGATGAGGGGTGTTCCAGCGGAGTGAGACGCTGGCGTTCCCTGGAACACCCCTCATCCGTCGCCTTCGGCGACACCTTCTCCCACAGGGGGAGAAGGGAAGCGCTCCCTCAATGCCCCTCGAAACCGATCAGCGTGCGCACGGGAACGCCGAGCGCCTCGAGCTTGGCGCGGCCGCCGAGGTCCGGCAGGTCGATGACGAAACAGGCGGCCAGTATGTCCGCCCCGATCTGGCGCAGAAGCTTCACGGCGGCTTCCGCCGTGCCCCCGGTTGCGATCAGGTCGTCGACCAGGATCACCTTCTCGCCCGGCGAGACGCCGTCCTTGTGCATCTCCATCTCGTCCAGCCCATATTCCAGGCTGTAGGCGACGCGCACGGTCTCGTAGGGCAGCTTGCCCTTCTTGCGGATCGGCACGAAGCCGGCCGAGAGCTGATGCGCGACCGCGCCGCCCAGGATGAAGCCGCGCGCCTCGATGCCGGCGATCTTGTCGATCTTTTGCCCGGCATAGGGATGCACCAGTTCGTCGATGGCGCGGCGAAAGGCGCGCGCATTGCCAAGCAGCGTGGTGATGTCGCGAAACAGGATGCCCGGTTTCGGATAATCCGGAATGGTGCGGATCGCCGCAAGCAGCGTGTCTTCGAGCGAAGGTTTCATGAGGCGGCTCTCCGGATGATCCTGCCGCGGCGCGGATGCCGATGGCAACCCGACGCGACCGATAAGGGCTAGCGCGATGCGGCGCCCGAGACAAGCACATCCGGCAAAGGATTGGCCTCGCTCGCCCTGTCCCAGGCCTGGGCGGCGATCTTCCAGTTTCCGCCGCTCTTCACCAGAAGCAGCATTTCCATGGAGTGGTTGGTCTCGGCGCCGTTCTCGGTCATCTCCGCCGCGGCCATCGCGATGGCGATATTGCCGAAAACGCGGATATCCGTACCCAGCACTGTCTCGTCCAGGGAACGCAGCGATGTCTGCGACAGGCCGCGCATCCGCTCGACGAAGTCGGCAACGCTGGTGCGTCTTGCCGGGCGGGCTGCCGGGAAGAGACTGGCGCCATCCAGGAAATCGCCGGCGAAATCATCCCAGCCGGGAGCCCGCCCCTCGCCCCAGCTCAGGCTCGCGAACTGCCGGGCGATGATGGCCCTTATGGCGGCACCGTCCGCATCGGGTTCGTCTTCGGTCATGGCCGCCCCTTCCAAGCGTTTCCTGCCCAATTGGGAACTTCAGTCGTACCATAAAGCGCGGCATCGGATGCGGGAACGCAAAAGGGCGCCATCCGGCGCCCTCCTGGCGGCAGGGATGCGGCGAAGGCCTACATGCCGAGGTCGGCCCTGAGTTCCGCCTTGGCCACCTCATACTCGGCCTTGAAATCGTCCCGGTTGAGCAGCACCGCGGCGATGACGCTGCCGGAAATCTTGCCCATCTCGACATCGGACGGATAGTGGATGCCGCCGACGACCCGGTTGTGGGCATAGGCAGCCGCGCGGGCCATGATCTCGGCGCGCTTTTCGGGAACCATGTCGGCCAGGATGATGCCCATCATGGTACCGACAGTAGCGTGGCCGGACGGCCAGGAGCCGGAGCTCGACAGCTTGACCGCGGGCTTGACGAGATCGCTGAGCTGGTGCGGACGCGGGCGCTTCCAGACATCCTTGGCCGGGTCGACGACGGCGCCTTCGGTTTCCACCACGCGGTCGAAGAAGGCCGAGAACTTCGGCAGCTTGTCCTTGGTGAAGTTCGGTCCCATCACGTCGGCGAAACGCCAGACATTCTCTTCGGCGTCGGCAACGGCACTGGCCACCATCTCGGGCGTGCGCGTCACCTGCAGGGTCAGCACTTCGCCGAGTTCGGCCTTGGTCTGGGCCGAATCGTTGGCCGGCGGCGGCGGCAGGATCATCGTCAGGTCGATGTCCTTGTTGGTGACGAAGGGCTTTGCGTCTTCGGCCTGGGCCGCCGAGCCGACGACCAGCAGCAGCAGACCGGCCGCCAGCGATGCGTATTTCTTCATGGGCGCAATCCTTGGTTGGGAATGATGCAGGATCGCCAGATGCGGTGACGGCCATGTGACACCGCCACCGCCTGAAAATGAAAAAGGGCACCGAGAGGCGCCCTTTTTGTTTCCACCCGCGGGTGTCGACACTCAGCTTAGTGAGCGACGCCTTCCCAGACCTTGCGCTTGGTCATGTAGACCAGCGCGCCGAACAGGAGCAGGAATACCAGAACGCGGAAGCCGGTCTTCTTGCGGTCTTCCATGTGCGGCTCGGCCGCCCACATCAGGAAGGCCGAAACGTCACGGGAATACTGGTCGACCGTCTGCGGTGAACCGTCATCGTAGGTCACCTGGCCGTCGGAGAGCGGCTTGGGCATCTTCAGCGACACGCCCGACATGAAGTACGGGTTGTAATGCGTGCCTTCCGGGATGACCATGCCGGCCGGCGGCGTCTGGTCGTAGCCGGTCAGCAGCGAATGGATATAGTCCGGGCCGCCGGCATCGTACTGGGTGAAGATGTCGAAAACGAACTGCGGGAAGCCGCGTTCCACGCCGCGTGCCTTGGCCAGCAGCGACATGTCGGGCGGAGCAGCACCCCCGTTCGAGGCAGCGGCGGCTTCCTCGTTGGCGAACGGCGGCGGGAAATGGTCCGACGGCTTGCCGGGACGGTCGAACATGTCGCCGGCATCGTTGGGGCCGTCATGGATGGTGTATCCGGCAGCCAGCGTCTTGACCTGAGCGTCGTTGTAGCCGAGGTCCGAAAGCGTGCGGAATGCCACCAGGTTCATCGAATGGCAGGCCGAGCAGACTTCCTTGTAGACCTTGAGGCCGCGCTGCAGCTGCGCCTTGTCATAGGTGCCGAACGGGCCGGTGAAGCTCCAGCTCATTTCCTTCGGCTCGTTGATCGGGAAGTGCGTCGGCGCCGCCGCATTGTGCGCCTCTTCGGCCGCGAACGCTGCCGTGCCGGCGGCCACAAGGCCGATCAGCGCGAGCGAGGTGAGAATCTTTTTCATGCCAAATCCCCTTAGATTCTCTACCGCTCAGCCCTTGGTCTGTGGTGCGGCCGTGGCGCCCGCCGGATGCCCGCTGCCACCCTTGTTCTTCTCCAGCACCGCCTCGGTGATCGAGTTCGGCAGCCTGCGCGGCGTCTCGATGAGGCCGAGCACGGGCATGATGACCAGGAAGAACGCGAAGTAGAACAGCGTCGCCATCTGCGCCATGAACACATAGCTGCCTTCCGCCGGCTGTGAGCCCAGCCAGCCGAGCAGGATGGCGTCGGCCACGAACAGCCAGAAGAACAGCTTGTACCAGGGCCGGTAGACGGCCGAGCGCACCTTGGAGGTGTCGAGCCACGGCACCAGGAACAGCATCGCGATGGCACCGAACATGCACAGCACGCCGCCGAGCTTGGAGTTGATCGGCCCGATGTTGAAGGTGATGGCGCGCAGGATCGCGTAGAACGGCAGGAAGTACCATTCCGGAACGATGTGGGCCGGCGTCTTCAGCGGATTGGCGACGATGTAGTTGTCCGGGTGGCCGAGATAGTTCGGCAGGTAGAAGACGAAATAGGCGAAGAAGAACAGGAACACGATCATGCCGAACGCGTCCTTGATCGTCGCGTAGGGCGTAAAGGCGACGGTGTCGGTCTTCGACTTGATCTCGATGCCGGTCGGGTTCGACTGGCCGACCACATGCAGCGCCCAGATGTGCAGCACGACGACGCCGGCGATCATGAACGGCAGCAGGTAATGCAGCGCAAAGAAGCGGTTCAGCGTCGGATTATCGACGGCGAAGCCACCCAGCAGCAGCTGCTGGATCCAGTCGCCGACCAGCGGAATGGCACTGAAGAAGCCGGTGATGACGGTGGCGCCCCAGAAGCTCATCTGGCCCCACGGCAGCACGTAGCCCATGAAGCCGGTCGCCATCATCAGCAGGTAGATGATGCAGCCCAGGATCCACAGCAACTCGCGCGGCGCCTTGTAGGAGCCGTAATAGAGGCCGCGGAAGATGTGGATATAGACGGCGACGAAGAAGAACGACGCGCCGTTGGCGTGCATGTAGCGCAGCAGCCAGCCGGAATTGACGTCGCGCATGATCTTCTCGACCGAGCCGAAGGCAAGGTTCGTGTCGGACGTGTAGTGCATGGCCAGCACGATGCCGGTCAGGATCTGCGCCACCAGCATGATCGACAGGATGCCGCCGAACGTCCACATGTA
This sequence comes from Mesorhizobium comanense, assembly GCF_005503535.1. Taxonomy (GTDB): domain Bacteria; phylum Pseudomonadota; class Alphaproteobacteria; order Rhizobiales; family Rhizobiaceae; genus Mesorhizobium; species Mesorhizobium comanense. The sequence continues at coordinate 190,443 of NZ_SCNN01000010.1, read as the reverse complement.
GTTGAGGTTGCGCGGCACCGGATAGGCCACGAAAGAATCATACACCAGCCGCGGCAGCGGCATGCGGGCGTCGAACCAGCGTCCGAGACCGGTCTTGGGCGTATAGGTCGAGTGTCCCTCGCTCATCGAAATATCCCCCTGCCTCAACCGATAAGGATCTTGGTATCGGACATGAACTTGAATACCGGGATCGCCATGTTCTCGGGCGCCGGACCTTTGCGGATGCGGCCGGCGGTGTCGTATTGCGAACCGTGGCACGGGCAGAACCAACCGCCGAAATCACCTTCCTGGCCAAGCGGGATGCAGCCCAGATGGGTGCAGACCTGGACCATCACCATCCAGGCTTCCTTGCCGGGCGTGGTGCGGTTGGCGTCGGTCGCCGGTGCGTCCGACGGCAGATTGGCGTTGCGGGCGATCGGATCCTTGAGATCGGAGAGGTTGACCGCCTCGCCGTCCTTCATTTCCTTCTCGGTGCGGTTGCGCACCACGACCGGCTTGCCGCGCCACTTGACGATCAGCGAACTGCCGGGCTGCAGCGAGGAAACATCGACCTCGACCGAAGCGAGCGCGAGCGTCGAGGCATCGGGGCGCATCTGGTCGATGAACGGCCAGGCGACGGCGCCGGCGCCGACCACGGCGGCCATGCCGGTGGCGACGTAGAGAAAATCTCGACGATTGGGATCGTGGATGTCGGTTGCGCTCACGGGTGCCTGATCCTTTCGCCTCTTCCGCGCCGGTGGCCGAGCCTTGTTCCCCGCTCAATAACGCCAACCCGACAGCGCATGGCAAACAGGCTAGCGAATTCCTCCGGCATTTGGACTTCGGTTTATGCGTGAAGCCCGTTTTTGTCCAGACGGGTGAAGGCACAAGGGCAGATTGTCGCGGGGACAAAATCCCCTATTGCGGGGCAAGACGGCGAATGGCCGCCAAAGGCGGCTAAACAACCGGGAAATATCAGCAAAACCGGGACCCCTCTTTACCTCGACACGACACGCCGGCGTGATCTATTCTTGGCCTCATGGCGCATGTCATCGACCGCGACGAATGGGCTGTTCGTTCCGACCATTGGAAGGGCGAACTGCAATGCGGCGCCTACGGCGCCAAATCCTGCCTGATCTTCAACTATCTGCCCGATGTCGGCGGCGGCCCCCGGCTGCACTCCCATCCCTACGCGGAGATTTTCATCATCCGCCAGGGAACCGGGCTGTTTACGGTCGGCGACCAGGAAATAGAGGCCGGCGCCGGCCAGATCGTCATCGTGCCGCCCGACACGCCGCACAAATTCACCAATCTCGGACCCGGCCCGCTGGAAACCACCGACATTCACGAAAACGGCAGCTTCATCACGAAATGGCTGGAGTGAGCCTTAAGCCGCGCCCAGCCTGACCAGCACCGCCCTGGGGATGTTGTATTCGCGGATGACGGCATCGTGTTTTCGCAGGCCGCAGAGTTCGCGCTGGATGAAATAGGCGTGAACGGCCGCGGCGGCCTCCTTGAGCAGGCGGGGGCGCGATGCATCGTCGGCATTGTCATGCAGCCGGGCCAGCGTTTCCTCGACCTTCTGGCCGGCACGGCCAAGGGCCGCCGCCTTTTCGGCCAGGATTTCGTGACCAAGGACGTCGAGCCCGCTCTCGGGAGCGCTGGCTCTTCCAAAATTCGACGGCATGCGCACCGACATGGCTGGCCCCGAGGTCTCCAATCAAAACAGCATCGGCCTGAATCTATTCAGCCGGCCGCGTTTCTTCCAGTGCGCTTTCCTCATGATAAAGGAAGCCGCCCGACTGCCGCTTCCACAGCCGCGCATAGAGCCCATCCAGCGCCACCAGCTCATCATGCGTACCCTGTTCGACGATGCGGCCGCCATCGAGCACCACCAGCCGGTCGAGGGCGGCGATCGTCGACAGGCGGTGGGCGATGGCGATCACCGTCTTGTTTTCCATGAGCCGCGCCAGATTCTCCTGGATCGCTGCCTCGATGTCGGAATCGAGCGCCGAAGTCGCCTCGTCCAGGATCAGGATCGGCGCGTCCTTCAGGAACACACGGGCAATCGCCACGCGCTGGCGCTGGCCGCCCGACAATTTCACGCCGCGCTCGCCGACAAAGGCCTCGTAACCCTGGCGATCCCTGTTGTCGCGCAGGCCCAGGATGAACTCATGCGCCTCGGCCCTTCTGGCCGCCGCGATCACCTGCGCGTCCGTGGCATCGGGCATGCCAAGCTTGATGTTGTCGCGCAGCGAACGATGGAACAGCGCGGTTTCCTGGCTGACCACGCCGATATTGGCGCGCAGCGAATTCTGCGTCACCTCGGAAACGTTCTGGCCATCGATGGTGATGGACCCGCCTTCCAGATCGTAGAGCCGCAGGATCAGATTGGCGAGCGTCGTCTTGCCCGCACCCGACGGGCCGACGAGCCCGACCTTCTCGCCCGGCTTGACGACAAGGTCGATGCCGTTCAGCACGCCGAACCCTTTGCCATAGTGGAATTCGACGTTCTTCACGTCGATGCGGCCGCCGGCGACAACCAGTTCTTTCGCATCGGGCGCATCGACGAGCCCGAGCGGCTGCGAGATCAGCGCCTTGGAGTTTTCCAGCACGCCGAGATTCCGCAGAATGCCGTTGAGCTGCATCATCAGCCGGCCGAGCAGCATGTTGAGCCGCAGCACCAGCGACAGGGTGAAGGCGACCGCGCCGACCGTGATCGAGCCCTCGACCCAGAGATAGACGGCAAAGCAGCCGATCGCGGTGATCATGATGCCCGACAGTGTCGTCAGCGCCATGCGCACGCCGGTCAGCCGGCGGGTGAACGGGCGCAGCGCGTCGAGATAGATGTCGAAGCCGTTCCTGATATAGCGGTCGTCGCCATCGGCCGTGAAAAGCTTCAGTGTCTGCACATTGGAATAGGAATCGACGATGCGGCCGTTGATCATCGAGCCGGCCTCCGCCGTCGCCTCGGCATGCTTGCGGATCGCCGGCAGGTAGAGTTTCGCCAGCCAGCCGAAGGCGGTAATCCAGATCACCACCAGCACCGCCAGCCTGAGGTCGAGACCCGCCACCAGCGCCAGCGTCGTCACCGTGTAGACGATCATGAACCAGACGACCTCGATGAAGCTCTCCATCAGGTCGCCGGTCGCCTGCCCTGCCTGCCAGACTTTCGTCGCGATGCGCCCGGCGAAATCGTTCTGGAAGAAGGCGTAGGACTGGCGCGAGACATGCCGGTGCGCCTGCCAGCGCACCAGATTGTAGAAACCCGGCGTGATCGTCTGCTCGTCGACCAGCGCCGACAGGCCCACCACCAGCGTGCGGATGACCAGCACCACGGCGACCATGAACACCAGTTCGGGGCCGGCGGCGGTCCACAGCGCGTGCCAGCTGCGTTCGGGAAGCTGGTCGAGTATATCGACCAGCCGCCCGACGAAGTAGAACAGCCCGGCCTCGACCAGCGGCGCGATACCGCCGATGACCAGCATGGCGAAGAAGGCGAACTTCGCCTGGCCGACATAGTGCCAGATGAAGCCGCCCACGCTTACCGGTGGCCGAAGATTCGCCGGCTCCCTGAACGGGTAGACCCAGTTCTCGAACCAGCGATAGACGGCTGTCATCATGCGGCGGTCATCATTCTGCGGCTTGCCCCTTTGCTATAGCGTCATTGGCGATTTCGGCCGGGATGTCCTCCAGCAGGAACCCGCCCGACTGGCGCTGCCAGAGCTGTGCGTAGAGCCCGCCCTTGGCGACCAGTTGCTCGTGCGACCCTTCCTCGATGATGCGGCCCTGGTCCATCACCACGAGCCTGTCCATCGCCGCGATCGTCGACAGCCGGTGCGCGATGGCGATGACGGTCTTGCCCTGCATGAGCTTGTAGAGGTTCTCCTGAATGGCGGCTTCCGCCTCGGAATCCAGCGCCGACGTCGCCTCGTCAAGGATAAGTATCGGCGCATCCTTCAACATAACGCGAGCGATGGCGATGCGTTGCCGCTGGCCGCCGGACAGTTTGACGCCGCGATCACCGACATAGGCGTCGAACCCCTTGCGGCCGCTGCCGTCAGAAAGCGCGCCGATGAAGTCCAGCGCCTCGGCCCGCCGAGCCGCCTCGACAAGCATCTCGTCTGAAGCATCGGGCCGGCCGTAGAGGATGTTCTCACGCACCGAACGATGCAGCAGCGAGGTGTCCTGCGTGACCATGCCGATCTGGGCGCGCAGCGAATCCTGCTTCACACCGGCGATCTCCTGGCCGTCGATCAGGATTCGGCCGCTTTCCAGGTCGTAGAAGCGCAGCAGCAGATTGACCAGCGTCGACTTGCCGGCGCCCGAGCGGCCGACAATGCCGACCTTCTCGCCCGGTTTCACCGACAGCGACAGGTTTTCGATGACGCCTTTCTGCTTGCCATAGTGGAAGCCGATACCATCGAAGCGGATCTCACCCCTGGAAACGACGATCTCCTGCGCATCCGGCCTGTCCTCGACGAGGCGCGGCAGCGAGATCGAGGCGATGCCGTCATGCACCGTGCCTATGTTCTCGAACAGGGCCGACATTTCCCACATGATCCATTGCGACATGCCCCACATTCTGAGCACCAGGCCGATGACCACGGCGACCGCGCCGATCGTTACCGCCTGCCCCATCCAAAGCCACAGCGAGATGGCGGTGATCGAGAACAGCAGCAGCGAGTTCAGGATGTAGAGTGTACCGAAAAGCACCGTGACCAGCCGCATCGACCGGTAGACCGTGCTCAGGAAGCCATCCATCCCTTCCCTGGCGAAGGTGGCCTCGCGGCGCGCATGCGAAAACAGCTTGACCGTCTGGATGTTGGAATAGCTGTCGACGACGCGGCCGGTCATGACCGAGCGTGCATTGGCCTGCTCCTCGCCAACCTTGCCCAGCCGGGGAATGAAAAAACGCAGCAACAGGATGTAGCCGACCAGCCAGACAGCCAGCGGCGCCGCCAGCCGCCAGTCGGCCGAGCCGACGATGAACAGCATGCCGAGGAAATAGACGATGACGTAGTTCAGGACGTCGAGCACCTTGATGACGCATTCGCGCACGGCCAGCGCCGTCTGCATCAGCTTGGTGGCGATGCGGCCGGCAAACTCATCCTGGTAGAAGCTCATCGATTGCTTGAGCAGGTAGCGATGCACCTGCCAGCGGATGCGCATGGGATAATTACCCATCAGCGTCTGCTGGTTGAGCAGCGAATGCAGCCACACCGTGCCCGGTAAGGCGAACAGCACGATGAATGCCATGCCCGCGAGTTTCCAGCCCTCCGTCTGCAGGAAGGTTTCGCGGTTCGCCGCCGACAGCCAGTCGACGATGTGGCCGAGGAAGCCGAACATCCAGACTTCCGCGATGGCGATGGCCGCCACCAGCACCGCGTCGACAAGGATATAGGGCCAGGCGCCACGCGTATAATGCAGGCAGAAGGCCACCAGCGTCTTGGGCGGCTCGACGGGTTCCGCTGCGGGGAACGGATCGAGCCTTCTTTCAAACCAGTTAAACAACAACATAGGTCATGCCTGTCAAATCTGTTTTCCGCTTACGCGGCGTGGCGATGTACGTGATCTTCGGATCGCATGGCGCCGGGGGCCGATGATCCGGAATCATCCGGACCATCGGCCCTGCTTCGCGCAATATAGGGGCTCGCGGGCTTTTCGCCGACAGGCTCCGTCGCCGGTCCCGGCGATGCGGCATCAACGACCCGGATTTTCGCGCCGGGCCGGATCAGCCGCATGATCCGGCGCACCAGCGAGGGCCGGCTAGGATCGGGAACCGCGCGCGAGAAATCGACATCGGGCAGCATGCCGCGATGCGGACGGCGGCGCGTTTCGGCGTGCATTGCCGACGAATAGGTGTCGCCGACCAGAAGCGCCCAGGTCGGCAAGCGGTGGATATGCAGGCTCCTCGAGCCCGGTATTCTGTAGGGATCGAACATTGGTCCGTCCTCCGTATTGAAATAGAGATAAAACGGGTGGTCGACATCATGCCGCGGAATGAGCGGCGTATCGGTCGGGACACGTTGGGGCGGGGCCGTCGGCCCCTTGTTCAGCTTGAAAAACATCGCAGGATTCCCTCGAAGACCAGAAGATGGTTTCGGCGGAACTCGGTGCGGGAGTGTCTAAAGGATCAGGAGAAACGTCGTACCGAAACCGCCGGGGCGCAAATAAGCCCACGGGTGGGGCGCTGGATGTGCATGGTCATCATGAAATACCCCTCCTACGGTTCGGGTTGACAATGCGGGTCGTATAAACGCATTCGCACCAGATGGCCAGCCTGAAGTCCAGGAGCCGCCAAAACGACCATGCCTCTGTGGCCGATCCGCCACTTATTAGAAGGATGCGAAAATGAACGGCCGTTTCCGCATCGCCCTCTACCAGCCTGACATTGCCGGCAATACCGGGACGATCCTGCGCTTGGCCGCCTGCCTTGGCCTTGGCGTCGACATCATCGAACCGGCCGGCTTTCCGCTCTCCGACAAAGCGCTCAAGCGCGCCGGCATGGACTACCTCGAAATGGCTGCCCTGACCCGGCATGTCGACTGGAACGCCTTCGAGGACTGGCGCAAGGCGCAGTCGCGCCGGCTGGTGCTGCTGTCGACCAAGGCCACCGCCGCCTACACGGGCTTCGCCTTCGCCGACGGTGACATCCTGCTCTTCGGGCGCGAATCCGCAGGCGTGCCGGATACGGTCCACCAGGCGGCGGACGCGCGGCTGACCATCCCGATGCAAGGCGGCGCGCGTTCGATCAACGTCGCGCTGTCCGTCGCCATGGTCGCGGGCGAAGCCATCCGGCAGCTCGGATAGAACAGGCACCGCGTCGATCGCGCGATGCCTGCCATCGCCGGCGGCAACGGTTTGTCCGGTCATTCTCACCCAGGCGCACATCGCCCTCTCCTGTCATTTGCCCGATCGTCATTTCTTCGCTACAACCTCAACTTAAGTTGAGATCAAGCGGAAAAGTGACAGATGGCTCCAGTAACGGAATTGACGGTTGGTCAGGTGGCGAGGCGCAGCGGCGTGGCCGTGTCGGCGCTGCATTTCTATGAAACCCGTGGCCTGATCCGCAGCCACCGCACCTCGGGCAACCAGCGCCGCTATGCCCGCGACGTGCTGCGCCGGGTCGCGGTCATCAAGATCGCCCAGGAGGTCGGCATCTCGCTGACCGAGATCGGCGAGGCGCTCGCCTCCCTGCCGGAAGGCCGCGCCCCGACACGCGACGACTGGAGCCTGCTGTCGACCGCCTGGCGCGACGGGCTCGACCACAAGATCGCCCAGTTGAAGAAACTGCGCGACGGGCTGAGCGACTGCATCGGCTGCGGCTGCATGTCGATCGACAAATGCCCGCTCAGGAACAAGGGGGACAAGCTGGCCAGGGAAGGAACGGGAGCGCGGAGGTTGCTTCTTCCTTCTGCCCGTTAACGGGGAGAGGGAATCCTAATCGGCCGCCGGCAGCCGCCTGATGGTAAACTCGATCAGGTCGCCCGGGCGTTCGAACCAGCTCTCGATCTCGGTCCAGTAGGCCTGTTTGGGGAAGCGCTCGAACCACTCCTTGGCCTTGAGGCGGGCGTCGGAGCGCGGCAGAACGAAGGTTTCGCGCAAAAAGCCGTCACGCGGCATGCGCTCGCGTTCGGCCCGGCTTTGGTCGAGCCTCTTCTTCAGGCCATCCAGCGGCGGTCTCGCCGGGGTGCGCACCAAACAACTCCTTAGCCCCTTGCGCATGACCCGGAATCGGCATCGATGTCCAGAATGGGATCATGCGCAAAACCAAAGTGACTTGACCCTTCCCTCCAAGAGATTAGGGATCGCGCCGGCAAAAGACGAGTCATTTTGTCCGGGGGGCCGGATCCGACTCGCCCGACAACCGGAGACGGCACTTGGAACGACCCGAAATACCCGCTGGCCTGCCCGCCGATATCGAAGAGAAGAAAATGAAGGCCCGCCTGTGGTTCGAGGCGTTGCGCGAACGCATCTGCGGCGCCTTCGAACAGATTGAGCAGGACCTGCAAGGGCCGCTTGCCTCATGGTCGCCTGGCCGCTTCGAAAAGACCCCCTGGGAACGCGACCAGGGCAAGGGTGGCGGCGGCACGATGTCGATGATGCATGGCCGCGTCTTCGAGAAGGTCGGCGTCCACACCTCTACCGTCTATGGCGAGTTTTCGCCCGAATTCAGGAAGCAGATGCCGGGCGCCGAGGAAGATCCCCGCTTCTGGGCCTCCGGCATTTCGCTGATTGCCCATCCCTGGAACCCCAACGTGCCGGCCGTGCACATGAACACGCGCCTGGTCGTCACCTCCCGCCACTGGTTCGGCGGCGGCGCCGACCTGACGCCGGTGCTCGACCGCCGCCGCACCCAGGACGATCCCGATACCGTGGCCTTCCACCGCGCCATGCAGTTCGCCTGCGAGAAAAACGCCGACGTCGCCGATTATCCGAAATTCAAGGCCTGGTGCGACGAGTACTTCTACCTGCCGCACCGCAACGAGCCGCGCGGCATCGGCGGCATCTTCTTCGACTGGCTGCATTCGGGCGAGGACAAGGGCGGCTGGAACGCCGACTTCAACTTCGTCCAGGATGTCGGGCGCTCCTTCCTGGTCGTCTACGGCCACCTCGTGCGGGCCAATTTCAACGGCAACTGGACCGATGGCGACCGCGACGAGCAGCTTATCCGCCGCGGCCGCTACGTCGAATTCAATCTGTTGCATGACCGCGGCACCATCTTCGGCCTGAAGACCGGCGGCAATGTCGCCTCCATCCTGTCCAGCCTGCCGCCGGAGGTGCGCTGGCCCTGACCTCTGAGCATGCCGGGGGCGCACGATGCTTTGATGCAACCAGAGCGCCCCTCATGTGTTATGGTCTTTGCCCCGCTCATGGGCCGAATTGCGCGCGGCGCCGGACCATGCGCCAAGAAAAGTGGCGGAGCCCCGGCAGGCTCCACGGAGGAAGAGGAGAAATCCGATGAAGGAATTTCACTGCGGGTCGCTCGTACCCGGCTGCGAATGGCACACCCGTGCCGACGAGGAAGCCGAAGTGATGCGGCGCGCCGTAGAGCACATGCGCGAGACGCATGGCGAAACCATCATCCGCGAAACGATGATCGAAGCGATCCGGTCACGGATCCAGAAGGTCCGTGACGCCGCCTGATTGGAAGAACCAGCAGTCGGGTGGGAAATCCTACCCGGCGTTCAGGGCTTGCGCGGCGCGGTCGAGCAGCGTGCCGCGATCGGGCGCAAAGCCCGCCTCGACCCATTCCGCTTCGAGGTTCTTGAGAATTTCGCCGAGCTTGGGGCCCGGCTTTGCGCCAAGCGCCGTGAGATCGGCGCCTTTCAGCGGAAACACCGGTTTTTCCCATTTCAGCGCGAAGCCAAGCAGGCGTGAGAAGCCGCCTGCCTCCAGCAGGGCCTCATTGTCCTCGACAGCGCGCACCCGCGCGCCCGCGAGCGACAATCGCAAGCGGTCGACGAACCCTTGCGGGTCGCCTCGATAGAGCCTCTTTGCCAGTTCGCCTTCGGTCGTCCTCGGCGCGACGGCCGCGGCCAGCGCCCAGTGACGCAACCGCTCCGCCTCGCCGGTCGAAAGCCGCAGCCGCTCGGCGAGCGGCTTCATGCGCGCGGCATCCGGCGGCACGATCGCCTCCAGCCGCAGCAGCGGATCCGGCGCCCAGCCCAGATCCTTCTCGGCCTTGGCCAGCCCATGGATCGCGTCGATGCCCCATTTCTCGCTTTCGGGCAGCGCGGCGGTCAGGACGCCAGCCTGCCGCATCCAAAGCAGCGCCCGCGACGGGTCGGGCGCCGAAAGCAGCTTTTTCAGTTCCGACCATATGCGTTCGGCCGAAAGCTGCGCCAGTCCATCCTTCAGCCGGGCGCAGGCCTTCACCCCTTCGGCGTCCGGCCGCCCTTCGCCATACCAGGCAAAGAAGCGGAAAAAGCGCAGGATACGCAGATAATCCTCGCGGATGCGGGCTTCGGGGTCGCCGATGAAACGCAGGCGCCGCGCCTCGATGTCGGCGATGCCGCCGACAAGGTCGACCACCGTGCCGTCGGCCTCGGCGTAGAGTGCGTTGATGGTGAAATCGCGCCGCTCGGCGTCCGCCTTCCAGTCGCGCCCGAACGACACTTTGGCGCGCCGCCCGTCTGTCTCGACATCGGCGCGCAAAGTCGTGATTTCATAGGGCTTTCCGCCGGCGACCACCGTGATGGTACCGTGCTCGATGCCGGTCGGCACCGCCTTGAAGCCTTCCGCCTCGGCGCGGCGGATGGTCTCTTCAGGCAGGCAGGATGTGGCGATGTCGATGTCGGCGACCGGCTGCCCCATCAGCGTGTTGCGCACCGCACCGCCGGCGATGCGCGCCTCCTCGCCGCCCTGTGTGAGTACGGCAAGCAAACGCTGCAGATGCCTGTCTTCCAGCCACTCGGCGCTGCCCGCGATCGAAACACTCAAGCATAAAGCCTTTCATAAAGCGTACGGATGATGCCGGCGGTGACGCCCCAGATGCGCCGGTCGCCATAAGGCATGTCGTAGAAGAACCATTCGAGATCGTTCCACATGCGGCTGTCGCGTTTGTGGTTGCCGGGATCCATCAGGAAGTGCAGCGGCACTTCGAAGGCGGCGTCGACCTCATCGGCGTTCAGGATGAGATTGAAAGGTGGCCGCACTATGCCCAGCACGGGCGCGATGCGGTAGCCGCTGCCGGCAACGTAGTCGGGCATGCGGCCGATGACCTCGATGCGGTCGGCGCCAAGCCCGATCTCCTCGAAGGTCTCCCGCAGGGCGGCGGCCTCGGGGCCGGCGTCGGCCGGATCGATGGTGCCGCCGGGAAAAGCCACCTGCCCGGAATGGCTGCGCAGTTTCTCGGCCCGCTTGGTCAACAGAACCGTCGCCTCGCCATCATGATCGACCACCGGGATCAGCACCGCCGCATTACGCAACGCTTTGCCCTGGTTGAGGCGCGGGTGGCCCGGATTGAACCGGTGGTCGCCATAGTCGTCACCGGCATGCGCCCGCGGCTGCGCGGCGAAGCGCGCACGAAAATCCGCCGATGAGAACGGCGCCGGCGACATTCTGTCCATCATGCGCTGAGCCGTTCCAGCTGGTCCGCCGGCATGATGGCGAACACCGCGCCGTTCGAGCGTACGGCAAACATGGTCTTGCCGTTAATCTCGATTTCCTCGCCATGTCCGACCAGTTCGTACATGACGGGCCGCGCCACCAGTGCCTCCAGCCGGCCGCGCACCAGGAGATAGGGCTTCAGGCCTCCCGTCTCGTCCTCGTCGACGAAGCGCAGGGGCCGCTCCGGCCCGGCCTCCACCACGTCGCCGACATTGGTCCGGAAGGTGATGACCTGCTCCTCGCCACGGCCCGAAACGTCCATCTCGACGGCGATGAACGGCGCATCGGCGACCCGTATGCCGACCTTTTCCACCGGCGTCACCAGATAGGTCCTGCCGTCCGCATCCTTGCGCAGCACGGACGAGAAAAGCTGCACCAGCGGCATGCGGCCGATCGGCGTTCCCAGGTAGAACCAGGTGCCGTCCGCCTTGATCTCCATGTCGAGATCGCCGCAAAAGTCGGGATTCCAGCGCTCGACCGGCGCGGCGCCCTTGCCGGCACGCGCCGCGCGCGAGATCAGCGCCTCGAGGCCGCGTGCCTCGGTCGCCTGCGTAAGGCTTTGTTGGCGATGTTCAAAGTGTTCCGTCATCGTCACGAAATAGTCACTGTTGTTCCGCTTGTCAGCCTAAGTCTGTGATTTAAGTTCGACCATAGGCTCTGTGCGAGGCCGAATCGCGGCAACTTATGCTATGGTGTCGCCGTATTTCCAACCATAGGTATCTCCAGTCAAAAAGGGATCGAGCTGCATGAGCGTGATGGTCAAGGAAAGCCCGATCAGCGAAAAGGACATGGTCGCCGAGGCCGAGAAGGCACTGGCCGACATTTCCAGGATTCGCGAGGGGGTTGGCCGGGTCATCTTCGGCCAGGAGAATGTGGTCGAGCGCACTCTGGTGGCGCTGCTGGCCGGCGGCCATGCGCTGCTCGTCGGTGTGCCGGGCCTGGCCAAGACCAAGCTGGTCGAGACGCTGGGCGTCGTGCTCGGCCTTGATTCGCGCCGCGTCCAGTTCACGCCCGACCTGATGCCGTCGGACATTCTCGGTTCCGAGGTCATGGAACAGGACGAGGCCGGCAAGCGCTCCTTCCGCTTCATCTCCGGGCCGATCTTCGCCCAGCTGCTGATGGCCGACGAGATCAACCGCGCCTCGCCGCGCACCCAGTCGGCGCTGCTGCAGGCCATGCAGGAATACCATGTCACCATTGCCGGTGTCCGCCATGACCTGCCGGCTCCCTTCCATGTGCTGGCAACGCAGAATCCGCTGGAGCAGGAAGGCACCTATCCCTTGCCCGAGGCCCAGCTCGACCGCTTCCTGATGCAGGTCGACATTCTCTATCCCGAAATCGAGGCCGAACGCCGTATCCTGCTGGAGACCACCGGCGTCGAGGACGCCAGGGCAACCAACGTCTTGCAGGCCGCACGACTGAAGGAGATCCAGACGCTGATCCGCCGCATGCCGGTGCCCGAAAGCGTGGTCGAGGCGATCCTGACGCTGGTGCGCTCGGCCCGGCCCGGCCAGGGCAATGCCGAGACCGACAAGCACGTCGCCTGGGGGCCCGGCCCACGTGCCAGCCAGGCGCTTATGCTGTGCACGCGCGCCCGCGCGCTTTATGACGGACGGCTGGCGCCGTCGGTCGACGACGTCCGCGCACTGGCCGAGCCGGTGCTCCAGCACCGCATGGCGCTGACTTTCGCGGCCCGCGCCGAGGGCACCAGCGTGCGCGATGTCGTGGCGAAGCTTGTGAAAGGGATTTGATGGCGCGCATCGGCGAGGTCCAGGCTCCGGCAGCGACGCGCGACGCGCTCGCCCGTGGCCGGTTGCGGGCGTCGCTTGTGCCGGACCTGCTGGTCGAGGCGCGCCGCATCGTCAACACCGTGATCGCCGGCTGGCACGGCCGCCGCAAGCGCGGCATCGGCGAGAATTTCTGGCAGTTCCGCCCCTATGTCGAAGGCGATTCCTCGCGCATCGACTGGCGCCGGTCTGCCCGCGACGACCACACCTATGTCCGTGACCGCGAATGGGAGGCCGCCCACACGGTGTGGCTGTGGGCCGACCCATCGCCGTCCATGCTCTACAAGTCGACGGGCGCCAGCGTTTCCAAGCAGTCGCGCGCGCTGGTTCTGGCACTCGCCATGGCCGAACTTTTGTCGCGCAGCGGCGAGCGCATTGCCTGGCCCGGCCTGACCGATCCATTCACCGCCCGCAACGGCGCCGAGCGCATCGCCGCCCAGCTCATGCACGCCGGCGACCTGCCGGCAAAGCCCGACCTGTCCGGCATCCGGCGCTTCTGCGACATCGTCATCGTCAGCGATTTCCTCGACCCGGTCGAGGACACCATGGCCTGGCTCGACGTGCTTGCCCGCCACGGCGTACGCGCCCATCTGATCGAGGTCGCCGACCCTGCCGAGGAAACCTTCCCCTATGCCGGCCGCACCGAGTTCACCGACCCCGAGACGGGTGACAAGCTGACCGCCGGCCGTGCCGAGATGCTGGGCGATGAGTACCGTCTTCTCTACACCGCCCGCCGCGCGGAATTGGCCGGCTGGTGCAAGCGGCTCGGCTGGAGCTTTACCGTCAATCACACAGACCGGCTGGCTTCCGAGGCGCTGGTGCGCCTGCACATGGCGATGACCGCCGATGGCCCGTCCGCCGGCATGATCGCAACTGGCGATCAGCCCAGGCCGACCGCTGGCGGTCGTGCCGGAAAGGCGGCGGTCGCATGAGTTGGCTGCCGCTCTCCTTCGGCGCCCCCATGGTGCTGTGGGGCCTGCTGGCGCTGCCGGTGATCTGGTGGCTGCTGAGGTTGACTCCGCCCAAGCCGCAGAGCGAAATCTTTCCGCCGCTGAAGATTCTGGCGCGCGTTCTGAAGCGCGAGGAGACTCCGCAGCAGAGCCCATGGTGGCTGACGCTGCTCAGGCTGCTGATGGCGGCGCTCGTCGTCGCGGCGCTTGCCGAACCGGTCTTCAACCCGCGCGAAAAACTTCCGGCCGAGGGTGCCGCGCTCGCGCTGGTCATCGACAATGACTGGGCTAGCGCCGCCGACTGGAACAAGCGCGTCGCCACCGCTGAGCGGCTGATCCACGACGCGGGCTCTAACGGCCTGCCTGTAATCATCGCCTTCACCGCCGAAAAGGCCAATGCGGAGATCGGCCCCTTCGACGCCGCCGCCGCGCTCGACCGGCTGCGCGCCGCCAAGCCGCGGCCGATCCCCACCGACCGGCCCGCCGTCTATGCGCGCGTTGCCGGCGCGCTGGAAGCTCTGCCCGGCGCCAGCGTCGCCGTGCTCGCCGACGGGCTTGCGGCAAAGGGCGACGAAGCCGCCTTCAACACGCTCTTGTCGAAAAATGCCGCCCGCGTCATCTGGGCGAACGCCGACCGGCTTGCGCTGACCGGACTGACCGGCGCCGACAACCAGGTCGACGGCTTCGCGCTGACCGCGATCCGCGCGCCGGGAGATCCCGCTCCCGCGCAGGTCACCGCCGGAGCCTTCGACGACAAGGGCCGCCGCATCGCCGATGCGACGCTGACCTTCGCGCCGGGCGAGGCCACCGCCACGGGCACGATGACGGTGCCGTTCGAACTGCGCAACGATTTCGCCTCGATCGCGCTCGACGGCGAGCGCCAGGCGGGCGCGGTGCGCGTGCTCGACGAAAGCTCCAAGAGGCGCCGCGTCGGGCTGTTGTCGCAGGCCGAGGCCGACCAGGCGCAGCCGCTTCTGTCGCCGCTCTACTATATCAGGCGCGCCCTGCAGCCCTTCGCCGATCTGGTCGAACCCTCCAGCGCCGATCTCGCCGACGCCATCCCGCAGATCCTCGACCAGAAGCCGGCGATGATCATCATGGCCGACATCGGCACCATTCCCGCGCAAGTGCGGCAAAGGCTGGTCGACTGGGTCGACAATGGCGGCACGCTGGTGCGCTTCGCCGGCTCGCGGCTGGCCGCCGCCGGCAATGACGACGACTTGCTGCCGGTGCGCCTGCGCACCGGCGAACGCTCGCTCGGCGGCGCGCTGTCCTGGACCTCGCCGCAGCCGGTCACCGAATTTCCCAAGGCCGGCCCCTTCGCCGATCTTGCGCCGCCAACCGAGGTGACGGTGAGCCGGCAGGTGCTGGCCGAACCGACCCCCGACATCGTCGAGCGTACCTGGGCCGCGCTTGCCGACGGCACGCCGCTGGTCACCGGGCTGAAGAAAGGCAAAGGCACACTGGTGCTGTTCCACGTCACGCCCGAGGCGACCTGGTCCAACCTGCCGATCTCGGGCAGTTTCGTGGAGATGCTGCGCCGCATCGTGCAGCTGTCGCGCAACCAGGGAGCGGCGATCGCCGGGGCCGAGGCCGCCGCCACTTCGCTGGCACCCTATCGCATGATCGCAGCCGACGGGTCGCTTGTGCAGCCAACGCCGGATGCGCGACCGCTGGTGCCCGGCGCCGGCGCGCTGCCGGTGACATTCGACAACCCGCCCGGCCTCTACGGCTCGGAAAGCGGCGTTTTCGCCCATAATCTGCTCGATGCAGCAAGTACGCTGACGCCGCTGGCCCGCCCGCAGGTCAACGTTCCGGTCACCTCGATCCAGTATGCGTTCGATGAGTCGCGCAACCTCAAGGGCGCGCTGGTCGCAGCCGCCCTGGTGCTGATGCTGCTCGACACGCTGGCGGTGCTTTGGATGGGCGGGCTGTTTTCGCGCCGGCCGCGCCGCGCGGGCGCGGCCGCCACCACTGCTGCGATCCTGATCGCGATGGGAGCCTTGTTCGGCCATGCCGACCTCGCCCGCGCCGATGATGCCAAGCCCGGCGATGACGTGGCCATCGCGGCGATTTCGAAGACCCGCATCGCCTATGTGCTGACCGGTGTGCCGGGCGATGATTCGATCAGCCGCGCCGGGCTCGAAGGCCTGACGCGTTTCCTCATCGAGAAGACGGCGCTCGAACCGGGTGCGCCTGCCGGCGTCGACATCTCGAAGGACGAACTGTCGTTCTACCCGCTGATCTACTGGCCGATCGACCCCGCGGCCCCCATGCCGAGCCAGGCCGCGATCGCCCGCATCGACGCCTATATGCAGCAGGGCGGCACGGTGCTGTTCGACACGCGCGACCAGTTCGCCAACGGCATCGGCGCCGATTCGACCAGCCCGGCGACCGAGCGGCTGCGCGACATACTGGGCAACCTCAACGTGCCACCCCTGGAGCCGGTGCCGGCGGACCATGTGCTGACCAAGTCGTTCTTCATCCTGCCCGAATTTCCCGGCCGCTTCAGCGGCAGTCCGCTCTGGGTCGAGGCATCGCTCGATGCCAGCAATGCCGACAACCGTCCGGTACGCACCGGCGACGGCGTTTCGCCGATCATGATCACCGCCAATGACTTCGCCGGCGCCTGGGCCGTCGACGAGAATGGCGATCCGTTGCTGCCGACCGTGCCGAACGATCCGATGCAGCGCGTCTATGCGCTGCGCGCCGGCGTCAACATCATGATGTACATGCTGACCGGCAACTACAAATCCGACCAGGTGCATGTGCCGATCCTGCTCGAGCGGTTGGGGCAGTAGGATGGCGTCCTTTACTGCAGCTCCGCGGATCGACCCTCTCCATGGAAGGGAGGGTAAGGCATGAACTGGTCCATTTCCTTCGAACCGCTGATCTCCTGGCCGCAGCTGGCCCTGGTCCTGGTGCCGCTGGCATTGCTGGCGGCGGTCGGCCTGTGGCTGCGCCAGCGAGGCGCGGTGCTACGCTTCGTTGCCCTGCTCGCGCTTGCCGCCGCCTTGTTCAACCCGGTCTTCCTCGACGAGGAGCGCGAGCCGCTGAAAAGCGTTGTGGCGCTGATCGTCGACCGCAGCCAAAGCCAGGATATCGGCGAGCGCACCAAACAGACAGATGAGGCTCTGGCCGGGCTGCAGCAGCGCCTTGGCCGCTTCAAGCAGTTCGACGTCCGCGTCGTCGAGGCCGGCAAGTCCGACGCCGCCGAGGAGCGCACGGAAACGCGGCTGTTCAGTGCGCTGGAAGGCGCCTTCCGCGATGTGCCGCCCTCGCGTATCGGCGGCGCCGTCATGATCACGGATGGCGAGGTGCATGACGCCCCTGCCGGCGCGCCCGACTTCAATGCTCCGCTGCACGCGCTCATCACCGGCAACGAGCATGAGAAAGACCGCCGCATCCGCTTCGAGAACGCGCCGCGCTTCGGCCTCGTCGGCAAGCCGCTCGACATGACCTACCGTGTCATCTCCACCGAAAACGAGACCGCTCCGGTGGATGTTCGGGTTTCGGTCAATGGCGAGCAGGTCGCGGTGGAGCATGCGATCGTCGGCCAGGCCATGCCACTGCAGGTGACCATTCCGGGCGCCGGCCGCAACATCATCGAACTCGCCATCGACCGCGAGCCGGGCGAGTTGACCGACGCCAACAACAGGGCGATCGCGCTGGTCGACGGCATCCGCGAGAACCTTCGCGTGCTCCTGGTTTCTGGCGAGCCGCATGCCGGCGAGCGGACCTGGCGCAATCTGTTGAAATCCGACGCCTCGGTCGATCTCGTCCATTTCACCATCCTGCGGCCGCCGGAAAAGCAGGACGGCACGCCGATCAACGAACTGTCGCTGATCGCCTTCCCGACCCGCGAACTGTTCGTCGAGAAGATCAAGGACTTCGATCTCATCATCTTCGACCGCTACCAGCACCGCGACGTGCTGCCGATCCTCTATTACGACTACATCTCCGAATATGTCGAAAAAGGCGGCGCGCTGCTGATCGCCGCCGGCCCGGAATATGCCGGCGACGCCTCGATCGCGCGCACCCCGCTGATGTCGGCCTTGCCGGCGATGCCAACCGGGGAGGTGGTCGAAAAGGCCTTCTATCCGCGCTTGACCGATCTCGGCCAGCGTCACCCCGTGACGCGCGGTCTCGACGGTTCCGCCAACGAGCCGCCGCACTGGAGCCGCTGGTTCCGCACTATCGGCGTGCAGAATCCGCAGGGCGAAGTGGTGATGAAGGGTGCCGACAACAGGCCCCTGCTGCTGCTTGACCGCAAGGGCGAAGGCCGCGTCGGCATGCTGCTCTCCGATCAGGGCTGGCTGTGGGCGCGCGGCTTCGAAGGCGGTGGCCCTCACGTCCAGCTCTACAGGCGCATCGCCCACTGGCTGATGAAGGAGCCCGAACTCGAGGAAGAGCGGCTGACCGCGGAGGGACGCGGCATGGTGCTGGAGATCCGCCGCCAGACGATGGCGGACGAACCCGGCCCCGCCCAGATCATCACCCCGTCCGGCAAGACCTTGACCGTCAAGCTCGACAAGTCCGAGCCCGGCGTCTTCCTTGGCAGCGTTCAGACCAGCGAGATCGGCCTCTACCAGGTCGCCAATGGCGATCTCACCGCGCTCGCCCATGTCGGGCCGGTCAACGCGCCGGAATTCGCCGATGTCATCTCCACGGAAGACCGGCTGAAGGCGCCGGCGGAAGCCACCGGCGGCAGTGTGCGCCGGCTTGCGTCACCCACCGCGCCCGACAGCGTGACATTGCCTTCCGTCGTCCCCGTGCGCTCGGCCGGCGACGCTTCCGGCAGCGACTGGATCGGCCTGCGCACCACCGACGACAGCGTGCTCAAGGCCGTCTCGCGGGTTCCACTGTTCGGCGGCTTCCTCGGTCTCGGCCTGCTGCTCCTGGCGATGGGCTCGATGTGGTACCGCGAGGGACGGTAGCGGCGCCTCTTCCTTCTCCCCTTGTGGGAGAAGGTGGATCGGCGCGCAGCGCCGAGACGGTTGAGGGGTGCTCCAGCGGAGTGAGGCGTCGGTGTTCCCTGGAACACCCCTCATCCGACCTCGCTTCGCGAGGCCACCTTCTCCCACAAGGGGAGAAGGGAAGAACCCCTACTCCTCACTCCTCCGGCTCTACCGTGAACAGCAGCGGATAGCCCTTGGCCTTGCCGGCATCCGTGGCGCGCGTCGCCTTGGTCTCGGCGACGTCCTTGGTGAAAACCGCGACCACACAGACACCGCGCCGGTGGGCGGTGATCATGATCCGGTGCGCCTGGTCCTCGCTGAGCTTGAACTCGCCCTTCAGCACCGTCACCACGAATTCGCGCGGCGTGAAATCGTCATTGACGAGGATGACCTTGTAGAGCTTCGGCCGCTCGGTTTGCGGCTTGACCTTGGTGCGCGGCTTCGTGGTGATTTCAGGCATGTGAGGTGACAGTCCGGGAGCCGACGGTTTGGGCAACGGTTTCGCGATCACGCGGCGCCCGGCATCCTGCCACGAGCGGCGGCGATCGTCCATTTGGCCGGCAGCTGTCCACGGACGGCCCGGCCGTTCATGTCATGTGGGATCGTGCCGGGCGCGGTTCAACGGCCCTGGCGGCCAAGCACGCGGCGATTGGCATCGGCATCCGTCCGGCGCTCCATCCAGGCGGCGATCGGCCATGCCACGATGCAGATCAGCGTCACGCTGGTGAGCAGGATGAGCAGCCAGTTCTGTGCCGGCGTGATGTAGTCCCAATTGCTGGAAATCACCGGTGCGAACACCGAAGGTTCGGTGCGTCCGCTCGCCGGATCCGGCACGGGGCTGGCTGTAAGCAGAACCAATGCCCTGGCAATGCCGGTGGCAACCAAGCCGCCGAGCGCTACCGAGCGGAAAATGGACGAACGCCGCTTCTTCATGCGGATTGTCCTACAAGACCGGCGTTGCGAACGGGTTAAGTCCGATCAAGGTGCGTGTCCGGAAGCCGCCGGTGCTCAGGCTTCGATCATGCCCCTTGGCAGAAGGCCGCCCCAGCCGATTTGCGGCTGGAACGGCCCTTGATGGTAACTGACTTCAGAGTTGATCAGGGCTTCTTCTTGGCCGGAGCGGCAGTAGCCGGAGCGGTGGTAGCCGGGGCCGTCGCGGCAGCCGCCTTCTTGGGGGCCTTCTTCACCGGGCACTTGTGCTTCTTGGTTTCCTTGCAGACGGTCTTCTTGGCGACCTTCTTCGGAGCGGCCTTGGCCGGTGCGGTTGCCGGGGCAGTGGCGGCCGGAGCGGTGGTCGTGGCAGCGGCGGCAGCGGTGGTGGTGGCAGCGGCGTTGCCGAGAACCGGCATCGAGAAGGCCATGGCAACGGCCAGACCGAGGGCGGACAGGAGGGACTTCTTCATGGCTTCATTTCCTTTTTATGCGGGTCGTTTTGAGCGTCACTGGACCGGGTCGTTCGGTGTCACTCCAAGCAGCTTCAGAGCGTTGGCGAGCATCCGGATGCCCTGCGCCTGTTTCTTGGCAGCGCAGTACCGGTTGCCCTTTCTCTGAAGTGCCTTTGCCGCGGTGACCTGCGTTGCCGTGGCATGGGTTTCGAGGGCTTCATCAAATTGGTGGCTGAGATTGGCGCACCGTTCGCTCCTGGTGAGCGGCCCCTTTGCTTCCGATTGCCCGACAGCTGCGGTGACCAGGCTAAGGCCCAGCAACGCTCCCAACAAGCTGATCGACAATCTTGACATTGGCTTATCCGTAAACCCGGAGACTAGCGTCGCAGCCGATAACCTGACCGCCACGGCACTGTTTATGCCGCCCGACCTTTTCAGGAGTTTTTCCCGATTGTAGAATTTTGTTTCTGGATTGTGTCTGGCCAGACGGCGCCATGCCGGCCATTGTTTTCGACGGAGAGAACGCGCAATTGGTTCTCCCTTGAATTACAAGGCACTGGCCAACATATGGCCCGAATTCTACTGTGTGGCTCCCCGGCCAGGGATGATTTGGCCGACAAACGAGACAGGACTTCCGTGAAATCAGACGCGCACATACTGATCGTCGACGACGACAAGGGCATTCGCGACCTGCTGCAGGAATTCTTCCAGAAGCGGGGCCTGCACACTTCGGTCGCCGCCGACGGCACCGAGATGGAAACCATCCTGCGCCGCTCGCAGGTGGACCTGATAATCCTCGACGTGATGTTGCCCGGCAAGAGCGGGCTGGAACTTTGCCGCGATCTGCGCGCCCAGTATACGACGCCAATCATCATGCTGACCGCCGTCACCGAGACGACGGACCGCGTCGTCGGCCTGGAAATGGGCGCTGACGACTATGTGCCCAAACCCTTCGATCCGCGCGAACTCCTCGCCCGCATCCGCGCCGTGCTGCGGCGCAACGGCGCCCCCGAGCCCAAACGCGCCACATCAAAGCAGATCTACCGCTTCGCCGGCTGGACCATGGACTGCGCGCGGCGCCGTCTGACTGCGCCCGACGATGTCAGGGTCGAACTGACCATGGCCGAATTCAATCTGCTGCAGACCTTCGTCAAGAGCGCCCAGCGCGTCCTGACCCGCGATCAGCTCATCGAGCTCTCCGGCGGCGACAGCGACTATTCCTTCGACCGCAGCATCGACATCCTGGTCAGCCGGCTGCGGCGCAAGATGGAGGACGACCCCAAGACGCCCAAGCTCATCCTGACCGTGCGAAGCGGCGGCTACCAGTTCCTGCCCGAGACGACCTCCGAATGAGACGTTTTCTGCCGCAGACCCTGCCCGTCTGGGTGCTGCTGATCGTCATTGCAGGGCTGCTGATCAGCCAGGTCGCGACCCTTTACATCGTGTCGCGCGACCGCGCCGCCGCCAATGACGTGGTCGACCTCTATCGCCTCAACGACCGCGCTTTCTCGTTGGTGCAGCTGATGAGCAACGCCACGCCCGAGGAGCGCAAGGCGACCGCGGCCGGCCTGTTCAACTCGACCTACGCGCTCACGGTCTCCGACACGCCGGCCGTCACTTCCTCGATCGCCGGCGACGACGAACTGGCCGAACTTGAAGACATTCTCGTCGGCCGGCTGTCGAAATTCGGCGTCACCGACGCACGCGTGCGCCGCGATCCCGCCACCCGGGAGGCCGACGACGCCAGCGCCGTGTCCGGCCCCGATATCGGCCAGGTCGAGCGCGACCTCCTGGTGCTGGCCGCCGATTTCGCCCAGAGCGACAAGCTGACGGCGTCGCTGCGCTTCGCCGACGGCCAGTGGCTGAACTTCACCGAGCCGATCACGCCGGTCGGGCCGATCCTGAGCGTCGACAGCCTCCCCCTCTATTCGCTGATCGCAGGCCTGGTGGTGATCATGTCGATCTGGTCGCTGCGCCGCCTGACGGCGCCCTACCGGATGATGGAAACCGCCGTCAACCGGATCGGCAACGACCTGAAAAGCCCGCCGATCGCCGAGAGCGGCAGCCGCGAGGTGCGCGCCGCCGCCAAGGCGATCAACTCCATGCAGACGCGGCTGCGCGAATATGTCGAGGATCGAGAGCATCTCGCCGCCGCCCTGGCGCACGATCTGCGCACGCCGATGACCAGGATGCGGCTGCGCCTCGAGCTGCTGCGCAAATCGCCGGCGCGAGAGGCCCTGACCCACGACCTCGCCGACATAGAAAGCATCGCGAGCTCCGTGATCGACTTCGCCAAGTTCGAGGTAACGGAGGAGAAGGCCGAGCGGATCGATTTCTGGTCACTCGTCGAATCGATCGCCGACAGCTACGAGACCGTCTCCTTCGACAATGACGATGCCCGCTCGCGCGGGCTGATCTGCATGGCGCGGCCGGTGGCGCTGAAGCGCTGCATCACCAATCTGGTGCAGAACGCCGTCACCTATGGCAAGAGGGCGCATCTCAGCCTGCATCGGTCGGACGGCACGATCACGCTCGCCATCCGCGACGAAGGCCCCGGCATACCTCAGGCCCAGCTCGACGCCGTGTTCGGCTCTTTCGTGCGCCTCGAACAGTCCCGCAACCGCCAGACCGGCGGCCTCGGCCTGGGGCTTACCATCGCCCGCAACATCGCGCGCGCCGCCGGCGGCGAAATTCGCCTCTCCAACCACCCGCAGGGCGGGCTGCTGACGGAACTGCGCCTGCCGCTGGCGGGATGAGGCATCCGAAAAGCACACAATTCCAGAAAAAGCTGGAATCGGTTTCCCGGGAGAAGCGCGTCGCGCTTCCCGTGGGAATTGCTTGAAAACAAAAGAACTTGAGCCGTTCAGCGCTTCGATGAAGCGCTGAACGGTTTTAGCGCCGCAACACCGCGCTCAGAACGTCGCGGATGCCGATCGAGCCGACAAACCGCGAGCCTTCGTCGAACAGCGCCACCGGGGCTGTCTGCGAGCGATGCATGGCCAGCATCACGGTTTTCAGCGGCGTGCCGGGATTGGCCCAGAACACTTGCGCGGCTTCCTCCGACTGGCCTTCGACATCGGCGCAGGAAACCCACACCGCCGGCTTGCCGTCGCGCTCGGCCGCCGCCACGAGGCCGTGGTCGTCGATCCTGAAGCGCGTCGTCTTGCGCCGGTCGAGCCACACCCAGCCGTCGGCGCCCTGTTCGAGGTCGCGGCGGTCGCGCATCACGTTCCAGGCGGTCAGCACCGACAGCGGGTTAACGTTGGCGATGAAATCACGCACATAATCGTTGGCCGGCCGCAGCACGATATCCTCGGGCGCGCCGGTCTGGACGATGCGGCCGCCCTCCATGATGGTGATGTGGCTGCCGATCTTCAGGGCTTCCTCGAGATCGTGGCTGACGAAGATGATGGTCTTCTTCAGTTCCGCCTGGAGCTGCAGGAGTTCGTCCTGCAGCTTGGTGCGGATCAGCGGGTCGAGCGCCGAGAACGGCTCGTCCATCAACAGGATCGGCGCCTCGGTGGCAAAGGCGCGCGCCAGGCCGACGCGCTGCTGCATGCCGCCCGAAAGCTCATGCGCGTATTTCTTCGACCACTGGTCGAGGTTGACCAGCTTGAGCTGCTTGTGCACCCGCTCCTTGCGCTCGGCATCGGGCACGCCGGCGAGTTCGAGGCCAAGGCCGACATTCTCCTCCACCGTGCGCCATGGCAGCAGGCCGAACTGCTGGAAAACCATGGCCACCTGCTTCTGGCGCAGGCGACGCAAGGTCGCGTCGTCGCAGGTGACGACATCGACGGTCTTGTCGCCATCCTTGACCAGGACCTGGCCACGCGACACCACATTGAGCCGGTTGACGGCCCTGAGCAGCGTCGACTTGCCGGAGCCCGACAGGCCCATGAGCACAGAGATTTCACCTTCGTGCACAGTGAGGCTCGCTCCCGCGCAGCCCAGCACATTGCCGGTCTTCTCCAGGATTTCGGCCCGCGTGGCGCCCTTGTCGATGAGCGCCAGCGAACCCGCCTGGTCGGCGCCGAAGACGATGTCTACGTTCTTGAAATCGACGGCGATGGTCATTTCTTGCCTCCAACGCCAATGCGGGTCATGCGGTCGAGCACGATGGCGAGCACGACGATGGCCAGCCCGGCTTCAAGCCCGAGGTCGATGCGGCGCGAACCGAGCGCCCGGTTGATTTCGGTGCCGAGTCCGCCGGCGCCGATGAGGGCCGCGAACACCACCATCGACAGCGACAGCATGATCGACTGGGTCAGTCCCGCCATGATGGTGGGCAGCGCCGACGGCAGTTCCACCTTCCACAACAGCTGCCGCTTGGTGGCGCCGAACGCCTCGCCGGCCTCGACGATCGACTTCGGCACCGAGACGACGCCGAGATGGGTGAGCCGGACCGCGGTCGGGATGACGAAGATGATGGTGACGATGAGGCCCGGCGCATTGCCGAGGCCGAACAGCGTCAGCACCGGAATCAGGTAGACGAAGGTCGGCAGCGTCTGCATCAGGTCCAGTACCGGCAGCATGACACGGTAGACCTTTGGCTTGTGCGCCGCCCAGATGCCGAGCGGCACGCCGATGGCCATCGCCATGGCGGCGGCCGCGACAACCAGCACCAGCGTCTGCACCGTCTGCTTCCAGAGATTCTGGTTGATGATGAAGATCAGGCCGAGGAAGACGCCGATGGCCAGCGGCCGCGAGCGCTGCAGAAGCCAGGCGACAATGGCGATGAGCAGGGCAAGCAGCACCGGCGGCACCATCAGCAGGATATTGACCAGCCCGTCCAGGATGAAATTCAGCCCGTTTGAAAAGGCCCTGAACACAGTGTCGAAATGATCGGTCAGGAAGCCGAAGAAAGCCTTGCCCCACGGTCCGATGGGGATCTTGTAGTCGACCAGGAATTTGGAAATCGGATCCATATCGCCCCTCTCCTGCACGAGACCGCCCTGCCCTCGGCCTGCGCTGTCGCTGCGTCATCTTCTCACAGCATATGAAAAAGGGCAGCCTTTTCCAGAATGGCTGCCCTTGAATTTTCGGCTATGCCGAAATCACAGTCGGCTCAGCTTCCAAGCGCGGTCTTGATTGCCGCCGCCGCGTCGCCGCCGTCGAAGGTGGTCACGCCGGCGATCCAGGGGGCAACCGCGTCGGGATGCTTCTTCAGCCAGTCGGTCGCCACCTTCTGGGCGTCGCCGCCCTTGAGGATCGCGTCCATCATCTCGCCTTCCATGTCCAGATTGAACTTCAGGTTGGCGACGAACTTGCCGACGTTCGGACACTCGGTCGTGTAGCCCTTGCGCACATTGGTCGAAACGGTGGCGGCGCCGAAGCCGCTGTCGCCCATGCCGTCGAGATAGGTGATCTTCATGGCGCCCATCACCGGATGCGGCGTCCAGCCGAGGAAGGCGATCCACTCATTGTTCTTCATCGACTGCTCGGCCTGCGTCAGCATGCCGGCTTCCGAGGACTCGACCAGTTCGAACCCGCCCAGATTGTCCTTCGGGTTCTTGATCATGTCGAGGATGATGCGGTTGCCGTCATTGCCGGCTTCGATGCCGTAGATCTTGCCGTTGAACTTGTCCTTGAACTTGCCCAGATCGGTGAGCGACTTGACGCCCGCATCCGCGACATAGGTCGGCACGACGATGCCGTAGCCGGCGCCGGCCAGGTTCTGGCTGATGGTTTCGACCGAACCGTCGGCGGTGTAGTCCTTGATATCGTTGGTCATCGACGGCATCCAGTTGCCGAGGAAGACGTCGAGGTCCTTGTTCTTCAGCGATGCATAGGTAACCGGCACCGAAAGCTGGATCGTCTGCGGCTCGTAGCCGAGCGCGGTGAGCAGCACCGAGGCGAGACCGGTGGTCGCCTGGATATCGGTCCAGCCGACGTCGGAAAGGCGGACAGCCTTGCAGCTTGCCGCATCGCCGGCATAGGCGGCGCTCGTGGACAACAAAGCCGCCAGGCCGAGGCCGGCGACGAAGGAATTCATACGCGACATAGTCAGTCTCCCATTGTGATTCTTTGGCGAAGCGTAGTTACGGTTTCTCAGCCCGCCTTGTTTCGTCAGCCAAACACCATTCTGGTGCGGTTTCAAGCGTCAAGGCAATCACGATCAACGGCGCGGACTGGCCAATCAGCGACACGGTTGACGCTTTTGTCGTGGCAGCATCCTTTTCAAGGGAGCCATCTTTTCAGAAGCAGGCGGGCTTTTTCAGGGGAATGCGGCCGGCGCCCCTCCCCGCGCGGCGCCAAGTCGGCTTAAAGAGTGGCATGGCCAAGCTCTACTTCAACTACGCGACGATGAATGCCGGCAAGACGACGATGCTGCTGCAGGCGTCCTACAATTACCGCGAGCGCGGCATGACCACGATGCTGTTCGTCGCCGGCCACTACCGTAAGGGGAACAGCGGCCTGATCTCGTCTCGGATCGGCCTGGAGACCGAGGCCGAGATGTTCCGCGACGGCGACGACCTTTATGCCCGCGTCGCCGAGCATCACGGGCACACGCCGGTGCATTGCGTCTTTGTCGACGAGGCCCAGTTCCTCGAGGAGGAGCAGGTGTGGCAGCTTGCCCGCATCGCCGACCGGCTCAACATTCCGGTCATGTGCTACGGCCTGCGCACCGATTTCCAGGGCAAGCTGTTTTCCGGCTCGCGCGCGCTGCTCGCCATCGCCGACGATTTGCGCGAGGTGCGCACCATCTGCCGCTGCGGCCGCAAGGCGACGATGGTGGTGCGCCTCGGCCCCGACGGCAAGGTGGCGCGGCAAGGCGAACAGGTGGCGATCGGCAAGGACGTCTACGTGTCGCTCTGCCGTCGCCACTGGGAGGAAGAGATGGGCCGCGCCGCGCCCGACGATTTCATCGGCTTCACCAGGGCTTGAGCCCGCTCAGGCCGCCGAGGCCCGCCGCATTGGAAACCGCCAGCCGAGCCGTACGCCAAGCGTCGCCACCGCGATCAGCACCATGCCGGCCGCCTGTGCCGGTCTGAGCGGATGCGCGTAGAGAACCCAGTCGATGATGATGGCGACGACCGGATAGACAAACGTGATGATGCCGATCAC
Source organism: Mesorhizobium comanense (assembly GCF_005503535.1). Classification (GTDB taxonomy): domain Bacteria; phylum Pseudomonadota; class Alphaproteobacteria; order Rhizobiales; family Rhizobiaceae; genus Mesorhizobium; species Mesorhizobium comanense. The sequence continues at coordinate 163,204 of NZ_SCNN01000010.1, read as the reverse complement.
CGGCGTCGTCAGGCGCGGAAAGGCGGCGTTCATCAACACATAGGCAATGCCGGTGTGAACAACGCCGATGCTGACCAGCCAACCCCACGCATGCACCGGTACAGGCTCGCCGATGCCGGCGAACGGCGCGAGCATGACGATGCCGACGACCGTCTGGCAAAGCACGGTGATCTCCGCACGCTGCTGGCCGAGGCCCTTGGCAAGGATCGTGGCCACCGCATAGAGCAGCGCGGCGCCAAGCGTCAGCGCGATGCCGAGCGCCCATCCGGCGCTGGCCTGCGCATGCGAAACCACCAACCCGCTGGCCAGCACGACGCCAAGGAAGGCGCCGAGCATCCACAATATCTGATCGGTCGAGATCCGCTCCTTGAGAAAAACCACGCCGATGAGGACCACGAAGAAGGGCTGGACGTGATAGACGATCGTCGTCGTGGCGATCGAGGTCATGGCGAAGCCCGCGAAGAAGGCGGTCCAGCTCAGCACCATGCAGGCCCCGGCAAGCGCTGCAAGCAAAAGCCGCGACGGTGACAATGTCCGGTCCGGCAGATAGCCGCGCAGCAGGCACCATGCAGCCAGGAACATCGCGCCGAACACGCACCGCCAGAAAACCACGGTCACGGGATGTAGCCCCGATTCCGTGACGAAGGCGCCGACCGTTCCGGCGATCGTCATCGCCACCGCCAGGCTGGCGGCGGGGAAGCGGGCAGTTGGCAGGTCCTTCATCAAAGTTCCCTCGAGCGGATCGGGCTCATCAGGCCAGCGGCATCGCCTTCAAACAAGCGAATAGATTTGGAACATGCTATTCGATATGCTGATGGCAACATGGCAGCCCCGCTCGACCTCAATCTGCTGAGAACCTTCGTCGCCGTCGTTGAAAGCGGCAGCCTGTCCAATGCCGCGCCGCGCATTGGCCGCAGCCAGTCGGCGGTCAGCATGCAGATGCAGCGGCTGGAGGAGATGGTGGGCAACCAGCTTCTCGTCAGGGGGCCGCGAACGGTCACCCCCAACGCCATCGGCGAGGATTTCCTCATCTATGCGCGACGGCTGCTGAAGCTGTCGGACGAGGCATGGGCAAGCGTCACGCGGCCAAAGGAAACGGGCAGCGTGCGCCTTGGCGTACCGGACGACTATGCCGCCTTCCTTCTGCCTCCCGTGCTGTCGCGCTTTGCCGAGGATCATCCGCTGGTCACGGTGGAACTGATCTGCGAGCAATCCACCGCGCTGGTGAAGACACTGGCGGATGGCGGGCTCGATCTGGCGATCGTCACCCGGTTGCCGGATCAGCCGCTGGATGTGATCCGGCTGGAGCGCTTCGTCTGGGTCGCCTCGCCTAACCATGTCGCCTGGGAAAGCGATCCCCTGCCCGTCGCCCTGTTCGAGCCGGGATGCGCCGCCCGGATAAATGTCCTGCAAGCGCTTGGCGAAGCCGACCGGTCCTATCGCTGCACCTATTCCAGCGCCTCTTTGCTCGGCCTGATCGCGGTCGTTCAGGCCGGGCTCGCGGTCGCCGGCCTGGCACAGCGCAGCGTGCCGCCTTCATTGCGCGTCATCGGCTCCAATGAAGGGCTTCCGGTGCTGCCGGATCTGGAAATCGGCATCCTGCGGAACCCGCTATCGACCACGGCCGCTGTGGATCGGCTGCACGATTTCCTGCGCCGCGACCTGGCGCAACAGGCCTGACGATCAGGTGCCGACGCCCTCCCCGATGCCGCGATGCAGCGTTTGTTAAGGCCTGGGTCTTAAGAAGGCTGCCAGCCAGAACTCCCCGGGGTCAGCCATGCTTCGCACCATCGCGTCAGCCAGCATCCTTCTCCTTGCCTCATCTATTGCCGCTCACGCCGGCGGCGACCCCGTGGCGGGCAAACATGTCTTCAACCGCTGCATCGCCTGCCACGAGGCGGCGAGCGACCGCGACAAGGTCGGCCCACATCTGATGGGCGTCGTCGGGCGCACGGCGGGAACCGCAGAGAGTTTTCTTGGCCACTATTCGGACGCCATGAAAAACGCCGGCGCCGCCGGCCTGGTCTGGGACGAGGCGAACCTTGCAGAATACCTCAAGGCGCCAAGGCTGAAGGTACCCGGCAACAGGATGGCTTTCGGCGGCCTGACCAACGACGACGACATCGCCAACGTCATCGCCTATCTCAAGGCCGACCCCAAGCCCTGAGCGGCCATAACAGGCCAATTGTCGTCAGGTTTCAGGGCCGCGGACATCCGCATGCACTGATTGCTTTGCCGGCACGAAAGTTCAAAGACAGCTGAACTTGAACAGGCTCATAGCCTAATCACGCCATGACCACGGCTTCATTGCCTTTCAAGGGCGCTGCCGGATTTTTTGTTTTCCGGCCACCGTTGTCTTCACGTCTTTCAATCCCCTGACGCCCCACATATATTCGCCGCTGTTCGCAATCAGCGACCTGATGTCGAAGCGGGAGGCCCTTATGGCGACATTGCAGAATTTCGATGCCGAAATTGCCAAGACCAAGCAGGTCGTCCAGGACATGCGCTCCAAGATCGAGCAGTCCGGCACCGTGCTCGACACGCTCGCCACCGCCGACAAGAAGATCGGCGACGCCAATTTCGACATCGAGAACGCCCGCATCCAGGATGTGCTGAAGCAACAGAAGGTCATGGAAGGCAACATCGCCGACCTGATCATCGGGCTGGAGGACGCCACCAACGTCTTCGGCGCCGAATTCGAGAGCATGAAGAACTATTCGGGCTGGGAAAATTTCGTCGGCATCTTTTCGGCGCAGCGCAAGCAGCGCATGCGCACCGACCGCGTGCGCAACATGTCGCTGGCCGGCAACCTGCAGGAACTGCTGGCCAAATCCGACACCATCGTCGGCATCCTGAAGGCGCAGAAGGAAGTGCTCGACCAGCGCTACAAGACCTCGGAGACCAGCCTTTCGCAGGTCATCGAGCGGCGCAAGATCACCATGTCCAATCTGGAAGCCGTGCAGAAGCGCATCGAGGAGCTCAATCCGATGCTGCTCGACATCGAAAACAGGATCGCCGCTTCGACCACCCAGAAGGACCGCACCCAGCTTGAAGGCGATCGCTCCAAGCTCGCCACCGAATATAATGAAAAGCAGGCCAAGGAGCAGGAACTGCTGGCCGAGAGCCAGACGCTCGAGCGCTACACCTCGATGTTCCAGACCTTCGTCGATTCGCTCAACAACCAGATTGCCGCCCAGTCGACGTTGATCAACAAGCTGACCATCGATACCGAGCAGCGCATCGTGCTCTACAAGGCGCTGGAGGATTCGCTGAAGACCGCCGCGCAGCAGGACGTCGCCCACAAGATCAACACACTGGGCAGCCAGGTCGACACGACGGCCGAGGAAACCATGGCCGGCATCGGCGCCGCCTCGCAGAAGCACATCGGCGATCTCTTGGAGATGCACGAGAAGAACATGGTGGCGAGCGCCGACATCCAGCGCCGCAAGAAACTCGCCGACGATGCCTTCGCCCGCCGCTTCGACGAGGTGATGAAGAAGCACAATTCGGCCAATTACGTGCAGTCGTAATTGCCGCGCGCACCGGTGCGACAATCCCAGGGCCAATAGCATGACCCCCGAAAACGACGCGGCGGCGCGGTACTTCTCGGCGATCACGGCCGCGCTCAGCGGGCTGGAAGTGTTCATGCGCGACGACCGCTCGCCGCTCTACCGGCACGGCATCGTCGCCAAGATCGTCGCGGAGTACATCGCCCGGCTCGACAAGTCCTTCGCCTGCTGGCGCAACCGGCTGGGTTTCATGGACACGTTCCGCATCTCGCGCGCCGAAAGCGGTTTTCCGGTCTTCCAGAATCTGCTCGAGCTGGAGAACGACCGCCGCCAGGCCGACGCGCGGCTCGCCAACATTCCGCAGGCCAGCGAACTGCGCGAGGAGATGGCCGACTTCATCCTGCGCCGCAAGGAATTCCCCGAGGCGCTGCAGAAGTCGATGGCCGAGCGGCTCTATCTGGAGGACGTCAAGAGCGAGCAGACTTTCGGGCCGTTCACGCTGGCGCAGACCGTCAAGGTCTCGGTCAACCCAAAGACTGCCCGGCCCTACTACCTCGTCCACTGGGCGACGTTCGACGGCAGCGCCAACCTGCCGCTGGTCTACATGGTGACGGTTGAGGATTCCTCCGAGGCGATGATCCGCCAGCTCGTCGACCGGAGTGGCAAGCTCAATGAAAAGGTCGATATTCCGCTACCAGTCGATGGCCTGCTCAACCCCGAGCTTGCCCATCGCTTCGACGATTTCACCGAGAAGAACTCGGCCTACACGCTGTCCCCGGCGACGATCGCGGTCAATCTCGACAAGGATTTCGAGCCTCTGCATCCCAAGCAGTTGCGCCGCGTCGTGCTCGGCCCCTTCTATTCCTCGGGCATTACCGACAACAATTCGACAGTGACCGAGGTGCTGGCGAAGGTGCGCAAGCCGGAGAATGCCTGGCTGCTGACCTGGACAATCCAGGAGGTCTATTCCAAGGGCGAGAAACCCGGCCGCAAGGGCCTGTTCTCGAGCGAGAAGACGACGCAGGAATTCTTCATCAACACCGATGACCTGGAGGCCGCACGCCAGGGCGTGTCGAGCTACGAGAATCACGCGCTGATCCCGCACGAGGCCTACCAGGCGCTCTACGCCGCCGGCGAGGCGCAGAAGATCTTCGGCGGCTACAAGGTCCACATCCTGTCCAACGGACAGGTCATCTCAGATGTCTGACCGTCACACCACGGAGCACCCTTCATGGACACCGGCCTGACCACCATCCCGGAAGCAGCCGTCGAAAAGCACCGCGCCATGGCGCAGAGCTTCATCACCCGCATCGTCGTGCTGGAGGACCCCTCGCGCGAATCCGGAACGGCGCTCGCAGGGACCAATCGCCGCTTCGTCTCCACCGTCTCGGTCGGATCGGTGCGCCGCACGCGCGAGGTCGAGCTGGCCAAGACCGTGGCCGCTGTCCACCCCGACGACCAGTTGCTGACCATCGCGCAGCACACGCTCCTGTTCCGCGCCCGGCGCGGCACGGCGATAGCACTCGCCGTGTCCGATGTTTTCGCCGAGGGCTCCGATCTTGAAAGCCTGCAGGCCAGGAACGTACGCGCTCCGCTGGAAGGCGATGACGCCGCGACCTTCAAGAAGCTGCTTGCTGCCTCGGCCTACATAGCCGCCTTCAGCCTGTCCTCCTATCTGTTCCAGCTGATCGCCAGCGATGGCGAGGCGCCCAACGACATTGCGGAGCCCGACTTCCTGTTCGACACGCCGCAGGACGCGGTGAAGTCGATCCTGGCCGGCCTCGACAAGGCGATTACGGGCGCCTCGGACGATACCGACCTGATGACCAGGGCGCGCGCCTTCGCCCGCGTCGCCATCGACGGGCTTCTGGCGCGCAAGGGCCGCTTCGACGGCATCGGACCGTTCGAGAACGCCCATATCCGCATAGACGCCGATGATTTCACCCTCGACGGTTTCGACGTCGCGCCCGGCAAGCGTTCCAAACCGCTGGTGATGACCTTCAAGAAGCCGGAAGAGGTCGTCGGCAACCACATCGCCAAGTACCAGTCGGTCAAGCTCGCCAAGATGCTGATGGCCTATGATTTCGAGCGCGAATTGAACCCCTTCGTCGAACTCGGCGGCTTCTTGTTCACCTTCATCGGCGACGGCGCGCCCGGCACCGGCAAGACGACGCTGATCCAGATGATCGCCGGCCTCGTCAATGATTACTGCCAGGTCGCCGGCTACCCCTTCGCCTACGAGAATTTCGGCGTCGACCAGATTTCGTCCTACCAGGGCAAATCGGGCCAGAACTGCCGCCAGTTCATCAACAACGTGCTCAATCCGCGCGTCATCGGCTTCGGCACCATCGACGATATCGACCAGGTGGCGGCGCGCCGCTCCGATGACCGCGCCTCGGCCGGCCAGCAGGAAATCACGGGCGTCCTGATGGATGCCTTCGCGGGTGCTGCCACCGTGGTGCGCGGCAACTGCTCCTTCGGCATGTTCTCCAACTATCCCGAGAATGTCGACGATGCCCTGCGCCAGCGCGCCGGCGCCCGCTGGCTGGTCGACGGACCGCAGACCCGCGACGACTACATCGACATCTTCGTGCTGCTCGCCGGCAAGAACCACAAGATCCCGCTCGGCGACCACAAGCTCTACGCCGCGCAGGAAATCCAGCGCGCTGTCGAGGAGGCCTATGAGGAACATGAGAAGCCAAGGGAAGATGGGCTGATCAAGGTCTACGAGCGCTACATGAAGGAAAACGGCGCGCCAAAAACGATGGCTGACATCGGCACCTATCTGCACCTGATCAAGGACGCCGAGCCGCGCTTTACCGGCCGCGCCATCAAGAACGTCACCGACGCCATCAAGATGCGCGCCATGGACATCGAGCTTCCCGACGACTGGTTCGAGAAGCCGGAAGCCTTCATGCACAAGAGCTATGACGACAAGAAAGCCATGATCGAGGAACTGCGCGGACCGTTCTCGCTTGACATGGTCATGCAGGAGATCAACCGCTACGCCGATTCCGAATTCCGCTATTCCGACAAGTCCGACGACGCCGCGGTGGAAAAGCTGCTGCGCGACGCGAGGCTGCGCGAGCGGGCGGCGCGCGAGATGGAGGAGATGAAGAAGAAGGGGCTGTGGAATGCGTGAAAAGCGTCGACGCCCCCTTCTCCCCTTGTGGGAGAAGGTGTCGCCGAAGGCGACGGATGAGGGGTGTTCCAGCTTGGCACCCGCGGTACTCCGGCCAACACCCCTCATCCGTCTCGGCGCTGCGCGCCGATCCACCTTCTCCCACAGGGGGAGAAGGGAAGCCCGCGCCCCTCATCCGTCCTTCGGGCACCTTCTCCCCGTGAACGGGGAGAAGGAATAGTGAGCAAAAAAACCGATCTCCTCCGCGACAACGACCTCATCTACGGCCGGCTGCTCACCGTCGACGAGCCGCATCTCATCGAGCGCTACAACAAGGCGCTGGCCGCCTTCGGCCTCAAGCCGACAAAGCTCAAAAGTTTCCAGATCGACCGCACCGGCTTCTCGCCCGAGATCGCCGAGGAATGCGGCGACTATGATTATCTCGACCCCAACGAGGTCAATCGCCGCTTCATCATCCTGACGCCGTCGCAGATCGGCCTGCCGGTGGTGCACACGGCGTTCTCCAACACCTCGCAACTGATGTTCGAGTTCATGACCGCGAACCAGCGCGCCATCGACGCGCTGACCATCAAGGACGTCATCTACGGCGAGATCGAGGATTCCGTTCCCAAGGTCAACGACATCGAGGACCTGCTGTCGATCAACCAGGTCGAGTTCAAGGTGCTGTCGGCCGAGGATGTGCTGGGCAAGGCCGCCGAACTCGGCAAGCTGGTCGACCGGCTGAAGCAGGAGCCCGATGCCTGGCGTGACGACGCCATGCTGACCCGCATGGTGGAGCTTGCCAAGGTCTGCGGCGACATCAGAGAGAACGCGCTGGTGCCCGACCAGGTGATCTTCCGCCACAACGCCTACTGGACCAGCCATTTCGGCGGTCTCTATGTCTTTGTCGACCCCGACATGACGACGGTGATCAGCGATCCCGCCGCCCCCGGCTTCCGCCGCTCGCGGCCGTGGCAGGTGAGCTATCTCTCCATCAATGACGCCGACAAGGTGTTCAAGTTCCTGGCCGCGACCGGACGCATTGAACTGCCGCGCGCCTCCTGGATCGAGGCCTCCGGCTATCTGGAGCATCGCGCCGAGATGGTGGTTCGCGCGCTGATCCGCGATGCCGAACCCAACCGCAATCTGACCGACACCGACAAGGTCTGGCTGCAGACCTGGATCCAGAGCCATGCCGACCTCATCACCAGGGACGGCAATTTCCCCTTCCTCAACGCCGCCAAGCGCGAGATCGCCCAGTTCGGCCACCTCAAGATCGAGGATGTGCCGCCCCGGCAGCGCTTCCTGGTGATCCGCGCCAAGCCCGGCCATCCCGATGCCTGGCTGACCAACCGGCTGATTTCGGATTTCGTGCCGACCGACTTCGTCTCGCGCTACATCTTCAACAAGGACGGCTTCTACAAGGATTACGAAGGCTTCAGCGACGCCTGGCGATCGCATGTTGTGGACGTTCTGAAAACCACATATTTGAAGGACAAGGTGGCGTTCCGCGCGCGCCTCTATGGTCTGACTGACTAGAACGAAATGACCGTCATTTCGTTCAGACTTATTGTTTCGGCGCATGATGTTACCCAGGAAGTCTGGAACTTCCGGGCATCATGCTTTGAGGGGTGACATTGCCATGCTCGATCCGGTCGTGAACTTCTTCACCAGGATTTTCCAGTGGATCGGCCGAGGCATCGGCCTGTTGATCGGCGTCATCCTGTGGCCGTTCATGTGGGTCGGCCGCTGGTACACGCAACGTGGCTGGATCCTCAAGGCGGTGGTCGGCCTGGCGTTGCTGGTGCTGATCGGGCTCTACGCCAACTTCTTCTACGCCACGCAATGGTGGAACAATTTCAACCCCAACTATCCGGACGCCTACACGTTCGAAAAGCGCAACGTCTCCGCCGGCGAGCAGGTGGCCGCCGGCACCGGCACGGATACCGCCAAGACCTGCGGCAACTCCGGCATCGCCCAGGTGGCCGCGGACCTGACCGATTTCAATGTCAACCAGAATGCCTGGATCTCGTCGATGATCCTCTACAAGCTCGGCCTGTTCGGCATAAACTGGGACGACACGCCGTGGATGGACAACAAGGCCTCTTTCCAGCGCGGCATCAACCAGGCGGTGCGCCGCACGGCGACCGAGCTTGCCGACAATCTCGGCCGTGTGCGCACCACCTCGCAGATCGACTCCGATCTGCAGGATGCGCGCGGCAATCTGCAGTTCGACGAATACACCTGGTATTTCGGCCTGAATCCGTTCGGCCCCAAGACGCCGACGCCGAGCTACTATCGCGACGCGGTGCGCAAGCTGCGTTCGTTCAATGCCCGGCTCGCAACCTGCCAGGCCACATTCGATGCCCGTGCCGACAATCTGAAGCAATATATCGATCGCATCGCCAGCGACATCGGCTCGACCTCGGCCATCCTCAAGGAACGCGCCGAGAACCACAACAACGGCTGGTTCGACTTCCGCGCCGACGACCGCTACTGGTTCGCCTATGGCCAGCTTTACGCCTATTACGGGCTGATGAAGGGTGCGCAGGCCGACTTCGAGGACGTCATCAAGGAAAAGCACCTGCAGAGCCTGTGGGACACGATGGACGCGCAGTTCGTCTCCGCGTTGAAGATCCAGCCCTTCATCATCGCCAATGGCCGCGAGGACGGCTGGCTGCTGCCGACGCATCTGACGACCATGGGCTTCTATGTGCTGCGGGTACGCTCCAACATGGTCGAAATCAGCAACGTGCTGACGCAGTAGGCCGCTCGGACACAATGCATGTCGCCCAAGAGTGGTCCCGGTTTTTGGACAACGACATGCATAAAAACAAAAGGCTAAAGCGCGATGCGCCTTAGCCAGGCGATGGCGGATTTGCGCCGTGGCCTCTGTCGCATTCCGTGCATTGTGCGGCTGTTTTGAGACGGCGGAAGCGCCCCCGCTCTGGCTTCTATACGGCGCGGCAAGCGGAGCCAGAAACAACCGGGGAACGGTCGGCCGGCCGCAGAGGAATTTTCTCTATAGGAAACATAGTTGCATGAAAGTTGACGCCACGGCAGCGACAGGGTTAGATGCCCGCGCGTCCGGTTCCAGCCTTCTTGCCACAGAGCAATTCCAGGAAAAGTGTGAAGCGGTTTTCCGTCCGGGATTGCGTCGAAACAAAGAGTTGGAGCAGATCGCCGTTTCCCTGAAACGGTGAACTGCTCTAGAAATCAACCCCGTCCCCTCCACCGACCAATCCAGAGGAAAGCCGTCATGGCCGAAGTGAAGTCCGACATCGAGATCGCGCGCGGCGCCAAGAAGAAGCAGATCCAGGAGATCGGCCAGAAGATCGGCATTCCGACCGAACACCTCCTGCCCTATGGCCACGACAAGGCCAAGATATCGGCCGAGTTCATCAAGTCGGTGAAGGGCAACAAGGACGGCAAGCTGATCCTGGTCACCGCCATCAACCCGACGCCGGCGGGCGAAGGCAAGACCACCACCACGGTCGGCCTCGGCGACGGTTTGAACCGGATCGGCAAGAAGGCCATCGTCTGCATTCGCGAGGCCTCGCTCGGCCCGAATTTCGGCGTCAAGGGTGGTGCTGCCGGCGGCGGCTACGCGCAGGTCGTGCCGATGGAGGACATGAACCTCCATTTCACCGGCGACTTCCACGCCATCACCACGGCGCACAATCTGCTTTCGGCGCTGATCGACAACCATATCTATTGGGGCAATGAACTCGGCATCGACACGCGCCGCGTCGCCTGGCGCCGTGTCATGGACATGAACGACCGCGCGCTGCGCGAGATCATCTGCTCGCTCGGCGGCGTCGCCAACGGCTATCCGCGCGAGGCCGGCTTCGACATCACCGTGGCCTCGGAAGTCATGGCGATCCTGTGCCTCGCAACCGATCTCAAGGACCTTGAAAAGCGCCTCGGCGACATCATCGTCGCGTACCGCCGCGACAAGACGCCGGTCTACGCCCGCGACCTCAAGGCAGACGGCGCCATGGCCGTTCTGCTCAAGGACGCCATGCAGCCCAACCTGGTGCAGACGCTGGAAAACAATCCGGCCTTCGTGCATGGCGGCCCGTTCGCCAACATCGCGCATGGCTGCAACTCGGTCGTCGCCACCACGACCGCGCTGAAGCTCGCCGACTACGTCGTCACCGAAGCCGGCTTCGGCGCCGACCTTGGTGCTGAAAAGTTCTTCGACATCAAGTGCCGTAAGGCGGGCTTGAAGCCGGCGGCGGCCGTCATCGTCGCCACCGTGCGTGCCATGAAGATGAATGGCGGCGTCAAGAAGGAAGACCTCGGCAAGGAAAACATCGAGGCGGTGAAGAAGGGCTGCGCCAACCTCGGCCGCCACATCGAGAACGTGAAGCAGTTCGGCGTGCCGGCGGTGGTCGCCATCAACCACTTCTATTCCGACACCGACGCCGAAATCCAGGCGCTCAAGGATTATGTCGCCGCGATGGGCGAAGAGGCGATCCTGTGCAAGCACTGGGCCAACGGCTCGGCCGGCATCGAGGACCTCGCCAACAAGGTGGTGGCGCTGGCCGAATCCGGCGCCTCGCAGTTCGCGCCGCTCTATCCCGACGCCATGCCGCTGTTCGAGAAGGTCAACACTATCGTCCAGCGCATCTATCGCGGCTCGGAAGCGATCGCCGACAAGTCGGTGCGCGACCAGCTCAAGGCCTGGGAAGACGCCGGCTTCGGCAATCTGCCGGTCTGCATGGCCAAGACCCAGTACTCCTTCTCGACCGACCCGAACCTGCGCGGCGCGCCGACTGGCCACACCGTGCCGGTGCGCGAGGTCCGGCTCTCGGCGGGCGCCGGCTTCGTCGTCATCATCTGCGGCGAGGTCATGACCATGCCCGGCCTGCCCAAGGCGCCGTCCTCGGAAAAGATCTTCCTCAACGAGGCCGGCCAGATCGAAGGCCTGTTCTGATCTTCTTGTCTCGACAACAGAAAGGGCGCCGCAGCGATGCGGCGCCCCTTTTTTTTTAGCATCCTCTAAGCGGCGCTGCGTGCCAGCGCCCGCTGGTTTGACGCGTAGATCGTATCGCGCTCGGGCAAGGCGCCTGTCTTCAGGCAGTCGACCCACTCGGCGGTCTTGAGCACGGCGGCGAAGCGCGACTGCAGGATGATGGTGACCACGCGGTGGATCTCCTCGGCCGAGGCATAGCCGGCGCTGTTGGCGTAAGGCACCGAACCCGTCGCGTCCGACAGGAACTCCACCGCAAAGCCCATATGAACGGCATGGATGATGGTCGACAGGTCGCAATTATGCGTCATGTAGCCGACCACCGTGATCGTATCGATGGCATTGGCGCGCAGCCATGCTTCAAGGTCCGTACCGGTGAAGGCCGAAGGCAGGACCTTCTCGACATAATGGTCGCGGGCACGCCTGGCGATCTCGGGATGCAACTCGCCGCCATGACTGCCCCTGGCGAAGATCGGCGAGGTCTCCGGCGCCATCTGCTTGACGACCACGACCTTGATGCCGGCAGCGGCAGCGGCGTCCATGGCGCGCGCCACATTGACGATGCTGTCGCGGAACGGCGGATGCTGGATGGCGAGGCTGCCGCCATCATAATCGTTCTGAACATCGATAACGACGAGCGCCCGGCGCGGCGTGGTGTTGGCTGGGTCAGACATGGTGCTTCCTCTCAAGACTTGAATTGGATGACCCGAAAATAGGCTGCTTACCGTCGCCCCAAAAGTGGCCCGATTGACATCATTCGAAAGAATTGGGACAATCCGCAATCCCATCCGGAAAATGCCCATGACCGCTCCGATCATCGCCGTGCTTGCCTTCGACGGCATAAGCCCGTTCCATCTCTCCGTACCGTGCCTTGTCTTCGGCGCGGACCGCACAAGGCTCGGCCTGCCGCGCTTCGACTTCCGTGTCTGCGGCCTCGAACAGGGACAGATCCAGACCGATGCCGGGCTGAGCATCCTGGTGCCGCACGGGCTGTCCGCGATCGACGGCGCCGATATCGTCATCATTCCGAGCTGGAAGGATCTCGAGGCGCCCCTGACCAGGCCATTCCAGGACGCGCTCGGTCGCGCGCACCGGCGCGGCGCACTGATCGTCGGCTTGTGCCTCGGCACCTTCGCCATCGCCGCCGCCGGCCTCCTGTCCGGCAGGAAGGCCACCACGCATTGGGCCTATACCGACCAGTTGCAGGCGCTGCACCCCGACATTTCGGTCGACGCGGATGTTCTTTATGTCGACGATGGCGATATCGTCACCTCCGCCGGCGTCGCCGCCGGGCTCGACTGCTGCCTGCATATCCTGCGCGCCCGCTACGGCGCCGAGGCGGCATTGCGGCTTGCCCGGCACATTGTCCTCTCGCCGCACCGGCAGGGCGGACAGGCGCAGTTCATCGAACGGCCGGTGGCGCCGAGTTCAACGGCCGACCGCTTCACCCAGGCGCTCGACACGGTCCGCGCGTCGCTCGGTGAGGCCCATAGTCTCGACAGTGTGGCCGAGGCGGCAGGCCTCACGCGCCGCACCTTCACGCGCCGCTTCCAGAAGACGACAGGCACCAGCTTCGGCGACTGGCTGGCCGACCAGCGCATCACGCTGGCGCAGAGATTGCTGGAGACGACGGACAAGCCGATGGACACGATCGCCTTCGAGGCCGGCTTCGGCAGTGCCGCCTCGCTGCGCCAGCACTTTGCCGCGAGAGTAAGGACATCGCCGGTGCAGTACCGGCGCGAATTCTCGAAGCGGCCCTGTCAGGACGCACGCATGGCGAACGAACTTGCATCCTGAATGCCGGAGGGACGCCACACTGATGCGGCATCCCTCCAGCGTTTGGGGTCTCGGTGGTCAGGCCAAATCTTCCGGCGACGGCGCCCGTTTTCGGCCGGTGATCATGGCGCTGACAAGGTTCTCACCATGGCGCAGGCTGGCCAGGATCACGCCTCCAACGTGAAGTGCGACCAGCGCCAGAATGCCATTCCCCAGGATCTTGTGCAGGTCTTCCACCCAGGCAACGCCCCACCAGGCATCCGTCGTCTGCATCCAGCCGGTCAGGGCAATTCCGGCAACGCAGGTCAGAAGCGCCACGACCATCGCGCCACCAGCCGGATTGTGGCCGAGATATCTCCGCTCCCGGCCGTGCCTGACATCGGCAAGATAGAGGCTGACGTTTCGCGGTCCGCGCACAAACTGGCGGAACCGCGTGTATCCGGATCCAGCCAGCCCAGCGATCAGCCGGGAGATGATCAATATGCCGGCACAATAGCCGGCCAGTTCATGCACCTTCCTGATCTCGCCGGATGACAGCCACGCCACCGCGACGCACAGGACCAGCGACCAGTGAAACAGGCGCACGTAAGAGCTCCAGACCTTCACTGAAGCTTCTCGGGTCGAGAAAGCGGAGTTCATCACAATCAGCCGTCGTCGGAGTCGGCACCGACCGGCGCGAGCGTCTTGGGATTGAACACCGCTTCCAGCTTCTTGCCGTTGGCGTCCAGCGCTTTGGCTTCATAACAGCCGTTTTCGGTCTTGATGCTGCGCACCTTCCAGCCTTCGCTTTCGAGCTTCTTCTGCAACGCCTCGCGCGGCTGCCACTGGTTGGTGGGTACATCGCACTTGTCTGCGGCGAAGACCGGCGCGGCAACGGTCATGGCCAGCGCCGTCAGGATCAGGGTTTTCATCTTGGTTCTCCATCGGACAATTCCGATCTCACGAACCCTGGCCGCGAAAGCTGACAGCCACCTGAACACTTTCTATCGTTCAAAAGCAGCGATTGGCTTTCATTCAGCTTCCTGTCAGCCTCGCGCCGCATGAAGCGCTGGGCTGCAAGACCGGAGGTAGGGTGCGCGTTCTGCTGATTGAAGACGACCTGGTGCTTGGCGAAGCGGTGCGCGATCATATCGTCGCCGACGGGCATGCCGTCGACTGGAGCATGAGCCTCGATCAAGCCGGCGACCACCTGCATGTCGTATCCTACGAGCTTATTCTGCTCGATCTGCACCTGCCGGACGGCAAGGGCCTGGAGCTTCTGAAGGCGCTACGCCGCAAGGGCACCGATACGCCCGTCATCATCCTGACGGCACGCGATCAGCTTTCCGATCGGATAGAGGGGCTGAATTCCGGCGCGGACGACTATCTGGTCAAGCCGTTCGATCTCCAGGAGCTGTCCGCGCGCCTCGCCGCCGTCGCGCGCCGCTATGCGGGAAACCCCAACCCCCTGATCCGGCTCGGATCGATCGAAATCGATCATGCCGCCCGCCGTGTCTTCGTCGGCGGCGCGGAAGCCTTGCTGACATCGCGCGAATGGGCTGTGCTTGAGCAGTTCCTGCGCCGGCCTGGAATGACGGTCGGTAAGGGCCAGATAGAGGATGCGCTCTATGCCTTCGGCGCCGAAATCGAGAGCAATACCGTCGAAGTTTATGTCAGCCGCCTGCGCAAGAAAATCGGCCGCGATGCCCTCACCACGGTAAGGGGGCTAGGCTACCGTCTGGCGCCGCCATGAGAATTCCCGGCAGCCTTGTTGGCCGGCTCGTCACGTCCTTGCTTCTGGTGACGGTCGTGTTCGGACTGATTGCCGCGGCCACCGGCAGCATCACCCTGCACAGGGAGATTAATGAGGCCATGGACAACTCGATGCGCGAGGCGGCGCGTCGCCTCCTGCCGCTCGTCATCGACGACTTGTTTGGACGCGAAGCGTCACAGGCGCCACGCAGACTGGCCGAAGCCGTTCCCGATGACGACGGGGGCCGAATGATCTTTCAGGTTCGCGATGGCACCGGCCGCGTCCTCATACACTCCTACGGCGCTCCCGCCGCACCGCTGACCAGCCGATTGGCGGGGGGATTCTCTGAAGAGGCCGGGTGGCGCGTCTATACCGAACCGGCGGTCAGCGGCACAATCTTTGTCCAGGTCGCCGAACTCGACGCACGCCGCGATGAGGAAACATTCGAGGCCGCTACCGGCTTCCTTGTGCCGATGGTGATCCTGATCCCGTTAAGTGCGCTTGTTGCCTGGCTGACCCTGGCGCGCTCGCTGAGACCGATCGCCAGCTTGCGCAGGCAGATCAGTGCCCGCCACGGCGACAACCTGGCCCCCATCCAGGCCGAAGCGCTTCCTTCCGAACTCGCCGCCATCGCCAGATCGGTCAACAGCCTGATGCAACGGTTGAACATGGCACTGGATGCCGAAAAGGAATTTACGGCCAATGCCGCGCATGAATTGCGCACGCCGATCGCGGGCGCGCTGGCCCAGACGGAGCGGTTGATCGCGGAATCTCCCCATGAAGCAGCCAGGAAACGGCCACGGCAGATCAAGGCGGCCCTCGACGATCTCGCCAGCCTGTCTGAAAAGTTGCTGCAACTGGCGCGAGCCGACGCGGGAGTGGCAGTGGCGGGCAAGCCAACCGATGTCGCGGCGATAGCGGCACTGGTCGCCGCCGACTTCGAACGGCATGACCCGTACAAGGGCCGCCTTCGCCTCGAGACGCAGGTCAAGCTTTATGCAGCCATCGACACCGACGCACTGGCGATCGTCCTGCGCAACCTCATCGAGAACGCGTTGCGACACGGCGCCGAAGGGGCGGAAGTGATCCTGCGCACGGACGAATCCAGCCTCAGCGTCATCAACGATGGTCCAGCGGTTGCGGCGCCGAGTGAACTCGTCAAACGGTTTGAGCGCGGAGCGACCCGAGTCTCAGGATCCGGCCTTGGCCTCGCTATTGTCAGTCGTATCTTGCAGCAGATCGGTGCGACGCTCGCGCTGAATTCACCCGCAACCGACCGGCAGGACGGTTTTGAAGCGACAATCCGTTTTGCAGGACCTGGCATCAGCCCCGTCTGATCACCCGCGCCGGATTGCCGACCACGGTCGTGTTGGCGGCCACGTCGCGCGTCACCACCGCGCCCGCACCGACGATGGCGCCTTCGCCGATGCTGACGCCGCCGAGGATGATGGCGCTGCCGCCGATCCAGGCATGGGCGCCGATCTCGACCGGCCTCGCGATCTCCAGCCCGGCCTGCCGCCCGGCGGCTTGCCTGTGATGCTCGGCGCAGTAGATCTGCACATTGGGCCCGAGCAGCGTCCCCTTGCCGATCCGCACACGCGCCGTGTCGAGGATGGTGCAGCCGGCATTGAGGAAGACCCCGTCGCCGAGAAAGATGTTGAAGCCATAGGCGCAGTGTAACGGCGCCTCGATGCGGGCGGCCTCGCCGACGCCGCCGAGCAATGCCCGCAGGCCCGGGCCGAGATTACCGCGCCGGCGGGGCGGCAGCGTGTTGTGCTCGAACACGGCATCCGCGGCGATGCCGCGCAGCGTCTCGAGCTCGTCATCGAGGCACGTATACCATTCGCCGGCCGCCATTTTCGCGCGCTCGCTCTCAGCCATGGCAATGCCTCCGTTCGGGGTCATTCCAAAGCACAGTTACGGCGAGCAGAAAAGCACCCGGGCAAGTACTGGCCAAATATACGGCCTATGATAGCCTGCCGTCTCAAGGCCATCCGGCCTGGTGATCGAGGGGGATCAACATGCTCTATCTCTTAGCACTTCTGATCGGCGTCGTAGCCGGTCTGCGCGCCATGACCGCGCCGGCCGCTGTCGCCTGGGGCGCCTATCTCGGCTGGCTGCCTGTCGCCAGCACCTGGGCTGGTTTCATGGGCCATTGGGCCGCCGTCGGCATCTTCACCATCCTGGCCATTGTCGAGCTCATCACCGACCAGTTGCCGTCGACGCCGAGCCGCAAGGTGCCGCAACAATTCGGCGCCCGCATCGTCATGGGCGCCTTGACCGGCGCGGTGATCGGCGCGGCCGGCGGCGCCACCGTCGTCTGCCTGATTGCCGGCATCATCGGCGCCGTCATCGGCACGCTGGGCGGCGCGGCGGTGCGTGGCCGGCTGGCCGCTGCTTTCGGCAAGGACCTTCCCGCAGCCCTGATCGAGGACGCTGTGGCGATCATCGGCGCGCTGCTGATCGTGGCGGCGGTGGCATGACCGCGAAAGCCTTCGACGCCATCGTCATAGGCGCCGGCCAGGCCGGCCCTTCGCTGGCCGGCCGGTTGAGCGCGGCCGGCATGAGCGTGGCGCTGATCGAGCGCAAGCTCGTCGGCGGCACCTGCGTCAACACCGGCTGCATGCCGACCAAGACCATGGTCGCCAGCGCCTATGCCGCGCATCTGGCCCGCCGCGCCGCCGACTATGGCGTGACCTTCTCCGGCCGGGTTGGCGTCGACTATGCCAGGATCAAGGCGCGCAAGGACAAGGTCACCAATGACGCGCGCGGCAATCTGGAAACATGGATCGCCGGCATGAAGGGCTGCACGCTCTATCGCGGCCATGCGCGCTTCGAGAGCGCCAACACGGTGCGCGTCGGCGACGACCTTCTGACCGCCGAAAAGATCTTCCTCAACACCGGTGGCCGCGCCTCGGTGCCCGACCTGCCCGGCATCCACGACATCGACTACCTGACCAACTCTTCGATGATGGACCTCGATGTCCTGCCGCGTCATCTCGTGGTGGTCGGCGGCAGCTATATCTCGCTTGAATTCGCCCAGATGTTCCGCCGCTTCGGCTCGGAAGTCACCGTTATCGAAAAGAGCCCGCGCCTGACCGGCCGCGAGGACGAGGACGTCTCGGCCGCCATCCTGTCGATCCTCGAAAACGAAGGCGTCACCGTCCATGTCGGCGCCGGCGACATCGGCTTCGCGAAACAGGGGAACGACATCGCCGTCACCTTCTCGGCCGGCAAGCCGCCGGCCGTCGGTTCGCACGTGCTGCTGGCGCTGGGGCGTACGCCCAACACCGACGATCTCGGCCTCGACAAAGCCGGCGTCGAAGTCGACAAGCGCGGCTTCGTTGTCGTCGACGACCAGTTGCGCACCAGCGTGCCCGGCATCTGGGCGATGGGCGACTGCAACGGCAAGGGCGCCTTCACCCACACCTCCTACAACGACTACGAGATCGTCGCCGCCAACCTCCTCGACAACGAACCTCGCAAGGTCAGCGACCGCATCGAGACCTACGGCCTGTTCATCGATCCGCCGCTCGGCCGCTGCGGCATGACCGAGGCGGCGGTGAAGAAAACCGGCCGCCGGGCGCTGGTCGGCCAGCGGCCGATGACCCGTGTCGGCCGGGCCGTCGAGAAAGGCGAAACGCAAGGCTTCATGAAGATCGTGGTCGACGCCGAAACCAGGCAAATCCTCGGCTGCTCGGTGCTCGGCCCCGGTGGCGACGAGGCGGTGCACGGCGTGCTCGACCTCATGTATGCCAAGGCCCCGGTCGACACGCTGGCGCGCGCCGTCCACATCCATCCGACCGTCTCGGAACTGTTGGTCACCATCGCGCAGGAGCTGAAGCCGCTGGCCTGAAGCCTTTTCCGATCAGGCGTCCGGTCCCGTCAGCTTCGCCTCCAGCCGGCCGAGCAGGAGCACGGCGCCCTTCAATTCATCGGCGCCGACACCGCTCAGCAGATCGGCGCGCAGCACCGCCAGCAGGCGCTCGATCTCGGTCACCCGCTTTCGCCCGGCATTGGTCAGCGACAGGATCTTGGCGCGCCTGTCGGCGGCGTCCTCGACGCGCCTCACCAGTCCTTCCTCGACCAGCAGGTCGACGATACGCACCAGCGACGGCCCTTCGAAGCCGAGATGGTCGGCGAGCACGCCCTGGCGCAGATGGTCGCCCAGCCGCGACAGCATCACCAGCGGCATGGCGGTGGCGTGCGACAGGCCGCAATCGTCGAGCGCCTTGTCGGCCGCGCGCCGCCACAGCCTCGCGACTGATATAACGAGTTGGCCAAATCTGGCGTTATCCGGGTCTTGATTGCGCATGGCGAAAAAGATAACATCCTATTTATTAGGTTGCGATAAAATTCTTTTTGATGGCGAAGCCCCCGTCGCCTGAACCGGATGCCGACGACCAAGCTCCCAGATCGCCCTGACGGCCCTTTCCGGCCGCCGCGACCGCGAGGCACTGCAGCCGGAAATGTGAGGACCGACATGACAAATCAAGATTCCAACAGCTCCGGCGGCGTCTGGCTGCTCGTTCTTTTCGGCCTGATCCTGATGATCATCGGCCTGCCCCTGCTCTATGGCGGCGTCCAGCTCATCGGTCTCGGCGGCTCCTGGTACTACGCGCTGGCCGGCGCCGGCATCATCGTCTCCGGCTTCCTCTACGCTTTGCGGCGGCGCGCGGGCTTCTGGCTCTATATCCTCATCTTCCTCGCCACCATTGCCTGGGCGCTGTGGGAGGCAGGCCTGACCTTCTGGCCGCTGGTGCCGCGACTGGTCGCGCCCACGGTGCTGGCGGTGATCGCTCTGTTGCTGGCGCCGCTGTTTCCGTCGTCGGCCGGCGGCAAGCGCGGTCCCTTCGCCCTTGCCGGCGTCCTCGTGATCGGCCTGATCGCGACCGCGGCTTACGCCTTCCAGCCGCATGGCGTGATCCGCGAGACGGTTACAGCCGCCGCGACCCCGGCTCCCGCCGCTGCCGCCGGCAACACGGACTGGCGCCACTATGGCCGCACCGCCGCCGGCACGCGTTACGCCCCGATCGGCCAGATCAACAAGGACAATGTCAAAGACCTGAAAGTTGCCTGGACGTTCCGGACCGGCGACATTCCGGTCAAGGGCGCCGAAGACCAGAACACGCCGCTGCAGATCGGCGACACGGTCTACAGCTGCTCTTCTAAGAACGTCATCAACGCGCTCAACGCCGAGACCGGCGAGCCGCGCTGGAAGTTCGACCCCAAGGCCTCCTCGCCGCTTTGGCAGCGCTGCCGTGGCGTGAGCTATTACGAGCCTTCGGCCGATGCCGCGAGCAGCGGCGCCGCACCGGCCGTGTCGACGGCCACGGGGTCGCAGCTCTGTGCCGGCCGCATCGTCATGACCACGATCGATGCACGGCTGATCGAGATCGACGCTAAGACCGGCCAACCCTGCGCGGATTTTGGCCAGGGCGGCACGGTTGACCTCAAGCAGGGCATGGGCGAGGTCAAGGCCGGCTTCTATTTCCAGACCTCGGCCCCGACGGTCATGCGCGACCTGATCATGGTCGGCGGCTGGGTCTGGGACAATGTCGAGACGGGCGAGCCATCTGGCGCGGTCAGGGCCTTCAGCGCCAGGACTGGCGAACTGGTCTGGGCCTGGGACCTCGGCAATCCCGCCATCACCAAATTGCCGCCGGAAGGCCAGAGCTACACGCGCGGCACGCCCAATGTATGGTCGACGCCGAGCTATGACGACGCGCTCGGCCTGGTCTACCTGCCGACCGGAAATGCCACGCCCGACTTCTTCGGCGCCGAGCGCTCCAAGGCGGCGGAGGACTATACCGCGTCCGTCGTCGCGCTCGACATCGCCACCGGGCGCGAGCGCTGGAAGTTCCAGACCGTGCATCACGACCTTTGGGACTATGACCTGCCCTCGCAGCCGGCGCTCTATGACGTGCCCGACGGCAAGGGCGGCAAGGTGCCGGCGCTGATCCAGGTGACCAAGCGCGGCCAGATCTTCATGCTCGACCGCCGCGACGGCAAGCCGATCGCCGAGGTTCAGGAAAAGCCCGTGCCGCAGGACGGCGGCGCCAAGGAGGATTTCCTGTCGCCGACACAGCCCTATTCGGTCGGCATGCCTTCGATCGGCGACGAGCCGTTCACCGAAGCCCGCATGTGGGGCGCCACCCCTCTCGACCAGCTCTATTGCCGCATCGGTTTCAAGAAGCTGCGCTACGAGGGTGAATTCACGCCTCCGGGCCCGACGCGTTCGCTGCAGTTTCCAGGCTATTACGGCGGCATGAACTGGGGCAGCGCCTCGATCGACGAGGCCAATGACTATCTGATCGTCAACGACATCCGCATGCCGCAATTCGTCGAATTGCTGCCGCGCGCTGTGGCCGACAATTATGGTCCCTCGGCAGCGCATGACGGGCTGGGTACCCAGCTCGGCACCCCTTATGGCGCCTTGAAGAACGGCTTCATGTCGCCGCTCGGTGTGCCCTGCCATCAGCCGCCTTACGGCACGATCAGCGCCATCGACCTGAAATCACGCAAGCTGGTCTGGCAGATTCCGGCCGGCACGCTGCAGGACACCGGCCCGCTCGGCATGAAGACCGGGCTCCAGATACCGATCGGCATGCCTTCGCTCGGCGGCCCCGTCACGACGGCCGGCGGACTGGTCTTCTACGCCGGCACGCAGGACTATTATCTGCGCGCCATCGACGTCGCGACCGGCGAGGAACTTTGGAAGGGACGCCTGCCGGTCGGCGCGCAAGCGACACCGATGACCTACACCTCGCCCGAAAGCGGCCGCCAGTTCGTCGTCGTCTCGGCGGGCGGTTCACGCCAGTCGCCGGACCGTGGCGATTACATCATCGCCTATGCCTTGCCGAAGGCGCCATGACGGGGAAGGTTTCCCGCGAAGGATAAACCAACGGGGCGTCTGGGCGCCCCGTTCCCTATCTGCTCCCAGCTTTCTGCATTGCTGCAATGCGGCAATATGCATTGCGCCTGGCATGGCTCTTCGCGCAGTCTAAAATTGAACCGATTCAGACTGGACGTCTCATGCCTTTGCCGATCCTTGCGCTTGCCATTGCGTCCTTCTGCATCGGCACCACCGAATTCGTCATCATGGGCCTTCTGCCGGAGGTGGCCGCCGATCTCGGCGTGTCGATCCCTTCGGCGGGGCTGCTGGTCACCGGCTATGCGCTGGGCGTCGTCTTCGGCGCGCCGATCGTTGCCATGGCGACCGCGCATCTGCCGCGCAAGCCTGTGCTTGTCGGCCTTGCGGCCCTGTTCGTCGTCGGCAATCTCTTTTGCGCCATCGCCCCGAACTACTGGCTGCTGATGGCCGCGCGCGTCTTCACCGCCTTCGGCCATGGCGCTTTCTTCGGCATAGGCTCGGTCGTGGCCGCCAGCCTCGTGCCGCGCAACAAGCGCGCCAGCGCCATCGCCCTGATGTTCGCCGGGCTGACGCTGTCGAACATTCTGGGCGTTCCCGCCGGCACCGCGCTCGGCGAAGCGTTCGGCTGGCGCTCAACCTTCCTCGCCGTGGTCGGCATCGGCCTGATCTCGGTGGCGGCCATCGCCTGGCTGGTGCCGTCCGATGTCGCCGAACCGAGCGGCGGCGGCCTGCGCGGCGAATTGCGCGTGCTGGGCAAGCTGCAGGTCTGGCTGGCGATGCTGATCGCAGCACTTGCCTCCGCCAGCCTGTTCGCCGTCTTCACCTACATCAAGCCCTACCTCACCGACGTGTCCGGCCTGTCGACCTCTGCGGTTACCTGGGTGCTCTTGCTGTTCGGCGCCGGCATGACCATCGGCAATGTCATCGGCGGCCGGCTCGCCGACTGGAAATTGATGCCGACGGTCATCGGCACGCTGCTGCTGATGGCGGTTCTGTTTGTCGGTTTCATGCAGTTCGGCGCCATCGCCAGTGTCGCCATCGGAGTCGTCTTCCTGTGGGGCCTGCTCATTTTCGTCGTCGTGCCGCCATTGCAGATCCGCGTCGTCGAGGCGGCGTCGGAAGGACCGAACCTCGCCGCCACGCTCAACCAGGGCGCCTTCAATGTCGGCAATGCCAGCGGCGCCTGGATCGGCGGCGCGGCCCTTTCGGCTGGGGTTTCCTATGCCCATTTGCCGCTGGTTGGCGCGGTGCTCGCCTTGCTGGCGGTCACTGTGGCGGTGCTGTCGCAGGCGCTGGACCGGCGTGCGCCGGTGGCATCGTTGCAAGCCGTCGCGGAGTAACTCCCGGCGCCCGACGGGCCGCGACCCTCGGCAAGTCCCAAGGACAATCTTGCGCCCATAGCGGGGCGGGCTGGACCAATCGACATCGGCGCCTTCAAATGGGCATGACTTGTCATTGCCCAGGGAGGAAGTCATGCAGAAATCGATCGAACGCATCGCCGGCGACAGCGACGGTGTCGTCTACGAATTCCCGGTGTTGCGCTTCATGGGCAGCGACAAGGCGGCGCCCTCGGCCTATCTGCAGGCGGCCCTGCATGCCGGCGAATTGCCGGGCGTCGTCGCCATCGATGCGCTGATGCCGGCGCTGAACAAGGCGCAAGCCGAAGGCCGCATCCGGGGCAATATCACCCTCGTCCCCTGGGCCAACCCGATCGGCCGCGCGCAATATCATTTCGGCGAGCACCAGGGCCGTTTCCATCTGGGCACCCGAACCAACTTCAACCGCGGCTTCCCGCTGCTGGCCGCGCCCGACGCCAGCCTGTTGCCGAACGCCGCGCATGGCGGCGCCGACCAGCGGCTGAAGACCAGGCTCGTGCAGCTATCGCTGGGCAACGACATGGTGATCGACCTGCACTGCGATGACGAAGGCCTTGCCTATCTCTACATCCACACCAGCCTGTGGCCTGCCATGGCCGATTGCGCAGCCGCCATGGGCGTCGATGCAGTGGTGCTGTGGAGCGAGGACACCGATGGCACGTTCGAGGGCGCCCAGATCATGCCCTATCAGAATGTCCCCGCCGACGTGGCGAAGCTCGACCGCCGTGTCGTCACCACGGTCGAATATCGCGGCATCCTGGACGTCGATGGCGCCTTGGCGAAGGCCGATGCCGAGGGGCTTTACCGGCTGCTGGTGGCGCGCGGCGTGATTGCCGATGCCGCCCTGCCCGCGCCCGGCGCCTTCAAGGGTATCGTCACGCCGCTGGAAAACATCGACATGATGCCGGCGCCGCGCGCCGGCGCCATCCTCTATGACGTGAAACCGGGCGACCGCGTCGCCACGGGCGCGCGCCTGGCCACCATCGTGCATGCGCCCGGCGAGGCCGACGGCCGCACCGAAGTGTTCGCGCCGCAGGACGGCATCATCCTGACCCGCCGCTCGCGCCGCATCATCCGCGCCGGCGAGGATCTGCTGAAACTGGCCGGCGACAGGAAGAGCGCCGACGCCAGGTCGGGCACGCTGGAGGATTGAGGAGGCTTTGCCTGGTGGTTTTTTACCGAAGCACCCCACGACTTCGTCATTCTAGGGCGGAGCAAGGAGCGTAGCGACGCGGCGCAGACCCCTGGAGCTGCTCTGCAGCCCAGGGAATCCATGCCGGGACATCTGTGCACCACAACGGTGCAGGATTCTGGGCTGCTGCACTCCACGACCAAGGTCACGGAATGGATCCCAGGGTCTCCGCGACGGAGCTTCGCTCCTGCTTCGCCCTGGGATGACGAAGACAAGAAGCTTTCGTCCTACCCCGAAATCGCCTGCCGCGCCTTCGCCTCCAGCCATTCGGCCATCTGCCGCCATGGCACCGGCCCGTGGCTGATGCGGGCGACGCCGAGCTCGGCCAGCCGCTGGCGTGGCGGTACATGCGCCAGCGCGATGATGTTGACCGGCAGCGCTATCGATGTGCACAGCGTCTCGATCAGGCGTTCATCGCCGAGCCCGGGCGCGAAGAAGCCGCTGGCTCCGGCCTGCTCATAGGCTTGCGCCCGCTCGATCGCCTGGTCGAGCAGGGCCTTGTCATGCGTGTCCGGCTTGGCCTTCAGGAAAACGTCCGTGCGGGCGTTGAGGAAGGCCGGAACACCCGATGCCTTGACGGCGGCGGCAGCGGCCTGGACCCGCTTCACCTGCAAGGCGATATCGTGCAGCCCGGTGCCGCCGACCACCTGATCCTCGAAATTGAAGCCGATGGCGCCGGCCTCAAGGGCAAGCGATACGGTGCGGGCGACGGTTTCCGGCTCGACGCCATAAGCGCCTTCGAGGTCCATGGTGACAGGCAGGTCGACTGCCGCCACGATGCGCCTGATGTTGTCGAGCGCCAGTTCGAGCGGAATTTTCTCGCCATCGGCATAACCGAATGCGGCAGCGACCGGCCAGCTTCCCGTGGCGATCGCCCTGGCGCCGGCTTTCTCGACGATCTTGGCCGAGCCCGGATCCCAGGCATTGTAGAGCACGACAGGGTCGCCCTTGACGTGGAGGGCATGGAATGTGCGTGCACGCTCGATCTGCTGGGTCATGGGTTTCCCGTTTTCGGTACCGGATGCGCAATCTAGCCACGGCGGCGGATGCTGGCGATGTGCCATGGGCCGGGGAAGCGGCGGCCACGAACAGACCCCTCAAATCAGTTGCGCATCCGGTTTTTCGCCGCTATGGATTTGCCCATGAACATGCGTTCGACCAAGACCATTTGGTGGTGGGCCTGCTGACAGCGGCCTGTTCGAACGCGCGTGCGTGAAAGAGAGGGTGGCCGCAACGGAAAGTCCGGGCGGCCATTTGTTTTTCCAAGCCAGTCCCGGGTCCGTTGCCCCAACAAGCTGATGGAGACGGCAATGACGATGAAGGTTCTGGAAAACGGCGCTGAAAGCTTCGTGACGGCGGGTGGCATCACCATCACCCGCGAGCGCCACGACCGGCCCTATGCGGGTGCGATCGACGCCTATGTCGATGGGCTGAACTCCCGGCGCGGCGCGGTGTTTTCCTCGAATTACGAATATCCCGGCCGCTACACGCGCTGGGACACCGCCATCATCGACCCGCCGCTGGTCATTTCCGCGCGCGGCCGCGCCATGCGCATCGAGGCGCTGAACGGTCGCGGCGAGACGCTGTTGCCGATCATCGGCAAGACGCTGGGCAACCTCGCCGACGTCACGGTCGCCGAAACGTCCAAGACGCTGATAAGGCTCGATGTCGCCAAGCCCGGCCGCGTCTTCACTGAGGAAGAGCGCAGCCGCGTGCCTTCGGTCTTCACCGTGCTGCGCGCCATCACGGCCCTGTTCAAGACCGCGGAAGACGCCAATCTCGGCCTTTACGGCGCCTTCGGCTACGACCTCGCCTTCCAGTTCGACCCGGTCGACTACAAGCTGGAGCGCAAGCCGAGCCAGCGCGACCTCGTGCTGTTCCTGCCGGACGAGATCCTGGTCGTCGACCATTACTCGGCCAAGGCCTGGACCGACCGTTACGACTATGCGGGCGACGGCTTCTCCACGGAGGGACTGCCGCGCGACCAGATCGCCGAGCCGTTCACGACCGCGGACCGTATTCCGCCGCGCGGCGACCATGAGCCGGGCGAATACGCCAACCTCGTGCGCCGGGCGATGGATTCGTTCAAGCGCGGCGACCTGTTCGAGGTCGTGCCCGGCCAGATGTTCTACGAGCGCTGCGAAACGCAGCCGTCGGAGATTTCGCGCAAGCTGAAATCGATCAACCCCTCGCCCTATTCCTTCTTCATCAATCTGGGCGAAAACGAATATCTGATCGGCGCCTCCCCCGAAATGTTCGTGCGCGTCAACGGCCGCCGCGTCGAGACCTGCCCGATCTCGGGCACCATCAAGCGCGGCGACGATGCCATTTCCGACTCGGAGCAGATCCTGAAGCTGCTCAATTCCAAGAAGGACGAATCCGAGCTGACCATGTGCTCGGACGTCGACCGCAACGACAAGTCGCGCGTCTGCGAGCCGGGTTCAGTGCGCGTCATCGGCCGCCGCCAGATCGAGATGTATTCGCGCCTCATCCACACGGTCGACCACATAGAGGGGCGCCTGCGCGAAGGCATGGACGCCTTCGACGCCTTCCTCTCGCATGCCTGGGCGGTTACCGTCACCGGCGCGCCGAAACTCTGGGCCATGCGCTTCATCGAGCAGAACGAGAAGAGCCCGCGCGCCTGGTATGGCGGCGCGATCGGCATGGTCAATTTCAACGGCGACATGAACACCGGCCTGACCTTGCGCACCATTCGCATCAAGGATGGCATCGCCGAGGTGCGCGCCGGCGCCACATTGCTCTTCGACAGCGTTCCCGAGGAAGAAGAAGCCGAAACCGAACTGAAGGCATCCGCCATGCTCTCCGCCATCCGCGACGCCAAATCAGGCAATTCCGCCAGCACCGAGCGCGCCACCGCGCGCGTCGGCGACGGCGTCAACATCCTGCTCGTCGACCATGAGGACTCTTTCGTCCACACACTGGCCAATTATTTCCGCCAGACCGGCGCCAATGTCTCGACCGTGCGTTCACCGGTGCCGGAAGAAGTGTTCGAGCGGCTGAAGCCGGACCTTGTCGTGCTGTCGCCCGGACCCGGCACGCCGAAGGATTTCGACTGTGCCGCGACCATCAAGAAGGCGCGCGCCCGCGACCTGCCGATCTTCGGCGTCTGCCTCGGCCTGCAGGCCCTCGCCGAGGCCTATGGCGGCGAGTTGAGGCAGTTGCACATCCCGATGCATGGCAAGCCCTCGCGCATCCGCGTCTCCAAGCCGGGCATCATCTTCTCGGGCCTGCCCAAGGAAGTGACGGTCGGCCGCTACCACTCGATCTTCGCCGACCCGGTGCGGCTGCCCGATGATTTCGTCGTCACCGCTGAAACCGAGGACGGCATCATCATGGCCTTCGAGCACCGCAAGGAACCGATTGCGGCCGTGCAGTTCCACCCGGAATCGATCATGACGCTCGGCCACAATGCCGGCATGCGCATCATCGAGAACATCGTCGCCCACCTGCCCCGCAAGGCCAAGGAAAAGGCTGCCTGACGCAATGGCTGAAGCCGGCAACACGATGGCCGCGGACGGCAGGGCCACGGCCAAGCAAAGGGTAGCCAGCCTGGCGTTCTGGTCGATCACCGTCGCCGCCGTCGTCTTCGGCCTGAAACTTGTCGCCTGGTACCTGACCGGCTCGGTCGCACTCTATTCGGACGCGCTGGAATCGATCGTCAACGTCATCGCCTCGGTCGCCGCCTTCTGGGCGATCCAGGTCAGCCACAAGCCGGCCGATCAGGACCATCCGTTCGGCCATCACAAGGCCGAGTATTTCTCGGCGGTGCTCGAAGGCGTGCTGATCGTGGTCGCGGCGCTTCTGATCCTCAACGAGGTCTGGCGCTCCTGGCAGACGCCGGCGCCACTCGAACAGCCCTGGGAAGGTCTTGCCGTCAACGGCGTCGCCACCGCCATCAACGCCTTCTGGGCCTGGCTGCTGATCCGCGCCGGCAAGGCGGCGAAATCGCCGGCTCTGGTCGCCGACGGCAACCACATCATGACCGACGTTGTGACCTCCATCGGCGTCTTCGGCGGTCTCGTCGGCGCGATCCTGACCGGCTGGCGCATCCTCGATCCCGCGCTCGCCGTGATCGTGGCGCTCAACATCCTGTGGCAGGGCTGGCACGTCATTGGCTCGTCGATGAACGGGCTGATGGACCGCGCCGTCGACACATCGGAGCACATGCGTATCCGCGACATCATCTCGGCCAACTGCAAGGGTGCCATGGAGGTTCACGACCTCAAAACCCGCATCGCCGGCCGCGCCACCTTCATCGAGTTTCATCTGGTCGTCGACGCCGACATGTCGGTCGGCGCCAGCCATGTCATCTGTGACCGCATCGAGGATGCGCTGAAAGCCGAAATCCCCTCGGTGCGCGTCACCATCCATGTCGAACCGGACGACGAGGCAAAACTGCCCAAGGGCACGACGGCCGTGCCGTTTGCCTGAGAAGGTTCGCCGTCACGACCTGGAAAATTGCCGAAGACTCTCGATTTCGTCATCCACGGGCGGAGCAGGAGCGAAGCGACGCGGAGACCCGAAGATCCATGCCGCGACCTCAGCCGCAGAGTGCAGCGGCGCAGAATTCCGCACCGTAGCAGCGCTTCCGAGTCCCGGCATGGATCCCTTGGGCTGCAGAGCAGCTCCAGGGGTCTGCGCCGCGTCGCTTCGCTCCTTGCTCCGCCATAAGATGACGAGGCGATAGGCGTAGTTCCCGAAAACTTCAGCGCCGAGGAAACTCGTCGCTATCGGCCTTCTAAGACCGCCTCCACAAAATCATCGTCAAGCGGTCCAGTCAGACGGTCGAGCCAGTCCCAATCCTGCGCGAGCGGTTCGAGAACGATCGCTCGGCCCTGGCGGCTGATCGACACCTCGCCGGTTTCGAAACGGTATTTCTTCGGCACGCGTACTGCTTGCGATCGGCCAGACCAAAAGACCTTTGCCTTATCCATTTACCCCTCCAGAAATGCTCAAGGCGCGCAGGCCGATTGCGGCATTGGCTGCAGCCGATAGACCTTGTCGTCCGACTTCGTCTTGCCGTCGGCGGCCTTCGAGCACAGGTCGACAATTGCCAGGCTGCTGTTGGGGTTTGCCAGCATCATGGTGCCGTCAGCGCCGCGCTTGAGGAATATTTCCTTCTGCGCGATGTCGCAGGAGAAATCGCTCATCTTCGAGCTCGCCGCGCAACGCCACTGGTCAGCCTCGCCCTGGCACGAATAAGTCTGCGTGACCTTGGCGCCTTTCTGCCGCGTGGTGACCGAGACGGCAATGTCGGCGCCATCAGGCCAATTGGCGGCGTCGCCGCCCGCGGCGAAGGATGCCAATTCCACAGGCCCGCGGAACACCCGGATCGACTGCGTCAGCTGGTTGGGATGCGACCCCATATGCGCCGCGTCATAGTCGCGTCCGTAGCAGAAAGGCTGGTCGGGCTTCAGCCGCTCCCGCAACGGAGCTCCGAGCGACGGATCGATCGGATCGATGCGCGCGAACTCGGCCTGGCAGGTTGCCGCCGGCATGGGGTCCAGGCGGAAATTGTCATCCTCCGGGCCGAGCGCCTGCCTGGCATATTCCGCCTTGCCGAGTTGCTCCTCCGAGTCCGGATCGAGGTAAATGTCGGAAGACAGGTCAGAGAGGATCAGCCGGCCCTTGTCGTCGACCTTCAGCGACGCCAGCGTGCGGTCGCAATCCATGCCGCACCGGATCGCACCTGATTTGCCATCCTCGGACTCATGATTGCACCAGCCGCCCGCCCATTGCGGCGCCTTGGCGCCACGAACCGTCGTGGTGAGAAAGCCATTGTAGGAGGTATCCGAATTCGCGGCCGGCTCCTCATTCGGATGGCTGACCGGATCATGGCCATAGTAGAAAAAGATCCGCGCCACCTTCTGCCTGGGATGCGCCTTCAGATGCGCCGCGTCATAGACCCGGCCGAAACAGGCGTCCGCGCCCTTCGGGCTGAGTTCGGTAAGCTTCAGCGCATCACCGGCAAGGGCAGAGCCCGCAAGGCCGCCAAACAAGACGGCAAATCCCGCACTTGCCGCTGTCTTCCACCCATTGAACGCCATGTGATCCTCCTCCGCATCGACAGGACGTAACGTCAATCTATGCTAGTATTGCGGCCCGAACCACGCAAATCACGCTGGAATGCAGGGAGGAACGCCATGCGCCGACGCGACATCTTCCGTGCGGCCCTTGCCGGAACCGGAACGTTTCTTGGCTTGCGGGCGGTGCAGGCCGCGACCACAGAGCCCGCCAGGCTGAAGGTCGCCTATCATCTGAGCGACGTGGACAAGGTCAATTTCGTGCTCGGCAACATCAAGAACCATTATGAGGGCACCGGCGGCAATGTCGACATCGCGCTGGTCGTGCATGGGCCTGCCCTGGCCAGCTTCAAGTCGAAAGGCATATCGGCCGCTGTGTCCGGCCGCTTCGCCAGCCTGGTGCAGCAGGGGCTCGAGCCGCAGGCCTGCGCCAACACGATGCACGGCATGGATATTTCGCTCGCCGACCTGCTCGAAGGCTTCCATGCCGCCGACAAGGGCGGGGTCGTCAAGCTCGCCGAACTGCAAAGCCAGGGCTACGTCTATCTCAGGCCTTGAAGCGCCACCGGCTTGAATGCAACTGTGGCGGCGCCCGTGACGGACGAACGCGAAAGCCGGAGGAACACAGTGCCAGCGACGACAACCACGCCTTCCGGGCTCAACATCCCCGATCTCGCCGGCAAGGCGGTGCTGGTCACCGGCGCCTCGACCGGCATCGGTGCCGCACTTGCGCTCGCTTATGCCGAACAGAAGTGCCGCGTCGCCCTGCACTACAATTCGAGCCGTGACGCCGCCGAGGAACTGGCCGGGACCATTCGCGACCGGGGCGGCGAGGTTTTTCTCGTCCAGGGTGATTTTTCCGTGGCCGCCGATGTCGAGCGTGTCGTGGAGGACAGCGCGCGGCATTTCGGGCGCCTTGAAGGCCTCGTCAACAATGCCGGCGGCATGCTCGGCCGCGTGCCCTATGCCGAGCAGACCGAAGCCCACTATGACGCGGTGATGGATCTCAACGCGCGCTCGGTGCTGACCGCCTCGCGCAAGGCGATCCCGTGGCTGAAGACGCAGGGCGGCTTCATCGTCAACACATCCTCGATCGCCGCGCGCAACGGCGCCGGCGGCGGTGCCGGCCTGTATGGTTCGGCCAAGGCCTTCGTCTCCAACGTCACGCGCGGCATGGCCAAGGAACTGATCGGCTTCGGCATCCGCGTCAACGCGGTGGCGCCCGGCGTGATCCTCACCCCGTTTCACGACCGCTATTCGACGGACGAGCAGATCAAGGGCATGGTCGCCACCATTCCCCAGGGCCGAGCCGGCACGGCTGAAGACTGCGTCGGCGCCTACCTCTTCCTCTCGTCCGATCTCCTGAGCGGCTACATCACCGGCCAGGTCATCGAGGTCAATGGCGGCCAGTTGATGCCGTGAGCCGCGACCGGCATACTGACGCCTCGCAAACTCCTTTCGCGCCAACTCCAGGGGGAGACAAGGAATGTACGGACTGATCGGCAAGATGCGGGCGGCGCGCGGCCACCGTGATGAGGTGCTGGATCTGCTACGTGCCAGCACGGGCGCCCTGCCCGGCTGCCTGAGCTACATCATCGGCACCGACCCGGTCGACGCCGACGCGATCTGGGTGACCGAAGTGTGGACCGATCAGGCAAGCCACAAGGCCTCGCTGCAACTCCCCGAAGTCCAGGCGGCAATCGCCAAGGCGCGACCGTTCATCGCCGGTTTCGAGTTCCAGGTCGAGACCCACCCCGTCGGTGGCTTCGGGCTGCCTGACGGCAAGACGGGCTGAGCCAACCGAAAGGCTTCGCCAGCCCGCGCTCCCTATTCTAGCCAAATCCTTGCAGGCGGCGGCTACTCCTCGCCGCCTCCGTTCTCGCCCTGGGCGCCGCGACGCCAGTAGGCCGTGACCAGATGCCTGTCGCGCGCCAGTCCCCATTCCTTGCGCACGATTCTGCGGATCTCGCGGAAGTCGGCGAATTCGCACCCGGCCCAGACAAAGAGGCCGTCGGCGAGCGCGGCATGGCTGCGCTCCCGGAGCGCAGCCGGCAGCAGGCCGGCGGTGCCGGCCTCGCGGCCATGCCGGTAGAGCCAGGTGATGTCGATGTTGTCGCCTTGCCGCAGCGCGATCCGGTCATCGGGGCCGTCGACTTCGATGAGCGCCTCGGCACGGGTTGACGGCGGCAGGTGTTCCAGGATCCGGCCGATGGCCGGCAGCGCCGTGTCGTCGCCGACGAGAAGCAGGGTCTGCCCCTCCGGCGCCTCGCCGCCACCGGGCCCGATCATGCCGATTACGTCCCCAGCCCGCGCGTTCTGCGCGAAGACCGCGGCGGGCGTGTCCTGGCCGGGGTGCAGCACGAAATCGACATCCAGCCAGCCGCTTGCCGCGTCGATCACGCGGATCGTGTAGACCCGCACGGTGAGCGCGTCCTCGCCGCCGGGCCAGACCAGCAGGCCGTCAACACCCATGGATGGCCAGACCGGCCGCCGGCCCTGCGGCGGCAACAGCAGCCGCATATGCAGGCCGCCATGGGTGAAACGATCGAGATCCGAACCGGCAAAGCGCAGCCGTTGCATGTGCGGCGAGATCCGCCTCGAAGACACCACACTGATCTCGCGGAAGAACACCGGCGTGCCGGCATCAGTGCCGTCACCTTGCCAGCGCAATCCACCGGTGGTGCCGAGATGCTGTGCGACGTGACCAGCGACTGTCATCTTCATGTAGGAGAGGCAGGTTTCATCTGACGCCGCGACTCGGACCAGCATGGCGTCGCCTTCAAGCGTCGCGCTCAGAGACCCGTAATACATGCGAAGCTCCCATCGATCGGCAGCGCCGGTTTCGATCTCACATTCGCCGTGCTCGGCGCGCAAATGCTCGATCGCCGACCGGATTGCCTCGTCGCTGATCCGTGTCTGCGCGCTCAACTGGTCCATCGCCGAAATCCTTCGATAGCGGTTCAAACGAAGCCGCCGAAAGGTCCTGGCTTCGTCGCCAAGGCCGGGATGCCACAGCACCGCCGAGGTTTCCAGAAAAACTTGAGTTAAGTAATCATATTTATGTTGGGAGGCTGGCGGCGCATTCAGCCTATGGCCGGCTCGGCGGTGCCATCATCGAGGTCGAAGCGGAGGCGTCCCGCCTCGATCCGGACGCGCATGTGGCGATGCCTCGCGAGATAGCGAAGCCCGACGACAACAGCCGCAAAGCCGGCGACGGCGGCCACCCCAAGCGCCCAGCGCGGGCCGACATCATCGGCCACCCAGCCGACCGCCGGCGCGCCGAGAGCAGTACCGCCCAGCGTTGTGGCGAGCAGGATCGCCATCACCCGGCCGCGC
Source organism: Mesorhizobium comanense (assembly GCF_005503535.1). Taxonomy (GTDB): domain Bacteria; phylum Pseudomonadota; class Alphaproteobacteria; order Rhizobiales; family Rhizobiaceae; genus Mesorhizobium; species Mesorhizobium comanense. Next base: position 129,269 of record NZ_SCNN01000010.1, on the reverse strand, counting down.
ATGGCAGGATCGGTCGAGAGCTGCACCAGGCCGATCGTCGAGGTGGTCATCGTCTGTGCCGAGACGCCGATCACCACGAGCGCGAGGCCGAACAGCCAATAATTGGGCATGATCGCGGCCAGGCTGAAGCCAAAGCCGAAAATCGCGGCACCCGCCAGGAGAAAACCCAGGCGGGGCTGCTCGCGCCGGGCGGCCAGCAGCGCGCCGCTGACTGATCCGATCGCCATGGTCGACGTCAGCAGCCCGTATTGGCCGGCGCCCGCGTGAAAGACGGAAACCGACATGGTCGAGATGAAGATAGGGAAGTTCAGCCCGAACGTGCCGATCAGGAAGAGCATCAGAAGGATGGCCTTCAGGTCGGGACGGTTCCACACATAGGCAAACCCGTCGGCAACACTGCCACGGCTGCGCTGTGCCTTGTCCTTCAGGTGAAGCTCGCCGATACGCAACAGGCCAAGCGAGGCAAGGACGGCGGCAAAAGATGCCGCGTTGATCAGGAAAACCCAGCCGGAGCCGACGGAAGCGATAAGAGCGCCGGCGACGGCAGGCCCGATCATCCGCGCCACGTTGAACGAGGTGGAGTTGAGCGCCACGGCATTCGACAGGTCTGTCTCGCCGACCAGGTCCGAGACGAATGTCTGGCGCGCCGGCGCGTCGAACGCGGTGGTGCAGCCGAGCAGGAAGGCGAACACATAGACGTGCCACAATTGCACGAGCCCGGCGACGGTAAGCAGCCCAAGGCCGAGAGCAAGCAGGCCCATGGCGGCTTGCGTGGCGAGCAGCAACCTGCGCCGGTCGAGATGATCGGCGGCAAAGCCGGTCCATGGCAGCAGCAGGATCTGCGGCGCGAATTGCAGCGCCATCACCACGCCCATGGCTGTCGCGTTGTTATGGGTCAGCTGGGTCAGCACCAGCCAGTCCTGCGCTGTGCGCTGCATCCATGTCCCGACATTGGACACGATCGCGCCGCCGGCCCAGATCCGGTAGTTGAACTTGGCCAGCGACCGGAACGTGCCTTTTGCCGGACCGCTCATCCGTCGGCCGGGGAATTGCCGCCATTGAAGCGGCCGAACATGCGTGCCGTCATCACGCCCATGAGCAGGGTGCCCAGCCCCAGCGCGACGATATCGGCCGTGGATCGCAGATCGAAATCACCGACACGGAGCACCAGGAGATAGCCGATCGCCATGTTCAGGAACCCCCACAATACGTTCACGGTCGAAGAGGAGTGACCCTGGCCGCGCGGCTTGGCGAAGGGGCTTTGAAACGGCCGCCCCATCACGCCGCTGACGAAATGCGGCACGGCATTGGTCAGCACCGCGCCACCGAAGAAATAGGACACGCAGTCCATCCATTGCATTGTCAGACACTCCTGTTTTCGAGCAGAGCGATGATCTCCCGCGTCGTGCCGCTTTCGCCGAGCCTCGGGAAGACATGCGCGATGCTGTTGGCGTGAGCATCGAGGTTGGTATCGGTCATGGCGTCCAGCGCCAGCGTAACGTTGAAGCCGAGGTCGCGGGCATGGCGCGCTGTCGCCTCGACACCCATGCTGGTGGCGACGCCGGCGATCACCACCTGGGTAACGCCCTGGCCCAGCAGCCAGGCTTCAAGATCGGTGTTGACGAAGGCACCAGCCGTTCGCTTGGTCACCAAATGGTCTCCCGGCTGCTGCTTCAGTTCGGCGACAAGATCGGTCCAGCCATCGGGACGGGCTCCCAGGCGAGGCGCCTGCTCCGTCCGGCCTGGAGGCGCGCCGGCAACATTGACGAGCACGACCGGCAGGCCGTGACCGCGGAACGCTTCGGTAAGCTTGCTGGCGTGCCGCACGACCTCAGCCATCGGATGGACCGAGGGCAAGGAGACGATGCCTTTCTGCAGGTCGATGACGACGAGTGCCGTCTTCCGGTCAAGCGTGGTGACTGCCATCCATGTTCTCCTTCCGATGATTGGAACAGCGGCGCGTCGGACGCCGGGCGATTGGTCAGAAATCGGCAAGGCGCCTGAGCAGTTCGACCGCGCCCGCGAGCTGCTCCTCCTCGTCGCGGTCAAGCTTCGATCGGATGGCGCGGAACAGCCAGTCCTGCCTTGCCGCCCGTCCGGTCGCGATCATGTCCCGGCAGGCCGGCGTGAGCGACAGCAAGGTCTGCCGGCCGTCGGCCGGATCCGGCGCACCTTCCACCAGACCCGCCCCTTGCAGCGCCGAAACAATGGCGCCCATCGATTGCGGGCGCATTCCGAGAGCGCGCGCCAGCGTTGTCACCGTCGCCGGTCCCTCCCGGTCAAGATGCAGCACCACGGACTTCTGCGACGTGGTCAGATCGCCGTCATCGGCCTGTTCACGCAGGCGCCGGATCAGCCTGCCGGCCACGACGCGAAGCTCGGCCGCAAGGGCAAGAGCATGCGCGGTTTCAGGGTCGTGTTGCGGAGGCAGCCGATTTTTCATGCCGGCTTCGTATCGGATATGAAGGTAAACTTCAAAGTCTACCTTCATATCTAGACATCACAAGGTCGTGACATCTGGCCGACCGAAGGCCGTGCCGGGCCGCCGCCTTATGCCGTGCCTCGCTGGCTGGCCGCCGCTGCGAGCCGGTCGGGAAGGAAATCGACGAAGACACGTACCTTCGGCGAGAGGTGACGATTGGACGGCCACAGCATCCTGAACTGGCCACGGCCGTCGACATGATCGTCCAGCACGCTGCGCAGCCTGCCGTCGCGCAGCGCCTCGCAAACCAGGAAATCGGGCATGCAGGCGATCCCCAGTCCGGCGAGCGTCGCGCCCTTCAAGGCTTCCATATTGTTGCAGGTCAGCATCGAGCGTATCTGCGGCTCGGCACTTCCCGTAATGAACGGCCACTCCAGCAGCCTGCCGCTGTTGAGAAAGCGAAAGTTTATGCCGAAATGCCTGGCGAGATCCGCCGGCTCGCCGGGCGTGCCATGGCGCTCGAGATAGGAAGCCGCCGCGCACAAAAGCATGCGAAAGGGCGCAACGGGTCTCGACACCAACCGTGAATCGGGCAGTTGGCCGCTGCGGATGGCGACATCGATGCCTTCCTCTATGACATCGACGATGCGGTCGTTGAAATCGATATCGAGTTCGATCTCCGGATAGCGCTCCATGAACTCCGACAGCACCGGCAACAGCAGGTGGTAGGTGACGATCGGGGTCGAGACCCGCAGCCGCCCGCGCGGTGTCTCCCGCGTGCGTGACAGCATCGCCTCGGCATCGTCGATATCGTCGAGGATGCGGCGCACCCGCTCGTTGAACAGCTTGCCCTCTTGCGTCAGGCCGATCCGCCGCGTCGAACGCTGCAGCAGGCGCACACCGAGCTCCTCTTCGAGCTTTGCGACGCTTTTGCCGACGGCGGACGCCGAAATGCCGAGCGCTCGTCCGGCGGCAATGAAACTGCCGAATTCAGCAGTGCGGGCAAACGCCAGAAGGCCACTGAGGCGGTCCATACAACCCTCTCCATTCGAGCATTTTTGTCCGGTATGTCAGGAGATTTAACACTATTTTTCCGCATATGTCGCCGACCTATCTTGCTGTCGAGACCGGCGGCCAGATCATGCGGCATGCCGGCACACGCTGCTTCAGATAGGAAAATCCATGACCTCGAAGACCACACCCGGCTCAGCCGGCAGATGGCTCGTGCTCTTGTCGGTCTGCCTTGCCGCCATGACGATGCCGCTGACCTTTACCGGGCCGGCCGTCGCGCTTTCCCGCATCGCGGCCGATCTCGGCGGCAGTCCGATCGCTCTCAACTGGGTGACGAATGCCTTCATGCTGACCTTCGGCGCCAGTCTGATGGCGGCGGGCGCCCTGGCCGACAGCCATGGCCGCAAGCGCGTTTTCCTCGCCGGCCTCGGCCTTTATGTCCTGGCCTCGCTCGGCGCGATGCTGGCGCCCGATATCGTCTGGTTCGACTGGTTCAGGGCGGCACAAGGCTTGGGCAGTGCCGCGGCCTTCGCCGGCGGCGCCTCTGCGCTTGCCCAGGAGTTCGAAGGGCCGTCGCGGCTGCGCGCCTTCTCTTTTCTCGGCACAAGCTTTGGCATCGGGCTTGCCTTCGGCCCGATCGCGTCGGGCCTCTTGATCTCGGCACTCGGCTGGCGCTCGATCTTCGTTCTGGTCGCAGCGCTTGCTGTTGCCGCCGCGGCGCTCGGACTGCGCGCCATGCGGGATTCACGCGATCCGGATGCCATGGGGCTCGACTGGGCAGGGGCCGGCACCTTCACGGCCGCGCTGGCCTCGCTGACCTACGGTGTGTTGCAGGCGCCGCAGAGCGGCTGGACGGATCGCCTCGTCGTCGCGTTGCTGGCGGTCGCTGGCCTCTTCCTCATTGCCTTCGTTGTCGTCGAGCGGCATGCAAAGCGGCCGATGCTCGACCTCAGCCTGTTCCGCTACTCGCGCTTCGTCGGCGTTCAGTTCCTGGCGGCAGCACCCGCCTATGGTTTCGTCGTCCTGCTGGTGCTGTTGCCCATCCGCTTCATCGCCATCGAGGGAATGAGCGAGATCCGGGCGGGCCAATTGATGATCTGCCTCTCCGGGCCGTTGCTGGTCCTGCCCCTGCTCGCCGGTCAGGCGGCGCGCTGGATCGCTCCGGCCACCATCTGCGGAATCGGTCTGTTTGTCGCCGCCGCCGGCCTCGTATGGCTCAGTCTGATGCCACGGGGCGACATCGCCCTGATCGCGCCGCTCGCCCTGATCGGCATCGGCATCGCCTTGCCCTGGGGGCTGATGGACGGGCTGGCCGTCAGCGTCGTACCCACCGAGCGCGCCGGCATGGCGGTCGGCATTTTCAACACGGCCCGCGTCGCGGGCGAAGGCGTGGCGCTGGCGGTCGTCATGGCGATCCTGTCCGGCTTCACCGCCGCCCAGCTTGCCACCCAGGCAACGTTGTCTTCTGCAGATGCGGCCACCGCCGCTCAGCTTCTGGTGACGGGAAATGTCGGCGAGACCGCGGCCCATCTGCCCATGGCAGGCGCCGCTGTTCTGGTCCAGGCTTACGAAATGGCATTCGACAGGTTGCTGATCGTGCTGGCGGCGATCACCGCCTTGGCGGCCCTGGTCGTCTTCCTCGGCCTGCGGCGCGGATCGGCGGCGGAGCACGAAGCCGTTTCTCTGCCGGTCTGCCAGGAAGGATAGCGCGTTCGGCTTCTGTCAGGTGATGACGAGGCTGGTTATCTGATTCATCAATCAAGCCTGTGCATCAGATCATCATCCAGCCAGCGGCCGAAGAAATAGACCAGTTGCTTGTGCCACCATGGCCAGTCATGGCTGACATCCCCGCCCCAATAGTCGACCCAGGCCGGTATCGATTTGTCGCGCAGGATCTGTTCGAGCGCGCGTGTCTCGACCAGCATGCGCTCTTCCCACGCGCCCTGCCCGCAGCAGAAGATCATCCTCAGCGCCTTCAGCCGGGCCAGGAGCTTCGGATCGACGATCCCCGGCAGGTAGTCGAGCGGCGAGTTGTAGAAGATGTCGCCCTCCAGCGCCTTGCCGAAGAAGTCGCGGGCTGAATAGACGCCCGACAGGGAGATCACGCCGCTGGCCAATTCAGGAAAGCGGAAGACGAAGTTCGAGGAATGATAGCCGCCCATCGAACAGCCCGAAAACAGCGGCTTGAGCTTGCGGCCGCCATTGGCCTGCGCGGCGACGGCGACGAATTCGGGCAGCGCTTCCTCGCGAACATAGCGGAAATAGGCCTCGTGGCGGCCGATGCGGTGCGCGGCGTCGGCACGCTTGTCGAAGAACGATTCCGAATCGATGCCGTCGACCGTGAACAGCTGGATGCGGCCGGTGTCGATGAACTCCGCCAGCGCGCCCACGCCGCCGGAATCCTCGAACTGGTAGAACCGCCCCTGCGAGGTCGGGAACACGACGACCGGACGGCCGGCATGGCCGTAGCGCTTGTATTCCATGTCGCGGCCGAGATTGCGGGCAAATGCCTTGTGATAGGAGATGTCCATCGCCTCAGCCCTTTTCCGCATGGATATAGGCCACCGCTTCGCGCAGCGCCGCCTGGTCCTTCGAGCGCATCTGGTAGGCGTAGTTTCCCATGGCGCGGCTGAAAACCTCTTCGATGGCCTGGTGGTGGACGATCTTGTCGCGGTGCGCGGCTAGCACGTCGGCATGGCTGTGCAAATAGTCGAGATGGCGCTTGCGGCTGGCATAGGCCGTGAAAAACTTGCCCTCATAGGGACCGCCGGCGACATCCTTGACCACCATGTCGGCCCATGCCGCATAGACGTCGATATCGAACGTATAGTTGATCGCATCGGTCATCCAGGCGCCAGGCGGCCGCATGTTGACCTCCAGCGCGATGATGCGGTCGTCCCTGGTCTCGAACAGTTCGATGTGAAAGAAGCGCTCGCGCACATCGAACGCCTTCAGGATCTTGCGGCCGGCCTCCTCGACGACGGGCCGGATCCGGGGAAAGCAGGTGTAGCTCATGTGGCGGTCCTTGTTGACCACCTCCATGACGCTCTGGTCGTAGCGATGGCTCGCCGCCAGCACCACCTCGCCGTCGCGGTTGACCAGCCCGTCATAGGTCACCACCAGCCCTTCGATGAACTGCTCCATGACGAAGGTCACGCCCTCGGGCTTGTCGCGGAAGAACTGGTCGAGCTCCCCTGTGTTGGAGATCTTGAAGGTGTTGGAGGCGCCGGAGCCCGAATCCGGCTTCACCACCACGGGATAGCCGACGCGGCGGATAAAGGTCATGGCGCCGGCCCGGTCGGAGCATTTGCGCTGCGCGATGGTTTCCACGCCGCTCTTGCGGAAGAAGGCGCGCATGCGGCTCTTGCGCTTGAGATTCTTCACAAAATCGAGCTTGGTGCCGTAGATGTTGAAGTCGGTGCGGATGTTGGCTTCCAGCTCCAGCCAGTGCTCGTTGAGCGATTCGAAGCGGTCGATGCGGCCCCATTTGTGGATGAAATGGCCCATTGCCCGGAATACGGCGTCGTAATTTTCCATGTCGGCGATGCGGTAGTATTCTGAAAGCGCTGCCTTCAGTTTGCTGTCCAGCGCGTCGTAGGGCGCATCGCCGATGCCGAGCACGGTCGCGCCGGCCTTTTTCAGCCGGTCGCAGAAATCGGCGCCGTTGGCTGGAAAATGCGGCGAGAAGAACACGAAATTCATGGACGACCCCCTACCGGCGGCAGGGCACCGCAGCCCCGCTGTCGCCCAAGTCTGGCGCATTTGCGGCGCGCGCGAAAGAGCGTCCGCGTTAGGGATAATATTCGTGCGATACGGCCCCCGCTTGCCTCACGCAGGCCGCTCCTGTATGAGAACCGCCATGAACAAGCGCGCCATCATCGCTTCCCGTCAGACCGGCTTTGCCGGCGAGACCGTGCGCGCGCTCGCCTCGACGCTGCTTCTTCTCGGCCTTATCGGCGATCGCCGGGTTCGCTGAAGGAGCGCCCGGCGGTCGAACCGCCGCGCAAGCGCATGCTCCTTGGCCAGTCTCAAAATTGGCAGTCACATCAAGCGAACGAAAATCTGGTAAAGGCGCCGCTCGCCAACAATCCGCCTGAAGGCGGATGCGAGGCCGCCGGGAGAACAAGACGATGAACGCACGAGAAGAAATCCGCGCCGCGGCTGACACAGCCAAGGCCGCGAGCGGCATGCCGGACGCTGCCCGCAAGTATCAGCCCTATCCCACGGTGGGCCTCGCCGACCGGACTTGGCCCTCGAAAATGATCGAGAAGGCGCCGATCTGGTGCTCGGTCGACCTGCGCGACGGCAACCAGGCGCTGATCGACCCGATGGGCCATGAGCGCAAGGCGCGCATGTTCGCCCTGCTGCTCGACATGGGCTTCAAGGAGATCGAGATCGGCTTTCCCTCCGCCTCGCAGACCGATTTCGACTTCGCCCGCTGGTGCATCGAGCAGGGAAACGTACCATCAGACGTCTCCCTCCAGGTGCTGGTGCAGTGCCGGCCTGAACTGATCACCCGCACCTTCGAGGCGCTCAAGGGCGCCACCAACCCGATCGTGCATTTCTACAATTCGACCAGCGAACTGCAGCGCCGCGTCGTCTTCGAGAAGGACGTCGGTGGCATCAAGCGCATCGCCACCGACGCGGCCAAGATGATCACCGACATGGCCGCCAAGGCCGGCGGCGGCTACCGCTTCGAGTATTCGCCCGAGAGCTTTACCGGCACCGAACTCGAAGTGGCGCTGGAGATCTGTAACGCCGTCACCGAGATCGTGCGGCCGACCCCGGACAACAAGCTGATCATCAACCTGCCGTCGACGGTCGAGATGTCGACACCCAACGTCTATGCCGACCGCATCGAATGGATGTGCCGCAATCTCGACAACAGGGAGAACCTGATCATCTCGCTGCATCCGCACAACGATCGCGGCACCGGCATCGCCACCACCGAACTCGGCCTGATGGCAGGCGCGGACCGCGTCGAAGGCACGCTGTTCGGCAATGGCGAGCGCACCGGCAATGTCGACATCGTCACGCTGGCGCTCAACATGTACACGCAAGGCGTCGATCCGGGCATCGACTGCTCCGACATCAACCGGATGAAGGACGTCTACGAATACTCGAACCAGCTGAAGATCCCCGAGCGCCATCCCTATGTCGGCGAACTGGTCTACACCGCCTTTTCCGGCTCGCACCAGGATGCCATCAACAAGGGCATGAAGGCGCTGAAGAAGGCCAACACCAGCCTCTGGGAAGTGCCGTATCTGCCGATCGATCCGGCCGATGTCGGCCGCAGCTACGAGGCCATCATCCGCATCAACTCGCAATCGGGCAAGGGCGGCATCGCCTATGTGCTGCAGGCCGACTACGGCCTCAACCTGCCGCGCAACCTGCAGATCGAGTTCAGCCAGGCGATCCAGGCGATCACCGATGCCGAAGGCAAGGAAGTACCGGCCAAGCGCATCTATGAGCGCTTCCTCGAAACCTATGTCGACCAGCCGGGCGCGCGCCTGAAATTCGTCGACCACCAGACCTATCCCGATACCGTGGTCAAGGGCCGGCGCGTCGTCGAGGCCGTCATTCTCGACAATGGCAAGGAGATGACCATCACCGGCACCGGCACCGGCCCGATCGACGGCTTCGTCGACGCGCTGTCGCGCCATGTCGGCATCGAGATGTCGGTGCTCGACTACTCCGAGCACTCCATGCAGCGCGGCTCGAACGCCTCGGCCATTTCCTACGTGGAGATGGAGTATCCCGGCGGCAAATTGTTCGGCGCCGGCATCAACACCAACATCGTCGCCGCCTCCCTGGAAGCGGTGACTTCGGCCGCCAACCGCATCGTCGGCAGCAAGGCGCGCTGAGGCAAATTTCAGCTCGTTGGCGCGGGAGGCGGAATCGCCTCCCGCGCCGCCATTTCGTGAGGCCGAACAAGAGTTTGGTCCTGCCCCCGGGGCGCTGTTGGGAAGCTGATATCGGCCCCGGCCATTAACCACCGGCAAATTATCCGGTTAGGTACGCGATCGCATAATGGCTGTACACTTGTGTGGCGATGCGGGCGCTATATGATCGCGCCTTAACCTGTGCCGACTTCGAGAGGATCGACACTTGCAGCATGCCACGCCTGCCGCCCCCGCAGTGCGCGAGACACTGGAGCGACTGCTTGCCAGCGAAACGTTCGGAAGGTCCGAGCGCGCGCGCAAGCTGATCCGTTATCTTGTCGAACGCGAACAGGCCGGCGAAGCCGACAGGCTGAAGGGCTTTTCCATCGCCATGGACGTGTTCGGCAAGGACGGAGATTTCGATCCGTCGACCGATGCCGTGGTGCGGGTGCAGGCAGGCAGGCTGCGCGAATTGCTGCAGCAGTATTTCGCCAATGAGGGCATCGCCGAGCCGGTTCGCATCGCCATCCCGCGCGGCGGTTATGTTCCGGCCTACGAGCTCAACGCGATCCGGTTGCCCGAAGTGGACGAACCGGCCTTGCAGGCGGAGGCGGCCACCCTGTCCGGGTCTGCCGGCACCGCCGAGGACACGCCGGCGGCCGCGGCATTGCCGGCGACCGTGCCTTCGGTAGCACGCCATCTCCAATTCTTCTGGATGGCGATCGCCGTGGTTATCGCCATGCTCGGGGTTCTGATCCTGCGTCAGGGCAGCGGCGCGCTGCTGGCTGGCGGCAACATGCCGGCCACGGCCGACCCCGCCGGTCTGACCGCCAGCATCACGCCATCGCCGATGAGCGAAGCCCTGCCGCTGGTCTACATCGCGGTCAAGGCCAATGGACCGGATGCCAGCCGCGTCGCGGCGTCGCTACGGGCTGGCCTGAGCGGCTTCGATACGATCGACTTCATCGGCCGCGACACCGTCAACAAGGTCGATCCGGTCACCAGTGCGACGAGCTTCATCTTCGATGTCCTGCCTGGACCGGGCGCGGGCGACATCACCGTCGAACTGCAGAGCGTAGCGACCGGCCGGGTGCTGATGTCGCGCAATCTGACCGCCGCCGACAGCGCGCCATCCGCTGTAGAGGACCGCATGGCGGGCATCCTGAGTTCGGCCCTGCCCGCCTCCGGCACGATCTACAGCTATATCGAGCAGGCCGGCATCCAGACCGCGCTGACGCAGTGCCTGCTGCTCAATGACAAATACTACCTCGACCAGAACGCCAGGACCCACGAGGCCGCCTATCGCTGCCTCGAAACCATGGCCAACAGCGGCGCCCGATCGTCACTGGTCTATTCGGAACTGGCCTCGCTCCATCTGGAGGCCGTGAACGACCACTACGCCTATCCGCCTGACGCCACGATCGAGAAAGCCGTGACGTTCGCCCATCGGGCCGTGCAGATGGGACCGACCAGCCCGTACGCGCATCGCGCCTACGGCTATATCAATTCGCGCCTCGGCAATGCCGACGAGGCGCTGCGCTGGATGCGCAAGGCCTACGATCTCAATCCCTACGATCTCGCCATGGCCGCCGCTTATGGCTACGGGCTGATCTTCGCTGGCCGGTATGCCGAGGGAACACCTATCCTGGCTCATGCCGTGGATGCTTCCAGCGGTCATCCGACATGGTGGGATTTCGGGCTCTTCGCCGGCGAATTCATGCTTGGCGACATGAACAAGGCCGCCATCGCCAGCACCGCTTTGAGAACGACCGCGACGAAATCGCATTATCTCGCCGCCAGGGTGATCGGGGCCAGGATCGCCGGCCAGAACGGTCAGGCGCGCAAGCTGCTCGATGAACTGACCGCTCAATTTCCCAAATTCGCCGCCAACCCGCGCGCGACCTTCGTCGACCGGAAATATCCGGCCGACCTGACCGAGCGACTGGTTGGCGCCCTGCGCGCAGCCGGGCTCGGCAATCCGAGTTGATGTCCGACAGGACGGGCTGGTTGGACCAATCGAATTGTTGAGCATTCGCACACGCACAGCACAGTGCCGCTCTTGTTGATTTGCCGGCTTTGCCCGGCAAAATCGTCAAATGACGTGCTCCTGTCGGGACAGCAATCGCGAAAACTTTACTGGCCATGATACTGGACAAGGAGCAATCCAGCCACATTTCAACCTTTCCCGCAATTTCATGTCCTCCGCTTTCATGAACTCATCGCTCTATTGCGCCGAACAGGGTGTTGGCTCGAAGACCATCGTCCTGCTGCACGGTTTTGGCGGTTGCCACGAGGTCTGGCGCGATGTTGCCGCCGCGCTGTCGCCCCTCGCGCGCACGCTTGCCTATGACCTGCCGGGGCATGGCCTGTCGCTGGACTTCCCCGGCGCCGGGCCGGCGAAAGTGGCTGCCAGGGCGGTGCTTGCCGACCCGGCGGTCCGTGCAGCCAAACGGATCCATCTGGTTGGCCATTCGATGGGGGGAGCGGTGGCGGCCCTCATGGCGCTCATCGAGCCCGCCAAAGTGGCTTCGCTCACCCTGCTGGCCCCCGGCGGTTTTGGGCCGGAGATCAATGCGCCGCTGTTGCGCCGCTATGCCGCCGCCAGCGACCTGACGGAGATCCTTGCTTGCCTCGAAGCGATGTCGGGACATGGCAGCCCGCCCGCGCGGCATATCGCCGATGTGCTATGCGACATGCGCGGCCGGCCAGGCCAGGTGGAAAAACTCATCGAGGTGGCGGACGCCATGACCAGGGACGACCGGCAGGGTGTCATCCCGCGCGACCAGTTGGACACGCTGTCCATGCCGGTGATGGCGGTGTGGGGAAGCGACGACCCGGTGTTGCCTTCCACCCAGGCGGACGACCTGCCGCCGCACTTCCATGTCCATCATGTCCTGGCCGCCGGCCATATGCTGATCGAAGAGGCTCCCGATCTGGTCGCGAGCATCATCCAGCGCAATATGAACCGTCGCTCCAGGTCCGCGCGCCCGAAGCTCGCCGAGGCCGGCTAGCCTTTCTCCGGCGCCCCCTCTGAACACCCCGATCTCCTTGATCGCCAGTGCATTTTGCCGGCGGCTGTGTTAACTGCGTGTTAACCAAACCCGCGAGGCAGACGCCGATGAAGGATGCAGGCGAGAAGATCGACCAGTCGAGAAAATTGTCCGACGCAATCCGTGATGTGAAGAATGCCTTCGCCGACCGGGACGATGTCGTCGTCGACATGCGCGAGGCGCATCGCATGCGCCTTGATCTGCTGGCGGCCGAACTGGCGCCCGTCTTCGCCGATGTGCCGGCCGATATCGACAGTTTCGACTTTGTCGTCTCTTCGGGACTCCAGCCGCGCCTGTGGATCGATGCCGTCAGCCACGTCGCGATGGGGCGCGACCGCCGCACCTACCGCTTCCTCAAGGACACACGCATCGGCCGCGTGGTGCTTGCCGAATCGACCGAGATGAAACCGGTCGCCGATGCCGTGACCCGCTATGTCGCCGAGCGCATCGTGGAGCGTCAGAGGATGATGGAGGGCGGCGTCGAACCGGCCCTCGCCGGCATCAGGCGCGCCGAGGTGGCCGAAGCCGAGCCGCCGCTCACATCGTCTCAACGCGGCAGGGGCTGGTCGGCTTTCCTGTCCGGGCTTGGCCTGATCGCCGCGGGCGCTCTGGTCGGCTTGGCGGTATCGGCCGCCCTGTTCTGGGACCGCGTCGCGGCCCTGGTCCTCAGTTGGCGGCCATAGCGGCATCGGTCTCCACACCGAGCTCCATGGTCTGCAGATCGGATGGCGACGTCGCCGGTCCGGTCAGCCCGCGCCGGGTCAGGCGGATGCGCCAGGCGCCCTTTTCGCCATCGATCTCGAACAGATTGTACTGCGCCGCCGGATGCTTGCCGCCTGGCGCCTGGCCGGCGGCAGCGACGCCGACCACCGGAACCTTGGCGCCGCGGACCCCGATCTGGAACAGCGACGGCAGATGCGAATGGCCGTGCAGGACAAGCTCGGCGCCATGCCGGCGGATGATCTTGTGGAAGCGCGCGATGCCGAACAGCCGCTTGTGCTGCGAAACCGCGCCGCGCACCGGTGGATGATGGATCATGATGGCGCGGAACAGGCCTCGTCCGGCAGTGTCGCGCAGGATCGCGCCGAGGCGTTCCGCCTGCCCTTCCATGAAAAAGCCATTGGCCATGAAGGGTGCCGTGGCGCGCGCCGTAGAGACGCCGATCAGCGCGACCTTGCCGCGAACACGAAGATACGGGAAGGCATTGCGATCGACCGGCGTATTGACGCCGTCGCCGCTCATCCAGGCCGCCCAGGAGCGGCAGACCTTGTCGAAAGCGCCGGGCACGTAGGCATCGTGGTTGCCCGGCACCACCGAAACGTCGTGCGGCGACCCCAGCGTCTCCAGCCAATGTTTGGCCATCTCGATCTCGCCGTCGAGCGCCAGGTTGACGAGGTCGCCGGTGACGGCGAGATGGTCCGGGTTCTGCGCCTTGATGTCGACCGTGATGGCATCGATGACGGCATCGTGCATGTGGCGGCGGCGGTTGCGCTGCCAGTTCACATAACCGAGCACGCGCTTGGAGGCGAGATCGCGATAGGATACATCGGGCAACGGCCCCAGATGGACATCGGAAATATGCGCGAGCCTGAACATGTTTCTTTCATAGGCGACACGCGCCCCTCTTTCCACAACAGCTTGCCTTTCCACCCGCGGTTTCGTTCCTGATGGCGGGCCAGGAAGACGCCTTCCGCCAGACCGGCTGGCCAGGCTTGAGAGCCAGGCTGTTCCATCTCTATTTCGTGCTGCGGCGACCGATGACATTGGGAGTGCGTGGCCTCGTCCACGACAAGGCGTCCAATTCGGTCTTTCTCATCCGCCACACCTACGTACCCGGCTGGCAGCTTCCCGGCGGCGGCGTCGAGGTCGGCGAGACGATGGCGGAAGCGTTGGCGCGCGAACTGGTCGAGGAAGGCAACATCAAGCTCTCTGGCCCGCCGGTCCTGAAGTCGATGCACTTCAACCGTCGCTCCAGCCGGCGCGACCATGTCGGCTTCTACCTGATCGAGCACTTCACCCAGGCAACGCCGAAACTCCCAGATCACGAGATCGCCGAGGCCGGCTTCTTTCCGCTCGACCGCCTGCCGCAAGGCACCACGCCGGCGACGCTGCGGCGTATCGCGGAAGCTTTCGAGGGCGAGGCTGCATCCGCCTACTGGTAATCAGGCCACCGATCCACCGAACCGCGCCCGGTCATGCGGCGCGCCATAGTCCAGTTCCGGTCCGACCGGCACGATCCGCGTCGGGTTGATCGTGTCGTGGCTCCCGTAATAATGCGCCTTGATATGGTGCAGGTTGACCGTGTCTGAAACGCCCTGCACCTGATAGAGGTCGCGCAGATAGTTCGACAGGTTCGGATAGTCGGCGATGCGGCGCAGATTGCATTTGAAGTGCCCGACATAGACCGGATCGAAGCGCACCAGCGTCGTGAACAACCGCCAGTCGGCCTCCGTGATGCGATCCCCCACGAGATAACGCTGCTTCGACAGCCGGTCCTCCAGCGCGTCGAGCGCGCGGAACAACTCGCCGAACGCTTCCTCGTAGGCACCTTGCGTGGTGGCGAAGCCGGCGCGATAGACGCCGTTGTTGATCGCCGGATAGATCAGCGCGTTGATGGCGTCGATCTCGCCGCGCAAGGCTTCCGGATAGAAATCCAGGCCGGGATCGCCCCATGCGTCGAAGGCGGAATTCAGCATCCGGATGATTTCGGAGGATTCGTTGGAGACGATGGTCTGTTCCTGCTTGTCCCACAGCACCGGCACCGTCACCCGTCCCGAATAGCGCGGATCGGCCTTGGTGTAGACCTGGTGCAGGAAATCCAGGCCGTAGAGCGCGTCGCCAGTGGCGCCGTCCTCGGCCAGGAACGTCCAGCCATTGGCGCCCATGAAATGGTGGACGACCGACACCGAGATGGCGCCCTCGAGCTTTTTCAGCGCCCGGAAGATCAGCGTCCGGTGCGCCCAGGGACAGGCAAGCGAGACATAGAGATGGTAGCGGCCGGGCTCGGCCTTGAAGCCGCGCCCGCGACTCTCGGCCGGCTTGCCATCGCGTGTGATCCAGTCGCGCCACTGCGACTGCGCCCGCACGAACTTGCCGCCGCTCTCCTTGGTGTCATACCAGCGGTCCTGCCATTTGCCGTCGACCAGTAGTCCCATGGGAAGTCCTTTCGCGTTTCCACAGATGTAGGACGCGATGCGGCAAGGCGGAAATCATCCAGGGCTGAACAGATCGTCAATCGGCTGGGCCAGCGAATGCGTCGATTGCAGCGGCGCAAAATTGATGCTAGCGGACGATCCGCATGTTCGACTTTGCCTTGATCCGGTTCGACCGACGACGAAAGGACGCCCGCGCTTGATGAAGCGCTGACTGGCGAACGCTGCCGTTTGCAGCAAACCTTTCTCCTTACCGGAACGCAAAGACCATGAGCCTTGCCGACGTGAAATACCTGCCGGAAACTCCGGCGCACGACCCTGAAATCGAAGCCATCAACGACGAAGCCTTTGGGCCCGGACGTTTCGTGCTGGCCGCCTACAAGATCCGCGAAGCCGGCGGCCACGAGCGCGCGTTGTCCTTCGTCGCGGTCGACGGCGACACCGTCATCGCCTCGGTGCGCATGACCCGCATAGCGGCGGGCGCCGGCCGCGCGTTGATGCTGGGTCCGCTCGCCGTGCGCCCTGCCTTCAAGAATCTCGGCATCGGCCGCCGCCTGGTGGCGATCGCGCTCGAAGCCGCCGCCAAGGCCGGCGCGCCGGCCGTCATGCTGGTCGGCGACGAGCCCTATTACGGACCGCTCGGCTTCAAGCGCATTCCGCGCGGCCAGATCTCGATGCCGCGCCCTGTCGACCTCGACCGCCTGCTGTCGCACGAGATCGTCCCGGGCGCGGTTGCCAGGCTCACGGGCGAAGTCGGCCATGCCAGCCAGGCAAGGGTCGCCGAGCACGCCTAGAGCCGGATGATTTCAGGTCTGTTCGACCTGAAATCTGAATCCGTCTCTAAATCAAAGAACTAGAGCATGATGTCTGGACATACGTTCCGTTTGTCCAGACATCATGCTCTAGCTTGACCTTGTCAGTCGAACCGGGCCTGATCCGTCCTGTTTTCAGCAGAAAGGGATGACGTCATGAATCCGAACGGCCAGATCGCGATCGTCACCGGCGGCGGCTCCGGCCTTGGCGAGGCGACGGCGCGTGCGCTTGCCGCCAAGGGCGCGCGCGTCGCCATCCTCGATGTCGGCATCGACCGCGCGGCCAAGGTCGCCGGCGAGATCGGCGGCATGGCCGTACAGTGCGACGTCAGCAGCGCCGACAGCGGCGCCGCGGCCATCGCCGAGGCCGCGGCGAAACTTGGCGAGCCGCGCATCCTGGTCAATTGCGCCGGCATCGCCATCGGCGTGAAGACCGTCGGCAAGGACGGCCCGCATCCGCTCGATCAGTACCGCAAGGTGATCGAGGTCAACCTGATCGGCACCTTCAACATGATCCGCCTCGTCGCCGACCGCGCTTCAAAGCTCGAGCCGCTGCAGGGCGGCGAGCGCGGCGTTGTCGTCAACACCGCCTCTGTCGCCGCCTATGACGGCCAGATCGGCCAGGCCGCCTATTCCGCCTCCAAGGGCGGCGTGGTCGGCATGACGCTGCCGGTGGCACGCGACCTCGCCCGGTCCGGCATCCGGGTCTGCACCATCGCGCCCGGCATCTTCAAGACGCCGATGATGGCCGGCATGCCGCAGGAGGTACAGGATTCGCTGGGTGCGGCCGTGCCCTTCCCGTCGCGCCTGGGCGAACCTTCCGAATATGCGGCCCTTGCCCTGCACATCATCGAGAACCAGATGCTGAACGGCGAGACCATCCGCCTCGACGGCGCCATCCGCATGGCGCCGAAATAGGCGAGGCATGTCCGTGGAAGCCCCCGGGAAGGACGTGATCCGCGAGACCGATGCCGAAGCGGTGCGCCTGGCGAAAACGCTTCTGCGCAGTGCCCGCTTCGGCGCCCTGGCTGTGCTGGAGCCGCAAACCGGTGCGCCCTTGGCGAGCCGGGTGGGCGTGGCCACCGACGTCGATGGCGCGCCGCTGATCCTGGTGTCGATGCTGTCGGCGCACACGCCGGCCCTGCTTGCCAATCCCAGCTGTTCGCTGCTGCTCGGCGAGCCCGGCAAAGGCGACCCGCTTGCGCATCCGCGCCTGTCCCTTGCCTGCCAGGCGACGCGGCTAGAACGCGGATCGGGCGAACATATCAGGGCCGAGCGCCGCTATCTCAACCGCAATACCAAGGCAAAACTCTATTCCGGTCTCGGCGATTTCTCGATCTTTCGCCTTGAGCCAAGTCGTGCCAGCCTGAATGGTGGATTCGGCAAGGCCTATCTGCTCGACAGGGCCGACCTCGTCACCGCCGGCGCCATTGTCGAAGAGCTTGGCGCGAGCGAACAGTCCGCGCTCGACCACATGAACGCGGACCATCTCGACGCGATCGCCGTTTATGCACATCATTTTGCCAGGGCATCCGGCGAGGGCTGGACCATCACCGGTTTTGACGCCGATGGCATGGATTTGTCCCGAGGGGACGATGTCTGCAGGGTTTTCTTCCCGCAACCCCTGGTAACTGCACGGGAATTGCGGCCCGTTCTGGTCGACATGGCCCGTGGCGGACGGGCCGACACGCAGCCGCCCGGCGATACTTAATCGCGTTTGATCAAAAGCAACGCTTGAGATTTGAAAGAAATGTTCTAGGCTTTGGAGGTGGTGCTGACTCGTCAGCCGCCTTTCACAAGTGAGTTTATGGATTCAGGCTCCATTGCCCCCATGGCGCCTCGATGAGCAAAGAGCATGGGGCATTTATGGTCTCGACAAAGCTAATCGCCAACGCCGAATCGGCGGCCGAATTTCTCATGCTGATGGGCAACGAGAAACGACTGTTGATCATGAGCTATCTGATCGAAGGTGAAATGTCGGTCGGCGCCATCGCCGAGAAGGTGATGCTCAGCCAGTCCGCCCTCTCCCAGCACCTGGCCAAGCTGCGCGCGCTCGACCTCGTGGAGACACGCCGCGACCGGCAGATGATCTACTACTCCTGCAAATCCGATGCGGTGCGCGAACTGCTTGTCATGCTGGATGGTATTTTCGGCGACGGCAAGGAGGACCTCTCCCAGATGGCACAGAGATTGCGCCGCGCCGGCACTTGACCGGACGCCTGCGCTACCGCTTACCTCGCCGACGATTTCCGGAGCCTGGCTCGTGCAGCAAGCACGGACCAGGCTTTGATCATTGAGCGGAGACCATGGAGCCAGCGCGCATCGACGATCCACGCGATCCTCGCGTGGCAGCCTATCTCGACATTCGCGAGCGCGATCTCGCGGGCCGGCAGGGACGCTTCGTCGCCGAGGGCAAGGTCGTGCTCGACCTGCTTTTGTCGTCCTCACGCTTCGGTGCGGAATCCGTCCTGGTTCTGGAGAACCGGCTCGGCGGCGTGGAGGGTATACTGCGCAAGGCCCCCGCGGATCTGCCGGTCTATGTCGTCAGCAGCGCGGTGATGGACGCTATCGCCGGGTTCCACATGCATCGCGGCATACTGGCCATCGGCCGCAAGCAGGCACAGCAGCCGGCCGGGACCTTGCTTGACACCTTGCCCGCCCGCGCCCTGGTCGTCGTGCTCGTCGGCATCGCCAACCACGACAATATGGGCGCGATCTTCCGCAACGCCGCCGCCTTCGGCGCCGACGCCGTGCTGATGGACGCGACCTGTTGCGATCCGCTCTACCGCAAGGCGATCCGCGTTTCCGTCGGCGCCGCGCTCAAGGTCCCTTTCGCCTCGTTCACCGACACACCGGCCTTCACGGCCGAACTCGGCCGCCAAGGCTACGACCAGTTCGCGCTTTCGCCGCGCGGGCGCACCGAAATACGCGACGCGCGGCGCGGCGCGCGCCTTGCGCTCTATCTCGGCACCGAGGGCGAAGGCCTTCCCGAAAGCCTGCTCGCCACTCTGCAAACCGTGCGCATCACCATGTCGAAAGGCTTCGACAGCCTGAACGTGGCCGCTGCGTCAGCGATAGCGCTGCATCATTTCTCGTAAAGCTTCACCGTTTCCGCGAAACGATGAAATGGTCCGGCCGTGTCGCCGGGCAGCCTGCGCCCAGGCCTCAGTTCGCGTCCGCCTTCTGCAAGGCGCGCACGCGGTCGGCAAGGCTGCGGTTGCCATTGCTGGGCTCCTGCGGCGCCGCCAGGGCCTTGGCGATCGGTGAATCAGGTCCCTCGAGCTTGGCCGTCATATGGACGACCTCCGCCGCCAAGTCGTTCATCTGCTCGCGAAGGGCTGCCCCGCCATTGGCGGAACCTGAAGTCGCCATGGCGCCGAGATCGGCCTTCAGCCGCTTGTTCTCGCGCGCCAGCGCCGTCAGCCTGGCCTCCAGCCGTTCGCGATCGCTGTCGAGCTTGGCGATCGCCCGGTCGACGTCATCACGCCCGCCCACCTCGTCATGCCTTCCCGCTCCATTCGGCAGCGCTTCATTCGGCCCGGCTTGATTCGACCCGGTTTGATTTGGCTTGCCAACGAGCCGCAAGGCCGGCGCGCCGTCCGCGGCCTTGGCTTTTTCACGCAGGCGCTCCAGCTCCTTTTCGCGGCGATCGAGCTTGTCCTCGCGGTCGGCGAGCGTTGCCAGCAGCCGCTCGACCTTCTTGTCGAGCTCGGCGGCCCGTTTCTTCTCGGCCTTCAGCGCATCGCGCGCGGCCTTGCTTTCGGCCGCGATTTCCTGCTGGCGCCGATCCGCTTCCTTGCGCTGGCCGCGCAGCAGCGAGATATCGCTGGCGAGCTTCTGCAATTCGGATTCGCGCGCCACGAGCTCGATCTGACGGCTGCTGGAGGCGAAACTGGCATCGTCATACATGTGCTCCAGCTTCTCCAGTTCGAGCGCGCGCCTCTCCAGCTTGCGCTCCGTCTCCTTGAGGCGCTCCGAAAGCTGGTGCAGTTCGCCTTCGCGCTGCCGCAACGCCTCGCTCTTGGCGCCGAGCTCGGCCAGCGCCTCATTCTTGTCGGTACGCTCGATGGCGAGCCCCTTCAGCGCCTCGCGGCCGCGGTTGATCTCGACCAGTTGCTCGGCCGCCTTCTCGCGCAGCGCCTTGACGTTCATCTCGAGACGGCGCGCCGACATCGCATATTCGGCGCGGATCCGGTCCTTGTCGGCCTGGATCTCGGACTGGGTCAATGGGATCGAGGCTTCGATGCGCCGGCGCGTCAAGGCGACCGCGCGCCGCCAGACCGCCGGGGCGATGATGAGCGCCAGAAAGCCGGCACACAGAAAGCCTAGGGCAAAGAACAGAACCGACTGAACCAAAGGACAACCCGCTATCGACGTCCATCTCAACTGGACCGTGCCACATTGGGATGGCGGAAATCAGACGCCGCGGCAAGGGCCTGCCGCGGCGCATCAGGGGTCATAGGCCTACAAATCGCATCGCGGGCGCCGCAGTTGCGGCAAATAGTGGGTCAGAACGGATTCCAGGTCGCCCGTTCGGTAAGTTTGAGATAGCCGAGATTGACCCCGAGCCGCGCGCCGACGCCGGTGCGGATCGGCACCAGCAGCACATTGTTGTTCTTCAGCACGTTGAAGCCGACACCCGCCACCACATAGGCCGACCCGGCGACGCCGCCATAGCGGTTGTAGAGGTTGCCCACATCGTCGAGATTGTAGACCAGCATCATCACGCGCGACCCTTCGCCGCCGAAATCCCAGCCCAGCGACGGGCCCTGCCAGAACACTTTGTGGTCGCCGGCATTCTTGGTGTAGAGCGTGCCTTCGCCATAGGTCAGGCCGCCGATCAGCGCCCCGGACCCCTCCTCGCCAAGCAGATAGCCGTTGGGCAGGCCGTAGGAAGCGAAAATCTTCTCGATCACCGTGGCCAGGCCGCCCGATGTCGCGCCGAAAAACTTGTGGCCGGAATCAATGATTTCCTGAGCGGTGTACTCCTGGGCTCGCAGGGCTGAAGTCGAGAAGACGAGAACGCCCAGGAGCGTGACCGCCAGTGAGAGGACACGGAGAAAGCTCCGGTCGTAGTATCGGGAAAACATGCTTCCAATCTCCGTCAGGGAGCACTTTCGCCGACGCCTCGCACCCGTACGGCTCTTTAGGCGGCCGTTAAGGATGACTGTTAGGGGCAAACTATGCCGTAATTCTTTTTCAACCATTAACTCGCACAGGAAGATGGCGGTTCGAAGGCTGGCTTTGGGGGTCGCGCGGCACGTCGAGCCTGCGCGAACACGCCATTTGCCCCGACGACAATTTTGGGTTTGTTGCTGTACGTACGAGTGCTGTGTATTCAGAAAGCCTCGGATTGGAGCGTGATTCGTGCGGGCGGTGCGACAATCGATCGCCTGGTCACGACTAGTGGAATTTGCAGGGATTTTCACCGATGGCCGATCTGTTCACCCTTTCCGCCCCTGACCTGGCTGCACTCCTGTGCAGTCGCGTCTGCCACGACATCATCTCGCCGGTCGGCGCGATCAACAATGGGCTCGAACTGCTCGACGAGGGTGGCGCCGACGAAGACGCCATGCGGCTGATCCGCCAGAGCGCCAAGAATGCCTCGGCCCGCTTGCAGTTCGCCCGCATCGCCTTTGGCGCCGCCGGCTCCGCCGGCATGCTGATCGACACCGGCGACGCGGAGGCGGTGGCAATCGCCTTCCTCAAGAACGAAAAGCCCGAACTGATCTGGAACGGGAGCCGCGCGCTGCTGCCCAAGAACAAGGTCAAGCTGCTGCTCAACCTGATCCTCGTCGCCAATGCCGCGATCCCGCGCGGCGGCAAGCTGGTCGTCACCCTGGAAAACCTCGAAACCGAGCCGCGCTTTTCGCTTTCCGCGGCCGGACCGATGCTGCGCGTGCCGCCGAAATTCCTCGAACTGCATTCCGGCCACAAGCCGGAAGAGCCGATCGACGCGCATTCGGTGCAGCCCTACTACACCCTGCTGCTCGCCCGTGAAGCCGGCATGACGATATCGATCCACGCGACGGCGGAAGAGATCGTGCTCTCGGCTGCCTGAGGGCCGCATTGCCCTCGGGAAAACAAAGTATTTCAACCTGAAATATTGCTCCGGCACCTCGGTGCGGGCGTGATGAGCTTTGCTCGATCGCCGACCGCAAAGCATTGCAAAGAACAGCACCCGAAAGGGCATCTTTGCAAAAATTTTACCTAACGGCTTTTCGGCTTTTTTACCAGATCGGGCTATGGTGAATGCCGGACGCCCCGCCACGACCGGATTGCCATACGGCAAAGAGGACCCGGAAATGAAACGCTGCATGTTCGTCGACGATTCAAGCGTCATCAGGAAGGTTGCAAAACGCATCCTGGGCGGGTCCGACATGATGGTCATCGAAGCGGCCAGCGGGCTCGACGCCCTGGAAATGTGCGCCGCCGACATGCCCGACATCATCGTCGTCGACGGTGCCTTGCCGGACGTGCAGGCCGTCGACCTCATCCGCCGCGTGCGCGCGATGGAAAGCCCGATCAAGCCGCAGATCCTGATCTCGCTGGTCGAGCTCGATATCGCCTCGATCATGCGGGCCAAGCGTGCCGGCGCCCAGGGCTATCTCCTGAAGCCCTTCAATCGCCCGCAATTGCTCGAGCGCTTCCGCACCCTGAAGATCGCCGCCTGACACGGCGCCGATCCATCCCGATCTTGACCCACGACGCAAAAAACCCGGCCGAAGCCGGGTTTTTATCGCTGGTGATGAAGCGGCGCCGGCTGCTCAGGCGCTGACGCGGATATCTTCGGGCTCGCGCAGCACATAGCCGCGGCCCCAGACGGTCTCGATATAGTTCTGGCCGCCGGATGCCGCGTCGAGCTTCTTGCGCAGCTTGCAGATGAAGACGTCGATGATCTTCAGTTCCGGTTCGTCCATGCCACCATAGAGGTGGTTGAGGAACATTTCCTTGGTGAGCGTCGTGCCCTTGCGCAGCGAGAGCAGCTCCAGCATCTGGTATTCCTTGCCGGTGAGGTGCACGCGCTGGCCGCCGACTTCAACGGTCTTGGCATCGAGATTGACCACCAGATCGCCGGTCGTGATGACCGACTGGGCGTGGCCCTTGGAGCGGCGCACGATGGCGTGAATGCGCGCCACCAGTTCGTCCTTGTGGAACGGCTTGGTCATGTAGTCGTCGGCGCCGAAGCCGAGGCCGCGGACCTTGTCCTCGATGCCGGCCATGCCGGAGAGGATCAGGATTGGCGTCTTTACCTTGGAGAGGCGAAGCGTTCTCAAGACTTCATAGCCGGACATGTCCGGCAGATTGAGATCGAGAAGGATGATGTCGTAGTCGTAGAGCTTGCCTAGATCGACACCCTCTTCGCCGAGGTCGGTCGTGTAGACGTTGAAACTTTCCGATTTCAGCATCAGCTCGATGCTTTGTGCGGTTGCACTGTCATCTTCTATCAGCAGAACACGCATTTCATTCCCCTTTTCTGCTGCCGGACCATTTCACGACCCGTCCTGCCCCGGAGCAGTGGTTGCCTTGTGCAGAGGCTGCCATTGAATGGTTAACAAAACCTAATTTCCCGTCCACGACGGTATCAGATTTTTTAACCCCTTTCTACACCCTCTTGAATCTAATAACGAATCACAGACCCAAATTCCTAATGCAACACATTAATAACCTGGACTAAGTGACTCCAGGGACTCATCGACGCAGCTTCCGCTTCGGCGGCCGGAATTTTTACCCGGCCTTAAGCCCTGACCCGTATGATTAACAATGCCCGTAAACGAATGGTTACCGTCGGCAAAAAACTTTAGGGTTTTGTTTCCCATAGTTCCGGGAAACCCGGTGGAAACGGGCACCGCCTGAGCTTTTGCGGGCGGATGGACGATATGTGCGGGTGTGCGTTTCCGGGAGTACCGAATCATGAAGTCACGTGAAAACCTCGTTCGGCTGAAACAGTTTCAGGTGAATGAGAAGCGGCGGCAGCTGCTGCAGCTCGACATGATGATCGCCGAGTTCGAACGCATGGCCGTCGAACTGGAGCTTCAGATCACCGCCGAGGAAAAGAAGGCCGGCATCACCGACATCAACCATTTCGCCTATCCGACCTTCGCCAAGGCGGCACGCCTGCGCCGCGACAATCTCAGAAATTCCCAGGGTGACCTCGCTCAGCAGCGAAGCGCCGCCGAATCATTACTCGGCGAAGCTGAAGCGGAGCTTTCCAAGGCTGAAATGCTGGAATCGCGCGACACCAAGATCCGCGACGCCGAAACCGGCGGCCGCAGCGCCATGATCGGCTAAGGCACCCGGCTTCCACATCACCCGCGCATGCGCGCCGGCGCGCATCTCGTTGACAAGGCCGCGAACCGGCACAAACTGAATTGCCGCCGGAATTGCCGCTCAAGAGCAATTCCAGGAAAAGTGCGTAGCGGTTTTCCGTCCGGAATTGCTTAAAAACAAAAGCTTAGAGCGGTTCGGCGATTCCGTGAAACGCTCTAGGCGGCCCATTCCCCATTGTTTCCGGCCCCATCAGTTCCGGCAACCGCCCTGGCACGGGCATCCTTGATGTCGGGCGCGTGCTCTTCGGCCCATGATCTGATCTGGGTGAGCAGTCCCGCAAGGTTCAGGCCGAGTTCGGTCAATTCATAATCGACGCGCGGCGGAATGACCGGGTAGACCTCCCGCCGCACCAACCCATCACGCTCCAGCACACGCAGCGTCTGCGTCAGCATCTTGGGCGTTATGCCCTCGAGCTTGCGGGCAAGCTCGCCATTGCGCTGCCGGCCTTTGCGCAGCGCGCAAACCACCAGATAGACCCATTTGCTGGACAGCATTTCGAGCACGGTGTGCGAGGGGCATGTGCGGCGGAACGCGTCGTAGCCGAAGGGGGAGTCGAAGTCACTATCCATGAGGTACCTATGTATCACCAAGGTACATACTAGACAAGGCGACATTACTATCCAAATGATAGTGGCATCAACATCAGCAGGAGCTCCCATGCGTGCCGTTATCCAGAATACCGTCGGCGGGCCCGACGTGCTCGTCATCGCCGACAGGCCCGATCCGTCGCCCAGCGCCGGCGAGGTCCTGGTCCGCGTCAAGGCCGCGGGCATCAATCCGGTCGATGGCGCCGTGCGGGCCGGCTACTATCCGCTACTCGGCGAGCCACCCTTCATTCTCGGTTGGGATATTTCCGGCACGGTCGAGGCTCTGGGCGCCGGCGTCACCGGCTTCAAGGTCGGCGACGAGGTCTTCGGCATGCCACGCTTCCCCAAGCAGGCGGCCGCCTACGCCGAACTGGCGGCCGTGCCCGCCGACGAGATCGCGCTGAAGCCGAAGGGTGTGGACCACATCCAGGCAGGCGCGTTGCCGCTGGCGGGCCTCACTGCCTGGCAAGGCCTTGTCCGCCATGGCGCGCTGAAGCCGGGCCAACGCGTGCTGATCCACGCCGGGGCCGGCGGCGTCGGCCATCTGGCCGTGCAGATCGCCAAGGCGCGCGGCGCCTACGTCATCGCCACCGCCAGCCCGGAAAAGCTCGATTTCGTCAGCAAGCTCGGCGCCGATGAAGTGATTGACTACACCAAGGGTGACTTCACGGCCCAGGCCCACGACATCGACCTGGTGCTTGAGCCGGTGGGCGGCGACCACGCCGATCGCTCGCTGAAGGTGCTGAAGCCAGGCGGCGTGCTGGTCTCGTTGCTCAATGTCAACGACGCCACGCGCGCCGACGCCAGTGCGCGCAACATCCGGGTCGAGCGTATGTCCGTCGTTCCCGACCGTGAAGGCCTGCTGGAACTCGGCCGGCTGATCGACGCGGGCAAGCTCGTGGTCCACGTGGCCCGGACCTTTCCGCTTGACCAGGCGGGAGCAGCCCACGCCTTCCTCGCGACCAGGCCGATCGGCAAGGTGGCGCTGACGGCCTGACCGCCGCCAACCCACAAGGCTGCCTTGAAAAGCAGAAGGGCGCGGAAGACCGCGCCCTTTTGATGTTATTCAGCCCGGCCTAGTGCCGGTATTGCTGGATGCGCGTGGTGCGCAGCCCGGCGAGGCCATATTCGTCGATCGAGGCCTGCCAGGACAGGAATTCCTCCGTGGTCAGCTTATAGCGCTGGCAAGCCTCTTCGAGGCTCAGAAGTCCGCCGCGCACTGCTGCAACCACTTCCGCCTTGCGCCGGATGACCCAGCGACGCGTATTCGTCGGCGGCAGATCGGCAATCGTAAGGGGGCTGCCGTCAGGCCCGATAACATACTTGACTCTAGGTCTAACCAGATCGGTCATCGTACTCTCTACAAAAAACTCAAAGACCCAATCCCGGCCACGTTACCGCCACAGCTTTAAAAATTGCCTAAGCAGACCCTAATGACTAGGTAAGGATCGTGAACGCCCCGTTAGTCTTTTCGCCGGCATTTGAATCATCGGGCTTGAAGCGCTGATTTAGCTGGAAGAAATACACGCGCTTGGCGGGGATCCGGCACGATGCTGGAACAGCCCTGCAAGCTGGCGCCGCCGCAAAGCTTGACCTATATTCTCGACATTGGCATTTGAGATGCCGCGCAGAATGAAAGCATCATGAACAGTCTCGATCTTCCCGGCCGCCCCGAAAACACCCGCATCGTCGTCGCCATGTCGGGCGGCGTGGATTCGTCCGTGGTCGCCGGCCTGTTGAAGCGCGAGGGCTACGATGTCGTCGGCGTCACCCTGCAGCTCTACGATCATGGCGCGGCGACCCATCGCGCCGGCTCATGCTGCGCCGGCCAGGATATCGATGACGCCCGCCGCGTTTCGGAAACGCTGGGCATTCCCCATTACGTGCTCGACTATGAGGAGCGCTTCCGCAAGGCGGTCATCGACCCCTTTGCCGAAAGCTATGTCGCCGGCGAGACCCCCATCCCCTGCGTCTCCTGCAACCAGACGGTGAAGTTCGCCGATCTCCTGGCGACCGCCAAGGAACTGGGCGCGGATGCGCTGGCCACCGGCCACTATATACGCTCCGGCGCCAATGGCGCCCACCGCGCGCTCTACCGGCCGGTCGACGCCGACCGCGACCAGAGCTATTTCCTGTTCGCCACCACGCAGGCGCAGATCGACTATCTGCGCTTCCCGCTCGGCGGGCTGTCGAAGCCGCAGGTCCGCGCAATCGCCGAGGAAATGGGCCTGACGGTCGCCGCCAAGCAGGACAGCCAGGACATCTGCTTCGTGCCGCAGGGCAAATATTCCGACATCATCGCCAAGCTGAAGCCGGCAGCAGCCAATCCGGGCGACATCGTCCATATCGACGGGCGCGTGCTTGGCCGGCATGAAGGCATCCTGCGCTACACGATCGGCCAGCGCCGCGGCATCGGCATCGCGTCGGGCGAGCCGCTCTACGTCGTCCATCTCGATGCCGAGCGGGCGCGCGTCGTGGTCGGCCCGCGCGAGGCGCTGGAAACGCACAAGATCTACCTGCGCAACATGAACTGGCTGGGTGACGGCGCGCTCGCCGGCGTCCCCGCAGGCGGCATGGAGCTGTTTGCCAAGGTGCGCTCGACCAGGCCACCGCGCCCTGCGGTGCTGCGCCACGAGGCGGGCGTTACATCGGTGGAACTGGCCGACGGCGAGTCCGGCATCGCGCCCGGACAGGCCTGCGTGCTCTATTCCGACGATGGCAACGAGGCCCGCGTCTTCGGCGGCGGCTTCATCGAGCGTTCCGAGCGAGGCGCCGAGGCCGAGGCGATGCTGAGCCGGCTTGCCGCCAGGCCGGCACAGATCCCGGCCGAGTAGGCACTACCCTCTCAGAGGTCAAACGGTCTCAAGACTTGGTGTGGGTGACCGTGCCGGCCGTCAGGATGCGCAGCACCCGGATCGCTTCCTCGCCGCTGGTGCGCGGCTCGGCGCGCGTTTCGATGCACTGGATGAAATGTTCCAGCTCGCGCGTCAGCGGCATGCCTTGCGCCACCGCCACATAGGACGGTTCATTGGTGGTGAAGGCCCATTGGCCGCTGTCCTGCCAGACCGCGTGGCGATAGACGGCAAGCTTGCGCTCCCAGGGTTCGACATCGTCGAAAACCGCCATGGCCTTGGTGCCGACAACGGTCAGCCGCCGCTCGCGGTAGGGATTGAGCCGCGAGGTGAACAGATGGCTGCGCAACCCGTTGGGAAAGCGCATGTGCAGATGCGCGAAATCGCTGAGATTGTCGAGAAGTGCCGCCCCCTCGCCGCGCACCTCGATCGGCTCCGTACCGGTGATCGCCAGGATCATCGACAGGTCGTGGGGCGCTAGGTCCCACAGCGCGTCGTTTTCGGTGTGGAACTTGCCAAGGCCAAGCCGGTGCGAATGGATATAGCGGACTTCGCCGAGTTCGCCCTTGTCGATCAGCGCCTTCAGCGTCTCGAAAGCCGGGTGGAAGCGCAGGACATGGCCGACCATGAAGACGCGGCCATTGTCCTTGGCCGCCTGCACCGAGCGCTCCGCATCGGGCACCGTCAGCGCGATCGGCTTTTCCACCAGAACGTCCTTGCCGCTCTCGACGGCGCGCACCGAAAGATCGGCATGGAACTGCGGCGGCAGGGCCATGACGATGGCATCGATGTCGTCGCGGACGAACAGCTGGTCGGGCTCGATCGCCAGGCAATCCTGTTCGCTGGCAAATCCTTCGGCGCGGGCCTTGTTGGCATCGGAAACCGCGTGCAGCGCGCCAAGCGCCTTGAGGGTGCGGATGTGGTTTGAGCCCCAGTATCCGCAACCGAGGACTGCAATGCGCGGCTTCATCTGTTTCAAACTCTAAAAACTCGTGGTCGAGACATAGCGGCGCGCCCCTTCGAACTCAACCCCGACGGCTGCAACCAAATGTCGGCGCGGCAAAGCTTTTTTGGGCAACGAGAATATGCGGCGGTATGGAATGTTTCGAAGCTTGACAGGCTCGCCCTCCCAACCTTATATCCGCGCGACCTTGGCGAACGCTCCGAAATGCCTTTCGATTTGAGGCGGATTTCGGGCCTTTCGCCGCCCTGGCGGGGTAGCTCAGTTGGTTAGAGCACGGGAATCATAATCCTGGGGTCGGGGGTTCAAGTCCCTCTCCCGCTACCACTATGTCTTACTAACCATTTGATATTGTTATCAATTTTCTTGGAGCTGCGCCAAGAGTACGGGGCTGGCAGTCTTGAGTCCTAATAACCGATTGATAACAAAGGTGTTTCGTTACGGGGGTTCAAAACCCTGCCGCTACCAAACGCAACGAAACTGTGCCTGCGTGCTATGAGCAACAACTGAACCTACTTCAAACGGGCCGGCCGTGGCCCGCGGCGCAATGCAGAGTCCGATGCCGCACATTCCTCTCTCGCTATGCGAAGGCCAGTCGTCCGGCGAAATCGATCAACGTGCGGTCCGAACCACGCCAGCCGATGAGCGAAAGGCCGACCGGCAGCCCGCCGGCATCGCCGAGCGGCAGGCTGATCTGAGGCAGGCCGGTCAATCCTGCAATGCAGGTGAGGTCGACAATGGCATCGCAGGCAGCGCCTGTCTCAGCCAGACTGATGTTGCGCATCGGCGGCAGGATCGGCGTGGTTGGCAAGCAGATGATGCGCCGCCGATCGAGAAGCGTATCGATTCGCTCGCGCAGAACCGGGCGCATCGACTTTGCTTCCCGGCATGCCGCTTCCGGTAGCCGGCCGGCATTGGCGATGGTCTTGGCGACATCGAAGGAAAGCCGCGGATCCACCTCGTCCACCCAGGCCGCGAAGGTGCGAGCGAATTCGGGATGCTGCAAATGGACATGCAAGGCATTCCAGGTCGACAGACCTTCCTCGGCGATCGTCACCGAACGGGCCGAGCCAACCAATCGCTTAACCTGGGCTAGGCCCGGCCGCAGGGCATCGCGGATCTCGTCGGAGGCGAGCGCAAAAGCGTCCTCGGCGATCAGCACCTCGTCCACGACGTCAATGGGCGCCAGCGGAAGCAGTACATCTCCGACCCGCGCCATCATCTCGGCCTCGGGGGCAAAGAAGCCGGCCGAATCGAAGGATGGCGACTGGACCATTAGACCGGCGGTGGGGATCGCTCCATGTGTCGGCCGCAGGCCGTAAATGCCGCAAAAGCTGGCCGGCACCCGCATGGAGCCGCCGCTGTCGCTGCCCAGCGCGAACGGTACGATGCCGCCGGCGACCGCCGAGGCCGAGCCGCTGGACGAGCCGCCGGCATAGCGCTCCGGCGCGCGCGGATTGACAGGCGCGCCGACATGACGGTTGCGGCCAAGTAGTCCGAGCGAAATCTCATCGGTGACGGTTTTGCCGGCCAGCGTCGCCCCGGCGTCAAGCAGCAGGCGTATTGCCTCGGCGGTCTTCGACGCCGGTTCATGGCTGGCGGCCCAGTCCGGACTGCCACAGCCGGTCACATGCCCTTCGACGTCGAAGAGATCCTTCGCAGCGAAGGTCAGCCCCTTGAGCGGGCCATCGCTGGCGCCGGAGACGACGAGCCGTCCGCCGGGCACAAAGGCGCCAAGTCCTGCAGCCGGACGCGGATCAGGCAGAAGGCGGCTCACGGCCTGAAACCCTGGGGCTGGTCGATGACGCTGACATGGGCGGCTACGACGTGCCAGCCATCGTCCATCTTGGCCCAACTCTGCATCTGGCGACCGATCTGGCCTTCGGGAACATCGGTGTAGAGCGTCGAGGCCGTGGCGAAATGCGAGCCATAGGTGGTGACGATGGTCTGCGTCAACCGCCGCTCCGGATTGAGGCGCCGACGGGCGTTGAAGGCGGCGATCTCGGCGTGGCCGCGCAACATCTCGGCCGGTCCGTAGCGTACCGTCATGTCGGAGTCCCAGAACAGCCAATCGAGGGTTTTCGCGTCGGCGTCGAGCAAAGCCTGCTCATACCGCCGATAGGCCTCGCTGACCTCTGCCAGCACATCCGGATTGTTGATCTCCACGACGATTCATCCCATTCGAAAAGCCAATTTAGTAAATCCATTTACTGATGGATTCGAAGAGATGTCAACGGCCTTGTGATGGCCTGCTGCCGCTCAAAGTTTAGCAAAGCGCTCACATTTCCGCCATTTCTTGCCATTTTGGCTTCATAAAAATTTCCAACACGGGACTTGCGCACCCATTTCGAACTGCTAATGTGGCCTCGTTTTGTAAACCGGTTACGTAAATGAGCGACAAGGTTGCACGACTGGCTGACGTGGCGCGCACCGCACAGGTGTCGGTCGCCACCGTGTCGCGTTACCTTAACAATCAGCTGCAGCTGCCCGACGACACGGCGACCCGCATCCGCCAGGCGATCGCGCAGCATGGCTACCAGCCCAATCCGCACGCCCGCAGCCTCAGCCTCGGCCGCTCCGAAACGCTCGGCCTGGTCGTGCCTGATATCGCCAACCCCTATTTCGCCAGGCTGGCGGCGGCGGTGGAACGCGAGGCGGCGCGCCAGGGTTATGGCTTGACGCTCTGTGCTTCGCTCAACACCCAGGAGCGCGAGCGCGAATATCTGGCGCGGCTGAGCCGCACCGCGGTGGACGGCATCATCTTCGTCTCAAACCACGCCGATGACGGATCGCTGCGCGATCCGATCAATTCCAGCAACCGGCGCATCGTCATCCTCGATGAGGACATCGCCGGTGTGCGCGGCTCAAAAGTGTTCAGCGACAACGAGCAGGGCGGCTACCTTGCTGGCCGTCATATGATCGAGATGGGCCATCGTCAGATCGCCTTCTTCGGCGGCCCGGAGGCCATGCGCAGCACACAGGCGCGGCTGGCCGGCGTGCGCCGCGCCATCGAGGAATCCGGCGAGCCGGCCGAACTTCGCGACATCTATTTCGGCAGCTATTCGCCCGAGCACGGGCGCGCCTGCGCCGAGCGCTTCCTGAGCTCCGGCCTCGGCGCGACCGCGCTGCTGGTCACCAGCGACGAGATCATGATCGGCGCGCTCGAGATCTTCCGCCGCGAGGGCGTGCGGGTGCCCGACCAGCTGTCGCTGATCGGCTTCGACGACATCGCGCCCTTTGTCCTTTTCGATCCACCGCTGACCTCAATCCGCCAACCCGTTGAAGCGATGGGGCGGCGGGCCGTCGATCTTCTGATCCGCGGCCTCAAGGGTGAGGACGTCGATGGGGTGGTCGAACATCTTCCCGTGGAACTCGTCTTGCGACAGTCGGTCGCCAGGCCTCCGCGGGAAGCAATAACAAGAAAAACAAAGCGTCCGTAACCAACAGTAAGGGGAACTATCCACCATGCGTAAAATCATCACCAAAATCGCATTGTCGGCACTTCTGGCAACGTCGCTTACCACCGTGTCGCACGCCGCCGGCAAGACCTTCGCCTTGATCCAGTACAACCAGCAGGTCTCGTTCTTTGCCGAGATCACGCGCGGCGCCAAAGAGGCCGCCGACAAGTCCGGCGACAAGTTGCTGACGTTCGACGCCAGCAACTCCGCCCAGGCACAGGACAGCGCCTTCGAAAACTACGTCCAGCAGAAGGTCGACGGCATCATCATCGTCGCCATCGACACCAATGGCATCATGCCGGCGGTGCGCGCAGCCGCCAGTGCCGGCATCCCGGTCGTC
Source organism: Mesorhizobium comanense (assembly GCF_005503535.1). Taxonomy (GTDB): domain Bacteria; phylum Pseudomonadota; class Alphaproteobacteria; order Rhizobiales; family Rhizobiaceae; genus Mesorhizobium; species Mesorhizobium comanense. Next base: position 96,411 of record NZ_SCNN01000010.1, on the reverse strand, counting down.
GCGGTCGACGCCGCCTTGCCCGACGGCCCGCAAGCGGTGCAGATCTCGGTCGACAATTACGCCGCCGGCAAGTTGATGGGCGACTTCTACGTCGACTACGTCAAGAAGAACCTTGGCGGCAAGGCAGCCTATGGCGTGCTCGGCGCGCTCAACTCCGACTTGCAGAACATGCGGCAGAAGGGATTCGAGGACGTGGTCAAAGCTTCCGGCATGGCAACCAATGCCGGCGTCGTCGATGGCCGCAACATCCAGGATCAGGCGCTGGCCGCCGGCGAGAATCTTCTGACCGGCAGCCCCGACCTGCCGACCCTCTATGCCACCGGCGAGCCGGCTCTGATCGGCGCCATCGCGGCGGCCGAGAGCCAGGGCCGCACCGACAGGCTGAAGATCTTCGGCTGGGATCTCAGCGCCCAGGCGGTGGCGGCCATCGACAAGGGCTATCTAGTCGGCGTCGTGCAGCAGGATCCGGCCGGCGAAGGCAAGAAGGCCGTGGAATCGCTCGTCACGCTCATCGGCGGCGGCAAGGTCGAGAAGTCCATCAAGGTGCCGGTCACGATCGTCACCAAGGACAATCTCGACCAGTTCCGCGCGCAGTTCAGCCAATGAACGCGCATCTGGCGGAGGCGGCGAAAGCCGCCTCGATCCCTCGCGACGGAACCCCGCGCATCAGCGTGCGCGGGATCAGGAAAAGCTTCGGCTCGATCCAGGCGTTGCGCGGCGTCGATCTCGACCTTTGGGCGGGCGAGTGCCTCGGCATCGTCGGCGACAACGCCGCCGGCAAGTCGACCTTCACCAAGATCCTGGCCGGAACCTATATCCCCGACGAAGGCTCGATCGAACTCGACGGCAAGGGCGTGCGCTATTCCGGCCCGGCCGAAGCGCGCAACAATGGCGTGGAGATGGTCTATCAGGACCTCAGCCTGTGCGACACGATCGATGTCGCCGGCAATCTCTATCTCGGGCGCGAGCTTCGGCGCGGCCCCTTCCTCGACAAAGCGGCGATGCAGGACGGCGCCCGCGCCATGCTGAAGCGCCTGGAAGTCCGCATCCCGAACGTGGCGGCCAAGGTGGCGCAGCTTTCCGGCGGACAGCGGCAATCGATCGCGATCGCGCGCTCGGCCTCGTTCGGCCCGCGCGTGCTGATCCTTGATGAGCCGACCTCGGCGCTTGCCGTGGCCGAGGTGGAGGCCGTGCTCGCGCTGATCATGCGGCTGAAGGCCGAAGGCGTGGCGGTGATCCTCATCACGCATCGGCTGCAGGATTTGTTCCGCGTCTGCGACCGCATTGCCGTGATGTATGAAGGCACCAAGGTCGCCGAGCGCGCGATGGACAAGACCAATCTCGAGGAGATCGTGCGCCTGATCGTTGGCGAGGGACATCACACATGACGCTCTACACCGAACGCCAGCAGGGATCGCGCCTGCAGGACTTTCTCGAAGCCAATGCGCATGTGCTGTCGATCGCGCTGTTCCTGGTCGCGTGCTGCGCCTTCTTCACCGTGCTCAACGACGTTTTCCTGTCGCCGGGCAACCTTTTGAACCTTTTGCGCCAGGCCGCACCGACGCTGATCGTGGCGGTCGCCATGACCTTCGTCATCACCACCGGCGGCATCGACCTTTCGGTGGGCTCCATCATCGCGCTGGTCAACGCGGTGGCGGCGATCCTTTTGCGGGACGGCTGGGACTGGCCGATCGTGTCGGTGCTGATGATCGTACTCGGTGCTCTGATCGGTACGTTCCAGGGGTATTTCATCGCCTACCAGAGGATTCCGGCCTTCATCGTCACGCTCGCCGGCCTGTCGGCCATTCGCGGCGTCGCCCTGGTGCTCACCGGCGGCTTCTCGATCCTGATCCCGCCAAGCCTGTTCCTGACGCTCGGCCGCGGCACGTTGCTGGGGATCCCCTTGCCGGCACTGCTTGGGCTTGTGGTGGCCGTTGTCGGATACGTCGTGCTGACCTCGACCGTATACGGCAGACGCGTCTGCGCGGTCGGCGCCAACACCGAAGCGGCGCGCCGCGTCGGCATGCCGGCCAAGCGGATCCTGCTGTCGGTCTATGTCTGGAGCGGCGGCGCAGCGGCACTCGCAGCGCTGGTCATTGCCGCCCGGCTTGGCTCCGGCTCGTCCAACGCGGCGGTCGGAATGGAACTCGACGTCATCGCGGCAGTGGTGCTTGGCGGCACTTCGCTTGCCGGCGGTCGCGGCACGATGCTTGGCACCGTGCTCGGCGCGCTGACGATCTCGGTGATCGGCAATGGCCTGATCCTTGCCCATATCGATGCCTTCTACACCCAGATCGTCACCGGCTCGATCATCCTGATCGCGATATGGCTGAACATGCGCATTTTCGATCGAGGCGGCGGGAAGCGTTGAAGAACGCGATGAACGATCCGTCCCAAAAGTCTTTCGACGATCCAGGCAGGTTCCACGACAGATCCGTGTCGCACAAGCGGCCGGTTTGGTCGCGGATCCTGCCTGGAGCAATTCCTGACGGAAAACCGCTTTACACTTTTCCCGGAATTGCTTTAGCCGCGCAGGATCGCGCCGATCTCGGCCGCGCTCGGGAACGCCGTGAACGTGCCCTTGCGCTGCACCGTGATGGCGGCAGCGGCGCTTGCGGCTTCGATGGCCGCGCGGGGCGACATCGCGTCCCTGAACATCGCGGCGACGAGCACGCCCATGAAGGTATCGCCCGCCCCTGTCGTGTCGACGACGCGAACCGGCCTGGCCGGCACGTGGAACGTCCCCTCGCCGGAACCGAACATCGCGCCCTTGCCGCCCAGCGTCAGCACCACCGTGCGCGCGCCGGCTTCGCGCAGGGCAGCGACCGCCTCCTCGTGACAAGTCCTTCCGCTAATGGCCGCGGCCTCGCCTTCGTTGAGCACCAGGAGGTCGATCGATGGCAGAAGCTCCGCGTATTCGGCATGCACCGGGGATGGATTGAAGATCGTCGTCGCGCCCGCCCGGCGCGCCGAGGCGAGCGCCGCCTTGGTGGCATCGACCGAGAGGTTGCCCTGCATCAGCAGTTGATCGCCGGACCCGAGCCGCGCGGCAATGGCGTCGGCCTGCCGGCTGCCGATCGCGCGCGCGGCGTCGGTGGTGCTGGCAATCGCGTTTTCGCCTTCACGGCTGATGAAGATCATCGAACGATCGGTGTCGGCATCGACCCGCATCAGGTCGGCCGGATCGAGGCCCACTCCCGCCAGCATGGTCGCGATATGGTCGCCATTGCCGTCGCGGCCGATGGCGGCGACGAAGCGCACATCCATTCCGGCCCGGCTTGCGACGAGAGCTTGGTTGGCGCCCTTGCCGCCGAGATCGCGCCTGGGCGCGCCGACCAGGACGGTCTGGCCCGGCGACGGCCACGCTTCGACCTCCATCGATTCATCGATAGTAGCGTTTCCAAGTATCAACAACATATCACTTAACCTGCAGGAGTAAATTGTGGGAACCATATCGCACGAAAAGCAGAACACAATCAACAAAATATTTGGTAAAAGCCAAGTAATTATTGGAGTAATTCATTGCCCTCCAATGCCTGGAACTCCTAGATATTCTCGTGGAGATTTTATCTCTTCAATAAATACTGCTGTCGAGGATGGCCTTGCCTACATCTCCGGCGGCGTCGACGGCCTCATCGTCGAGAACCACGGCGATATTCCCTTCCTTAAACCGGATGAGATCGGCCATGAGGTCTCGACCGGGCTTGCCATCATCACCGATCGCATCCGCCAGAAAACGGACGTGCCGATCGGCATCAATGTGCTTGCCAACGCAGCGCTGCCGGCGCTCGCCATCGCCAAGACCGCCGGGGCCAACTTCGTTCGCGTCAACCAGTGGGCCAATGCCTATGTCGCGAATGAAGGTTTCGTCGAGGGCGCTGCAGCGACCGCGCTGCGCTACCGAGCCGCTATCGCGGCCGAGAATGTCGCGATCTTCGCCGATGCACATGTCAAGCACGGCGCCCATGCCATCGTTGCCGACCGGCCCTTGTCCGAGCTCGTGCGCGATGTCGAGTTTTTCGACGCCGACGCAGTCATCTGCACGGGGCAGCGCACTGGCGATGCCGCGACCGTCGAAGAAATCACGGCCATGCGTCAGGCAACCAGTCTGCCGCTGCTTGTCGGCAGCGGCACTACGCTGGACAATATCGGCACGATCCTTCCCTTGCTTGACGGCGTCATCATCGCCAGTGCGCTGAAGAAGGGCGGCCGGTGGTGGAACGCGGTCGACCGCGATAGGGTTGCCGCCTTCATGGACAAGGTAAACGGGATCCGTTCAGCATGACGGCCAAGGACAACACGACACCGATGACCAAGGCAAGGCTTTCCGACCGCATCCGCCAAGCAAACGCCGATGTCTGGGACAAGATGCAGGCGCATCGCTTCGTCGTCGACATCGAGGCCGACAGGCTGAGCCCACAGGCCTTTCGCGCCTACCTGATTTACGAATGCGATTTCGTCGAGACGGCGATGCTAATCTTCGGCCATATGCTGGTCAAGGCGCCTGGCCTGGAAGAGCGGCGTTGGCTGGCCGGCGTGCTGCAGGCGCTCGCGGTCGAGCAGATCGGCTATTTCGAGCGTACCTTCGCTGCGCTGAAGATCACGCCGCAGGACCGTGCGCGCGCCCTGCCCGCCTCGGTGCTCGCCTTCCGCGATGGCATGCTGGCCATTGCGCGCGACGGCACCTATCACGATGGCGTGGCGATCATGCTGGCGGCCGAGTGGCTATACGCGACTTGGTGCTCGCGCGCCGCGCGTCACACTATCAGCGACCCGATCCTGAGGCGCTGGGTCGACCTGCATGCGGAACCCGAGTTTCTGGCCCAGGCCGATTGGCTGCGGCGGCAGGTCGATGCCGCCGACCCGGCACAGGCCGAGGCCATCGGCGCCAACTTCCGCCGAGCAATAGAGTTGGAGGTCGGCTTCCACCAGGCGCCTTTTGAATAACCCTTGGCAAGGGCCGCCTTAGGTCTCGACAGGAAGGCGGGTCATCGCAGTGTCTCGACTCTCGTCGGAAAGCCGTTTCGTTGAGGATTATCGATATGACGCGACCAATCAATGCGGACTATCTGGAGACGCTTCTCGGCGATAGACGTCTCGTGGAGCAACTTGCGTTCATTTTCGAAGTGGAAAAGCTCAAGACGGTCCTGCGCAAAACGCCGCTACTCGATAAATCCCGCGTAGAAAACGACGCCGAGCACACTTGGGAACTAGCCCTTATGGCAATGGTGCTTGTCGAACATTCCAACGAGCCCGTCGATCTGCTTCGCGTCCTCAAAATGCTGTTGATACACGATATTGTCGAGATCGATGCGGGCGACACGTTCGCCTTCGGCAGTGTCGGCCTGAGCGATCAAGCCGACAGGGAAATGAGGGCCGCCGAGCGCATATTCGCCTTGCTTCCGACGGACCAGGCCTTGGAATTTCGGGCGCTCTGGGATGAATTCGAGGCCAAGGCCTCCGCCGAGTCACGGTTTGCCAATGCCATGGACCGCCTGCAGCCGTTCTTGCACAATTTCTTCACCGAGGGGGCACCTGGCGCACGACGGGAGTAACCGCTGCCGATGTCGATCGACGCAAGGTCCCGATAGCAAAAGCCTCCTCAACCCTCGGTTCACTGGCGGACAAACTTGTAGCACTCGGCATTCAGCAGGGCATCCTTGCTCCATAGTCAGCCAGATCGTTTTGAACATAACGAGCGAACCGGTCGACAGCCTCAAGGGTCAGTTGTCTTTCCTGCATATGCGGACAAGATACCAACGTCTGCGTTGAGTAGTGGTATTCAAATGGATCGTCATCCAAGACAACGAAGCCGGAACTGATGGTTCGATGTGTGGGAGGAAAGGCGGTAGCGCCCTCCCGCTACCACTTCAAACCCATTATCGTCTCCGACCGCGGCACCATAGCGATCGCCCAATGGGGCGGGCTTTCCAGTGTAGCGTGCGGTAGGGAACGCGGCTCCGCCAACAAGGGCGGCGAGCTTGACCTCTATTTCGAACCCTGTGCGTGCAGGTGCGCGGCCGGTGACCATACGACGGCCAGGGAAGCAGCCTGGCGTCGCGGCGTCGATACCGGCGGGCAGTCGCCCGGAAAGGAAGTCGGCACTGTTGCCCTCTGTTTCGTCAGTGCACCGCCAGCAGCATCTGCGCCGCCTTTTCGGCGATCATGACGGCGGGCGCGTGCGTGTTGCCGGATACGATGGTCGGCATGATCGAACAGTCGGCGACGCGCAGGCCCTCAAGGCCCCGCACTCTCAGCTCGGGATCGACCACGGCGGCGGTGTCGCCTCCCATCCTGGCGGTGCCGACCGGATGAAAGATGGTCGTGGCGATGTCGCCCGCTGCGCGAGCGAGGTCGTCGGGCGTCTGGATATGCACGCCCGGCTTGAACTCCTCCGGCTTGAAGCGGGCCATCCGCCTCGTCGCCATCAGCCGGCGCGCGGCGACAATGGAGCCGGCCGCGACTTCGCGGTCGCTTTCGGTCGAGAGATAGTTCGGCGCGATGGCCGGATGATCTTCGAAGCGCGGCGAGACGATGCGCACGGTCCCGCGCGATTCCGGCCTCAGATTGCAGACGGAGACCGTGATGGCCGGAAAATTGTGCAGCGGCTGCCCGAAGGCTTCCAGCGACAGCGGCTGGACGTGGAACTCGACGTTTGCGGTATCGAAGCGCGGATCGGATTTCATGAAGATGCCGAGCTGGCTTGGAGCCATCGACATCGGACCCGAGCGCTTGAAGGCGTACTCCAGCGCGATGCGCGCCTTGCCCGATAGCGACCCCTGCCGCTCGTTCAAGGTCCGCGCGCCGGTGATCTTGAACGCGGTGCGTATCTGGAGGTGGTCCTGCAGGTTCTCGCCAACGCCGGCCAAGTCGTGCAGGACGTCGATGCCGTGCCGCTGCAACAGCGATCCCGGTCCGATGCCGGAGAGCTGCAGGATCTGTGGCGTGCCGATGGCGCCGGCGGACAAGATGAGTTCGCCCGCAACGGAAGCCCTTGTCGGCACGCCCTTGTGCCGGAACTCCAGGCCTGTCGCCTTGCGGCCCGTCAACACCACACGCTCTGCCTGCGCCCCGGTCAGGATGGTGAGATTCCGACGGTGGCGGATCGGGCGGATGAAGGCGCGAACCGCGTTGAAACGGAAGCCGGCCTTCTGGTTCACCTCGAAATAGGACGATCCGAAATTGTCGCCGGTGTTGAAGTCGTCGACCTTCGGCACGCCAAGCTCCTCGGCGGCCTCGCGCACCGCGTCAAGGATCGGCCACGACAGCCGCTGGCGTTCGACCCGCAGCTCGCCGCCCTGGCCGTGGAACGCGCCGTCCAGCCGCTGGTGGTCCTCGGACTTCCTGAACAGCGGCAGGACGTCATCCCAGCCCCAACCGGGATTGCCGAGCTGGCGCCATTGATCGTAATCGGCGGCCTGGCCACGCATGTAGATCATGCCGTTTATCGAGGAGCAGCCGCCCATCACCTTGCCGCGTGGATAGGCGAGCGAGCGGCCGTTCAATCCCGGCTCCTCACCCGTGCGGTAACACCAATCCGTACGCGGATTGCCCATGCAGTAGAGATATCCAACCGGGATGTGGATCCAGTGGTAGTTGTCGGACCCGCCGGCCTCCAGCAGCAGCACGCGTTTGGCCGGATCGGCGCTCAGCCGGTTGGCAAGCACGCAGCCGGACGAACCCGCGCCAACGATCACATAGTCGAACGTCCCCATGTCGGCGCGCTGGCTCATGCCTGCTTGGGCCCCGAAATCAGATCGTTCCACAGCGGGCGCATGGCATCGGCAATGGCATTGTAGAGGCGATAGCGCCTGTCGTAATGCGCGGTCATTGCCAGATCGGGTTGATAGACGGAGCGCGGGCGCGTCATTGCGGCGATGCCGGCCTCATAATCGGCAAACAATCCCGCAGCGACACCGGCTCCGATCGCCGCGCCCAGCGCCCCGGTCTCGCGCGCCTCGGGCACGGTGATCGGCACGCCGAGGCCATCGGCGAACATTTGCGGCCAGTGCGGACTGCGCGAGCCACCGCCCGACAGGACGGCGCGGTCAAAGGTCACGCCAGCCTTGGCCAGAACCTCGATATGCCGTCGGTGTTCGAACATGACGCCCTCGAAAAGCGCGCGCAGCAGGTGGCCTTCCCTGTGCCATCCGCCCAAACCATAGAAGCCGCCACGATAATCCGAACCGAGGCGGGAGCCATGGAGAAACGGATGGAAGATCGGATCGTCGGCCGACGGCGTGACATTGGCGATCTGCGCGTTGCAATGTCCGAACGGGTCGTCATGGTGGTGGCCGCGTTCGACAAGCTCACGTACATACCATTCGAGGTTTGCCGCCGAAGTGGCGCTGGATTCGATGTTGACGAAGCGGCCGGGTCCGAACCGCGCCACCATGAAGACGCCGGCATCGACCCCCGCCGTCTCGGAAAATACCTGGTTGATGGACCACGTTCCGGCGATGATGGACGCCTCGCCTGCCCCGACAACGCCGGCGCCCATCGCGCTCGACACCACGTCGAAGTAGCCGGCGATCACCGGCGTACCGGCTGCAAGACCTGTCTGAGCCGCGGCTTCGGCCGTTACAAAACCCGCTATGTCAGCCGGGTCGAGCAGGCTTGGCAGTTTTGCCCTGGCATCCTCGAGCCCATAGAGCGCCAGCAATCCGTCATCGTAGGTCGCCTCGGGCATTCGCACGAAGCCGGCCCCGGACATATCGGAAATGTCGCTCACCCGCTCTCCGGTCAACCGGAAGGTGATGAAGTCCTTGCACAGCATGACGGTGACCGCGGTGGCATACAGTCCTGGCTGATTGGCCTTCACCCAGGCAAGCAGGGTCGGCGTCTGCGATGGCCAGGGCTTCTGCAGGCAGATCGCGTGCAGCGCATCGCCTGCCCTGGCGTCCAGCAATGCTGCGAGGTCTGCGGCGCGCGTATCGAGCGATTGGATGCCCAGGAGGGGATTGCCGGTCGCGTCGACAAGATAGAGGCCGTTGCCATGGCCGGCACATCCGACGGCTGCGATCGCCGATGCATCAACCCCGGCCGTCGAAATGCAGCTGCGGATCGCCTCGCGCGCGTTGGCCCACAGCTCGTTCAGATCGCGTTCGACATGCCCGGGCCGCGGCGTATGCGAGCGGCCGTCGATCGCGTGCATGGCGATCTGTCGGCCGGCGAGGTCGAACAGGACGGCCTTGATGACTGTGTTGCCGGCGTCGAGGCCTAGCAGATAGCGCTGTCGATCAGCCACGATTGTAGATATCCCATGCTTCGTCGCCGCTGGCCCCATTGTGGATCAGGGCCATCAAGGCGCCAACGACGGCCTTCGGGTTTTGATGCTGGTAGATGTTGCGGCCATAGACCAGTCCCCTGGCGCCGGTGTTCAACAGCGCCGCCGACTTGTTCAGGACGACCTTCAGATCCTCCTTGCCGCCGCCGCGAACCAGCACCGGCACTCTGGCCGCCTCGACGACCCTGTGGAAATCGTCGGCATGCTCGGTCGGGTCGGCCTTGATGATGTCGGCGCCCATCTCCGATGCCAGCCGCACCAGCGTGACGATCTTCTCGGCGTCACCGTCGACCTGATAGCCGCCTCGCACATCGTTGGGCAGCATGACAAGCGGCTCGATCATCAACGGCATGCCATAACGATGGCAGGCAGCGCGCACGCGGCTGATATTCTCGACGCATTGGCGGAAGAGCTCGGGCTCATCGGGCAGCATGAAGAGATTGACCACCACGCATGCGGCATCCATTTCGAGCGCGCCGATGATCGGTTCGTCGGCATTCTGCAGCAAGGACCACATCACGCGATGGCGCTGGGAATTGTAAGGATTGCCCATGTCGATGCGCATCACAAGCGCCGGCTTGTCCCGCTCCGGACGCGCCTGCAGGAGGTCCGCCTGGCCATAAGCCATCTGGATCGCGTCCGGCCTGGCTCGGATCAGGGCATCGACGACATCAGGCATGTTTTCGAGACCCGCCAGAAAGCTCGGCTCGTTACAAACGCCGTGGTCCAGAGCCACGTCCAGGCATTTGCCGTTCGTGAACATGCGGTTCATGCGGGCCTTGGTGCTCAGGCGCATGCGGTACTCCTGTCTTGTGTGCGTTGGTCGAGCGTCTCGCCGGAGACGCCGTGATAGGTTTCGAGGTCGCCGATGAAGCTCTGCACTTCCTTGAGCCGACGCGTCGCGCTCCAGCCCTGCTCGTGCCCGAGAATGGTGGCGACCCGCTCGATCAGTTCCCTCGAAAGCTGCCCCCTGATCGCCAGCGACGTGCGCCGTTGCAGCAGATCCGACAAGCCGACAACGAACTCGCTCGAGATCAGGTAGGCAATCTCGGCGCCGGTGATTTCGGTGCGCTCATCAAGCCCGACATCGTCGGCCCGGCCGTGGCAAAATGCCATCACCGTGACGGCATTGGCTCCATATGCCGCGACCAGATGGTCGGCGCGCGATTGGTCGATGCCGAACCCTTTGACCAGTGCTTCGGCCGTATCAGCCCCATCGCCGATGAAACCTTCGCCGCCACCGATCGCCAGCGCCAGGGTTGAAGTCAGCCGTGGCTTGCCGAGTTCGGCCAGCACGGCGTCGGCGGTCTGTTCGGCAAAGGCGCGGAAGGTCGTCCACTTGCCGCCGATCATGCAGAATTGCGGAACGTCGCCGTCGAGCCGGTGCACGAAATGCCCTCGCGAGATGCGCCCGGTGAAGGCATGATCGCTCTTCGGCAGAGGCCGGATGCCGCTATAGCTGTACACGACTTGCGAGGCCTTGACGTCGATGTCGGGGAAGACCACGCGCAGCGAGCCCAGGATGTAGTCCAGTTCCTCGGGCTCGCAGCGAACGCGGTCGACCTGGCTCACGCGGATATCGGTCGACCCGGCGAGCACCTTGCCCAGATACGGGAAGACGATGCACACCCGGCCATCCTGGTTCTCGTAGAAAATCATGTGACCATTGAGCGCGCGATAGAGCGGCTCGCAGTCGAGGATCAGGTGAGATCCCTTGGTGCCTTCGACAAGGCGGCCCTCGGTGGGAACGCCAATGCCAAGCTGCGCGAGGGATTGATCGACCCATGCGCCGGTGGCATTGACCAGTGCCTTCGCCGTGACCTCCAGCTGCATGTCGGCGACGCCATCGCTAACGGTCAATCCCGCCCCTTCCCGAGACAGTTGCGCATAGTTCAACGCGACGCTTTGCGGGGCGAGGCGCGCGGTATCGAGGAGCAGCTCGACGCCGAGCCTTTCGGGGTGGCTTATCCATGCATCGTAATACGTGGCCGAATAGCGCAATTTCGGATCCAGACCGGGCCATTGGGCAAAGGTCTGCCGCGCGCCGCGAAACACGTGGCGAGGCAGGACCCGGCGATAGCGGGTGGTCCAGTCGTAAAGGGCAAGACCGGCCTTTACCGCCAGGGCTCCGCGATTTGACGGCGTTTCGGACAATCCCAGAAAATTTGCGGCTCCGTTCAGTAGGCCGGAGAATGTCGAGCGGATGGGGATCGTCGTCGGCAGTGGCTTCACCATGTGCGGTGCATTGGCCAACAGGGCGTCGCGCTCCGCCAGGGATTCCCGCACCAGGTCGAACTCGCCGTTTTCGAGATAGCGTAACCCGCCGTGGATCATGCGCGATGGCGCCGCGCTGCAGCCCGAGCAGAAGTCATTGCGTTCGATCAGCAGCACGCGCACGCCCTGGAGGGCCAACTCGCGGAACACGCCGATGCCGTTGATGCCCCCGCCAAGAACAATGACGTCGAACGCACCGTCGAGGCGGATTTTCCTGAGATTTTCGTCTCTTTGTTCGGGCATGGCTTCGCTGTTGACCACCTGAGGCGTGGCCGATCATTCGTCGGATTGTGCGTTCGATGTCAGGCGTCGAGATCAGTCAGGTTCTGTTTCGCCGCCTCGCTGATGCGTTTGATCTCGTCGTTTGAAAGCCGGATACGCCCGGCCCTGGCGTTTTCCTTCGCCTGCCGCGGATTGCGCGCACCGCACAGCGAGAAGGTGATCCCCGGCTGCTGCAACGTCCAGGCGATGACGATCTGAGCCTCGGTGGCGTCATGCGCTTGCGCGATCAGGCCAATGGCGCCCATGAGCCGGGCGACCTTTTCGCGATTGGACTTCGAGAAGCGCGGATTGTCCTTGCGCTGATCGTCTCCAGAGAACACCCGGTCCGGGCCGACCTTTCCGGACAGAAGTCCAAGACCGAGCGACGAATAGCTCAGGATTGAGACGCCATTGTCGATGCAATAGGGCGCCAGTTCGACCTCAAGGTCGCGCGCCACCATGCTGTATTCCTGCTGGATCGCGTCGATCTGGCCCGCGGCAAGGTAGGCCTTGACGTCGGCCGGAACGACATTGCTGGCGCCGATCGACCGGATCTTGCCCTGAGCCTTGAGCCGCTCCAGCGCCTCCATCGTTTCGGCGACGGGCGTCGTAGGATCCTGCCAGTGCGTGATGTAGTGGTCGATGTAATCCGTGCCGAGCCGCTTCAGGCTCTGCTCCACTTCATAGACGACGGAGTCGCGCCCGAGATAACGGTGCACCGGCTTGCCATCGTAGTCGAAAAAGAAGTTGCCCCTGGTCGTGTGCCAGACAAGTCCCAGCTTCGTCGCCAGAACGACCTTGTCGCGCCGTCCCTTGATGGCCTTGCCGACGATCTCTTCCGACAGGCCCTGACCATAGGCCGGCGCGGTGTCGATCAACGACACGCCCTCGTCGATGGAAGCGCGGATTGCGTCGATCGACTGGCTCTCGTCGGTTCCGCCCCACATCCACCCGCCGATCGCCCACGTGCCCAGTCCGACCGCGGACGCTTCGATGCCGGATCGGCCGATCTTCCGCGTCAAGGTTTCAAGCGACATTACGAATGCTCCCGGTATTGCCCAATACGGCATGGGCCGTGTCTTCGTCGACGACGAGCGATTTCAGATAGCCGCCGCTCAGTGCGGCGCGGATCGGCTGTACCTTTTCGACGCCGGAGGCGACGCCCATGACCGTGCGGCAACGCGAAAGGTCCGCTGGGTCCAGGGCAATCAGGCGCGAATTCGGCGGATAGTCGGCGATCGTCCCGTCCTCTCGGATAAGGTGGGCCAGGAACTCGCCGACAGCGCCACTCCTGGCCAGGATTTCACGATCTGGACCGGAGGTCGGAAGCAGGTCGAAGTAGCTCGACCCCGGCGTTTGGATCGAGCCGATGCCGACCAGCGCGATGGCAGCCTTGCGGGCAAGATCGAAGACCTCGCGTACCGAGGCCATGTCCATCAGGAGGTCGCGCTGCGTGGAGCTTTCGGCAAAGAGCGGCGCGTGCAGAAGGAGCGTCGAGCCGCCGAGCCGCTCGGCCAGACGCGTCGCGAGATGATTGACATCGGTGTAGAACTTGCCCTGAACCCCGCCGGTCAGCGGAACCACCGTCACGTCGAACGCACGCTCGGCCTCGATATTCTCGACCACGGCGCTCACCGCCTTGCCCCCGGTAATGGCAATGACATCGCCATCACGCAACGTTTCGAGCAACTGGTTCGCGGCGGCGCGACCGACCTGCTGCAGGGTGCTGTCGGGACTGCCGATCACCGTCGGCGTCACCAGCGCGCTCTGGAGCCCCGAGAACGCGACAAGCTTTTGCTCGATCTCCACCAGCAACTGGAACGGGCTTTCGATGGCGATCTTCAGCATGCCGAGCTTGCGCCCCTGCGCGATCAGCCGGTTCACCTTGGATGGCGACAGGTTGAGCGCGGCGGCGATGTCGTTCTGCTTCATGCCGTCTATGAAATGCAGCACCAGCACGGTGTGGATTTGCCGGATGGTCGAGAATTCTTCTTTGCCGTCAGCCATGGTTTTTTCGATCCCCGGTCAGCCGCGACGCTTGTTCAGATAGTGGTCGATCGTTACCGCGGTCAGCAGGATCGAGCCGCGGATAATGTCCTGCCAGTAGATGGAAACGTCCAGCAGGGCGAGCGAACTGGAAACCACGGAAAGCAGGATGGTCCCCAGGATTGCCCCGAGAATCGTGCCCGAACCGCCCTTGAGGCTTGCGCCGCCGATGACCGCGGCGGCGATCACGTTCAGTTCCATGCCGACGCCGAAGGTCGGCTGCGCCGAGCCGAACCGCGCCATGTAGATAATGCCCGCGACTCCGCTCAGCGCCGCGCAGAGCGTGGTGGTGAGGAAGATCACCTTGGTCGTGCGGATGCCTGAATAGGCCGCCGCCTTCTCGTTGCTGCCGGTGTAGAACACCTTGCGAAAGATCGTCGTGCGCCGAAGCATGAAGTCGAAGACCACGACGAACAGCACGAAAATGACGATCACCACCGGGATCGGTCCGATCGAACCCTGTCCGATGAACTTGAACTCCGGCGGCAACGTGTAGAGGCCGAGCGGGCGCCCGCCCGTGCCCAGCAGGCAAAGTCCACGCGCGATGACCATCACCGCCAGCGACACGATGAAATGATGCAGGCCCACCTTGGTGACGAAAAAGCCCATGATCGCGCCGATCGCCGTGCACGCCATGATGGCGACGAGGGAAGCCGTCCAGGGGTCCAGCCCGTTGAGGAAGAGCCAGCCGGCGATCACCATCGCCAGCGCGGTGACCGAGCCGACGGAAAGGTCGATGCCGCCCGAGATCAGCAGGATTGTCATGCCGACGACGACAATGCCTTCGACCGCGAAGGCCATCGCCATCGCCCGCATATTGTCCCAGGTGAGGAAGTAGGGTGACGCGAAGGACATCACGATGAACAGCACCGCGATGATCAGGATAAGGCCGGTCTCGCGCATCCTGAACAGGCGGCCAAGCGCGTTGCCGGTTGAACCCGCCTCGCCATTCACGGGGTTGCTTGTCGTTGCCATGGCTCCCTCGACACTCATGCCGCGCGCGGCCGTTCGTCCGCGATCGATGCCAGGTACATGATGTTCTCCTCCGTCATGTCGTCGCCGGTGACCTCGCCTGTTATCCGCCCCTCGCGCACAACCAGCACGCGGTCGCAGACGCCGATCAGTTCAGGCAGTTCCGATGAGATGATAATCACGCCGACGCCGCTGCGGGCGAGGTCGCGGACGATCCGGTGAATCTCGGCCTTCGCGCCGACATCGACGCCTCGGGTCGGCTCATCGAGAAAGATCACTTTCGGCGCCACTGACAGCATCTTGGCGATCGCCACTTTCTGCTGATTGCCGCCCGAGAGCGTGGAGACCGCATCGTTGACATGGCCACATTTGAGCGCCAGGCGGCGGCCCAATTCCTGTGCCTGCCGTGTTTCGCGGCCAGCGTTGATCAGCCCGGCGCGGGAAGCGACCCGTTCGACCGCGAGCGCTGAAATGTTCGAGGCGATCGACATGTCCAGGAACAGGCCGTCGCCCTTGCGATCCTCGGAGAGATAGACCATGCCGGCGTCGATGCTGTCGCCATAATGCGCCAGCGAGAGCGGCTTGCCGTGCAAGGCGACCGTGCCGGTCACCTCCCCTTCGAGGCGGCAGATGCCTTTGACGATTTCGCTGCGTCCCGCGCCGATCAATCCTCCGAGGCCGAGGATTTCGCCCTTCTTCAATTGAAAGGAGACGTCGCGGAAGCGCGTGGCTTCGCAGAGGTTGGAAACATCGAGGATGACCTCTTCCGACCTCTCGTCCGCGCGCTGCTTTTCCGGATAGAGCTTGTCGATGACGCGCCCGACCATCGCGGCGACGACCTGTTCGGGCGTCGTATCCCTGATGTCGTGCGTGGTGATGTAACGGCCGTCGCGCAAGACCGTCACGCGGTCGCAGTTGTCGAAGATTTCGGCCATGCGATGCGAGATGTAGATGATGGCGATGCCCCGGCTTGCCAGCCGGTGGATGATCTCGAACAGGATCTTGGCTTCGCGCTCGGTCAGCGCGGCGGTCGGCTCGTCGAAGATCAGGATGCGGCAGTCGAGCGTCAGCGCCTTGGCGATCTCGACCAGCTGCTGCTGGGAAATGGAAAGCGTGCGC
The DNA here is from genome assembly GCF_005503535.1 of Mesorhizobium comanense. GTDB lineage: Bacteria > Pseudomonadota > Alphaproteobacteria > Rhizobiales > Rhizobiaceae > Mesorhizobium > Mesorhizobium comanense. The sequence goes on along the minus strand of NZ_SCNN01000010.1, from coordinate 80,453 downwards.
ACCAGGGCGGAAGCATTGATGTCACCGAGTTGCCGAAGGATGGCCGAGGCGCGTTTCCTGAGGTCCGCGTAATTCATCAGCAGGGCTTTGCTGGTGTTGGTCACGCCCATGAAGATGTTCTCGGCGACCGAGACATCCGGGCAGAGCGCGATTTCCTGATGCACGAAGCCGATGCCGAGCTTTTGCGCCTCGGTCGGCGACGCGATGGTCACGGGTTTCCCGTCGATGACGATGTCGCCACCGTCGGGAAGAAGGATACCGTCAATGACCTTCATCAGGGTCGATTTGCCGGCGCCGTTCTCGCCGGCGATCGCGTGGATTTCGCCCCGGCGCAGTTCCAGGTCGACACCTCGCAGCGCCCGGACCGGTCCGAACGACTTGCTGAGGTTCGATATCTTGAGGATGACGGGATGATCCATTGCATTCACGACAGCGTTGGAAGGACAGGCCCGCGCCATGAAGAGGCGCGGGGCCGAGAAAGTTGCAATCCTAACTCGGATCGCGACCTTCCATGTACTTGTTCAGGTCGAACGAGTCGGCGTTCTCCTTGGTGATGACGGCAAAGCCGTTGTCGGCAAAGGGTATCGCCATCGGGTTGAAGCCAGAGGTCTTGTAGTCGTTGAAAGGATCGATCAGGTCCGGATGCGCCGCCATGAAGGTTGCGACGAAACCGAGATAGCCCTGCATGCCCTGGTTGGGGCTGAGCGCCATATGGATGTTGCCGGCCTTGATCTGCTCGAGCGTCGCCGGCGTGATGTCGGCGTGCATGATCAGCACTTTGGCCTTGGCTTCCAGAACCGCGGCCACCGCGCCTTCAGCCGAGCCGGCCTCCGGAATCCACAGCGCCTTCAGGTTGGGATTTGCCTGCAGCATCGAGGCGACCGCCTTGTTGGCGACCGTGGCGTCCTGGTTCGAGGCCTGGCGGCCGACCAGCTTCATCTTCGGGTAGTTCTTGGCGAAATAATCGATCAGCGCGGTGACGCGAAGATCATGGTTGCTCTGGCCGGGATTCTCGAGAACCGCATATTCCGCGCTGTCGCCGACCTGCTTGACGATCTCCTCGGCGGCGAACTTGGCTTCCGCCAGATTGTCCGAGGTGATGTAGGAGACGCGCTTCGACTTCGGCGAGTCGGCGGCGAAGGTCACGACAGTGGTGCCGTTGGCGATCGCGGCGTTGATGGGCTCGATGAACGGATCGGCCTGCATCGGGTGCAGCAGCACGCCGGCCGGCTTCTTGATCAGGTCCTGTTCGAACGATGCGATCTGTTTGGTGATGTCATAGTCCGGGGTTCCGGAAAAAACCGTCTTGCAGCCCATAGCCTGGGCGGCCTGCTTGAAGCCCTGGTAGACCGGGACCCAATAGGGATGCGCCGAAACCATGACGTTCATGACGTAGGTCTCGCCTTCCTTGCACTGGAATTTGCTCTGGGCCGATGCGATGCCCGTGGACATGAGCGCAACAGCCATCGTGGCCGCGCTCAGCGCGCCGGCCAGTTTTACCCTTTTCATGTTTTCCTCCGCTTGAAGCCCATGGTGATAGAAGCCCATCACCTGCATTTGTGCAAGAAATTTCATCACATGAAATCCCTCGCAACACTGCATATGCGGCTTGCCAATGCTCGTCAAGGCACCCGGTGGAAAAATCAGCACATGAAATTTCGTGCAAGCCTGCAAGGAGCGCGGCACGGGACGTAAAATCCTGCCCAGCACTGGAGAAAGGCTAGAGCAATTCCAGGAAAAGTGCGTAGCGGTTTTCCGTTCGGAATTGCGTAAAAACAAAGGCTTAGAGCGGTTCGACGATTCTGTGAAACGCTGAACCGCTCTAGGCTCGGCTAGTCATATGGTGGCTGGAAGACCTCCGGCGCCGGGGATATCGTACCAGCGCCGGCACAGCTCCTCCCGGCGGACGGTTGGTTTCTCATAATATCCATCTGTTAGATCGGGAGTGGCTACCTCCTGGTGGCATCTTCGAGACGCATCAGTTGTGGCGCCGATACAACGTCCAGCCAGTGCCTGCGAGACCCCAGGCTGTTGCCGTGTCAGTCCGTTCGAATGTCAGGGTGCAACCCGGCGCCGCTTGGACGATTTGCTGCTGTTCATTGGTAGCCCGCTCCAGGATCAGCCAGGCTGGGGGTGCGAAGCACATTTTGTCCACGGGCACCAACGTTGCCTGGCGGTCGAGACGGTCGGTGAAATAATCGACGACCATCCCAGTTCGAAGATCATGGCTTGTCGCGTAGGAGGAATCGTCGCCCAGCGCGACCTGGTCGACGATCTTTGAATAGGACCCACGCCCATATTTGTAGAATTCAATCAGCGAGCCTGTGTTGCCGATCAGAATTGCCGCCAGGACGGCAACGGATAGCGCGATACCTCTTCTCCCTGCGTAGAGGCCGCGCCCCAACAGCTGGCCAACGAGAAGCAACAACAGCGTTCCGCTGACCAGAAAGTAGCGCGGAAACTCCACATTCGGCACATGCGCCACCGCGATCAGCAGGGGCAGCCCGCAGATCCCTATGACGTAGAGGCTGGACCGTGGGTCGCGCCACACTCCGGCAGAAACAAGGACCAGACCGCAAGCCGAGACTATGCAGGCCCAATCGCTTATCCCCCAAGGCAGGCCCAACAGATAGCGGATCATACCGCCATATCCTTGGGCGAAGGTCTGGAACGTAAACGGGGAAACGCCGCCGATCTGGAACCCGAACAATACACCGCCAAGGAGCACGCAAGCTGCAAGCGGAAGAACGGCCAAAAAGGCCGGCGCGAAAATCAGGCCGACCTCGTGATTGGTGGCGGCGAGGCTGCCCGTACGTGACCAGACACGCCAAGAAGCCCAGGCAACAAGGATCGCCACCGTTTCTGCCATGGTGAGATGGGACAGGAAGCCAAGCAGGACCATCGCCGCAAAGGCGATGGCGGAACCGCGGTCTTGCAGTCGGCGTTCCAGAAACAGGATGGAGAGCAGCGTGAACAGCACGAGACCAGCATAGCCTCTCGCCTCGGAGCCGTAGTGGACCATCGGGTAGCTGGTCGCAAACAACACACTGGTAACGATGGCGGTGCGCCGTCCGCGTGAAGCCGCCACCAGGCCGGCGGCAACGACGGTCCCAACGCCCAATGCCACCGACAGGCCACGTTGAAGCAGTGACGATGCGTCAGGGCCGACCAGATAGAGATAGACCGAATTGAGGAAATGATTGTTGTCGTGATTTATCCGCCAAAATATCTGATCGACCGAGGTCAGCGGCTCAAGCAGCGCAAAGGTCCATATCTCATCAAGCCAGAGATCCCCCCGCGCGCCAAAAAGACGAAGGGCCAAGCCTGCTGTCGCGATCACCAGCATTGCCAGCAATGGCCCGATCGACCATCGCTGGATGGCACCGGAAGAAGAGCCCTGGGCAGCCACCGAACCGCCTGGAATTGAAGCTTGCCCAAAGGCCTCCATGTCACTCCTCACGGAACGCCCGCGCTATCTGATCGGCCAGTGGTTTTACCAGGTAGGACAGCATGGTCCGGCTGCCGGTGGAGAAGAACGCCTCGACGGGCATGCCCGGCGCCAGGGTAAGGCCTTTCAACTTCTTCAGTTCCGAGCGGCAGGCTGACGCGAACCGTGTAGAAGCCCGCGCCGCTGCGCTCGTCGACACTGAGATCAGCTGCGATCTCTTCGACAACCCCGTTCAGTTCCGGCGTCACACGCTGATTGAAGGCCGAGAGCTTCAGGGCCACCTCCTGCCCCATGGAGTCGAAAGCCGCCAGGGCCGTAAAGCCATCCTGTGTTTCATTGCCAAAGAGTTCAGAGGCTCCATCGACAATCGAATTGCCGTTTGCATCCCGCACCACCGACGGGCTTGGTTTTTCCGGCAACGCCACGCCCGCGCCGCCGCAATGAACTGAACCGGTTACGCCAGAACCCCACCGGCGATTGCCTCGGGGAAACCCAGCCTGCCCATCACGATACCGGCGCCCGCTCCGCCCTTCGAAAGGCCGTCAACCTTGGAGCCAAAGGCCAGAGGTAAACGGCCGATAGTCTCTTCGTCTCGGCAATCATTATGCAAACGAGTGCCGTAGCCAATACGATCGGAACAAAAGACGATACATCCAGAAATCCGAACACCGCGGCGAAATGGGCCAGGATGATTATTATAGTCTGGTGGACAATATAATACGTCAGTATCGACTTGTTCAGATGCGCGACGACCCGGTTGGGCCGCGTGGCGATCCGTCTTGCGAACGCCAGCAATGCAATGATCGCGCACCACTGGAATATCGATCTGACGACACGCATCACCGCGACAAGCGCATCTGGCCACTGCTCGCGCGGAATGGCGACCACGACTGTCGCCAGGGCAAGGAACGAGAGGACTGCAAGGGCGCAGCTCATCCATCTTTGCCGGTCGATCTCGCGCCAGAAACTCTGTTCGTTCATCAGGAGGGAGCCCGCCATGAACATCGAGAAATAAAGGATGTGCGCATAGGGGTCGTTCGTGATGACCAAGGTTTCCCCAACGATCGGGTAGAGCCACAGCCTGAGGATCGAAAGGTATACTATCGGAGCCACGAACAGGTTTGCGCCTTTGAGGAAAGACGCGAAAGCGCCGGATAGTCCTGGCCAGTGCCTCGCAAGCCGTGGCCATACGAGTGACCACACGAAGATATAAATCCAGAGATAGGCCAGAAACCACATGTGCTCCAGACGAAGGCCGGAGATCACGTAAGCCTTCCAGAATTCCCAGTACGACAATTCGGGGAGAGGGTTGAACTGGGATAGATATATTTGCGGAGGCACGATCAGGAGAACACCCACAAACAAAGGCAGCAGCAGTTGCCGTGTCCGCGACCTCCGGATTTCGCCAACGGATTTTCTGTCGAGAAGTGACGACGTTACCAGACCCGACAAGAAAAAAAGCAGGCTCATCCGCCACGGATGAGATCCGACCGCAATCAGATCGATCAGCCGGATATCTTCTTCAGAATTCAAGAGCCAGGTCTTCGTGCCGTACAGCAGGCTCGTGTGGTAGATTATCAGCGTGCCGAAGCTCAGCACACGCAACAGGTCGATGTCGTGCCGCCGTTCACGCTGTTCCACAATAAACCCTGTAACCCGCACACCTCAATGGCACTATACAATCACAAGACGGTTTCGACCTGCTTAACGCAGTCGAATCGATTGAAGTGATCGCAAAATTTCTAGTGTATTTTGATTGCCGGGCTGTGTATTAGCGATGATTAATATCGACCAGTCTCAGAAAATTAGGCGCTTGCCAGACGCAAGCCTGGGGCTTGGTGAATGCTGGCTGTCGCCGCGTCAAATCTTGGGCGCACCGTCGGGAAGAAGGCTTTCTCGTCCAGGAGTGGGTCAGACGCCCGGCGATTTCGACCTCGACTGCTCGAAGACGAGAGCCGCATCGCAGATGCGCCTCCGCGCTTGCGCTCCCTGGGCGCAACGGGTTTACCCCGGCCGTGGAGAGGCCGACAGCCGGCTATTCTGCCGGCTCCGTTGAGGAAACGTAAGCTCTCGAACCCCCCGGGGCCGACATTCATTGCCGAGAAAGTTCGGCCACAAAGCGCTCCGTTGACCCTTGAGCGGACAGGCTTTCACGCATCCGAGTTGCGTCCGCCGGAGCGGAGCGAGCCACGGACTATCCTTCCTGACCGCTGGGATATAGCCGTGGATTCATGGTCTGGGGATGGAAGCGATATGTCCCGTCCGGCCGCCGGACCATGTCCCCAAGGCCGGGGTAGGGAAAATGATAGCCATGGAACCGGATACCCTCGTCGACAGCTTTGGCGAAAATGGCTGACTTGGCCGCCGCCCCCATTTCGGGATCGCTGTCGTAGTCCATGTGGAAGAACCATTCCGGATGGGCGGGATCGTAGATCTGGTGATGTGCGACATCGCCGGTGAAGACCACCTTCTCGCCCCTGCTTTCGAAAATGTAGGCGCATTGGCCGCTGCTGTGACCGGCGACACTGAAGGCGACGATGCCGGGCAGCACTTCCTTGCCCGGCGTCACGAAATGCAGCCGCTGCCGGTAAGGCGCCACGGCGGCCAGCGTTCCTTCCGACCACGGCGCTTTGAAATCGTTGCGCGTCAGGTTGGCTTCGTTGGCCCATTCGTTCCAATCGGTCCGCGTCACGTAAAGATCGGCGTTCGCAAAGGTCGCGGACCCGTCCGGATTGATCAACCCGAAAGAGTGGTCCGGATGCAGATGGGTCATCAGCACGACATCGATTTCCTCGGGCTCGATGCCGGACGCACGCATGTTTTCCAGCATGCGCCCCATCGTGTTCCCGAACATGGTGGACGTCCTGCCCATTCCCGTGTCGACCAGGATCAGTTTCTCGCCGGTATTGACGACCACCGGGTTGAGATCCATCGGAATATGGTCCGAAGGCAGGTGCCAGTCATGCTGCAGACGGCCCATCTCCTGTGGATCGGCATTGGGGAAAATACCCTCATATCCATGGTGGATGTAGCCGTCCCAGACCACCGTGCATTCGAAGTCACCGAGATAGAACCGGAACCAGCCGGCATTCTGACTCTTGCGAAACGGCGCCGCCATAAAACCTCCCAACGTTCGTCCTTGCGTGTCGTTCAACTGGCGCCCCGGTGCGAAATCAGGGCCTCTCCCACCAGCTTCGATCGTCATTGTAGCCGCGCGCCAGAAGTGCGGCGACCGCGTCCTCGCTCATAGGTCCGGGGTTGTTCACAACCAGGCGGGACGCCAGCATGGATTGTCTCGCGACTTGCTGGAAATGCTCGGGCCGCAGGCCGATATCCCTGAGGTTGAGCGGTGTGCCTACCGTTGCCAGCAACGCCTCGATGCGGACAATTCCGTTGCGCGCCTGTTCGAGCAACGGCTCTGATCCATCCGCCGCTTTGAGGATGCGCGCCATCTCCGCGAACTCCGGCACACAATAGGGCAGGTTGAAGCGCATCACATAAGGCAGCAGCGCGCCAACGCCGAAGCCATGCGAGGCATGGCTGACGGCGGCGATCGGGCTTTGGATCGCATGTGCGGCGGCCGTGCCGGTGGTGTTGATCGCCATGCCAGCGCAATAGGCCGCGAACATGACGTCGGAACGCGCCGCGAGGTCGCCCGGATCGGCCACGACGCGTGCCAGCCCGGTGTTCATGAGGGCCAGTCCCTGCGCGCAGAACATGTCGGTGATCCGGTTCTTGCCGACATATATTTTCGTGGCGATCTCTTCCGCCGACGGGTTCTTCGGCCGGGCGGTGAACGCCTCGACGAGATGGGACAAAGCATCCGCCGCGGTCGCGGCCGTCAGCCCTGGAGGACACGAAATCGTAAGCTCGGGATCAATGATGGCGGCATGTGGCTCGATGTGGGCATCGGCGATAGCCATCTTCATGTTCTTCTCGTCGTCGAAGATGACGGCGATGCTCGTCACTTCGGCGCCCGTGCCCCCCGTCGTCGGCACGGTGACGATCGGCAGCGCCGGACCTGGAACCTTGAACTCGCCGTAATAGTCGCGCACGTCGCCGCCATTGGCGAGCACCACCGCGACCGCTTTCGCGAGATCCATGCAGCTGCCGCCGCCAATGCCGACGACCGCATCGATGCCCGTGCCGGCGAAGCGCCCGGTCGCCTCGACTATGTTGGCGCGCGGCAGGTCAGGCAGTGCGCGGTCGTAGAGCGAAACCTTGACGCCGGCGGCTTCGATCGAGGCGACCATTTCTTTCAGTTGCGGCGTGGTCGCCATGCGCTCGTCGGTGACAACAAGGGCATGCCGGGCAACCGCCTTGACCGTATAGGGCAGTTGCCGGCGCTGACCGGGCCCGAACAGCACCATCTTGGGCTGCCGCGCAAAGCCGAGACCGAGCCGATTTTCCAATGCCATCAGAACCTCTCCGTCGGCTCGCCAACGGTAACGGCCATATATTTCTTTTCGAGAAACTCATAGATGCCGTCGTGTCCGGCCTCCCGGCCGAGCCCGGACGCCTTGGTGCCGCCGAAGGGCGCCGCGGGATCCGCCATGATGCCGCGATTGATGCCAACCATTCCAAACTCGAGCTGCTCGCCAAAGGCAACGGCCCGGGTCAGATCCTGCGTGAAGACGTAGGACGCCAGCCCGAACCGTGAATCGTTGGCGAACGCCAGTGCTTCGGCCACACTGTCCACCGCGAAGATGGTGGCCACCGGCGCGAACAATTCTTGATTGCACATCACGTCGCTGCGCTGCCCGAAGCGGACCACGGTAGGCTCGAAGAAATAACCGGGCCCGTCGATGGCCTTGCCGCCGGCCAGCACCTCGCCACCTCCCCTGACCAGATCGGCAATCGTTGCCTGCAGCCGGTCGCGTTGTCGAGCCGATATCATCGGCCCGACATCGACGACATCGAGCCCGTTGCCGACCTTGAGTCCCCTGACCATTTCCACGAACTTCGCGGTGAATTCCTTCTCGACGGCGCGGTGGACGATGATGCGGTTCGCCGCCACGCAAGCCTGGCCGGCGTTGCGATATTTGCAGATGACCGCCTGAGCCACCGCGAGGTCCACATCGGCATCATCGAGAACGACGAAGGGGCCGTCGCCCCCAAGCTCAAGAGAACAGTTCAAGATGTTCTCGGCGCCCTGTCGCAACAGAACGCTGCCGACACGCGTGGACCCCGTGAAGCTCACCTTGCGCAGCCGGCTGTCGGCCATCAGCGTTTCCGAAATCGCCGACGATGTCGAGGTGTGAAGCAGGTTCACCACGCCTTTGGGAAAGCCGGCATCATGAAGCACCTGAACGAACAAGGCGTTCGTCAACGGTGTCTCCTGTGCGGATTTCGCCACGATGGTACAGCCGGCCGCCAGGGCCGCTCCCGCCTTTCTGACGATCATCAGCAAGGGGAAATTCCAGGGCGTGATCAGCAGGCTGGGCCCGACCGGCTGGTGCGAGACGACAATCCTGAACCCCCCGTTCGAGCTGTCCGCATAGGTACCGTGCACATGGGCCACCTGCTCGGCGAACCAGAGCAGGAAGTCGACAGACAGGTTGAATTCGGCGCGCGATTCGGTCAGCGGCTTGCCGCTTTCGAGCGTCATGGCCAGCACGATGTCGGCTTCCCGGGCGAGCATCAGCCGATGCGCCGCATGAAGCAGGTTCGCACGCGCCCGGGGCGCCATCTTGCGCCACGATGGCTGCGCCGCGACGGCGGCATCGAGCGCGGCCGTGGCATCGTCGGCTGTCGCGTCGGCGACTTCCCACAGGACCGATCCGTCGGCGGGGTTGTGGACCGCGAAGGTCTCACTACCGGATCGCCATTCGCCATCGATGTAGAGCTCGGGCGACACCATCGGAGCTGGCGTGCGGGTGGCAACGAGCCTCGAAGACTGTTCGTTCATGGGGGCCTCTCCTGCCGTTCGCGACCAGGTCATTTTCACATAATCTAATACCGTATTACGATCATACTGAATGTTTATCTGACTCGCAAGTGCCGGCTCGGGCCGCGACGGCACGCATCCGCGGACCTTTTCGAAGGCGGAGAGGCAGGAACGCCGATTGCGAACGGCGATGCGGCAGGGCAAGCTGGCGGCCGCTCATGGAAGCGGGTGGGAAGCGATGCGCTCGGAACTGCCGAACCTGACGACATTTGCCTGGCGGTCGGTTCACGACATCCGGTTTTCCGACCTAGACCCGATGGGACATGTCAACAATGCGGCGTACATGTCGATCATGGAAGAAAGCCGCACGCGGCTCCTCGTCGAAACGGCGGGGAAAGCCGGGGCATCAACCGGGTTCACAATGGCTCATCTCGATATCGATTTTGTCCGCGAAATCGGCTGGCCCGCCCAGGTCACGGCGGCGGTTGGGGTAGAAAAGGTCGGCAACAGCTCGATCCACATCCTGCAGGCAGTGTTCCTTGGCGAGTCTTGCGCCGCACACAGCCGCACCGTCATAGTCTCGTTCGATCTCGAACGGAGACAACCCATCGCCATCAAACGCGAGATGAGGGAACTGCTGGCCGCCTATGCCATACAATCATGAAGGGCAGACTTGGCGACCGTCTTACGCCGCGGCCGCCGGCGCTCAGGCCACGCTGGCCAGATCCTTGTTGCGGCGGACATACTCGTAGATCGCCAGATCGGCGGCTTCCAGGATATGATGTTCGCACCAATGCCAGGCGGCTTGCGCATCGCGATCCTTCGCGGCGGCATCGATGATGTGCTCCAGTTCGACGATCGAGCCCTCGGTGCGGGCTTCGTCGACGAAAGCAAAGCGGCGGAACATGGCGATGCGCGCATGCATGCTGCGCAGTGATTCCTTCAGCACTTCGTTGCCGCCGCCGCGCAACAGCACTGCATAAAACTCCGCCTTGAACTCCTCGCGGCTGTCGACATCACCCTTGCGGTAGTCCCGGTCGAGCCTGTCGCGCAGCCTCAGGAACGCGTTGCAATCCTTCTGCGAAGCATTCTGCGCAAACAGCTTTCCGGCAAGTCCCTCGAGTGCGGCCCGCACCACGTAAATCGCCTTGATTTCCGCCTGGGTCAGCACCGTCACGATCGGCCCGCTGTTGGGAAGCACGCTGACGAGATACTCGGATTCGAGCTGCCGCAGCGCTTCGCGAACCACTGTACGCGATACGCCGTAGGTCTCGCACATCGCCACTTCGACCAGACGCTGCCCCGGTACAAGCTGCCCATTCAGGATGTCCTCACGAATGAGCTTGACCACCTGCTGCCGAAGCGGGGCCGCGGTACGTTGAGCTGTCCTGTCCGTTTTCATCGCCCAATACCCAAGATTTGAGTCGGTTTCATTTTAACGCTTAACACCCCAGGGTCATAGAGCCTCCTGTCGGGCAGTAATACGGGAATGACGCACTGTGCGATCATCCCACGGTAACGCCACCGCATACAAAAAGCGTCTGGCCTGTCACAAAACCGCTGCGGCTGTCGCAAAAGAAGCTGACTGCATTGGCCACGTCCTCCGCTGTACCGATCCTGCCGACGGGAATGCTGCGGACAAGATCCATCGTATAGTCGGAATCCGGGGCATTGTTCTTCCAGAAGGCCGTGGTGCCTATCGGTCCCGGCGCAACGCAATTGACCGTTATGCCATCCTTGCCCAGTTCAAGCGCCCAGGTGCGCGCCATGCTTTGCATCGCGCCTTTGGTGGCGCTGTAGAGGGTTCGCGCCTGTTTTCCCAGCGTGACGCGGCTGGTGTTCATGACGATGCGGCCGCCGCCAGAGCGACGCATGACCGGAACAAGGGCTTTGGCGGCGATGATTGCCGTGCGCACATTGAGATGCATCAGGCGGTCAAAATCGCCGATATCCACCTCGTCGAACGAAGCGGGGGCGACAATGCCGACATTGTTGACCAGACAGGTCACCGGCAGCGCGCCGGCGATTTCGGCAAAAACCGCCTCTGCGGCGGCACGGTCCGAAAGGTCGACGATCCGCGCATCGGCGCGAAGGCTGTCCGCTTCCGGCTCGACAATGTCGAGCGCGATGACGCGATAGCCGTCCTGCTGCAGACGCAGCGCGATCGCCTGACCTATGTTTCGGCCACCGCCTGTAACAACCGCGCAAGACTGCGTCATTGATCCCATTTCCCGTTGTCCTCAAGGTGCCCGGAGGCTCCGGACACCTTGCTCTGTCGTTTGTTCACGCAGCCGCCGCTTTTGCCGCCGTGAGCTTGTAGCCTTGGTAGTTGTTGTCCCGGCAGGCCTCGGCATGCTTCATGTATTCGCCGAAGCCACCCATGTAGAAGCTGACCGCGCGCACCTTGCCCGGAATGTTGGCGCCGGACACCCACCAGTCGATCTTGCCGAAAAGCGTCATGCCCTCGATGCGGATGCACTCGTCCAGCCAGGCCTGTTCTGCTTCCGCGGTGGCCTCGATCGAGGCAATATTCCCGGCATTGGCGTCGCGAATGGCTTTCGACACCCACTCGCACTGCCATTCGATGGCTGGCGGCTGGTTGGTGAAGGGACCCGGCGGCCCGTAAAGGGAAAACATGTTGGGGAAGCCGGCAGCGGACAGGCCGAGATAGGCGCGCGGACCATCCTTCCAATGGTCCTTCATCTTCCGGCCGTTGCGGCCCTGGAAATCGATGCGCACGAAATTGCCGGTCACCGCGTCGAAGCCGGTGGCGAAAATGACGATGTCCAGTTCAATTTCGCCTTCCTCGGTGCGTATGCCGTTCTGCGTGAACTCCACGATCGGGTGCTTTCTGATATCGACGACGTCGACATTGTCCTGGTTGATCGCCTCGTAATAGTGATTGTCGCAGAGCGGCCGGCGCGCATAGATATCGGTGGGCATCACGAGCGCGCGCTTCTTCGGGTCTTTCACCACCTCTGCGATCTTCTTCTTGATGAAATCGCTGGCGGTGGCGTTTGAATCCGGATTGACGGCGATGTCGTTGAAGGTGCCGAACATGAAGTTGAAGCCGCCGCCGCTCTGCCATGCCTGTTCGTAGACACGTTCCCGTTCCGCGGCCGAAACCTCCATCGCTCCGTTTTTGGCGTCCTCGAACGCGAACACCGTCGCGGTGCGGCGCACCCGGTCGAAATAACCGTCCAGATCGCCGGCAATCGTTTCCAGGAAGGCAGGGTCGATAGGGTGGTTGCGCGCCGGAACCGAATATTGTGCCGAACGCTGGAAGAGCGTCAGATGGCCTGCTTGCGAAGCCAGGTCCGACATCACCTGCACGCCCGTCGAGCCGTTGCCGATGACACCGACCCGCTTGCCCCTGAAATCGACGGGCGTCGTTGGCCAAAGAGCGGTATGCAGGACCTGCCCCTCGAAGATTTCCTCGCCCTTGAACGAGGGCTTGTTGGCGGCCGATAGAATGCCCAGGCCGGTGATCAGGAACTTTGCCGAAACCCGGTCGCCCTTGTCGGTCTCGACGTCCCAGCGATCGGTCGCCTCGTTGTAGTGGGCCTTGGTGACGAGCGTCGAAAGCTGGATGTTCTTGCGCAGGTCGAAGCGATCGACGACATGTTCGAGATAGGCGAGAATTTCAGGCTGACGAGGGTATCGCTCGGTCCATTTCCAATCGCGATAGAGCTGCGGGTCGAAGGAATAGCAATAGACCCAGCTTTCCGTGTCCGAGCGCGCACCGGGATAGCGGTTCCAGTACCATGTGCCCCCCACCCCGCCAGCCTTGTCGAAGACGCGCGCCTTCAATCCAAGGTCGTTCTGGAGTTTGTGCAGCATGCAGATGCCTGCAAATCCGGCGCCAAGCACCACGGCGTCGAGTGTTTCGACGGGCTTTCTCGTTTGTTCTTTCATGTCAGTCAGTTCCTTTCCTCCAAAGTCTTGACCCGCGGACCGGGTGCGCTCGAAGAGCGCCGTGATTTCGCCCGGGTCCCGATTGCTGCGTCGATTCCGCTATTGCGCGGTATAGCCTCCATCACAGACGAGGCTGGTGCCGGTGACGAACCGTGACTCGTCGGAGGCAAGAAAGAGGATGCAGTTGGCAACATCCACGGGCTCGCCGAGGGTCAACGGGTGTTTCACCTTCATCATGGCCAGGTAGGCGTCCTTGCCGTCGGGGTAGGTTTCGGCCGCCTGCATGAACAGTTCGGTCTTGGTGGAGCCGGGATGAACCGCGTTGACGCGAACGCCATGTGGCGCATAGCAGATGGCGTCCGTCTTGGTCATGAGAAGCACCGCGCCCTTCGTGGCGTGGTAGGCCGGCAAGTCATTGCTGCCGATAAGGCCGTAGATGGATGACAGGTTGATGATCGAACCTGCGTTCTGCGCCATCATCAGCGGCAGCACGTGCTTCGACGTCAGAAAAGTGCCCCTTACATTGATCTTGAAGACCAGGTCCCATTCGTCCGTCGTGATCTCGTGGGTGAGCTTGTTCACGCCTGGAATGGCGGCGTTGTTGACCAGGATATCGACCGTTCCATAGTCGGCCGCCACCTTGGCGATGCCGGCCTCGACATCGGCCTCCTGTGTCAGGTCGACTTTGATGAACTGCGCCCTCGCGCCGGTCGCGCGAAGGTCCTCGGCGACCACCTCGCCATCGGCAAGCACGTCGAAAATGGCCACGGCGGCACCCTCTTGCGCCAGGCGAAGAGCCGCGGCCTTGCCGATGCCACGAGCTCCTCCCGTGACGATCGCTGCCTTTCCGGCGACCCTGCCTGCTTGCATATGCGTTCCTCCTCCATGCCTGCGCTCGCGATGCGAGCCTCCTTTGCCGATTGGGTAGCACTCCGCGGGCAGGCAGTCAATAATTGCGTAATACGGTATTATTGAAGCTGCAAGAAAGCACATTCCGCTGGCCTGCCGTGCCCAAACGACGCCGGACTCCGCCGCAGCCGACTGGCTTGACAACAAAATATTATACGAATACCGTAATACAGGATGACGGTGTAACGATCGTCCAGGGAGGGAATGGCAATGAGGCTTAGGGACAAGGTTGCCCTGGTGACGGGTGCGTCACGCGGCATCGGGCTCGGCATCGTTGAATTGTTTAGCGAGCAAGGCGCGGTCGTCTACGCCGGCAGCACGAGCAATCCAGCCGACGCCTACCCCGCCGGGGTCATTGGCATTGAGCTGGACGTCGCAAATGAAGCGGATTGGGAGCGCGCCATCGAGCGTGTCGTGCGCAGCCATGGACGCCTCGATATCCTCGTCAACAACGCGGGCATTATCGCCTATGAGCCGGTCCATGAGCTGGATGTCGCGGCCTGGTCGAAAGTCGTCGCCGTAAACCAGACCGGCGTTTTCCTGGGCATGCGCGAGGCCGTGAAAGTGATGCGGCAGCACAAAAGCGGCTCGATCGTCAACGTCTCGTCGATCTGGGGAAGCGCTGCCGTTGCCGGCGCCCATGCCTATCACGCCACCAAGGGGGCCGTGGCCAATATGAGCAAGAACGCGGCGCTGACTTATGTCGCCGACGGCATCCGCGTGAATTCGATCCATCCGGGTTTCATCGATACGCCGCTCACTCAGTCACAGGCTCCGGAGATCAATGCCTTCGTAATAGCGGCTACGCCGATGAAGCGCGCCGGAACGCCGCGCGAGATTGCCAATGGCTGCCTGTTTCTGGCCAGCGACGAGAGCAGTTTCATGACGGGCGCCGAATTGGTGATCGACGGCGGTTACCTGGCCCAATAGCCGGGCGCGCCTCGCGCGGACATCCGGTCCTGCGCAAACAAAAGACCAACAGACGTCTTGGAAAAGCGGCCTTGAGCGCCGCCCAGTGGAGGAGCAAGCAAGTGAAAACCGTCTCTCGAATTCTATCGGCGGCGCTGCTGTCCGGCGCCGTTTCGGTGCTCGGATCATCGTTCGCGCACGCCGGGTCCTTCGACAAGGTCGATGTCTCGCCAGGCAAGGTCGGCACGGTCGACGAGCTGCAGGACATTTCCAAATACTGCGGCACCAAGCCGGTGAAAGTGGCCTTGTCCGATGGATTTGGCAGCAACTCCTGGCGCAAGATCACGCTGGCGGAGTTCAAGGACGAAGCCGCGAAATGCAAGAACATCACCGAGGTTCGCTATACGGACGGCCAGGGCAATCCGCAAAAGCAGATTTCCGACATTCAGGGCCTTATCGCCCAGAAGTTCGATGTCATCCTGGTGTTCCCCGACAGCGGCGAGGCGCTGTTTCGCGTCATGCGACAGGCGATGAATGCCGGCATCGCCGTGGTGCCCTACTCCATCGGCGAGACGTTCCCGGGAAAGCCGGGGGTCGAATATGTGACGCTGACCACCGAAAGCGTTCGCGACGAGGGACGCACGCAGGCACAGTGGATCGTTGATACGCTGGGCGCGGCCGGCGGCAACGTGATTTCGCTCGGCGGACTGCCGGGCAATCCGCTCAGCATCAACCTGGTCGAAGGCGCGAAGGAGATATTCAAGGACCATCCGAACATCAAACTGCTCGAAGGTCCGGTCGACACCAACTGGGATCCGGCCGAGACGCAGCGCGTGATGGCCAGCCTGCTCGCCAAATATCCGAAGATCGATGCCGTGATGGGCGATTACGGCCTGGGCTCCGTCGGGGCGCTGCGTGCTTTCGTCGCCGCCAGCCGTCCCATCCCGCTCTGGGCGGTGCAGGATGCCAATGAGCTTGCCTGCTTCTGGGAGGACAACAAGGCTGCCAATCCAGGCTTCAAGCTGTCCACCACGTCATCGCGCAACTGGATGGTGCGTCTGGCCCTGCGCAAGGGCATGGCCGCCGCCCAGGGCATAAACAACGACGAGCCGAGCATCATAAAGCTGCCGCTGTTCGAAAACAGCGACGATCCCGGCAAGCAGCCGAAATGCAACCGCGAGCTGCCGCCGGACGCCTTGCTGTCCTCGCAGCTCACCGTCGATCAGCTCAAGCAGCTGTTCAAGTAGGCAACGGTTCAGCCACAAAGAAGCCAGGGGAGATCATAGGATGAGCGGTTCGGTGTTGTCCGCACGCAAGCTCCCCTTGCCGGGCCTGTCCGCGCTCAACTCGACCGTCGGAAGGGCATCGCTGGCGGTCGTCGTCCTGCTCTGTATCGGGGGCGTCGCGGCGCCGAGCTCGCTCTCGTCCACGGCGCTTCTCTCCATGCTCCCCTTCGCGGCGATGCTTGCCATTGCCGCGATCGGCCAGCACATCGTCGTGCAGCAGCGGGGCCTCGACCTGTCCGTGGCCGGAGTGATCTCCCTTTCGGCCGTTCTGGTAACGCTCTTGCCGGGCGTCGAAGCCGGCGCGTGGAGCGTCGCTCTCTACGTGCTTCTGTTGATAGCGGTCGGCATGGTGGCCGGCATCGTCAACGGCCTGTTCGTCACGATTGTCCGCTTGCCGCCTTTGGTGACGACCATCGGCGTCAACGCCGTACTGATCGGCATCGCGCTCGTCGCTTCCGGCGGCGTGCCAAGCAAGGCCCCGACGGTCCTGTCCTCCGCAATCATCGGCAAGACCCTCGGCATCCCCAACACGCTCTACGTGGCGGCATTGATCGCCTGTGCCTCGATCGGCTTCATGAACGTGTCCGTCTGGGGGCGAAAGTTCGTCGCCGTCGCCGCGAACGCCACGGCCGCGCATGCGCTGGGCATGCCGGTCACGCTCTATCGGATCGGCACCTATGCCGCGGCCGGGGCGCTCTATGCCATTGCCGGCGTGCTGCTTGCCGGCTTTCTCAGCACGCCCGGCCTGTTTCTCGGCAACGACTACATATTGTGGACCGTGGCGGCGGTTGTGGTGGGAACCAATTCCATTGGCGGCGGCGGACAGGGAAGCGTGATGGCCACGGTGATTGGCGCCTTCTTCCTGACCTATCTCAGCCAGCTCGTGCTCGGACTTGGTTTCGACCGATCCCTGCAGCAGATCATCCAGGCCGTCATCATCATCGGCGGCGTCGCTCTCACCGGCCTCCTCAACCCCAATCGGGCCTAGTCCTGGTGAACGAAGTGGTGCAAGCGTGGAGTGTCTCATGAACATCATCGCATCGAAGCCGCCGATGGTCGCGCAAGCCGGCTCCGTGAGCCTGGAGCCGGCGCTGTCGCTGATCGAGGTGTCCAAGGCCTATGGCGAGGCCTATGCGCTCAAGCATGCGACGCTCGACTTCTTTCCCGGCGAGATACACGCCATCATCGGCGAAAACGGCGCCGGCAAGTCGACGCTGATTTCGGCGGTGGCGGGGGTGGTGCCGCGCAGCGCGGGCGAGATCCGGCTCAATGGCAATCCCATCGACAAGGATGCGTCGATCGACGGCATTCGCAAGGCGGGCGTGGCTGTCGTGTTCCAGCATCCTGCCCTGCTGCCGGACCTCACCGTTCTGGAAAACCTGCAGCTCGTATCGGACGAATTTTCCGGCACCGCCGGCCGCGGGAAGGCCGAGAAATTGCTGGCGATGGTGGCGACGGATCATCTGCGGGTTGAGCTCGGGCAGCGCGTCGATACGCTGACTCTGGCGCGCAAGCATGTTGTCGAGATCGCCCGGGCGTTGGCGGGTGATCCGAAAGTCCTGTTCCTCGATGAGCCGACCGAACCTTTTCAGGCCCAGGACGTCGAAAAGCTTTTCAGCGTTTTGCGCCAGGTCAGGTCGCGCGGCGTCGCCATCATCTACGTGTCGCACCGGTTGCACGAGATGCAGCAGATCGCCGATCGCATTTCGGTGATCCGCGACGGCGAGATCGTCGATTCCCGGCCGGCTTCCGCCTTTACCACCAAAGAGATCGTCACGCTGATCGCCGGCAGGCCCATCGACCAGGTTTTCCCGCCCAAGGCCGAACAGGCGGGGGCAACGGTCCTTGCCGTCGACAACCTCTCCGGCGACGGTTTCGCCGGCATTTCGCTCCACGTTGCGGCAGGCGAGATCGTTGGCCTGACCGGGGTCGAGGGGCAAGGCCAGCGCGAATTCATCCGGGCCCTGGCGGGACTGCAATCGCGCGGCAGCGGCACGATCACGCTGAACGGCGCGCCTTACGGCACCGGTGTGAATGCGGCACGCGCCGCCGGCATCGCCTTCGTATCGGACGATCGCCATGCCGAAGGCCTCTTTTCCGAACTGACCATCCAGGCCAATGTCGGGGCCGGCCTGATGAAGACCTTGGCGCGCTGGGGCCTTGTGCGAGGCGCCGACGAGCGTGACAGCGCCTCGGCCATCATATCCGATATGAATGTGCGGGCCGAAGGGACGCAGTCGCCGATCTTGTCGCTTTCCGGCGGCAACCAGCAGAAGGTTCTGGTCGGCCGCGAAATCGCCACCAGGCCGAAAGTTCTGTTGGCGGATGAACCGACCAAGGGCGTCGACATCGGCGCGCGCAGCGAGATCTACCGCAAGCTGCGCGCCATCTCCAGCGATGGCGTCGGCGTTGTCGTCGCCGCGTCCGACGGCATCGAGCTTGAAGGACTTTGCGACCGTGTGCTGGTGTTCGCCAGAGGCCGGGTGGTTCGGGAGCTGGCTGGCGACGAGGTGACCGATCACTTGATCACCGGCGCCAATCTGTCGGCGACCGGCCTTCGCGAGACGAAGACGGAACCGGTCGAGGCCCCGGTGAAGTGGTCGCGGCTGCTTGGCGGCGACCATTTCCCCATCGCCGTCCTGGCGCTGTTGACGGCAGCGATCATCTTCGCGACCAGCCGGGCCAGCGAGTTCTTCCTCACCGAGCTCAGCATCCAGAGCATGATCATCTTCATGGCCATCCTCACCATCGTCTGCCTGGCCCAGCTTTGCGTGGTGATCACGGGCGGCATCGATCTCTCGACAGGGCCGCTGATGGGGCTTGTGGTGGTGAGCGCATCCTATCTCCTTCCCGACAGCCTCGAGCCCGCGCAACTCGTGCTGTGGACGCTGCTGGTGCTCGCGGGCGCAACCCTGTTCGGCCTGTTGCAAGGCTTGCTCATCGTCGGGCTACGGCTGCCGGCGATCACCGCGACTCTTGGCACTTTCGTCGGTTTGCAAGGCATGTCGCTGCTGCTGCGCCCGACGCCCGGCGGATCCATAGCCATGGGCCTGGCCGACGGATTCTCGGCCATGTTCCTGTGGGTCCCGCTCGCGGCCTGGCTGGCGATCGGTCTCGCGCTGCTGCTTGAACTTGTCCTGTTCAGGACGGATTTCGGGCGGCGGCTGCGCGCCGTCGGGTCCGATCCCGACCAGTGCCAGCGCATCGGCGTCAACGCCGGGAGAATGTCCGTGATCAGCTTTACACTGTCAGGGTTCCTGAGCGGCCTGGCCGGCATCATCCTGGCAGGCCAGGTGGGAATGGGAACGGCAAGCGCGGGCGTCGACTATACGCTGATGAGCATAACCGCCGTCGTGCTTGGCGGCGCCGCCGTCACGGGCGGCCGCGGCTCATTTCTTGCCACCATGGCAGGCGCCTTGCTCATCCAGTCGACCATCAGCGCGTCATCGTTCCTCCAGGCGGACACGGCGCTGCAATATTGCATCGTCGGCGTGCTGACGCTGCTGGCTGCCGGTTCGTTCTCCCTGGTTCGTCACAGAAAGGCCGGGTAGAACCAACCGGGGCGGCATCGCGGTGCTTGACGGCACCGGCCGCCATGGCCTCCCGATCCACCATGGCCGGGCGGCTGCGTGCCGCTCACCGCATGGTCGCCTATGATCCGCTCCTTGTGTCTCGAGTTTTACGATCCGACGCCTTCAGCAACGACGCTCCTCACCGTGCGCTCAACGCGACCATGCGGTCGAGAGCCGCGGTCAGCCCGTGCAGCGACACCGGGAAGGTCAGCGGGGTCTCGGCGTCGGTCGTGACGTTGAGCTTCAGCACCGAACCTCCCCTCAGCTTTCCAAGCGTCGCCGCATCGATGGAAAACACCGCGAGGCAACCCGTTGGCAGGCAGGTCCTGAATCGCTGCCGGGACAATGGCGGCTGATCGTCGACCTGGGGCGTCACGCCCGGATCGAGCAGGATGCCGAAGGGCAGAAGCAGGGTGGCCACCGTCGACCCGTCCGCGCGCCTCTGGATCTCGACGGCGAGCAGCCTCTGGCCGTTCTGCTGGACCTGATCCTGCGAAAGCGAACAGACCCTGGCATTGTCCTGGATAGAGCAAGCCACGCTCCAGTCCTGGTAGACCTCGCGCAGCGACGACGGCCCATCCACAGGAGCCGCTGCCTGTTGTTCAGCCCAAGCGGACGACATCAACGAAAATACGATTGCCCCACATGCGGAGGCGGCCTTGAGGCCAGGCTTCATGTGCAGACCCATTCACGGACCTTGCATTTGCTCCCTGCCGCTTCGCAGGCCTGCAAAGCAAGGTCTTCGGCTTCCCGGCGGGTCTCGGCCGAGTTCACGCCCCAGGGCGTGAAACGGTTCTCGACCTTGTCGGCCACCGCGAGCGCACCGCAGTGCTTGTAGGGAAAGCCGGTCTCGTCATCATCATTCCAATGGCGATGGTTGCGGAACACGGAGACGACGTTACAGGCCTTTCCACCGGCATTCTCGCAATGCTTCTGCGCGATGTCCTTCGCCTCCTGCCGCTTGTCGGCGCCCCAGAAGAAGCCGTATCTGCTATCGGTCTGAGAGTAGGCGATGGCTGCCCAGATGCCTTTTTCCTCCTGCTGGGGCTCCGAAGGCGCCAACAGGTCGGCCGAGACGACTTGTCCGCTCCACAACACGGCCAAGCCCAAAACTGTGACAGCCTGCAATCTCATGGTCGGCACCCCTTTCCCTGATCCCATTCGCTTCACCTACTTCGCCGCCGAAGCGACGGAGATCACCACGCAGCTTTTGCCCGTCGGCAGGAGAAGAGCCTCACCGGCGTTGCCGCCGAGTTCGTACACTTCGACCTGCCCAAGATGGTCGGTGATCTTGCTGCCTTGCGGAAGAATGGACGCGATGTCGGCGCATGGGCTGGCGAACGGTGCCACCCGCACCATCGCCCCTTCGCAGCCCGAAGCGGTGGGCGACGCGAAAACGACGCCGGCGGCAGGCCCGCTGTAGCGTTCCGTCGCATAGTCCATGCCGACAAAGGCCTGGACGGCATGCTTGTCGGCGGCCTGGTCGTTCCACAGCGATTTGACGCTGTACTTCGTGCCGGTCGTCAAGATCTGCCCAAGCACCGGAAAGACGGTCGAACAGGCCTGCACCCCGGCCTGCTTGACGTGCTGGAGGAAAGGCGTGTCGGGAAGCGCTGGGTTGGCAGCCTCAGGCTGGGCGGCCGTCGCGCTGCCGACCAGATTGGCGATAGCGGCATAATTGCCGGCGGCAAAGCCAAGGCCCGCAACGACAAGCCCCAGCAACGAAAATCCGACGACGCGTGGCCAGCGCCGACGCCGCGCGGGCTCGACGAACCTCTGCCGATCCGGCTCGACGGCCGAGGTGCTGCGTTTTGCGGACATGAACTGGTCCTGCTGGCTCATTGTACTGCCCCGGTTATTTGAGTGGCGAAAGGGCTGCCGACAGCCCCTTGAGCGTTGCGGTCACGGTGACCGTCTTGCCGTCGACGGTCGGATAGGAGATCGCCGGCGTCGCATTCTGCGAGATCTGCTGGCGCATGACCGGCCCGACCGGCAGCATGCCGACACAGACCATCTCGTTGCAGCCGTTCAGATGAACGTCTATCGCCTGGCTGCGCCCATCGAACTTCAGCGACACCAGGCCATCGCTCCTGGCATTGGGCGCGGTGCGCAGGATCATGTAGGGCTTGCCGTCCTGCGTGGCCGCAAGCGACCAGCTGAAGGCCATCCTGCCCGAGGTATCCTCGATCACCTGCGAGACATTGCAGACCTTCTTGCGGGCCTTGAGGTTCTCGTCGCAGATCAGCGTCCAGTTCTCGAACGGACGGATGGTCCGCTGATAGTCGCCGAGCTTCACCTCGGGGGGCAGCGCCACGTCCGAAGGCTTGATCCGGTACGGCGAGGCAACCTGCCCGGCAGCCGGTGCGAGACCGCCGCACAGCACCAGGCACGTCAGTGCGGCAAGTCCTTTCATTCGCGCCTCAGTTCAATGTGAAGCTGATGCCGGCGCCGACGCCGACATTGCCGCCCGCGGCCGTGCCCGAGACATTGCCGCGGATACGGCCGTCCTCGCTGGTGTAGCCGGCGCCGAAGGCGAAGGCGCCAGCGTCCCGCCAGAAGCCGCCACCTGCCGCGACGCTGAATTTTCCGGGCCGGTCATCATAGCGCAACGAGGCAGCCGCGAGGCCGATTGCCGCCGCCTGCCGAGCTTCGTCGCGTATGCCGCCGATGTCGGAATTGAGCTGACTGAGCTTCTGGTCGGTATAGGTGTTGGCCTGCTGCAACGTCGTGGCCGCCACCTTGTCGGTGTAGGTGTTGGACGTGTTGATGCTCGTGGCCAGCCCCTGGTTCAGCTGGTTGACGTTGACCGCGTCGGTGCCGGCGACGCCGGGGCCGACATTGGAGATGACCACCGGCGCGTTGACGTCGCCACCCTGCAGCGTGATGCTGTTTTTCTTGCTGCCGTCCGGATTGGTGTCATAAACGACAGCATTCTGGGTCAGCGACCCGAGGCCCGATTTCAGGTCCTCGACCGCCGTGTTGGTGGCGTAGAGCTGGGAGCCGTTTATCGCATCGGTGCTGCCGGCGTTGATCTGTCCCGCGGCGACATTGGTGATCGTGCGCTCGGCGCCGGCACTGCCGACGCTGACGGTGCCGATCGGGTTGGTGCCGGCAAAAGTGTAGGTCTTGCCGTTGATGACGGTGCTCGACGTGCCGACGGCGGTCTGCGTCACCGAACCGGAACCGAGCGCCACATCATTGGCGTTGTTGGCCTTGGCGCCTTGGCCGAGCGCCACCGCACCTTGCCCCGTGGCGGTCGAGCCATTGCCGGCGGCGAGGCTGTTGGTGCCGCTGGCCACGCTGGCCGGCCCGATCGCGACGCTGTCCGTGCCGCTGGCGGTCGAGTCGGCCAGCGTCGAATTGGCATGGAAATACTTGATGCCGCCGCCATTGTTGATGTTGGTCAGGGCGTTGTTCACGGCCGTGAACCCGTCATAGACGGTCGAGTAGTTGTTGCCCTGGATGGTATAGGTCGGTCCGGTGATCGATCCGTCTGGATTGACCGTGGTGCTGCCGCCGAACAGGTTGGCGACGTTTTGCGACACGCCGCGAAGCTGCGAGACGTTGACGGCATCGGTATTGGCCGAGCCAGCCGCGACATTGGTGAGCTTGCGTTCGGCCCCGGCGGAGCCGATCGAGACCTCGCCGACCGAGGTCTGCGGGGCGGTCAGGGCAAAGGCCGTGTAGCCCGTCTGGGCGCCGACCGAGGTGATGGATTGCGCGCCCAGCGCCACGCTGTTGATGAAGGTGCTTTGGGCGCCGGCGCCGAGCGCCACCGACTGGATGCCGGACGCGAGCGAATTGGTGCCGAACGCAAGGCCATCGGCCAGCATGACATGGGCGTTCTGGCCGATGGCCGTGCCGCCGGGCGCGGTCTGGTCGACGATGGCGCCGTTGCCGATACCGATGCCGTTGTCGCCGTTGACCACCGTCTTCGGGCCGACCGCCACCGATTCCGCGCCGACCGCCAGCGAGTCGGCGGCCGTCGAATTGGCATGGAAATACTTGGTCGAAGTCGCCGATACGGAAGCGATGGCGCCAGCGAGCTGGCGCACCGTCACCGCATCCTGGTCCTGCGTGCCGTCGGCGACATTGGTGATCTGCCGGTAGGACGTGGCGGTGCCGACCGACACGGCGCCGAGCAGCGCCTTGTCGGTGGTGTTGTATTGGATGAAGTTGGATGGGCCGGCGGGCAGTTGCCCGGAGGCGGGTGCGATCGGCCGGTCGGAAACCGAACCCGAACCGAGCGCCACGCCGCCGTCTATGCTGGCCTGGGTGCCGCGGCCAAGGGCCAGCGCGCTGTCCCCGCTCGCGGTCGCCTGATAGCCGACAGCGGTGGAGCCGACCCCTTGCGCGAAGGAATCGGTCTGCGCAAGGCCTGCCTCGTTGGTACGGGCATAGCGTATGCCCACGCCATTGGCGTCGGTGTAGGCCGTCGACGTGTCGCCGGCGATGTTGTTGACGGTGTTGCCGAGATTGGTGACGGAGCCGCCGATATTGTTGATGGCGGTGGTGTTGGCCGTCACCTGCTGGTTGGTGGCGAAGAGCTGCGAGCCGTTGACCGCGTCGGTGGAGCCTCCGTTCAACTGTCCGGCCGCGACGTTCTGGATCTGGCGCTCGGCGCCAACCGAGCCGACCGAGAACGCGCCGGCCGGCGTGGCGCCGGCGAAGGTGTAGGCAGTGCCGCCGATCGTGGCTCCGCCGACATTGGTCGTGGCTCCCGACGCCGAATTCAGACCGATCGCTACGTCGCCGGCATTGTTGGCCACGGCATTCGGACCGACAGCGACGGAATTGGTTCCCAGGGCCTGGGAATCCGGCAGGGTGGAGTTGGCGTGGAAATACTTGATGCCGCCGCCGACATTGATGTTGTTGACGACGGCGCCGATGGCATCGACCGCCTGGTTGGTGGCGAAGAGCTGCGAGCCGTTGACCGCGTCGGTGGATGTCTGGCTGATCCGCCCTGCCGCCAGATTGGTAAGGGTGCGTTCGGCGCCTGACGCGCCGATGCTGACCGTCGAGGCCGGGTTGGTGCCCTGGAAGGCGTAGGTTGTGCCGTTGACCACGCCGCTTGCCGTACCGACCGCCGCCGTGGTCACCGAGCCGGAGCCCAGCGCCACGTCGCCGGAGCTTGCCGCCGCTGAGGCGCCATTGCCCAGCGCGACATTGCCGGCAAGGCCGGCGGCGCCCGCGGTGGAGCCGTTGCCCAGCGCGACGGAGCCCTGTCCGATCGCCTTGTTGTTGTTGCCGATGGCGACGGCGCCGTTGGCCATATTGGCTGCGGTGGCCGTTGCCGTGCCGTCGCTGTTGGCGATGTTGTTGGCGCCGCCGGTAAAGGCGCCGGTGCCGCTGGCGTAGCTGGGGTCGCCGATGGACACCGCGCCGTCGCCATAGGCGGTGTTGCCGGAGCCGATGGAGACGGATTTGCCGCCGGTTGCCACCGCATTCGTGCCCATGGCGACCGCTTCGGCGGAATCCGCCTTGGCATTGTTGCCGACAGCGATGGCGCTCGTCGCCGACGCATTGGCGCCGATGCCGAGCGCGGTACTGCCTGCGCCGCCAGCATTGGCACTGACCCCAGCTGCTAGAGAATTATCTCCTGCCGCGATTGCTCCGGACCCGAACGAGGAAGCGTTTACGCCGCTGGCGACGGCCGTGTTGCCAACCGCTGTGCTGGCTGTGCCACTCGCCTTTGAGGTCGTACCCATGGCGATGGCGTCTTGCGCGCTCGCATTGGCTTGCTTGCCAACCGCCGTACCGTCTACACCGCTCGCAGTGGCGCCCAATCCCAGCGCACTTGCGTTCGCAGCGGTCGCCGTGGCGTTGTTGCCGAGTGCGATGGCGGAAACGTCCGTGGCCTGGGCTCCCGAGCCTGCTGCCACCGAGCCCACTCCGCTCGACACAGCCTGGTTGCCCAACGCCAATGCGAAATCGGCAGAGGCATTGGTACTGGAGCCGAGTGCTGTCGAGTTCAGCCCTGTCGCGCTGGCCGACTTGCCCATGGCAACGGCACTATCCTTGTTGGCGACGGATGCCCAGCCTACGGCCGTGGCATAGTTGGCGCTGGCCAAGGAGCTGGTGCCGACGGCAGTGGAATTCCCTCCCGAGGCGACGGAGAACGTGCCCAAAGCGTTGGCGCCGGCTCCAGTGGCATTGGCGTTGACGCCGAGCGCGACCGAATTGACGCCACTCGAGACCGTACCGGCGCCAAGTGCCATGGCTCCGCCCGTGCCCGAGGCCGCCGCACCACGGCCGAGAGCCACGGTGTATTGTCCCGACGCATTGGCCGAATAACCGACCGCGGTCGCCTCCAGAACAGAAGCAGTCGCCCCATTGCCGATTGCGGTGGTCTGACCGGCGGTTGCCGCGGCGGACGTGCCGAAAGCACTGGAGCCGGTCCCGGTCGCGGATGCGGTCGTACCAACGGCGGAGGACCAAGCTCCGGTGGCGGTCGCCCCATTGCCAATCGCGGTCGCTTCGAAAGTAAACCCTACGGGAGCGGTTCCGCTAGCGTTGGCGTTGTTGCCGATGGCGATCGGTGAGCCGCCGGTACCGCTGGCGACCGCCTGGGCACCAGTTCCAATACCGACTTGCGAACCTGCGCCGCCGGTTGTCGCCCCGCCAAGGGTAACGGTGGTAGCACTCGCGACGGAGGTCGCGGCCACAACGACGGCGAACGCGGCCGCCGCCGCCAGAATTGCGCTGGCGGACGCCCCAACGCCGAGCATGCCGAGCCCACGGCCCTTGCGACGCATGCCAAGCACGCGATGCGCCATGCGCAGCGTCGCCATCAGGCGGCGGCGGAGCGTGCGGGAGCCGTCAGGGCCGGCAATCCAGTTCCTGGCGAAATGCGCCGCACGACGCCGAACAAACGAGCCACTCGAGATGTGATTGTCGGTCATGGTCCCTCTCCGCTGGCCGGCATGAAATGTCTGACAATTCCAGCATCTGTCAGAAAGACATGATTCTTGGCCGCGGTATTTCAGGAAATTGCTGTTTCGCGAGAAAAAACATTCGCAAGTCAGCGGAAGTTAATGATTTGTTACTTTAGTATAGGCTTCTATAAGGTGAAATAAAAATATACCTGCAAAGAATATCACTTATCCTTGGAATTAACCTTCATCACCCGCGCCTGCAAAGGCGTTACGCCCCGATATTGCTTCATCACCGTGGTAAAATGGCTCTGGCTCGAGAAGCCGGCCAAATGGGCGATATCCGCGATCGCCATGCGGCTGCCGGCAAGCAGTCTTTCGGCGAAGTCCAGCCGCAGATCGAGGACATACTGGTGCGGCGGCATCCCGAACGTCCTCGAGAAAGCCCGCATGAAGTGATAGGGTGACAGCCCGCAAACCGCAGCCATCTCGGCAAGCGCCAGCTTGCGCGCAAAGTTCTGATCCAGGAATTCCTGCACCTTGCTGGCGCTGTGGGCGGGAAGCCCGCCTTTCACGTTCAGCGCCGGCCGCCGTGCGGAACCAGGTCCGGACGCCGGTCCCGGAGAGCCGTCATCAGACCGCATTTTTCGGTCCCTTGATGTTTCGCAGATGGAATTCAAGACGAGACCGCCCTCCCCGTTCCCCGCAAAAACAATTCGTGATTGATCGGGCCGTGCCTGCGTCGCCGGCCCGGTTCATTCGATCAGTCCGGCCAGATGACGAACAATGCGCAGGCTCCGTGCCATTCTGAATGACTCCCGTTATGCCTTGGGGCACAGTGGTGACGGACGTATTTTGGAAAACTCCGGAACCTTTGTAGGAAACTCCGGTCTTGGATCATCGAGCGGCGGGTGTTGCCGCTTTACAATAAGAACTTCAGTTTCTGCCCGGCGCATATCCGGTCATGGTTGGTGTTCTGCCCCTGTATTTCTTCATGGTAGCGGCCAAATGGCTCTGATCCGAAAATCCGGCGAGGTAGGCGACTTCGGCAATCGCGAGCTCGCCATCGACGAGCAGCTTCTCCGCCAGGTCCAGGCGCAGGTTGATCAGATAGCGATGCGGCGGCATGCCGAACGTCCTTGCGAACCTTGCTATGAAATGGTTCGGTGAAACCCCGGCGACCGACGCCAGTTCGGCCACCATGACCTTTCGCATGAAGTTTTCGTCCAGGTACTCGCGCACGCGTCGGGCGCCGACGGAAGAGAGCCCGCCCTTGGGCGACGCGGCCTGCCTGCTGCGGCTTGTGTAGGTGCGCAGCAGATGAACACCGAATACGGTCAGCAACGAGTCCAGGTAGAGTTCGTTGGGAGGAAGCGTCGCGGTCAGTTCCGCCGTGATCATCTGGGCTATATTGAGAGCCCGCAAGTCGACCGTGCCGAACGCGGGCGGCTCGAGCTCCGTATCGGCGCAATCGAACTCATGAGCCGCCAGTTCCGAAAGCGCTTCCGGGGATATTGAAATGACGGCGTTTTCCCGGGTCTGCGACCAGGCAAGGCTGCTGTCGACGCCAGCGGGATTGATGACGAGGCACCCGACCGGCGCATCGTACTCAGTGATCCTGTCGCTGCCGAGCGAGGCTCTGAATTTGCGTCCCGGCTTCAGCACAATTCCTGTGGAATGTTCTCTGGCCAGGAACGTCTGCGATCCAGGACCGCGGACAGAATAAATGACGCTTCCGCGCGCTGTGGCTCTTCTGGGGCCAGCGCTTTCTGGAATGATGTCCAAGACGTATCGGGCTGCCCGATCGACGCCCTGGGAAACGCCGCTTTCCCGAGCCTCGTCCGCATTTTTCATACGCGTCGCCTCAGCCGCCTTGCTGTCGCTGAAAATCCCCCTTTGGCCCGACCCGAAGACAACCTAACGCACGCGCCTGGACTAGGGAAGAACTTCCACGCGCAAAGAAAAATTTTTATTCGGGAAAAGAAAGAAAAAATGACCGAGAGAGGGAGTTGGCGAGCATTCTATTTCATAGTGTGACGAGTCTTCGCCATGCAACAGTTCCGTGCATCAACCCTGGTACGGTCGATTCCGCGTTTCGCATCGACTGTCAAACGCTGACATACCGGCCGGGTGCGCACCTCCCCAAATCCACAGCTTTGCGTGCCACCAGGATCGACGACGGGCAACGGCGCGGCATGAGGCCAGCAACCTCGCGGCGCGCGCTTACAGATCGCCGCGACGTTTCTCGTAGAGGTCCCAAGTCAGTTCGACAAAAGCCAGAAGAACGTCGTCCTGGTTCCAGCCGGACGAAACCGCGGCCTGGACGATTTCACGCACGAGAGGCAGCAGCTGACCCTGGCATTCGGCCGATATATCGACGGCGTCCCCCACGGGTGGCCCCTCGAAGTTGAACTTCGCCATTCAGCGTTCCCCTTGCCTCCAATCAAAGTGTTGTATCGTTAATTTCGTTCCCTCTGATATACAATAGATGTGGTACGAAAGTACACGAAGCCCCGAACGACCAAAGCAGAATAGGACGATGCCAAGCCACGCCGGCCCTATGCTTTACCTAAGGTCAGCGTTCGCTCGCCTGGACGAGAATCTACCGGGGCTTGATCGGTTTCGATCTCCAGCAGGCTGTTGAAGAACCGTCTCGTTCACGGAAGGCATCAAAATCACGCCAAGCACAAACCAGATTCAAAACGGGCATCTCCGATCCTTGTTCCCACGGCGTGCTCCAGGAAAGGTGAAACGGCTTGAGCCCGGGTTTGCGTAAAAGCACAGGGTCAATAACCTCCCGCAGAGTTGGAGGTTATTGGGAACCGCCAAAGGCGGTTTAAGGGATGTCTGGACAATCGATTGGATCCGGGAGGCAGAGATCTTCGGCTCCAACCGATCCAACCGCTGATCGGCCGTTTCCCGGTTCTTGATCTACGCTCGGATCATTCTCCCGTCGCGGCCGGCGGCCAGGATGCAGCTTGACCTTCCCAAGCAGCAGCGTCTTGCGGTCGTGGCAGTTCCCCAAGGACATGGCCCCGCGCCCGCAGCTGTCGAGCTGCGGGTTTCGCCTGCCATGGGCAGCGGCTTGGAGCCGTTAACGGAACTGCTGAGCGGCTAATGCCGGATCATGCCCGCATCGACGTTCAGCGTCTGGCCCGTTATCCAGCGCGCGTCGTCGGAGGCGAGGAAGGCCACGACGTCGGCGATGTGCTCTGGCTGTCCCTTGCCTTTCATGGCCTGCAGCATCTCGACGAAGCCGAACGCCTCATTGTGCGGGCTTGCCTTGACGCCGTCGCTCTCGATGAGGCCCGGCGTCACGGCGTTCGCGGTGATGTTGTACTTGCCGAGCTCCGTGGCCAGTGCGCGGGTGAAGCCGATGACGCCGCCCTTGGCCGCGACATAGGCCGCCATGTTCGGCGTGCCGGCGAAGAAGGTGTTGGAGGCGATGCTGATGACGCGCCCGGCCTTGTTGGCGGCGCGCATCTGGTCGGTCGCCGCGCGGGTGACGATGAAGGTGCCGGTCAAATTGACGTCGATGATCTTGCGCCAATGGTCGAGATCAACCTCGTCCCAGGCGATGAACGGCACGATGCTGGCATTGTTGACCAGTATGTCGACGCCACCGGTCAGCTTCTGAATCTCGCCGAACAGCGCCTTGACCGATGCAGGATCGGAAATATCGGCCGCAATGGCCTTCGCCTTGCCCCCGATCGAGGCCGCGGCCGCCTTGGCGCCCTCGGCGTTGATGTCGCTGACGATGACGGTCGCGCCGTCGGCCGCCAGCCGTGCCGCGATCGCCTTGCCGATGCCCTGTGCCGCGCCGGTCACCAGCGCCGTCTTTCCCGCAAGCCGTTCAGTCATGAAATGTCTCCCTCGATGCGTGATCCGATGATGTCTGTTCAGGCGTCGGCGTCGATGACGGCCAGCGCCGCGTCGATGCCCTTGCCGACGGCCAGCGTCTGGCCGGCCGCGTTCATGGCGCCGCCAAGCGCCGTCAGCGCGGCGATCGCGTAGATGGGTTGCGCCGTCGGCCCCATATGGCCGATGCGCGTCAGCTTGCCGAGGGTCTCGCCACGGCCCGAAGAGAAGACGACGCCGTAGCGGGCGCGCGCGGCGGCCCGAAGCGCCTTCTCGTCGACGCCGTCGGGCGTGCGCACCGCCGTCGTGCTCGGCGAGGCGATCTTGTCGCTGGCGGCCCAGATCGACAGGCCCATGGCGACGACCCCTGCGCGCATGGCTTTGGCCGTCAGCGCATGGCGTGCCCAGACCGCCTCCGGTCCCTCGTTGAGGTAAAGGTCGAGCGCCACGTCGAGGCCGTTCACTTCCGCCACCGAGGGCGTGAACGGGAAAGGCTTGTCGCGCGACCAGGCATTTTCCCAGTCGACGATGCTCAGCATCGAGGCGCGCGGCGCCGCCTTGTTGGCCTTCATCTTGGCCCAGGCCCGTTCGCTGACGCCCATCAGCGTCAAGGCCGGCGGCGCGCCCAGGCATTTGCCGGGGCCCGTGACATAGATATCGGCCTTGCAGTCCTCGGGATGCGTTTTCATGCCGCCGAACGAGGAAACCGCGTCGACGATCAGATAGCCGCCATGCGCCGAAACCAGCGCGCCGATTTCATCGATCGGATTGATGGTGCCCGACGGCGTGTCGTGATGACAGACGGAGACGATGGTGATCTCCGGATGCGCCTTCAGCATGGCCGCGACCGCCTGCGGGTCGATCGCCTCGTTGTAGGGCACTTCGATTTCCAGCAGGTGCGGCGAATAGCGTTTGGCCCAATAGC
Source organism: Mesorhizobium comanense (assembly GCF_005503535.1). Taxonomy (GTDB): domain Bacteria; phylum Pseudomonadota; class Alphaproteobacteria; order Rhizobiales; family Rhizobiaceae; genus Mesorhizobium; species Mesorhizobium comanense. Next base: position 48,872 of record NZ_SCNN01000010.1, on the reverse strand, counting down.
CGAACCCCTTGCCGTAGACGCCGGAGGCAAGGTTGAGCACGACGTCGTCGGGCGTGATCAGCGACGCCGCCGCCGCCTCCAGGCCGAGCACCGGCTCGCCATGCAGGATGAGCGGCTTGTTGGAAAGCCGCATCGCCTTCTGCGCCTTGTCGACGACCTTCTCGTAAAACAGCTGGAACGCCGGATCATAATCGTAGAGCACGGTACGGCTTAGGCCCCGCAGCACCTCGGCATAGGCGTTTACCGGGCCCGCCGTCAGCGTGAGCACCGGATCGGCATGATCGGAATAGCGCATGGTCTTGGTCTCCGGATTGGCGGCTCAGCCGTAGAACTGGGTGCCGGTCTTGTAGGTTTTGAAGTTGTCCATGTCGTGCGAGTACATCAACTCGGCGCCATGATCCTCGGCCAGCTTCTTCACCTTGCGCATCGAATTGACGCCCGCCACCGGATCGATGTGGAATGCCGCCTGGCACAGCGTTTCCAGGCTCTTCTGCGTGTAGGCGGCGTCGATGGTGAACATGATCGGCTTGCGCTTCGGGAATTCGACCAGCAGGCTGTAGTGGCCGATCGAGTGCCCGGGCGTCGAGATCAGCTTGACGCCCCTGGCGAGATCGATGTCGCCCTCGATCCCCTCGAAGGTCGAATTGGCGCGGGTGGTGCCCGCCAGCAGCTGCGCGGTCGCGCCACGCGCTTCCGCCGCCTCGGCCGAGAAGCTGAGATCGGAATAGCCGAGATGCTCGAAGGGTTCGGGGTTGCAGGCCTGCGGCACTTCTGTGCGATGGCAGATCTTCTTGGCATGCGGGAAATATTTGTTGCCGCCGCAATGGTCGAAATGGAAGTGAGAGTTGACGACGACGTCGATATCCTTGGGCTCGAGCCCGAGCAGGCCGAGCGCGCCTGGAATGGTCTGGTGCTTTTCCTGGATCGGCTTCTCGAACGGTAGAACCTTCATGACATGGTCGTAGTCGTAACCGGTGTCGATGAGGAAACGGCCCTCGGCATGTTCGATCAGGATCGAATAGACAGGGAAGCGCACTTCGCCGCCGGGGCCGCGATTCCAGAACACGTGATAGCCATCGAGGACGAGCGAGCCGCCGTCGAGCAGATAGACCTTGGTATCCGACATTGTTGCCTCCTGTTTTGGCGCGGGTCCCATCCGCGCTTTCGTTGTTGTCAGCGCGCGCCGCGCTCGTATGGAATGCCCAGTGCGGCTGGCAGGCTGGCGCGCCTGCCGAACAGCACCAGCATGATCATCACCGCCAGGAACGGCAGCATCTGGATGACGTCGGTCGGTATGTTGATGCCCGCCACTTGCATGGCCGTCGTCAGCGACAGGCAGACGCCGAACAGCAGCGCTCCGAACAGCACCCAGACCGGGCGCCCGCGCGCCAGCATGGCGAGCACGATGCCGAGGAAACCGGCGCCATTGGTGATGAAGGGAATGAACAGGCCCGCTCCGACATTGGCGAGATAGGCGCCGCCCAGTCCAGCCAGCGCGCCGGTCGACAACACCGCGATGGTGCGTGTCCTGATGACGTCGATGCCGGCGACGTCGAGCGCGGCCGGCTTGTCGCCGGCGGCCTGAAGATTGAGGCCAAGCTGCGTGCGCCGGTAGAGATAGCTCATGGCGAACACCAGCGCGACAGCCAGATAGACGATCAGGTGATGCTTGAAGAAGGCCGGGCCGATGACGGGGATGTCCGACAGCAGCGGAATGACGGTCGCGTCCGCCGCCGGCAGGCGGGGATAGGAGCGCGAGAACTGGAAATGGTGCAGCAGCGCCGTCAGCCCTTCGAGGCCGAGCGTCAGCGCGATGCCGATGACGATCTGGTTCAGGCCAATGCGCACGCACAGAAGCGCCATGATCAGCGCCACCGCGACGCCGCCGGCGGCACCTGTGAGGAAGCCGAACCAGAGCGATCCCGAATAGAAGGCGCCGACGAAGCCGAGATAGGCGCCGGCCAGCATCATGCCCTCGATGCCGATATTGAGCACGCCGGCCTTTTCCGACATCTGCTCGCCGAGGCCGGCAAGCAGCAGCGGAATGGCGGCGGTGACGGCGCCGAACAGAAGCGCGCTGAGAAAGACTTCACTGAAGAGACCGGTCATGTCTCAGGCCTTTCTCGACTGATTGTAACGGTGGTCGACATACTCGGCGAGAGCGAGCACGATCAGCACGATCGAGACCAGCACCAGGGTGAAGTGATTGGGCACGCCAAGCCGCCGCGCGGCACTCTCACCGCCGATCGACAGCATCGACAACAGGAACACGAAGCCGATCGCGGCAAAGCCGTTCATACGCGCCAGGAATACCGCCGGAATGACCGCCAGCCCGTAGGCCGGGTTCCAGTCGGCGCGGACATTGCCCTGCACGCCGATGATGTCGACGGCGCCGGCGAGGCCCGCCAGGCCCGCCGAAATGGCGAAGACGGCAATGGTCAGGCCCGGCACGCCGAGCCCGGCATGGACCGCCGCGCGCGGGTTGGCGCCGACGATCCGCAGTTTCAGGCCGAACGCCGTGCGGGTCATCACCAGATGCACGATGATGATCGTGGCGAGGCCGAGCAAGAGGCCGCTGGTGATGGTCGTGTCGAAGAGCCGCGGCAACCTGTCTTCGACAGGCAGGGTGCGGGTCTGCGGCACTGTCGTGCCGGGATCGCGGAACACCAGCTTGACCAGCACATTGGCGAACGACGTGCCGAGGAATGTCATCATCAGCGTGGTGATGATCTCGTTGACTCCCTGGTAGGCGCGCAGCAGCGCCGGCACCAGCGACCAGACCATGGCCACCACCATGGCGATCAGGAACGAGCAGATCAGCGCCAGCCAGGCGGGCATGATCTCGACCAGCACCGGCGCGCTGGCGGCCGCCGTCACCGCGCCGAGCAGGAACTGGCCGTCGCCGCCCAGGTTCCACATGCCGGCGCGGAAGGCCACGATAAGCCCCGCGGCGAGAAACAGCAGCGGCGCCATGCGCGTCAGCGTCTGCTGGATGCCGAGCGGCGAGAACAGCCCCTTTTCCAGCACATAGCCGTAATAGGCGAGCGGATCGACGCCGACGGCAAGCAGGATGCAGCCGGCGATGACGAGTGCGGCGAGGATGGGCCCGAGCGTCATCAGCAGCCGGTGCAGTATGTCGCGGCGCGTGGCGGCGCTGCTGGTGGCGTCGAGCGCGGTGGCGCTGGGTGCGGTGTCGATGCTCATGCGGCAAGTCCGATCATCAGGCGGCCGACCCTGGTGCGGGCATCGTCGGCATTGGCAACGGTGCCGACCAGCGCGCCATTGGCGATGACGGCGATGCGGTCGCACATGCTGAGCAGTTCCTCGAGGTCGGTGGAGATCAAGAGCACGGCAAGGCCGCGCGCGGCGGTGTCGCGGATGCGCTGGCGCGAGGCCATCGTGTTGGCGAGATCGAGCCCGTAGGTCGGCTTGTTGAAGATCACCACCTTGGCGCCTTCTGCCAGCTCGCGCGCCAGCAGCACCTTCTGGATGTTGCCGCCGGAAAGCCGGGCGACCGGCGTCTTCAGGCTCGGTGTGCGCACGTCGTATTCGCGTACGAGTTCGGCCGCGCGCCTGTCGATCTCGGCGCGCTGTTCGACGCCGCCTCGCCAGAACGGCGCCGCGCCAACCTGCTTGAGGAAGAAATTGATGGAGACCGGGAAAGTGCCGACCGTGCCCTCGCCCAGCCGGTCATCGGTCAGATAGCGCAGGCCGCGCTGGCGGCGTTCGCCGACGCTCAAGCCCTCGATGGGTGCGCCTTCGAGCCGCACCGATCCACCGGTCGCCGTGCGTTGGCCGGCCAGCGCCTCGGCCAGCTGTTTCTGGCCGTTGCCGTCGATGCCGGCGATGCCCAGTATCTCGCCCGGGCGGATATCGAAGGAGATCGACGACAGGCCAGGCGCGTTGTCGGTGGCGGCGACTGCGAGGTCGGCGACCTGCAGCAGAGGCGCGGCTTCGGTACGCACGGTGCGGATGGGGCGTTCTGCAGCCTCGGGATCATCCTTCTGCTTGCCGAACATCAGTTCCACGATTTCGGAAATGATCTCCTGTTCGTCCAGCGCGCGAAAACGCTCCGGCGGGATCTCGCCGACCTTGCGGCCGAGCTTGAGCACCGAGATACGATCGCCGAAGGCCGCCGCCTCCTTGAGCTTGTGGGTGATGAAGACGATCGCCAGCCCCTGCCCCACCAGGCGGCGCATCAGCGCTCCGAGTTCCTCGATGCCTTTCGGCGTCAGCATCGAGGTGGATTCGTCGAGGATCAGCAGCCGGCTGTTGCGCACCATGGCGCGCACGATCTCGACCTGCTGCTGTTCGCCGAGCGAGAGCTCCGACACCTTGGCATGCAGCTTCACGGTGATGCCGAGGCTGCTTGTGATCTCGGCCACCCTTGCCTCGAGTTCCTCGGTCCGGGGCCGCTGCCACCAGGATCCGCCAAGCAACAGGTTCTCGGCCACGGTCAGCGTCGGCACCAGCATCATGTGCTGGAACACCGTGCCGATGCCGAGCGCCAGCGCATGGCGCGGCGAGGTGATCGGCGTCGGCTTGCCGTCGACCAATATGCGTCCCTCGTCCGGCTGCTGCAGACCCGACAGCATGCCGATCAGGGTCGACTTTCCGGCGCCGTTCTCGCCGAGCAGCACATGCACCTCGCCGGGGCGGATCGACAGGTTGATGCTGTCGTTGGCGATGATGCCGGGAAAACGTTTGGTCACGCCTTCGAGCGCGACGATGTCGCTGATATCGGCGGGTGGTGAAGAATGACTGCTCATGAAAGCCCAGCACTGAAAAAACGGGAAACATCCGGAGGGGCGAACGATCGTCCCCTCCGGAAGCAGACTGTTGGTCGCCTTACTGGGCGACGCTCGTCATCAGCGCCCTGACCGCGGCCGCGTCATACACCGGATCGACCTTGATCTTGCCGGAGATGACGTCCTCGCGCACCGCCTGGATCTCGGACCAGACCTTGTCCGGGATCGCGGCGGTCTTCAAGAGCTTCACGGAATCGTCCTTGAGGCCGATCGCGTAGTGCTTGGTGCCGAACGTGTCGGCCTTGATGTCGGCGATCATGGCCGCGTAGACCGGCTCGATGTTCCACACCACCGACGACAGCAGGAAGCCCTTGTCGATCGGCGACTTGTCGCCGATGACGTCGATGAAGTAGACCTTGCCTCCATCCGTGGCCTTGGTTGTTTCCACCGCCTGCAGCATGCCGAAGCTGGAGCCGTTGCCCTGGCCGAAGATGATGTCGGCGCCGGACGCGATCACGCTTTCGGTGACGCGCTTGCCGCCGGCCGCGTCGCTATAGGCGGCCGGGCCGATCACCGCGTAGGTGATCTTGACGTCCGGATTCTCCGCCTTGACGCCCTGTGCGAACGCCGCCGACTGCGAGTTCCATGATGGAGGCTCGCCGGAAACGACGATGCCGACCGACTTCGAGCGCGACATCTTGGCGGCGAGACGGCCGGCAAGATAGGCGCCCTGATGGCCGCTCAGCGTGTAGTCGGCGACAAGGCCCTTCTCCAGGCCGTTCGGCGTGTCGACGATCGCCACCGGAACCTTCAGCTCCTTGGCGATTTCAGGCGCCGAGGTGTTGTAGCCGCTGGCGTGGGCGATGAGCAGGCTGGCGCCGTCGGAGGCGAGTTCGCGCAGCGTCGGACGGACGTCGCCATAGCCGAGGCCCTGGGCCACGACCACTTCGACACCGGCAGCCTTGCCGGCCGCCTTGGCGGCGTCGATGCCTTGCTGGTTCCAGCCGTAATCCGTGCCTTCTTCCGGCGTCAGGATGGCGATCGACTTCACTTCGCCAGCAAGAGCGCTGCCAAGAAGAACACTGCTCAATATAAATGCACTTACACTGCTTTTAAGAATCTTTATCATGTTACCCTCTTCGTTTGATTTATACATCAATATTCTTGTTGTTATTGCGCGGAAGCGAGATAGACTGCCTGAGAAAATTACCCCTAGGAGATCAGGCAAAGTGAAGATCCGTTATGTCCTCCCCGTGCTGTTGGCGCTGACGCCCCTCGCCAACGCGGTCGAGTTGCACCATGTCATCGTCCGCACCGGCACCGACGGGCTCGACATGGTGCCGCTGACGATTTCGAATGCGGGCAAGGAAGGCGTTTCCTGCAATGCCGATTTCGCGCACTGGTATTCAGCCGGCGTCGCGACGGTCGAGCCAGGCAAGAGCACCCGCCTCGAACTCTGGTTCGATCCCAAGACGGGCACCTTCACCATCCTCAACGACAAGCGCGAGAACCTGCCGATCGAACGGCTGTGGTGCGGCCTTTCGGGCCGTGCATATGCCACCCGGTCGCAGATCACGCTCGAGCGGACCGACGCGGCCAAGGGATCGCGCACAGTGTCCTGCGACGCTGAGCAGGACAGGCTGGCGTGCCGGTAGGCGCCCATCGATCCGTCGGCCCGCGGCATGACGCGTCCTATTCCTTGGCCAGGAACTTGTCGGTGAACACCCCGTCAGCCGGCAACGCCGCCTTGAGCACGCCCTGATCGGTGAGCGTCTTCAGCGTTTCCTCCCACTGCGTCTTGGTCATCCAGCCAAGACCATGCTCCTTGGTGTCGTCGCTGGTGAAGGTCGAGGCGATGTCGGCGTTGATCTGCGCCAGCAGCACATCCTTCTTGTCGGCATAGCCCGGAGCCGCCTTGGCGGTGATCTCGGCGGCCTCTTCCGGATGGGCGACGACGTAGTCGAAGGCTTCCCGGTAGGCCTTGACGAAGCGCGCGACGACCTCGGGCTTGTCCTTGATCATCTTCTCCGAGGTGAACAGGCCGGAGCCATAGGCCTTCCAGCCGTGATCGGCGCCCATCATGATGCTGAGCGACCCCGGACCGCCAGCCTTGGCTTCCAGTTCGGGAACCTCGGCGTCGACATAGCCGACCACCGTCTGCACCCGGCCCAGAAGCAGATAGCTTTCATAGGGCGGCGAGACGCTGTTCAGCGTCATGTCCTTTTCCGTCAGGCCGTTGGCCGCCAGGAAACCCTTGAAGAAGATGTAGGTCGAACCGGCGGGATGAATGCCGATGGTGAGACCCTTGAGATCGGCCGGCTTGGCGAGCTTCACCGTCTTGGCCAGCGAGATGATCGCCAGCGGCGAATGCTGGTTGACGGCGGCCAGCGCCACGACAGGAACGTTCTGCGAGCGGGCGACGGCAAGCGTGGGAAGATCGCCGAAGCCGAAATCGGCGTTCTCGTTGCCGACCAGCCGCATGGCGTCGGGTGAACCCGAACCCTTGCGGATCTCGGCAACGTCGATGTCGTTCTTGGCGAAGAAGCCTTTTTCCTTGCCGACGAAGAACATGGCGTGGTTGCCGCGCACCACCCAGTCGAGCTGGACGTTGACCTTGTCCGCGGCAAGAGCCGCGCTGGAGAAGCCGAGTGTCCCGACACATGCCGCGAGCGCGGCTGCCTTGATGAGTGAGCGTCTCAGCATTGTTATATCCTTCCTAACGTTGGCTGTCCTAGGGGCCTAGGCGCGGCTGAATTTCGGTGCCCACGGCACCACGATGCGTTCGAGAATTTCGGCGGCGTAATAGAAGGCGATGCCCAGCACCGACACGAGCAGCAGGGCCGCGAAGACCAGCGCGGTGTCGAGCTGGGTCGAGGCGAACTGGATGACGTAGCCGAGCCCGTCCGACGCGCCGGCGAATTCGCCGACGATGGCGCCGATGACGCTCAGGGTGGCGGCGATCTTGGTCCCCGCCATCAGGTTCGGCAGCGAATGCGGAACGCGGATCCTGAACAGGATCTGCGTCTGGCTGGCGCCGACCGAATTCATCAGCGACAGCAGCGAACGGTCGACCGCCTGCATGCCCGCCAGCATCGACAACGTCACGGGGAAGAAGGCAATGACCAGGATCAGGCCGATCTTGGGCGCGAGCCCGTAGCCGAACCAGAGGATGAAGATCGGCGCCAGCGCCACCTTGGGCACGTTCTGGAACAGCACCACCAGCGGATAGAGCGCGCGCCCCAGCCAGTCGAAGCGCACGATGACCAATGCGATCGCAATGCCGACCACGACGGAGACGAGGAAGCCGAACAGGATTTCTCCCGCGGTCACCAGCGTCGCCTGCATCAGCGTTGCCCAGTTCGCGACCAGCGATTGCGCGATCTCGGACGGGGCGGGAATGATGAAGGCGGAAATGGCGAAGATGCGCACCACGGCTTCCCAGGCCGCGATCGTCGCCAGCAGCAGGATCACCGCCGGCAGCCAGCTGCCAGTCGCAGCACTCCAGCTGGAGGCGAAACGCGACTCGGAAAAATCGGTCACGGGTTGATCGCTCACGACGCGCCTCCCGGTTGATGGCTGGCGCGCAGCATGGTGCGCAGTTGAACCACAAGCCTGACGAATTCGGGATCCTCGGTCACCGAGAGGTCACGCGGATAGGGCAGGCCGATGTCGAGGCTCTCCGTGATCCGCCCCGGCTTGATGCCCAGCACATGGACATGGCGGGACAGATGGATGGCCTCGTCGATGGAATGGGTGACGAGCACGATGGTCTTGCCGGTGCGCTGCCAGATCTCCAGCAACGACTGTCCCATTGAATCGCGGGTGATGGCGTCCAGCGCGCCGAACGGCTCGTCCATCAGCAGAACCGCCGGATCGAGCGCCAGGGCGCGTGCGATGGCGACGCGCTGGCGCATGCCGCCGGACAATTCGTGGGGCCGCTTGTGGGCGCTGTCGCCCAGTCCCACCAGGTCAAGCATCTCCTGCCCGCGCGCTTTCAGCTGCGCGCGCGACAGCGACCTGTCGGCGATGCCGAGCAGCATCGAGGCATTGTCGACGGCATTCTTCCATGGCAGCAGGTTGGCGTCCTGGAAGACGAGCCCGATCATGCGCTTGCGCGCCGCCTCGACCGGCGAAAGGCCGGCGATCGAAACGCTGCCGCTGGTCGGCTCCACGAGCCCGGCCAGCACCTTGAGCAAGGTGCTCTTGCCGCAACCGGAAGGACCGATGAGGGAGACGAACGAGCCCTTCGGTATCGCAAGGTCGATATTGCTGAGCACCAGTTGCCGGGCCATGACGACCGAAACGCCCTTGGCGGAGATCAGGTCGTCATCATGGCGGATATGGGCTGACCGGCCGCCTGCTGCTCGAATGGGTTCGATGCGCATGGCTACTCCCGGCCCTCCAGGATACGCCGCACCGCAACGAGCTTGCGCGCGCGTTCGCCCTGCAGCGCCTTGATCTGCTCGGGCGTGTAGGAGAACATGCCCTCGCCCGACTTGATGCCCAGCTTCGACGCATTGGTCTTTTCCAGCACCATCGGCGCGACATCGTCCCGATTGGAAAGATCGGCGTTGAGGAAGGACGAAACGGATTTGTAGATATCGAGGCCCGCCACATCGAGCAGCGCCATGGGTCCGATGACGGCGATCTTGTAGCCGATGCCCCAGGACACGCAGGTGTCGAGGTCTTCCGGCTCTATGACACCGCGTTCGACGAGGTCGACCGCCTCGCGCAACAGCGCATAGAGCACGCGGTTTTCGACGAAACCGGGAACGTCCTTCTTCACCACCACAGGCAGCAGGCCGATCGAGCGGATCAGGTCGCGGATAACAGTCACGATCTGCGGCGCCGTCTTCTCGCCGGCGATGACCTCGATCATCGGGATGATGTGCGGCGGGTTCGACCAGTGCATGCCCACCATCCGCTCCGGATGCGAGATATGCGCCTGCAGCTTGGTGATCGGGATACCCGACGTGTCCGACGCCACGATCGTTTCCGGACCGATCAGGCCGTCGATCGTGCGATAGACCTCGGCTTTGATGGAGATGTTTTCGGGAACGTTCTCGATGACGAGATCGGCGCCCGACACCGCGTCGGCGATGTCGTCCGTGAAACGAACCGTTCCGGCGCCGGAAGCGGGCGGCGCGATGCCAAGGGAATCGAGGACGCCTTCCGCAATGCCCAGCATGGTGCCAGCACGCTCGATCGCCGCGGGAGCGACATCGTAGGCGACGACCTGCAGGCCACCCCTGGCGAGCCGGGCGGCCATGCCCGGCCCCATCGTACCCAGACCGATGATGGCGATACGTTGGATCATCACGCTGCCCTGCTTTCCATTGCTGTATTCGACGCCGCGATGAGGTCAGCGGCCTTCTCGGCGATCATGATCACCGCGGCGTTGATGTTTCCGCAGACGAGGTCGGGCATGACCGACGCGTCCACCACCCTCAGGCCGTCGACGCCGCGAACACGCAATTGCGGATCGACGACCGAGGCCTGATCGGCTCCCATCCGGCACGTCCCGGCGGGATGGTGCACGGTGATGGACGTCTTGCGGATATGCTCGTCGATCTCGTCGTCGCTCTGGCACTTCGGGCCGGGAAAGAACTCCGCCTCGATGAAGGGTTGCATGGAGGGCTGCGCGGCGAGGTTTCTCGCCACCCGGAATCCGGCCCGCAGCGATTCCCAGTCCTTCGGCGAGGCAAGGAAATTCTGATGGATCAGGGGCGCCGCGGCAGGATCGGCCGACGCCAGTTTCACCGCGCCCCGGCTTTCGGGCTGCGTCGCCACGATCCGCGTCGCGAAGCCGTCCGGGAACGGCGCCTTGAACGGCTTGAAATAAGGCCATGCGGCAAGTGGCGCCGCGGTGAACAGCAATTGCACGTCCGGCAACGGCCGCTCCGGGCCGCTTTTCAGGAAGGCGACGACTCCACCCGGCACGTCGGCCGAGAAACCGTGGCCTGTCAGGTAGGTCTTGGCAAAGTCCAGGCCGATCCGGTCGGCACGCATGTTACGCAGGAACGGTCCACCTGGGCTGCGGCGCCTGTACATGAGGATAACCGAGACATGATCCTGCAGGTTCTTGCCGACCGCCGGCAGGTTCAGGCGCGTCTCGATTCCGTGCGCGGCAAGCTCGTCCTGCGCGCCGATGCCCGAAAGCATCATCAGTTGCGGCGTGTTGATCACACCGCCGGCAAGCAGCACTTCCTTGCGGGCGGTAATCGTGCGCTCGCTCCCCTGGTGGCTGATGGTGACGCCGGTGGCGCGGGACCCCTGCAGTACGATCTTCGTCGCGCTTGCTTCCGTCAGCACCGTCAGATTGGGCCGCTTCAGCGCCGGCCGCAGATAGGCCGTGGCTGTCGAGCAGCGCCGGCCTTTCGAGATGGTCATCTGGAGACGGCCGAACCCTTCCTGCCGCTCGCCATTATAGTCGCTCGTCTGTTCATAGCCCGCCTGCACGCTGGCTTGCGCGAAGGCGTCGATCAGCGTGTCCTTGTAGCGGCAGAACTGGGTGGTGAGCGGGCCGGAGCCGCCGCGAAACCGGCTCTCGCCGCCTTCCCAGCTTTCCTGCTTGCGGAAATAGGGAAGCACTTTGTCATACGACCAGTCGCTGAGGCCCGAGGCTGCCCAGCGATCGTAGTCGCCGCGATTGCCGCGCACATAGGCCATCGCATTGGTCGACGACGATCCGCCGATGACCTTGCCGCGCGCGCATTCGACCTTGCGTCCGCCGACATTGTCTTCCGGCTCGCAGAAATACATCCAGTCATGGCGGCGCTCGGTCAGGATCTTTCCCCAGCCGAGCGGGATGTGGATCATGGGGTCGCGGTCCCAGCCGCCGGCCTCCAGCAACAGCACCGAGCACTTCGGGTCGGCGCTCAGCCGGTTGGCGAGCACGCAACCGGCCGATCCGGCCCCAACGATGATGTAGTCGTAGCTTTCAGCGTGCGCCATCTGCGTTTCATTGCCTTGGTCCGGCGCTTCTGCGCCAGGAAACTATTGAAACCGGGCCTGGGCCATCCTGGCCGAGAGCGGGATGGCCCAGGTATTCTTCAAGGCGGCCGGCACTAGGCCAGGCCGGCCTCCCTCAAACGCTGCGACCAGTGGTTCCAACCCCGATCGATCTGGGCGCCGACGAGCTTTCCCGCCGTCTTGACCTCGCCCGGCGACAGATATTTGACTTTGCCGATCTGCAGGCCGGCCGTGAGCGCCTTCGCTTCCTGCTCGAGATAGAAGGCGCGGAAGACGACCTCACGCACGGAGTTGCCGACATTGACGACGCCATGTCGCGCCATGAGCACCACGGTCTGGCTGCCGAGACTCTCGGCGATATCGGCGCAAACGTCGTGGCTGCCGCCGAAGAGATCCGTCTCGTCGCCGTGCTTGTCGCGGATTTCGTAGACCGGAACCGACTCGCCGATGAATGCGCCCATATGGGTGACCGGCCGAAGCGGCGTATCGACGAAGCAGTACGGCAGGACAGCCGGAGAGTGGGTGTGGAGCACGCACTGAACGTCGGGCCGCGCCTTGTAGATTTCGCTGTGGATGTAACGCTCGAGATAGGACGGCCGGTTGTCCGAGGTCTCGCCATTCAGATTGAGGCGCTGGATGTCGTCGACGGTGATCAGGCTCGGCGCCAGCTTCTGCGGAAGGAAGAAACTGTCGGGATCCTCGGGGTCACGGACACTGATGTGCCCGAACGTATCCATGATGCCTTCGTTCAGAAGGATCTTGGTCGCGGTGACCAGCTCTCCGAAGAGCTTCTGGCGCGCGGGGTTGCTATCTGTCATTTCCAATTCTCCCATTGCGGCGGTGGCGACCATTCTTGTTGTTGTTATCGGTCGCCGGCGCCGCGGATTTCACTTGTTTTCGTAGAGGCCGACGATCCGGTTCTGCTCGATGATGTTGTCGGCATATTTCTGCAGGAACTCTTCCCGGGTGGGCGTGCCTTCGACATTGGTGTCGAGGGCATAGACCCAGAAATAGTAATGATGCTCGCCGTGGCCCGCGGGCGGCTGCGGGCCATAATACTGCATGTGACCGGCGCCGTTCGGGCCGACGCGGAATTTTTCCTGCGCGTCCGACAGGTCCGTGGTCGAGGGGTCGATACCGTAGACGACCCAATGCGTGAAACCGTTGGCGAGCGGTGCGTCCGGATCGTGGCAGATGACCGCCAGTTCCGTCGTCCCGGCTGGAACGCCGCTGACTTTGAGCCGGGGCAGCACGTTGCCCTTGTCTCCGGCGTGCTCGTCGCGCAGCTTGCCGAGCGGCTGGAAATCAACCGATGTTATCTTGAGGTCCTTGATATTCAGGGGCATTGAATTCGTCCTTGAGCGATTTCGAGGAAACTAGACGCCGGCCTTGAGGTCGGCGACGGTTTTGCCGCCGACGCGCTGGTGCACGCGCGGGCCCGATGCGACGGCGATGCAGATCAGCAGTTCATCCGGACGCGGCGCATCCGGCACCGAAAATGTGACGGCATCGTAATGGGAGCGGATATAGAGCTCGTCCTTATGGGCGAGCGGAATGTCGATGGTGGTGCCGGCCACCGCGACCTTGCTGACCGACGAGATCCAGGCCTTGCCGCCGCCCACTTGCTCGCGCAGTGGATCGCCGAACACGGTGGTGATGCAGGCGACGACATGTTCCTGCTCGCCTGATGTGCCCGCGATGCCGCCCTTGCCATAGCTCTCGACCGGCCTGTTGCCGAGCAGCGCTACCGCGCGCTCGCCCAGCGCATGGCCGATGGCCGCGCTCGGGCCGGTCAGATCGGACAATTCGACAACGAACTTTCCGGCGTACGGATTGCGGATGACAACGCCGGTCGCGACCTTGACCAGCGCCTGTCCAGGAGCGCCGCCATCATGGCGGCTCTCCTGGACCGACGCGTACCACCCCCGGACTTCGTAATCCCGTTCGACTGCACTGGAATAATTCATCTTTATCTCCTGAAGGGAGCGCGCATTTTCCGCGCGCGCCGATTAATTCGTTGAGCGGCCCGTCCGACCTTTACTGCGGCCACGAAAAGACACGGCGCAGTGGATCGTAGCGCGCGGCTTCCAGCGCGGCCGGGGTGAACATGTTTCCCTTGGACAGCGAGCGGTTCGCCGCATAGTCGCCCGACAGGGCCTGGCAGCGATCGGTGATCGGACGGATGCGCGTCTCCCAGGCGACGAGCGCGTCCTCAACAGACGAGCCCGCTTCCAGGTCCTGCGACAGGCTGAAGGCATTGACCATCGCGCAGCCGGCACCCTGGGCAAGAGCCGGGCACATGGCGTGCGCGGCGTCTCCCACCAGCGCGACCTTGCCTCTCGTCCAGCTGTCCAGCTTCGTCGTTTCGTACTTGTCGTACCGGGCGGTCTGCAGCTTCGCCGCCTCGATCAGGCAAGGCTCCAGGAACGGGAACATCTCGACCCAGACTTCGAGATCGATCGGCACGCGCGATCCGCGCGGATCGGCGGCCGGCGCCATCAGGCCCAGATAGAGTTCGTTCTCGTTGCAAGGCGAGTAGAGAATGCGCTGCACACGCGGCCAGAAATTCCACATGTCGATGGTGTTGTCCCACTCGCCATGACCGAGTTCTTTCTTCATGCGCGGGACGATCAGCCGGATGAGGCCGTCCTTGGAAATCCACCGGTCCTGCTTGAAGCCGATGGAATCCCGCACCTTGGAACCGACGCCGTCGGCGCCGACGATCAGGTCGGCTTCGAGAACTTCGCCGGTCTGGAGCGTCAGGCGCCCTTCCGGATCGGCCGCGACCGCCTCGGAATTGGCGCGGATGTCGACGCCCAGGGCGCGCGCGCGGTTGACGAGGGCGTCGTGCAGATGGCTGCGGGTCATGACGCGCCAGGGAAGACCGTTGAACGTTTCCTTCGACACCGATTTGTTGTGCATCCAGGTTTCGTAGGTCGGCGGCGTGTGCGAACCCTGCAGGACCTCGTCCAGGGCGCCGAGGCCCTCGAGGACGCGCAGGCCATTGTGCCAGAGATAGATGCCGGCGCCGAAAGCCCTGAGCTCGGCGCTTTTTTCGTGCAGCCTGACGTCCCAGCCGTTCTGCCTGAGAGCGATCGCCGCCGTCAGGCCGGCAAAGCCGCCACCGGCAATCTCGGCACGACGCGTTTTGCCCGAACTAGTGTTTACATTGGCCATTTTCTGATCCTGCTGCGTACGAAGGGACGGCGCATTCGGCCGTCAGGCATCGATGAAATTCGTGATGGCTCTCAAAGTGATCTCGGGAGACACCTCGTTGACGTAATGGTCGGCGCCCGGAACGACGACGACGGGCAGATCCGGCCGCAGTTGGCTCGTCTTCGCCAGCGCCGCCGCCGAAACCAGTTTGCTCGCCTCGCCCCTGACGACGAGGACGGGCTTCGTCACGTCTCGGTAGGCGGGCACGAGGTCGGCTCGCAGGCCCTTGGCGGTCTGCGCCATCGCTGTCGGCGAGGCCAGAGGGCGCAAGCCGCCGTCTACCCGGTGATAGCCGCTTTCGGCCCTGATCCTGATGGCGGGAGCGGGAATGTTCGGATAGCGGCCGGAAAGATAGGCTTCGACGGCGTCGACGGTCTCGAAAAGCTGGCTGCCCGCGTTCACCCGGGCTTCCAGTGCGTCGAGCGCTTCAACCTCGATATATGGCGTGAAGTCGATCGCGACGACCGAGCGGACGAGATCCGGATACTTCGCCGCCGCCGTGACGGAATTCCTGGCACCGAGCGAATGCCCGACGAGAATGGCCGGCCCGCGGTCGAGCGTGCGGATAAGTGCTGCTATGTCCTCGGCATAGTCATTCGCCGCGTAGCCGGCTTCCGGCTTGTCGCTGAGGCCATGCCCGCGCTGGTCGACCGCTATGGTCGTGAACCGCTCCGACAGCCGCGCCGTCAGCGGCGCGAAGACCGCGGAATTGGCGGTAATGCCATGGAAGAACAGCATCAGCGGGCCGGAGCCTGCCTCGCGGACGTTGAGCGAGATGCGACCCGTATCGATACGTCGCGAACTCAACTGACCGGAAGGCACGCCTGACACCACGTTTATGATCCTCACCACTGCTACCCGTGTGACCCAAGAGGATCATACAAAGATGGGGCACGTCAACAGGATTGTCTGACATTCTTTCAATCTTGAGAATTGACAATCTGACTATTCCTGCTGTCCAATGCACCCGGCGTCGCATATGATGCATCCGATCGCGACCCTAACGCCCATGAGACGTAACCGATGCCGCCAGATCTGAATTTGCGGATTTCGCCACGAACAGTGCAGCAGGAGACCGTTGGCAAGCTGCGGCTCGCCATCCTGTCCGGGCTGTTCCAGCCGGGAAGCCGCCTGATCGAAAGTCAGCTCTGCGCCCAGCTCGGCATCAGCAGGCCCTCGCTCAGGGAGGCCCTGCGCAGCCTCGAGGCCGAGCGGCTGATCGAGATCGTGCCCAATCGCGGACCATCGATACCGGCTCTCTCCTGGGAGGTGGCGACCGCCATCTACGAGGTTCGGGAACTGCTCGAGGTCGAGGCGGCGGGACGATGCGCGTCGAGAATTTCGCCCGAACAATTGGGCGAACTCGAGAGATCGCTGTCCGCGTTCGAGGAGGCGGCATCCAGCAATGACAGCATCGCGCAGGTCATGACCGCCGCCGACTTCTATTCGATCATCCTAGCCAATTGCGGCAACCCGATCCTGGAGGAAGTCCATCGCGGCCTGGTGGCCAGGATAAGCTTCTTCCGGGGGCGGTCGATGTCATTGGAAGGCCGGGCGCAAAGCAGCCTGGCGGAGATGAGGGAGATATTCGAATCCATCGCCGCCGGCGACGAGAAGGCCGCGCGCAAAGCCTCCAAGCAGCACGTCTTGCGGGCGAAAGCGGCGGCGAAAATATCCATGGACAGCGACATCTGAGCTTCTCGAAGCTCGTCTTGGAAGCTCGAAATCCTCTTTAAACTGCGGACCGGGTGCCCGCTGAACACAAGGCTGCGCGGGGCATTCGCCATGGCCAGCGCCGGACATGCCGACCATACAGACAGGCAAGCGCCAGATGGAGTGACGATGAGCAGTGCCAATTTCGAGCGCAGACAGCATGCCGATGTCGTTATCGTCGGCGGTGGCTCGGCGGGCGCGTTGCTTGCGGCGCGGCTGAGCGAAGATCCTGCCCGCCGCGTCCTGCTGATCGAAGCCGGCGAAGAGGCATCGGACCCCGACATCTGGAACCCCGCCGCCTGGCCGGCGCTACAGGGGCGCAGCTATGACTGGGACTACCGCACCGAGCCGCAAGCCGGCACGGCCGGCCGCGTGCATCACTGGGCGCGCGGGCGCGTGGTTGGCGGCTCGAGTTGCCTGCACGCCATGGGCTATATGCGCGGCCATCCGCAGGACTTCGAGGCCTGGGCCGAAGCGACCGGCGACCAAAGATGGAGCTGGGACGGACTGCTGCCCGCTTTCCTGGCCAACGAGGATCATCCGCTCGGCGGCAACGGTCTCTACGGCAAGGGCGGGCCGATGCCGGTGCACCTGCCGACGGACGAAGTCAGCCCGGTCGCGCGCGCCTTCATCGAGGCCGGTGCCTCTCTGGGTCTGCCCCGCCTGCAGGATCATAACAGCGGCCAGATGATCGGCGTCACGCCGAACTCCCTGAACATTCGCGACGGGCGGCGGGTGACGGTCGCGGATGCCTGGCTGACACCGGCCGTTCGAAGCCGCCGGAACCTGACCATTCTTACGGGATCGCTGGCGCGGCGGCTCAAGCTGGAAGGCAATCGGGCCCATGGCCTGGAGGTCGTCGATCGGCAAGGCTCCATCGACGTTTCGGCGGATCGGATCCTGCTTTGCGCCGGAGCGCTGGAAAGCCCGGCCCTGCTGATGCGTTCGGGCATCGGCCCGCGCGATACACTCGATGCCGCGGGTGTTGTCTGTCTGATCGACATGCCCGACATCGGCCGCAACCTTCAAGACCATCTGCTCGGTGCCGGCAACCTTTACGCGGCCCGCAAGCCGGTTGCTGCGTCGCGCCTCCAGCATTCGGAATCGATGGCCTATATGCGGGCCGGCAGCTTCGCCGCCGACGGCCAGCCAGAAATCGTCGTCGGCTGCGGCATCGCGCCGATCGTGTCCGAATGTTTCGAAGCGCCCGCCGCCGGCACGGCCTATTCGCTGCTGTTCGGGATCACCCATCCGACGAGCCGGGGCAGCCTGCGCATAAGCGGGCCGGAACTGGGCGACCGCCTGGTCATCGATCCCGCCTATCTGCAGACCGGCCGGGACCGGGCCTTGTTCCGCCAGGCCCTGGAAGCCGCGAGAGAGATCGGCCATCGCGAGGAACTCGCCGGGTGGCGCAACCACGAAATTCTGCCGGGCAAGCTGAGCGATGAGGCCGGGATCGATGATTTCATAGCGCGGGCGGTCATCACCCACCATCACCCCTGCGGCACCTGCAGGATGGGCAAGGACGCGGACGCCCCTGTCGATGCCGGTCTGCGGCTGAAGGCGCTCGACAATCTCTTTGTCGTCGACGCCTCGATCATCCCCAGTCTCACGGCAGGGCCGATTCATGCCGCGGTTCTGGCGATCGCGGAGAGCTTTGCCCGTACCATGACCAGCAAAAGCTGACGCCTGAAACGTCTTCGCGATGATGTCGCCAAGCGCGATCGGCTGCATTGCCTTCTTCGGTCTCCCGCTGGATAGTCGCGCCAATGTTCGACACCTTCGCGACTCACTGGCCTCATATCCTGGCGATCATCTCGGTGGTGATGGCGGCGGTCGGCATAAGCCACGCCGTCATGACCAAGGAGGACGTGCGCGCCGCGACCGGCTGGGTCGGCGTGATGGTGCTGTCGCCGATCCTCGGCGTGATGATCTATGCAGTCGCCGGCATCAACCGCATCCGCCGCGCCACCATCAGCGCGCAGCGGCCGCTGGCCGGTGACGCGGCTTCCGCCAAGCATGAGCGCGACCTCGCCGCCGAAGAGGCGCTGATCGTCGAGCGCTACGGCCAGCGTTTCATCGGTTTGCGCACGCTTGGCGACAGGGTGGCGCGGCGCGCGCTCAACCCGGGAAATGCAATCGACGTGCTGGAGACCGGCGACGAGGCCTATTCCGCCATGTGCGCGGCCATTGACGGCGCCGAGCGCAGCGTGCTGCTCGAGACCTATATCTTCGACAATGACGCCGTCGGCCTGCTTTTCGTCGAGGCGCTGGCCAAGGCCGTCCGGCGCGGCGTTGCCGTCCGCGTGCTGATCGACGCCGTCGGCGCCCGCTACTCCGTGCCGAGCATCCTGGGGCATCTGCGCAGCGCCGACATCACGGCGGACGTCTTCAACGGCAACATCGTCATGGGGCTGCGCCTGCCCTATGCCAATCTCAGGACCCACCGCAAGATCCTGATGGTCGACGGCACGGTCGCCTTCACCGGCGGCATGAACATCCGCAAGGGTTTTTCGGCCGAATTTGCCGGCTCCAACAGCGCCAGGGACACGCATTTCCGCGTCACCGGCCCGGTTGTCGCCGACCTGTTCTCGGTCGCCGCGGAAGACTGGCGCTTTGCCACCAACGAGGCGTTGAAGGGCGATGCCTGGGCCATTGCCCCGCTGTCGCCACCCGCCGGCCAGCCGATGATGGTGCGGGCGGTCGCCTCCGGGCCCGATGCCAGCAACGAGACCAATCACAAGCTGCTGATCGGCGCCTTCTCGGTGGCCCGCAAGTCGATCCGGATCATGTCGCCTTATTTCCTGCCGGACCGGGAACTCATCAGCGCACTGATCACCGCCGCCCGGCGCGGCGTCGAGATCGACATCGTGGTGCCGGCGGTGAACAACCTCTTCCTCGTCGACCGCGCCATGACCGCGCAATTCGACCAGGTCCTGAAGCACTATTGCCGCGTTTGGCGAACGGAAGGGCCGTTCGATCATTCGAAGCTGCTGTCGATCGATGGCGTGTGGGCCTATGTCGGCTCGTCCAACCTCGATGCCCGCTCGCTGCGCCTGAATTTCGAGATCGACCTGGAGGTTCTCGACGCCGGCTTTGCCGGCGAGATCGAGGCACGGATCGGATCTGCGATGACCAATGCCGTTCCGGTGACGCTCGAAACCTTGCGCGCCCGGCCATTCCTTATCAGGCTGTTCGACCGCATCCTTTGGCTGGGTTCACCCTATCTTTGACAAGGTCTTCGTCTTTGGCCCCATCTTCAACAAAGAGACGCGTTTGCCAGATAGTTTGAAAGCCGGTCATGGAACCTAAGCGCAGGGACTCTATTTTGAAGGGCATGGCGAGAGAAGCGGGCATGGCAGGCATATGATGCGAAGCAACGGACGCAGCCTGCCGGCGACCATGCTTTTGTCCATCCGTGACCGGCGGATGCGCAAGGCAAACGCCGCCGCACACAAGGCGACCGGCACCACCGGCACGCTGGTCGCCTCCTATAACGTCCACAAATGCATCGGCGTCGACAGGAAGTTCGATCCCGAACGCACCAGCCACGTCATCCGCGAAATCGACCCGGATGTCATTGCGCTGCAGGAGGCCGACAACCGGTTCGGCGAGCGCGACGGGCTTCTCGACCTGCCCCGGCTCGAGCGCGAGACCGGCCTCATTCCCGTGCCGATCTTCGCCACCGGCAAGGGCCATGGCTGGCATGGCAATGTCCTGCTGTTCAAGAAGGGCGTCGTGCGCGACGTGCACCAGATCAGGCTCCCCGGCCTCGAGCCCCGTGGCGCGGTGGTCGCCGAGATCGACCTTGAGGGAAGCCAGACGCTGCGCATCATTGCCGCTCATCTCGGCCTCTTGCGCCGCTCGCGCTCCCAGCAGGCACGTGTGGTGCTCGATCTCATGAACAGTCCCGACGAGAAACCGACGCTCCTCCTCGGCGACCTCAATGAATGGCGGCTCGGCAACCGTTCCGCGCTCAACACGCTGCACGCGACATTTGGCCCGCAACCGCCGGCCGTCCCCACCTTCCCGTCCAACCTGCCCTTGCTGGCCCTCGACCGGATCATGGCCAACCGGCACGGCATGATTGCCGCCGTCGGGGCGCACGACACACCGCTTTCGCGCGTTGCATCCGACCATCTGCCGCTGACGGCTTTCGTGCGGCTGGAGCGCGCCGCCGATAACGCCTTGATGTCCGCGGTGTCGCAAAGCGTGTAGATCCGGCCGGAACAGCCGGTTCTTCCGCGAGTTATTAGCCCTATAACTCGCAGGAGGACGAAATGAGAAAGTTGATCCTGGCTTCCGTGCTGGCTTTTGCCGCGACAGCGGCAGCCATCGCGCCATCGCAAGCCGCCAGTGTTATTATCCAATCCGACGATGGCAACCGATATTCATCCGACGAGGATTCCGGCATTGTCATTCGCCGCCATCATGACCGCCGCTATGACAATCAGTACGGCGATGAAAACGGCATGCAGTATGGTGACTACAAGGGAGACGGCTACCGCCGTCATCACTGGCGCCATCGCTGCCACACCGAAACCGTGGTGCATTGGCGCCACCACCATAAGGTGATCGAGAACGTTCGCGTCTGCGGCTGAGCCTGCTTGAGGTTGACCCTGGTTGAGACAGCCGGCCGGCGCAAGCCGACCGGCTTTTCTCGATGATCAACTGACGAAATAGCGCTGCCATTCGAAGTCGGTGATGTGCGAGGCCTGCCAGGCGTCGAACGCTGCCTGTTCCGCGCGCCGGCTTTCGGCATAGTTGTCACGGAACGCTTGTCCGAAAGCATCCGCGCAGAAATCGGACTCCGCGAAGGCTTCGATGGAGGCGTTGAGCGTGCGCGGCAGTTTCGGCTTGTCGAGAGTGGCAAGGTTCGAGGTCACCGGTGCTTCCAGCGGCAGATTCCTTTCGATGCCCTCGCAGCCCGCGGCCAGGATCGCGGCGATCGACAGGTAGGGATTGATGTCCGCTCCCGGCGCGCGGTGCTCCAGCCGGCAGGCGCCGTCATTGGGTGTGGTGATGGCACGGATCGGCGCGGTGCGGTTTTCGAATCCCCATGCCACATCCTCGGGCGACCATGCGCCACGGTCGAAGCGGCGGTACGAATTCACGGTCGGCCGGAACAGAAGATGCGTTTCCTGCATCCGGTTGAGCACGCCGGCAAGGAATTTCTCGGCCACCGGCGTCAATCTGTTCGGCCCGGCGGCGAAGGCCGGCTTGCCGTCCTTCCACAGGCTGACATGATGGTGCGCGCCACAGGCGCTTTCCTTGCCCGGCGGCTGGAAGCGGGTCATGAACGTGGCGACCAGGCCGCGCTCGGCACAAAGTTCGCGCAGATGCAGCTTGGCGCGCATCGCATCGTCGGCCGCCTGCAGCGCCGGCTTCGGTGTCAACGCGTATTCATACATGCCGTAGCCATATTCGGTGACCAGCGAGGCGACGCCGATGCCGATGCTCTTCATGCGGGTGATGAACTCGGCGGCGAAATCCTGGTATTCGCCGCTGCGCACGAGATCATAGTTGATCAGCGAATGACCCCAGGGCTTGAGCTCGCGATAGCGCCCGGCGCGCATCAGATCATGGTCGGCATGGAAGATGCCGAACTCGTATTCCAGCGCGAACATCGGCTCATAGCCGAGCGCCCTGGCGCGCTCCTCGACACGGGCGAGCACGCCCCGCGGATCGAACGGGCAGACCGCGCCGTCGAGCATATAGGAACGCGTGATGCCCGAGGCGAATTTCGGCTTCCAGCCATGCTGGACCACGGTCGCCGGATCGATGATGCCCTTGATGTTGGGAAAGCCGTTCTCCTCATTGGCGCTCGGCGAGGCGAAGGCGACATCGCCCAGGGGCTGGCCGTCGCCATGGGTGACGCAATAGAGGATGGCATTGATCGATTCGCCATAGGTCGACAGCTTCAGCGGTGCGATCTTGGAGCGGAACGCGCCTGACGTATCGACCGTATGCACCTCGACGAACTCGACGCCGCGCGATGCGAGCTCGCGCTGCAACGCCTCGAGCTGCGGCGCGTACTCCGCCCTTCTGTCCTCAAATTCCACGTCCAGTCCTCCACCAAAACATGGGCGCCGCTATTTTGCGTTGCGCCGGAAATATCGCGAAAAGAGTTCGTCGAGTTCGTAGCGGCCGCTGATGCCGCTCGGCCGGAACGCCATGCACAGCACGATGACCACGCCGAGCGCCACGCCGGAGAGCCCGAGCAGTTGCGGCAGCTGGATGCTGCCGATCGTCACGCCGGATTCGATGCTGCGGATGAATTCGAGCCCGACCGAAAGCACGATCACGCCGGTCACCGCGCCCGTCACCGTCGCCATGCCGCCCAGGATCAGCATTGCCAGCGTGTTGAAGATCATCTGGAAGTAGAACAGCTTCGGGCTGATCGTGCCGGCGAAATAGGCGTAGAGCACGCCGGCCAGGCCGCAGATCAGCGCCGACAGCACCCACGACATCAGCCGCAGCCTCTTCGCGTCGATGCCGAGCGCAGCCGCCGCCTGCGGGCTCTGGGCGCTGGCCCTCAGCTGCAGGCCCCAGCGGCTGTCCTTGAACAGCCGCGCCGCCACGATCACCACCACCGAAAACACCAGCATCCAGGGCAGGCCAACCACCTTCGGAATGCCGAAGAAAGCCTGGTTGCCCTTGAACAGGTCGGTCCAGTTGAGAAACACCGAATGGACGATGATCAGCAGCGCCAGGCTGACGATGGTCGCGGTCACGCCTGACAGCCGGCTGATCACCTTGCCACTGACGGCGGCAATGACGCCGACCACAATCAGCGCGATGATCGCCGAGGAGACGGGATCGAGCTGGAGCGTGGCGAAGCCGAACGGCGCATTGGGGATCGACAGTTTCTTCATGGCCAGCGGTGTGGAGAGAATGGCAACGCCATAGGCGCCAAGGCCGACAAAGGCGCTGTGGCCGAGATTGGCGATGTTGCTGTTGCCCATGAACACCTGCAAGCCCACCACGACGATCAGGTTCACGAAGGCGCCAAGTGCAAGGAAGGTGTAGTAGGTCGGCGCGAAATTCAGGATCGCCAGCCCGATCGCCAGCACGGGCAGCGACGTCACCAGTCCACCGATCAGCGAGCGCCTCAGCGCGCTGCCCTTCTGCGAAGCCGCAACAATCGGAGGCGCGGTATTTTCCAGGACTTGCGACACCTCAGATGTCTCCCCTCAAATCTCTTTGTCGCCGAGTTCGACCCGCTGGCCGAGCAGGCCTTCCGGCCGGTAGACCAGCAGCGCGACGATGATCACGTAGGTGAGCGCATCCTTGAAGCCCCCATATTCCTGCGGCAGGGCAACCAGCAGACCGACCTCGATGAAACCGAGCAGCATGCCGCCGGCCGCCGCGCCTGCCAGCGAGCCGAAACCGCCGATCACGCACGCCACGAACGCCTTGAGAACCAGGCTGAAACCGAGATCGGGCGAGACGCTGCCGCGCCTTGCTATGATGAACACGGCGGCGATGCCGGCAAGCGCGCCGGAAATGGCAAAGGCGGTGGCGATGACCCTGTTCGCCCTGATGCCCATCAGCCGCACCGTGGCGAAATCGCGCGACGCCGCGCGGATCGCCAGGCCCAATGTCGAACGGTTGAGGAACAGCACCAGCGCCAGGATGGTAAGGCCGGAGACGATCAGCTCCATGACCTGCAGCGAGGACACCGCGAAAGGACCAACGAACCACATTTGGTTCAGGCCATTGAGGATCGAGACCGATTGCGGTTTGGGCGAAATCAGCAGCATGAACAGGTTCTGCACCACGATCGAGACGCCGAAGGCGGTCAGCAACCCGGTCGTCGTCGGCGCGTAGCGCACCGGCCGGAACGCCACCCGCTCGAAGGCGATCGCCGCAAGCGCGGCGGCAGCTACGGCAAGGAGTACGGCGACGAATGGCGAGGTCAGGCCAAGGGCGGCCGCCAGGAATACGCTGTAGGCGGAGACGCCGATGATCTCGCCATGCGCGAAATTGACGAGGCCCATGATCGAGAACACGACGGCCAGGCCGAGCGCGACCAGGGAATATTCCGCGCCGAAGGCCAGTGCATTGAGAAGCTGCTGCAGGGCATAGTCCATGTCGCCGCCTACCCGCCGATATAGAGGTTGAAGAGGCCGTGCTCATCGGCAAGCTCTGCGGGCGGCCCCTCGTAGCGCAGCGTGCCGGTGCTGACGACGTAGACGCGGTCGGCGAAGCGCAGCGCCTGCCTGGCGTTCTGCTCGACCACCAGCAGTGTCAGCCCTTCCCGCTTGAGCTCGCCGATGAAATCGAAGATCCGTTCGACGATCTTCGGCGCCAGCCCGAGCGACGGTTCGTCGAGCAAAAGCAGCTTCGGACGCGACATCAGCGACCGGGAGATCGCAAGCATCTGCTGCTCACCGCCCGAAAGCGTGCCCGCCGCTTGTCCATAGCGTTCCGAGAGCACCGGAAAAAGCGCCAGGAACCGGTCGATATCGCCGCGCACGCCCTTGGGATCGCGCCGCGTCGCCGCGCCCAGCCGCAGGTTCTCACCCACCGTCAGATTGGCGAAGATGTGCCGGCCTTCCGGCGTCGACGTCAGCCCTGCGCGGATGCGATCCTCGGTGCGGACCCGTGAAATGTCCTGGCCATCGAGAACGATGCGGCCGGACGCCGGCGTGACCAGGCCGGTCAGCGCATTGATGGTCGAGCTCTTGCCGGCGCCATTGGGACCGAGCAGGGCGACAAGCTCGCCGCGCCCGACCTTCAGGTTGAGGTCGCGCACCGCGCTCACCGCGCCGTAGCGCACGACCAGATTGTCGACGCTCAGCACGACGCGGCCTGCCAGGCTCGATCCATCATCACTTGTCCCGCCTGCCCTAGTTCAGCGCCGGGACGAAGGTCGGCGGCGTGTCGGTGATCAGCACCCGCTTGCCGTCGGAAAAACCCATGACCGGCACGGCTTTCACTGGATAGCCCTTCTTCTCGGCGAAAGAGATGGTGGGCGCCGTGGTGCCGGGATAGCCGCCCGGCGCGCGGATCGCCTCGCGCAAGGCGGCCGGCTCGACGGTGCCCGACTTCTTCGCCGCCTCGTAGCTGATCTGCACCATGTCGGCGCCGAGCGCGTCGAAGATGCCGTTGATCTTGTAGCCATCCGCCTTGCACTGGGCGAGGAACTTGTCGATGGGGCTGTCGATGCCCGTCGCGCCATGGGTGGCGAACATCACCTTTTCCAGCGACGCCGGATTGCCGACCGTGCCTTCCAGCGACTTGTCGTCGAAGGCATCGCAGCCTGCGACCCAGCCGTCATAGCCATTGGCGCGCAACTGGCGGATGAAGATGCCGATGTCAGGCAACACGCCGCAAATGTGGATGGCATCGGGCTTCTGCGCCAGTGCCTTGATGCTGGCGATCTGCGGCGACCAGTCCGTCGTGCCCCAGGAATAGTTGAACTTGCCGACGACCTTGCCGCCCTGATGCTCGAACACCTCGCCGAACCATTCGGGAAGCTTTTCCGAATAGGAGCCGGCATCTGGTGACACCATCAGCGCCACGGTGCGCGCGCCCTTGCCGTAAAGAGCGTTGGCGGTCGCCGCCGCGTTGATCGGATCAGGCACCGCGCCGGCAATGAAATTATCGAGCCCGGCCTGCTGCATCTCGAGCTGCGTGTTCGGCGCCGAGAACACGGTGGCGCCATAGGGCGCGGCAATCTGCGCGGTGGGGATGAGCGCGTCCGGAAAAGGCACGCCGGTGATGATCTGCGCGCCGGCGTCGAGGAATTTCTGACCGAGCGAAACCGACAGCTGCGGATCGGACCG
This sequence comes from Mesorhizobium comanense, assembly GCF_005503535.1. Taxonomy (GTDB): domain Bacteria; phylum Pseudomonadota; class Alphaproteobacteria; order Rhizobiales; family Rhizobiaceae; genus Mesorhizobium; species Mesorhizobium comanense. The sequence goes on along the minus strand of NZ_SCNN01000010.1, from coordinate 22,432 downwards.
GTTGTCCTCGATCATCAGCTCTACCTTGGGATCGCCTGCTGCCGCCGCCTTGTTCAACTTGTCGGCCATGCAGCGCGCACCCTCGGCCTCGCTATAGGGCGCGTAGGTGCCGGTCATCGCCACGGCGAGGCCGATCTTCAAGTCGGCGGCACCGGCATGAGATGCCTGCAAAAGCCCTGCCACGACGACCGCGGCCCCCAAAATCACCTTCTCCATTCGAACCCCTCCTCTTGCCTGTTGTTGGTATCGTGGGCGCCGTCACGCCGGCGCGGACTGCCCGACATAAACCTCGATGACACGCGGATCGCGCCACACCGCCTCGGTCTGTCCCGATGCGATCACCTGGCCCTGGTCCATGACGCAGAGCCGGTCGCACAGCCGGTTGATGAAGCGCAGGTCGTGATCGATGACGATGGTGGCGCAGCCGACATCCCTGCGTATGCCCTCGATCGCGATCGCCAGCGTCTCCGACTCGCCTTCGTTGAGGCCGGCGGCCGGCTCGTCGAGCAGGATCAGCGATGGGCCCAGCGCCAGCGCGCGCGCGATTTCCAGCCGGCGCTGACTGCCGTAGGAAAGCGTGCCTGCGGGAACATCGGCAAAACCGTCCAGCTGATATTGGGCGAGCAATTGGTCGACGCCGATGCGCGCGGCCGCATCCGGGCGCACCGCCCGGCACGTAATATGCGCGACCTCGACGTTCTGGCGAACGGTCAGATCCTTGAAGAGACGGATGGTCTGGAAGGTACGGCCAACTCCGGCCCGCGCGCAATGTTCGGGGCCGCGCCCGGTAATGTCCTGGCCCGCCAGTCTGACACTGCCGGTGTCGGGCTTGAGCACGCCGGAAATAGCATTGACCAGCGTCGACTTGCCGGCGCCGTTAGGGCCGATCAGGCCGAGGATTTCCCCCGCCTCGCACGACAGCGAGGCATTGCGCAATGCCTGCACGCCGCCAAAGGTCTTGCTGACTGCCTCAACCGACAGCATCGGTGATATCTCCCATCCCGGCCGATGGCTATTTCTCCTGTCGACCGGTCAAAGGGATGCTAGACCTCAGACTTTTCCATAACAAGTATTTTTTTCCATTTTAGAAAATATTCTTGAGCACGCTCGATGAGGTCAGAGGCCCGCGCCGGCCGGCAGCCCATCGCGCGGCACCGTGTTCGACATCAGCATGACGACAGGCTGGTCGCCGAGCGCGATGTAAGCGTGCTGCATCTCGCCGTCGAACAGGATGCTGTCGCCGGGCTGCAGCACGGTCGGATCATAATGGATCGTGTGCAGTTCCAGGCTGCCGCTGAGGACATGAATGAACTCTTCGCCTGAATGGCTGCGCCAGCCGCCATTCTCCTCGAAGCTTCGCGCCCGCAGCGTGACGCGCCAGAAAATATTGGTCTTGTCGCGGAAATCGCTGCAAAGCACCTCGAATTCCATGGCATTGCCCTGGTGCAGTATGCCACTGCCGGCGCGCGTGATGGAGCGGCGCGCCTGCATGCCGGGCTTGGGGCTGAACAGGAAGGACGCCACCGGCACATGCAGCACGCCGGCGATCATCAGCGCGACGTCGACCGTCAGCCGCGCCTTGCCGTTTTCCAGTTTCGACAGTTGCGAGACCGAAAGGCCGGAGCGCTCGCTCAAGTCGCGCAGCGTGATGTTCTGCTCCTTGCGCGCGTCGCGGATCTTGCTGCCCACATTGCCCTGCATCGTCCACGCCCTTGGCTGTCGTGTTTCCAATTCGACAAGCTCTAGCGGGGCGGCATGGGGGCGTCCAGCCTTTAGACGGCTATGGCTGATTTCGGCCATAACGACATCGCGACAGTGGCGAAGGCCTGCTCCAGGGTTCGGCCGACGCGCTCGAATGTTTCCGGATCGGAAAGCAGGTCGTTGCGGACTTCGAGATAAAGACAGGGCCGGCCCTGCTCCAGCCCGTGCCGATTCAGCGTGTAGCCGATGGCCTGTCGCCAATCGTAGGGTTCGTTGTCGCCGATCCGCAATCCGGCTTCCGCACCCTGCGCGCCGAGTGTCTTCAGCACGGAGGTGACGAAGGGCGACTGTTCCCGCCACAGCACGCCGATGTCGACGTTGCGCCTGACGCCAGCCATCACCGGGGTGAAGGAATGCACCGATACCAGCGCCCGCCTGCCCGCCGCCGCCTCGACGATGGCCTGTTCGAGCGGCGCCCAGCCGATCGCCTTGCGCAATCCTGCATCAGCGGCGTCCGGCGCCAGATTGCCGGGAACCGGAATTCCGCCGAGGTCCGGGCGCATGAAGTCCCATTCGTCCGCCGGCCTGTTGTAGTCGAGGAACAGCCGCGAATAATGCGCGATCACCGCCGGCGCCCGCAACGTTCGCGACAGCCGCCGCGTCAGCGCGTCGATGCCGATGTCGACGGCGAAATGCGTATCGAGATAGGGCGCCGCCAGGCCAAGGTCGTGCCACGGCGCCGGCACGACATTGCCGGCATGTTCGGCGATCAGCAGATAGGGGCTGGCGGCGTCGACATGTAGCCGCTCGACGCTGGCTGCGGCGAGCGCGGCTATGGCCGCATCGTCAAGCCCTGTAAGGCCCGCAGCGTTCGTCACGCGAGCTTCAAGATCAAGCGATGACGGAGCGGACATGGTACGATTTCGCCGCCGTTGCCTCCGCCAGGCCGGCGCGCCCATTGGTGCGGCCGAGGCCTGAATTCTTGATGCCGCCCCAGGGCAAATGCAGGTCGGCATGATCGCAGCGGTTGAGATAGACAGTGCCGGCCTCGACCTCGTCGAGCAGCGCCACGCCACGCTCGACATCCCTGGACCAGATCGAGGCGCTCAATCCGAAATCGCTGTCGTTCATCAGGCTGATTGCCTCGTCGTCGCCGCCGACCGACTGGATGCAGGCCACCGGCCCGAACAATTCGTCACGCATGATCTGCATGGTGTGATCGACCCCGACCAGAACCTCCGGCGCGACATAGGCTGCACCGAGACCGGAGGCCTTGAGCGCACCGTCCCGCGGCATCAGCCGCCGGGCCCCTGCCCGCACCGCACTGTCGGTGAGACCACGAATGTTGTCGGCAGCACTTGCCCGCACCACTGGACCGACCATCGGCTTTTCATCAAAGGGATGGCCGATGGTCCACTTCGCCGTCTCGGCGACCAGCGCTTCGACGAAGCGGTCATGGATCGCCTTGTCGACATAGATGCGTTCGACCGAGCAGCAGGACTGGCCGGCATTGGAATAGGTGCCTTCGGCAATCAACGGAACCGCGGCCTCGAGGTCGGCATCGGCCCTGATGTAGGTCGGGTCCTTGCCGCCGAGTTCGAGATGGACCTGGGTGAAGGTGCCGGCGGCGGCGGCATGGACGCGACGGCCGCCATTGACCGAGCCGATGAAATTCACGGCATTGAAGGCGCCGGATGCGATCAGCTTCTCGGCATCGGCATGGTCGAGATGCAGGCTCTGGAACACGCCCTCGGGGCCGCCGGCGGCCCGAAAGGCTTCCTCGGCCTGCTCGGCGATCAGCGGCGTCTGCGGCGAATGCTTGAAGATCACCACATTGCCGGCGGCGAGAGGCGACGTCACGAGATAGCCGAGCATGGCGGTGGGGTAGTTCCAGGCACAGATCGACAGATGCAGGCCGCCCGCCACCGGCTTGGCATAACGGCGGATGTGTTCATCGGAAGGGTATGGCATGTCGGCCAGTGTCTCGAGCGCGACATCGGCCAGCAACTGCCCGACCAGCGCCAAGCGCGGCGTCTCGTCGGCCTGCCACAGCGGCCGGCCGATCTGCCACGCCACCATCTCGGCCAGCGGCGTCGCCCGCGCCTTCATCTCATCGCCGAAACGCAGCAGGATCGCCAGTCGCTCCGCCAGCGGCATCCGCCGCCAGGACGGCAGAGCTGCCCTTGCACGGGCAAGCGCTGACTCGATGGCGGCGCCATCGGCATAGGCGCGCGTCGTGTAAATCGAGCCATCGACGGGAGAAGTCACCGAAAACGTCCGCGCGCCGGCATGCAGGGTCATGATTGCGAAATCCGTCCTTGAGGAGATGTCATTGACGGCACGATATCGCTATTTTCCATTTTGGCAAATTTTTTCTAATACGGCTTGATGGATTTTTTCTCCGCCCGTATTGTCCGGCGACAATGCATCGGCGCCAGGCACGTGAGGGGCCAGCACATGAGGGGGTTCAGATGATCGCTTACGATTTCACCGGCAGGCACGCGGTTGTCGCTGGCGCCGGCGGCGGCATGGGCGAGGCGATCACGCTGGCGCTGCTCGATGCCGGCGCCTCCGTCACCGCCATCGACGTCAAGGCTCGACCGGCCTCGCTGGCCGCTTACGACGACAGGCTCACTTTCGCCCAGGGCGATCTCACCGATGCCGCCTTCGTCGAGCGGGTCGTCGGCACCGCGGGCCGGGAACGCGGCGGCATCGACTATCTCGCCAACGTCGCGGGCGTGCTCTGGTTCGGCCGCGACAAATCGGCCCTGGAGATGGACCTCGGCGTCTGGGACGAGGTGTTCAACATCAATCTCAAATCCTTCGTCCATACGGCGCGGTCGGTCGTTCCCCATATGCGCGCGGGCGGACGCGGCGGCGCCATGGTGCATTTCTCGACCATCCAGTGGTATCGCGGCGACGCCAACCCGCAGGACGCCTATCAGGCCTCGAAGGCCGGTGTCTGCGCGCTGTCGAAATCGCTCGCCATGCAGCTTGCCGGTGAACGCATCCGCTCCAACGCCATCTGCCCGGGCATGGCGCTGACCCCGCTGCAGGCGCGCTGGGACACGGAGGAGAAGCGCTCTGCGGTGGCCAGCTACGCCCCGCTCGGCCGCATCGGCACGCCGCAGGACATGGCCAACGCGGCACTCTTCCTGCTCTCCGACGCTGCGAGTTACATCACCGGCATCGAGCTTGCGGTCGATGGCGGCCTGCTGATGCGCATGTAGCGGCTCCCCGCCCGGCGAACCGGCAATCGCGGCAAAGCCTTGGGATCGCCGGGGTCCGAACCTGTCCAACAGTTAATTCGACTTCGCAAGGGTTCGGTCATATTGGTTTGTGGGGGACGAAAGATGCCGCCATGGACCAGCAACTGGAAATGCCCCTGCAGACCACCATCGCGCCGCGTCGTTCGCGCGGCTGGATTCCATGGCTGATCTTCATCGCCGTCGTCGCCGCCGGCGGAGCCTATCTCTACGAGCGGCCGCAGGCCGTGCCGAAGCAACAGGGCAACCGGCGCAATGCGCAGCCCATGTCGATCGGTGCCGCCGCGATTGACAAGGGGACCATAGACGTCAGCCTCGGCGCCCTGGGAACGGTCACCTCTCTCTCCACCGTCACGGTCAAGACGCAGGTCACCGGTCCGCTTCTCCAGGTCAATTTCAAGGAAGGCCAGGACGTCAAGAAGGGCGATCTGCTGGCTGCGATCGATCCCCGCCCCTACCAGGCGGCGCTGGCCCAGGCGCAGGGCCAGCTTGCCCGCGACCAGGCGATGCTGAACGACGCCCAGCTCGACCTCGCGCGCGACAAGACGCTCGTCGACCAGGGAGCGGTGACGCATCAGGCCTACGACGCCCAGGTTGCCCTGGTCGGGCAGGACGCGGGCACGATCGAGTACGACAAGGCGCTGATCCAGTCCGCTACGGTCAATCTCGACAATTGCCGCATCCTGTCGCCCACCGACGGACGGGCCGGCCTGCGCCAGGTGGACGAAGGCAACTACGTGACGCCGGGCGATGCCAACGGCATCGTCGTCATCACCCGCATCCAGCCGATCAGCGTGCTGTTCAACGTGCCCGAGGACGAACTGCCCGCGATAGCGCAGCGCCTGCAGCAGGGCGCCACCTTGCCGGTCACCGCCTTCGACCGCGCCGGAACCAAGAAGCTCGCCGACGGCCAGCTCGAAACCTTCGACAGCCAGATCGACCCGAGCACCGGAACCATCAAGCTGAGGGCCAGCTTCGCCAATGACCAGCGCCTCCTCTATCCCAACCAGTTCGTCAACGTCGAACTTCTCGTCGACGAGCACAAGGATGTGGCGATCGCGCCCATCGCCGCGATCCAGCGCGGCCTGCCCGGCACCTTCGTCTATCTGGTCAACCCCGACAGCACCGTCTCCGTGCGCAAGGTGACGCTCGGCGTCACCAATGGCGAGCGCGTGGAGATCGTGTCCGGACTGAACCCGGGCGACCGTGTCGTCGTCGACGGCGCCGACAAGCTGCGCGACGGTGCCACGATCAACCTGCGCCAGGACGGCCAGGCGCCGGCCGCGCAAACACCGGCGCCGGCTCAGGGCGCGAGCCCGGCAGCGCCGCCCGCCCAGACCGGAAACCAGTCCACGCCGCCCGCTCAGGCACCAGCGCAAACCGACATGCCTTCCGATGGGCAGGCTGCGGGTGACGCCACGCACAAACATCAGGGCCACAAGCACCGGCATTCGGATACGACACAGCCCCAATCAGGACAGCAAGGGTCCGGACAGCAGGAGTCCGGGCAGCAGCAATGAGCCCGTCGCGCGCCTTCATCCTGCGGCCGGTGGCGACATCGCTGTTCATGGTCGCCATCATGCTGTCCGGGCTGCTGGCCTATCGCTATCTACCCGTCTCGGCCCTGCCCGAGGTCGACTATCCGACCATCCAGGTCCAGACCTTCTATCCCGGCGCCAGCCCCGACGTGATGACCTCGTCGGTCACAGCGCCGCTGGAAGTCCAGCTCGGCCAGATCGCCAACCTCAACCAGATGAATTCGGTGAGTTCGGCCGGGTCGTCCGTCATCACGCTGCAGTTCAGCCTGGCGATCTCGCTCGATGTCGCCGAGCAGGAGGTACAGGCCGCCATCAACGCCGCCGGCAATCTCTTGCCCGCCGACCTGCCGGCGCCGCCGATCTACGCCAAGGTCAATCCCGCCGACGCGCCCGTGCTGACGCTCGGCCTCACCTCCGCCACCATGCCGCTGCGCGACGTGCAGCAGCTCGCCGACACGCGGCTGGCGCAGAAGATATCGCAGTTGCCGGGCGTCGGCCTCGTCAGCCTCTCGGGTGGCCAGCGCCCCGCCGTGCGCGTCCAGGCCGACCCACGCAAGCTCGCCGCCTACGGCCTCAATCTCGACGACCTGCGCACCACGCTGGGCAGCGCCAATGTCAACACGCCGAAAGGCAATTTCGACGGCCCCTCGCGCGCCTACACCATCAACGCCAACGACCAGCTGAAGAGCGCCGACGAATACCGCTCGCTTATCATCGCCTACAGGAACGGCGCCCCGGTGCGGCTGAGCGACGTGGCCGATGTGATCGACGCCACGGAAAACAATCGGTTGGCCGCCTGGATGAACGCCACGCCGGCCATCATCCTCAACATCCAGCGCCAGCCCGGCGCCAACGTCATCGAGGTGGTCGACCGCATCAAGGCGCTGCTGCCGCAGCTCCAGGCCTCGCTGCCGAGCGCCGTCGACGTCAAGGTGCTGACCGACCGCACGACGACCATCCGCGCGTCGGTCCGCGACGTCGAATACGAACTGGCGCTCGCCATCATCCTGGTGGTCCTTGTCATCTTCGTCTTCCTGCGCAGCGCGCGCGCCACCCTCATCCCGAGCCTCTCGGTGCCCCTGTCGCTGGTCGGCACGCTGGGCGTCATGTATCTGTTCGGCTTCAGCCTCGACAATCTGTCGCTGATGGCGCTGACCATCGCCACGGGCTTCGTCGTCGACGACGCCATCGTCGTCATCGAGAACGTCGCCCGCTATGTCGAGGAAGGCGAGACCCCGCTTCAGGCGGCGCTCAAAGGGTCGCAGCAGATCGGCTTCACCATCATCTCGCTGACCGTCTCGCTGATCGCGGTGCTGATCCCGCTCCTGTTCATGGGCGATGTCGTCGGCCGGCTGTTTCGCGAATTTTCCATCACGCTCGCCACCACGATCCTGATCTCCGCGGTGGTGTCGCTGACCCTGGTGCCGATGGCCTGCGCCAAGCTGCTCAAGCCATTGGAAGCAGTGCAGGAGAACGCCTTGCAGCGCGCCAACCACGACTTCTTCGACTGGGTCATCCGCGGCTACGGCCGGGCGCTGGCCTGGGTGCTCGACCGCCAGACGCTGATGCTGGTCGTCGCGGCGGCCACACTTGTCCTGACCGCCGTGCTCTACGTGGTCATCCCCAAGGGCTTTTTCCCGGTGCAGGACACCGGCGTCATCCAGGCGATCACGGAAGCCCCGCAATCGATCTCCTTTGCCGCCATGGCCGACCGCCAGCAGCAACTGGCCGGCATCATCCTCAAGGACCCCGACGTCGACAGCCTGTCGTCCTTCATCGGCGTCGACGGCACCAACACCACGCTCAATGTCGGCCGCATCCTGATCAACCTCAAGCCGCATGAGCAACGCACCGCCGATATCACCGACGTCATCGCACGGCTGAAGGATGAGGCCGGCGCGGTGGCCGGCGTCACCCTCTACATGCAACCGGTCCAGGACCTCACCATAGATGGACAGGTCAGCCGCACCCAGTACCAGTTCGTGCTCCAGGACGCCAATGCGGACGAACTCGATGAATGGACGCCGAAGCTGCTCGCCAAGCTCAACACGCTGCCGCAACTCGCCGACGTCGCCAGCGACCTGTCGAACAGCGGCCTTGCCGTCTTCGTCGACATCGACCGCGACCAGGCCGCACGCTTCGGCATCACGCCGGCAACCGTCGACAACGCGCTCTACGACGCCTTCGGCCAGCGCATGGTCTCGACCATCTACACCACGTCGAGCCAGTATCGCGTCATCCTCGAGGCGGCCCCGTCCGAGCAGGATTCGCTGAAGGCACTTTCCTCCGTCTACCTGCCTTCGTCGACGGGCGGCGCCCCGGTGCCGCTTTCAGTAGTGGCGAGCACCCATGTCACCACCACGCCGCTGCAGATCACCCATATGGGGCAGTTTCCGGCCGCCAGCGTCTCGTTCAATCTTGCCCCGGGCGCGTCGCTCGGCGAAGCCGTCACCGCGATCGAGAAGGCGCAGGCCGACATCGGCATGCCGCTCAGCATCATCACCAGCTTCCAGGGCGCGGCGCGCGCCTTCCAGGCTTCCCTCAACAATACGCTGTTCCTGATCCTGGCGGCGGTGGTCACCGTCTACATCGTGCTCGGCGTGCTCTATGAAAGCTTCATCCACCCCATCACCATCCTGTCGACGCTGCCTTCGGCCGGCATCGGCGCGCTGCTGGCGCTGATGATCGCCGGCCAGGACCTGACCATCATCTCGATCATCGGCATCATCCTGCTGATCGGCGTGGTCAAGAAGAACGCCATCATGATGATCGACTTCGCGCTGGACGCGCAGCGCAACGAGGGTAAGGCGCCGCGCGAGGCGATCTATCAGGCCTGTCTGCTGCGCTTCCGCCCGATCCTGATGACGACGCTGGCCGCCATGCTGGGCGCGTTGCCGCTGATGCTCGGCACCGGCGTCGGCTCGGAACTGCGCCATCCCCTCGGCGTCACAATCGTCGGTGGCCTGCTGCTCAGCCAGTTGCTGACGCTGTTCACGACGCCGGTAATCTATCTCTGGTTCGACCGGCTTTCGAACCGGCTGCGCGGCGTCCAGCCTGATCTTCCCCGTGCGCCCAAAACTGTCCGTCCCCCTAAGTCTCCTCGTCCCCATGGTGCGGACGCCACGCCATGAACCTGTCGGTTCCCTTCATCCGGCGGCCGGTGGCGACGACGCTGCTGACTTTCGGCCTTCTCGCCGCCGGGCTGGTGGCCTTTCCGCAATTGCCGGTGGCGCCGCTGCCGGCGGTCGACTACCCCGTGATCTCGGTGTCGGCCTCGCTTCCCGGTGCAAGCCCCCAGGTGGTGGCCAACACGGTCGCCAGCCCGCTCGAGCGGCATCTCGGCGAGATCGCCGACGTCAACGAAATGACCTCGTCGAGCAGCGTCGGCAGCGCGCGCATCACCTTGCAGTTCGGCCTCGACCGCGACATCGACGGCGCCGCGCGGGACGTGCAGGCGGCAATCAACGCGGCGCGCGCCGACCTGCCGTCAAGCCTGCGTTCCAATCCGACCTATCGGAAGGTCAATCCCGCCGACGCGCCGATCCTCATCCTGTCGCTCACCTCCGATACGCTGTCCAAGGGCCAGCTCTTCGATGCCGCCAGCACCGTGCTGGCGCAGAAGCTCTCGCAGGTGGATGGCGTCGGCGAAGTGTCGGTGGGCGGCTCCTCGCTGCCCGCCGTGCGGGTCGAACTCAACCCGCAGGTGCTCTACAACTATGGCATCGGGCTGGAGGACGTGCGCGCGGCCCTTGCCTCCGCCAACGCCCACAGCCCCAAGGGCGCCATCGATGCCGGCGACCAGCGCTACCAGATCTACGCCAACGACCAGGCCACGCAGGCCGATGCCTATCGGCCGTTGATCGTCGCCTATCGCAACGGCGCGCCGGTCCGCTTGTCCGACGTCGGGCAGGTCAACGATTCGGTCGAGAACATCCGCAATGCCGGCCTCGCAAACGGCAAGCCAGGCGTGCTGATCATCATCAACCGCTCGCCCAATGCCAACATCATCGAAACGGTGGATCGGGTGAAGGCGCTGATGCCGACGCTGCGCGCCTCGATCTCGCCGGCCATCGACCTGTCCCTGGCGGTCGACCGCTCGACCACCATCCGCGCCTCGCTCGACGAAGTCGCGCAGACGCTGATGATCGCCATCGGCCTGGTGATCCTGGTTGTCTTCGCCTTCCTGCGCGACGTGCGCTCGGCGCTGGTGCCGATCGTCGCGGTGCCGGTGTCGCTGGTCGGCACGCTGGGCGTGATGTACCTGCTGGGCTTCAGCATCGACAATCTGTCGCTGATGGCGCTGACGGTGGCGACCGGCTTCGTCGTCGACGATGCCATCGTCGTCCTGGAGAACATCTCGCGCCACATGTCGAGCGGCATGAGCCGCATCGAGGCGGCGATCAAGGGTGCGCAGGAAGTCGGTTTCACCGTGCTGTCCATGAGCGTCTCGCTGATCGCTGTCTTCATTCCCATCCTCTTGATGGGCGGCATCATCGGCCGGCTGTTCCGGGAATTCGCCGTAACCCTGTCGGCGGCGATCCTGGTCTCGCTCGCCATCTCGCTCACCACCACGCCGATGATGTGTTCGATCCTGCTGCGCGGCGAAGGCAAGGGCGGGCACGGCCGGCTCTATCGCCTCAGCGAACGCATCTTCGAAGGCATGCTGAACTTCTATCGCCGCTCGCTATCCTGGGCGCTGAACAACCCCCTGCTGATCATGGCGGTGCTGGCGGCGACGCTGTGCCTCAACTTCTATCTCTACGTCACCATTCCGAAAGGCTTCTTCCCGCAACAGGATACCGGGCGGCTGACCGGCTCCATCCAGGCGGACCAGGCGACCTCGTTCCAGTTGATGTCGCAGAAGCTCAGCCAGTTCGCCGCCATCGTCAGCAAGGATCCTGCCGTCGACACCGCGGTCGGCTTCACCGGCGGCGGCCAGACCAATTCCGGTTTCATGTTCGTCTCGCTGAAGCCGCTGGCCGAGCGCAAGATCTCCGCCGACCAGGTGATCGGCCGGCTGCGCCGCGAACTCGCGGTGGTGCCGGGCGCCACGCTGTTCCTGCAGGCCGTGCAGGACATACGCGTCGGCGGACGCCAGTCGAACGCGCAGTACCAGTACACCTTGCAGGGCGACAGTTTCGACGAGCTCGCCGAATGGGCGCCGAAACTGGCGGCGGCGCTGCAGACTGAGCCGAAACTGACCGACGTCAACAGCGACCAGCAGAACAAGGGCCTTGAAGCCGACATCACCATCGACCGCGACACCGCAACGCGCCTCGGTGTATCGGCAAGCCAGATCGACAACACCCTCTACGACGCTTTCGGCCAGCGCCAGGTATCGACCATCTACGTGGCGCGCAACCAGTATCACGTCATCATGGAGGTCGCCCCGCAATACTGGCAGACCCCGGATGCGCTGGAAAAGGTCTATGTCAGCACCTCGGGCGGCTCGGTCGGCGGCTCGCAGTCGAGCAACGCCGTCGCGGGCACTTTCGCGGCGTCCGGCCAGTCCGCCAGCGCGGCCTCGATTGCCGGGGATGCGGCGCGCAACCAGGCCAACAATTCCATCACCAGCACCGGCAGGACCGCGGCCTCGACCGGAGCGGCGGTCAGCACCGGCGCCGAGACCATGGTGCCGCTATCGGCGATCGCGCATTACGGTCCCGGCAGCACGCCGCTTTCGGTCAACCACCAGGGCCTGTTCGTCGCCACCACGCTGTCCTTCAACCTGGCGCCGGGCGTGGCGCTCAGCGAAGGTGTGGCGGCGATCAACGCGGCCGCCGACCGCATCGGCATGCCGACCACCATCCACGGCAGTTTCCAGGGCACGGCCAAGGTGTTCCAGGATTCGCTTTCCGACCAGCCGCTGCTCGTCCTTGCGGCACTGCTGGCGGTCTATGTCGTGCTCGGCATTCTCTACGAAAGCTACGCGCACCCGCTGACCATCCTGTCCACCTTGCCCTCGGCCGGCGTCGGCGCGCTGCTGGCGCTGACGCTGTTCAACACCGAGTTCTCGATCATGGCGCTGATCGGCATCATCCTGCTGATCGGCATCGTCAAGAAGAACGCCATCATGATGATCGACTTCGCGCTGGCGGCCGAACGCGGCGAGAACATGTCAGCGCGCGACGCCATCTACCAGGCCTGCCTGCTGCGCTTCCGGCCGATCATGATGACGACGATGGCCGCGCTGTTCGGTGCGGTGCCTCTGGCCATTGGCCTCGGCGAAGGCAGCGAGCTGCGCCAGCCGCTCGGCATCGCCATCGTCGGCGGCCTTATCCTGAGCCAGATCCTGACCCTCTACACGACACCGGTCATCTACATCTATATCGACCGCTTCGGGAACTGGTGCCGGCAATTGCGGTCGCGGGCACGCTATGCCTGGCGGCCGAGCGTGCAGCCCGGAGAGTGAAACGGGCATGACAGGCACATCCTGCCTGGAGCATGATGCCGAAAAGTGTGACGCGGTTTTCGGACGACATCATGCTCTCTATCTCTTTGATTCAGAGCCGGATGATTTCAGGTCGAACGGACCTGAAATCATCCGGCTCTGGCGATCACAAACTGTCAACTTTGCGTTCCCCGCCATGCCCCGGCCTGGAGCATCTCTATATAAATGGTGCGGGCCACGAACCGCCGGCGATGACAGGATCATCGCGACGCGACGGGAACGGATTTGCCCGCGATCGGAAAGCGATATCCATACCGCTTTTCCCGTTGAAGGGAGGCGCAGCCATGCGCAAATTTACACCCAGGACCATAGCGATCGCATCACTTCTGGCGGCAGCGCCGCTGTCGAGTGCCTACGCCGCACACCACCACAGGATGGAACCCGGGGGCATGTCCGTCGAGGCAAGAGCGATCCTCGATCAACTGCAAGGCGTGAAGCAGGGGATCGTCGAGGCAATGGATGCCAAGGCCATCACTCCCGAACAGGAGCACGATCTGATGGTGCAGGCCAACAGCATCCGCAGCTCGGCCTCAGGCGGCGGCGAATATCGGAGTCTGCTCGGCCAGATCGAGGACCTCGATCAGCAATTGCAGGACGATTCGGGCGGCGGCTTCTACATCGGCGACGGCGCCGATGGCGGCTACTATCCCAACGGCTGACGCTGATCGACAATTAGAAAACGGCGCTTCCGGCGGAAACTCCCCGGGGGCGCCAGGCTGCCAAGCGATCCGGCGAAGCGTGGTTGACGCCATCCGGATCGCTCGCTAGCTTCCCGTCCGGAACTGGTTCCGCCGCGAGGCGGATGAAAAGGGAACACGGTGAGGCCGGCACATCTGCCGATTCCGTGGCTGCCCCCGCAACTGTAACCGTTGAGCCATCTTCCTCGAAGCCACTGGAAGCGCGTCGCGCGACCGGGAAGGCGGAAGACCGGCGAAGACACGGAAGTCAGGAGACCTGCCTGTTCCGGTCACCCATGCACGAACACGGGGTGTGTTCATGCGCGGTCGCCCGTGGCGGTGACATTTGAGAAAGTGTTGCCGCAAGCCGGGACGGTCGGGGAAGATGGACGTGCCAAGAAATCTGCCACTCGCTTTCTGCCTGCGGTTTTTCAAAACCCGGGGCGACGTCACTCGCCTCGCCAGATTTTTCCAGGGGCAGACATGGTTCAACGGACATTCACGGCCGGCGCTTTGGCGCTGGCGCTGACAGGTATCGCCGACGCGCAGGAACAGACCGGCCAGGACAAGGCAACATCCCTCGAGAGGATTCTCGTCACCGACGGGCGCACGCCCATCGAACAGGAAAAATCCGGCCGCGCCTTCACCGTCATCACGGGCGAGCAATTGGAGAAGAACCAGGTGCGCTATGTCGCCGACGCGCTGCGTCAGGTTCCCGGCTTTGCCGTATCGCGCACCGGTTCGTTCGGCGGCTTCACGCAGGTGCGCGTGCGCGGCGCCGAGGCGAACCATTTGCTCGTCATGATCGACGGCGTCGAGGTCTCCGAGACATCGAGCGGCGAGTTCGATTTCGGCAGCCTGCTGGTCGATGACATCGACCGCATCGAGATCCTGCGCGGCCCGCAAAGCGCCTTCTGGGGTTCGAACGCCACCGGCGGCGTCGTCAACATCATCACCAGGCGCGGTGAGCGCAGCGGCTTCAAGGTCGATGCGCGCACCGAAACCGGCACCGACGGCACCTTCCTGGGCGGTGTCTCCTTGCGCGGCGGCGGCCAGAATTATGATGTCGCGCTGTCGGCCGCCTTCCGCCATACCGACGGATTCAACATCGCCGACAATGGCAACGAGAAGGACGGCGACCGCAACACGACGCTGAATGGCAAGGTCACGCTCGACCTTTCGCCCGACCTCACCGTCGACGCCACGCTGCGCTACGTGAACCGCAAGAGCGACACCGATCCACAGGACTTCAGGTGGGGCAGCGGCACCTATGGACAGGTCATCGATGGCCCGGACTGGACAGCGACGCGCGAAGTCTTCGGCTCCGTCGGCGCCACCTATGTCTCGATGGACGGCGCACTGACCCAGAAGGCCCGCTTCACCGGCAGCGACACGCACCGCGACAATTTTTCGAGCCTCGATAGCTTCAGTCCGAACACCTGGAACGACGGCAACCGCTACAAGGGCAGCTACCAGGCGAGCTACGGGTTCGACACGCCGGCGATGCTGGATGCCCACCACCAGTTGACGGCGGGATACGAATGGCAGCGCGAAACCTTCTCGCCTTCACACCTGACGCAGACCTTCAGCCGCCAAAGCAATTCCTTCGTCGGCGAATATCGCGGCGAATTCCTCGACCAGTTCTATGTCAATGCAGGCCTGCGCCGCGACCTCAACGACCGCTTCGAGGACGCCACCACCTGGAGCCTCAGCGGCGCGTGGAAGGTCCCCGACACCGCCACGCGCCTGCATGCGTCGGTCGGCACCGGCATCACCAACCCGACCTTCTACGAGCAGTTCGGCTATTATCCGGGCAGCTTCGTCGGCAACCCCAATCTAGAGCCCGAGGAAAGCACCGGCTTCGACATCGGTGTCGAGCAGGGTTTCTTCCATGGCGGGCTGGTCGTCGACGTGACGTACTTCAACCAGGACCTGACCCACGAGATCGCCACGGTCTTTGGCCCGGGCCCCGATTATCTGTCGTCGCCGGTCAATCGCGACGGCGTCAGCAAACGGCAGGGCGTCGAACTGTCGGCCACGGTCGATTTCTTCAACGGGTTCACGGCGACAGCGACCTATGCCTATACGGATGCCACAGAGCAGACCAAGGCCGGTGACCCGCGCCTCGAGGAGGTCCGCCGGCCGAAACACGCAGGCTCGCTCAACGCCACCTATGTCTTCGACGAGGACCATGCCCGCGTCTTCGGCGAGGTGGTCTTCAACGGCAAGATGCTGGACAATTCGTTCTCCATGGCGGGAACGACGCGCGTCACGCTCGGCGCCTACACCGTCGTCAATGTCGGCGGCAGCTATAAGATCAACGAACGTCTCGAAGCCTATGGCCGCATCGAAAACCTGTTCGACGAGCAGTATCAGGAAGTGTTCGGCTATAACACGCAGGGCCGCACGGCTTTCATCGGCCTGAAAGGAAACTACTGACCGATGGCGGGAAACCAGCGCCTTTCTTGCAGGCTCCTGGCGGGGACGGCGATCGCCGCCCTCGCCACCCCCTGTATGCCCGCATTGGCCGCCGAGGCGCCGAAGCGGGTCGTCTCCATGAACCTGTGCACCGACGAAATGGCCATGCTGATCGCCGGTCCGGGACAGCTTTATTCCGTCTCGTATCTCGCCAGCGACCCGGGTTCGTCGGTGCTGGCCGATCAGGCCGGCGCCTATGTGGTCAATCATGGTCTCGCCGAAGAGATCTTCCTGATGCAGCCAGACCTGGTCATTGCCGGCACCTACACGACCCGCATCACGGTCGCACTGCTGCGGCGCCTCGGCTTCCGGGTCGAGGAGTTCGCGCCGGAAAACTCCTTCGACGAGGTCAGGGCCAATCTGCAGCGCATGGGCGACATTCTCGGCCGGCAGCAACGCGCCGGTGAACTGGTGGCCGAACTCAATGCCGGCCTCGCCGGGCTCGCGGCGAGCAAACCGCCGAACAAGACCGTCGCGCTCTATTACGCCAACAGCTACACGTCGGGTTCTGGAACGCTGGCCGACGCCATCGTCAAGGCCTCGGGCCTGACCAATATCGGCGATACGCTGGGCCTCGCCGGCACAACTAAACTACCCCTCGAACAATTGCTTCTCGCCGATCCGGATATCGTCGTCGACGGCGACAGCCGTTACGCGGCGCCGGCGCTCGCGCAGGAGAATTTCGTCCATCCGGCCTACAAGGCCCTGTCGGGTAAGAAGGTCGCCATTCCAGGCAAATACACCATCTGCGGCGCCCCCTTCACGCTCGAGGCCGCGCGTATCCTTCAGGACGCTGCCCGCCAGAAAGAAGGGGCGGCGCCATGAGCGAAGGCGCGCGCTACCGGCTGGTGCTCATCCTTCTCGCGCTGGCGACCTTCATCCTTTTCCTGTTGTCGCTGACCGTCGGCCCGGCGGCGATCGGCTTCGGCGACAGCCTGTCGGCGCTGTTTTCCGACAAGCGCGATGCCATCGCGCTGATCATGCGGGAAATCCGCCTGCCGCGCGCCATCCTCGGCCTGATGATCGGGGTGACGCTTGGCCTGTCGGGAGCGGTGCTTCAGGGCTGGCTGCGCAATCCGCTGGCCGAGCCCGGCCTGCTCGGCGTCAGCGCCTCGGCCTCGCTCGGCGCGGTGATCGCCATCTATTCCGGCTTCTCCGCCATGTTCGCGCTCGGCCTGCCGCTGGCCGCGCTTGCCGGCGCGGTGCTGGCGGTGTTCGTTGTCCAGGCCATGGCCGGCCTGCGTGGCGGCGCACTCACCATCATCCTGTCGGGCGTCGCGGTTTCCGCCTTCGCCGGCGCCATGACCTCGCTGGCGCTCAACCTCTCCCCCAATCCGTTCGCCGCGCTGGAGATCATGTTCTGGATGCTGGGCTCGCTCACCGACCGTTCGATGACGCATGTCTGGCTCGCCGCGCCCTTCATGCTTGCCGGCTGGGCGATGCTGGCGAGCCTTGGCCGTTCGCTCGATGCACTGACGCTCGGCGGCGATGCCGCCGTCAGCATGGGGGTCGATATCAGGCGCGTGCAGTTCCTGGCCGTGTTCGGCACCGCGGCTTCTGTCGGCGCCGCCACGGCGGTCGCCGGCGCCGTCGGCTTCGTCGGGCTGGTCGTGCCGCATGTGCTGCGGCCGCTGGTCGGCGCCCGGCCCTCGCGCCTACTGCCGGCCAGCGCGCTCGGCGGCGCTTCGATGCTGCTCGCGGCCGATATCCTGGTGCGGATCATAGCGCCGGGCCGCGACCTCAAGCTCGGCGTGCTGACCGCGATCGTCGGCGCGCCGTTCTTCCTGTGGCTGGTCTACCGAACGCGGAGGCAATTGCCGTGAGCCTGCTTTCCGTTTCCGGCCTGCGTGTTTCGCTGGGCGGCAAGCCGGTGCTCCACGGCGTGTCGCTGGACATCGCAGCCGGCGAATTCGTCGGCCTGATCGGGCCCAATGGCGCCGGCAAGTCGACCTTGCTGCGCGCGGCGCTGGGCCTGGTCCGCGGTGAAGGCCGCATCGCCATCGATGGCAGCGAAACGCTCTCCATTCGCCAGCGCGCCAGGCGCGTCGCCTATCTGCCGCAGGAACGCGATATCGCCTGGCCGGTGTCGGTCGAAATGCTGATATCGCTCGGCCGCGCCCCGCACGGCACGGCCTTTTCGCGACTGGGCGCCGAAGACATCGAAGCGATCGATCGCGCCATGACGCGCATGGAAATCTCTGCATTTCGCGACCGGCCGGCGACCGAATTGTCCGGCGGCGAAAAGGCGCGCGCGCTGATTGCCCGCGCGCTGGCGCAGGGCGCACCGCTGCTTCTGGCGGACGAGCCGACCGCCGGCCTTGACCCCTCCCATCAGATCGCCTCGATGCAGGTCTTCGCCGATGTCGCTTCGGAAGGCCGCGCCGTCGTCGCCTCCATGCACGATCTCGGCCTGGCGGCGCGCTGGTGCTCGCGGCTGGTCCTGCTCGACCGCGGCGTTGTCGTCGCCGACGGGGCGCCGCGCGCTGTTTTGACCGCCGAGCGGCTGCGCACGATCTACGGCGTCGAGGCCTATCTCGGCGAAGCCATGGGCGGCATGGTGATCCAGCCCATGAACGTCGTCACCGCCGGCGCGGCGGCACAGGAAGACAAGGCACAGGAAGAAAACGGGGAGTAGCCATGGGCGATCTCGAACATCTGCTGCGGCGGCATCTGGCTGATTGGCGCACCGGCTGGAGCATGGGCAGCTTCGGCGCCATCGCCGAATTCCATCAGGACGCCGGCGAGGTTCCCGTCGTCGATGATCCGCGCAATCTGCTGCGCGCGACCAGGCGCGGCGCCATTCATATCGACCGCCGCAGGCTGGCCGGCATCCGCCCCGTCGCTTATGAGACGGTGAGCCCCAAACGTCATCGCTGGAGCCAGGCCGTATCGCTCTGCCTGTCCGACGCCCAGGCACGGCGGTCGGCGCGGCCGGTGCTGACGGAACTTGGACCGGACGATGACGCCATACGCGGCATCGACCGCACCGGCATCCTGTTCGACATGGGCCTGTCGTTGCCGCAATGCGATTTCTGTATCCGCACCAGCGACCCCAGGCTGCTCGCAACGCTGAGGTCGGGGCTCGGCCGTTCGCTCTTCGAACACGACAACCCGGCCCTGATGGCGATCCTTGGCGCCCATCCGCATCGCGTGGCGCTGACCAATATCGGCCGCATCGAGGTCTACCAGAAGATCGGCGGACCCGACACGGGCGGTGTATCGCCGCCCGGGCCGCACACGCACCTCCTGCCAAAGCTGCTAAGCAGCGGCCGCACCCATTCGGCCAATACGCCCATTCCCGAACACCTCATGCCGCTCGGTTCGCTGCACCCGGGCAATCCGGTGATCGGCGCCATGGGCGAGGACCTGCCGTTCGACGATGGCCTGCATCGCGATTTCCAGACCTTGCTCGACGGCTATGGCACTCCCGAGATCGTGGCGGTGAAACGGCGCGTGGCCGACGGACTGGCGAGAGGCGAGCCGCCGGAGGCCTTCGACACGCCCGCCAATCGCTTCGCCCGTTCCGCCGTGCGCCTGACCCTGCGCCAGCAGGCCAGGCTGGCCCAGCATCTGGGCGATGCGGCGCTCGGCCAGGCGGTCGCTCGCTGGCAGAAGGTCCACGATCAGGGCGCCGAGGGCGAGGACGACGACGCCCCCGGGCACTGATTTCCAGGCGCTCTACTGGATGGACGCGGCGCAGACGGCGGCGGTCTCCGCCAGGGTCTGGCAGAAGGCAGGACCATCAAGGCGCGGATCCTCCAGCAGCGTCTGCACATCCCCGCTGGCCGGCTGCCCGGTGAAGAACACCGGAACCGGCTGACCAGCGCCATGGCTGGCCGCGCTGTATGCGACGACGCTGGCGGTATCGACCGGGGGCACGACACTGCTTGGCTGCACCACGAGGTTCGCGCCGACATAGGTCAGATCGTAGTTGGCCGAGGCGGCAAGGCTGCCCCGTTCGATGGCGTAGCTGCCGGGCGCGCTTGCCGTGGTCGCATCGGTCGAGAGTGCGCCGCTCAACGTGTCGCCGCCGACCAGCCCCAGACCGCCGATCGTGTAGGTAAGCGAAGGGTTGGGCATGCCCTGCGCCCGGCTTTGCGCGTCGGCCACGACCGTGATGGTGCGTTTGCCGATGGTGAAATCGGCATCGGTGAAAGTGATGTCGTAGTTGGCATTGGCCGCGTTGGTCAGCGTGCCCTGGCCGATTGCGTAGATGCCGGCGTCTTCGCCGGCGGCACGGTCGAGCGCGCCGACAAGCGCAGCGCCATTGCCCAGGCTCGACGTCGTGTAGCCCAGGGATGACGGATCGGCATTGCCGTAGATCTTGCCCTGCCCCGAATTGGCGGTGACCGTCACCGCCCGCTTGCCGATCGTGAAGTTCGCACCATCAACGAAGGTGATGTCGTAATTCGAATTGCCTCCATTGGTCAGCGTGCCCTGCCCGATGGCATAGCTGCCGGCATCCTCGCCGCTTGCCCGGCCAAGCGCACCGACAAGGGCCGCGCCACTGCCGAGACTCGACGTGGTGTAGCCATAGGTCAACGGATCGGCATCGCCATAGATCTTGCCCTGGTTGGCGCTTGCCGTGACCGTCACCGACCGCTTGCCGATGTTGAAGGTCGAGCTGTCGAAGGTGATGTCGTAATTCGAGTTGGCCGCGTTGGTCAGCGTACCCTGGCCGATCGCGTAGCCGCCGACATTTTCTCCGGCCGTGCGATCGAGTGAGCCGACAAGAGCGACGCCAGTCCCGAGGTCGGAGTAGGTGAAGAGGTAGGACGACGGATCGGCATCGCCATAAGTCTTGCCCTGGTTGGCGCTCGCCGTGACCGTCACCGCCCGCTTGCCGATGCTAAAGTCGTTGCTCTCGAAGGTGATGTCGTAGTTCGAGTTGGCCGCGTTGGTCAGCGTTCCCTGCCCGATGGCATAGCCGCCGACATTCTCGCCGGCCATGCGATCGAGTGAGCCGACCAGCGCAACACCCGTACCGAGATCGGAGTAGGCATAGAGGTAGGACGACGGATCGGCATTGCCGTAGGTCTTGCCTTGGCCCGCCGTCGCCGTAACCGTGACAGCCCGCTTGCCGATGGTGAAGTTGGTTCCGTCCACGAAGCTGATGTCGTAGTTCGAATTGTTGAGGTTGGTGATGGTGCCCTGGCCGATGGCGTAGTTGCCCACATCTTCGCCCGAGGCGCGATCGAGCGCCCCAACAAGCGCAACGCCGGTGCCAAGGCCTGACGTGGTGTAGCCCAGGAATGAGGGATCGACATTGCCGTAGGTCTTGCCTTGGTCCGCAGTGGCCGTGACGGTCACGGCCCGCTTGCCGATGGTGAAATTCGTGCCGCCCACGAAGGTGATGTCGTAGTTCGAATTGTTGACGTTGGTCAGCGTGCCCTGGCCGATTGCGTAGCCGCCGACATCTTCGCCCGAGCCCCGGTCGAGCGCGCCAACAAGGGCGACACCGCTGCCAAGCCCAGACGTGGTAAAGTCATAGGTCGACGGATCGGCATTGCCGTAGGTCTTACCCTGGCCTGCCGTCGCTGTGACCGTCACCGCCCGCTTGCCGATCTTGAAGGTCGAGCTGTCGAAGGTGATGTCGTAGTTCGAGTTGGCTACGTTGGTCAGCGTTCCCTGGCCGATGGCATAGCCACCGACATTCTCGCCGGCAGCCCGGTCAAGCGCACCGACGAGTGCCACGCCAGTGCCGAGATCGGAATAGCTGTAGCCGTAGGACGATGGGTCAGCGTCGCCATAGGTCTTGCCCTGGTTGGCGCTCGCCGTGACCGTGACCGCGCGCTTGCCGATGGTGAAGTCGTTGCTCTCGAAGGTGATGTCATAGTTCGAGTTGGCTGCGTTGGTCAGCGTTCCCTGGCCGATGGCATAGCTGCCGACATTCTCGCCCGAAGCGCGATCGAGTGCGCCAACCAGTGCCGTACCAGTCCCGAGGTCGGAGTAGGTGTAGAGGTAGGAAGAAGACGGATCGGCATCGCCGTACGTCTTGCCCTGGTTGGCGCTCACCGTGACGGTGACCGCACGCTTGCCAATGTTGAAGGTCGAACTGTCGAAGGTGATGTCGTAATTCGAGTTGGCCGCGTTGGTCAGCGTGCCCTGGCCGATGGCGTAGCCACCGACATTTTCGCCGGCCGTGCGATCGAGTGAACCAACCAGTGCCGCACCAGTTCCGAGGTCGGAGTAGGTGTAGAGGTAGGACGACGGATCGGCATCGCCGTAGGTCTTGCCCTGGTTGGCGCTCGCCGTGACGGTGACCGCCCGCTTGCCGATGGCGAAGGCGCTGCTCTCGAAGGTGATGTCGTAATTCGCATT